>NZ_CP133332.1:0-27985 GCF_036669995.1 Rhodococcus sp. DN22 | reverse complement strand
GGGAACGGCAACGGCGCCTCTATCGTCATGAATCTCTACGCTGCCGATGCAGTCGCCTACAAGGACTCTCATCCGAATTTGGTCGCGTCAATTTGTACGATCGGTGACATTGTCTGCGATGCCAGCGGAGGGAACCTGGCTGACGTGCTGTCACCAATCACTGCCGCCAGCGGAGCACACACCCTGTACCCATCTACGAAGATGCGATGCCCGGCTGTCGGAAATGTTTGGCAGTCTGCAACTGACTGCGCTGCACAGCTTCTCGTCGCTGGCATCGACTACACGCCAGTTGCTCGCGAAACTGCGGGGCCCACGGTCACCGACACGGTCGTTACCGTCGGCAATCACCTTTATGCGGGAATAATCGGAGTTCCGGTAGCTGCCGGGAATGCTGCTGTCGAGGCAGGGAAGACCGTCGAGAAATTACTACATGTAATTTTCAAATCCGATCCGATCGATCTCGGAATCGTGCACCTCGATGATAGGGGCTCCGGCATCATCGACTTCGATGTGCCCGATGTTCCACCGGGGCTCCATCATCTCGAGTTAGTTGCCAGCGACGGCCGCACTTATGTTGTGCCGATCTACGTCACTGATGAGCAAGAAAATCAAGAGTCAGTTCTGTTCGCGATCGACGGCAGTACTGCGGACGTGCCTCCGACAACCCCCGACCCCAATTCCGGAACGGGATCTGTTGGAAGTCTTCAGTTCGGATCCTGAACGAATAGGGGAACTCAGCCGCGGTGGTGATCGTGTCGGGCAAATGCGCGGTCACCACCTGGCGAGATTTACACGGCAATGCCTCCGCCACCAGCATCGCTAGTCCCGTGCTCTGCACGAGGAAGCGGTCAACCGCGTCGAAGCTCTCTGGCGGGCATGGGAGTACACGCCCACCTGGATGCGAAGACCGGCATGAGTGTGTGGTGGCGCGATCACGCCGATCACCACATGGAAAAGCTGTTCGCCGGCGCCAGCCCCTTCAAGGCGTGCTCGGTCCACCGGGGCCACAAAACCTCCGTGCAACCGCTGCCCACCGACAAGGCTCCGGACGCACTGTTCCCCGATCAGCGCGAGACGCGAACCACGAACCCGCACTTTCGGCCCGCACCCGGCCGACCGGTCCGACGAAGTGCGAGAGCAGATGTCCGATGACGAAGTAGGCGCGATCGGCCGCGAAGTGGGCATGGCGATGCGCGTGGCCATGCAGATGATGAGTCGACTCGCCGAGCAGATGGCACGCTCCCGCGAGCAACGAATGCGGGACGCACAGCATCGCAGCGAACAGGCATCTCGCGAGTACGCCGAACGTCTCAAGTCGAATGGACGGCCGCCGAGACGCAGCTGCGAGGAGTCTCGGACAAGCAGTGGTGGAATCAAGCGAAGCCGGACGCGATCACCGACTCCTACTTGCAGGCAAAGGCGTGGAGTCCTGAATCGGAGATCGCGGCGCAGGCTGCGCACAAGATCCGTTCCGAAGTCCACGAACGATACGGCTTCGACGTCGACAACGATCAGGCAGCACGGGAGTTCCTCGCCTACGGCTGTGCGTACAAGGACGTGGCGGGAACCGAGCAGAAGCAGGCCGCTCAGGATCGCGTGGCTGCCGGTGCTGCGATGACTGCGACCGAGAGTGCCGATCGTAAAACAGAACGCGCTGCGGTCGAGCTAGAAGAGGCGAAGACGTGGGCGCGGGAGAACACTCGGAGTGGTTCGCTGTCTGGGAGCAGATGTACGGTCCGGAGGCGGGGAAGGACGAGCGGAGCGACGCGGAGCAAGAGCTTGTCAAGGACTGGCAGCGGTCGCAGCCCGAAGCGTCGACGGCAGTCAAGGAAGGCAACCGCGTCCAGGGCGACGATGAGCGCGGTGAAGCCGTCGAGAAGTACGACTTCGCTGCCCAGCGCACCGCGTTCGCGACCACCAGTCGCACGGAAGAGTGGCCGAACAAGTCCCAAGGCCGCGACCGGCAACACGCCGGCCGATAGATATGCACCGAAAAGTCCCCGCACACAAAGTGCGGGGACTTTTTGCAGTTGCACTATTTCAGTTTCTCGGAATTTCAGGGCTTCATAGGTCCGACAATGAAAGTTCGAATCTTACGGTGCCGAATCCTGTCATTCCTAAACGTAATTCACGTTCAGAGAATTGAGGAACCGGCGCAGCTCAGGAAGACTCGATGCTTTTCGATCCAAATCTTTGTAAATGCTGTTGTCGCTGTTCAATGATCTTTTATCACTTTTCTCTTTCAGGTATTGCATGTCCTTCTTATAAGAATCAAGATTACCCATTTACATTTTTCCTTCCACACCAGATGACGCCAGGGAATTCTGCAACAAAGAGGCAAACGGAGCGGCGCCTATATAGGCCATCTCTTCGTTCTTCCACCGATACGTCTCACAGTTTCACTGATAGCAGCGTTCATACTGAGGACATTTCCAAACCAGCGTTCGTCGTTTACGTTCAGAGCACCAAATGTTCCCTCAACTGGATTATTTCCCTGCAATGTCAACTGCATCCGCCATAGCGTTTTCACTCGATTTCCCGCGGCGATGACAAATCCGTCTGACGTGAACGACTCCAGATAGACCGTCTCGGCGATCGGAGGATTTTGCTGCGGCGCCATGTCAAGCAGCACTCCGAAGGGTGTATCGCCCTCATAGTCGGAGGAACCTTTGAGAACGTGCAGGAATTCTGCACTGGTGCAGGGGGCTGTGAATGTTCTCTCACGAAATTCTTTGGAGGGACCGAACAAACCCATTCTTTTACCTCACAGAGAGCTAGTTCGGATCGCATTCGCGGTTCCGACTCGGTGGCGTTTCCAAATTTTGAGTAATTCAGAAAATGACCCTACCTAATTCGAACAGCGCTCCGCGTCGTCCGAACGGAGGACACAACGCCTTTGCAGAGAGCTGGGCGATGACCTCTTACCCCAGGCCATCGTCGCGTGACTGTCTGTCGACGAGACTTCGTGGGTGTTCGCTAAGTAGCAATTGGCGTTGATCCTGGGCGATAAAGGTGCGAAACGTATATACCGATGATTGATTGAGACTGGCTATCACGAAGACTGCCTACGATGCCGAGTGTTCTCTCGCTGACACGTATGGAGGGGGCTCGTGCCCGGTCACCGTACTTGTACCGACACAATTCACTTCGCGAAGTTGGCCTGGTCGGTGTTGTTCCGGTTAGAGCTAGAGGTCGTCGATGCTGATGATTCCGTCCTGCAAGGCGCGTGCGACGAGCGCCGCTTTCGTCGACGCCGGCCGCCCGGCGGCGGCGTATTTGGTGCGCACCCGCCCCAGATGAGTGGCCAGGGTGGATGCGGTGATGTACAGGGCTTTGGCGGCGAAGTTTTTCGATTCGGTCCGGAACCACTGGATCAGCACTTCACGTTCCCGCTCGGTCAGCTTGGGTCGCGATGCCCTGGTGTCCGCGGACATCGCCCCGGCCATACTCGGCGACATATACGGGTGATCGGTCACGGCAGCCTCGATCGCGGGAACAAGATGTTGACGTCCTTCCGATTTCGTCAGATACGTCACCGCACCGTTGTCGAGGCAATCCAAGATCGTCGCCGCGTCACTGCGCATGGAGTAGACGATGACCCGGTATCCGGCGTCGGTGAGGGTCCCCACCATGTCCAAGGCGGGCAGCGGCGAGCCGTCCCCGAACTGCAGATCCAACACCACCGCATCGATACGCATACCCTGCCCACCTGCTCGATCGCGCAGAAATTCTGTCGGGCGCAGGTATCGTCCGGCGACCGCGATCGGTGGGGTCGCGCCGGCGCACCAGGAGGCGAGGCCCTCGTGCACGACGTCGTGGTCGTCGATCAATGCGACAGTGATGTCGGTCAGTTCAGGTGCGGTCATCGAATGGTCCTCTCGTGGCGGGCAACTCGCCCTCGGTTGACGGTGTTCACGGCGCAACTTCCGACAGCGTTACGGCCCGCGCCGATGTGGGAGCGGCGGTGGCCTGCACCCACACCAGGCCCTCGTCGTACTCGACTCGCACCTGAATCCCCGCCGTCTCGACCACTTCCAGATCGTCGACGCGGGTGGGGTCGCAGTCGGCGACGACACTGACCTGAAGCTGTGGGGTCTCGGTGACCACGATCCGGGCATGCACCCGGGCAGCAGCGACCGCCAGTGCCGGGGCCGCGAGAAGGCTGCTTCGCACCTGCCGGTCGACCGAGGACAGATCTGGTGGTATCTCCACCACCACCGATACCCCGTTCTGCTCCCCCAGCGCGGTCAGATCCTGAATCTCGCGTGCCAGCGGGTGAAGCTGCAGTTGTCCGTCCGCGTGCAGGAACAGTCGGCGCATCCGCGCGGACTCGACCGCTGCCCGCGCGCGCACCCCTTCGGAATCGGCGGTGATCGATCCCTCCGCGAGGGCCCGCAGCAGCGGCACCGTGGTTTCTTCGAGCGCGGTATAGCGGCTCCGATAATCGGCCTGCACGCGGTCCGCGATCTCCTGGCCGGCGATCAGCGAGGACTGTGCCTCGGATTCCTCCGCTGCCAACCGTGCGGTGCGGCGCAGGTCAGTGGCGAAGAACCCGGCGATCATCTGTACTGCCAATTCACTGGCCAGGCTGTATCCGAACAGCTCGAATGTTCCCGCGTTCATCTCGCCGCCGATCACAGCCGCCGCGGCGGTGACCACTCGTAAGAACACCAACGCCGCCATGATCATTCGCACCGGCGATGTGAGCAGGAGCGGCAGCAACACCCATCCGGTCATCCCGAACGCCCAATGCTCCCCCGTGCCGAACGCATCGTCGGTGGTGAACGGCTGAACGAACGTCACCACCGACACCGCGGCGAATCCCGCGGCCTTCGCCCACCGCGGCACCGCCATCCCGGTGACCGTGCACGCCCCCAACCCGATGACCCCGAACAGAACACCGATCAACACCATTTGCGTGGGCTCGGTGACGAGCTCGGGTCCGTACAAGCGCACCGGGATCAACGTCGTCAATATGACAGCTACCCCGACCAGACCCAGCCCGTACCCGCGGCTGAGCCGAAACGCGCGGCGGGCAGGATCGGAGAGCTCCCACACCCGCGCGGCATCACCTGCGACGCTTTCCGTTGCAACCGTGGCGCTCTCGGTGTCCCAGTCCAGGACAATTCTCGTCCCAGCTCCCGGAGCGGATTCGACTCGCGCTGAGCCGCCGACCCGCGTCATCCGCCCGGTGATGGATTCGGCGATCCCGCGGCCGTGACCCATTGTCGACGCTGAACCCTCGGTATCGGCGGCATCTGCTGCGCTGAATCCGGTGCCGGCATCGACGATGTCGACCCCGGACTCGCGCAACACCAGCGATGCTGCCCGGGTGCCGGAATGCCGCTCGACGTTCGTCAATGCCTCCCTGACTGCACCCGCTACCGCATGAGCAAGAGTCCCAGACACCCGCACCAGCTCGGCCCCGGTCACGGAGACTGCGAGTCCTGACTCCACGGCGATGTCGTCGAGAATCCGGCGAAGATCTATCTGCTCGCCCGACTCCAGTGCCGGCGCCGACCGAAGTGCCTGCAGATCGCGAGCGGCTTGACGACGCACCCGCTCCTGCGTCAACGGCACACCGTGCCCGATCATCAACATCGTCGCCGCGGCCGTATCGTGCACCGTCGCCCAATGTTCACGCTGATACTCGCGCCGCGCCTGCGCGACCGCGACATCTCGTTCGGTCTCCGCGAGCTGCTCACCCGCCGCATCCGCTGCTCGTGCGCCGCGTTCGACCAACTGCCGCAGGAAAATCCCGATCGCACACTGAACGAGGAAGAAGTACGGCCAGAACACCGTCCACGGCGACTCCACACCCACCACGCCCGACAACCCAACCGCGAACGCCACCGCGATACCGACCGCAGCCAACACAGCCTGCCAATGCCGCTGCGAGAACGCGAAACTCAACACCGCACTCCCGGACACCGCCAACGGCAACGAGTTCGACGACACTACGTCGATACCTTCGGTCGTCGACGGAATCGTCACCGCCACCACCACAACCAGCACGTAATCCGCCCACACCACGGTCGATGACGTCATCGACCGTGTCAGCAGACGAAACGAACCCCACCCGATCAACACCACGGCGACCGCCACACCCACCCCCGTGCGCGGCGGAAAGCTCAGATACACCACCCCACAGAGCACATTGACACTGTGCCGAAGAAGGACACCGAACCACGCCGCCTGAAAACGTGAACGCGCCGCAGACGACTCCCAACTACCGCTTCCCACACTGCCTCCGGGATACCTCGTACCAGCATTGGAAGAGTGCTGACATTTCCTCAAAAGTCCATTCACCGACGCTGCGAAACAGTTCAGCCCTCGAATTTCCCCAAAATGCGCGGTAATGACGCCAGTACACCCGGCCGAAACCGATGACAGAATCTGAGATCTCCGACAAAGGCGATACCGGCTACAGAAACCTTAGCAACCGCTATCACCTGCACACCCGTTTCGCGGTGCGAATGCGATCATCGGAATAGCATCGCCCGGTGCGCAGGCTCCCCTATCGCAATGGTGGGCACGAACGTCGACATCGTCGGCCCTTCATGCGGGGTGAAAACGCAGGTGCGGCGCGGACCCGGGCACGGCGTCAGTCGCGCTGATCAGACGAAATATGTGCACTAGGAGGGCAACTCGATCTGCGTAGACACGTGTCACTGTCAGTCGTTCAGAGGATGGACAGCAAGTTTTCGGTCGAACTAGAGTTTCCAGGACCTTGGCATGACCCCCGTGAAGTGACCCGCAAGTTATGAGAATCCTTCCGCCCTGATCAAGGGCATGAAAGGCTTCATCTCATGGCTGGACGTAAACGGCATACGCCCGAACAGATCATCCGAAAACTGCGCCACGGCGACGAACTCGCCGCCACAGGCACCGACGTCGAGGAAATCGCCCGACAGCTCGACGTCTCGGTGCCGACGCTCTACAACTGGCGTAAACAGTACGGCGGTATGAAGGCTGACGATGCCAAAGAGTTCAAGGAACTCAAGAACGAGAACGCCCTGCTCAAGAAGCTTCTCGCCGAAGCCGAGCTCGAAAAGGCGGCACTCAAGGAGATCGCGAAGGGAAAATTCTGAGCCCGACCGCCAAGCGAAACGCCGTGACGATGCTCCAGGAAACGATGGGGCTCTCGCAGCGGTTCGCCTGCAGAATCGTCGGGCAACCGCGATCTACTCAGCGGAAAGAGCTTGCGAGAAACACCCCGGACGATCCGGACGCCGATCTGCGTAAGTGGTTGCGAGACTGGGCCAAAGCCAACCAGCGAAAAGGCTTCCGGCGGGCGTGGGCGGACTTGCGTGCCGCGGGCTCGGTGATCAACAAAAAGAAGGTTCAGCGTCTCTGGCGCGAGGAAGGGTTGCGGGTGAAGGTCCGTAAGATCCGCAAACGGGCCGGCGCCTCGACTACTCCGATTACCGAGGCAGATGCTCCGAAGGTGGTGTGGGCGATTGACTTCCAGTTCGATTCGACGACGGACGGCCGGAAGTTCAAGATCGCGTCGATGGTCGACGAACATACGCGTCAGTCGGTGCTCAACATGGTCGAGAGATCCATACCAGCAGAGGATCTCGTCGCCGCCTTGGAGAAGGCGTTTGCACTCTGGGGCGGCCCACCACAGGTGTTGCGGTGCGACAACGGGCCGGAGTTCATCTCCGAGTCGTTGAGGACGTTCTGCGAGGATCAGGTCGGTATCGGTTATGTTCCCCCTGGTCAGCCGTGGAAAAACGGGTACATCGAATCCTTCAACAATCGTGTCCGTGACGAGTGCTTGAACATGAACGAATTCCACAGCCTCCTCGAAGCCCGGGTGGTCATCGAGGACTGGAAGGAGGAGTACAACAACCGGCATCGTCATTCATCGCTGGCGTACCGAACTCCGAATGAGTACGCTGCCAGCTGTATTCACACGCATTGATTCTCTGATAGCGAGTGGCTCACCAAATGGGGTCCTACCAACCTCATCGAATTTCACCCTCCCTCACCCCCGAACAGGACTTTGCTGTTGAAGCAATTTCTACGATGTGCTCTTCACAGACAAATACCGCGGGCGGGATATAAGTACGTTACAAGGAGTTTAGATGAGTAACGACATAGCTGGAATCCTGTTCGCCGCGGCAGTGATCTGGCTGGTATTCGGAGTAATCGCGGGAGCAATCGCAACGAAGAAGAACCGCAGCCAACTCGGATTCTTCTTCGCAGGATTCTTCTTCGGGCCGATAGGAATACTCGCAGCAATCCTGGTCAACCCCGGCCACCCCCCTGCACCGCCGGGAACCCACACCGCACTATGTCCGCGGTGCAATGCACAACAGAACGTACCTGCTACCCAGCTGACGTATGAATGCTGGCAATGTGCGCTGGTCAACCCGCTCGGCGGTCGTTCAGGTCGAAACTCCACCGAAAAACAGAGTTGGAAAGATTGGCTGAAGGAAGGCCGAGTCGAGTATTGACCCGCGATGCCTCTGCGCCTGCCGTCTGGCCGCGACTCCCCGGTCTCTCGGTCGTTCCGCTCTCTCGTGTCATACGCTCGCACTCGATCTGTGGGGCTCGATCAGAGTCCGTCTCGTAACTGATCGCGTATCAGCGACAATGCGGTGCGCAGATCCGCCGCAGCATGTGCCAGATACAAATCGAGGGCGATCTCGCCGCCATTCCCCTGGCCCGACTCGACGTCGCCCCCGGCCTGTGTGGCGAGCAGGACGTCGCGTGCGCCACTGACCCCTGCGAGGGCACCGTCAAGGACGGTCCGCATGGCCGCGAGTGCGTGGGCGAGAGCGTCGCCGTCGAGTGTTTCCCGTTGTTCAGGAAGTTGTGGTGCCGATCCGATCATCGGGCGACCTCGCGTGCATGGTCCGGGCACAGAAGAGACGGCTCCACGGTCCAGCCGCTCTCGAGGAGCCAGTGTGCAACGGGGGCGGGAAGGTCGCCACCGCATTGGGCTGCCTGCGCGAAATCGCCGGCGAGGATCGGCCCGTCCCCACACACCTGGCACGCGACGTCGAAAGCTGGCGACTCCGGTTCGCAATGGTGACAGTGCGATCGGATGACAACCGATCCCGGATCGTCGGCATTCGGATGGAGCCATGCAACGGCCAGATCGCCGCGTTGATGAGCAGCTTCCGCTCGCGTACTCGGCTCGTAACCACACGTCGGGCACGTCCGCGGCACTCGCACTACCGCAACAGAATTCAGGGGCTTTTCCCCGAGCGGATGCACTGTGGGGGTCGCAGTCGACTTGTTCTTGTCGAGGTGGCCGTAGATCGTCGTCCTGGGCACGTTCAACATCGCGGCGATCTGGGCGACTGTGTTCTCTCCGGCGTCGTACAGCCTCTGGGCGAGTGCGATCTGATCGTCGGTGAGCTTCGGCGGACGCCCGCCCTTTCGGCCGCGTGCCCGCGCCGCGGCCAAGCCGTCCCGAGTGTTCGCCACAATCAGCTCACGCTGGAATTCCGCGAGTACCGACAGCATCCCGAACATCGCCCGCCCTTCCGCCGTCGATGTGTCGATTCCCTGGTCGAGGACCTTCAACTCGATCCCGCGCTCGCGCAGCTGCGCCCCGAGGGTGATCAGATGCAGTACCGAGCGCCCCAATCTGTCGAGGCGGGTGATCACCAACGTGTCCCCACCCCGCAACCGCGCCAGAACCCCGTCGAGCTGCGGGCGTGAGGCTTTCGCACCGCCGGCATGATCGAGATGAATGTTCTCGGCCTCGACGCCCGCCCGCGCCAGCGCATCGACTTGGTGAGCGGGATTCTGATCTGCACTGGAGACTCGCGCATAACCGAACAACATCTGTCGAAAATATCTCACTCAACCGTTTTTCGACCGACTTTCCCTCATGGTGATTGAGCACAATCGGTCAGCTGGACCGCTCGTCTACACTCCGTCTGTGCTCAGACGCCTCGCATGGCCAACGCGTTCCGCCCGTGATCGCAGCGGACGCTCCACCGGTGCCGCTGCGACTGCGCTCGTGGTGACGTCGCTGCTCGCGGCCTGCTCCTCGGAGAGCGGCACTGCCGAGAGCCCTACGGTAGAGCCCTCGCCCACGACGGTCTCGTCGACGATTCCCGCGCCAACGACAACCTCTGCGTCGGCCTCGCCAACGACCTCGTTGTCCGTCGCCGTCGCGATGCCACCCTCTGCGCAGAATCTGCTCCTTTCCGCAGCGCAATTACCTGGTGCGGGCTGGACACCACAATCGGACACCGACCCGGAAGCCGCCGAGCTCCAGGAAACGACGCAGCCAGAGTGCAGTAATCAATCGTGGATCCTGCGCAGTGCGGACATGACCGACATGGCCGGCGCGTCATGGACGTTCGATGCTGCCGCCGAAGTGGAGACGATCAGCAGTCAAGCCTTCGTCTACCCCGATGCGGCGGCAGCGACCGCAGCAATGGCGTCGTATCGCGATCTCGTGGGCCGCTGCACGAGTTGGCAGAGCGTCCTCACCTCAAAGGGTTACACCTATGCCGAAACACAGGAGATGTTCAACGCGCCGGTCGGCGAGGAATCGGTTGCCCGGCAGACCGGCACCTCGCACGTGCGCTTGACCGATCTCCCCACCTTCCGGATGTATTGGGTGACATCGCGGGTGGGGCAGACGATCGTGCAAGTCACCTATCGGCCAGGTTCTCTGCTCGGCACCGATCAGGGAAGAAACCAAGCCCTCGAACTCGCGTCGACCGCAGGGTCCACTGCCGAAAACCGTACGAAATAGAACCAGGCCGATAGTCGGTCACCTCGGTGGAGGCTGGGCGAAGAAAGATCAGCGCGGTAACCAATCCGCCGCAGCGACCGATCCACAGTGGACGGGGCATCGGCCATACAAGCAAGCGCCTCCCGCAATCCGTTTCGGGTGATGAAGGGCACAGTGGTGAAGAAGCTGGACTACGACCTGGTCGGTGAACAACTGTTCTCGAACCCGAAGGTCAGAGCACGTATCGAACGGCACTACCGCCTCCCCACCGATGCAGCTACCTCCTCGCAGTTCCTCGACTACGCGGTACGCCACCTCGATCAGGAAGCGATGGACACTCCCCTCACTCAGACCTACAGCAACCAACAGGTCTTCAAAGCTGCAGTCAACGCCCTCGGCAGTAACTCCCGGAACTGGGCGAGTTTCGTCAAGGTCCGTGACCAGCACCTCGAAGCACTTCTCTACGGTTTCGACCCCGAAAAGACGCACACCGCCGTCATCGATGGGACGTTGACGCTCGCTGACCTCCGTGAGCATTTGAGCGGGCAGAGCGGCACCGGCGATGCGAAAGCAATCATCCGCTGGGCGAAGCTGCTGACCGATCAGCCGAACTACTACGGCCAGATCCTCGCCATCGCCCGCGCCTTTGTCGACCTCGCAGCCGATGCCGACCACCCGCTCGACAACGAGCATCTGATGATGTGCCTCGCCGGCTACCTGATAGCGCCCCCACGCCGCTGGCCAGGCGATAAACACATCGACACCGACATCCCGTTAATGACGCCCCGCGAACGAGACCTCCCCGGGATGGGCTACCCCCTCGCCAGTGAATTCCTCCGCAACCTGCATTGGAACGGGTTCAAACCCGACCGCCACATCACCAGGCTCCTGCGTCTCTGGGTTCCCGAACTCCGGGACACCGTAGAACCCAACGTCGATCGTCTCTGCACATTGATCGGAAGCCGGAACCAGTCCCTGCGCTACTTCCTCAAATATTCACTGATCGGTGTTGCCATCACCCCGGACGGCAACTACTCGCGCGCCGACAACCTCATCTGGATGCTCGGCGCCTATCTGGAAAAGAAGAACAAGGAATCGGACGTGCAGTACATCCACGACTAGAAGTCTGTCGCGGAGGAGCAGAGTTCGGACACCTCTTACCTTCCCGGCCGCTGCTCCCTGGACCCAAGCGGTAAGAGGAGAACACTCAGCACACCCCCCGGGGGTGACCCACCCGGCTGGTCGTCAGTACCAGCCAGGTGGGTCGAGTGCGCCCAACTCTGGGGGGGCCAGGCACACGATCGGGAGCGGCTCACCTGGAGCCGTGTGACATCTTGGCGAACCCTATCCATCGCCGCCTCGAACGGAGATGGAGTGGAAGGGAAATGTAGCGCACACGATTCCCCTGACTGCAACCACCCAGCGTGTTTCGGCGGCCATTTCCTTCCCGTGATGTGACGCGGATCTAAGCTCAACTCGACAACCACGGCCTCAACCTCACGGGAGCAGCGATGAGTCCCCGGCCCACCTGGCTCCACACCCGATCCACCGAACTTCGGGCCGCACTCCTCGATCTCGGGCTCACGATCACCGACACCGAAGCCCGGAAAATCCTCGACGACAAACTCACCGAATACGCGACCCTGATGAGAGTCACCCGCCAGACCGCACAGCGTGACTTCACCGACGAACGCCTCCTCGCGTTCGCACAGTCCCTCGCGGTGTCACTCTACGACGAAGCCCCCGGCGCCGACCTGATCGAATTCGAACGCAGCATCTCCATGCCCGTCGCTGCCGTCGGCCTGACCACCGCGGCGCTGGCCGAAGCCTTGAAAGTCGCGCACGTCAACCTCGACGACAAAGAAGCCCTCGCAGGCCTGTCGCTACTGTCGACTCTCGGTATGATCACCGCCGACGCCAATGCTTTCTTCGTCCCGACCCCGCGTCCTCTGCTCTTGCGCATCGCGCGCTATCTCGACGGCGCCGCGACATCCGTCACCGACGGTGCGAACCTTCCCGACGGACTCGACGACACCCACAGACAGCACTTCGCGGACGTCCTCGCCCAGGACGCCGACGGAATCCGGGCCCTCGCCAACACCGAAGACGGCGACACCCCGCGACTGTGGCGCACCCCCAACCCGCGCTGACCGCCGGTGCAGCGAAAACACAGTCGATGCGCTGAAACCTGCGGGACGGCTCGCCCGCCGATAGACCAGGGGTGGCTACCGGCGGAGCGTTCGCCATGCCCGTTGGGGACCGGGTGATGCCGCCCCCGAAAATTTACGTGTCACCCACCCCGGTTACCAGTCTTCGCACAGTTACAGCTACTTGAGCATTGAACTATCGAGGGGAGTGCCTCGCCGCCTGCAGGTGAACCGGTACCGAGTTAGTTCATCGCACCCATGAGTCGCCTTCACTTACCTCCCGCGTACCGACCGGCCAGCAATGACGCAGTAACATCACACTGTGGTGCGCTGCTTTCCGCCTCGGTTCCAGCGCACCACGCACCACCCGTTACCACCGCGCAGGCAGTCGCCCCTTTCACTCGGCCTGCATGATCCACACGTGCAGGAGCTACCCATGGCCTCCCCCGACGAGCGTCTAACCGCCAAACTCGAGCAACTCCCCATCAGCGACGACGCCCCCATGTGTTCACTCCTGCGCACAACGCTGCTCAAACACGCTCAACACGGCAGCGACATCACCGAACCCACTGTGCTCGGGCTGCTCGCCATCACCGGCGCCCTCGAAGAACGCCTCACCCGACTCGAAGCCATGATCCAACCCGTCAGCACCACTACATGACCCCGGCGTCGCCTCGCACGTACCGCCCACGGCTGCCCGAACGACTCGGCGTGCCCGTCGAACCTGCCCTCATACTCGGCTGCACCCTCTCCGCCACCGTCATCGCCTGGTGGGCAGCCTGAAAGAAACTCGTCTGTCGAAAACGCAAAGCCAACGGTTTATTCGACATAGATTTTCGACACGAGATCTCGACACCTCACCCTCAGTACGAACTAGGGATATAAGTGCTTCACAGAAGCGTCGAATACCGATCCAATTTCGACAAAAAGTTGCGTTTCTCTCGTCACGGAAGCTGCGGTTCACAGGGACACAGAGTCGATGCTGACGCGGGCGTAACCGACGAGGTGTCCGGTGCGAGTCTCAGTACTCATACCCGAACATCTCACTAGTCGTCGCATCGCACAATGCTGAGACTTTAGTTTTGGGAAGAGTGGCAGATCACCGAAGAATCCAGCTGCGCGCTGGGTCGGTCATCGTCCCGCCAACACCCTCCCCGTCAACGATTCTTGGGAGGTGACCTGGCTGGCATTGGGGCGCGTTGCTATTTTGGGGGCCGGAAGTATGACGTTGTCACTGATGACCGTCACCGACTTCGATCCCCGGGTGAGTGCTACGTACAGCTCCTGGGCGCTGTACTTGGCGGGATTCAAGATGATGACGTGGTCGTACTCGAGTCCTTTGACTAGCAGCGGCCGCGACACGACTCGACCGCTCGATCGACGCCCCGTGGCCCGTGCATGGTTCCGGATGCGCTGGAGCGCCTCAGTCGCCGTGCAATCGTCAGTCATCGAGATGGAGACAGATCGCGTGATCTCGTTCCATGCCTCGCGGCAATGGATCGTGACACCGGGAAGTTTCCCGAGTAGGTCGAGCGCCATGTGCACGGCCCCGACCGTCGGTGTGCTTCGTAGTCGAAGAAGTGCTTCGTAGGCAGGCTTCAGGTCGTCGCTCCTGGTCGTGAACGACTTCCCCTCACCAAGCCGACGCCGCTTCTCAGCAGATATATGTTTCGGGATGCCGCTGCTGCAATCGATCGCGAACTTCACGATGGCCTGCGCGACCTCGACGCCTTCCTGAGTATCGATCTTCCTCGCCAGGGCGACAGGAATCTTCTCGTCAATGGCTTCCATGACGGAGTACGAACCGCCGAGTCTGCCTGCGGCATGGACGCAGTCGGGTCGGAACTGTCCTAGGACCGCGATAGTCCCGTCTAGCCCGAGGGCGGCATAACAAGAGTCGACGAAAGTTTGTCCGTCCCACCTCTGCACCCATGTGACCGGCGCCAAGGTGAGGTCGATCGGCCGGCCGTTCGTCAGATTGTCACGGATGCTTACCAGCCAGGCACCCAAGGGTGCGTGGTTTGGGTCCCAGCGGCGTGGACGGTGCGCAACAGTGACTGCTGGGAAATTCGGCAACACATCAGCATCCCAGTCGACGGGCTGGTGCCTGCCGAAGTTGAACAAGCTCTGCAGCGGGTCGCCCAACACAGTCGTGGGAAGTACCTGGGAAAGCGCTACCGCCAGCTCATGCTGGTCGGCCAGGCAGTCCTGGTATTCGTCAATGAACAGGTTGGAATAGCTGACCTTAAGCATCCGTCTGACTGCTTTGCTTCTGGCCGCGCAAGCTGCGGCGCGGTGATAGTCGCCGGCCTTGCTCCAGTCGGGAACGTCGGGGACGGTGAGCTGCGCGAGCTGCGGAAAGTGGGCGATCAAGTTGTACGACCACGAGTCGATAGTTCGCACTACGACCTGCTCATGCCCTATCCCGAATTTCTTCATTCGTTTCCGGAGCGCATCCACGCCAGCGTGCGTGTGCGTCAGTACGAGACTTGTGCCACCGTTCTTAGCAATCGCTGCCACCGAAGCAGCGATCAACTCGGTCTTACCTGCCCCGGCCGGGAGCGTGACCGAACACAACATTGAGCCGAGCACCGCCTGTACTGCTACCTGTAGAGGCAGATCGTCAGGCATCGGTGGTCTGTGCCCCGTCCAGAGCAACCGACTGCTCTGGTTCAGCCGGGTAGACGAACGTGCGTAACTCGCCGATCACCTTCATGAGGTGTGTGTTCTCCAGTCCTTCTGAGTGCGCGATGACGACTTCGGCAAGTTCCTCGCCACGATCCTCACGCTTGAACCATTCCTTGTCCTTGGTGGTGGCGGCGTCCGCGATGGCGGTTCGCATCGTCAGCTCATCAGCACCGGTCTGCGTGCACCACTCTGCAATGCTCGTTCCGATGAGTTTCTTGCCGCCAAGTTTCGCGCTGACTGTCGCTTGGATCGACTGCTCCCCTCTGATGTCGACGGCGACATCAACAACGGCTTGCAGACCCGCCGCGGAAAGCGTCAGGATCACTTCATCCTCGAGTGCATTACCGAGCGACCAGCGGTGCACCATGACCCCGACGGACTTAGCGTCTGCAACTGACTGGTCTATGGCGCGATCGTCATTGTCAACGAGCATGCAAGTCTGATACCCGAGCTGCTGGAAATTTTGCGCACGCTGTGTTGGTTGCGTTCCACCCTTGCCGTTGACCAAGACTGCGCCGACCGCAGCTGCAGGAGCTTGGTCTATGGCGATCCGTTCGGCATCCCAGTGACGGACCAGACCGCGTAGGAACCCGATTTCGGTAGCCCCTTCGCCGACCAGCACACGGCGACCCAGCAGCGCGTGAGGGGCACTGCGGAACGTTCCCTGCACGTTGTCGAGGTCTGGGGACACCGGCTGACAGTTCGTTGCTCCGGTGCCGTCTGTATTGACGATGGCCAGGTCGACAGCGCTCAGCGTTGTCACCGTGATGGGCGAGTGAGTGGTCATGATGACCTGCAGTTCGCCGGCGTTTGTACGCTTCTTCAGATGGTGGAGAGTCTGTGCCAGGCGATGGGGTTCCAGCCCATGCTCTACTTCGTCGACCGCAATGATCGAGCCGCCTTCCATCGCCTTATCTTGGATCGAAAGGCTTGTAAGCCGACGCGTGCCGAGCCCGAAGCTCGAAAGAGGTACGTTGCCGTCGTGCAGCATTAGGGCATGTGACGATGCTGCAGAACCGGGCTCGAGCCCGGGCCGCAGCTCACGGAACACTGCCGCACCAAAGTTGCCAGCGGACTTCTGCACTGTGGCGGCGGCGGTGTGCAGGGCGTTGGGATCGGAGCTAAACACTGCAGACCGGGCGTGACGGTGCGCGTCGAGGATCACGGAAGATGCACCCTCATTGCCAGCAGTCAGCCCCGAAAGCGCCGACCCTCGAGCCCAACGCAGGTGGAAGTCGGGCCGTTCGCCGAGTCGGGAGAACCCCAGCTGCCGCCGCTGGCTCGCGGTGATCGGGCGCGCATCTTCGGATGCTGGCCGGATAACTTCCCACGTCGAGTCGAGTTCCGGTGTCACGATGAGCCTAATTATCAGGCACTCTTCGGCCTCGTCTACGGGATCGTGGACAAGCGTGCCGTCCAGCATAATCCCGGAGCGATCCTTGCCGAGCTGACTTTCCCTGACGAGACTGTCCGGAAGGTCTGTGACGGCCGCCTCGACGACGATGTTCCTGGTGAGATCGAAGCCATAGAAGTCGGAATCTGTGAACTGAGGGTTGTTGTTCGGACTAAGTACCAGTCCGATCGCATCGAGGAGCGTCGTCTTCGTACTGTCGCCAGCGCCGACCAGTGCAACGAGTCGGCGGTTGATAGTCCACTCCGCTGACTTGATCCCACGAAAGTGTTCAATCCGGAGTCGGCGGAGCATCATTGGGCAACCTCGCTGCAGAAACAGTGCTGTGAAAAGCTGGACTTGACGCGTGCTGAAACTTAGTTCTACAGAGCTTCAGCACGATAGCATCCGGAATATGGTCCAGATGGGATGTAGCGCCTACTGATTGACATAGGGCGCGCGAGCGGCCGCCCTTTCATGTGACCTTAAGATGCGTGGCAAACTAAGGCGTCGACACAGTTCTCACCGTCGCGGCGTCAATACGTCGATGAATCAAAGACAGGGTGCCGAGGACATCCAGTGCGTCTTGTTCCGACATTTGCCATTCAAGTCGGGGTTCGTGGGCTACCGGATTACGAAAAGCGCTGAACAACCCCTTTGCGAGGTTGGCGACGCCAAGTTGCTCGTCTCGGTCCGTTCGTGTGTTCAGGTTGTTTATTGCCAAAACTGGCTCCTTGCCACACATCGTCGCGTCGATCAGTCCGTATCCGTCGCCTTCTGTCTTGGTCATCTGCCGAATTCTGCTGCCCAGCCCCTTTATTGCTTCGAACACTGCCTCATAAAAGTCTGTTCGTAAAAGCTCGGTACGGCAGTATGCCAAGACTGCGTCGTGTGCATCGCGCCGTACGAGGAGGTTGCGAAGGTGCTGGGTCCTATCCAACGCTTCACTGTCGGTGCGGGCTCGCTTCACAGTTGCGACTTTCCCATCTTCGCGGACCTTCATTCCTGCTAGAGATAGCGCTTGGTTCAGCTGGTCCCTGGCTATGTCTGCCTGCACCTTTCGAGTCATCGTGCGATCTGGACGCATAGCCACCGTTACAAGTCTGACTAACGCATTCCCATTCTGAACCTTCGCTTGGTTGCTACTGATGGCATGGGCGAGGCGTCTCCACTTGGTCTGCCCTTCACCAGGATCGTCTCTGAGAGGCACTTCGGCGCAAAGCACGGTCAGCTCGGATCCGATGTAAAGATCGCCGACGATTTTGCTGACTGCTTCAACTGTGCCAAGCGGAAATGGTGTCGACGGCCATCGTAAGCTCCCCACTGGCGGCCATTTATGGCGCATTTTGTGGCCATGGTTTCTCCCCGCGTACGGCCAGATAGTTCCCCACCTGCTGTGAGTCAGATTCGGTCCCGGCAACGCTGGGTGGATGAAATCGAGCAGGGAGATCATGGAAATTTTGGAGGCGTACGACCTCACGGGTAGTTATCGGGCGGCGGCGGAGCTGGCTGGGTGTGATCACCACACGGTGGCCCGGTATGTGCAGATGCGCGCTGCGGGGCAGCCGCCGGACCGCCGGCGGCATCGAGCGCGGGCGATCGACGACTTTCTGCCGAAGATCGAGGAGTTGGTGGTCCGCTCGCAGGGCAAGGTCCGCGCGGATGTCATCCACGAACGGATCGTCGCGCTGGGGTTCACCGGCGGTGAGCGGACCACGCGCCGGACGGTCGCGGAGGCGAAGGCCCAGTTTCGGGCTGGTCGGCGGCGAGTGTATCGGCCGTGGGTAACCGAACCTGGGCTGTGGTTACAGTACGACTTCGGTGACGGGCCAACGATTTCCGGCCGGAAGACGACGTTGTTCTGCGCATGGTTGGCGTGGTCGCGATTTCGGGTGGTGATCCCGATCTGGGACAAGACATTGCCGACGGTGGCGGCGTGTTTGGATGCGACATTCCGCCGCTTGGGCGGGGTTCCGGTCTATGTCCTCACCGACAACGAGAAGACCGCGACGATCGATCACGTGGCCGGGATCGCGGTCCGCAATCCGGAGATCGTGGAGGTGGCACGGCATTACGGCACGACGCTGCGGACGTGTTTACCTGCTGATCCGGAGTCGAAGGGAGGAAGTGAGGCGACGGTGCGGATCGCCAAAGCCGACCTGTTGCCGAAGGAGGTGAACCTGCGCGAGCAGTATCACTCTTTCGGTGAGCTCGAGTCGGCTTGCCGGCAGTTCTGCACCGACGTCAACACCCGCGTCCACAGCTCTACTCGGCGGCGGCCGGTCGAGCGGCTGGCCGAAGAGTTGCAGCGGCTGCATCCGCTGCCGAAATCTCCGTTCACCGCGGTGTTCGGCACTACCCGGCGGGTGAACTGGGAGTCGACGATCTCGGTGGAAGGGGTGCGGTATTCGGTGCCGCACACGTTGATCGACACTCGGGTCTGGGCCCGCTTCCATGGTGAGGAGCTGATCGTGACCGCCGTCGACAATGATGGCGGTGCAGTCGAAGTCGCGCGGCACCGCCGCGGCCAACCCGGTTCACCGGTCCTCGACAACGACCACTACCCACCCCGCCCAGACCGCGACGCCGCCGACCGGGTGCCCAAGCCTCGTACCGCCGCCGAGCTCGCCTTCCTACAGTTGGGCCAGGGTGCCAACAGCTGGCTGGTCGAGGCTGCCGCCGCGGGAGCGCGCCGCATCAGGGCGAAGATGGCCGAGGCCGTGGACCTTTCGAAGCTGCACTCCCCGGACGCAGTCGACAGAGCGTTGGGGACGGCGGCGATGACCGGCCGGTTCGCCGATCGGGACCTGATCTCGATCCTCGACTACCAAGTCACCCACGAACACGCTGATCCGGTCCGTCGCAGCGAGAACCACACTCTGCAACCGGGCACCGCCGCCTGGTCCACCTTCGGCCAGACACCAGCGCCGGCCAGCCCAGCCACTACTGACGATGAAAGCGATGACGCCTGATGAGCACCCCTTTGCGCACTGTTACCAGCGCTAACGGCGACCCGTTGGCCGAGGCGATCGACCTGACTAAACGCCTGAAACTGCCCCATATCCGCAGGTCCTTGAGCGATATCATCCCGACCGCGAAAGCCCAACGCTGGGACCCCGCCGAAGTCGTGCGGGTTCTCCTCGCTGAGGAAGCCGCCGGCCGGGACCGGGCGAACCTGCACACTCGCCGCAAACGCGCGGGTTTCCCTACCGGCAAGACCTTCGGCGACTGGGACGAAACGAAATCGTCGATTCCCCGCGCCACCCAGGACGCGCTCCGCACCCTGGAGTGGGTCGGGCGGCGTGAATGTTTCTGCGTCTGTGGGCCTTCGGGAACTGGCAAGTCTCACTTCACCGAGGCACTCGGGCAGGCCGCAGTCGAAGCTGGGCTGGCGGTGTCTTGGTTCACCATCGAAGACCTCGGTGCCCTGGTCCGCCGGCACCGTGCCGACGACTCCATCGCCCGAGCCCTGACGAGGATCATCCGCTCCGACCTGATCATCGTCGACGACATCGGTCTGCTCCCGGTCTCTGAAGACGCCGCCGAAGGATTCTATCGCCTCGTCGACGCTGCCTACGAACGCCGAGCGATTGCCGTCTCGAGCAACCTGCACCCCTCCGGCTTCGACGAGATCATGCCCAAAACATTGGCCACCGCCACCGTTGACCGGCTCCTGCACCATGCGCACGTCGTCGTCACCGACGGCGACTCCTTCCGCCTCACCGAAGCCACCACCGGCAAGGGGGTGAAGCCCTTCAGCTAACCCAAATCAGAAAGCGGGTGGGGAAAAACAACTGGCCGCCACCGGGGAGAACCCGTGGCCACCAGCGGGGAGAACTACTGGCCGCCTACGGGGAGAACTTCGTGGCCATTGACACAAATACGCTCCGCTGTAAGTGAGTTGATGAAATGAATGCCCCCGCACTCCCTCGCAAATCGAGACAACGCGTACTCGGAAAACCGACCCGCATCCTCCCACTGGTCGCTATTCTCACTGCGATCGTCGTCGCCGCGAGTGGATGTGCAACCGGCACCGATGCAGTCGCTTCGGGTGCGAATTTCGATTTCGTGTCACCGGGAGGACAAACCGATATCTTGTACGACCCGCCCGAATCGCGAAACATGATCGGTGTATTGGCCGGACCTGACCTCATGGCCGACGGTAGCGATATTTCACTCACTGATTACGCCGGTCAGGTCGTCGTGATCAATCTGTGGGGGCAATGGTGCGCCCCGTGCCGGTCCGAGGCCGACGATCTCGAGCGCGCGTACGAAGCAACCGAAAGTCTCGGTGTTCAGTTTCTCGGGATCAATGTTCGGGATCCTCAACGAGACAAGGCCCAGGACTTCGTCGTCGACAACAGCGTGAGCTACCCCTCGATCTACGACCCGTCGATGAGAACTTTGACAGCGCTCGGCGGAAACTATCCGACAAGCGTGATTCCCTCCACCTTGGTGTTGGATCGCAGACAGCGCGTCGCCGCTGTGTTTCTTCGCGCACTTCTCACCGAGGATCTGCAACCGGTCATCGAGCGTGTGGCGGCCGAGCGGTGAACGAACTCGCCCAAGGTGTCGGGTCCAGCTTCCAGACAGCCGCCGCGAGCGGCCCGTTACTGCTCGCCGTAGCAGCGTGCATTCTGGCCGGTCTGGTGTCGTTCGCATCGCCGTGTGTGGTGCCGCTCGTTCCCGGATATCTGTCGTATCTGGCCGGCATTTCCGGAGCTGATTCTCCAGCGGTGACCCGTGGCGACGAGACCTCGGAACCTGCAGGCAGATGGCGGGTTACCGGCGCGGCAACGATGTTCGTTGCCGGATTCACCGTGGTGTTCGTTCTCGCCACCGCGTCGGTGTTCGGGGTGATCGGCACCCTTCGTATCAACGAAGACCTGCTCCAACGGGTGGGTGGTGTGATCACCATCGTGATGGGGTTGACGTTCATCGGCTTGATTCCTGCCTTGCAGAAAGACGCACGGTTCGCCCCGCGGCGTATCTCATCCCTTGCCGGCGCTCCCTTGTTGGGGGGCGTGTTCGCGTTGGGTTGGACACCGTGTCTCGGCCCCACCCTCGCTGGGGTTATTTCGGTTGCGGCCGGAACTGAAGGCACGACAGCAGCGCGAGGGGTGATACTGATCGTCGCCTACTGTCTGGGATTGGGACTTCCGTTTATCGTGCTGGCGTTCGGGTCGGCGAAGGCGCTCCGCGGCGTCGGGTGGCTCAAACGCCATTCACGGACGATTCAGATCGTCGGCGGAATAATGCTCGTCGCTGTCGGGCTCGCACTGGTCACCGGCGTGTGGGGCATGTTCGTCGGCTGGTTGCGCAACGAATTCGTCAGTTCGGTCGTGTTGCCGATATGACAGATAGCGCCACCGCGGGAGGTCGCATCCGTCGCCTCCCGAGACTGATGATCCGAGAAAGCGTTCGGCTACTGCGCCAGAATTGGCGCAGGTTGACGTCGATGAGTACCGCGCTCGTGCTCCTGTTCCTCTTGGCGCTCGCAGCACTTCCCGGTGCTATGTTGCCTCAGCGAAATCTCAACGTACAGAAAGTTTCCCAGTACATCGCGGCGCAGCCAACCCTCGGCCCGCTATTCGACAAGCTGGAGTTGTTCGACGTCTTTTCCAGCTTCTGGTTCACTGCGATCTATGTCCTGCTGTTTCTCTCTCTCATCGGCTGTCTGGTTCCACGCTTGCAGGCGCATCTCGGCGCGCTTCGGAGCCAACCTGTGCGAGCGCCTCGAAATCTGTCCAGGTTGCCTCACCATTTTCGCGGCGTAGTTGACATCTCGCATGACGAGGCCCTCACCAGAGTGCGGCAGTCGCTCAAGGGCTGGCGGGTAGCGGTCAGGTCCGAAAAGGATTCCGAGGTAGCGGTTTCCGCGGAGAAGGGGTATCTGCGTGAGGCCGGGAATCTGGTGTTCCACTTCTCGCTGATCGGGTTGCTCGTCACCGTCGCGATCGGCAAGTTGGTGGGGTACGAGGGTTCGGTGATCGTCATTGCCGACGGCGGCCCCGGTTTCTGTAATACGTCACCTGCCGTGTACGACTCGTTCCGCGCGGGAAGTGCTACTGACGGCACGGGTCTCGCGCCCTTTTGCATCAAGGTCAACGACTTTTCCGCAGATTATCTCGATACCGGTCAGGCCGAAATGTTCACCTCCAACATTTCGTATCAGAGCGGGCAGGATATCGCGACCAATACCTGGAAAGACTATCGTCTTCGGGTCAACGAACCGCTGCGTACCGACGGTGCCCGTGTTTATCTGACCGGCCATGGGTACGCGCCGCAGTTCACCGTCACTTTTCCCGACGGACAGTCCCGTACCGAGACGATGCAGTTTCAACCGGACGATGCGGTCACGTTCCTGAGCAGTGGGGCGTTGCGGTTCGATCCGCCAGGTGGATCGTTTCCGAATCCGGACGAGCGCCGGAAGAATCAGATCGCCATCGAGGGACTCTTCGCGCCGACCGCTTCCTTCAGCGGGACGCTTCTGACTTCGTCGTTTCCCGATGCGCGTGACCCTGCGGTCGCGATCGACATCTACAAGGGCGATACGGGTCTGGACACCGGCATCCCGCAATCGATCTTCTCGTTGAACAAGGAAATGATCAACCAAGGAAGGCTGGTCAAACAAGATCGTGTGAACCTCCGCCCTGGAGAGACGCGGACTCTCACCGATGGAACACAGGTTCGGTTCGACGGCGCCAAGGAATTCGCCAATCTGCAGGTGTCGTACGACCCTGCGCAACAGTGGGTTCTCGTCTTTGCGATCACGATGATGCTCGGACTTCTGATCTCGCTCGTGATCAGGAGGCGGCGAGTGTGGATCCGCCTACGCCCGGGGACGGGACCGGAGCAGGCTGATCTCGAACTCGGTGGACTCGCGCGGACCGATCATGCCGGCTGGGGCGGCGAATTCGACGATCTCTGTGAGAAATTGTTGACTGACCAGCGCAGTTCTCCTTCTACGAGAGCGGGCCTGTGAGGGTCCTTTCGGTCGACCGTGCGATCACTGCCGACAGTGAATTAGATGCATGCCTGAAGAGTGGTCGCCCCAAACGGCACCACGGTGGGATCGCTTTGCGTCTCGCTCTTTCGGTGGGCGCTGGGTGGCTGCTGTTTCTCAGCTTTCCGCCGCGCACGCTGTGGTTTCTCGCCCCTGTAGCCATCGCCCTGCTGACCGTCGTTCTCCAGGGGCGCAGTCTCCGTGCGGGTTTCGGATTCGGCTATGCCGCGGGACTGGGATTCTTCGTTCCCTTGCTGCCATGGGTCGGAGCGTACGTGGGTGCAACGCCTTGGTTGGCGTTGGCGGCGATTGAAGCGCTCGCGTTCGGAGTGTTCGGCGTACTGGCGGTGGCCGTCGGCCACGCTCCGCTTTCCCCGGTGTGGATTGCGGGTGCATGGGTCACCGCAGAAGCACTTCGTAGCCGAGTTCCGTTCGGCGGTTTCCCGTGGGGGCGTTTGGCCTTCGGGCAGGCAGACGGCCCGCTGCTGCCGTTGGCTTCGATCGCGGGGGCGCCAGGTCTTTCCTTCGTGACTGCACTGATCGGAACACTCATCGCCTGGTCACTGGCTGGGCCCTTGAATGTTCGATGGCAAGCATTGGCGAAAGGTGGCGCTTGCATCGTCCTCATCTTTGTGAGTGCATTGGTGACCGGTTCTCCCGGTGCCGCCCCTGACGAGGTCGTCACTGCGACCGTCGTTCAGGGCAACGTGCCGCGACTCGGCCTCGATTTCAACGCCCAACGCCGAGCGGTGCTCGACAATCATGTTGCCCGCACCGAACAACTCGCAGCTGAGGTCACAGCGGGCCGAGCAGCCCGGCCACGACTTGTCATCTGGCCCGAAAACGCTTCGGATATAGATCCTTTGACGAATCGGGATGCGGCGGATCGACTGGACCGAGCAGCCCGTTCTATCGGCGCCCCGATCCTGGTCGGTACGGTCCTGCAGGGCGAGCCAGGAACATCGATCAACAGTGCCATGGTCTGGGATCCGACGGACGGCCCTGGGCAGCAACACATCAAGCGGCAGCTTGTGCCCTTCGGGGAGTACCTGCCGCTCCGATCGATCGTTAGTGCGGTGTCGTCATATGCCGATTCTGCGGGCAATTTCGTTGCCGGGAACGGGAACGGCGTCGTCGACCTCAACGGAATTCAGGTAGCTGTTGCCACGTGTTACGAGGTGGCCTTCGACGATCTGGTGACCGAGTCCGTCAAGGCAGGAGCCACCGTCATCGCGGTTCCCACCAACAACGCGACCTTCGGCCGGACCGAGATGACCTTTCAGCAGCTGGCCATGTCGCGGGTGCGGGCGGTCGAACACGGCCGCAGTGTGCTGATCGCAGCAACCAGCGGTGTCAGTGCGATCATCACGCCGACGGGAGAGGTACGCCAACAGAGTGAGATCTTCACAGCACAAGCATTGACCGACGAGATCGCCCTGCGTTCCGATCTCACACCGGCAACACGTCTGGGCGCGGTTCCCGAGATCGCCCTGGCGGTGATCGTCCTTTCTCTCGCTGCCGCATCTCTTCGGGGGCGCGTACCGCTTCTGTCTCGGCAGAAGAACGAAACCATGAATTACTATGATTGATAGTAATTCAGTGTCGGTGCCAGCGCGCAAGGGAACGAGTCCACCAATGTCGAAGAACCGCAAGAAGAACACACCCCGCCCCCGCGGCGGTGGGGTGCCCGGTGGCCGAAGTTTTCCGTGGTCGATATCGATCGCAGTCCTGATTATCGCCGGCCTGGTCTCGGTCATCGCCTACAACATGGTGCCCAAGGCCATCGAGAGAACCGAAGCGCAAAAATACGCTCCGAGCGCGGACAACCCGGACCCGTCGAAGTCGATCGAGGGGGTGACCGAAATCGAATATGCTGCCGCCAATCATATCCAAGCGCCTCAGCGTGTGGCATACGATCAAACTCCGCCTTTGGGCGGAGCGCATGATCAGTACTGGGCAACGTGCACAGGCATCGTCTACCCGGAGCCGATTCGCACAGAGAATGCGGTGCATTCACTCGAGCACGGCGCGGTTTGGGTGTCCTACGATCCTGACTCCTTGAACTCGTCCGACGTCGATGCCCTTGCCTCCCAAGTAGATGGTGAACCGTATTCTCTGATGTCACCGTTCCCCGGCATCGATTCACCTGTTTCGATTCAATCGTGGGGGCACCAACTCAAAGTCGACAGCGTCGACGACCCCCGTATCGCAAAGTTCGTCACCTCCCTCAAACAGAACCCGAACACCCATCCGGAGGTCGGGGCCAGCTGTGCAACCGTCCCCGGCGGATTCGACCCGAAGGCTCCTTCCCCCTTCGACGCATCTCCGCCAGGCCCTGATGCGATTCCCGCAGCATCGGAGCAGTCAGCAACTGGTCTCCCCGGGGCAACGGCCACACCGACGCCCGCGATCACGGGAGAACGCCGCAATGGTTGAACACGCTCCGGTACCCATTGAGACCGAGTCGATGTCCGATTCATCGGGCAATCGCCGTGACACGAGGCCCACAGCGTTGGTTCTCGGTGTTGTCATCGCCCTGTTGGTCGGAATCGTCATCGGACTGTGGGCAAAGGGACGAATCGAAAACACCTCGCAGAGCGCCCCAGCCGTCGGCGCAGTAGAGGTCGGCTTCGCGCAGGACATGTCCGTTCACCACGGGCAAGCGGTCGAGATGTCATCCCTCGCACTGATGAACACAGCCGACCCTGCCATCCGTACGCTCGCCTACGACGTCGTCACTACTCAGCAAAGTCAGATAGGAATGATGCAGGGGTGGTTGTCCCTCTGGGATCGACCAGCCCGGGGCACGGGCGAATACATGGAGTGGATGCCCTCGACTACCTCGGCGATGAATCACTCGATGCCCGGCATGAGCACCGGACAAAATGATTCCGGCACAAATTCGTCAGCTGTGATGCCCGGCATGGCTTCTCCTGCCGAACTCGCGGAACTACGCGCGCTGACAGGGCCGGCATTCGAAATTCGCTATCTGCAATTGCTGTTGCGCCACCATCAAGGGGGAATTCCGATGGCCCAATACGCCGCCGACAATGCCGATCTCCCCGTCGTGACAAATCTTGCGCGACAGATCGCCGCCACACAGCAAGCCGAATCGACCGCATTGCGAGAACTGCTCGCAATGCGAGGCGCCCAACCGATTCCGATGAACTGACACTCTTCTCACCCGCCGTCGCATCTGCTGAACCGGGGGTTACCGAATTCTGCGAAATTCATCGACGTGGGAGGGTTTTGAGGAACTCGTTGTATGCCTCGAGATCGACGTCACCGTCCCTGGCGGCCTTTTTGTCGACGGCGGCGTTGGTGTGGGTCTCGTCGCGATTCCACCTCATCGCGAAAACCACCATGATGATCAACGCGACCGGTTCTCCGTACGACCATGCCAAAGCCCCCGCCATTTGTTGATCGGCCATCAGATCGACGTTCCAGGACGCCGGCGGATTGGTGAAGGTACTCAGAAGCGGCGAGGTTGCCATCATCAGGATCACGCCGATGAAAACATGGAGAGGCATTTCGACGAACAGGTCGAAACATCGCCCCAGGTTGCTTTGCTTGACGGGCAACGGCCCCGATGAGAGCACCGGAACGATGAACAACACTCCAGTGGCCAGGAAGAAGACCTCCAGGCCCGTGTGACCGACCCAGGACGACGCCACCAGGTCGAACACCGGAGAGAGGTAAATGCCGTAGTAGCTGAACAGGAACAGCGGAATCGTGACGCCGGGGTGTAGCAGAATCTTCGCCGTCCGGCTTCTGAGTGCCGTCAATGCAAGCTTGAGGATCGGAATTCCCCAACCTGCATGAGGCGTGGAGCGCAGCAGAAGCAGACCTGGACTGCCGAGAACCAGCAGTGGTGGAATCGCCATCGACAAGGTCAAATGCTGGAACATCCAGATACTGAAGAGTTCGTACCCGTAGCCCTCGACGGCGAGCCCCGTGACCAGGATCAGCAATATACAGCCGAAGAGGAAGCTCGCCGTCCTCGTCCACGGCCACACCCGACCGGAAGCCGTCACCCGGTAGACACC
>NZ_CP133331.1:0-38509 GCF_036669995.1 Rhodococcus sp. DN22 | reverse complement strand
CCAGCCGTTCATCGAGCCGAAGCCGGTTGCGTACACGACGACGTCCGCAGGTATCTCGGTGCCGTCGGCCAGGACGACCGACGTCTCGGTGAGGTGATCGAGTTGTCCGTGCACGAGCTTGATGGTGCCGTCGGCGATGAGCTCGCTTGCACCCACGTCGATGTAGTAGCCGGAGCCGCGTCGAAGGTACTTCATGAACAGGCCCGAGTCGTCGTCGCCGAAGTCGAGCTGGAAGCCGGCCGCCTCGAGACGATCGTAGAAATCCTTGTCCTGCTCGCGAATCCGGTCGTACACCGGTACCTGGAACTCGTGCATGATCCGGTAGGGGAGCGACGCGAACGTCAGGTCGGCCTTCTTCGTCGTCATCCCGGCGGCGACGGCCTCCTCGCTGTACAGGTCGCCGAGAGCGATGGAGCGCAGTGAGTCGGATCTGACGATGTGGGTGGACGACCGCTGGACCATCGTGGCGTCGACCCCGTTGTCGACGAGGGCTTTACAGATGTCGTGCGCCGAGTTGTTGGAGCCGATGACGACGACTTTCTTGCCGATGTAATCGTCAGGACCGGGGTGGGCGCTGGAGTGATGCTGTTCCCCGGCGAAGATGTCCTGCCCGGGCACCTCGGGGATGGCGGGCTTGCCGGACATTCCCGTGGCCAGGACGAGCTGCGTGGGATGCAACGTCCTCGCCTCACCGTCACGGTCGATCTCGACGGTCCAGCGGGCCGAGTTGTCGTCGTAGGTCGCCGAGAGGCAGGTGGTTCTGCTCCAGTACGGCACCTCCATGACCTTGGTGTAGAACTCGAGCCAGTCCCCGATCTTGTCCTTCGGCGCGAACACCGGCCAATTGTCGGGGAACGGCAGGTAGGGGAGGTGGTCGTACCAGACCGGGTCGTGAAGGCACAGCGACTTGTAGCGCTTTCGCCACTGGTCGCCCGGTCGATCGTGGCGGTCGACGACGATCGACGGCACGCCGAGTTGCCGGAGGCGCGCGCCGAGGGCGATGCCGCCCTGCCCACCACCGATGACCAGGACGTAGGGCTGTAACCCTCGCCCGAGTTCGCGCTCCTCGTCGGCTTTCTTCTCCGCCCACGAACGGGTGTCCGGGTCGGAGCCGTGCACCGCCCCCAGCACGCGTCCGGCGCCGCGTGGCTCCTCGTGGCCCTTGAGCTCCTGCAACGTCGTGAGCAGTGTCCAGGCCTTGTCCTGGCCGTCGGCGGCATCGGGTCGGAGTCGAAGGTGGCCCTCGCACCGTCCCACGGCTGTTTCGAACGAGATGAAGGCCGACACCACTCCGTCTCCGTCGTCGGATGCCGGTTCGGTCGTGCTGAAGCCGGACGGGCGGGTCTCGGCGAGTCGAGCGGTGAGCATGTCGGCGATCTGCTCATGCCCCTCGACCGTCTTGATGTTCCAGGTGAACGCCGTGAGATCACGCCAGTAGCTGTCGGTCAGGAAAGCGCTCGTCGCCCGTCCGACGTCGAGCGCCGCGAGTGCCGACTCGAACTCCGACAGCCATGTGTCGATCCGCTGTTGCGCGGAGTTGTCGATGCCGAGGGTCGGCTCCAGTGTCTGGGTCATAAGGTCTCCTTCTTCGTGCAGAGCGTCCGCGGATGGTGATGCGGACCACAATGTGGTGACCACAGGAGACGCCCCGGCCGCGTGGGGCGGCAAGGGTTGCACGGGGTTGCGAGGGCGCCCCGTGCTTTGCCGGACCGTGTGATGTGGCGCACAATCGAGATCGATGACCGCTTTCGATTCCGTATCCGACCTCGAGCCGGCTGTACAGGCCGGTGACGATCCTCGTGAGTTCGCCCATGTGCTCAGCGCTGTGCATCACGCCGCGATGTCCGGCGAGCGGATGCCCGCCCGTCCGCGCAGCGTGATCGACGACTCGTGGCGACGACTCCGCGAGGCCGGCCTCGACCCCGACACCGACGGCATGGCTGAGCGCGCACTGGAGTTCGACGAGCTCGAGGAGCGTCGCCGGGAGTCGGGGCTGGTCGAGGTCATCGACGAGTTGGCGCGCGGGTTGGAGTCGTTGATCGCCGACGGCGACAACATCCTCGTGATCGCGGATGCCGGCGGTCGTGTGCTGTGGCGGAGCGGGTCGTCGAGGGTCCTGAGCCGCGCCGATCACCTGGGGTTCGTCGAGGGCGCCGACTGGGCGGAACGCTCGGTGGGCACCAACGCCATCGGTACCGCACTGATGTCGGGCAGGCCGATCCAGGTCTTCTCCGCCGAGCACTTCGTCCGGAGCCATCATTCGTGGACGTGTACCGGTGCACCGATCAAGGATCCGAGGACGGGTGCCGTCCTCGGTGTCGTCGACGTCAGCGGCCCGGCCGCGACGATCCACCCGACCACCCTGGCGCTCGTACATGCGGTCGCCCGGCTGGCCGAGTCGCAACTGCGCGAACGACATCACCGACGTCTGGACTCACTGCGCGCAGTGGCGGCCCCGATCCTGGCCCGCTCGCCGGGGCCGGCGATGGCGGTCGATGTCGACGGCTGGGTGGCTGCGGTGGACACGTTGACCCCAAGGTCGCGGCTACTCCTGCCGCGCGGCGTCGGGCCCGGTCGGCTCTTCGTCTCGGCTTTGGGAGAGTGCCAAGTGGAGGCACTGCCGGGCGGCTGGTTGGTGCGTGTCACCGATGCCGCGGACCCGTCAACGACGCGGGTCAGCTTGCAGACGGTCACCTCCGGCTCCGGCGGCGCGCAGGTCGCCGTCACCGTCGAGGGCGCGAGCGGCGGATGGACACATCAGTGTTCCCCGCGGCACGGCGAGATACTCACCCACCTCGCACGACACCGCGGCGGCGTGACCGCGGCGCAGATGTCTGCCCACCTCTTCGGCGTCGACGACCGCACGGTCACGGTGCGGGCCGAGATGTCGCGCCTGCGCAAGCGTTTCGGCGGTCTGTTGACGGCCGGACCGTATCGCTTCGCTGATGGCGTGGACGTGCACCTCATCGACTGAGGTCGAAGTCGTTTCCGTTCAGTCGTATTCGGCGACGACCAACCCGTGATCAAAGGCGTAGACGATCGCAGCAGCACGATCCCGCAGATCGAGTTTGGTGAAGATATGGTTCACATGGCTTTTCACCGTCACCGACGAGATGCCCAGCGTCGAAGCGATCTCGGTGTTGGTCTGGCCGCGTGCGATCAACCGGAGAACATCGGATTCGCGGTCGGTGAGCTCCGGTGCGACAGGCACCTGTTCGCGTCCTGCCCGTCGGAAGCCCTGTAGCACCCGTTCGGTCACCGCGGGATCGAGGAAGGCGCCGTCACGCACCACGGCGCGAACCGCCCAGATCAACGCCTCGGCGGGGGAGTCCTTCAGGATGAAGCCCGCCGCGCCTGCCCGGAGCACCCGGGAGAGCAATACGTCGTCGTCGAAAGTGGTCAGTACCAGCACCGGTGGCGGTTCGCGGAGAGACTGCACCATCGTCGTGGCGGTGATGCCGTCGATGTTGCGCATCCGCAGATCCATGACGACGATGTCGGGCCGATGTTCGGCGATCCCGGCCAGTACCTCGGAACCGTCGGCACATTCGCCGACGATGTCGAAACCGTCACGGACGCGGAGAATCCGCCGGAGCCCGGTACGGATCAGCTCCTGATCGTCGACCAGGAGTACCCGGATCTGTTCGGTGCCGGCGTCGGTCGGCCCGAGCGATGTCACACGCTCACCCCCTTCGACCGAATCCCCTCGCTTGTGGTGCGAGCGGGCAGGGCGGCCCGCACCGACCACGTGTCGTCGGCGTGGAAGGTCTCGAGGGTGCCGCCGAGCAGAGCGGCACGCTGAGTCATTCCGTCTATTCCGGTTCCGTCGCAGGTCGGTCTACGACCGCACGGAGCGGGATTGTCGATCTCGATGGAGACGCTCTCACCGACTGTCACCGCGAGCCGCGCCCGCTTCCCGGTCGAATGCTTCACGACGTTGGCCAACGACTCCTGAGCGATGCGATAGACCGCGGCGCCGACCGGGTCGGTCAGCGAGTCCATGTCGCCGGCAACGGAATAGTCGATGTCGACTCCGGCCTTGCGATAGTCATCGACGAGTTGGTCGAGGTCATTGCCGGTCGGCGGCGGGGAGGTGGATTCCGACTGCCCGGTCTGGGCTCCCAGCACGTGCACGATCGAACGGATCTCGCTCATCGCCTGGCGACCCTGACGTTCAGCATCGGCGAGGGCGTCCACCGCCTCGTCGATGTCACGGTCCTGCTCGAGTGCGCGCCGAGCACCGGTCACGTTGAGCATCGTGATGGACAGCGAATGGGCAATCACGTCATGGATCTCGCGGGCGATGCGTCGGCGTTCGTCGCTGGCCGCCCGATCCGCGCGAGCTCGCAGGACACGGGCCTGGTTGTCGGCCAGTCGCTTCTGGATGAGGACCATGTACCCGATCAACCAGCCGCAGGCCACACCCAGCCCGTACAGCGCGGGTGCTTCGAGGTGTCCGACCGCACCGAACGCGACGATCACCGCGATGCAGACGGCGCCGACGACGAGCCCCACCCGCAGCGGGTACATGGCGGCGCCGATGGCCGTCATCAGTACGAGCTGGAGTGGGGCGGCGTCGGACGGCGTGGGGATCATCAGGAAGCAGACGGTGCTGGTGATGACCCCGAAACACGCATACGACGTCGGCGGCAGGGTGAGGTCGAGGGTGAGCGTGACGACGGCGAACGCCACCGCTGGGATCAGCCAGCCGATTCGGTCGAACGGGTACCGCTGGGCGACCGAGATGACTGTCACGACCACGCTGGCCGACAGGATGACCGCCGGGTAGAGCGGGGGATAGTCGCCGCCGGCCCGCTCGATTCGGCGGCGCAATCCCGAGCCGACACCGGCGGTGAAGTGCGTCACGGTTCAACCATAGTTCCACGCGTGGGCAGAACCTCCTCCTCGCGGTGGATCCGGCCCTCCACCCACGGGTGGAGGCAACCTCAATCCCCGGGATGGCGATCGATACGGCCGATCTTCCTAGCGTTGTGAGCAGCGGTAATCCGCCGCGATCACTCCACAGGGCGCGAGAGGACAAGACAATGGCTCTGCTCACCCGACATGATTCTCGATGGCAAAAGCTCGCCGGCGATCAGCTGCTCCCGGATCTGGATCCCCCGCGCCCGGTGGTGGTCGGCTGCAATGGCACCGAGGCCTCCCTGCGGGCAGTGAAACTCGCCGTCCGTACCGTCGGCGACTCCCGGACGCTCGTGCTGATCTGTGCGACGCGGCCGTCTCGACGCCCCGAGCCGCCCACCGACCTGCACGACGCCCTCAAGGACGAGGCGTACCTCCTGACCGGGCAGGCCTCGGTCGGCGAGCATCTGCGGACCGCCGCAGAGCTCGCGAAGTGGCATGGTGCGCGGCTGGTCACCACGACGAGCGAACACGGCAGCCCGGTCCCGGTGCTCCAGCGGGTCGCGGCGCGCGTCGGCGCCGGCGCGGTGTTCATCGGGTCCGACGGTCCGCGGCCGGGGTGGACGCCCCGCAGGCTCGGCGCCCGGCTCGACCGCGGCGTCGAACTGATCGTCACCGACGGTGCGGTTCATCACCGCCGACGCACCGCCATCCGGGAGGTGAGCGAACCGCGGGTGTCCTGGCCGGCGTCCTGGCCCGCGCCCGGTCTCGCAACACACTGAACCGTTCGCGCGCGGCACATACGAGATCCGTTCATACGGCGGGTTTCTCGATCGCGCCCAGCAGCGCGTCGACGATCTCGTTCGACGGACCTAGCGGCAGCGTGTGGTGGGTCCCGGTGCTCAGCGTCACGACGCGCGCCGTGGGCAAGGTGCTGCGGATCCGACGGGCCACCTCGGCGGTGTCATGTGCCCGACTCTGCGGGGCGAGGATCGCCGTGACCCGGGATGGGTCGGTGAGTCGAGAGAGCGCGGCCCGTCGGGGCCGCTTCGGTACGATCGTCCGAGTCTTCGGGAAACCGGCTCCTGCGCAATACATCTGGGTCCACAGCGGTTCCGGGTCGGTCCCACGTGTCTCCCACGAGAGAAACCGTCGCAGACGCGGGGGAGTGGGCGCGATGAGCGTCGGGATGGCGTGCTGCAGATAGGCGATACGGAGTCCTGCGAAACACGATGTCGGGTCGAGCAGTGCCAGGTTGCGTACGCGAGCACCGTGTTGCCCGGTCGCGAAGCCCAGCGCGATCATCGCGCCGTACGAGTGGCCGACGACGTCGACCGTGTCGGTGGCCGCGGGATGGACGGCGATGTGGGCGCTGCTGATTGCGTCGGGGATCCGGTCGAGAACGGCTGCGAGCCAGTCGAATAGCTCGGCGGGAGCTCGTGGGCTCGCAGCGCCGGGACGGGACCGTCCGGCGTCGCCGAGGAGGTCGACGGCGATGACGTGGCGACCGGTCGCCAGGTGTTCCATGACGTTCACATACGACATCGACGTGGCTCCGCCGCCCGGCAAAAGGACCAGCGGCACGGCGTCGAGGGGCACGGCGTCGGGGGTGTCCGGGCGCGGCCCGATGATCGTGACCCGGGTGATGCCGTGCGCCGTCTCGACATCGATCGGATGCCCTCCCGAGCGTGCGAGGAGCGCGTCGTAGGCGTCGAAAAACGCGATGCCCTGCGGCGTGGCGGCGAAGACGTCGAGTGTCGGGCGGACCATGGCACGAACCTCCGTCGGGGTATCTCGATTATCGAGAGACTAGATCATCGAGCGAAGTCGCGTACGGTGAACTCGTGACGAACGACGATCTGGTGCACCGGCTGCGTTCGCTGACCGTCGAACTCGATGTCTTCGGGGCCGGCTTCGCCGCCCGAAACGGGTTGCACGCCACCGATGTACGTGCCCTGATCGCTCTTCTGGACCGGGATCGGGCCGGCGCCGTCGCCTCTCCTGGGTGGCTGGCGGGGCATCTCGGACTCAACAGTGCGTCGACCACCGCGCTCATCGATCGACTGGAATCGAAGGGTCTGGTGGACCGCAGGCGCGACGACTCGGATCGTCGCCGGGTTGCGCTGCACGTCACCGACGCGGCCCAGGAGATGGGCTGGACCTTCTTCGGGCCGTTGATCGACCAGGTGATCGCGGTGGCCGACGGTTTCTCCGACGACGAACTGACCACGATCCGCACATTTCTGGACCAGGTCACCGCTGCGGTGGCGGGAGTCCGGACCCGCTGAGTGTCCTGGGTCCGCAGCCGCTGACCCTGTCCGCACACCGCTCACCTCAGGGTCGAACCGGAGCCGTCCGCCCGATGGTTACCGGAACATGACCATTGTTAATTCTGCGTTCCGGCCTGGCGTCAAAAAACCCTATGTTTGTAGTATTTGGCGAAATCCGTTTGGCGTCAGGAGATTCAGGCATGGCCACGACGAATGTGTATCCGACAGACGAGGGGGTCCCGGACCGGGACGCCCAGATGCTGGCCGAACTCGGTTATACGTCCGAATTCAAACGGGAGATGAGTCCGTGGGCGAACTTCGCCCTCGGCTTCACCTACCTGTCGCCCGTCGTCGGGATCTACACGGTCTTCGCCTATGCGATGGCACAGGCCGGCCCGCCGATGATCTGGAGCCTCGTCATCGTGGGCCTCGGGCAGTTCCTGGTGGCGCTGATCTTCAGCGAGGTCGTCGCCCAGTTCCCGGTCGCGGGGGGCGTGTATCCGTGGACACGCCGACTCTGGGGCCGGAAGTACGCGTGGATGACGGGCTGGGTGTATCTGATCGCGCTGCTCGTCACCATCGGTTCGGTCGCCTACGGATCGGGGCCGTTCATCGCGTCGCTCTTCGGCTACGAGGCGACCGCCTGGACCATCGCCCTGTGTGGTGTGGTGATGGTCGCCATCGCGACCGCCATCAACTTCCTCGGCACCAGGGTGGTCTCGGCGGCGGCCGTCTTCGGTTTCGCCGCCGAGCTGATCGGCGCCCTCGTGGTCGGCGTGTATCTGATCGCCACACACCGGCAGGTCGATCTGAGTGCCCTCTTCGACTCGTTCGGCGCCTCCGAGGGCAACTACGTCTCCGGCTTCGCGGCCGCCGCACTGATCGGTCTGTTCCAGTACTACGGCTTCGAGGCGTGCGGTGACGTCGCCGAAGAGGTGCCCAACCCGGGACGACAGATCCCCAAGGCGATGCGCCGGACCATCTACATCGGCGGTGCCGCAGCCACATTCGTCTGTCTGGCGCTCATCCTGTCGGTCTCCGACATCGGCGCGATCATCTCGGGCGAGGACACCGATCCGGTGACCACCCTGCTGACCGACGCCTTCGGCGACTTCGGCATGAAGATCATCCTGGTCGTCATCCTGATCTCCTTCCTCTCCTGTGTGATCAGCCTGCAGGCCGCCGCCAGCCGGCTCGCCTACGCCTACAGCCGCGACGACATGATCATCGGTGCGCGCCATCTCAAGAAGTTCGATGCCAAACGCGCGGTTCCGCCCTTCGCACTCCTGCTCGCCGGCGCGGTGCCGTGCCTCGTGCTGCTGCTGTCGAAATTCAGCGAGGACGCCTTCTCGAAGATCCTGAACTTCTCTGCGCTCGGTATCTACATCGCCTTCCAGATGGTCGTCCTCGCCGCGCTGCGGGCACGTCTGAAGGGGTGGGTCCCGGCGGGGGCGTACTCGCTCGGCAAGTGGGGGCTGCCCGTCAACATCGCAGCCCTCGCCTACGGCATCGTCGCGATGATCAACATGGCCTGGCCGCGCAACCCCGGAACCCCTTGGTACGACAACTACATCGTGCTGCTGTCCGGCGTGACCGTCCTGGTACTCGGCCTGCTCTACATGACCGTCCATCCGGTCCACGGAAAGAGTGACGCGCCGTATGCCGACGCGATTCCGAAGAAGACCGGGGAGTAGCGACCATGACGAACATCAGAGCTGTCGTGTACGGCGTCGGAGCGATGAACTCCGTGATCACCCGCTATCTGCTCGACAAGGACGTCGAGATCGTAGGCGCCATCTCGCGCAGTCCGGACAAGGTGGGCAAGGACCTCGGCGAGGTCACCGGACTCGACCGTCGACTCGGAGTGTCGATCAGCGACGACCCGCACGAGGTGTTCACGCGGACGAGTCCCGACATCGCGGTCGTCGCGATCACCAGCTATCTCGTGGACGCCGCGGAGCACTTCCGTATCGCACTGTCGCACGGGGTCAACGTGATCACGCTGTCCGAGGAAGCGCTCTATCCCTGGAACACCGCGCCCGAACTGACCGCGGAACTCGATGCACTCGCCAAGGAGCATGGCGTGACCATCACGGGCGGGGGTTTCCAGGACAGCTTCTGGGTGAACGCGGTCGCCCAGCTGATGGGCACGGCACACCGCATCGACTCGGTCACCGGGACGAGTTCGTGGAACGTCGACGAGTACGGCCCGGAACTGGCCGAGCTGCAGCAGGTCGGCGCGACGATCGAGGAGTTCGACGCCTGGTGCCGAGAAGCCGTGCGTCCGCCCACATTCGGCCGGATCGCTCTCGATGCGCTGGTCGCCGGAGCGGGGCTGACGCCCAAGCAGATCCTGACGCGCACCGAACCCGAACTGGCACACGAGACTCTGCACTGTGCTGCCCTGGGGATCGACGTCCCGCCGGGAAAGTGCATCGGCTTCACCGACATCGACGAGATCCGCACGGAAGAGGGCCCGGTCTTCGTCTTCCGGATGTCCGGCCGGCTGTACGGCCCCGACGACAGCGATGTCAACGAATGGACGATCCACGGCGAACCCGATCTGGTGATGTCCAACGGCACCCCGCCGACGATGGCCACCACCTGCACCCAATTGGTGAACCGTATCCCCGACGTGCTCGACGCCGACCCGGGATTCGTGACCGTCGTCGATCTGCCCAGGCTGCGCTACCGGCACGGTCGGCTGCACGACCACCTGAGCAGGTGGTCATCGGATCGTTACATCGTGCGCGAAGAACTCTAACAATAGAGTATTTGGATGGACATCATGAGTGAAGTGGACGTGGCACCGCGCGTGGCGGTGGTCGGCGCGGGACCGTCGGGTTGTTTCACCGCACAGCAACTCCGCAAGCAGTGGCCGGAGGTGGAGGTCACCGTCTTCGACCGGCTACCCACCCCGTTCGGGCTCCTTCGCTACGGCGTGGCTCCCGACCATCAGGGCACGAAGAACGTGATCCGGCAACTCTCGCGGGTATTCGACGATCGGACTCGCTTCGTCGGCAACATCGAGCTCGGCCGGAACCTGTCGATCGAGGACCTGCGAGCCGCGTTCGACGTCGTGGTCCTCGCGACGGGCCTCAGCGGAGACCGCCGTCTCGGCATCCCGGGCGATGACCTGCCCGGCATCGTGGGGTCCGGGCGCTTCACCCGATGCGTCAACGACCATCCCGCCGCCGGCGACCTGCCGACGGTGGGCCGGAGGGTGGTCCTGGTGGGCGGCGGCAACGTCGCCATGGACATCATCCGGCTGCTGTCGAAGCAGCCCGACGAATTCACCGGTTCCGATCTGCACCCGGACACCCTCGGGAGACTGAGATCGGAGGGCCCACGGCGGATCGACGTGGTGGTGCGCTCCACGCCCACCGACGCCAAGTTCGACCCGGTGATGATGCGTGAACTGGCGCACCTGGCGTCGACGGAGTTCCGCCTCGCCGATGCGGGGGTGCTCGCCACGGCAGAGTCCTCCGACCCGCGGAGTGCGGCCCTGGCCCACGTCGTCGAACGCGAGAGCCCGGCGGCACCGGCCACGACGGTGGTGTTCCACTTCGGATCGACCCCGGTCGAGGTGATCGGCACCGACCGCGCGGAGGCCGTCAAGGTGCGCACCGGCGTGCACACCACGACTCTCGCGTGCGACACCGTCATCACCGCAATCGGTTTCGAGTCGGCCGTAAACGACGACCTCGACCTGACGCTGTACCGCGACGCCGATCCGGGAGAGGATTTTCTTGCTCCGGGCCTGTACCGCACCGGGTGGCTGCACAGTTCCACCGGAGCGCTTCCCGAGATGCGGGCCCGTGCCCGGGCGTTGGCGGCCCGAATCCGCCGCGATCATGCCGGTCACCATCCGGCCCGTCCGGGTCTGGTGGCAATCCCTTACGAAGTGATCGACCGGACAGTCGATTTCGACGGCTGGATGCGGATCGACGAGGCGGAGGTCGCCTCGGCCTCGCCCGGCCGCATCCGGCAGAAGGTCCGCGAGGTCGACGCGATGCTGGCGTTGGCCCGCACCGTGCCGGCCGAATCGGTCTGCTGAGACGGCAGGCCTGCAGTGAACCCGAGAATCACCCGAACACCCGAGATGGAGTGTGGAGAATCATGACCGACGTAACTGTCCTGTTCGGAACCGAGACCGGCAACGCCGAGATGGTCGCCGACGACATCGCTTCTGCCCTGGGGGAATTCGATATCGAGGCCACCGTGGTGGGGATGGAGGACTTCGACGTCGCAGATCTGGCCGCCTCCGGCACGGTCGTGCTCGTCACCTCCACCTACGGAGAGGGTGAACTGCCGGCGACGACCCAGCCCTTCTTCGATGCGATGAAGGCGGCCGAGCCTGACCTCACGGGTCTGCGGTTCGGGGCCTTCGGCCTCGGCGACAGCACCTACGACACCTACAACAACGCGATCGACATCCTCGTCGGTGCGGTGACAGACGCAGGAGCGACACAGGTCGGCGCAACGGGCCGGCACGATGCCGCGTCCTTCCAGCCGGCGGACGGACCCGTGGCCGAGTGGGCCAAACAGTTCGCCGAAGCCCTCTCTGATCGAACTCGACGAGGAGGACATGAGATGACCGCTGCGTCCATCGATCGCGAGCTCGTGCCGTGGTCGGATCCCGAATTCAGGAACAACCCCTATCCCTGGTATAGGCGACTGCAACAGGACCATCCGGTGCACAAGCTGGAGGACGGCACCTACCTGGTGTCCCGGTACGCCGACGTGAGTCATTTCGCGAAACTGCCCATCATGAGCGTCGAACCCGGATGGGCCGACGCCGGGCCCTGGGCGGTCGCGAGCGACACCGCGCTGGGTTCGGATCCCCCGCATCACACCGTGTTGCGCCGGCAGACCAACAAGTGGTTCACGCCGAAACTGGTGGACGGCTGGGTCAGGACCACCCGTGAGCTGGTCGGCGACCTGCTCGACGGTGTCGAGGCCGGTCAGGTGATCGAGGCCAGGCGCGACCTCGCCGTCGTCCCCACCCACGTCACGATGGCACGCGTCCTACAACTACCCGAAGACGATGCCGACGCCGTGATGGAGGCGATGTTCGAGGCGATGCTGATGCAAAGCGCGGAGCCCGCGGACGGCGATGTCGACCGGGCTGCAGTCGCTTTCGGCTATCTGAGTGCGCGCGTCGCCGAGATGCTCGAGGACAAGCGGGTGAACCCGGGCGACGGCCTGGCCGATTCGTTGCTCGACGCCGCCCGCGCCGGGGAGATCACCGAGAGCGAGGCTATCGCCACGATTCTGGTGTTCTATGCCGTGGGGCACATGGCCATCGGGTACCTGATCGCCTCGGGTATCGAACTGTTCGCTCGTCGGCCCGAGGTTTTCACCGCATTCCGCAACGACGAGTCAGCACGTGCGGCGATCATCAACGAGATGGTCCGGATGGACCCGCCACAACTGTCTTTCCTGCGGTTTCCTACCGAGGACGTGGAGATCGGCGGTGTGCTCATCGAGGCCGGATCGCCCATCCGCTTCATGATCGGTGCGGCCAATCGCGACCCCGAGGTCTTCGATGACCCGGATGTCTTCGACCACACCCGCCCGCCTGCGGCCAGCCGCAACCTGTCGTTCGGTCTGGGGCCGCATTCCTGTGCGGGACAGATCATCTCGCGTGCCGAGGCAACGACTGTCTTCGCCGTGCTGGCCGAACGGTACGAGCGGATCGAGTTGGCCGAGGAACCCACCGTGGCGCACAACGATTTCGCCCGGCGCTACCGAAAACTGCCGATCGTCCTGTCCTGAAAACCGATCCGATCTCACCTGCCCGCGACCCGCGGGCAGCTCGATCCACCCGAGAGGAATCATCATGTCCGACACGCTCGCGTCCGCTGCCGCGGTCCTTCAGAAGTTCTCCCTGGACACCTTCGACGGCCTGGAGTGGGAGGTGATGGGTGTCGCGGAAGGCGGCCGAGGGGCTGCTCGCCCAGGTGCGCGACGCGGTCGACAGGGGTGCGACCCTGCACGTCGGTGGAGAGCTCGCCGAGCACGGATGGTTCACCCCGGCAGTCCTGACCGGGGTCACCCCGGACATGCGCGCTTACCGTGAGGAGCTGTTCGGCCCGGTCGCCGTCGTCTATTCGGTGTCCGACGACGACGAGGCGGTCGCTCTCGCGAACGACGTCCCGTTCGGGCTCGGGGGTGCTGTCTTCTCGAGCGACGAGCAGCGGGCGATCGCGGTCGCGTCGCGACTCGAGGTGGGTATGGCCAATGTGAACACCTCGGCCGGCGAAGGCGCCGACGTGCCGTTCGGCGGAACCAAGCGTTCCGGCTTCGGGCGGGAACTCGGACCGCTCGGCATCGGCGAATTCGTCAACCGGCGCGTCTTCTACGTGCAGCGGTGACCTTCCCGCGGGCCCGCGCGTCGACGCAGCGGGGTCTGCGCCCGCTCGCCGCACGACGGTGACCGGTCGGCGCGCGGCCCGCGGAACAGGTGTCGTGTCGATCGTCACATGACTAACCTCTAACCGGGACACGGCACATCCGATGATGTGCCGCCCGAGGACGACGGCGTCAGGGCGAAGGGCGGATCAGCGATGGGACGATACGACGAGGCGTTCACACGGGCGACCGAGGACCGTGAGGGTTTCTGGCTCGACGCGGCGTCCGCGATCGACTGGACGGTCACTCCGACGCGGGCGCTCGACGACTCCGCCGCCCCGTTCTACCGGTGGTTTCCCGACGGCGAACTCAACACCTGCCACAACGCCCTGGACCGTCATGTCGCCGCGGGCCAGGGCGAGCGGACGGCCCTGATCTGGGACTCGGCGATGGTCGGCGAGGTCCGCCGCTACACCTATGCCGAGCTCCTGGACGAGGTGTCGCGGTTCGCCGGGGCACTCGCCGCCCACGGCGTGGGCGCGGGTGACCGCGTCGTGATCTACATGCCGATGATCCCCGAGGCCGCCATCGCGATGCTGGCCTGCGCGCGGATCGGGGCCGTGCACTCGGTGGTGTTCGGCGGCTTCGCCGCACCGGAACTGGCCGCCCGCATCGACGACGCGGAGCCGGTCGCCGTCGTCACCGCCTCCGGTGGGCTCGAACCGGGCCGTGCCGTGGAGTACCTGCCGATGGTCGCCAAGGCCGTCGAACTGTCGTCGGCCTCCCCGGCGACGATCATCGTCAAGGATCGCCCCGAGATCGCGGGCAGCGCCGCCGATCACGACGGCTGGCTGGACTGGGACGAGGTGACGCAGGTTGCCGAGCCCGCGGAGCCGGTGCCGGTGGCGGCGACCGATCCGCTCTACATCCTCTACACCTCCGGAACCACGGGTAAACCCAAGGGGGTGGTCCGCGACAACGGCGGTCACGCGGTGGCCCTGACGTGGTCGATGACGAACATCTACGACATCGCCGCGGGTGACGTCTGGTGGACCGCATCCGACGTGGGCTGGGTCGTCGGGCACTCCTACATCGTGTACGCCCCGCTGCTCGTCGGGGCGACGACGGTGATGTACGAGGGCAAGCCCGTGGGGACCCCCGACGCCGGCGCCTTCTGGCGGGTCGTCGCCGATCATCGGGTGAAGGCGCTGTTCACCGCGCCGACCGCGATCCGCGCGATCCGCAAGGCCGACCCGGAGGCCGCCGAGTTGGCCGCCCACGACGTGTCGTCGTTGCAGACCCTGTTCGCGGCCGGTGAGCGCCTCGACCCGGACACGTTCACCTGGGCATCGAGGATTCTCGGGGTGCCGGTCGTCGACCACTGGTGGCAGACCGAGACCGGATGGGCGATCGCCGCGAATCTGCGTGGGCTGGAACCGATGCCGATCAAGGCCGGATCGCCCACGGTGCCGGTCCCGGGTTTCCGGGTCGGGGTCGTCGACGCCGAGGGCAAGATCGTGGGCGCCGGCGAGGAGGGCAACATCGTCATCCGACTGCCACTGCCACCGGGCACCCTGGCCGGACTGTGGCGCGACGAGGAGCGTTACCGCAAGTCCTACCTCGCAGCGTTCGACGGTTACTACCTCACCGGGGACTCCGGATACGTCGACGCCGACGGTTACGTCTTCGTGCTCGGGCGTTCCGACGACGTGATCAACGTTGCCGGACACCGGCTCTCGACCGGCAGTATCGAGGCCGTCGTGGCGTCGCATCCGGCGGTCGCCGAATGTGCGGTCATCGGCATCCACGACGATCTCAAGGGGCAGCGACCGAGTGGGTATGTGGTGCTGAAGTCCGGTGTCGAGATCGAGGCCGACACCCTGCGCAGCGAGCTCGTGGCCAAGGTGCGCAACGAGATCGGTGCGGTCGCGACCTTCCGCGACGTGACCGTGGTGCCGGCACTGCCCAAGACCCGATCGGGCAAGATCCTGCGGAAGACGATGCGGCAGATCGCCGACCACGAGGAGTACACGGTCCCGTCGACCATCGAGGACCCCGACGTGCTGACCGCACTGGCCGAACAGCTCAAGGGCTGACGGGCGCACAACATGAGCGACCGCGCCCTCCGCATCGCGATAGCCGTCGTACCCTTCGTCGGGTTGGTCGGCACGATCATCACGACGGTGATCGACGCGCTGTCCCCAGGCGGCGATCTCGGCCGGGATCTGCTCGAGAACTCGGTGCTGTGGATGATCGGCGTGCAGGGCTGGATGACCGGTTGCGGTCACATGTTCTTCGGCGAGCCGATCGCCGAATCGATCGGGTGGCAGCCGAGGACGCCGTGGCAGTGGGAGGTCGGGCTGGCCAGCCTGGCGACCGGCGTCCTGGGTGTGATCGCGTCGGGGTTCGACGACGACTTCACACTGGCCACGATCATCGCCTTCGCGGTGTTCTACCTGGGGGCCGCCGTCGGGCACGTCCGGGAGATGGTGACCAGACGGAACTTCAAGGCGGGCAACGCCGGTCCGATCTTCGTCTTCGACGTGCTGGTACCGGTGTACCTGTTCGTCTTGTATGCCGTCGTGACGTAGCGGAGACTTGGCGGGTGCACGCAGACCAGCACGGCGAGCTGCCCGTCGACCCCGATGAGCGTCCGCCGCATCTTCGCGCCCGGGCGCTCGTCTGGGTGTTCGCCGGCGGGCTGTGCGGCACCGGCCTGCGGTACTTGGCCGAGCAGACCTTCCCGGCGGTCGACGGGCAATGGCCGTGGGCGACCTTCGGCGTCAACATCGCGGGCGCGTTCATCCTCGGCGCGCTGCTGGAAGTCCTTGCGCGACTGGGCCCCGACGACGGGTGGCGTCAGCGGGTGCGACTGTTCGGCGGTACCGGCATCTGCGGTGCGTTGACGACGTACAGCGCATTCGCCCTCGAGATCACAGATCTCGCACGGGCTTCGGCGGTGGTGACCGCGTTTGCCTATGCGGTGGTCAGCGTCGTGCTCGGGGTGTTCGCCGCCGCCGGTGGGATCGCGGCGGCGTCGAAGATCGCGACCCGACGGGACGGGCGATGATCGCGCTCGCGGTGATGGTGGCCGGTGCGTTCGGAGCGGTCGCCCGGTTCGTCGTCGACGGTGCGGTGAGACATCGATGGCCCGCCGTCACCCCGTGGGGGACCTTCGTCATCAACGTCACCGGCTCGGCGATCCTGGGCGTCCTGGCCGGACTGGTCGTGTTCCACGGGGCGCCGCACGAGCTGAGGACGATCCTCGGCACCGGATTCTGTGGCGGCTACACCACTTTCAGCACGGCAGTCTTCGAATCCGTGCGGCTCGCCCAGAATTCGGATCGGGTCGGCGCAGGCGTGTACGCGGTTGCGTCCGTGGCGGGATCGGTGGCGGCCTGCGCAGCCGGGATGGGCGTGGCGGGATTGTTCTGAGTCCGGAGCGGTGGCAGAAGCAGTTCGGCCCTGCGACCCCCCCCCGAGCAAGGTCGCAGGGCCGGAACCGGCCTCAGCGCCTCACTTGAGCTCGGCGCTGCTCTTGTTGAGCACGCGCCGGGCGATGATGAGGTTCTGGATCTGCTGGGTGCCCTCGAAGATGTCGAGGATCTTCGAGTCCCGGGCCCACTTCTCCACCAGCAGACGTTCGGAATACCCGAGCGTCCCGGTCAGCTCCACCACCTTGTTGGTGATGTCGGTGACGGTGCGTCCGGCCTTGGCCTTCGACATCGACGCCTCGGTCGAGTTCGGCTGCTTGTTGTCGGCCATCCAGGTCGCGCGCATCGTGTGCAGGTAGGCCGCCTCGAAATCGGCCTCCATGCGCAGGAACTCGGCGGCCGCGGCGTGCTGGTCGGCGGCGGGACGGTCATAATCGACCTCGATGCCGGCCTCGTCGAGGATGCGGCGCAGTTCCTCGAGTGCGGCACGCGCGACACCCACGGCCATGCCCGCGACGAGGGGACGGGTGTTGTCGAAGGTCTGCATGACCCCGCCGAACCCCTTCTTGGTGTCCACCTCCGGGGACCCGAGCAGGTTGTCCTTGGGGATGCGGCAGTTCTCGAACCGGATGACCGCGGTGTCGGAGACACGGATACCCAGCTTGTGTTCCAGCCGAACGACTTCTACCCCGGGATGCTCGCGCGGGACCACGAAGCTCTTGATGGCGGCGCGACCGAGGCTCTTGTCGACGGTCGCCCACACGACGATGTGGGTGGCGCGCGATCCGGCGGTCACGAAGATCTTCTCGCCGTTGATGACGTACTCGTCGCCGTCGAGGGTCGCGGTGGTGCTCACGGCCGCCGAGTCGGAGCCGAAGCTCGGTTCGGTGATGGCCATCGCCGCCCACACCTTGCCGAATCGTTCGAGCTGCTCGTCGGTGGCCACCGCGGCGATGGCCGAGTTCCCCAGCCCCTGGTAGGGGATGGACAGCATGAGACCGAGGTCGCCCCAGCATGTCTCGATCACGTTGAGCGCCGACTGCATGTTGCCGCCGTTGACGACCTGCCCTTCCGGCTTGGGCTTGGCCTTCTTCTGCTGGCTGCGGCCGCCGTCGGCACCCGCACCGGCCTGACCGGTCTCGGCGAGACCGTCGTAGAGGCTGGCCAGGGTGTCGAGTTCGACCGGGTAGTCGTGTTCGCGCAGGTCGTATTTGCGCGAGATGGGTCGGAAGATCTCCGCCGCCGCCTGGTGTGCCTGGTCGATGGTGACGTGCAGCTTCTTCGGGAGTTCGAGATTGATGCTCATGTCAGGTTCCTTGGGTCACAAGCGGTTCAGAGGACGACGATGCCTTCGCCGATGCCGGCGCCGCGCAGGTCGCGGTACCAGCGTTCGACCGGATGCTCCTTGGTGAAGCCGTGGCCGCCGAGGAGTTGGACGCCGTCGAGGCCGATCTGCAGGCCCTTGTCGATGGTGAGCTTGCGAGCGAGGGCGGCCTCGCGGGCGAAGCTCAGGCCCTGCTCGGCGCGGGCGGCGCCGCGCAGCGTGACCAGTCGGATCGAGTCGACCTCGGTGGCGATGTTGGCCACCATGAAGGCGACGGCCTGGCGGTTGGAGATCGGCTCGCCGAAGGCCTCACGCTCGTTGACGTAGGGGATGACGTAGTCGAGAACCGCACGGGCGGTACCGGCGGCCAGGGCCGACCAGCCCAGGCGCGACAGGCGCACGACGTCGCGGTATGCGGCCGCTGCGGCGGGACCCGTACCGGCGAGGAGCGCCGTCTCGGGAACCGCGACGTCCTGCAGGAGCAGCCGTCCCATGCCGGCCGCGCGGACGCCCATACCGGGGTCGGCTTCGACGATGAGTCCCTTGGAATCCGACTCGACCACGAACAGGGCGGGCTTGCCGTCGAGCTGGGCTCCGACGAGGAACAGCTCCGACGACCCGGCGGCCGGCACGAAGGACTTCACGCCGTTGAGGCGGTAGCCGCTGGGCACGCGGGTTGCCTTGGTGGTCAACGAGAATGCGTCGAAGAGCGGCTTGGGCTCGGCGATGACGACCGCCGATTGCGGAACGTTGTCGCCGGCGAAGTCGGGGAGGTAGGTGCGCTGCTGTTCGTCGGTGCCGAAGTTGGTGAGGGTGGTGGCCACACCGCTGGGGGCGAGCAGCGGGAGCGCCAGGCCCATGTCGCCGTAGGCCATCGCCTCGGCGACGAGCGCGTTGGTGACGACGCCGCGTTCGGTGGCCGCGCCGTCGAAGTCCTCGGGCACGTTGATCATCGTGATGCCGAGCTCGGTCGAACGCTTCACGATGTCCTCGGGCGCGGCGGCCGCGGCGTCGGCCTCGTAGGCGGCGGGGCGCAGGATCTCGGTGGCGAACTCCTTCACCGTCTCCGCGATCATCTGCTGCTCGTCGTCGGGGGTGAGGTTGAAGTAGTCCTTCGGTGCGGTGGTCAGACGCTTGGCGTCGCCCGATCCGCCCTGAGCGGCCTTGAAGGCGCGGTTGGCCGCACCGAGGGTCTGGAAACCCGTCTTGGTGGCCTGGTAGGCGACACGGTTGATCGGCTCGCGGATCTTGTACTTCTCGGCGAATTCCGAGCCAGTCACCGTCGAGAGCACACGCATCGCGGTGCCGATGAAGTTGCGGGGATGCGGGTTGCGGCCGACTGCGGAGGTGTCGCGCGGTTCGGTGTGAGTTGTCATGATCACCAGCCGTTTCTTCCAGTCGCCCCTTCCGGGGCCTGTGCACAGGTTTGCGGACCGATCTTACTCGGTAGTAAGTCCAGACCTTACTCGTTAGTAAGAAGTTTGTCACGCACTCGTCGGACGCCGTCGCTCCCCGCGCGCGCTAGGCTGGCCGGGTGACCGTGGATGACCGCTCCGACCTGCGCTTATCGACGTCGGGCACCCTCGGGGCGGGGGTGGTCGGGCTGGCCGGTACCGCCGCGGTCGCAGCGGCCTGTGTGCTGACCCCCGCCGGGATCGCCGCGGGGCCGGGGATCTGTCCGTTCGCGATGACGACGGGCCTGCCGTGCCCAGGGTGCGGTCTGACCCGTAGCTGGGTGGCCCTCATGCACGGCGATGTCGCGGAGTCGTTCCGCTTCAACGTCTTCGGGCCGATCCTGCTCGTCCTCACCGCCGTGACCGTCGTCTTCGCGGCCGTGACCCTGGTGCGTCGTCGGAGGATGCCGCTCGACGGCTGGCGCGACATCGTGCTCGGCCGGGCGGGTGCCGTTCTCCTCGGGGCGTGGTTGAGCTACGGGCTGGTGCGCATCGTCGACACCGCGGCGGGGTGGGGGATCTTCCCGATCGTGGTTTGAAGAAGGCAGAGTGGATGCATGCAGATCACCCACTTCGGTCACTCCTGTCTGCTCGTCGAGATCGACGGGACCAAGGTGCTCTTCGACCCGGGCAACTTCTCGCACGGTTTCGAGGGCATCAGCGGTCTCGACGCGATCCTCATCACCCATCAGCACCCCGACCACTGCGATGTCGCGAAACTGCCCGACCTCGTCGCCGCCAACCCGGACGCCGTCCTCTACGCCGACCCGCAGACCACCGCCCAGCTCAACGGTGACGACGTCGCCGGCACCTGGACCGCCGCGCGCGGTGGTGCGCAGATCGAGATCGGTTCGCTCACCGCACGTTTCACCGGCGGCCGGCACGCGGTCATCCATCCCGAGATCCCGGTCATCGACAACGTCGCCTACCTCCTGGGCACCGCCGACAAGCCGGGGCAGTTCATGCACCCGGGCGACTCGTTCTACATCCCCTTCGAGCACGTCGACGTCCTCGCGCTGCCGTCGGCCGCACCGTGGATGAAGCTCAGCGAATCCGTCGACTACCTCCGCGCGATGGCACCGCGGGTCGCCGTGCCGATCCACCAGGCGATCCTGTCCGACGCCGGAACCGGCATCCACTACGGGCGGTTGTCGGAGATGAAGGACGACGCGACCGAGTTCGTGGTGCTCGACGAGGAGACCGGTACCGAGGTGTAGGTCGTCTCACCAGGCCCTTCGTGGCTCGTCGCTATCGCTCCTCGCGCCTCAGGGGGCGAGGGGCCCTAGGGAGCGGGTGGGGCGAGCGCCGTGAGCACCTCGTCGTGCAGCAGGCCGTTGCTGGCGACGGCGCTCCCGCCGGCCGGACCGGGTGTCCCGTCGAGAGCGGTGAACCGGCCGCCGGCCTCCCGGACGAGGATGTCGAGCGGAGCGAGGTCCCACAGGGAGACCTCCGGTTCGGCGGCGACGTCGACTGCACCCTCGGCCACCAGGCAGTAGTTGAAGAAGTCGCCGTAGCCGCGCACCCGCCAGACCCGGTCGGTGAGGTCGACGAAGCGCTCCCGGATACCGCGCTCGGCCCAGCCCGAGAGGCTCGAGAACGCCAAACTCGACGAGGAGAGGTCGCTCACCCCCGAGACCGAGAGCTGCCGGGCGTCCTCGCCGTCGAAGCAGGTGTGGGCGCCGAGTCCGCCTGCCGCCCACCACCGTCGACGCAGGGCGGGTGCCGACACCACACCGACGGTCGGCACGCCGTCGACGAGCAGGGCGATCAGGGTGGCCCAGACCGGGACGCCGCGGACGAAGTTCTTGGTGCCGTCGATGGGGTCGATGACCCACTGGCGGCCGGTGAGGGCCGCCTCACCGCCGAACTCCTCACCGAGGACCATGTCGGCGGGCCGTCGAGCGGTCAGCCGTTCCCGGAGCAGCGTCTCGCAGGCGAGGTCGGCGTCGGAGACGGGTGTCAGATCCGGCTTGTCGTCGACGCGGAGGTCGACGGCCCCGAACCGGTCCGTGGTGAGCGCGTCGGCGGAATCGGCGAGGGACAGCGCGAGTTCGAGGTCGTCGTCGTAGCTCTGTGAGGTGCCGGGTTTCTTCGGACCGGAGTCGGCGGACATGCCCGGTAGGGTAGCCCGCATGGTGCTCACCGTGATGTTCACCCTGTTGCTGGCCGCGTTGGTGGTGGTGCTGGCGATCCAGTGGCAGCGGGGCCGGAACCCGCAGACCATGTCCGCGGCCAGGGCGTCGCAGTACGTGCAGGGCACACTCACGGTCGTCGGCGTCTCCGACAACCAGAGCGACCCCCGGAGCGCCACCGACCGGGACGGTCAGCGGTTCTACACCATCACCGGGACCATCGTCGGACCCGAGACCACCCCGACCGAGGTGTACGGCACGCTCGTGCTCGGTCCGGACGATCCGTGGCCGCAGGTGGGCGACGACCTCCCGGTGATCTACAAGCCGCACAAGGCCGTGACGTCCTGGCAGTTCGGCGTCCTGCCCGATCCGCAGCCGCCCCTCGGGGCCTGACGCTGCCTGGCCCGCCCGCCGGTCGGTACTCTGGATGACTGTGCATCCCGACGTGACCGCAGACCTCGAATCCCTCGACGCCACCTTGACCACCGTGGAAAAGGTGCTCGACCTCGAGGCACCATGTGATGCGTTGCCAGGCTTGGGCACGGGCGTCGGCGAGAGTGCGTTGGCGGATGGTGGCGATCACTCCGGCGATACCAAGTACGCCGACGATCAACGTGACCCAGGCTTGTGCTGGCATGGGTTGGCCTCTTTCCTGCTGTGGGGCGGGTCGATGAGGATGATCAGTGGTGTCACCACGCGGCCGCGATCGCGCGGCTGCGCTGTGCCCCGCGGGTGCCTTTGCGGTGGGCGGGTATGTGCTTGGACGCAGCCGAGGAACGACGCAGCTCAAGACGAGCGCGCAGCTGCTCCGGTGACGCCGGAGTGCCCGAGTGGGACTTCTTCTTGGTCGCCATGGCTGGTTCCTTCCTGGGTCTATTCGTATCGGATGAACAACGTGACATCGTCCATCTCCTGGTCGGTGGTGAGTTCGGTGAGGATGTCGAGCATGTAGGTGATGGCGTCGTGCAGTTCCGGGAGCTCGAATGCGAGATCGGCGATGTTGAGCCCCGGTTTCCCGGGTGAGAGGAGCTCGGCGGATGCTATGGGGAACCCGATTCCTTCGTCGGAGGCGGCGGAGTAAACGGCAGGCAGTTCGATGGCTGGCGCGACTCCCGCACAGTCAACAGCGCCACCTTCGTGGCGATCCAGTCAGCTCGCGGCCGAAGGAGTGGTCGGGCACGACGTGCAGGATCGCCTATCCAGGGGGGTCTGCAGTGATTGCCTACGACGACCGATTGCACCGCGGCGGACGGACTGCACGCGACATCGCCGAACAAACAGGCCTGTCCCCCCGCCAAGTCCAGAGCTGGACGTCAGAGCCCCGCACGACGTACCTGGCGCGGGCCCACGAGCGCCGCGAGAAGATCCGAGCCCTGCGAGCTACAGGTCTCTCGATGCGCGCAATTGCGACCCAACTTGGGTGTTCAGTCGGCACCGTCCACAAGGCCCTGGCCTACGCTCCGGCCGCGACTTCGACGGAGTGAGTAGACCAAGAGAAATACCTTGTACGACAGCATGTCATGGGTGAACACGTACGTGCAGACCTCGGCGTCGGGGTGGAGTGGCGTGGTCCAGCGACCGGTGGGATGAGCACGGCTTTACCGGGTCCCCTGGGCTGGGGAACCGGAAACATCTGATTTGGTTCGCTTCGTACTTTGAACACTCGGACAGACATCCCTAGGCTCTCTGCACATCCAAATGCGGCGAGTACGACAACTCTTGTGAAGAGGAACGGCGCGTGAGCGATGCCAGTGCCCCGCAATCGGGAGTGGAGGGGTGTGGTCCAGCGACCGCTGGGACGAGCACGGGTTTACCAGGTCCCCTGGGCTGGGGAACCGGAAACATCTGATTTGGTTCGCTTCGTACTTTGAACACTCGGACAGACATCCCTAAGCTCTCTGCACGTGCCGACGCGCGTCCGAGATCATGGCCGAGACTGGTCTCTCGCGGGCCACAGTGGGCCGGCATCTGGCCTCACTCCGCAGCGCGAGCTGCTCCCCGAGTAGAGGGGCTCACACGCGATCGGTCAGTCCGTAGGTGGCGTGACGTCCTCGCCTGCGGCGACTGCACGGAGCCAGTCCGGGACCTCACGGCCGTCGTACTCGCGGATCGCGATGGCTGCGCGGGCGGCGGCCGCGGCGACCTCCGGGCGCGGCCGCTTTTCGGTGTCGGTCATCCCTGTCCCCTCGGTTTCTCCGGCTTCCAGTGTGGGCCTCGACCTCGCGCGCCGCCGCGCTGATCGGCCGCCCAGTGTCGCGCCGGGAGCTACTTTGTCTCGTTCGGATGACTGGTATGCACCTGCTCCAGGAATACTGTGCGTCCTTCCACGTAGAACCAGATGCGAGCGTCGCCCTTGATTGTCGGCTTGTTCTGCCAGCGATTGTGGGTCTGCCCGTTACGGGTCACTCGTGCGAGATCTCCGCGCAGCGCGTAGTTCGTTGAAGTCTCCTGTGTCGGCGTGCGTGTGAGGAAGTCCCAGGTGTCAGCGAGTGGGCCACGAATCGTCGCCGCAAGGTCCCTCCACCCTTTCTTGGCGCCGGCCGACGCGTACCGGATCGCATACTCGGACCTCTTCGTCGGTCGAGGGACGGTGTCGTCTTGCCTCGCCACGACTACGGACGCTCGACGACTGCGGCGTCACCGTCGTCATCGAGCCATTCGACATCGGCCCCGCCGAGGCCAGCCGCGAGAGCGGTTGCGGTCTCACGCCAAGCATTCACCTCTGCGAGTACGCGGTGCGGCTGGTCAGTGGAGAAGGAGGCACGCGCGGCGTCCACAAGGTTCTGCGCGCAGGTCTCCCGATCCTGCTCGGAGAGCGCGAGCATCCACGGGAATGGCTTCGACATCCGCTCGGCGAGGGGCCCGTCGTCATCGACTGCCACGCCAATCAGCTGTGCCGCGAACTCCAGCATGCGGTTGCGACCCTCGGCTTCACGCCGAGACATCAGCACGAGGTCCTCGCCGTCGCGCCGAGTGACCGTAACCGGGTGGTCTTCAGCCTCAGCGAAGACCTCGGCGGAGTGCTTGCTCAAGTCCGAGGAGCGACGCGTCGTGGTACGGAACGCTGTGGTGGTCATGCAGCCAGCATATTCGGAACGTATTCGGAAGTCCACACTTCCTCACGCGCAGGTCGTCAACGTTCTCACCGCCGCCACCGTGGGAATCGGCGTAGACGTGGGTGCTAGCGCAGTCGTCCGTTGAGCTCAGCCGACCACGACGACACCCTCATGGACGCCTGGTTGGGTGCGAAAAAGCCGCGGTAGCCGTGGGCGACCGGCGTCGTCAGCGGTCGCTCCCCCGCGCTATTCCGGTCACGTAAGTGTCAGTACTACTGACTGTAAGGTGGTCCCGCGCGATTCTGCGCGTGCAAGAGCCGATTGCCACGATATGTCCCCTGGTCAGAGTGATGCGAGTGTGTGCGAGTTGGTGACCTCCGCAGGATTCGAACCTGCATCGTCGGCGTCGCCGGATGCTCTGCCGCCGAGCTTTCGCGGCCCCAGGGCCGCGACCGAGGAGTTGAACCTCGGGTCCTTCCGGATTCCTGCCGTGCTCTGCCAATTGAGCTAGGAGGTCTGACCCCACCTGCCCGGCCAGGCACGAGTCAGCAGTGATCAACTGCTGACCTGCGGATTCGAACCGCATCGGTGGGGGTTTTCGCAGGTATTCGCCGCTCTGGGCGCGCGGCGGGATGAGCCGCCGCACTTCGGAGTCGAACCGCTCCTGCGAAGCTTGGGGTGCGCGGTTACGCGTAGACCGGCACCTCGATTGAGGTGAGGTGTTCCAGGGCCCTGAGCACGCCGTTGGTCCCGTTCAGGACCAGACCGCCGTCGCCGAGTACCCACACGACTGCATCGAGGTCGGTGTGGCCCAGCGTGACGGTGGTGTTCAGCTGCTCGGGGTGGACAAACTCGAGGCCGGCGAGGACGAGTTCTGTGACCGCAACGCCTTCGAGCTCGGCGACGGCCGTCAGTGCCATGCTGGTCTCATCGCTAGCCTCTCCGAGGTCGATCGGGTATGCATCAAGGCGCTTTGCGGCGTCGGCGCTCGCCGGCAGGACCAGCAGTGTCAGCTCGGAGCGGTCGATGGTGGTGACGGTCGTGACAGTCATGGTGTACTCCTGCTCAGAACGCGCGCAGACCAGGACGGCCGCGGGCAATTGGTTGCTTCACAGTTGTCTCGGAGTTGGCTCCGCCAACTGCGCTGCGTCCATGACTGATTCGCTTCTTCGGGGGCTCGAATGGACCCCGCGTAGTCCTGTCCAAACAGGGGGTGTCGCTATGCGGAGCGAGCGTGACTCCCCCGCCGGCCGTGGTCGTGCGGACGAGCGACGATTCGAAGCGGGGATCGCCCACCTGCACCGCTACGTCGCCGCGCATGGTTCGAGCTCTCCCCCGCGCGGCGCGAGGATCGATGGGTTCCCGATCGACGTCTGGGTGACCAGCAGGCGCACCGACTACCGCAAGGGCCGACTGTCGGCCGACCGGATCGAACGGCTCGAGACCGAGTTCCCTGACTGGCGGTGGAGTGTGCGCGGCGCGCAGTTCGACGTCGGGGTGGCGCATCTGCGCCGCTACGTCGCCACCCACGGGACGAGCCTCGTGGGTCAGCACGAGGTGGTCGACGGATTCGCCCTCGGACAGTGGGTGACCAACCGTCGCGCCGACTACCGCAAAGGCCGACTGCCGGCGGAGCGGATCGAGGTGTTCGAGCGCGAGTTTCCGGACTGGCAGTGGTCGCCGCAGGCCGCGTCGTCCGCGGCCGCATTCGAGGCCGGGGTCGCGCACCTGCACCGCTACGTCGCCGCGTACGGCACCTCCAGCGCCCGCCATCGGGCTGTGATCGACGGATTCGCGATCGGGCAGTGGGTCGCCAACCGGCGTGCCGACTACCGTCGGGGCACGTTGCCGGCGGAGCGAGCACGTCGCCTGGAGGCCGAGTTCGACGACTGGCGATGGACGGTCCGCGGCCCACACGGGCTTAACCACGGCGCGCGCGGACCCAGGAGTGATGAGGAGGTGCGATGAACCTTGCTGCGGCAGTAGCGGAACGGGTCGCAGAGAAGGCGGCGCAATCTCCCGGGTCAGTACAACTAGTGACCGTGAGTGGATCGATCTGCTGTTTCGAGTTCGAGGATTGAAGTCTCTACCGGCCAGGTGAAACGAAAACAGCGTCCCCATCCCTATTCAAGGGATGGGGACGCTGCGATGTCCTCGTGGGCGCCCGGTCAGCCCGCCGTCGACGTCACTTCGTGGGTGACGTTCTCGCCCGTGTCGGTTGAGCGGACGAGCTCGGCAATAGCATTGAGCGCGTCGACCCGCGCCGCTGCGGTCTTTTCCGGACCACACGGCGCTTGAGTGTTGCGCGCGAGACGATCCAGGACCTCTCGGATCGGAATGAGGGCTTCCTCGGCGGCGGCAATCGAAGTGGCAGCCACCACGTCCCAGTCATCGGGCACAAGCGCGGTCGTTGTATCTAGCGATTCGACTGCACGATGGGCTGCTTCAAGGGCGGGATTGGGCATCTGTGCTCCTCATGCGGTTACTCAGCGTCTGAACGAGGCAGGTCTTCGTTGTCGAACAGATACGAAGGATACTGCTGCCGAGTCAGAACCGGCTGGTCACCAGCGTCTCGCTGGTGTGCCCGATGACCTGGACGTCGGCGTTGATGTTGCTGTCGATCACCCTGTTGGCCAGGCTCGAGGCGAACATCAGCACACACTGATCGACGGCCTCGCCGACTGTCGTATCGGCATCGAACTTCATGATGTGGCAACGTTCGACGAGGCCGAGGCCCGGGACGTGCGCGGCCAGGAAGATGTCGGTGCTGAACTGGTCGTCGCTGCCGACGCCAATGAGCGCGCGCACCCGAATAGGGGATCCTCCGTCGACGGAGACGGTGATTGCCGCCTCGTCCGCGATGAACAGCGCGGGAGGCAAGACCGTCAGTCGGTCGACGTTCGAGCAGAGCGTGTCGGCGCGCGGGCTGTTCCGCCGGCGGCCGGGAAAGGTTGCTTGCACGACAAAGAGCATGATTTCTCCAATGGGAAGGTCAGTGGGCGCCATTCGTGGCGGTGAGGGAGCAGTTTTAGGTCGGTGCTCAGGACGGTCGTTGCCATGAGGTCCGACCGACTTAACGGGAGAGGTGGCAGCACCTCGGGGAATCCTCATCGAAACAACGCGTTCCGGAAGGCCGGGGCGACGGCCTGACTGGGCCGCGATCGAGTGTCACTACGAAGGAGAAGATCTTCTCGCTTGCGTGTGCGCCATCTCGTCGAACGAGTCAAACAGGCTTGGCCAATCCTGGGGCGCGTCGAGCACCTGCGGGTCTAGTCGCCCCGAGGCGATCGCCAGACGCACGCCTATGTGTTCAACGCCGGAGACGGCCAGCCAGCCGGCGCAGGCGTCTTCAGCGCCGACAGGCGACTTGTGGCAGGCGAACATCGGAGCACCCAGCGGCGCTTCCTCGCCTGGGCTGCCCGCCGTGTCGGCAAGCGCATCGAAGCGTTCCCGGCTGAACTGCCCAGGAGCGACATCGCGACGCCACGGGCACTCAGCGCAGGGCCGCCGACGGTGCGGGAATGCGGCCTCTCCCCTACTCGTCATCGATCCGCGTTCGCTACTCGCTGTCACGATGGCTCCATCTCTGTGTACGTGCGATCCATGGACGTCAGGACGTCTTCTTCGACGCCGGTGCGCAGGTTCTCAAGGTAGGCCAGCACGCGGTCTTTCGGATGTCCGTGCGGGTACCGCTTCGACGGGGTGTCGTTCACTTCGGCGCCGATGACGTACGAGGTCGACCAATGCGCTTCGAACTGCTCCATCGTCTCGATGCCGAGCTGCTCGGCAACGTGGGAAAGAACGCAGTGCTTGGTGCCGCATGGGCTCCGGAACGTCGGTCCCTCCCACCAGGAGTCGGGCGACGTGGCGCGTACGACGGTTTCGACTCTGTCGAGTAGACGTAGAGCTACGGGATCTTTGAATGCCGGGACGAACTCGCTGTCGTCGTCGCGTGACACCGCAACGCCGTCTCGAACCTCGAGCTGCGTCATATTAGTTCCTTTCAGGACAGTTATACCGGCTCATTGACGGCTTTATAGTCACGGTTCCCGCGCTGGTGGCACTATGCGCCAATGTAATGTCTGTTCGCGGACAGAATTACGGTCTGTTTGCAGACGGTAGGTGTGTCCGCACTCTCCCCAGTCCGATCGCGATTCCGTAACAGGTCATCGTGTGTGAGCTACACATCGGCGCGGATTGATGAGATCTGTCAGATCTTCGAGACGGAGAAGGATGACGGGTCGATAGCCTCCCAGTCGCCGCCGGGCGCAGTCCGATGGTCGAGTTCATACTGAGCGGAGTACTTCGACAGGTGGCCGTCGGATACCAGTACTCCATCCCGAAAGATTCCGAACTCGTTGATGGGATTGCCGGCGAAGTCCGCCGCAATCCTTCGTGTGCGGTCTTTCATGGTCCCCCTTGAGCGTTGACGACGACGCACCGACGCGTGTGTCACTGTGACGATTCGCGGCGCAATATCGAGAGTGTGATGTCCGGAGTCTGCCCCGCCGTTGGCTGCGCCAACACGCTCTTATCGCCGACCCATCGACCCGGCAGACAGCAATAATTGGTATACCTGTATTACAGGTATTACTGGCAATACTGGCGACGTGGCTCGGTGTGAGCGGGCCGGGCGGCGACGATCTTGCCGAATCTATCGGCAGGAGATGCCGTTTATACCAGTAATGCTGGCATAACTGTCGCCTGGAGGCGCTGCCAACTGAAACCATCCTGACCTGCACAAAAGTAATAGCAGCATTGCTGGTACCACTGTGATTACAAGCAAAGTGCCTACATAACAAGTAATACTTGCATTCACAGGATTGACGGTGATACTTTCTCTGGTAAGGCCAATCGCCATCTATGCAGGTAACACTGTGATAGCCAGTAATCCCGGTAATCACAGTAATGCTGGCAAATGAGCGTGCACGGTACAGACCGAGACGGAAGGTAACGCCATGGCTGCACGGGACAAGTCCCCGCAACGCAACGCCGCCGCGCTGACACGAGTCGTCGCGCTCATCAACAGCAAGGGTGGAGTATTCAAGACGACCCTGGCGTCCAACATTGGGGGACTGTTGGCTGCCTCCGACTACAAGGTCTTGCTGGTCGACCTCGACCCACAGGGCAACGTCGCCGAGGATCTCGGATACACCAACACCGAGCACGACGACGATGGCAGCAACCTTGCCCAGGCCCTGGCATTCGGTGCACCGCTCGAACCGATTCGCGACGTCCGACCGAACCTCGATGTCGCTCCTGGCGGGGCCCATCTCGAGGCGGCTACGGCGGCGCTGAGCTCTCGGGTCGCGAAGGATCCTGTTGGAGCTAAGCTCGCTCTGGCCATGGCGTTGGCGCCCATCGCGCACCAGTACGACATGATCCTGCTCGATTGCCCGCCCGGCGACGAGTCGCTACAGACGGCCGCGGCCGCGGCAGCGCGGTGGCTGCTCATCCCGGTCAAAAGCGACGCGTCCAGCCGAAAAGGTATGGCCGGCGTGATGAGTCGCCTCAACGCGGTGCTCTCGGACAATCCCGATCTCGACCTTCTCGGTGTCGTCCTCACAGGTATTGGACGCTCAGCAACCAAGGTCCAGAAGCAGGCACGCGACGCGATCGCCGAATCCTTCGGCGGGAGCGGCGACGTCGTCTTCGACCGGACCGTCAGACATTCCGAAGCCACGGCGCTCGCTACTCGTGAACGAGGCCTCCTCGTGCATGAACTCGACGAGTTCGTTCGAAACGGGCCCAAATGGTACGAGGTACTCCGCGGCGAAGCTACAGCTCAGGCGTTGGCCCCGAGGTCATCGACGTCGGTCGCCGACGATCTTGTCGGCGTGACCGAAGAGCTCGTCCGTCGGATCACCCAGGCAGAGACCGAGGCGGCACAGGAGGCCACATCATGACCGAACCTCGACGCAGTGTCAGCGGCTTGAACAGGGTGTCCACCGGTAGTCCGGGAACGCCCGGTGCGCGTCCAGTGACCGGAGATCTGTCAGCATTGCGCGCGAAGAACCGGGCATCAACACCGCCACCGCCGGTTGCGGCGCCTCCGGTCGCGCCGGTGGCGGAACCTGCCGAGAAGAAGCAGACCAACAAGCCTGTCACCGTCTACATCTCCCAGGAGGTCTACACGCGTGCTCGCCTGACCTACAAGGCAACGAGTTCTGCTGAGAGAGACCGGAACTGGTCCCAATTCGTCGAGAAGGCTATTGCCGGTGAAATCGAGCGTCGCGAACTGCGACACAACGCAGGAGACCCGTTCGATGGCGTCGATACGCCATTGTCCCCGGGACGGCCGCTCGCTGACTGAGGGTGCCCGCACTCTGAGAGTGGATCTGTCACTGAGGCCGCGGCTTGGTCACCAACGGATACGGGGGTGTTGGTGGCCAAGCCGCCGCCTTGCAGCGCGAGCCCTGGGGAATGACGCATCACCCAGAAGCGAACTCCCGCATACACGAAAGCATCTTCCAGGACGCCGAAGCGTCCAGCGCGCATCAGCATGCTACTTCTCCCGTGAGACTGTCGGCAACGGCATGCCCACGCGCGTGTTCAAGCAGCTTTCGACACCGCGGAGGTGGGTACGGTGCGGCCTTGAGTCGGAACTCGACCGTCCATCCTGGATCGGAGGGTAGGTCTTGTCACAGCGGTGATCCGAGCCCGAGCCCTCAAGTCCGATCTTTCCAGCGCTCGTTCGCTGACTGCCGACTCATGCCCGTGGCGGCGCCGATCTCGGCCCACGAGCGGCCCAAACGGCGGGCCTTGGCCACGGCGGCGTCAAGCTGTGCGTCGGCGTCCCTGCGGGCAGAAACGGCGGCCCGGATCTCGTCGTCGACGTCGATCGGGTCGAGATGCTCGCGCCGCCACACACCTTGGGCGGCCTCCGCGATCTCAGGCCGCGCGTTGACGTCGAGGTCGGGGTCCGGGGCGCAGACCCGACGTCGTGTGAGGTCCTCGAGGGACGCTGAGGGCACCCGCATCCACTGGATGGGATCGGTCCAGGTCGATAACTCGGAGCTGTCCCGGCGACGACAATGGCAGCGCAGCAGCCAACCCACGATCTCTGCCGACGGCCGCAGGACGACACCGCTGCCCAGAGCAGCCATGTAATTCCGCACCGGCAGTGACGCACGCGCAGCCGCATCAGCGGCCTGACGCCGGCTGACCTCGACGAGCTCGTGGTCCACGCCGTCCATCATGGTCGTCCCGCTGCTCTCGGTCCCGTCTTCGAACACCGCCACCAGTGACGCCTCATGCAGGTGCGTCTCGCTCTCGTGTATCCAGCCCATACCATCAGGCTAGACCTGCTGCGTCAGGTAGTCCTGACGTCGGAGTTTTTGCTGGTTGGTCTGCCTGACAAGGGATGGGGCATTGGCGTTTCAGGGGGACTTCCCGCCCTCACCGCCACCCGTTCTACCGACTGACGACCCTCGTGCTCTTCGGTAACGAGCGGATGTGCTTCGTGACATGGGTTTCGCGAACGTTGACCCGAACGGAAGCTCAGCGTGCGATTCCTTATCCGGCGGTCGTGAATCTCGACGCCGCCGCCGCAGCCGTAGGCGCTCGCGGATCGTGCGACTCGATCGCACAGTGGGAGCATGCCAGGCTGCTCGCTCGGCGGTGACCGTCTCGTGAAGGTCCTGCTGATGTGCGAGTGCCCCGCACGATTCTGCCGCGGCGGTGAGACTTCGAGGTCCGCGCAGCCAGCGCGTTCCTCGTCCTTGGCCTACTCGCGTAGCCAGGCCGAGACTCTCCAGCCGCAGGAGGAGGTGGAGTGCGCCGTGGGTGGAGGTGCCCGCAGGGAGGCCGGTGGCCCTGGCGATAGTGGAGGTGGGGAGAGCGGTGGTGGGGGAGAGGTGGGACCAGGCGTGGTGGGCGGTGTGTGACAGGTGGCCCCAGAGTGGGTGCAGGAGGGTGGGGGTCTTCGTTCGCCCCCCTCCTTCTGTGACGTCATGGTGCAGATCCGTGCGGTAAATCTCTGGAGGGGTTCGCAGGCTGTAGCAGGTGGCAGAGTGCGGTGCGGAAGCCCTGTCGTGAATGACAGTCACCACGAGAAGTCCTCGGTTGACGAGAGCGCGAAGTCGACGACCTGCGGTGTGGTGGCCGACATTGAGCCATAGCGCCATATCTCGCCACGAGATGGGACGTGCGTCCGTACCGTAGCCATCAGCAAAGCGATGGTGAATGCAGGCAAGGGCCGCAGCGACGAGATTCGCGTCGTCCCAGCAGGCGATCTCAGCGAGGACGGTACGGATGTGATCGGCGCCCGCCGGATCGGCAGGTCGGTGGCCCAAAGCGCGCGACTTAATCGATTCCCAATGCGCGCGGCCGTGATCGTCGCGATCGGCGAACTTTCGGAATGCAGGACATGTGCGGTACCAGCTCGCAGCGCGCCGCCAACTACGGATGCCGTACCTCCACAACACCCACGCCGCAGAGGTGGCGGCATGGGAACGGTGCCCCTCCTCGGGAGTGTGATGCAGAACAGCCCATTCACGGGGAGTGAACTGCCGACGCGGCCGCCACGCACAGGGTTGCTCGAGATCAGATGCTGCCGCGAAGTCGGTCGCTTCCGCGACGTCGAAGGCGGTTGACTCGGTCGCAGTGGTTGGGCGTTCATTGCGGCGTGAGGTCCGGTCTGCGACCGTGACCGCCGGTACCACTGACAGCAGGGTGGGGAGCTCGAGGATCGCTCTGTGGGCCCTGCGGGTCGCTGCAGGCGCGGTCATCCGCCGGCCGTCGTCATCGATTGGATAGCACCAGCCGCCACCAGGTTTGAGCGGCGCCGAGCCTGGTAGGCGCAGGAACTGGTCAGATGTACGGACGTCGAGCTGGGTGGGAGACAGCGATTCCCATGCCCGAATGGTGTCGATGCGGTCAAGCAGGTACCGGCGTGACGCGGTGGTAGGGCAGGCAACCACCAAGTGCTCTGAATCGGGTGAGCCGGATGCAGCGCGATATGCAATCAGCGCAGCAGAGTCATCGACGCTATCCACGATGCTCGAGGCGACTAGGTCGGCACATCCATCGAGGTCGACGACCAGTAGATCGGGACGGATCGGTGCGACCACCGCCCACACCGCACGGCCGGCACCTGCGTGCTCGGCCTGTGTAATCAGCTCAATCGGATCGCCTGAAGCTTCCCGGACAGGCTGCTGACCGCGGGTGGCGCGCAGGGCGTAGCCCTGTGTGCCTGGTGCCAGCAGCAGCCGATACAGCTCGGACCACCGAGTAGCCGTGTCGTATTCGTGATCCGACACGGTCATGTCAGATGTAGCGAACCCCATAGGGTGCGCGCTACTCTGAGACCTGTCTCCCAAGACAGTCCCTTCGGGGTTATGGGTGCGAGATTCCCGCCTCGCCCCTCAAACTTGAACGAATTGCCCTCGGTTGCAGCCGGGGGCAGTTCTTTTTTCAGTTGTGGTACGCCATCACCAATGGCGTGCTCATGCGCTGTGTCGCAGCGCGATCACCTCCTGGCGAATCGAGGCAGGTGCCATCTCGGGCTTGCCGGCTTTCTCGGCGATCGCGGCGGCTACCCAGTCAGCTAGGGAGACGCCCGCCTCCTGAGCGCCGGTACGCGCCAAGTCCTTGATTTCGGGACGTTGACGCATGTTCATGCGCTCGGTGTGGGTCTTGATACGGGGATCAGGCATGGTGTACTCCCTTCCGGCCTCTACTGTGCTGCACAAGCCGGGTAAAGGCGTCGCGACACGCCGCGCGCTGCACAACTCTTGCGATCGGAGCATACGCAGATTCTCAGCAGAACTGTCACAGGAAACTCGAGGTCGGCAAACTCGCAGCGTGTCGGGGTTTCTGTACGCAACAGTGAAAACTGCCCATATAATGAGCACCTTGTAGACAGCAAAGGGGTTCATCTGTTTTAGTGGCTGTAATGCGGGCTCTAAAGCAGGTGATGGACGGGACTGTAGGGGGCTGTTTGAGGCCAGTAGTGCATCTGTAGTGTCACCTGGGCGTCCGTTGACCGGCTGAACAGTGACGAAAGGCTGACACTCATGACTCCTACAAGTGACGATTCGGACTCGTCGTCGAAGAAGTACTCGTTACGGCTGCAAATGCCGACTGACGACGCTGACGTCGAGGCGTTCCTGGCCGCGCAGGGGGCACGGCATCAATCGCAGGCCATCGTGATGCTGATTCGGATGTGGGTCAACGAGTTCGGTCCGACCAACGTGCTCGAGCAGGCGATGGGGTCGATCACGATGACCGGCCTCAAGCGCGGGCTGGGGTCAGCAGAGTCGACAACAAGTCTGGCAGACAGCAAGGCCGGTAATGCTGGCAATGCCAGTCTGGCGCCCGACGAGCGGCCCGAGCAGGCTGCTCCATCGACGCCAACACGCCCATCAGCCACGCCGCAGAAGAACGAACGGACCACGGCCGGACCAAGCGACGACTTCGAGGACCTGTTCCGAAGGTAGACCTTCCCACGGGGGTGAGGTCTACGCCGTTGCAGCACAACGCATTTGCACACAAAGAAACGGGGAAGATACGCAATGAGCAGTGATCCGAAGGCCGGGCTCTTCGAGTACACGGCTGGTCTCGACATCGGCAACGGGTACGTGAAGGGGGTAATCGAAGATCGCAGCGCTGATCCACACGACCGCAGCGCCAATGTGCCGGTCGACATGGTCGACATGCCGAGTGTGGCTGCGACACTGATTCGGCCGAATCTACTTCAGACCCCCGACGCCGACGCACCGGACGTGCTGGCAGACGGTCAGGAGTGGTTCGACAACGCCGATCTGGTGTTCAGCTCGAACCTGGTGCCCGACACATACCGCCGGGTCATCGGCCGCCGGGCCCTGGCCACGAAAGCCTCGAGTGTTGACGCTTTCGATTTGGTCGGCAACAAATCCAAGGCGGAGCAGCCCTTGTCGAAGGTGCTCGTCCTGGGCATCCTCGCGGCGAAAGCGCTGCGCGATTACGTGGCCGTCACCGGACAGCTGCCGAGTCCCAACAATCCAGACACCGTCGCTTCGCTGACGGTGCGTGCAGTCCTCGCGCTCGCCCTGCCGATCAGTGAGTACGAGGTGCACCGCAACAGCTACTCCGCCAGCTTCGTCGGCACAGCGACCGAGCCTCTCGTACACCAGGTCCGCATCAACAATTTCGTCACGCCGGTGACGGTGAGCATCGTGTTCGACAACGTCCTCGTGGTGCCGGAGGGCGCCAGTGCGCAGTACGCCATCAACTACTTCGGCGAACCGCTGATGGAACGTCTGCTCGCCGACGTGCGGAGCCGCGGAGTCGCGCTGGAGGGCATCGAGGCCACACATCTGCTCGCGGCCACCGACACCATCGGCGTCGATGTGGGGGAGGGGACGGTCAACTTTCCGGTGTTCACCGGCGGACGCTTCAACGCCGACGCGTCGCGGACTCTGCCGGCGGGTTACGGCACCGTCCTGGAGAACACCATCGAAGCGATGACCGAGAAGGGGGAGCAGCACGGCTTCGCTGGACGAAAGCACCTCGCGAATTTCCTTCAGGCAGAGGTCAATCCACTGAAAGCGAAGTTTCGCGCTCGCGTCGTCGAGGAGACAGAGGTCGCCTCTGACTTCTTCGTCCGCGAGGTCGCGTTGGAGCTGTCGCGGGTGCTCGATCTCGTCGGTGCCGTCACCCAGGCCATCTACGTGTACGGCGGCGGCTCCGGACCGTTGCGAGAATCCCTGCACAAGGCTCTCCTCGACAAGGTCACGGAGATGAACGGCGAGGATGCAGCTCCGGTGCTGTACCTGGACTCGGCCTATTCACGAGGGCTCAACCGTGAAGGTCTGATCATCGCGGCACGCAACCGTGCCGCAGCGCTGGCGCCGGCCGCGGCCGAGACCGGTTCGGAGGCAAAGTCATCCCGGCGAAAAGTTGCTACAGCCAAGTAGTCGAGAACGACACAAGCCCGGCTCCACGAGGGAGCCGGGCTTGTGGGCAATCTGGGTGATCAGCGGAGCAACGATGCTAACGGAGGACGCTCTGTGACCAGTGACCTGTCGGATGAGACTCCCCAGTCCGACGTCGAAGACTACAGCGCCACACTCGACATCGAGGCGCAAATGTTGTGCTCGCTGCTCTGGACGCCGACCGGGCGTGTGGCGTCTGTCATGAAGGACCTCACACCCGAGGACTTCTATCAACCCGTACACGCGGCACTCTTCTTGGTATTGGTGTTCGGTTCGGTTTGTGTAGGATAGGTGGGAGACTGTGAAGTGGGCACGCCAGTGTTCATGGAGTCGTTGTTGAAATACCACTCTGATCGTATTGGACTTCTAACCTCGGACCCTGATCGGGTTCAGGGACAGTGCCTGGTGGGTAGTTTAACTGGGGCGGTTGCCTCCCAAAAGGTAACGGAGGCGCCCAAAGGTTCCCTCAGCCTGGTTGGCAATCAGGTGTTGAGTGTAAGTGCACAAGGGAGCTTGACTGTGAGACGTACATGTCGAGCAGGGACGAAAGTCGGGACTAGTGATCCGGCACCGGCAAGTGGAAGCGGTGTCGCTCAACGGATAAAAGGTACCCCGGGGATAACAGGCTGATCTTCCCCAAGAGTCCATATCGACGGGATGGTTTGGCACCTCGATGTCGGCTCGTCGCATCCTGGGGCTGGAGTAGGTCCCAAGGGTTGGGCTGTTCGCCCATTAAAGCGGCACGCGAGCTGGGTTTAGAACGTCGTGAGACAGTTCGGTCTCTATCCGCCGCGCGCGTAAGAAACTTGAGGAAACCTGTCCCTAGTACGAGAGGACCGGGACGGACGAACCTCTGGTGTGCCAGTTGTCCCGCCAGGGGCACCGCTGGTTAGCTACGTTCGGAAGGGATAACCGCTGAAAGCATCTAAGCGGGAAGCCTGTTCCAAGATGAGGTTTCTCACCCCCTTCGCGGGGTTAAGGCCCCCCACAGACCATGGGGTTGATAGGCCAGAACTGTACGCACAGCAATGTGTTCAGGTGACTGGTACTAATCGGCCGAGGACTTACCAACAACACCCACACACCACAAAACACTCATGTTTTGGTGTGTTCGCATCCACTATGACACTTCTGAAACAACACACCACACGGGGGCACGCCCCCGTGAACCCCCAACAACCCGTGTGGTTGCGGAGGGTTGAGGAACAAATAAACACACGCACACTTCGTGTGAGTGTTGTTTCACAACGTTACGGCGGCCATAGCGGAGGGGAAACGCCCGGCCCCATTCCGAACCCGGAAGCTAAGCCCTCCAGCGCCGATGGTACTGCACCCTAACCAGTGTGGGAGAGTAGGACACCGCCGAACACAATTTCAGAAAGGCCCCGCAACCCCAGGTTGCGGGGCCTTTCTCACGTCACCACTCGGCCATCGATTCCGTTCTCAGCTCAGGTGATTGACCTCGGCGAGCCCGTAAACCGGTGTGGGGATTCCCTCGAATCGGGCTTTGAGCTGGAGTGCCAGATAAAGCGAGTAGTGGCGCGACTGGTGCAGATTGCCGCCGTGGAACCAGAGACCGGGCTGCTGCGTCGGCTTCCACATGTTTCGTTGTTCGCCCTCCCACGGCCCGGGGTCTTTCGTGGTCTCCGACCCCAGTCCCCACACCTTGCCCACTCGGTCGGCGACCTCCTGACCCATGAGGTCTGCGGC
>NZ_CP133330.1:0-128752 GCF_036669995.1 Rhodococcus sp. DN22 | reverse complement strand
GAAGCCTTGAAAGTCGCACACATCAACCTCGACGACAAAGAAGCCCTCGCAGGGCTGTCCTTGCTCTCGACTCTCGGCATGATCACCGCCGATGCGAACGACTCCGTCGTCCCGACCCCACGCCCGCTGCTCTTGCGGATCGCCCGCTACCTCGACGGCGCGGCGGCATCCATCAGCGACGGTGCGAACCTGCCCGACGGACTCGACGACACCCACAGACAGCAATTCGCGGACATCCTCGCCCAGGACGCCGACGGAATCCGGGCGCTCGCCAACACCGAAGACGGCGACCCCCCGCGCCTGTGGCGCACCCCCAACCCACGCTGACCGCCGACGCAGCGAAAACGCAGTCCTCGCGCCGAAAAACCTGCGGGACGGCTCGCCCGCCGATAGACCAGGGGTGGCTACCGGCGGAGCGTTCGCCATACCCGTTGGGGACCGGGTGATGCCGCCCCCGAAAATTTACGTGTCACCCACCCCAGTTACCAGTCTTCGCACAGTTACAGCTACTTGAGCATTGAACTACCGAGGAGTACCTCGCCGCCTTCAGGCGAACCGGTACCGAGTTAGTCCATCGCGCCCATGGGTGCGCCGTCACTTACCTCCCACGTACCGACCGCCCAGCAATGACGCAGTAACATCACACACTGGTGGTGCGCTGCTTTCCGCCTCGGTTCCAGCGCACCACGCACCACCCGATACCACCGCGCAGGCAGTCGCCCCTTCACTCGGCCTGCATGATCCACACGTGCAGGAGCTACCCATGGCCTCCCCCGACGAGCGTCTAACCGCCAAACTCGAGCAACTCCCCATCAGCGACGACGCCCCCATGTGTTCGCTCCTGCGCACGACGCTGCTCAAACACGCGCAACAGGGCAGCGACATCACCGAACCGACCGTGCTCGGACTGCTCGCCATCACCGGCGTTCTCGAAGAACGACTCACCAGGCTCGAAGCCATGATCCAACCCGTCAGCACCACTACATGACCCCGGCGTCGCCTCGCACGTACCGCCCACGGCTGCCCGAACGACTCGGCGTGCCCGTCGAACCTGCCCTCATACTCGGCTGCACCCTCTCCGCCACCGTCATCGCCTGGTGGGCAGCCTGAAAGAAACTCGTCTGTCGAAAACGCAAAGCCAACGGTTTATTCGACATAGATTTTCGACACGAGATCTCGACACCTCACCCTCAGTACGAACTAGGGATATAAGTGCTTCACAGAAGCGTCGAATACCGATCCAATTTCGACAAAAAGTTGCGTTTCTCTCGTCACGGAAGCTGCGGTTCACAGGGACACAGAGTCGATGCTGACGCGGGCGTAACCGACGAGGTGTCCGGTGCGAGTCTCAGTACTCATACCCGAACATCTCACTAGTCGTCGCATCGCACAATGCTGAGACTTTAGTTTTGGGAAGAGTGGCAGATCACCGAAGAATCCAGCTGCGCGCTGGGTCGGTCATCGTCCCGCCAACACCCTCCCCGTCAACGATTCTTGGGAGGTGACCTGGCTGGCATTGGGGCGCGTTGCTATTTTGGGGGCCGGAAGTATGACGTTGTCACTGATGACCGTCACCGACTTCGATCCCCGGGTGAGTGCTACGTACAGCTCCTGGGCGCTGTACTTGGCGGGATTCAAGATGATGACGTGGTCGTACTCGAGTCCTTTGACTAGCAGCGGCCGCGACACGACTCGACCGCTCGATCGACGCCCCGTGGCCCGTGCATGGTTCCGGATGCGCTGGAGCGCCTCAGTCGCCGTGCAATCGTCAGTCATCGAGATGGAGACAGATCGCGTGATCTCGTTCCATGCCTCGCGGCAATGGATCGTGACACCGGGAAGTTTCCCGAGTAGGTCGAGCGCCATGTGCACGGCCCCGACCGTCGGTGTGCTTCGTAGTCGAAGAAGTGCTTCGTAGGCAGGCTTCAGGTCGTCGCTCCTGGTCGTGAACGACTTCCCCTCACCAAGCCGACGCCGCTTCTCAGCAGATATATGTTTCGGGATGCCGCTGCTGCAATCGATCGCGAACTTCACGATGGCCTGCGCGACCTCGACGCCTTCCTGAGTATCGATCTTCCTCGCCAGGGCGACAGGAATCTTCTCGTCAATGGCTTCCATGACGGAGTACGAACCGCCGAGTCTGCCTGCGGCATGGACGCAGTCGGGTCGGAACTGTCCTAGGACCGCGATAGTCCCGTCTAGCCCGAGGGCGGCATAACAAGAGTCGACGAAAGTTTGTCCGTCCCACCTCTGCACCCATGTGACCGGCGCCAAGGTGAGGTCGATCGGCCGGCCGTTCGTCAGATTGTCACGGATGCTTACCAGCCAGGCACCCAAGGGTGCGTGGTTTGGGTCCCAGCGGCGTGGACGGTGCGCAACAGTGACTGCTGGGAAATTCGGCAACACATCAGCATCCCAGTCGACGGGCTGGTGCCTGCCGAAGTTGAACAAGCTCTGCAGCGGGTCGCCCAACACAGTCGTGGGAAGTACCTGGGAAAGCGCTACCGCCAGCTCATGCTGGTCGGCCAGGCAGTCCTGGTATTCGTCAATGAACAGGTTGGAATAGCTGACCTTAAGCATCCGTCTGACTGCTTTGCTTCTGGCCGCGCAAGCTGCGGCGCGGTGATAGTCGCCGGCCTTGCTCCAGTCGGGAACGTCGGGGACGGTGAGCTGCGCGAGCTGCGGAAAGTGGGCGATCAAGTTGTACGACCACGAGTCGATAGTTCGCACTACGACCTGCTCATGCCCTATCCCGAATTTCTTCATTCGTTTCCGGAGCGCATCCACGCCAGCGTGCGTGTGCGTCAGTACGAGACTTGTGCCACCGTTCTTAGCAATCGCTGCCACCGAAGCAGCGATCAACTCGGTCTTACCTGCCCCGGCCGGGAGCGTGACCGAACACAACATTGAGCCGAGCACCGCCTGTACTGCTACCTGTAGAGGCAGATCGTCAGGCATCGGTGGTCTGTGCCCCGTCCAGAGCAACCGACTGCTCTGGTTCAGCCGGGTAGACGAACGTGCGTAACTCGCCGATCACCTTCATGAGGTGTGTGTTCTCCAGTCCTTCTGAGTGCGCGATGACGACTTCGGCAAGTTCCTCGCCACGATCCTCACGCTTGAACCATTCCTTGTCCTTGGTGGTGGCGGCGTCCGCGATGGCGGTTCGCATCGTCAGCTCATCAGCACCGGTCTGCGTGCACCACTCTGCAATGCTCGTTCCGATGAGTTTCTTGCCGCCAAGTTTCGCGCTGACTGTCGCTTGGATCGACTGCTCCCCTCTGATGTCGACGGCGACATCAACAACGGCTTGCAGACCCGCCGCGGAAAGCGTCAGGATCACTTCATCCTCGAGTGCATTACCGAGCGACCAGCGGTGCACCATGACCCCGACGGACTTAGCGTCTGCAACTGACTGGTCTATGGCGCGATCGTCATTGTCAACGAGCATGCAAGTCTGATACCCGAGCTGCTGGAAATTTTGCGCACGCTGTGTTGGTTGCGTTCCACCCTTGCCGTTGACCAAGACTGCGCCGACCGCAGCTGCAGGAGCTTGGTCTATGGCGATCCGTTCGGCATCCCAGTGACGGACCAGACCGCGTAGGAACCCGATTTCGGTAGCCCCTTCGCCGACCAGCACACGGCGACCCAGCAGCGCGTGAGGGGCACTGCGGAACGTTCCCTGCACGTTGTCGAGGTCTGGGGACACCGGCTGACAGTTCGTTGCTCCGGTGCCGTCTGTATTGACGATGGCCAGGTCGACAGCGCTCAGCGTTGTCACCGTGATGGGCGAGTGAGTGGTCATGATGACCTGCAGTTCGCCGGCGTTTGTACGCTTCTTCAGATGGTGGAGAGTCTGTGCCAGGCGATGGGGTTCCAGCCCATGCTCTACTTCGTCGACCGCAATGATCGAGCCGCCTTCCATCGCCTTATCTTGGATCGAAAGGCTTGTAAGCCGACGCGTGCCGAGCCCGAAGCTCGAAAGAGGTACGTTGCCGTCGTGCAGCATTAGGGCATGTGACGATGCTGCAGAACCGGGCTCGAGCCCGGGCCGCAGCTCACGGAACACTGCCGCACCAAAGTTGCCAGCGGACTTCTGCACTGTGGCGGCGGCGGTGTGCAGGGCGTTGGGATCGGAGCTAAACACTGCAGACCGGGCGTGACGGTGCGCGTCGAGGATCACGGAAGATGCACCCTCATTGCCAGCAGTCAGCCCCGAAAGCGCCGACCCTCGAGCCCAACGCAGGTGGAAGTCGGGCCGTTCGCCGAGTCGGGAGAACCCCAGCTGCCGCCGCTGGCTCGCGGTGATCGGGCGCGCATCTTCGGATGCTGGCCGGATAACTTCCCACGTCGAGTCGAGTTCCGGTGTCACGATGAGCCTAATTATCAGGCACTCTTCGGCCTCGTCTACGGGATCGTGGACAAGCGTGCCGTCCAGCATAATCCCGGAGCGATCCTTGCCGAGCTGACTTTCCCTGACGAGACTGTCCGGAAGGTCTGTGACGGCCGCCTCGACGACGATGTTCCTGGTGAGATCGAAGCCATAGAAGTCGGAATCTGTGAACTGAGGGTTGTTGTTCGGACTAAGTACCAGTCCGATCGCATCGAGGAGCGTCGTCTTCGTACTGTCGCCAGCGCCGACCAGTGCAACGAGTCGGCGGTTGATAGTCCACTCCGCTGACTTGATCCCACGAAAGTGTTCAATCCGGAGTCGGCGGAGCATCATTGGGCAACCTCGCTGCAGAAACAGTGCTGTGAAAAGCTGGACTTGACGCGTGCTGAAACTTAGTTCTACAGAGCTTCAGCACGATAGCATCCGGAATATGGTCCAGATGGGATGTAGCGCCTACTGATTGACATAGGGCGCGCGAGCGGCCGCCCTTTCATGTGACCTTAAGATGCGTGGCAAACTAAGGCGTCGACACAGTTCTCACCGTCGCGGCGTCAATACGTCGATGAATCAAAGACAGGGTGCCGAGGACATCCAGTGCGTCTTGTTCCGACATTTGCCATTCAAGTCGGGGTTCGTGGGCTACCGGATTACGAAAAGCGCTGAACAACCCCTTTGCGAGGTTGGCGACGCCAAGTTGCTCGTCTCGGTCCGTTCGTGTGTTCAGGTTGTTTATTGCCAAAACTGGCTCCTTGCCACACATCGTCGCGTCGATCAGTCCGTATCCGTCGCCTTCTGTCTTGGTCATCTGCCGAATTCTGCTGCCCAGCCCCTTTATTGCTTCGAACACTGCCTCATAAAAGTCTGTTCGTAAAAGCTCGGTACGGCAGTATGCCAAGACTGCGTCGTGTGCATCGCGCCGTACGAGGAGGTTGCGAAGGTGCTGGGTCCTATCCAACGCTTCACTGTCGGTGCGGGCTCGCTTCACAGTTGCGACTTTCCCATCTTCGCGGACCTTCATTCCTGCTAGAGATAGCGCTTGGTTCAGCTGGTCCCTGGCTATGTCTGCCTGCACCTTTCGAGTCATCGTGCGATCTGGACGCATAGCCACCGTTACAAGTCTGACTAACGCATTCCCATTCTGAACCTTCGCTTGGTTGCTACTGATGGCATGGGCGAGGCGTCTCCACTTGGTCTGCCCTTCACCAGGATCGTCTCTGAGAGGCACTTCGGCGCAAAGCACGGTCAGCTCGGATCCGATGTAAAGATCGCCGACGATTTTGCTGACTGCTTCAACTGTGCCAAGCGGAAATGGTGTCGACGGCCATCGTAAGCTCCCCACTGGCGGCCATTTATGGCGCATTTTGTGGCCATGGTTTCTCCCCGCGTACGGCCAGATAGTTCCCCACCTGCTGTGAGTCAGATTCGGTCCCGGCAACGCTGGGTGGATGAAATCGAGCAGGGAGATCATGGAAATTTTGGAGGCGTACGACCTCACGGGTAGTTATCGGGCGGCGGCGGAGCTGGCTGGGTGTGATCACCACACGGTGGCCCGGTATGTGCAGATGCGCGCTGCGGGGCAGCCGCCGGACCGCCGGCGGCATCGAGCGCGGGCGATCGACGACTTTCTGCCGAAGATCGAGGAGTTGGTGGTCCGCTCGCAGGGCAAGGTCCGCGCGGATGTCATCCACGAACGGATCGTCGCGCTGGGGTTCACCGGCGGTGAGCGGACCACGCGCCGGACGGTCGCGGAGGCGAAGGCCCAGTTTCGGGCTGGTCGGCGGCGAGTGTATCGGCCGTGGGTAACCGAACCTGGGCTGTGGTTACAGTACGACTTCGGTGACGGGCCAACGATTTCCGGCCGGAAGACGACGTTGTTCTGCGCATGGTTGGCGTGGTCGCGATTTCGGGTGGTGATCCCGATCTGGGACAAGACATTGCCGACGGTGGCGGCGTGTTTGGATGCGACATTCCGCCGCTTGGGCGGGGTTCCGGTCTATGTCCTCACCGACAACGAGAAGACCGCGACGATCGATCACGTGGCCGGGATCGCGGTCCGCAATCCGGAGATCGTGGAGGTGGCACGGCATTACGGCACGACGCTGCGGACGTGTTTACCTGCTGATCCGGAGTCGAAGGGAGGAAGTGAGGCGACGGTGCGGATCGCCAAAGCCGACCTGTTGCCGAAGGAGGTGAACCTGCGCGAGCAGTATCACTCTTTCGGTGAGCTCGAGTCGGCTTGCCGGCAGTTCTGCACCGACGTCAACACCCGCGTCCACAGCTCTACTCGGCGGCGGCCGGTCGAGCGGCTGGCCGAAGAGTTGCAGCGGCTGCATCCGCTGCCGAAATCTCCGTTCACCGCGGTGTTCGGCACTACCCGGCGGGTGAACTGGGAGTCGACGATCTCGGTGGAAGGGGTGCGGTATTCGGTGCCGCACACGTTGATCGACACTCGGGTCTGGGCCCGCTTCCATGGTGAGGAGCTGATCGTGACCGCCGTCGACAATGATGGCGGTGCAGTCGAAGTCGCGCGGCACCGCCGCGGCCAACCCGGTTCACCGGTCCTCGACAACGACCACTACCCACCCCGCCCAGACCGCGACGCCGCCGACCGGGTGCCCAAGCCTCGTACCGCCGCCGAGCTCGCCTTCCTACAGTTGGGCCAGGGTGCCAACAGCTGGCTGGTCGAGGCTGCCGCCGCGGGAGCGCGCCGCATCAGGGCGAAGATGGCCGAGGCCGTGGACCTTTCGAAGCTGCACTCCCCGGACGCAGTCGACAGAGCGTTGGGGACGGCGGCGATGACCGGCCGGTTCGCCGATCGGGACCTGATCTCGATCCTCGACTACCAAGTCACCCACGAACACGCTGATCCGGTCCGTCGCAGCGAGAACCACACTCTGCAACCGGGCACCGCCGCCTGGTCCACCTTCGGCCAGACACCAGCGCCGGCCAGCCCAGCCACTACTGACGATGAAAGCGATGACGCCTGATGAGCACCCCTTTGCGCACTGTTACCAGCGCTAACGGCGACCCGTTGGCCGAGGCGATCGACCTGACTAAACGCCTGAAACTGCCCCATATCCGCAGGTCCTTGAGCGATATCATCCCGACCGCGAAAGCCCAACGCTGGGACCCCGCCGAAGTCGTGCGGGTTCTCCTCGCTGAGGAAGCCGCCGGCCGGGACCGGGCGAACCTGCACACTCGCCGCAAACGCGCGGGTTTCCCTACCGGCAAGACCTTCGGCGACTGGGACGAAACGAAATCGTCGATTCCCCGCGCCACCCAGGACGCGCTCCGCACCCTGGAGTGGGTCGGGCGGCGTGAATGTTTCTGCGTCTGTGGGCCTTCGGGAACTGGCAAGTCTCACTTCACCGAGGCACTCGGGCAGGCCGCAGTCGAAGCTGGGCTGGCGGTGTCTTGGTTCACCATCGAAGACCTCGGTGCCCTGGTCCGCCGGCACCGTGCCGACGACTCCATCGCCCGAGCCCTGACGAGGATCATCCGCTCCGACCTGATCATCGTCGACGACATCGGTCTGCTCCCGGTCTCTGAAGACGCCGCCGAAGGATTCTATCGCCTCGTCGACGCTGCCTACGAACGCCGAGCGATTGCCGTCTCGAGCAACCTGCACCCCTCCGGCTTCGACGAGATCATGCCCAAAACATTGGCCACCGCCACCGTTGACCGGCTCCTGCACCATGCGCACGTCGTCGTCACCGACGGCGACTCCTTCCGCCTCACCGAAGCCACCACCGGCAAGGGGGTGAAGCCCTTCAGCTAACCCAAATCAGAAAGCGGGTGGGGAAAAACAACTGGCCGCCACCGGGGAGAACCCGTGGCCACCAGCGGGGAGAACTACTGGCCGTCAACGGGGAGAACTTCGTGGCCATTGACAAAATGGCGAGATCACGGAGGTCATCTGATAAGTATCGAGGCTCCCCCATCTTTGACCCGCAAATGCCGAGTATCCGAGCTCCGGCCACCCGAAGTGCCGAGCGTTCAAATGTCGCAATTGGCGACCCGGTAGCGTCTCCTGCACTGGGGGTTCATCGTCCACCAGCGGCAATGAGGACTGCGTCAAACTGGCGCAGCGAGGGAGGAGTTCGCGGCAGTGCGAAAGAGCGTGGAACGACAGATTTGCAGCCTACGATGAGTGGGACAATCGCTCAGCCGATCCTCAACAACCCGTACGAGATTCCGAGCAGGCACCACGAACTCGGACAGCAAGGACCAACCGGCACAATCGTTGATGGCCGCAGACCCTCGGAATCGTTCGTCCCGATTGCCAAGGCCAAGAAGGGTTCCACACCTGCAGCAGCAATGTCGGCCCCTGCCGCTGAGCAACAGTCCCTCGACCTCGATATCACCCGCGAACGCCGTGAAGCCAACGATCTGATCAACTCTTTACGCCGCGAGGTGGGCTTATGGCGGATGCGTGGCTACCCCACCGTCACCCCCTACACTCGCAAACTCCTCGAACACTGGTCCGACCCGGACAAAGAGAACCGCGTGCTTTTCGCCCAACGGGAAGCTGCCGAAACGGCGATCTACCTCGCTGAGGTCGCGGGCCGAGCAGGCAATACCGACTGGCGTACTCGCATGGATGCAATCAACGCCGAGCACAACCAAGATCTGCCACGGATCGCACTCAAGATGGCGACCGGCGCCGGCAAGACTGTTGTCATGGGCATGCTCATCGCCTGGAACACCATCAACAAGGTGCATTCGCCTCGCGACGGACGCTTCTCCAAACGGTTTCTGATCGTAGCCCCGGGGGTGACGATCCGTGACCGGTTGCAAGTACTTCAACCCTCGGTACCAGATAACTACTACGACGCGCGCGATCTTGTCCCGCCTGACCTGCAGCACGCGCTCGGTCAGGCTGAAATCAAGATTATCAACTACCACCAATTACAACTGCGCTTAGTCAATGAAGCCAAAGGTATTGCCAAAAACACCCGCACCCTGCTTAACGCCGGCAAGTCTGTCGACCCGTTCACCGAGACCCCGGAGCAGATGGTCTCGCGAGTACTACGTGGCTTCACCGGCAAAGGAAAGCTTTCTGAGATCGTAGTGTTCAACGACGAAGCACACCACTGCTACGTCGACCGTGCCACTGACGAGGCTGCAGCCGAGGTAAAAAAGCTCTCTACGATCGAGAAGACAGAGGTCAAGGAAGCCACCGAAGCAGCTCGAATGTGGTTCCGTGGCTTGCACGCGATCTCAAAAAAAGTTGGCATCAAAACGGTCTACGACCTGTCCGCCACACCGTTCTATCTTACCGGGTCTGGCTGGCCCGAAGGCTTCATCTTCCCGTGGGTTGCGTCTGACTTTTCATTGATGGACGCCATCGAATCCGGTCTGGTCAAGGTGCCTCGTACCCCAGTCAACGACGATGCGGCAATCGATACCGTGGCGTATTTGAACTTGTGGGACAACATCGATCCGAAACTCCCTGCCAGGAACACTGACAAGACGATCAACGCCGATACTTGGATGCCACCACCAGTTGTCCAAGGCGCGCTCGAGTCGCTGTACGCGGACTACGAAAAGGCATACGCACTGTGGGAAGAACAACTCCGCGATCTCGGCGAACCACCCCCCGTGTTCATCGTGGTGTGCTCGAACACCCTGGTTTCGAAGCTGGTCTACCAATGGATTGCCGGGGCAATTACTCGCGCGGACAACGAGAGCATCCGCGACCACTACAGGCCGGGGAACCTGTCGCTGTTCGCTAATGGAGATGGTGATCGACCCCATGCTCGACCACTCTCGCTGCTGATCGACTCAAAGACCATCGAATCCGGCGAATCGTTCACCAGCGATTTCACGCAGGCCGCGGCCGCCGAGATCGACGCATTCAAAGCTGACTATCGCATCCGCTACCCGGGTGCGGATGCCGACTCGATCACCAACGAGGATCTGTTACGCGAAGTGCTCAACACCGTCGGTAAGCGCGGTAAGCTCGGCGCCGACGTGCGCTGTGTGGTGTCGGTCTCAATGCTCACAGAAGGATGGGACGCCAACAACGTCACCCATATTCTCGGGATCCGTGCGTTCCGGTCTCAGCTTCTGTGCGAACAGGTAGTGGGCCGAGGTTTGCGCCGACGTTCCTACGCACTCAACGACCAAGGCATGTTCGATCCCGAGTACGCCAACGTCTACGGAATCCCGTTCGCATTCATCCCGTCAGACGGCACTGTCGTCGACACACCGCCGTCTCCGCCCTCTGTCGAGGTCTACACAAAGCTGGAGCGAGAGAGCATGAAAATCGTGTTCCCTCACGTGCAGGGCTACCGAATCGAACAGCCGGACCTGCCGCCTACAATCGACACCGCAACCGCCCGCAACTACCTACTGTCCGCGTCCAATGTTCCTACTTGGACCGAAACCTCCGGGCTGGTCGGAGAATCCGTCGTCATCGAAGGCCGAGACACGCGCGGAATTCGTGAACAAACCGTCGCGTACAAGCTTGCCGAGACCTTGATCGACCGGCAGTTGACAGCAGACGACAACTCCCGGCGCCCCTGGCTATTCGGCGATATCTCCAAGCTATGCCGAACATGGTTGCGCGCCTGCGTCACCATCGAAGCTGGCCGCCATATCGGTGAAATCATGCAAACCACCGAACGTCTCGTTGAAGCCGCCGAGTACATCTACCAAGCACTCACCGAACAGGACGAGGAGAAACGCATCACCTGGCTTCGCCCTGTACTTCGCGACTTCCGGCCGATCGGATCCACCGACAACGTGTACTTCCAAACCCGCAAACCCGTAATCGATACCGAGCGATCCCCCATTTCCCATGTGGTTCTTGACCCCGCCCGGACAGGCGGTGTCAATCAGTGGGAGAAGACCATCGCCGAAACACTTGAAGACATGCCTGATCTGGTGGCGTCGTACGTGAAAAACGACCACCTTGGGTTCACCATCCCCTATGTCCATAAAGGCAAAGCCGCCGAGTACCACCCGGACTTCCTTGTGAAGCTCGCCGAACGAGACGGCGACCCACACACCCGAACCCTCATCGTCGAAGTGTCCGGAGGCCAGAAGCCTGCCGGCCCGACGCTGGCCAAGGCAGAAACGGCACGCAACACATGGATTCCCGCGGTCAACAACCACGGTGGACTCGGCAGATGGGGCTACGTCGAGATCCGATCCATGAGCGGCGCTCGCCACGCCCTTACCGAAGCAATCCGACACCTCAATAACGATCTGCCAATCCCCGCTGACTTATCCACACCCGACCAGCTCACCCTCTGAAAGGGAGCCCCCCGAGAATGAATGCACGCAAGGCTCCCACCCCCAAGGGCCCGACCCCCGTTGAACGAATCAAGCACGAAGATAAACGCACCAACCTGCCTACGGCGGACGCCCACGAGTTCGTGACGCCAGAGATCGAAGCACCACGCACAGTGCTGTACCCCCGCGACACGTCACTGGATCCTCAACTGGTGTGGAAGGGCAAAGATTCTCAAGACTCTCAGAATCTTGAGGTTGACGCTCCGCCAATCTTTATCCAGGAGAAGATTGACCCTCGGGTCCTTATCGAGAACCTCCGCAAGACCTCCAAGACTTCCGAACTTGAGCCGGAACTGACAATGTTCGATGTCTTCGATGGCCTAGACGAATACGACGCAGTTGATTTTTACCGCCACTCTGCAAACTGGTCCAATCGCATGATTCTCGGCGACTCACTGCAGGTCATGAGCTCACTCTCCGAACGCGAAGATCTTCGTAGCAAAGTTCAGATGGTCTATATTGATCCGCCTTACGGAATCAAGTTTGGATCGAATTTTCAAACATCTTCTCGAAGCAAGACAGTTCGTGATGGAAAAATTGAAGATATTACCAGAGATTCGGAGCAAATTAGAGCTTTCCGGGACACCTGGGAATTAGGAATTCATTCATATCTTGCATATTTGCGAGACCGACTGGTCGCCGCTTATGATCTTCTCAATGACTCAGGTTCCGTATTTGTTCAGATTGGAGATGACAACTCCCATTTGGTTCGCCTCCTTCTCGATGAAATATTCGGATCCGGAAATTACGTAAGCTGCATTACAGTAAAAAAGGCTTCTTCAGCTACATCGCAATCACTTCCTAATATTTCAGATTATATTTTATGGTACGCAAAGGATGCAACAAAACTTAAATATAGAACACTCTACACGCGAAGAAGTTCAACCGTGGTAGGAGATCCTGCAAATTATCGATACTTGATGCACCCGAATGGTGAAGTATCGACTGCAACTACTGGGCAACTTGCAGGGATTGAACCCCTCCCCGAGGGAGCCAAAGTATTCTTTAATAATGTTATCATTAGCTCGACAGCCTCCGAGTCCACCCTCTTTGAATTCGAATTCAAAGGAAAGAAATACCGTCCACCAGGGAGAAATGGATGGAAGACAAATCTAGAAGGAATGAAAAAACTGGCTCGGGCGAACCGCATATACTCCTCCGCTAATGGTAAAACTTTGCAGTACATAAGGTACTGGAATGATTTTTCTGCCACCGCTTTGACTAACATATGGACCGATACGATGGCTCCCAACCTACGTGACGGAAACAATTATATCGTTAAAACTAATCCGAAAATCATCGAACGCTGCATGCTGATGTCTACTGACCCCGGTGATCTAGTAATAGACCCAACCTGTGGCGGCGGAACAACCGCATACGTTGCCGAAAAATGGGGGCGCCGCTGGATCACAATTGACACATCACGTGTTTCTCTTGCACTTGCACGCGAGAGACTTATATCGACAAAATATCCTTACTTCTTACTCGCCGACTCCAAAGAAGGACAGCAAAAAGAATTAGAGATATCCGGCCGCACCAATTATGAACAAAAAGTCACTGGCGATATAAGACACGGGTTTGTCTACGATAGGGTACCCCGCGTTAAACTTAGCTCCATCACGAGAAATCCCGATGTCGTTGATGGAATGTCTCAATCCGAAATCGACGAGTGCATCGCTCGAAATGCCGAACAAGAAATGCTTTATGGATCACCGTTTGAGGGTGCCCGGAAGATTCGCGTGGCTGGACCATTTACTGTCGAATCATTATCACCTCATCGGGCGGCATCGTTCAAAGACCCGAAGCAGGAACCTATTGAAAAACAGCAGGAAACACTGAGTAAACATTACGAACTCGGCGAAGATGTTTCAAAAGACGAATCCTTCGAACAGATGATTCTCGCGAACCTCGCTGCGGCCGGAATACAGAACGGCCGCAAGTCCGAGCGAATGTCGTTACAGACTCCCGAAGCGTACCCAGGACAGTTCGTGCAAGCTGTCGCAGCGCAATCCGTAGAAGAGGGGGAAGCTCCACTGCGAGTGGGGCTAGCGATAGGACCGCAGTATGGGACTGTCTCGCCACGGTTTGTGAAAGATGCTGCCCGCGAGGCGATCACCGCTGGTGATATCGATATCCTCGCTGTACTCGCGTTTGCATTCGACCCGGCAGCCAGTGGAGTAAAGACCGCAGACGGAGGTGGCGATTTAGAGAAGACCGATGACTTCGCAGCAGTAGCAGCCTCACGAAACCTGGGTCGTCTCCCCGTGCTATTCGTGCGGATGAATGCTGACCTATTAATGGGTGACGAACTCAAAAAGACAGGCTCCGGCAACATGTTCATGGTCTTCGGTGAGCCGGACATCGAACTGCATGTCAACGGTGACGACGTCGTGGTGGACCTGCTCGGTGTCGACGTCTATGACCCGAACACAGGAAAGGTTCGCACAAACGACACCTCTCAGATCGCACTATGGATGATTGATAGCGACTACAACTCAGAGTCGTTCTTCGTCCGACATTGCTACTTCACTGGTGGGAACAAGCCGTATGAACAGTTGCAACGCGCACTCAAAGCTGATATTGACGTGGATGCCTGGGAGACACTGTATTCTACGACGTCACATCCATTCCCGAAACCAAGTACAGGCCGAATCGCAGTGAAAGTAATAAATGACTATGGCGATGAAGTCATGAAGATCTTCGAAGTCGAGTAGCGCTAGAGTGATGGCTCTTCCGGATCAACTTTGCACACTCTGGATCCGGAAGAGATTCCCTAGATTTTGTCAAGCTGATTCATTGCATCCGAGCATAACAAGTGGTCTTCAGCATGCCCGTAGCTGTCTCGACGGCTGATCGATTCAGATTTTAAACTCTTCACTGCATGTTTCATAAACGACCGTTTTCAGAACACCGGCGTTGTGTCGGCACCTTACGGAGCCGGTCGATCAATCAGATCGACCTCACGCACTCTCGATCGTGGGCCGAGTTATTTGCGAAGGAAAGCGAGAATCAACCGCAGCTCTCATAGACGCTGGCACCGTTCTTGGGACCCAGTCAGACCTACCTCACTCATCGCCTCCTTCACCCCTGTTATCCAATAGTTTTAGCTTCCCTCCCCGGTGATAATCTTCCGACAACGTCAACCACGGTGGGATAAGTACATCCCAGCCCACCGCGCACCTGGCTTCCCTGCCCTTAGGTACGGGTTCACCCACAACACCCCTATCGAAGAACGGGAAGAGACATGACCGGCGAGGAAACACAGTACGAGGTCACTGAGATCAAGGCGATCCGGGGGACAGAGGCGAAAACGATCACAAGAAAGCAGCAGGAAGGCTGGGAACTGGTCACCCAACAGCAGGGCACCTTGCGAACCACCATGACCTTCCGCCGGCCAAAGCCAAAGACGCCCTGGCGATTGTGGGCAGTACTAGGCGGTGCCGCTGTCATCCTGGCGGGCATCATGACCGTCGGGGCGCTATTGGAAGACGACAGCGACGCCTCCACGACCGAAGCCGGGGCAGCCTCGAGCACCGAGCAACCCTCCCCGCAGCCTGCTCCTGAACGGTCAGCGGAACCTGCGGCCCCGGAAACCGCTGAGATACTCACCATCGACAACAACGAGGATCTCGCCCGGATCCTGCACGATACGGACCAGTGCGGCCAACCAGTCGCTGATTTCGCCACCCAGTATGCGGGCCGGACCATCCAGTTCGACGGTCACATCGCCGCGATGAACAACTTCAATAACAAAACGCGCTACGACATTCTGATTGGCGCCAGAGATTTCGACTTAAGCGACCTCAGCGGGCCGGATTTCCAGTTCCGGGACGTCAACATCGTGTCTGATCTACATCTCATCGGTCCCGACATCCCCGACACCTTGGGGGTCAAAGACACCCTTCGGGTCACCGCGGTCGTGGGAAAATTCGAGGAAAAGAGGGGCTGTCTTCTCCAACTTGACCCAGTCTCCACCGAGATCCGATAGCAACCGCCCCATCACTAACACTCCGAGCCGATCATGATCCGCCTGGCCAACTGGTTCTTCAATCTGCCGCTGGTGCCGTGTCTGTCGTAACCGCCGCACCGCCGTCATTCCGTCAGCAACGTCCATTCCTGCAGTTCCAGGACGATTACGGCGCTTCCGGTTGCACGTACGCCGGTAGTTTCATGCCTCGTTTGCGACGTGATTGAGTGTCTCGAATTAGAATCGATTGCACGTCCATCGCGATCTTGACAGGTGGGCGTGTCGAATTCTCTGCCAAGATCAGGTCTATGTCCGATTCTGACGCTCGACGCACTGATCCCATTGCGGTGGGTTCTCGGGTGACGGTGATCCCGTCCTCCGGATCACAGGCCGGCGATACCGCGCCGCAGTCCGGTGTCGTGGTCGAGGACTTCGCCGATACCGTCATCGAGAGCTCCGACCTGGGGCGGGATTGGGCGCCGGTGCGGCGGTGGGCGATCGCCCTCGACGACGGCCGTTTGGTCTTCGCCGCCGAAGGCGGTCTCAAGCTCGCCTGAATCTTTCCCTCTCTCACCGAGAAGAATCACGGGATAGAAGTACGCCACTCGTTGATGCCAGCGAGAAAAGATGCTGTTCAGTGCTTAATGTGCGGCGTCGAAAGCATCGATTATTTCTGCCTTGATCCGTCCACGAAGGGAGACCTCGAAGCCGTTCTTGCCAGCCCAGTCCCGGATCGCTTTCAGTTGCTCGGCGGATCGACCAGACCCCGACATCTTGATCGCAGTCGAAGTATTCGCACGCGCCTTGCCGGCAGCGGAAACCTTCTCTGCGACCTTGATATATGGAGCGAACACTGCTTCGATCTTGTCGGCATTCGTGGGTCGAAGATCGATCCGATAATCGGCACCCTGATAAGAAAACGTGACCTGGTGTCCCAATCCGGCGTCGATGGGTTTTCCGTCGAGATCGTCGATAAGTTGGCGAATAAATATTTCGGCCACAGGGAATCCTCTTCGTTGCATTCTGGATGAATATCGCGTTCATGTTATCCGCAGTATCCGATAATCCAGGACGACCCAGCTTCCGCCGCACGGACCACCAACCCCACCGGCGACCTCGAGCGCGCCCACAGCGGTCTCGGCAGCCGATCGGACCCGATTTTCGGCGCCGCCGAACGATGTTTCATAAACGTTGGCTTTCAGGAATCAGGAAACAATTTTCGGTGAACTGGACGACGCATGTTCCGAAACTCGTGTCCAATATCGATGGTTCGCCAGATGGGCTATCGACGAGTTGTGGAACACCATTACTTGTGAGAGACGCCCAGGTCTCGGACTGTAACTGTCTCTTCCGGATCTAGTGCCCCGAGTTTGAAGTTGTTTTACGGTCAGCTTTCGCCAGGATCTGCTCGGCGGTTTTCGTCCACACGAAAGGCTGCGCCCGCGGATTCCACCCGTTGATGAGTCGCGGATCTTCGTCGTGAGTTCGCGGACGCTGCGGAAAGTGCCTCGGTGGATCGCCTGGCGTTCGATGATCCCGAACCACACCTCGACCAGGTTCATCCATGATGCCGATGTCGGGATGAAATGGACATGGATCCGCGGGTTCGCAGCCAACCACTGACGGACCTCGGCCTTCTTGTGGGTCGCGTAGTTGTCCATCACCAGATGCAGTTCCTGCTTCGGATACGCCCGCGCAACGTGTTTGAGGAACACCAGAAACTCCTGGTAACGGTGCCGCGGTCGGCAGATCCCGGTCACCTTTCCGGTCGCGATCTCCAACGCAGCGAACAAGGTGGTAGTGCCATTGCGGACGTAGTCATGGGTTTGCTTCTCGGGCATCCCAATCTGCATCGGCAACGTCGGCGCCGTCCGATCCAACGCCTGAATCTGCGACTTCTCGTCCACACACAGCACGATCGCGTTCTCCGGCGGATCGAGATACAACCCCACGATATCGGTCACCTTCGCAACCAGTTCCGGATCGGTGGAAAACTTGAATGTCTCACTGCGCCACGGCTGCACACCGTACTCACGCCAGATCCGCGCGACTGTGCCGTACCCGATCCCCAGATGTGTTGCGAGCAGGCGTGAACTCCAGTGTGTGACACCGTATTTCTTTGGTGGCGGCATCAGGGTCGCGGAGACGATCTCGCGGTGGTCGAGACTGCGCGGCCGCCCGGAGCGGGGATCGTCGTCGAGGCCGGCCAATCCGTCCGCGTCGTAGCGGGCGCGCCAGGAAATTACTGTCGGCCGCGACACCCCGACCAATTCCGCAATCGACGAATTCGACTCTCCTTGAGATGCGAGCAAGATAATTCGTGCCCGCTGCGCCGCACCGGAAGGGATCGACCTCGACCGCACCCGCCTCGCCAATTCGATATCGTCCCCGTCGCGCAAAACCAGAGGCGTAATCCGCATGGGTGAAGTATCTCAAACCATACTGTAAAAGAACTTTAGGCGCGAGGCACTAGAGTGCGTGACGTCGATTCGCCGGTGATCGCGTGACCACACGATGTAGAGGGTCCTGCGTGTTCCGAAAACACTTCCAGAGCTTGCTCAACTCGACCGAAGCCTCGGGAAGCGTCGGAAGGAGATCCTCGCCTATTTCGACACGGGCGCCTCGAATGGGCCGGTGGAGGTGATCAACGGCCAGGTTCGAGCACCCCTGCGCGGCATTGCCTTGGGATTCCGGAACCTCACGCACTACATCGTGCGGTCACTGATCCACTCCGGCCCGCTCCAGAAAGGAATCAACGCACTCTGAAACCGGAAGAGCCAGTTTACCGGATATTAATTCGGCAGGGGTGTCCGACATTGCGAATCTGGGGGTTGCCCTGTGAAGTTTCGTGGGGTGTATTAAGTTTTCCGGAATATGATTCTGGTCGGGATCATTTTGGCCGAGCCAATTGGCGTGGCCACCGGAAAACGAGGAGACCCTGGTGCGGAAGATTTATACTGCAATATTTTCTGCTTTATTTATATTAGCTGGGATGGGCGCGGCAGGCGCGGCTCCGTCGACAGGGTCGCTGGGCATTGGATCCTTGAGCTCCGGATCCATCGACGCTGGTTCCGTGGGCTCATTCTGGGGGTCTCTGGCCCCCGATGACGAGCAGTCGTACGACGAGGTGGACCCGGCCTCGGGCACACTTATTGCAGATAGCGGCTTCCGGGTCGATCGTGATGGGTTTAAGTATCGGAACTGGGGTGCTCTCTCTGCGGAACATCCGCGGGGTCTGACCCCCGAGTTGATGCAGTCGCTGTATGGCGACAAGGTCTGCGCGCGCGTCGTCACTGGGGAATGCGCTCTTTCCGCGACCGGACAGGCGCTGCAGGCGGACCTCAATGATTTCCTGACTGGCGGTCATTGTTACGGATTCGCCGCGGCATCAGGACAATTCGAAACGGGCGTGATCGCCAAGTCCGACTATTTGCGACCCGCCACCACAGTCTTCGAGAATGACCCGACGGATAAGCTCGATGGGCTGATCTCGCGGTACGCGGCCACACAGTTCTCGTCTCCCACTACCGATGGCACTGTGCGGTACTCGGTCTCGCAGACGCTCGATAGGCTCACGGCGGCGTGGGGGCAGGACGAGAACTACATCCTGTCGGTATTCGGCACGGTCGGTGGGCACGCGATCACGCCGATCGCGCTGCGCGATCTCGGCAATGGCAAGACGGGGATCGTGGTCTACGACAACAATTTCCCTGGGGTAGAGAAGATGGTGGTGGCTGATCGGGCCGCCAACACCTGGTACTACACCGCACTGCTGAACCCGAGCACGCCCGCCTACCTGTTTGTCGGTTCCCCGGCCAACCAGATGGAGCTGAGCGAGCTGAAGCCGTCAGCGCAGCTGCAGGAATGTCCCACCTGCGTTGATGGCGACGAGTCCGTCCTCGTGCTGGTCAAGGACAATGCCGAGAACCCAGACGGCACGATGATCGACTGGGACTTCGACGTCCAGGCGCCTGGCGGCGGCGAGATCGACGGCCTTGAGAGTCGCCCGCTCGTCAACACCCAGAAGGCCGCACTATTCAGCGTTCCCGCGGGGAAAGCATTCGAGATCAAGCTCAAGGGCGCACCCGCCGGGCTGACCGCGGACATCGACATCTCCCTCTATGGTGATGGCTGGGTCAACGAGATCGACAACATCGCGCTGCAGCCCGGCTCCATGGCCACAGTGGGCGTCGATCAGAGCCAGCGCACGCTCACACTGAGCGGCACCACGGTATTCGAGCCGCTGCTGATGCTCGCGGCCGAGCAGGCAAATTGGTCGGTGTCTACGAGGGGTGCGGACCTGCTGCTGCAGCCGGGCACCACCCTGTCGGTTGAGCGGGACGCGGACGGCGACGTCGTCTATGGTCTCGCCGGCCTGGGCGCGCCCGCCTCGATGCTGATCGCCGTCACGCGCTCGGACTCCGTCGGCGATCAAGCGGTGAGCACCAATGGCCCGGTGGCGCTTCCGGCCAACGCCGAGGCATCCATCGCCGTCAACGGCTGGAACGGCGCCTCGCCGTTGACGGTCCGAGTCGTGGGGGCCGGTGTCGACGAGAGCTACCCGATGAGCCCGAGGTAGCGAACACTCCGCACGCAGGCCGAGCCCACCTCCCCGGGGAGGTGGGCTCGGCCTCGCTCTGCCACGCCATCGCATCCGCCACCTGCCGTGACTGCAATCTCGGGATGGCCGGGGAGACTGGGAGCGGTTCAAGCCGGGGTGAATGGGCTCTTCAAGATCGAGACTGCGTGGCGGCGCACGATTCACCTGCGAATACACGGGCGGTGACGTCTCCATATCTCGCCAGAATGCGGACCCGGTGGCTGCTCCACAAGCGTCTACCACCCGACGCTGCGCATGCTGGATCCTCCAAACGGCTGGCCGCGGTGTTCGCAAACGAGGCGCATATCGGGTCGAGGTCACCCACGGCGCCTGTCAGGACTTCGTCGCCGACTAGGAACCCAGACCGACAGCAGGGCAAGATTGCGATGTTCAAGGCTATGAAGCGCATCAAGTCCGGTGTCCCGAAGGGGCTTCCCGAATTGGGTCAGTATAAGCGAAGTCCATGGAAGCGACGGTGTCATTTTCAGAAGTCGACTGCACGGTGTCCTGCGATTTCGGCCTTGCGTGCAGTTGTCTTCTGACATTCTGTGTTCAGAAGTGCAGTGCACTCGGCAGCTGCGCTCGAGGCCATGCTGCGGAGGCGTGTCGTGGATGCGGAGAGAATCAGCATCGTCGAGAGCGGCGTACTGACAGCGTCGGATGAGCAGTGGGAGCTGGCCCGGTCGAGGTTCGCGGTCTTGGCGCCGTTGGCAGGGGTGGACACAGTCGGTTTCGCGGCGGCCGACGAGGCTGCCGAGCGGTTGCAGCTCTCGCGCCGGCAGGTATACAGCCTGATCGATCGGATTCGCTGCGGATCAGGGACTGTCACCGATCTGCTGATCGCACCGCCTTCGGGTGGCCGCGGCCGGGGCCGAGTGAGCGCCGAGGTGGAGGAGGTGATCGCCGATTATCTCGCGAAGGAGTTCTTGAAGCGGCAGAAACTCAGTGTCGCGGCGATATACCGCCGAATTGCGTTGGCCTGTCATCGATCAGGATTGCGGGTGCCGGCGCGCAATACGGTGGCAACGCGGATCGCAGCGATGCATCCCGGAACTGTAGCCAGGTTGCGTGGGGGCCAGGATGCTGCGCGGCCGCGCCAAAGCGCCGGCGGTGTCCCTCCTCCGGTGGAAGCGGTACTCGAGCAGGTGCAGATCGATCACACCGTGGTCGATCTGATGATCGTCGACGAATACGACCGGGCACCGATCGGACGTCCGTATCTCACGATTGCCATCGATGTCTTCAGCCGCTGTGTGCCAGGGTTCGTCGTCACACTCGATCCGCCGTCCGCAGTGTCGGTCGGGTTGTGTCTGGGCAGGGTGTGCTCGGACAAGAGCGTACGGATCGACGCTTTGGGCCTTGGCGCGGATGTGCGGTGGCCGATGGGCGGAAAGCCGCACCGCTTGTACGTCGACAACGCCGCCGAGTTCAAAAGCGAAGCGCTCCAGCGTGGTTGCGAGCAGCACGGCATCGACCTCGGCTACCGACCACCCGGCCGGCCGCATTACGGCGGGATCGTCGAACGCATCATCGGCACCGTCATGACCCAGGTCCACGAACTCCCCGGCACCACGTTCTCGAACCCAACGCAGCGGGGCAGCTACGATTCGCAGGCAGCAGCGGTGCTGACCCTGACCGAGCTAGAACGATGGCTGGTTATTTCGACATCCTCGTACCACGGGAGCCTGCATTCGAGCCTCGGTCAGAGCCCGGCAGCGAAGTGGTCCGACAGCATCACCACACTGCGGAACCCTCCGCCTGTGGTGGTGGACGAGACTGCGTTCGTCGTCGATTTCCTTCCGGTAATTCGCCGGAGATTGACCCGCACGGGATTCACCATCGATCATGTCCAGTACTTCTCGAACACGCTCAAACCGTGGATCAGTCGCCGGGAGCAGTTGGGTACATTCGTCATTCGGCGTGATCCCCGCGACATAAGCCGAATCTGGGTCCTCGAACCCGACAATGGTGCAGGGTATGTCGAAGTGCCGTACCGGACGCTCTCGCATCCGGCGGTCACGTTGTGGGAGCACCGCGCTGCAGCCGCCCGGTTGCGTGAGCGGGGCCGCACACAGATCGACGAGAGTGCGTTGTTCTCGATGATCGAGCAGATGCGTGAGATCACGACCGGGGCGAAGAAGGCGACCCGCACCGCGCGGCGTAACCGCGCCCGCCGCCAACACCTACCCGTCCCGGCAACCACATCATCCGGGGCGATGAGCACTCCGCCGCCGGACGATCCCACCGCTCCCAGTGATGTCGTCGCGGCGTTCGACGACATCGAACAGTGGTGACTTCATGACCGAGCCTGCAGACGATGATCTGACACATCTGCATCACGCGGCACAACCGCTGGCGATGCTCCCTGCGGCGCAGCGTATTCGGCATGTTCGGGCCGACCGCTGGATCGGCTATCCCCATGCCCTGGCGGTGATCGAACAGCTCGAGGTGCTGCTCGCGTGGCCCGATCGAGGGCGAATGCCGAACATGCTGCTCGTCGGTCCGACGAACAACGGCAAGTCGATGATCATCGAGAAGTTTCGCCGCGCTCACCCGCCGGTCAGCGTCCCCGACCGCGAGCAGATCCCGGTGTTGTGTGTGCAGATGCCTTCGGAGCCGTCGGTCAGCCGCTTCTACGTGGCATTGTTGGCGGCGTTGGGGGCTCCGCTCCGTCCGCACCGAAGAGTCCACGAGCTTGAGCAACTGGCACTGACGTTGCTGCGCGCCACCGGTGTGCAGATGCTGGTGATCGACGAACTGCACAACCTCCTGGCCGGCCGCGACGGTGTTCGCCGCGAATTCTTGAACCTGCTGCGCTACCTCGGCAACGAACTACGAATGCCGCTAGTGGGTGTCGGGACCCGCGAGGCCTATCTAGCGATCAGGGCCGACGCGCAACTCGAGAACAGATTCCATCCGACGATTCTTCCGGTGTGGGGCAACGATTCCGATACCCGTTCGCTGCTCGCGAGCTTCACGGCCAGCTTTCCGTTGCGCAAGCCCTCACACCTGACGTCGGAGGAGATGACCGGATATCTGCTTGCCCGCAGCGAAGGCACCATCGGGGAGCTGTCGATGCTCCTCACCGCTGCCGCGGTCGCCGCGATCGAGACCGGCGAAGAAGCGATCACCCACCACGTTTTGACGATCACCGACTACACCGGCCCCAGTGGGCGGCGCCGACAGTTCGAACGCGACCTGGCATGAGCAAGGGGGTCGAGGAGGTGCAGCGATGGCCCCTGCACCCGCAGCCTCAAACCGGTGAAGCACTGACCTCCTGGCTTCGCCGAATCGGAAACCTCTACGGGATCAGCAACATCGTCCAGCTCGTGAGCGAACTCCACCCCGATGGCGCGGGGTCGGATCTCGATCGAGACATCCCCGATGCCGCGGCCCGAATGCTCGCTGCCCGCAGCACCGTTGCGCTCGATCAGCTACAACAGATGAGCCTGTCGGGCTGGGTTCCGTGGCTGCTCGACAGCACCGACCCAGAGGAATGCGACTTCGACACTTACGTCCACCAACTCTCGGTCCTGATCCCACCGCAACTTTCGAAGGGTGATCGCCCCCGCCGCGCTCCAACAGAACCGGGATGGCTGCCGTGGGTCACCGACACCCCCAACGACCGCGTATGCCCGGTCTGCATCGGTGCCGGCGACGCGGACACTGTCATCGGTGTGAAGTTGATATGGCAGCTGTCGCTAGTGGCGAGCTGCCCCGAGCATCGCTGCCGCCTCGAACCCTGTCATGTCGTACCTGGTCAGATCGTATTCTGGGACAGGAGTGTCTGTGCCCTCGGTAAGGACCTGCGCCCCACCCCGGTGCACAGTACGGTCACCGCCCTCGATCACCGCACCACCGCTGCCCTGGCAGAAGGCAGCGTGCTGTTGCCCCGAGCTCGTGTGCACGCGGGTCTGTGGTTCCGGATGCTGCGCACACTGATCGACGAGATCTGCATCCCGCTCAGCAAAGCCGGCACATATGCCCGCGATCTTCGGCTGATCTGGGAATGCGCCGATGACCGGCCACCACGTGCACTCACTCGCCCGTTCGAATATCTGAATCGGGCCGATCAGAGTCGGATCCTCGCCGGAGCCGCTGCCGCGATCACCCTCATAGAGGACGGCACGATCACCGCGGCCGGAACACACGGCGATCTACTCAGCCCCTACCCGGCTGATGCAGTCTTCGCCGGAATACCCTTCCCACCTTCGGTACCAGCGCCGCCGGCGCACACGGACACCGCATCCAGTGCGTGGGAAAAGTTGCCCGCGCTGATCGACGCCGTTGTTGCCGCAGCCCGAGAAAACGCCGACACCGCCCGATCCCTACACGCATTCATCCTGCTCGGAGCCCGCACCGACCAGCAGATTCGCAAGATCGACGACACGTTCAACGAGCTGGGCATCGACATCGGCAACCGAGATCGGTGACACGATCGCCGCGTCGAAACAGGGGTCTGCAGGCATCGCTGCGCGTCACCCACGGTCGGTGTGCGGTGACCGACGAGAAATATCGAGGTCGCGCGATTGCTGACCGTCGCCGCAGCAACCTACGAACGAACTGATCGGGTTGTCCTTGTGCAGCTCAGTTAAGCCGAGATTTGGGTGCTGATTCGTCTACCGGTGGGTCACTCATGATGTGTACGCGGTTGGTGACGAGAATTTCCTTTCCCGCACCGTCTTGTCGAAAACCGCACCTCAGCGTGTTTTCACGCTGTCCTGGCTCATTGCATCTGATGCCGACACAGTAAGTCTGATGCGGCGGAGCGCCTATCTGATGCCTGGCGCAGGAAATCTGATGCGGGCCCCAGGTCACGCCCGACGTTGCGAGGGCTGCGTAGGGCAACCGAAGTGCAATCGGCCTGGGCGACAGTCAACAGATTTCCATGCGCATCAGATTCAGTGAGCCGATGTCGAACGTGGCAACTCAGGCCATCTGATGCACCGCTGGTCGAAGGTTCGTTGCGGCATCAGATTCGCTGAGTCAGGACACACGCCAGAAATTGTGTCGGTAGCGGCCGATACCGTGACGTCATGACACTCGAGCAGGATGTACGGGTTCCCGCCGCGTCGAACGTCGGCACCGTGGCAGTGTCGCCCGACCTGACGGCAGCGGAGACGGACCGGATCAGGCAGTCGATGTCCGCCTCACGCGCGGAGGGAACCCTCCGCGCCTACGCGTCGGCGTGGCGACGGTTCGAGAACTGGTGCACCGCCGGCGGTCACACGGCGCTGCCCGCGCATCCGGTGACAGTGGCGGCGTATCTCGTCGATGCTGCCGACACTTTCACACCGGACGGGCAGCGAACGTTTGCGCCCGCCACTTTCTCGAAATGGGTCGCGGCGATTGCGCACTGTCACCGTCGTAGTGGCCACGACTCCCCCACCGGTCACGAGACAGTCCGCGCCACTCTCTCCGGAATCCGCCGTATCTACGCCCTGGCTGGTGATCGGCCCCGTCGGCAGATGGCTCCGCTCTTGACCTCCGACATCGTGGCCATCGTGGCGCACTCCCGAGACACTGTTACCGGTTGGGCCGGTGAAGTCCTCGAGCGCCGCGACACCGCCTTGTTGTTGATGGGGTTCGCGGGTGCGTTCCGGCGCAGTGAGCTCGTCGGGCTCGACTGCGGCGACATCGCTGTACACCGGCTCGACGGGGTGCACGTTCGTCTGCGGCGCTCGAAAACCGACCAGGACGGTACCGGGGCGGTCAAAGCGTTGCCGTTCACCACGTCGCACGTCAGCTGTCCACCGTGTGCGGCGCTGCGGTGGTTGCAGGTCGTCGCCGCATACGAGCGAGATTTCCGGCCCGGCGTGATCCGGCTGCTACGGACCGCGCCGGCATTCGACTCGCATCTGTGCCGCGGCCCGGTCCCCGCACCCTCGCCCCGCTCCCCACTGTTCCGGTCGATCGCCAAGAACGGAAACCTCTCCGCCACAGCCTTGTCCGGAGCTGCGGTGCACGCCGCGGTTCGGCGCCGGGCTACCGCTGCGGGTTACGACGAAACTCTCGTCGCCCGGCTCGGTGGGCATTCGTTGCGAGCCGGGTTCGTCACCCAAGCCTTCCGTAACGGCGCCGAGGCGCACGCGATCATGCGCCAGACCGGCCACACGACACCGGGGATGCTCGAGGTGTACGCGCGCGAACATGCACCCTTGATCGGGAACGCCGTCACCGATATCGGACTCTGAGCCGTGTCCACACTGAACACGGACACTGTTTCCGTCAGCCCTGACGTCGAACTCGCACTCGGGGTCAAGGACCGATTCGGGTGGACGTTGTTCACCGACTGGTGCGCCGCCGCCGACCGGACGGCTTTGCCGGCCGAGCCGGTGACGCTGGCACAGTTCATCGCCGAAAACTCTGCCGCGCTCTTGACACAGCGACGCAGAATCAGCACCGTCAACGCGGTGCACCGCGCTGCTGGGCACCCGGAACCCGGCCGCGCGGACACGATCCGGCGGATGGTAAACACGTCGCGATCCGATCGGCTGTCGATCCTGGAAACAGTTGTCGCGCAGATAATTCCGCGACTCCCGGTCTTCGGATGGACGGGAGGGTTGTTCGGACGCCGCGACGCTCTTCTGCTTCTTCTCGCCTCCTCCGGTCTCAGTTTCGAACAGATCAGTGCCGTGCACCGCAACAACATTCGCTTCGACCGTGACATCGTGGTTGTCGACGGTGTTCACCCGGTCCGTCTCGACCCCGACACGTACCACGCGAAGATATCGCCGGCCGACGTGTACCGGAGGTGGGCGCAGATCCCCGAGTTCTTGGATCGGACACCCTCGACCCGACTTCTCGCCGAGCACCTCGACGCCCACACGCTCCCCGTCAACGCAATGACGATCGAGGCAACTGGGGCTGTTACCGGCAGGAAACAGACGGGCCCCTTGTTCACCCCGATCGACCGCTGGGGATTTACCCCCATCAGCGGGCCTGCGCTCACTGCGCAGTCGGTGTCCTCGATCGTCAACGCTCATCTCGCCGGCACCTCGCCGCCGCACCACCCGCGTCCTCAGCGCCCCCGGCGTCCCGATACGCCAGATTACGAGCCCGAGGTCTTCCGTGACATCGACCTCGACGACAACTATTACGAGAGCGGCCTCGAAGCCCGCCGCACCGCACACGCCGCCCTCACCGATGTCACCGCGGCCTTGGCCCACGTCGAGGACAGAGCAGACGAAATCCTCCGAAAACTCCTCGCCGTCCTCGACACCGAACCCTGACGCCGTGCTGCACCCCTCGGAAGATGCGACGTAGCGTGACGTCATGTCAGATATCACGATTTACACTGTCGGGCACTCGACACACCCGATCGAGGAGTTCATCGATCTTTTGCAGACGCACGGGGTCAAGAAGTTGATCGACGTGCGAACCATCGCCAAGTCCCGGCACAATCCGCAGTTCGGTGAGGCTGCTTTGGCGGCGAGCGTGCGCGCACGCAAGATCACCTACCGCCGTATGAAAGCATTGGGCGGCTTGCGTCATGCCCGCAAGGACAGCGTCAACGGCGCCTGGCGGAACGCATCGTTCCAGGGGTACGCGGACTACATGCAGACACAGGAGTTCGCCGACGCGGTCGACCTGCTGGTGGAGCGAGGCCACAGCAGCGATGTAGCGATCATGTGCGCGGAAGCTGTGCCATGGCGATGCCATCGTTCGATGATCGGTGATGCGCTCGTGGTGCGCGGTGTCGTCGTGCTCGACATCATGACCAAGAAATCGGCGCCGCCGCATACGCTCACCTCCTTCGCGTGCGTTGACGGGACGCGTGTGAGCTACCCACCCTCGCCGGAGACGTCGTGAGCGCGGTCAGCTGGGTTCGGAACGAACACGATTCGCGTCCACTTGCTGGAAATGCGTTCTCCACCAGTGGGTTAGCGCAACCCTGGCCGCAAGACGAAAAACGTCCTGTGCACAATGAATGAATGCCACGTTCAAGCCCCATTTCCGCTTGGAAGTCTCTTCGTGAGGGTAACGAGCGATTTATCAACGACGCGTCCATTCACCCGAGCCAGGGAATCGTCGACCGCGCGAAGCTGGTCAACGAACAGCATCCCACCGCGGTGCTGTTCGGTTGCGGTGATTCGCGCGTAGCCGCCGAGATCATCTTCGATCAGGGTCTCGGCGACATGTTCGTCGTGCGCACGGCAGGTCATGTGCTCGACGATTCGGTGCTCGGTTCGATCGAATACGCCATAGACGTGCTCGATGTGCCACTCATCGTCGTCCTCGGCCACGACAGTTGCGGCGCAGTGAAAGCCACTCTCGATGCCTTGGACAAGAACGCGGTGCCCGACGGTTTCATTCGTAGTGTGATCGAGCGCGTCACCCCCTCGATCCTGATGGGCCGTCGCGAGGGATTGTCGACGGTCGACGAACTCGAAGGCCATCATGTGGTGGAAACAGGGTCGTTGATTATGCAGAGGTCGCGGATCATCGCGGAAAAAGTGGACAAAGGCGCCTGCGCGATCGTCGGCGTCACCTACACATTGTCCGACGGGCATATGCGTCTTCGAGGCACGGTTGGAGACATAGGAGAAACCGTGCCAAATACTGGGGGGCTCGACGCCCCGCTGCCCGCTGACTGAGGAACCTGTCAGCCGGCCTACCGACGCGGCTTCGAGCCTTCCACCCGAATTACGGTGATTTCCCGGTACGCCGACGACCTCGAACGCATCCGATAACGACGTCACTTCTATGCTTGCCTCGACCCCGGAGATGGGGGAATATGCCGGAACCATTGGCTGAGTTGCTCAGGGACATCCGACGGTGCACGCTCTGCGCGGACCACCTGCCGTGCGGACCGCGTCCCGTACTGCAAGCAGGCCCATCGGCTCGGCTGCGTGTGATCGGCCAGGCGCCCGGCCGCAAAGTCCATACGACGGGTGTTCCCTGGGACGATCCCTGAGGTGACCGCCTGCGCACTTGGCTCGGTCTGACGCCCACAGAGTTCTACGACCCGGACAAGGTAGCCGTCATGTCGATGGGCTTTTGCTATCCAGGCAAAGCCAGGTCGGGCGATAAACCACCGAGATCCGAATGCGCATCTCATTGGCATGAGGCACTGAACGATCGTTTGCTCGACGTCCGACTCACGGTGTTGGTCGGTCAGTATGCGCAGGCACATTATCTACGTGGTCGGCGCAAGCCGACGCTGACCGAGACCGTCAAAGCAGCGAAGGATTACCTGCCGTTGGGGTACCTTCCCCTCCCACATCCTTCTCCGCGCAACCAGCCGTGGCTTGCCAAGAACCTGTGGTTCGAGAAGGACGTGTTGCCAATCGTCCAGACCGCAGTTCGTTCGCTCGCCCTGTGAAAGATCTCTTTTCTTCACGTAGAAGTTCAACGCGAAGCACGCACACACCTGTGTTCGTCAGTGATCAATTGACCGTCTACATCACCGAACCGATACCGGACGACGTCGACCACTGCGTGATCGAAAAGTCGCAACGATATTACCGTTAGCGTGCTAAACACATGATATGAGTGATGATGATCGGCAGAACGCTCTCGCAGACGTCATGGAACTTGCACGCCTCCTGCATGCTCTTCGAGGACTGTCCGATGAGGTCGAGACGCTTCTCGCGGACGCGATGAAGAACGCTCGCAGCTCAGGACTCAGTCAGGTGCTCATCGCGGAGGCGGCTGCACTGTCCTCTAGCCGCGTAAGCCAAGTGGTCAAGTCCGACGGAGTTACGGTGCCCCGATCACATGTAAACGACCGCGTACGAAAGATCAGTGAATGGCCCGCCGAGGCGCTGAAGCCCTATCGAGCCTCGTTCTCTGGACGCATGACCACTCCCCCCTACCAGCGGCGGCGCCGCCCTACACACGCCAGTAACGAATGATGCAGTCGAGCACATGACCGTACGGAGCGACTTTCCGGGTACCGGGACTGCTGACGTCCTCGTCTCATGGCCGCACCGGCAGTTCCGCGTGACGGTACGGCCGCTCACACAACCGGGGGCTGAGAGCGCGCGCCTCGCGGCAACGAGCCCCTCTCTGTCAGGATTTAGTGAGACACTCGGAGGCAACCGAGATCACTCGCTGAGGGCATGAAACGAGCACCACCGATGAGCAGCCCGAACCCCGAAACACCGTCAGATTCGCCGGCGGATCCTGCCCCGAAACCGACCCGCAGAACCTTCACCACCGAATACCGCAACCGCATCCTCGACGAATACAACAACGCCCCACACGGAGAGAAATCTGCAGTCCTGCGCCGCGAAGGTTTGTACCAATCTCAACTCCGAGAATGGGCCCAAGCCAGAACCGCAGCGGCCGGGAAGTCTCGACCGAAAGCGGTCGCCCATCCCGACACCGACGCCGCGACACGTAAGGAAATGGCCCGACTGACACGCGAGAACGCTCGTCTGGCAAAGCAATTGACGCAGACGGAGGCCGCGCTCGAGATCATGGGAAAACTTCACGTGCTCTTGGAATCCATCTCCGAGAGCACGGACACACCGCCCTTACCGAAGACGCACTGAACAGCACATTCGCCGACCTGCGAGCCGCCGAAATCCCCACCAGGCGATCCTGCATCCTGATCGGGCGATCCCGCGCCACCCACTACCGTCACCAGCAACCACCCGTTCAAGGTCCCCGGAAACCAAGACCCATCCCGGACAACGGCCAAGCGCTCACCGCATCCGAGCGAGCGAAAGTTTTGACCGTCATCAACAGCGACAAGAACGCTGACCTGGCCATATGTCAGATCTGGGCGCGGGAACTCGACGAGGGAAACTACTGGTGTTCACTGTCGAGCATGTATCGGATCGCCGCCGCGGCCGGACAAAACCGTGAACGCCGACGAACAGCGACACATCCACCGAAGGCGATCCCCGAACTCCTCGCCGACGGACCTTCACAGGTCTGGACCTGGGACATCACCAAACTTCGCGGGCCCACCAAGGGCGTGTGGTTTCACCTGTACGTACTGATCGACATCTACTCTCGCTACAACCCGTCGTGGATCGTGGCTGCACACGAAAGTGCTGAATTGGCAGCTGAATTCATTGCGGAAGCAATCGAGCGCAACGGCATCACCCCGCACACCGTCCACGCGGACCGCGGCACTTCGATGACCTCAGGATTGGTGTCGGAACTGCTCACCAACCTCGGCATCACCCGGTCGCATTCACGACCGCGAGTATCGAACGACAACCCGTACTCCGAGTCGCAATTCAAGACTCTGAAATACCTGCATGATTTCCCGACTTCGTTTGCATCACTGGATGATGCACGAGTGTTCTTGGAAGGATTCTTCAACGAGTACAACCATATTCACCGTCATTCGGGAATTGCCTGGCATACGCCGGCGTCGGTGCACTTCGGGACCGCTGACGCGGTCGACGAGGCCCGGCAGATCACTCTGAACGAGGCTTACGTCGCGAACCCTGCCCGGTTTTCGCGCCGGCCAAGTCCGCCCGAGATGCCGACCGTATTCTTCATCAACGAACCGGTCTCGGAATCGCAGATCAACTGAACGTCACTGTCTCACTTGACTTGACACATAGCGAGCCGCGGGAACTCGCCTGACATGTGTGCGCCTACCAGGGCGATTCGTGGCGGCGATCCCGCGTGCGAGTGTGCGTTCCTGCAGGTTAAGAGCGGACCTTTGTCCATAGGATCCCACTGTTGCTCATTCCCGGGCTTCGCGACGACCCGATATGCCACTTCAGGCGGTGTAACTGATTCTCCGGCACCGCCAATTGGGCTATCCATTCCGGGGGGGGTGACGACGACGAGACCGCTCGGTATTATCAAGGCAATCGGAGGAGGTGCCCGATGAACGAGATCGAAGTGCCTTTCGTCGGCACAGACCGGGAGACGGCGCATATTGCCCGCCTCGCCCTACAGCCTGTCCTCGACAGCATGTACCGCAGATACGGCGAACACGGGTACGGTGGCCATCCACAGGGTGAGATCGAAACCGCTCTCAAACGTGCCGGTCGGGGTAGTTTCGCGCGGGACCGAATCGAACTATTCGCTCGGTACATCGCTCTCGGGCAACGTCCGGTTCTCGTCGCCACCAGTGACGAAAATCTTCACATCTCCAGCCGTCATCGCTATCCTTCACGACATCGACACCAGTCGCTGACACCCCGAGACGACTTCTGATCAACTCCACGCTCAAGACGGGCGTCTGCACGCTGTGTTCGTCGGGATGAATTTATTCTCTCCGTGTGCGTGGGTGTCAGAAGCGGACGCTGCTCTCACCTTTCGGACTTCGCTCGACGCATTCCTTCCTCCTCGACTTCAGGCGTCGCGGCGTGACCTTTCCCGTTGACGCGTGAGCTGGGCAGAAGCGACGAAACGCCGATCCTGTCCCTGGATGCGTCGTAACTGGAGTAGTTCTGAGATGAGTCGTCGTGGGCAATAATCTGATCATGGTTTGTCGCGGGCAGGAAATCACCCGCTCTTTCATTCGGTTTCGGTTGACTTGGCTCGTGGGAATGGTCTTCCATGGATGTAGCTCAAGATTCGCTGAATCGGCAACGACGCAGCCGGTGAACCCGAGCGTCAGACGGTGAAGGAGCCACATGAGAACGAGCCTGTCGGAACTGTGGTCCACGGCGGTGACAGTAGAAGTCCGCCCCAATACGTGCAGACGACGAATACGCGGAATCGCGGTCGGGATCCTCGCCGGTGCAGTGGTGGCCGGGTCTGGCGGGCTCGACCTGTTCGGAATGCCGGTACCTGTGCGGTTGGTGTCGGAGGACGAGTCCGATCCCGTTGTCACGGTCGGATTGAACGCATTCGACGGTATTGCCCCCTTCGATTCAGAGGACGGCCCTGGTTTGGATTCGGGTCCGTCGAACAGCATTGTCCGGGAGGGAGATCCGGTGAATTACGTCGTCGACATCGGCGTACGGGGCCTGCCTGTGCGCGATGCTCTCCTGCACCTGCCGGTGCCGCGCGGATTTTCTGTGACGTCGGTGCCCGACTATTGCGGGGACGGTTCGAATCTCGACGATTCGGGATTAAGTTGCCGGGTAGGCGATCTGGAGCCGGATGGGCATTTCACACGTGTGGTGACGATGACGGCCGGGCCCAGATCGGAGACTGACGGGTTGCCTGTCGCGGCAGTGGTCTCTGCTGATGGCGGAGCAGTACATGTCAGGTCCGACGAGGTCACGGTGCGGGTGGCCACGACTGCCGGGGTATGTGATCCACGCGGGGTCTCTGTCCCGGGAAGGGCAGTAATCGACGCCGGTCCGGTGCAGGCGGACGGGAGGATCTCAAGTTTGGTCACCTCCGGTCCCGCAGAGAGGGTGACGATCGAAGGTACCGATGAGTGCGGGCAAGCGATAGTGCGGTCGATGAAACCGTTCGACGGTCGGTTCTCGTTCGTCGGCCTGGTGCCCGGGTCCTATCGCCTCACAGTCGACGGACGAGCACCGACCGACGTCGTCGTGCGATCAGGGGCGATGACCGTGGACGGGGTGACGTTCTGAGAGTCCAGACGCACGAGGAACGCTTTTTCCCGGTTCGTGACTTTGGTGAGGTTTTCGGAGGATTCCGTGCGTGAAAGTCTGGGCATTGCCATCGATGATCATTTCATTTCCACGGCGCTCGTGGACGCGGACACTCCAGTGCTCGGGGCGATCGACGATTTCCGTCATCCGTGGACCGCGGACGTCCGGTCCGCAGCGTCGACGGCGCGCGCGTTGACCTCTGCAGCCGCCGTCGCAACCGAGAGAGCAGCACGTTCTCAGTTGCATCCGACGACGATCGGAATGGTATGTGAGCGTGCAGATGTCCGCGACCTCGTCCCGGAGGCGTTGTTGACACAGGCACGAACAACCGTCGAGCTGGTCAACAACCTCAAGGCGCGTCTTGCTTACCTTGCCACGGTGGATGCTCTGGCCGGTGTTTCCCCGGTTCTCGTGGCTTGGCCGGAGGGTGAGGAGACCGTGGTCGCAGCGATCAACCCGACCGCAGGGATCCTCGGCTCGGCACATCGTTACGAGAGCGTCGAGTTGCTTTCGAACAGCGCAGTATGTGCCGCCACCTTGGTTTCGATCGTCGCCGATCAGGAACCGATACCGGAAATGCTGGTAGTCATGGAGGCCGAGGATCACACCTGGCAGACAATGGCAGGCGCCGCCGAACAGGTGGGGTTGAAATCATTGGTCCTCGGGGAACGCGCCCCGCTCGCCATAGGTGCCGCGCTGGTAGCCGCTGACCGGTCCGTTCCCAGCGCACTCCCTCTCACGGTGGCCGGGATGGCCACGCTCGGGGCAAAGACCTCCCCCGCCGCCGGTCGACGATGGGCCCCGTTCGCACTGGTCTCGTCATTGATCGTGCTCGCGGGACTGTTGACCGGCATGCTCACGACTTTTGCGTCTTCCCGCCACCCGGAGGTGACCACCACAGACCGTTCGAACATCGGCACAACCGGGTCGGTGCCGCTCGTCGAGGAGCCGATGATTACAAGCAGTGAGGACCACGTCCCCTCCGCGGACCGTCCCGGACACAGCGTCGACGAGAATTTCGAGCGAACGAATCCGCCGCAGCTGACGGAGGTACCCCCGTCGTGTGACCCTGTCGCTGATGCTGCTCCAGCGGCACTACGACTTTCGGACCCAGACACCGCGCCCGGAGCACCGCACGCGGCGGAACCGCAGCCACCGCCCCAGCGAGACCTCGGAACCTCCTGCACCCCCACCAAGAGCGGATAAACCGCAGAATACAGGCTCGCATCCCTGCGATGAGTTCACGACAGAAAGCACAGGAAAGCATGATTTACGCAACCGGTGCCGGTCGACCACACGCTGGTGCTCTCCGGCGTACTCGACGACGCAGACCTGATCTCCGGCCCCACCAGCGGAGACCCGGCACTGACGCTGTCCCCGGGCGCTGGGGTCGATACCCATGTCACAGGCGTCGTCGCTCCCGGCCAAACCGTGACGATCACCTATTCGGTCACAGTCAAACCGTATGCGCAGCAAGGAGATCACAACCTGGTCACCCAGGTCACCGAGATCGGCAGCACACCGTCCACCCCGCCCGGCGCGTGTGCCGGAGCGGCACTGTGCACGGAGATACCCAGCGCCGATGATGCAGCTGTACCCCTGATGAACCTCGACGTCGCCGGCGCGGCAGCCGCGGTGGTCGCTGTCGGCGGCGGCACCTTCATGCTCGTACGTCGCCGCAAAACCGGCACCAGCCACTGACATTCCAGTCAGCGCAGTCTGGTTCAATTTTTGTCCGTAACGCAGGGTCCCGCCCCACCACGGGGCGGGACCCTGCGCCGTGTGCCGGGTACGGGCCGCGCAATGCGGACGGCGGGCACAGCACGTGGCTGGGACGGAGCGATCCGACACAGTCTCACCCGCCCGTCGCCGCACGCCCTATGCATCGGCCGGTCAGGCGCGGCGCTCTCCCCTCAGTACAGTTTCTACTTTTCGACGTGAGGATCGTATGTTCGCTGATCGGTTGAACATGTTGTTCGAGGATTCACCGCGGTTCGGCCGCCGGGTCACCCAAGCTGAGGTTGCCGACGGTCTCGCTGCCCGCGGTTACCGTATCTCCCGCCCCTACTTGTCGCAGTTGCGTCGAAGCGCGCGAACGAACCCTTCTGCTTATATTGTTCTCCTGCTTGCAGAGTTCTTCGGAGTTGACGAAGAGTACTTTTATCTCCCGGCCAGCAGCGAGGTGGAGACTCCGTCTGTCCTCATCGACCGCCTCGCACAGGAATCGTTGCGACGCTTGCTATCTCACACGGATGGTCTTTCCGAGGCTTCCCTCGACCTGGTTCTCGACATGGCCGAGCGTTTGCGCTGTGCAGAGAAGCGCCCGACGGTCACGGCGGGTGGTGACTGATCGGAACCAACTTCCGACGGATGAAGGACAGTCGGTTCCGTGGCGTCACGGAAAGCCGCGCACAAGCTTTCCGAGTAGAAGTTACGACCACGGTCTTCCTCGGTAAAGACCTGCCTCGTCGAGGTCCACTCCCGCGATACCGCACAGGTATTCGACTCAGAGTTCTCGTTGCCTTTCTTCAACATGGGCCGGGGATCCTTCGATCATCATCGAACACCGAAGCGCTGCACGAAGGAGACTTTTACAACGCTGCTGATCCGACTTGCCGAAGTTGTGGCTCGAGCGCACGCAGGAGATATGCGATGGCGAGGACGCTGGGGTCGCTGAGCGCTGCGGACAGGGGACCGTCGATGGGTGCGACAGCGCCCGATCGCACCGCGGGCAGGTTGCCCCATCCCGGTATCGACGCCTCCAACAACGCTGCTTCTCCTTGAATCAGAAGTAGGTCTGCACCCATCATCGGCAGTGCGTTCTCGACGGCGATGTTGGTCCGAGTTGCCCCGTGGGATTGGGCGACGATCTCCGAATCCATGTGCATTCCGAGTTCGACGAACAACACGGCTGCCGGATCGGTGCCGGAAGCGATCAAGCCGATGGTGCCGGGGCGGGCTGTGGCGATGAGGAAGGTCCGCCCGGCGAGGTTGGGATGTCGTCGGGCGACATCGGCGATCGCGTTGTCAGTGTCGGCGATCAGACGCTCGGCGCGGTCTGTTTCGTTGAAGATCTGTCCGAGGACGCTGACTTGTGCGCGCCAGGGGTCGACGTAACCAATCGAGGCGAGTGGGGCGATGGTCGGTGCAATAGCACTGAGAGAGGCGTACACGGCGGCGTCGCGAGCTGAGTAGTCCGCCAGAATCAGGTCCGGTGCCAGGGCCGCGATTTGTTCGTACGCGGGCGCGCCGAGCAGAGTAAGCGTGACCGAGGTCGACGCATAGTCACCTTGCCAGGGAAAGTGCCCGCCGGTGGAGCTGATACCGGCGATGGATCCGACACCAACGGGGGTGCGTCCGAAGGCGATGACGGTGTCGGCCCAGGATGAGGACAGCGCGACGATACGTTCCGGCACGCTTGCCACGGTGGTGGTTCCCCTGCTGTGGACCACTGTCCTGGCTGCTGCGTCAACACTTGCACTGTCGTCGGTGTTGGGGTGCGGCGATGTGCAGGCGGTGCAAGCGAGAGTGAACGTCAGGAGTATCAGCATCACCAATCCGCGGTGGAGACGCTGCGACGGGGAGGGGCGCGAGCGCATCAGATGATGGACAGGTGCTTGGCCATGATGACGACGTCATGGCGGTTGTGGGCCCCGATTTTTTGGTACAGGCTGCGTAATTGGGTTTTGACGGTATTGATGGACACGAAGAGTTCCTTTGCTATGTCGGCTGTCCCCATTCCTGTTGCGAGCAGGGCCAGTACGGCGTGCTCGCGTTCGGTGACCACGATGAGCGGCACGGTGGGAGGGAAGACTGGACGAATGTCGGTGCGAACATTGGACACGAGCTCCGAATGTTCGATTTTCTGGAGTTCGTCGATGTCGGCGTCGGCGATCGTGGTGAACGGGCGCAGGGCGCCGGTTTGGTCGGCGACGGTGACGGCCCATCTCCAGCAGTTCCCGGCGCGCACGGGGTGCCCCATACGAAGGTGGATGCTGGCTTCGAGCAGGAGAGCTTCGGTGTGCAGCCCTGGATATCGCGCTTGCTGGTCGGCATCGAGTTCTCGACACAGGGTCAAGGCTGCGTTGTAGTCGCCGGTCAGATAGTGCAGTCGTGCAACGGAAATCAAGGTCCAGGGATGGGATTCGGGCGCGGTCAGGGTCTGCGCCAAGGCAGAGGCATTGTTGCCTTCACCGCAGGCGAGCATGAGGTCGATTTCCATCGCAGCCAGGAGGGGCATCGCAGCAGATCCAGCTCGCACGCGGTGCGGGTGCGCGGCGCGTTGGCGGCGGAGAAAGACCAGCGCGGAGAAGGCGGTACCGGTCGCCAGTGCATGCAGGCAGCGCGCATAGACGATGTACGCCCACAGCTCTTCTCGATGCGATGGTTCGCCGAGTGCCGCTAGTGCGTCGCCGGCGGTTTCGACCTCCAGACGGTCCAGGGCGAGGAGGGTACGTGCGACGAGGCCGCTGACTTGAACCATCTGCTCCAGCCAGCCTGCCGGGATCGGATGCTTGCTCTGGAAATCCAGCCACAATTGTGCGCGGGTCGGTTCGCCGACCATCGCCCAGTTCATTGCCGAGCTGCCGGCTGCGTTGGCTGCCACGAATCCGGTGTCGGCGGCTTCGCGACCGCGATAGGCCATGTTGAGTTCGATCGAGGACGTGGTCAGATCACCGGCGAGTTGGTGGGTGATGCCCCATTGCAGCCGGAGGACGGGAAGTTCGTCGGTGATCCGCTCGGGGTTGATTTCGAGGATGTACCCGCTCAGTTGCGAAAGGTGTACGGCCAACTCGGCTGCAGCGGGGAAGTCGCCCGAGACGCGGTGCATGATCGATTGAACGGAACCTATACGTAGTCGGTCGATTCCCTCGTCGGTTGCGGCCAACTGCCGCAAAGTTTCGACAGTGCGGGGGAGTCCATCGGTCATGCTGGTCGATCGTGATCCGTTGCGTGTGAACAGATTCAGTCCAGCTTGAACGGCAACCTTGTTCTGTGTGTACTCGGGTGGAATGCGCACAAGGATATCGCGAAGTAACGTCATGTGTTGGGCGAGCATGGACACCCACGATTCTTCGACGACATCCACGACCAATGGCCACTCGTGTGTCTCAGCGGCGTACCGGAGTGCGAGATGCGGTGTCTGCGTCCGGCGATGATGGTGCGCCAGCGCGATCATGCGCTCACCGCGTGCGGTGTCTTGCGCAGTGGGGTATCGACTCGACAGTGTTCGCAGGGGTGCCGTCATCGTCCATGTCCGAGGCATGTCGTCCGAAGATTGGACTGCGAGAAGGATTCCCGACTGTTCGAGCGCCAGGAGGTCTTCGGTGGTCGCTGCGTTGTCGGTGAGTACTGCCGCGACATCAGAATCGATCAGATGCGCAATGGACAACGCCTCGAGAATAATCCCGAGACGGCTGCTACGCCCGCTGGGCGTGAGGGCCGCCAGGTAGCGGGCAACACACCGCTCCGCGGCGGCACGCCACTGCTCGGGCGACCCTGACACGGCAACGGGGCGGAGTGCCAGCTCGGTGATCGTATCCATCACCACGGTCGGGATTCCGGCCGTGCAGTGATGAACCACCTCGGCGACCGACGCGGGGAGGTTGACGCTGGACGCGAGGGCGCGGACGTCGTCCTTGGTGAAGACGAGGTCGTCGGCGCTGATGGTCTGAACCGTGAGTCCACCTTCCTGGGCAGCACATTCCAGCCGACGACGTGTTGTGGAAACGATCAGATCGACATGGCCGTATTGCTCGAGCAGTTCGAGGAGACAAGCATCTGCTCTGGGATCTAGGACGGGGTCCGGGTGAAGGAAGGTCAGAACAATCCGTCCCCCAGCCGGCTCCGTCCCGGCGATGAGGTCATGAATCTCGTCGACAGCTTCGCCAATGGGACGGTGCACCGGTGCAACCAGGGTGGCCCGTGGCGACCCCGACGACGCCCAGGCTCGCAGCAAGGGGGCGGTGCTCGACCCAGGGAACGAATGAACGGTAGTAAGTCGTGCTCGTCTATTGAGCATCGCCGTCGCCTTGTGCCGCAATGGGATTGACCTGAGAGCTGCGAGGGTATCGGAGGCGTACGCGTGGGTGTCTGTCGAAACCATGGGAACACTCCGTCTAGTCATCGATTGCTGGAAACCGGACCGGTAAGGACGGCTTCGGTAACCCGTCAGTAACTATGTCTATCGAGTTTTGGAGCCGACGCGACACTTCACCCGCCCACTGTCGAGTAAATCACCCTTGTAATCACCCGCACCGCTCGCCGTCGGTGTCGTATCGATGATTCTCCAAGAGAATTCTCCGAGAAAAAGCGTGCAGTAAGGTTTGCCGTGAAGAACCAGACCCCGTTCCGATTCTCGGAACATTGTTCCAATCATCCAGCGGCCCGCCGCGGAAGCCTCGCTCTTTCCCTGCTCGGGGTGAGGAGTGCTTCGAACCGCGAGATACATCTGGAGCAGTTACGTACTTTCCTCATCTCTCACGGCAATCGGGACAGCAACCTCACGCCACCATTCTCGGATACTCGATCACCCAGACGAGCACTCCCTGAATACTTTCGACTTCACGGTGTGTTTGCGTTACGGGTAGTTCCTCCCGTTGTACCGTCGATAGTGGCGTCATGCTTTCGACCCAACTCCGCAAGTGTGACGTCCTGGTTCCGTAGCGTCGCCCCGACGCCGACGGGCCGGTTCCCGGCGTCCGGTAATCCGTTGTCGGATCCCCGCGCCCGGTCCACCGGTGAGCTTCACTCCCTTGCCGGTGGACCTCGAACCAATGTCATCCTGGTATGAGACCAAGCACCCGGCAGTCTTCACATCGAATCTTCTGGTCGGTGCGAACCACGCGTCGGAGTTGTTCCGAGGGAGTGATATTCACCGTTCATCGTCGGCGTTGATGATCTGGCCCGACGTTCACGTTCGGCCTCTGCTTGCCTGGCGATGGCGCGCTGCATGTCCCGCTCGGACGGTTACGGTTCACAGCCTGATTGGACGTTACTGACGTGGAAGTCCGGCAATCTGCTGCCCACGCCCACCAATTCGGCGATCGCAGCGACTGCGCGCTCGGCAGCGTGACCGTCGCCGTACGGATTACCGTTGATCGCCATCGCGCGGTATGCATTGTCGTCGAGGAGTAAACGCGATGCAGTGTCGAGTACTTCGCGCGGATCGACTCCGACGAGTTGTGCACACCCTGCCGCTATCGCTTCCGGTCGTTCGGTGTTCTCCCGTAGTACCAGCACGGGCACTCCGAAGGTAGGGGCCTCTTCTTGAATACCGCCGGAGTCGGTGAGGATCAAATACGCGCGACGCAGCACCGTCACCAAATCGCGATAGACCAGCGGTTCGGTGAGGACGATCCGTTCGTGAGAGCCGAGTTCCTCGGTCAGCGTTGCGCGAACCCTCGGGTTGGGGTGCATGGGGCAGACCACGACAACGTCCGCAAAGGTGTCCACGACTTCTCGCACGGCAGCTGCAACACTTTTCATCGGGTCACCCCACGACTCGCGGCGATGCATGGTGAGCACCACCAGTCTGAGGCCGGAACTGAGTGCACGCGCAAGATCTGCGTTGGCAGGGGGCGTGTCCACCCGCGCGACCTCGTGCAGTTGCAGATAGAGGTCGCTGGGTGCAATGCGGTCAGGCATGAAGTCTCCCTAGTGTTTCACTGTTTTCGGTGCTCAGGGGAAGGCAGATATTGGCGTCAGTGTGTCGCGGACAGGTGAATGGTGAGCACGTCATCGATGCGGGTCGTGAGGTCGACGTTTTCGTGCAGGATCGTTGATGCGTCGACGGCTCCGATGGTGCCGGCGCACAGGGTCCATGCGAGTCGGTGTGTGGTGGGGGTGTCGGTGAGTTCGCCGTCGGTGATGGCTGTTTCGATGATGTCGCTGATGGCGTCGACCCAGTGTGCGAATGCTGCGCCGTTGTTGATGGTGGGTTCGAGGGTGAGTTTCATGCCGGCCCGCAGGTTGGTGTCCTCGGCGATCTGACGAGCGAGGGAGGTAAAGATCGCTGTCAGCTTCTCCCCTGCCGTGCTGCTCGAACCGGACGCCAGTGCTTCACGGATGATTTCGTCGAGGGTGCGGTTCCAGTCCGAGATGAGGTGTTCGGCATCGCTTCTTTGGATGGGAAGTGGTAGTACATCGCGCCTTTGGCGAATTTTCCGGTACCGCTGATGGTGTTGATGCTGGTGTGGCCGTAGCCGTCGGTGTCGAAGTGCCGGGCTGCGACGGCGATGATCGCTTCTCGCGTTCGCACTGCGCAGTCCTGCATTGCAGAGTTCTTGCTGCCGGGGATGCGCCCGATCCGCGGGCGGGTTCTCGTGGTGGCAGCACTTTCCAGGCTTTCCGGGGTGCCGGTTCGTTGGGGCTGTTCACAGGGATGCTCCTTCGATCATGCGGACGGTGGCCGGGTCCGTTCCACGCCACATCAGCAGTAGATCATCGACCCGCCTGCTGATGGTGTGGTTCTCGTCGAGGCTGGCGGCAACCTGCACAGCGCCGACGAAACCGGCGCAGAGAGTATCGGCAATCCACGACACGGCGGAGTCGAGGGCGCGGGAACGACTCGCGTCGACGACGATCGGTTCGATCGCAGCGGTCCACGCTTCGTAGGTGGCGCGGGCGCCGCTGAGCGACTTGTCGACAGACAGGATGAGGTCGGCGCGGATGATCGCCTCGTTTTGGGTGCGGCGGGCGAGTTCGCGGTAGATCATCAGTACTTGCCGGTCAGCGGGTTGACCGGTTGCGATCGCTTTCCCGACTGTCGCGGTGACTGCGTCGGACCCGCGGCCAAGCATCTCCCTCGCGATGGATTCCTTCTTCGAGAAGTGGAAGTACATCGCTCCCTTGGTGACCGGGGCGAGTGTGACGATGTCGTCGATGGTGGTGCCCGCGTATCCCGTTTTGCTGAATAGGATTACGGACGCCTCGAGGATCGCTTCGCGGGTGACTTTCGCTCGTGGCTGCATCGGTGGTCGGCCGGTCTTACCGTGGTCGATGTCTTCGGAGAGCTCGTTATGATCGTTCATTGGTCACAGATGCTTTCTGTGGTCATCGGCCTGCCCTGACGGTGTTACAGCACTGTCGGGGCCACCCCTCTTATTGGTGCGTGTGGGTCAAACAGTGGTGAGTTCGCTGCGCATCGGGTTCTCGGCGGCTCGCAGGTCGGGCAATGGCGGACTGTCGAAGCCTGCTTCTCGGGCTGCGGTATCGAACTTCTCGTACCGGCGCCACGCTGTCGATGTCGCGACAGGCGGCTTCGATTCCAAAGCGATGGTCTCCCACGTGAGGTTCGGGTTCGTGAGCTTGCGGACTGCCGTGTCCTTCACGTTCTTCGCGAGATCCGACCCGGCAATGAAGGCCATGAGATCGTCTATGCCCGCCTCCGTTTCGCCCTGTATTCCTTCGATGTCTCGACGGGCTGGCTCCGTAGCGGCGTCTTGGGGATCGAGGATTTCGTCGAGGCCTTCGTTCGTCATTTCGTCCACGAAAAACGGCTCCGCAAAGTCCGCAATAGCGTCCTCGTTGCCGGCCTTCGCATCCACCGCTTTGGCGTCCACGTCTAGATCCGACTCACGATGCTCCGCAATATTGTGGGCGAACTTCTCGCGGCGCTGAGGGACGCGAATCGGTCCCCGGCCTACGGTGAGGTCAGACGCAATACTCTTTGCATCCTTACTGTCGGTGGCACTTTCGACGATCGAACGGTAAGCGGCGTACGCCAATCCGACTGCCTTCACCAGGATTGTGATTTCGGGGGGTGAATGCCAAGACCAGGGTTGGCGGAATGATCGCTATGGCCGCCGCAATGGCCGGCGTTAGTGGAATGAACCCGAGGTCTCCCCCACCACCGATTGACTCCTGTGCAGCGATTGCTGCGTGATAGGCGTGGTAGGCGTTTCCGAGGATGCTGATCACGACGACGCTGACTGCGAGGGCGATGTAGAAGCCTCTGTCGCGTTTGTTCATGTTGAGCTTGCTGATGATGACGATCGCGATGGTGGCGCCGAGGATGGCGCTGTCGACGATCGCAGGGAAGATCCAGGTCAGGTGTTCGAGGAGCAGTGCTTGCCGTGCGAGGTCGCGTTGTACGGCGAAGGAAAGTACGAATGCGCCGGTGGTGATACCGAGCGCAATGACGATCGCGAGTGCGAGTGCGGCGAGCAATGCGCCTAGCTGAACACGGGCAGCTCGGAGGCTAAAGTCGGTCATGACTGGGTTTCTTCCTTTCAGCGGGGTTTCCCGGTCTGGAGCCTCGTCGGGTGCATCCGGCGGGGCTCCCTTTGCGTTTCAGATCAATCTGCGCGCTCGTTATCGGGTGCTGCGTCCGTGCTTTTTGTAGTGTTCGGGGTAGGTCGACTGAATTGCCTGCTCGATGATCGAACGGATACTGTGCCCAGTTTCGTCTTCGACGGCGTCGATAGTTTCCCGGAAGCTCAAGCCGAGCCTGGTCGAGAACTGGATGACGGGTTCGGCCTTTTCCTTCTTCGGGCGCCCTACCGGCCGGCGTGCGGCTGGAACCTCTGCCGAATCGACAGCCTCGTCGACGGCCGGACGCGGCCCTCTCCGTGGGGCACTGAGGTCAGGTTCTGTACTCATTAGTTCATTCCTTCGTTCGGTAACTCATGAGTTCATGCATTGCTGAATTCGTTACGTAACTCACGCATGAGTTAGTGCATTCACTCATTATTGCACGCGTGCATGAATTAATTAAGCCAACTCGTGCACTCATGCGTTAATGAATGCGGAAAATATCTGCTGGTAAGCGGCCAAAACCGGCTCACCCTTGTCGAATTTTCCGTACCACTCGCCGGTCATTCGCGACTGGTCGACGATGGTGCGATTCGGAATGATTGGTGTGAGAACGAGGCCCGTTTCCCTCAGTCGCTCCAACGCTTTCACTGACACTTTCGTCATCACCGTCTCCTTGACGGCGCCGACGACAATGCCTGCCTCGGTGAGACGGCAGGGGGCACCAATCGCTTCGCGGCTTTTACGGAACTTTGCGACGGACTCTTGCGCGCCATCGACACCGTCGATGCCGTCTTGATTCGCGGTTGCCGCGTAGATGACCTTGTCGCTGGCGGCGAGCGCATTTTGCGTGAGCGTTCCGCCTTGGCGGTTAGGGCAGTCGATGATGCGGATTTCCGCTGTGTGCCCTTCCAATGCCGTTGCGAGCCTCAGTTCGGCGTGATCTTCATAGTCCCTCTCACGGTTCGACAGTGACCTCGAGGACGGAATGATGCGCAGATTGTCGTCCCACCCGCTGTCGATGGCGAGATCTTCGGCCCACCCTTCCGGGTTTTCGTCGGCCAGGATCGCGCCCACGTGCTGCCACGATTCCTCGGGATAGCTGCCGATCCATTTAGTGGCCGCACCTCGGGGATCTAGGTCGATGAGAGTGGTCTTGACCCCGGAGAGGGCAGCCACCATCGCAAGGGAGACCGCGGTTGTCGTCTTGGTGACGCCGCCGGCCTCGCTGTACACCATGATTGTCGTCATGCATGAATGCTAACACTAATGCGTTCACTCTGTCTGTAATGCATGCATGCATGCATGCATGCATTAATTAATCAATCGTCGTCAACTTGGTTCGACTACGGCAACGCCGCTGGTGAGGGAGTTTTGCGGCACGCCGCACTTCTGTTCCCACAAGACTGTCAATCCGAGGCAGAGACGCAAAAAGCGCAAAATGTCGAGGTTCCCTAGCTTTGTCTTCCCGCACTACATTTCGCCTTGCACGCGACAGGGACGACGTTCCTCGCCAGCCGCCGCCAGGGGACATTGAGCACCGACCACTCAGCATCGCGTAGACCCAGGAAATCAAGCTGCAAGCACACTCCTCGGCGACTGGTAATCGATGACGATGCGTCGAGCTGCGGCGTAGTCGGCGCGGCCGCCGATGGTGGGGAAGCGGCCGTAGCGCCCTCGCGGTGTTGTTTCGATTGGTAGGGCGACGGATCCGGATGCGTACCTTCGGGGACCGCTACGTTTCTTTCCACGGCTACGCCGCCACTCCAGCTCGTCGGTCCACCAGGCGAATAGCTCGCGCTCCGTCACGTGACGTAAGGCGCGGGTTGCAAGCACCCCTGAGGCGCCTATTTGCTGAGCCGCTGTGTGGAGTTGAAGCCGACGAGTCTGGGCTGTGGACCGCGATGTCGGGAGTAGGTGGAGCCGCGCAAACGCCTTCTTTGCCGCTTCCACTGTCCTGTGTGAATACCCGGTAGCTGCCACAAGACCAAGTGTGTCGTCAATCCCAGAGATCAGGTGCAGGTGGATTCGAGCGTAGGCAGGGCCTAATCCGGGGGCAGGTGTCCAGAGGTCGTGGGCGTGGTGAGCGAGGAGCGTGTCCGACGGGGGCGGGCCAGGGGCGTGTTCCACTTGTGTTGCACCTGTGCAGTACTCAGCGGGGGGTGGATTGAGCTTCCATGTTGCACCGGCGGTTCCAGAACCTGCCTGGACCCGACTGACCCACGCTGCCGCTTCGAGTGCCCTCAACCTTCTGGAAATGGTCGATGCGTCCAAGCCTGTGGCATGGGCTAGTCGCCGGCAGTCAATGTCCAGGGTCGTGGTCCGGGCTGTGCGCGCGAGCTGAACCAATGCATGGAGAATCCGTTCGTCGCTCGGGCCGCCTGGACGCGCAAACGCCGCCGAGTGCCGGTGCAGGGCGTCCACGATCGTGTCCAGCTGAGCATCGAGCTCGTCCCACGCGGCCGAATCGACGTTGACCACTGAAGGAGCGAACACCGCGGCCGCTTCGATTGCACGGGACCAATGTTTGGCAAGTGTGAACCTGTGACCGGCGTTCTTGTCTTCATGGAGGCGGATCAGCCCTGGTGCGGTCAGGGCTGCCTCGACGTCTTTAAGGGTGCGGCCGGCGCGAGCCATCCCGAGGAGAATGCTGAATGCAACGGTGCTGCGGTCGCGGTCGTTGCTGAGCGGGGTTGCCATGAGAAGCCTCGTCCGCGCTGACAGCGAGCGCCTTGGACGGTCCAGACGAGGCCCATCGGCGGACTCGATGATCCGGATCGGTGTCGACCGGTTAGCGGCGCCGGATAGAGCAGTGGAGTGGGGGTGCCTGGCTAGGAGCCAACTGATGACATCGGAGGGGGTTCCGGGGCGCATGGCTGCCAGCGCCTCGGAGAGCGCGTGACCACGTAGGGAGGGGAGTGCATACCCTCCTGCTCTGTGTGGAGCACCTGGTCCTCGGACCGCACCTGTGACCGGATTGCACAGCGGGCTGATGTCGAGACTGGGATAGTGCGCGCTCAGCGCGTGGGCAAGCGTCTTCACGTCGCCCGGTTGGGTCGCCTCGCTGAGGGAAACCCAGAGATGTTGTCCGCCAGTCGGTCCCGACGTCGTGCGGAGGTGTCGTACTCCGAGTTCGGTCAGTTCGTGTGCCAGGCGGTCGGCATCTGCAAGTGCCACGCCCGGACCGTGCGTGGCGGTATCGAAATCGAATGCCAGAAGCTTGTATTGATTGTTCGAATCGGCCAGGTGAAGCGCCCATGGAACATTGGGCGGCGCCGTCGGTGCGACGACTGTTGCGCTGTAGTCGTGGGTGCTGGTCGGGTCGATACGAAGGCGAGTCCGCGGTGACATCCACATCGCAGCCGCGTACAGGTTCGTCAGGAGCGCGTCGTCATGATCGACGACACGCAGATTGATCGTAGAAATTTGATCAGGGCATGAGTTACCCTGAGACATGTCCTCCAAGACAAGTCCCTCCGGGGATTAGCAGCACCGCTGAGAAACGAGCTGGTAACTCGAATCTCACTAACTTCGATCAACCCTCGGCCTAGCTCGCCGGGGGTTTTTCAATTCTCAGCTAATAAGCGGCACCACAGAGGTTGTGGCAGTCAGTGAGTCAGACTTGGTGAGGTCTGATCACGGGCGCTTTTATGCAGAGATCGGCAGCACCCCCTGGCGAAGCTCTTCGGCGAGTTCGGGACGTCCAGCGTCCAAGCAAATGAGATCGGATATGTAGACGCTCACTGAGGAACAACCGCGTGCGGCAGCGAGCGCCTCGACGTCAACGCGAGCCGGGACGCGTGCTTTGTACTCACCGCGCTCGCCCTTGCTTCTGCGACCCATCGCAATCTTCCTTCCGCCAGACACTTCGTTTTCTGGGACAGTTACGATGGTGCAGCACTCACGCCCCGCTGGGGGTTCGACACGCCGTAGACGTATCAACAAAATCTATCATCGTAGATTTTAGCTGCACGATCTGAGGATCAGCGGGCGAGTATTCGCTATCTTCTGCGATTGGCCAAGGCGGCTGTGCGCGCCTGCGCGACTTCGTCCAGAGAAGCCTCCGGCGAGCTTCCACGTTCCAGACCAGCAGCGAGGGCGGTTGCTACAGCCAGCGCATCGCCGATCGCCTCCGTGGCGCCGCTTCCAGATGCTGGGGAGGCTGCGTGTGCTGCGTCCCCGATAACCATCGTCCGCCCACTTCTCCAGCTAGGCATGTTGTCGTGGGCTGTCGCATTCGCTACGAACACTTCGCTCGTGCGCTCCAGCAATGATGGCGTGAGTTCTGCGAAACCGAGTCTCTGAGTAAGAACGTCTGACCAGTTCTCAATGGGCTGCCGCCCGCATTCGCTCTTCGGGAGTGCCCCCTCTGCGGCTAGCCTCGCGAACCAGAAGAGCCCTTGACCGTCGTCACCGTTCAGATATCCCAAGGTGTCGTCGCCAAGGCCTCCGTCGAACTTCTCCTTCAAAAAGGACAGAACGCCTGCTTCTTCGACTGCGTCAGCGGTTGGAATATGGGCGTAGATCACTGTCTGCCCCTGATAAGAAGCGTCAGGGCCGGTCAGGGGGTTGCTCAAGCGCACCGTCGACCCGACACCGTCACAGCCGAAAACGAATTGAGCGTGAATGTCTCGCCCACCGGCGGACACTGTTGCGCGGTCCCCATTGGATACGACCGAGACAACGTCCACACCCGTCTCGATCTTGGCGCCGGCCTCGGTCGCTGATTGCGCCAGGTAGTCGATCAGGTCGGCTCTCCACAGGTGTCTGAACTCAGTGCCTGAATCCGTGACAGGCAGCGGTGCGCCGGAGGACTTTCCTGATCCCGCCCGAACGATTTTCTTGACGGCTACGCCGACGTGACGAAGTTCTTCGCTGACTCCGATCGAGATCAGCTGGTCGATCGCCTGTCCCGAGATTGTCAGGTACGCCCCTCCCTGCGAACTCAGGTCGGTCCGTCTCTCCAAGACAAGCACTTCGATATTTCTCCGTCTGAGTGCTGTGGCCAGAGTTAGTCCCGCGATTCCGGCACCTACGATGACTATCTGATTCATGTTTTTCCTTCAGCTGCGGAATAGAGCAGGGAGAATCCGACGATGGATTTCACATCTTCATCGAAGGAATCACCATCCGGGGCAACAATCAGGTGAACGGGGACGATGATCTCTAACTCGTCAGGGCTTTCCAGAAGTTTACGAATTTCTCTAGCGTTCGCGGTTGCGCCAGCTGCGGCGTAGTCCTCGGGAACGATACTAGAACTCAGACGGATCAACCCGTCCCTGATCTCTATGAACATTCTATAGTGCCGAATCATCAAAGACGTGCGCCTAGGCAGTATCGAAGCCTGGGGGCCCGACCGCTTCTTCAACTCATGCCTAGGGAATTTGTTGGACAAATCGGACCAGAGGGCGGTCATCGCCGCAATATCCTTTTTGTATTTTCTTCGTAGCGCCAACTGAGCCTTGCGCTGTGATATTGCAGGAATACAGATCCCCAGGATAAATAGCAGTATCCCCAGCGCCATCCCGGCACGACCGAGCACCCTCAAACTGTGCGGCATGTATCCGTCTTTGGCCAGGTAAACGAGTTGCAGCGTCAGAATTAGTTCGGCTGCTACGAGGACAAATGATCCAACCGACAGCACTTTCAGGCCCCGCGATAGTGCTCCTTTGGACATCTTGGCGGCGCGGAACGAGAGAATCGAAATAACGAGGAATCCGATTGGAAAGAAAATCTTAGAGGAGAAATAGAATCCGACGACGCCGGGGGAGTCGAATTCGAATACTTCCGTCCCTGCGGGCACTACCCATGTGAAGTACAGGCCACCAAGGACGGACGCCAGAAAGGTCGTTACGGCTACAGCTACATAGGCACGTCGCGCCTTCGGATTCCCCCAATAGTAAATGAAGTACAGAGCAGTGCTGAGGATGGCGAGCATGAGGAACATCGACTGCAACCAGGCAAACAAATAGGTGTGCATTCCTCCATTTATCACATCGACTTTGGACGCGATCTCCAGAAGAGCCGAGATGCCGAGGAGTACGATCGCCCATACGACCATCCATTCAGATGACTTACTGGGCCGGCGCCACAATGCCCACGCACGCCATAGGGCCACTCCGAAAATGATCAAAGTACGTGCGATTATGAGAAACCAGATCATATCGACTGAATCCTGTCCTGCAATGCCGCCGCGAGGCGCCGCCCCTGTGCACTGCTCTGAACAACTGGAGCGATCGCGTATGCGAGGTTTGCCCAGCTCATGACGAGGGACGCCACGACTTCTGCATCATGCTCGATGACGTTGGAGTAGTCCCCTCTCCGATGTGCGTCGAAGAGTTCCTCGTCGGGGTTCTCCATCAGAGAGCCACAGACCAGGTGACCCAACTCGTGTGCGACGTTGTGTACCTGATGCACCAGGGTCGCGGCTTGTTCGAAATAGATCACGATTCCCTGGTCATCGAGGAGCGTGGCCGCAAACGGTCCACGCGGCGACAGCGAACGAGCCTCAAGGTCAATAGGGGATCCGATGAGCTCTGAAATCCCCGAAAGAAGCAGTGGCGCTTGCTTATAGGGATCGACAGCTTGGACGTCGAGGCCACGCAGGAATTTTCGCGTGCGGTGCACAAGTCGGAGGTGCCGGAACGCTGCGTCCTCCGGTGGCACTTCGATGAGCGCGGGGTATGCAACTGGCTTCATAGGGCGAGCGTAATTTGCTAGCTACTCTTCCGGCAGGTCAGGTGGATCGAGCGGTAGACCACGCCGCTTACGAAAGGAGCGGATCAGGTCGTTGACGACCTCAAGATCGCCGCTGTCCAACCCCGCCAGCCGGAAGGCGACAGCATGGACATTCGTATCCGCCCGCAGTCGCGCGTAGTCGAGTTCTACCTTGGTTCGAGTGGCAGTTTCCTCGTCGAGGAAATAGCGGACATCCACCCCGAAGGCTGCGGCTATACCTGCTGCCGTCTTCAAACTGGGGGACTTCGCCCGACCAGTTCGAAGGTGGGATAGGTAGGTCTCACTGATGGGGTACCCCATCTCGGTAGAGCGGCGGGCCAGTTGTCCCAAGGTGTAACGCTTGCCGTCTGCATTTGGCACACCAGCGAAGAGCTGTTCGAGCCGCTCAGCGAACACGCTGGAATCTTCAGCAGGCTGCTCCATTGCGCACCGACTCCTCACCGTTTTTCGGGATCACGACATTTCGAGCACACACCTGTCGGGTTCCAGTGCTATCGTACTGCCGGACCATACGATAGTTATCGAAATGATGAGAACTTGCGTTACACAAGACGCCACACCCCCACAAGGACCGAGCATGGACCCTCAGACGAAATCATGGGCTCTCCCCGATTCCGCGGTTGCGCGCCTTGTCGTAGCCAGCCCTCACGGCCTCAGCATCCACCCCAAGTGCTTCAGCCAGAACAGCAGCACGCTCGTCGGTCAGACGCACTTCCGCCCGCTCCAGCGCCCCGATCGCTGTCGTACTGATGTTGGTGACGCGCCCGAGCTGCGGCTGAGTGAGGCCTGCAAGTATTCGGAGATCAGCGAGACTGCGAACGCCGTCCGGCACATCGACAAGGTCCGTGATTTCACATTTCAGCGCCTTTGCAACTTGCACGAGCGTGTCGATCCCAGGAGTTCGGCGCCCCTTCTCCCAGTCCGCGATAGCAGTCACGCTGACATCGGCGAATCGCGCAAGGTCGGGTCGGGACATTCCCAGCGATTCCCTGCGCTTCTTGAGAGCGTCAGGGACGAAGTTACGCAGGATTCGCCTGCTCACGCTTTGCCTTCGTCCACGGTTGTTCATTCTTCCAACCTAGTAACCGGAAGTCACAACGCGCGGAGTTCAATGGCGGGCACGATGCGCCCATTGGCTGCGCGGGTATAACGCGCTATACTAGGGGATGAAAACTCATGTGATTCATGTGGTTACCGAACGAAGTAGCTGAACGAAGTAACTGAACAAAGAAAACCCCAGGGCGTGACTCTGATTGGCGTCCGAACACTCCCCGGGGTCCCACTGCGGCATCACCCAGCTGGATGACTTCACAGGTCTTCGAGTCTAGGTGGCGTCGTTGAATACGCAACCACCCGGAGGCAACCATGGAAAAGATCTCCAGCCTTTCCATTGAATCTGATCCCCGCGGTTTAATTCCCGCCGGCATTTCCGATCGCCCGACCTCGGCTGAATACTTCGTCGTTGCCTCATATCGCGTTATCGAACCTGTGTCGTGCGCAGGCCGGGCCGTCGGTCACACATGTGTACCCGCCCTCGGGGTCGGCGCACGACTCTGCCCGGTCCGACATTCATTGATTCCTGCGGACTCCCTCGTTATGGCGCATTTTTCACGCTCCATCGAACTTCCCGGCGCTGTTGCGTCGGGATCGAAGGCCGCGTAACTCTCGCATTTTGTGCGGCCAAGCACGTCAAATGTTCCGTTAGTTGTTGAACCACAACAAGTTTGAAGGGATGCCATGAAGCAGTTCAAGAAACCACGGTCCGGTGGTCGTCATCGGTCACCGTCGACGGGTGCGGTCGCAGCCGTGACGTTGGCGGCGATGGTCGGAGCCGCCTTTGTCAATGCCGGAGTTGCGATCGCAGCGCCGACTCAGCCGGGCATTACCGCTCCGTCGCAGCCGGGCATTACGACGCCTCCGCCTGCGTCGGAGCAGCCGGGCATTACTACTGCCCCTGAGGTTCCTGCGCCGACGTCCGATCGTTCGTACTGGACTCCGCCTCCGGCTGAGTACGACAACATTCAGTGGAAGCCTTCGCCGTCGACGCAGCAGTCGTCCCCGAACAATGCAGGCGATAGCAGCGGGAACTACGTTGCGCCAGCGTATTACGGTGACCCGATCGACGTGGGGACACTCCATCTCCCGACCGAAGTCGAAATCATCGCGCCGATCGAAGCACCGCCCCAGATGTTGCAGCTGGGTGATTACGTCGGGCCGAAGCCCAATTGGATGTCCGACGAGTATCTCGAACGCACCAATAACACTGCATCTGTCGGTGTTTCACAGTTCGCGACATTCTGGTCCAGCGTCGGCGTCGACGTCGATCGTTCACAGCGTGTCTCGGCTGCAACCTTCGGCGGAGCCGCAGCAGGTGCCTTGGCTGCCGGAACCGCAGGGTTCACAGTGGGCGCTTTGGGTGGCGGCACAGTGGGCGGTTTGATCGGGGCCGGTATGGGCGGTCTGGTTCCGCTCCCGCCGCCACTGCCGGAAGCGACGACAGGCGTCGTCGGCACGGCGATCGGTGCCGGTGCAGGTGGATTGCTTCTCGGGATTCCCAGTGCCGTGGGCGGAGCTGTGGTGGGCGGATTGACGGCGGGAGCAATCGGGGCCGGTGACACCGATGCCGAGCCTCGCCACATCGACGTGCCGAATCTCCCTGAGCCGGACGCACCTGCGATCACCTCCCAGACCAGTGACGCGCTGGCGGCGCAGGCCCCGCAGATCGCGCAGGTTGTCACCGATGCTGTGGCGTCCGTTCCGCAGATCACGGAGAACGTCAACGCGCAGCTCACTACTGCACGTGAAGGTGTCCTCGCTCAGCCCGGTGGCGATCAGGTCATCGCCGCACTCGACAACGCGGCCGTCGAAGCGAATTACGCCTTCGGACCTACCGCCGATCTGATCGGCCAGGCCCTCGGCGCTGCTGCCGCCGGAGCGACCCCCGCGTAATCACTACCGCCGCCGGGGTCGGGGCTTCGGCCCCGGCGGTGTTAGTCGAAGTTCTTTTTCTTTGCACGAGAGGAAATATCGACATGTCAGGTCAGAACTGGTTTCCACCGTTGGACCCGACCGAGTTCGCCGACGAAGTGGACACGGGAGAGCAAACCCCAGACACCGACGTACATTTCGAGCCCGAGTCCGAAAACCCCGATGAGGAATCAGAACCCGACTCCCTACTCGACCATGCCGAAACTGCCACGAGCGAACCGGTTTCCACCGGCAACGCTCCTGCGGCAGACGAGACCGTTGTCGCTGCGGTGAGCCGGCCCACCCAACACCTCACTCCCACATTCGAACTCGCAGATGAGGACGAGACCGGACCGGCGACCGATCCGATGGCAGGTGAGCCCGTCGGTGTTGTCCGCACGCTCCCCGTCGTCACTCTCGCTGTCAGTGACCTCAATACACAACCGGATTGGGCATCGGAATGGGAGCTTCCAGCCGATCCGGAACCGACACCGACCACCCCGGATGCGGGGGAGCGGATCGGAATCCCCGAACCCCTCCCAGGATCCGACCGGGCGCGTGGCCGGAGCCGCCGCACGAAAGCCGCTGTAGGGGGAGCCGCTGCTGCCGTGCTGGCCGTCCTCGTCGGCGGTACCGCAATCGCGCTGGCCTCCGGTTCCGACGAACCGGACGCTCCAGCCTCCCTCGAAGTACCTGGAACCACTACGGCCCCGCCAGCGGCGGGGACGTCTGTCGCCGGGGCGCAGGCCGCCTCGTCCTGGTGCCCGAGCAGCGTCAAGGGTGACGTCATCAGCGGGAATGGACCTGGCGGTACCGGATCTGGCCCTGATGCGATCCTCGGATTTCAGCACGCCTTCTACGTCGATCGCAATGCGGACAAAGCGCGAGGCTTCGCCACTCCGGAAGCTGCGGCCACCCAACTGTCGACCTTGCAAGCCGGCATCGACGACGGCGTCCCGGTCGGCACCGAGCATTGCGTTTTGATCCGACCGTCCGGTCAGCCGGGTGTCTTCGCCGTAGAGATGGTCCAAAAAGCCGCGGACGGCGCGATCGTGCGATACGCGCAAACCATCAGCACGACCGTGCGTGACGGAAAGACGCTGATCGCGGCCATCAACGAGAGCGTAGGCACGCCGTGACGTGGGCAGGGGACTGGCTGGGCGGCGAGCCGACAGAAGACAACGAATCCGACGAGAAGCCGTCGGCAAAGGTCGACGACACCGCACCGCCGCTCGTGCCCGGGTCCGAGGCAGAAGCCCCGGTCGATGACGTGCCCGAGCCAGAAGATGCACTGATTCCGCTGGCACCGCCTTCTGCTGTGCTGATCGCCGGGGTTGCCGGTGGAGTCGGAGCCACCACGACAGCGGTCGGGCTGGCGAGTGCATTGCACACCGAACTCGTCACTGCGGCCGCCGTGGATACGACCCCCGCCGGTGGTGACCTGTCCGAGCGTGGCTGCGGGCGCGAGCTGAACCCCGGCCAATGGGTCTCCGAGCACGGGGTGCTGTGGGGTCGCCGCACGCTCGGGGAACTGAGCGGCGACGCTGCGGCGCTCGCGTCCGTTCACTCACTCCTGACCGCGTCCGGTCATTTTCCGATCTACGACGCCGGAAACCCTTTGCGTGCACAGCATCTCGCTCCGCTCCTGGCCGATGCGTCGGTCGTGATCGTCCTGGTGGTGTCCAGTCGCGGCGACTCCGTGAACCGTCTTCCCTCCGTCCTGGAATGGATCGAGAGCACCCTCGGCGCACACACGTTGGCATCGGTCGTCGTGGCCGTCGTCGAGGTCCGTCCCGGTTCGACGCCGGTGGCCGATCACCTCAGTGCCCATATGGCGGGCCGGATCGGAGCGGTGCGCCTGATCGGTCACGACCGGTCGTTGGCCGCAGGAGGACCGATCGCGACCTCGGCGATGGGCAGCGGTGTCGAGCAGGACTTCACCGCTCTCGCCGCCGACGTACGAAACCTCGGTGCAGCCGCGCCGACGCAGTGAACAAACACATCCGAAGGGAAATCCGCATGAGATATGCGAAAGGGATCACCACAGCGGTGACGGCCACGGTCGTCCTCGCACTGGCAGGAACCAGTCTGGCGAACGCCGCACCCACCTCAGGCGACTCCGCACCGATGCCCTGCACCGCTCTGGGAGTCTTCGGTGTTCAGGGGACCAACCAGTCCGCTCCGGATGCCGACCCCACCATCGACAGCGGCTTCCTCGGCATGTCGGTGATGGTGCCCTTGCTCCAGTCCGCTGCCGGTGAGGTCTCACGGATGCTCGTCCCGTACGCCGCCGACTTCGGTTGGCGGGGAGCGACGTACGAGCAGTCGATGACCGAGGGGGTCGACAAGACCAGCCAAGCGATCTCCGATTACGCCGATCGGTGCCCCTCGTCGATGATCGCGGTGACCGGATATTCGCAAGGCGCGCAGATAGCGGACACCGTCATCCGCAATATCGGCAGCGGCAAAGGCCCGATCACAGCGGACAAGCTCGCCGCCGGTGCATTGTTCTCGTCCCCGAATCGCCCGCAAGGTGCCAGTACCTTCCCCGGCGGCTCGTCCGGGCAGAGTTCACCGACACCGCCCAAGGGCGTTGCCACCTCTGCCTTGTCGGATCTGACGGTGACCACCCCGACCCCTGCTGACGGCGGCGGCATAGCCCCGAACTACGCCGCCTCGTCCGGGTACGGCTCTGTTGCCGGCCGTGTCGCTTCGTTCTGCACCGACGGCGACCTCGCATGCGCGACACCACAAGATGCGACGCTGGCCCGCACGGTCACCAATATCGCTGGGCAGCTGCACCTCGAGCAGCAGGATCCGCAGAAAACTCTGGTCGACCTCGCGGGCGCATTGGGTGGGGCGACAATTCGTACCGCCGCCGACGTCGTCAACGACGACATCAACTTCTCAGGCGGCCGGTTCACCGTGCAGTCGTCCGGAAAGACCATCCTCGGGCGCCTGTCCACGAATTCCGATCCGCGCTCCGCCACTCCGGACGCGGACGCCGATGTCATCCGGGCAGTCATCAAAACCGGTGTCATGGGATTGCAAGCGGGCATCGCGGTCGCGAAGAAAGTCCTCACACTGGACACGATCGGCGCCCTCGCAACCGTCGGCATGGCCAATCCCCCTGCTGCACTGGGCATCTTGGCAGCGAAAGTCGGGGATGCGGCAATGAGTTTGTTCCCGCCGTCCACCGGCACCCAGATCCAGAAGTACATCTACAACGAAGTCCAGCGCGGCATTTCCGACAACAAGGACCTGCTGAAGATGGCAACGCAGGTCAAGTACTGGGACACGGCCCGCAACCACGGCACCTACGACTCGATTCCAGTGGGAGGACAGGGGCAGACCCCGGCGAAGTTCACCGTCGAGTGGTTCTCCACCCTCGCGAAAGAACTCTCGTCCGGATCCACGTCGGCCGGGGCGAGCACCACGAAAACAGCCGGGGCGACGACTCGTCCGAGCGGGACGCCCTCTGCGGCCCCCTCGTCGTCGACGCCGCTGACCAGCTCGGTGTCCGCCACGACCTCGGCGGTTTCTCCTGAAATCGTCGGGCCGGGCGGCGCGTTCGCGCCTGCCCAGATCCCGACTCCCACTCGGGCGCCTGCCGCCGCACCGCCCGCGCAGTGATCGGTCGGCGGCGCACGGAACTCCTCTGCTGCGCCGCCGCCCAGCAAACCCCGGGACGCATCGGGCGTTCCACTGAAAACCGAAGGGACCATCTCGTGTCAGATGACAGCAGCAGCGGAGGCGTCGGCGGTGCCATCGTCGTTGTCGGTGCCGCAGCCGTCGCGTTCCTTCTGATGATCATGGCCGTGGTGGTCGTTCTCGTTTCCGAGGACGAAGAGTGCGCTCCCGTCGTAAACGGGGGCGGGCAGGTTGCCGCTGCTGGTTCGCTGGTCAAGCCCACCAAGTCGTCCGAAACAACGGACACCTCTCCGTTCGGGCCGCGATGGGGCACCGAACACAAAGGTCTCGACCGTGCGGGTCCGGTCGGTACCCCGATCTACGCGTTCACCGACGGCCGTGTTCGGGAAGCCGGTCCCGCGGAGGGCTTCGGGAACTGGATCATCGTCGATCACGAAATCGAGGGTCACGTATACAGCTCGGTGTACGGGCACATGTTCGACGACGGTGTGATGGTCCGTGCCGGAGAGCAGGTCCGTGGCGGTCAGCAGATCGGGGCGATCGGCAATGCCGGCGGCTCGACTGGGCCGCACCTTCATTTCGAGGTGTGGGACGGGGGTCGTCTACCCGACGGCGCCGGTACCGCGGTGGATCCAGGGCCGTGGATCGACAAGGCCGCCGAGCCCGGCGAGGCTCCCGCTGCGCCGGCACCGACTTCCCCGGGCTCGGGTGATGCGGGTGATGAAGGTTCCGGGTTCGGAGGTTTGGACGGCCGACAGTTGGCGATCGCGAAGCAGATCGTCGCGGTCGGTGAAGTCATGGGCATTCCAGATCGCGGTGTCGTCGTCGCGCTCGCAACCGCAAGCCAGGAATCCGGCTTTCGCATGTACGCCAACGACGGCACCGATCCTCGCCTCGAAGCCGATCAGAAGGACGTGGGCCGATCCCTGGACTTCCCGCACGATGCTGTCGGACGAGATCACGGCTCCGTCAATCAGTTTCAGCAGCAGTACCCGTGGTGGGGAACGCTCGAAGAACTGATGAACTCGGCTACTGCATCACGCAAATTCTACGAAGCGTTGGCCAAGCAGAGCGGGTGGGAATCGCTACCGATCACCGTCGCAGCACAGAATGTTCAGGGATCGCTGTACCCGGACGCGTACGCCGACGACGAGCCGATCGCCACCACGTTGGCGGCCAAGTTCAAGGGCGCCGGGGCGAACATGTCCGAAGCCGACCTCGCATCCATCGCAGCTGGTGGAGCCATCGCCGTCGCCGACGGCGGCAGCGCTGCCTGCAACGATCAGCAGCCCGCACCCGGTAGCGGCGGCGGCGAGGGTCCGGCCAGCGAGTTCGGACGAGCCATCATCCTGGCTGCCTCGCGCTGGATCGGTACCCCGTACGTCTGGGGCGGTGGCGACACGAACGGCCCCACCGGCGGCGGATTCGACTGCTCAGGTCTGACGCTGTATGCGGTCTACCAGGCATCCGGCGGACGAATCAGCCTGCCGCACTTCACCGGATCGACCGCAGATCCCGGACAGCTCTACGACTCACGCGGCGCAGAAGTCCCCGTCGACCAGAAACAACCCGGCGACCTGATCTTCTTCGGCCCCGCCTCGAACACGCACCACGTCGGCATCTACTACGGCCTCGAGAACGGCGAAGAAATGTTGCTTCACGCTCCGACCGAAGGCCAGACCGTCACCATCGCTCCGTTGTCAGGGATGTCGGGAGAACAAATGCACGTCCGCCGCTTCGGCGCATCACAACCGCAACCGCAGGAGGCACGATGACAAACCGGACTGACCGCAGACCGATGAGGTTGACCGCATTCGCAGCCATGACCGTCGCTGTTCTCGCACTTGTCGGATGCGGCCGCAGCAATGACCACGACCACCCGATGGATGAGGGCGGCCCCACCCAATCCTTGACTGTTCCCGCCGATCCAACTCTGCCGGAACCGTTTTCCTCGGTCGATCAAAGCGATCCGGAAGCCGTGATGGTCGCGGCCGCGCAAGCTCTGTTCTCGTACACCCCCGGGGCGGACACCAACCAGATCGACGCCGCGAACCGGGCAGCACCGTTGCTCGACGAGCGGTACTACACCGACAACGCGTCGTCCTTCATTGCTTTGGCACCGATCACCGGTCGCCAATGGGAGTCCTGGCGTGAGCGCAGCGCGGTGGCCACGGCCACGGCGACGGTGACCGCCGACAATCACCCCGAGGACAAGCCCGCAAAGGTCTCACGAGTCGTGGCAGTGACGGTGACCGCCGTCGATGCCGGCGGCCGGGAGATTGATCGTGTTCCGTTCGCGGCGTACATGACCGCCACCAAGCTCGGTGTGTGGCGCGTGAGCGCGGTGATGGTCCGATGACCAGCGCATATGCCGATGTTCCGCGTCGCGGTGCTCCGATGCCGAGCGGTCCACGCATCGCGGGGGCTGTGATGCCCGGGACCGATGAATCCGCTCCGATCTGGGAAGGACCGATCGAACGTGAGGCTCTGACCCCCGCCCGGCCGCTTGTCTGGTTTCTCGGAGCTACCGGAGGGGCCGGAGTCTCCTCGCTGACGCGTTCTCTCGCGTACGCGGGGGACTGCCAGCGCGGCTGGCCCGGATACATCGGTGATCTACCGGGCGCGGACTCGCCGCTGGTGGTGCTCGTTTTTCGCACGACGATGCACGGCGTAGAGCGTGCTCATTCACTGCTTCTGCAACACGCCGCCGGTGGCACGCCGGAAGGAACACACATCCTCGGCGTCGTGTCCGTCGCCGACAGTGATCGCCCACTGTCCAAGCCGGTCCGGAACCGTCTGGCCGTCGTCGAGTCGCTGGCGCGCTCGCTGGCCGGTCGCTGCTGGGACGTGCCGTGGCTCGAACCTTGGCGGGTCATGCCTCCTCGTGAGCTTCCCGAGTGGTCTCCGTCCTCGACGTTGCCGGCCGACAAGAAAGCGGCGCGTGACCCGACGAGATACCCCGTCGCCCCGGTGATCGCTCTCCACGACCAGATCCGAGTCGCAGCAGCAGCCCGGGTGAAGGAAATCAGTTCTTCCGCAACATAACTCGAAAGGCACCTTCTCATGAACGCACTCCACACCATCAACACCTACATCCTCGCTCAGCAGCCCGCGCCCTTCCCCTCGCCGGGACAGGGCGGGGACGTGATCGACGTTCAGATGACCACTCCGCCGTCAGGCGACAAGTTTCAGATCCTGCTCGGCGTCGGCCTGTGGGCGGCAACAGCTTTCCTGATCGGACTGGGAATGATGGCCGGCGTCAAGTTCGCCCAGTCGTTCGCCGACGGCACCGCCGGACGCGGCGAAAAGATGATGGTGGTCGGTGTCGCCGTCGGCGCGATCATCACGTCCTCCGCCGCCTCGTACGTCACCTGGTTCATGGAGTGAGTACTTCGATACTGGCCGCAGGCGGCGGCATCAAGATGCCCGGCGAAGACGTCCTGGTCCCGCTCGGGCAGATGCTCGGGGTGTTCCTGTGGTTCGTCGCAGCCGGTCTGATCGTCGCCGCGATGCGCGCCGGTGTCGAAGTCGCGCACCGCTTCGACGACGGCGAAGTCACCGGCCCCGGAATCCGGCGGTTGATCTCGATCGCCATCGGCGCCATCGTCACCGCCTCCGCAATCACGTGGGCGGGATGGCTCCTCATCTAGCCCGTCTCGATTCCACTACTCACTTTGCGAAAAAAGAAGGAAATCATGGCAATTCACCGTTACCGCCTCGTCGGCGCCCTCGCGGCCGCAGCTCTCGCGCTGTCGGTGGCCACCGCGTGCGGATCGTCGGAGGAGGACCCCGGAACCGGCACCGCCGCGGCGGTCGACACCAGCGCAGCGCCGCAGCAGGTGACGTGGGAGAGCTACCGCGGTGTCGCTGTCCCTGTCTCCGCTGTCGACGGACCGACGAGCGTTTCGGCGAAGATCCCGTTCGGATACAGCCGAACACCCCAAGGGGCGGTGATGGCCGCCATTCAGGGCCAGAGCCGTCTCGCACTCGCACCGGACGAGACCTGGGCGCAGACCGCACAACTGCTGACCGCCCCTGGCCGGGGCCGTGACGCGTACGCCGTGGCGCGGGTGATGACCTCCATCACCACCGAAGCCGATCCTGCTCAGACAGCCCAGTTCGCCGGATTCCGCATCGAGGACTACAGCCCCGACGAAGCCGTGGTGTGGCTGGCCACACGGATGCCGGACGCTGCGCTGTCTGCGTCGCCGACCTCGCTGATCTGGCAAAACGGCGATTGGAAGATCACTCTCCCTGATCCGCAGCCCGAGACCTCCGAAGCTGCGCCCACCGATCCAGTGCCGTTGACCTCGCTCGACGGATACACCGCCTTCTCCTACGCCGACTGATCTTCCCCCGACTTTCAGGAGCCACCCGTGAGTAACCGCACCGAACCCCGCGAGACCACAGAAGGATCGCGCCTTCGCCGCACCGGCGAGTGGTTGGCGACCAGCCGCACGACCGGGATCGCCGCTGCCGTGTTCTGCGCGCTTCTCGCGGTGGTCGTGGCCGTCGCCGTGGTCATCGCCGTCACCCGCGACGACGATTCCGCCGGCGCCGGCGCCCCCACTGCCACCCAGCCGCCCGCGACGGCACCAGCAAAACCCGACAGCGGCACTGCATTCGGCGTTCCGTCGGCGGATCTGTTCGGCCGCGTGATCGCCAACCCCGTCAACCCGCGTGGTCAGGCGTTGCCGCAGTCGTCGGCAGATCGCCCCTCGTTCAAGGAAGGTGACCCGGTCCCCGCTCCGGAGGGGTTGATGTGGCAGCAAGTCGGTCCGTTCATCCTGCCGTTCTCGACCTCCGACGGTCCCACTCGAGTAGATGGCCCATTGGCCACGGGTTTCGCTCGCACCCCTCAGGGCGCTGCGCTCGCTGCCTGGCAGATCAGCATGCGGACGGTCATCGACCAGGAATCACTCGATGCGGTCTTCGACAACCAGATCGAACCCTCGACACGGGGGAACAAGGCGTCGTGGGCGCCGAAGAAGTGGATCGACTGGAGCCAGTTGCCCCCTCAGTACATCCCGGCGGCATTCAAGATTTCCGGTTGGAGCGCTGACAACTCGTTCGCAGTCGTGGAGGTCGCGGCCCGCGACAAGATTCCGGGCTCCTGGTTCACCACTCGCTTCGAGGTCGTCTGGCAGGACGGTGATTGGAAGATCCGTCGCCCTTCCACCCAGCTTCCGCCGCAGACGATCACTTCGCTGACGGGGTGGACCCAATGGTGAAGCGTCTGTCTGCGATCGCGGCTCTGCTCCTGGCCGTGCTGGTCTTCGGGCCGGTCGCGCTCGGGCATGCCCAGCCCCCGGCAGATGATCCGGGCACTTCGGAAACCGGACAACCGCCGGCTGACGACGACATGTATGCCGGTTGCCGCGACGTCGGTGATTCCGTACCGGTCGTCGGTGGGTTCCTCGAGCGGTTCTGCGACTTGGGCACTGCTGTGGCCAATCCACAGGACGCGGCCGGCGAGTTCGCCGACGGGATGTGGAAATCGGGCGTCGGCAAGGCCGCCGAAGTGTTCCTCGACGGTTGGAAAAAGGGCATCACTTTCATGCTGACGTGGTGGATGACCAACTCGGTCACCGGCGCGGTCGGAAACAGTGACACCGAGAACACAGTCTGGCAAGTGCACCAATTCTTGCGAATATTCCAGATAGCGGCGTTCATGATCTCGGTCGGGATCTCCGCACTCAAACTCGCCTGGGCCAAATCACGTCTGGCACAGCAACATGCCGAAGAAACGGCAATGATGTTGACCCGCACAGTGTTCGCGTCCTGGACTCTGGTTCCGCTCATCCTCGCCGGTGACGAACTCTCCCGAGCAGCGGGTGTGTGGCTGGTTCAAGCGATGGTCGGAGAGAACATCGACGAAGCAGCGAACAAACTCCTCGCCGTCGCCGAAGTCGGCCCTCTCCTAGGCCCGGGCTTGATCTTCGTCTTCGCAATCTTGGGCATCGTCGGAACCGCCGTGCAAGCGGTGTTCATCATGATGCAGATCGCGATGCTGCGCCTCGTCCTCGGATGGGCACCGATCGCGGCCGCCGCATCAGGAATCGGCAGTGCCGGAATGCAGGCCTGGACCAAGCTACGAAATTGGGCGGTGGTGTTCGCGCTGTTCCCGTTCGTCGCTTCCAGCGTGTACGGGATCGCTTTCCTCTCGGCCGCCGGTGCTACCGACGCACAAGGTGTCTTCGCCGGAATGATCCTGCTGACACTCTCGTGCCTGACGATGCCGGCGTTGGCGAGACTGATCGTTCCGGCGATGGGTTCGATGGCCGGCGGCAACGGCGGCGCGGTGCTGGGCGGCATGCTCGCCGCGACCGGCGCGAGTATGGGCGCTTCGATGATCCAGTCGATGTCCTCCTCGGCTGAACAGGATTCCGGGTCCTCCTCGTCGTCGAGCGTTCAAGGCGGCCCGAGTACCGAACCGACCGGCTCCAGCACGCCCTCATCGGGATCGAGCTCACCGGCGCCCTCGGGCGGTGGCACAGAAGCCGCATCGAGCGGTCCGTCCGGAGCAGCGACCGCGAGCGGTTCGTCCGGAGCAGCGTCCGGCGGCGCGTCCGGAGCAGCATCCGGCGGTGCAGCTTCCGGCGCGGCCGCGGCCGCTGGTCCGGTCGGCGCGGCCGTCGCCGTCGGGCAGGAAGTCTCCGACCGGATCGGCAGCGCTATGGGCGCCGTCGCATCGACGATCGGCGACAGCGCCTCCGGAGCAAGTGGGGGAGCGGACGTTCCGGACGAGCCGCAAGGTGGGCGGTCCGGATGAGCGCACACCGCACCGCACCGTTTGACCTCATTGATTCCATCCTCAAGGAGCAGCTATGAGCACCGAAGCACCGGCCCGCCCCAACACCTACGGCGGTCTTCACGAAGCCCCTTCGACGTACCTGTTCGGTGTGTCGAAGAAAATGTTCTACGTCTTCGCCTCGGGCATCGTGGCCGGCATCGTTGCACTGCTCGCCGGGTTCTTCATCTCCGGAGCGGTGATCCTCGGCGTAGTGGTGCTGACCTGGGCGCCGCTCGCTGCACGCATCGGCGGCAAGTCAGGGTACGAATTCGCCACTGAACTCACCGGGTGGAGCAAGCAACGTCGGCGCGGCCAGCACATCCTGCGCGCTGGTTCTCTCTCGAACGCGCCCGGAGGCCGAACCCGAGTCCCGGGAATCGGCGCTCCGATCGAAATGTGGTGGGGAATCGACAAACTGGGCCGACGATTCGGAATGAGTCACCTACCGAAACTGCATCAGTACACGATCAGGCTGCGTTGCTCTGTGCCCGGATACAAGGGTGTCGAACAGGGTCAGGTCGACCTCGACGTCGCCAACTGGGGTGAGTTCATCAACCTCAGCGGACAGACGCCGGACATCGAAGCGATCGCCACCATCATCGAAACCCTCCCGGAGACAGGCGCGCGGCAAGACGCGGAAATCACGCGACTGTGCAAACCCGGCACCTCTGAACTCGCACAAGCGGTGGTCCGCGAATCGGGCACCGGCGTACGTCACGGAATCCAGCTGCACACCCACATGGCGCTCACCTTCACCGCGAACACGGAAGCCAAACGCAAGGATCCGATGGCGATGATTGCCGATCTGGCAGAACGTCTTCCGTCGATCTGCGCGAACCTCGGCACATTCCGCGTGACCGCTGTCCCGATGTCCGATCACGAAATCTCCGCAGTCGTGCGCCGCGCATACGATCCCCGCCCGGTTGTCGAAGCAGAGGTGGAATCGTCACTGCGCAGCGGAGAGATGTACGTCGACTGGCTCGATGCCGGCCCGATGACGGCCGAGGAAACCAAAAACACCTACTTCCACGAAGGCGCGGCCTCGAGGACCTGGGTGATGAACGCACCCCCGTCCGGTGCCCGCAACGAACGGATTCTCAAAGCACTTCTCGAAGGTCACGGCGACGTCCCGCGCAAGCGCGTGACACTGATTCACCGGCCGATGTCCCCGGCCGACGCCGTGAACGCAGTCGAGAGCGGCTACGTCTACGCAGTCGGTGAACGCAATGCCCAACGCGGTATCGGGTCGGTCCGCGCAGACCTCAAGGTCAAGGCAGCAGACCGTACTCGCGTCGAGGTCGGCAACGGTGCCGGCGCGACAGCGGTCTCGCTGATCGTCACCGCGTCGGCAAGTACCGAAGCCCAGCTCGACATCCAGGCCGACACGATCGAATCCCTGGTCGCCGGGTGCTCGACGAAAGTACGGCCCGCATGGCGATACCAGGCAGCGGCATTTCTCTCGGGCGTCGGAGTCGGGGTCTATCTCCAAGACCACGCAACGACGGCGAAAACCTTGCAGGCCTGAACCGGCCGACCACCACCGAGAAGGAGAAAACGATGAGTTTGATGTTGCGCCGCCGGATCGCAGACCTGACCGGCACGTACGAACCCGGACGCAAGAAGCAGAATGCTTCCCTACGCGATCCGATGGCAGCGGCACGCAAACGCCGCCAGGCAGAGGAAAAACAACGCATCGCAGACGAGAAGGCAGCAGCGAAAGCCGCCGAACTCGCACGCGACCCTTCCCGAACCGAACCGAAATGGCGCCGCGCCCCCAAACTCACCGACCGCGGTTTCGCCGGCCACGGCGGCGGCAAGATGGGCGTCGTACCCAAGCCGCCGGAGTTCCGCGGCACCAGTGTGCAGGCATGTGGGCTCTCCCCGTGGGTCGTAGGCAGCACCTATCCAATGGTCGGAACCCCGCTCGGGAAAGATCCCGACGGCATCTCGTTCCACTACGACCCGATCACCGCCACCTACCGTTCACGCCGACAGAACACCCCCAGCGTGTTCATGCTCGCCCTCCCAAGTAACGGCAAGTCCACGGTGGGCCGCAAACTCGTCAGCGGCGCCGTCGCCCAAGGTCACATCCCGTTCGTGTTCGCCGACACCAAACCCGACTTCACCAAGGAAATCGAAATCATCTGCGGCGATCGCGGCAAGATCGTGCGTCTGGGACACGGCGAGGGGTACCTCAACCCGCTCGCGATCGGTGCTCTCGGGTCGGTGATTCCGCTGCTCGCGGACTTCCCCGACTTGCAGAAGAAAGTGATCAAACAGGTTCACCAACGCCGCAAGCGAGTGATGCAGTCACTGTGCGAAATCGAGCGCGGAACAGCGCTGACACAGGCCGAACGCAACATCATCACCGCGGCGCTGCGCCTACTCGAAAAGGACCCCCGTTTCGGATACGACAACCCGCCGCTGATCTCCGATCTGCTCACGTTGATCGAGAACCCGCCGGAAGAGTTGATGCGCAAGGCGTACACCCGCGACAAGGACAAGTACCTCGCCAAGGTCGAATCCCTCCTCGAGACATTGTCCGCGCTGCTCGACGGCGATCTCGGTGAGGTGTTCTCCCAGCAGACGACCACCCCGATCGACTTCACCGGCGAGGATCGACCGACCGGTGTGTGCGTGGACATTTCAGCGCTCAGCCACGGTGACACCAAGCTCGAAGCTGCGGTGATGGCCGCATGCTGGGAGGACGGCTTCGGCGCCATCGAAGCCGCACACGTCCTCGCCGATTGCGGACTTCGCGACCGGTTGCTCTTCCTGGCAGTGCTCGACGAATTCTGGCGAGTCCTCGCCGGCCCTGGAATGGTCAGCCGCGTCGACGCCCTCACCCGCCTGACCCGCACCGTCGGAACGGCGCTGGTGATGATCACCCACACCGTCAAGGACCTCGAATCGCTCGAAATGGACTTCGACATCATGAAAGCCAAGGGCTTCATCGAACGCGCCGGAGCGTTGATCGTGGGAGCCCTGACCTCGGACGAGATGGACAAACTCGACTCCATCATTCCGTTCACCCGCGCAGACAAGGCATGGGTCTCCGCGCTGTCGTCCCCAGCCGGCTACGACGCCCAACTCGAAAAGCCAGGACCGCCCCCAGGCCGAGGGTTTTTCCTGCTCAAACAGGGCACCGAACGCATTCCGGGGCACCGTTTCGAGACCGTCCTGACCCCCACGGAACTGAAATACCAGTGGCACGACACCGACAGTCGGTTCGTCGACGCCACCGATGCCGGATACGCGGCACAGACAGCGAAGGACAATGCGGCATGAGCGGCAAACGCAGCACCCGCGGCAACCGCTACGGAGCAGAGGTGCGCAGTGCCACAGTAATTTTGGTCGACAAGCTGCGCCCTCAGTATCCGTCTCTGTGGGCGACCATCGAGCGTGTCTCCGCCGATACCGGGATCCACACCTCCACCGTGCGGGCATGGTGGCGGCAGCGGGAAGGCGCGGACGCCGTGAAACCGCAACCGTGCGCACCGGATTCCGAAATACATTCCCTCCGCGTCGAACTCGAAGCGCTACGCGAAGTGAACCGTGGACTGATCGCCGCGAACAGAGGCCTGTAAATGACGCATATCTTCCTTTACAGCACCGCCACCGAAGTCGGTGAGCCGTCGGCCGCATTGCAGAGTGCGGTACAGAAGATGCACGACCTGGTCGCCGACCTCGAAACGAAACACCGATTCGTTGCAGTACAAGGCCATTCACACACCGTCATCCCCGCTCGAGTAACGGGAACATCGTTGACAAGCAGGCCACGGCCCGGTTACGCCGTCACGTTGACCACCGTCGTCGAGATACCGACGGACAACACGTAGATCCGAAAGTTGGTAGTAAACACCATGTTTCGACGAATACTCACTTCCCCCGCCAGTGCCGCCGTCGACAGTAACGGAGATCAGTCATGAGTAAGGGTTCTGTGCGTGATCCCAGTCAAGGTGACGTGGCGTTCGAGGTGCTCGGTGTGTGCGCCGGGATCGCGGTTGCCGGCGTCGTCGGCGCCTCCGTCGCGATGCAGTTCGGCACCGAGCAGGATGTTCCGGTCAATCCGATGGCGATGGTCGCGGGCCTGATCAAGGGCGATCTCGTGTGGGAGTCCGGTGCGAGCGTAGTGGCGATTGCCTTTGCCTTGACGTTGATCGTGCTGGTCGCAGTGGGCATGTGGTTGTTGATCCTGCGCAAGCGGGACAGCACCCGCGTCGACGAGCTGGCCAAGTACATGGGCCGCGGTCGCGACATCGCTTCGTTGACGGAACAGGCATGCCGGGCGAAAGCCGAATCCTTGCAGGTGAGGCTCCGTCCCGACGACGTTGTCGGCATCCAGCTCGGGTACCTGTTGCTGCCGAGCAAGCCGGTGTTCGGGTCGGCCCCGATGTTGCGCGGCAGCTGGGAGGACCTGCACGTCGATATTTGGGGTCCTCGCACCGGTAAGTCGACCAGTCGCGTCATCCCCGCAGTTCTCGATGCTCCCGGCGCAGTCCTGACGACGTCGAACAAGCGTGATGTCGTCGACGCGACCCGCGACGTTCGAGCGGCAATGGGCTCGCAAGTCTGGGTGTTCGATCCGCAGCGGGTCGCCAATGAGGAACCGAGCTGGTGGTGGAATCCGCTCACGTGGGTGACCGACGAAGTCAGGGCCGCCGACCTGGCCGATCATTTCGCCTCCGGTGACGACGGACTCGAAGCGAAGACAGACGCATTCTTCGATCCGGAAGGAAAGGACCTGTTGGCGGCACTGTTCCTGGCTGCGGCACTCGATCGCCGCCCGATCACACAGGCATATACGTGGGTCACGGACGTGCAGAACCAGGAAGCGGTGAAGATCCTTCGCCAACATGGGTACGGATTGCAGGCCGACGGCCTGGCCGGGCAGTACAACGCACCCGACAAACAACGCGGCGGTGTGTTCGGTACTGCCAAGAAGATGATCCGCTCGCTCAAGATCAGGACGATTCATCCCTGGGTGACGTCGGACGGTTCGTCCGATCCGCGGCCGCATTTCGATCCTCGTGAATTCGTTCGTTCCGGAGGCACGCTCTACAGCCTTTCCCGCGAGGGCAACGGTTCTGCCGGCCCACTGGTGACGGCGTTGACCGTCGCCGTGATCGACGCAGCCGAAGAAATCGCCACCACCTCACCGAAGGGACGTCTGCCTGTTCCTCTCGTCGCTCCTCTCGACGAGGTCGCCAACGTCGTGCGCTGGTCCAAACTGCCGAGCCTCTACAGCCACTACGGTTCACGCGGAATCATCATCATGGCGATCTTGCAGTCCTGGTCACAGGGTGTGGAGGTGTGGGGCGAACGCGGGATGAAAAAACTGTGGTCGGCGGCGAACGTCAAGGTCTACGGCGGCGGTGTCGCCGTCGATGACGGGGTGTTCCTTCGGGACATGTCCACCGCGATCGGTGACCATTGGGAGATCACAGGGTCGGTCACAGCCTCCTCGCAAGGCCGATCCACCTCCAAGCAGCGCACCAAAGTTCGTACGTTCACCGAATCCGAACTCGAAGCACTGCCGCGTGGCCGAGCGATCGTACGTTCCTCCGGTAACCGGCCTGTGATCGTACGGACGGCGCCGTGGATGGCCGGCCCGCACGCCGACCGGATCAGAGCGTCAATCGAAGCCCACGATCCGGCAGCCCCGGCGACGTTGGCGGAAGCAGAAGAAGGCCTGTCCGAATGGCTCAAGCCAGACCACGCGGGAGCTGCGCGTGAGGCGGTGTCGCTGTGAACGCGCCGTTCGAGCCGCCACCGGAGGACGATTTCGATCCGGGTGAGGCTGACTATCTGCCGCCGGAAGATGCGCACTATCCACCCCCATCCGCGTACACGCCCCTCAGCGGAGGAGATGAACCGAACGTCGAAGCGCCGCTGAGCGAGAACCTCGAGGCGATGGTCGGCAAGGCAGTTCTCAAACGCATCCAGAAGGAAGCCGACGCGATCGCCGAAGCGAAGTGGGCGGAAATCCTCACTCCAGAGCTGTACGCGCGACTCGAAGCCGCGGCGGCGGCCCGGTTGCTGGCGCAGCTCGAGATTTCACTCGCCAATCCGGAACCGGAGCCGGAGCCGGAGCAGTCGGCAGAACCGGAACTGGTGTTCGGATCGGTAGAGGAGTTCGTGCGCGAACGCATCGCCCCTGTCTATCGGCGTGAGGTGATCGAGGGGACGTCAAGGAACTGGTGCACGCAGTGGTGGAAACACGCCGAAGCTATCTCCCGGTTGGAAGCCCTGTGGCGCGCATGGGAGCGTCTGCGCCTGGATCCCTCGACCGGGATGAGTGTGTGGTGGCGCGATCACGCCGACCACCACATGGCACAGCTTTTCGATCCAGAGGGCACGTTCAAAGCGTGCTCGGTCCGCAGCGGTCATGCCGGCGGCGACTTCGCGATCGTGCCCTTGCCGACTGAACCCGCACCGTCGTCGATGTTCCCCGACATGCGTCTCTCCCCCGAATCCGCGCCCACAGCGGCGTCACCCCACAAGGAAGGCAACAACTGATGTCAGAGCACGACGAAATCGGTGAGGTCAATCAAGAGCTCACGCGCATGTTCCGAGTCGGTTTGCAGTCTGCGTCCCGTCTCGCAGAGCAGATGGGCCGCGCACGGGAGAAGCAGATCCGCGACGCCGAAGCCAAAAGCGTGCAGGCGGCCCGTGAACTGCGTGAGCGGCTCGTCGCCGAGCGCAGTGCGATCGAGGCGCAGCTACGTCCGGTGATGACGGACCGCTGGTGGGAGGACGCTACCCACGCGCAGATCGCCGACAGCTGGCAGCAGGCCCGCGGCTGGCAGGACCACTCGCAGCCCGCGGCCGACGCCGCAGATCGCATCCGCAAGGAAGTCCAGACCCGGTACGGAATAGATGCGGGCGCCCCCGGGATCGACCCGCGAGAAATCGCTAATCTGCTCCAGGCCGCTGAAGAAGCCAAGCGGGCCGCTGCCGCGGAACAGGAACTCGCCGAACGCGAGAACGTGAAGGCTTCCGAGCTGATGGCCGAAGCCGATCGGCTCGACAAGACGGCGACAGAGGCCGAAGGTACTCCGGCCGAAGCTGAAATCGTCGAAGACGCAGACGCTCATCGGGCGTCCGCGGAAGCCGAGTACGACTCGGCTGAACGGCGCGATGCCCTCGCCGCCGACATGAACGCCGGAGGAGTGGACAAGGAAACGATCGAGGCCCGGATGACGGCCGACCTCGACCAGGCCGAGCATCCCCGAGGAGCGGTGCAGACCGGGACTGGTAAACCGCCGGTTGCCAGGAAAGGGCGCCCGAGCAAGGGCCGCAGCCAAGAACGCCAACACACCGGCCGATAGCCGGGCTGGTCCCGCGCCCACAATGCTGGTCTACCTCATCGGGCGAAGGTGATCCGGGGCGATCGCGGCCGTAGTTCAATGGTCGTGCCGCGAAGCGTCCGTGGTGGCGAGCGGGTCGATCCTCGCGGGATGTTTTTTGCTCCGACATGAACTGTGCTGCGGTCGGTCACAAGGATGGTCTGGACTAAAGAGTTTTCAACGCGATCTGTGGTAATTGAGGATGCGATTGTGGCCGTCGAGCGCGATGTCTCGACAGCCACAATCGGCTGGTGTGTTGCTCGGATTACTCGGTATTGCCGAATGCCAGCCAGAATCGCGCTCGCAACTGATGGCGAATGCGTTCGTCGAGGTCGTCTACTTGCATTGCGTCAGAGACATCACGAAGCAATGCGCGGTCGATCTCCGGCGGGATCGACGGTCTGGCGAGTTCGAGGTCTACAAGCTTTTCTTGGGTGGTGCTGTTTCGGAAAGACTCGAGAACGCTTGCGACAACTTTGTCGATGATCGTGTCTTGGGTGAGGTCACCATCGACGAAGTTGGGAGCAATCCATGCTTGATGGCCTGTGGATCCGCTGTAGGCAGGTATAGCTTTGGCGGGTTGGGTCACCTTGCGTGGTGCTGTCGTGGCGCCTCTTGTTCCTCGTGCGAGGTCCATCGGGGTCGGGCAGGGTTGCCGTTCCGGCGTGGCCGCAACTGACGCGTCCGTCATAGCCGTTTGCGGTTGTCGGTCAACTTTCATCACCGCACTATCGACGACCGAGCCGTCGATGGTGTCGATCTCATCGGCGGCTCTGACGAGATGACGGCTCACCCCGTGGGGAGCTCCGCTCTTGGTGGGAACTGCGAGGAGCACGACCTGGACACCGTGAACCTGTGCTTCTTCGACAGCTTCGGTGAGGTCGTCGTCCCCGGAGACGAGAAAGAATATGTCCGACGCGTTGTTGCGGGCGTGGGTAACGAGGTCGAGACCGATGCGTAAGTCGACGCCCTTCTGTTCTCCATTGACTCCGAATCGCCCGAGTCGCAGTTTGACCCTGGACAGTTCGCCAATGCGTTCTTGTCGTGCGTCGGGTACACCGTGTCGAGCTGAGTCGTACCAGTGCACTCGCAGTAGTGGTAGGCCAGAACGAATTTCGGCTTCGCTTATCAGCGAAGCGATGATCGAGGCGTAGTCGACGTGTATGCCGCTTCGCAGTGAAGTGCCGGTGACGCGGGTGGCTGCTGATGCCAGTAGGTAACCCGTGTCTACGTAGAGGGAGCAAGTGGAACGCATAGTGGCTGGCTCCTGAGTCAGAGTTTCGGCTGTTGGGGCGTTCGTGTGCTTCGGTGCGGGTCCTGTCTTACCTCGGGATGGTTGGGCGATGGATCGGTTGGTCGGTGAGCTGGATCCGTGTAGTGGGGCTTGCGGGTGGCGCATGGGCAGCCGATCACAGCGTCCTCGACCGCGCGCATGAACAACTCGATCTTGGTACCAGCGAGTCGGCCGTCGTCGCGATACTTTCGACGTGCGCGGGTCAGATGCGTTGCCACGGTTGTCGGCGCGAGAAAGAATCTGCGAGCGAGTTCAGGTTGTGTCAACCCCGACACGTAACCCGCGACGATGCGTTTCTCGGTCGGGGACAGGCGTGTCGTTGCCGGCGCGGGACGCGGGAGAAGGGTGCGCAGCGCGGTGGCCAGTTCCTCTCGACTAGACCGTAGGTCTACTGCGATGGCTTCGGCCGAGGTGCCCGGACAGTGCTGCGGTTCGGCCAACGCGGATACGACCTTCGGGCCGTGTTGGCCGGCAGTGTGTTTGTAGCGCAACAAATCTGCCGAGGAAACGAAGAGCAGGATTTCGGTGGGCAGTCGAGGCGCGGCAAGCTCGGAGATCGCTGCGCGGTACCCGAGCGAACGTACGAGAGCGGTGATCGCTTCGCCGAGTACAGACGGGGGGCTGATGACGGTGACGTCCAAGGCCCGAGTGGTGTGGGTCGTGCGCATGGTTGGCCTTTCGGATGTTGTGCGGTCCGGCAATTTGTCTGCGCATGCCAGGTATGTACACAGAAGTCACCGATCCCCCAAGCGCTTCGCGGATCCCTGTGTGTGAGGTTCGGATGTTGGTGATCACTACGAGAGCCGAACAGGACTGAGCCCGAACCTGGTCGAGATCGAAGCCTTCGCATGCATTCCCTGACGTAGACCGCACGGCAGCGCGCTGCGCGTGGGTTCGGCAACTCTTCAGCCTGTCGGATGCATATGGTGTTGTCGTTCAACAGGTTCGGTGGCGCCCCACATCATCTAGGTGCGCCACCGAACTGAGCTGCCCTTAGTGGCACCTCGCCTGTTCAACCGTGAGCGGTGACGCCGGGCCGGGATCTTCCGTCAGGGCAGCAAAATGTACGCCATGTTGGCGACATCTTTAACGGTGCGGGTGGACCACTTGTTGTATCCGGCGGCACCGTTCATCTCGGTGATCGTGATGTAGAGCCCGTCGGCGCGGCGGGTAATGGACTCCACCCAGGCGACGTGGCCGTAGGTGCGGTCGGCGCCCTGCACCCCGGGCTGGAACACCACGATCGAGCGGGGCTGGGCGTCGGCGACGACGGTCCAGCCGGTGGCCCGCGCCGAGTTCGCCCAGTCCTTCGCGTTTCCGTTCAAGGCCGGGTAGTGACGGCTACCGGACGCGGTGAACCATTTGTTGTAGGCGCCCCAGGTGCAGTTGCCGGCGGCTCCGGTGTTGGTGCCACGGGTCTGCCCCGTCGTACGGCCGGGGGTGGAGGCTTGCGGTGCCGGGCCGCAGGCTGGGACGACGGGATTGTTGGATCCGGTTTCGAGCATGGCGTCAGTGACGTAGCCACCGGTGTCGAGACGGTTCCAGATGTTCGTACTGACCCGGTAGGGGCCACCGCTGAATGTTTCCCCGCGTACGAAACAAGTGATGGAGACGCGCGTGCGGTTCGCAATGGTGCGCAGGATCTGACTTTGTGTGGTGGCCGCGGCGCGGACGTTGATGTTGCCGGCGCCGGTGTTGACGGTCACCGTTCGGGCGTCGGCGTGCGCGGGCTGGATGCTGGCGAACGCGATGCCGGCAACAGCGGTGAACAGTGCGATCAGCAGGATCGCCGAGCGCACGGCTCGGTTGGTGTGGTGAAAACGGGTGCGCTCTCGGTGGGTAGTGACATACATGGGGTTGACCTTTCGGGTCCAGGGTCCACAGTATGGGTGGCTGTCCTGGTGTTCACCGATCCCCCGAGTCCATCGAAGTGAGCGGATGGCGTCCTTCAGGTTGGGTGCGCTGACAGCCTATGTGTGGGTAAGAGATGTGTTCTCGGGTTTTGTGTGCGGGACGTCCGGGAGGCGCCCCATTCCTTACTCTCAGCGTGTCTACGGTCATGGCAGGCGTGGTGGTTGAAGACAAACAGGCAAATGTGGCCAGGGACAGCGGGCCGAAGAGCTGGGCGAGTTCGTATTCTTAACCTGCCGGATCGGTGGCCAGCGGCGAGATGCCGGTACCAGGCACCTCCGATACACGGCGATCGGGGTCGAAGAGCGGCGACCAAAACACCGAATCTACGACAGCGCGAACAGATTCGGCGAGCGACCGGAGGTCATCTGATGTCGATGACACTGCGGATGGCCCGTTTTCGGCCGCAGTGACCCGCGCGGATCGCCGATCGCCGCGATACGCAAGATCGGCACTCGCCATTGAGAAGTTCGATCATCTCCTGCCGAGCAGTTCAACCACACTGGTCGGCAACTTCCAGGTGCAGCTGCCTTGGATGATAATGCGAGTCAGTAAGGTGTCGTCGCATATGCCTATGCCCGCGACCCATCACGTTTAGCGCAACCTCCTGGCCACAACTGTGACCGCGTCATCGTGTCGACGGGGTCTACATCCTGCAGATTCGGGCCGGGGTAGTCCCCAGCTCTTGTGGGGGATCGGTGGGGTACGTACGCTCCCGATCGGAAGACTCGACATAAATACCTCTGCTGTTGTTGGGGCTTTGCCTGCTGTTGCTGCTGTCGGGGTTTCCGCGCGGATCCGGTTCACCGAGTGGGCGGCAGCATCCGTCCCGACCACTCTTTCGGACTGGAGCGGGGAACGATTGAGTGGTCGCGGTGTGGGAGTCAGTCGTCCGGGAGGTACAGATCGTGCGTCCATCGTTACGACTGAAAGGGACTGGTCGCGTCTTCATATTTTCAGCAGGTGGTAGTAGTCCGGGAGGGAATATCTTTCGCTGGGTAAACCCACCGTCGGTTGGATCTATCTCTTTCCTGTCGACGGTCAGTTGCAGTTTCGGGTAAACCGGACGTAGGCCATGCTGTTGCCCGTACATTGTGCATGCGAAGTGTGCCAACAAAATAGACTTTGACTGGAGAAAGAATGTCGGTGAACCCAGTGCAACATCTGTGGTTGACATCGGGTTGGTGGACCGATTCCGGTGTCACCGGTATTTCGCGTGATCAGTTAGTGGAAAAGTGGGTGGCTGCTGCTACGAAGCCGAAGCCGGAAAAGAAGGTCTTCCTCTACGAGATGAGGGCCTGGTCGGGGGAACTCGGTCGTCGGGAATGGATTAAGAACCTTTTCGATGCACGGGTGGCGACGTTGGCGGCTGTCGAAACCAAAGTACCGTTCGATGAACCCGAGAGCTGGGATGAGGTTTCCCGCTTGTTCGGCAGCTACGTCGATCCACTGGCTCGAGCATCCGGAGAATTCAGAGACGTGGCCCACTCACGCAGACCCGAGGGACTTCCCCAGCGTTTGGCGAGTGTTGTTCGCGAGATGGCACGCAAGGTGCCTCCAATCGCACGCGGAGCGATGATCGTGTCTCAGGACGGCGGTGTTATCGATTCGCAATTGTCAGCTGATCAGTTCATCGCTGATCCGAGCGCACGACACGAGATCTTGACCGTGGTGGCGATGCGGGGGTACATCGCGCTCTTGCGCGACTACGTCGCTGCTCTCGGTGGAAGTGGTCAAGAACTTCCGGAGGGCATCACCGCTGAGATCATTGATGCGTTCGAGAGCCGCATCGCGCTACTTATTTCGGAGTACGGACAACCTCCTCCTCCTCCTCGAGAGCTCGCTGCAGAGGAGGAGGCGCAGGTGGATCGGTTGCTCGACGAGACACTCAAAGACAATCCTGACCTCTTGGCCGATCACAATGCCAATCTCGTCGGCGAAGCGTGGAGCCGGGCACGAAAGACATTGCAGGGCATGGTCGCCAGGGGTGAAGACGTAACCCACGCGGGAATTCTCTTCACGAAGTTGGCGTCGGTACGTCAAGACTACAACCGTGCGGAGTGGCGAATTGTCTCGCGGGAGCAGTCGTATGAGGAACGGGTTGGCCTCGATATCGGCAAAGGTGGGACAGATGATCGAGGATCTTTCGGATCACATCTGTCCGAACGTCGGGTGGAGTTGACCCAGATTCTCGCTGTTGCGCGAAAGGCACTCGAGGACGTTCCTATGGAACCTTGCTGGGAGCGGGACTTCGCGATCGAGGCTCTTGCGGACGGGGGAGCCCGTTTCGAGTCGGGCGACTTCGCGAGCATTCGGCAGTTTGTCCTCTCCGCCTGGCGAGATGATGCGCCGAAGAATGCTCGAAGTAAGACTCGCGAGCAGGCCGCGGCTGCCGTCGAATTCATCCTGCACAGCGCTGTGCAGTCAGTCGCCGCCAGGGAGGACTTGGGCGACCATGCCTACTAAACGCACTAGTGCGTCGGCCCGGATCGAAACCGAAAGGAGCTAAGACATGGTACCCGACAGTGGGCAGCCGACAGGCGCCCTCGTGGTCGACGCTGCAGGTGGTGTGAGCTGGTGGTCGTTTGAGGCACCCGCCCTGGCATTGGTCGATCTTGCGGTGGGCCGTGGTGTGACGGTGCAGGTCGATGCCGCGAGGCCCTCGACGGTGTTGGCCTGGACATCTCGAGTCGGCGGCGATGATGCAGCATTGGCGGAAGCATTCGCCGATTCGGGTTTCGTTGCAAGGCTCGCCGACTTACGCAGCGATGGTGAGAACGTCGGTACGGCGCCCAGCCCATCGTTGAGCGATCGGTGGGTCCGGCGCGCGCTGGTGTCAGCGGTATCACGGTGGAGCGTGCGCCCTATACACGAGGGAGCGCTGATTCTCGATGAGGCAGCCAGTGAGTATCGGACCGGCCACGTATCGGTGGCTGCCCGGCTCTTCACGCTCGCGGCGCCTTCTTTAATGGCGCTGGGTGAGCACTGTGCAGATGGCGGGCTGGGGTCTGGCCCGGCCGGCGAATTAGCAGACATTCTGCAAGCGGCGGTTGACGCTGCGGCCGGGTCGAGTCTGGGGGAGTCGGCGAGTGAACTCGCGGCTCGTCTGAGCGAGTCGTCGGGTTTCAATGATGTAGAACTAGGTAAGCTGCTGACCGAGTGGGATCTTGCAACAGCAGCTTCTCAGTACGCATCTGTTCACTACGGCGAAGGTGCGACGTCCGACCTTCGCGTCGATTCCGGGTTCATCGACGTTCGGGTAATCCCACCCCGCATCATCGCGTGGGAAGGCGCCGATTTCCCGGACCTTCTCATTGAATACGATGCTGGCAATGACAGAGTTCTGGTCAGTACCACACTCGCGACCGGTGTCGATCCGCTCTGTTGGGAAGCGCAGCGGATCCTGACCTATTCATCGGACGCCGAGTCCGGGGCTCTACAAATAAGCGCGCCGATGGTCGTGCATGGCAGGGCATTGGTGGGGGAGTTGCCGTGCGCTGGTCGTGATCCGGACGAGTTCCATTTCGGCGTGTTCTATGCGGGTACAGACCTGGCGACGCTCCGGACCGGACGAGTTGGTCGACTCTTCATCGATGTCGACCGGTTGATGGTGGACGCATGGAATCATCAGCGTGCGGGGATGTCCGCACTTTATGCGGTGCAAGGCAATTCGACCTCCGAACTGTTCGACGACGCGCAACGAATCTTTCAGGATCAGATCCGCATGGCAGATGACCTCGCGTCGGATGCAGAGGGCAAGCTACATCAGATGCTTGATACGTTGCTGGACGGTAACCCCGATCAGGACCCCATAGTGGAGGCGATCGAGGCGAAGCTAAAAGCGATCGCCCAGTACATCGAGCAGATCAATTCGTCGGGGCTGGCGCCGCAACTCATGCATCCGCTACTGGCTGAAATGCTCTCCACTGAGGACGAAGAAGACGTCGAGGACCGCTGATGGTATTCGATCGACTCACCCGACCTCGGAGGCCCGCCGTTGAAGCAACGCCGGTAGATGTGCTCATTCGGGCGGCAGATGCAGGAGATACGTATCTTTCGTGGCGTTGGCTCGACGACGTGGCAATGCCCTATGCCCATCGCCTCGACACACTGCGATTGGAAGCAGCGCTGTCAGTGCTCGATCGGTCAATCATCACGCCGATCGACGCGGAGTCTCCGGAGGATGCGGTGATCCGAGCTATGCGGACCGGGGCGTTCGCAGACGTGAGAGCCGAGCGTGCACTGGCTGAGATGCTGACCGAATCGGTACTTCCATCTCAGCTGCGAAAGCAAATCGGCGATCGGATGAGACGAGGAACTCCGATCCGAGTGCGGCTGACCCCGAGTCCGCGACTAGCTCGCGTGCCTTGGGAATTGTTGTGTGTGGGGAAGCGGCAGCGCCTAATCGAAATAGCTCAGATCGTCTACGATCCTCCCTCGTCCGTGCATGTGGAGCGGAGTTGCATGCCTCGGAATTGGGAGCAGGTCCGCGATCTGCCTGCGTTGTTTGTAATCGATCCCAAGCTTCCAGCGCGTGCGAGAGCGCACGGTTTAACCAGGACGCTCGATCCGGGAGCTGAGGCAGCGTTCAAGGCGATGGTCGATAAGCACATCGCGCAGGGGCGTGCGCTACGCCGGGACAAGATCGTTCCCGTGGGCGGCAGCGTATTTCGGGAGAGTCTGGGGAAAGCACTTCGAGAGACACCGCGCTCGCGATTCTTCTACCTCGGCCACGTGTCGTCACGACCGGACGAGCCGGGCTCGGCGGCACTTCATCTTTCCGATACGGCGAGCAGCTTTGGTCTGATGGAACCGTTGCGTCGAATCGGAGAAAATGGCGAACCGGCACCCGCGCATGCTGATGACCACCGGCCCCTGGGCGCGTTGGACTTACTCCTCGGGACTCTCGGCAGTAGGCAGGCTAAAGGTAAGGCGGGGCACGAGATCTGGCCGATGCCGAGCCGTGTGGCGATCATCGCATGCGAGGGTGGTGCGGACTACCGATCGGTAGAAACCTTCGGACTGGTCATTGCCATCGTGAACTCCGGTGCAGAGTTGGTCACCACGACACGATGGACGCTTCCCACCGATCACGCCTTCCAGGTGGCAGTACCGAACATGCCTAAAGATGTACGGCCGACGAGCACGCTCGCGACCACTGTCGACGCAGCACATTCGGGTGCCGATCCGATCGGTGTTCTGCAGCGATGGCAGTGCCGACAGTTGGAGCGATGGCAGCAAAGCGGCGGCCTGGAGGTCACTCCCCTGGTCTGGGCGTCGTTGACGCACACCGTGGCACCCGAGCGCACTGCGATGGGCGAAAGACGGTCACCAGGTTTGGACCGGAGCGTGTAGCTGTTCTCTCTGATCGAAGCGTGTGCCGATAGCGTCCAAATACTTTTCGGCAGCGATGCTGCCGTCGGGCATCAACAGCTTCGGAGGGGGAAGCTGGGGTAATGCGGCGCCGGCGACCAACCGCGATGCCACAGATGACAACGACATCGCTCGGATGGTCGCGTGGTCTTCAACTGTGGCGACTTGAGTCAGTCTTCCCATCCTTCCGGATACCTGAGGCAGGACGCTGGTCGGGACTTTTTGAGTGCTGTAGACCCCGGTGTTGAGATTCATCTCGACCAACTCGGAGATCAGTTTCGTGTCGCCGATTTCGTGGACCATTTCGAACACCCTGTTCATCCATACACTGTGCAGCGCTTTCCAGGACTGGCGGTGTGAGGCTGTCTGGAACTGGTGTGCCTGCTCGTTCAAGTAGAGAACAGCAGGGAGCATGAGGTCGACAGCGTGGCTGAGCATGGTGTTTCGTGTGGTGGGGTTCTGCGCCTGCGCCGACCACAGCGCGGCCCGATTCACGTCGCAGAGCGCCGCGCGAGGGAAGACGCCGAACGCCACAAATGTGTCGACTGCCCTCTCGAAGTGCTTCTCGGCGTTGAGAACATCGTTGCGCCGCCAGTGCAAACTGGCCAGCGCGAAATCAGCTTCCGCGAGTTCGAGGTAGTCGTGGTCGCGGGTGTGGATTCTGATGGACTCAAGATAGGCCGCCTCGGCGGCATCAAGGTCGCCTCGACGCTCGGCGATGTGCCCGAGGGCTGAAGTAACACGAACTGCCTTGTTGTCCAACCCCATGGCGTTATAAGTGTCTCGAGCTTCGATGAAGAGCGGCTCTGCTTCTTCATCCGGATACGTGTTGGCCAGGTGCATCGTCGAGTGGCCGTACCAATCCATCACCCCGGCAGTTCTGAACAACTCGCGGGATAGGGTGTAGGCGACTCGCGCTTCCTCGGCTCTCCCCGAGCTGAGGTAGATGTCCCCCAGCTGGTGCTTTAGCCGCGCGATGTCGTTGCCGCTACCGGATTGCTCATAGATGCCTGCCGCTCGCAGGTAGTGCTCCTCTGCCGAGGCGAACTCACCGATCTGTCTGTGGGTACTGCCGAGGATCTCAGAGCAGAAGGCGACGTACTTGGTGTCGCCGGCTGCGCGTGCGAGAGACAGTTCCCTTGTCACCTCCTCGAGAATGGTGCCGTAATTACCCTGCCCAAAGTGCTGCATGAACCATTCCTGGAGGGCAAAAGACCTGATATGGATGTCTCCGGTCTCGGCAGCAATTGCTCGGGCTTCGGCGTATATCGCCACTGCTTGTTCCCATTCGCGTGCTTCAGCAAGTTCCCTACCTCGGGCGAGCAATGCCTGCATCTCAGCAGCGCGCGGTGCGTAGGTGATCGAGTTGATTACGTCTTGCAGAGCACGTGCCTGTTGTGTGTTGCCCAGTTCTGAGAACAGCACGCGCGATTCCGTGAAGCGCTGCAGAGATTCTGGCAGGAGTTCAGCAGTGCGGTAGGCGTTTCCGGCTTCCACGAGGGCGTTCGCGTGCGCGAGCTGATCGCCGAGTTCTTTGTACGACAGGGCGCCGGCCTCGAGCAGTTCTGCAGCCCGCACGAGATCGCCGCCCTGCAGGACACTCCTCGCCCGATGCATCTCAGAATGGGCAGACTCCAGTGCATCCCCGACGGAAGCGAATGAGACTTGTGCCGTGCCGAAACTTTCCGAGGCGCATCGGTAGTCTCCTAGGTCGCCGTATCGGTGGCCTAGCGCGTTGTGGTACTTGGCGGTGTGGTCCGTCAGTTCGTGTTCGATGTTGAGTGTGATTGCCTCGGTCAGCAGTTCGATGGCCGTCTGGTGGTGTCCGAGTTTGGCTTCGCAGTCTGCGGCCCAGTAGCGCGCCTCGGCAGGCCATTTGTCGGTATTACCAGCCTGGTCGTAGGAGGCGCTTGCGGTGCGGTATGCGGCTGCCGCGCATGCCTGATCACCGAGATCGCGATATCGATTACCGATGGCGTAATGGCAATTCGCGACGCTCGAAAGGTGACCGTCGGCAACGTAAAAGGGTATGGCTGCAGTGAGCAGTTCGATGGCCGTCTGGTGGTGTCCGAGTTCGGCTTCGCAGTCTGCGGCCCAGTAGCGCGCATAGCCCGACCAGAAGTTCGAGTTGTCCTGTTTGTCGTAACTTTCAGCAGCGTAGTTGAGGGCGTCGGCGGCCTTTGCGTGTTCCCCGCGGTGCCGAAGCGCCTGACCTAGCGCGTTGTGGTACTTGGCGGTGTGGTCCGTCAGTTCGTGTTCGATGTTGAGTGTGATTGCCTCGGTCAGCAGTTCGATGGCCGTCTGGTGGTGTCCGAGTTTGGCTTCGCAGTCTGCGGCCCAGTAGCGCGCCTCGGCAGGCCATTTGTCGGTATTACCAGCCTGGTCGTAGGAGGCGCTTGCGGTGCGGTATGCGGCTGCCGCGCATGCCTGATCACCGAGATCGCGATATCGATTACCGATGGCGTAATGGCAATTCGCGACGCTCGAAAGGTGACCGTCGGCAACGTAAAAGGGTATGGCTGCAGTGAGCAGTTCGATGGCCGTCTGGTGGTGTCCGAGTTCGGCTTCGCAGTCTGCGGCCCAGTAGCGCGCATAGCCCGACCAGAAGTTCGAGTTGTCCTGTTTGTCGTAACTTTCAGCAGCGTAGTTGAGGGCGTCGGCGGCCTTTGCGTGTTCCCCGCGGTGCCGAAGCGCCTGACCTAGCGCGTTGTGGTACTTGGCGGTGTGGTCCGTCAGTTCGTGTTCGATGTTGAGTGTGATTGCCTCGGTCAGCAGTTCGATGGCCGTCTGGTGGTGTCCGAGTTTGGCTTCGCAGTCTGCGGCCCAGTAGCGCGCCTCGCCCGACCCTCTGGCAGGCCATTCGTCGGTACTACCAGCCTGGTCGTAGGAGGCGCTTGCGGTGCGGTATGCGGCTGCCGCGCATGCCTGATCACCGAGATCGCGATATCGATTACCGATGGCGTAATGGCAATTCGCGACGCTCGAAAGGTGACCGTCGGCAACGTAAAAGGGTATGGCTGCAGTGAGCAGTTCGATGGCCGTCTGGTGGTGTCCGAGTTCGGCTTCGCAGTCTGCGGCCCAGTAGCGCGCCTCGGCAAGCCATTTGCCGGTGGCACCGACCTGGTCGTGGGAGTCTGTAAGTCGCTGGTATTCAGCTAGCGCGTCCTCGCTGCGGCCTAGGAATCTGAGCATGCTTGCCTGGTAGTAGGTGCAGTCGGCTATCCGGCCCGCATTCCCAGTTTTCTCGAAAAGCTCTCGTGCGCGACCATATTCAATCTCTGCTGCGTCGTACTCCTCCAATTTTTCGTGCACGTCACTTAGCCAGTAGCCAGACTCGGCTGCATGTTCGAAGTCTCCTGTATCGAGATAGTGATCGCGGGCTGCAGAGAAGCACTCTTTCGCGTCGGCCCAGCGATTAGCAGATCGATAGCATCCGCCGCGCAACCTAGTGGCTTCTGCAGCATGCGTCGCTTCTCCGATCTGGGTGAACAGTATCTGCGATTCCGTGTAACATTCCAGTGCTTCATTCAATTCACCGATCCGCCGGTACGAGTCCGCGAGGGCGAAAGCGACAGAAGCTGCGGCACGAGAATTGTGTACACGGAAGTAATCCAGCGCCCTGCGTAGTGGTTTGACTGCCCCTGAAAAATTGCCGCTCTGTCGCTCCTTTATCGCTTCGTTGTAAGCCGCTAACGCGCTTTCGGGTGATCTGACCTCTGTCACTGCGTTTCCTCTCGGGCCCTCGATTATGTGTAAATCATCCCTGATCGCGCCATGATTAGTTTTGCTATTCGTTCACTACTTTTACTCGGACTCCGAACCGTCCTGGGTCTGATGGCAACCTGGGTCAGACCACCTCGCCTGTGGTGTTGAACCAGCACACGTTCGGTGTCGATATAGGCCACGAGTGGGGCGGCTTCGCCGAGGTGTCACAGAAAGCGTGAAGTCACGGCGCCTGATTAGCGCACGTACCCGAAGGTGAACTCGCGCAAGAACGAACCCAACGTCGAAGGTGCGTAGGGGTGGTCGGAGCGCGATTTCATCGCCCCGTGGCGGAGAATTGCCATGTCGGCGATGCTGTCGGCTCCGGCGACCATCCCGGCCACCAGCGATCCGATTTTCCGGCAGCGTTCGCTCCTTTGTCGGTCGGTACGGACAAGCGCTCGCCGGTCAGTGTGAGCAGTCCGGATCGCTCGGCCATTCGACCACCGGCGGTGGATACGAGATTCGGGTCGTCGAACCTCGCAGCAGCGACAGGTCGGGTGAGAGATAGTTGCATCTGCGAGATGCCCTTCGTCATGGCCGGATTGTTTCTATGGACTGATCCACTACGGGTGTGGCCCAGCCTGGCGTCAGCCGAAAACCTTTCCATCACGGCCTGGGTTGCCGTTTACCGCACTGCGGTAGATTCCGCTGGCGTCTTCCGGATTCGCCATGGCTTTTGTGATCTCGTTGCGGGCGAGGGCATTAAGCTGGTCACGGTACGCGGCGATGAGCCTTTCGACGTACTGCAGGTCACGATCGACTTGGATACGGGCGTCGTCACAGCGACGAGCTGCCTGGTGATGGCGGGTATACTGCTCCTCGAGTCGAGCTTGGCGACCACCAATGGCGCGGTCGCGCACACGTTTCGCGGTGGCGAGTTCGTGGCGGTTAGTGTCGAGTACTTCCGGCGCCAGCGTTGTCATCCGCCAGCCTGCCGCGATGTACAGCGCGAGCATCAGTACCGCTTGTGCGATATCGCTGAGCATGTGGCTGTTGTCGCCCGTGAACTGGCCGGTCAGAGCACGTAAGCATGCGACGGCGGCACCGATCGTCAACCATGCCGCTAATGTGGCCCGGTAGCCGGGTTTTTCGTCGTGTTGCATCATTCCGGCGCTGGCTGCGACGACGAGACCGATCCCGGAGACCCCGATAGCCAACATCCAGCTGAGAATTCCGCCGCCTGAGTCGTCGTTGACAACCACGTCGGCGAGTGCTTTCAGCAAGATGACGTCAACGAAGCTGAGCAGTGCGATCAGTATCATTTCACCGGTCAGGACACGGGACCCGTACAGTCTCCGTCTCGGCGTGGGCGGAGTCGGGGTTGCGGGCGCGGCGGCAAATGCCGTCGAGTCAGGTGTAGCGGTGGTCGTCATGTGGTGTTCCTTTGTTTGGTGCCGACGCCCCTTGCTGCTGCACAGTGTCCGGGGGCGGGTGGTCGCGTGTGCGTCCACTCCCTCACCGATCCCCCAACGTGTCTTGGCTGGACCAACGGTCGGTGCCCTGCTCTGCGAACCGGAACGAGGAACGGACATCGGAGCCCGGAACATGCCGGGGCCAACGAATGACGGCGGGACGGTCAGTCCAGTCGCGGGATTAGGTGATAGCGTTTTCCTGCGGACCTGCGTTGCATCGTCGGGTACACATGCCCACCACTAGCGGCGGACTGGGGGTCGAGGTCGAGGTGTGTGTCGGGCACGCGTAAGGGTTGGGGTGGGTGCAGGTCCGAAGTGCTGCTGCCGATTGAATGTGAGCTTTCGTTTCGCTGTCGGGTGGGCTGCGACCTCGCCGACCCGTGCGTAAAGCGCTCTACCACGGGATCTTAAGTCGGGGGGCGTGAGCGGGCCGGTCCTCGTGGGGGCCGAGTTGTTCGCGGCGGCGGGCTTCTCCGGCATCGGCGCCGTCCTGACGCATGCGGTCTTTGGTAGCTTCGTCGGCGTCGCTCAGATCCCCGAATTCATTGTCAACGTCGGCGGTCGTGGTGGTGCGTGTGGGGGGGTCGTGGGGGCTGAGCGCGTCGAGACCGGTGGTGGCGGCGGTGGCTGTGGCGGCGGCGAGGACATAGAGCTGCCATTTCTTCATCGTGTTGGATTCCTTCCTTGTCGATGGATACTTTCGGCGGTGGGGTGCCGGTGCAGTGGGGCGGGCAGTGCGGGTTCCTGAAGTACGGGCTCCGGACACCCCGGACGCGGGTGGGGGCGGTATCCCGCCCCCACCCGCGTCCGGGAGTGTGGTTACCAGGTCAACGGCAGGTGCCGTGTGGGTCGGAATCGATGCGAATCGACCGGTTCAATGCAGCGGGGCCGGGCAACAATGTCCCGTCTGCGGCGCGGTCGGGGACGAATTCGGGGAAGTTTGATCCGACTCCGACCGCCTGCAGTTGACCGGGCACCACCCCGGCACCTGTCAGCAACACCGCCACCGCCTGAGCGCGTTGCAGACCGAGGTCCTTCTGATAGGTCAGGGGGCCGTCGTCGGCAGTGGTACCGCGGATGACGGCGGTGCGGGTGGGGTTATCGGTGAGCCAGTCGGCGACCGGCGCCATGGCAGCCCGAGCTGCCTGTTCGTCGATCAACGTGGTGGTGTCCGGTGCGAATGAGACCTGTGACTGGGAGTCGAAGACCAGCGTGGACGGTGTGCATCCTGTCGGCACTGCCGGAGCGGCGGGCACGGCGACGGTACCGACGGTGTGGCTGGTCTCGACTGCATCACGGGTGTTCGGGGTCTGGTCGAGGTGGACTGCGGTGGCCCCGGCCGCGGTCAGTACCGACTCCCACAGGGTCGCCAATCGGGTACGTTGCGGCCCGTCGAGAGGCGTTTGCGGGGCCGCAGTGTAGCCGATGCCGCCGAGTATAACGGTGGTTCCCGATAGATCAGGAAGGGCGTGGTGCGCGGCGAGGTACTCGGCGGTTTGAGTGGGGTCGGCTCCGAGCATGCCGGGTGCGGTCATGTCGAGTCGGCCGGTATCACTCAGGCCGGAGTCGGCGACGATGATCACCGGGCGGGCGGCGTGGCGGGAGCGGATGCTCGAGTTGGCGAGGGCGATCGCTTCGAGCAAGTCGGCGCCGTCGCTCTCGGCGGGGGCGGTAATGGTGCCGGCGACCGATTTGAGGCTTTTGCGGATCAAGGCTTCGCGTCCGGAGGTGGTATCGGTGTCTTTCGGCGTGCCGATGTCCAGGTCGGTGTTCAGGCGTGGGTTTCCGGAGACGGTGACCACGGATATCGGCCGGCTGGCGTTGACGGCTTCGGTGGTCACGGCTGTCGCCAGCGGCGAGAGGTGCGGTTCGGGGCTGTTGGCGTGGGCTCCGACGACCAGGACGACGGCGTCGGCGTCGATCTGCTGGGCTTGGGCGAGTGCTTCGTCGGTGGCGGCGGTGGGTGTGGTCGCCGAGTTTGTTCCTGGGCTGCACGCGGTGAGCAGGAGTAAGGCCGAGGTCGCGGCGGCGATGGCCCAGGCTGTTCCGGCCCGGACAGGCCGTGCGGTGGGGGTGGCGGTCATGGTGTTCTCCTTGCAGAGTGGGTGTGGGGCGAGCCTGCGGCAGGCTCCACTGACATCAACTTCACCGATCCCCCACGCCTGAATGACAGGTGGTGTGGAGAAATCGAGGTGTGGTGCTGAGGGATTCACCGATCCCCAGCAGGAACGGCCGGAGGTGTCATCGTGCCGGGGCAGTAAGGGTCAGCGGCCGAAGGCGAAACGCCCGAGCACGGCACTGACGAGAAGGAACGCCACAGCTTGTACGGGGTGGGCGATCAGGTAGCCGATCATCTGCAGCCCGCTGTCCAGGACGCCGATCGCGAACGCGCCGATCATGCCGTCGACACTGCGATGAACACGGAGATAGTCGCCGACGAACAACAGCACCGGCAACGCGAACGCGAGGATCACTCCGGCGCGGGCGGCATGGACGAGACCGGTACGCGAGTCGAAGCCGGGTTGCCCGCCGCCGCGCCGCACGATCCGCAGGTGCCGCACCGGGGCATGGACCTCGCAGGAGCTCAGGCCGGTGTCGAAGCGGACGCAAATTGTTGGCGAGAACAGGCCTTGGGGACGGTCGTCGACGACGACCCCGAGGTCTTTCGGACGAACACGATGGCTACCGAGAATCCGTCCGTCGAGCGAGGCCGTGAACGCGCGGCGAGCACGAACCCAGTCGCCGGTATCGGGGGAAGTGAACAGCATCGAAGTACCGGCCTTTCTCAGAAAGGATGGGGCTGCTCCGGATTGGCATGGCTCCCAGGTGTCTATGCCCCCTTTGTCTTTCTCGGATCGAGATCCGAGAAAGAGAGGGTGTATGTGGGTGTTCCACCGATCCCCCGGACGCGAGAGGATCAACGCGGTGACCGTCTCGTGGTGATCGCCCATCCGTCCACGGGTTTTTCTGCCGCAGCGGCGGTACCCCAGCCGCCTTCGCGGAGGCTGCGCGAGCGGTAGCGGATGTGAATGCGGCGGGGTGGCGGTAGGGGGATCGGTGAAGGAGGTGTACTCACCAACCCCCGATCGGAAGGCTCGTCATGAACACCATTGCTGTTGCCGCAACTTCGTCCACCGTCACCGCTCTCCAGTTTCCCGCGGACCGGGAGCGCGGGGTGGGCCATCATCGCAGTACCCGGCCCCGCACCCTGCATCTGGTGGATTTGGAAAACCTGCTCGACGGTCGCGTCGAAACCGAGGCGGTCACCGAGATCTGGCGGGAGTATCGACAAGTGACCGGAATGGGATCGGACGATCACGTAGTGGTGGCGGTTGCGAAGCGCAATGCTGCCGCGGCGTTCTTCGGCTTGCCTCAGTCCGTTCAGCGGATTATCGGCGACAACGGGCCGGACGGGGCAGACTTGGCGTTGCTCGATGCGGTCGACATCGATTGGTCAGCAAAACGATTCGGTCAGGTCATGGTCTCGCCCGGCGATCATATCTTCACCGGTACCGCTAGAGGGATGAAGGCGGCGGGGATGCAGGTAGTGCAAGTGATCGGTGGTGGCACATCGTCGACCGCGTTGTATCTGCAGTGCTCGCGCCAGCTGAATCTGGTTGCTGCGCAGCATCGGGCCCGTGCCCTGCGGAGTGCTGCTCTCAAGGCTGAAACGGCAGCGTAATCCGAGGCACTTCTCGACGTGCCGGGTCCGGGCACGTCGATGGGGAAGCGCCTTGAGTGTCGCCGTTCGGCCGGAATCGCAGACCGTGCATCCGATTGCCCTATCGGATGCACGGTGCGGTCGGCGTGTTGTTCGTTCCTCCGGATGAACTGTGACCTCGGTGTGATGCGAGATCGGGTGGGGGATCGGTGTGATGCACAGACGGCGGCTATCGCCTCCGTTTCCGTTCTGAGAGAGGAAGTTCGGTTATGTTCGGTTTCGCAGGGGCTCGACCCAAGGGGCATGCCGCAGGGGAAGCAGGAAAGATCGGCCGCAACTGGGGCGTGCTGCGTAAGCGTCGCGATGTACACCCGGAAGATTGGATCATCGTGCCGAGGCCGTTGCTTCCGGAGGACGTATCCGATCTCGGGCAGGCGTTGCCGGCGATGCAGCGTCCTACCGCGGCGATGCTCATCTACCCGCCGGCGCTGGAGAAGGCCGACACGGTCGCGGGCCGCCGCGGCCGCCGGCGCAAGACCGTGATCACCACGGAGAGCGGTGGCGGTGTGCAGGTGTGGAGTTCGTGGTTGCAGTCGCTACAGCACGAGTTGTGGCATGCGTGCGAGGCCGAACATTCCGAGTTGCACGCGCTGCTGCTGGCACTCGATGCCGAGATCGTCACTGCCGATGGCGCCTTGGCGAAGTACCCGGCCATGATCGCCGCCGCACGGCAGGGCGCGGATACGGCAGGGAAGATCGAGGTGGATTCGACACCGCGATCAGATGCCGAAGCTGCTGATGCCGAACATATCCGTCTGGATCGTCGGCGCCGTGACCGTGACTACGAGGTCGCTCAGGCTCGTGCGGCAGTTGATACTGCGGAGAAGGAGCGGATCGAACTGGTGGGGCGGATCCGTGAGTTGCTCGACCGCCGTCGTTACGTGTGGCAGGTCTTGTTGTGCCGGGTCGGTTTTCTGGTCGAGCACTACAACCGGCGGGCGAATGTGTATCTGACGGCGACGCGGATGCGTGTCCGTTCGGAGGTGCCGTTGCTCGACCGGCCGGTGTGGGCGCACATCGAGGCGATTGCGCCAGCTCCGGTGTTGGTGAACATGGAGTTGATCGAACAAACGGACGCGGCCTAGAAGCAGCCGTGCCGGGAGCAGGGTCCGGCACGCAGGAACGCTCTGCCCACCTGACCTTTCTTGCCCGATCTCGATTCTCCGACACTCGATCCCCCGCGCCCCGCTGTGCGGGGAGTGGGGGATCGGTGAAGAGAACAGTTACCCGTACACACTGTCCCCTTTCCCGGGGCTGATGGAGAGGACTTTGTCATGGCTACAGTCACATCACCGAGTGGGGCGGGCCGACTGGCCCGATTGTCCGCGTGGATCCGCCATGATCCAGGGCCGGTGGAGGTCACGAAGTTGACCGAACCGGACTACGCTTCGGCTGCCGGGCAGGTCGTGGCCGAAATCGCGGCGCACACGAGAGTCCGACTCGGCCCGCACACCGGGCGGGAACAGATCAGTATCGACGGTGCCCACGGTGATCTGCTCGATCGGATCATCGAACCGCTCACCCGCGCGTGGCTCGAACAAGCGCACCGTGAACGCGATCGGATCGTCGGTGACCTGTGTGAACGGAAGAACCGGGAAACGGTGCAGATCGCCAGGCTTGTGCCACAGCTCGAACAAGCCCGAAGTGACTCAGCCCGCGCGGTAAGCGCGTACGAGGCGATGTGGAAGGCGCAGGCACCGGAACAGGTGGTCGTGCCTGCCGTGCCGCAGGGCCCTAGGGCGATTCCTCGTCCGGTGACAGACGAAGCCGACAGTTTGGGGTTGCTCGAAAATGGTCCCACCGAGAGCCGAAAGGCACCCGACCGAGCTACGACACCGGCGAGCGTCGAAGTGCCCGCCGGCGGTGGGGATTCGACTTCGGCATCGTCTTCGTCACCTTCTGGTGTGTTCGGTGACGAGTCCTGGGTGAAAGTCACCAAAGATTTGACGGAGCCCGTCCAGGCCGCTTCAGTTGATCACAACGGTATTCCTGCCTCGAACCGGACGTGAAGACAGGTGGCGGTTGTGGCCGTGGTCCGCCCCGCGCGGGGTTCGTGCCAATAGACCGGGCGACGCGGATTCAGCATTGATAGACATCAGCTGGGCCGCAGGATGGTTCAGTCAGGTGATGGCGATTTCCTTAGGACTGCGCTGCAGGGGCGGGTAGTCGTGGGCGCCGGGGTAAGTGATGGTCCAGGGTTCGAGGGCGAGGTGGGCGCCGGGCATGCGTAGTCGTGGTGGTGGGCGCATTGGTAGCCGTGCGCCGGCGATCAACCGGGACGTCCCTCCGAGGTGGATACCCCGAGCGTCGGGCGAGTTCTGCCCGCCAGTGTTCTCTCTGTGTCTGCTGCTTCCGGCGCCGGTGATCGTCGATGCAACTTCCGAGGTAAGCCGCTGGCCGGTTTCTCGGAGATCGGTGAGGCCGGCGAACACTCCCACGGCCCGCGCCGACAGCATATCGTCGCCGCTAGCAATGGTGTGGACACCGGCGTTGATCGCGGATTCGATCAGGTCCGCAACCAGTACTTCGTCACCCAACTCGGTGGCTACCTCGAACAACGAACGGGTGCTGCGTTCGATCCGTCTCGCCCACGCGACCCGATCAGCGGCCGCAGTGAACTGGAACCGCATCCCTTCGAGGAAGACCGTCGCAGGGACTAGCCACCTCAAGGCCCGGCGCAACAGCACTGGGTGTTCGACCGGATCCGCCGCGGACGCCACGTGCCACCAAATCGAGCCGATGTTGTGTTGGCACCAGGCCGCATCGTGGTCTATCTGGAGTCGGAGGTAGATCTCCGAGGCTTTCTGGAAGTGGCTGCGGGCCACTTCGAACCGACCCAGGGCAGTGGTGATAGCACCGAGGTTGCGTTCATAGTCGGCAGCATCATCTTCGAAGTCGGGGCGGGCAGACATCTCTAGTGTCTGCAGTGCCTTCTCGTAGTGGGTGCGGGCCTGTTCGAAGTCGCCCCGGTTGGCGGCGACGTCGCCGAGTTTGTGTTCGCAGTCGGCGGCCTCTTTGCCGAGGTTGCGGTGAAGGTAAATCGTCAAGGCATTCTGGTAGTGGGTGCGGGCCTGCTCGAAGTCGCCCAGGTTGGCGGCGACGTCGCCGAGCCTCCTCTCACAATTAGCGGCTTCGTGTTCGAGATTGTTTCGGAGGAAGATCGTCAAGGCATTCTGGTAGTGGGTGCGGGCCTGCTCGAAGTCGCCCAGGTTGGCGGCGACGTCGCCGAGCCTCCTCTCACAATTAGCGGCTTCGTGTTCGAGATTGTTTCGGAGGTAGATCGTCAAGGCATTCTGGTAGTGGGTGCGGGCCTGCTCGAAGTCGCCCAGGTTGGCGGCGACGTCGCCGAGCCTCCTCTCACAATTAGCGGCTTCGTGTTCGAGATTGTTTCGGAGGTAGATCGTCAAGGCATTCTGGTAGTGGGTGCGGGCCTGCTCGAAGTCGCCCAGGTTGGCGGCGACGTCGCCGAGCCTCCTCTCACAATTAGCGGCTTCGTGTTCGAGATTGTTTCGGAGGAAGATCGTCAAGGCATTCTGGTAGTGGGTGCGGGCCTGCTCGAAGTCGCCCAGGTTGGCGGCGACGTCGCCGAGCCTCCTCTCACAATTAGCGGCTTCGTGTTCGAGATTGTTTCGGAGGTAGATCGTCAAGGCATTCTGGTAGTGGGTGCGGGCCAGTTCGAAGTCGCACAAATTGGCGGCGACGTCGCCGAGACCCTGTTCGCAGAAGGCTGCATTGCCTTCGAGGTTGTTTCGGAGGTAGATCTCGAGTGCCTGCTGGTAGTGAGTACGGGACTGCACGAACTCGCCGAGGATTGGCGTGACAAAGCCGAGCGAGCATTCGCACGCGGCAACCATGAGCTCTTGACCTAGATGGCTGTACTCAGTTCGGGCGTGGGCGAAGGCTTCCGCAGCGTCGCCGTAACGATTGTGTCGAATGTGATCCGAACCGGCACGGAACAGCGCGTCGGCTTGGGCGGGATCGATGTTTCCGGGGGTGTCCATTCTGGTCTCCTGGGGCGCGTCCCGTCATCGTGTATGGCACGGCATGGTGGTGGGGTCGGTGATGTATCGAAGACGGCGGCATTTCCGTCCTCAGCCTGACAGAGGGAGTGTGGGCGTGTCCGGTACACGTTTTCATGGCTCCGGATCGACGCCGGTATGCGGCAGGAAGATGGGTAAGGAAGACTGTTCCTACCGAGCAGTAAGGGGTCGGTAAAGCTTCGATCTGACGCGTCGTCGGCCATGAATACCGCAAGCTCGACCTCGACGGCCCCTACTGCGCCCAATACATCACCAAAGACGATATATGCCGCGTGACGTTCAGTGCCCCAGTCGATCCCAGCACCATACTTGTTTCCTCCATCCCTATCTTTTTCGCATCGTGCAGGATGCTCGCCCAGGTAGGAGGTGTTGCTGCTGGACGTTCACTGCACTGCGCCGAAAAGTGCGTGGCTCTATTGTCAGGGCGGGTCGCCGGGTTCTGAGGTGACTTCTATTGGCCCTCGAACGGTATGCATTCCCAGCAGTGGCTCATTCACAGCCGGTTTTCACATGCCGTGAGATGCGGCATGAGAGGGAGGAAAGTCCACCATGATCGCTTTCGGTACGGTCGTCGACGATATTTACACTTTTGCCCGTGACCTCAAGGAGAGTAGGCGAGGCGAGATGCTGCCGACTCTTGTCGCTGCGCGAGGCGGCGCTCCTGTGGCAGCCGCATCGCATGACGAGGTCGGTGAGTTGTTCGCGGTCGCTGGCACTATGGCCAGCGGGTACGGAGCAGATACTTTAGCCCTCATTTTCGAGGGAGTGTTTCCGTTGCTGCCGCACAATCCGTTGACCAAAGTGGACTGGGAGAAGGGTGAGGCTGAGGAATTGTGGCTTCATCACGACGGTGCCGCAAGGAGTTGGGTGACCGAGTGTCAGCTAGTGACGGTGGCGAGTCGAGATTTGCAGCGGTCGGCGAGTGCGCATTCCTTCCGGGATATTGAGGGAGAGATCCAGTGGTCCGGCGATGCGCAAAGACTTCAAGGCACAGGTGTCGAGCAGTCGCTGTTCGATGCTTTCGATCGGCCGATGCTTGATCCGGCTCAGGTCCGGTCTCCCGGTGACGGGTTCACCGCATCGGCGGATGCTCCGATGATGAACCCTGATCTAGGCAGACGGTCTCTCGATGTCGGTCTGACTCGGGTGCTCGATACCCGATTCACCGTCGATGTGCCGGGTGGGTATGCGGTTTTCGTGTTCGGCGATGAGGAGGAGGCAGGGGTGTACCGCGCGATGGGGTTGATGGATTGGCAGTGTCTGGTGTGCGCTAAGTAACACATTCGCCTCGATCTTGCATGATGAGTCGATGCTGTTGTCGAGTCCGGCCCTCACTGACCGAGCTGTGCGGGATCGGAGTCCTGAACGTAGGCAAGATCCTCGCCCGGGTCGACTCGATTGACCGGTTCCGGTCGCCCGCCGCGTTCGCCACTTATACCGATACCGCGCCCATGAAGCATTCTCCGGTGACGTTGTCCGTTACACGCTCACGCGGGCCGGAGACCGGCAACTGAATTGCGTTCCGCATACCATGTCCATTACCCAGATCAGGTCGAAAAAGAGCGGGCCGCAAATGCTATCGGCGGAAGCGAGCCGCCGTAAAGGGGCACGGGGAAGCGTTGCGCTGAGACAACTCGCGGACGTCGTTACCGGCAGGTTCTCCACGACTCGGAGACAGAGTTGGAGGCGAACCCGGGAGGACGCCCGGGGGCGGCCCTATTGTCCTGCGCGGCCAGCTGACACCCCGCACCAGTAACTTCCCAAACACCACCACATTCCACCCTACAACCGGGCCAGAGGCTCGTCTCGACATAGAGATGCGCTGTCTAGCGCTCGACGCCGTTGTCTCGGCTCTTCTCCGCACGCGTCTGTTCTCGTTGAGGGTCGAGTCGCGATGGGATCGGCGACGGCCCGCGGTTGGCTGCCTCGCGTGCTGAGACCGGGAAGTCGCCAGCAGCGAGCGCCGCCGCATCGCGGGCGGTTGCTTCCATCGGCGACGTCGCTTCCGGCTCTGTTTTGTCTTTTACAACCGGGGGTTCGAGCACCGCGACGCTGCCTTCCGCTTCGGCGTGCTCGATCTCCGAACGCGACTGCGGTATCTGCCGGTGGATTGATTCGAGTTCCACTCGCGCAGTCATCTCGAGATCCCGTGCGCGGGTCAGGTCGCCGGCTGCACGATGCGCTGCGGCGATCGCTTCGACCGTCTTGATCAGTTGGCGCATCAGCAGTGCGCACGACGCGGCCTTGCCGAGCTGCGGGCTTGTTTGCATCAAGATCAGGGCCGCACCGCCGGCGGAGACGACGCCCGCCTTCTTCGGTGCGTGCTGATGTGCGGGGATCTGTGAGGATCGGGCTAGTTGTTTCGCAGCGTGGGCAAGGGGTCCGGGTGTGGCTTCGGTGCGGACTGACCATGCGTCGAAAACGCCGGCCGTGCGTCCCGCCGCGCGTGCCCACTGCGCTCGGTCGGTGACGGGAATCGAAGCAAGGTATTTGTTCCAGGCTGCGATGTCCCGGCCGGCTCGCTCGAGCAGTTTCGGGTCGAGCATTTTCGCTTCACGTCCGGGTCGCGCGGTGGGACGCTCGCGCCGTGCGCTGCGCCATTCGTCGACGGCCTCCGACGATGCCGCAGGGCTGTCTTCCCATTCCTTGCGGAGGCGGGGGAGAGTCAGGTCTTTTGCTAGATGACCGCCGCCGTAGAAGATCGGCTTTCCATCGGCTCCGATTGCATCGCGGTCTGGTCTGACGGCGACCTTGTAGCCGACCACGACGTCATCGCGGCCGGAGGCGAAACGGGGTCTGACGATCAGCCCTTGACCGCGAAGTCGGCGCACGAATTCCGCTTCAGACTTCGACGATGTCGCGCAAGCACGCACACGGCGGGCGAGGAGATCGCGGTCGAGTTCGGTCTGTCCATTGCGTACTGCGCGCGCATTTTCAGCGCGATGGTATCCGCGTTCGCCGGTCTCGTTTTGACGGGACTCGATGACAGCGAGGCCGTGTTCGCGCTCGATGCGAGCAGCCGCGACGCTGGCTCGTTTCCAGTCACGGTACAGATTGACTTTGGTGCCGTCTTCGCGCACGGCGGATGCGGCGATGTGGATGTGGTCGTTGCCTTTCGCGGACACTCCGTGGCGGACGGCGACCCATCTGGCGGGGCTGCGGCCGGAGGTGTCGGTGAAACCCATTTCGTCCATGAACTCGGTGGCGATCTTGTTCCACTGCTCGTCTGTCAGCTCGCCTTCGTCGGCTTTGAGCGAGAGCGAGCAATGCCAGACATTTCCGTCGCGGTAGGGGTCGATCGGATCGCGGACCTTCTTGCCGTGACTGTCGCGAACGTCTTGGCCGGATTCATCACGAAGGTAGTTCGGGATCTTGATTTCGGTGCCGAACACTTTGCGGGGCTGGTCGATCTGCTTGCCGATCGCGAGAGCGTCGACGCCGCTGAGTTCATTGTCGTCGTGCCACGCCATGATCGCGTAGTCGCCGGCCACCAGATGGGGGTCGGTGTGCTCGTTGCTCTTGCCCGGACCGGCGAGGTACGACATCAGTCCGGTGACTTTGGCACCGCGGGAAATCTTGACGATCACGGCGCGGACATCTCGTCGAGGGTGCCGTGAATCCGGTCCGCCAAACGCCGCACGCTGACCAGTGCGCCGTTCAGTTCGGCGGGGATGTCTCCGGTTGCGTTGGTGGCTTTCGCCATCTGGTTGATGTTGATAGAAATTGCCGACAACAACCGGAACGCGGAGAACAACTCCGCAGCAAGATCGCGCCGATCAGTAGCAGTTTCACCGGAGTCGGACAGGGCGGACTCGACCATCAGCCGCGCCACGGTGATGCGCGCTTCCTGCGCACGGCGCAGCAACTCGGACTCCTCCTCTGGAGTCACCTTCACCACGTGCCGGCCAGCTCGACCGCCCGGCACATTCTCCCGGCGTTCACGACGGAACCGGCGGGGTCGACTGACCTCGTCTTCACTCATGTCCGTCGTGCCTCCCTTCGGCCCAGCGCAGCGCCCCCACCACGTGGGGCTACACGCCAGTGTCTCAGGTCCAGAGCGCAGCGGCAAGACCTGGCCCGACTTAGAGCACCTAAGTTACTATCTTGCTCTGCCGGGGCCTAGATTTCGGGGCCACTTCCGTCCTCAGTCGCGTCCCCGAAATCTCAAAAGCGCCAGGACGAGCCCGCGAGTTCCTCTGGTCTTGAGTTCGTCCCCATTTGGGGGCTGGTCCCGATTGTGGGTGCCTGAGACGTAGCGGAGCGGAGAGAGAAATCTCGGGCATCCAGATGAGGATCGGAGCAGTCCCGATCTGTGGTCGAATCTCGGAGAAAAGAAGATGCGCCGCGCGGAGCGCGTCGATACGCAGTTCGGGTGGTTGATGTTGCCCACAGGCGGGCACCGGGGTTCTCGGCATTGGGCACACACCAGATTCCTTCGCTCCGCGTCTGGTGTGCACACAACGCCGCCCCGGACACCCACCCGTGGACAACGGGTCGGGTGTCCGCGAGTTGCTCTTAGCGCACGTTCAGTGGTGCACGGGCGGGCGAGATTTCTCCTACGATGTAGCGCATGAACACGACACCGAACACACCAGATTTCGACGCACTCGACGCAGCTATCAAGGCGGAAGCTGAAGAGAAGATGAAGATCATCCGTGTGGTGGCGACTGCACACAAGGAGCTGCTCGACACGCGTGAGGAGTTCGCCCGCAAGGATGCCGCGAACGTCGGCAACCTCGATGCCGCGATCAGTGAAGCGCTCCGTGTCGGATTCACCGAAGCGTCGATCAAACAGTGGCGTGTGCCGGCTGCGCGGAAGTCAGCAGCCAAGCGGACGGCGACGAAGAAGCCGGTGGCGAAGAAGATCGAAACTTCGCCGGCCGCCTCGCCGGCCACTGAATCCGGTGAGCAGAAGAGCGCTTAGGACGGCGCACGGTGACCACACCGGCTGTTCGCTCGGGGACGACGCCGCTCACTGTTGTTCGCTCGCGCTACGAACTGATGAGGGACGCGTGGTACCGGTTGATTCCGGCGCGTACGCAGATTCGGTTCTTGTCCACGGTGCTACTGGGTTACGCGATTCACAACGCTGCGTATGCCGTGGACGACCCCACTCGCGAGAACCTCAAAGACGCGCTTCTCTCGTGGCTGTTTTGGTTGGTATTTGCTCTTGTCCCGCCGATCGCAAAAGCAAAAGCCGGCGGCCGTTGGCCGCGCATCCGATCGGTGGCCCGTTCGCTGCGCGTCACCTGGGTGCGGTCGATCCGGTGGTTGGGCTTTGTCATGCCGCGACCGAACTCGCAGATGTCTGCGTGGAGAAGGATCGGGTTGTGGGTTCTCCTGATTCCGGTTCTCGTCGCGATCGGAAACTATCTCCTCTTCGCATATGGCGTGAATCTGGATACGTGGTTTCCGGTCACCGATCCGGACACCATCGCCGCGAACGAGGCTCGGAAGGAATTTCTGATCCGGGGTGGAATCTTCACCGCAGTGACCGGGGCTTTCCTCCACGCAGCACTACCGGAGGAGATTCTGCACCGGTCCGGCGTTCTCGCAGTCCAGCGTTGGAAACCGTCGAATCGTGTTCTGATTCTGTCGGTTGCCTCGGTCATGCTCGTGCTCTTCGCTTTCGCTCACCTGAAGTTCGGTTTTGGCAATGTGGTGTCGGCGTTCATCGGCGGCGCACTGTTCACTGCCCTCGCCCTGTTCACCCGTTCACTGTGGCCGGCGATCGCTGCCCACGGATTCGCCAACCTGATCATCGAAGTGCAGTGGGTGCTGAACTCGTGACTTCTCCACTAGCTCCACGCACACAACGAAAGGCCCAGCCGTGAATGACAAGAACATCCCTGTGGAACGCTCCGCAGTCGAGGCCGCGATGTACCAATCGACGAAGCATCTGAACGTGATCACCGATGCGGATCTCGCGGCCGTTGTCGAAGGACTGACTGGCGAACCCGTTGCGCACGTCCAGATCGATTTCGCGTTTCCCGCGCCTGGAACCACGGATCACTTGTTCGATTGATTGTCGGCGCGCAGCATTGCACTGTTGGCGCTCTGGGTAGCTGGCGCAGCGGTTGTTCGGGCTCGATGCCCGAACAACCGCCACCGCATACGGGAGCGGCCCCGACTTCTTCGCGAAGTCGGGGCCGCTGCCGTTTTTCAGCTGTCGAGGTTGTCGACGTCGACACCGAAGGATCGCGCTGCATCGGCACCGATCGCGTGCAGTTGCGTGGTGACTGCGGCAGGCGAAACTGCGTGCTCGAGTGCGAAGTCGAGCAGGTTGCGCAGTGGGGTGTCGTGTTCGCCGTTGCCGTCGATCACTGCGGCTTGGGCGGCCTCCAGTGTGATGCCGGTACTGGGTCCGTCACCGCTGATGTAGGAGCAGTACGCCGCGACGGTGAGAATCTGGATGCGAGCGTTGCCGCGTACCTGGCGGGCGATGGTCGCGAACACATGGGCGGCTGCATGCTCGTTTCCGTTGGCGGTGAACAGCAGGGCATCGCGTGCGGTGGGGCTGATGGTGGCGCACAGTCCGACACGTGCAGCCAGCTCGGCGTCCGGGTTACCGCGTGTGCGGACGAGTGTCACGAGTTCGGTGACCGTGCGGCGAACGAAGTCCGGTCCCTGCGCGTGCAGCGCTGCGTGTGCCGGTGCGGTATCCGCTTCGACGGTAACGGCGTAGCGGGCGGCGATGTCCTCGCGTGAGGCTGCGGTGGTGCGACCTTGTTCGACGGCGTTGTGAATGCTCAACGTGGAGGCGTTCGGGTCTTCGGTGAGTCCGGTCGCGTACGTGTCGAGGTCGGTCCACAACGCTCCGGCTTCGAGCGCGGTGACGTGCAAGGCGAGCATGTCGCAGATTCCGGCGTCACGGAATCCCTGCCGCAGGATCGCGATCTGATCGAGCGCGATGACTGCGGCGGCATCTTCGGCGACGGCAACGCAGATCGTGGCGGTGGCCTCGGCGCGTGAGGCAGCTTCGAGGTACGGGGCCGGATCGAATTCGGCGCCCTCGCCGGTGGCGGCGTCGGTGCGTGCGACAAGGGCAATCTGCTTGGTGGTTCGGCCGTCGACGATTTCGTCTTTCAGCATGATCACGATGACCGATGCGGTCGGGATGAATCCGAGCATGGTGGGGATGGAGGCAAGTACCTCGGTGGCGGTGTTCAAACGGATGCGCTGCATGTCGTTCCCCTCGCTGATGAAAGTGACCGGGCCTCGTGCCCCGCCAATTTTTTTTCGCCTGCTGGCAAAGGAGAATCGCGTCGGCATGAGGGGGGCCGGAGTGCCACCCCTGGGCCGAGAAAATTTCGGCGGGAGCGTGCGAGTGACGAAAATTTCTCGGAGCCATCGGCCGGCGCTTGCGCCGCCAGGGGTTGCGCGCAGGTCACCGCCGACGAGAATCGGAAGGCCAGAAGTGAAAACAAATCAATGCTTTTCACAGGACGCAGCGAAGCGGAGTTCATTTCGGGGACACCGAAGGTGGCCGGCCGCCGGGCAGGCGTCACCTTTCCGCCGGCAGCGTGCAGTCGCGGCACTCCCACTGACCACCGACGCGGGTACAGGTGCGGCGTTGCTCGCACAGCCAGCACCGTTGATTGCGTCGGGTCAACAACTGCGCTGCGGTCGCGGCGGGCCGTTGGTGCTCGGTGGTCTCGGCGCGCTCGCGCTCGGATACGGGCCTGATCATGTCGCCGAAGATGCGGCGGCACTGCGAGCAGATTTCTCCGTCCTCGGCCACGATGTTCGAGCATCCCGCGAGAACGCATCCGGTGAACATCTGCGGATCCACTTCCGTCACTCCTGCCCTCCGGGGCGCTCACCATCGGAATCGGATTCCGTGTGGTGCGGCGGCGCGCTCGACTCGGCCGTAAACCCGATTCACGCGTGAGGGTGCGATCTGTCCGGCGTCGTAGGCGCGGCGGGTCGCGACGGCGAGCAGGGCGACGGCTTCGCGGGCGGTCACTTCGTGCGCGAGGGTGAGCCACCCGATTTCCGCTTGCATTCCCTACCGCGCTCGTGGCGGCGGTGATCTTGCCGGTCAGTGTCTCGAGGATCTCGGCGGTCGTCATTCCTGAGGGTGTGATCGCGGGATACGCAGTGTCGATGGTGTTGCTGTACATCGTGTCGGTGCGCAACTCTTCGGTCGTGGTGCTCATGTCGTAGCCCTTTCGTAGACTTTCGGGTGCGACACCGGGCGGCCTCCTACCGCCCGGTGTCGCACTGCGTTTGTGGGGTGCTGCCGTCTATGCGGCTGCGGTGCCCTCGTCGGCGTCGTCGGCGTCGGGTTCGAGTGCCTCGGCGAGGGTGTGGACGGTCGCCAGGACTGCGCGGGCGGTGTCGGTGATGACCTCGAGGTCTCCGTTTCCCCATCCGGCGATGTAGCCGATGCTGTAATCGGTGGTGTCGAGTCCGAGCAGTCCGGCCAGGACGTAGGCGACGGATTCGGCTTCGACTTCGGCGCGGCCTCGGTGCAGGTCGGCGGGGTCGATGTCTCCGTTGGCGTGCATGAGCGCGTGGGCGGCTTCGTGAATCATCGTTTTCGCGGCTTGGGCGTCGCTGATCGTGGCGTCGACGATGATGCGGCGTGATCCGTCGAGGCTGGTGCGGCCGTTCGTTTCTCCGGCGATGTGCTCGCGGGTGACGGTCCATCCCTGTTCGGTCATCACGTCCGCGACGCGGGTGTAGATCGCGGCGGGGTCTTCGCCTTGCAGTCGGGTGGTGATGGTTTCTGCTGCTTGGGCGGGGTGTCCTTCGATCGGGTCGGTTTGTGCGATGTCGAACACGGACAGGATCGGGAACCGTGCTGCGCGGCGGGTGGTTTCCTCGCCGGTCTCGGTGTCGGTTTCGGTGATCTTCTTGGTCGAGTAGCCGAAAATCTTGATCGACTTTTCGCCCTTGCGGACCTGGCGCCCGAGTTCTTGCCACTTGCGGAATCCGGCGACCTGGCTCGCGTCCGGGGCCTGCGAGAAAATCAACATGACGTTGTTGAAGCTGTACGCGTGGAACGCTGCTGCTGCGGTCAGGTAGGCGGACCATGCATCGGTGTCGGTGAGCTGGGCGACCTTCGCGGTGATGCTCTCGTGCAGTGCGGCGGCCTGCTCTCGTCGCGCTGCGCTCTTGTCTGCCGTGGTCTTCGCTGGTGCGCCCATAACTTTTCGGCCTCCGCTGATCCGGTGGCGTCCCCCTGCTCGGTGGCCGCCAATTTTTTTGCCCTGCTGGCAAAGGAGAATCGCGTCGGCATGAGGGGGCCGGAGTGCCACCCCTGGGCCGGGAAAATTTCTCTGCGAGCGTGCGAGTGCGGGTTGAGAAAATTTCTCGGAGCCCTCGGGCCGGCATCGCCGCCGGGGGTTGCGCGCAGGTCACCGCCGACGAGAATCGGAAGGCCAGAAGGACAAACAAATCAACGCTTTTCGCTGGTGCGGAGCGCAGCGAAGCTCAATTCGGGGGACACCGAAGGTGGTCGGCCGCCGGGCAGGCGCCATCACACTGCCGGCAACGGGCGCAGCGTTCGCACCTCCCACTCGGGTGGCTCGCGGGGTGATTGTGCGGGAGCGACGGAGGCCGGCCCCTCTTGGTGTCGCGGTAGCGCAGTTGTGCTGGTGCTTTTGGTTTCGTTGTGTCGGCGGGTTGCGTGTGAAGCTAGATGGGGACCGATGACATCAGAAAGCGGCTACTTATATCTCACGGCAGGCTGTGAAAATTACAATTCTAGTGTAACTTTTGCAGACTGGTGGATATTTAGGCTGATATAGTGGTGCATATGTCCACCGATTCCCGGATCCTCGACCTTGCTGACCTGTCGTCGGAGCAGTGGGGTCTGTTCACCATGGCGCAAGCAAAGGAACTGGGGTTCTCTGCGCAGCAGGTCGCCCGCATGGCTAAGGCTGGAACGGTGGAGCGGATCCGCCATGGTGTCTATCGGATCGGTGGGGCGCCGAGTGTTCCGTCCGAGCGGCTGCGGGCTGCGTGGATGATGATCGAGCCCGGTGCCACTGCTGGTGAGAGGCTGCGTGAGGGGTCTCCGGCCGTGGTGACGCACAGGTCTGCCGCGTGGCTTCACGGCCTTGGTGATGTCGATGCGGATGTGATGGAGTTCGCGACGTCGAAGCGTCGGCAGTCTCGTCTTTCCGATGTTCGGTACCGCGTTGCGTCCTATGAGCCGGATGCGTGGACACTCGAGGATGGGCTGCCGGTTACGACGGTGCTGATGACGATCGTCGATCTCGCCGCGGGGCATCTTGATGGGGGGCATCTGGCGGGCATTGTTCGTGATGCTGTTGTCGCTAATCGTGTGGATTCGGAGAGTGTGAGTGAGGCGCTGCGGCCGTTTGCGCATATGTACGGGGTTCGTCTGGGCGATGGCGAAGCTCTTCTGAGTCGCTTCCTGGAGGAAGCTGGGATTCCTCAGTCCACGCGTGCGCTGGGGCAGCGTCTGGCTGGTCAAGGGGTGCTTGATCTCCCGAACTCCGCGTTCATGGATATTCCGGCGCTGCAAAGTCTGCGAGATACAGTGGCTCTGATGAATTCTCCGGCGATGCAAAGTTTTCGGGATTCGCTGGCGCTGGTCAATTCTGAGGCGATGCACAGTGTTCAGGATGCGGAGGGGTGGATCCATTCTCCTGTCATGCAGAGCTTTCGGGATGCTGCGCTGGTCAATTCTGAGGCGATGCAGAGTATTTGGGATGCGGCGGCGCTGATGAATTCTCCTGCGATGCAGAGTCTTCGGGATGCGGCAGCTGCTGTGGATCTGCCCGTGGTCGAGGCTGCTCGGAAGATCGCCGACAGTCAGCGGCGCGCGCAGTGACGCGAAGTCGAGGAGCTGCGGCGTTCAAGCGGTCGCTGACGGACCGGCTGAAGAAGGAGTCCACACTTCGAGGGCGCCCGTTCGAACATTTGCGGCGGGAGTTCTATCTGCAGCGGTTCTTGGCGCGGATCTTCTCGCAGCCGGAGGGGCGGTGGTTGCTCAAAGGTGGGGCGTCGCTGTTGGTGAGGCTCCCAGATGCACGGTACAGCCAGGATATCGACCTTCTGCATACCGCTGCGGGCCTGGAGGAGGCAATCGAAGATCTTCGGGCGGCGGCCGATCTGAGTGAACTTGATCCACTTAGCTTCGTGATACGCGATGAGCCTGTCGCGATGACTGGTGGGGTCGATGGCGCGAAACTGAAGGTTGAGGTCTATTACGACGCGCTGTACCTCTTCAGTTTTCCGATAGACCTCTCCACTGAGCTCGTTGCGGTCGGTGACGTCGATTATCAGTCCCCGAGACCGATTGTGGCGATGGAGGGTTTGGCTGCGATGCCGGAGTTTGCGTTGTATCCGTTGCCGGCGCAGATCGCCGACAAGGTGTGCAATGTATGGGCGGTACGGGCGGGATGGAGGTCCGTCGACGCGGTATCACGATTTGGTGGATCTGGTACTGATCATTTCTGCATGGCGTTTCGCGGCGGATGTGTTGGCGCGTGGTCTATCTCAGGAGTCTGAACGTCGTGGATTGGTTTTGCCGCCGGCCATGTCCGCGCCTTCGGCTGGGTGGACTGCCGGTTATGAGGCGATTGCCCGGACGGTGTCCGGATTGCCTGATTCGGCGTTGACTTTTGACTCGGCGTTGGTGGTTGCAGGGCGGTGCCTTGATCCTATTTTGTCGAACCGGGTTGTTCTCGGGTTTTGGGACCCGGAGACTGCCGAGTGGAGTGAGTAGTTCGGAATCGGTAGGTGGCTGGCGGCCGGACAGGAGCGAGTCACACACCTCCGGAGACGGCCTCCGGGTTCGCACCTCCGAATGGGTTGGCTGGCGGGGTGATTGTGCGGGAGCGACGGGACTCGACACGCGCGGTGTCGCGGTAGCGCGGGTGGTTTTCTGTCGCCGTCTCGGCGGAGGTTGTTGTAGCGGTTATTGCTGCCGCCAGAATGTGCGTCGTCGGCTGCGAGGTAATTGGCGTAAAAGTTTATTCCTATTACAATATTGCGACTGTCACCGCTTATGAGTAATTGGTGCAGATGAATATACCTATTACGAACATGAGATTGTCATTGGCGGTGCAGTAATTGTGCGGTGCAGAGATTTGGTTCGGCGCATATTTGTTTCTGGAAGTTGAGCGGTGCTGTTTTTTGGGTGTGCGATTCCGTCTTTGGTTGATACCGCTGGTCACTGCTGGTTTTACGTGTGCGTTTGTGTGGTTGCCCAGTGGGTGAGCGGAGTTGCCGTGAAATGTGCGTAATTTGTTTGTTGCTTAATTCTGGGCGATGTTCCCCGCAGTTCTTGCGATGACGTTGGAGGTTTGTTGTGCTCATTTCCGGTCTTTACCAGAGTTCAGGTGTGGTTCTGTCTTCGGATTCTGCGTCGGTGCGTGGTTGGTGGCCGCTGCTGTTCTTTATTGCGGCAGTGGCGTGGTTCGTGGCGGTGTCGGCTGGGTTTGCGACTTTGTCGGCGGTGCGGGGGTGGTTGCAGTCCGGTGAGGGCGAGCGGTCCGCGAATGTCGGGGAGCGTGTGGTGGTGGCGGTTGCCGCTTTTGGGGTTGTGTGGTTTTCGCTGGATTGGGCGTTTGTGGATTCGGAGAGGTGGCTGGCGGGGGGCGGTGAGTTCGGTATTGGTGTCGTGTTGGTGGGCTTGTTCGCGGTGGCGTCGCTGGCGGGGGTGATGGCTCGGGACTCGCTGTGGAGGTAGATGCTTCGGTGTTCGGCGCGGTGAGGCGACCGGCGTGGGTGCGCTGCTCGTAGGCGGCGGCGAGAGAGCGGGCTGCTGCTGGGCTGCATCCCATGTCGGTGCTTGATGGGGGACGTTGATGGATAGTTGGAGTCCGGTTTTTCGGCCGCGGATGTGGGAGCGAGACAAGGCGCTGTACGCGGCGTGGATGGACGGTGCTGCGGTTCGTTCGCCGTGGAAGCGTCGCAGGTTCGCCATCTGGCGCGAGGAGCAGTTTTCGGCCGAGATGCGTGTTGCTCGCGAGGCTGAGCAGAAGCGTCAGGCGGATTTGATGGCGAATCCCAGTGCTGAGCTTGTTGCGGCGTATCGGGAGTTGCAGGCTGCGTCCGGTGCGCGGATCGGTTGCGCGCGGGGCGGCGATATGACTAACCCGAAAACTGTTCGGGCTCTTGCTCGGGCATTGAGCGATCACGCCGAAAAGTTCCAGTAGGGGCCAGTCCGCGGCCACATTTATTGTGGCCAGTCCGCGTTTGTCCGGAAGTTTTCAGTCTCGGTCGAGGTCGTGGGCGCGTTTCGGCGTCTGGGTCCGCGAGGTTTCCGGTCCGGTCATCCCTGATTCCCGTGAACCCGTCGGTGGCTGTGAGGGGTAGTCGAGTAGGCGGCTGCGCATGAGGTCGCTGAGTTCGTGGGGGTTGTACGGTGCGCGGTTTCCGCTGCGCAGGTGCTCGATCATCGCCTTGTGATGCTCGGCTACCTCGAGGTGGATGACGTTGCCTTGGGTGCTGGCGAGCGTTGGCGGCTCGGTGCCATTGCGGTGCACGCCGACGGCAAGGACGTCGCGGAGCGGTGTGTGGGTTGCTTCCATGGCGACGTAGCGGGCTGCTTGTACTGCGGAGGCGTGGACTTTTTGCCAGTCGATGGTCCAGCCGGAGGATTTGAGGAGTTCGTCGAAGAAGACTCGTTGTGTGCGGGAGTTGCCGTCTCGGAACGGGTGCAGGACGGTGGTTTCGCCCCAGTGGTAGGCGAGTCGGTCGACGGCGCGGTCTTTCGGGAGTCCTTGGGGGAAGTTGTCTTTGGCGATTCCGCGGAAGATGAACGCTGCTTGGTTTTCGATGTGTTCGGGTCGGCAGTGTGGGAGGTTCATGCCGACGGCGCCGGTGTCGCGGGTGCGGAGGGTGCCGGCCCAGTCGTAGACGTCTTGCAGGATGAATTGGTGGATCTTTTTCAGGTGTTCGAAGTCGAAATTCCCTGCGATGGGCTGTAATTCGAGTTGCAGGATGCGCTGATACGCCGCTTCGGTTTCGTCCTCGAGGAGCGCTTGCGGGTCGGTGTGCCCGAGTTTGTTGATCAGGACCCCGGTTTCGGGGTCGACGTACGGGTCTTTCAACTGCGGGCAGCTCGGCGGCGGCGGTTTTCTGCGAGGACGAGTGCGACTGCTTCGTCGCCGGTGATTTCTCCGCGTAGTTGCCGGCGGCCGACTTCGATGCCGTATTCGCTGGGTTCCATGCCGGCCATGCGGTGGCCGGCTGTGGCGGCGGCGATGGCTCGGTCGATCTGGGCTTCGGTCATGTGCGACTGTGCGTTGCGTGCAGTGGTCACCGGCGCTCCTTCGTCGACTCGGTCGGTGTGGTGGTGCGCAGGGGAGCTGCACACCATTGTCTATTCTACCTGATCATTGCCTGTTTCCCGCGATCAACGGACCTGCGGAGGCGGTGTCAGAACAGCGTTTTTTGGGTTTGGGCTGCAGCGTTGTCGGTGCGTTTCTCGTAGGCGGCTGCGAGGGTTTGCGCGGTGGTGGGGCTGCATCCCATTTCGGTACCGATCTCGTCCCAGTCAGCTCAGTGGCGGTGCAGCTGCTAGGCGTCGTGTTTCGTCGTCGTTCATGTTCTGGGTTCCCGTCTGCTCCATGTCTCGGACGACTTCTTCAGAGGTGATGGTGGTGCTGCTGTCTATTCCAACAGCCTCGACTGGCATGACATGTCCGGCTCGACGACACGAGAGACACAAGGCGAAAGCTGCGGCCGCCGTCCCAAAGACACCACATTGGCCATCGCCGGGGAGCACGACTGGTAGCGGCGACGTTCCGAGGTAGAGAATGCACTGGTATCAATCATTGAAGGCTGCGGCGTTCCTTCTCGGATGGCCTACAGCGAATTGTTTGATCAGCGAAGTCCATCCGGGCTGCGCAACAAGGACTGAGGTCGGAGGCAGATCGGTGATCGTGGACAACGGGCAGTGGTGGATGCCATCCAATCGCGACAGCACCGGCACCGGCACCCTCACCACCGTCGACGACGGTTCCCTTCGGCTCAAGCTAGACCACCGCATCGTCCCGTGGGCCAAGGCGAACCAGATTGTGTGGGGTGAAACCGCTGACGGCACACCGGTGACTCTGCTGGGCTGCGTAGTCCTGTCCGACAGGCACTTGGCGCAGGAGGTTCACGTGCACGTGGCCTTAATCGGCGCCCACATCCCCTCCGTCGATGCTCGCATCTTCTGCCAGGTGTCGGTGAGTCTGTCCAACCTGACCGACTGGGCAACCCGAGGCCATGATGCGCAGCCGCTGCCCGAGCAGATGACCAACCCCCAACGTCCTGGCGAGCAGCTCAGCCTGCGCCGTGTGGGCCGCGAGGTCCAGCTGGTCATCGAGTCCGATGAACCCCGTCGTTGGGCGGATTTTGACACTACTATTCAGGCGTTCGAAGACCTCCTGACCCTGGCGGGCAATGCGGACTGCCGGATCGAGTCGTCCGTCCTGTCCACCAGTGACGGCACCCCGGTCCAGGTATGGATGAAGGCCGACCCCGTGATCGAGCGCCGTTGGCATCCCGTGTTCGTGCTGAGCACCGTCTCCGATCGGTTCATCTCCGACTGGCTGACATTGCGCGCACAGTTGGGGATGTCGGGGTCGGTGTTGTTCAGTCTCGATTACGGCGGCCGCGGGTACTTTCAGAACAAGCTATTTAATGCTGCATCCGCCGCCGAAGGTTTCCACCAGATTCTGCACCCGGATACAACCGGTATCTCCGACCGGGAGCATGAGGACCTCAAGGGCCACATCAAGGCTTTGCCCGACGGCCCGGCGCGGCGATGGGCACTTTCAGCGATCCAACGGAACCAGCCGGGCTTCGCGACACGGATGCGCGAGCTGGCCTCGATCCCCGACAGCGAAGCCGTCGCTACAGTGCTCCGCGATCAGGCCAAGTGGGTCACCTGGATGGTCAATGCGCGCAACGCGATCGGTCATTCATCGTGGGACGGCATGGACAAGATTCCTCGCGAGGTCAGACCCGCACTGACCTACGTAACGAAAACCCTGATGCACCTGGTGATGTTTGAGAAGCTCGGGCTTTCCTCCGATCAGCAGCGCAGCGCAGCCGCAGTGAGTTACCGCAATTTGCGGCAACACTACGACGACTACTTTGACCCAGCGCCAGCAGACTGAACTGCACCAACCGGGCGTAATCACTTGTTTGAACCGACACCTAGCTCGATGTGGTGGAAGCCGTCCGTCGATACGGAACTGCCGGGCATATCCGACAGCCTCCACATCCGTAAGATTGCCGCGTGGATATCACAGAATTCGTCAGCGCCCGTCTTGACGAGCAGCAGGAGCAGGCCGAGAACGTGCGGTCCAGTCTGGCCGCGAATCCGCCATCAGAGGTGGCTTCCTACGCCCAAGGGTTCGTCGACTATCACGACAAGTTCCGCAGCTACGTCTCGGAGGCGCTCACGCGCGCACCCGAAGACAGGCTCAGCGATCTGCCGCTCCTATACGCCGCGACATGGTTCTCGCACCATCCTGATTACGACGCCTCATGGGACTGGCGGTTGCAGGAACGGTAGCGTTGGACTAACGCTCCGCGCCGCGGCTAACTACCTTCCTACCGCGCAGCCCTTCTCTGGCGCTGTTACCCGATCCGGGAATCCAGTGCCGAGTCCGCTCTCGATGGACGAGTACGCGACACGGGGGTGCTTCTAGTCTGCAGCGGCAAGATCTTCGTCGCTGGCGAAGATCAGTCGTCCGTCATCGAGTGCAATCGCCCACCGATGCACCGGAGCCCAGTCCCGCCCCACCGACCCGGAGTCGATGACCATGTCCTCGTAGTCCTCGATCACCACACCCGTGCATGTCACCGCACCACCGGCATCGGAGTCTGCCACGGCGATTCGAACTCGGGTACCTACTGTGGCCACGTCTTTGCTTTTGCCCTTTTTGTCGGTCATCTGTCAGATTCTGGCAGAGCAAATTCATTCAAGGCCCAGCCTCGCATGCTCGGGAAACGCGCGGAGCCGAGTGTGCTGGATGCCGCTATCACTCGCTGGAGCTGTTACCCGTGGCGGTCCGAGGTCATCGTGGAGCACGGTCCTGTCGGTGCACGCTCCTACAGTCGGTTCGGGTAACAGTCCGGATCGAGTGTCAGGAGCAGCTGATGACGTTCGTCGACGATGCTCCATTGCCGTTGCCCGGCATGCCCGACAACATTCCCGCGCTACCGGCGTTCCAGATGACGTTGATCGGGCAGCCCCAGCCGGTACGCATTCCCGAACGTCTGTGGCGGTCCTGGCTCGACAATCCCGCCGTAGTTTCCCGGTTCGAGACCAAACGCTTCCGACGGCGTCAACATCAGTGCTGGCCCTGGATCGGCGGAGTGTCCTCGACCGGACATGGTTCCTTCCGTGCGGCGAGCCTGCCCGGGCCGTCGCGACGCGGGACCGTGCCGGCGCATTTGTTCGCCTACCAGCTCGAATACGGTGTCATCTCGAGGTTGGGCTGGTCTAACACCGACGACGCGGTGCTGTGTCATCAATGCGACTTCGCCGGCTGCACCAACCCGGCACACATGCGGTTGGGAACCAATCGCAGCAACCGCAGCGAATACGAGCTCCGCCGACGCAACATCGCCAGCCCCCTCGCCGACGTTCGAGGACCTGCGGGTCGCACTCGTGCCATCGGCGCCGCGATCCGTACCGGGATCGAGCAGAACTTGGACGTCGCCACGGTCGAAGGGCGCATCGCTGCGGCCGAGGCTGCGGGACGTCCGCTTTCACTCTGGTAGCGACGCTGCCGCGATATCGTCGATGCACGTTCACTGTGGATGCATTTCGTTGCGGTGCAGCGACTTTCATATACTACTGGTAACCCTGCATATCAAGACTGGTCGTATTGATGAGACCTGCAATTCCAAAAGGTGAGGAGCGGCAGGTGTTTTTGCTTGAGTTCGAACATCGTTGGTTGGCACAGGACTTCGTCGAGGAGTCCAGACGACTGGGTGAGCTGGAGAAGACGAAAAACCAGCACTACGTACCGCAGCTGTATCTGCGCCGGTGGGCGGTCGATGGCCTCGTGCAAATGACTGTCGTGGACCGGCGGCAACCACCTCTGGTGCCGCAGCCTTCCAAGGAGATCGGGAAGCGGAGAAACCTCTACAGCTTGCCACCAGACGACAGCACGATGGGCCCGCCGTTGCGATGGATCGAGAAACACCTGTCTCGAATCGAGGGGGAGTCGGAACGGCACCTGGCGGAGCTTGAGCGACACGGTCTCGGTGTTGTGACCGACATCGATCTCAAGCGAGATCTGTCGGTGTTCCTCGGCATTCAGATGACGCGCACTCCGAGCAACCGTGAGCGCGCTCTCGTTCTTGTCGAAGCTCCGGATCGAGCGAAGAGGCCGTTCTACCCCGGCATGTCGGACACGGAGTTTCAGGCGATGATCGACCGGACCGAGAAAGACCCTAAGCGCGAAGCGCTCAATCTGATGCTTCTCGATGTGCGCAACGTCGTTGCAGGCTCGCTGTTTCGGCGTGAATGGGCCGTTGTTGAGACCAATGCGCCACTGCTCACCTGCGATGACCCTGTGGTGCTCGTCGGTGGTGGCAACTTTCCTCGCGGCTTTGGTGGTGTCACTTTTAGCTCCGTGGTGATGTATCCGCTCAACCCGACGCGGCTGTTGGTGATGTTCATGCTGCCTGGGCGGGGTTCACGCGGTGGGTACGTCCTCGACGAACGCGAGACGTACTCAGTGAACTTGGAGATTGCTGCCGCTTCACATGCCGTGGTGTTCGAGCGCCCCGGTGACGAACTTGCTGAGCAGTTCCAGGTGCCGCCCCGCGCTCCGGTTGGTTACGACGCCGGCTTGTTGTCCCAACTCGACGATCATGCTGCGATGGTGATGATGCTGCGGGGTGCTAGTCCGCAGAGTAGGTGGGCAGGTCTACCTGATCCCCCGGAGTGGGCCGTACCGCGGTGGCACTCCTGACCTTTCGGCACACCTGCTCCTCCGCGACCGTGTCCTAGGAGATCGCCCATCAGCAAATGCCGGAAATAGCTGGTACGCACGCTGCCGCACCCTACCTAGAACAGCGCCGCCCGGACCACTACCACCGTCAACACGCTGACCCCGGAAGGTAACAGGATCATCGTCGCGAGGATGACCACGAGGCGGACGGTATCCGAGGTGGACCGCATGGCCTTCCGCACCGTCTTCCACGCATGCTTCGACCAGAGGTAGCGCCGTGGCGGCCGATCAGTGATACTCATGATTTCTCCTTGGGCGCAGCCGCTTTGGCCTTTTTGCGTTCGGCCGCCAGACGCTTACGGTTGGCGGTCTTGCGACGGGCTTTCCGCTCCTCGGTGCTGAACGGACCCTTGAGTCCGTAGTAGTAGTGGTCGGTGACCCCGTACTTCGCGGCCGCATCGGGTACTCGTTCGATCCGGGGGTCGAGCAGTTCGCAGTCGATGAGCTCTTGGATTCCCTTAGTCACCGTTTTGCCCGAGATCCCGTACCACTCCGACATCCGTTCTCGAAGGAGTTCGACGTCGGGCTTCTTGATGGTTTCCTTCAGCACGATCAGCAGGACCGCGAGGGCGGCGGGGCTGAGGGTGGCGAAGTATTGCCTGGTCCAGAACTCATCGGGAAGTGTGAAGTACCGGTTGAACCAGTCCCGTTCCCCGGCCGGGAACTGGTAGTCCTGCAGGCCGTCTTCGCGCCGAGGCTTGACCCGCGTCAGTCGACCCTCACGCTCTGATTGGACGAGTCCGTATTGCTTGAGGACCCCCCACGTGCGGGAAAGCGTGGAGGCGGACCACGTGAGGGCGTTGGCGGTTCCTGGTCCTTCTGCGGTCAGCGCCCGAATCCACACCTCGGAGTCGAGAGGAGTCTTGCGATCGTGCAACCACGGCCACCACGCCAGAACAAGCAAATAGAGCACCAGTGCGCGGTGATGACGGTCTCGGGTCAGACGGCCAACAGTGCTCTCGCGGGGCTTGTCCGGGTCCGGTTGTTGGACGAGGATGGACCGGTTGACCGAGTACCCGCGACGTGTCCACGAGAGCGTCGTTTCGCGCGTCTGGGTCGCCGACATCGTGGAGATCTCGACGGCGGCATCAGGGTCAACATCCGGTGCATCGGGTTGCGTACTCATGCAGGTAATGGTGCCACCAACGCGACAACGGTCGTTTCAGAAGTACGAGGCCCCGATTGCCGTGCGGTTCCATCAGTAAGAGGAATGCGATACCTGATGCGATACCTCTGCGACTCCGATGCGACACATCTGCAAACCGCCGCACCCCGATTTCTTCTTTCGGGGGGTTGATTGTGGCGGTCGGTGGTCTCTGCAGCAATCTCAAATTTCTACTGCTTCTCCGATGCCGGCGCGCGCCAGAACCGCCTTGCCTGGCCTGAGTGCGGGTTCTGCAGAAATCGCCCGATTGGGAAAAGCCATGGCGGGGGTTGCTGTGGGGTGCGCGCAACGCGGGTCCGTCCTGAAAATGTCCTCCGTCGTGGTTCGTCCGCAGCCCCACGTGGTCCTGGTCGGCCGCGTAGTTGCGGCGTGACGAACAGATCGAATTCAGGAGGCGTTTCCGCAGCCCTGGCGAGCCCGTCACCTGCCGATTGGACCCAGTGGGAGGGAAAGGGGCGGCGCGATGACTTCAGTGCCGCAATAGGCGACCTGTCCGCCATGGACGGGCGCAGCGGCCTCCTCGCAACAACAGTGCTACTACCGCGAGGGTTACCACCTCCAAACATCAGACATGACAGTGCTCGCTAGGCGGCCGGGTTGGTGCCGACGGGATCGAATGCGATGCTGGCCGTCGGCCTCGCTGGCCGACCGTAAATTGTTGTGAGACAGACGAATCAAACATTGCTGGTATGTCTGCATATCGGAACTGGTCGTATAGCGCAGCCGGGGCAGTTCCCCTGTCGAGGGTCGGCGCGAGACCGCTGTCAGACTGGCTGCATGTCGATCACACTCGTCCCGATCGCTCGTCAACGGTTTCCCTCATGGCTGAAACGGAGCCAGAGCGAGTACAAGACGGACCTGATCGCCATAGGCGAGACGCCACGCGCCGCCGAAGAGCACTCCAGTGATGCCCTCGGGCGCGCTTTCCCATCGGGTGCTCCCACCCCCGGTAACACTGTGTTTGACCTCGTGAATGACACGGGCCAGATCGTCGAGTACCTCTGGATTGGCCGTGACAACTCAGACGACGCCAGCTCGTGGTGGGTTTGGGATGTCTTAGTCGACCCAGAGCACCGAGGCCAAGGCTACGGACGAGCAGCGATGCAGCTCGCCGAAGACCATGCCCGGGCGGAGGGCGCGCGGACGCTGGGACTGAGCGTGTTCGGCTTCAATGCGGTGGCACGCGCAATGTACGAGTCAGCCGGTTATGAAACCACAAGTGTAAAGATGCGCAAGCAGCTCTGACCCCCAACCCTTAGCTCCTGGGATGGTCGTGAGCCGGTGCAGGGCCGCTGCGAGGCAGAGACGGCGCGGCTGGTTACGAGCGATCCTATCTGACCTCACAACGACGCCGCGCCATTTGCGGCCGTACCGACGGCAAGCCATGGAATAACAACGCAACGCGCTCACCCCGACGGCACCTGCGCCGCGTCAGGACCTCTCGCATTGATCCGACGTCGAGACCGAGGAAGACGAGAAGTGTTGTGCTGCAACAATATGCAGACGTTAGAATGACATAATCTATGTTATCGGCAGATGCTCAAGATAAATTTGAACAGATGCAAGGACTTGTCCCGTGACGCAAAGAGTCCGTTCATGCATACGATAGCGGTTCCGGAGCCGCTTCCGATTCGGTCGACGAACGTCGAATTCGGGAATGAGTTTTGCGTTACTTCAGCATCCATTCATCTGAACAGCCGACAGACGCACCCCCTGTCCTGCTGTTAAAAATAAAGGTCCTCGCCTCGAATCCACACGCGAGCTGTTCGATGGGGTCGGGAATCGCTTTCCGAGAAAATATTCATCGCCTTTCCCAGGTGGAGATGGCGGCAGCGAAAGGATTGCAAAAACACATGACGTCGCGAAAGTACCGGCGACCAACGCCGGGACAACTCAGACTTAGAGCAGGAAAGTGGAGGGGTCTTTCAATCTCTGTTCTGAGCCTGGCCTTGATGGTAATGGTGGCAACTCCGACCGCGCAGGCGCAGGAAACGGAATCGGGGCAGTCAAGTGTGTTGTTCGTCGTCGATACCTCAGGATCGATGTCGGGATCTCCACTCGCGCAGGCAAAAGTGGCTCTCCATGCCGGAATCGACGCTCTCGTCCCCGGGCAAGCCGCTGGCCTGCGCACCTTCAGTGGAGACTGTGGATCAGGAGGCCGGTTGCTCGTACCCGTTGCAACCGACAACAAAGACCAGCTGAATGCCGCGGCCGCGCAATTGTCCGCCAGCGGTGGAACTCCGACACCTGACGCGCTACGTGCGGCGGCAAATGATCTACCCCCGAGCGGAAACCGCACAATCGTCTTGATCAGCGACGGACAAAGCAGCTGTGGAAACCCGTGTGAGATTGCCAAGGAGATCAAAACCAGCCTTGGCGTCGACTTTCGCGTCCATGCAGTCGGCTTCAACGCCCCGGCCAACGCCGAAAGCGAGCTGAGCTGTATCGCAGCCGCCACGGGCGGGCAGTACTTCACCGCTACGAATACCGACGAACTCAGCAACGCAATCTCTCACGCAGTGGAATCAAGCAACCCCACCTGCAAGGAAGTCTATTTCCTAGGAGTCCGCGGATCCGGCGAAGCACCTCAGGACCAGTCGGTCGTCGCCTACGAAACGATGCGTGAACTGGGGAAACCACTGCCCCGGGCGTATCCCGCTGTTTCAACTTCCGCCCCGAATCCGGTCGGATTCGGCGGTCCGATCTCGAGCACGTATCGCGGGCTCCTGCACCAAGCCGATCGGCTTTCCTCGTTGTCCCCTTCTCAGATTTCCGCAAGAGCGATTGCATACCCGGCGCCGCCGGTATCGGAATTCGCGACCAATACCGATAAATACCTCATCTCGGTCACCATCGGTGCGGAAAACCTGCGCGCGGAGTTGCAAGCGATCAAGAGTTACTGCCCGACCGGCAAGATCGTGCTGGCCGGCTACTCGCAAGGGGCCGATGTCATCAACGCGGCCATGGCACTGGAACAGCGCGCCGCAGGAGCATCGAAGGTGATGACCCAAGTTCGTAAGATCGCTCTGATGGGCGACCCCTCACATCGACCGAATCGCCCCGAGAACATAGGGGCCGGCGGATACGGCTCAGGGAACGGCAACGGCGCCTCTATCGTCATGAATCTCTACGCTGCCGATGCAGTCGCCTACAAGGACTCTCATCCGAATTTGGTCGCGTCAATTTGTACGATCGGTGACATTGTCTGCGATGCCAGCGGAGGGAACCTGGCTGACGTGCTGTCACCAATCACTGCCGCCAGCGGAGCACACACCCTGTACCCATCTACGAAGATGCGATGCCCGGCTGTCGGAAATGTTTGGCAGTCTGCAACTGACTGCGCTGCACAGCTTCTCGTCGCTGGCATCGACTACACGCCAGTTGCTCGCGAAACTGCGGGGCCCACGGTCACCGACACGGTCGTTACCGTCGGCAATCACCTTTATGCGGGAATAATCGGAGTTCCGGTAGCTGCCGGGAATGCTGCTGTCGAGGCAGGGAAGACCGTCGAGAAATTACTACATGTAATTTTCAAATCCGATCCGATCGATCTCGGAATCGTGCACCTCGATGATAGGGGCTCCGGCATCATCGACTTCGATGTGCCCGATGTTCCACCGGGGCTCCATCATCTCGAGTTAGTTGCCAGCGACGGCCGCACTTATGTTGTGCCGATCTACGTCACTGATGAGCAAGAAAATCAAGAGTCAGTTCTGTTCGCGATCGACGGCAGTACTGCGGACGTGCCTCCGACAACCCCCGACCCCAATTCCGGAACGGGATCTGTTGGAAGTCTTCAGTTCGGATCCTGAACGAATAGGGGAACTCAGCCGCGGTGGTGATCGTGTCGGGCAAATGCGCGGTCACCACCTGGCGAGATTTACACGGCAATGCCTCCGCCACCAGCATCGCTAGTCCCGTGCTCTGCACGAGGAAGCGGTCAACCGCGTCGAAGCTCTCTGGCGGGCATGGGAGTACACGCCCACCTGGATGCGAAGACCGGCATGAGTGTGTGGTGGCGCGATCACGCCGATCACCACATGGAAAAGCTGTTCGCCGGCGCCAGCCCCTTCAAGGCGTGCTCGGTCCACCGGGGCCACAAAACCTCCGTGCAACCGCTGCCCACCGACAAGGCTCCGGACGCACTGTTCCCCGATCAGCGCGAGACGCGAACCACGAACCCGCACTTTCGGCCCGCACCCGGCCGACCGGTCCGACGAAGTGCGAGAGCAGATGTCCGATGACGAAGTAGGCGCGATCGGCCGCGAAGTGGGCATGGCGATGCGCGTGGCCATGCAGATGATGAGTCGACTCGCCGAGCAGATGGCACGCTCCCGCGAGCAACGAATGCGGGACGCACAGCATCGCAGCGAACAGGCATCTCGCGAGTACGCCGAACGTCTCAAGTCGAATGGACGGCCGCCGAGACGCAGCTGCGAGGAGTCTCGGACAAGCAGTGGTGGAATCAAGCGAAGCCGGACGCGATCACCGACTCCTACTTGCAGGCAAAGGCGTGGAGTCCTGAATCGGAGATCGCGGCGCAGGCTGCGCACAAGATCCGTTCCGAAGTCCACGAACGATACGGCTTCGACGTCGACAACGATCAGGCAGCACGGGAGTTCCTCGCCTACGGCTGTGCGTACAAGGACGTGGCGGGAACCGAGCAGAAGCAGGCCGCTCAGGATCGCGTGGCTGCCGGTGCTGCGATGACTGCGACCGAGAGTGCCGATCGTAAAACAGAACGCGCTGCGGTCGAGCTAGAAGAGGCGAAGACGTGGGCGCGGGAGAACACTCGGAGTGGTTCGCTGTCTGGGAGCAGATGTACGGTCCGGAGGCGGGGAAGGACGAGCGGAGCGACGCGGAGCAAGAGCTTGTCAAGGACTGGCAGCGGTCGCAGCCCGAAGCGTCGACGGCAGTCAAGGAAGGCAACCGCGTCCAGGGCGACGATGAGCGCGGTGAAGCCGTCGAGAAGTACGACTTCGCTGCCCAGCGCACCGCGTTCGCGACCACCAGTCGCACGGAAGAGTGGCCGAACAAGTCCCAAGGCCGCGACCGGCAACACGCCGGCCGATAGATATGCACCGAAAAGTCCCCGCACACAAAGTGCGGGGACTTTTTGCAGTTGCACTATTTCAGTTTCTCGGAATTTCAGGGCTTCATAGGTCCGACAATGAAAGTTCGAATCTTACGGTGCCGAATCCTGTCATTCCTAAACGTAATTCACGTTCAGAGAATTGAGGAACCGGCGCAGCTCAGGAAGACTCGATGCTTTTCGATCCAAATCTTTGTAAATGCTGTTGTCGCTGTTCAATGATCTTTTATCACTTTTCTCTTTCAGGTATTGCATGTCCTTCTTATAAGAATCAAGATTACCCATTTACATTTTTCCTTCCACACCAGATGACGCCAGGGAATTCTGCAACAAAGAGGCAAACGGAGCGGCGCCTATATAGGCCATCTCTTCGTTCTTCCACCGATACGTCTCACAGTTTCACTGATAGCAGCGTTCATACTGAGGACATTTCCAAACCAGCGTTCGTCGTTTACGTTCAGAGCACCAAATGTTCCCTCAACTGGATTATTTCCCTGCAATGTCAACTGCATCCGCCATAGCGTTTTCACTCGATTTCCCGCGGCGATGACAAATCCGTCTGACGTGAACGACTCCAGATAGACCGTCTCGGCGATCGGAGGATTTTGCTGCGGCGCCATGTCAAGCAGCACTCCGAAGGGTGTATCGCCCTCATAGTCGGAGGAACCTTTGAGAACGTGCAGGAATTCTGCACTGGTGCAGGGGGCTGTGAATGTTCTCTCACGAAATTCTTTGGAGGGACCGAACAAACCCATTCTTTTACCTCACAGAGAGCTAGTTCGGATCGCATTCGCGGTTCCGACTCGGTGGCGTTTCCAAATTTTGAGTAATTCAGAAAATGACCCTACCTAATTCGAACAGCGCTCCGCGTCGTCCGAACGGAGGACACAACGCCTTTGCAGAGAGCTGGGCGATGACCTCTTACCCCAGGCCATCGTCGCGTGACTGTCTGTCGACGAGACTTCGTGGGTGTTCGCTAAGTAGCAATTGGCGTTGATCCTGGGCGATAAAGGTGCGAAACGTATATACCGATGATTGATTGAGACTGGCTATCACGAAGACTGCCTACGATGCCGAGTGTTCTCTCGCTGACACGTATGGAGGGGGCTCGTGCCCGGTCACCGTACTTGTACCGACACAATTCACTTCGCGAAGTTGGCCTGGTCGGTGTTGTTCCGGTTAGAGCTAGAGGTCGTCGATGCTGATGATTCCGTCCTGCAAGGCGCGTGCGACGAGCGCCGCTTTCGTCGACGCCGGCCGCCCGGCGGCGGCGTATTTGGTGCGCACCCGCCCCAGATGAGTGGCCAGGGTGGATGCGGTGATGTACAGGGCTTTGGCGGCGAAGTTTTTCGATTCGGTCCGGAACCACTGGATCAGCACTTCACGTTCCCGCTCGGTCAGCTTGGGTCGCGATGCCCTGGTGTCCGCGGACATCGCCCCGGCCATACTCGGCGACATATACGGGTGATCGGTCACGGCAGCCTCGATCGCGGGAACAAGATGTTGACGTCCTTCCGATTTCGTCAGATACGTCACCGCACCGTTGTCGAGGCAATCCAAGATCGTCGCCGCGTCACTGCGCATGGAGTAGACGATGACCCGGTATCCGGCGTCGGTGAGGGTCCCCACCATGTCCAAGGCGGGCAGCGGCGAGCCGTCCCCGAACTGCAGATCCAACACCACCGCATCGATACGCATACCCTGCCCACCTGCTCGATCGCGCAGAAATTCTGTCGGGCGCAGGTATCGTCCGGCGACCGCGATCGGTGGGGTCGCGCCGGCGCACCAGGAGGCGAGGCCCTCGTGCACGACGTCGTGGTCGTCGATCAATGCGACAGTGATGTCGGTCAGTTCAGGTGCGGTCATCGAATGGTCCTCTCGTGGCGGGCAACTCGCCCTCGGTTGACGGTGTTCACGGCGCAACTTCCGACAGCGTTACGGCCCGCGCCGATGTGGGAGCGGCGGTGGCCTGCACCCACACCAGGCCCTCGTCGTACTCGACTCGCACCTGAATCCCCGCCGTCTCGACCACTTCCAGATCGTCGACGCGGGTGGGGTCGCAGTCGGCGACGACACTGACCTGAAGCTGTGGGGTCTCGGTGACCACGATCCGGGCATGCACCCGGGCAGCAGCGACCGCCAGTGCCGGGGCCGCGAGAAGGCTGCTTCGCACCTGCCGGTCGACCGAGGACAGATCTGGTGGTATCTCCACCACCACCGATACCCCGTTCTGCTCCCCCAGCGCGGTCAGATCCTGAATCTCGCGTGCCAGCGGGTGAAGCTGCAGTTGTCCGTCCGCGTGCAGGAACAGTCGGCGCATCCGCGCGGACTCGACCGCTGCCCGCGCGCGCACCCCTTCGGAATCGGCGGTGATCGATCCCTCCGCGAGGGCCCGCAGCAGCGGCACCGTGGTTTCTTCGAGCGCGGTATAGCGGCTCCGATAATCGGCCTGCACGCGGTCCGCGATCTCCTGGCCGGCGATCAGCGAGGACTGTGCCTCGGATTCCTCCGCTGCCAACCGTGCGGTGCGGCGCAGGTCAGTGGCGAAGAACCCGGCGATCATCTGTACTGCCAATTCACTGGCCAGGCTGTATCCGAACAGCTCGAATGTTCCCGCGTTCATCTCGCCGCCGATCACAGCCGCCGCGGCGGTGACCACTCGTAAGAACACCAACGCCGCCATGATCATTCGCACCGGCGATGTGAGCAGGAGCGGCAGCAACACCCATCCGGTCATCCCGAACGCCCAATGCTCCCCCGTGCCGAACGCATCGTCGGTGGTGAACGGCTGAACGAACGTCACCACCGACACCGCGGCGAATCCCGCGGCCTTCGCCCACCGCGGCACCGCCATCCCGGTGACCGTGCACGCCCCCAACCCGATGACCCCGAACAGAACACCGATCAACACCATTTGCGTGGGCTCGGTGACGAGCTCGGGTCCGTACAAGCGCACCGGGATCAACGTCGTCAATATGACAGCTACCCCGACCAGACCCAGCCCGTACCCGCGGCTGAGCCGAAACGCGCGGCGGGCAGGATCGGAGAGCTCCCACACCCGCGCGGCATCACCTGCGACGCTTTCCGTTGCAACCGTGGCGCTCTCGGTGTCCCAGTCCAGGACAATTCTCGTCCCAGCTCCCGGAGCGGATTCGACTCGCGCTGAGCCGCCGACCCGCGTCATCCGCCCGGTGATGGATTCGGCGATCCCGCGGCCGTGACCCATTGTCGACGCTGAACCCTCGGTATCGGCGGCATCTGCTGCGCTGAATCCGGTGCCGGCATCGACGATGTCGACCCCGGACTCGCGCAACACCAGCGATGCTGCCCGGGTGCCGGAATGCCGCTCGACGTTCGTCAATGCCTCCCTGACTGCACCCGCTACCGCATGAGCAAGAGTCCCAGACACCCGCACCAGCTCGGCCCCGGTCACGGAGACTGCGAGTCCTGACTCCACGGCGATGTCGTCGAGAATCCGGCGAAGATCTATCTGCTCGCCCGACTCCAGTGCCGGCGCCGACCGAAGTGCCTGCAGATCGCGAGCGGCTTGACGACGCACCCGCTCCTGCGTCAACGGCACACCGTGCCCGATCATCAACATCGTCGCCGCGGCCGTATCGTGCACCGTCGCCCAATGTTCACGCTGATACTCGCGCCGCGCCTGCGCGACCGCGACATCTCGTTCGGTCTCCGCGAGCTGCTCACCCGCCGCATCCGCTGCTCGTGCGCCGCGTTCGACCAACTGCCGCAGGAAAATCCCGATCGCACACTGAACGAGGAAGAAGTACGGCCAGAACACCGTCCACGGCGACTCCACACCCACCACGCCCGACAACCCAACCGCGAACGCCACCGCGATACCGACCGCAGCCAACACAGCCTGCCAATGCCGCTGCGAGAACGCGAAACTCAACACCGCACTCCCGGACACCGCCAACGGCAACGAGTTCGACGACACTACGTCGATACCTTCGGTCGTCGACGGAATCGTCACCGCCACCACCACAACCAGCACGTAATCCGCCCACACCACGGTCGATGACGTCATCGACCGTGTCAGCAGACGAAACGAACCCCACCCGATCAACACCACGGCGACCGCCACACCCACCCCCGTGCGCGGCGGAAAGCTCAGATACACCACCCCACAGAGCACATTGACACTGTGCCGAAGAAGGACACCGAACCACGCCGCCTGAAAACGTGAACGCGCCGCAGACGACTCCCAACTACCGCTTCCCACACTGCCTCCGGGATACCTCGTACCAGCATTGGAAGAGTGCTGACATTTCCTCAAAAGTCCATTCACCGACGCTGCGAAACAGTTCAGCCCTCGAATTTCCCCAAAATGCGCGGTAATGACGCCAGTACACCCGGCCGAAACCGATGACAGAATCTGAGATCTCCGACAAAGGCGATACCGGCTACAGAAACCTTAGCAACCGCTATCACCTGCACACCCGTTTCGCGGTGCGAATGCGATCATCGGAATAGCATCGCCCGGTGCGCAGGCTCCCCTATCGCAATGGTGGGCACGAACGTCGACATCGTCGGCCCTTCATGCGGGGTGAAAACGCAGGTGCGGCGCGGACCCGGGCACGGCGTCAGTCGCGCTGATCAGACGAAATATGTGCACTAGGAGGGCAACTCGATCTGCGTAGACACGTGTCACTGTCAGTCGTTCAGAGGATGGACAGCAAGTTTTCGGTCGAACTAGAGTTTCCAGGACCTTGGCATGACCCCCGTGAAGTGACCCGCAAGTTATGAGAATCCTTCCGCCCTGATCAAGGGCATGAAAGGCTTCATCTCATGGCTGGACGTAAACGGCATACGCCCGAACAGATCATCCGAAAACTGCGCCACGGCGACGAACTCGCCGCCACAGGCACCGACGTCGAGGAAATCGCCCGACAGCTCGACGTCTCGGTGCCGACGCTCTACAACTGGCGTAAACAGTACGGCGGTATGAAGGCTGACGATGCCAAAGAGTTCAAGGAACTCAAGAACGAGAACGCCCTGCTCAAGAAGCTTCTCGCCGAAGCCGAGCTCGAAAAGGCGGCACTCAAGGAGATCGCGAAGGGAAAATTCTGAGCCCGACCGCCAAGCGAAACGCCGTGACGATGCTCCAGGAAACGATGGGGCTCTCGCAGCGGTTCGCCTGCAGAATCGTCGGGCAACCGCGATCTACTCAGCGGAAAGAGCTTGCGAGAAACACCCCGGACGATCCGGACGCCGATCTGCGTAAGTGGTTGCGAGACTGGGCCAAAGCCAACCAGCGAAAAGGCTTCCGGCGGGCGTGGGCGGACTTGCGTGCCGCGGGCTCGGTGATCAACAAAAAGAAGGTTCAGCGTCTCTGGCGCGAGGAAGGGTTGCGGGTGAAGGTCCGTAAGATCCGCAAACGGGCCGGCGCCTCGACTACTCCGATTACCGAGGCAGATGCTCCGAAGGTGGTGTGGGCGATTGACTTCCAGTTCGATTCGACGACGGACGGCCGGAAGTTCAAGATCGCGTCGATGGTCGACGAACATACGCGTCAGTCGGTGCTCAACATGGTCGAGAGATCCATACCAGCAGAGGATCTCGTCGCCGCCTTGGAGAAGGCGTTTGCACTCTGGGGCGGCCCACCACAGGTGTTGCGGTGCGACAACGGGCCGGAGTTCATCTCCGAGTCGTTGAGGACGTTCTGCGAGGATCAGGTCGGTATCGGTTATGTTCCCCCTGGTCAGCCGTGGAAAAACGGGTACATCGAATCCTTCAACAATCGTGTCCGTGACGAGTGCTTGAACATGAACGAATTCCACAGCCTCCTCGAAGCCCGGGTGGTCATCGAGGACTGGAAGGAGGAGTACAACAACCGGCATCGTCATTCATCGCTGGCGTACCGAACTCCGAATGAGTACGCTGCCAGCTGTATTCACACGCATTGATTCTCTGATAGCGAGTGGCTCACCAAATGGGGTCCTACCAACCTCATCGAATTTCACCCTCCCTCACCCCCGAACAGGACTTTGCTGTTGAAGCAATTTCTACGATGTGCTCTTCACAGACAAATACCGCGGGCGGGATATAAGTACGTTACAAGGAGTTTAGATGAGTAACGACATAGCTGGAATCCTGTTCGCCGCGGCAGTGATCTGGCTGGTATTCGGAGTAATCGCGGGAGCAATCGCAACGAAGAAGAACCGCAGCCAACTCGGATTCTTCTTCGCAGGATTCTTCTTCGGGCCGATAGGAATACTCGCAGCAATCCTGGTCAACCCCGGCCACCCCCCTGCACCGCCGGGAACCCACACCGCACTATGTCCGCGGTGCAATGCACAACAGAACGTACCTGCTACCCAGCTGACGTATGAATGCTGGCAATGTGCGCTGGTCAACCCGCTCGGCGGTCGTTCAGGTCGAAACTCCACCGAAAAACAGAGTTGGAAAGATTGGCTGAAGGAAGGCCGAGTCGAGTATTGACCCGCGATGCCTCTGCGCCTGCCGTCTGGCCGCGACTCCCCGGTCTCTCGGTCGTTCCGCTCTCTCGTGTCATACGCTCGCACTCGATCTGTGGGGCTCGATCAGAGTCCGTCTCGTAACTGATCGCGTATCAGCGACAATGCGGTGCGCAGATCCGCCGCAGCATGTGCCAGATACAAATCGAGGGCGATCTCGCCGCCATTCCCCTGGCCCGACTCGACGTCGCCCCCGGCCTGTGTGGCGAGCAGGACGTCGCGTGCGCCACTGACCCCTGCGAGGGCACCGTCAAGGACGGTCCGCATGGCCGCGAGTGCGTGGGCGAGAGCGTCGCCGTCGAGTGTTTCCCGTTGTTCAGGAAGTTGTGGTGCCGATCCGATCATCGGGCGACCTCGCGTGCATGGTCCGGGCACAGAAGAGACGGCTCCACGGTCCAGCCGCTCTCGAGGAGCCAGTGTGCAACGGGGGCGGGAAGGTCGCCACCGCATTGGGCTGCCTGCGCGAAATCGCCGGCGAGGATCGGCCCGTCCCCACACACCTGGCACGCGACGTCGAAAGCTGGCGACTCCGGTTCGCAATGGTGACAGTGCGATCGGATGACAACCGATCCCGGATCGTCGGCATTCGGATGGAGCCATGCAACGGCCAGATCGCCGCGTTGATGAGCAGCTTCCGCTCGCGTACTCGGCTCGTAACCACACGTCGGGCACGTCCGCGGCACTCGCACTACCGCAACAGAATTCAGGGGCTTTTCCCCGAGCGGATGCACTGTGGGGGTCGCAGTCGACTTGTTCTTGTCGAGGTGGCCGTAGATCGTCGTCCTGGGCACGTTCAACATCGCGGCGATCTGGGCGACTGTGTTCTCTCCGGCGTCGTACAGCCTCTGGGCGAGTGCGATCTGATCGTCGGTGAGCTTCGGCGGACGCCCGCCCTTTCGGCCGCGTGCCCGCGCCGCGGCCAAGCCGTCCCGAGTGTTCGCCACAATCAGCTCACGCTGGAATTCCGCGAGTACCGACAGCATCCCGAACATCGCCCGCCCTTCCGCCGTCGATGTGTCGATTCCCTGGTCGAGGACCTTCAACTCGATCCCGCGCTCGCGCAGCTGCGCCCCGAGGGTGATCAGATGCAGTACCGAGCGCCCCAATCTGTCGAGGCGGGTGATCACCAACGTGTCCCCACCCCGCAACCGCGCCAGAACCCCGTCGAGCTGCGGGCGTGAGGCTTTCGCACCGCCGGCATGATCGAGATGAATGTTCTCGGCCTCGACGCCCGCCCGCGCCAGCGCATCGACTTGGTGAGCGGGATTCTGATCTGCACTGGAGACTCGCGCATAACCGAACAACATCTGTCGAAAATATCTCACTCAACCGTTTTTCGACCGACTTTCCCTCATGGTGATTGAGCACAATCGGTCAGCTGGACCGCTCGTCTACACTCCGTCTGTGCTCAGACGCCTCGCATGGCCAACGCGTTCCGCCCGTGATCGCAGCGGACGCTCCACCGGTGCCGCTGCGACTGCGCTCGTGGTGACGTCGCTGCTCGCGGCCTGCTCCTCGGAGAGCGGCACTGCCGAGAGCCCTACGGTAGAGCCCTCGCCCACGACGGTCTCGTCGACGATTCCCGCGCCAACGACAACCTCTGCGTCGGCCTCGCCAACGACCTCGTTGTCCGTCGCCGTCGCGATGCCACCCTCTGCGCAGAATCTGCTCCTTTCCGCAGCGCAATTACCTGGTGCGGGCTGGACACCACAATCGGACACCGACCCGGAAGCCGCCGAGCTCCAGGAAACGACGCAGCCAGAGTGCAGTAATCAATCGTGGATCCTGCGCAGTGCGGACATGACCGACATGGCCGGCGCGTCATGGACGTTCGATGCTGCCGCCGAAGTGGAGACGATCAGCAGTCAAGCCTTCGTCTACCCCGATGCGGCGGCAGCGACCGCAGCAATGGCGTCGTATCGCGATCTCGTGGGCCGCTGCACGAGTTGGCAGAGCGTCCTCACCTCAAAGGGTTACACCTATGCCGAAACACAGGAGATGTTCAACGCGCCGGTCGGCGAGGAATCGGTTGCCCGGCAGACCGGCACCTCGCACGTGCGCTTGACCGATCTCCCCACCTTCCGGATGTATTGGGTGACATCGCGGGTGGGGCAGACGATCGTGCAAGTCACCTATCGGCCAGGTTCTCTGCTCGGCACCGATCAGGGAAGAAACCAAGCCCTCGAACTCGCGTCGACCGCAGGGTCCACTGCCGAAAACCGTACGAAATAGAACCAGGCCGATAGTCGGTCACCTCGGTGGAGGCTGGGCGAAGAAAGATCAGCGCGGTAACCAATCCGCCGCAGCGACCGATCCACAGTGGACGGGGCATCGGCCATACAAGCAAGCGCCTCCCGCAATCCGTTTCGGGTGATGAAGGGCACAGTGGTGAAGAAGCTGGACTACGACCTGGTCGGTGAACAACTGTTCTCGAACCCGAAGGTCAGAGCACGTATCGAACGGCACTACCGCCTCCCCACCGATGCAGCTACCTCCTCGCAGTTCCTCGACTACGCGGTACGCCACCTCGATCAGGAAGCGATGGACACTCCCCTCACTCAGACCTACAGCAACCAACAGGTCTTCAAAGCTGCAGTCAACGCCCTCGGCAGTAACTCCCGGAACTGGGCGAGTTTCGTCAAGGTCCGTGACCAGCACCTCGAAGCACTTCTCTACGGTTTCGACCCCGAAAAGACGCACACCGCCGTCATCGATGGGACGTTGACGCTCGCTGACCTCCGTGAGCATTTGAGCGGGCAGAGCGGCACCGGCGATGCGAAAGCAATCATCCGCTGGGCGAAGCTGCTGACCGATCAGCCGAACTACTACGGCCAGATCCTCGCCATCGCCCGCGCCTTTGTCGACCTCGCAGCCGATGCCGACCACCCGCTCGACAACGAGCATCTGATGATGTGCCTCGCCGGCTACCTGATAGCGCCCCCACGCCGCTGGCCAGGCGATAAACACATCGACACCGACATCCCGTTAATGACGCCCCGCGAACGAGACCTCCCCGGGATGGGCTACCCCCTCGCCAGTGAATTCCTCCGCAACCTGCATTGGAACGGGTTCAAACCCGACCGCCACATCACCAGGCTCCTGCGTCTCTGGGTTCCCGAACTCCGGGACACCGTAGAACCCAACGTCGATCGTCTCTGCACATTGATCGGAAGCCGGAACCAGTCCCTGCGCTACTTCCTCAAATATTCACTGATCGGTGTTGCCATCACCCCGGACGGCAACTACTCGCGCGCCGACAACCTCATCTGGATGCTCGGCGCCTATCTGGAAAAGAAGAACAAGGAATCGGACGTGCAGTACATCCACGACTAGAAGTCTGTCGCGGAGGAGCAGAGTTCGGACACCTCTTACCTTCCCGGCCGCTGCTCCCTGGACCCAAGCGGTAAGAGGAGAACACTCAGCACACCCCCCGGGGGTGACCCACCCGGCTGGTCGTCAGTACCAGCCAGGTGGGTCGAGTGCGCCCAACTCTGGGGGGGCCAGGCACACGATCGGGAGCGGCTCACCTGGAGCCGTGTGACATCTTGGCGAACCCTATCCATCGCCGCCTCGAACGGAGATGGAGTGGAAGGGAAATGTAGCGCACACGATTCCCCTGACTGCAACCACCCAGCGTGTTTCGGCGGCCATTTCCTTCCCGTGATGTGACGCGGATCTAAGCTCAACTCGACAACCACGGCCTCAACCTCACGGGAGCAGCGATGAGTCCCAGACCCACCTGGCTCCACACCCGATCCACCGAATTCCGGGCCGCCCTCCTCGATCTCGGGCTCACGATCACCGACACCGAAGCCCGCACAATCCTCGACGACAAAATCACCGAATACGCGACCCTGATGAGAGTCACCCGCCAGACCGCACAGCGCGATTTCACCGACGAACGTCTGATCGCATTCGCGCAGTCCCTCGCGTTGTCCCTCTCCGACGAAGCCCCCGGCGCCGACCTGATCGAATTCGAACGCAGCATCTCCATGCCCGTCGCCGCCGTCGGCCTGACCACCGCGGCGCTGGCC
>NZ_CP133329.1:0-175620 GCF_036669995.1 Rhodococcus sp. DN22 | reverse complement strand
GTTTGGTGGTGGCCTCGGCCGCGACATCTGACAGTGCTGGTTCGCCCGTCACTTGGACCATGAGGTCCGGGTTCATCGCCTCGACGATGACCGATCCGGCGGTGGTGTCGGCACGGACGACGACGTTGCAGGGCAGTAGCAGGCCGATCTCACGCACGATTCCTACGGCGCGGTGTGCAAGCGTGGGATTGCACGCGCCTAGGATCAGATACTTCTCCATGTCTGTGCCAAGTTTGGCTTTCAGGGTGGCCTGCATGTCAATTTCGGTCAGCACACCGAAGCCTTGCTCGGACAGTGCTGCTTTGGTGGCGGTGACCGCCGTCTCGAAGTCGGTGTCGGTCAAGGTGGTCGAGAGTGCGATGGTCATGGTGGAGAATTCCTTCCGTTCGTCGAACTGCGGCAATTGTGTGCCTATCCGCTTCGGGGGTGGCGAAGACTTGGTACGCCCGCTCTGGTGAGAAGCGCACTTGCCGGGCACCAGCCGACCGCGGCGTAGAGGGCGAGGTTCGCGGCGGCGAAGGCGCTGAGCAGCCTCCACCGTGGTGCGTGGAGTTCGCCGAGGGTCAGGCCCGTCGCGGTGACGCCGGCGGCCAGTGCGGGGACGATACGTTCGATCGGCCACCCGGCAGACGTGCTCGAATGCGTGATGTTCGGATCGGTCATGATTCCTCCGTGAGGTGTTGTAATGGTCAGTGCGAGAAGCGGATCGACGGCAACATTCTGCGCAGCCAGCCCGGTGCCCACCATGCAGCGTGACCGCTCAGCCGGAGCAGGACCGGGAGCAGGATCAGCCTGATCAGGAAGGCGTCGAGCAACACCGCGACGCCGAGGATGATGCCCATTTCCTTGGGTGGGAGCGGATCGGAGAGCGCGAAGGTGAAGAACACGGCGACCATGACCGCCGCAGCGGCGAAGATGACGCGTCCGGAGTGCGCGAGGCCGTCGACCTGAGCAGCCTTCGGGTCCCCGGTCTTCTCGTAGTGTTCTTTCGCGGTGGCGAGCAGGAACACGGTGTAGTCCATGGCGATGGCAAAGATCATCGCGAAGAAGAACACCGGCCCCCAGCCGTCGAGGAAACCTTGAGGGGTGAAGCCGAGCAGCGACGATCCGTGTCCGTCTTGGAAGATCAGCTTCGCAACCCCGAACGCTGCGGCGGTCGACAGCAAACTGACGGCGGTGCCGAGGATCGCGATCAGTGGTGCCTGCAGAGCGACGAGCAGCAGGATGAAGCCGAGGGCGAGGATGATCCCGATAACCAACGGTAGGTAGTCGTTCAGGGCTTGCTGCAGGTCGAGGTTCTCCGCTGGCGCGCCGCCGACGAGCGCGGACTCCGGTAGTTGTGCGCGTAGGTCACCGAGGATCGTGCCCATGGCCTCTGCGGAAGGGTCCACGGCAGGAAACGCTTGCAGCAGTGTGTAGTTCGAATCGTCTGTTGATGGTGTGGGCGGGGTGACCATCGAGATCCCGTCGACGCTGCTCGCTGCCGCGGCGGTAGCAGCCGCATCGGAAGACGGGACAACTATCTGCAGCGCGCCGGGTGCCCCGTCACCGAACTGGGCCTGAACCAACTCGTAACCTTGCCGAACGGGCGCATCGTCGGGAACGACAGCGATGGACGGCATTGCCACCTTCAGTCCCAGGACAGGTAAGGCCAGGGCGACGAGGATGCCGACGGAGACCAGCGCGAACGGCCATGGGTACTTGTGAAGCAATTCGCCCCACGCAGCGAACTTCGGGGATCGGTGCTGTTGGCGTTTCGCGTAAGGCAGGGATGCTGCGTTGACCTTGGGGCCGAGTGCGCCCAGCGTGGCCGGAAGAAGTGTCATGGTGGCGATCAGAACGAACGTGACGGCCAGCATGATGCCTACGGCCATGGTGCGCACGGCCGGTGCGGGAACGAGCAGCACTGCCGAGAGGCTGACCAGGACGGTAAGTCCGGACAGGAGCACCGCTTTGCCTGCGGTGTCCATGGTTTCGGCAACGGCTGCTCGTGGATCGGCCGTACGGAGGGCGTCGCGGAAGCGGGCGACGATGAACAAGGCGTAGTCGATGCCGAGAGCGAGGGCGAACATCATCGCGAAATTCATCGCCCATACCGAGATCGGTGTGACCTCGTTGAGCAGCACCAAACCGCCGGCGGAGGCGACGAGTCCGGCCACTGTGAGCAACAGCGGCAGCCCGGCAGCGACGAGGGAGCCGAATGCGAGCACCATGATCGCCAAAGTGACTGGCCAAGAGAATAGTTCAGCCTGAATCATCGCATCGTGGTTGGCTTTGTTGAAGTCGGACCACAACGCGGAGGATCCGGTGGGATAGACCTCGATACCGTCGCCGGAGAGTGCGGTCAGCTCGTCTTTGACATCGTCGACGGCTTTGACCATGTCGTCCGCGTTTGCGTTGGCGCCGGCGATGAGGATGCCGGTGTGGCCGTCGGGGCTGATGGTCATACCAGGCTGTGGGGCGATGACGGCACCGAACCGGGTGTCACCGTCGAACACAGCTGTGACGTCGATGAGTCTCTGCTGCACGGTGGGATCGTCGATCGACGCGGTGTCCGAATGGACCACCACCTGAACCGCGGCCGAGGAGTTCCCGCCGAAATGCTGTTGCGCGAGTTCACGGACCTGGACCGATTCGGATCCGTTGGCTTGCCACCCAGCACCCGCCAGTGACGAAAAAACCGACGGCGCTGCAGATCCGAGCGCGACAAGCGCGATCAGCCAGACACCGAACACCCATCGGCGGCGTGCGACCATCGCGCTTCCCAGGCGTCCGAGTATGCCGGGTGTAGATACGCGATCACGATCGTCACGACCGGTGGCCGTCACGGTGTCGGGCACAGACATAACTTCTCCTAAAATACGGGCTGGGGTATTCAAATGAGCGAGCTAGACCTCGGTAAACCTGACCCAATTGGAAGGTTAGGCCCTTGCACTCGCGACCGGGATTGGCGGCGAAACAGCGATCGCGAGGCGCTGGCGCCGATCGATAGGACCAACGGTCTCAGCAGAGCAGGTGCACTGCCGAGGCCGTGAAACATCCTTCGTGACGTCGTCGACATGTCGATCGCAACCTGCCCACGCGATCTTGTCGCATATCGGGCACGGGACGGGGTAACACATAGACAGTCCTTTCTGACGAGCGTCTACCCACTGTTGCATATACCCAGGGGGGTATGCAAGTACCCCTGGGGGTATACGCTCGGGTAGGCCGTTCGCTCCTCTCGGGCGCCCACCCGAGGGGGTGGGCCGTCCGGGTCGTCGAGTGCCCAGGCGAGGTACCGCTTTCTGGGTAGCCGACGCACACGTCGGCGCATCCGTCGAGACGACTCAGTCCGGGTGCGGCGGCCACGCCATCGGTGAGAGGTCTCGGGAACTCGTGGCGTGGATCGAGCGCGCCGGAACCGTCATCGGGGCAGTCGCCGTACGAGACGAGCTCCGACCGGAAGCACATGAGGTGATCGCCGGGCTACGACGCGGCGGGTACACCGTCGCGATGCTCACCGGCGACAACGAACGCACCGCCCAGGCGCTGGCCGCCGACGTCGGGATCGACGACGTGCACGCCGACCTGCGCCCGGAGGACAAGGCACGGATCGTGGAAACCTTGCGTGCGAACCGCCCGACGGCAATGGTCGGGGACGGTGTCAACGACGCCCCCGCCCTGGCCACCGCCGACTTGGGCATTGCCATGGGCGCGATGGGTTCCGACGTGGCCATCGAGACCGCCGATGTTGCTCTGATGGGCGAAGACCTGCAGCACCTGCCGCCGGCTCTGCATCCGATGAACCGAATGCTCGCACAATTGCGCAGTGTCTACACGAAGCGCATCGCTTGCACGACCGACACAGCGCCGTCGCGTTTCGGCCCGCAAAGAGGACCGCAGCCGGCCGCACCAGCGATGACACCCAGCGTTGGCATCACCTCGAACGCACACATGTCCTCTCCCAGCCCTGTCCATGGCCACACAAACCACCTCGCCATGCTCCCCTGGCCTTACATCAGCGTGACTGCCGCGAAGCCGTCGGGCAGGTTCTTCGCATCATCGTCGTCGCCGCCCCGGGATCCGCACTGGGCCGCTATCCGGAGGGCAACACCGAACGAACTCGTGCCGGTCTTATGACACCGATGCCGATACCTGACGATCTTGCCGAGAAAATGCAGACCTACCAGTCCTGGGTTTCGTTTACCGCGAGCTGTCCTGCACTGCCGCATACTCGAAACCACACGCCGACGGAGGAACACCATGATGCACCTTGAAATTTTGCAAGTCCCGGACTGCCCGAACGTGCAGCTCCTCGAACAACGGATCGAGCACGTTCTCGCGGAGGAGTCCATCGATTGGGAACTGCGCCACGTAATCGTCGACGATCCTCGATCCGCAAGGCTTGCGGGCATGACCGGATCGCCGACGTTGCTCGTCGACGGCCGCGATCCGTTTGCCGAACCGGACCAGGTCCCCAACGTGTCATGCAGGCTCTATCGAGATTCCACGGGCGAGGTCGGTGGCGCTCCTACCGTTGCTGCACTGAGGGGTGCGTTCGGTATGGCTGCGCCCACAGCTGATGTAGAGGGCGATGAGTGAAAGTATCGGCCACCCACCGGTGGTCCCAACAGGGTCGTCTCCAGCAGCAGCCCCGGGGTTCCTCACAAGGGCGAGCTGACTCAACGGTCCTCCGTACTGCGCCTGCTCGAGTCTCGTCCGCCTGATCCCGCAGCTTGTACCGATTCCGAAACTCGAGACCACCACGGATACCGCCGACTCCGCACCTGATCCCGTCACCTGACATCTTCATCCCAATGCCAATCAATGCATGATCGCGCGCCCTCGGCATCACCCAGGAAGGCAGCTTTGAGCGGTCATACGTCCAAAAAAGACAGGTTGTGGCACCGATGCTGGGCATTTTCGTTACTGGAGCTTTCACGCGCACCTAACCGGAGGGAACCCTTCACCGGGTGCGCATTGCACGCCGTTTTTCATCTACGACCATCACTTCTTCATTGATCCGGCGGCGCAATGACCGGAACGCGATCGCAGAGATGGCGAATCCGAGCAGCACCGCCCCGAACAGTGCTAACACACCGGGGATTTCGAGTTCGAGTATGGCGTTGATTCCCATGATGATCACTGCGAGGCCGGCGATCAGGGCGAGTCGAACCGCGGTGTAGTACATCACCAGACGCACGAGCTTTGACCGTGCTACACGGTTGATCCGCGCCACGCGCGTCTGCGGTGCTTGATGGGCACCCAGTGCCGCAATTTCTGGGCTGACTGGTGGATTGATACGGCCCTTCGGAGCGGACTGGCGTTTCACGATGCTCGATTCTCGGGTTCGGATCCCGCCTCTGGTTGGCGGGGGCGACAGAACGAACCATATGTCTACTATGCACAATAGTAGTTCAGTGTTGTCCCGGTTCACCGCACCACGCTTGGAGGAAGTGCATGCAGGCACAGTCTCGGTGGTTCCTGCTCTTCCTGGTTGTGATCGGTCTTCTCGTCGTGGCGATCTGGCCTCGATCAACGTCAACCGAGACCCATTCCTCGACCCGGCCTCAAGTGCCTCCGGCCGCCCAGGCAGATGAAGATCGCGTCGACTCGGGGTTTTCCTCGAAGTCCGCGGCAGCAGCGGTTCCCTGTCCTGTGGCCCCGGCAGTACCGCCCGCTGGAGGAGAACTCCTGGGAATCAAAGCGACGTGTCTTGGCGAGAATACTGTGGTCGACCTCGGTGCAGCGCTGTCCGGGGAGCCGACCCTGATCAACCTCTGGGCCTCGTGGTGCGGGCCGTGCCGATCGGAAATCCCGGTCCTGAATGACTATGCAGGTACTCCGGGCTCCATCCGAGTAGTCGGGATCAACGTCCAGGACGACATGTCCACAGCACTAGCGCTTCTCACCGCTGCAGGCGTGCACTATCCCTCGTTCGCTGCGGTCGACGACATCGGAATTGCGCTATCGGCGCCGCCAGTTCTGCCGCTGAGCTTTCTCGTCCAACAAGACGGGTCCGTCGAACAGATTACAACCCCCATGGTTTTCGAAAACACTGACCAAATATGTCGACGGCCATCGTAAGCTCCCCACTGGCGGCCATTTATGGCGCATTTTGTGGCCATGGTTTCTCCCCGCGTACGGCCAGATAGTTCCCCACCTGCTGTGAGTCAGATTCGGTCCCGGCAACGCTGGGTGGATGAAATCGAGCAGGGAGATCATGGAAATTTTGGAGGCGTACGACCTCACGGGTAGTTATCGGGCGGCGGCGGAGCTGGCTGGGTGTGATCACCACACGGTGGCCCGGTATGTGCAGATGCGCGCTGCGGGGCAGCCGCCGGACCGCCGGCGGCATCGAGCGCGGGCGATCGACGACTTTCTGCCGAAGATCGAGGAGTTGGTGGTCCGCTCGCAGGGCAAGGTCCGCGCGGATGTCATCCACGAACGGATCGTCGCGCTGGGGTTCACCGGCGGTGAGCGGACCACGCGCCGGACGGTCGCGGAGGCGAAGGCCCAGTTTCGGGCTGGTCGGCGGCGAGTGTATCGGCCGTGGGTAACCGAACCTGGGCTGTGGTTACAGTACGACTTCGGTGACGGGCCAACGATTTCCGGCCGGAAGACGACGTTGTTCTGCGCATGGTTGGCGTGGTCGCGATTTCGGGTGGTGATCCCGATCTGGGACAAGACATTGCCGACGGTGGCGGCGTGTTTGGATGCGACATTCCGCCGCTTGGGCGGGGTTCCGGTCTATGTCCTCACCGACAACGAGAAGACCGCGACGATCGATCACGTGGCCGGGATCGCGGTCCGCAATCCGGAGATCGTGGAGGTGGCACGGCATTACGGCACGACGCTGCGGACGTGTTTACCTGCTGATCCGGAGTCGAAGGGAGGAAGTGAGGCGACGGTGCGGATCGCCAAAGCCGACCTGTTGCCGAAGGAGGTGAACCTGCGCGAGCAGTATCACTCTTTCGGTGAGCTCGAGTCGGCTTGCCGGCAGTTCTGCACCGACGTCAACACCCGCGTCCACAGCTCTACTCGGCGGCGGCCGGTCGAGCGGCTGGCCGAAGAGTTGCAGCGGCTGCATCCGCTGCCGAAATCTCCGTTCACCGCGGTGTTCGGCACTACCCGGCGGGTGAACTGGGAGTCGACGATCTCGGTGGAAGGGGTGCGGTATTCGGTGCCGCACACGTTGATCGACACTCGGGTCTGGGCCCGCTTCCATGGTGAGGAGCTGATCGTGACCGCCGTCGACAATGATGGCGGTGCAGTCGAAGTCGCGCGGCACCGCCGCGGCCAACCCGGTTCACCGGTCCTCGACAACGACCACTACCCACCCCGCCCAGACCGCGACGCCGCCGACCGGGTGCCCAAGCCTCGTACCGCCGCCGAGCTCGCCTTCCTACAGTTGGGCCAGGGTGCCAACAGCTGGCTGGTCGAGGCTGCCGCCGCGGGAGCGCGCCGCATCAGGGCGAAGATGGCCGAGGCCGTGGACCTTTCGAAGCTGCACTCCCCGGACGCAGTCGACAGAGCGTTGGGGACGGCGGCGATGACCGGCCGGTTCGCCGATCGGGACCTGATCTCGATCCTCGACTACCAAGTCACCCACGAACACGCTGATCCGGTCCGTCGCAGCGAGAACCACACTCTGCAACCGGGCACCGCCGCCTGGTCCACCTTCGGCCAGACACCAGCGCCGGCCAGCCCAGCCACTACTGACGATGAAAGCGATGACGCCTGATGAGCACCCCTTTGCGCACTGTTACCAGCGCTAACGGCGACCCGTTGGCCGAGGCGATCGACCTGACTAAACGCCTGAAACTGCCCCATATCCGCAGGTCCTTGAGCGATATCATCCCGACCGCGAAAGCCCAACGCTGGGACCCCGCCGAAGTCGTGCGGGTTCTCCTCGCTGAGGAAGCCGCCGGCCGGGACCGGGCGAACCTGCACACTCGCCGCAAACGCGCGGGTTTCCCTACCGGCAAGACCTTCGGCGACTGGGACGAAACGAAATCGTCGATTCCCCGCGCCACCCAGGACGCGCTCCGCACCCTGGAGTGGGTCGGGCGGCGTGAATGTTTCTGCGTCTGTGGGCCTTCGGGAACTGGCAAGTCTCACTTCACCGAGGCACTCGGGCAGGCCGCAGTCGAAGCTGGGCTGGCGGTGTCTTGGTTCACCATCGAAGACCTCGGTGCCCTGGTCCGCCGGCACCGTGCCGACGACTCCATCGCCCGAGCCCTGACGAGGATCATCCGCTCCGACCTGATCATCGTCGACGACATCGGTCTGCTCCCGGTCTCTGAAGACGCCGCCGAAGGATTCTATCGCCTCGTCGACGCTGCCTACGAACGCCGAGCGATTGCCGTCTCGAGCAACCTGCACCCCTCCGGCTTCGACGAGATCATGCCCAAAACATTGGCCACCGCCACCGTTGACCGGCTCCTGCACCATGCGCACGTCGTCGTCACCGACGGCGACTCCTTCCGCCTCACCGAAGCCACCACCGGCAAGGGGGTGAAGCCCTTCAGCTAACCCAAATCAGAAAGCGGGTGGGGAAAAACAACTGGCCGCCACCGGGGAGAACCCGTGGCCACCAGCGGGGAGAACTACTGGCCGCCTACGGGGAGAACTTCGTGGCCATTGACACAAATACGCTCCGCTGTAAGTGAGTTGATGAAATGAATGCCCCCGCACTCCCTCGCAAATCGAGACAACGCGTACTCGGAAAACCGACCCGCATCCTCCCACTGGTCGCTATTCTCACTGCGATCGTCGTCGCCGCGAGTGGATGTGCAACCGGCACCGATGCAGTCGCTTCGGGTGCGAATTTCGATTTCGTGTCACCGGGAGGACAAACCGATATCTTGTACGACCCGCCCGAATCGCGAAACATGATCGGTGTATTGGCCGGACCTGACCTCATGGCCGACGGTAGCGATATTTCACTCACTGATTACGCCGGTCAGGTCGTCGTGATCAATCTGTGGGGGCAATGGTGCGCCCCGTGCCGGTCCGAGGCCGACGATCTCGAGCGCGCGTACGAAGCAACCGAAAGTCTCGGTGTTCAGTTTCTCGGGATCAATGTTCGGGATCCTCAACGAGACAAGGCCCAGGACTTCGTCGTCGACAACAGCGTGAGCTACCCCTCGATCTACGACCCGTCGATGAGAACTTTGACAGCGCTCGGCGGAAACTATCCGACAAGCGTGATTCCCTCCACCTTGGTGTTGGATCGCAGACAGCGCGTCGCCGCTGTGTTTCTTCGCGCACTTCTCACCGAGGATCTGCAACCGGTCATCGAGCGTGTGGCGGCCGAGCGGTGAACGAACTCGCCCAAGGTGTCGGGTCCAGCTTCCAGACAGCCGCCGCGAGCGGCCCGTTACTGCTCGCCGTAGCAGCGTGCATTCTGGCCGGTCTGGTGTCGTTCGCATCGCCGTGTGTGGTGCCGCTCGTTCCCGGATATCTGTCGTATCTGGCCGGCATTTCCGGAGCTGATTCTCCAGCGGTGACCCGTGGCGACGAGACCTCGGAACCTGCAGGCAGATGGCGGGTTACCGGCGCGGCAACGATGTTCGTTGCCGGATTCACCGTGGTGTTCGTTCTCGCCACCGCGTCGGTGTTCGGGGTGATCGGCACCCTTCGTATCAACGAAGACCTGCTCCAACGGGTGGGTGGTGTGATCACCATCGTGATGGGGTTGACGTTCATCGGCTTGATTCCTGCCTTGCAGAAAGACGCACGGTTCGCCCCGCGGCGTATCTCATCCCTTGCCGGCGCTCCCTTGTTGGGGGGCGTGTTCGCGTTGGGTTGGACACCGTGTCTCGGCCCCACCCTCGCTGGGGTTATTTCGGTTGCGGCCGGAACTGAAGGCACGACAGCAGCGCGAGGGGTGATACTGATCGTCGCCTACTGTCTGGGATTGGGACTTCCGTTTATCGTGCTGGCGTTCGGGTCGGCGAAGGCGCTCCGCGGCGTCGGGTGGCTCAAACGCCATTCACGGACGATTCAGATCGTCGGCGGAATAATGCTCGTCGCTGTCGGGCTCGCACTGGTCACCGGCGTGTGGGGCATGTTCGTCGGCTGGTTGCGCAACGAATTCGTCAGTTCGGTCGTGTTGCCGATATGACAGATAGCGCCACCGCGGGAGGTCGCATCCGTCGCCTCCCGAGACTGATGATCCGAGAAAGCGTTCGGCTACTGCGCCAGAATTGGCGCAGGTTGACGTCGATGAGTACCGCGCTCGTGCTCCTGTTCCTCTTGGCGCTCGCAGCACTTCCCGGTGCTATGTTGCCTCAGCGAAATCTCAACGTACAGAAAGTTTCCCAGTACATCGCGGCGCAGCCAACCCTCGGCCCGCTATTCGACAAGCTGGAGTTGTTCGACGTCTTTTCCAGCTTCTGGTTCACTGCGATCTATGTCCTGCTGTTTCTCTCTCTCATCGGCTGTCTGGTTCCACGCTTGCAGGCGCATCTCGGCGCGCTTCGGAGCCAACCTGTGCGAGCGCCTCGAAATCTGTCCAGGTTGCCTCACCATTTTCGCGGCGTAGTTGACATCTCGCATGACGAGGCCCTCACCAGAGTGCGGCAGTCGCTCAAGGGCTGGCGGGTAGCGGTCAGGTCCGAAAAGGATTCCGAGGTAGCGGTTTCCGCGGAGAAGGGGTATCTGCGTGAGGCCGGGAATCTGGTGTTCCACTTCTCGCTGATCGGGTTGCTCGTCACCGTCGCGATCGGCAAGTTGGTGGGGTACGAGGGTTCGGTGATCGTCATTGCCGACGGCGGCCCCGGTTTCTGTAATACGTCACCTGCCGTGTACGACTCGTTCCGCGCGGGAAGTGCTACTGACGGCACGGGTCTCGCGCCCTTTTGCATCAAGGTCAACGACTTTTCCGCAGATTATCTCGATACCGGTCAGGCCGAAATGTTCACCTCCAACATTTCGTATCAGAGCGGGCAGGATATCGCGACCAATACCTGGAAAGACTATCGTCTTCGGGTCAACGAACCGCTGCGTACCGACGGTGCCCGTGTTTATCTGACCGGCCATGGGTACGCGCCGCAGTTCACCGTCACTTTTCCCGACGGACAGTCCCGTACCGAGACGATGCAGTTTCAACCGGACGATGCGGTCACGTTCCTGAGCAGTGGGGCGTTGCGGTTCGATCCGCCAGGTGGATCGTTTCCGAATCCGGACGAGCGCCGGAAGAATCAGATCGCCATCGAGGGACTCTTCGCGCCGACCGCTTCCTTCAGCGGGACGCTTCTGACTTCGTCGTTTCCCGATGCGCGTGACCCTGCGGTCGCGATCGACATCTACAAGGGCGATACGGGTCTGGACACCGGCATCCCGCAATCGATCTTCTCGTTGAACAAGGAAATGATCAACCAAGGAAGGCTGGTCAAACAAGATCGTGTGAACCTCCGCCCTGGAGAGACGCGGACTCTCACCGATGGAACACAGGTTCGGTTCGACGGCGCCAAGGAATTCGCCAATCTGCAGGTGTCGTACGACCCTGCGCAACAGTGGGTTCTCGTCTTTGCGATCACGATGATGCTCGGACTTCTGATCTCGCTCGTGATCAGGAGGCGGCGAGTGTGGATCCGCCTACGCCCGGGGACGGGACCGGAGCAGGCTGATCTCGAACTCGGTGGACTCGCGCGGACCGATCATGCCGGCTGGGGCGGCGAATTCGACGATCTCTGTGAGAAATTGTTGACTGACCAGCGCAGTTCTCCTTCTACGAGAGCGGGCCTGTGAGGGTCCTTTCGGTCGACCGTGCGATCACTGCCGACAGTGAATTAGATGCATGCCTGAAGAGTGGTCGCCCCAAACGGCACCACGGTGGGATCGCTTTGCGTCTCGCTCTTTCGGTGGGCGCTGGGTGGCTGCTGTTTCTCAGCTTTCCGCCGCGCACGCTGTGGTTTCTCGCCCCTGTAGCCATCGCCCTGCTGACCGTCGTTCTCCAGGGGCGCAGTCTCCGTGCGGGTTTCGGATTCGGCTATGCCGCGGGACTGGGATTCTTCGTTCCCTTGCTGCCATGGGTCGGAGCGTACGTGGGTGCAACGCCTTGGTTGGCGTTGGCGGCGATTGAAGCGCTCGCGTTCGGAGTGTTCGGCGTACTGGCGGTGGCCGTCGGCCACGCTCCGCTTTCCCCGGTGTGGATTGCGGGTGCATGGGTCACCGCAGAAGCACTTCGTAGCCGAGTTCCGTTCGGCGGTTTCCCGTGGGGGCGTTTGGCCTTCGGGCAGGCAGACGGCCCGCTGCTGCCGTTGGCTTCGATCGCGGGGGCGCCAGGTCTTTCCTTCGTGACTGCACTGATCGGAACACTCATCGCCTGGTCACTGGCTGGGCCCTTGAATGTTCGATGGCAAGCATTGGCGAAAGGTGGCGCTTGCATCGTCCTCATCTTTGTGAGTGCATTGGTGACCGGTTCTCCCGGTGCCGCCCCTGACGAGGTCGTCACTGCGACCGTCGTTCAGGGCAACGTGCCGCGACTCGGCCTCGATTTCAACGCCCAACGCCGAGCGGTGCTCGACAATCATGTTGCCCGCACCGAACAACTCGCAGCTGAGGTCACAGCGGGCCGAGCAGCCCGGCCACGACTTGTCATCTGGCCCGAAAACGCTTCGGATATAGATCCTTTGACGAATCGGGATGCGGCGGATCGACTGGACCGAGCAGCCCGTTCTATCGGCGCCCCGATCCTGGTCGGTACGGTCCTGCAGGGCGAGCCAGGAACATCGATCAACAGTGCCATGGTCTGGGATCCGACGGACGGCCCTGGGCAGCAACACATCAAGCGGCAGCTTGTGCCCTTCGGGGAGTACCTGCCGCTCCGATCGATCGTTAGTGCGGTGTCGTCATATGCCGATTCTGCGGGCAATTTCGTTGCCGGGAACGGGAACGGCGTCGTCGACCTCAACGGAATTCAGGTAGCTGTTGCCACGTGTTACGAGGTGGCCTTCGACGATCTGGTGACCGAGTCCGTCAAGGCAGGAGCCACCGTCATCGCGGTTCCCACCAACAACGCGACCTTCGGCCGGACCGAGATGACCTTTCAGCAGCTGGCCATGTCGCGGGTGCGGGCGGTCGAACACGGCCGCAGTGTGCTGATCGCAGCAACCAGCGGTGTCAGCGCAATCATCACGCCGACGGGAGAGGTACGCCAACAGAGTGAGATCTTCACAGCACAAGCATTGACCGACGAGATCGCCCTGCGTTCCGATCTCACGTTGGCAACACGTGTGGGTTCGATTCCGGAACTCGCGTTGTCTGCGATCGTGCTTTCTCTCGCCGCTTCGGCACTCTTCAGAGGCATGTACCGGGTTCGGCGGGGTGAAAGAACGAGAACATGAATTACTATGCATGATAGTAATTCAGTGTCGGTGCCAGTGCACAAGCGAAACGAGTTCACCAATGACGATTTGTACGGCGGCAATGAACCTGCCCGAACGTGGTACAACGCGATGGGACCGATCGCGAGCAACTTCGGACCCATCACGCTACCCCCGCTGGACCAGAAATATGTTCGCGGTTCGGCCGGGGATCAGGTACCCGACGTGGTCGGGATGACCGAGTCCGCCGCAACATCTCTGTTGCAGAACGCCGGGTTCAAAGTGACGGTCTCCCTCACGTCAAGTCCGAGCGCGAGAGGGACAGCAACCGCGACAGCTCCGTCGGGAGCGGCACTTCCGGGCTCCACCATCACCCTGTACATAAGTGACGGATCCTCGACACCGAGCACCACCACGACGAGCCCATCACCGTCAGATACCCCAGGCCCACGATAAGCCCGGGTGCGCCACCATGATGCTTCGGCGATCCCCACCCGGTGGGGACTGCCACCGCACGCGCTCATCATGAACTCGATTCCCGTCGAGGACCTCGGATCCCGGTTGTGGCGAGCAGAAATCGCTCCGGAATACGGAACATGCGGAGTGCTTCCCTATGTGCCGCCCGCTCCCGCATTCAAAAAACATGATTCGATCGTAACTACATTCTAAGTAAATGACTTTCGATAAAACGGCATCGAAATTCCGCCCCACCGACTAGTAGATCGTTTCGGACATCAGATGGGAGGGTCCTCACGAATTCACGAGCCGTCTGATCGCCTCGGCGGCCTCCCTGATCTTGGCGTCGGATTCGGCGCCCCCTCTTGCGGCGGCATCGACGACACAATGACTGAGATGGTCTTCGAGCAATTCCATAGCTACTGCATGCAGCGCTTTTTTCATCGCCGATATTTGGGTAAGGATGTCAATGCAGCACCTTTCTTCTTCAACCATTCGCTGCAGCCCTCGCGACTGACCCTCAATACGCTTGAGGCGTTTGAGGTACAAGTCCTTTGCGCTGATGTATCCGTGGGTCGCATAGTCACGACGGCCTGGACCAACCGGATTAGTTGTGCCCACGAGATTCCCCTGGTCTCGTCGCCCGTAGTGGGCCAGACGCGAAATCACGTCGTCTCCATGGTGGGCGACAATCGATTGGACCTGCCCTGGCTACGGTGTAGTGCAGCAGTGGCACACACGAAGGCACGTTGAGCAGCATCCCGTCTGTATGGGCGCTTCGCCAACTGCAAGATCTCCGGGTAAGTGACCACACGAGAAGAACTCTCAATCATTCCTGCCACCAGGGCTAGGCAGTACCGCTGCACCCGCCCTGTGTTCAAACTTCCTGCCCACCGCCGGTTGCGCCACCAATGACGCGATGCGCCGTCATCCCGTCGACCCGTGCGTGGGACCAGACCAATTGCACCTCCCTGCCGTATCAGATCAGGGGCTTCGACGGCGAGCATTTCCCTTGCACTAGACCATTGCAGGGGGTGAATTCGCAGCCAGCCAACACCCTCATCTACTATGCATCTTAGTAGATAAGGTACCAGTCGCCCGGAAATGTTGCCATCCCTTCGAATACAGGACGAGACACCCAGATGCCCAATAGTCGTCGTGCGCGAACGTCCCCAATCGTGGGGCTCGTCGGCGCCGCTCTCATCGCCGTTTCTCTTGCGGCTTGTTCGACGCAGGGAAACGACGACAAGGCCGGCCAGTCCATCGTCCCGCCCATACCAGGGGTGGAGCTCACACCCGAACTTGACCATCTGCACGGGTTGCATATCAACGCCGATGGCACCATCTTGGCGGGTACGCATCGCGGACTGTTCGCGATCGGAGATTCGGGCGACACAGTGCGAGTGGGTGATTCCGACGACGATTTGATGGGGTTGGCGGGCGTGGCGGGCAGTGACACGCTCTTTTCCTCAGGGCACCCGGGACCGTCCAGTACCGCAGCCAACCCACTTGGCCTACGCACCAGCAACGACGGCGGCCGAACCTGGACGGATAGCTCGCTCGCGGGACAGGTCGACTTTCATTCTCTGGTTACAGATGGCACGACACTCGTCGGCTTCGACGGGGCCAGAGGTGTCACGGTGTCGAAGGATCAGGGAAAGTCGTGGGAATCCGGCGGTGCCCTGGGTGTGGCGTCCCTCGCTCTCACCGAGAGTGGGACATGGGCTGTCACCTCGTCAGGGCTGCAGTACAGCAGCGACGACGGGCGCACCTTCACAAAGTTCGCTGGAGCGCCGTCCATGGTGCTGATCGCGGGCTCCTCGGATGCACTGTGGGGGGTCGATCAAGATGGATTCGCCTGGCGGAGCAGGGAGGGAAAAGGCTGGGAGAAGCGCGCTAATGTCGGAGCAGTCGAAGCGTTGACTGCGGCGAGTTACGACAGCGCGTACGCGGCGACTTCTCAGTCTCTGTATGCCTTGAACTGACCTGAACATGTCGTTGTTCGTTCGAATGTTCCAGAGCATCACACTTGTGCTCGTTGCGGGAGTCCTTGTGGTTCTGGGCGCCGGCATCGCCAACGCTCACCCCACGCTGCTCTTTACCGAACCTGGCTCGGAGACTGCCGTTTCCGAGCCTCCGCAAGCCATCACCCTGATCTTCAACGAACAAGTCACCGCCGGGACCGATGCGATCAAAGTCCTGGACGGCGCAGGCCGTGAGAGCCCGATGGAGGCAGCAGAGTCGTCCAAAGGTGGCCGTGCAATCACTTCCCGGCTCTCGGATGCTCCGTCGCCGGGCACCTACACCGTCCGGTGGCAAGTGATCGGCGCAGATGGTGACCTCGTCGAGGAAGACTTTCGGTTTGCCGTCGGCCTCGCTTTGACCGACAGCGGCGGTGGCGGTGGCGACGACAGCGCCTCGACCTCGTGGACGGAAACCGTGCTCCGGTGGCTGCTGTTCGTCGGGTTCGCCCTCGCGCTCGGGACACTTGTCGCGGAGAGATTGTCGTCTGTACCGCACGCCGAGAACCCTTCGTTGAAGAAGTTGCGCACCTGGTTTCCGGCCGGCGCTTGTATTGCTTTGGTAGGTGTTGCAGGCCTTATGGTTTCGCTCGCCGCTTCGTCCAGCGTTGCTGCGCTATGGCAAGAACGTGCGGGCATCATCTTGCTCGTAGAGACGTGTGGGCTCATGTTGGCCTTGGCGCTGAAAGCCGCGGGGAGCCCCAGACTTGCGAGCGCAGCCCTTCTGCTGGTCATTGCCGCCGAAGGGCTGCGCTCGCACGCAAACGTCGTCGCTCCCGGATGGGGCGCGTTTCTCACCGCCGTTCATCTCGCGGCAGCGGCAATCTGGGTCGGCGCTTTGCTCCACACGGTTCGCACTGCATTCGCGTGGCGGGGTCAGCATGCCCCGGTTCGGTGGGTCGTGGCCGGTTACACACGACTTGCGCTGTGGACCTTCATCGTCGTCGTGACCACCGGTACGATCTCGGCATTGTTGCTGATCCCCGTTGCCGCAATGTTTTCCACCCCGTACGGGCAACTTCTGACGGTCAAACTACTCTTCGTCATCGCCGCCTCGGGTGTGGCGATATCTGCACGGCGGACGATGCGCAGAACTGAACAAGTGGGCAAACTGCGCAATCAGATTCGTATCGAGAGCATCCTCCTGATCTCCGTGCTCGCCATCAGTGCTGCATTAGTCTCGACGGCGCCTGCCAATTCACCCGCCCAGCCGGGACCACCTGCAGCCATCGGTCCGGTTCTGCCGCTGGGAACATTGGCTGGACAGATTGGGGTGAGCGTCGCCGCCAGCGAAGGGCAGCTGGTGGTTCGACTGTCGACTCCGCGCCGCGTCGACTACTACGCTCAGGAACCGGACCAGGAATACACCTTGATCGGCGCACTGCGGGCGAGCGGGCAGAACACTTCCCTTCCCTTGCGCGGGTGCGGATCCGGATGCTTCGTGGCGCAAGCCGATTGGCCACTGGGTGAAAGCATGCTCACGCTCGAGGCCGCGGCGACAGGGTGGCTGGGCGGGACGGTCAGCATGTTAATTCCATGGCCTGTTCAGTCCGGGGACACCGATCTCGCTCGAGCCGTAGATATCACCCGCACTCAGAAGAATCTGACCTTTTACGAATCGGTGACCAGTGATGCCGCAAACGTCGGACCCGAACCTCAGCAACTAAGTCTGTCCAGCGAGTTCTTCCTCGCCCAGGAGCCGTATGCGGACGGGACTGCGCCCATCGCGGTGCGCTTACCCAGCGCCGGACGGCAACTCCGTCTGGCATTGGGCTATCCGGCTGCGGGTATGAACGTACTGCTCGACCTCGACCAAACTGGACGAATAGTTTCCGAAACACTAAGCGATGCAAAACATCTCATCACCCGCACCTTCGTCTACCCCGAAGTGAACTGATGGGGGAGAACTGACGAGATATTCACGTCCAGTGAACTGTCACCGTGCAATAGGAACGGAAGCTGCGATGATCTCCCCTTACTCGTTCATTCACCCCTGCCAGTTCTGTCGCACCCGCGCACTGGCCGCGCCCAGGCCTTCGAAATTCCTACGGCATACGCAGGGTGACGAACCGGTAGCGGTGGCTCTGGCCTGCAGTCTGTTCAACCACTCATCCCCTGCTGTCGCTTGTCTTGATCACCGCAACCTTCTGATTGCAGGTTCCACCGTCACCTCGCTGGTCCTGCCCGGCGCGCACGACACCACGCTGATCACCGCGACAGTCGTCATCGAGCGCGAAGACAAGGATCATACCGGCACGCGTGAGTGGAGGGTTGCACGTTCCCCTGTTGCCGCAGACGTGCATCGTGCACGACACCTTGCCCCTACACAACCAACTGTCGGCGCTGCGGATACGACAGACGCTCATAGCGGAACTACTGACCATCCGAGTCGACGGCCCCTCCCCAGAAGAATTTTTTGCACAACAACACATTCCAGGAGAAAAATATGATGCTTACACGTGCTGTTTCCACACGTATCGCAGTCTCAGCGGGGTCTGCCGCCGGTCTGATGCTGATCGCCGGCTGCGGCGGCCATGACATGAGCCAAATGTCGAGCAACGACAGCGGAAACATGTCCAACTCCTCCGCGGCCTCGCAGCCCAACGGCGCCAACAGCGCGGATATGCAGTTCGTCGCGATGATGTATCCACATCACGCACAGGCCGTCGAGATTGCAAAGATGGTTGACAGTCGCACCACCAATCCTCGAATACTCGAACTCGCCGCTTCGATCCAAACCGCTCGCGGGCCCGAAATGGATCAGATTGCAGCGCTCATCGAACAATGGGGTCAACCTACGTCCGACGCCACCTCCCCTGTGGACTCCATGGATGGAATGGACCACGGCGGGGTTGATTCAGGAATGATGTCCCAGCAGCAGATCGCTCAATTGGAGGGGCTGCGCGATGGGGACTTCGACACCGCGTGGCTGAAGATGATGATCGAACATCACTCCGGCGCGATCGCGACGGCCCAATCGGAACTATCCGATGGCGACAACGCCGACGCCAAGCAATTGGCTACCGATATCATCGCCGCACAGCAGTCCGAGATCACCGCGATGCAAGCACTTTTGCAACAGAACTGATCCGGAAACTGGCGAGTGGCTAGGCCTGTCCGTCGAAGCCTCTCTTCTCGTTGTCCGCTCTGATCTTCCATCTGATTACTTGCGTCCCTTGCGAATCACTGTCTTCGTCGGCGCTCCCCACCCACTGACGTGAAGGAACAATTATGGCCTCAACACGGCATACAGGGTTAGTCGTCCTTGTCCTTATGGTCGCAACGCTGACAGGATGCACCTCCACAGCACCGCAGTCCGCACCGAGTGACACGGGTGCGCCCGCCGAGAACGACTCTCCTGTCTCCGCGCTGGTGATGACTCCTTCCGGGGGGACAGATACCGTCAACCCCCTTGATCCGGTCACGGTGGAATCTGTTGGCGGGAGGCTCGACTCGGTAGTGCTCACCGAAGTGGGCGGGGCTGTGGTCGATGGCATCTTCACCCCTGACCGGCAGGTGTGGAAACCCGGCGCGTCCTTGGACTACGGGAAGACCTACACGATGACAGCGTCAGCCACCCAAAACGATGGCTCACGTCTCGATCAGTCCAGCACCTTCTCCACAGTCAAGCCGCGGAACCTGACCAAACCATCCTTCGTGACGGCCGGGGGTAACCTCCTCACAGATGGTGGCACTTTCGGGGTAGGGATCGTTATTGTCACGCATTTCGACGAGCCGATCCTCGATCGTGCAGCGGCGGAGAAAAGCCTGACTGTGCAAACGTCGGTGCCGCTCGAAGGCTCGTGGTACTGGGTGGATGACCAGAATGTTCACTGGCGACCTCGTGCGTACTATCCCCCCGGCACCGAGGTCACGGTCCGGGCTGCGGTCTTCGGCGTCCCGCTCGGTGGCGGACTGTTCGGACAGGAAGACGCCACGACTGCATTCACCATCGGCGACTCGCATATCGCCGTCGCCGACGATACGACCAAGCAAGTGACGGTCACGAGCAACGGCAAAACTGTGCGCACTATGCCGACATCGATGGGCATGGGAGGAACCGAGCTCGTCAACGGCCAAACGATCTCCTTCTGGACCCAACCAGGCATTTACACCGTCCTCGATCAGGCCAACCCCGTGATCATGGACTCGTCGACCTACGGACTTCCCGTCAATTCCCGGCTGGGGTACAAGGAAAAAATCAACTACGCCACCCGAATAAGCACCGACGGAATTTACCTTCACGAACTCGAAGACACAGTCTGGGCGCAAGGCAATACCAATGTTTCACACGGCTGCTTGAACCTCAGTCGCGCCAATGCTCAATGGTTCTATGATTTTTCGCTTCCCGGAGATGTCGTGGAGATACGCAATACCGGCGGCGCCCCTCTCGAATTGTGGCAGAACGGCGACTGGAGTGTGCCGTGGGACCGATGGTCGGAAGGCAGCGCGCTGTAAGACCTGTCGCCCTGCCGGCAAACGATGCTGAATCGCAAACAGAAGCTCCGCGCGAGACGTTCTCCCGTAGTCGACGCGAAAGTGCTGGATAAACCTTTTGACACTGTCAGAGCTGACAGGGGTTCGGCAGATCGTCACGGGAGGAGGTCGCCAGACACCGCCGCCGTATCGGGGCGGCGACGGGAAGCAGAACAGATAGTATTTCTACAGGGCTTCGGTTCGCCGTCTCGGCAACCTCCAGCGTGCAGAGTCGACACGACACCCTCATCGAGCGGTCCCACATCACTGTGACCGACGAATCACCGACAGCGCTGGTTGGGCCCCGTACGAAAGCGACGGAGGTTGCAGGTTGGGCACTCGCACGGTGCGGTGACGAATGCAGCTCTACGAGGAGGAAAAATGCAAGGTCTGGGAGAGCTCGAGGCGCTGGTGATGGATGTGCTGTGGCGCTCCACCGAACCGGTCCGTGTGCGCGACGTCATCGACGGCCTCGATGACGACCGTGAACCGGCGTACACGACGGTGATGACCGTCATGGACAATCTTCATCGCAAAGGTTGGGTGCATCGTCAGCGAAACGGGCGCGCGTACTGGTACGAAGCCACGCGAAGCCGCGAGGAAGCGGCAGCTGACGGGTTGCGCGCACTTCTCGAATCCACCGGAGACCCGACCGGGGTCCTGTTGCATTTTGTTCGCGGGACATCCGACGTCGAATCGAAGATCCTGGCGCGTGGATTGCGTGAACGAGGCAAGAAGTGACAGCCGTCCTCGCGTGGGCGGTCGGTGGCCTTCTCGTTGCCGCACTCTCCCCGCTGTTCCTCGGATCGATGATGCGTCGCGGCGTTGATCCGCATGTCGTCCTCGTCTTGTGGGGCGCTCTGGCACTCGGAACTGTAGTGAGTATCAGTGTCCCGGTGATCTTGAGCCTTTTACCCAGTCACGGTGGTGTCTCGTCGCTGATCGAATTCGCCCACAGCTGTTGGCTCGCCCTTCACGACGACGCGCCGGCCAGGCTCGAGACGGCGGTGGGTGTACTCGGTGGGTCAGCCCTGGTCATCGGGGCGGTGCGAGGCACCGTCCATCTGTTCAGCTTCTCCCGCACTCGCCGCGAGCTACACCAGCAGCACCTCGGGTTGCTGCGCATTCTGGGGGGTGCACGGTCCTCGTCACTGCTCTGGCTCCCGGTTTCTGTGCCCTTCGCCTACAGTATCGCTGGGCGCCCCGCGCTTGTAGTTGCGAGCGACGGATTGAGAGATCAACTCGACACCGAGGCTCTTGCTGCAGTACTCGCACATGAACGAGCACACATCACGGGGCGGCACCATCTGCTCGTCAGCGCAGCTCAAACGCTCGCCTACGCGTTTCCGTGGCTTCCGATCATGCGATCTTCGCCCCCATTGGTCCGTGCGTTGGTGGAAATCGAAGCCGACTCCCGAGCCGTTCGTCAGCATGGGCGCGAATCCGTGCACCGCGCACTCTGCAGTATGACACCTCACGAGGTGCCCGTGGCGGCTCTGGGAATAGCGCAGGATTGCCTGGCGTTGCGACTTGATCGTCTGTCCTCCCACCGCACCCACCACCCGGCGCCCATTCGCTACCTCCGCACCCTTGCTGCCTGCGGAACGGCGATCGTCCTACCTGCGGCGCCTCTTCTGGCGCTACTGGGTGCGATGGCGATGGCTTCATGCGCAGCAGGTGCTTGAAACAGTGCGAAACCGGGTCGTGGACGAACAAGGAGTCCGGCCCGCAGGGGGCCAGTGCTCAAGGCCGGTTCACCCCCTCCTCGAACTGAACCGGCCTCATGCACCGAACGCGGCGCCAATCGAATTGGCCAGATCCCGCGCGAAACTTGATTCGTGGCCATCCCAATTTTCGTGAGACTCACCTTCTGCGCACGTGGCATCGGCAGAAAAGCGCAAAAGGCTACTACTCTGGGTCACGATCACACCACGCCCAGCAGAATCGTCGCGACGATGACAATTCCGCATGCCGCGCTGGTCAGAAGCCGCCCGCGCCGTGTATGAGGGTCCGCACGATAGGGGAACAACCCTTGACGGACCCACGTGTAGATAGCCGCGGCGACAACGAATACTGCTCCGTCATAGGGCGTTTCGGTGCCGTAGAGGACGAAAATCAGTGTCGCGAGGCCGATGATCAAGCCTGCGAACGCTTCGATCAGTTGCACGGGGATTCGGCGCACCGCGAGAGTCCGGTCCGAAGCCCACATTCCCCATCTCGACCTGGTAGGTCGACCCGAACAGCATCCTGTCAAAAAGCATCCCGGGCGCCCGATCGCAATCCCGAGAAACAACCCGGGCGTTGTCATGTCCAGTAACACACCGACGCCCAGACCGAAGGCTGCTCCGCCGAGCACCAATACCGCGAGCGACACCACCAAAAATCCTTGTATGCATGCGCCGGCAGAGACGAATTTTCGAAGGCTCTGGCGGTGAAGTGCCAAGTACCAGAGCTTCGCACCCACGTAGCCGAGAAGGCAGCCGAGGATCGAAATGAGAACTGCCGCAGTGGCGTTCTCGCTCATACGGGTCAAGAGCAGTGCCTGCATGACGATGGCGAACACTGCACCCAAACCGACCAACAGCGGCCACGTCCAGAGTCGCACGCCGGGCCCGTGCACCAATGGCGCTGCGGTAGTCCAGGCCGTGGCGGTCTGCGGAGCTGCGATGTCGAACTGCCCGGTGGTGTCGTCCGGAGTTTCGATGCGCTCGGCACTGACAGTCCAACTACCAGTGGCGATTCCGCGGATTCTCGCAGTCACCGCGAAGCGTTCCCCCGCTGGAACACCGTTGACGTGGGTGACCCTCTCGAAACGTTCCGGTTCGCTGCCCGGGCTGTTGCGGGCTCCTCGGAACAGAATCGACAGATCGGAAGTAACCTCGGGCGATTCTCCCCAGTACGTTGCTGCGAGCCCCTGTGGTTCTATCTGCGTGAACGCTTCAGCGCACCCACCGCCGGGCGCAGCGAGTTCCGTTGCAGCGGTCGACTCGTCGTCACCCAATGGCCGGGCAACGCGTTCAGTGCCCGATGGCTTGGTGGGCATCGCCTTTTCGGCGATGGCCGGCGCCGGCGGTGCTTGAGCCAAGGCCGAGGCTGGCGTCGGCGCTGCTTTACTCAGATACGCCGCTGCGGCCGCTGCGGCCAGTTCTTCCACGGCACTACCGGCCGGACTGGGCCTAGCACGGGGTGTTGTGCCGACTTCGTCGTGCGGTCGTGAAGTGGGGTTCCGCTTCGGTGACGTGGCGCGTCGGGCTCGACTCTGCGTCGTAGACCGCTGTTTCGCGCGGGTTTTGGTTGATTTTTTGCTCACCGTCGCCCCAATCTCTCGGTTGGCGCGGATGCCCACCGAACTACTAAGGTCGATAGTAGCTGAACTACGAACCTGGATAGTAGGTAGAGGTCGAGCGCGAACGCGCGGGTGGGCACTGCGGCGAGACGAGGCGCTTCGAGGCCGAGCCGAGGAATATGGGAATTCCATGGTGCCGCAACGATCTTGGGCACACTCAAGAAGGACCTGGAAAGGACATCGAACGTCAACCGGCAATCGCGCGGACAGTGTAGTAGTTTGCGAGACTGGATAGGCTCCTTGTTCACCATGTTCGGAGACCGGGCACGGACTACTGGGTACGACTGCGGCAGACCCGGCGGCTGATGCGGGACTGGGCGTAGGGATCGCACTACGTTGCAGCAAGGGTGTGCAAAGTATCGAAGCGAACAATCACATCTAAGGGATCTGCAAAATGGAAGCTGACGCGATGCGCAACCACCGCCTGGTGGATTTGCCGACCAATGGCGCGGTGTTCGAAACCTCTCGGCCGGTACGGACGGGAGATATCGACGTCTCCGGGACGGTGCGACTCGATGGCGTTGCACGTTATCTGCAGGACATCGGTTTCGACGATCTCGATGCGAGCGGCGCAGCGGCTGCCCACCCGGTGTGGGTCGTGCGCCGCACAGTCATCGATGTCATTCGTCCGGTCAGCTGGCCGGCTCGTGTGCGCATGCGCAGATGGTGCTCGGGGTTGTCGAGCAGGTGGTGCACGATGCGTGTCCGCATCGAATCCGACGGCGGCGGCTTGATCGAGACCGAAGGATTCTGGATAAATCTCAATCCGGTCAACGGGATGCCTTCCAGGATCGAAGAGAGTTTCATGGCCGGACTCGGTTCGACCGCCAACGATCACCGATTGAAGTGGAAACCCTGGCACACCGCTCATCCGGGCGATGGGGAGGAAACGACATTCGTCTTACGATCGAGCGATATCGATCCGTTCAACCACGTCAACAACGCCACGTATTGGCAGCCTGTCGAAGACCTGATCAGAGATTGGGCCGGACCCCGAAATCCACTCCCCTACCGAGCGATTCTCGAATATCGCTCTCCCATCACCGCGGGAAACGACGTGACCGTGCGGTATCACAGTTCAGGGGAGAGCCTGAGTAGTTGGTTCCTGGTCTCGGGTTCGGTGTGCGCGAGTGCCTACGTCACAGCGATCGAAGTGTAAGTCCCCGGGCCGGGTCACCTCTGCGCTCTGGTCTCTTGAATCGTCATTGATCGGTTCACCTCACGAGTTCTTGACCAGGTGTGCCGGTAGCGGCGGGGTGAGTGGGTGTTCCCGGAGCGTTTCCATTACCTCGAATGTCGCGTCGAATGTCACGCATCGACAGTTCCCCGGCAGTCGATGTGCCGCCCTTTCGGACGATGTACTGGCAACGCGATAACGAAGGTGGTGCCTTGCCCGGCTCCGTCACTCGCGGCGGTGATCTGTCCACCGTGTGCTTCGACGAGTGCTTTCGCGATGGACAGTCCGATCCCTGCCCCTCCGTGAGCACGATCGCGTGCTGCGTCGGCGCGATAGAAACGCTCGAACAGATAGGGGAGGTGCTCGGCGGCGACTCCATCGCCTTCGTCGGTGAGTGTGAGGATGAACCGATCCCCTTTCACCCGTCCCCGCACCTTCACTGTGCTCTGTGATCGACTGTGGCGCAGTGCGTTGTCGAGCAGATTGCTCAACACTTGCCCTATGCGCTCCGGGTCCAGCCACACCGACGGCAGATTTCCGGGGACGTCCACGCTCAGAATGACTGCTTTCGTGTCGTATCGTTCTTCGTGCGCCGCTACCGCTGAGCTCACCAGTACCTCAGGTCTGGTCCATGTCGGTTCGATTGCAGCTCGATTCGTCTCGGCATCGGACAGCGCCGAGACGTCGCCGGAAAACCGTGCCAGACGTCGGGTCTGATCTCTGAGCATCGCAATGGTGTGATCATCGAGAGCTTCCACTCCGTCTTCGAGCGCTTCCATGAATGCTTCGAGAACAGCTACCGGCGTCCGGATCTCGTGCGCGAGATCTGCCAGCAACCGTCGACGCATCGACTCGGCAGACTCGAGACGGACCGCCATTTCGTTGAAGGCCGTCGCAAGTGCGTCGAAGTCGTCACCGAGCTGCGGCGGCGGGACTCTGGCCGCGTAGTTTCCCGCCGAGACTGCCGTGGCGGCAGTTGACACCGCAGTCACCGACCGCTGCAGCCGACGACTGAGATACCAGGTCACAGCCAGCGCGCACAACGCAGCTGCGCCGATCGCCACGGACAACGAGACCGCAGTTGCCGAGCGATATGCCTGCTCGGCATGCATTTGCTCCTCAGACATCGGAGGCACGCCCGCGCGGCGCAGATGCTCGCGGAACAAACTCGGACCGACAGTGACTGCAACGACCCATGAGGTGGCCGCTCCTGCCACCAAGACCAGCGTTTGGGCCATCAACAAACGCACGCCGACACCGAGTCCTCGGCGGGTACGCCCCTGATGAGACGAAAGTTCTTCCAGGGTAGTCATTTTCCGGAACCCATTCGGTACCCGATGCCGCGCACGGTATTGACATACAAAGGCGCGGCGGGATCATCGCCGAGTTTGCGGCGCAGATGACCGATATGAACATCGACAAGATGTTCGTTCCCCGTCCACGCAGGACCCCACACTGCTTCGATCAGTTGCCGACGGCTGAACGCCATCCCCGGCCGAGCGGCCAATGCCGCCAACACGTCGAATTCCGTCCGAGTCAGCAGAACCGGTTTCTCGGCGACCGAGACCTCTCGCCCGGCAACGTCGATCCTGAGCACCCCGAACGTCATTGGCGGACTCTCCTCGTCTCGGGTTACCGCTCTCGCAGTTGTACCGTGCGCGACTCCGCTGCGGGGTCTGCGCATCATCGCGCGGATCCTCGCTACCAACTCTCGGGGGCTGAACGGCTTGCTCATGTAATCATCGGCACCGACAGAAAGCCCGACGATGGTGTCCACTTCCTCACTGCGAGCAGTCAGCATCACCACGTATGCATCCGAAAATGTACGAAGTTCCCGGCATACCTCGATGCCGTCGATACCGGGCAACCCGAGATCGAGGACCACCACATCAGGATCGACCTCACGTGCCAGGGCGAGAGCGTCGAAACCGTTGTAGGCCACACTCACCTCGAATGACTCTCGTTCGAGGTAACTCGAGATGATCGAGGCCAGTGGGCGTTCGTCGTCGACGACCAGTGCCCGAAAACCTGCGTACCCGTCGGTTGACCGTGTTGACGTACTGTCCATGCCACCATCGTGGACTGCTCAGTCGCCGCTGCGCACGCGATACACGGTATGCGGTCACCTCTTCAGCGAATCTTCATAGAAAGCACACCGATCCCAGAGGGTTCGGCGAGCACTGTCGAAGGTGAGGAGAGTGAACGGACATGATGTGGTGGAGCGAGAATTCGGGTTATGGAATGGGTTGGGTCAGCTGGATTCTGATGGCGCTGGCGATGATCGCATTTTGGGGGTTGGTCATTGCGGCCCTACTTGCTTTGTTTCGTCCCAGGCGCAGTACCCGCAGCGAACTCCGTGGTACGAATGCGCAGCATCTGTTGGATGAGCGCTACGCCCGCGGCGAGATCGACGATGACGAGTATCGCTCCCGCAGTGAAGCTTTGGATCGATCCTCTCGTCGACACGAGAGTCGTTGACCTCTGCCGCACGCGCGCCCCGGGCTCGGTGGCGTATCAGTTCCGTTTCTCCACAACGACTAGACAAGGACAATCACAATCATGGCTATTGCGCCGTTCACAGGATCGGCTTTCAGTCGACGTACGTTTCTCGCCGCCACGGCGGCGGGGGCGGGTGGCCTGGCGTTGACCGCATGCACCACCAGCGGATCGTCCAACCCGAACCCCCCGCCGTTCGACAAGAATGCCATCACGTCCGCTGAGGCAGCGCGCCCGCATACCGGTCGCACCGTGGACTACACGCTCAATCCGCAGGGTGCCGATATCGATCTCGGCGGCATCACGGTGCGCACTCTGGCATACGGCGACAGTGTTCCCGGTCCGTTGATTCGCGCGAATGTCGGTGACGAGTTGGCGATCACCGTCAACAACGGACTCGATCATCAGACATCGGTGCATTGGCACGGCATCGCGCTTCGCAACGACATGGACGGCGCCATGCCGGCAAGCCCGAACATCGAATCGGGGCAGAACTTCACATACCGGTTCTCAGTACCTCATTCGGGAACGTATTGGGCTCACCCGCATGTCGGTCTCGACACCGACTACGGCCTGTATCTCCCCATCGTCGTCGACGACCCCCGCGAGCCCGTCGACTACGACGCCGAATGGATCGTGGTTCTCGACGACTGGACGGATGGAGTCGGCACGAGTCCGCAACAGATCCTCTCCGACCTTCAGTCCGGAAACGGCATGGGTTCGATGGGCGGATCCGGGATGGGCAACATGCCTGGCATGGGTGGAATGAACCACGGGTCGGCCGAAACCACGCTGCCCGCCACCTCGGGTGGCCCTAACTCGGTAGAATCAAGCGCTCTGCTCGGTGGGGACGCGGGTGACGTCAGCTATCCGTACTATCTGATCAACGGGCGGATAGCTTCTGCACCGACAACTTTCTCGGCCGCTCCCGGTCAGCGTGTGCGTATTCGCATCATCAACGCGGGTGCGGATACCGCTTTTCGAGTCGCCCTTGCCGATCACGTGATGTCCGTGACCCATACGGACGGTTTTCCGGTCGTACCGACAGAAGTCGATGCGCTTCTCCTCGGCATGGGTGAGCGCTACGACGTGATCGTCACGGTCAAGGACGGTGTATTCCCGCTCGTCGCCGCGGCCGAGGGTAAGAACGCTCAGGCTCGGACGCTGCTGCGTACAGGCTCGGGCGCTGCGCCCGACGCGTCGTTCCTCCCTCGGGAATTGGCAGGTCGAGTGGGCACGGTCGAGTCGTTCACTGCAGCCGAAAGTGTCGTTCTGCCGCGAAGCGATGGCACCGGTGTCGATCTCGTGGCAGACCTCGGGGGGGACATGATGAGCTACCAATGGACGATCAACGGTCGGAACTACGACCAAACCGAACCTCTGACCGTCAAAGAAGGGGACCGAGCCCGGCTCACGTTCACCAACATGACGATGATGTGGCATCCCATGCATCTGCACGGGCATACGTTCCAAGTGGTCAAAGGTGACGGCGGTGTCGGCCCTCGTAAGGACACAGTCATCGTTCGTCCGATGGAATCTGTCGCTGTCGATCTCATCGCCGACAACCCGGGCGACTGGATGCTCCACTGCCACAACGGATATCACCAGGAGTCGGGTATGATGACCCGCTTGGGCTACATCGTCTGACACGTGGAGACGTCCGAACACACGATCACACCAGCACGGGAGGCGCGACCTGATTGGGCCGGCATCTCATTCGATGCCTCTTCCTACCCCGTTCGGCGAGGTGAGATTGTGGCCGCCCCGGCATCGGGTCAGCGTCCCGGAATCCCCGGCCTCTGCCCTGCCGCTGGACTGGGATCGAAATCCCGCGAACGGCGCAACTGCCCATGGCTCCGGTGTACACCTGGCGACACTCCACGGGCGCTCGAAATTCGACGTTCTCTGCGCGGGCGAATACACGAGGGAGAATCCGACCAAATGTCCGACGGAAGTAGTCGAGGCGCAGCCTTGACTCACCTTCTCCTAACGCGAGTATAGTAGAAACAGGTACCCCCCTGGGGTACCAGACGGGAAGGGAATCATGAGCGGTCAGACTAACTCGCAGCCGAATCTACTCGATAAGACGCAACGCGGCTGTGGATGCAACTCGACGAAGAAATCACCCACGACATCCGCGCCCACCCCTACGGAGGACATCATGTCTGCAACCAACAACACGTTCGCGGTCACCGGCCTCACCTGCGGGCATTGCGTCGGCGCCGTCACGGACGAGCTGCGCGCCCTCCCCGGAGTGAGCGAGGTCGAGATCGATCTCGTCGCCGGAGGAGTCTCCACCGTGACCGTCACAGCTTCAGCGCCACTGACCGAGGAACAAGTAACTGCCGCGCTCGACGAAGCCGGCAACTATCATCTCGCGAACATCTGACCGGGCGCCCACACCGCCAGCGTAGGCAGGTCAGGAGAGGTACATCTGATGAGCACCCTGGACAACACGACCGTCGCTGCCGAGTCCGCACACAGTGTCGAACTGGTCATCGGCGGCATGACCTGCGCCTCCTGCGCCGCGCGAATCGAAAAGAAGCTCAACAAGATCGACGGCGTCACCGCGACAGTGAACTACGCGACCGAAAAGGCGAAGGTCGATTTCACGGGTGCGGTAGCACCTGAAGACTTGATCTCCACCGTCGAGGCAACGGGATACACCGCCACCTTGCCTGCCCCCAAGGGCTCGTCCGGAGAGGTCGGCACTACCGACGGGGTGGACGCCCGAATCCAGGACGAGGCTTCGCAACTGCGGACCCGACTGCTCGTCTCGCTCGCATTGACTGTGCCTGTGGTCGCATTGTCGATGATCCCGCCATTGCAGTTCACGAACTGGCAGTGGCTGGCCTTGACGCTCGCATCTCCCGTCGTCGTCTGGGGCGCACTCCCCTTCCACCGCGCTGCACTGACGAATGCCCGACACGGCGCGGCAACAATGGACACTCTGATCTCGGTGGGGGTGTCGGCGGCCTACCTGTGGTCACTGTGGGCGTTGTTCTTCGGTCATGCCGGAATGGCCGGCATGAAGATGGAGTTCAGCCTGTTCCCACAGCAGGAGGGCGGAGCGGACCACATCTATCTGGAAGTCGCTGCTGCGGTCACCGTCTTCATACTGGCGGGGCGATATTTCGAAGCCCGCGCCAAGAAGCAGTCGGGTGCAGCCCTACGCGCACTGATGGACATGGGAGCCAAAGACGTAGCGGTGTTGAGGGAACACACCGAGATCCGAATTCCCACCGAACAATTGGTGGTCGGTGACATCTTCGTCGTACGCCCCGGCGAAAAGATCGCGACCGACGGCATCGTCACCGACGGCACATCTGCGGTGGACGCCTCCATGCTGACCGGCGAATCCGTGCCAGTCGAAGTGCGCCCTGGCGACGCCGTTGTCGGCGCCACCGTCAACGCTGGAGGGCGACTCCTCGTTCGAGCAACTCGTATCGGCGCCGACACTCAGCTCGCTCAGATGGCACGACTGGTCGAAGATGCACAGAACGGCAAGGCTCAGGTCCAACGTCTCGCCGACCGCATCTCCGGAATCTTCGTCCCGGTCGTCATCGTTCTCTCACTGATGACGTTGGGTGCGTGGCTTTTGACCGGTCACTCGATGGTGACGGCGTTCACCGCCGCCGTTGCCGTGCTGATCATCGCGTGCCCCTGTGCATTGGGGTTGGCAACACCGACGGCGCTGATGGTCGGAACGGGCCGCGGCGCCCAGTTGGGGATTCTCATCAAAGGCCCCCAGGTTCTCGAATCCACCCGTCAGGTCGACACCATCGTGCTCGACAAGACCGGGACCGTCACCACCGGGCGCATGAGTGTCGATTCGACAGTCGGCGCAGATGGCGAGAATATCGACGAATTACTTTTTGTCGCAGGAGCGTTGGAGGACGGCTCCGAACACCCGATCGCGCAGGCCATCACTCTTGCAGCTCGGGCTGACGGCCGGCCGTTGCCGAGAATCGAAGGTTTCTCCAACCACGACGGCCGAGGCGTCTCCGGTGTCGTAGACGGCCGAGCCGTTGCTATAGGTCGGCGAACCTGGTTAGAGCAGGACTGGTCTCTCGTCGCACCCAAGAATCTGGAAGTGGCCGCACACGACGCGGAAGCCGACGGAAAGTCCCCGGTGTGGGTTGCGTGGGACGGTTCGATCCGCGGAATCGTGGTCGTTTCGGACACTGTCAAGGACACCTCGAAAGAGGCCATCACTGCATTCCGAACCTTGGGACTACGTCCCATCCTGTTGACCGGCGATAATGCTCGCGCCGCCGTCGCCGTCGCAAAACAAGTGGGGATCGAAGCCGCCGATGTCATCGCCGAAGTCTTGCCCGCGGACAAAGTAAGCGCCGTCAAAGACCTCCAAAGCCGTGGGTATACAGTCGCTATGGTCGGTGACGGTGTCAACGACGCCGCTGCTCTGGCACAAGCAGACTTAGGTCTGGCCATGGGCACCGGCAGCGATGTCGCCATCGAAGCCTCCGATCTCACCCTTGTCCGAGGCGACCTGCGCTCCGCCGCAGATGCGATCCGTCTGTCGCGCTCGACGTTGAAAACCATCAAAGGGAACCTTTTCTGGGCCTTCGCCTACAACGTGGCGGCGTTGCCTCTGGCGGCGCTGGGGTTGTTGAACCCGCTGATCGCCGGCGCTGCCATGGCTTTCAGCTCCATCTTCGTCGTCACGAACAGTTTGCGCCTACGACGATTCACCAGTCATGCCACAAGCTCCGATCACTGATTTGATCCCGAATTCGACTGCCCCGATGACCTTCCGTCTGCCCTGAACTCTTCGGACGCGATGTGCGGGAGAGGTCCCACTGTCCACCCGCAACGAATCCAAAGGTTTCACTTCACGACGACCACCATCACGGACGAGGGCAGTCGTCGACTGCTTGGGACACCATGGTCCTTCATCGAATCTTCACCAAACATCTAACCAAGGCATATCCGCCACCGGCAGGCTCAGTATTGAGACACACGTGGACCCCACAACATCACGCCCCAGAGGTGCCGACGATCTGCCACAACACGGGAACATGCCACCGAGGTATCCGCACAGTCGCTGCCGCAAGAATGGCGGTCACAACGAGAGGGCGCAGAGATGAATCGAACCACCGTTCTCGAAGTACAAGGATTGCAGTGGGCGACATCGAAAGCCGCAGTCGAATCAACTCTCCTTCGCCGACGTGGCGTCGTCTCTGCTGAGGCCAACGTCCTCAACCAAACTGCCACGGTCACCTACGACCCGGCTGCAACCTCGATACCCGAACTGTCCCAATGGATCCGGGACTGCGGCTATCACTGCGCAGGGCGATCAGTGCCCTCCCACAGCTGCGACCCCCTCTCCGAACCAAACGACAGCACCAGCGCCACGCCCTCTGAATACCACGTTCATTCAGACCACGCCGACACATCAACCGACGCACCGGTCGAACACCCCGGCGAATCTCCTCACGGCGAACACACAGCGCACGAACCACATGCTCAACACTCTGCACAGGACATGATGGGGCACGGAGGCGCCCACGCCGGAATGTCGATGGACGACATGGTCCGGGACATGCGAAATCGCTTTCTCGTCGCTCTCGTTCTGTCCATTCCGATCATGCTGTGGTCCCCGATGGGGCGCGACATGTTCGGATTCACAGTTCCCGCCCCGTTCGGACTCCGCGACGACGTATTCACCCTGATACTGAGCTTGCCAGTGGTGTTCTACTCGGCCTGGATCTTTTTCGACGGCGCTTATCGGGCTCTGAAGGCCCGCACCCTCGACATGATGGTCCTCGTTGCCGTCGCCGTCGGGGCGGGTTGGCTCTACAGCGTCGCCGTCACCTTCACCGGCGGCGGCGAGGTCTTCTACGAGGCCGCGTCGGTGCTGACGGCTTTCGTCCTGCTCGGACATTGGTTCGAGATGCGAGCCAGAGGTGGAGCCAACGACGCGATTCGCACACTGCTCGAACTGACCCCGCCATTGGCAATCGTGTTGAGAGACGGCGAACCCGTCGAAGTTCCCACCGCCGACGTTGTCGTCGGAGACCTGTTACTGATCCGACCAGGCGGCAAAGTCCCTGTCGATGGAACGGTCGAGAGCGGAACTTCCGAAGTCGACGAGTCAATGGTGACCGGGGAAAGCCTTCCCGTATCCAAAGAACCGGGATCCGCAGTCATCGGGGCTTCCATCAACACGACGGGCACACTTCGCGTCCGAGCAACCAAAGTCGGTGCCGACACCGCCCTGTCCCAAATAGTGGCGTTGGTCCAGGAAGCGCAGAACTCGAAAGCGCCGGGGCAACGGTTCGCTGATCGGGCCGCGTTCTGGCTCGTCCTTGTTGCTCTGATCGGCGGCACCGGCACCTTCCTTGTCTGGTGGGCGGCGGGTGCAGGAGTGCAGACCGCGCTTCTGTTCGCAATCACCGTCGTTGTCATCACCTGCCCCGACGCTCTCGGTTTGGCCACGCCCACCGCCATCATGGTCGGCACCGGACTCGGAGCTCAACGAGGAGTGTTGTTCAAAAATGCCACCGCGCTGGAATCCTCGGCGCGCATCGAGACGGTAGTGATGGACAAGACCGGCACCCTCACCAAAGGCGAACCCGAAGTCACCGACGTCGTCGTCGACGGTATCGGCACCGATGAACTCCTTTCCCTTGTGGCCGCGGTCGAACGCGAGTCCGAACACCCCCTCGCCGGCGCGATCGTCCGCTACGCGGCCGAACGCGGCGCCCCGGAAGTTCCACTCACAAATTTCCGTAATGTGCCAGGTCACGGTGCGGCTGCGGAGGTGGACGGTCGTCGAGTGGCGGTAGGCAACCGCAAACTGATGATCGCCGAAAACGTCGACTTCGGCACATTGATGGGCACACGCGACGACCTCGCAGCCAGCGGGCGAACAGCAGTACTCGTCGCCGTCGACGGACACGGCGTCGGGGTGATCGCACTCGCCGACGCTGTCCGAGAGACTTCCGCCGCCGCAGTGGCGGCGCTGCACGACTTGGGCGTCGAAGTCGTCATGCTCAGCGGCGACAACGAAGCCACCGCACAGCGCATCGCGGGCCAGCTCGGTATCGATACCGTCATCGCGGAAGTGCTCCCCGGCGACAAAGCCGCCAAGATCGTCGAGCTGCAAAATGCCGGCAAAAAAGTTGCAATGGTCGGGGACGGAGTCAACGATGCTCCCGCGCTCGCACAAGCGGACCTCGGTATCGCCATCGGCGCAGGTACCGACGTCGCAATCGAAACAGCGGACCTCGTGCTGATGCGGTCGGACCCACTCGACGTACCGGTCGCACTACAAATCGGGCGAGGCACCCTCCGCAAGATGCGACAGAACCTCGGATGGGCCGTCGGGTACAACGTCATCGCCCTCCCCATCGCCGCTGGAGTCTTCGAACCCTCCCTCGGACTTGTACTTCGCCCAGAGATCGCAGCGCTGTCGATGTCCGGGTCCAGCTTCATCGTCGCCGTCAACGCACTACTGCTGAAGCGACTACGACTCCCTTCTCCCCCGGATCAACACCGGCCTTCACCAAGCACTACCCCGAAGACGACCTCACAGAACGCCTCATGACCGGACAACCGATCTCCCAACGAAAGGGTTTCCCCGATATGAAGAAGATCCTCGCAATCAGCGCTGCAGCAACTGCGGCACTATTCGTCCTCACCGCATGTAACAGTTCCAATTCCGATGGAACCACCTCCACACCGATGTCAATGAGTGTCGAGTCCAGTAGCTCGGCGGACGCGAGCACTCATAATCAGGCAGATGTGACATTTGCCGAGCAGATGATCCCGCATCACAGTCAAGCCGTCGAGATGAGCGACATGCTCCTCTCCAAAGACGGTATCGACCCCCGAGTGACAGCGTTGGCTGAACAGATCAAAGCGGCGCAGGGCCCAGAAATCGAGCAGCTGCAGGCCTGGTTGACCAGCTGGGGACAGAGTTCGTCCTCCTCTGGCATGGATATGCCGACCACCTCTCACAACATGGAAGGCATGACACCCTCCAGCAGCATGAACATGCCGATGCCCTCCACCAGTATGAACATGCCCATGCCCTCCGAAAGCATGGGAACGATGCCCGGCATGGAGGGGATGATGTCCGCCGAGGACATGACTGCACTGCAGAATGCGCAGGGAACAGATGCCGCGAAACTGTTCCTCACACAGATGATCGACCATCACCGCGGAGCAGTCGCGATGGCGCAAACTGAAGTTGATTCCGGACAGTATCCAGAAGCGATCTCCATGGCGCAGAACATCATCCGCACGCAAAACGAGGAAATCACCACCATGGAAGACATTCTCGCCACGCTGTGATCACAACTTCAGGCGGTCGTTACCGAGATCTCACTCGGATGTGAGCGCACGCGGCTCGGTGTCTCTGCTCGACGAGGATCCCGGCAGAGGCACCGAGCCTTCTCGGCGACAGGCCAATACCCCTCTGAGGACGCCGAACAGTCTGGAGGCAACCTCATGTGGAGGGATTGGTCATCATCCGCCGATATCTGGAGATCAGCGTGCGCGGGTCACATTCGTCGTTCCTCAAGACGAGGATGGAACGCGAACACAAAGGAACCGACGCCTGAAACCGAGCCGAATCGATTCATTTACATCCTGAAACGGTTCAGGCGCAAACCGTGCCCATCGACCAGCGAGGGACTGATCGGGTACGCGAACGAGAACAGACGACGTGGAGGTCGCAATGCAAGACGTTCGGCGGGGGATGACCGACTCCGAGCTGATCGCGGAGGCGTACCGACTCGAAAGCCAGCCGGCACTGAGCAGGTGCGACCATATCAGATTGACAGTGATACACGATGAACTCGAGTGCCGGCGCAGGTTGCCGGGCAAAAATACTCCCTGACGCGCCCCACAACGACTACCTTTCGGGTAGGGGCCAAGTGTGCACGATTCACGTTTGATCACCTCGTACAGAAAGCAATATCAGAATGGGTTTGCCGGTCCGCTCGGCGGCGCAGTTCCAGCCGTCCAGTGACCGATAGTCGAACGCAAATAGTTGTTTTGCAGCGGGTTTCACTCGAATTGCCCAGCGTGAGCCGCCTCGGGTCGCGCCGGCCCTTTGCAGGCGCGGTGCTCCCCTGAGTTTTATGTTCCGCGTCGCTTTCACCCAGCTCGCTCTCAGTTGAGTCCGGCGTATGAATGGAGGCCGGAGACGACCATATTGATGATGAAGAGATTGAACAGCATTGCGACGAAACCGGCGATGTTGATCCAGGCGGCACGGGTATCGCGCCAACCAGAAGTGGCGCGCGCGTGCAGATACGCGGCGTAGATCACCCAAGCGATGAAGGAGACCGTTTCCTTGGGGTCCCACCCCCAGAACCTACCCCAGGCCGCTTCCGCCCAGATGGCTCCCAGAACCACTCCCGCCCCGAAGAGCGGGAAGGCGAAGATCGTTGTCTTGTAAGCCAATCGATCCAACACGTGCGCCTCGGGTAGGCGCCGCAACCATGTGCCGAGCTTCGAGTCGACACCACGGTCGTCATATCGGACTCTGAGCAGAAACAACATGCTCGATACGCCCGAGATCAGGAACACCCCACTACCGATCGAGACGATCGAGACGTGGATCGGAAGCCAATACGATTGTAGGGCAGGAACGACGGGGGCGGCATTCGCGTACAGGACAGTTCCTGCCACGAACATGAGAACGAGGATCGGTATCAGAGCGAAGACCCACAGTGTTCGCAGATCAGGTCGCCGTAACAGCAGCAGTCCGGCGAGTACTGCTGCCGCGCATGTCAAGGTGACGAATTCGTACATGTTGCCCCAGGGCACTCGTTGCGTCGCTACCCCACGGAGGACGAGCGCACCGAGATGGAACACGAATGCGACTACTATCAGAGACAACCCCATGTTGCCGAGCCGATCCGACATCGATCGGGGAGAAGATTCGACGATACGCCCAGGGGCTCTCGCATCGGGTGCGGTCGGTACAGGACCAGCGTTGACGCCCACCCTCGCAGTCGGCGTGAGCGACTGTGTGCGTACCGAGGCGAGTTGCGCGCAGAAGAGAATAAGGGCAAGTAGATATACGAGGAATGCCGTGCCGTAGCTGAGATCGCTGTATCGGGAAAGGGTTTCATTGATCGTCATGTCACTCTTCTCTGCGGGCGGGCTCTTCGGATTGCCAGATGCGTCTGTGCACGATGTCGAATTCTGCGCCCCATCCGGCGTGGTCCGTTCTCGCCAGTCCCCCGAGTTCGATCAGCGATACGGGACCCGGGCCTGATGTTGTCGAGGTGATTCGCACCCAAATTCTGCGACGCTTTATCACCAGTGACGTGATCAGGCCGGTAATCATGGTGACGGCGAAGACTAGTACCCAAATCTGTGCCGGGTCGTGGGAAACTTGAAGATTGGCGAATTCCTTTGCGCCGTCGAATGTCACGCGAGTGCCATCGGGCAAGTTCGACGATTCTCCTGGCCGTAGATTGACGCGCGCTTGCTTGGTGAGGCGGCCCTGGTTGATCATCTCGGTGTTGAGGCTGAAGATCGACTGTGGAATGCCGGTATCGAGACCTGTGTCCCCTTTGTAGATGTCGATGGCGACCGCAGGGTCGCGCATGTCGGGAAAGGCAGACGTGAGAAGGTTACCGTTGAATGCCGCTGTGGGTGCGAACAAACCCTCGACGGCGATCTGATTGGTGCGACGCTCCTCCGCTGATCCGTATGTCCCGCCTGGGGGGTCGAATCGCAGTGCGCCGCTGCTGAGGAAAGTGGTGGCGTCGTCCGGGCGGAATTGCAGTGATTCCGTCCGTGTCTGGCCGTCGGGGAAAGTGACAGTGAATTGGGGCGCGTATCCGTGTCCTGTCAAGTACACGCGTTCGCCGCCAATTCTCAGTGGGGAGTTCACTTTCAGTTGATAGTTGTTCCATTGACCGTCGTCTGTCGCGTCCTGTTGGTAGGAAATGTTGGAGGTGAACATCGAAGCTTGGCCATTGTCTAGATAGTCGGCGGCGAAGTCGTTGACCCTGATACAAAATGGTTCGAGACCGGTTCCGTCCGTCGCATTTCCGGTTTTGAACGAGTCGTAGACGGCGGGTGAGGTGTTGCAGAATCCGGGTCCTCCATCGGCGATGACGATGACGGAGCCCTCATATCCGAACAGCTTTCCGATCGCAATCGTAACCAGCAGTCCGAGGAGGGAGAAGTGAAAGAGGAGGTTGCCGGCTTCTCGGAGATAACCTTTTTCGGCCGAAAGCTCAGTTGTTCCGTCGTCTGTTGTTCGCACCGCGAGCCGCCATCGCGGCAATGCCGCACGGACGCGCTCGACTGCGGCTGTGGAATCAGCAGTCAGTTCCTGCGCGGCGTGGTGGTGCGGCAGGCGGGACAGATTGCGCGGGGCACGGACCGGCGTGCTGCGGAGGGCTCGGAGGTGCTCTGCCAGGCGCGGGATCAAGCAACCGATGAGTGAGACGAACAGCAGAACGTAGATGGCGGTGAACCAGGAGCTGGAAAAGACGTCGAACAGTTCGATCTTGTCCATCCACTGTCCGAGGGCGCCACGTGCTGCTATGTATGTGTTGACTTTGCCCACGTTGAGGTTTCGCTGCGGCAGGAGGGCGCCGGGTACTGCGGCAAGCGCAAGCAGGAACAGTAGGACCAACGCGGTACGCATCGAAGTCAGTTTGCGCCAGGTGTTGCGGACCAGCGCGATTGCTGGGCGGAAGAACGAGCGGTGGTGGGGCGTCGTCGTCTCGTGAGTGTCCTGTTGTGTCATATCGGTAGCACCACGTTGCTGACGAATTCGTCGCGAATCCAGGAGACGAACAGTTCCCAGAATCCGGTCAACAATGCCAACCCGACGAGGATCAACATGACACCACCGAAGATTTGGATGCTTCGCGAATGTCGACGAAGCCATCCGACTCCGCGAAGCGCTTTCGATGATCCGAAGGCGAGTGCGATGAATGGAAGGCCCAACCCCAGGCAGTACGCGATGATCAACACGACCCCGCGTGCAGCAGTCGCGCCTTGTGTACCGGCGGTGACCGAGAGGACTCCGGCCAGGGTCGGCCCCAGACATGGGGTCCACCCCAGGCCGAAGACGGCTCCCAGCAAGGGGGCGCCTGCCAAGCTGGACAGACGGCGCGGTGTCGGACGGGTGTCGCGTTGAAGGGCGGGGACCAGACCGATGAAGGTCATGCCCATGACGACGGTGATCACGCCGCCGATCCTCTGCAGGAGTTCCCGGTTGAGTTGCAAAATCCCCATGACTCCGAAGACAGAGGCAGTGGCGAGGACGAAGACCACCGTGAATCCGGCCACGAACAACACAGCGGCTCCGGTCACCCGCCAGCGGCCAGTCGTGACTGTTGTCGTGTCGCCGTCGGCGACTGCTGGCGTCTCTGCCCCGGATATTCCTGCGAGATATGACAGATATCCCGGAACCAGGGGGATGCAGCAGGGTGAGGCGAAGGAGATCAATCCTGCCAGGGCCGCCGCGAGGAGCGCCACGAACAGTGGACCTGTGGACACTGCATTCTGGAAGGTGGTTCCCAAGTCTTGTGCCAGCACGGTCATTCCGAGGCCACCCGTTCGATCACTGGTGTGAGATCGTCTGCGAGCAGGGCCTTCAGGAAGACGCCGGCGACTCGGTGTTGACGATCGAGAACCAGGGTCGACGGAATCACACTCGTCGGATAGTTCCCGCCCAGCGCGGCCAAGGTGCGCATCGGCGGATCATAGATGGATGGGTAGGTCACCTGGTTGTCGACGACGAAGTCTTGCGCTTTGTCGCGTTGTGGATCTCGGACATTGATACCCAGGAATTGGACGCCGAGATCGCGAGTGGCTTCGTACGAGGTTTCGAGGTCGTCCGCTTCGGCACGGCACGGTGCGCACCACTGCCCCCAGAGGTTGATCACGACGACTTTGCCGACATAGTCGTCGAGTGACACCCGTTGTCCTTCCTCCATCAGGTTCGGACCTGCCAGAGTGCCGATCGTTCCGCGGATTTCTGGTGGGTCGTAGAAGATTTCGGTTTGTCCACCGGGAGACACGAAGTCGAAGCTACCGCCTTGCGCGACAGCGTCTGTGCCGGTGGCACACGACGACGCGGCAAGGATGACGGCCGTTGCAAGCACCAGTCCTCGCAGGATTCGGTGGAAGTGTTTCACACACGGGTGAGGTGATGGGGATTCGGCCGTCACAGATCGTCCTTCTGCCGAGAACAGTCGAGTTCGACTATCGGACTGAACTTTCCGACCGGATGACTGGTTATGGGCACTGCGCAACCCTTCGGTGAACTACGTACTGTAATACTAAGTAGCATAGTAGCTGGGTTGGGATCCGAACTGCACGGAGGACTGAGATGGCGAAAGATTCCCTGTACACACCCGAGTATCGCCGTGAACGTCGCCGTCAGGTGCTCGGATGGATTCTGGTCGGAATCGGGGTGGCGATGGCACTGCTTCACGTCATCACACACCTCGGCCAACTTCATCTTCTCGCTTCGGCGGGGTGGCAGGACCTGATCTTGGGTTATCTGATGGCGTTCTTGATCGCCGGACTCGGATTCCTCTGCGTGCTGGCACGCGCGAGACCATCACGGAACTAGTGCGGCCCTCACCAAGGACGAACCACATTCCGACTCTGGCGACTCGCTCCTCCAGCAGCCTGATGAACGTGCACCCATCCCCACGGCCGCGCTGCCGTCCCCGACTTTCGGGAGCTGGCCAGAAACTACAGTCAGTCCGACAACGATCGGCGAATGCCCGATCGGACGCAGTTCCGGTTCGGTTCAGGGGCTGCTTTGTTGTTCCCCCCAACGCATTACCTCACCATGCGCGCAACTGCGTCGCGAATTTGCTGGGTATTACGGAAGACCGGAGGATCGGTAACCCGCTCGACACTGCCGTCGCGTTGCACGACGAAACTCAGGGGCAGAACTGGAGGTGCGACAAGTGTTCCTTGAACCGCGTCGGCGTCGCCATAGGAGGGGTAGTGCACTCCGAGGTCGGCGAGCAGCGCCAAGGCTGACGATTGACTGTCCTGTACGTTGACGCCGACGACCCTCACTGAATCGGGTTCCTCAGCATAAGCCCCCAGAATGGGGATTTCCTCTCGGCAGGGTGCACACCACGACGCCCAGAGATTGATCAATGTCGGTTCGCCGGCGAGGGCGTCTCCTACATCGAATTTTTCCCGGGACCCGAGGCATGAAACATTCACGCCGGACAGCTGTCCCGAGGCGGACCGTTGCGGATCAGGCAGGGGGCATGGACGCAGTGCCGCCGCGACGGCAAGTGCAGCGAGCGAAGCGCCGTCGGCCGTGGCAGATCCCCCGGCATGAGAGGCAGTGGCAGCGGGTGGTTGCGCAACTTCAGTCGATTCGCGTCCCCGTGGCCACATCGCTACTACGAGCAGGGCGACGACCGCAAGAGCAAATACCGTCCACCGCCATTGAGCGCGCATCTGATCATCTTTCATCCCTGTCGATACCTGGCGGGTACCGACCTTCTCGTCGACTCAAATCCGAAAGCGTTGGTTTCAAACATGAAGTCTCGGCGTCACGTTGGAGCCTGGTGGGTGCACCTGGCCGTAGTTCAGGAACTGGTGTAGTCCGTAACTTCCACACCCCGAGACGCAAGCCACTGCTTGGGATCTACCTTTTGCCCCGAGGGGTCTGCAATCTCGAAGTGCAGGTGCGGCCCGGTGGATTGACCGCGGTTTCCCACTGTCGCGATCTGTTCGCCCACGCGTACCTGCTGCCCGACGCTGACGAGGGTTTCGTTGATATGGCCGTAGGTGCTGATCGAACCGTCGTCATGTTGGAGCCGAACCCATAACCCGAATCCGGAAGCTGGCCCGGAATCGATGACGGTCCCGTCTGCGACAGCGTAGATCGGAGTCCCGATCTCGTTCGCGATATCGAGACCTGTGTGCGTGGTTCCCCATCGAGGTCCGAAATCTGAAGTGAGAGTGCCTGATACAGGCTTGATCGTGCGCGCCGACGATCCGGTGGATACAGATCCTGTCGAGATGGGGATCGAGACCGCGGATTCGAGCGCGTCCCGTTGTTCCGCCAGCCATGCACCCTTGGCAAGCTGATCGACCAGTTCGCCGGCACCGGCCGTGGTCGGAGAAATGAGTGCTTGCGGCGGAGCTGCATCCGCAACAGTGTCGGACGCCGGATCGGGTGTTGCACGAGACTGGTCGGACTCGTCGTGAACTGTGTGTGCATTTGCCAGGGCGGGGCCGGAGATCTGGGTTCCCGCGGCGATCAGCGCTCCTGCCGCGACTGCCATCGTGGCTGCCACGACCGCATTGTCTCCATGGCGCGTAATCGTGCGATGTCTCCCACGAACGGCGACCTGGCAGTTTCCCGACCCGACGGATATTGCAACGAGCTCACTGACGTGCCGGGATGTGGCGCCGGCTTCCTTACGGTGACGGGACAAAACTGCACTCCTCCGGGTTGTACCACGCATGTTTTTGCGATGTGGACCACCCGCGTTGAGCAGCGCCTCCATCCGAATGTAACGAAACGATATACGAAACCGCTCTCAATTACTATTCATCTTAGTAGGTGGAGCGGCGCGGGTAACCCGAAAAGTGACGCTCACCAGCAGCGCTCCGAGCGCGAGCAGTGAGATCACGATTTCGGGCACAGGACCGATCCGTATCGCCAGAGTCATGTCCGAGCGCAGTTGAACATCGCCTACCAGTACGTCGTCGGTGAAGATGCCGCTTTGCTGAAGTACGGCGCCGTTGGACTCGATGATCGCACTGACGCCGCTCGTCGCGGCCACAAGCACGGGGCGCCCGTGTTCGACCGCCCGAACCCGTGACATCGCGAGTTGTTGGTACGTCATATCGGTACGCCCAAATGTCGCGTTATTTGTTGGGACGGTGATGACTTGGGCACCGCTTCGCACCGAGTCCCGCACCAGGTCGTCGAATGCGACCTCATAGCATGTGGCCACGGCAGTGGGAGTGCCGTTGAGAGTAACGACACCGTTACCGTCACCCGGCACAAACTTTCCCGCTCGAGCGGCATACGAGGACAGCGCATTCATCACACCGGGTAGCGGCAGATATTCACCGAACGGGACGAGCTTTCGTTTGACGTGCTGCTCCCCGGGCCCGGAATCAGGGTCCCATACGATCGCGCTGTTCAAGGTGGTTCCGTCCTCGCGCGTCAGCACCGCACCGACCAAAATGGGCACACCAACCGCTCGCGCAGCATCGGTGATGCGCGTTGCCGCATCCCCGTTACGTAGCGGGTCGATATCCGAGGCATTCTCCGGCCAGATCACCAACTGCGGCCGAGGGAGCCGTCCCGCGTCGACATCCCTGGCCAATTCCTTTGTTTTTGCGACGTGGTTGTCCAACACCGCGCGGCGTTGGGAGTTGAAATCCAGACCAAGCCGTGGGACGTTTCCTTGAACGAGGGCAACTGTGCTCATCGCCGCAGGTGCGGGCGTAGGACGTGCAGAAAGCAGCATCGCCGACATCAGCGGAACGGTCACAATCGCCATGCATGCGAACATTCGCATCCAGTGCCGACCGCTCAACGCTGTTATCAGCCCCGCAAGTCCACAGCCCAGGAGCGCGACGGCGAAACTCAGGCCGGGGGCTCCAGCTACGCCGGCCAGGGGCAACAGCACACCGTCCGCCTGACCGAATGCCAGACGCCCCCAAGGAAAGCCGCCAAAGGGAAGTCGCGAGCGAACCCCTTCGAGGAGCACCCACACCGAGGCGATCCACACTACCGAACACGGCAGTCGACTCAGCGCCGCCGCCATCGCCCCGAAGAGCCCGATCGACAATGCTTCGATCGCCGCAAGGACCAGCCACGGGAGCGCTCCGACGTAGACACCTACCCAGGGCAGCAGTGGGACGAAGAACGCCAATCCGGCGAGATACCCGTACCCGAAGCCAGTTCTCACCGATCGGCCGCGAAGGACCAGCACCAGAAGAGCAAACCCGACGGGAGTCAGATACCACGCTGAATACGGAGGGAAACTCAGATACAGCGCTCCACCCGCCGTCACTGCGCCCACGGCCCGCGCGCCCACCCGCATCCACCCTCGACGAGGTGGTTGCTCTACCGGAGTTCGACGGGGGACGTTTTCGACGAGATCGACCATCGTGATTGATGCCTTTCGTGATGTATCGGAATCCGCATCGCACGCGACATGTACTACTATGCATCATAGTAGTACATGTGGTTTGATTCTCCGGGCGTACCGTACAACGCTCGGCACCCGACAGACCGTGCGGCACGGTCGACCGTTCATCACTGAACTCGGTCGTAAGTTCCTGCACAGCAACGCCATACCGTCAAGAAGACAGCAGGGACAAGACCGGTTGCGCATCGGCGTCGTCGGGGTCTTGCCGCAGGGAACAGTCTCGATCCAATCCACCGTCCCGCTCGATATCACGGAGAAAAATGACACGTTGGGCATTGTTCGTCGTCTCCCGCCCCTGGTGGATTCTCGGTGTCATCATGGTGACAGTTGCCGCCAGCGGGATATGGGGCATCGGAGTCTTCCGCGAGATGGGGCAGAGCGGATTCACCGATCCGGGTAGCGATTCCGCCGAGGTCGCGCGTACCGTCGAGGCCGATTTCGGGCCACAAACCCCCGACATCGTCGCGATCTACACCCCCGCGGCAGGTGTTGAACTCACCGACCTCACCAGCGGGGCAACGGAGATGCTCGACAAGTTCACCGCATCGGTACCCACTCATTCGGTGAAGTCGTATTGGTCATCGACCCCACCCGAACAAATTCTTCTGCGTTCGACAGACGGAACCAAAGCCGCCATCGCAATCACCCTCGACCCAGGACCTCGAGGTCAAGAAGCGAACACCGCAGAGATGCTGCCCCTACTCGAACTCCAGGGAGCGCAAGCGGAATTCGCTGGCGGCTCGATAGTCGGGACAGCCTTCAACCACCGTCTGCAGTCCGACCTCGTCCGGGCGGAATCGATTGCACTGCCCATCACACTGATCCTGTTGATTTTCATCTTCGGTGGGTTGATCGCTGCAGCGGTCCCCGTCTTCGTCGGGATCTTCGCGATCATCATCTCCCTTGCAGCACTACGACTTCTGACTCTACTCACCGAAGTGAATTCGTTCGCCCTCAACGTTGCCTCCCTCATCGGGCTCGGACTCGCGATCGACTACGGGCTTTTCATCGTCAGCCGTTTCCGTGAAGAACTCACCGCATCCGGAGGCGACGCTCGCGAAGCGGCACTCCGGACGACCATGACGGCCGGGAGAACAGTCATGTTCTCCGGCTTGCTTCTCATCTGCGCATTCGCCGGCATGCTGGTTTTTCCTCAAGCCGTGATTCGATCGTTGGGCTTCGGGGCAATCGCCGCCGTCGCCAGTGCCGCGATCTTGTCCGTCGCGGCGGTCCCCGCCGTCCTCGCCGTCCTCGGAAGCCGAATCAACGCGCTCACCTGGCGTGAACACGCCGTGCACTCAGGAGAAGCCAGAGCCCGCCGTTTCTGGGGCACTGTCGTGTCATGGGTCATGAAACGTCCCGTCGCCGTCGCAGTCACCATAGGGACGGGCTTGATGCTCATGGCCACGCCCTTGGCCAGCGCCTCACTCGGAGAGGCGACCTTCACCGCCCTCCCCGCAGACGACCCTGCACGCTCGGCTGCACAGACCTTGGTCTCCGAATTTCCCTCCACCGGCGACGGAGCGACCCTCCTCTTCCGAAGCCGGAGCGGAGCCACCCCCGACGCCGGAGCGGTCAACGCGGTCGTATCGACTGCTGCCCGAATCGACGGAATCGCCCAAGCATTCGTCGTCGCCTCGCGGGACGACACCGTCATTGCCCAAGCGCTTTTCGCGGAGATACCCCCCGACCAAGCCAGCGCCGTGATTACGAATCTACGGGCGCTACCTGCACCTGCAGATACGGAATATCTGGTCGGGGGAAGCCAAGCAACCTTCGACGACGGAAACTCCGCGATCAAGCGCTGGCTTCCGGTGATGGTGTCCATCATGATCGCCTCGACGCTGGCGCTCTTACTTCTTGCATTCGGCTCGATCGTCCTGCCCCTCAAGGCTGTGGCGATGGCATGCCTGAGTCTGGCCGCAACTTTCGGAGCGTTGACATGGATCTTCCAGTTGGGCAACGGAGCCCAGTGGATTGGCGTCACACCGGCACCCCTCGAAGCGACGTTCGTGGTCCTCATTCTCGCAGTCGTGTTCGGTCTGTCCACCGACTACGAAGTGTTCCTCATGGCACGAATGTCAGAAGCCCACAGTGCAGGAGCAACGACCGAAGAGGCCGTCCGCATCGGCGCCGAGCGCACAGGCAGGGTGATCACAGCGGCGGCGCTCCTGCTGATCGTCGTGACCGGAGCCTTCACATTGTCCGGACTGTCGATCATGAGGTTCTTGGGTGTCGGAATGATTCTGGCATTGGTACTCGATGCCACACTCGTACGGATGCTCCTGGTCCCGGCGTTGGTGAAACTGATGGGAGAAGCCAATTGGTGGGCGCCTCAATGGTTGTCGCGCATCCATTCACAGATCGGCATCGGCGGCTCTTCCACGACCGCGCCAACACCCTCCGAACACATCCACGCCGCAACCCTCAAGTAACAGTCGAGACTTTATGGCAGAATGACGATGTCGGGCCTCATCCGACCCACCCGGCCGACACCGGACCTCAACAGTCGACGTCGGTGTGCGAATCGCCGAAAACTCCCGCATCACAGGAAGTTCTGCCATATGCCCCAACGACGACGTTCAAAATTCTCGCTGGTCCTCGGCTCCGTCGCAGCCCTCGCCGTCGCCAGCCCCTTCATCTCCCATGTCACGACGGACACCTCACCCGAAGTCCGCTCCGCACAGTCTTCGTCAGCCTCCGAATCTGCGGCACAGATAGCCGACGTCGCCCTTGCGAGCATTCCGGATCTCTCGATACCCCTCAAAGAGTTCACGGGCATCGACCTCTCAGCCCTGCTCAGGCTGGGATTGAATGTCCTTGCCGCAGCCACCGGCACTGATCTGCCCACCGATGATCCACGTTCGAAACCGAAGGTCGATTCCGAACCGTCACCGAGGCAGGAGATCCCTTCGGAGATGTCGGTCAAGGAGATCACCAGGGAAGAGCCATTTCGGATGGTCGCGTTGACATCGAATGGCCCCACAGCGCCGGCAGCGGCCGTACGAGCGCGCCAATCGGACGGAGGCTGGGGCCCATGGCTTTCGACCGCGCCAGCCGACACATCGCCGGGCCGGCACTTGCAAGGCACGGACCCGGTATTCGTCGGAACCACGAATACCGTTCAACTCCTCGTCCCCTCCATCCAGAATCCGGCCGTGCCGAGTGAGCAACCACGACCACCGCTTCCCGTCGTCCCTCCCCTCGTTACCGCCTACACCCCTGCGGCCCTGACACAACCATTGGTCCGCTCCCCAGCGAAAGAAGGTGATCTCTCCGCCGTACTCATCGAGCCCGGCAGCGGTCCCGCATCTCCCCTGAAATCAGCCGACACCAATGCAAGTCCGGGATTCTCCGTGATCACCCGTGCACAATGGGGAGCCGACGAGTCCCTTCGATGCGAGGCACCCGTCTACGACGAGTTCCTCGGGGGAGCTGTCGTTCACCACACCGCCGGAAGCAACGAATATTCCAAGGAAGAATCCGCCGACATCGTGCGTGGTATTTATGCCTACCACGCACAAACGCTCGGATGGTGCGACATCGGCTACAACGCGCTCGTCGACAAATACGGTCAAATCTTCGAAGGCCGAGCCGGCGGCCTGGACAAGCCCGTCCAGGGAGCACACACCGGCGGATTCAATGAAAACACAGTAGGCGTGGCAATGATGGGCGACTACACGTCAACCCAGCCGACCTCCTCCGAAATCAACACCGTGGGAACCTTTCTGGGGTGGCGACTGAAACTGGCCGGCCTGGATCCACTAGGACGCACGACCATGTACTCGGAAGGAACCGAATTCACGTCCTTCCCCGAAGGGGCCGCCGTCGACATCCCGATCATTTCTGCGCACCGCGACCTCGGCAACACCGCCGATCCCGGCGAACAGGGGTACGCACAAATGGATACCATTCGAACTATTGCGGCCTCATACGGCGACGGTTCCGACCCGACGCCACAGACCGCCACCCCCTCCGACAACTCCAGCCTGAAACCCCCTGTCAGCACAACACATTCGAACCCACAAGAGTCCGCAACCGCGACGAAGTGGGCCGCCTCAGGCGCCCAGGACGGACCCCTGGGAGGTCCGGTCGAAACCGATTCCCCCACCCCCGGCGGCCTCATCCGAACCAATTATCAAAATGGCGCTATCTACGAAATCGCCGGCAACGCCTGGGTAGTCCTCGGCCGAATCTACGAGGCATGGAAAGCCGCAGGCGCGGAGAACAGCATGCTCGGCCTCCCCATCAGCGATGAGTACAACACCGTGAACGGCCCACGCTCCGACTTCGAGGGTGGGTCCCTGCTGTTCGACCCACATACCGGAGCGGTCTCTCGGCTACCGTGACATCGCCGAGAGAGTCAAGGACGCCACGAGTCCTTCTCTCGCAGAAACGGACTCAACTGAACGCCCACCACAAGGAGTGGAGTTGACACTCCCGAGTCCCTCGCAGGATTCGGGAGTGCGACAGGCTTCTCGGGCTCACTCGGGACATCGCAACTGTCAATGTCGTCCTAGGACCGTTCGGGGACCGCAGTGCCGATCAAGTCCTTCGATACAGGAGGGCGCACTCTGCACGCCCGCTCGCCTTTCAGCCGCTGCCGAAACGCGCCCGCCATCAAAGCCAGTGAAATCAGTCCCAAGACCGGTTGTATCGGTGCCCACAGATTCAACGCACCCGTCACACCGACAGTCATGATCACCAATTTGTTGCACACCGGACAGCCGACGGCCAACAGAGCCAGCGCATTACTGCCAATGCCCACACGCGAGGGGGCTGCAGAACTGGATTGCGTGCGCACGTACGTTGCGAGTATCAATCCGCTCAATATCGCGGTCGCGATCCACACCGGATAGTTCCACCACAGCACCGGAGTCATCCGCTGGTAGAACGGGCTCGGGACTATCCCGGCGGGGACGCCCACGATGAGCGCTGCAACCACCGCCCCTGCCGACGCCGTGATCCAACGCCAGAGCGACCAATTCGTCATCGCCGATGCCCCCTCGTACTGTGAACTACTAAAAGAGATAGTAGTTCACAGTACGAGGCGACCGGAAACGACAATCCTTCCGGTCGACGACGTGCAACCCACCCGAGGCGGGGTATCACCTGACGTTCAGGTCGCATCACTCGTAGATCTCCGCCGTATTCAGTGCACCTCTCGTCAGTCTCTACCGCCGCACGCTCCGGACACACCAATGACGAACGTCATTTCATCCCGTCGTCGGGCGCACAATGGGATGAGCTGATCGTTGCACGGTCACACTCCTCACAGACCTCGCACATTCGTGGACTGCGCCGCTCACGTGAACAGGAGGGCTGCCGATGGATCTCACCTACACGATCTCCGACGGTGCGCCGTCGATCCCGGTCACCTATCCACTTGTGCGGGCCGATTCGCGCACGACGGCACTATTCTGCGCCTACCCGCTCTCTGCTGTTGTCTCGCCATTCCATGGCGGATCCGAGACGGAGTCAGGAAACGCCCCGTTATCTTTTAGCTGGTCCTTGAAACCGAGGGCTACGGTCGCCAGACCCGGTATGACTTCTCGCCCCTGTCATCAATGATCCGGGGGGTGGTGTCGCCGGGTGTGGGGCGTCGACGGACCGCTGATAGACCTCCGATCAACGCAAGTCGTCAAGCAGCTGCCGGTTCCGCATCATGAACGGAGCCGGGAAAGGCCTTCGATGCGTCGTAGGTTTGACCGGTCTGAAGGCAGTGATAGAGCTGACCCAGAAGTCGATTGAAGACGTTGCGCAGCGCCGCAGCATGCCGGTCACCGTGTGTTCGACGCCGGTCATACTGGTCCTTGACCGGGCCCGGTCGCGGGATCGCCGCAAAGGCCCAGACGAAGCCCACCGCTGCAAGCCTGTTGTTCTTCACATGCCGGTGGGTCACACAGGTGCTGCGCCCGGACGCCCGTGTCACGGGCGCGGAGCCGGCGAATGCCTTGAGCCCGCGAGCGTCGGCGAACCGGCCGCGGTCATCGCCGATTTCTGCCAGGACGCGGGCCCCTGTGGACTCACCGAGACCGGGGAAGCTGGTGATGACCTCGAAGTCGGGATGCCGCCGAAATGCTTCGGTGGCTGCCTCATTGAGTTCATCGGCGTTTTCGCACTCGACGTTCAGAGTGCCGAGCAAGGCGATCGTTTGACGGCCAAACGCCTTCTCCACCAGCAGGGGTTGTCGCAGTTGTGGTCGCCGCAGCGCCTCTAGGATTCGGGTCGCGGTGTCCTCGAGCCGACGTTGCCGGCCCGCCCGGCGCAGTGCGCTAACGATGCGAGTCTTGGTCAAGCGGGCGCCCTGCGCTGGTGTTGGTGCGATCGCGAGTATCGCGCGGGCATCTGGCATCGCGAGGTTGGTGTGACTACTGCCGGCGAATGCCGCGAGGAAGCCCGGATAGTACTCGCGCAGCAGTGCCCGCAGTTCCTGGGTTGCCTTGGTGCGCCGCCAGATCGCATCCTGAGCAGCGCGGGCGAGCACCGTGATCGCCCGCGCGAGGTCGCTGTCGGCAGGCAACGTCCGGTGCGCGTGCGCATCGGTACGCAAAATGTTCGCCAGCATCATCGCGTCCACGTGATCGGATTTCTTCCGTGCCATCGAGTGCCGATCGCGGTACCGGGCCACCGCCATCGGGTTGATGGCATAGACCGCTCTCCCCGTTCCACGTAGCGCCGCGACGAGCAGGCCACGTGATGTCTCGATCGCCACGGGAATCGGTTCGTCGGGCGAATCACCCGCCTCGGACAGCAACCCAAGTAATTGACCGAATCCTTCAGCGCTGTCATCGATCCGGAGTTTGGCGACCAACAGGCCGTCACCGTCAACGATTGCCACATCATGGTGACGTTCGGCCCAATCAATCCCACAGAATAGTTTCACGAACCTCTACCTTTCGACGTCTGATCTCCTTCGCGTGGCTTCCCCACCCAACGAGAACGCGCGGCACCCTAATGACGAGGCTCGATGGCCTTCCCTCCGATGAGCCGTTCACGATCCCAGCGATCCGTACGGTTCCGGTCTCGTTTGAGAGCTTCAAAGCTCGCGAACTACGAGGTATCGATCCGTGCGGACGGGCTTGGACCACAACCAACAACATTGAGGACCAACAAGCGAGTGGTGGTCCCGACACGCCGCAGCGCCGATCTATCAGGAGGGATCGCATGTCCCCTGGGACAGGGCAGGCATCTATCGGTCGGCCGGGACCACCAGCGGCGAACAACCACAGCAGACCAGCACCCGTTCCGCAGCGACCGTTCGGATGTCATTAGGGACAGGGCCGCTGATCGTGAGCAGGTCTCTTCATAACGTGGGTGTCGGGTGTTGACGTCGGATCGGCGACCGGTGGTGACCGGACGAAGGACTGCTTCATGGACACGAGTTACGCCGTGTTTTGCGGCATCGACGTGGGAAAATCCGAACATCACTCCGTCGGTCTCGCCGTCGACGGAACCCGTCTCTACGACAAAGCCCTACCCAATGACGAGGACCGCCTGCGCGCTGTGTTCGACCGCCTCGCCACACACGGGCCGCTGTTGATCGTCGTCGATCAGCCCAACACGATCGGCGCCCTGCCGGTCACCGTCGCCCGATCCTGCGGGCACCAGGTCGCGTACCTTCCAGGTCTGTCGATGCGCCGCATCGCAGATCTGTATCCCGGGCAAGCCAAAACTGATGCGCGGGATGCGTTCATCATCGCCGATACGGCCCGGACCATGCCCCACACGCTGCGGCGAGTAGATACCGGCGATGACACACTCGCCGAGCTGGATGTGCTGATCGGTTTCGATGACGATCTCGCCGGCGAAGCAACCCGCATCAGCAACCGAATCCGCGGCTGCCGAGACTGTTCTGCCCAAACTGGCGGACTCGCTCAAAGAGACACTGCAACAAAGAAAAACAATCGCTGTGGACGTCGAGAGGATGCTCGATGCCCACCCTCTTTCCTCCGTCCTGATCTCGATGCCAGGCATCGGAATCAGGACAGCAGCACGCATCCTCCTCGAAGTCGGTGACGGTTCGGCATTCAAATCAGCCGGACACCTCGCCGCGTACGCCGGCATCGCACCCGTGACCCACCGATCGGCAACCTCGATCCGCGGTGAACACCCCGCGAGGTCGGGCAACCGGAAACTCAAACGAGCACTTTTTCTTTCGGCCTTTGCCGCGCTGCACGACCCCACCAGCCGCGCCTACTACGACCGAAAACGAGCCGAAGGCAAGAAACACAACGCGGCGCTCATCTGCCTCGCCCGCCGCCGATGCGACGTCCTATTCGCCATGCTCAAGACCAAAACCCTCTACCAACCTCCCACAACTCAAGCCGCTTGACAGAAACCATAGGGACACCCCCCCAACAACCACCCCAGGGACATGCCATCACCGCAGGTCAAATCCTAAAACGCCGACACCGAACCCACCCACACCAACCAGACTCATAGCGTGGATGCCACCGCACTAGGTCATGTACCTCATCGATCTTCTTCAGGCCAGAGCAACATTTGCGCCGTACAGAAAGTAAAACTGCGTTTTCGTAATCGCCTCACGCGCTGCGTGCTGCGTCAGGTCGGTTCGGATAGCGGCAAGTCCTCCGCCCACTACGGCAGCAGTGCTGGAGAGCATGAGTGCGACTGCTGACGGGAGGGCCGATGCCGGGCCGGCGGCAATTCCCAACCCGACAGCACCCACTAGTCCCGAAAGCGCCGCAGGGTCCGACGCAACTCGGCGAACCTTCTCTCGCAGAGAGGAATTCTGTTCGATCATGGCTTCAATTTCAGCCAATGCAGGCGCGACGGTGGTAGTCCATGCCTCGTCGATCTCGTGAGCAAATTGGGGATCTTCGGGAGCAGTTTCAATGTCTTTGGTGATCTGACGAACGCCTTGCCGGAACCTGTGGAGCGGGTCGCGCAGTTCCTGGCGAATGTCGAGGATTTCGGACATGTTCGCGTGTTCGAAGTTCGGCAGGCGATCGAAAAGCCCAGTGGCGAGGGAAGCGTCGCGGCCTCGCCGGCGAGCTGACGGGGGCGGGCTGAAGATTCCTTCCTCTACCCCGAGGTTAACCAGGTTGTTCGTCGTCGTATCGAAGAGCGGATACGTGTTCTGGCTCGTCAGTGCTTGTTGCACACGTGCAAAATACCTCGCGGCGATGTCGTCGTCAGCGTCGTCGCCGACGTTGCGGACATCGATGTCGGGTAGTGGATCAATGGTCAGCAGCCCTGCGTCCATAGCGAGTGCCAGTTCCCGATATCGCATCTTCTCCAAGCTTTCACCGATTCGGTCTTGAAGTTCTGTGATGCCGGGACGGATCGCGTCGAACAACTCTCCGAGCGCCTGGCGCCGCCGTTTGCGTTGCGTGCTGTTAAGCTGGTTGCCAGGGGGAAGTGAACGCACCCTATGGAGAATTTCTTTGAGCTGGTGTGTAGCTTGTGGCGCGTAAACCGGCGCGACCGCCACCAAGAGTTCGAGCATCTCCAAATCCGGGGCATCCTCGACGACCGCGATCGAATGAATGAGAGTGGCACGTGGGCTGATGAGCGTGACCGTATCGGCGTATAGCAGAGCCGACTGCGATTGCCGGATCTCATCTCCGAGGTTCAGCAGGGATGCAGCCGGCGCAGTTGCGACCGACATATGGAGATCCGTTGACGTCAAGGACTTTTGACTAATTCCCCGCCGTTTATGGGCTTTCCGCACGGTTTCTCTCCATTGATCGGTTTAAGACCACCGTAATCTCACAATCACCACCCCGATCGTCAGATCAGCTCGTGTCGGCGAGGCACTCGCCGCATTGTCGCACTAGATGGCGGTCTGAAACCGTCAGGCCACTTCGTTTCACTGTCGTATTTGATCGACTCAAGGTTGGTCTCCTCCACCGACGCTTTTGTAAGATCCGCACCGGACAAGTCCGCGCGTCGCAGATTCGCACCATTGAGGTTGGATCGACTCAAGTCGACGTCGAACAAGTCAGCGTCTACGAACACCGAATCCTTCAGATCCATCCCGTCGAAATAGGCGCTCGTAATGTCGACGCCGCGCAGATCAAGTCTCAGCCCAATGTCAGCCCACAGGCCCCCGGCTTCTTCGCCATTCTTCTCGAACTGCAGATGTATCCGGAACTGGCTGATTATTGCCTCGTTCACTATTCGCTGAGCTTTTACTCGTGCGCGCGACTCATCGTTCGGACCAGTGACATCCGGGACTTTGCGATTATTTTGACGGAGGTAGGCACACAGGGTGTCTGTGATCGTCTCGCACTCAGCTCGCACGATGTTCTCCCGAGCGGTGACATTCTTCTTGCGTCGAAGCCGGAGCCAGTCGTCAGCCAAACCGACGAAGGCGTAAACCCCTGCTACCCGAATCGCGAAGTGCGACTCATCAGCGAGCTGCTTCGCAGCCCCCTCGAATCGACTCCACAGATCTTTCTCGGCATCTTCGAGCCGAGTTCTGTCAGCATTTGCGGTCTGAGCCATCGCCAATCGCGCGGCACCAGCCGATGCAATCGACGCCGCCACAATCGCGCCCAACGGGGCCAATACTGCGCTGTACCGCACTACCAGCCATTCCTTCGAGATCCCCACGACAACCAGCGCGAGCAAAGCGACGGCAGAAACCGCAGCGGAACCCGCCGAGACCCGAAACCACAGGTGTCGACGGCACGTGAAAACTGATCAAGTACGGCAATTCAATATTGGGCTCTTCGCGCTTGAGCGGGGTGCCCGGTAGTTGATGGGGCTCGTGGCCCCGACATGCTGTTGGTTCCTCACAACGCGACAACAGCGAGGCCACGAGCATGAACGAGGGTACGTCAGTGCTGCTCGGGCTGGAGGACGAGTTCACCGTCCTGCAGCTCGAACGAATCGATGCCGACACGGTGCGTGTCGTCATCGAGGTCATCGACCCGGAGGGCGCCTGCCCCGAGTGCGGGGTGCTCACCTCAAGGATCAAGGAGCGGCCACTGGTTCGAGTCAAGGACTTGCCTGCCTCCGGCCAAAGAACCGATCTGTGGTGGCTCAAACGGCGCTTGGTGTGCCGCGAACCGGCCTGTGGGACAGCGACATTCACGCAGCAGTCCCGCGCTGTGCCGGCACGGTCGCGGCTCACGACCCGGCTACGAGAGAAGATCGGTTCGGCGATCGCGTCGGGCAACCGCGCCGTCAGCGAGGTCGCTAGCGAGTACCAGGTGGCGTGGTCGACCGCGCACCGGGCGCTCATCGCACTGGCCAACCAGTGGCTGCCCGAGCCGGAACCCACCCGCGTGCTCGGCATCGACGAGACCCGCGCCCGGTCGGTGCGCTGGGTGCTCGAAGAGGCCGGCTGGACACGGTCGAACCCGTGGATGACCTCGTTCGTCAACGCCGACCCCACCCTGCCCGGGCACCTTCTCGGGCTGACCCCGGGACGCTCCGGGGCGTGCGTGATCGACTGGCTCGCGCTGCAGACACCCGCGTTCCGGGCCGGCATCGACCTGGTCGTGATCGACCCGTCCGCGCCGTACGCGGGCGGGATCCGCACCGCCCTGCCGGACGCGCGGATCGCAGTCGACAAGTGGCATCTCGTCGCCCTCGCCAACCTCATGGTCACCCAGGTCCGTCAACGGATCACCCGGCAACTGCACGGCCGCCGCGGCACCGCCACCGACAAAGTCTGGGCCAGCCGGCAACTGCTGCTCACCGGCAACTGCACGGCCGCCGCGGCACCGCCACCGACAAAGTCTGGGCCAGCCGGCAACTGCTGCTCACCGGCAACTGCACGGCCGCCGCGGCACCGCCACCGACAAAGTCTGGGCCAGCCGGCAACTGCTGCTCACCGGCTACGAGCACCTCACCGTGAAGCAAAAGGCCCGGTTCAACGCCGCCCTCGCCGCCGAGGATCCGACCAACGAGATCGCCGCCGCGCATGCCGTCAAGGAACGCCTGCGCCTGCTGCTGGCCGAACACCAGCCGCACCAGATCCGGCGCAGGCTGTACGACTTCTACGACGCCGCCGCCCGCGCCGACATGGAGGAAACCAGCCGCCTGGCGACCACGATCGACACCTGGTGGCCAGCGGTGCTCGTCGCGCTCACCGAGGACGTGACCAACGCCCGCACCGAGGGCTTCAACCGGATCATCAAGCAAACCAAGCGTGTCGGATGCGGCTTCACCAACATGGACAACTACCGAAGGCGCATCATGGTCCACATCGCCCTCACCCGAGGGCAGAGACCAGCAGCATGAAATCAGCACACGCCCCGCTCAAATGCGGAGAGCCATTTATCTCTGCAGTAAACGCCCGGCCCGTCTTCGGCGCCTCGTGACACACATGCCTTCCCGCTCGGGTTGCGGCGGGCCATAATTCGCCTTTCACGTGCCCGGCTTGCCGTCTTCGGAGCTGGGCCTTGACACCCCTGCACCGGGTACCCCCGCATCAGTACCGCACCTGCCGCTGGGCAGTCGATGCATCACCTGTCCGAACGGAATCGACCGCCCCCACGCTGATCACTGCTCCCACACCGCCGAAGCACTTCAACCGATCCGTCACTGCAGCATCATCGAGAAGCCGTCCTCGACACCGGCAGGTCCCGGGCCCGCTGGCTGTGATGTCTTCGCGCTGGCGGCGTCGGCGGGGAGAGGATTTCGCAGTGAGCAGCACCGCTCTCTCCGGGATCGAGGCGACCACCGAATCCGGCCCGCGGTGCTGCACGAAACCTTCGGGGCTCCATCGAGCCAGTGGCAATCGGCCCGTGGTTGCCTCACCATGGAGCGATGACTGCTAAGCGTTGCCGATCCACCGCCGATCCTGCCGAACCCCTTTCCGATGCCGAGCTGCTCATCGGCCTGGTGGTCTCACCATCCCTGAGTGCGATGCTCGGCCCCGAGGTCACCACCTCGGTGCGCAAGATTTTGGTGCAGCGGTATCCGGGAGTGCGCTGGCAACTGAAGATGGCCGAAGACCGGCTGGTCGATCCACCCACCGAGACCTTGGACCTGCTGGAGGCGGCCCGAAACCGCGTGCTGGAGGAGAACTGGGATTTGGCCGTGGTGCTCACCGAGATCCCCCTGAAGACCGGCCGACGTCCGGTGCTCACCCAGCTCAGCCCCGTGCACGGGGTAGGACTGGTCTCCGTCCCAACCCTGGGAGCCGTGCACGTGCGGCAGAAGGTGCAAGAGACCACCGTGCACGTGGTCGGGCAGCTCCTGGGCTACGACGCCGAAGACCTCAACGCCCAGCGGGATCTTGCTCGAAGAGCCCACCAGCTGTCCACCGATCTCGACGAACGCCCGGACGACAACGTCGTGCAGTTCACGGCCCGAGTGCTGAGCGGCAACGTGCGGTTGCTGCTGGGCATGATCCGCGCCAACCAGCCTTGGGCCTTCGTGGCCCGGCTCTCCCGGGCGATGGTCGTGGCAGCGGCCACCGGCATGCTGACATTGGTGGCCTCGGACCTATGGGTACTGGCCATGGCCTACGGGCCGGTGCGCCTGGTCCTGCTGGCGGTGATGGCGATCGGGGCGGTGAGTGCCACCCTGATCCTGGGAGCCGACTTGTGGGAGCGCCCACGGCGGCGAGCCCAACGTGAGCAGGTGATCCTGTTCAATTTGGCCACCACCGCGACCGTGGCCATCGGGGTTGTGGTGTTCTACCTCGGCTTATTCATCCTGTCCTGGGTCGGCGCGCTGCTGCTCATCGACGAGCAGGTACTGGCCGGTGTCGCCGGTCACCCAGTGAACGCTTTGGACTACGCGAAGATCAGCTGGCTCACCGCCAGCCTGGCCACCGTGGGCGGAGCACTAGGAGCTGGACTGGAGGACGACGATGTGGTGCGCGCCGCTGCCTACACCCGGTCCAGCACCTGACACAGCCCCAGCACAGAAGAAACTGAAACATCTACGCGTTGATGCCACGTCTATGCAGGTGTCATTGCCGGTCGCGATGACTTGGTGGGCTCAGCGCAGTGCGCTGCCTCGTACTCGGCGGGTGGGGCGTTGCCGAGGCGGGTGTGCGGGCGGGCGCTGTTGTACCTGTCGATCCGGGATCCGCACCGCCCTGCCGGACGCGCGGATCGCAGTCGACAAGTGGCATCTCGTCGCCCTCGCCAACCTCATGGTCACCCAGGTCCGTCAACGGATCACCCGGCAACTGCACGGCCGCCGCGGCACCGCCACCGACAAAGTCTGGGCCAGCCGGCAACTGCTGCTCACCGGCTACGAGCACCTCACCGTGAAGCAAAAGGCCCGGTTCAACGCCGCCCTCGCCGCCGAGGATCCGACCAACGAGATCGCCGCCGCGCATGCCGTCAAGGAACGCCTGCGCCTGCTGCTGGCCGAACACCAGCCGCACCAGATCCGGCGCAGGCTGTACGACTTCTACGACGCCGCCGCCCGCGCCGACATGGAGGAAACCAGCCGCCTGGCGACCACGATCGACACCTGGTGGCCAGCGGTGCTCGTCGCGCTCACCGAGGACGTGACCAACGCCCGCACCGAGGGCTTCAACCGGATCATCAAGCAAACCAAGCGTGTCGGATGCGGCTTCACCAACATGGACAACTACCGAAGGCGCATCATGGTCCACATCGCCCTCACCCGAGGGCAGAGACCAGCAGCATGAAATCAGCACACGCCCCGCTCAAATGCGGAGAGCCCAATATTGACCCCTGACCGCCGATCCTGGCTCTAGTCGAGCCAGGAGGGACGAAGGGATGCTGTCCGTGGAAGATTGGGCCGAAATCCGGCGTCTGCATCGAAGCGAAAGGTTGCCGATCAAGGCAATCGCTCGCCTGATGGGAGTTTCCCGCAACACCGTCCGCTCGGCGTTAGCCGCCGACGGACCACCGAAATATCAACGCGCCAAATCTGGTTCGATCGTCGACGTCGTCGAACCCCGCATTCGGGAGTTGCTCCACGAGTTCCCGACGATGCCCGCAACGGTGATCGCCGAACGCATCGGCTGGGACCGCTCAATCCGAACCCTGAGCACAAGGGTTGCCGAACTCCGACCGGTCTATCTGCCGCCGGACCCGGCTTCACGAACCACGTATCTTCCCGGCGAGATCGCTCAGTGCGACTTCTGGTTCCCTCCGATCACTCTGCCGATCGATCACGGCCATGTTCGGACCGCGACGAAACTACCGGTCTTGACGATGACCTGCGGATATTCGCGCTGGTTCTCTGCCTTGTTGATTCCCACCCGCGGCGCCGAAGACCTGTTCGCCGGCTGGTGGCACCTGATCGTCGGGCTCGGCGCAGTGCCCCGAGTACTTGTCTGGGACGGCGAAGGTGCCATCGGCCGATGGCGGCACCGCAAGGTGGAACTAACGCAGGACTGCCAGGGATTTCGCGGCACTCTCGGTGCGAAAGTGCTCGTCTGTAAGCCGGCCGATCCGGAAGCGAAGGGCATCATCGAACGCAATCACGACTATCTGGAGACCTCGTTTCTGCCCGGCCGTTCGTTCACCGGTCCCAATGATTTCAACCGGCAACTGTCGGCGTGGTTAGCGATCGCGAACAGCCGTCGCAAACGCGCCCTCGGCTGCGCCCCGGCCGATCGCATCGATGCCGACCGCGCCCGAATGCTCGAGTTGCCGCCCGTGCCACCGGTGACCGGATGGCAGTACTCGACCAGACTGGCCCGCGATCACTACATCCGACTCGATTCGAACGACTACTCGGTGCATCCGTCGGTGATCGGACAGCGCATCGAGGTCACCGCCGATCTGGCCCGGGTGCGAGTGTGGTGCGCGGGCCGGTGCGTCGCTGATCATGTTCGGGCGTGGGCGAAACATCAGACGATCTCCGATTCCGATCACGTGAAAGCTGCTGTCACACTGCGCCATAACCGCATCACAGTGGTTCACCCGGCGGCTGAACCGGAGGTTCAGATTCGATCGCTGAGCGATTACGACGCCATGTTCGACGTCCCTGACTACGATGGAACGGAGGCACTATGACCACCAACAACAGCGGAACCCGGCAGCCTCAGCATGATCTGACCGCCGAGTTGAATTTCCTGTCCCGCGCCCTCAAAGCACCGACCTTGCGTGATGCCGCCGGACGATTGACCGAACGAGCACGTGAAGAGAGTTGGACTCACGAAGAATTTCTGGTCGCGTGCCTGCAGCGGGAAGTCTCCGCGCGAGAAAGTCACGGCGGCGAATCCCGGATCCGCGCCGCTCGTTTCCCTGCCCGTAAATCGTTGGAGGAGTTCGACTTCGACCACGCTCGCGGTCTGCAGCGTGATGCCATTGCGCATCTGAACACCTGGCACGGTCGTCCCCACGACCGGCGCAGCGACGTCGCCGCGCTGCAGGACCTGCTGCCGACGGTGCGGTCCACCGTGCACGTCCCGGTCCTGACCGACGCCCTCGCTGTCGCCGATGCTCACGCATGGGCCGACATCCTCGCTCGCCCCGCGCCGGTGCAGTTCGAGCGAGTCGATTTCAACGACCCCTTGTGGGTGCTGTACTCGTCCGGGACCACCGGAATACCGAAAGGCATCGTGCATTCACACGGCGGAGTCCTGCTCGAACATTACAAGCTGCTCGGCCTGCACCACGACCTCGGGCCGGGAGACCGCTTCTTCTGGTACACCACCACTAATTGGATGATGTGGAACCTCGTCGTGTCCGGACTCCTGCTCGGGTCGACCATCGTCGTCTATGACGGCAGTCCGACGTATCCGAACCCGCAGCGCCTGTGGACGATCGCCGCGGACTGCCGAGCCCGCGTCCTCGGAGTCAGCCCCGGATACCTGCTCACCTGCGCCAAAATGGGTGTCGAACCCGCCCGAAACCTCGATCTAAGCCACCTCAAGATACTCGGATCCACGGGCGCACCCCTGGCCGAGCAACAGTACGACTGGGTCCGCGGCCACGTCGGATCGACGATCCAGGTGGCCTCCGTCAGCGGCGGAACCGACGTGGTGAGCGGGTTCGCCGGCAGCGCCCCGAACACGGCGGTGTGGGCGGGCGAGCTGTCCGCACCGATGCTGGGTGTGGCCCTGGAAGCCCGCGACGAGAACGGTCGGCCCGTCATTGGCGACGTCGGCGAGTTGGTGGTCACCGAACCGATGCCCTCGATGCCCGTCTTCTTCTGGAATGACGCGGACGGGACCCGGTATCGCACCTCCTACTTCGAGACCTATCCCGGTCTCTGGCGTCACGGCGACTGGGTAATCGTGACCGAACGCGGCAGCGTCGTCGTGACCGGTCGATCGGATGCAACGCTGAACCGTCATGGAGTGCGCTTCGGAAGCGCCGACATCTACGACATCGTCGAAGACCTGCCGGAAGTCGGCGAGGCACTCGTCGTCGGAATCGAACTCGACGGCGGCGGCTACTGGATGCCGCTGTTCGTCGTCCCCGCACGGGGAAGGTCACTCGACCAGGAGCTCCGCGAGCGCATCACCACCGCGATCCGAACCCACGCGTCCCCTCGCCATGTTCCCGACGAGATCATCGAAGTACCCGCCATCCCGCACACCCGCACCGGCAAGAAGATCGAGATACCGATCAAACGCATCGTCCAAGGAGCGGACGTCGATCGCATCATCGGATCCGACACGATCGACGACCCCGACGCCCTGCGGTACTTCACCCGGTTCACCCGCACCGATGCCGCGAGCAGGACCCCCTGACAACCGGGGCGCATGCACCGCTTCCCTCCCTGCCACGCCATCCGAGCAACGAGCCGAGGTTCAGAAGAACGATGTTTTCCAAAGTATTGGTGGCTGCCGGGACTGTTTCGCAATCGGTGTTTTGGCCCGAGACGCTGAGTGAATGCTCGGCGAGGAGGTGCCGAGATGACGACACTGGAAGATGTGACGAAGAAGAGGGCCGAGCCCTCCGCGGAAGCTGCGGCGGCCGCAGAGTTGGTGCGCCTGGCCAAGGAGCAGGGCCTGTCGCTGACCGGGCCGGACGGCCTGCTCAAACAGTTCACCAAAACCGTCCTGGAAACCGCACTGAACGAGGAGATGACCGAGCACCTCGGGCACGACAAAAACCAAGCTCCGCCCGATCGGGAGTCTACGAACATTCGAAACGGAACCAGATCGAAAACGGTGCTGACCGAGGCCAGCGGTCACGTTCCGATCGAGGTCCCTCGTGATCGGGAAGGGACATTCGAGCCGCAGATCGTCAAAAAGCGCCAACGTCGATTGAACGAGGTCCACGAGATCGTGTTGTCCTTGCTGTCGCCGGTGGGCATGAAAGGTCAGGGTCGCGGTGAGGTGAGTTGCCGGTGACTGCGCAGGATCTCGGCAGCTGCGCGGAGGTTGCGGGCAGCCTCGGCGAGATGAGTTGCGATGTCCTGGTCATGGGCGGCAACGTCTTCGGCGGTGTCCGTGCCGGGGGCGGTGTAGAGGGTGTGCAGCTCTTCGCGTGCATCACTGATTCCGGCGAGGGAGTCGTCGAGGGCTGCGAGCATGGTGCGGAGTTTCCGGTCGACGGATTCGCTGTCGCGGCGGAGCTCGGCGTCGAGTGCGCGGTCGACGAAGTCTGCATCGGGAGTGAAGGTGAATGCTGCTGCGGTCATGGTGTCCTCCGTAAGTTGTTAGTTGGTCCGGAAGTGCTGGGTGTGGCTGATGGTGTCTTGCCTTGTGTGGCTCGAAACGAGTGGCCGCCCAGCGCTTCGGGACGCCCTGGCTGCTGATTGAAAAATGTGCTTCGAGCACTGTTTACGGAGATGACGGTGGGGTGTTCCTCGGGCCTGACACGAGTCGGCGACATGGAGGAGCGAATGAGAGAAACTCACACCCACGCATGGGTCGGAATCGACGCAGGCAAGGGCCATCATTGGGCAGCAGTGGTCGACGAAGCAGGGTTGATCGTGTGGTCGCACAAGATCATCAACGACGAGACCGCGATACTGCACGCGCTGAGCGAGATTCTGGCCTTGGCCGACGAACTCCATTGGGCGGTAGATATTTCCGGAACCTCCTCTGCGTTGCTGCTCGCTCTTCTCGCCGCACACGACCAGAGTGCGGTGTACGTCCCTGGTCGCACCGTCAACAGGATGTCCGGCGCGTATCGAGGGGAGGCGAAAACCGATGCCCGCGATGCCTATGTGATCGCGGAAACTGCTCGACACCGACATGATCTGTCTGTGTTGATCCCACCGGCTCAGTTGGCCGCGGAACTCGCGCTGTTGACCTCGCATCGGACCGATCTCGTCGCTGACCGAGTCCGGCTGATCAACCGTCTGCGTGACACTCTCACCGGTGTCTTTCCTGCGCTCGAGCGGGCTTTCGACTTCGGGCGACACAAGGGCGCGTTGGTGTTGTTGACCGGTTTTCAGACCCCGCGTGCCATTCGGCGACGCGGACGCACTCGCTTGAGCTTGTGGCTTGGTAAACGTGGGGTGCGCGGGGCGGACGGTGTCGCCGAGATTGCGTGGGAGGCGGCGTCTGCGCAGAATGTGGTCCTGCCTGGTGAGGCTGTTGCGGCGCAGTTGGTGGCCGATATCGCCGACCGAGTCCTCGCAGTGGACGTCCAGCTCGCTCGTATCGACGCGCAGATCGGTGAGACCTTCCGCCGCCATCCGCAGGCTGCGGTCATCGAATCCATGCCCGGTATCGGTCCGATCCTCGGCGCGGAATTCGTTGTCGCTGCCGGTGATATGTCGGCGTACTCCGATGCCGGACACCTTGCCTCGGCAGCCGGTTTGGTTCCGGTCCCCCGCGATTCCGGTCGCCGAACCGGCAACATGCACCGACCCAAACGCTACAGCCGGCGACTGCGGCGGGTCTTCTACCTCTCCGCTCAAACCTCGATCATCAAAGATGGACCGAATCGCGAGTTCTACCTCAAGAAACGAAGTGAAGGAATGAGGCACGTTCAAGCGGTTATCGCCTTGGCGCGTCGACGAGTGAACGTGATCTGGGCATTGTTGCGCGACGACCGGCTGTTCATCGTTGATGCACCCGCTCTTCGAACTGCTTGATTTCCTCATTGAAACTCGCTTCGCTGGTGAAAGGGTGTGGTCAGGCGGCCGGGACTGGTGGAGTGTCGGTATTCCAACCGTGCACTATTCGTTTACGCAGGTCCGCTTGGGTTTTCACTGATAAATCCATATCGTCGCCTCTCATCGGTGGTCCGGGCACAGGAGGGTGGGCATCAAATTCCACCCACTGGCAGTCAGCCACTGTTGAACAGGAACCGGGAGACCTTCGACTGCCGCGGCCTGCGCGAAGGTGTCGGCAAGAATTGGACCGTCACCGCATACGGCGCACGCGACGTCGAAAGCGGGTGGCTCGGGTTCGCAATGGCGACAGTGCGAACGGATGACGACCGCATTCGGATCGTCGACATCCGGATGGAGCCATGCAACGGCCAGGTCGCCCCGTTGATGAGCGGCTTCCGCTCGCGTACTCGGCTCGTAACCACACGTCGGGCAGGTGCGTGGCACTCGCACGTGCACAACAGAATTCACAGGAACGTCCCCGGGAGGATGCGCTGTGGAGGTCGAAGCTGACTTGTTCTTGTTGAGATGGCCGTACACAGTCGTGCGGGGCACGTTCAACATCGCCGCAATCTGCGCGACCGTATTCTCCCCCGCGTCGTACAGTCGCTGAGCGAGCGCGATTTGATCGTCGGTAAGCTTCGATGGGCGGCCGCCCTTTCTGCCGCGCGCCCGCGCAGCGGCCAAGCCGTCCCGAGTGTTCGCCACAATCAGCTCACGCTGAAGTTCCGCGAGTACCGACAGCATCCCGAACATCGCCCGGCCTTCCGCGGTCGATGTGTCGATTCCCTGCTCGAGGACCTTCAACTCGATCCCGCGCTCGCGCAGCTGCGCACCGAGGGTGATCAGATGCAGTACCGAGCGCCCCAATCTGTCGAGGCGAGTGATCACCAACGTGTCCCCACCCCGCAACCGCGCCAGAACGACATCGAGTTGCGGGCGTGAGGCTTTCGCACCGCCGGCATGATCGAGATGAATGTTCTCGACCTCGACGCCCGCCTGCGCCAACGCGTCGACTTGGTGAGCTGGATTCTGATCTGCACTCGAGACTCGTGCGTAACCGAACAACATCTGTCGACAATACTCAGAAGCAGGGTTATTCGACATAGTTTTACGACACGAGTTCCAGACAAGCATGGGCTGGGTGTACGTTGTGGCCCCTATTTGCTAAGTGGCGGTGTTCTGTGCAATAAGCAATCGAGTCGTCGAGAACACCGGCGGCGGCCATTCCTTTCCGGCCATACACACAGCGAAAACAAATAAGCCATACCGCAGCGTCCCCAGGCAGCTCCGAAACCTACGAGCAACAACGCGAAACCGCCCGCCAAAGAGGTTAAGGAAAACAAAGAGAAGGCTTTCCAGACGGAAGCGGAGTTCATTTCGGGGGACACCGAAGGTGGCCGGCCGCCGGGCAGGCGTTGCCCTCCGCCGACCGCATGGTCTTCGGTTCGGTACGACGTCTGCGGGGTGAAGGCGACGTAGCGTGGCGTCATGTCAGATATCACGATTTACACTGTCGGACACTCAACGCACCCGATCGACGAGTTCATTGATCTCTTGGAGACGTACGGGATCAGGAAATTGATCGACGTGCGTACCATCGCCAAGTCCCGGCACAATCCGCAGTTCGGTGAGGCTGCTTTGGCGGCGAGCGTGCGTGCGCGCAAGATCACGTACCGCCGTATGACGGCATTGGGCGGTTTGCGTCATGTACGCAAGGACAGCATCAACGGTGCCTGGCGGAACGCGTCGTTCCAGGGGTACGCGGACTACATGCAGACAGAAGAGTTTGCCGATGCGATCGACCTGCTCGTGGAGCGAGGACACAACAGCGATGCAGCGATCATGTGCGCGGAAGCTGTGCCGTGGCGATGCCATCGTTCGATGATCGGCGATGCGCTCGTGGTGCGCGGTGTCGTCGTGCTCGACATCATGACCAAGAAGTCGGCACCTCCGCATACGCTCACCTCGTTCGCGCGCGTTGACGGGTCGCGTGTGAGTTACCCGGCCTCGTCGGAGACGTCGCCTTGAGCGCACTGGGCTCAGTGGGTGAAGTGAGCCGAAGAGTTTCCGCAGACACGGAAACCCAACTACCCGACGGCATGATCCATTGTTAGTGATCGCGCGCTCGATCCGGCCAAGTCCCTGCGCGATCACGAACACGCGGTCATTCGCTATCACAGCGACCGTTGGTACAGGAGGTTCGTTGTCGACTCTCGCCGTGAGGTCGAAGAGGTACTGCAGTCGATCGCGGAGTACAGATACGTGTATCGAACGGACGCGTTCGTGCTTACCTTCTGGTCGTACCTCACCACTTGTGGATTAGTGCAACCCTGTCAGCAATGCGGAAGACGTCGTGTGCACAATGAATGAATGCCACGTTCAAGCCCCATTTCCGCTTGGAAGTCTCTTCGTGAGGGTAACGAGCGATTTATCAACGACGCGTCCATTCACCCGAGCCAGGGAATCGTCGACCGCGCGAAGCTGGTCAACGAACAGCATCCCACCGCGGTGCTGTTCGGTTGCGGTGATTCGCGCGTAGCCGCCGAGATCATCTTCGATCAGGGTCTCGGCGACATGTTCGTCGTGCGCACGGCAGGTCATGTGCTCGACGATTCGGTGCTCGGTTCGATCGAATACGCCATAGACGTGCTCGATGTGCCACTCATCGTCGTCCTCGGCCACGACAGTTGCGGCGCAGTGAAAGCCACTCTCGATGCCTTGGACAAGAACGCGGTGCCCGACGGTTTCATTCGTAGTGTGATCGAGCGCGTCACCCCCTCGATCCTGATGGGCCGTCGCGAGGGATTGTCGACGGTCGACGAACTCGAAGGCCATCATGTGGTGGAAACAGGGTCGTTGATTATGCAGAGGTCGCGGATCATCGCGGAAAAAGTGGACAAAGGCGCCTGCGCGATCGTCGGCGTCACCTACACATTGTCCGACGGGCATATGCGTCTTCGAGGCACGGTTGGAGACATAGGAGAAACCGTGCCAAATACTGGGGGGCTCGACGCCCCGCTGCCCGCTGACTGAGGAACCTGTCAGCCGGCCTACCGACGCGGCTTCGAGCCTTCCACCCGAATTACGGTGATTTCCCGGTACGCCGACGACCTCGAACGCATCCGATAACGACGTCACTTCTATGCTTGCCTCGACCCCGGAGATGGGGGAATATGCCGGAACCATTGGCTGAGTTGCTCAGGGACATCCGACGGTGCACGCTCTGCGCGGACCACCTGCCGTGCGGACCGCGTCCCGTACTGCAAGCAGGCCCATCGGCTCGGCTGCGTGTGATCGGCCAGGCGCCCGGCCGCAAAGTCCATACGACGGGTGTTCCCTGGGACGATCCCTGAGGTGACCGCCTGCGCACTTGGCTCGGTCTGACGCCCACAGAGTTCTACGACCCGGACAAGGTAGCCGTCATGTCGATGGGCTTTTGCTATCCAGGCAAAGCCAGGTCGGGCGATAAACCACCGAGATCCGAATGCGCATCTCATTGGCATGAGGCACTGAACGATCGTTTGCTCGACGTCCGACTCACGGTGTTGGTCGGTCAGTATGCGCAGGCACATTATCTACGTGGTCGGCGCAAGCCGACGCTGACCGAGACCGTCAAAGCAGCGAAGGATTACCTGCCGTTGGGGTACCTTCCCCTCCCACATCCTTCTCCGCGCAACCAGCCGTGGCTTGCCAAGAACCTGTGGTTCGAGAAGGACGTGTTGCCAATCGTCCAGACCGCAGTTCGTTCGCTCGCCCTGTGAAAGATCTCTTTTCTTCACGTAGAAGTTCAACGCGAAGCACGCACACACCTGTGTTCGTCAGTGATCAATTGACCGTCTACATCACCGAACCGATACCGGACGGACCTCTCGGACGCTGAGCTCACCCCGTTCACACGCCGCGCCGGCGCTACACGCTCTCGCGCCTTACACACTGCCCCCGGATGTGTCGCCAACTGCCATTTCACTGGAAGCATGCCGAGGCCGCGCAGCGAGGGGCCGTGTCTCATCCGACATACCAGATTTAAGACATGGTCCCGGGGAGGCAGATACCAGGGTGAAGAAGACTTATTCACATGGTGGACATGACATTTCGTCAAAGGCGATTGCAGGACGGTTCTCGCCATCACGTCCGGTGGATCATCCATTCCACAACGCGTGTATGAGCTCGACCCGTCCGCCACGCATGGGCGTTCCTTCGTCGCGCAGTAGGACGAGAGCACTATTGCCGTGACAGGTAGCGGGAGTGCCGTTGGCGTAGACCACGCGATGCCATTGGGTTTCGTCTGCCCAACGGGTCATGACCTGCCCGACTTGGCGAGGATGTCCGTTGACGAGGGTAGCGATCAGTCCGTATGTCATCACTCGGCCTGCCGGGATACCGTCGATGATGTCGAGGACGCGGCGAGCGAACGGAGAGGGTCCTTCTTCGGATACTTCGGTCAACAACTCAGACATTGAAATACTTTGCTTCCGGGTGGTGCAGGACAAAAGCGTCCGTGGACTGCTCGGGATGCAGCTGCAGTTCCTCGGACAATTCGACGCCGATTCGCTCGGGTTCGAGCAACGCCACCAACTTGGCACGATCCTCGAGGTCCGGGCACGCGCCGTATCCGAACGAGTAACGAGCGCCGCGGTACTCGAGATCGAAGTAGCCGGCAACCTCGGTCGGGTCCTGCTCCGCGACGGTATGCCCCTCGGGGAGCACAAGCTCTTCACGAACGCGTCGATGCCAGTACTCGGCCAGAGATTCCGTGAGTTGGACGCCGATTCCGTGAACCTCGAGGTAATCACGGTACGAGTTCGACGCGAACAACTCGTTGGCGAAGTCCGCGATCGGCTGACCCATCGTCACCAACTGGAACGGAAGAACGTCGACCTGACCGGTCGCTTCTGCTTCCTTACGCGAGCGCACGAAGTCAGCGATGCACAGGAAACGGTCGCGATGCTGACGCGGGTAGGTGAACCGGAACCGTTCAGGTGCATCCGGTTTCGGTTCGGTGAGCACGATGACGTCGTCGCCCTCCGAGATCGCCGGGAAGTAGCCGTACACAACCGCGGCGTGCGCGAGGATGCCCTCGGACGTCAGCCGATCGAGCCAGTACCGGAGCCGCGGACGGCCTTCCGACTCGACCAGTTCCTCGTACGTCGGACCGTCGCCCTTGCGCTGACCACGAAGGCCCCACTGGCCGAGGAAGAGAGCGCGCTCGTCGAGCAGCCCCGAGTACTCGGACAGAGAGATTCCCTTGACGATGCGCGAGCCCCAGAACGGCGGTGTCGGCACCGCAATGTCGGTAGCGACATCGGAACGCTCCGGCAGGACCACGGGAACCGCTGCAGCCTTACGCTTTTCGGCGATGCGCTTGGAACGCTCGTGACGAGCCTTACGCTCGGCAGCCTTCTCGCGAGCAGCGATGGCCTCCGGGCTGTCCGGCGCCGGGCCGCCACCACGCTTGGTCGTCATGATCTGGTCCATCAAGTTCAGACCCTCGAAGGCGTCGCGGGCATAGCTGACGTCGCCCTCGTACACCTCCTGCAGGTCGTTCTCGACGTAGGAGCGCGTGAGCGCCGCACCACCGAGCAGAACCGGGAACTTCTCGGCGACTCCGCGTGCGTTGAGTTCCTGGAGGTTTTCCTTCATCACGACAGTGGACTTCACGAGCAGTCCGGACATGCCGATGACATCGGCCTTGTGCTCGATCGCAGCATCGAGAATGGTCGCGATGGGCTGCTTGATGCCGAGGTTCACGACGTCGTAACCGTTGTTGCTCAAGATGATGTCGACAAGGTTCTTGCCGATGTCGTGGACGTCGCCCTTGACCGTCGCAATGACGAGGCGGCCCTTGCCGTCCTCGTCGCTCGCTTCCATGTGCGGCTCGAGGAACGCAACTGCTGCCTTCATGACCTCGGCGGACTGCAGAACGAACGGCAACTGCATCTGTCCGGAACCGAACAGTTCACCGACGGTCTTCATGCCCGAAAGCAGTGTCTCGTTGATGATTTCGATCGGGGACTTGACCGTCATCGCCTCGGTGAGGTCGTCGTCGAGGCCGTTGCGCTCGCCGTCGACGATGCGGCGTTCGAGCCGGTCGAACAACGGAAGTCCCGCCAGTTCCTGCGCACGGGACTCGCGCGCCGACGCAGCCGAGACACCCTCGAACAGAGCCATCAGCTTCTGCAGCGGGTCGTAGCCCTCGCTACGACGGTCGTAGACGAGGTCGAGTGCGGTTTCACGCTGCTCGTCAGGAATTCGGGCCATCGGCAGAATCTTGGACGCATGAACGATCGCCGTGTCCAGACCTGCCTCGGTGCACTCGTGCAGGAACACCGAGTTGAGGACCTGCCGTGCGGCCGGGTTCAAACCGAACGAGATGTTCGAGATACCCAGGGTGAAGTGCAGTTCCGGGTACGCAGCCTTGAGCTGACGGATCGCTTCGATGGTCTCGATGCCGTCGCGTCGTACCTCTTCCTGACCGGTCGAGATGGGGAAGGTCAAGGCGTCGACGATGATGTCGGACTCGGCGAGTCCCCAGTTTCCCTTGATGTCCTCGATCAGACGCTTGGCGATGGCGACCTTCGTCTCGGCGGTGCGAGCCTGGCCCTCTTCGTCGATGGTCAGGGCGACGACCGCCGCGCCGTGCTCCTTGACCAGAGTCATGATCTTGTGGAAACGCGATTCGGGGCCGGCGCCGTCTTCGTAGTTGACGGAGTTGACGGCGCAGCGGCCACCGAGGTGCTCGAGGCCGGCCTGCAGCACGGCAGGCTCGGTGGAGTCGAGCATGATCGGCAGCGTCGAGGACGTCGCCAGGCGGCTGGCAAGTTCCGACATGTCGGCGGCACCGTCGCGGCCCACGTAGTCGACGTTGAGGTCGAGCATGTGTGCGCCGTCGCGGGTCTGGTCCTTGGCGATGTCCAGGCACTTCTGGTAGTCCGCGGAGAGCATCGCCTCGCGGAAAGCCTTGGAGCCGTTGGAGTTCGTGCGTTCGCCGATCATCAGGATGCTGGCGTCCTGCTCGAACGGCACCGCCGAGTACAGCGAAGAGGTGCTCGGCTCGTGGATCGGCGTGCGCTGGGCCTTCTCGACCTGACGGACCGCGTCGGCGACCGCGCTGATGTGCTCGGGCGTCGTACCGCAGCAGCCACCGACGAGGCCGAGTCCGAACTCGGAAACGAAACCACTGAGGGCTTCGGCCAATTCGTCGGCAGTCAGCGGATACTCGGCACCCTTGGGGCCGAGCTGCGGCAGGCCGGCATTGGGCATGACCGACACCGGCAGCGTGGAGTACTTGGACAGATGACGGAGATGTTCACTCATCTCGGCCGGCCCGGTGGCACAGTTCAGACCGATCATGTCGATACCGAGTGGCTCGAGTGCCGTCAGCGCCGCACCGATCTCACTGCCCAGGAGCATCGTTCCGGTTGTCTCGACCGTCACGTGCGTGATGATCGGCAACCGCAGTCCGAGTTGCTCCATCGCACGCTGGCTGCCGAGGATTGCAGCTTTCACCTGAAGCAGGTCCTGGCAGGTTTCGACGAGGATGGCGTCGGCGCCACCGTCGATCATGCCGAGCGCAGCTTCGGTGTACGCGTCACGCAGGACTGCGTACGGTGCGTGTCCCAGGCTGGGGAGCTTGGTTCCCGGTCCCATCGAGCCGAGTACGAATCGGGCCATGCCGTCGCGGCCTGGTCCCATCTCGTCCGCTACTTCACGGGCGAGAGCAGTGCCTTTTTCCGCGAGTTCGCGGATCCGGTGAGAGATGTCGTAGTCGGCGAGGTTGGGCAGGTTGCAACCGAAGGTGTTGGTCTCGACGGCATCGGCACCAGCGGCGAAGTACGCACGGTGGATGTCTTTGAGCACGTCGGGACGGGTGTCGTTGAGGATCTCATTGCACCCCTCGAGGCCGAGGAAGTCGTCCAGGGTGAGGTCCGCGGCCTGCAACATGGTGCCCATCGCTCCGTCGCCGATGACAACGCGCTGTTTCAGCGCATCAAGCAGGGCAGAGTTAAATGGGGCAGACAAGCCGCCGACAGCGGGCTCCGAGGAATCAACGGTGTTCGGATCCTTGGTCTCGAAACGGTTCAATGCATTTACCTAACAGGACGATTGCCATCGACACGTAGAAGGACCGCGAACCGTGCCCGCGGACGATGCGGGGCACAGCTCGCGACTGGAGCATGGTCGATGACGAAGCGGAGTAAGAAATGACGGTCAGATCAGTGGCCGTGAAGACCGGGTCGATACTTCAGATTGCTTTAGCGACCGTCAGTAGTACGCACGAGGCCTCCAGCGCTTCGAGAGAATGTCGAGCATTCGGGACGATCAACAGATCGCCGGACGATCCCTCCCACGCGTTTTCGGCTGCACACAGGCGTACCCGACCGGTGAGCACGTAGACGGTCGCTTCCCCAGGGTTCTCGTGCTCGTCGAGCCTTTGTCCCGCAGCCAGCGCGATGACGGTTTGACGCAGGACGTGCTCATGGCCGCCGTACACGGTACGAGCGCTCCGGCCGCTCTTCGAGTTTTCCGCCTTGTCGGCGAGTTGGCGCGCTAGCGCTGTCAAAGACATCTTTTCCACGATGTTCGCTTTCTGTGCATTTGTCCGGTGCCTGCGAGGGGGTTCACGTCGTTCTCGACTCGGCGGTTACGAGGTTCCGGAGTGGGTTTCTACTGTGGGTCCATATATGTGTTTGTGCGGCACTGATTCAGCCGTGATCGATGTCCGCGCGGGATCAGTTGGCGGTTTCGGTATCGTGCAGGGCTTTCCATCAGGGTTGCGGTGTCGGGGGCTGGGGATGATCTCGTGTGGTGAGGAACTTCGCGGGGTCACTACCGGCACGAGCACCGCTGCTGAGCCATCGGGCGAATCCTCGAGGATCGCGACGTTCGATTTCGTCGAGGTAACGCTCGCGGGTACGCGCGAGGTGCAGCGCGTCCGTCGTCGACGGCGATGGCGAGGGGCCGTTCTGCAGAGCGGGCCAGCTCATGCGCCAACATCGGCACAGGGCTTCGTCCGAGAGTTGGCTGCAGTCCGGCAGCGGAAGAAGCGGCACATCGACGGTGCTGGTGCGTATCAGGGGACTTTTCGGCGAGCATGGTAGTGCCTGTGTGAACTCGACTCTGCCGCCGATGTAGCGACACATCGGAGCCGAGGTGAGGGTCATCAGCAGTATCAACGGTAAGGCAGCAGCGCCGGAGAGCGCGATCAATCCGATGACAGTGATCACGACTGCCGCCCACGTAGCGCCGTCTCGTAGCGCAATCGTCAGGAGAGTTCGGGGCGGTGGAGTAGTGCGAAGCGTGATCGGTCGCAACCAGGGTGAACCCCCTCCGATCAATACTGCGGCAATCACCGCCGATACCAGAATGTCGGTAGGGACGGTGGCGGCTGCGACGATCCCTCCTGAAGCGGTAAGGATCGCTGCGGCGACCCACCAGATGATGCGATAGATGCTCATGGGATGTAATCCCTTGCCGTGAGGAAGTTTCCAGCTGTTCATGTCTCGGTGCGGTCCGCCGAAACGGCGAATACGTTCGATCGTGCGTGCACATCAGCGGTCCCACAACGGGCGGGGAAGGGAATGCGACTGCGCGACAGCAACGTCGATATACACGGTCCTGTGTGTCATTGCCGCTCCAGTTGCGCGAGGCACGTACGCGGGGTATCCCAGGGGGTGAGCGAGCTCTCGATCTGACGTGCGCCGAGTCGCGTCAGGACCCCGCGTATCAAGCCCAGGTGCAAGGAGCAGACAACGCCGGGACTTTGTCGGGCGACGCTCTCGAACGGACAGGCGTGCAATCGGATACGGGTTTCGGTATTCGAGGTTTCGAGTTCCGGATCGAACCCCATCTCCGCGAACAAGGTGGTGACGACGAGCGCCGCTTCTTCTGTCGGCCGGTCGGCTCCGGAGGTTGCGCCGAGTTCATCGAGTGCCCACTGTCTGCCCGCAGCCTCGGCGAGGTTCTCCGGGGTGCCGTCGCTCTGGCGTGCGAAGTGGGCCGCCAGAACGTGAGCCAACTTTTCGTATCCGGAGGTAGCACCGACTCCCGAGCCGAGTGCATTCTGTGCCCGGTAGAGCTGACGTGGACGCCCACGGGTGACGTTGTGTTCGGTCTCCTTCGCGATCAGACCGACCTCGATCAACGCGTTCAGGTGGAACCGAACCGTGGTCACATGCAGATCGCACAAATCCGCCAGTTCGGCGGCGGTCATCGATTCCGCGCCGGCCCGCAGGGCGTCCAGCAGTTGGACACGCCGCCGTGACGCCAGTACCGCATGAGTACCGGCGCGTGCCGACCCTGTTCCCTTTCGTATCGCCATACTGTAAGACTTTAGAGGAAAGATGTCCTCGAAAATAGGCAGTGTCCTGGAGGCCACTCATGACGTACGTGATCGCTGCACCATGTATCGACGTGATGGACCGAGGATGCGTCGAGGAATGTCCGGTCGACTGCATCTACGAAGGGGCACGGTCGCTCTACATCCACCCCGACGAATGCATCGACTGCGGTGCGTGCGAACCGGTCTGCCCGGTCGAGGCCATCTCGTACGAATCCGACGTCCCCGCCCGCTGGGAAGAGTTCATCGACGACAACGCCCACTTCTTCCATCGACTGCTACCCGGAGCGGCCGAGATAGTGGGATCACCGGGGGGATCCATGAATCTCGGTCGCGTAGGCGTCGATACGGAGCTGGTAGGCGGTTATCCGCACTCGAATCATCCGAATATCGGACCGCCATCCCCCGCGCGGGAAGAACGGCAATGACTCCCGTTGTGACAGAACTCCTGCCTTCGCGGCCCTACCCGAAACGCCGGGGGTTTAAGGGATCGTTCTTCTATTCCGCTGCCACCACGACCGATCCCAAAAAGCTGGGCGTGATGTATCTGGTCACCTCGTTCGCCTTCTTCATGTTGGGCGGATTGATGGCCTTGTTGATCCGGACCGAACTCGCCGTGCCCGGTCTTCAGTTCCTCTCGAACGAGCAGTACAACCAGCTCTTCACCATGCATGGCACGATCATGTTGCTGCTGTATGCGACTCCGATCGTGTTCGGTTTCGCGAACTACATACTTCCCCTGCAGATCGGTGCACCGGATGTCGCGTTCCCGCGACTGAACGCGCTCAGCTACTGGCTGTACCTGTTCGGTGCGCTCATCACCGTATCCGGATTCCTCACCCCGGGCGGGGCCGCGGACTTCGGGTGGACGGGATATACCCCGCTGACCAGTGCACTGCATTCACCGGGTGTCGGCGGAGATCTGTGGATCATGGGACTCGCACTGGCCGGCGTCGGGACCATCTTGGGCGGGGTCAACATGATCACCACCGTGATCTGTCTGCGTGCGCCCGGGATGACGATGTTTCGGATGCCCATCTTCACGTGGAATGTCTTCATCACCATGATCCTGGTGTTGTTGGCTTTTCCCATACTCACCGCAGCGCTGATGGGACTGCTCGTGGACCGACACCTCGGTGGACACCTCTTCGATCCCGCCACAGGTGGTGCGATCCTGTGGCAACATCTGTTCTGGTTCTTCGGACATCCCGAGGTGTACATCGTGGCCATACCGTTCTTCGGTATCGTCTCGGAGATATTTCCCGTCTTCTCCCGCAAGCCGATCTTCGGCTACGCCGGACTCGTCTACGCGACGATCGCCATCTCTGCGCTGTCGGCGGCAGTGTGGGCACATCACATGTTTGCCACGGGAGCCGTTCTGCTGCCGTTCTTTTCGATGATGAGTTTTCTCATTGCCATACCCACCGGGGTCAAATTCTTCAACTGGATCGGAACGATGTGGAAAGGACAACTGACCTTCGAGTCGCCGATGCTGTTCTCGATCGGCTTTCTGATCACTTTCCTCTTCGGCGGTCTGTCGGGGGTGATACTGGCGAGCCCGCCCCTCGACTTCCACGTCACCGATTCGTATTTCCTCGTCGCGCACTTCCACTACGTTCTCTTCGGGACCATCGTCTTCGCCACATACGCCGGGATCTATTTCTGGTTCCCGAAGATCACCGGACGATTCATGAACGAACGACTCGGTAGGTGGCATTTCTGGACGACTTTCGTCGGTTTCCATACGACCTTTCTGGTTCAACATTGGCTCGGCGCCGAAGGCATGCCGCGGCGATATGCCGACTACTTACCCTCGGACGGATTCACCACGCTTAACTCGATCTCGACGATCGGTTCGTTTGTTCTCGGAGCGTCACTGCTGCCGTTCGTGTGGAACGTGTTCACCTCGTACCGCTACGGAGAGGTCGTGACGGTCGACGATCCGTGGGGCTACGGAAATTCGCTCGAATGGGCAACGAGCTGTCCGCCACCGCGGCACAACTTCACCGAACTGCCTCGGATCCGCTCCGAGCGTCCCGCGTTCGAACTGCATTACCCGCACATGGTCGAACGGATGAGGACTGAAGAACATGCAGCTAGAAGGAAGATTTCCACAGCCGTAGTGGAAGGACCGAACTCGATCCCGTCCAGTGAGGCCGATGACCTATGACCGAAGCGGCACGCTACGCGCAATTAATCTTGCCGGTCTTTTGGCTCGGGATGGTCGCTGCGATTTCCTTCCTGGAAGCACCGATCAAGTTTCGCGCTCCAGGAGTGAGCCTGGCCATCGGGCTCGGGATCGGCCGAAAGGTCTTCACCGCACTGAACGCCGTGGAGTTGGTTCTGACACTGGTACTGGCGGCATCCTGCATCGTCGCGAAACCTGACACACCCGCGTTGACGTTCTTCGTGCTGGCCGCGATGGTGCTCATTGTTCAGGTTGCGGCGATCCGGCCACTCCTGGGTAAACGCTCCGACCGAATCCTCGCCGGAGAAGACCTACCGCGTTCGAAGATACATCTGGTGTACATCGCTTTCGAGTTGGTGAAGGTTGTGTTGTTGATCAGCGTGATCATTTCCCTGTTCGCGTTGTTGTCCGCATGTCTTCACTGATACCCGGACCATTTCGATGAAAGGTTTCCGATGAACGAATGCATTTTTCACGTAGCCCTTGCTGATGACTGGGAGGGCGCTCAACGATTCGGAGAATATGAAGGATCAACCCGCGCAAAGACTCTCGATCAGGTTAGCTTCGTCCACGCTGCCACTGCAGGGGATCTCGAGCATGTTCTCGCGACAGTGTACGGGGACCTTCGACTTCCACTGGTAGTGGTGGTTGTCGATCAGGATGCTCTCCTTGCAGCGGGGGTCTCGATCAGGTGGGACGAGCGCAACCCATCACCTCCTGGTGCAGACACGCGGGTTCACCGGATCTTGGGAGCAATACCGTTGGATCCGGACATCGTCCTCGATGTTCTCCCGATCGAGGAAGTCGGCGGGGAATGGCTTGTTCCCGACGTGTCCGCATATACGCTCCGAGATACGTCCCGGTAGTCAAAAAATCATGTAAGCGGACTTTGCGGCTAATAGTGGTGAGCAGGGTCAGGTCATCGAACATTTTTTGCGCACCGACCTCTCGCCGGTGTCGCTTACAGCGTTTGGATGTGACCGATGGTCGACTCCACCGATCCGCCTGCACTACCGAGAGCGGACCCATGGCACGCGGAAACTACTGTGGCATAAAGATTCCGCACACAATTTTGCCCCGGTCGCAGACGTCGTCAACCCTGTCACGTGGGCAGGTTCGGTGCCGTATGCCGCCGGCATCGCACCTCGTATGCGCATCGGCCACAGCAAAGTGGTTCAACCTGCCCTGGCTGCTCCTGATCGGATTCGCCGTCCTGATCGCGGCGGTGGCTGCGGCACAGCACTTACGTGGGTTGTCGTCGGTGCAGGTGTTCGTCGAACAGCACCGCGGAGTCGCGAGGTCAGCCCAGGGGAAACGTCTGCCCTTCCCACATGGTTGGGTGCGCAGCAATTTCTTAATCTGTTTCTGATGGTCTTCATCATCCGGTCGGGCATACAGATTCTCACCGACCACCCTCGGCTGTACTGGACCCGGCACAGCGCTCCTGGTCGGGAGTGGTTTCATATCTAAAAGCCTGTGCCTGCCGATCCCTTGTGGACAGCGCGCGACGGACCGAACCGTGCAACATGGGGCCGATGCCTACACGTGCGATCTCGAGCTCGACTGTGGATAAGTCGCTCGACGCAAAAGTGTACGACGGTCTTCGGCGGCAGACCGATTCCAGATCGAGTCCCCCATACCCGTTACACCGTCGACAGTTGCCGTTTGGGTGCGATGTACGGTGAGCGAACCGTCGATAGCTTGAGGTTAGCGAAAATCCGGATTGTACTGTTACGGTAAGTTACTTGAAAGTTGTTCGTTCTTCATGAGGTCGGGGCCGAATGGAGCTCCACCTGCAATGAAACTATGTAGCACAGCGCTTTTCCGGAACGAAAGTCCCTGTACATTATTTGTTCGTCGTTGCGTTCGACGCATCGAGCTGTCTCACCGAGATCCGATCGATGCTTGCGGGATCATTGCAGCACCGTTCCGTACGGCCGCAATCAGCGTCAAGACGGTGGCGCCATGACGAACACGTGTCGGCGCGAAGCCGCATTGCTCGCCGTGTTTCTAGCACAATTCGAACCCGTAGCCGGGGGACAGAAACCGACCCTCACTCGCCTCACCGCCCGTGAGATCGACCAGTGGCGAGAGGACTACGAGCAAGCGGTGCAATGGTCAACTGCAACGAGTTTCAGCACGAACGACGTCGCCAACCTCAAGGAAATGCGTCGACGGTACGGTTTTACCTCAGCCCTCTGAGAGTGCACTACGGGACGATGTGCTCGATTCGACCTTTCGTCAACAAACCAATTTTGCACGGTCGGTGCCGCTTCACAGCGTTCTCGACCATGTCGACGTGGTGCGTTAGCCCTTCGTTTGAGATCCCCCTCACATAAATAGTCATCTCAGATGCGAATTATGTAGGTTCAGATCATGCAACTGACGCAGTTCACCGATCTGGGATTGCGCGTCGTCATGCGGCTGGCCGTACTCGACGCCGATGCCTCCCCCAGTACCCGGGTAATTGCGCAGCAGCTCAACGTGTCGTACTCCCATGCCACCAAGGTGGTTACACTGCTCGGCGAGCTCGGCATCGTCACAACCAGGCGCGGCCGCGGCGGTGGGCTTTCCATCACCGAACTCGGCCGCACCGCCACCATCGGCTGGCTGGCCAGACGCCTCGAAGGCCCGGGTGAAGTCGTCGACTGCGAAGGCGACAAACCGTGCCCACTGCGCGGCGGCTGCCTCCTTCGAAGCGCTTTGCGCGAAGCACAGGAAGCGTTTTTCGTCTCACTCGACGCGGTCACGATCGAAGACGTCACCCGGCAGCCGTCCAAAACTGTTCTGCTTCGCCTCACCACCCGGAGCGACGAAGCAAGCTGATCAACGTCAATTTCGACCGAACGGAGCAGCTCATGCTTTCCCCACAGTCAACCGAGGTCATTCGCGCCACCCTTCCCGTGGTCGGCGCCGCCATCGGCGATATCACAACCCTGTTCTACCGCACGATGTTCGACGCACACCCCGAACTCGAACGCGATCTGTTCAATCGCGGCAATCAGAAGCAGGGTGAACAGCAGAAGGCACTCGCGGGCGCCATCGCGGCATTCGCAACGCTTCAGCTCGAACCCGACAGCGCCAAGGTCGATCTCATACTTTCACGTATCGCCCACAAGCACGCGTCGTTGGGCATCACCCCTGACCAGTACGCAATCGTGCACGAACACCTCTTCGCCGCAATCGTCGAAATACTCGGCGATGCAGTCACTCCCGACGTCGCGGCAGCATGGGACGAGGTCTACTGGCTGATGGCCGAAACCCTCATCACGATGGAGCGAGGCCTCTACCAGCTCGCCGGCGTCGATACCGGTGACGTCTGGCGGACGGTTCGAATCACCGAACGGGTATTGCAGTCCGCCGATACCGTGTCACTGACACTCGCCTCACTCGACGGCAGCGTTCTCCCCACCTTCGCTCCCGGACAGTACCTTTCGGTCGGCGTGGTGCTTCCAGACGGCGCTCGCCAGATACGTCAATACAGCCTCTGTTCCGTGCCGAGCAGCGCGGGCTGGCGGATCAGTGTGAAGCGAATCTCGGGAACTCCCGACGGCGAGGTGTCGAACTTCCTCTACAACAACGCGTTCGAAGGTTCCGAGCTGTCGGTAACCACACCGTTCGGCGATCTGATGATGCCTGACGACGACTCACCATTGCTCCTCGCGTCGGCCGGAATCGGTTGCACACCGATGATCGGCATGCTCAATCATCTCGTGGACACCGGCGCCGAGCGTTCGGTCTCTGTCATTCATGCGGATCGATCCATCGCCGATCATGCGCACCGAGCAGAACTCAGCACACTCGTCGAGAAGATTCCCGCCGCAACCCTGCACCGTTGGTACGAGGATCTCGGCACGCACGTGGCGTTCGGATCTGTTCACGAAGGACGGGCGGATTTGCAAGACATTGCAGTGGAGCCCGATACCCAAGCCTTCCTCTGCGGGCCGATGCCGTTCATGTTGGCGATGCGCGCATCGTTGCTCGAACGGGACGTCCCGCCGCAGAATATCCACTACGAGGTCTTCGGACCGGACAGCTGGGCCAATACCTGAGCGGAGCCGACATGACGGAAGACCCACCGGTGGAAACTCTTTCGCGGTGGTCGGATTCGGGAGCGACGTGGCGTGTTCTACGGCGCACCTCCACATCGATCACGGTCTCACTACGGCGCTGCGACGGGGGCGAGGAAGTTGAGCGTCTGACCTCATCCGATCCCGACCTCCTGGAGTGGATCGGTGACCGTGTGAGCAGCGAGGACTGACGTGTCCAACGCACCGCTACCTGCGGTGCGTTGAGCACGTCATCCGTGGAATCGTTGTGCGATCAGCTCTCGGGGTAGTTTCTCTGGGCCCGGGTAGGCGACGATGACACGTATACCGTCAGGGTCGCAGCCATCGACGAAAGTCACTCCACCGACTACCTGGGTGAAGGTAGAGGCATCGTATGCGCGTAGTCGTTCACTGATCCGCGCCAATTCTTCTTCGGTATCAGCGGACCACATGACGTAGTGGACGCCGATGTTGCTCATGTTGCGCCGCGATGCGCCCTGTTGGACATACATGTAGATCTGGAAATCATCCGGCGTCAGAAGGAGCGCCGCCTCGCGTTCACGCAAGGCGACACGGCAGGAAAATACGTCGCAGTAGTAGCTCACCGACCGATCCAGGTTGGCTACTTGCATCACCGACGAGGCAACTTTGGCGGCAGCACACATTTTTCTCTCCTACTCCCGAACAAGCCAGAGGCCTTCACAGTACCGTCGCACTCGGTGTATTGGCTTTCTCTGTGGCGCGAAGTCCGCATGCACCAGAATTCGCCGCTGACGTCGATGACCGTTCGCCAACTCCCGCTCCGTGGTGACCCGCCCGGACGGTCGTCAGTACCAGCCAGGCGGGCCGAGTACACCCGACCTGGGAGAGTCGGGCGCACGATCAGGGATCGGCCCACCGGACGTGTGTGACGACCTCCCGGAGAACCCCATCCGTCACCGTCTCGGAACTAGAGACGACGCGGAAAACGAATGTAGCGCACACAGTTCCACTGATCTACCACTGCCTGCGACTTACCACGGTCACGTCCCTCCCACAGTTCGGCCGATCTAAACTCACCAGAACAATTAAAGCCACACCCTCACAGGAGCAGCGATGAGTCCCCGGCCCACCTGGCTCCACACCCGATCCACCGAACTTCGGGCCGCACTCCTCGATCTCGGGCTCACGATCACCGACACCGAAGCCCGGAAAATCCTCGACGACAAACTCACCGAATACGCGACCCTGATGAGAGTCACCCGCCAGACCGCACAGCGTGACTTCACCGACGAACGCCTCCTCGCGTTCGCACAGTCCCTCGCGGTGTCACTCTACGACGAAGCCCCCGGCGCCGACCTGATCGAATTCGAACGCAGCATCTCCATGCCCGTCGCTGCCGTCGGCCTGACCACCGCGGCGCTGGCCGAAGCCTTGAAAGTCGCGCACGTCAACCTCGACGACAAAGAAGCCCTCGCAGGCCTGTCGCTACTGTCGACTCTCGGTATGATCACCGCCGACGCCAATGCTTTCTTCGTCCCGACCCCGCGTCCTCTGCTCTTGCGCATCGCGCGCTATCTCGACGGCGCCGCGACATCCGTCACCGACGGTGCGAACCTTCCCGACGGACTCGACGACACCCACAGACAGCACTTCGCGGACGTCCTCGCCCAGGACGCCGACGGAATCCGGGCCCTCGCCAACACCGAAGACGGCGACACCCCGCGACTGTGGCGCACCCCCAACCCGCGCTGACCGCCGGTGCAGCGAAAACACAGTCGATGCGCTGAAACCTGCGGGACGGCTCGCCCGCCGATAGACCAGGGGTGGCTACCGGCGGAGCGTTCGCCATGCCCGTTGGGGACCGGGTGATGCCGCCCCCGAAAATTTACGTGTCACCCACCCCGGTTACCAGTCTTCGCACAGTTACAGCTACTTGAGCATTGAACTATCGAGGGGAGTGCCTCGCCGCCTGCAGGTGAACCGGTACCGAGTTAGTTCATCGCACCCATGAGTCGCCTTCACTTACCTCCCGCGTACCGACCGGCCAGCAATGACGCAGTAACATCACACTGTGGTGCGCTGCTTTCCGCCTCGGTTCCAGCGCACCACGCACCACCCGTTACCACCGCGCAGGCAGTCGCCCCTTTCACTCGGCCTGCATGATCCACACGTGCAGGAGCTACCCATGGCCTCCCCCGACGAGCGTCTAACCGCCAAACTCGAGCAACTCCCCATCAGCGACGACGCCCCCATGTGTTCACTCCTGCGCACAACGCTGCTCAAACACGCTCAACACGGCAGCGACATCACCGAACCCACTGTGCTCGGGCTGCTCGCCATCACCGGCGCCCTCGAAGAACGCCTCACCCGACTCGAAGCCACGATTCAGCCCTCCCCCACACCATGACGGCACCACCGCCTCGCATCGACCGACGAAAGCGCGTCCGAAAATTCGGGTCTGTCCAGAAAACGGTGTAATTGATTGATTTCTAACTACTTTCGTCCGGCAGACAGCCGTCCGTCGAACGTTATCTCGAAGGCATTCAGTGCTGCCTTCCATCGGTTGGACCAGCGTTGGCGGGCGGTGCCTTTCGGGTCGAGGCTCATGATGGCCAGATACACGCATTTCAAGGCCGCGGCCTCGGTCGGAAAGTGTCCACGGGCCTTGATAGCCCTGCGGATTCGGGCGTTGACACTTTCGATGGCGTTGGTCGTGTAGATGACCTGCCGGATGGCGTTGTCGAATTGTAGGAACGGCACGAACTCAGCCCAGGCATTGGTCCAGAGCCTGATGATCGCGGGATAGCGTTTCTCCCATTTGTCACTGAACTCTGCGAATCGGTCGAGCGCGGCCTGCTCCGACGGCGCCGTGTAGACGGGTTTGAGGTCCTTGGCGATCTCGGACCAGTCCTTGCGGGAGGCATAGGCGTAGGTGTTACGGAGAAGATGGACCACACAAGTCTGCACGATGGTCTGTGGCCACACTTGCTCGATCGAGTCGGGTAGATGCTTGAGACCGTCGCACACGACGATCAGAACATCCTGCACACCACGGTTTTTCAGCTCGGACAACACCCGAAGCCAGTACTTCGCCCCTTCCCCGTCGCCGTGCTCACCGGCCCACAATCCGAGGATGTCGCGGGTGCCGTCGACAGTCACCCCCATCGCGACGTAGATCGGCCGGTTGGCGACGTTGCCCTCGCGAATCTTGACGTGGATGCAGTCGATGAACAGCACCGGGTACACAGGGTCCAACGGCCGGTTCTGCCACTCGGCCATGCCTTCCATCACCCGCTCGGTGATCGTCGAGATCGTCTGCTTGGACACATCGGCTCCGTACACCTCGGCCAGGTGTGCAGCGATCTCACCGGTCGTCAAACCCTTGGATGACAACGAGATCACCATGTCCTCCACGCCTGAGAGCCGACGCTGCCGCTTGGCCACGATCTTCGGTTCGAAGGAGGAATCCCGGTCACGGGGCACCTCGAGTTCGACCGGGCCGGCCTCGGTCAACACGTTCTTGGTGCGTCTGCCGTTGCGGGAGTTGCCGCTGCCCCTGCCTGCCGGGTCGCTCTTGCCGTATCCGAGGTGGTCGTCCATCTCGCCTTCGAGCGCGGACTCCACGACTAGCTTGGTCAGCTTCGACAGCAATCCACCATCTCCGGTCAACTGCAGCCCTTCGGCTCGCGCCTGCTCGACCAGCTCTTTGAGCCGCGCATCGCTGATACCCGGCTGAGCCGAGTTCGTCTCTGTCTCACGATCAATCACATCAGTCATAGTGGCGTATCTCCTTTCAGAGTTACACCGTTGTTCTTACAGTCCCCCCCTGAAGTCTTGGCCTGGTTCATCATGAGGTCACCAGTTGGAGTTCGCCACACGCGCTGCGCCGATCGTGGAGATGCGTGCATCGAATAATCAGTGCGTGCATCGAATAATCAGAAGGGTTCATCAACGCATGGTCTCGAGGTTCCAGATCGCGGCGGTTGTGGGTATCGCTGGGGCTTTGACATTGTCCGGTTGCGGTGGCTTCGACGAATCATTGTCGGGATCCACTAATAGGACCACAGCTGATTGGGCACTGACTTTCGGTGGGCTGGACCAGTGGTGGCCGGGATGAGCGAAGCGGATCTTCTCGCCCAAGGAATTACCGTCGCCGGGGAACCAGTGGACGGGTGCCTGCGCTACTCGATCGGCAACTACGGCGCAACCGTTGAAATATTCACTATCGACGGCAAAATAGTGGGCGCTAATAGCACCTCGGCATCAAGCGGGATCACATCCGCGTCGAGCGAACAGGACATCAGAATTGCCTATCCTGAAGCTACTTTCACTTCGACGTCAAATTTCAGGTCACCGCGAAACACTGATCTGCTAGTTAGCGATCCGAACCATCCTGACCGATATTTGGCCTTCTCCATCGGAGCAGACGGTTTCAATCATTACGAGATTTGGAGTGGTACGAAAGAATTCGTCACCGAACCATTTCTCATGTGTACGAACGCAGGAAATTCAGTCGCCGCAGCCACCTCGTCAGCAGTTTCTACCACGAGCACCCCTACCTCGACAGGTGCGATAACTTTCGGCGGCTACGGCGAGGTTGTCACCGGCACCGTGGAATCAGAACTGGTCAGCCACGGTATCGACGAAACTAACATGAGGACTGTCGGTGGTGATTGCACCGTCTACTACGACGGGACCACCGCTGCAATCAACGTGAAAAATGACGCAGTTGTCGGCGCGGTGGGCTCACGGGCAATCCACGGAGTGGGAACAGGCAGTACCCCTGCCCAGGTACGCAACGCTTTCAGCGACGATGTGGTCGAGCAAGTGAATGACCTCGGCCCAGTCCTCGTGGTCAGCCAGCCCAGTAAGCCGACCATGTATTTAGGTTTCCAGTTCGAGAACGCGAAAATTGGTGCTCTCAGCGACTCCGACACCGTCACTCAGGTTCGTGGTGGCACCAAGAAGTTCGTGACCACCCCGCTCGGCGGGTGCTAGCCAAACCACCACCCGGCGGCACCGACGCTGAACCGTGCAGAGTCGCAGAAGAGACACTGGAGCCTTGCATCATCCGCTCTCACGCCGGAGTAATGCCGGCGCTCATCTATCGGTAAGGATGTGCAGAGCATGCGCCCCGATATAAGGCCGTTGATGTAACAAAAGCCTGGAACCACACGACTACAGGTCAGATCGTCGAGCTGACCAGACTCATCAGGGAGATGCATGCGGCACAAGGCAGCACAGCTACTCGGCTTGCGACGCGCAACGATTACAGCGATCGTCGGTATGACCCTCGTGGCAACTGCCTGTTCAACATCCGGCCAGGCCGTCAGTGCCCAGCCCGAGACGGCAAGCGCGTCCTCCCAGCCGGCGCAACAACCGAACCGTCAACCAACTACCGAGGCGCTCGCCACCCCCGGAAGCACCTGCGGCACCGTCACTTTCCCGGCTGGCACCCCCGGCACGGTGGTCGTAGAGACTGGCGCGATCACCTGTACCGATGCTGTGGCGCTCATCAACCGCTACTACAACGATCCGGTGATCACCCGCCAGGGCAACACCATGTCAGCGATGTTTGATGGCTGGATGTGCGTGAGCCCGACCGCTGTCGCCTCCCAGTTGGTTGGCTATGGATCGAAGTGCGAGAATGGTGACCTCACGCTTGTTGTCGTTACGGGCGACGGAGCGGCCAATGCCACCGCAACAGCGACGCCACCGTGCACTGCTGACGCCATCGAGACCGACCTCAGTCGCGATATTGGTGGCCAAATCCGTTGCCACGTACAGTGGGCGTACGTGGTCTGGAACCTTCTGGGCGACTCCTCCTCGTTGGTCCGTGTGGTCGCCGGCAAGTGGGTTGTCTACACATCGTTCCCGACCACAATGTGCCCCACCCAGGCGCGGGCAGATGGCGTCCCCGAAGCCGAACTGAGCAGCTTCACCCACTGCGCCGACGACTCCGGCGGCGATACCGACGGTGGGTCAGGAGATCTCGGGCTGTCGACGCCTATCACCCCACCCACGTGCGATGGTCTCGGGATCGTGGTCGTCTACAGCGCAACCAAGCCCGGAAACTATGCCACCGAAGTGGGAAATGCCCTCGCCGCGCACCCCGGCGCGAAGTACCTGCGCACCGACCACTCCTGCCCATCCCTCCGTCAGGAGAGCAAGGAGGGAAACCCGATCTACGCGGTTTACAAACCCGCTGGCTACACACAGGCCGAGGTATGCGCCGGCGTCCACCGGGAAAACGACGACGCCTACGGCAAATGGTTGGACATGAAGACCGACCCCAACATCATCATCGCCTGCTGATACAGATTCAGGTTCATACGAAAGACCGCTATCGAGCGGTGCCGAGCAGCCTAAGACCAGTGGCAGATATCGAGCGTATCTGACCCGTCGATACGCTCGATACCTGTTCGCGTTCAGCATCATTCAAAGTGGTGTGATCTTCCAACTTTTTGACGGTCGCAGCCGCTTAGGGCTAGGTCAAACGCCGCGCGGTCGTCTTCGATAGACGTCGATACCGCCAATCGGCCCGGACTCCGCCACCACCCGAGAATCCTGATCGGCGGAATCCTCACGACCGCCAGGTCCCACATCATCTGGTCTACCCGGTTTGCCCCAGGGTGAAGCCGGTTGCTCCGGCGAGTTCGACGATCGCGGTGTGATGTCGAGTAGGACGGAAGAGCCTGCGCTTCGAGGTAGGCGTCGCAGCGAAGACATATTTCTTGTCCTCATCGACGACGCAGTGGGGAGTCGTCGTGATGCGCACCGCGTGTCCTTCGAGCACTGCGAACAGGGAGACTGCTTCGCTGTGGAGTTCTGCGAGTAAGTCTTCGGTGATGCGGGCGGCGTCGACTCGTTTCTGGAAGACGAGATCGCCGCAGGCTTGGTGGTGGGTGATGAAGGTGTCGACCCGGGCCAGTGCTTGCGCAGCGGATTCGGGTTCAGGTGCGCCGTAACCTGATCGCGTCGTGTGCATGATTGACGGTCCCCCGCGTTCCATGGTGGTTTTCGCATTCTGACATGGGGTGTGATCAACCGAGTGTGCCGCGGAGGTGCGCTGCGACAATGTCATCGATGCGGGTCGTGAGGTCGACGTTTTCGTGCAGGATCGTTGATGCGTCGACGGCTCCGATGGTGCCGGCGCACAGGGTCCATGCGAGTCGGTGTGTGGTGGGGGTGTCGGTGAGTTCGCCGTCGGTGATGGCTGTTTCGATGATGTCGCTGATGGCGTCGACCCAGTGTGCGAATGCTGCGCCGTTGTTGATGGTGGGTTCGAGGGTGAGTTTCATGCCGGCCCGCAGGTTGGTGTCCTCGGCGATCTGACGAGCGAGGGAGGTAAAGATCGCTGTCAGCTTCTCCCCTGCCGTGCTGCTCGAACCGGACGCCAGTGCTTCACGGATGATTTCGTCGAGGGTGCGGTTCCAGTCCGAGATGAGGTGTTCGGCATCGCTTCTTTGGATGGGAAGTGGTAGTACATCGCGCCTTTGGCGAATTTTCCGGTACCGCTGATGGTGTTGATGCTGGTGTGGCCGTAGCCGTCGGTGTCGAAGTGCCGGGCTGCGACGGCGATGATCGCTTCTCGCGTTCGCACTGCGCAGTCCTGCATTGCAGAGTTCTTGCTGCCGGGGATGCGCCCGATCCGCGGGCGGGTTCTCGTGGTGGCAGCACTTTCCAGGCTTTCCGGGGTGCCGGTTCGTTGGGGCTGTTCACAGGGATGCTCCTTCGATCATGCGGACGGTGGCCGGGTCCGTTCCACGCCACATCAGCAGTAGATCATCGACCCGCCTGCTGATGGTGTGGTTCTCGTCGAGGCTGGCGGCAACCTGCACAGCGCCGACGAAACCGGCGCAGAGAGTATCGGCAATCCACGACACGGCGGAGTCGAGGGCGCGGGAACGACTCGCGTCGACGACGATCGGTTCGATCGCAGCGGTCCACGCTTCGTAGGTGGCGCGGGCGCCGCTGAGCGACTTGTCGACAGACAGGATGAGGTCGGCGCGGATGATCGCCTCGTTTTGGGTGCGGCGGGCGAGTTCGCGGTAGATCATCAGTACTTGCCGGTCAGCGGGTTGACCGGTTGCGATCGCTTTCCCGACTGTCGCGGTGACTGCGTCGGACCCGCGGCCAAGCATCTCCCTCGCGATGGATTCCTTCTTCGAGAAGTGGAAGTACATCGCTCCCTTGGTGACCGGGGCGAGTGTGACGATGTCGTCGATGGTGGTGCCCGCGTATCCCGTTTTGCTGAATAGGATTACGGACGCCTCGAGGATCGCTTCGCGGGTGACTTTCGCTCGTGGCTGCATCGGTGGTCGGCCGGTCTTACCGTGGTCGATGTCTTCGGAGAGCTCGTTATGATCGTTCATTGGTCACAGATGCTTTCTGTGGTCATCGGCCTGCCCTGACGGTGTTACAGCACTGTCGGGGCCACCCCTCTTATTGGTGCGTGTGGGTCAAACAGTGGTGAGTTCGCTGCGCATCGGGTTCTCGGCGGCTCGCAGGTCGGGCAATGGCGGACTGTCGAAGCCTGCTTCTCGGGCTGCGGTATCGAACTTCTCGTACCGGCGCCACGCTGTCGATGTCGCGACAGGCGGCTTCGATTCCAAAGCGATGGTCTCCCACGTGAGGTTCGGGTTCGTGAGCTTGCGGACTGCCGTGTCCTTCACGTTCTTCGCGAGATCCGACCCGGCAATGAAGGCCATGAGATCGTCTATGCCCGCCTCCGTTTCGCCCTGTATTCCTTCGATGTCTCGACGGGCTGGCTCCGTAGCGGCGTCTTGGGGATCGAGGATTTCGTCGAGGCCTTCGTTCGTCATTTCGTCCACGAAAAACGGCTCCGCAAAGTCCGCAATAGCGTCCTCGTTGCCGGCCTTCGCATCCACCGCTTTGGCGTCCACGTCTAGATCCGACTCACGATGCTCCGCAATATTGTGGGCGAACTTCTCGCGGCGCTGAGGGACGCGAATCGGTCCCCGGCCTACGGTGAGGTCAGACGCAATACTCTTTGCATCCTTACTGTCGGTGGCACTTTCGACGATCGAACGGTAAGCGGCGTACGCCAATCCGACTGCCTTCACCAGGATTGTGATTTCGGGGGGTGAATGCCAAGACCAGGGTTGGCGGAATGATCGCTATGGCCGCCGCAATGGCCGGCGTTAGTGGAATGAACCCGAGGTCTCCCCCACCACCGATTGACTCCTGTGCAGCGATTGCTGCGTGATAGGCGTGGTAGGCGTTTCCGAGGATGCTGATCACGACGACGCTGACTGCGAGGGCGATGTAGAAGCCTCTGTCGCGTTTGTTCATGTTGAGCTTGCTGATGATGACGATCGCGATGGTGGCGCCGAGGATGGCGCTGTCGACGATCGCAGGGAAGATCCAGGTCAGGTGTTCGAGGAGCAGTGCTTGCCGTGCGAGGTCGCGTTGTACGGCGAAGGAGAGTACGAATGCGCCGGTGGTGATACCGAGCGCAATGACGATCGCGAGTGCGAGTGCAGCAAGCAATGCGCCTAGCTGTTGCGGGTATGGACGTTGCTGACGCGGGATTGAAGTGGACGGGCTGGTCCTTCGCGGCAGGATGGAAGTTGCGAAACTGACCATCAACAGCAAAGGGACCAGCCCTGTGACACACCGTAATGCTCCGCTGACTGTGGAGGGAAGACGACGCTTGATCGAGCGCTGCCAGAGTCGTCCGATTGCCCACGTCGCCGCCGAAATGGGCATCTCCCGACAATGCGCTTCCAAGTGGGTCAATAGACATCGTCAGTACGGTGACCTGGGATTACAGGACCGATCCAGCACACCGAAACACCACCCGACCGCCACAGCAGCAGAGATCGTGACCGAGATCGAATCCATGCGACGGGCCCGGAAGTGGTCGGCCTCGCGGATCACGTTCGAACTGCGCACCGACGGCATCACCATTGCTCGCCGGTCTGTCACGAAAATCCTGCGGAACCTGGGATTGCACCGCCGCCGGTTCATCGACCCGAACGGCGAAACCAACCGAAAACCGCAGGTCATCGTCGCGAAACGACCTGGTCAAATGGTGCATGTAGACATCAAGAAAGTCGGAAAAATTCCGGACGGTGGCGGGTGGCGTGCCCACGGGCGAGGCTCCGAGCAGACCAAGCGATCGCAGCGCCGGAAAACGAGGAACAAACAGGCCCGCATCGGCTACACCTATCTGCATTCCGCGATCGACGGCAATACGCGCCTGGCGTACACCGAGGCCCGCGACAACGAAACCGCAGCAACAGCCGTCGATTTCATGAACAACGCCCGCGTCTTCTTCGCGGCGCATGGCATCAACCGGATCGAGCGCGTGATCACCGACAACGGATCATGCTATCGGGCAGCCGATTTCACTGCTTCATTGCGAGAGGCGCGGCACTACCGCATCAAGCCGTACACACCGAAACACAACGGGAAAGTGGAACGCTACAACCGCATCCTCGCCGAAGAGCTGCTGTACTCCCGTGAGTACACCAGCGAGGAGCAACGACGTACTGCCGTTGAGGTGTGGAACGTTCACTACAATTATCACCGACCGCATTCAACACGCGGAGGACGACCGCCCGCTGCTTATCGCCAGCATCGCGTAACCAACGTCCGTGCCTCGTACACCTAGCTGAATACGAGCTGCCCGAAGGCTAAAGCCGGTCATGACTGGGTTCTTTCCTTCCAGGGGCAACCGGTGGTCGTTCCACGGAAGCACCCTTCGGCCCGCCAGTGGGGGGAGCAGAACGGGCTCGATCACAGCCCACAAGTCATCGGGAATCTCATCGGCGCGCCAGACATACCGAGCATCGAGCATCGATCTTTCGCGCTCCTGATTAACGACAAACTAGCCGATGGAAGAGTCTGCGAACACCGCTGCAACGAACCCCTGTGCGTTCGCGTGGAGTCGGAGCACCTCAGTGTCTCCCCCCAGACCGCGTACCTGCGATACGCGGTCGCCTGTGGGACCCCCGGGAAATTTCCGCAGTGGTGTAGACGCAGGCCGCCAGCCGTTGAAGCGAGACTTCACACCGTTGCCGTCGACCATCACGTGGTCCGTTCCCTCCATCCGCGCCTTGTCGCCGACCGTGATCCGCACTCGCGGACCGATTCACGGAGAGTCGAGCAGCTCGATTCCGTAGTCGGCGACGACGGCACGCACCTCGGCGAGGTAGCGCTGTGCCTGCGCCGTGAGCGGGACCCCGGAATGGCTGATCCAGCCGATCTCGATGCTCTCGTCCACGTCGAGTGGGATGGCGACGATCTCGGGGTCGAGATCGTCACTGATGATGCCGGTCGAGATCGTGTAGCCGTCGAGTCCGATCATGAGATTGAAGATTGTCGCGCGGTCGGAGACCCGGATTTCCCGCTTGCTCGACAGGGTGGAGAGGATCTCTTCGGCGAAATAGAACGAGTTGTTCGCGCCCTGGTCGAAGGTGAGCCGTGGCAGGTCGGCCAGATCATCGAGAGCGACGCGATCTCGGGAGGCCAACGGGTTCTGTCTGGAGATGAAGATGTGCGGCACCGCGGCGAAGAGCGGGCGGAACACCAGGCCGGAATCTCGCAGGAGCTTGTCGATGACCTTCCGGTTGAAGTCATTGCGGTACAGGATGCCCACCTCACTGCGGAGCATCCGGACGTCCTCGATGATGTCCCAGGTCCGGGTCTCACGAAGCGAGAACTCGTACTGTGCCGCGTCAACGGAGTCCACCATCCGGATGAACGCCTCGACCACGAATGAGTAGTGCTGAGCCGAGACTCCGAGCAGCCGACGGGACGGTGGCTGACCGAGGTAGCACTGCTCCAGCAGCGACATCTGCTCGACGACCTGCCTGGCATAGCCGAGAAACTCCGCGCCCTCCTCGGTCAACGTCGCCCCCCGGGCCGATCGAGTGAGGAGGGTGCGTCCCACTCGGGATTCCAGGTCTTTCATCGCGGCAGACATGGTCGGCTGGGCGACGTAGAGAAGGTCGGCGGCGCCGGTGATCGACCCCTCCGCCGCGACCTCGATGAAGTAATGCAGTTGCTGCAGTGTGATGCCTCTGGATTCTCGTACCATAGCTAAATGCTATAGAGGACCATAGGAAACGTTAGTTACCCGATAACTGAACTGGAACTGCAGGATAGTGGCAGAGACTTTCCGCAAGGCCGAGCCTGGCCGATCAAGACCCGAATTGGACGTTCATGTCGAACGAATTCACGTTCAGCATCACCACCACCCGCTTCGACGAGGACTACTCGCCGTCGGAGCATTCTCGGACCACCACGAACTTCGCCAACCTGGCCCGAGGCGAACACCGTCAGCAGAACCTCCGCCGAACCCTGGCGATGATCAATGACCGGTTCAATGGTCTCGCAAGCCGGGGCAATCCGGGCCTGGACCGCTACGCCGTCGAGCTCGAGATCGTCTCCGCGGAGCTGCAGTTCAGCTCGGACGGCGGGGATCACCGGCTCCCCCTGATCGAGGTACTAGATATTCAGATCGTCGATCGCCTCACCGGCGCACGATTCCCGGGGATCGTCGGGAACAACTTCTCCTCCTACGTCCGCGACTTCGACTTCAGTGTTCGACTGCCGGCAGTCAACGAGGGCACCTCTGAGTTCACCGTGCCCGGCGACTTCGGTGACCTGCACGGCAAACTGTTCCAACATTTCCTCGACTCCGAGGCCTACAGGGAGTGCTTCGCGGTGGATCCCGTGATCTGCATCAGTGTGTCCACGAGCCGGACCTACCGCCGGACCGGGAATCACCATCCGACCCTCGGTGTCGAGTACCAGCAGGACGACTACTCGTTGACCGACGAGTACTTCGGGAAGATGGGGCTGCAGGTCAGGTACTTCCTGCCGCCCGGCGGTGTCGCCCCGCTCGCGTTCTACTTCCGCGGCGATCTGCTCAGCGACTACACCGACCTGCAGCTCATCGGCACGATCAGTGTGATGGAGACCTTCCAGAGGATCTATCGGCCGGAGATATACAACGCGAACTCGCCCGCCGCTGAGATCTACCGACCGACCCTGGATCAGCCGGACTACTCGCCTACCCCGATCGTCTACGACCGCATCGAACGCGGTCAGCTGGCAACGAAGCAGGGCAAGTACGCGGAAGACCACTTTGTGAAGCCCCACCGCGAGTTACTCGAACAGTGGGCCGCCCGCTTCCCCGTTCTCGTCGGATGACCATCGGAGGAAAGTCGACCATGAACCAGATCTTGCCCACGTCCATCGTTGGCAGCCTGCCCAAGCCCTCGTGGCTCGCCCGGCCTGAAACCCTCTGGGCGCCCTGGAAGTTGCAGGGCGATGAGTTGGTCGAAGGCAAGCAGGATGCACTGCGTATCGCCGCTCAGGAACAGAGCGATCGCGGCATCGACATCGTCAGCGACGGAGAGCAGACCCGTCAGCACTTCGTGACGACATTCATCGAGCATCTCGACGGGGTCGACTTCGAGCAGCGCGAGACGGTTCAGATCCGCAATCGTTACGACGCGAATGTGCCTACCGTGGTCGGCGCAGTGAGCCGCTCCAAGCCGGTCTTCGTCGACGACGCGAGATTCCTCCGGCAGCAGACCGATCAGCCGATCAAGTGGGCACTCCCCGGCCCAATGACGATGATCGACACGCTTTACGACGGCCACTACCAGAGCCGCGAGAAGCTGGCGTGGGAGTTCGCGACGATCCTCAACCAGGAGGCACGAGACCTGGAGGCTGCGGGGGTCGACATCATCCAGTTCGACGAGCCAGCGTTCAACGTCTACTTCGACGAGATGAAGGACTGGGGCGTGGCGACGCTGGAAAGGGCAACAGAGGGATTACGCACCGAGACTGCAGTACACATCTGTTACGGCTACGGGATCAAGGCGAACACCGACTGGAAGGCCACCCTCGGCTCGGAGTGGCGACAGTACGAGGAGTCGTTCCCCCTCCTGCAGCAGTCCAGCATCGGCATCATCTCGCTGGAATGCCACAACTCCCACGTCCCGATCGACCTCGTCGAACTCGTCCGGGGCAAGAAGGTCATGCTCGGTGCCATCGACGTGGCGAACGAGAAGATCGAGACTCCGGAGGAAGTCGCCGCCACCATTCGGAACACTCTCAGGTTCGTCGACGCGGACAAGCTTCTGCCGAGCACGAATTGCGGCATGGCGCCCTTCTCCCGAGGCATTGCACTGGCGAAGTTGAGCGCGCTCAGCGCGGGTACGCGCATCGTTCGTGAGGAGCTATCGACCGCGAAGCCCTAACCTGTTGGGCCTCATCTCACCGGTTAAGAGCGGGCTGCTCAATGTTTGATGCGTGATACGGGGTATGTGTTGCGCGTCGACGAGATTCCCGATGACTTGGGGGCTGTGATCAAGCCCGTACTGGCGGGCCGAAGGGGGCGAGTTCTGGGCCGGTCCACCGCAGAGTGGTCAGAAACCAGTGACCGGGGGTGACGAGGTGTGTTTTGCCAGCCGCCGAAAGGGCCAGCGGCCTTGTTCGGTTGGGGAGCTGTGGTGACACGGTGGGCAAGTACCGATCGCAGCTATCGTCTCCTGGGGTAAAGGTAGTGATGACGACAGAATCGGCGGATTACAGGCCTCCGATCGATATGCCGCTGCACGTCAGCATCAGGTGGTCGTAGGTTCATCTCGAACGGGAAAGCTACGCGTCCGGTTGCGGCTCAGTATCGGTCCGTCTGATTATGCAACGGCCGGTCGGGTACGCCTCGGGCGTACCGAACGCCACTGTTTGCGCTTTCACGCAAGTCAAACGCATCATGAAAATTAACGAGCACCACCGTGTGAGTCTCGGAATTATGTGGCACGTTCTTCCTGAATTATTTGGCACGATGGTAGCCGTCAGGCACTCTCACCTTGGATCCTCGGTCGAGTAGGAGGTGGGCGGTATCTCGGACCTCTCTGTGTTGAGATCCGCCAACCGGCATTCTCCGAGCTACCGAACAACTCCTCGACGCGGCGACTGTTCAGAAAACCACTGATCAACTGCCACAGTTCATCCGCGAACGCCGGGCATCTGGTCCGACCAAGCGAAGCAAGAGCACGAACGCATCATCATCATCATCATCGAGCGCGGCCACGATCCCGCGCTCGGCGATCACCCTCGAATCATCGGGGTACACCCTGCCCAGGAACTCCAGCCCATGCAGATAACCGTCGGGTTACCTGTTCGGGCGCATCCCCTCATTCTTCCACCACGATCACTCCTGCAAGATCGGCGGCGTCAAGTATTCCAGCGCTGCTAAGCAGGCCCGTCTGATCACATCTGTGCCCGGTGGGAGTGGGCCCGAGGCATTGTCACGTTGACGAGCTATCGAGGGCCAGCTGGCACGATTTCGATCGTGACCACCACCGCCGCGCCGTCGTACAAGCGTCACCGCTACCCCACCGAGATCATCGACCATTGTGTGTGGCTGTATTTTCGGTTCACGATTTTCGGTTCACGCTGAGCTTTTGCGACGTGGAGGAACTCATGCTCGAACGTGGTGTCGTGGTCTCCTACGAGACGATCCGGCGATGGTGTGACAAGTTCGGGCAGGCCTACGCGAATCGGCTGCGTCGCCGCCGTGCTCGCCCCGGCGACAAGTGGTTCCTCGACGAAGTTTTCGTCCGGATCAACGGAGTTCAGCACTACCTGTGGCATGCCGTCGACCAAGACGGCACAGTCCTGGACGTGCTAGTTCAGTCCCGTCGAAATACCAACGCGGCCAAACAGTTCTTCCGAAACCTGCTCAAGGGCTGCTGTCGGCCGGTGAGTACCGGCAGGTGATGGCTGATCAGTTCGCCGTATGGCGCGAGGCTACCGGTAGCGCCGTCGCCGCCTGAAAAGGCGCCTGCGACAAGGCCGTTGTATCACCACGCATCCGAACACACCGTGTCACCGAACATTCACGTTAATGTGACAATCCCCCAGGACGGGACCCCTACTGTTCGACTGATCTCTCGGCGTCTTCAAGCGTCCCCTGTGTTCGCTCGATGACGGTCGATCTAAGCTCACCTCGACAACACAACTTTCACCTTCACGGGAGCAGTGATGAGACCGCGATCCATCTGGCTCGCCGCACGATCGGCCGAACTTCGGGCCGCTCTGCTCGACCTCGGGCTCACCGTCACCGACGCCCAAGCACAGACAATTCTCGCCGACAAAATCTCCGAACACATGACACTGATCGGTATCAGTCGCCGTACCGCGCAGAATGCCTTCACGGAAGAGCGTCTCCTTGCATTCGCCCAATCACTGGCGGTCTCGCTCTCCGACGAAGCCCCCGGCGCCGACCTCATCGCATTCGAACACATATTTTCATGCCCCTTGCCGCCGTCGGACTCACCACCGCAGCACTGGCCGAAGCGTTGAAAGTTGCCCACATCAACCTCGACGACATCGAAGCCGTCACCGGCCTGTCACTGCTCTCGACCCTCGGCATGATTACCGCCGACGCTCACACCTCCCTCGTTCCCACCCCACGTCCACTGCTCCTCCGCATCGCCCGGTACCTCGATGCGGCCGCGGCATCCATCCTGCGCGGCGCGAACCTCTCCGACGGACTCGACGAAGCCAACCGCTCCTACTTCGCCGACATCCTCGCCCAGGACGCCGACGGAATCCGCACCCTCGCCAACAGCGACGACACCCCGCCACTGTGGCGCACTCTCGACTCACGCTGAGCACCGAGAAGTAGACGGAGCTGCTACTACGCCCCTCACCGAATCTGCCACTCCGTCGAACGCCGTCGATGCCGCTCCTCCGAAGAGCCCAGCGTCCTTAGCCAACCCTGCGCCGAGGTCGCCGCCGACCGCAGGGCAAGAGCATTTCTCACCCCCGGGGTACCAGCCGATCAGCATTGACGCAGTAACATTCCTGCTCGTGGTGCGCTGCTTTCCGCCTCGGTTCCAGCGCACCACCCACCCCACGACAGGCAGTCACTTCATCTCTTGTGCCTGCATGATTGACATGTGCAGGAGCTACCCGTGACCTTCCCCGCCAAGCGTCTGACCGCCGCACTCGAACAACTACCCATCAGTGATGACGCCGCCATGTGCCAGCTTCTACGCACCACCTTGCTCGATCACGCCCAACATGGTCGCGACATCACCGAACCCACCCTGCTCGGACTGCTCGCTGTCACCAGCGCCCTGGAACAACGGCTCACCCGACTCGAAGCAACGATCCAACCCGCACCACGCAGGAACCCGCACCCCTGAACAAGCCGATCCCGACGGCGCGGCATTAGCCTCCACCGACGGCACCCGCCAGAGCGGTGAAGCGCTGAGCGAAGCACTGACCTAGCTGAAAGACAACCGTAATCCGGTTCGCAGTTCGTCGGCTCCGCGGCTGATGCGGATGACCGGCAAAATTCATCGAGAGTGCGGCGCCCCACACACAGGCATCATGCCGGCTCCGGCCAGCGCGATCGTCTCGGTCATGATGTCGCGCCGAACCTTCAGTCGTTCTCTGAAACTGATCACCGCCTCGGCCACCGAGGGCCTCTCACGCGCTGGAGCTGCACCGGTGTCCGGGCGATGCACTGCACGGTGTGATTGTGCCGGTGCATCCTCTTGCAATCAGCTCGGCTCGTCCATCGTCCAACCTGAAATTCTCATGGAATCCGAAGTGACCGCAGTTCTGAGCTGACGGAAAAACGTGCGGACACGAAATCGCTGTCACCTCGACGCGCAGAGGGTCGCCTCGGCAGTCGGCGACGTGTGCCCTTCTTGCTGAGCTGTGCCCATGTTTGGGGCCTACACATTCCGGTTAACTGGACGGGGGATCAAATTCCTCGTTCGAGGGTGCGATCGCGGACATCGCAGGGGTTCGCACCTTTTCTCGTGTAACAGGAGCCCCATGCCCATGTGCTTCGAGCAGGCGACCGTCTCACCGACCGCCTCGTCCCTGTCGCTGTCCGTTCCGGCCTCTCCCGACCACCTGTGGATGCTCCGGTCGATGGTGCGCACAGTCGTGTCTCGTCATCCGCTTTCGCGGGATGCACTCGATGATCTCGTCCTCGCCGTGGACGAAGCCGCTGCCATTCTCGTCAGTCACGCCCGCAGCGCGAGCGCTGTGGTGTGCGTCGTCGACAGTGGTCCCGGCTCACTGCGGGTGTACCTGACCGCCACCACCCACGCTCCGGTCGACGCCCTTAGTTCTTCGTTCGGATGGTTCGTGCTCGCCGCCCTCGTCGACAACGCGACACTCGACCAAAAACCCGCAAGACCACCCGCGGCGAACGAACTGTCCGTCACCATCAGCGTAGAAAAAGCCTTCCCATCAGGCGGGTGAGTCCCGCCGATCACCCGGATCGAGACGCACCGGACCCGACACGTTCCCGGGGCCGTTCCGGCATGCGATCCATTACATTTTTTCATTCACTGTAATGATCGTCGATGTGGTGTCGATAGCTCTGGTATTGCTGTGGGGGGTAGTGGAGTCGACGAGTTGCTCGAGTACATGCGTGTGAGGTCACCTCGGCTTCGTAGTCGCATCCGCTCCGAAGCCGAGGTGAAAACTCATGCCTGCAAGTCGTCGTCGCCGTGCTGCTGCTCTCGCGGCGTACCTGGCGCAATTCGCCGGCATCGCCAGGGCCGAGGAGAGACCGAATGATTCTTTGTATGCAGGGCTTTCAACCGACGAACTTCTCCAACGCCATCAGGACTACCTGCAAGCGTTGATCTGGGCGCAGGCGACTGCCTTCTCCGACGACGACGACGAGGCCCTCGCTGCGATGAGCCGGCGATACACCTTTCACTCCGCCTAGGGTCGACCTCGCCGTTCCGTCGGATTACCCGGGACGTATTCGAAAGATTCGCGCGCCGTCCCTTCCCGGATGATCCGCATGACGTTCGATACGCTCCGGTTGAGCAGCCCCACTGCGCGAAACGGGGACGCTGCAGCCACCTGAAGCGTGCGGCAGTTGCCAGGGAGGCCCGGCGGAACGACGGCGACGTCGATACGGAGGCAGGGCCCCTTCTACGCGAGAGGAGTGCAGAATCTCGAAGATCAACGCACCGAATCCGGCCACAGGCTACTTCTCTACGCGGTGCCGATACTGCGGAGATCTCGTCTACGAAGGTGACTGGATCACGCCCCGGGAGCGTCACGAGGTCCAACAGCATCACCGCGAGCTGTGCTTGGCGCGGCTGCCCGATGCCAACGAAGATGCAAGCCGCAGGGGCACCCTGTCTACCGTCGTGCTGACGCTCGTGCGAGCACCGCAACCGTCGCCTCATGCTGCAACCGGGTAAGGACCGAAAAGGGGTCTCGCCGAGAAGACCCTGCCAAGAAAATCAGTTCCGAGAACAGCACAGCTGGTTTCGAGCACCGGGACTGCGAGAACCGGAATGGACCTCTCAAGGATCGGTCATTGCTCCGGAGAACCCGTGGTCCGTCGACCTCCTCGAGTCCACCATCGACGCCCACTCACACGAGGGAATCCACGTGCAGAAAGAGAGCTCGGGTATCCGTGCGCGGGTTTCTCTGATGAGATGACCAGCATGAAGAAGTTGCTGGTCGTTGCCGCGATAGCCGTTGGAATCACCGCGTGCGCAGACAAGGACGAGACTCCACCGGAGTTGCAAGAATCTGCTGTGCCCACTGTCGGCGCATCTTCTTCCGCCCCCGCTCCTACAGACGAATTCGGGGAGATGATGAACGAGGGCGCGCAAGCGCAAATCCAGCAACGCCCCGAGGAAGCTGCCCAACTCGCTGCCGATTTCGCCTCCATCACCGGGGAGCAGGTCACTGTCGTGGCGGCGCAGCAGATGTCGAACATCGTGTGTCTGGACATGGAGAACGCCCAAGGGCCGGGAGCACTGGGGGCCGTCTCCGCCGCGATGGCGACCGAGACCGGGGTCAGTGCGGAGATGATGACTCGTGTCGCTGAAAGAGCAGTGGCATACCGGTGCCCGGAGTTGGCGACCAAGTAGGGCCGCCCCTGATCCGGCACTGTTTGAGAGCGGCACCGATCGGGAACCAGTTCTCACGGTCGCAGGACGGTCGCCTCGGCCGGCTTCGGGCGTGTTCGAACCGCACGGTTCGCCGCAGAAGTCCACCGGCCCGCCGAGGGAGCCGACACTCTCCTCGGCGGGCCACTGACCACCACATCTATTCTCTACGGTGGTCCACGACTCGTCGATGCAGACGGTTCAGGCAATGCCGCCAGAAAACGGTGGTGCCCGCCAGCTCACATGTGAGTGCTGCGCCGGCGGGCTCTGCACGCCGTGAGAGACCAACCTTACGACGCACAGTCTGTAGCACTGACGCTGCTTCTCTTACGGAGCGACTCCAGCATCGGTGCCAAGGTTCGATGCGCGCCGATCATCAGCCAGCGAGCTCCCCATCCGGAAGCAGAACAGGTGACCGCCGCGCACAGATCGAATCACTCAACGGATATCCCTGGCGCGGCCGGCGCGCCTGACATGACCCTGAAATCAGGAAATCCTTGTGCAGTAGTGGGTTTCGCAGTTATGTTTCCTGTGGGCGCCCGTCGACCGGCTGGTCACTCGACGGGAGGCGGGACGCCCGTCTCCCGTCGACTGCAAACGCGTCCTGTTCCTCTCGGCGTTCGTCGTGCTGCACGATTCTGCCAGTCGCACCTACTACGACCGAAAACGAGTCGAAGGAAAGAAGCACACCGCCGCCCATCTGCCTCGCCGGAAGTCGCTGCGATGTTCTCTACGCCATGCTCAAGAACCATGAACCCTATCGATTACTCGCCGTGACTGCCGCTTGACGAAGACAACATGGCCCCCGGCAACTCATCGTCCGACGCTCCGAACCGTCGAACGCCCGTCGGTTTCCCAACTGCACTGCACCAACTCCAGTGCCACGAGCGCCGTCAGGTTGGTCACTTGATCGTGCAAAGCGGCGCGAGTCCAACGGCGCTGGGAACGCCCATCGCCCGCGCGCATCCCCCGCCCGGAAGCGTGTGCCTGATGTTTCGAAGCTGCGCGTTTCCAGGTAAGTCAATCGGCAGGATCATGGCGCTCTCGTCGTCATCGGCGCAATCGTGGCAGCCGTGATCGTTCTGCGCCCGTCACCGGGCAACTCGAACGTGGACAATCCAGCCGCCGCTGGCAGCACATCCTCAACGACCACGACTGCCGGACCGGTCACCGACGCCGACACCGTCAAAGCGGCCCTCCCCACAGCTTTGAGCAGTGCCTCCGAAAACTGTCGCCAATCCACCTTCACCACCGACGGTGCCCTCGTGATCAGCTGCGATATCAAAAAATCCAATCAACTCGCCGAAAGCTTCTCCGAATACGGCAATCGCTTCACAGCCAGCCTCGACCTGAAACAAGCGAAAAAGACACTTCTCGGATACGGCGAATACGACTACGGGAACACACCCTGGTCGAAAACGACTCCCGCACAGCAGGAGTCAACATCAGTGACGGCGCCACCGGACAAGTATCGGGAAGTTACGTCAACATGGAAACCGGCCTCACAATCGACGTCTACAGCATGACCGACAACGCTGCTGTCACTAGCTTCTTCAAAAAGACAGGGCTCCTCTGATTGTCCAGTCCACCAAAAGCCGAGCCACGCAGGACGAATGTTTGACCACCACGATCCCGCGATTCCCATCCCGAAAGACTCTTCCCACCCGCGCCTCACCTAGCACGATCACGCTCGCCCGGCCTGCCGGCTGGCACTCCACCACGTCGTGAACAGACCAAGCCATCACCACGGACGAAGAAACAACCGGCGCTCGAAGTAAAGAGACCGAAGACATGAGATGCCCGCCAGCTTTCGTCTCGACTGTGCCCGCCGCACATCACGAAGCGCTTTGGCAGATGATCCATTGGCGGTCATACCAAGTTCCTCACTCTCCGACGAGGGCCGGGTCTGTACCGTCGCCACGCACCCGACATATTCGGAACGTGTGACAATCGGGACGAGGTAGAAGCCCGCCGCCCCCGGCGAGTGGACAGCCGGAGGGCAGGTCCTGCGCGGACGAACTGACCACTCAGAATCACCGCAGCAACAAGATGCTAACCAAATTCGAACCCGAAATGCCAGTTTTCCTGCAGTGCTCAATGTTTGGGATCTTCGTCCACTATTCCGACGACAGACGTGATAGGTCAGGAGTGCACACTGAATGAGGGGTGCATCCGCGAATCCGTCGATGACTCAGAGGTCCGAGAGAAGCGATTACAGGACAGGCGGGCAGTATGGCGGTGGTGCACCCGATACCGGACACGCGGTGTACGTGCCGAACCAAGGACGATGAAACCCGAATCCGAAATGACCGTCGCTCAAGGTGGCAACCACACCAACGAAAACCCTGGTGATTCAGCCGATACCGAGTCAGAGGCCAGCGCCGTACCCGTGGACGCGATGACCGCTGAGTGTCCATCGCGGCATCGGCGTAGGAGCAGCATCCTGAGTCGGTGTCGGAACGACTCGACTAGCCACCGAGCTTTTCGCACCATCACGACAGAAGTACTGTCGTCAAAACTCACGCTCCCCCCCGGGAGAATTCAGTAAGCAGCGCCACACCGATATCGAGTCCACGAATCCATGAAAAAATTCAGGCCATGCGGACAGGATTCGGAGTGTGGATTCGTGATCAGATCGATGCTCGGGGCTACGAGAGCACCGAGGAGGCTGCCCGGGCGCTAGGGGTGTATCCGTCGTTGCTGCGTCATTGGGCAACGATCGTGCGATCGCCGTCCCCGCAAGTTCTTCGGCAGGTCGCAGTGTTGTTCGATGCGCCCATACAAGACGTGCTGATCGCCGCCGGCTACATGACCGAAGAAGAGAACCGCCCTCTCTCCCCGACCAGGATGTCGCTGCAACAAATGTCGAACAAGCAAATCCTCGACGAGATATGCCGCCGCACAGTAGGAGACACCGGAGGACCCCCTATTCCAGTGCGAGTGAACGGAGTACTTCACACCCCAGACGGATGGACCAGCACACCTTAGGCGTTCCGCCCCTCGGTTCGTTCGCTGTATCGAGACCAATTGCTAGCAAGCCGAGTCGTCCTGCCGCTCGTCGGACGCACTCTCACTGCCGCGCTGGCAAGGGAAGCAAGCAGCGAGTGGGCAGAGCAGACCACGTAGGGTCTTCGGCAACCGCACCCCGACGATCGAGGCGATCACCCGGCCGCAACAGCACCAAGTTACTGCAGATCGAGGTGCAGCCGCAGCGCGTCCTCGAGTGCGGCGAAAGTCTCCATCCCGACCTTGCCGACAGGTTCAGGATCCAGACGCCGAACCGATACCGAACGCACTTGCTCCGCTTGCGCTTTCGACGCTCGCGCCAAACCTGACTCGTCGGACTCGACAATCACCTGAAACGGAAACACGTGCGCGGTATTGGTAGTCAACGGAACCACGGTGATCACGCCCCTGCCGAGATTTTCTGCAGTAGCGTTGGCCCGGTCGTTGCTCACCACCACCGCCGGTCGTCGTTTCGCCGCTTCACTGCCCTGCGCCGGATCGAGATCCACCCAGTGAATGTGCGCGCGGCGAATCATTCGGTGTCTGCCGTGACAGCGTCCCACACTTCATCTACGTCACCTTCAGCAAACGCTGCAGCGTAGTCACGTTCGAGTCCGGACGTCGAGAGTAGGCGGAGTGCGGCTCGAATTCCTGCCGACCGGCCACGAAGTCCGTGATCACGCACATACTCGTCGAGTAGGTGCGCATCCTCGTCAGGCAGACTTATGGTAAATTTCGTGGTCATACTTTAAGCGTACCAAAGTATGATCTGGCGGTAACCCGCGAAAACGGCTACACCGCCTCACCAGCAAGAAAGAGCCCATTCAAGGAGGCAACCACCCCGACGCGTCTCCCTCATAGCCACCTCAGAGCCATTGGTCGTCGCGCATTTTCGCCCAGAATTTCAATTCAGATAGCGACCTCCGTCGAAACTGGTTGTTGCACAGTCACTTAAGAACTGACATAACTTGCAGTTGCCGATGAGATATTTCGACTGTTACCGCTCGTTATCCCGGCAATAACCACGGACTATCGGATCCCCGTCGCATGCCGAAAGACGTGCGGGCCAATCCACATGATCAACTGTCTGCGCCGCCTCGGATATCGTCGCGGTGCAGGGACGCGAGTTCGGCGAGGTGAGTTCCGACCCGATCAAGCGGGGACACCGACCGTGACGAGATCGCGAGAACCTCGTCCTGCACCTATCCCACCGTATAGGTCGGCAGATGCACACAATGGCCTAACGTCGACCACGTCCAGTGCCGTCGTCTCGATGGCAGGACCCACACCACCATCAAATGCCGAGAGCTGCGTGCATGGTGCGATATTGAGTGCCCCTTTCGCCCTTCCGGACTTACCCGTGGACGTGCAGACTCATACAGTTACTGTGGACGCGCAGTCACACTTAGTTTACTGTGGGCACATCTGAGATAGATGCCACAAAGGAGCCTGAAATGCAGTTCCTAACACTTCGTCGCACGCGGCGTAACGCGCCATCTGTCCGGTTAACTCCGGGGCGCAATACCGTCAACGAACATCGCGATTACCACGACACTCTGCGCACACTGTCCGAGGCATCCTCGACAGGGCTCCACTTCGAGGCGTTCAAAGACATCGCCTGGAATTCGCCCGAGTTCGCCGCCCCCGCGGACGACCCGAGATGGACACTCCCCGCGGTCGACCCCTTGTCCCACACCGACTGGTACCGCGCGCTCTCACCCCAGGAACAACGGCGGGTTGCCCGGATTCGGCTCGCATCTATAACAAAGACCGGCTCCCAGTTCGAGCAACTGCTCCTTCTCGGCGGTACCCAGTTCTTGATGGGCCTGGCGAACGAGAACCCCGAATTCCGCTACTTCATGCACGAACTCACCGAAGAGACGCACCACATCCAGATGTTTCAGGAGTTCACCAACCGGGTGGCTCCGGAGGTACACGGTGCCCCAACGTGGCTTGTCAAGGCCTTCCCCTGGTCGGGTCGCTGGGATCGCTGTGGCCCAGTTTCTTCTTTCAGATCATCCTCGCTGGAGAGGAGCCCATCGACCACATCCAGAAGAGCATCATGCGCGGCGGTGGCATTCACCCGCTCACCGACCGCATCATGCAGATCCATCTCGCCGAGGAAGCACGTCACATCGGGTTCGCCCATGCATGGTTGCGCCATCACGCTCCGCGCATGAGCCGATTCAACCGCCTCGCACTCGGCATCACCACGCCTGTTGTCATGCGCATAGGGTTTTGGTCCATCGTCGTCCCGAGCCGGCAGGACGCGACGTTGCTGGGTATCCCCCGCAATGTTCTGCGCGAGACCTATTCGATGCGCAACCCCGATTTCCGGCGACTTCTTGCAGAGTCCTGCGCAGACGTCCGGAGCCTCGCCGACGCCAACGGAATGCGCACCCGGCTCACCCTCTGGTCCTGGCGGCTTACCGGAACCGACGGCCGGCTGTCGCGGTACCGCAACGAGCCGTCGAGGGCCGCGGCTTGACGATCTGCAACCCGCGACGCAGCTGCCCCTCTCCCACTTCGACAGACAGCTGCGTTACCCGCTCACCGCGGTCGAGGCAATGGCGCACAGATATCAGCGCGCCAACCACAGGCCCACACCCGAATCGCCCCATCGAATTGTAGGAAGCGGATCCATCGAGGCCGAACCGGCGACATCAGTGCAGCATTTCCAATGCCGTAGCGGATTCGATTTTTCTACTGCAAGTTTCGGTACAACGTACTGCGAGCGACGTTCAGCACTTCCGCGATTCGGTCATGGATACGCCTCGCCGTTCATCTTGGTCCGGCAATAGAGTCACAGGCCGACTGCGCCGAGGAGAGCTTCTCCTGGATCGACGACTGCCACTACGGCCGCGACGAACAGCAGCGTCATCGCAATGGTCATCACAGCACCGAGCGATCCGAGGGCGACGAACATCCGACGGTGGGCACCGTTTGTCGTGTCCGACGGTCTGTAGCGTCGGACGGCGATGACGGTTCCGGTTGCGACTACAGCGATCACCACGGCGGTAGCGACAATCGCCGCCCAGTTGTAGTGCTCGACCTGTGTGAGCAACTCGAGCAGTGGCGGTCTGGAGTCTCCGCTCTGCACACCGTTCTCGATCAGAAACTGCGCTGTCTGCCCGTCCGCGTTGTCAGCGGAGAGCATCGGAAGCAGCGCGATTACGGGTGCGGCCGTCGACTGGATGTTGAGCACAGCCACAAACACCGAAAACAATGACAGAACAGTCGTAGTGGTCGCCGCGACCACGCAACCGACGCCGGCCGTCAGAGATCGTCGCCACAGAGTCGCCGCGAGCAGGCACAGAACCGTGGTCAGCAGCACCGAGATGACGATCTTGATCACGTGCCACTCGAACCAGTAGTCCACTATCTCCGCCAAGCCTCGAGGATAGGTGCGGACTCCGCTACCCCAGTAGTCGACCAAGCCGCGGCCGAGCAGCTCACTCATGACGGATTGATCCTGGAACTGCGGATAGCGTCCGCGTAACAACGCGGCCGGACCCAGAACGAACGCGGCCACCAATGCCGCTCCGGCGCATGACAACGCAACGATCGACCAGCGGCTTCGGTTGACGGACGTACTCATTGACGACTCCCTTCCGAGAGAGAGTCAATCAGCAGGTACTCGACTGCACATCCATCTGCAGTACTACATCTGACGAACGAGGTACCAGGTCAGGATTCGATGCTCTATCGCCGTCCGCGCCGGACTCTGGCAATCATCGCGCACGGCCAGGATCAACCCTGCACCCGTGATGAAGTCGGATTCGGCAACCCCATATCTGCAGCGACCGCGTTGTTGTGCACCGTTTTTGTCTCCACGTCCTCACTGGACGCAAATCGTGAGTCGCTCCCGCCGCGCCATCCATACCGTCGCAGGAGGCGACCGTGATGCGATTAAGTAAGCGCCAAGAACAGATCATCGAACGGGTCGCCGAAGGCTATTCCGGAAAAGTAATAGCACGCTTACTCGAAATTTCACCCAAAACCGTGAGTCCCACCTTCACGCGTAATCGATCGAACGGTCTGCAGGAATGCAGTTTTGAAGCGATCAGCGCTTATCGCGAACATCGAGTTGACCGCCACCGAGCGGGACACTGAAAGCGTCCCGACACTCGGAACTCGCCCGTCAATCGTTCCGTCACAGCCGCGGCCGACCATTTCTACCGAGCACTGGGCCACAAAGTTCCGAGAGTCACAGCGTCGATTCGGATCGATTCGTCGGCCGACTACGATCTTAATCTCAACAGGGTCAGCGCATCACTACTGGTGAGATGATGCATGACCGTGGATGGGCAGTAAGGCACTGAAGTTCTCGGTGAAGCACTAGAAGGTGATCTGGGATTTTCACTGCTGCGGCGAAACACTACGAGAGATCGGGCGGGCCCTCGGCCAAACGATCATGTGTTCTGTGAATCTTCCTGCTCAGGCAGCGACCTGTGCCGAGGGGACGGTTACGCGAACAGTACGCCACAGCCACACCCGCATAACCCTCTTAGGGCGGGTATGGCTGTGGCGCAACTACATTCCGGGTCAGGGAGTGACGGTGATGCCGGGCGTGGAATTGAACTTGAGCGCCCCGGTCATCTTCGCTGTTCCGGCCCCTGCTGCCGGGCATGATGCGCTTCCCCCGTTGGAGGTGAAGTTCACCGTTCCGGTGTTGTTGGCGGTCACGGTATGTGTTGTGTTGCTGTAGGGCACGGGGCCGGCAGTACTGGCGGTGACGTCGATGACGCAGCTACCAGCGACTACGTGAGCTCCACCGGTGGGGATTTTGATACTTCCCATCGGTGATCCACTGTCGGCGTTGACGTTCAGAGCCCAGGAACCCGACGTGGTGATCGTTGCCGGCACACCTTCGAGGTCACATCCGGACAGTCCCACGCTCGCGATGTTGATGTTGATGCCGCCCGTTCCGGAGTTCACGTTACCGGGCGCTGGAGGGATGGTTCCGGTTCCGCTGACGCTGGTGCAGTACAACTCGAGACCGCCAGTTGTCACGAAACTAAGCCCACTCCTGGTGGCCGTCACCGGAGTGGCTGTGGCGGGGCTGATCGTGGTGGACAGCATCCGACATCTCCGCGCATCACCCCGCCTCGCCGACCGAAGCCGATGAATGCACCCACCGAACGAGAGAAACCTCGCCGACCGATCGGCGGTATGGCAGCATTCGCCACATGACTAGCGAACGGATCGAAGTACAGCGCACCATCCGTGCCGACCCCGCATCGATCTTCGCGGTCCTCTGCGACCCTCAGGGGCACGTCGCCATCGACGGATCCGGAATGCTGATGGGCGCAGATGGCGAACTCGTGACCGCGACCGGCGACGAATTCGTCGTCCACATGGATCGCGAAGCTCTGGGCGACCTACCCATGGGACAGTACGACGTCACAGTGACGATCAAAACCTTTGTTCCCCAACGCGAAATAGCATGGACCATCCTCGGAACTGTTCGGCCTCCGATCGGGCACGTCTACGGATATCGGATCGAGCCGGCCGACGACGGCCACAGTTCCCTCGTGACCTCGTACTACGACTGGTCTGATATCGGCCCCACCTGGCGGCAAGCAGGAATCTTTCCCGTCATCGCCGAAGGATCTCTCAAAGCCACGCTCGGTATCCTTGCACGCACCGTAGCCAGAGGTTATCCGCGCTGACCCCGCCCGAAAGCCCAGCGTCGGGGCCGTGATGCTCCTCTTCCGCGAGCGCGCAGCCACCACCGTGACAATCGCAGCACTGATCGCCGGTGCCGTCGCAACCTCATGGATCTATCTCAACGGAATCTTCTTCGCCACAACGTCTCCAGTGAGTGCAATGTCCTACGTTGCACTCACAACCATCACGCCGGCCACTATCGCCTTTTACCTGATGGGGCGCCGAAGCCACGCTGACGCCTCCCAGCCGCCACCTCACCTGAACTCGCGACGAGAGGCTGCCAAAGAGCGGTAGACGAACCTCCACTGCAGCCCAACACGCCCGGCTTCCCCGTCACGAGGCACGGGTCCATCAGTTCATGAAGACCACGCCGCCCGACCTACACTAGAATGCCGAGACGTTTTCTGCGCGTTCACTTTTCGAGCACCGATCACGAATCGACTCGGCCCGCCAGCGACACTACATCAGCCACCCGATATCCACACGGCGAGCGCCTACGATCTCAGGCCTACACGCCCCTCCAGGCATGGGCCCGCACGATCCACCACGCCCGCCCTCACCCCCGCGGCATCGCGTACCGCGGTAAATTTCCCGGTGCACTGTGCGGGGCGCTGCTCGAACAAGCAGCAGACCCTTCCCACCCGTCCGGCACCATTACTGCCACCGTCCCGTATTGAAATCGCACGCCGAATCGACAGCGCTGCAGTCGCACTGGGGTTTAACGCCGTCTGACCCGGCAGGGTTGATCACTACAACATTCTTCGACCTCCACGACAGATCACAGATATCCGGAAGTTTCTTTTGCTCCGGAGACGACGCAGAACAACGGCAGCTTTCACGCAGGCGCCAGAAATCGGGCCCGATTCGCGCTACCGTTCTAGGCTATGGGGACCAGCTTCCACGGACCGAACCCGTGGCCACACATCACTCGCGCGATCCGCACGCGAGGCCCACGCTATGCCGCTGTCCCCTATCTCGGACACCCTGCGCCCGAACTACTTCCACTTCGCAGTGGAGACCTTCTGATCGTCAATGCTTCTACCGCGGCGATCCGCGCCCACGCCACTTCATCTGCCGTTCTTGCGCACTACCTCAGCAAGGGCGTTCGCATCCTGTCGTCGTCAACACTGCACGCCAAGGTCATCGTGACGAACCAACGAGCTGTAATCGGCTCGCCGAATGCTTCCGAAAATTCCACATTCACCCATGAAGCGGTCGTCATTTCCGATGACCCCCAAGTGGTTGCCGACAGTCGCGCGTTCATCAACAATATCGACGAAACCACTGCTGTAGACCAAATATTCATCGACAACGCCGCGCGCGAATGGGCGATCGGGCGTGCCGTACCCATACCTGGCATCACTGGCCGAATGCAGAACCTTGACAACGACTTTCCTCTTGCTCCGACCAACCGAGTATTTATCAGGCAAGTCAGCGATCACGAAACCCGTCCCTCCGTGCGCATCGCACCTGTGAAACAGACTTCAACGAAGCATCTTTCGGTCAATCCGAGCGTGAGATATCGACTCGAAACACTCAGACTCGGAAAACCAAGCAGCATGGCACGTGGGGACGTCGTCATCCGCGTCTCCACGGACAACGAATTGTTATTGCCACCCGCTGTCGTGATATCCAACCAGGATCGAATACCGGATTCCCCCAGTCATTTTCAGTTCTTTCTCCGCGTTCGCAACGACCTGCTACCGCTTCCTGTGGCAGACACCGAGAGGTATCTCGTCGAGGTCGGGCACCCCAGCGCACAACTGCGGTCCAACCACTACGTTCGCTCGCTCAGTCTTCGGGCCGAACTGTTGGCGTTGTGGAACCTTTGAGTCCTGAGAAACGAATGTTGACGGAATGCGAAGCATTCCTTCGAGTGCGCGAACAGCGCACCGTCAATACGTCGATCCGAGCAATGTACTCACGGAAGTCGAACGACGCACGACTCTAATGTTCGAATCCGGTGAACGAAATCCTCTGCGCAACTGCGATAAAGAGCATTCCGCGTGACAATATACGCGGATCGACCTCCCCCAACCGAAGTCCCTCACGATTCGCAGGCGAACACGAAGGCACAAACCCTCCCCGCTGGAAACCTACGTTCGGCAGCTGACAGGTTAAGGTGCCTTTCCGGATCTTTCAGGTGCTCCTCTCGACACGTGACCCGAGCCATCGAGCTCGCAGACGCACCATCGACTGTCCACAGACCCCCGTCTCCATCCATCTCCACGACACACGGCAGCAGTCTGCGGAAGCGCCGTCCAACACGCGGGTTACATAACCCCTCCCCCGCGTTCAGTCGCACATGAACCTCCCCGGCGTCTGACAGCATGAGAGCCAAGCATCTCCATTCGTTCCCGAAGAATCCAACCCGATTCCGACGCTAGACCCATCATCGAACCGCCGACCGCCAACGCACCCAAACTCCACCTTCAGCGAAGCCGCAGAGGTGGTCCGTCAAGCCCCTCCCTGGTCGGGCCGGCGGCGGCCTGTGAGGCGGGCCGCCGCAAAATCCCTCAGAACTCCATGGCAACATCAACCACACGCGACACACCGAACAAGCGCGCCTACCCGTATCAGTTACAGATTGGTTCTAGTCTTTCCTCATGGCACAGCACAACAAGGGACCTCGCGGACACATCGCGACTCGTGCTCCCCTCAAGCAGCACAAGGTGTACGAGGATCGGGCCGCCGAACTCGGAATCCCTGCTGGGGATTACTCCGTGCTCATACTGGCCATCACCCATGGACTGGACATACCGGACTACATCATCGACAAACTGCATCCGGACCAGCTGAGACTGCTTGAGGTCGAGGCCGCTGGATCACTGCGCCGCATCGAGCAGCTTGCGGTCGGCGCATGAACTACCCCTAGACAGCGAACAACCCCCAGGGCTTGGCGGCATCGGGGGCTGTCCGTTTATGCGGTTGTGAGAGCTTCCCAGCTCCCTGACCACCACTAACCCAGTGAAGGAAGAGGCGGTGACCACCACTACCTCGAAAGGAAGAGGCGGTGCTTACTCGATGATATCGCAGAAACGCAATTCCGCCATACTCGCGGACGTATTCGCGGTGTCATTTTTGGCACGTCCAGATCACATTTCGGCTTTCGCGGCGCTCGGATCACACTTCTGCGTCCCGAATGTCCCATCCGAGCAAGCCAGCACCGTACCCATAGTGGTACCGATGTGCGGCCGCCGGATCGAACAGACCTTCCGAACAACCGCGGCCGTGACGCGCGTACAGCGGACCCGCAGACAGGGAGGCCGCCCCTAGCCGACAACGAACGAAGTGCCCCGATACCTAACTAAACAGCGCAGACCTCTTGAAAAGCACAAAGGCCCCCGAAGGGGGTGATTGGGAGCGGACCGCATCGCGGCGAAATAAGGACTGGCAGGTCCTTGACGTCGACTGAGAACTGGCAGGTTCTCCGACATCTGTTCTCGAACATTCTCGAGAGGTGAGCTTCGAAAGTTAGCGCTTTCTCTGCTCGTACTGCATCCCCTGGAAGGGACTTACCTATGGCAGGTATGTCTCAGGGTAGCGCATACCCTGAATACAGCCCAACTCATTCCATATCACCAACCTTCGGCGTGTCGCGCATCGGCACCCAATCCGCTGTTCCTCAATCGACAGAAGTCGACGAATGGCAAGCGGCAGTCGACGATGCTCTCTCACGTATCGCGCGCCTCGAATCCGCTACACGGCAACTCAACGAGTCCACTTGCCAGCGTGGACGCTCTTGGTCCCTACCTGTCGAACCAACGGAACAAGCACGCGTTCCAGTGTGGACATCACGCAGGGAATGGCTCCGCCAATTCCGCCATCACACCACCAGCCCGGCCGGCAAGGCGTTGTGCGCGCGCAACCTGATCAAGCCCGACAAGGCTTACGCAGTGGCTCAAGCTCACGCACATTTCGCCGAATCCCACACCGGCCGCGGGGTCTCCGCAGCGAAATCAACGATCGCTGCCCGGGCCAAAGTCAGCGAATCCTCTGTCAATCGCGCCAGGCGAGTGCTCATCGCGCTGGGAATGGGCATCGAACACGTCCGGGGACGGAACCTCAAAACCCTGGAATTTCTGGCTGCTGAAGCCCATCACGGGGGTCAACAGCACCGCGCTGCATCGACATGGTCACTGTCATCCCCTCGAACAATCGTGGCAACCACACCTCACCGCAAACTCGCCAAGACGCGGCCGTCTCGCGCCTCTGAAAGAGCAACCCGCCACAGAGCTCACAACTCTCTGAGGCCCGACGTCAATCGCGTCTATCAGCCCCACAGCAGTCGACCAGGGCCGATAGGAACTGACACCCTATCTAGTGTTGGTTTTTTATCTTTTGAAGTTCTTCCGTTAGGAAGAACTCACCAACGCGCGCACGCGCGAGCCCAGCTCACAACAAAAAAACGAAGCACTTCTCGGATCACACCGCGGCCTCTGGCACTTCAGAGGACTGCAGCCGAACTCGTCAACCATGCGCCGGCTCTCAGACCGACCGGACATATCGGGGCGATCTGTGATCTTCTCCGCGATGTCAAGATCGATACGACGCGATGGACAGGACGTGACATCGCACAGACGCTTTCCCGAGACACAGCAGACCGGGGGTGGATCTGGCCAACAAGATCAAGCCTGATCTCACCGTTGGCATACCTCAGACGCAGGCTCGATGGGATCGACTGGACCGGAGAATCGCCCAGTGAACAGCGTAAATCGGCCGACCTGGCGCGAAAGAGGGAACAAGAATTACTTGAAAGCTCACATGTTCAACGTACGAAAATGGCAGCGAACCCGGAGCACCGCGCCAAGATCCTAGCCAGCATTCGGGCACACCTGACATGCACGCAGCAGCATTGAGGCTTTACTGGCCCCAATCCGGCCAAGCAATACACGTCCGAAAAACACGCCTCACGATGATCGACAAGCGTTGCCGAGAAGTGTGGCGATCCGTGGCACAGCACCCTGATCGCCACAGGTGTAAATACTCATGGCGACGTTGATCGGGACACAAAGAACCCGGAGGACAACATTTTGATCTAATACGCGGAGCTCCACAGCCATTTTCGGAGAACTGACCCCGCCCGAGCCAGTCAATGGCGGGCCGGCGGTCAGCTTCTCTGCGCTTGAAGAACGCCGCGCTGGTACGGGTTCAACATCCGAGAGGGATTGAAACGACTGCCGTTTCCTCCAATGCAGACGCGCCCGTAGGTATTCGGATCGTCTATCGGTCTATCTCTCCGAGACATGTACCTGACTGAGCATCTTTATTTGCGCAGGTAAACGGCTTTTTGTGCAGAGAAGCATGGTGCGATCACTGCGTGTGACGCATGCTTTGCGAGGCATCCTGGTCGCGCATGCCATACATGCAATGCGTGCGTTGCAAGGCATGCATTGCATGTATGGCAGCGCTGTTGCGTGAAACGGTGGGCCACCTTGCGTCGTTCGTAGCCGTCGGCACGGCAGCGCCGGCATCGTGCACGGGATACTTGTAGACGGGAAGCTGTCTCCATCCCCTCCCCACTCGGTCGAGAAGTGCGTGTGTTTCGGCGTTGCGATTCATGCGTCGCTGTATTCGAAATGTGCCCACCCACCCGAAACTTCTGCTCGCAAAGCGGCGAAATCAAGCCTAACGGAACTGATTCTTCCCACCCCGTCCCCAAGCCTAATTGCGTCACTGTGACGTAAAGTTAGTGCCTGCTCGGACTCGCTTCGGTCATTCCGTCGCGGCCGAACTTCGACTGATCCGGATCTCCACACGTCCCTTCCCTTACACGTCCGGGTTCACACCGCGACCGACCTTTCGCGCAGAATTTTCGTTTCACCGCGGGCCCCCGCTGTGTCCTGAGATGATTCCGCAATGTTGTTCGTGAGTTAGATGAGCACCCCGACTGGCAGTCAGTCGGCTGTATCTCTCAATAGAATTGGAACCCCCTCCCCTCGATCAGTGCGGTTGTTCGTCCCACGCATGTCTCAGTTTTTTCACCATCCGTGCGGTTCACGTGAGTCCTTCCTTCTGCCCTGGATGTTCGGACCCCGATGGAATGAAATATGTTCTGGCCTTCAAAGGGGTACAGGGTTCTATTGAAGTGCCCCCGGTGCGAACATCAGAAAGTTTCTGAAGTGGCAGGCTGTCTTGCCCGCCTCGCAAGGTTGGCGCGTTCCTTCCATCCCGCAAGGGCGGTGCATCGGCGGATGGCTGGGCAGGACCGCTCGCGACGGTTGAGCAATTTGTTCTGTGCGCACAGCGGAGATTGCTGAACCCTATATTTCCGCCTTTAGTCAGTTGGCTGCCCAATAGCGTCCCTTCGACTTCCTTGACAATCTGATCGAGAAGGACTGTCACACGTTTCGATTCGTGTCTGGAACGCCTCGCTACCGGGTGATCGTGGCAGCCAAGCTGCTCTTGGTCGGTCGACCTTTTGCAACGGTGTGTGACACTCACGGCAGATGTTTTTCGATTCGTTCGATGGCAATGAGTGCATTGACCTGCTATTTTGCGCGTCCACGCAATGCGTGGTCTGTATGCACAGCATGCATTGCATGCAGAAGTGAAAGACGTGCGGTGCATGCAAGGCATGTCCTGCTAGCAGTGCATGGCATGCGTGCAATCCTTGCATACCGCGTCATGCGTGCCCTGCGTGCGCTGCGAGCGTTATATGGTTTGCATGCAGAGCAACGCGTGCGTGCGGAGGTAGCACCGCTAGCGGTGCGTGCAGAGCACGCCATGCGTTGTATGTGATCAGTGCTTGGCTAGCGAGGTACGCAATGTGTGCAAAGCATGCGGGGTTTGCTAGCGAGGCATGGGTAGCATGTCGCGCATGGCGTGCATGGGTTGCGGTGAACGCGTGATGAGCATTGCACGCGCTGAACGCAAGGGTTGCACTTGATGCAATTCGTGCATGACACGCGCAGAGTGCGAGGCTTGTACGTCACGCATGACATGCGTGTTATGCTACGCGCGCACGTAATGCACAGTGTGCGTGTTTAGCGAGTGGAGCAGACTTAGCGCGCAATGCATGCAGAGCTCGGATTGCCCGTCACGCACAGTCTGCATGCAGCCCACGTACAGCGTGGATTGCGCACACAGCAAGCAATGCACATATTGCATGCAGCGCGTGGTTTACACGCAATGCACGCCTCGCAAATGTCAACGCCCTCGATGAAAGGTCCGCAATGCAGCCACGCAAAATCGCACTCGGCAACCAGAAGGGTGGCGTAGGCAAGACGGCCTCCACTCTCGGGCTTGCCAGCGCCATCACCGCGGTCGGCGGAAAAGTACTTGTCGTCGACATGGACCAACAGGGCAATACGACCGGCGGCCTCGGCGTCACTCTCGAAGAGGGCATGATGACGGCCTACCACCTCATGAACCAGACCAGAGAAGGCATTGCAGCCGAGGCGATCATTGCCACCCCATGGGATGGCGTCGACCTCATTCCCGCAGACGAAGAGCTCGGCAAAATCGAGTCGGATGGGTCGAATGACCTGGTGTTTCGCCTAGACGTTGCGTTCGAAGGGCTCGACCTTTCTCCTTATGACGCCGTGCTTTTCGACTGCCCTCCCAATATGGGCAAGGTGCTGTTCGCGGTTCTTATTGCAGCAGATGGCGTTGTCGCCATCACTGAACCCACAATCGACAGTGTCGGTGGCGTTCAGAAGCTCGAAGAGACAATCGACACCGTTCGTAAACGGGCGAATCCGAAGCTGGAATTCGACAAGATCGTGATCAGTCGTAAACGGTCTACCGGCGAACACGAGTTCAGAGAGAGCGAGCTACGGGAAACCTACGGCTCACTCGTCGCCAAGACATCGATCCCGGAACTCGCGGCCCGCCAGGACGCGCACTCGAATCGCACTCCGATTCACCAGTTCAAGGGTGGGAAAGCATTGACGCTGCAACTTGCCTACAGTGACTTGCTCGCTGAGTTGCCCATCGTGATCGGAGCCCCGGCATGAGCGTGAAGCGGGAACCTGCCATTCGTAAGACACATCCGGCTGAACTCATCCCGGAACGTCCGCCCAGGGGAGACGCGACCCCCGCGGCACCTGCAGCTACGCCACCATCGCCTTCAGCGGATCTCAGCGCCCGCAAAGATGAGGAGGAGAAGCTGTCGATGACCCACAACACGCGCATCAAACCATCGACCAAGGATCGCCTCCGGCGCGGCGTCGACAAATTGCGGTACGAGACTGGCGATCGCGAAATCAGCGAGGCATCGATGACCGAGGCCGCGCTTGACGAATACTTGAAGGCCAGAGGACTATAAGGGACCCGCGTGCATGGCATGCACTGCGTGCACGCATGATGGATTGTCTTAATTCTTGATTGTGGAGTTCGGCCCCCGGGCGAGGGCATCTTGTGTTTCGGCTGGAAGACCTAATTAGAGGCGCCTGGCACGACAGCCGAGTAGGCATATGTGGGGGACATTCCAAGGACCTCGATATTGAGAACGGCTGTCGGGTGCGGGCGGGAGGTGAACCGCCGGGGCGGGAAGTCCTTGCTGCGCGCGCAATGCCATGTCCCTCTCATCTGCTGACTGTCCGTTCTGTAGAACTTAGAAGCCTTGGCAGCGCAAAGCCTGGAGCAAATTGCGTGAACAATCCGCTGCAGTCACGCAATTCTCACGCAAAATTGCAGACCACCCCACGTCACTCTCAGATCAACAGGCACGCAGCTGGAACGACATCGCCGACGTGCTTTGAGCGCGACGCAAAAAACATCAGTCGACTCTCGGATACGACCGCTAGAAATCGCTGTCAACCCTCACCGCACGCAAAACGGACGAAACGCAGGAGGACAACCAGAAGAAATCTTCCGAAACCAGGAGGAGTCCCGCCGGCGGCAACCAGCGGGACTCCAGACCGAGAACACCCCTTGTAGGAAGGAAAACCCGATCATGGGTGATTTTAGTCTGCGCGCAGCGCGGATCCAGCTTGGAGCACTGATCGCCGCACTTCTCATCGCGATTTTCATCGCAATCGGGATCACCGCAGGCGCATTTGTCCTCTCCTTCGCGGTCCAACGAGACCTCGCGCGCCAAGGAACCATCCCCGAAAACCTCGCATGGATCTTTCCCGTCATCGTTGACAGTGCAATCTTCGGATCCACCGTCGCCATCGTCATTCTGAGCAAACTGAAGATGCATCGACGCGACAAGTACTTCTACGTTGCTGTTGCTGTTGCGGTGGTCGCGATCAGCATCCTCGGGAACGCCTACCATGCGTTCCACTCCGCAACAGTTGCGCAACAGGCCGTTGCGGCAGGTCAGAGTATCGGCTACACGCCTCTCGACCCGGCCGTTGCTGCCATGATCGCGGTCATTCCGCCGGTGCTCGTACTCGCCTTCACGCACGGTCTGGGAATCCTGATCAAAGCAACGGGTATTGCATATTCCGACTACAAGATCGAGATCGACAATGCTGCCGCAGGTGTGGGTACGGTCGCTACGCAAAGCGTCGTCATGTGCAACGAAACAGCCGTAGGAGCCCAGCCTTCTTTAGGCGTCGTAGAAACGCATGACGCGCCGGAAAGCGCTCCGCATCCGAGCCCCTCCGAACAAACGGGGTCTTCAGTGGACCCGGAGCCGTCGAACGCAGAGGCGGTGGCGCACGCCGAACTCGAATGGTTCATTGCCACATCGGACCTGCCCGACGCTGTCAAGGACACCGCACGACGCAAGCTTGCAGACCCGACTCTCACCTGGGAGCTGATCGCCCAGACGTCCAACCCTCCCGTTGCAACATCGACCTCGTGGCGCCGATACGAAAAGTTCGATACCGCGGCCCGAGCAGCTGGCTTCGACAACCCGCCGCTCATCGACATGCGAGCCTCCGATGTTCACTTCACCGACCAACTCGTCACTACAACGTGAGCAGCGCCGCAACCCGCCAACGCCAAGGTTCCCGAGCGCCAGGAATTGCATCATCATGGAGGGGTTGACCACAGCAGAGTGCCCACAGACTGCAGGTAAGGAACCCGCATTGACCGACCCAGACGACCGACACCACTTGATCGTTCCGCCCGAACCGCGCCAGCGACCCCGACAACAGCGAGCGCACGAGACGAAGGCCAAGATCCTCAAGGCAGCTGCACGCTCATTCTCGATCGATGGGTACGCCGCTACCTCCATGAACGACATCGTTGCGGAGGCTGCCTCCACGAAAGGAGCCGTGTACTTCCACTTCGACTCCAAGGAAACGATCGCGAGAGAACTCATCAACCACTGGTTGACCGCGCTCGGCGGAATCCGACAAACAACCGATGAATCAGCAATACCAGCGATCGAGAAGTTGGCTGCATTCTTCAACGGTTCAGCGGCGCTTATAGCCGACGATGCCCTGGCCCGAGCCGGCCTCAGGCTCACCACAGAAGCAGGTCTCGATACCGCCCCACCCGCTTCCGTGAGTGGGTGGAACTCGTTAGCCGACTCGTCGATACTGCGATCGCAGACGGACAGCTTCCCGCCTCTGCCGCCCAGCGCCTGGCAGCGAATCTGTGCGCGGGATTTATCGGCGCAGTTCAAGTCATACAGGTACTGGGCGACCCTGGAGATTTCACTTCACGCATCGACGACTTAGTGAACGCGTATTTGATTTCAGATGCGTAGTCCGCGCGCTGGCGAGGTCGTGAGTAGGGGAGAGGAATCGGACTCAATCCTCGCGGTGACGTCGCCAACCGTGTGCACGGTGTACTGCTAATTCCTCGACCGTAGCGAGGCAGTCGCGTCGTCGAGAGGAGTGACAAAGTGCCTGACATCGAGAGTCGAATCCCCGAAGTGCTTTGTCTCATAGCGAATATTTCAGCGATCCGAGCCGTACCGACGTGGAGACGTAACCATCGATGGGACCGTCACTGAGACTGAAGAACACCAGATAGAGATCGACCGATGAAGACAGCGGAAACCGTGTGCGTGGCAAGATGTGCCGCGTCGGGGCCGCTGAGTACTTCATCGGCCCTTGCCTCCCGTTGAAATGATCGGTTCCAGAACTCGCACGCGATGGTGGTACCAAAACGAATCCCACTTCGGTACCATCAGCATATGAGCACGCAGATCGCGGTACGACTACCGGACGAGATCGTGGAATTTCTCGACGACGAAGTCAGGGAACATCGCGCCGCCTCGCGAGCCTCACTAGTGTTGCGCGCTCTCGAACGGGAGCGTCGCCGTCAGATAGCCGCACGAGACGCGGAGATCCTCTCGGCCGCAACATCCGAACATGATTTGAGCCCCCTCGCTCACCACGCCGTGAATCGACAGCCAACAGGCTCGACCTGATGCGACCAATTCACGAAGCCAAGCTCGACACAGTTCGGCCGGTCCTCGTACTCACCCGAGAGATGGTCCGTCCACACCTCGGGACCGTCACGGTAGCGCCCATCACCGGCGAGATCCGAGGACTGTCCACTGAGGTGTCCGTCAGCGTCGCTAACGGACTATCCGCCGACGCGGTGGTCAGTTGCGACCACATCACCACCATTCCCGTCAGTGCACTCGGCAACATCATCGGTTATCTTCTTCCAGCGCAAGAGGAATCGCTGTCCATAGCCGTGCGCGCCGCCTTCGATCTCGAATGATGACGACAGTGAACGGAAAGGATGAAACATGGCGCTGAAGAAAGGGGAGCAGTTCACGCTATTCGAGCTCGAGCCACCAGAATCCGCTACTCGTTCGGACGAAGTTCCCGAACCCGATCAGCCTTCTCTGTTCGACGTTGACGACACCGCTTGTCTCGAAACGGATTCCGGGGTTGCGGAGCACCCCTGGACCGACGACATCGTCGCCCCTCCGGATGAGCGCTCCAACGAAATGGAAACGGAACCCACCCAGGCGCCAGAACTCGACGCAACCGAACCGGCCGCTCTTCCTCCCGCCAGCGAGGCAGCAGACGGCCACGCCGTCATTGTCACAGCAGCCGGCACCTACACACCATCTGGCCACACACTCACCGGCCCAGTCGATTCCATCGAAAAACTCGACAAACTCATCAGATGGGCAACGCTCACCCCGCTGGGCGCACCGGCGCAGATCTGGATAGTCGGAATCGAAGCCTGCGACATGCTTGGATGGATCATCGACCCAGGCAGCGAAGACGACGTCGACGACATGGAAATCCTGCGCACCCGCGCTGCCGAAGAACTCACCGCGATCCTCCACGCCACGCTGACCCCGATGCTGACCGCAGGATGGGAACTCCGCGGAGAACCCGGCCACGTCGTTCACCTCTCCCGCACCACCGGGAACTTCACATCCATGGTCGACATTTTCATCGAACCCTACGTGTGGACCTACTGGAACAAAGACTTCGGATGGGGCAATCGCGTGGGGGACATGGGGATCCTCGGATCTCCCACCGCCGGAACCTACCTCCCCGACGACGACCTCCCCGCTGCGCAGGAACTGGGACGCCGGCTCGCCTGGTGCGCACAACACCTCGGCGTGCTACCCGGTCCCACTCCAGCACGCACCGGCGCCGCCATCGTCGACAAGATCAAACGCGACCGCACCCGCAGCGGTAAAGGAATCGTCGTCACTGTCGGTGGACCGGTCCCACCGCTGGACGGCGAACCCCGCGGAGATCTCGAACCTGCCCTCGGATGGACCCGCATCCCGCACCTCGAAGAACTTTCCGATGCAACACAACTGGTATCGATAGACCAACGAGCGGCGTACCTCGCTTCCGCTGGCATGCTCGAATTCGGCTACGGAAAACCTCGACATCTTCGCGGCGAGAACGCGCTCGACGCCGCGCGGCAATCGAAAACCCCGTTCGGACTCTGGCGTGTAACCCTCCCACCGGGTGACATGCTGGCGCTCCCACCCGCTCTACCGTTGCCTCACCCACACATGCTCGCCGACCAACCTGTGCAGACCTGGATCACCACCGTCAGCCTCGATGCACTTCAAACGTCCATCGCCGATGGCGGAATCGGCGCAGAACTCGACGACCTCGACATCGCAGAAGCATGGGTCTACCCCGAACAGGGTCGAGCCCTCGACAAGTGGGCGAAAATCTTGCGAGAAGCCCGCAAAGTTGCCGTCGACACCGGCGACACAGCAATGAAACGGTTCATCGGCGCCTGCTACAAGGGTTACATCGGCCGAATGGTCAACCCCGACATGTGGACCGCCAAACAAATGCAACACCACCACCAACCGCTCTGGCGAGCAGCGATCATCGCACACTGCCGCTGGCGAGGCCGCCGCGTCGCGATGCGCATCGCACGCGAAACCGGGCGTTGGCCACTGCGCACCGTCACCGACTCCTGGGTCTACCCCCTGCCCCCGGGCATCGACATCGCAGACGAGAGTGACGCACTCGGGAAAATGACTCTGGAAAAGAGCGCCCCGCTCACCGAAAACATAACCGTCATGCTGACCGACGCCCGCGACACCCACGAGATCAACCTCGCACTCAAAGCTGCGTTCACCGACGAAGATGAAGGAAACATATAGTGGCCCTACATCTTCCGAAACCACGATCAACCAAACCCGCACAGAAGACCGTCGGCTTGGACGGACTCAACGTATCCGTCTCGACAGCAGCAACAAGCGGTATCGAAAAATCGAAATCGGTCAAAAGTGGGGGATTAGCCGGACTCACCAGCAAAGTCTCCGTACGCCAGCTCCGTACGGAAATCGGCAAAGAAGGCCTACGGCAAGCAGCTGTCGACGCCGGGAGAAAGCCACCCTCTGACCGAACACTGCGCCGTTGGGCGCAGCAAGGACGAATCCCGCACCCCGACGTCACCGAACGCGCCAGGCGGCGAGCCGCCATCGAACGCCTCGGTGGAATCGACGCTGTCGCAAAGAAGATCGGCCGTTCACGATCAGCGGTCTCTCGCTACCGTTCCGGCGAAACGAACGAACTGCGCGCTGACGCGAAAAAGAAACTCAAGAACGTCAAAGCTCGCGACATCATGGACCGCGCCGGCGTACTACGACCCGACGGGCAACCCAAAAAGGCCACCATCCGAGTCCGCGGGGGAGTGTCCGTCCGCAACGGTTCCGAAGAAGGTTACGACTATCGAGTGCGTACCCTCGACTTCGCGAACTCCGACAGTCCCTTCAGTCTCGACGAAACATGGGAACTCGCCATGGCTTTGGCAGGCGACGATCATGCCCGGGTGGTTGCCATCCTCGAACGTCACGCCACGATGGATTACCCTGAAAACAAGGGATTCGACCAGTACGGCGACACTTTCGGATTTCACTTCGATTCCATCGAATCCGTCCACATCGACTGGACCTAGATAGGTCATTGCGATCGCACCTCGCCGATCCGATGGCAGCCCAATTGGTCTGGATAGGCGGCTGCGTACGAGGTAGATTCACGTGAACGCGAGAGCCTCGTCACGCTCTTGCCAGCACGTACTCGGTGTTCGACAAGCACGCAACGTAAGTGCTTGGAAGTTGGTGGCGGGCAATGCGACGGGATTTCGGACCATCGGGATCCGGGAGAAAATCGCCTAATTCGACGGAATAGGGCGCGATACAGTCCTTCTCGAACGCCGGACAGCAGCGCATTCCTGATCTTCTGAACCGTCAATCGAAGCATTTTCGGCAACCGATCCGTCATATGTGATCAGTGACTCGAAGCAGCGCTTAGTGCGAGTGCCGAGGGATGGCGAGCGGGTTGATGAGTCACGATTCCCGCCGGTCTAGGCGGTTCCTCGTGGCCGGATGTCACGTTCCGCGTTGGTGAGTCTCTATCGGCTCCGGATCAGCGGTTTCACAGCAAGAGCAACCGCCGTCGGATTCGCCGTCGGCTTTCGTGGGGTGCGGTGTAGTCAGCGTCAACATGGTGGGCGGTGTGCCTTCGCGCTTGTTCAGTGTCAGTGGTGCAGGTGCAGGTGTGCAGCAAGCGTCACCGAGATCGTGACGTGGCGGCGCAATGCTTACGTTCAACTGGCCCGTTGTGCGCGGAATCTCGGGTTGGCCAGGCAGCGGCGTGGTGCGTGCCGCGCGAATCGCGTTCGCGATGACGAGGACTTCGGCGAATTCGTGGACGAACACCACGGTGGCGAGTCCGAGGACACCGGTGGCGGCGAGCGGGATGAGGACCCCAATGATGGCCAGGGAGAGCCCGATATTCTGCAACATCACCGCCCTGGCGTGGCGGGCGTGAGTGAGAACCTGCGGTAGATGCCGCAGGTCCTCACCCATCAGTGCGATGTCGGCGGTTTCGATGGCGACGTCGGTGCCCATCGCACCCATGGCGATACCGATGTTCGCGGTGGCCAGCGCGGGGGCATCGTTGACTCCGTCGCCGACCATCGCAATGTGACGGCCTCGCGCGATGTCTGGGAGCAGTCGGGCTTTGTCTTCGGGGAGCAGTTCAGCGTGGACGATGCCGATTCCGACTTGCCCGGCCAGGGCCTGTGCGGTGCGGTGATTGTCACCGGTGAGCATGGCTGTTTCGATGCCGAGTGCGGTCAGTTGGCGGATCGCTTCGGGTGCTTCTGGTCGTAATTGGTCGCGGACGGCGATCGCCGCGACCACCACGCCTCCACGTTCGATGAGGACGACGGTGGCGCCCTCGCGTTGGAGTCGGTCGACATCGGCTGCAAGGGCACCGGGTTCGACCCAGCCCGGTTTTCCCAGCCGCAGTACTACGCCGCGATGTGTGCCGTGCAGTCCGTGTCCGGCGACGGCAGTGACGTCGTCGGCCGGATCGACGGTCTCGGCGGCGTCGAGGATTGCTCGGGCGAGTGGGTGTTCGCTGCGAGATTCGAGTGCTGCTGCGGCCGAGAGTGCTTGTTCGCGTGTGGTTCCGGGCGTGGTGACGACGTCGATTACTTCGGGTGCTCCGGCGGTGAGGGTACCGGTCTTGTCGAGGGCGACCACCGTGATGCGGCCGAGTTCTTCGAGTGCAGCTCCTCCTTTGACGAGGGCGCCGTTTCGGCTTGCGGCACCGATCGCCGCCACCACTGACAGGGGTACTGAGATTGCGAGTGCGCAGGGTGATGCGGCAACGAGCACCACCAGTGCTCGTTCGATCCACAGCATCGGATCGCCGAGGAGCGTGCCCATTCCCGCGACCAGTGCGGCGAGGACCATGATTGCCGGTACCAGGGGGCGGGCGATGCGATCGGCAAGGCGTTGGCCGGACCCCTTACGATCCTGGGCTTCTTCGACGATGTGCACAATCCGAGCCAATGAGCTGTCGGAGGCGCGGGCGGTGACGTCGACTTCGATGGCTCCGCCGCCGTTGATCGCCCCCGCATGGAGTTGATCGCCCGGTCCGGCTTCGACGGGCACCGATTCGCCGGTGATCGCGGACAGGTCCAGGCTGGTGGTGCCGGCGGCGATGGTGCCGTCGGTGGCGGCGCGTTCACCGGGGCGCACGAGCATGCGGTCACCGACGGTCAACTCGTCCGGTTCGATCGTGACTTCGCGGCCGCCGCGCAGGACGGAGACGGTCGGCGGCACCAACGCGAGGAGCGCTCGCAGGCCGCGCCGGGTTTTGGTCACGGCATAGTGTTCGAGGCCTTCAGCGACGGAGAACAAGATCCCGAGCATCGCGGCTTCGTTGATCTGGCCGAGCGCGATCGCGCCGATCGCGGCGATCGTCATCAGGGTTCCGACGCCGATGCGGCCGTGGCGCAGGTTCACCGCGGTATTCGGTACGAAGGTCGATGCCGCGATGATCGCGGCGACGAGAGCTACGGCGGTGCCGGCGGCGGTGCGTCCGATCAGCCAGGAGATCGCCAGTAGAAGCGCTGCTGCTGCGGCTATCTGCAGGTCGCGGACATGCCAGAGTCGTTGCTCACTCTCGTGCACCTCGGTGGCGTCTTGCGCGCTGGGGTCTGGGCCGCAGCATGCGTCAGCCATGAGTGCTCTCCGGTTCGGTTGCAGCGTCGGAGTCTTCGGTGTTGCTGCGCGCTAGCAGTTTCTGTATGTCAGCCGGGATCGGCATCGGTGTCATCAGCCCGACAGCAGTGCGTCCGGTGTTGCTTACCGGATACCGCCCACTCAGCGATCCGGGCGCGGCGACCACAATGCGGAGGACTTGACCGAGTGCTTCGCGTCGATCATGTTGCCGCAGCGCCAGGTTGAGCATCGAGAGGTGGTTGCGGGTATGCAGCCACGGATGTGGCTGCGAGAGGATATGGGGGCGTTCGAGGTGACTCCACCGGACCGTGTCGTCGGACGCGGTGTGCGCGGAAGACATTTCACGCTCGTACAGTGCGCGAACTGCGGTGGTCGGCGTAGACATGGCGGTTCCTCCCTATTCGTGACACGGTCAGCAGCAGCCTTCGGCATCCGATTTCGGGCACAGAGTGGGGTCGACGGCGAGGACGAGGTCCATCAATTGTCCGAGGGTGTCCCCGATCCGTGGATCGGCCAGCTCGTAGCGCGTTCGGCGGCCCTCGGGGACGGCGACGACGAGTCCGCACCCGCGCAGGCAAGCGAGGTGATTCGAGAGAATCTGACGCGATACCCCGATCTGGTCGGCGAGGTCCGACGGATACCCCGGGGTCTCCCGCAGGCTGAGCAGTACCTGGGTTCTCGTCGAGTCCGAGAGGGCGTATCCGAATCTTGACAGGGCGTCCCGATGCAGCAAGGTATCCATATCAACCATAATACAGAATATTATGAATACAGGAAATAATGAATAGTCTGCGGTATGTCGACAGACGCCTCTCGTTATAGGTGTCGACGATTGGATCAAGCACGTGCCGACGAACTCGCGTGGGTGAAACTCCGAGTCGCCGATCGGAGCGTGCGCCGCCCACCGGATCCACATACCGGTTGAGCAATCACATCTGCCGCTCTCGTTGGCCTGCCACTGGGCTGCCCGGCAGTTCTGTTGGGCGGGACTCTGTGCAGATTGTTGTTGTGAAGCAGTCCAGTGCCAGGGGCGCGAAGGTCGAGCGAGGGCGGCTAGCCCATAGGTTGATCTGCGGCATCCTTGTCGAGACTCCCGTCTCTCTCCCACGGCCACGTCATCAGAGCCCAGATGACGAATACGATCGTCATCCCAGAAAACAGATACACCGGCCACGGACCCATCAGATCCAGCAGCGATGCGGTGGAAGGTTTGGCGTTGAGAAAGCCGTAATTGGTATCGGCGACGCGATTGAAGATGAAAGTGACTATCGCCCATGTGAGCGTGACCAGTACCGCGAGGCGGTAGCTGCGCCATGTAGGTCGCATTCTCCGGCCCCACGTGAGATAGATCGCGGCCCAGACGACAAACAGGTGAATCGCCCAGAAGACAAGAAACTCGTAACCGGGGAAGTCTGGCCCGGCCAGAGCCGGTGAAATCAACGCCTGCGTACTCAATACAAGCCCCCAGTAGTAGGTGAGGGCGAACGGCCAATGTCGGTGCGACCACAATGCGTAGATCGCGGAAACTGTCGCGAGATCGGTGAGTTGTAGGGGTACGGATCCTCCTAGCGTGGGCGAGGACAGCGAGTAGAGCACCGCCGAGCCGTATATCACCGCCAGTATTCCGCCGAGGACGCGGCTGAGGTGGCGAGCTTGCACCTCGGTCTGTCTACGTCCCGCAAAGATCAGAAACACCGAACCCACGACAAACAGAGCGATGACGGCCCAATGCGATAGGCCGTACGCCGAAAACTCGGGTTGCGCAGAATACACATCTCTCACTTCCTCGGCGCCGCCGAACGCACTGCTCCATGACAACCTTCGCAGATAGCTGTTCCAGTTCGGAAGTGCCGTTCTCCGGCTTAGTTGACGATGATCGTGTCCCCAGTGAGAGAAAGGGGGTAACTGTGTAGGGACTTCTGAGCCGGTCGTTGCACGACCGAGCCATCGACGATGGAGTATCGGCTGCCATGACATGGGCAGTTGATCGTTCCATCGCTGACCTCGGAGACTACGCATCCCTGGTGGGTACATACCGCAGAGAAGGCTTGGAACACGCCTTCCTGCGGCTGGGTGATCACGACTTGCTCGTCCGCCAGAATGACTCCGCCGCCGACAGGAACCGCTGATATCGGAACCTCGGCACTGCCCAGGGTTACGCCGGGTGCATTGCTGTTGTTCTGGGTGCTACATCCGGCGACGGCGAGACAAGTTGTTGCGCAGGCTGTTAGGAGGACCGTTCGGCGCCCGACCTTGATGTCGGATGGATCGATCGTGCTCATGCGGGGACCACCAAACCAGTGAGAAACATCAGGAGTATTCCGACGCCGACGCCGACGAGGACCAGAGGGTCCAGGTCTGAGCGGCCTTGTGTGCGCAGGGATGGTGCGATTTGGATGATGACTTGAATGATTGCCCCGACACCGACTCCGAGCAGCAACGCAGATACTTCACGGTTGTCGACGCCCGCTCCGATAACAGCACCGAGGATTGCCGGCGCACCCGCGATCAACCCCAATCCCAACAAGGTCAGTAGGGGGGTGCGTCGCCGAGCCAATGGGGCGATGATCGCGAGCCCCTCTGTTGTGTTGTGCAGGGTGAATCCGATGACGAGGAATGCGCCGAGTGCAAGTTCACCTACCGCATACGCGGATCCGATCGCGAGGCCTTCTCCGAGGTTGTGCAATCCGATGCCGATGGAAATCATCAGTGCCAGGCTGAGTTCGGATGCGCCTGTCGTGCCGGCTCGGCGCCGTTTTCCTCTCAGATAGCGGTCGATGCACGTGAGCGTCAGGAAGGCGATCACCGCGCCGAGGACGACGAGAGTGCCGCCGCCGAAGGCTCCGCTCGAGGCTGCTGCCAGTTTGAACCCTTCACTCGTGCCGTCGAAGATCAAGAAGGCGAGTAGGCCGACCGTGACGGCCAGTACGAATCTGACTGCCCTGGTGCCGGCGCGCCGCATCACCGGCAGCAAGAGCATCCCGAGCAGGACCGGGATGATTCCGACGTATGTGCCCAGGAGGGCCATCAGGCCGAAGAATGCCACTCCGGGGGCGGGAGTTGCTACAGCAGCGGGAATTTCGTGTTCGATGACCAATCCTGTGGAGGTGAGCATCGATACGAGGTACGGCTGGCCGGTGATCCACGGGTAGTCGAGGGTGACCGTCTGGGACTCGAGTCTGCCGATGGGATCTGCAGCTCCTACCAAGTCGACGAATGTGTCGTTCACGGCAACTTGCGCGACGGTCACCGCGTCGGGGCCGGTGTTGCGTAGCGTCAACGTGATTCGGCCTGGTTCGAGGGCCGTCCGTTCGACGGAGATGTTCTCGATCGGTGGGCCGGTACGTTCGGGAAGGCTTTGTCCGGCGAGCATTGCCAGCGCAGTCAAGGCGACGACGATGATCGCGAGCACTGCAGCGCCTCGGAACCAAAGGCCAGCGCGAGATGTGTCGCCGTGATCGGACTCTGTCTGCGCGGAACCCGCAGCGCCAAGGGAATTCTCATGAGTGCTCGTCGGAGGGGTTGAATTCGGGGCGTCACTCATTCGGTCACCTCGAAGAACCCCATCCAGCCCAGATCGGCGAATTCAGTCTTGTGGGCGTGGAACATGTACTTGCCCGGGTGGGGAAAGCGCAGTTCGCATATTCCACGTTGGCCCTGGGCCTGGACGATCGTGTCGGTGAATTCGCTGGGTTCGAGCCGTGTCCCGGTCGGGTAGTAGTCGAAGAAGTTTCCGTGGATGTGGAAGCTGTTGATCGGGTCGTATTCGAGGATGTTGACCAGATAGATGCGAACCAACTCGCCTCGTTTCACCTGTACAGGTTCGTGCATGTAGTGAAAAGGGATGCCGTTGACGGCGTAGAGCTGATTTCCTTGTCCGTCGAAGGTGGTGTTGTAACCGTGCATCACCATCACCATTTCGTCGGCCGCTGGACGGCCCTGAGCGGGATCGACGATGAATGTGCCGTACATTCCGCGGGCAATGTGCTCGGCGAGCGGACTGACGTGGCAGTGATAAAGATGCAATCCGAAAGGGGTGGCATCGAATTCGTAAGTGAATGACTCTCCTGGCTCGATGATGCCCCGGCCCACCCCGGGAATTCCGTCCATTTCAGCGGGATGGATTCCGTGAAAGTGCATCGTGTGGGGGTGCGCGGAACCGTTGACGAACTTCACTCGGAGCCGGTCTCCCTCACTGCACCTCAATGCGGGACCCGGAATGCGGGAGTTGAAGGTCCACGCGGGATAATAGACTCCCGGTGCTACCTCGATCTCCTCGTCCGCTGCAAAGATCTCCCACTCGCGTAACGTTCGGCCGTCAGACGATACGGAAGTCGTCCCGTAGTCGAAGTCACGCAGCATTGCGGTGGGATGAAATCCGTTGGCGAGGTGGTTCACCTGCCGACCGGCCCGAAAGGTCGCACCGCTCGTGCCGCCGTGACGGACTCCGCCGTCTCCGTCAGGTGCGGCGGCACCCGGGTTGGTGTCTCCGGGATGCTCGGTAGGCGATGCGCCCGCCACTCTTCCTGCGTTCATCATGAGTCCGGCTGATCCGGCGAGCGCCCCGCCGATCAACAATTGGCGCCGCGAGGGTGCGCTCATGGCCACCCGACCGAAGCATCGACATTCTTAACAGTCAAGAGAGTCACACCTCAAAGTTTGTCATGCCAAACTTTATTTTCATAGTCCCCAAACTATCCGAACTGATTTGACCGAAGCCAGGCGGACCTCGCGAATTTTCGACGAGTGGGGGCGTCGTGGTTTCGCCACCTCGAACCGCAGAAGTTCGAAGAGATGGGCTGCTGCCCCGCCGACAGCGCTCCGGCTCCCTCCTCGCGCGAGTCAGGTCACACGGATTGCGGGCGCTGAATCTCGGGTTCGGACCCGCACGAGGATTCGACCAGCAGCGACACGACGACCAGGATGAATCCACAGGTGAGGTAGGTATCGGCAAGATTGAAGGTGGGCCACCAGCCGGTGTGGAAGTAGTCGGTGACCTTCCCGTCGAGGGCTCGGTCGACCACATTGGAGGCAGCTCCGGCGACAATCAGAGCGAAACCGATCACGGCCACCCCACGACTTTGCGGGACACTCCGCCAGGCGTATACGGCGATTCCAATGGTGGCGAGAGCGGTAAAGGCGATGATGACGGCACTTGGCAGCTGATTACCCAGGCTGAAGGCGACACCACTGTTGTATGCCAGTCTCAATCTGACGACGCCCAGATCTATCTCGTTGGACCCGGAAAGGTGCTTCCGTGCAACGGGTTCAACCGCCAGAGCTATGCCTGCCGAAATAAGCGCTGTTGTTACGAAGAGTGCTCGTCTCATGCGATATGTGGTTTGTTGTTCGTGTTCCGGGGCAAGTGCCTCGCTGGCGCTCACCACGGAAGCTCCTGGCAACGCCCGTCGCCCGCAGCAGGTTCCACTTGCAGGGTCGCGTGCACGAGATCGAACTGCTTGGCCAACAGATCCTGGGCCACAGCAAGAACCTTGGTCGGATCGGACTCGTCATCGATCGTCAGATGAGCCGACGCAACCTCCATGCCCGATGTCAGCGTCCAGATGTGAAGGTCGTGGGCGTCCTTGACTCCGGCGATCCCCTGCAAGGCTTGCGTCACCTCGGTGATGCTCACGCCCGCGGGGGCATGCTGGAGCAGGATTCGCAGAGCATGGCGCCCGAGATTGTATGCACGCGGTAGGACGAACAAGCCGATCGCAACGCCGATTACCGGGTCTGCGTATCGCCAGCCGAAGATCAGTGTGACCAGTCCGCTGATCAGGACTCCGACGGATCCGAGCATGTCCGCCATGACTTCGAGATACGCGCCGCGAACATTGATGCTTTCCTTTGCTCCGCTGCGAAGCAGCAAAAATGCCGCGATGTTCATTACGAGGCCGACGACAGCGACAATGCTCACAGGGAGCCCCGGAACCTCAGGTGGATCGGAAAGTCGACCGGCTGCTTCGTAGAGAACCCATCCGGCGACACCGAACAGGAGTAGAGCGTTGAACAAGGCTGCGAACACTTCTGCCCGATACATACCGAACGTGCGATCAGGGCGCGATCGTGCCCTTTGAGCAAGCAAGATGGCTGTCAAAGCCATGAGGATGCCGAACACATCGGTGAAGACGTGTGCGGAGTCGGAGAGCAGGGCGAGCGATGACGTGGACAAGCCCACGATGACTTGCGTGACGAACGTGACCAGGCCGAGTCCGACGGCTATCCACAGTTTGCTGACATGTTTACCGGATGCACTCGCAGCCTGTTCTGCAACACCGTGCCCATGACCGTGACCCATCTCGATTTGCCCTTCTCTGTCGTCGACCACATGGTCGCATTGTCATATGCGCATATCTGATGATTGGAGGGCTTCAGTAAACCCCGACTGAAACCCCCTTGCAACTATCGGTCATAGTATTTTGGTCCGGAGCGCCGATCGCGCGGGCGAGATCCACACCCCGAGAGGCCCCACCCGCAATGATCGAAACCGAACCGGATGACACTCGCGCCGATATTCTTGTCATCGGACGACCCACGCGGAAAGTGTTGGGATGGGGTGTCGTAGCCGCGATCACTGCAGCGGTGTTGGCTAGGGCGTCAACATCCGAAGCGCTGCGATTGCTCGGACTTCCTGATCCAGGTCCCCTGACCACTTACGGACTCCCCGCAGTGATGGCGTTCGGCGAGGTTGCCGCCGTGATTACCGTAGGCAGTCTGCTTTTGGCTGCCGTTCTCGTTCCGCCTCAAGCTTCAGGTGTACTCGATGTCGACGGATATCTGGCGCTACGAACCGCAAGCGTCGCCGCCGCTATCTGGGCGGTATGCGCGGCGCTTCTCGTTCCACTCACCCTCTCGGACAGTTCAGGCCAACCTCTCTCCGTCGTGTTCGCCGATCCAGGGCTGTTCGCTCGCGCGATTGCGGACATCGATGTCACCACTGCATGGGCATGGACCGCAGGACTCGCACTCGTGCTCGCGATTGCGTGTCGTCTGACCCTGCGATATTCGTGGACACCGTTACTCCTCGCATTCGCTTTGTTCAGCCTGCTCCCCAGGGCACTGTCGGGTCACTCCTCCTCGGGAGGATCCCACGACATCGCCACGAACAGTTTGGTTCTGCATATCCTTGCGGCGTCGATCTGGATGGGAGGAATAGCGGCTCTCGTGCTGCATGCCCGCAGAAAGGGGAGCTATCTCGACTTCGCCGCGCGCCGCTTCTCGGCCGTGGCACTCATGGCGTTCGTCGTCATAGCGATCAGCGGTGTGGTCAACGCTGCCGTGCGGGTGCCGCTCACCGAGGTGTGGAGTAGCACCTACGGTGTCTTGATTCTTGCCAAAGTCGCCGCCTTGGTCCTCACGGGACTGGCGGGTTGGCGCCAACGGAAAGTCGCGATCGCCGAACTGACGAAGGACCCCGGCGACGGTCGCACCTTCATTCGTCTGGCAGTGGTGGAGTCGGTCGTTCTCGCAGTAACCGTCGGTATCGCCGTCGCGCTGGGCCGCACGCCGCCCCCGGCGCCCATGGAACGACAGGATCCGAGCAGAGTCGAGGAGGTACTCGGGTATGCGCTCGATGGCGTACCGACTGCGGGCCGCTTGCTCGTCGACTGGCGATTCGATCTCATTTTCGGAACTCTCGCCGTGGTGTTGGCTGCGTGCTACTTCGTCGGCGTTTTTCGCCTCCGGCAGCAGGGCGTGCAGTGGTCGACGTGCCGATCGGTCAGCTGGGCTCTGGGGTGCCTCGTGTTGCTTGTCGCAACATCGTCGGGAGTGGGTAGATATGCACCCGCAGTGATGAGTGTGCATATGGCCGCAACGTCCGCCGTGGCGGTCCTTGCTCCACTCTGTCTGGTCCTGGGCGCCCCGTTCACGCTGTTTAGGCTCTCCGTTCGACGATCGTCCGGAGATGCGCCCGGGCTGAGGGAATGGGCGCAAAGCGTGTACAGAGGCTCCTGGTTCCGATTCGTGTCCCAGCCCTATGTGATTGCTGTGATTTTCGCCGGAGCCCTGCCTCTCCTTTACCTGGGGGGGATGTACAGCGCTGTCGCCGGCTCGCACGTCCCCCATCTGGTGATCAATGGCACCCTGCTGATCTGCGGTTTCATGTTCTTCTGGGTCATGGTCGGCGTCGATCCCTTGCCGAGACGAGCAAGCCCCGCAATCAGAACGGTCCTTCTTCTGGCGGCGTTCTTCGCCTATGCGTGCCTCGCAGCAGCCTTGATTGCCACTGACGCGGTGATTGCCGATTGGTACTTCACATCGTTGCAGCGAGGTTGGCTAGAGGACCTCGCACGAGATCAGCGCCTCGGTGCCGGACTGATACTCGCTGTCGGAGTAATTCCCCTGGCAATTGCTACAGGGATCCTTGTCATCAGGCGCTGTGCGGGTCGAGAGACCGACTCTCAGCAAGTCAGGAGGGAAAAGTGAGTACTCGCAGTGAGGCTTTTCATCGAGAGTGTGATCTCTTGTCAACGCCCGATGAAAAACTATGCGAAATAGTAGTACGCTGACTGGGACCGTCACCATTCTGTGACCTTCCGCGACGCAAGGAATGCGATCTTGGCCCGACACCGCAAGCCCGACACCGACGATCTCGACTGCACGCTTCGGGAAAGTTACCTTTTCGGCACTCTCCACAGTGGTCACAACCTGGAGGGCGACTCGATCCGGATCTCCACCACGTCAGCAGTCGACGTTGAATCCGGCGTTGGAAGCGTTCACTCGCGACGAGGCGGCGCTCATCGCCGACAGTCCCGCAGTCGTCCTGGTGGGCGGGCCTTGGTTCTCTCTGTTGCCACCGGCGCTTTGCTCGCCGCCGGAACATCCGCTTCACATGCCTCGGCAGGGAGCGTCAGTGCTCCTGTCGAGCTCGACCAGCAACCGCTGGCACCTCTCGTCGAGCAGGCACTGGCTTCGGCTCCGGAAATTCTTCAGGTCCCCAAAGTGGCCGACCTGGGGAAGTTGGCCGAACAGCTGGCTCGAGGCACCGAACGCGACGCCGAGCGCGCTTCGAGAGAGGAGGCTGCGCGCCAGCCGCTGACGATGGCTCCAGTGAGCGGAACATTGACCTCGAACTACGGACCGCGGTGGGGGTCGACTCACTACGGGTTGGACATTGCCAATGAGATTGGTACGCCTATCGTGTCCGTGACCGACGGTACGGTACTCGAGTCCGGACCTGCGTCGGGTTTCGGACTGTGGGTCCGTATCCTGCAGGATGACGGGACAATCGGGGTCTTCGGACACATCAACGAGACTCTGGTAACCGCGGGTCAAAAGGTGCGTGCCGGAGAATTGATTGCGACGGTAGGAAACAGAGGACAATCAACAGGGCCACATCTGCATTACGAGGTGTGGCAGGCAGACGGCCAGAAGGTCGATCCCATGGCATGGTTGGACGCGCGCGGGGTACAGATCCAGCCTCCGGCCATCAGTGACTGACGCAATCGACGATTTTCGAAGGGGGAAGGAAGATGAAGAGGCTCGGCGGGCTCGAATCCGAAGTGATGGATCTCCTGTGGGATGCAGACGAGCCGCAGTCTGTGCGGGATCTGGTCGACCGCTTCGAGGGCGGCGCCCCGAAGGCATACACCACGATCTTGACCGTCGTGACGCACCTTCACGAAAAAGGTTGGGTGCAGAGGGAAAAACGAAGCCGCGCGTACATCTATTCGCCATCGCGTAGCCGCGATGAAGCTGCCTCGCTGGCCATGCGCGAATTACTCGACAACAGCAATGACTCTGTTTCAGCGCTTCTGCACTTCGCGCAAAACGTCTCCGATGACGAATACGAGGCACTGCGGCGAGCACTGGATCACGGCAAGGTTCGGTAGATGACTCTCGCTGCAGTCCTCTTTCTCGGGGCGGTGCTCATCGGAGCGTTCATGCCCAAGGTTTTGCGGCGTTTCGAATCGACCACTCTGGCTCCTGCAGCGATTCTCGCGGCATGGATCGGCAGCATCGCAGGTCTGGGGTTCTTTGCCGTATCGGCAGTAGCGATCCTTCTGTGGCCGAGCCATGCGCCGGCCGAAGGACTCTCCGAGGCCCTTGTGCGATGCTTCACTGCCTTCCAACACGCGATGGCCCCCTGGATCGGGGAAGCGCTCGCTGTCGGCGGAGTTGCGGTTACCGCGCTCATCGCCGCTCGCAGCTTGTTCTTGGCTCATCGGCAACATAAGGGCCGAGCGAAGGTCCGCGACTACCACCGTGATGTCGTATCGATCATCGCCCGCGCAGATCCGGCATCGGATGATGTTCTCTGGCTTGATCATCCGATGCCGATGGCCTACAGTGTCGCGGGACGGCCAGGGTTCGTCGTAGCGACCAAAGGTCTTTCCGATTGCTTGACCGCATCCGAGCGTGAAGCGGTGATCGCACACGAGCGGGCACACTTGCGAGGTCACCATCACCGAATCATCAGTGTGTGCGAAGTCTTCGCGAAGGCGCTGCCGTTGATCCCGCTGTTCAAAGCGGCTCCTGTTGCGGTGCGGCGGCTGGTCGAGCTAGCTGCCGACGATCGGGCCGCACAGGCCACCAGCCCCGATGCCGTCAGGTCGGCGTTGCGCGTGGTGGCGACGTCGCCGCTACCTCAGCCGGTGTGGACCCTCGGACTCGGTGACGACGAGATCTCGGTGCGCTTGGTCAGGCTGCAAGCGGATTCCCGGATTCGCGGCACCAAACTGGTCTGTATCTCTGCAGCGGTGCTCCCGATGATCGTTCCCGTCATCGCCGCGTTGACCACCATGGTCGTTTTTTCGGCGTCCGCTCATGCCCTCGTGACCTGACGGCAGTCGGAAAGGGTGGCCGAGGCGCCACCCCAACCCAAAAACTATGCAACGTAGTATTTGGGTTATGCTTCTGGCGCACACTCTATTTGCGTCTCGACAGGAAGCGGGCTGACTATGACCGCAATTGCATCACCCCCTATCCCCGCCCGGCCGTACCCCGCGCGTAGAGCGCCGAAGGGATCGGTGCTGCGGAACCTTGTGACGACGACCGATCACAAGACACTCGGCCTGATGTATTTGGTGACTTCGTTCGCGTTCTTCCTCATCGGCGGACTCATGGCGTTGATCATGCGTAGTGAACTGGCGATTCCGGGCATGCAATTCCTGTCGAACGAGCAGTACAACCAACTCTTCACCATGCACGGCACGATCATGCTCCTGCTGTACGCGACGCCGGTGGTGTTCGGATTCGCCAATTTCGTTCTCCCCCTACAGATCGGTGCGCCGGACGTCGCCTTCCCGCGACTGAACGCTTTCAGCTACTGGCTCTACCTTTTCGGCGCCCTCATCGCTACAGGCGGGTTCGTCACCCCCGGCGGTGCCGCAGATTTCGGCTGGACGGCCTACACACCTCTGAGTTCGGCGGTCAGCTCACCCGGAGTCGGTGCGGATCTCTGGATTGTAGGACTTCTCGTCTCCGGTCTCGGCACGATTCTCGGCGCGGTCAACATGATCACCACCATTGTCTGCTTACGCGCTCCCGGCATGACGATGTTCCGCATGCCGATCTTCACGTGGAACATCTTCATCACCTCCGTCTTGATTCTGTTGGCCTTCCCGCTGTTGACCGCCGCACTCTTCGCACTGCTTTACGACCGTCGCCTCGGAGGCAACATATTCGACCCCGCGAATGGCGGAGTCCTGCTGTGGCAGCACCTGTTCTGGTTCTTCGGCCACCCCGAGGTGTACATCATCGCGCTGCCGTTCTTCGGCATCGTCTCGGAAATCTTCCCGGTCTTCAGCCGCAAACCGATCTTCGGCTACAGCGGCCTGGTGTACGCAACGCTGGGTATCGCGGCGCTGTCGATCGCAGTGTGGGCTCACCACATGTACGCAACCGGCGCTGTTCTCCTGCCGTACTTCTCGTTCATGACGTTCCTGATCGCCGTGCCGACAGGTGTGAAGATCTTCAACTGGATCGGCACGATGTGGAAGGGACACTTGACGTTCGAGTCACCGATGCTGTTCTCTCTCGGATTCTTGATCACCTTCCTCTTCGGTGGTCTGTCCGGTGTACTTTTGGCCAGCCCTCCGTTGGATTTTCAGGTCACGGATACTTACTTCGTGGTCGCCCACTTCCACTACGTGGTCTTCGGTACGGTCGTGTTCGCCACGTACGCCGGTATCTACTTCTGGTTCCCGAAGATGACCGGTCGCATGATGGACGAGCGCCTCGGCAAGTGGCACTTCTGGACCACGTTCGTCGGCTTTCACATGACGTTCCTCGTCCAGCACTGGCTCGGTGCCGAAGGTATGCCGCGTCGTTACGCCGATTACCTGCCCGCGGACGGGTTCACCACACTCAATACAGTCTCGACCATCGGGTCCTTCATTCTCGGAGCATCCACCCTCCCGTTCATCTGGAACGTCTTCAAAAGCTACCGATTCGGCGAAGTTGTCACTGTCGACGATCCGTGGGGATACGGAAACTCGCTGGAATGGGCAACGACCTGCCCACCGCCGCGCCACAACTTCACCGAGTTGCCGCGCATCCGCAGCGAACGCCCTGCTTTCGAATTGCATTACCCGCACATGGTTGCTCGGATGCGGGCAGAAGCGCACGTCGGGGCCGGTCATCGGCCGGAGACGAGTTCATCGGAATCGGAGCAGGTACTTACCGCTTCCACGTCCGATGGTGACGAGAAGAAGTAGTTCGGCGACGAAGACCGATGGGAAAGTCAATGTCAACACGAACAATGCCGGTGGTCATCGTCCCGGCAACCGATGCTGCTGCTGCCGCACTCGCGGACTGGTTGATTCGAGACGTACTGCCGGCCGCTCTCGACGGCGGTGTGGCGAACCATGCTGGTGCCCGGTTGCGAGCGTTGCCGCCGGTATCTCGTCGCCACATCCGGCACCCTCGCAAACTTCGGGTTCACACCCGTCGAGTCAGCGAAGCAATCGCGGCAATCGAGAATCATCTCCAGGCCGTAGCGGGTTCGGTTGACGCAGAGCGGATCTTCACGCGTTCCGCCACTGTCCTTCCAGACCCCGTGCTGAATGCCTCAGCCAGTATCAGTGGCGCGGTGATGGATATCGGGAGTTCCGCGGCGGCGTTGGCGAATCGTGCCCTCCTTCTCGTTCCGGCGACAATCGAGTCGTCGGAAGCGGCGCTCTCGACCCGATCGAGGGTGACCGAATCCTATTACGCTCTCCTTGCGCGGCTGTGGCACAAAGATTTTGACGCGAGTATCGTCATTCCTCCGCAGATCGAACCCTGAGCGCTCCTCGCTTCGGTGTGCTGTCACGAGGGGGGCACACCGAAGTGAGATTGTTCGCGATCTCGACGCCGATTCTCAGTCGTACGGCGCGGCGACCAACGAGCAATCAGTGCGGCACGGCAAAGAGAGCAGCTACTTCTTCGGAGGAATTGCTCTCTTTGCTGCAAGCGCAGCCTTCTGAATCTGGCTGGTCAGTTTTCCGCCCGTCCTGGCTTCGGCAGAAGCGGCAGTTTTGTCGATTGCATTTTCGATCTTGTCTGCGTTCTTCGAGGCAGCCTCCTTGCCTTTGTCGACTAACGCTTTCGCTGCACCCATGAGTTTCATGGTCGTCTCCTTGGTCTGGCCTCAATCGCCGATGGTCGAGAAGATTGCGGATCTAAAAACTAAGATCCATAGTAGTTGCGTTAAGGGGTGACTGCTCGCGCAACTACCGAGGTCGACGGCGTCGGCGGATTCTCGTGAGACTCTCAGACCAGCGTCGACCAGTAGGTCCAGAATGCGTTGAGAATCATGCTCGCGACGGACAAGACCCAAATAGTAGGCACGAGCGTGTGATTCTTGGTGCCGACGGTCACGATTCTCGTCACGGTTCGAGAGGAGGCTGAGCGGCTACGGGTGCACAGGTGCAAAGTGGCGTACCACAGGGCTGTCATTGTCACCACCCACACGAGCATGCAGTACGGACACAGTGCCTGGATTCTGTACAGGCTTTGGAATATCAGCCAGTGAACCAGCACCGCGCCGGCGAACAATCCGATGACGATACAGCGCCAATACCATTGAGGCAGTGCGTTTGTTGCGACGAGGGTCACGATTCCCGTGGTCAGCAAGACGGTGAACCCGACTATGCCGAGGATCGAGTTCGGGAAACCGAAGATCGACGCCTGGGGAGAACTCATCACCGATCCACAGCTGAGGACGGGGTTGATGCTGCAGGACGGGCGGTATGAGGGATCCACGAGAAGCTGAATCTTCTCAATGGTCAGAATCAGAGACGCCGCCAACCCGAGAGCGCCAGTAGTAACGAGAATCCATCCGGTCACAGAGGCAGAGCACACTTTCGGATGCGCGCCGACAGATGAAGACGCTCCGGCATCAATCTGGGTGCCGTGTGAACCCGTCGATGTCATTGGGACAGTGCTGCGTCGATGCGAGCGGTGAGATCGTCGTACGTCGGCATCGACGGCAACTGGACGCCGTTGAGGAACAGTGTGGGCGTGCCCTGCACTCCCAGGTCGATTCCTTCGTTGAAATCCTGTTCGACACGTTCGGCGACCGCCGGGTCGTTCACATCCGCGTCGAAGGCTGCCATGTCGAGTCCCAGATCCTGTGCGAATGAACGAAATACTGCTTCTTGGGACTCGGACGACTCGCCCCACTGGGTCTGCGTGTCATACATCCGCTGGTACATCTCGACGAACTTCCCTTGCCGGGACGACGCTTCGACCACTCGCGCCGCGAGTCCACTGTTCGTGTGACTGGGAATGGGAAAGTACCGTACACCGAACGTGATGCGGTCAGCGTACTCAGCACGTATCCGCTCCATCGTCGGATACATGGCCAGGCATGCCTCGCACTCGAAGTCGAGGAATTCGACCAGAACGACGTCGTTGTCCGGCGCAGTGGACAGCAGGTGTGTGTCGTCGCGAAGAACCGACGCGCCCGAAGCCCCGGCGTTGGTGGTCTCCGTCGCGCTGCGGTTGCCGAGCAACAGTGCGCCGAGGACGACAGCGAAGACAGCTACCAGGGCTATCGAGAATTTCGCGTTGGTGGTCAACTTCATGGATCCGCCTACCTGATCGGAGTTCGTCGATGCGTGCAACCTCCCGGCCACCACACAGCCCTGAATACTATGCAACATAGTAGTCGGAGGTATTGTCTCAGCGAAGTGCGGTGTGCATCGATCGCCGGACTCCGCACCTCGATGGTGTGAGCCGAGTAGGAGGAACAGATTTTGAGGCGTGCAATGGTTGTGCTGCTGGTGGCTGCGGGGTGTGCGCTCATAAGCGCAGGCACCGCGCAAGCACACAGTGCACTGGTCGGATCGACTCCATCCGCCGACGCAGTTCTCGACACTGCGCCGAGTTCGGTGGAATTGGTTTTCAATCAGGAGATTCAGACGAGTTTCGCGAACGTGACCGTCAGTGCGGCCGACGGGACGCAGGTCGGAGCCGGGGAGCCGTCGGTGCAGGGAGAGCGCGTTTCTCTCGTGACGACCGGTCAGATGTCGTCTGGCACTTACACCGTTGGTTACCGGGTGATCTCTGAGGACGGACACCCGATCACGGGGTCGTACTCCTTCACCTTGAACGCGGCGACGAACAATGCGGCGCCGCTTCCCGGAGGTGCAACACCTCCGGCAACTGTTGCGCCGTCGGCGGCGACCGCCGATGCCGACTCCGACGACGGATCCCCACTGTTGTTGCCGATTCTCGGTGGCGCAGTGGCAATCCTGTTCGTGATCGGGATGGTCATCGTTCTCCGCGGAGACAAGCGCTCGAAGCGCTGAGATTTTACAACACAGTACGAGCGGGGAGGGACAACGTAGGTGATGGACTGGATACGTTTACCCGAGGCCGTGCCTTCGTTCGGAGCAATGGTGGGGTGGGCGCCGCAGCCGCTCCCGGTCCTACCACTGATCGGAGTCCTACTGGCAGCGTGGTACTGCTGGGGTGTCTACCGGGTGACGGCTTCCGGTCGGGTGTGGCCGTGGACGAGGACGGCGAGCTTCCTCTTCGGCTGTATATTGCTGATCCTGGTCACGGGGCTCGCCGTCGAGGGCTACGGGTACGAACTCTTCAGTATCTGGATGTTCCAGCATTTGACCTTGTCGATGGCGATTCCACCACTGCTGGTTCTCGGCAGTCCAGGTCTGCTTCTGCTGCGCTCCACGCCTCATGCAGGTTGGGGAATTCCGATCCTCAAGCTTGCATTGACGGCACTCAGAAGCCGGACGGCGAAGATTCTGCTACACCCCGGCGTCACGATTCCGCTGTTCCTGTTCAGCTACTACGGCATTTACCTCTCTCCGGTGTTCGACCTGGTGGCGTCGTCCTGGGTCGGTCACACGGGCCTGGAGGTCTTCTTCCTGGCCACTGGAGTGTTGTTCATCGTTCCGGTGCTCTCATCGGGGCCGTTGCCCGTCAAGCAAAGCAACCTGGGGCGATGTTTCGACCTGTTCGTCGAAATGCCTCTCCATGTTTTCATCGGCGTGATCCTGATGATGGCAACCTCGCCGCTTCTGAGTACCTTCACCAATCCGCCGGCGTCCTGGAACGTCGATCTGATGGCCGATCAACAAATGGCGGGGGCTTTGGCATGGTCGTACGGAGAACCGGTCGCGTTGATCATCATGGTGGTTTTCGCGATGAGGTGGAATCGCGACGAGACCCACACCAACGCCGCCGTCGACAAAAAGGCCGCCAGGGACGGTGACGTCGATCTCGAGGCATACAACGAGTTCCTCAAAACCCTCCCACGTCGATGAATTTCGCAGAATTCGGTAACCCCCGGTTCAGCAGATGCGACGGCGGGTGAGAAGAGTGTCAGTTCATCGGAATCGGTTGGGCGCCTCGCATTGCGAGCAGTTCTCGCAATGCGGTCGATTCGGCTTGCTGTGTGGCGGCGATCTGTCGCGCAAGATTTGTCACGACGGGGAGATCGGCATTGTCGGCGGCGTATTGGGCCATCGGAATTCCCCCTTGATGGTGGCGCAACAGCAATTGCAGATAGCGAATTTCGAATGCCGGCCCTGTCAGCGCGCGTAGTTCCGCGAGTTCGGCAGGAGAAGCCATGCCGGGCATCACAGCTGACGAATTTGTGCCGGAATCATTTTGTCCGGTGCTCATGCCGGGCATCGAGTGATTCATCGCCGAGGTAGTCGAGGGCATCCACTCCATGTATTCGCCCGTGCCCCGGGCTGGTCGATCCCAGAGGGACAACCACCCCTGCATCATTCCTATCTGACTTTGCTGAGTAGTGACGACGTCGTAGGCGAGCGTACGGATGGCAGGGTCGGCTGTGTTCATCAGTGCGAGGGATGACATCTCGACCGCTTGCCCGTGGTGAACGGACATGTCCTGCGCGAAGCCGACCTCTACTGCGCCGACGGCTGGGGCGCTCTGCGAGGTGTTTTCGATTCGTCCCTTTGCCCACAGTCCGATGACGATTCCGACCAACAGGGCGATGACAACACCGAGAACCAACGCTGTGGGCCTCGTGTCACGGCGATTGCCCGATGAATCGGACATCGACTCGGTCTCAATGGGTACCGGAGCGTGTTCAACCATTGCGGCGTTCTCCCGTGATCGCGGGCGTCGGTGTGGCCGTTGCCCCGGGGAGACCAGTTGCTGACTGCTCCGATGCTGCGGGAATCGCATCAGGGCCTGGCGGAGATGCGTCGAAGGGGGAAGGAGCCTTCGGGTCGAATCCGCCGGGGACGGTTGCACAGCTGGCCCCGACCTCCGGATGGGTGTTCGGGTTCTGTTTGAGGGAGGTGACGAACTTTGCGATACGGGGGTCGTCGACGCTGTCGACTTTGAGTTGGTGCCCCCACGATTGAATCGAAACAGGTGAATCGATGCCGGGGAACGGTGACATCAGAGAATACGGTTCACCATCTACTTGGGAGGCAAGGGCATCGACGTCGGACGAGTTCAAGGAGTCAGGATCGTAGGACACCCAAACCGCGCCGTGCTCGAGTGAATGCACCGCATTCTCTGTGCGAATCGGCTCCGGGTAGACGATGCCTGTGCACGTTGCCCAGTACTGATCATGCGCTCCGCCCAAAGGCGGAGTTTGATCGTATGCCACACGCTGAGGCGCTTGGATATGATTGGCGGCAGCATATTCGATTTCGGTCACCCCCTCGATCGACTTCGACGGGTCCGGGTTGTCCGCGCTCGGAGCGTATTTTTGCGCTTCGGTTCTCTCGATGGCCTTGGGCACCATGTTGTAGGCGATGACCGAGACCAGGCCGGCGATAATCAGGACTGCGATCGATATCGACCACGGAAAACTTCGGCCACCGGGCACCCCACCGCCGCGGGGGCGGGGTGTGTTCTTCTTGCGGTTCTTCGACATTGGTGGACTCGTTCCCTTGCGCGCTGGCACCGACACTGAATTACTATCAATCATAGTAATTCATGGTTTCGTTCTTCTGCCGAGACAGAAGCGGTACGCGCCCCCGAAGAGATGCGGCAGCGAGAGAAAGGACGATCACCGCCAGGGCGATCTCGGGAACCGCGCCCAGACGTGTTGCCGGTGTGAGATCGGAACGCAGGGCGATCTCGTCGGTCAATGCTTGTGCTGTGAAGATCTCACTCTGTTGGCGTACCTCTCCCGTCGGCGTGATGATCGCACTGACACCGCTGGTTGCTGCGATCAGCACACTGCGGCCGTGTTCGACCGCCCGCACCCGCGACATGGCCAGCTGCTGAAAGGTCATCTCGGTCCGGCCGAAGGTCGCGTTGTTGGTGGGAACCGCGATGACGGTGGCTCCTGCCTTGACGGACTCGGTCACCAGATCGTCGAAGGCCACCTCGTAACACGTGGCAACAGCTACCTGAATTCCGTTGAGGTCGACGACGCCGTTCCCGTTCCCGGCAACGAAATTGCCCGCAGAATCGGCATATGACGACACCGCACTAACGATCGATCGGAGCGGCAGGTACTCCCCGAAGGGCACAAGCTGCCGCTTGATGTGTTGCTGCCCAGGGCCGTCCGTCGGATCCCAGACCATGGCACTGTTGATCGATGTTCCTGGCTCGCCCTGCAGGACCGTACCGACCAGGATCGGGGCGCCGATAGAACGGGCTGCTCGGTCCAGTCGATCCGCCGCATCCCGATTCGTCAAAGGATCTATATCCGAAGCGTTTTCGGGCCAGATGACAAGTCGTGGCCGGGCTGCTCGGCCCGCTGTGACCTCAGCTGCGAGTTGTTCGGTGCGGGCAACATGATTGTCGAGCACCGCTCGGCGTTGGGCGTTGAAATCGAGGCCGAGTCGCGGCACGTTGCCCTGAACGACGGTCGCAGTGACGACCTCGTCAGGGGCGGCACCGGGAGAACCGGTCACCAATGCACTCACAAAGATGAGGACGATGCAAGCGCCACCTTTCGCCAATGCTTGCCATCGAACATTCAAGGGCCCAGCCAGTGACCAGGCGATGAGTGTTCCGATCAGTGCAGTCACGAAGGAAAGACCTGGCGCCCCCGCGATCGAAGCCAACGGCAGCAGCGGGCCGTCTGCCTGCCCGAAGGCCAAACGCCCCCACGGGAAACCGCCGAACGGAACTCGGCTACGAAGTGCTTCTGCGGTGACCCATGCACCCGCAATCCACACCGGGGAAAGCGGAGCGTGGCCGACGGCCACCGCCAGTACGCCGAACACTCCGAACGCGAGCGCTTCAATCGCCGCCAACGCCAACCAAGGCGTTGCACCCACGTACGCTCCGACCCATGGCAGCAAGGGAACGAAGAATCCCAGTCCCGCGGCATAGCCGAATCCGAAACCCGCACGGAGACTGCGCCCCTGGAGAACGACGGTCAGCAGGGCGATGGCTACAGGGGCGAGAAACCACAGCGTGCGCGGCGGAAAGCTGAGAAACAGCAGCCACCCAGCGCCCACCGAAAGAGCGAGACGCAAAGCGATCCCACCGTGGTGCCGTTTGGGGCGACCACTCTTCAGGCATGCATCTAATTCACTGTCGGCAGTGATCGCACGGTCGACCGAAAGGACCCTCACAGGCCCGCTCTCGTAGAAGGAGAACTGCGCTGGTCAGTCAACAATTTCTCACAGAGATCGTCGAATTCGCCGCCCCAGCCGGCATGATCGGTCCGCGCGAGTCCACCGAGTTCGAGATCAGCCTGCTCCGGTCCCGTCCCCGGGCGTAGGCGGATCCACACTCGCCGCCTCCTGATCACGAGCGAGATCAGAAGTCCGAGCATCATCGTGATCGCAAAGACGAGAACCCACTGTTGCGCAGGGTCGTACGACACCTGCAGATTGGCGAATTCCTTGGCGCCGTCGAACCGAACCTGTGTTCCATCGGTGAGAGTCCGCGTCTCTCCAGGGCGGAGGTTCACACGATCTTGTTTGACCAGCCTTCCTTGGTTGATCATTTCCTTGTTCAACGAGAAGATCGATTGCGGGATGCCGGTGTCCAGACCCGTATCGCCCTTGTAGATGTCGATCGCGACCGCAGGGTCACGCGCATCGGGAAACGACGAAGTCAGAAGCGTCCCGCTGAAGGAAGCGGTCGGCGCGAAGAGTCCCTCGATGGCGATCTGATTCTTCCGGCGCTCGTCCGGATTCGGAAACGATCCACCTGGCGGATCGAACCGCAACGCCCCACTGCTCAGGAACGTGACCGCATCGTCCGGTTGAAACTGCATCGTCTCGGTACGGGACTGTCCGTCGGGAAAAGTGACGGTGAACTGCGGCGCGTACCCATGGCCGGTCAGATAAACACGGGCACCGTCGGTACGCAGCGGTTCGTTGACCCGAAGACGATAGTCTTTCCAGGTATTGGTCGCGATATCCTGCCCGCTCTGATACGAAATGTTGGAGGTGAACATTTCGGCCTGACCGGTATCGAGATAATCTGCGGAAAAGTCGTTGACCTTGATGCAAAAGGGCGCGAGACCCGTGCCGTCAGTAGCACTTCCCGCGCGGAACGAGTCGTACACGGCAGGTGACGTATTACAGAAACCGGGGCCGCCGTCGGCAATGACGATCACCGAACCCTCGTACCCCACCAACTTGCCGATCGCGACGGTGACGAGCAACCCGATCAGCGAGAAGTGGAACACCAGATTCCCGGCCTCACGCAGATACCCCTTCTCCGCGGAAACCGCTACCTCGGAATCCTTTTCGGACCTGACCGCTACCCGCCAGCCCTTGAGCGACTGCCGCACTCTGGTGAGGGCCTCGTCATGCGAGATGTCAACTACGCCGCGAAAATGGTGAGGCAACCTGGACAGATTTCGAGGCGCTCGCACAGGTTGGCTCCGAAGCGCGCCGAGATGCGCCTGCAAGCGTGGAACCAGACAGCCGATGAGAGAGAGAAACAGCAGGACATAGATCGCAGTGAACCAGAAGCTGGAAAAGACGTCGAACAACTCCAGCTTGTCGAATAGCGGGCCGAGGGTTGGCTGCGCCGCGATGTACTGGGAAACTTTCTGTACGTTGAGATTTCGCTGAGGCAACATAGCACCGGGAAGTGCTGCGAGCGCCAAGAGGAACAGGAGCACGAGCGCGGTACTCATCGACGTCAACCTGCGCCAATTCTGGCGCAGTAGCCGAACGCTTTCTCGGATCATCAGTCTCGGGAGGCGACGGATGCGACCTCCCGCGGTGGCGCTATCTGTCATATCGGCAACACGACCGAACTGACGAATTCGTTGCGCAACCAGCCGACGAACATGCCCCACACGCCGGTGACCAGTGCGAGCCCGACAGCGACGAGCATTATTCCGCCGACGATCTGAATCGTCCGTGAATGGCGTTTGAGCCACCCGACGCCGCGGAGCGCCTTCGCCGACCCGAACGCCAGCACGATAAACGGAAGTCCCAATCCCAGACAGTAGGCGACGATCAGTATCACCCCTCGCGCTGCTGTCGTGCCTTCAGTTCCGGCCGCAACCGAAATAACCCCAGCGAGGGTGGGGCCGAGACACGGTGTCCAACCCAACGCGAACACGCCCCCCAACAAGGGAGCGCCGGCAAGGGATGAGATACGCCGCGGGGCGAACCGTGCGTCTTTCTGCAAGGCAGGAATCAAGCCGATGAACGTCAACCCCATCACGATGGTGATCACACCACCCACCCGTTGGAGCAGGTCTTCGTTGATACGAAGGGTGCCGATCACCCCGAACACCGACGCGGTGGCGAGAACGAACACCACGGTGAATCCGGCAACGAACATCGTTGCCGCGCCGGTAACCCGCCATCTGCCTGCAGGTTCCGAGGTCTCGTCGCCACGGGTCACCGCTGGAGAATCAGCTCCGGAAATGCCGGCCAGATACGACAGATATCCGGGAACGAGCGGCACCACACACGGCGATGCGAACGACACCAGACCGGCCAGAATGCACGCTGCTACGGCGAGCAGTAACGGGCCGCTCGCGGCGGCTGTCTGGAAGCTGGACCCGACACCTTGGGCGAGTTCGTTCACCGCTCGGCCGCCACACGCTCGATGACCGGTTGCAGATCCTCGGTGAGAAGTGCGCGAAGAAACACAGCGGCGACGCGCTGTCTGCGATCCAACACCAAGGTGGAGGGAATCACGCTTGTCGGATAGTTTCCGCCGAGCGCTGTCAAAGTTCTCATCGACGGGTCGTAGATCGAGGGGTAGCTCACGCTGTTGTCGACGACGAAGTCCTGGGCCTTGTCTCGTTGAGGATCCCGAACATTGATCCCGAGAAACTGAACACCGAGACTTTCGGTTGCTTCGTACGCGCGCTCGAGATCGTCGGCCTCGGACCGGCACGGGGCGCACCATTGCCCCCACAGATTGATCACGACGACCTGACCGGCGTAATCAGTGAGTGAAATATCGCTACCGTCGGCCATGAGGTCAGGTCCGGCCAATACACCGATCATGTTTCGCGATTCGGGCGGGTCGTACAAGATATCGGTTTGTCCTCCCGGTGACACGAAATCGAAATTCGCACCCGAAGCGACTGCATCGGTGCCGGTTGCACATCCACTCGCGGCGACGACGATCGCAGTGAGAATAGCGACCAGTGGGAGGATGCGGGTCGGTTTTCCGAGTACGCGTTGTCTCGATTTGCGAGGGAGTGCGGGGGCATTCATTTCATCAACTCACTTACAGCGGAGCGTATTTGTGTCAATGGCCACGAAGTTCTCCCCGTAGGCGGCCAGTAGTTCTCCCCGCTGGTGGCCACGGGTTCTCCCCGGTGGCGGCCAGTTGTTTTTCCCCACCCGCTTTCTGATTTGGGTTAGCTGAAGGGCTTCACCCCCTTGCCGGTGGTGGCTTCGGTGAGGCGGAAGGAGTCGCCGTCGGTGACGACGACGTGCGCATGGTGCAGGAGCCGGTCAACGGTGGCGGTGGCCAATGTTTTGGGCATGATCTCGTCGAAGCCGGAGGGGTGCAGGTTGCTCGAGACGGCAATCGCTCGGCGTTCGTAGGCAGCGTCGACGAGGCGATAGAATCCTTCGGCGGCGTCTTCAGAGACCGGGAGCAGACCGATGTCGTCGACGATGATCAGGTCGGAGCGGATGATCCTCGTCAGGGCTCGGGCGATGGAGTCGTCGGCACGGTGCCGGCGGACCAGGGCACCGAGGTCTTCGATGGTGAACCAAGACACCGCCAGCCCAGCTTCGACTGCGGCCTGCCCGAGTGCCTCGGTGAAGTGAGACTTGCCAGTTCCCGAAGGCCCACAGACGCAGAAACATTCACGCCGCCCGACCCACTCCAGGGTGCGGAGCGCGTCCTGGGTGGCGCGGGGAATCGACGATTTCGTTTCGTCCCAGTCGCCGAAGGTCTTGCCGGTAGGGAAACCCGCGCGTTTGCGGCGAGTGTGCAGGTTCGCCCGGTCCCGGCCGGCGGCTTCCTCAGCGAGGAGAACCCGCACGACTTCGGCGGGGTCCCAGCGTTGGGCTTTCGCGGTCGGGATGATATCGCTCAAGGACCTGCGGATATGGGGCAGTTTCAGGCGTTTAGTCAGGTCGATCGCCTCGGCCAACGGGTCGCCGTTAGCGCTGGTAACAGTGCGCAAAGGGGTGCTCATCAGGCGTCATCGCTTTCATCGTCAGTAGTGGCTGGGCTGGCCGGCGCTGGTGTCTGGCCGAAGGTGGACCAGGCGGCGGTGCCCGGTTGCAGAGTGTGGTTCTCGCTGCGACGGACCGGATCAGCGTGTTCGTGGGTGACTTGGTAGTCGAGGATCGAGATCAGGTCCCGATCGGCGAACCGGCCGGTCATCGCCGCCGTCCCCAACGCTCTGTCGACTGCGTCCGGGGAGTGCAGCTTCGAAAGGTCCACGGCCTCGGCCATCTTCGCCCTGATGCGGCGCGCTCCCGCGGCGGCAGCCTCGACCAGCCAGCTGTTGGCACCCTGGCCCAACTGTAGGAAGGCGAGCTCGGCGGCGGTACGAGGCTTGGGCACCCGGTCGGCGGCGTCGCGGTCTGGGCGGGGTGGGTAGTGGTCGTTGTCGAGGACCGGTGAACCGGGTTGGCCGCGGCGGTGCCGCGCGACTTCGACTGCACCGCCATCATTGTCGACGGCGGTCACGATCAGCTCCTCACCATGGAAGCGGGCCCAGACCCGAGTGTCGATCAACGTGTGCGGCACCGAATACCGCACCCCTTCCACCGAGATCGTCGACTCCCAGTTCACCCGCCGGGTAGTGCCGAACACCGCGGTGAACGGAGATTTCGGCAGCGGATGCAGCCGCTGCAACTCTTCGGCCAGCCGCTCGACCGGCCGCCGCCGAGTAGAGCTGTGGACGCGGGTGTTGACGTCGGTGCAGAACTGCCGGCAAGCCGACTCGAGCTCACCGAAAGAGTGATACTGCTCGCGCAGGTTCACCTCCTTCGGCAACAGGTCGGCTTTGGCGATCCGCACCGTCGCCTCACTTCCTCCCTTCGACTCCGGATCAGCAGGTAAACACGTCCGCAGCGTCGTGCCGTAATGCCGTGCCACCTCCACGATCTCCGGATTGCGGACCGCGATCCCGGCCACGTGATCGATCGTCGCGGTCTTCTCGTTGTCGGTGAGGACATAGACCGGAACCCCGCCCAAGCGGCGGAATGTCGCATCCAAACACGCCGCCACCGTCGGCAATGTCTTGTCCCAGATCGGGATCACCACCCGAAATCGCGACCACGCCAACCATGCGCAGAACAACGTCGTCTTCCGGCCGGAAATCGTTGGCCCGTCACCGAAGTCGTACTGTAACCACAGCCCAGGTTCGGTTACCCACGGCCGATACACTCGCCGCCGACCAGCCCGAAACTGGGCCTTCGCCTCCGCGACCGTCCGGCGCGTGGTCCGCTCACCGCCGGTGAACCCCAGCGCGACGATCCGTTCGTGGATGACATCCGCGCGGACCTTGCCCTGCGAGCGGACCACCAACTCCTCGATCTTCGGCAGAAAGTCGTCGATCGCCCGCGCTCGATGCCGCCGGCGGTCCGGCGGCTGCCCCGCAGCGCGCATCTGCACATACCGGGCCACCGTGTGGTGATCACACCCAGCCAGCTCCGCCGCCGCCCGATAACTACCCGTGAGGTCGTACGCCTCCAAAATTTCCATGATCTCCCTGCTCGATTTCATCCACCCAGCGTTGCCGGGACCGAATCTGACTCACAGCAGGTGGGGAACTATCTGGCCGTACGCGGGGAGAAACCATGGCCACAAAATGCGCCATAAATGGCCGCCAGTGGGGAGCTTACGATGGCCGTCGACATATTTGGTCAGTGTTTTCGAAAACCATGGGGGTTGTAATCTGTTCGACGGACCCGTCTTGTTGGACGAGAAAGCTCAGCGGCAGAACTGGCGGCGCCGATAGCGCAATTCCGATGTCGTCGACCGCAGCGAACGAGGGATAGTGCACGCCTGCAGCGGTGAGAAGCGCTAGTGCTGTGGACATGTCGTCCTGGACGTTGATCCCGACTACTCGGATGGAGCCCGGAGTACCTGCATAGTCATTCAGGACCGGGATTTCCGATCGGCACGGCCCGCACCACGAGGCCCAGAGGTTGATCAGGGTCGGCTCCCCGGACAGCGCTGCACCGAGGTCGACCACAGTATTCTCGCCAAGACACGTCGCTTTGATTCCCAGGAGTTCTCCTCCAGCGGGCGGTACTGCCGGGGCCACAGGACAGGGAACCGCTGCTGCCGCGGACTTCGAGGAAAACCCCGAGTCGACGCGATCTTCATCTGCCTGGGCGGCCGGAGGCACTTGAGGCCGGGTCGAGGAATGGGTCTCGGTTGACGTTGATCGAGGCCAGATCGCCACGACGAGAAGACCGATCACAACCAGGAAGAGCAGGAACCACCGAGACTGTGCCTGCATGCACTTCCTCCAAGCGTGGTGCGGTGAACCGGGACAACACTGAACTACTATTGTGCATAGTAGACATATGGTTCGTTCTGTCGCCCCCGCCAACCAGAGGCGGGATCCGAACCCGAGAATCGAGCATCGTGAAACGCCAGTCCGCTCCGAAGGGCCGTATCAATCCACCAGTCAGCCCAGAAATTGCGGCACTGGGTGCCCATCAAGCACCGCAGACGCGCGTGGCGCGGATCAACCGTGTAGCACGGTCAAAGCTCGTGCGTCTGGTGATGTACTACACCGCGGTTCGACTCGCCCTGATCGCCGGCCTCGCAGTGATCATCATGGGAATCAACGCCATACTCGAACTCGAAATCCCCGGTGTGTTAGCACTGTTCGGGGCGGTGCTGCTCGGATTCGCCATCTCTGCGATCGCGTTCCGGTCATTGCGCCGCCGGATCAATGAAGAAGTGATGGTCGTAGATGAAAAACGGCGTGCAATGCGCACCCGGTGAAGGGTTCCCTCCGGTTAGGTGCGCGTGAAAGCTCCAGTAACGAAAATGCCCAGCATCGGTGCCACAACCTGTCTTTTTTGGACGTATGACCGCTCAAAGCTGCCTTCCTGGGTGATGCCGAGGGCGCGCGATCATGCATTGATTGGCATTGGGATGAAGATGTCAGGTGACGGGATCAGGTGCGGAGTCGGCGGTATCCGTGGTGGTCTCGAGTTTCGGAATCGGTACAAGCTGCGGGATCAGGCGGACGAGACTCGAGCAGGCGCAGTACGGAGGACCGTTGAGTCAGCTCGCCCTTGTGAGGAACCCCGGGGCTGCTGCTGGAGACGACCCTGTTGGGACCACCGGTGGGTGGCCGATACTTTCACTCATCGCCCTCTACATCAGCTGTGGGCGCAGCCATACCGAACGCACCCCTCAGTGCAGCAACGGTAGGAGCGCCACCGACCTCGCCCGTGGAATCTCGATAGAGCCTGCATGACACGTTGGGGACCTGGTCCGGTTCGGCAAACGGATCGCGGCCGTCGACGAGCAACGTCGGCGATCCGGTCATGCCCGCAAGCCTTGCGGATCGAGGATCGTCGACGATTACGTGGCGCAGTTCCCAATCGATGGACTCCTCCGCGAGAACGTGCTCGATCCGTTGTTCGAGGAGCTGCACGTTCGGGCAGTCCGGGACTTGCAAAATTTCAAGGTGCATCATGGTGTTCCTCCGTCGGCGTGTGGTTTCGAGTATGCGGCAGTGCAGGACAGCTCGCGGTAAACGAAACCCAGGACTGGTAGGTCTGCATTTTCTCGGCAAGATCGTCAGGTATCGGCATCGGTGTCATAAGACCGGCACGAGTTCGTTCGGTGTTGCCCTCCGGATAGCGGCCCAGTGCGGATCCCGGGGCGGCGACGACGATGATGCGAAGAACCTGCCCGACGGCTTCGCGGCAGTCACGCTGATGTAAGGCCAGGGGAGCATGGCGAGGTGGTTTGTGTGGCCATGGACAGGGCTGGGAGAGGACATGTGTGCGTTCGAGGTGATGCCAACGCTGGGTGTCATCGCTGGTGCGGCCGGCTGCGGTCCTCTTTGCGGGCCGAAACGCGACGGCGCTGTGTCGGTCGTGCAAGCGATGCGCTTCGTGTAGACACTGCGCAATTGTGCGAGCATTCGGTTCATCGGATGCAGAGCCGGCGGCAGGTGCTGCAGGTCTTCGCCCATCAGAGCAACATCGGCGGTCTCGATGGCCACGTCGGAACCCATCGCGCCCATGGCAATGCCCAAGTCGGCGGTGGCCAGGGCGGGGGCGTCGTTGACACCGTCCCCGACCATTGCCGTCGGGCGGTTCGCACGCAAGGTTTCCACGATCCGTGCCTTGTCCTCCGGGCGCAGGTCGGCGTGCACGTCGTCGATCCCGACGTCGGCGGCCAGCGCCTGGGCGGTGCGTTCGTTGTCGCCGGTGAGCATCGCGACGGTGTACCCGCCGCGTCGTAGCCCGGCGATCACCTCATGTGCTTCCGGTCGGAGCTCGTCTCGTACGGCGACTGCCCCGATGACGGTTCCGGCGCGCTCGATCCACGCCACGAGTTCCCGAGACCTCTCACCGATGGCGTGGCCGCCGCACCCGGACTGAGTCGTCTCGACGGATGCGCCGACGTGTGCGTCGGCTACCCAGAAAGCGGTACCTCGCCTGGGCACTCGACGACCCGGACGGCCCACCCCCTCGGGTGGGCGCCCGAGAGGAGCGAACGGCCTACCCGAGCGTATACCCCCAGGGGTACTTGCATACCCCCCTGGGTATATGCAACAGTGGGTAGACGCTCGTCAGAAAGGACTGTCTATGTGTTACCCCGTCCCGTGCCCGATATGCGACAAGATCGCGTGGGCAGGTTGCGATCGACATGTCGACGACGTCACGAAGGATGTTTCACGGCCTCGGCAGTGCACCTGCTCTGCTGAGACCGTTGGTCCTATCGATCGGCGCCAGCGCCTCGCGATCGCTGTTTCGCCGCCAATCCCGGTCGCGAGTGCAAGGGCCTAACCTTCCAATTGGGTCAGGTTTACCGAGGTCTAGCTCGCTCATTTGAATACCCCAGCCCGTATTTTAGGAGAAGTTATGTCTGTGCCCGACACCGTGACGGCCACCGGTCGTGACGATCGTGATCGCGTATCTACACCCGGCATACTCGGACGCCTGGGAAGCGCGATGGTCGCACGCCGCCGATGGGTGTTCGGTGTCTGGCTGATCGCGCTTGTCGCGCTCGGATCTGCAGCGCCGTCGGTTTTTTCGTCACTGGCGGGTGCTGGGTGGCAAGCCAACGGATCCGAATCGGTCCAGGTCCGTGAACTCGCGCAACAGCATTTCGGCGGGAACTCCTCGGCCGCGGTTCAGGTGGTGGTCCATTCGGACACCGCGTCGATCGACGATCCCACCGTGCAGCAGAGACTCATCGACGTCACAGCTGTGTTCGACGGTGACACCCGGTTCGGTGCCGTCATCGCCCCACAGCCTGGTATGACCATCAGCCCCGACGGCCACACCGGCATCCTCATCGCCGGCGCCAACGCAAACGCGGACGACATGGTCAAAGCCGTCGACGATGTCAAAGACGAGCTGACCGCACTCTCCGGCGACGGTATCGAGGTCTATCCCACCGGATCCTCCGCGTTGTGGTCCGACTTCAACAAAGCCAACCACGATGCGATGATTCAGGCTGAACTATTCTCTTGGCCAGTCACTTTGGCGATCATGGTGCTCGCATTCGGCTCCCTCGTCGCTGCCGGGCTGCCGCTGTTGCTCACAGTGGCCGGACTCGTCGCCTCCGCCGGCGGTTTGGTGCTGCTCAACGAGGTCACACCGATCTCGGTATGGGCGATGAATTTCGCGATGATGTTCGCCCTCGCTCTCGGCATCGACTACGCCTTGTTCATCGTCGCCCGCTTCCGCGACGCCCTCCGTACGGCCGATCCACGAGCAGCCGTTGCCGAAACCATGGACACCGCAGGCAAAGCGGTGCTCCTGTCCGGACTTACCGTCCTGGTCAGCCTCTCGGCAGTGCTGCTCGTTCCCGCACCGGCCGTGCGCACCATGGCCGTAGGCATCATGCTGGCCGTCACGTTCGTTCTGATCGCCACCATGACACTTCTTCCGGCCACGCTGGGCGCACTCGGCCCCAAGGTCAACGCAGCATCCCTGCCTTACGCGAAACGCCAACAGCACCGATCCCCGAAGTTCGCTGCGTGGGGCGAATTGCTTCACAAGTACCCATGGCCGTTCGCGCTGGTCTCCGTCGGCATCCTCGTCGCCCTGGCCTTACCTGTCCTGGGACTGAAGGTGGCAATGCCGTCCATCGCTGTCGTTCCCGACGATGCGCCCGTTCGGCAAGGTTACGAGTTGGTTCAGGCCCAGTTCGGTGACGGGGCACCCGGCGCGCTGCAGATAGTTGTCCCGTCTTCCGATGCGGCTGCTACCGCCGCGGCAGCGAGCAGCGTCGACGGGATCTCGATGGTCACCCCGCCCACACCATCAACAGACGATTCGAACTACACACTGCTGCAAGCGTTTCCTGCCGTGGACCCTTCCGCAGAGGCCATGGGCACGATCCTCGGTGACCTACGCGCACAACTACCGGAGTCCGCGCTCGTCGGCGGCGCGCCAGCGGAGAACCTCGACCTGCAGCAAGCCCTGAACGACTACCTACCGTTGGTTATCGGGATCATCCTCGCCCTCGGCTTCATCCTGCTGCTCGTCGCTCTGCAGGCACCACTGATCGCGATCCTCGGCACCGCCGTCAGTTTGCTGTCGACCGCCGCAGCGTTCGGGGTTGCGAAGCTGATCTTCCAAGACGGACACGGATCGTCGCTGCTCGGCTTCACCCCTCAAGGTTTCCTCGACGGCTGGGGGCCGGTGTTCTTCTTCGCGATGATCTTTGCCATCGCCATGGACTACACCGTGTTCCTGCTCGCCACCGCGAAAGAACACTACGAGAAGACCGGGGACCCGAAGGCTGCTCAGGTCGACGGCCTCGCGCACTCCGGACGCGTCATCTTCGCCGCTGCGGCGGTCATGGTCGCCGTGTTCTTCACCTTCGCGCTCTCCGATCCGCTCCCACCCAAGGAAATGGGCATCATCCTCGGCGTCGCGGTGTTGCTCGACGCCTTCCTGATCAGGCTGATCCTGCTCCCGGTCCTGCTCCGGCTGAGCGGTCACGCTGCATGGTGGGCACCGGGCTGGCTGCGCAGAATGTTGCCGTCGATCCGCTTCTCGCACTGACCATTACAACACCTCACGGAGGAATCATGACCGATCCGAACATCACGCATTCGAGCACGTCTGCCGGGTGGCCGATCGAACGTATCGTCCCCGCACTGGCCGCCGGCGTCACCGCGACGGGCCTGACCCTCGGCGAACTCCACGCACCACGGTGGAGGCTGCTCAGCGCCTTCGCCGCCGCGAACCTCGCCCTCTACGCCGCGGTCGGCTGGTGCCCGGCAAGTGCGCTTCTCACCAGAGCGGGCGTACCAAGTCTTCGCCACCCCCGAAGCGGATAGGCACACAATTGCCGCAGTTCGACGAACGGAAGGAATTCTCCACCATGACCATCGCACTCTCGACCACCTTGACCGACACCGACTTCGAGACGGCGGTCACCGCCACCAAAGCAGCACTGTCCGAGCAAGGCTTCGGTGTGCTGACCGAAATTGACATGCAGGCCACCCTGAAAGCCAAACTTGGCACAGACATGGAGAAGTATCTGATCCTAGGCGCGTGCAATCCCACGCTTGCACACCGCGCCGTAGGAATCGTGCGTGAGATCGGCCTGCTACTGCCCTGCAACGTCGTCGTCCGTGCCGACACCACCGCCGGATCGGTCATCGTCGAGGCGATGAACCCGGACCTCATGGTCCAAGTGACGGGCGAACCAGCACTGTCAGATGTCGCGGCCGAGGCCACCACCAAACTCCAAGCCGCCCTGGACACGCTCGGCAGTCGGGATGCAGTGCGCAGTTGATGACGTTGACCCTGGCGCTGGCGCTCGGCCTCACCGTCGGAATCCTGCTCGGTCTCCTCGGAGGCGGTGGATCGATCCTCGCTGTCCCGATCCTCGTGTACGCTCTCGGGTTCCCCCTGCCGGAGGCGATACCGACTTCGCTGTTGGTGATCGGTGTCGCCTCCGCGGTCGGGGTCATCTCCAAGGTGCGGGCGCGGCTCATCGAATGGCGACTCGCGGCAATCTTCGCCGCCACCGGAGTCCTCGGCACCCTGGCCGGCACTGCCCTTGGCAAGCATCTACCTGAAACTGCCGTGATGATCGGCTTTGCGATCGTCATGATCCTCGCGGGGGCACGCATGCTGCGCAGCCCCGACAATCCCGGAACCGCCTGCAGGACGAGCAATTCCGGGATCAACTGGCGCCGATGCGCACCTCGGTCCATACCGACCGGATTCGGCGTCGGTGTCCTTACCGGACTGTTCGGCGTCGGCGGGGGCTTCTTGATCATCCCCGCATTGGTTCTGCTGCTGGGAATCGAGATGAGTGTCGCCGTCGGAACCTCTTTGGTGGTCATCGTCGCCAACTCCGCCGCCGGACTCATCGCTCAGGCCGACGGCCTAGGTGGAAACTGGCCCTTGACGGCAGCGTTCGCAGGTTCAGCCATTGCGGGTTCGTTGGTGGCCGGACGATTCGGTACACGCATCGCCACGGACTCACTTCGGCAGTGGTTCGCCTACCTGGTGTTTGTCGTGGCAGGTTACGTCCTCATCGACACTCTCGTTCTCGGATGATCTACCGTGCACCCCGTTGGATGCCCCCGGGGGTAATCTGGCAATTTCTGGCATCATCATGCATCTGAAGGAGACCCCATGATCGGCGACGAAGACAGCATCGCATTGGTCCTCAACCGCCTCCGCCGCGCACACGGCCAACTCTCGGGAGTGATCGGCATGATCGAGAACGGACGCGATTGCAAAGACGTTGTCACCCAGCTCGCCGCTGTTTCCAGGGCCCTCGACAAAGCTGGCTTCAAGATCGTCGCTACCGGTCTCCGAGAGTGCATGACAGGCGAAGCGGCAGACAACAAAGAACCCATGACCGAAGCAGAACTGGAAAAGCTCTTCCTGGCGCTGGCCTGAACGCCCGCTTCACATCAGGAACGAGGCCGACCGACAACATGTAGGAGCTCCCCATGAGCACGACCGACCCGGACATCGCCATCATTGAAACTTCCAGCCTCGGCGACCGCAGCTATCTGATCAGCCACGACGGTATCGCCGTGGTGATCGATCCACAACGCGACATCGACCGCGTCCGGGCGCTGGCAGCAGAAAAGAACGCTGTCATCACCCACGTGCTGGAAACTCACATCCACAACGACTACGTCACTGGCGGCCTGGAACTTGCGCGCGCCACGGGTGCCGAATACGTCGTCCCGGACGGCGATCCGGTCGAATACGAGCGCCGAGCAGTCGTCGACGGCGATGTCGTCGACGCGGGATCGACGACGTTCGAGGTCATGCACACCCCAGGGCATACTCATCACCACGTCAGTTACGTTCTGCACCGGCGCGGCGAGCCGATCGCAATCTTCACCGGCGGCTCCATGCTCTACGGGTCCACCGGGCGCACTGACCTGCTCGGCTCCGAGCACACTGATGAACTGACCCACGCGCAGTACCATTCGGTCCGCCGTATCGCGGCCGAACTGGCCGCTGAGGTGGAGGTCTACCCCACACATGGGTTCGGTAGCTTCTGTGCCGCAACTCCGACCAGCGGGGACTCATCCACCATCGGTGAACAGCAGCAGTCCAACCCCGCACTGACTCAGGACGAACACACCTATGTCGACGAGCTGATCGCGGGCCTGTCTGCATATCCCGCGTACTACGCCCATATGGGCGTCATCAACACCAAAGGGCCGGCCCCGATCGACCTGTCCATGCCCGAGCCCGTCGATCCAGACGAACTACGTCGCCGCATCGACGCCGGGCAATGGGTCGTTGACCTACGAGCACGCACCGCTTTCGCCGCCGGCCACGTCGATGGCTCTCTCGGGTTCGAACTGTCGACCAGCTTCGTCACCTATCTCGGATGGCTTTATCAGTGGGGCGTGCCGTTGACGCTGATCGGTGAAACAACCGACCAGATCGCCGAGGCGACCCGCGAGCTGGCTCGGATCGGCATCGACAGTCCCTCCGGATCCGCCGTCGGTGAGATTCACTCGCTCGTCGGCGACGGAAAGGTCCGCTCCTACGATGTATCCGACTTCGCCGGACTCGCGGCGGCCACCGGCGAACGTGAGATAAGCGTCCTCGATGCGCGTCAACAGTCCGAGTACGCGGACAGCCACCTTCCTGGTGCCGTGAACATCCCCCTCCACGAGCTACCACACCGACTCGAGGAAGTTTCCGCGGCCGAAGTGTGGGTGCACTGCGCATCCGGTTACCGCGCATCGATCGCCGCTTCACTTCTCGACCGCGAACACCGCACAGTGGTCCTCATCGACGATGACTACGAGCATGCCGTGCAGCTCGGCCTCCACACATCGCCCGCCTGACGAATGCGCCGCCGCTGCGCAAGCCGCACGATGCGAGTGGTTCACGGGGCTGATCTCCCCGATTTCAGCAAACGGCCATCGGATAATTCCGACAGAGGGCAGGAAGCCCAACCCCTGCCCGTGCCGACGTCCGAGAAGGCGGCCACCGCTGGTCCAACGATCATTCGGGCGCCGTCCGAGTTTGTCGTTCTGCCAATTCGCACTGGATCTTCCGCTCGCCTTTGCTTCGGTGGCCGGACCGTTGTGACGCGCCATGCACGGTTCCGGCCGGGATGCGGTGCGCGGAGTCGCAGACATCCGCGTGCCCCGGCGACCGCGAGGAGCCGGGACGGATCAAGGTGCCACCGTGCCAGCAGTGTCGGTCATGCCGCGGCGGCGATCAGGCGGCCGATCACACCGGATTCGAGCAGGATGATGACGCCCAGCCCGATGAAGACTGTGGGCACGAGCCAGTGCTCGACGCGCTCGAGGATGTCGATGACCTTCTTGTGGGTGCCGAGCATTCTGCCGGCGGCGCACCAGAGTCCGACACAGATCAGGAACACGGCGATGGTAACGATGGTCTGGGGCGCACCGAGAGTGCGGAAGACCGGGGTGTAGACGGCGATGTTGTCGGCGCCGTTGGCGATGGTGATGGCGGCGACGCTGATCGTCCCGGCCGCGACCACTACGGGTTCACCGTCTCCGTCGCTGCGTAAGCCCTGGATCAGTCCCCAGATTCCTAGCGACAGGGGAAGTAATCCGAGTAGTCCAACCCAGTCCTCGGGCACGATCACCAACCCGAGGGCGGCGACCACACTGATCGCGACGAGGGTGATCAGGCCGAGGTACTGGCCGGCAACGATCTGCCATGCCCGCGGCCGTCCTTGACTGGCGGAGGCGACGAACAGGACGGTCAGTACGACGATGTCGTCGATGTTGGTGCCGGCGAACATCGCTACCGCCGCGGCGATGGTGCCGATCATCCTCGCATCCGGCGGCTGCCGCGGCGCGGCCTGATCTCGGGTATTGCTGTCATTTCGAACTCTCCTGTGCGGGCGGGGGATCGGCCGGGTCGTGGGTGGACTCAAAGATCAGTGATGCGACGAGCAGCACGACGCCGCAGGTGATGTAGGTGTCGGCGAGGTTGAAGGTGGGCCACCAGCCGGTGTGGAAATAGTCGGTGACCTTTCCGTCGACGGCACGATCGATCACGTTGGCGGCAGCTCCGGCGAGGATCGCCGACCAACCCACCGTCCCCACCAGTGAAGCGGTGGGGACGGTGCGCCAGGCGTAAATTCCGACGCCGAGAGTGATGGCGGCGGTGACCGCGAGGATGATCCAGGCCGGAAGCTGTTGGCCGATGCTGAACGCGACACCGCTGTTGTACGCCAACTTCAGTTGCAGCAATCCCATATCGACGGTGCGTGCACCGGAAAGGGTACGGCGCGCAACGGGTTCGGCCGACAGTGCGATCGCGATGAGAGCGAGACCGACGACCACGAGAATCACCCGCCGCGTGCTACCTGTGCGGATTGATCGAGCCGCTAATTCGCTCACGTGCGGGCCTCGACCTTCCCCGCCGGTGCGGGTACCGATCCGGTGGGGAAGGCTTGCGCGCGGCCGGCCCGGACACCGTTGGCGATGACCACGATCTCAGCGACCTCGTGCACCAGGACCACGGCGGCCAGGCCGAGAACCCCGAACAAGGCCAACGGCATCAGAACGGTGATGATCGCCAGCGACAGTCCGACGTTCTGCAACATGATGGTCCGGGAGCGGCGCGCGTGCGCCAACGCCTGCGGCAGGTGCCGCAGGTCCTCACCCATCAGAGCAACATCGGCGGTCTCGATGGCCACGTCGGAACCCATCGCGCCCATGGCAATGCCCAAGTCGGCGGTGGCCAGGGCGGGGGCGTCGTTGACACCGTCCCCGACCATTGCCGTCGGGCGGCTCGCACGCAAGGTTTCCACGATCCGTGCCTTGTCCTCCGGGCGCAGGTCGGCGTGCACGTCGTCGATCCCGACGTCGGCGGCCAGCGCCTGGGCGGTGCGTTCGTTGTCGCCGGTGAGCATCGCGACGGTGTACCCGCCGCGTCGTAGCCCGGCAACCACCTCACGTGCTTCCGGTCGGAGCTCGTCACGGACGGCGACCGCCCCGATGACCGTTCCGGCGCGCTCGATCAGCACCGCAGTGGCGCCGGCATGCTGCATCCGCTCGATATCCCCTGCCAGCGGACCCGGGTCGATCCAGCCCGGTCGACCGAGGCGCACAGGTATGCCGTCGATGGCCCCGGTCAGGCCCGCCCCTGTGACCGCGTCCACGTCGTCGGCGGGTGCGTAGTCGTCGACGGCGGCGAGAATCGCGCGAGCGAGAGGGTGCTCGCTGCGCGCCTCCAACGCTGCGGCCACCGCGAGAACGTCCTCGCGGCTGGCGCCGTCCGCCGTGGCCACATCGATCACGGCAGGCTGGTTGCGGGTGAGGGTGCCGGTCTTGTCCAACGCAACGGTGCGGATCCGGCCGAGGGCCTCGAGTGCACCGCCGCCCTTGACCAGGACACCGAGCTTGGACGCCGCACCGATCGCGGCGACAACGGTGACAGGGATCGCGATGGCCAGCGCACACGGGGAGGCGGCGACCAGCACCACCAGGGCGCGTTCGATCCACACCAGCGGATCGCCGAGCACACTGCCGACCGCGGCGATAACTGCGGCGACGATCATCACACCTGGAACCAGCGGTTTGGCGATCTTGTCGGCGAGGCGTTGCGCCTCGCCCTTGCGGGACTGCTCGGCCTCGACGATCCGCACGATTTTGGCCAGCGAATTGTCCTGCGCATCTGCGGTGACCTCGACTTCGAGGACGCCGGTGCCGTTGATCGATCCTGCGAACACCTCGTTGCCGGGACCGGCTTCGACGGGCACCGATTCACCGGTAATCGCGGAGGTGTCCAGAGCGGTGCGTCCGGTGCGGATGACCCCGTCGGTGGCGATCCGTTCCCCAGGCTTGACGACCATGAGCTCGCCGAGCTGGAGTTCGGAGGGCGGAACGGTTTCCTCGCGGCCGCCGCGGAGAACTGTCGCGGTGGCCGGCACCAGAGACAGCAAGGCCCGCAGGCCCCGGCGAGTGCGGGTGACCGCATACTCTTCGAGTCCCTCGCTGATCGCGAACAAGAACGCGAGCATGGCCGCTTCGCCCACCTCACCGAGCAGTACCGCGCCGACAGCCGCGATCGTCATCAGGGTGCCGACCCCGATCTTGCCCTTGACCAGGCGTGCGAGAGTGGACGGGACGAACGTGTAACCGGCAATGAGCAGGGCGCCCACCTCGAGACCGAGCCCGAGAGCATCCGGCCCACCGGTCAGGCCCACTATCAGCGCCGCGATCAGCAGCACGCCCGCAGCTGCAGCCGCCCGGATCTCGGTAACCTGCCACCACTTTTCGGGCCCGTGTTCTTCCTCGCCTTCGACGCGGGGTTCGTCGTGACCGCAACCGCATGCGTCACTCACGGCTATCTCCGATGGCGGTGCCGTAATTCGGGCACAAGGCAACCGCGTTCCCCGTCGCGGCAAGCAGCGTCTCCGCCGAGGCGAGTAGGTCCATCAATTCCGGCCGGGCCAGCGAGTAGAACACCTGCCGACCTTCCGGTCTGCCGTCGACCAAACCGCAATCACGTAGGCATGCAACATGTGCGGACACCGTCGACTGGGCGAGGCCGAGTTCACCGATCAAATCCGCAACCCGCGCCTCTCCTTCGGCGAGACGGCGCACGATCGACAACCGGGTGCCGTCCGAGAGACTGTGGAACAGTGCCACTGCCGCATCCAGGCTCGACCCGCTGCCGGTTGCGGCGAGGCATCCAGGCTCGTTATTCATCGTCATACGACGATGATAGCAATATTGGACGATTCCAGGAAGGGTGGACGCACTGGACTTGAAGTAGATGCGGTACGTCAGCCGAACGGTGGCCGGCCGACGTACCTCACCAGGAATGGCGAAGTGACATCTGTAGTTTGCGAGTTGCTCGCCACGGCATCACATGGGGGGACAGCAAGGACCCATCGCTCGACACAGCCAGTCGCACAACATCTCCAGTGGATTCATTTCATTCACCTCCTTCTGAGTGTTCATCGCCAGCGCGGCGACGAACGGTCCGAGTCACCTGCGGTTCCCGAACGTCATCCATAATGGACATTCCAGTGCGATGGAAGGTCAAGGATCTCGTGAAAATTGGTGAACTGGCCGCTCGAAGTGGCGTTGCCCCGAAAACGCTGCGTTTCTACGAGGACAGTGGGGTGATTCCCGTCCCGGTCCGAAAGTCCAACGGCTACCGGGACTACGGTCCGGAATCTCTTGCGCGTTTGCGGTTCGTCCGCAGCGCCCAGTCTGCAGGTTTCACCTTGCGAGAGATCCGCGAGATCCTCACCACCCATGACCGCGGGGCGGCTCCTTGTGAACAGGTCGTGGAGATGCTCTCGGAGCATCTTTCCCAGGTTCGTGGCAAGATCCGCGAACTTGCCACGCTCGAAACAAACCTTGTTGCTTTGCTGAGTCGAGCGGAAGGGGAGATTCCGTCGGAAGCCGACGATGTCGGTGTGTGCTGGATCCTGGAATCCGAGTCTCAGGAAGGTGTTGCCGAATCGTGAAATTGATTGCGGCCATGCATCCCTTCCTATTTCAGCAGGTTCGGCGCTCTGCAACGTGATGAGGTGCGCGAAGCGGTTGTAGTGGTGTTGTCGGTGTATTGATCAGTCAGGTACGGAAGTAGCGGCAGTGGGTGAATCCCGTTCGAATGCATTCCTCAGGGCAGTCACAGTGGGAGCGCCACCGACCGCGCCCACGGCGTCGCGGTAGAGCCTGCAGGACACGCTTGGCACCTGATCCGGTTCGGCAAAGGGGTCGTGGCCGTCAACGAGCAACGTCGGAGATCCCGCCATGCCCGCAAGTTCCGCTGATCGAGGATCTTCGATGATCACGTGGCGCAGTTCCCATTCGATCGGCACGCCTGAAAGAGCGTGCTCGATTCGTTGTTCGAGGAGCGGCACGTTAGGGTAGTCCGGGACCTGCAGAATTTCGAGATGCATCATGGTCGTCCTTTGTCGGTGTGCAGTGTCTGGAGCATGGGGCAGTGCCGGTCCGCTCGCGGTCGCGCGCAGGTGGACGCGAACTCGGTCAGCGAGGCCCGCATGCGTTGCAGATCTCGGATCTTTTCGCCGAACTCGGTGATCTTCGTCTGCGCCAGTCGCCGAGCGGTGTCGCAATCGTCCGGTCCGCCGCCGGCGAGATGGAGAAGTTCGTTGATTTCGTCGAGGCTGAAGCCGTGTTCTTGGGCGCGTTTGACGAACCGGACAATTTCGACAGTTTCGTCCGGATATGAGCGGTATCCCGAGGTGGATCGCGGCGGGTGCTGCAGGAGTCCGCGCCGTTCGTAGTACCGCAACGTCTGTACGTTCACCCCGGCGAGGGTGGCCAGTTCACTGCTACGCATGTCGCCATTGTGAACCCGGTACCCGGCTACGGAGTCAAGTCGTCTCTCGTCGGCGGAAATTCATCTGAGGTTGGTTGCGCGTTATTTCGATATCTGTCAATATCGAAGCATGTCGAATCAAGATGGGGCGGAGGCCGGCGCTTGCTGCTCGCCGCTCGTCCGTGAACCGTTGACCGAGGATTGGGCCGGCGACCTGGCGCGGATGTTCAAAGCCCTCGGCGATCCCGTCCGCTTGCGCCTGCTGAGCTTGGTGGCAAGTCACGAGGGTGGTGAAGCCTGCGTCTGCGACATCTCGGATACGTTCGACCTGTCTCAGCCGACTATCTCGCATCACCTCAAGGTGCTGCGACAGGCCGGGCTGCTCGACTGTGAACGCCGCGGGACCTGGGTGTACTACTGGGTTATTCCGGCTGCGCTGCAACAGCTTTCCGCCGTGCTCCTGGTCGAAGGTACGAGCGTGAGTGTCGCGGACGCATGCGCAGAGGTCACCGCATGAGCAACACCGCTGCCACCACCGAACACCCCGAAGTCGTCGGAAAACTCTCCACCCTCGACCGCTATCTTGCGGTCTGGATCGGCGTGGCCATGGTCGTCGGCCTGTTGGTTGGACGCTGGATCCCCGGTGTGAACACTGCCCTGGAGAAGGTGCAGATCGACGGCATCTCCCTGCCGATCGCCCTCGGCCTGCTGATCATGATGTACCCGGTGTTGGCGAAGGTCCGCTACGACCGCCTCGACACAGTCACCGGGGACAAGAAACTCCTCGCCGGCTCCCTGTTCCTGAACTGGGTTCTCGGCCCGGCGCTGATGTTCGCCCTCGCCTGGCTGTTTCTGCCCGACCTGCCGGAATACCGAACCGGTTTGATCATCGTCGGTATCGCTCGCTGCATCGCGATGGTGATCATCTGGAACGACCTGGCGTGCGGAGACCGCGAAGCCGCCGCGGTGCTGGTCGCCATCAACTCGGTGTTCCAGGTGATCATGTTCGCCGTGCTCGGTTGGTTCTACCTCTCGGTCCTGCCCGGGTGGCTCGGCCTCGAACAGACCACCATCGACACCTCGCCCTGGCAGATTGCGAAATCGGTCCTGATCTTTCTCGGTATCCCGCTGCTGGCAGGTTTTCTGTCCCGCTTCTTCGGTGAACGCGCCAAAGGCCGCGACTGGTATGACACCAAGTTCATCCCCAAGATCAGCCCCTGGGCGCTCTACGGTCTGCTGTTCACCATCGTCGTGCTCTTCTCGATGCAGGGCGAACAGATCACCTCCCAGCCCTGGGATGTCGTCCGGATCGCGTTGCCGCTGCTGGCGTACTTCGCGCTCATGTGGGGAGGCGGCTACATCCTCGGCGCCGCAATCGGATTGGGCTATGAACGCACGACGACCCTGGCGTTCACCGCCGCGGGCAACAACTTCGAACTCGCGATCGCCGTAGCCATCGCCACCTACGGCGCCACCTCGGGGCAAGCTCTTGCCGGTGTTGTCGGCCCGCTGATCGAGGTACCGGTGCTCGTCGGGCTGGTCTATGTCTCCCTTGCTCTACGCAAACGCTTTGCCGTCAAAGAGGTTTCACCCGCACCCACCGCTACGTAAGTCACCTACAACTCTTCGGGAGTCATGATGAACGAGCACCGCGCCCAGCCCGATCTCCTCTCACCGCAGGCCGTTCTCTCGCGCACCGCGCAAGACCTGGCAGCGAAGTACGTCGGGGTCTTTTCCGCGCAAACCGTCGAACGCTACGTCTTCGAGTCCTACACGGCGCTGCGCCGCACCGCGAAGATCCACACCCATCTCACCTCGCTCGCGGCGCGGTTCGCCGCCGACCGCCTCACCGCTTTGGCCCAGTCCAGCGGAGCACTCGCCAAGGACGTGCCCGAAGTTCTGTTCGTGTGCGTCCACAACGCCGGCCGGTCGCAGATGGCGGCGGCACTACTCGATCACCACGCCCGCGGCCGGGTTCATGTGCGCTCGGCAGGATCCGCGCCGGTCCACGAGATCAACCCCGCCGTCATCACGGCGATGGCCGAGATCGGGATCGATCTTGCCGACGAGTTCCCGAAACCACTCACCGATGACGTGGTCGCCGCAGCGGACTGCGTCGTCTCGATGGGCTGCGGCGACGCGTGCGTCGTCTACCCAGGGAAGCGGTACCTCGACTGGGCTCTCGACGACCCGTACGGCCAACCCCTCGAGGTGGTGCGGGCAATCCGCAACGACCTCGATGCACGGGTGATCGCACTGCTCACCGAACTGACCACACCCGTCGCCGTCTGAGCGACCTCTTCCTCAGCTCTAACTTCCATCTTCGAAGGGAACCTTCTTTCTCATGTCCGACAAGCCCAGCGTCCTGTTCGTGTGTGTCCACAACGCCGGCCGATCGCAGATGGCCGCCGGTTTCCTGAGCCACCTCGCCGGTGACGCCATCGAGGTCCGTTCCGCCGGATCTGCCCCCGCGGACACCATCAACTCCGCCGCGGTCGAAGCGATGGCCGAGCTCGGAATCGACATCTCCGCCCAGACCCCGAAGATCCTCACCACCGACGCCGTGCAGGATTCGGATGTCGTGATCACGATGGGCTGCGGCGACACCTGCCCGATTTTCCCCGGCAAGAGCTACCGCGACTGGGTCCTCGAGGATCCCGCCGGCCAAGGCATCGATGCGGTTCGCCCGATCCGTGACGAGATCAAGACTCGCGTACAGGCTCTGATCAGCGAACTCACCGCCCCGTCGGTATCGCGCTAACCGCCTACGCTTCCCGTATTCGATCCCGTGAAAGAGACACTATGACCATCCCGTCCACGGTCCACGACGTCATCATTGTCGGTTCCGGACCGGCCGGCTACACCGCTGGTGTCTACACCGCGCGCGCTGAGCTCGCGCCCCTGCTCTTCGAGGGAACCCAGTTCGGTGGCGCCCTCATGACCACCACCGAGGTCGAGAACTTCCCCGGATTCCGCGAAGGAATCATGGGCCCCGATCTGATGGAACAGATGCGCGAGCAGGCACTGCGCTTCGACACCGACATCCGCACCGAGGACGTCGAGGAGATCGATCTCAGCGGCCCGATCAAGACGGTCGTCGCGAACGGCGAAACCTACGCCGCGCACGCGATCATCCTCGCCATGGGCGCGGCAGCCCGCTACCTGGGCATTCCCGGTGAAGAACGCCTCCTCGGCCGCGGCGTCAGCGCCTGCGCCACCTGCGACGGCTTCTTCTTCCGTGACCAGGACATCGTCGTGGTCGGCGGCGGCGACTCCGCGATGGAAGAAGCAACCTTCCTCACCCGCTTCGCTCGCTCGGTCACCCTGGTGCACCGCCGCGAGGAGTTCCGCGCCTCACGGATCATGCTCGAGCGCGCCAAGGCCAACGAGAAGATCCGCTTCCTGACCAACGCAGAGCCCGTCGAGGTGCTCGGTGAGAACAGCGTCACCGGCCTCGTCGTGCGCGACACCGTCACCGGTGAAACTTCCACACTCGAGATCACCGGCATGTTCGTCGCCATCGGCCACGACCCGCGCAGTGAACTCGTCAAGGGCCAGGTCGATCTCGACGACGCCGGATACGTGCGCGTCGCTCCCGGTTCCACCGCGACCTCCGTCGACGGCGTCTTCGCTGCCGGTGACCTGGTCGATCACACGTACCGTCAGGCGATCACCGCTGCCGGCACCGGATGCTCCGCAGCAATCGACGCCGAACGCTGGCTGGCCGACCGCGGCGACATCACCGCCAACACGCTCGACGCAGCCGGCCACACCGTCGACGCCGTCTGACTCCCACACCCAGTGAAAGGAACTTCGATGAGCAAGCCTTCAGTGCTGTTCGTGTGCGTCAAGAACGGCGGCAAATCCCAGATGGCCGCCGGCCTCATGCGCAAAGCCGCCGGCGACCAGGTGGACGTGTACTCGGCCGGCACCAAACCCGGCGACGCGGTCAACGCCCTGTCCGCCGAAACGCTCCTCGAAGTCGGGGTGGACATCTCCGGGCAGACCCCGACGTTGATCGATCCGCAACTGGTGCGCGATGTCGACCTCGTCGTCACCCTGGGCAACGAAGCGAAGGTCGATCCCGTAGCCGGCACCGACTTCGAGAACTGGGACACCGACGAGCCGTCCGAACGCGGCATCGACGGAATCGAACGAATGCGCCTGGTCCGCGACGACATCGCCGCCCGCGTCGACGCCCTTGCTGCCCGTCTAGCGGTCCGCTGATATCGGAACCGCTAGCCGCGCAATCGAAAGACCCGAGAAGTAAGAAAAGAGGACATCACCATGAGCACCATCGAAGTATTCGAACCCGCCCTGTGCTGCAACACCGGCGTCTGCGGCGACGACGTCGACCAAGCGCTGATCACCTTCACCGCCGACCTCGACTGGGTCGCAAGCAACGGCGGCACCATCACCCGCCACAACCTCGCCAACGACCCACTGGCCTTCGCCGGAAACGACACCGTCGCAGCATTCCTCAAAATCTCAGGTTCCGAAGGACTCCCGCTGGCGCTCGTCGACGGAGTCACCGCCCTGACCGGTACATATCCCACCCGCAACCAGCTCGCGAAATGGGCAGGCATCACCGAACCTGGAACGGCTGAGGCGCCGGCCGGGATCGCCATGCTCGGACTCTCCGACACTTCGGCATGCTGCTCCACCGACGACGCCGACTCCACCACCTGCTGCTGAAAGCGTCGACACCGCAATGAGGTTCCTGAACAACGCGCCCCGATTCCTGTTCTTCACCGGCAAAGGTGGTGTCGGTAAAACCTCCATCGCCTGCGCGAGCGCGATGACCCTCGCTCGCGCCGGCAAGAAAGTGCTGCTCGTGAGCACCGATCCAGCCTCCAACGTCGGGCAGGTCTTCGGTGTGAGCATCGGCAACACCATCACCCCGATCTCCGCCGCTCCCGGATTGTCTGCGCTCGAGATCGACCCGGAACAAGCCGCCGCCACCTATCGCGAGCGGATCATCGGTCCCGTCCGCGGGCTACTCCCCGAGAAGGACATCGCGGCGATCTCCGAACAACTTTCCGGGTCCTGCACCACAGAAATAGCCTCGTTCAACGAGTTCACCGGACTGCTCTCCGGGCGCGACGACATCACCGCGGGCTTCGACCATGTCCTCTTCGACACCGCCCCGACCGGGCACACCATCCGGCTGCTCCAACTCCCCGGATCGTGGACCGAGTTCCTCGATGACGGCAAGGGCGACGCATCGTGTCTCGGTCCGTTGTCCGGGCTCGAGAAGCAGCGCGCCATCTACGCTGACGCCGTTGCCGCGCTCGCCGATCCGCAGCGGACCCGCCTCGTACTGGTCTCGCGCGCCCAGCGTTCGACGCTCGCCGAAATCACCCGCACCCACCGCGAACTCGCCGACATCGGACTGACCCATCAGCATGTCGTGATCAACGGTGTCCTCCCAGACCCGGGCGACGACACCGATCCGCTCGCGACCGCGATCTACCGGCGTGAACAAGCCGCGATAGCCGCCCTGCCCGATGGATTGGCGCAATTGCCGACCGATCAGGTCCCGCTCAAAGCGACCAATATCGTCGGCATCGACGCACTCGAAAGCCTCTTCACCCCCGACCTTGGCCCGGTGTCCGCCGCCTCAGCGGACCCGTCCCTGCAGCTACCCAGTTCTCCGCTCGCATCCCTGATCGACGAACTCGACACCGACGATCACGGCCTGATCATGTGCATGGGCAAAGGCGGAGTCGGCAAGACCACCATCGCCGCCGTCATCGCTGTCGCCCTCGCCGAACGCGGCCACCAGGTGCACCTGACAACCACGGACCCGGCTGCACACCTGACAGAAACCTTGAACGGGGAACTCGACAACCTCCAGGTCTCCCGAATCGACCCCGCCGAAGCCACCGAGCAGTACCGCACCAGAGTCCTGACCACCAAAGGCAAGAACCTCGACGAACGCGGACGCGCGAACCTCGCCGAAGACCTCCGATCACCCTGCACCGAGGAAGTGGCAGTCTTCCAAGCGTTTTCGCGGGTCATCCACGAATCGAGTCGCAAATTCGTCGTCGTCGACACCGCCCCGACCGGGCATACCTTGTTGCTCCTCGATGCCACCGGCTCGTATCACCGGGAAATCGCCCGCCAGATGGGGGAGAACACGAACTTCACCACCCCACTCATGCGACTCCAGGACCCAAACGCAACGAAGGTACTGCTCGTGACCCTCGCTGAAACCACACCCGTCCTCGAGGCCGCCGGTCTGCAAGCCGACCTACAACGAGCCGGAATCGAGCCTTGGGCGTGGGTGGTCAACAACTCTCTCGCCGCTGCCGAACCAACCTCGCCGCTCCTGCAGCAGCGCGCAGCCGGAGAGATCACCGAAATCGGCACCATCACAAGCCAATACAGCCAACGAACCGCCATCGTCCCGATGCTCGCCGAAGAACCCATCGGCGAAGCCGCCCTGGCAGCACTGAGTAAGGCATAGCGATCGCGTCACATCATCTCGCCCTGCAGACGGGGTTGCTGTGAACCAGTGGACTCAACTCATGCTGACACGCAGGGCTTCCGGCGATCGAGTTCGTCACGGAGGCACCCAGGCGATGGGAATGTCATCGGACGGGTCTACTGGAACTAGCGCACAACGTCGAACTGTTGCTGACGTCGGCTCCGTTAGTCACTTCCGTCCACGGGCCCAGACGACGGCCGCCGCCACCACGCGGATGCCGACGCCGATGAGAATCAGATTCCCGATGATCTGGACACTGACGACAGCGCGCGACGGATCGGTCGTCGCTGTGATATCCCCGAAGCCTACGGTCGAAAACACCGTCAACGAGAAGTACAGGGCATCCATCCGACTGAGCGGTTCAGAGAAGTATGTGGGGGAGCTCTGGGACATCAGGCTGTATCCCACGGCGTAGCCGAGCAGATAGACGGGAAGAATCAGTGCCAGCGTTTCTATGGCCTGCACGGTGGGCACGTCCGACCTCAGAATCTGCCGGATCTGCCACACGGCAACCGCCAGCACGACGAGCAGTCCCCCCACGAGGAGCATGACCGTGGAAATGCCGTCGACGGAGGTCCACGGGAGCACAAAGTAGCCCACGCCGCAGAGCGCAACCGTCGCGACCGGGCGCACGAGCCCGCGGCGCAGCAGGCGCCGACGATCGCGCGGGTCGAGGTTGCGAAACTCGCTGGCCTGTCCCATGAAATTCCTCCGGGCAACTGCGCGGGTGGGACCGGTAACGAGCGTCATCCTCGGCCATGATGGGTTCCTGCCCGCGGTTCCCCTGCCATTCCAGCCAAGCACGCCCGGGCCGGTGATAACCAGGGTCGACACCACACCAGATCGGTAAACATTGGACCGGTCACGGGCTGTCGGTGGCGTCCTCCGGATCGCCTCCGACGCCACCGATCCCCGCCCCTGCGCGGGCTCGAGCTTCAGCACTGGGCAGCAGGCCGGTTCGGTCAGTCGGGAGGGGTGCGCAACATGGTGTGCTTCCGGGTATTTCGCGGCGATCCGGCGAACTGTCGTGACGGTGAATCGCAACGGTCCGGGTACCGGTCACTGATTTCGGCCGGACGTGTCCCGGTGTGCCGCCCCGTTTTTCTGAACGGTGATGGGTGTTTCGTTCACTGGTCGGGCACACAGACGACAACCTGAGCAGCAAGGCGGTGCTCATGACGCGGACGCCGCGCTCGTCGGCCCGCTGTTCCAGTACGGCAACGAGGCGTCGGCGCCGGGAACGGCTGGGGCGTGCTGCGCAACGCTAGTCGGTGATCGCGCGGAGGGTCTGCGGCGGTTACGGGTGCTGGTGTTCGGTGGTTGTAGCGGCGGGGGCCAGCACCCAGAGGAGCATGCGACCGGTCAGGGGTGTGGTGGCGATGAGCATCAGGTATACCTCCGCGACGGAGCCGTCGTGACGCGTGAGGTCGAAGGTGTCGAGCCAGGACGAAAGGAGCAAGAACACGGCGTCGACGATGGCCCAGGATGCGATGTTGGCAACGATCCATCCGGCCCAGCGGCGGGTATGGGCTCGCAGGACCAACGCCTGGGACAGCCCGAGCAACGGTCCCAGTGCCAGGGTTTGGCTGGCGGCAAGTAGGTAGGCGCCGGTGACGCTGGTGCCCGAGTCTTGCGCGGTGGTGATGGCAGGGATGATCACCAGCAGCCAGCCCAGGAGCGCCGGGCCGACATTTGCGACGATCCATTTCCGCCGGGGGACCGGCACGCGTTGGCGGACGATCTGCCATTGCAGCGCCCCGAGCACCCAACCGAACAGCACGGCCCCAGTCGTTGCCACGAGCAGCGCGGCGACCGGGCTCCGGTTTGCCCAGGACAGCTGCAGTATGTCGGCGCCGATCCACGACAGGACCGCCACCGTGGTCAGCACGACTACGAAGGCGATGGTGTTGTACAGAATCCACTGCCAGTACAGGCGTGCGGACCAGCCGTTGGATGGCGTGGTCATCGGCTGGCACGGTGATCGTGGACGACGGCCGGCCGTGTCGTGTTCTGCGGTCGCTTTCCGGGCCTTGTTCGAGGTAGGTATCGACATCGCTGGTCAGGAGTTCCGGATCTTTGGATCAGGGGATGTCTAAGCGCGTGCATCGGCATCACGATGGGCCGCGGCGACGGTCCGAGTCACCGCGAATCCCGATAAGGGCGAAGACGTCGGCGGCGCCGGCGATCCAGAAGGATTGTGGCAGGGGATCTGCCGCGGTCACTGTTCCCGGCGCCGCGTCTGGCGAGGGCACCTGCGCCTGGGCGGGCGCGGTCGAGACGATCGCACAGGCGAGCGCGATCGCCATCACTGCGTGGCGGAGTCGTCGTCGGATCATTGCACCGCTCCCGGGGTCGTGCGTGTGTGCGCCGACTCCCATTCTGCGCGAGGCGAAGGTGCCGGCATACCGGTTCGATCATTTTCGGGTGTGTGGGGCGCCGGCGGGTTTGGGTGCCGGCGGGGGCCGGCGGGGTGTTCGGGTCGGGTGGTGTGGGGGAGTGGTGCCGGGTCGTGCGGGGGTGTTGCGAGGGCTCGTTTTGGGTGTTTTTGAATGTTGTTGTGTGTCAGTAGGTTTCGGTATTCAGTTGGTGTTGTGCTAGTTTCGTGTGTTGTGTGCACGGTGGTGTTTTCGTGAACGTCGAATGTTGTTGTGGTGGTGAGGGTTTCGGTGTTTCATGTTTTCGGGGTGTTTTGCGGTTTGGTGGGTGGGGGTGTATGATTGGGAGCACGATGATGACGAGGCAGTGGACGCGAGACGGGGCGCTTTTCGTGACCCTTCCCCTCCTCCCCAGCCTCGTTCGGGTGTCGGGTACCGATTCAGGCGTTGCGATGAATTCGTTTGGTAAGAAACAAGATTCGGAATTCAGAGGAGCGAAGCGACTCGATCGACGGCAACGGCAATCGACCCACTGCGAGCCGCGCAGCGGCTCCCTGGCGGGGAGCGCAGCGACTCGCTTCCGTCTCCCGACGCGAAGCGTCGGGAGGAGCGCCGC
>NZ_CP133328.1:0-231447 GCF_036669995.1 Rhodococcus sp. DN22 | reverse complement strand
CGTAGTTCCGGGCTGCGCCCGGAACCGGAAGGGCGCGGGCGGCAAGCCGCCCTGATGACGGAAGTCCTACGCGCTGCGCGCCGGACTCGTGGCTGCTTTTCGTTGTGGCAAAAAAGATTCCAAGAGAAGGCGCGCACAAAAAATGTGTGCGCTGTTTCGGTTGCGGCGCAATCGAAAGTGGTGGTGCCATCCTTTGGCTGATCGGGACGGCACCACCGAATCGTTATCTTCCGGTTCGAGTGCTCGCTGTTACCGCCGCCGTGCGCAGTTGGTCCCAGAGTGCCGGATTCATTCCGAAGTCGAGTGCGCGCTCGAACAACTGCCCGAAGGAATGAGCCGGATCGAGAGTGCGCCCCACGATGAGGGCCTCGCGAGAAAGCGCCGCATGACGCGCCACCCAATGGAATATCGCGCCGATGATGATCACCGGACCGGCAAGGTTGGCGGGCAGTAGTGCCCCTACTTGCCGCAACATCTCAGCGGCGGCATCGGCGTTCTTGTCCGTCACATGCACGAACAACAGATCACGGACAGTCACATCGTGCATCGCGGCCGCGATAAGCGCTGCATGTTCGTCCGTGACGACGATTCCCCCGTCATTCTTTGCACGACCGATATACGGCGCTAATCCACTGGTGAACGCGAGTTCGGCTGCCCCGCGTGGATCCATGGCCGCCAATTTCACTCGCTGCTGATCGAAACCTTGCGCGACCGCTGCGGCGCGCTCTGCGCCGAACTGAGCTGGTTCGAAAGCTGCGCGCATCTGCGCACGAGTCTGCAGCGTGGCCACGCCGAGTGACTGCGCCTCCAACACGATCGGATGCGACCGCAAATCCATCTGGTCACCGGCCTGCAACGCGAGCGATCCGACGCCGTGCCACCGGCGAACGACACCCTCGGTGAAGACGTACACCGGTGTCACCGCATCCGGTCGGAACTGCTCGAACACCTCACCCACAGCATCGCCACGCTCAACCGGCCCGAACACCACTACCAACATTTCGCGGCACTGGGCGAACGGAGTGGCGCCCTCCAGATTCGCCAGAACTCGCCCCGACTCGACATCAGTCAGCTTGATCATCGCAACGGGCATCGGCTCGAGATCGAGGGCGATCACAACCACCTCATCGACAGGAATATGACCGCCGAGCGCAACAGCACCGGCAACGCAATCGGACGGCGAAGACAAACGAAAAGTACTCACAGGTAACCCCTTTGGGTCGTGGGGGTGCGCTGGTGAGGCGCACCGGACTAGGACAACACCGATGACACTGCCACATGCCTCCGACAAAAAGAGCCATGAACGGCGGTGAAATGCCGCCTGCCCTCGCCGTGCCGGGGGCAGGGCGAGACATGGAAGAAGGCCTGGTCGCGCGGTTGCGCGACCAGGCCTGATCCACGGGTGGTGGCCGGCGAATCCTCGGGATGGCGCAGGCTCCGCTATATCGCAGCGACGCTCTCCGCTGTCATGGCTCCGACCGCAGTGCGCACCAGCAGCGAATTGGTTCCCTGCGCCTGTGCGATCCACTCCGACTGTTCACACTCACTGAGGGACAACCATTCTCGCGACGTCAACACCGAGCAGTCGAGTGCTGCAACAACCGTGATTGGTGTGAGAAGCCTCCAAGCGGCCAAACGATAAACATCGGCAAACTGTGCATTGACCGGAGGCCACTGCGCATCTGGGTACAACCTCGAAAAAGACTGCGCTGCAATATCCTCCACTGCCGCAGCAACCGGGTAGTGCCGAGACTGCCGAAACTCTCCGCTGTGGATTTCTGTTCGATGATCACTCATGAGCGGATCTCCTCTGAGGCGGTTCCGGCCGCCGCGGTCTGCGCACCTTCATCGCGACGCTTATGCCCGCTGAGCTTGTGATACGGCATGGTGTCAGTCCAACTCCCCCCGACAATGGAAGGAATCGTCACAGACTTTTTGTTGACCCGGACAACCGGGTACCAACCACCGGACCACTGGACGAGATCGCCCTTCGAGATCGTGTCGGGACCGTAGTTCGTCGCCTTCCCGGATTCGATTTGCTGAGCCCGGACCGCTTCCCAATAGCCGATCTGGTCCTCGCGCTCGGCGATCCTGCTTTCGAGCAGTTCCCGGTAAGCACCTTGCGCAGGTGGGAATTTCTCGACCTGCTTGGTGTCGCCCAGGACAAACAACGTCCGTTCATGTCCGTCGCGTTCGCGCTGGTCCGCCCGCTGATCGGCGTGCAACTTGTCGATGCGGTTCTTCACCGTCACAGGGCTGTAGCGAGCCTCTGTAGTCGCAGCTGCGGACTCTGCACGTCGTTGCGCTTGCCGTGCATCATTCTCGGCGGAAACTGCCTGACCGAGCCGCCTGTGCGCCGTATCGAGTGCTCGGCGATGGCGCTGTTCGGAATGATGACCGATCTTGATCGGCTCTCCCCCTGGAGGCAGCGCTTCGACCGCGCGATGTTCCGCCTTCCACGCCTGCTCCGCCCTATCCGAGCGGCGCTCCGCCTTCTGCTCGAGTGCAGCGACACGCTCCGCCTGCCGCTCGATGCGATCGGCTTCAACCTCGACCGCCGGCCTGACTGTCGCATCGATTGATACCTCGACCTCGAAACCCTGCGCCCGTAAGGCATCCGCCGTCATGTCGATCAAGCGAACCCGGGGCGCTCGATCGCGACTCCCCCGCACTCCCCACATCGCAATGCTGCGAAACCACCGCCACCCGTGCGCCCGCAGTACCTCGCCGGAACCGTCACCGCGGGAGGTTCCATCGATCAACGTGCCATCAACCGCGCTGTGCGAAATCGTCAACATGCCAACTCCAAAATAACCGGTAGAGGGAGGATGGTCAGTCCGCCCACACTTCACTAGGACACCGATCATTCTACCGCCTGACCTGCCGATATACGGCAAACTTTCGATGAAAATGCCCCTGACCCTCACGGTGCCGGGGGCAGCGTGAGGGACAGGGGCGGTGGGCGGTAGGTTGTGTTCCGAACCCGCACTTTCGGCCCTCGGCCGGCATGTGTGTGTTGAAGTGGATGAGGGTATTGAAATGGCAGTAGACAGAGGATGAGGGTCCCCACCGATGACGCAGCAAGAGCCGTGGCGCAGGATCTCCAACCCTGTTGAGTTGCCGGCCTTCAGCGGTGCCGCCGACCTGCGAGTCATTGATGCAGACGTTTTCGAGTGCATCCTTCGTGACCACTTGATTCCGCGATCCTCGGAGCGAAAATACAACGCACATTGGCGAAACTTCTGGAATGTGGTTGCTTTCGACGATGAGTTGGCGGATCGGGCGACCGCCATCCTCGAAGACTTTGTGGACCAATCCAAAGCAGCCCTCGACGCGGGAGAGCTGGATGACAAACAACAAAGCCGCGCCCGGAAATTCCTCGACAAATCTGTCATGGCCCTCGACCGAATCGACAAGGCAGAAAATGCGCCTCTGGCCTGGATAGGTGAGCGGGCAGTGCAGTTCAACCCGCAATCACGAGAGGTCATAGAAAAGCTCGTCCAAGCCATCGCGGAACACCGCAGGACTTTGGACAACGAAAAACTCTGGCGAGTACTCAGACGTGTGGGACTGGACCCGGACGCACGCTGACCCCTCTTTCGTGGCGTTTTTCACCGGTGAGGTGGTCTTTTCAAGACGTCGGTATCGCCCCTGGGGACGTCAGCGCAAAGCCGCGGCGACAGCGATCTGCGAAAGATCCACTGCCGGACCGTCTTCAGCCCAGACTTGAGTCCTACCCACTGCCAGGATCTCGCGAGAAGGCAAGACGCACCACGGCTCGACACGTGAGAGCACCTCGTGAACGAGAACAGTGGCGTGGAACCGTGTCGGTACAGTGGTGACGTCGAGCAACTCACCACGCCGCCGCAGATCCGCAGTCGATCGAGCAGTGCCGTTACTGATCACCACTTGCCGAAGTGGAAGACCGCGTAACGCGAGTACTCCGACGACGTGCGGTTCGAGCCAACCTTGTTCGCGCCATGCGGGAAGGATCCCTCGCCCTTTGGGAAGAGAGATTTTCACAATCGCTTCACGCGCATAGTCAGCAGCCTGCTGTGATCGCTCCTGAGTGTCGGCCGGCGGGCGGCACAACTGCAGAAGTCTGGTGTGCGGAATCGCCGCGTTCTGGCGATTGCTGCCCGCCATCCAGCGCTGGACCGTGCGAACGCTGACGCCGGCGGCATGTGCGACGGCAGCCGTATCGACGTGGCCGACGGGGGTACGCCCGTAGCAGGTCCCCAACATCGCCTCGAGGCGCTTACGCGTCCACCGAGGGGCCGCAGGTGCCATCACGGGCGATCGATCCCCATCTCGTCGATGCGTTCGAATTCCCAGCCGGCGACATACTGCTCGTCGGCATGGTTCGTCATCCACTTGGACACGCCTTCATCGCCGTTCTGCTCGAACGCCGACCACATTGCTTCGACATCGGCAGGGGTCAGTTCGAGTTGGATCTGACGGTCCCGCTTGTAGGTCTTACCGGCGGCGCTCGGACCCTGATGACCACGTATGCGAAGGTGACCACCCCGATTCGCGAGTGCCTTACCCTTCGGCGTCCCTCGAAAAGATGCCAGCGCAGCTTTGCGCCCGCGCTGTGTCGTGGCCGCTTGCCGCGATTTCTTTGCGAGTTTCTGCAACGTGTCAGCTTTGGGCTTACCGATCCGCTGGCGTCCTTCAGTTGCTACCCACCGCTGAACCGTACGTTGTGTTACCCCAAGATCTTTGGCGGCATCTGCAGTGTTGAGGCCACCTCTCTTGTTGAGTCCATACGCAGCGAGCAACAGTCCTCGAACGTCCGGAGCCGCTCGCCCGGGTGAGACCGAGGCGCCGCTTCTTCCAGTGAGGGCACCGAAGATCTTCGACCGGCGGCCAGGATCTTTGTTCGTGTTCCTGCGCGCCATCACTGATCACCGCCAACGGTGTAGTCCGCGGCATTCCAGTCCAAATGGAGTTGGTCTTTTCCTCGGTAGCCCTTACCTGTCAAGAACTCGACCTGATCGGCAAGCAACGCCGAACCCTCCCATTTGTACTGGCCGAACCCGCGACCCAACGTCTCTTGCTCTCCCGGCCAGGACGCGATCGGATCAGAATTGTCGGAGACGTACAGAACGGTGTCGTTCGAGATGGCAACTGGCCACCTATCGCTGGCCTTGCCGATCTTCACCACGCGGCGCAGGATATTCGCTCGGGCTTTCGCGATGATGTGATGGCGCCGTTCCGGTGCATAACCCGGCCGACCCTTCATGAAATCGCTACTGCCAAGCATGCCCAGAGTGCGTGTGTAGACAACCTTGAGTTGATCGCGGGCGAGTTGAGCATCGGGATCAGCAAGGTCCAACGCGGTACGCGCATCGCGGATCCGCTTGTACCAAGGATCGAGAACTCTGCCGTGCTCGTTCCACACGTACGCCTCGATAACTTCCGGCTCGTATCCGAGTTCATGGGCGTACTGCATGGTCGGCGTTGTGACCCACTTGGGCTCGTTGATCGAAAGCCCTCTCGGGTTCAACGGATTCGGGTACCGCCAGTCCGAGGATTCCGGAATCTCGACCTTCCAGTAACCAGGCAGAGACTTGTCGAAGACGGCCCCGCTCTCGTGATGCTGCGGATCTCCGATTCCGAGTTCGAGGCTGGCGATGCCCGCGGCGTGGGATCCACCTCGGTCATACGCGTGAATAAAGAGATGCTCGGCCTCATCGGCGGTCGGCGGCCGTGACCAGTCGATGTCGGTTTCGGTGTTGCTCATCTGGGACGGTGGAATTGGTTGTGACGGAGCGAAAACCGTGTCTCGCTCCCGTGAACGAGTGCTGATCATGAGATCGAAACCGGTCGTGGACGCAGACATTGCCCACGGGAACTTCAACGCATCGGCGAATGTCGCCAACCTCGACGCCAGCACTGCTGGTGTCGGCGCATCAGCGAGGATCGGCATGTCCAACTCGTCCTGGCCCATGGCGGAGACGAACGCTACCCAGACGCCGCGCTCGTCGCCATGCCATACCCGCGTCCACGTACCCAGGCGATCGCCGAGCTTTCCGCCCAGCGACCACCCTTCCTCCAACGCCTCAGTCACGAAAGGGATCCCAGCAGTCAACGAGCGCATTTCTTCAGCGCGCTTGCGTGGATCGTCCCCGAGGGCGCCCGTCTCGATCCCGAACTGACGTGCCATGGCATCGGTGATCCAGATCTGTCCCGGTTCACTCCACCGCTCGTTGACTGCGGTACCGAAATTCTGTGCCCGGATGACCTCTGCGATGTGTCCGACATGGAAGATCGGCCCAGGATCGACTACCTCACCGCTCGGCAGCCACAATCCGTCGACGTCGAGCACCCCAGCCGGGCCGATGAACTTCGGTCGTGCCACAGCAGCGCCGGATGGCGACTTGGACTTGCCGGGAGACAACGACGGCGTACCTGTGCCGTCAATCGGTACTGCGCTCGAAACCGAATGTGCAGAAAGATCAGTGGATTGTGCTGACACCGGCGACGCGTTTTGCACCGGATTTCCGCTACGGACGCTTGAATGTACAAGGGCGGCACGCTTTTCCGATGTACTTCCGAGCCAGCACTGAACGTGCATCGCGTTTCCGTCGAAGGTGAAAGGCGCAAGCTCGCCACACACCAGGCATCCCTGGGCCGGTGACATCGGTTGAGCGACTGCCTTGTGGCCGTCGGCATCGTAATAGCTACCCACCTGGAACTCCTCCGAAATAGCAGGGCTGGTCAGGCTCTGCACGTGCTTGGACACTGTGGACTGTATGTCATCGCTACGACCATCCGGCCCCATCGCCAGCAGATCGACAAGGTCCAGCGGCCGATCCGGAGATGCAGAACCACCAGAATCGGGATCATCGATCCCCGGCCCGCCATCCCCGATCGGGCTGCCACCACCGTCAGGACCGGAACCATCGATGCCATCGATGTCGTCATCGCCGAGGTGCTCGCCGATCACCTTCCACAACCGCAGCGCAGTCAACCTCTGACGTCGATCTTCACAATGAATGGTGCGCTGAACCGTGTACCTGGGTGTTTTACCTGCGCGTTCCTCGCCGATCAGGATTCCCTCGTCGTACAACGCACGTAGCGCCGTACCTCGATCGATTTGCGGCGCATCCGACATCGACTGTGCTGCCGATTTGAGTACCTGCTCGAGCGCTGTCGATTCGACGAGCAACTGCGCTTCGCCGTCCCTCGGAGTCGGATCCGTCAGCACATAGCCGAGCCGGATTCCGCGAGCATCCTCGCGATACTTCTTCACGTCCTGAAACTCGCCGACGAGAGTCCGCTTCCAACCCAAACGCCCAGCCAACGGCCGTCCCGGAGCCTCACCGGTACGCACATCGTCGACGTACGCCAACCCGGTTCGCAGAGCATGCGCAATCAACTCTCGCACCCGGGCACCTGTACGGGAAGGAAGATCCGGATCAGCTGCTGCGGTGATGGCATCACGAAGACCGACATGAACAAGCTCGAGCGTGTGATCGACCTCTGCCTGGGTCAAGGCTCCGATATCGAACAGAAAGCGCGTCATGGCAATCCAGCCACCCCAGACAGCGCCGACGGCTTCGGCCTGCCGGACGCTCTCACCGTGATCGCGCAACGACTCTGCGTATGTCGCGGCCGCCCCGAACGCCAACTCCCGGATCTCTTCCAGCCTGCCCGCCAGGTATTGCAGGAACGACGCCATCAGCAAAGCGCGCCCGTGACGACTTTGGTTCTGGTCGAGTGCGATCAACTGGTCGAGTTCAATTTCATCAGACTGCAACGGCACAGCGAGCATGCGCTGCGCTCCTGACCCTGGGCGAGGCATCACCTCGGACGTCACAACCGCCGATGCCCTCGGCGGAGTGCCGTCGAGAATGCCCAAACCATCTCGTGTCGAACGCGACCGTTGCTCGCCGTTGTGCACCATTCGCGCGAATTCCTCGAGCGATTTCTGCGCTGCACCCCAATCCCGAGTCGGCGCGACGTCATCAGCCCAATAGAGTGCATCCTTCGCCGAATTGAGCTTGATACGAAGAGCATTGAGGGTATCGCCGTTCCCGGACATCGAGGATGCCGGACGGCGACGATCCCACAGCTCACCCCAGTGATGCATCGCAATCGAGGTAAGTGAGGTCTTGTACGACCCAGGCGAACCCACAACCAGCAGCACCCACGGGTTCGGGCCGAGAGCGGACCGATAGACATGACCGAGCAAGGTCGCCGAGACCCGTGCCGGGATTTTGGTCAGCATCGACCCGGAATGAGCGAGGAACGCTTCGCGGAGCCGCGACGCGTCTTCCACAGGTGCCGGCAGGTCGTAACGAGCAAGCGGCCCGCTCAGGAGGACCGGCGCGACCCGGGCGCCGTCATTGCTGATTGCGCCCCCGGCATGGACGAAGAACCATTCACCTTCAGGGGTGCGTCGCCATCCAGTGGAGCGGAATCGAACTGTGCGGGTGATGGTTCCACCAGCAACTTTGAGCGCGTCGCGAAGTTTCGCGATCCCGGACGGTCGTGAATCGTAGGCGGGCGGACCGGGCAGAGACTCCACCCAACCGCAATCACGGAAGTCGAGTGCAGCGATGCGCAGCCGCATGAACTCCCTGGTGTCCGGGTGTGTGTAGCCGATGATGACAGCTGACAATTGCTCCGGCGCTGGAGGATTCGCTTCCTTCTGACCGACGATTCCTTCACGTCCCATCAGCTCGGGAACATCGACGTCCAACGAATCATCGGTAGCTTCGAGATACTCCATCTCCACGATCCGGGCATCTAGACCCAAAACCAGTTTGGCGTTCTCCTCGCCGTCCTTAGTTGTGGTGATCTCCACCAGCTGCATATCGACGATCCGATACGTCGGCGCTGAGATCGCGGATCCGCGGCGAATAGCCGAACCACCGATGGGGGCAGCAGCACCCGCTGCGAAGACACCGGTCTCGCCGGCCTTTCGCTCAGCCGCTTCTGCCTCGGGGACCGGCTCCTCGTCGAGCGCGGGGACGATGTCGATCTGCTCGTCCGGATCCTGAAGCAAGGGAGGGACCGGCAATTGAGCGACGTCATGGGCAGCGCGGGCGGCGCTGCGTGCCAGACGCCAGATCGCAACAGCTTCATCAGCCGCTTGACCTGCCCATTCACTTCCCTCTGTTGCCGCCTGCAGACGGCAACGGTCGACAGCTTCGCTCAATGACTCGAAACGGAGCTCGGACTCCACAGCCCAACGCTTGGCGCGCTTGAGCGCAAGCTCGGAAGACTCTGCATCGGTGGCCAGTGCGGCGTGCGCGGCGGCCTCGGCAGCAGCTTTCTCAACCAAGACGTGTTTGCCGCGCACAGCACCTGCATATGCATGCGCCGCAACCTCCCCCACCCTGACCTCGATGAAGCCACCGAGCTCTTCGTCGCACTCCCACAGGCCACCGTGCACGTGGTCGGTGAAATCGCTCTTCGGTTCGAGTGTGGCGGGCACGAGCAGTTGCACATGTGCGCCCACTCCCCCAAGCAAGGAAGCGAGATCGATCCCACGATCCCACCCGGCGTCGTCACGATCGAGCACGACTCGGACAGTGGCATTCTCGAAAACGGCGGCGCACTCCGCAGGAAAGCTTCGCCCGCCCTGCGCGTTCGTGGTGGCGACAAGACCGACCTGCTCGGCGGTCTCGACATCTTTTTCACCTTCGACCAGCCACACCGGTGTGCCGGCCGAGATAGCGGCGAGGAGCTGAGGAGTCCGATAGAGGACCGACTCGAAATCGCGGGGCTTTTGCTTGACCCGTCGCCCCAGCGCAGAGACGAACACCTGCCGAAACTGCTTGTGCCGGCCGAGCTCGCAGCTGGAGCATTCTTCCCTGACAACCTCCTGGACGAGCGAGCCCTCGGCATCGACGTACGGGTATGTCGCAACCGGCACCCATTCGTGCTCAATCTCAGGGCCTGCAGCTTTGGTGACAATCGACTTCGGGAGGGCCCCGAGCTTGCCTCGGCGCCGGCCAGAGGTTCGCTGTTGGGCCGATCGACCAGCTAACGGATTTGCCGAACTACGAGGGGGAAGAGGTTCGTCGAAGAGATCTGCTGTGGAAATCCCCAAGGCATCGACGATGTCCTGGGCACTTGCCCCGCAGCCGTGGCATTTGAGGAGTACTTTTCCGCCGGCGCCGTCATTGGTCCAGGTCACTGACAGCGAGGCATTCCCGTCATCGTGGACGGGGCATCGAGCTGAAAGCTGAGTGGAGCTACGCACCTTCATGCCACCCGAGGACTCGAGGAGTCCCCGGATGTTCTCCATCGACCACATGTGGCCGCGGTGCGCGGGTGAGGTCGTCATCGGTCACCGACGGGTGCTTGTGTCGTAGACGACACTGCCCACAAAGGTAGTGCCCCTACGCAGGGGTGAGCTACCATGAAGACACACCGCTCCTTTCATCAATCGAATTGAGCAGATACTCCAGCTGGAGTACTGCACACCGGATCCTTTCGCTTTCGCTTTGGTTCCGGTACCAGTTCCTTTCCTGAATTGAACGGATGAATAATTCGAGAAAAGCCCCCCTCCTGCCGCCAAGCACGGGGGGTTTTTCGCTGTCTAGGCCGAGGTCATGTCCCCACCATTCGCAATTGTTGGGGCCGAGATCGACGTTCGACAGCGGCAACCAATCGATCGACCTGAACATCGCTGGACGTGTATTGACGCGGGTCGAGACGATGCAGCGATTCCGGATCGAGCTGAACGATGATGTAGTCGGGCACGTCGAAGCCATGAACGAGCGCAAGGACGAGTACTGCGTAGTCACCAGACGGGAGACCGACTTCCCGGGCGCGCTGCTCGTAGATGTTGTGTTGACATTCAGGCGCCCGGGTTGCAATGAACCCACGCGGCCCCTTGTGTGGACGTGCCATAGCGCAACCTTAGGTCCAATTCGTATCTGATAGCGATTACTCGGATTCGTGGGTGTGTCGCTTGCCAGTGCGGTACTCATGCTGACTTCTCTCCCGCCTTCCCTCGATCGGAGAAACTCCCCTCTCAAAAGAGAGGAGGTTCCCGTCGCCCGCTCCTGTGACAGCTCAGCCGAAAATCTTTTCGTTCAGTCTGCGCACGCGACATGACATCTCTGCACGCCCAGTTCTCAGCAGCGCTTCACGCAGAGCCGAATCTCCCCACGTATTCCTCTACGCGCGAACCTTCGCGAAAATGTGTGGGGAGCGTGGGGAGTGGCAAGAAATGCCAGGTCAAGGCCTATAAATTGCTCCCCACCAGTGTGGGGAGCATGGTGGGGAGCATGGTGGGGAGCATGGTGGAAGACGCGTCGAACTGGTCCACCAGTGATCGGGAAAGAAATTTGCGAACGGGGACTAGCTCGCCCGAGTCCCGAGCTGAAGCTGCAATGCGACAGCCACCACAACACTTCGGGACGGTGCACCGAACTCCGCGACCTTCTCGTCAAGCCAGTCACGTTGAGCCTTGGTGAACCGGAGCTGGACCTGGATCCCTCCGCGGATCTGAGGGGATTTGCGGCGCTTGGGCAAGGAACTGCCGGCAGACTTATTCGCCGCCCCTTGCCGGAGAATCTCCCCGACGTGGTCGATGTGCTCGTCGAGCGCGGCCTCCGCAACGTCGGCGTAGGTTCCGCCGATCCGACCCTTTTCAGCCTTGAGCGCAGTCAAGGTCGCACTGTCGATGTAGATCGGCATGTTCTCGACTGCATCCGCAACGTCCGCTGAACTCTCTGTCGACGACTCGGCGGGCTTCGGCGCTGCCGACGATGCCGGCGATGTTGCAGGCGACTCGGCTGGCTTCGGCGCTGCCGGCGCGCTCGGAGCGGCTACAGCTTCTCGGGGTTGCGTTGGCGCGCTCGTCGCGACTGGGTTCGGCGCGTCGTTCTCTCCCTGAGGTGCAGGGTTCCTCGGCTCCGGGGTCTGTACGGCTGGGCGAACAGGTGAAGCAGCGGACGGGCGCGGCGCACGTGACGGCGGAAGGAAATTCGCAAGGCCCGCTCCCCTTCTGCCTGGGCCGCTGGGCGCGGAGAACGCATCTTCGAGGCTTTCGCGTGCAACCTTGCGTGAAGTCATGACACAGCCTCGACTTCCTGATTGATCTCGGTCAATTTGCCGATGATTTCCATCGTGAGCTTTTCGTAGTCCTCGGCGAGCCCAGTTGCATTGCGCGCCAAGAAATCTTCTTCAGGCTTAGTTCCCGCTCTGAGTGCCTTGAGTCGACCCTTCTGCGCGGCAGCAGCTTGAGTTTCGAGCTCGTGGGCGAGGATGCCGTGTCGGCGCAGGTCAAAGCCGGCCGTCTCGAGGTACCGAATGTAGGTGTCGAAGACGGGAGCAGATTCCCCGATGATTTCGTAGACAGAGTCTCGAACCGCGTCTTCGAGTCGAGAAGACCGGGAACCGATGCCGAAGAGGACGACGCCGGCGAGACGAAGGTCAGGATTGACGCGCCGAGCTCGTTTGAACCGCTTCGCGATGCGGGTGAGGCCGTCGAGGCTGCCCTCGTCTGCTCGCGTGGGAATTACCACGCCCTGGCAGCAGGCCAGCACAGCGTCGAGGATCATGACGTCGCCCGGAGGAGTGTCGAACAAGATGAGATCGTAGTCGGACGCGATACCAGAAAGTGACCGGAATAGCAGGTCACCGAGTGTTTCAGGTTCCCCGTCGTCGTCGCCGTGTGACCTGTTTGCGCGTGAAAACATCAGACCCTGGATGTCGGCGAGAGTGGGCCCTCCCGGAACTACGTCGAGACCTGGCCGGACGTCTTTGAGTAGCGGCGGCTCAGTGCCGGTGATGAGGGCGTTGAGCAAGTCCTGACCGTCGGCGACGTCGTATCCGAGGTCGCGGGCGAGATTCCCCTGAGGGTCGAGGTCGAGGATGAGGACTCGCCAACCACCTGCGGCTGCCAGTCCGCCACAATTGGCACTCAATGAGGTCTTCCCTACCCCGCCTTTGCCGTTGGCGAAGGCGATGGTGTTGGGGATCTGCTTGCTGATTGCAGTTTCGGAAACGGCTGCTGCGATGTTCTGGGCCATTTGGTCACTCCGACGTTGGTGAGGTTTCGGATAAAGAATGTCTGCCGGATTTCACGCCGCACAACGCGTAGGACATCGCGTGTGATTGATGGCGGTAATTACCGGGTGTGTTCACGCTGTAGTACATACAGGAATTACTGCGAGGAACCGCGCGGTAATACGTGCGTGAATCTCTGCCTGCATACAGGTAGTGAATCACGGAGGAAAACTACTTGCAAGTCCTACGTGAAAACATGCAGGTAAACACGGTGGAAATCACGCCAGAAACCACGCCGGAATTATGGCGTGAATGCGTGCGTGTGTTGCCGTACGAACCGACGCCGGAAGTTGCGACGGAAGTGTCGCCACAAGACGGGGTGGAAAGCGCAGGAGAAACCTCAGCGGAACGGCCGGAGGAATGCCCACGTGAAATCACGGCGGAATGCCAGCCAGAAGCCCTGCGGGAATACGTGCCGGAAACGGCGGTAGTCGCCACGCCTCAAAGGGCAGTGGAAGCAACAGGGGAACGAAAGCCATATCCGATGGCGGAGAAGGCAGGAGCACCAACAGTGGAACCCGAAGTAGAAGGCGCAACAGCAGGCATGACGGAACCGGTGCCGGAAGTGGCGGCGGATGAAAGGGGAGAAAACCGGAGGACTCGCTGTGGCCGGCTCGACGCAATTCGGGCCAGATCACCCCGGCGTAGTCGCGCGGGCGATATCTCCGTCCACATCGAGACGAATTGAACGGCATGCGCGATGACGGAACTCGCACCATAAACTATGGTATAAAACTGTTTGACCTGCGAATACTGGTCAATTTGTGAGTGGGGAGAAAGCCTGACGAGGTACCCGGCGAGGATCTCCAGACGGCCCGCGTTCGTGTCGCTGACTGCTGATCCGATTGCTGAGGCCGACCTCGGTCGTCGTATGCAAAGCCTGAAGAAGATCCGAGGTCCGTACGTGTGGTTGCAACTCCACGACGAGGTCGACGAGCGTGTCCTCGAGTAGTTCTTCGGCAGCTCGATAGAGCTTCCACAGTTGGGATAGTTCCCACGCCAGAAGTAAGGGACTGGCGAAGAAGAATCCGGCACACATCTTTCTGATCCTGCGGACTTGAGGATTGCTGAACTGGCCGGCGACGCGAGGGTCGCCCCAGCGCGCGAAGTACGAGCTGGCTGCACAGTCCACGGCGGTCAGATCCAGCAGTGCGGCGATGTCTTCCCAGTGGCCTGCTCCCAAGCCGTACCGGGCCTCCTGCAGGGCCAGCCCGAGTGCACGCTGGCATGTCATCGAGTACTCCGACAGGGCGAGGCGGTATCCCTCCAGATCGCGCAGATCGGCGACGGTCCGGAATTCTTGACATCCTCCGGTGAATTCGGTGGCAACCAGAAGGGCTTCGGTGCCGTCCCAGCGGAACTTCGATTGTTTGTACACCTGTCGATGCCACGCCAGATCATCGATCCAGTGCGCAGGTTCCATGCGCGTCGAACCTAGCGGCAGGGGCATGCCGTCAATGATCGCAGCAATACGAGCCGCTGTCACGAGGAGTGCGGACGGACACGAGGCGTGAGTCAGCGAGCGAGCGGACGGTGGTCATTCGGTCGTTGACTGCGGGACGGTCGACAACCAGTAGCCCACTGGAAGGGTTACGGAAGGGCTCGCGCTGATGGCAGGTGGGTGCATGGTGGGCGCATGGTGGGCGCATGGTGGGCATGCGGTGACGTAGTGGGGAGGTGTCCTTGTGGCGCGAGCGGGCCCTCGGTTGGGTGTGTAACACCATGTTGTCGGGGCCAGGGGCAGACATATGCCAGGGGCAACCGTTCGGCGATGTGTGAACGGACGCTGCCTGTGCTCCCGTGGTGGGAGAAACCGAGACCGACCGAATGGGGACTGAAGTCCTTTTCTTCGTCAATTCGCTTGCGGTTATGCAAGTTTCAATCAAATTCCGTGGCCGTCCAGTCGCCTCTATGTCGGGTCATCAACGGGCTGAATTCCGGCGACAGGGCTTCAATTGACGCCACATCGGAGTATGTATGACGGATGTTACACAGGCAGTGGAAACCCTGTTCTACCACCGAATTGCAGGTTGTTTGCGATTCCATACGAACCGCGCCGTTTATTTGCCTCTGTCAGATAACTGCAGGTCAGATTAGGGTGCTTGCGATGGTTTACCCGCTTTGCAACGTTCTTCCTATTTGGAGCGGGTAACTGACGTGTTCGTGGTGTAACTACCCGCCGCTATACCTAGTCGTGTGGCACAAGGTCAGGGCCACACGCCACACGGCCGAAGCGATAGGCGGATACAGATGATTGAGCAATCAGGAGACGATCACACGTCTCAGCGGCAACCTGAGCGCCTTTCTTCGCGCGCCTACGGGATCAGTCACGGAGGAGTGCGATGAGCTCCCCACGAGCCACTGAGCCGACACTCTCACAAGGGCTCCCCGGGATGCGTCGCCGCCACGAATCCCTCGAAGCTGACTTCGCCACACCAGCGAGCGCTACCTATGCGCTCGTGCCCGACGACGACGATCTCACTGATCCCGTCGTGTCCTCGAATGTCCATCTGCCCACTGCCATCGCCGCACAGTTGGCCGAAGCGCGAACCGAACGTCGGCTGACCACCGGCGAATTCATCATCTGGGCGATCGAAGAAACACTCGATCATCTCAACGACTACGTCCACCCCGGTGGCGTGGTCGGCGGGCGCCTCTTCAAAGCCAGGGGAGTGGGATCGACATCGCCGGCAAAAGTCCCGACCACGCCGGTGGCCTATTCCCTTCGCGCCTCTGACTTCGACGTGCTCGACGAACTGAAGAAGTCCTTCGCCGCGCGATCCCGGAGTCAACTCATCACTGCGGCACTGACCGCGCACTTTCAGCTTGAGACCGAAAAGGACTGAAACCCATGGTTTTCGAAAAACTCCGTACGACAGCAAAGTCCAAAGCCATCGGGGAAGACGTCGATCCGGACAACCCGACCACCCGGCGCGGTTCAGACTTCACCGCAACCTCGAGAACGAAAGTTCGGCGCCGCCCGATCTTCCTCGCAGCCGGCATCGCATTGGTCGTCGTCTTCGTCATCGGAGCTGTCGCCCTGGTCAACGGGATGCGTCAAGTGACGAATGTACTGGTGGTCTCGCATGACATCGCCCAAGGCCAGCAGATCACCTCGCAAGACCTCACCACCAAACAGGTGAACGCCGACGCTGGAATCGCCTCCGTCGCAGTGGAAGACAAAGCCTCCGTCGTCGGTCAGGCAGCGGCCGTACCGATCCCCAGCGGCACCGTTCTGAACCCCAACGCAGTGACCACAGCTGTTATCCCCGGCAAAGGCCTGACCCTCGTGGGTGTCACCGTCAGCTACTCGAAGCTACCCGCCGAACCGCTCCGAGCCGGCGACCAGGTCCGCATCGTCGACACTCCCCGGGACCAGGATGATTCCCCAGTTCAGGGCCCGATAACCAGCAAAGCGCAGGTCGTTTCGACCAGGTTGATTCCGGAAACGTCGGAAACCACCGTCGACGTTCTGGTACAGGCCGACGAAGCCTCCTGGGTATCGGCGCGAGCAGCGACACGGCGCGTCGCTATCGTGCTCGACACCAGAGAGAAGTAGTCAAATGTTCGTCGTACTCGCGTCGGCAACCGGCGCTCCTGGCGTCTCGACAACCGCCCTCGGGCTTGCATTAAGTTGCGAGAGCGGCGGCGTTCTCTATGTCGAAGCCGATCCCGTCGGTGGATCGCCCTTGCACAGCGGCTATTTCAAGTCCTCCCGAGAATCCGCACTCGCTCGCGGCCGCCGATCACTGATCAACCTGGTTGAACCCGCACGACATGGACAGATCGGGCAAGCATTCGGCGCCCAGACACTGAACATCCCAGAGACCAATGTCTGGGCCGTGCCAGGACTCAGAACTGCATCACAAGCAGATTCCATGACCTCCACGTGGGGACCGCTCGGCGCGCACCTGCGCACAATCGATCGGAATGGAGCGACAATCATCGTCGACGCCGGCCGAATCGGACATCGTTCGGGGCCACACGACCTGATGGTGCAATCTGACCTGATCCTGGTAGTAACCCGAACGAGCGCAACAGCTCTCGGCTCACTCAAGGGCGTACTCGACCAGCTGCGCGGCCAGCTCCGAGCGATTCGGTCACCCGCAGCACTCGGGCTCGTGGTGATCGACGACAAGTACTACGGAGCCGCGGAGATCGCAAAGTCTTTCGGTGTCGATGTCGCCTTCACCCTCCCCGATTCCCCGAAACACGCGAAAATCTTCTCAGAAGGTCACCAGCTCACCAAGTTCCAGAGAACCCAGTCCCGATACCTGCGGAATCTCGAAGGTGCATGGCCGAAGATGCAGACCTACGTCGAAGAACATCGGCCCGAATGGGTGAATGCGTCCCGGAATCAAACACTCCCGAGCAACCCGTCAACCCGTGAAGCCCTTGGAGAGTCGTCATGACAGACCGCAACGAACAAGACCCGGCACGCGTTCCACTCTGGTTGGTACTGAACGAGGTCGACGAAGCCGACGCCTTGACGATCGACCAGCACTCAGCTCCACAGGTTGCACCAGGGGCCCACGAAAACGCCGACGCTCACCCCCTCGACGCGACAAGCTCCCATCCCCAGCATCGTAGTAACAGTGCCGCGGCCAACCTCCTCAGCGCCGCAGGTCACGGCAATGCCGCCCCCATCTCGGCCGAGCAACCCTGGCATGCTCCTCCCATCCCGAAGAACACTCCGAAGCCGATCGATTCCGCAATGAATGCTGTTGCGTACCGGCGTCTGGTGCGCAAGCTCGTCGACGAAGCCTCACAAGAGCTCACGTCAATCGTCTCCGAGCGAAAAGCAGACGTCGCCTCCGAGGACGCCCCCGACACTCTCCTTCCGTACACCAAAGACGAAGAGCAGGCCAAGGGCCGCGATATCATCGCCGACAAGGTCAAACGCCACATAGCCGCGGGAATCGAAAGGGGCTCCGGCGCAATCGATCCAGGCGAAGAGGCGCAACTCGCACAAGACGTCTACAACACCATCTTCGGGCTCGGCCCCCTTCAGGTCCTCGTCGACGACCCGAGCATCGAAAATGTTCTCCTCACAGGCACCAGCGTCCTCGTCATGTACCCGGACGGTCGTATCCAGAAGCGCCCCAACATCTTCGACTCCGACGAAGAACTCATCGACTGGCTGATCAACCTCGGCCAACGCGCTGACGGCGGCGGCCGCACATTCGCAGTCAACAATCCGCATCTGCGACTGAACCTTCCCGGCAACATCCGCCTCTCCGCGATGGCATGGACCGTCCCCGAACCCCATGTCGCGATCCGCCTGCACCGCCTCAAAAACATCACACTCGACACCCTCGTCGGATACAAAGTCATGCCCGACCTCCTCTCCCAACTGCTCACCGCGATGGTCATCGGCGGAGCATCCATCGTCACATCAGGACCCATGGGCTCGGGTAAGACAACGCTCACCAGAGCGCTCGCGAACGCCCTGCCGGTCGAAACTCGAATCGGCACAGCCGAAACCGAACGAGAACTGTTCCTCCACGACATGCCCGGCCGTAAAGGGTTCGTCGTGCCGGCCGAGGTCATCAACGGCGGCGGGGAACGAGACTCGACGACAAACGAATTCAAAGGCGGCACAGACCTGTCCGCCATCCTCTACGCGTTCGTGCGCATGCACCTCGAACGAGTAATCGTCGGTGAAGTAGCAGGCAAAGAGATCATCGCGATGTTCAAAGCGATGCAGATGGCCAAAGGCTCTCTCTCCACCACCCACGCAGACGACGCAAAAGGCGCGATCAACCGCCTGGTCACCGTGGCCCTCGAAGCAGGCGTCACCGAACGCTATGCCATCCGACAGGTCGCCGCCCACATCAACCTGATCATCCAGCTCGACACGTCCTACTCCGTCAACGACGCCGGTGAACGCGTCCACACCCGCTACATCAGTGAAGTGATTTGGATCGAGCCGGGGGAGGAGGGCATGCCGGCAGTATCCACCGTCTATCAAGGCCGCCCCGGCGGCACCGGAGAATACGGAACCCTGCCCCCCAAACTTCGCCGCAAAGTCATCGAAGGCGGGTTCCCCGAACACCTGATCCCGCTCCACTCACTGGAATTCGAGGAAGGAAACTAACCATGTACACCCTGATGGCAGTTCTCCTCGTCCTCCTACTTCTAGGCGCTCTCACACTGATCTACCACGGCTGGAAAGACCGCAGAGACCCCACAGCCCCCCAGAAACACCGCCGAACCCCCATCCACATCAGCCGAAAGTATCGCCTCCTCATCATCGCCGGCACCCTCGTCGGCGCGCTGACCTGGATGGTGAGCGGATGGTTCATCGCACTACCCATCAGCCCCATCGCATTCGTCGCTCTGCCTTACCTTCTCGGCAAACCAGCAGCCGAAGGGGAGATCGCCAGACTCAACGCCATGGAAGAGTGGGTGAGAAACCTCAGCGGCGTACTTGCTGTAGGAACGGGCATCGAGCAAGCAATCATCGCCACCCACAAAGCGATGCCAGAAGCCCTCACCGACGAAATCAGCCGACTGATCCAAAGGCTCCGCACCAACACACCGATCAACGACGCACTCCGAAGCTTCGCAACAGACCTCGACGACGCCACCGGCGACCTCATCGTGGGATCACTCATCCAAAGCGCCGCCATCCGTGGATCCGGACTCACCGCAGTCCTCGACCGACTCTCCCGGTCAGTGGCCGAAGACGTCAGGAACCGCCGAGCAGTCGAAGCGGCACGCAAAGGCAGCCGCACCACCGCTCGATGGGTCACCATCATCACGATCGGTTTCATCACAGGCCTCTTCGTTCTCACCGACTACATGGCCTTCTACAAAACACCAGCAGGACAACTGATCTTCGTCGTCGAAATAGCCGCCTTCATCGGATGTCTCCTCTGGATGAAGAAGCTCGTACAACCACCGAAACTCCCGCGATTCCTCGGAACCACCCGCAAAGCGGCGAACGAGAAAAGCGAGAGCTTCATCGAGGGAGTTCTGTCATGACATTTCAGATCCAAGCCGCCCTGTTGGCGGTAGTTCTCTGCGTCGGACTCATCTGCCTGTTCCTGCGTTTCGCACCAGCACAAGCATCTCTGTCCGAAGTGCTCGACAACCTCGGCGCCCACCGCTCCACCGACAAACCCGCCGACATCAACGTCGACGAATCCGTTCGAGGAAAAGTGGGAAGGCGAGTACTCCCGTACACCGCAGACTCCACGATCCTCAAAATTCCTCGATCAGATCTCGCGATCCTCAAAATCGAGGTTCCATACTTTCTCGGGGACAAGGTTCTTTCTGCGCTCCTCGGCCTACTTTTCTTCCCCGCCGTCAATCTCATGCTCACGATCCTCGGCCGCGGGATCCCCTGGGGCATCCCCGCAATCCTCTCCCTCGCCATCGCTGCAGCGTGCTTCGTCGCCCCAGACATCGAAGTCCGGAAGAAAGCTGCCGTAGCCCGTGAGGAATTCGGCCGCTCCCTCGGCGCCTACATCGAATTCGTCGCACTCAACCGCACAGGCGGCGTCGGAGCCGTGCAGAGCCTTGAAAGAGCCGCAGCAGTGGGCGACAGCTGGGTCTTCCGGCGCCTCGACGAAGAACTCATGCGAGCTCAACGATCCGGACAAGCGCCGTGGGACACCCTCACCCGAATCTCCGGCGAACTCGAGCTACCCGACCTCGCCGACCTCGCCGACATCATGACGTTGACCGGCGAACAAGGAGCATCGGTCGCCGTCACCCTCAGCGCCCGCGCATCCGCACTGCGAAACGCTCAACTCTCCGACGAACTCGGCAAAGCCGGCTCCTCGACCGAGAAGATCCAAGCTCCCCTCGCGCTCATCGGAATCGTCTTCATGATCATGCTGTTCATCCCAGCCATGTCCAGCATCATTCTCGGATCGTCCTGAGGAAGAGTCCAATGGCAACTATTCAATTACCGCCACAAAGGCGCACCAGCGACCAGAGTGCGAACGCCCCACCAGCGCAAACACGCATTCTCGGCAGTACCCCCCAACAATTCCGCGCTAACCTGCAAACGCCAAGTTTCTGCCTACTCAAAAAAACTTTCACCCAGGCGGTCACAGCGGCACACGAAACGGACCTCTTCATTAGTAGAGGGAAAAACAAACAGGAGGAACCCAGATGATCACCAATTTCGCCCACCGCGCACAGCGCGCAACCACCGTCACCACCCTCGCTGGCATCGCGATGATCACCGGATTCCTCGATCGAGCCAGCGGATCCAACCGACGACGTTCTGACCGCGGATCAATGCTCGAATACGTCATCATCGCGGCCGGCGTGGTGACTCTCGCAATCGCAGTCGTCGCATACATCGGACCCGTTGTCATGCGCTACCTCAACCAGATCCAGTAGCAACCCCACCAGGTGCAAGGGTGGATCGCCGCAACCCTCCTGAAACCCCAGGAACACAAACAACGCGTTCCTCCGACGATCCACCCTCACCAAAAAATTCGAGCCAGCGATGCAGAACGGAGCGAGACGATGACACTCATCAACCGCAACCGGCACAACGACAGCGGAAGCATCCTGCGTCTCTGGATCATGTCCGCAGCAGTCTGCCTCATCGCGATCTTCGTCCTCATCCAGCTAGGCCCAACAGTTCAGCGTTACCTCGCAACCATCGTCTGAACACACACCAACGAAGGAGGGGCGATCATGCGGCCACCCACAGCAACACCACTCGCACGCTTGAAGTCTCGGCTCGGCAACGACCGCGGTGGCGTTCTGGAAACCGTCATCATCTGGCCAGTCGTCCTCCTACTGTTCTTCGGCGCAGTCCAAGGAGCGTTGTACTTCCACGCCCGCAACGTAGCGATGAAAGCAGGCGAAGAAGGACTCCGCCAAGCACGAACACAATTCGGCACATCAGCAGCAGGAACAGCCGCCGCCTACGGATTCATCGCACAGACCGGCGCCACAGTCCTACGGGGCCCCGCCGTCACAGTGACACGCAACCAACGCGAAGCCGCAATCCAGATTGTGGGACAACCGATCTCGCTCATCCCCTTCCTGAACCTGACCATCAACATCGATCAAAGCGCACCCGTCGAACGCATCACCAACCCCGGAGACCTCTGGTGAGCGGCCACCGCCCGGTACCGGCCCGGACGTCGGAAACTGTCAACCACAGCGGAGGGAAGGTCACCGCAATGACGGACTCACTCAGGAATGAACAGACCGTGGATGAGAACAGTCGCCTATCCCTCAAAGAAGTAATTTGGGGGATCCTGTTCACCGGATCCATTACCGCGGCTCTCTACTTCTACAGCCCAGACGCGATAGTCACCGTCATCCTCGGAACCGGACACCCCATCCCATGAACCCGACACACGCGCGTCCTACGAGCGGAGAAACCTATGATGCGAACACGCAGAAACCGGCTCCTCGTGGCCGCATCCCTCTCACTCTTTCTCCTAGCCCTAGGGGTAACGACCGGATTCGATCCCGACATCCTCTTCCCCTACCAGCCCATACCGTACTGAACGCAATGACCAACCTACGCAAACGAATACACGCCAACGACCGCGGCGCCGAAACCCTCGAACTCGTCATACTGACGCCATTCATCCTGCTCCTCATCGGCGTCATCATCGTCGGCGGCATGGTCACCATGGCACACCAAAAAGTCGAACACGCCGCAGCCGAAGCATCCCGATCAGCCTCCCTCGCACGAACAATGTCCCAGGCCACCACAAGCGCAACCGAAGCAGCAACATCGGACCTCGCCGCAAAAGGACTCAACTGCGTCAACCTCTCCATCAGCACCGACGCCAGCGGTTTCCGCACCCGCCCCGGCGTGAGAGCCACCGTCCAAACCACCGTCACATGCGACGTCTCCCTCGACTCACTCGGCCTCGTCGGAATCAGCGGAGTCCGCACCATCCGCCACACAAGCTCCTCACCGATCGACACCTACCGAGAGAGAGTCCGATGAACACACTCATCGCGAAACTCCGCAACAAACAAAACGACCAAGGATCAATCGTCCTCTGGGCAGTCATAGGAGCATTCGCTCTACTCCTCGCCCTCGGCCTCGTCGTAGACGGCGGCGGAAAACTCCACGCCAAACAACAAGCCCAACTCGTAGCCGAAGAAGCAGCACGCGCCGCAGGCCAAGCCGTCATCACCCCACTCGCCGCACGCGGAACAGCCGTCGTCGTCAACCCCGCAACCGCCATGATCGAAGCGCAAAAGTACCTCAACGCAACCGACATCAAAGGCGTAGTCGTCCCCACCGGCCCCAACACCCTCCTGATCACCACGACAGCCCACTACACACCGAAAGTCCTCGGCCTCATAGGACTCGGAGAACAAACAGTCGTCGGAACAGCACACGTGAACCTCAACCGCACCAACACCGGCGCCGGAGCAATCGGCGCACCATGAGCGAACCCGGGACCCGGCCCCACCCCGCCCCCGCGCACCCCAGCAACGAAGGCACCACAACCCCCACCACTTACCGAACGAGCGAGAGGACCACGACGTGAACGTCGCCGCAGCCCGCCTCAAAGGCCTGCTCTACCTCATTGCACTCCTCGCGCTCACCGCCGGAATCCCGTTCGCGCTCTACACATTCGCCGGAAACCCACTCGCCGGCATCACCAGCCTGACCCTCGACACCGTCAAAGAAGCACTCACCACCCAAGACGACGGAACCCTGTTCCTCTCCGCACTGACGATCATCGGCTGGATCGCCTGGGCCACCTTCACCTACTCGATCATCATCGAACTCGCTGCAGCACTCCGCGGCGTCAAAGTCAGACGAATCAAAGGACTCCAGCTCCAACAACACTCGGCAGCAATACTCGTCAGCGGCGCACTCCTACTGATCACAGCCGGCACAGCAACAGCCACCCCCGCAGCCGACATCCTCGGACCCAACCACACCTCACCCACCTCGATCAGCGCACCCGCCTTCCTCAACGACACCCACACCCAGACCCCACAACAGAACGCCCCCTCCTGGACGAAAACACCAGCACAGACAGCTGCCGGAACAACCATCGTCACCGAATCGGGCGACACACTCTGGGGCCTCGCCGAACGGCACCTCGGAGACGGAACACGCTATCCGGAAATCCAGTCACTGAACCAAAACGCAATCCCAAACGAAGCCTGGATCGACGCAGGCCTCACGCTCACACTGCCTGCAGCACCCGAGAAGCAGCTCGACGGCGCCTACACAGTAAAGGCCGGCGACACACTGTGGGACCTCGCCGAAACGTATCTCGGTGACGGCGCCCTCTACCGCCAAATCCACGGCGCCACCGGACCACTGACTACAGACGTGATCCAGATCGGCCAACAACTCTTCCTGACGCACACTTCCATCAGCGCAGAAGAAGCTCCGCCGGCAGCATCACCCACCCCCGCGGAGGAATCGTCCGCACCGCAGGCCGCACCTGTACCTGAACCTGAACCTGCACCGCAGCAGCCCGCGCCCGAGTTGATCCCGGACGTCGCACAGGCACCTGAGGATGCAGCGCCGGCAACTCCTGAACTTGCCCCTCAGGCTCCAACCGCCGAGGCCGCAGAGGCCCCCGCCGCCGAAGTGCCCGAGGCTCCCGCTTCATCTGCACCGGCCGAGGCAGCAGGGCAGCAGTCACCGTTGGTGGTTCCCGATGTTCCAGAGCTACCGGAGCTGGTGCCCGGCGGCGACGAGATGGCTCAGGCCGAAGCGCGTGCGGCGGAGGAAGCTGCCGCGCGGATCTTCGGTATCGAGATCCCCAGCGCTCCCGCTGCAGAAGCCCCCGCACCCGAAGCTGCACCCGCGCCCGAAGCTGCACCCGCGCCTGCACCCGAGTTGGTTCCGGACGTCGCAGAGACCCCCACCGCACCTCCGGAGGCTCCCGTCTCGCCTGCACCGGCCGAAGCGGCAGGGGAGCAGTCACCGTTGGTGGTTCCCGATGTTCCAGAGCTACCGGAACTGGTGCCCGGCGGCGACGAGATGGCTCAGGCCGAAGCGCGTGCCGCGGAGGAAGCTGCCGCGCGGATCTTCGGTATCGAGATCCCCGACGCTCCCGCTGCAGAGGCACCCGCGCCCCCAGCGGCAGAAGCTCCGGCGCCCGAGCCTGCCCCGCCGGTCCCTGTTGACGTACCCGCCCCCAGCGAAGCGCCTGACGTCGCCCCAGCACCAGCACCAGGCCTCAACGAGAACTCACCCCTCGCCTCCGCCCCCACCGCGCCAAGTGCCCCCGAAGCACCCATTTTCCAATCCGAGCAGCCCAACACACCGGAAACTGCACCAGAACTCACACCAGAAGCAGCACCAGAACCAGCGCCAGAGACCGCCGCACCACAGGCCGCACCCGCAGACACCGACAACCCCGAAACACTCGTCCCCCTCAACACCACCGCCCCACAAGTGCCGGAAAACACCGCAGCAACCACAGCCCTCACCTCAACCGACAACGCCCAAGACAGCAAAACCGTCATGGGACTATCCGCACTCGCCGGCATCGCCCTCCTCGCCGGCGTCGGACTCTTCCGCCGCCGACAGCAGAACCGCCGGCGCCGCGGAGAACGCATCCCGATGCCCCAACCCTCGACCGCACTCGTCGAACAGCAGATCCGCGACAACGCAGACCCCGCCCTCCTCGACCTCCTCGACAAAGCACTCCGCGACGTCGCCGACATCTGCCGCACCAACTCCATCCCACTACCCGCACTACTCGGAGTCTTCCTTCACGACCGCAGCATCGAACTCGCGCTCGTCGACGACATCGAACTACCCGCCCCATGGCAACGCGACGCCGAGACGTCGGCCTGGACCATCACCGCCGACGACGAACTCGACCCCCCACTCACCACCGTCAGCCCCTACCCAGCCCTGGTGGAAATCGGCGAAATCGAAGGCGGATCCAGACTCCTCCTCAACCTCGAACAGCTTTCCCACCTCGGAATCGCAGCCCCCACAGCAGAGGCCCGCGACATCATCCGAGCACTCGCAGTGTTCCTCGCCTTCTCCCCGCTCGGCGACAACCTCAAACTCACCCTCGTGGGCACAGGCGAAGCCCTCGCACGCCCGAACACCGACGGATCAGCACTGATCGAATACGCCCCAACCGCCGACGCAGTCCTCGAACGACTCGCCCGCCACACACGAACCGACGCACAAGCCCTCGCAGACAACGGAATCGACGACATCGCGCAGGCACGCATCGAATACACCGACAGCGCCATCACCAATCCCGAAATCATCCTGCTGTCCGAGCCCCTCACAACCGCACAACGCGAAATCTTCGACAACATCCTCGCCAACGCACCACGAGTCGCGTTCGCCGCGGTCACCGCTGCAGACGACCCCACAGCAGACTGGACACTGACCACCGGAACCGACGGATCCGCCACGCTGCGCCGCCCAGGCAGACCCGCGTTCGACCTCACACCCGCACGCATCTCAGAAGCAGAATTCGACGCAATCATCGACGTCCTCGAAACAGCAGACGCCGACCCCATCGCCGACGCCGCTTCCCAGAACGACCCATGGACAGCGGAAACCTTCGACGACCGCATCGCAGAAGCAACATCGGTCGACGACCTCCTACCCCACCAGGCACCGACCGTCCATATCCTCGCAACAGAACCGAACTTCGACACCGCAACAACCGAATTCGACGACACCGAGGCCGACACCGAACCCCTCACCTACCTCGACCCCGCCGACGAATCATCGATCAACAACACACCAGACACCGCAGAAAACACGCCACCCATCGCGATGGCGATCGCGCCGACACCAGACAACACACTCTCCGTCGACGAACACATCTGGATCCACGTCCTCGGGACCCCACGCGTGACAGCACTCAACGAAGGATCCGACGTCGGCCGACGACCTCACCTCACCGAACTCGCAGCCCTCATCGCCACCCACCCACACCCCGGGATCCGCGGACCCCAAGTCGACGAAAAGATCTGGCCCAAGCAGACATACGCAGACCTCAGCTTCTCCGAACAAACCACAAAACGCACCGCCCGCCGAAACACCGCCTTCACCAGACTCCGCAACTTCCTCGGCGAAACCGCCACCGGAGACCTCGCCTTCCCCAAGGTCTTCGACAACACCGGCAACACCCCATACCGCCTCGACGACACCGTCCACACCGACTGGGACATCTGGAACAACCTCATCGGAGGACACCCCGCCACCGCCGACCACAACGAACTGACCACAGCCGTCGCCCTCGTGGAAGGAACCCCGTTCACCACGAAAAAAGCGCCCGCACGATACGGCTGGGCAGAAGAACTACGCCAGAACATGATCTCCGAACTCACCGACGCCATCGAAGAACTCTCAGCACGGCACCTACAAGAAGGCGACACGCGCACCGCACTCGAACTCGCCCAAAAAGGCCTCGACGTCGACGAATACCACGAAGGGCTCTGGCGACTCGCGATCATCGCAACCCACGGCAGCGACGACATCACAGCCACACAAGGCCTCATCGACACACTGCTCACCAAACTCGCAGAACTCGACGTCGACCCCAACGAGCAGACAGCTGAACTACTCCAAATACTCGACGACTTCCACGACACAACCGGCGAACGCCCCTACCGAATCACCCAGAGAGCATCCTGATGCCAACCAACAGACCCAGAGAGCCCAACAACTGGACATGCGAAAGTGTGACGTCCAGCCGATACGCTCTCCGAACAACACCGATAGGGCTCCCGAACCGGAAGCCCCGAAGGGGGAACCATGACACACAACATCTTCCGCAAGACGGCAGCTTTGACGTTTGGACTCGTCACAGCCACCGCCATTGTCTCTGCTTGTGGAACGGACGGCGACACTTACGATCCCGCGCCGACCTCAACACAACAGCCAGTGCTCACGGGCCCGGAGGGATCGCTCAAGTCACCAGAACAACAGGCAACAGAAGCCGCGACAGCGAAGATCAACGAGTTCTACGCAGTTCTCGCAAGCATCCAGAATGATCCAGCAGTTGATATCAATAGACTGGATGGTGTCGCGGTCGACCCGGTGTTGTCGGGTATCAAAGGGGATATCACGACACAGCGATCGAAGGGTGTCGTGAGTTCGGGTGCGATCACAGTCCTAGATACTTCGGTGACGAGACAGGAAGCACCAAAGGACACAGATGGTAACCCCATTGCTGGTGAGGCTTTCGTGGAGATGCGAACATGCGTAGATATCTCGGCATTGAGTTCTACTCTGCCTGATGGGACGAGCGCGCTAAGTCCGAATCGCGCTCCGGAACTCGCGAAGTTCACCGTCAGAAACGCAGCATGGCCGGACGCGAGTGGTTGGCGCATTGCAAGCCAACCAACGAAGCCAGGTACGTCCTGTGACTCACCGTAAATTCACGAAACACTCTACGAATCTCAAACTTTCAGCCGAATTAGGAGGTGTTCAGTTGAGCATATCAAGAGCTTTCCGTCGCTCCTCAGCGGCGATGTTCAGTATCGCTGCTTGCATGAGCATGATGCTCGTAACTCAGTCATCGGCCTATGCGGCTCCAGGTGATTCGTGGGGTGGTGGTGCCGTTGGAGGTAACACGGTTACCGCAGGTGCTGGCTACATCTCGGTCCCCTCAGGCGGAGGTGCTTCAGGAGCGTCCCCCGGGATGCAAACAGGTGGTGGCGGAGCGGGTGGCGGCGGCGGCGCTGGCGGAGGAGGCGGTGGTGGTGGAGCAGGAGCGAGTGGCGGCGGTGCCGCTCCCGCAAATAGCGGCCCTCCAGTCCTGCAACGCAACAGCTGCAGCAACCTCCGAAACAACTGCGCCCCAGCGCCTGCTGCACCAGGAATTGATGTCCCGCCCACACCGGTGTCCCTCGCGGAGGTGATGAACGTCGTCTCATCTGCGGTCTCGGCGTTGCAGGTTGAGCCGATCGACATCGGAATCACGCCCGAGCCAACAAGCACCGGAGAAAAAGTCGGTTTGGTCGGTTTCAATTCGTGGGTGTGGCCGGCCTCCCCTTCTGCCGCTCAGATCGGGCCTATTAACCGCACGGTTACTACCGGAGTTGTTACCGTCAACCTGAATGCGGTGAACACAGGACTTGTGGTTAATTACGGAGATGGGTTACCGACTATCCCGCCGGTGTGTCCCGTCAATTCGATTCCGTATACGGACGTGGCGATGGATTTGCCGAGTCCGACCTGTAATCACTTCTTAGGCAAGTCTTCTCAGGATCAACCGGGCGGGGTCTTCCGCCCCACTGTCACGTCGCTTTGGCTGGTGACTTGGTCGGCGAATGCGGGGGGCAACTTCTTCGGCGGAACTATTCCGATCGCTCCGACCGCTACGACTGAGGTTCGGGTCGGAGAAATGCAGGTGTTGGTCACGAAGTGACTGAAGAAGTGTCCAAGTAGACGTGGCATCGTGACGACTCCCCGGGTATCCATAGGATTGCCCGGGGAGTCGTCTGTTTACTGCAGATTATGCGGCGTTCTGAGGTAGGTCTCTGATGAGAGTGATGACCCGGCTGGCGAGAATATTTGCGTTCTCGTTGAATTCGGCCAATACAAGGATGCCTTGGACGGCGGGGAGTTCCCTGCCTCGACTTGTTTCGCGTATTCGGATAACAGTCCATCCTGCTGCGTGGAGTTGTGCAGTCTTCTTGTCGTCACGTTCAGCGGCGTCCATATGCCAGTACCAACCGTCGTACTCGACAGCGATCTTGAGGTCTGGCAGTGCGAGATCGAGAGCTGAGCGGCATCCGGAAACGCGTTGGGGTCCGTCGTAATCGACATTGAAGTGGTTTGCGATTGGTGCGCAGACGGCTCGTTCTCTGCGTGAGGTGTTTGCTGCGACACAATCAGGGCATTCGCGACCCGCTGTACGTTTTCCTACGCTGGTTTTCCATTCGTGCTTCTTCTCGCATTGCCACCAGATCTGCCGGTTAGAGGCATACGTGACTTCAGTGGGTCGCAAGGTGTTGAGGGTGGGGTGCCATTGCGCAGCGATCGACGGTCGGACTGTGGAAAGGTCGTTGAAACCCTGAGCAACGCGTTTGCCGCCGCAAGTCGGGCAGCCATGGCCTCCGATTCGTTTGGAAATCAGGGTCTTCCACTCGTGTCCGAACCCGCATATCCACCAGGCTCTTTGGGTGGCGATCGCGGGAGTTTCGTCGGCGGTGCGCCGATTTCGAGGGTGCCATTGCGCTGCCAGTTCAGGGTGGCAAGTCGCCAGGTCGTTGTATCCGGTCAGTAGCTTTCTACCTCGACAGATCGGGCAGGAGGATTCTTTTGAGGTTCGATAGTTCGGTGTCTCTTGCCACTGGTGTCCAAGGCTGCACTGCCACCAAATCTGCTTAATGCATCCTTTGCCGACCTGGTCCGAATTTAAGTCGTTGAGGGTGGGGTGCCATTCCTTCGCGACGTCGGGATGAGTTGTCGCAAGGTCGTTGTACCCGGCGAGGGTTCGGCGTCCCGAGCAAGTCGGGCAGCCGGCCACGTGGCGGTGTGAGATCCGTGCCTGCCATTCATGCTCGAGCGCACAGCGCCACCAAGCCTTGAGTCTTGAGTGACGGGAGTACTCGCTTGGTTCCTTGTCATTTCGCGGGCTCCATTCGTCCGCAAAGGCGGTGTCTGCAACTGTTGGCATACCGGGTGTGACGGGCCGGCGCCGCACACCGTCACATTGTCGGCATCCCGCCCCGTGCTTTGCGCGAGTCGCAATCATCGCCTGCCAGCTGTGATTGCTTCGGCAGATCCACCACACACGTCGGTTCGAGTTGGCCGTGACTTCGTGTGGCTCAATGTCATTGAATTCTTGGTTCCAGTCGACAATGAGTTCGGGGTGTGTAGTTCCGAGATCGTTAACTCCTGCCTGGATTCGACCCGAGCAGACTGGGCAGCCACTGCCTTTGCCTGTTCTCTGTGCCACGCGAACTGCCCAATGGTGCCCGTTGGAGCATGTCCAGAATGCTCGGTATCCACTGTTTAGCGTGACGGCGTCAGGGCTTCGCTCATTGCGGTCGGTGTCCCACTCTGACGCGAGTTCCGGTTTGAGGGTTGCAAGATCGTTCACCCCCTTGATCACACGCTTTCCGGCGCAGACGGGGCAGCCTTGACCAGCTGTGCGCCGCTTGATCGGCATGTCCCACGAGTGGCCGGCCTCGCATATCCACCACGCGCGTGCATTACTTCCTTGAGTGAACATGGACGGTGGTTGCGAATTGCGTTCGGTGTCCCATTGGGCGGCGATGTCCGGGCGTAGTGTCGCGAGATCAGTTTCGCCGGGGATAGCACGTGCGGGCATGCATTGGATCCTTGCGTAGAGGTCCGACAAGAAGGAGGTCAGACGGCGCGCCTATTGTTAGCGCGTTGACTCGGTAGTGGTCGACGCGTATTCAACTTCAGCCCAGTGCGTTTCGGTGTCGATCGCAAGCGGTTCGCCGTAGATGTCGATGTGGCGAAGGTCTTGGTAAAGGTCCCAGCAGAAGTTCGGTTGGTCGTGGTGGGTGAGGTGTTGGTGCGCGGCCCAGGCGATGATGTTGGCCATTTGTGTGCCGGCTGAGGTGTGTGGGGGTGTGGCGGTTTCGAGGATTCGGTGCAGGCCGAATTTCGGGGGTGGGGGGAGTTCTGTTGTGGTGAAGAGGATTCCGAACTTGCCGTCGTCTTCGAGTCGGGTGTTGATTTGTTGGAGGAGTGCGGTGTGGAGTGCGTCTTGCTCGGTCCTGTGGTTGTCGGGCGTGGTGCGGGTGTAGACGCTGCCGATGCGGATGTTCTGGTTGCTGATGGTGTGGAGTGCGTTTGAGAGTGCGCGTTGGCGGCGGTGGTTGGCGGTTGAGCTTTCAGGTTCCACAGATCGAAGGATTTCGGTGTCGACCGGGATTCGATGGCGGTGGGTGACGTGTGCGCGAGTTTCGTCCCAGCCTCGTGTGACATGGGGCCAGTCGTCGGGAGTGGCTTCCAGCCATGCGATTGTGGCGAATCCGCTGGCAGACGTTCCGTGTTGACCGATGTATATGACGCTCGGTGAGGTTGGCGCGGGGTCCATGGATCGCCCTTCTGAGGATGTGTGTGTGTCCGTTCACTGCCGGCATCAAGATGCAAACAAACGTAGGCCAACAAGGGTTGGCACGTCAATGCCAACGGAGTTGGCCTGACGAGCGCGTCGACGCAAGTAAGCTCTCAAGAATGGATCAACTGGACCGAGCTCTCGCTGCTCACGAGCGTGCGCAAGCCAAGCTGCAGGAGACGCGCGTGGCGCTGCATGTGGCGATTCGTGCTGCGTTGGATAGTGGTGTGCGGCAGTCGGATTTGGTGAGGCGGACTGGTTATTCGCGTGAGTATTTGCGGCGGATTGCTCGTGAGGCGGACGGGGAGTAGGGGGTCATTTCGGCTGGGTGGTGGTTCGGTCGAGGTGGATGAGCATGGCGGTGAGCATTTCGTGTAATGCGTCGTGTTCGTTGAGTGCTGTTGTTTTGGTGTCGCTGTCGTCGAGTGTGGTGATGAGTTCTTTGAGGCGGTTGCGGGTGAGTGGGCTGTTGGGGGTGTGGAGCCAGGTTGGTGTGGTTGCGCGGAGTGTTCGTCGGTAGGCGTTGACGATGGGGTCGGCGTTGCCTTTGTTGGTGTAGATGGTGTGTAGGGCTTCGAAGTCGTCGGGGTCGAGGGTGACGATGTGTTCGATTCGTCGTGTCATGGTTGCGTGCCTTTCCGGTGTGTGGGTTTGGGGTAGTTAAGCGGGGTTGGTGGGGTTTGTCGCATACCCCCGCACGCGGTCGGGCGTGTCGGGTGTTGGTGTGTGGGTTAGTTAATGCGGGTGTTGTGGGGGCGGCAAGGACGGAATGCACGCGGTCGGGCGTGTCGGTGTCGTGTGTTGGTGTGGGGATAGTTAATGCGGGTGTCGTGGGGGCGGCAAGGACGTTTCGCACGCGGTCGGGCGTGTCGTGTGGTGTCGGTTGGCGTTGTCGGGGTAGTGAATCTGGTTTTGTGGTGGACTGCAATGTAACTGTGGATAACTTTGTGTTTTGCCTGAGCGGGCTCCCGTGGGAGTGCCCAAACTGATGTGCGGGTAGGTGTGTTGGCCGGGCTTGTGTCGGTAGTCGGATCCATGATGGTCGGCATGGGGCACAGAGGGCATGGCAAGAGCAAGGGGTCTAAACAGCACGCGCAGCTCCGTGACGAGCCGCCACGGTTGAGGCCGTTGTGGGTTTACGACGCTGACGACTGGGCGGAGATGATGGCGTTGCCGTCAGGTTCGCTGGTCTGTCCTGATCCAGCGTGTCGGTCGCCGTTTCAGGTGCCGCAGGAGAATTCGCAGGGGACAAGGTTTCTCAAAGATCGTCAGGGTAGTAAGTGTGCGCATGTGTTTGCCCAGCCCGAAAAGGGTGGTGGTCCGGTTTCGGCGGAGCATCGCTGGGTGCAGGCGCGTATTGCCAAAATTTGCGACGCCCTCGGGTATCGGGCGATTCCCGAGCACTATCCGTCGTATGCGGATGTGTATTTGCCTGATTTGGACTTCGCTATCGAGTATCAACGGTGGAAGACCGACGTAAGCAAGCGTGATGCTGCGCGCCGCAGTGTTGGTGCGAAGCACGTGTTGTGGTTATTTCCGCCTTATGTCAACGATAAGAAGTCCTGTGGGTTCCTTTTCGGGAGTTCGTGTGCCCGAATTGAGGTGGTGGACATGCACACTCGTAGACCTGTCGAGCCTTGGAAGTATCCCGAGCAAAGTCGGACTGCGCGACTTTATATCTATGGCACCGTTGCTCGGTCTGTCGAAGGGGAGGGTTTGCGAACAGGCAGGCATGATGCAATGACCTTCCTTGGAGAGGTCCTTTCCGGCGATCGACTGTGGTACAAGCCCGGGACACGCGGGTTGCCGTCAGCGCGCAGGGGGGCGTGGGTTCGTCGGGATGACATGGCTGAGGTTCGCGCTGCAATGGATCGTGAACTGTTGTCTGACAGCAATTTTGGTGAGTTCAAGGTCGAAGTGCAGGCGGTCTCGCCGGTCCAGTCGGTCTCGCCGGTACCGGCACAAGGTTCGGTACCGGCACAAGGTTCAGGGGAAAGTGATGTCGGCCGCGACAGTTCCCTGGCGGGCGACGAAGTGTTCGGTAGTGGGGGGCCGGACGAAAAGTTACTGGCAGTGGACTCCGTCGAGTTGAGCGAGCCGGCAGGGACCGTGGAGATCGTTACGGGGTTGGAAGGGTCGAGCAGTGTTCCGCTCGATGTTCAAAGTCCGAGTGTGCGGTCCGGTGAGGTAAATGCGCTGGACGATGACGAGTTGTTGGATTGGTTCGTCGGTGAGAGTGCGAGTGTGAAGAACCCGGCGGATGGTGTCCGTGGCGGGGGTGTTCGTCGCGAGGGCGGACTGTGGCGGCGATTTGTGGGTTGGGTTCGCCGCTAGAGATTGTGAATGCTGTGTTGCCTACCAATGTCACCTTGAACAGCGCCGCCTCGAAGGGGTTGCGTGGGTGCTCGGCGACGGCGGGCTGTCGCTCAACAGCGTCAAGGGCTGCTCGGAGTCCTTGGAGCATCTCGGCCTCGGTCGAGGTGCCGTCTACGCCTAAGCGCGCACTGAAACACACATCACTCTGACCAGGAGAAATAAGATGGCATCCTCTGCGGTTATCTGTATCGTTGCCCACATTGACCGTGGCCTGCGGTTGATCCCCGGTCTGACCGCACCCTCGTCGAGGGTCGACCGAGAGGCTCTCCGCGTCTCGTACGAATAGACCACCTGCCCGCAAAACCAGAAGGGAGCCGGCCATGGCCACCAAGAAGAGGACTGATGCGACCGCGCCGGCCTCCCTGGAACAGTTGCGGGCCCCCGCCTAGAGTTGCGTCGGTCGTCGGCTGCGTCCAAGCATGTACCCACCCTTCGCAAGGGCACGCGCCGTAAGCAGCGTGCTCGCGCCATCGCGGCAGGATGGTAGAGGCAGGGAAGCGCCAGTCTCCGGCGACGCAATCGACCACGAATCCGCATCTTTCTCCATGGCTGATGCGGGTTCTTTTTTGTAGGGTCGGCTGTGACCATTGCGGTGGTTACAGTCGGCGAAAACCTTTGGGGATATGGATGTCCGGTCGTTCGGTTGGCAGTCCTGCTGCTGCGCGGATGCTTCGGATGTCGTCGACGGCTAACGGTGTGGACGGATCCTTCTGGATGACGATTGTGCCGTCCTGGTGGGGAAATGCGTCCACGCTGGGCGGGAGCTGTGTTTCGTCGATCGGCAACTCGGGGCCGAAGTAGGTGCAGCTACCGATGATCGCGTCACCCGGTACGTTGTGCTGAGGCGATGATTCGGTTCGGCGGTAGAGCACGGTGATGCGTGAGTCCCAGATGTCGGTTAGCCCTTGGACGAGCTTCAGCGACAGCGAAATCAGTGTTTCGTCGGCAAAGGTACATACGAATGCGCCAGACCCTGAGGTGCCCCCGAAACTGATAGCGACTCTGACGTCGCCGGCATCTGAATACAGGGTTATCTGTCGTGGAAGCGAGAGCGGGTACACACCGTCGGTGGCGTGGGGGGAGTGCCTGGCCTCGACCAATGCGGCTTCGATCGATTTTTGCGTCGGGGGTACGAGGATCTGGCGGATATTCGTACCCCAGGGCCTGCTCGACCCCGGCGCCGTCGGGGAGTGGATCCCCGACGGTTTGGTAGAAGTCGACGTCGAAGACCGGATCCAGCTCTCGAAGGAACTGTAGAGACCGGGTCGCTAAGACGGCGGTGACCGATTCGGCTTCGGGCGGGCGCTTCCGCCCGATGACGTTCACAGTCAATCCAGACATCGGATTGCGGCGTAAAGATGAGGCAGGCACGGTTACTCCCGTTCGAAGACGATCGACCATCGGGACAGGCTCTGGCGTTACACGGGGTAACGCAGCGCTGTCCGCCCCGTCAGGATGTCGTCGAAGCTGACTTCCAAAGGATGTTCGCCTAACTGAATGAGTGTTCCGGTTGGTAGTTCCTCCAGTGCGGCGGCGGGCAGTTTGCTCTGATCGAGATCGATCCCGGACTGATGTAAGTCTCCCACCCGACTCGGAAATGGTTCGCGCTAGTTGTGTGGTTCGGTACGGGTTCTGGTTATGTGACTAGTCTCCGCAGCATGCTGCAATAGTTACACTCTGGGATGTAACTTTTGCAGACTGGTGGATATTTAGGCTGATATAGTGGTGCATATGTCCACCGATTCCCGGATCCTCGACCTTGCTGACCTGTCGTCGGAGCAGTGGGGTCTGTTCACCATGGCGCAAGCAAAGGAACTGGGGTTCTCTGCGCAGCAGGTCGCCCGCATGGCTAAGGCTGGAACGGTGGAGCGGATCCGCCATGGTGTCTATCGGATCGGTGGGGCGCCGAGTGTTCCGTCCGAGCGGCTGCGGGCTGCGTGGATGATGATCGAGCCCGGTGCCACTGCTGGTGAGAGGCTGCGTGAGGGGTCTCCGGCCGTGGTGACGCACAGGTCTGCCGCGTGGCTTCACGGCCTTGGTGATGTCGATGCGGATGTGATGGAGTTCGCGACGTCGAAGCGTCGGCAGTCTCGTCTTTCCGATGTTCGGTACCGCGTTGCGTCCTATGAGCCGGATGCGTGGACACTCGAGGATGGGCTGCCGGTTACGACGGTGCTGATGACGATCGTCGATCTCGCCGCGGGGCATCTTGATGGGGGGCATCTGGCGGGCATTGTTCGTGATGCTGTTGTCGCTAATCGTGTGGATTCGGAGAGTGTGAGTGAGGCGCTGCGGCCGTTTGCGCATATGTACGGGGTTCGTCTGGGCGATGGCGAAGCTCTTCTGAGTCGCTTCCTGGAGGAAGCTGGGATTCCTCAGTCCACGCGTGCGCTGGGGCAGCGTCTGGCTGGTCAAGGGGTGCTTGATCTCCCGAACTCCGCGTTCATGGATATTCCGGCGCTGCAAAGTCTGCGAGATACAGTGGCTCTGATGAATTCTCCGGCGATGCAAAGTTTTCGGGATTCGCTGGCGCTGGTCAATTCTGAGGCGATGCACAGTGTTCAGGATGCGGAGGGGTGGATCCATTCTCCTGTCATGCAGAGCTTTCGGGATGCTGCGCTGGTCAATTCTGAGGCGATGCAGAGTATTTGGGATGCGGCGGCGCTGATGAATTCTCCTGCGATGCAGAGTCTTCGGGATGCGGCAGCTGCTGTGGATCTGCCCGTGGTCGAGGCTGCTCGGAAGATCGCCGACAGTCAGCGGCGCGCGCAGTGACGCGAAGTCGAGGAGCTGCGGCGTTCAAGCGGTCGCTGACGGACCGGCTGAAGAAGGAGTCCACACTTCGAGGGCGCCCGTTCGAACATTTGCGGCGGGAGTTCTATCTGCAGCGGTTCTTGGCGCGGATCTTCTCGCAGCCGGAGGGGCGGTGGTTGCTCAAAGGTGGGGCGTCGCTGTTGGTGAGGCTCCCAGATGCACGGTACAGCCAGGATATCGACCTTCTGCATACCGCTGCGGGCCTGGAGGAGGCAATCGAAGATCTTCGGGCGGCGGCCGATCTGAGTGAACTTGATCCACTTAGCTTCGTGATACGCGATGAGCCTGTCGCGATGACTGGTGGGGTCGATGGCGCGAAACTGAAGGTTGAGGTCTATTACGACGCGCTGTACCTCTTCAGTTTTCCGATAGACCTCTCCACTGAGCTCGTTGCGGTCGGTGACGTCGATTATCAGTCCCCGAGACCGATTGTGGCGATGGAGGGTTTGGCTGCGATGCCGGAGTTTGCGTTGTATCCGTTGCCGGCGCAGATCGCCGACAAGGTGTGCAATGTATGGGCGGTACGGGCGGGATGGAGGTCCGTCGACGCGGTATCACGATTTGGTGGATCTGGTACTGATCATTTCTGCATGGCGTTTCGCGGCGGATGTGTTGGCGCGTGGTCTATCTCAGGAGTCTGAACGTCGTGGATTGGTGTTGCCGGCCGCTATGTCGGTGCCTTCGGTTGGGTGGTCTGCAGGTTACGAAGCGATCGCTCGGACGGTCTCAGGGTTGCCGAGTGGGGCGTTGACGCTGGGTTCGGCGTTGGTAGTGGCAGGGCGCTGTCTTGATCCGATTTTGTCGCAGCAGGTCACCCTCGGGTTTTGGAACCCGAACACCGCGGTGTGGATCGAATAGTGTGTTGAGACGCTCCAGCGGATGCTTCGTCGTAAGGCTCTGTGCCCGTTCCTAATTAGCGATTCGTGCTTTTCTCGGGATCTTGCTTGTTCGGGGTGCTGGTCTGTTCTATGGGCGCGCTGCTTGGTGGGGGCTTTATTCGTGTCGGTTGTCTCCGAGGTCGGGTCGGAGGTGTTGTTGTGCGCGTTCGTTCCAGCTGTTGATCTGCCAGCAGGTTGCGGGGTCTCGGGTGGCGGTGTGGAGTGCGGCGACGATGGCGTCGCCGTCGTCGATGTTTGCGGGTGTTATCCCGAAGCCCCGTAGTTGTTCGGTGAGTTCTTCGTTGAGGTGTGGGTCGTGGGCTTCCCACCACAGGAGGGCTTGTGCGCTTGTTTTCAGTGCGGTCATTTCCGATGTGCGGCGGAAGGGCGTTGTCCACGCGGGGTCGGCGTTAGGCCATGTTCCTTGTTGGTTGTCTGGCATGTCGAAGCTGATTCGGAGTGTGCCGGGGTCTGTCCCTGGGTCGATGTGAGTGATGGTTACCCACATTCCGTCGGTTCTGTGGAGTTCGCCGAGGGTGCGGGGCATTTGGTCGCCGGGTTGCAGGTCGGCGACTGAGCAGACTGGCCATGTGCGGCCGGCGGCGTCGACTGCGGTGGGTGATGCGTCTTGGTTTCTGGGGGTGGATCGGGTCGGCCAGGATTGGCGGCCGCCGAGGCGGCGGTAATGCTGCTGCATTGCTTGCCCGGAGGTTTTTCCGAGTGCTGTGGCGAGCGTTTCCCAGGTTTCTCCGTGGTTGCGGGCTGTTTCGATCAGGCTGAGTTCGTTGGCGTTCAGGGTCTTTCGTTTGGTGGCAAGGTTTTTCAGTCCTTCGATCGATTGGTGTGCGGGGGTGCCTTGGATGGTTGCCGTCGATCGAGCCTGGCGTGGTCGGAACTTGTCGAAGAAAGTCATGTCAATCAACATACTCCTTTATTCTCAACATTTGTATGTATAGCAGCCAAAGATGTTGAAATACCGATCTTCTGTTTGGCGCGAACTCATCGCAGTCCGAGTGCGACATTTAAAGCAGCCAAATGACACTTAATAGTGTTAGATGACATCTATGAGGCTGGATGAGTTTCCTGAGTTGTTGACGTCTTCGGATGTGCGGAAAATCCTGGGTTTGTCGTCGTCGGAGTTGGCGAATGCGCGCCGTCGAGACCCGAATTTCCCGGCACCCGATCCACGGCATTCTCGGATCCGATCACCGCGGTGGACGAAGCCCGACTTCGTGCGATGGATGGTCAGCGAAGGAAGGGCGCCGGTCACGGTTCTGCCGGATTTGGATCCGCCTGTCGAGGGCCAGCCCGTTCGATGGCGATATCTGCGTACGGAATTCGTCACCATCGATACCCAGGTGGAGTTTTCGTCGCAGCCTTCGTACAAGGAACAATATGCCTTGATGAGGTACGCGAGGTTGGGCGATATCGGCGAGCCCCGGATGCTGACCGTGGCGTTTGTCATCGACGAGCCTGACGCAAGCGAACGCTTCAATTGGGCGTTCACCGGCTCGAGGTTGACGGCCGAGACTGCTGTTGCGCTCGGGTACGGCCCAGGCGGTTACGCGGGTGCGATCGTGTGGATGGCATCGGAGCAGTACGGGCACGAACCATACCTACAGGGGTGCGAAGTGCCAGCGTCCTTCGATGAATCGTTCGTGAGGATGCCCTATGTGAATCCCCGCGATCTCGCCGGAATTCTCGGACATCCCCTCCCTCTGTGGTGGCCAGGGTATGCGAGCACTGCTGCGGTGGCGATGTGGGTTCCGGAGCCGGCGACCGCGCCGACTCCGGTGTTCGCCGGCATTCCGCCAGTCGCCGCCAGTCGGGCGAGGATGCGGCAGCGGTTGCGGTTGGTGGTCGACGAGATTGTCAGTGGTGTTCGTTCAGCACCGCCCGGGGTCATCGAGCAGTTGGCGGGGTTGGGCAATACCGCTTGGGATCAGGTGATTTCGCGATATCGCGAACGCGCAGAGTATCCGTGGGTGGATGCGTCGCGTCGAGCGTTGTTGTCGACGGAGGAGGCTGATCCGGTTTTGCCTGCGGTGCCGCCGTCGACGGATATTTTCGAGGGGTTGGCGTGGTTGGTCGCGCAGCCTGATATTGATCCGGGGCTGTCACGGTGGTTGACCGATTTCTACGGGTATCCGGAGTCCATCGATGAAGCGGGGGTGAACCTTACCGAGATTCCGGTGCGATTGCGGTTGGTGATCGAATCGAGCCTGCGTCCGATTGAGGATCCGGCGGACACCTGGATGCGTCGTGCGCTCGAACCCTCCGATGCAGCGCAGGATGTCGGGTGGATCGCTGATGGGGATCATCGCCGCCGTCCGGTTGTCGTCGATGGCGACTGGGTTCGATTCCATATCCCGAGGTCGATGCCCGAAGGATTTGTTCCGGACACCGTTCATCTGATTGCGGGCGGTGAACTGAGCCGATTGGTTGTGGCGTTCGGCATCGACCGTCGAGGGATGGTGCTCCCGTTGCCGGTGGCGCAGACGGGTTCGGATCGAGCTGCGCAATGCCTGGCAGCGCTGGCACTTTCGATTGAAGAGCCTGTGCATTTGGGGAACTCACCGAAGTTGCGTGGGGCGCCTGTCGAATTGGAGCGGCTGGTGTCGGCGCTGGAAACGGCGGATCACCTCGAGGTTGCGTGGTCGGTGATCGAGGGACTGGTCGGTGATCGTCCGGAGGGGATGACCGACAAGGACTTACAGGAAGCGAGTGCCGGTAGGCGGTTGTGGAAGAACCGGGAAAGCGCGACGTCTGACGAGTGATCGTGCTCATGGCGCCGTGGTCTCTCACTATCTGTGTAGTGCGGGCATGATGTGGGGGAGGTCTTTGGGGCAGGAAAGGCTGGTTCGCGGCGTTTGATTCTTCTGGCGGCGTGGGCGGATCTGGATTTTCGGGAAGAATCAACGACGGGGGTTGTGATGGGTAAGGCGAAGAGCAAACGGAAAGCTGTTGTGCGGCAGGCCCCTGCGAGGCATTCGCCTGGCGATGATCTTCGGCATGGACTTGCAGTTCGGCAACGAGCGGATATGGCGTTGTCGACTGGTGAGTTGAAGCCATCGCAGATGCCGTTGTTGTTGGATGCGTTCGACGAGGCTTCGACACCTGTCGTTCAGTATCTGGAGCCGTGGGGTCTCGTGGTGTGGGAGTTGCGGAGTTTCCACGCATCGGGAGTTGTCGGGCCGACATTGAAGTGGTGGACCGATCTACACGGTCAACCAGCCGCTGTGTTGGCCGCGGATCCCGAGCGGTACTTCATGTTGGGTGGAACTCAGAAGTCGTACTACGGAGCGGCCGATGAGCAGGACATGCTCGTCATGTACTGCGGATATCGGTGCACCAGCCGAGCGACCTCGGATCGGCACGCCTATTTCGCGTCCGAGGAAATGACGGCACTGATTTTGGCGGGAAGCGAAGGTTCAGCGGATGTCGGTGTGACACTCGCTGATCTGCCCTCGCCATCTGGCGTCGCCTATCTGACGCAAGCTGAGGGCGGGTTGGTGTTGCTGTGGAACACCATCGATGATCTGCTTTCGGTTCAATTGGTGCCGACCACGGGCGCTCGGGATTTCATCGTCAACCAGGGAGAGAAGAAGGTTGGGTGGGGGTACAGGTTCGGCGAGCACAAGTACTTGCCGATGCCGTTTGCCGAGGCGGAATTGAGTGCGCCGGAGAGTGATTCCCCGCCAACACTTCAGAATGTCGGCGGGTACACCCCGGGGATGCCTGACGATGCGCCGGATTGGTCCCGCAAGGGTATTTATCAGGGGTGGACGTCCGAGCAGATCTTGTCGGTTTTCCTTTCGTTCACGCACATGCTTCGGCAGGGCGCGTTGGTGGACTCGTCGACAATTCGGACTGCGAAGTCATCGTTGAGTGGGAGACGTCGCAAGCCGGGGTTGGTGACGTATTTGTCGTACCGTTCTCGTGGTGGATCTCGTCCGGCAGTGGGCGAGGACGGGTCTCCGTCGCGGGTGTACTCGCACAGGTGGACGGTTCGAGGTCATTGGAAGCGGCAGTGGTATCCGAGTGAGCAGCGGCATCACCCGATTTGGATTTCGACGTACATCGCGGGGCCGGACGGTGCGCCGATCAAAACGTCGGACAAGGTGACTCTGCTTTGAGAGGGGGATGCTGCTGCCGCCGTCGCCTTGATCCGGCCGGGTGGAAACGGGAGGTGTTGTGATGGTTTTCGAACGCGTTGTGTTGAGTGCAGGGTTCATTGCGTTGGTGGTCGGCGGGTTGACCGTCCTCTCAGGCTTCTCTGAGCTGTCTTGGTGGATGAGTGTTCCGATCATCGTCGGAGGGGGTGTCGCGGCAGCGTTCGCGATACTTGGGTTCTGGGAGTTCGTCGACCGAACACCGCGGCGGCAAGACAAATGACCGGGCGGGGTGCTGGTGTCGTGTTGAGGCGGGTGAGTGGTTTTCTTCGAGTCAGGGATGTCATGTGCCGGTGAGACTATGTATGGGATATGTCGTCGACTTGGGAGAGCTAGTTCAATCAACACACGGGGATCGGGTGCAATGACGGAAACTCTGGATATAGCGTCACAAATTATCTGCGAGCGGTTGGCGTTCACCTCGTCGTCACTTCCTCCTCTGAGGGAGGACTGGCGACAGCAGCTTTCGTGGTCGGTGGATCGGGCATGTCCGATGCCGAGGAAGCCATCAAATTGGGGCAAGTTGCTCAGGCGAAGTTGGTCCAAGTATCCGGCGTCGGATCAAGGACGACGAATCATGTTGCTGCAAGAACGCTTCGGCTACTACGACCCAACTTTCGAGCTGGCGCGCATCGCAGTCGAGCAACATCACGGTGTCCTGTGGTGGAAGAACGACGCCGACGAATTGCGTGCGCAGCTGGTGACACCAGAGTTTCACGGATCCTGGTTGGCTGGAGCTATTTTGGTGGCAGCGGACGCCGCCGAAGTGGGGACGAAACCAGGGCGGCGGTACCTGGCTGGTGATAGGGAGCCGAGGTGTCCGGAAGACCGTGCGTGGCTTGGACTTGTCGACGATGTTGTTGCGATGCAAAGGTTCAGACTTGAGCGGGAATCTGGGCTGGCTGTGACATGGATCCAGGATTTTGTGCCAACTGGGCAATTGGTGGGTGCCGGGCTTTCTGGTGATGAAGCGAACCTGTTCGCCGCCGGTGTCGCGTTGATTCGGCAGGCACAGATACGGTGCAATGCAGACTCGGTCGGCAACGATGGCATTCTCTGGGGGCGCTATTCTGATCTGCGACGAGATGCAGGATTTCCTGATTGGAAATGGGCACGGTACGTCGACGATGTGGAGATTCTGTGGGGCGTTCCGGCGCCCGACTATCACTGGGAGAAGGCGGCCGGGTTCGAGGATTGGCTCCGTGATCATCCAGGCAAGGATGCGTGGGTCCCACGCGTGAGAGCAGCGTTCGACCGGAAGGCAAGATTCAACAATCGCACATTCGGGGAGTGGGAGTCGATCTCCCGCGAACCGGGATTCGCTTTGATTGCAGCACTTTCCAGCTTCGACACTTCACAAGGTAACGGCGAGTGGAGGCGGGCGAACGGAGATCAAATCGACAGGCTCTGCGACAGCGTGATCACGCTGAACGAACAGATGAGCGCCGAATGGTGGAGCCAATGGACGTCGGCCGATACCACGCCCGATACGCCGGAACAAACATGGACGGCTGCGGTGATTTCGTTGGCGACGTTGTTCGCACGAGCCGAGACTGTATCGGATCCCTCTAGCGTGATCCAGCTTGGAGACAGTTGAGGTGCAGTGATGGATTTTGAACGCTTCGTGTTGTGCGCAGGACTCTTTACGACACTGTTGATTGGGTTGAGTGTTCTCAGCTACTTCCTTCAATTGTCATGGTGGATGAGCTTTCTGGTGACTGGCGGTGGTCTCGCATCAGTGTTCGCCGCAGGATTTGGGATCTGGGTGGCAGTCGACCGAGCACGGTGGCGCCGAGACGTTTGAGGCATCTGAAAGTCGCGTTGGCACGGGTAGGAGGTGGAGATGATGCGGAAGGTTGAACCGTTGTCCACGGTGCAGGAAGCGGCGTGGCGTGCACGGGTGGAGGGGTTGTCCACTCAGGTTGGGGTGTCGTGCCCGCGCGTGGAGTTCGTTGGTGGGGGGATGGTGACCGGTGCTTCCTATCATCCGTTTTCGGATCGGTTGAAGATTCGGGTGAAGTGGATCGCTGCGGCTGGTGGTGATCCGTCGTCGCGGGCGGCGACTGCGTTGTTGTCGCATGAGCTGGGGCACAAGGCGGATCGACGATTCGTGTGGTTTTCGCTTGCGCTTGTGGTGGTGTGTTGTGCTGGTCTTTTGTCGGCGGTGTGGTTCGCGGATGGTGTGTGGCCAGCTCTGGGCGCGGTATTGGCAACTGTGGTGGTTTTGACGCCGGTGTTTCATCAGCGTGAGTTTCGTGCTGATGATGTTGCTGCGGATGCGGCTGGGGTGCGCGGGGTGGTGGAGTGGTTCCGCGTGGCACCAGGGGGGTCAGCTGCAGGTCTCTTTCATCCTTCGGATGCGGCGCGCGTAATACGGCAGGAATTGCGTTTGGGGCGGCCGGCGGAGTGGGTGGCGTTCGAGGACGATCTCGAAGATCGGCGGGTGGAGGGCCGCCGGCGGGTGGTGTCGTGTTGGCGTGAGTTGTGTGCGTCGGCGTGGGGTGTGGTGCAGCGGCCGTTCGATCGGAGGAAGCGGCCCTGGTCGTGTGCGCTGATATTGCTTGGCGTGGGATTGGTCGCGGCTTACCTCTTCACGGGTGAGTGGCGGCTCCTGGCTCTGGCGTTGGGTGCCCCTGTGTTCTTTGGCATGGTGGGTTTTCTTGTCTACTTCATTGTTCCTGGATGGCGTTTGTCGAGTGCGGATGGCTGTGCTTCGTTGCGGGTGGTGCCGCGGCGCTCGGTGCCGGGGGTGTACGAGGTTCGTGGTTATTCGCGGTGGCCTCGTACTGAGTCGACTGGTGCCGCTGCGGACGAGTTCGTTCGTGATGTTCTCGGTGTGGTGGATGCGCGTGAGGTGACTTTGGTTGCACGGTTCGCGGCTGAGGGGTTGCGGGAGAACTATATTCGGAAGTTTGGTTTTGCGGACGCGCCGGCGAATGTGTGTGAGACGCTGAGTTGGTGGAAGACTCACCGGTTCTTGGTGCGGCCGCCACGAAAGGTTATGGGGCGGGGTGTGTCGTGAGTGTTGATGCGAGGCGACGGGTGCGGAGTTGCATATGCCGTAGGCGTGGAATTGCCGGTGGCGCTGACTCTTGCCGAGAACGGTGAGTGGCTTTCTTCACGTTCGTGGTGTCATGTGCAGGTGCGATGATCTGGGAAGTGTCGCTGACATTGGCGTGCGTGTTCTGGTTCTGCCGGGCGAAAGGTGTGAGGAATTTTGACGGATGTGGAGCGCTTGATGGTGGGTCTCCCCTTCTGCATGTTGGTGATTTCCGCTTTGATCGTTGTCACGGGCTTTCTTGACTTGTCCCCGGCCGCAGCCGTTGTGGTAGCGAGCGGTGTTACCTTTGTGCTGTTCTGCACAGTGTTTGGGATCTGGTTGCTGATCGACCGAGTTCGGTTGCGGCGAGCTAAGTGACACGGTCGACGGTGTTGTTCTCCCCAGGTAATTTTGCATCATCCCTGCCACAATCTTGCTGGCCGAGTGTGGTGAGTAGGTACAGGAAAGTGACGGTCCGGTGTCGATTATGGTGACTGCAGTCGTTGTGGCGGGTTTCTTCGTGGTGTTCGGTCACTTCGCCGGTGTTCCCCGAGCTCAAACAGTTGCCACCATCGTGGTGATTCTGCTGTCTGAGGTTCACCCCGGATGGTGGACACCGAGATAGCGGGACCGAGGGTTCCGCTGGGAGGATGTCCTCATGTCCCGCACTCGCAGGTCTTTTACGACCGAGTACAAAGTCGAGGCCGCCCACCGGGTGATCGATTCCGGCCGCACGATCGCCGAGGTCTCCCGTGAACTGGGCATCAACGAAGCCCTGCTCGGACGCTGGGTCGCCGACGAACGACGACGCGTCGATGCTGCCGCAGAGTCTGGCGATCAACCGTTGACTGCCGCCGAACGCACCGAGCTTGCTCGGCTGCGCAAGCAGGTCTCCGAACAGGAGAAAGACATCGCATTCCTGAAAAAAGCGTCCGCGTACTTTGCGGCGAATCAACAAAAGTAGAGCGCTACTCGTTGATCGCTGCGGAGTGCGCGAACTTCGCGGTCCACCGGATGACGCGGCTCCTCGATGTCTCGACCTCCGGCTTCTACAAAAACCAAGGACTCAGTGTTCGAACAGGATTGGGCGAACGGAAACAGCGCCGCGCGGACTTGGAAGTGAAGATCCTCGACATCCACAGAGAATCGAAAGGTGTGTACGGGTCCCCTCGGATCACCGCCGAACTGCACGACGGCGGAGAGATCATCACCGAGAAGACTGTCGCCAAACTCATGCGATCACTCGGCATCGTCGGGATCAGCCCGCGGACATTCAAGATTCGCACCACTGTCGTCGATCCGCTCGCCTCGTTTCCGGACGACTTGGTGCAACGGCAGTTCGATCAAGGCCGGCTCGATGCCGTCTGGACATCCGATATCACGTACCTGACCTGCGGTGAAGGTGACATGTATTTGTGTGCGATCAAGGACGAGCACTCGAAGAAGGTTCTGGGATGGTCGGTGGCGGATCATATGCGGACCGACCTTGTCATCGCAGCCTTGGACATGGCCGTCGAAGCGCGCGGCGGCGGTGTAGCCGGCACAATCATGCACTCGGACAGAGGAAGTCAGTACACTGCAGAGATCATGAAGCAGGCGTGCGAGCGATACGGGCTGCGCCGTTCGATGGGAGATACCGGAATATGCTGGGATAACGCCGGTGCCGAAAGTCTGTGGTCGACGTTCAAGCACGAATACTACTATCGTCACATCTTCGTCCATGCCGCCGAATTGGTTGCTGCGGTTGACTACTGGATGAACTTCTACAACACTCGACGTCGGCACTCCACGATCGCGATGCTCAGCCCCACGGACTACGAACAGTCACTGACCGCGACCTCGATGGCCGCGTGACCACTGTCCACTTTTCGGGGTGAACCTCAGTCTGCTGTGCCGACACTCTGGATCGACGAAACTACTTCGTTTGCAGCTGCTTTCGGCATTTTTGTTTCCACGGGTGTTCTCGTGTCCGTTGTTCTGGGTGGGGTGTGGTTTCTTGTGAGGTATGTGCGTGGCCGTCGCGACTCGCGTTTGTCCAATTCTGGCGGCGAATTGGGTGGCGTGGGTAGCTGAGGCGTTTGTCGTCGAAGCTTCTTTGTTGCCAAAGGCTTGGACGTTTTCAGCTGAAGGGTGCACGGGTTTCGGGCACTGCCGGCGGCAGCGATCTTAGGGGCGGATTTCGCTAGCCGATGAGCCGTGAGCTTGTCGCGCAGTTCGCTGCGCTGCCGATCCGTCAGGCCCGTACCAACGTTTCCGATATATCTGAGGCCCCCCGAATCTTCGTGGGCGCCGAGGATCAACGATCCGACTCCTCGTGCCGCACCGCCCGAGCCGGGGAGGAAGCCGCACACTACGGCCTCACAATTAGCTCTCAGAGGCGATTTGATCCAATCCCGAGATCGCTTGCCAGGCTGGTAGATCGAGGCAATATTCTTGGCGACTATACCTTCCAGATGATGTTTGCGGGCTACCTCGAGCATGGTCGGCCCGTCGACGTTGAGCCAGTGCGGTGGGACTTTGATGCGCGGGTGCTCGAGGCTGAGGTTGGCGAGCGCTTCGCGGCGTTCGAGGTAGGGCAGATCGGTGGTCGATGCGCCGTCGATGTCGAGGACGTCGAACACGTAGTACGAGGTCACGGCCTCGTTGCGGAGCTCAGCGGTGGGCCTGAGCACGTGCATCCGTCGTTGCAACAGGGAGAAGGACGGAACACCGTCCGGTCCGAGTGCGACGATTTCCCCGTCGAGGACGGTTTCGCGGTGATCGAGCACAGAGCGGAGTGCATCGACGATCTCGGGAAACGATGCGCTGATGTTGTTCCCGTTGCGCGACCAGAGCACAGGCGACTCGGAACCTGTTGTGGTGATGGCTCTTTGGCCATCCCATTTCGATTCGAAGGCCCAGCGCTCCCCTGTCGGGGGATGCCCGAGCGTGGCGAGCATCGGCGGCACTGGCTTTCCGGAGGTGGCGCTCATCTCTCCACTGTGCGCGGGTTTGTACTGGTTTCGGCCAGTTTTCGGCCAGTTTTCGGAGGTTGAGACAATAGCGATATGAGAGAGACTGCAGAACCGGGCGAGGATCGGGGGTGGACTCCGGCTCCGGATGTGGGGCAGGCCGGCGCCGTCATCCTCGAGAGTGGCAGGTGGGCGTACCGATACAAAGAAGGTGCGGTTCCGATCCTCATGAAGATGCCAGAGCGCCCGAATCCGGCGTAACTGGTTGCTGTGCTGTTCACGGACCCCGTTCGTAAGCTGACTACCCATAGATCACTGAGGGATCACCGGCCGGCTACTAGGCGGAATGTAACGCGGTCTTCGCACCGTGTTGAGATGTGTCCGCCCGATGCCTTCAGGACCACCGAATAACTCCTCTGCGCGTCGGCTGTTGAGGAACCTGCTGATCAGCTCCCATAATTCGTCGGCGAATGTAGGCGCGTCGGGTCCGACCAGCCGGAGCAGAACTTCGAATGCCTCGTCGTCGTCGAGTGCGGCAACGACGCCGTGCGAAGCGATCACTTTCCCTTGCTCGGGGTACAGACTGCTCAGTGCTTCCAGCCGGTGCAGAAAATCTTTGAGGTATGTGTCCGGGAGCATGCCCATCATTGTTCCACTGGTTGTCAGGTGTCCGATTGTCTCCTCGTCTGGTCCCGATCCCAGATTGCCGCCTTCTCTGCATGAATGAGATGACTGCGTACTGTTGTCGCTTCCTGCCGTCCGGTGGCATTTTGGACGTCGTCGGCGAGTCAATGAATCGTGGATTGTGTTGGGTCGATGGAAGAGTCATTGAGTAGTTCGGTTTCTGGATCCGTTCGTCGGCCCGCTGTAGCGGTCGCCGCGAGGTACGGGCGCCGTACTGGTTTCTTCGAGCCGACAGGGTTGTGGATAACGCAGCGAGGTGTTGCCCCCCCGGGGGAGCCTGCACTGTCTGGGCAAGACTCGCCCGGCGAAGGATTACGGAGCCGTTGATTGCCTTCCGTCTTGGAGTTCCGGACTTATCGCTCTCTGTTAGTTTGTTGTTCCGGAGGGCCGTCACGAGATGGGGGAAGTACGTTGTCGGATGACTGGAGTCCGGATTTTCAGCCGCACAAATGGGCGCGGGACAGGGCGGAGTTCGCGGCGTGGATGGACGGGGCGACGGTTCGTGCGCCCTGGAAACGTAACCGGTTCACCATCTGGCGTCGTGAACAGCATGCGAAGCAGGTACATGATTCAGCAGCTGTGGCACGAAAGCAGAAGGCAGATCGGATTGCCAACCCCAGTGCGGAACTTGTTGCGGCGTACCAGGAGTTGCAGGCTGCGGAGGCAGCGTCCGGCGCTCGGCTCGGTTGTGCGCGCGGCGGAGATATGAGCGACCCGGAAACGGTTCGGGTTATTGCTCGGCTGCTCAACGATCACGCAGACAAGTTCCAGTAGGAAACAATGAGCGGCGCTCTGTCAGGATCTGGGGCATGAGATGGCTTCGGCGCAAAGCCCCGTCTGCTTCGGTAAGAACCCCGGTGATAGTTCCGCCGCCACCAGCGGCGTTGTTCAGTGAGTACATAAAGAAGAAGCCGCGGCGCCCATCGCCCGTGGGCACAATTTCGAGCATGCTCCACGCTGCGAACCCGTCCGGCGGTGTGAACGAGACAGTTCGCACGCGGCTGGCGATGGTGCTGTACAAACATCAGCAGCCACGGACTGCCGGGGATCCGCGGTTCCCGTCGATGACGGACCAGATGGTCTCTATTGCGATTGAGCGATTGGTGTTCGTACAGGGCAATTTGCGGTTGGGTGGGCTCGCCCCGACATCTGGCGCACTGTTACGGCATTTTGCCGGTCTCATCATGAACGAAGACGTGTCAGTCGTCCTCGATGCGGTAGGGGCATACGCGGACGCGCATGCGCGGGTTCCTGGAGTGCCGTGGATGAAGGACGCGGAAGAAGCGTTTCTCGCGGATGTCGAAGATGTGCTGGCCTCCACTGAATACGGTGTGCGCGGCCGGGAATTGGTGTTGCGCACCGACCTGGCATCGGCGGTGCTCGTGGACGAGCCACTGCGACTGTTGTCTGCTGGGGTTCCGGCGCTGGAGAAGATTGATCTCAAGTACAGGGAGGCAGTTGCCGAGTTGTCGGCAGGAAAACCGGCGGACGCGATCACGGACGCTGGTACGGCGTTGGAGATGCTCCTCGATGCGCTGGGCTATTCGGGCGGCACGCTGGGCGACCAACTCAAAGCCGCAAAGAAGCAAGAATGGCTTGCCGGCGTCGACACACCATTGGCGAATGCGCTCGAAAATCTCGTGAAGTGGATTGCTTCTGTGCGAAATCAGCGTTCTGATGCGCATGACACGCAATCACCTGATCAGGGGGATGCCGAGCTGATGGTGCGGTTGGTTGGGGTGTTGGCGCTTCGGTTCGGTCCCGACGTGCCGGAGAAGTAAGAGGCGATGAGGGTTTCCGGCACCGCGACGATCCGACCGGACGGGTTGAGTGCTGACGATTCACTAGATCAGAGCATGATCGCACGGGCATGCAGGTATCCAGGCAGTATTCCCAACGAAAGTGCATGTCGGACTAGTCCATTTGTCGCTAGTTAGGCGTTTCGGGTAGTTCTGCTTCTCTTCCAACGTGACCGAAGGCACTGCTGTACGCAAATCTTTGGTTACCTAAATATGCGATACTGTCAGTCACATCCAAGTGGGGCTGCGCCCGATGCAGCCTGCGCGTCGCAGGAGGTTTTCATGTCCCGTTCACGTATGGCTGTAGCTGCTTTGTTGCTTCCGGTCGCCGCTGGCGCCGTTGCTCTTGTCGGTGCAGGTGCCGCCTCGGCCGTCACTCCCTATTCCGGAAACGGTTATGTCGGTGTCACGTTCGATCAGAACGAGACTCGGTTCATTGCCGATACCAATGCCGGCGAACTCCTCCGCGGCATCCCGGATAACACTCTGCACGTCAATCTCGATCCCGAGTCGATCTACCACTCGCCCGGCAACGTTGTTTACGCGACCGTCGATCAGTTGGTCGACGAGTCGGCGTCACACGGTGGCCGCGTCGCCTTGACGGTCAGCGATCCGGCGATCTGGAATGGCGTTGTGCTCACCGGTTTTCAGCAGTGGTGATCTAGCTTCATCGCGGTTCTTCTCGCACGGGCGGTGACCTTTTCACTGCCCGATCCGTATGAGGCTGCGCCCGATGCAGCCTCCTCCCATTTGGAGGTTTTCATGTCCCGTTCACGTATGGCCGCCGCCGCGTTGATGATTCCGGTCGCTGCTGGTGCTGTCGCAGTTCTCGGAGCCGGTGCAGCTTCCGCCGTCGAACCGTATTCCGGCGAGGGCTATGTCGCAGTCCGCTTCGACGAGAACGAAACTCGTTTCATCTCCGCTACCAATGCCGGCGAACTGCTCGATCTGATCCCCAACGAGTTCTGGTGCGTGTCCCTCGAAGAGGGGTCTGTCTTTGAGAACGAGGAATACGTCACTTCCGCGACTATCGACCAGCTGGTCGACGAAGCGGCAGCTCGCGGCGGCATGATCAGCTTCACGATCAACGACCCGGCGATCTGGTCGAAGAACATCTCGATCATCCAGCAGTGGTGACCTAGGTCGAGTGTGTACGTGCAGGGCCGGTGAACATTGCGTTCACCGGCCCTTTTCGTGTGCCAGACAGCTACCTGGCTACGCGATGTGGTCGGTGATCTCGCCCGTGGCCCGGTCCTTGGATCTGAGCACGGCGAACGGTGCAGGGTGCTGCTGTTCCCACAGCTCCAGCAGATACCGCTCCGACGAACTCTGTACGACCTGATCGGGCTGACCATGGCGTCCCTGCGCGCTCACACGTACTCGATAGGTGGCCGCTTCGCTCTCGGGTAGGACAGAACCGCCCTGCTCGTCGATGATCATGGCCTCCGCGCCGTGCACACGCAGATCACCCTCGCTGACATCGAGCGGGACCTCTGCGACCTCTTCCCACTGGCTGTCGGGTGGCCCCGGCGCTTCGTCGGTGACCACGACTTCCACCTCGACCCGCCCCATCGAAATGCCGGTCTTGACGAACACGATGTCGGCACCGCCGCGAACGAACGGCTTGTCGGCACCGGCTGTGTCGTCGAGATCGTCGACGTCCCATCCGGCAGGGCGCATCAACAGGAAACAACGGGAACTGGCCGGGACCGTGAAGTCTCTACGGACCAACTCCGCCACATCGGCCTCCTTCACAACTGCGCATGTGTGTTGTTCTTCAAACTACGTCGACGTTGTGGGTGCTTCAGTGATGGCGTCGGCAGTGACGAGCATGTCGATCTCGACGCTGTTGCTTCCGCCGGCGTCGGTGACGTGCACAGTTATGCCGGCCAGCCACTGTCCGTCGTGCATTTTCGCCCAGTATTTCAAAACGCCGTCCAGGTATCCGGACATGTAGAGCGCGGATGTTTTGACCCGCATGCTGACGTGATCGGCGCGCGATGCCCCGCCGCGGCCGAGTGGGAGCGCCCGGCCGATGTCGACTTTCACCGGCTTCGCTGGCTCGAATGTCCTGATCACAGGGTGGTCCGGCCAGCGCTCGTTCCAATGATCGGTGTTGATCACAGTGCCTTCTTCAGCGGGGCAGGCGCGTGTGCGGTGTCGGCGGTCGGTGAGATTGCTCGCCAGACCGATACCCCTGCTTCTTCGCGGATCTCCATCCGTCCTGCACGTCGTTGGAATCCCTTGCCTGCGGCGGCGACGTCGAGCTGGACGGAAGTCACCCGCCCGCGCCCCGCAGTCAGGCCGCTGTACCCGGCGACCCTCGATTCGATCCGCAGATCCGGGCCGTCCCATTGCCCGTGAGCGACCACGAGAACATTGCCCTTGGACCTCGCTCTGGCGACGACTGCTCGCGCCCTCGACGGTGTGACGGCCGCCCCGGAAAGTCCGAGTATCACCAGGTCAATGCCGTCAAGCAGGATTGCTGCCACCTCGACCGCACTGTCCCGAGGTTCGGGGATCAGTGCGATCCGTGACAAATCTGCACCTTGTTCCGTAGCTGCGAGTAGTCCCAGGGTGGGCATGCCGATCACTGCTGCGTGCCCACCGGCTGCGGTGACGGATGCGAGCAGTCCGATGAGGACGGAGTTCGCTCCGGAGACGCTGACGATGGTGCCTCGTGCGAGTCCTCCGCGGGGGAGTAGTTCGCCGAGCGGCGGCGGCACCGGGAGCATTCGGAGGGTCGATTGCGCCGTGGCCACGATCGGAGTCGGCTCGCGCTCGCCTACGGGTTTGAGCATCACCGAAGGTGTCGCTGGTTCGGTGCCGTCGGAGCGGGCCGGGATCGAGGCCATCTTGCGGCGTAGCTGTTCGAGCTTTTCTGCCTTGTTCAGCACCGTTGTTGCTGATGAGTGGGGCTGTTGGTTCATCGTCGCCCCGCTTTCCTGGATCCGCGCGTACGTCCCGCACACCCAGGATACTCGAACGTAAGTTCGATAGATACAGGTCCGAGCCGAGTAAACGCGGTGTCTAGCTCTCGCGAGGGATGATGTTCTCTACCCCTCCGGCTCTCTCGGCAGGAGGGAGCCCGCCGCCATTTCGCCGCGCGGTAGACAGCGAGCGCACCAGTTAGCTGCCTATTGAATGTTTTGCTATTTTCGACGCCGGGGCCGGGCGGGTAAGGGAAGACCGGCTCGGCCCCGCATCGAATCGCGCGCCGCCACACGGTTGCCAATGAGTGAAGTGACAATGTGCGGTTTCACTACGTTCCGTCCACAGCAAACAAGGGACGAATGTCGCAGTCCCGCAAAGGGTGAGCTGCGGGTACGGCAGTGACAAGCGCATCGGCGATCCTGTTGACCGCGTCGGTATGTATGTCGAGGAGATCTTTGACACCAGCTGTGGCAGTGGCGATCAGTGACGTCGTTGTCATCTCCCCTTCGTATCCGGGAGGCCTGATACCGGCCGAAATCAGATGCAATGCAGCTATTTCGGCATGGTGAATATCAGCCGCCGACCCGCCGTCGCGGCGGCCCCCGCGGTGATCGAGGACCATGCCGGCGAGTGAGATGTGCAACGAGGCCCACAGTTGGGTTTCGTTATCGGCCAGAGGATCGGTGACCTCTACGTTTCCGCTCGACGAGCCTTCGCCGTCACGCGCTGGATAGACGACGGCCTTGCGGATCGAAGCACCCGCCGCCAGCGCGATCACCGCGTGAGCTGCTTCATGGAGTGCTGTCATTCGCAGATCGTCGAGATCTTCAACCGTTTTGTGCTTGGTGCGCTGGTCATGGGTACGGAGATGCTCGATCAGTGCCGTCACGGCGACGCGGTCGTCAGGGTCGACGGCACGGGTGAGAGCAGTCGAGACGAGCAGTTCATCGCCTACTTCGTCGAGAAGACTTTGTTCGTGTCGGTAGTGCACGGCTCGGCGTGCCACGGGCGTGTGTTCGCACACGTCCCACTCGTCGGCACGACGACCTGTCCATCCGCCGAATGCCCGATACAGGTAGATCGCGCACAGGCTCCCGACAATTGCCCCTACCGCATTGTCGAGGCCCCCGGCTACGGCGACGAAATCCGGCCACAGTCGCCACAGCAGCCATCCCACAGATGCCGCGCCGACAAGGGCGTACAGGCTGACGAGGGTTCTGCGGCAGGCTGTACGCGCGCTCGGAGGAAGCGATTCGAAGAAGAGTGTCGTTCGCCGGGGCAGGCGAATTCGACTCATCCGGGGCGGTGAGGATACGGGGCCTGTCGTCATCAATCTCTCGCTCTGCAAGTAGTAGGCTTCGGCGTTCGACGGGTGTCGTCGTCATCTCGAGTTTTCGTGCCGAGCAATGGTTTCGGCGCGGATTGCGCAGTCTTCGAGGTCGGCGATCGTGTGCCACGCGTCCTCCCAATCGCCACCTTCGTGAGGGTCCAGTACGTTCATGGCGTTTCGTAGTGCAGCTGCGGCGACACCGATCACGGAGGCATCGATCGTGGCCGGGGCTTTCGGCGAGTCGATGAGGTCTCGGTACGGGATGTTCTGACGCAGGCGGCACTGACGGCACAGGCGTCCGTCGAACTCTGCATCCAGCCCGTCGTGGTACCAGTCGGGCGTGATGCACCGGCAGTGTGTCGGCGTCGTCTCCGCCTTAACAGACGGGGCGTTCGGGCATGGTTTGTTGGTCCCGCCGCCGCCGGCGGGGTAGCGCTCGTGAATTCTGTTGTGTGATCCATTTCGCCCGAAGCAGTTCGGGCACAGTGTTACTGCCTCAGCCTTCGTCTCCTCGGCTGTGAGGGTGGATGGGATGGAACCATCCGAAGCACCGATATTCTCGGCTGCTGCAGTACTGGTATCGAGACGCGCCTCCGCTGGTTCGGTGGCCAGGAACCGTGCGTGGAGACGGCGGGCGGCTTCTCGGCTGGCGATATTGCCGTACTGCAGCGCGCAATTCGACACCTGTCGTATCTCGTCCGCCTCTTCAGTGGCGATGCGCCGGTGACCGTTGAGCTGTAGCCAGTAGAAGACAGCTTTCCCTGCTGCCAGGAAGAACTCGTCGGGCTCTGAGCCGTAGGGGACACCTTCACCGGCTCCGATCGCGACTCTTCCGATGTCGATCGCGAGTTCGTCTGCGGCTGTGAGGTTATCGGCGTCGAAACCTGTTGCCGGTTCCGCTGCGGGGGTGGGGAATTCGTAGCCGTGCTGGTGGGCGGTGTCGCCGGTGGTGGTCATCTGTGGTGTCTCCGTTCGATATCGGGAGGAATTCGGATTCGTTGTCCCGGCGTGTGGTTCAGGAATGAGTGGCTGCTTTTTTCAGGGGTGAAAGGGGTTATCGTGCGGGGCTTGCGCACTAGTAGCGTTTTTCGCGAAGAACTCGAACAAAGGGCCGGTGAGCGTGCGGGTGTGCAGTGCGTCGGGAGTTGGGTTTCGAGTGTCGCTCATTCCGCCACTGCCGGAATGACTGGCGCCCACGTGCTTGCTGTCACCGTGCGGGATACGGCAATGGGTTTGAGCGGTCCAATCCCCGTGGATGTGTCCCACATTGAGGCGACATGTTCCGCCTCATTTTGACTTTGCATCGGCGCTACCGTGCGGATGCCATCGAGGGTGTTTCTTTCGACGCCCCATTCGGTCCAGGTCTCCATCATTCACCGTCCGGGGTGAAGAGGACGACGATTCCGGTTTCCCATGCATCGGGCTTGAAATAGATCGGATCGCCGCCTGCGATTGCGTACCAGTCGATATCCTTCTGTGCCGCGAGCTGCCCGCCTACGAGCACGACGCTCAACTCTGGCAGCGCGTCGAGTTCGGCCGCGTTGTGCACCGTGCGAGGTTTCGACCAGCCCTGAGACTTCATCACCTCCACTGCTGCGGCGGCTGCTTGTTTGCGGAAGGGCCAACCTTCGAGTGTCGCCCTGATTGCGTCGATCAGCTCCACCTCGGCTAGTTCATCGCTCGCGGGTATGGCCTGGGATTGGATCTCACTCACTTCAACTCCCCTTTGTGCGCTGGTTCATCGAGGCCCCGTTCGTACAGAAATTGCTTGCATGACTTGAGGTGATCGATCAGTGGGTCGAGTTGGTTGAAGGGGATGGTGAGGTCGTCACCGGAGCGGTTGTCGATGGTGATGGCAGGCTGGTGGATTTCACCGATGCACTCGACAATCGGGTCGTGCCCGTTGTCGACGTCGCCCCAGTTCCACATCTTGGTGCTCATCGCTGTTTCCTCTCAGAAGGCTTGCGGTTCAGTCGGTATGCGAATGCGACGAGGACCTGGTGCGGAATGGGCTCCGGTTCGGGATTCGAGCGGGCGCGCTTGATGATCCGCACTGCATTGCCGTCGATTTCCCAGAGTCCGCACCCGTCCGGGATCTCCTCCGGCTTTAACAACCCGACTGGGGTGGCATAGACGAAACGGTGGGTGATCTTCCGCCACGGCCGTCGCTTTTCCTCGCTCTCGCGGAGGAAGTCGGCGCGGCTGATCTTCACTTCGATCGCGGTTCTCGTTGCCCCGCCGTCGAACATGAGTCCGTCGATTCTGCGATAGACCGGCGTCCCGTCGTATTCGGGCATGGGATCGCCCGGCTCCCAAGCGCTCCATGCATCCCGGACCGGGTCTAATGCATCGCGGTCGGTCACAGTGATTTCGCGAACCAGCGCACAATTGGAGTGCTTGCGGGCGATTGCATCGAGTACTGCAGTTGCGTTCATGATTCCCCTTCCAAAGCTGCGCCGATGGTTCGCCCCTTTGTGGGAGCGGTGTTGTCGAGTGCGGTTGTGGTCATCTGAGGTGTCTCCTTCGGCGCAGTCTCTTTGGTCGGCGAAGGGGCTCTCAGTGCGGCGGCCATGCCAGCTCACCTTTCCGCTGCTCATTGAGGTTTTCCGGTAGCCGCATGTCAGCGGTAGCTGTCACCTTGTGGGTATGTGGACGGAGTGACGTCGATGAGTTCGACACCGCCGCGTTCGGGGTGGTGCGAAGGATCGCGAGCGCGGCACGGATATCGCGGGCTGCGGCGGCGAGGTGGGTGGTGATGTCCTGGTTGTGGGCTTCGGCGGCGAGAAACAGTTCCAGCTCTTCGGGGTACGTTCTCGGGCCGGTGTAGAGCCCTCGGAGTTCTTCGCGTGCGTCAGCTATCGCGGCCAGTGCATCGTCGAGGGCCGCGAGCATTGCTCGGAGGTTCCGTTCGGCCGAGTCGGGGAAAACTTGTGCGGGACTGTGTGTTTGAGTCATGAGCGGGAAACTCCTGTCGTGTCATGTCGCGTTTCGAGGATCGGTTCGTACGCGTCAGGCGTCGGAATCGGCCCCGGGGTATGCCAATCGGTGGGCGGGAGGACCGCGGCGATGCGGGTCTCTACGCATTTCGACGGTCGGCGGCTCACTTGGATGTCTCCGGCGATCAGCTCGCGCATCCGATCTGCGATGTCGCTGTCGTCTTCGTAACCGCTGCAGAAGATTCTGTCGTCCGGGCCGCGCACGCCTCGCTCGGTGTCGAGGATCGTGTAATACGGGACCCTGCGGAGGTTGAACGGGCTGGTAAGGATCGCGAACCTGCCATCGCCGGATGTGGCTCGCACTCTCCACCATCGCCGGGACTCCGCGAATTGGACGCGGTGCCCCATTTCGAGCGCGGTAGCAGCGACCGTGGTCTCGGCTGATCCTGTCGTGACTTCTCCCATCAGTCCCGCTCCTCGAATTCGGAGTGCTCTCCGCGTAGTTCTGCCAACGCGGACTCTCGTGCGCGCCGAAGGTCTGTGAGGTCGATCGCCAACTGATCTATCGTCGAGGCCGCCACATCATCGCCGGCCGCGTTGGCCAGAAGGTTCTCGATGGCCCGGTCTCCATCGTGAATCTTGTCGAGAGATTCACCGGCAGTGATCGATTCCTGCAGCTCGAGCAGATGGCGACGATAGCTCCACAGCGCAGCTACACGTGTGAGCAGCGATCGCTCGACGCGCTCGAGCCACCGGCTGCTCACCAGGTGAGCTTCCCTCGCTGCCCGAGCTTGCGGGCCGCCACCCGCCGCCGGGGTTCCCAAAGTTGCTCGCACTGCTGCTAGTTCACCGGCGTGCGCAAGAATTCCGGCCAGTTGTTCGTCGAGATTCAGGCGGATGCGGCTGACGTCGAGATCCTCACTTTCCCAGACCGGTACGGTGCGGATCTCGTCGACGAGTGCCGATGCCGCCAACGCCAACCGCAGCTCGACATGCGCTCCGCCCGCCGAGATCAACGACTGCACAGCAGCGACGGCGACACCGATCTCGGATTTGTCCTCCGCACTCAGCCGGAGTGGATCGTGGCGGGTCCACCACCACAACCCCGCCGCCTCCATCCCCGCTACGAGACCGATGCAGACCAGTATTGCGACGAGTGGGTTCGCCGGCGCAGTCACGCCCGCAAAAACCGGGATGAGCCCGATCAGAACCGGCGCGAGAAGAGCGAGCGGAATCTTCACTTCCTCACCGCCTGCTATTCGACCGGTATGTACCGTCGTGCGCCACACATCGCGCCGGGGGTAGTAGTCGAGCGACGAGTTTCCTTCCCACCCAGGCTCGTCAGCACTCCACGTCTGCTCGCGCCTGAGCCCGACGATCTCCGCCACTCGCTCGCTCAACATCTGCTCCCATAACCGGTCGAGCGCGCACAAGAATTCTTCGCTCTCTGGATCCACGTCGATGTCGGTGATCATGGACCGCACTGCGGTTGCTGCACTATCTACGCTCACGTCACGCTCCGACCAGATCCGTTGTAGGTGAATGCTCCCGGTGATAGGTCTGCGCACGGACAAGTAACTGATCGAGCGCTTCTCCAACGACTGTGGCTGCTCCAGACCCACCATGTGCCGGCCCCCGCGACGTTGCTCAAGGCTGTCGAGATCAACTTCGTTGTCAGTCATGGGACGCGGTGCCTTTCGGTTGTTTCTGAGGGTTGTTCATCGAGGTGAGAGGAATGCAGTCAGTGGACGGCGACGCCCTTTTTGAAGGCCTGGCCGCGCGAGAATTCGCGGCCCAATGGTTGTGCGAACGGTCGCTTTCCTGGGAAGTACGCCTTGTGGTGCAAGGTTGTGCATTCGGGGTGGTTCCACAGCGTTGGTGTGTTCGGGCTGCCGACGTCGAATCCTGCTTCTCGCCAGAACTGGATCAGTTCCGGGCGGTCAGGGGTTGATCCGTACAGGTGCCCTTGCTTCGCGGTGGCGGCGGAAAGGTCGTCAACCAGCGTTCGGACGAGTCGTGCTCCGATGTTGGTCGATCCGGTGGTTTCCGGTTTGACCACCAGGTCTTCGAGTATCCAGACGGTCCTCGATATCCACACGCATCCGGTTTCTGACCATCCAGCTCTGCGGGCGGCGCGTGCCAGTCCGTGTGGTGGTGATGCCAGCACGTATCCGATAGGGCGATGGTTCGACGTGGCGATGATTCCGATCGAATCCACTGCGTTCAGTCCGGCGGGGGCTGGTGCACCTGAGGTCCATCTTCGGTGCAGTGACGTCATTTTCTTGCTTTCGCGCGGGTGAAAACGCTGAAATTCGATGCTGTCCATGTGGTCAGTCCCTTTCCCAGTTTGAGGACAGGTGATTGTGCGTCCCCTCCTATAAGAGAGGAGGTCCGAGGTGGGGGTTGCTGTGACATCAATTGCGAAAAAAGTTTTGACGGGGCACTGTGCGGGGTCCTCGTGGTGGTGCCGAGGTGCTGCTGAAAAGTCGCGTCGGTGTGGGCATATCGCCAGTGTGACTGCGGGTCATTACATCGTGAGCAGCCCGATTTCGAGGCTGAAGGAGCGTGGATCGGAATGTGCGTGATGTTCGTAGTGTCATGTGCCGCGGTTAGCGTCCGGATTGTCACCACGACGTTTGCGTTGGGAGTCCTACCAACGCACAAGGACCAAGGAGTTTGTCATGGCGTTCGATCCGATTTCGATTCTTGTCGCAGGTGTTGCTGCTGCGGGTGCAGCCGTTCAGGGTTCCCCTCTGCCCCCGCCCGTTGCGGATATTGCTGCGAATGTGGTTGCAGCAGTGGAGCAGTCGGCCCCTGAGTGGGATGCTCAGCTAGCTCCCTACCTTGAGCAGCTTCCTGCGGACATTCCCGCGTACGCTGAACAATTGCTTCCTCCGCAGGACACATCGCCGGAGCCAGCAGTGCCTGATGCACCGGTGGAGAGCCTCGAACCGACCATCACTGTGCCGGCGCCAGTTGCTCCCGTGGTTGCTCCCGTCGTACTGGCTGGCCCGGGGTCCTCTGCCCCGTCTGCTGTTCCACCATTGACTTCGCTGATTCCCGGGTTGTCGGGCGTTCCCGAACTTGTCTTCGATTCGAACATTCCGCGCGACGTGGAGATCGCCCGCAAAGTCATCGAAGCGGCTTTGACGGCGCTCGGGCTGCCGTACCAGTGGGGCGGCGGAGCCCTCGACGGTCCGACGATGGGTGATGGAACCGGCGGTGCGACAGCGGGTTACGACTGCTCCGGGTTGGTGCGCTTCGCGGTATTTCAGGCAACGGGAAAGGAATTGCCTCGGACCTCGCAAATCCAGTTCACTGTTGGCACTCAAATTGCTTGGGACAGCGCACAGCCTGGAGACCTGCGCGAATCATGTTGCGATCTACCTCGGTGGGGGCCGCATGATCGAAGCACCGCAGACAGGGCAGCTCGTGCAGATCAGCGCCGTCCGCTCGGACATGGTGCCGGTCAGGCTCTTCTGAGCCGACAGCCATGTCCAGCGAGGACGAGGCACACGAGATGGTCGATGCGACGGGTACACGTCGACGACTGCAGGCATTGCTCGCCAACGGGCACCGCGCGAAGGATCTCGTTGCAGCTCTGGGCGTGCACACCAGTTGTCAACGAATTATTCGCAGCGAGAAAGTATCTGCGGTCATCCGAGACAGTGTCACACAGTTGTACGGAGAGCTCGAAAATCGAGTCGGCCCGTCGGATCTAGCCCGCGAACGATACCGCGGTCTCGGTTACCTGTCGCCGATGTGGTGGGACCCTGACATCATCGACGATCCGGATGCCGAGCCGGCCGGCATTCGGGTGTACATGAAGATTCGAGTCGAAGACGCGCAGGGGGTCATCCGTTACCGACGAGTGTTGGTGGACGTCGTCACCGAAACACGAGTGGAACGTGTCGCCCGTATGCACCGACTGGGCCTCTCGGTCGATCAGATCGCTGTTCGTATCGGGACTCGGGTCCGTTACGTGAGGCGCGATTTGGCTGAACTCGGCGTTTCACATCGGTGATGGTGCTTCTTGTGAGAGCAGATGTCGGTGGTGGAGGGGCGGGGATCGAACTCGTTGGATTCCCGCCCAGCCGGTTGAGGCCGGGCTGATGAAACGTGCAGATCAACCCGCCTTCTCGTCGTGTGCGTGACTCGCTTTCCGAATATGACTTGTTCGAGATGTGCTGTACCGGATGTAGCGTCCCGTTTCGAGAGGTTGCTGGGGAACAAGCCCACAGTGGTCCGTTAACGATCGAGGAGATTCGATGACGATGAACTCACCGGAACCGTCACCCGCTCAGGCATCGTTGCCTGGATCTGGGATCCCTGGCCGACGGAGGTCGGACGAGATCGTGTCGACTTTCCTGCGTGCCGCGGTCCTTTCCGGACATGTAGATGGAGATCGGTTCCCTACCAACGGGAATGGCGACATCGTTGCTGTAGACGAAAGGAAGTTTTCATGAACAACATGGGGGAAAGTCGCATCGAATCCCGACTGAGCGCACTGCTGTCGGAGTTCGATACAGGCGAACAACAGAAGGGATCCGCGCGAATGGACTTCGCGCTGGGTGCGCATGCAGGCGGCAGGGATCGATGAGAACTCGTGAGCTCGTTGTCGTACAGGTCAATGCGACAGGCGATGACCCGGCGCGACACGTCGCACTGGAAGTTGCGGCCGTGAGCCTTGGCAGTGAGAAGCGCTGGGATTTGACGGTGCCGCTCACCCCGGAACAGCTTGCGGATGCGGATCCCTCCGTTCTGCGCCGAAATGGCTACTATCGGCGAGGTTTGGCGGACCGTGCCGACCTCACTCGCTCAGTTCTCTCTGCTCGAATCGCCGACCTGGCGGGGGCTTTGGCTGGCAACACCCTCGGTGGGACGTCCCCGGAAGACTCTGCCGATTTTCTCGCCCGACTATTCCGTAGCTTCGATATCGAGCCACGATGGCACCCACGTCTGGCAGGCATCGGAGCATTGACGGCTGGCGCATTCGGACTGGCTGCGACATCGATTCCGACGTTCACGGCCTGCTGTCGAATGTGGGGAATCGATTTCGACGCGGACGAGCCGTCAGCGATGACGACCGCCACAGCTGCGGCAGGGTGCTTTCACGCTCTCGATCAGTACAACGCGGTCGAAGTGCTGCAGGGGAGCGATCCGCATCCGGTCAGGCTGTCAGTGGTCCCCGACCCGATAGTCCGCTCGCAGTCATGATCGGGAAGGGGACTGTTGAGCGCTTCCTTTCTCGGGTCGCAGGTCGGCACCTCGCCGGCGCATATTTTGTCGTTGTCGTCATCGTCAACGTGGCCCAGTCGTGGCGACGAGATGGCGCCCTGCCGTCGTGGACGGTCTGGCTCCTCGACGTTCCGTTGGTCGTCGTCGTTTTCGGAATGACCGGATTGTGGATCGTGCAGCGCGTCCAGCGATCTAGGGGAGCGGACGGCCACCCAAGCAGTGAAACGTCACAGTGACGAACCATAGGAAGGTCCGTACATGACCGACACCACCGCAGTATGCGCGAAGATCATCCGTCGATACGCAACACTGCGCGAGGAATATCTCCACGGCAAGTCCGACGCGGATTTCAACAGCTCCTCGACAACTGACCAAGAGCGGTGGCTGATGTGTGAAATCAGTGGTCTACGTAAAGCCGCCGATCTGCTTTCCTCAGATGCATCAGAGGCACCGATGGGGCTGCCCTCGCGATACTGGGATGCGTGGCCAGACATGGTGGAGGAGATCCGCAGTAGTCCGGTCGAGAACGAAGCCCGCTCGCAGAGCGCGACCTCAACAGCCGTTGCGCCGGGCCTGGACATGAACCAGCCGGAGACGTTCTCGCAGTGCGCACCGAGCTGCGATGCCTGTGGCACGGACGTCCAGCATCGTGAAATTCCTTCAGATGGATGGACACAGTCGCACGGTGAAAACTACTGCCCTTTGTGCTCCCTCGTCCGACAACAGACCTGGGGAGCGTCCACTCACTATCAAAAGAGCGAGGACGAATCATGACGCGTCGCCGCAGTGAATCTGAAAGTTCACCGCGCCTCGACTCGAAGTTGGCTCGACCGACGCAACAGTCCACACGTGGACCCGCTGATCCACACAAAGTCATGCTCTCGAAAATCGACACCCGAAATCGCGCACGACTGCGTTCCATTTCAGCCTCCAAAAAGGCGACGCTTGCGCTCGGCGCTTGGACGGAACGAGCAGTGACGCACGGTGGACTCACAGTCTCCGAAATCGCGAGCCAGCTCGGAATGGCACGCACGACGCTCACGGAGTTCAGACGTCAGGCCAATGCTGCCGGCTACACCATCACAGACGAGCAGGATGGATGGATCCAGCAGTTGCCGGCGCATGAATTCGTCGATTGCGTCCTCTCCGCGGGTCCGCTCGCGGAGATCATCACGAGTACAGACCCCAGCGACCTCGTCTACTTGTCAGGGCAGCCGCTCCACCGTTTTGACCTGTCGTCCCGCGGCTCGGTGCCGCACCTCATGGTCCGATGCGGGGACGATCCAGACAATTGGTTGATGCTGAGCCGATCTGGTTTCGACGGTGCAAGCGCGGCCGACACTGTACGTCTCGTTCTCGTTGCGCTCGGGATTGAACTGCACATCATCGACCACATCACACGGCACACAGTCACCCACCTCGTGCTCGACGACGACCATCTCCGAACGACGAAAGCCCACCACCTGGGATTGCCCCTCGCGGTAGAAATCGAGGGCGGTCGCCGACACCTCATCACGCTGACAGGAAAGTTCGAGCCCTCGTCGCCGTCGGGGTACTTCGATGTCGGCGATCTCGTTCTTCCGGGTGTCGCGGGACGTCTCTTCGGACTCCTCGATCGACACCCACGGTTCATTGGTGTACCGCGCCGGGGCACGATCTTCTCCACTCGTAGTGTTGCCGGTGCGGCGGGATTCGTCGACGACCACGGCACCGTCTACCCGCTGGTGATCGAGCAAGGTTCGCTGCAGATCTGGGTCACAGATTTCGAACCGACCGATTTCACCGAATGGTTGCCGCAAGAATTTCACAGTGTGCTCCACTCTGCGGGGCTGCTCCCCGCAGACTTGGCCGATGAGGATCCTGCCCAGGCGCTGCGGGCGCTTACCTCCACAGGGCGCGGCCGCGCACCTGAGACTCATCTCAACGGTGGGATCACATGGCTGCCGTAGTCTCCGTTCTTCGCCGCTGAGGAGTGGCCGCAGACGCATTGAGGGCCACAGAACGAATTCTGTGACCCTCAATGCTCGCAAGCACTGGTTTGATGCAACTAGGCGGTGACAGCTGCCCCGCCGTTGTTGATCTGAGTGCGAAGATTGTTCGTCAGTTCCTCCGCGCCAGTTCGTCCGGAATCGTTGATCGGTGTACTGGCGTAGGAGTTGTGATCGTCGTTGGCGATGAATGTTGCGTAGTTCAGTACCTCGTCGAGAACCTTGCCGGGGGTGAGTTCGTCAGCCATCTTGTTGAGCATGGGGAAGGCATCGAGAGGAAGTGCCTTCAGCGTCTTGCGGACCGCGTTGTTGAGTTGGCCGACGAGTGTCGACGGCCATCGTAAGCTCCCCACTGGCGGCCATTTATGGCGCATTTTGTGGCCATGGTTTCTCCCCGCGTACGGCCAGATAGTTCCCCACCTGCTGTGAGTCAGATTCGGTCCCGGCAACGCTGGGTGGATGAAATCGAGCAGGGAGATCATGGAAATTTTGGAGGCGTACGACCTCACGGGTAGTTATCGGGCGGCGGCGGAGCTGGCTGGGTGTGATCACCACACGGTGGCCCGGTATGTGCAGATGCGCGCTGCGGGGCAGCCGCCGGACCGCCGGCGGCATCGAGCGCGGGCGATCGACGACTTTCTGCCGAAGATCGAGGAGTTGGTGGTCCGCTCGCAGGGCAAGGTCCGCGCGGATGTCATCCACGAACGGATCGTCGCGCTGGGGTTCACCGGCGGTGAGCGGACCACGCGCCGGACGGTCGCGGAGGCGAAGGCCCAGTTTCGGGCTGGTCGGCGGCGAGTGTATCGGCCGTGGGTAACCGAACCTGGGCTGTGGTTACAGTACGACTTCGGTGACGGGCCAACGATTTCCGGCCGGAAGACGACGTTGTTCTGCGCATGGTTGGCGTGGTCGCGATTTCGGGTGGTGATCCCGATCTGGGACAAGACATTGCCGACGGTGGCGGCGTGTTTGGATGCGACATTCCGCCGCTTGGGCGGGGTTCCGGTCTATGTCCTCACCGACAACGAGAAGACCGCGACGATCGATCACGTGGCCGGGATCGCGGTCCGCAATCCGGAGATCGTGGAGGTGGCACGGCATTACGGCACGACGCTGCGGACGTGTTTACCTGCTGATCCGGAGTCGAAGGGAGGAAGTGAGGCGACGGTGCGGATCGCCAAAGCCGACCTGTTGCCGAAGGAGGTGAACCTGCGCGAGCAGTATCACTCTTTCGGTGAGCTCGAGTCGGCTTGCCGGCAGTTCTGCACCGACGTCAACACCCGCGTCCACAGCTCTACTCGGCGGCGGCCGGTCGAGCGGCTGGCCGAAGAGTTGCAGCGGCTGCATCCGCTGCCGAAATCTCCGTTCACCGCGGTGTTCGGCACTACCCGGCGGGTGAACTGGGAGTCGACGATCTCGGTGGAAGGGGTGCGGTATTCGGTGCCGCACACGTTGATCGACACTCGGGTCTGGGCCCGCTTCCATGGTGAGGAGCTGATCGTGACCGCCGTCGACAATGATGGCGGTGCAGTCGAAGTCGCGCGGCACCGCCGCGGCCAACCCGGTTCACCGGTCCTCGACAACGACCACTACCCACCCCGCCCAGACCGCGACGCCGCCGACCGGGTGCCCAAGCCTCGTACCGCCGCCGAGCTCGCCTTCCTACATTTGGGCCAGGGTGCCAACAGCTGGCTGGTCGAGGCTGCCGCCGCGGGAGCGCGCCGCATCAGGGCGAAGATGGCCGAGGCCGTGGACCTTTCGAAGCTGCACTCCCCGGACGCAGTCGACAGAGCGTTGGGGACGGCGGCGATGACCGGCCGGTTCGCCGATCGGGACCTGATCTCGATCCTCGACTACCAAGTCACCCACGAACACGCTGATCCGGTCCGTCGCAGCGAGAACCACACTCTGCAACCGGGCACCGCCGCCTGGTCCACCTTCGGCCAGACACCAGCGCCGGCCAGCCCAGCCACTACTGACGATGAAAGCGATGACGCCTGATGAGCACCCCTTTGCGCACTGTTACCAGCGCTAACGGCGACCCGTTGGCCGAGGCGATCGACCTGACTAAACGCCTGAAACTGCCCCATATCCGCAGGTCCTTGAGCGATATCATCCCGACCGCGAAAGCCCAACGCTGGGACCCCGCCGAAGTCGTGCGGGTTCTCCTCGCTGAGGAAGCCGCCGGCCGGGACCGGGCGAACCTGCACACTCGCCGCAAACGCGCGGGTTTCCCTACCGGCAAGACCTTCGGCGACTGGGACGAAACGAAATCGTCGATTCCCCGCGCCACCCAGGACGCGCTCCGCACCCTGGAGTGGGTCGGGCGGCGTGAATGTTTCTGCGTCTGTGGGCCTTCGGGAACGGGCAAGTCTCACTTCACCGAGGCACTCGGGCAGGCCGCAGTCGAAGCTGGGCTGGCGGTGTCTTGGTTCACCATCGAAGACCTCGGTGCCCTGGTCCGCCGGCACCGTGCCGACGACTCCATCGCCCGAGCCCTGACGAGGATCATCCGCTCCGACCTGATCATCGTCGACGACATCGGTCTGCTCCCGGTCTCTGAAGACGCCGCCGAAGGATTCTATCGCCTCGTCGACGCTGCCTACGAACGCCGAGCGATTGCCGTCTCGAGCAACCTGCACCCCTCCGGCTTCGACGAGATCATGCCCAAAACATTGGCCACCGCCACCGTTGACCGGCTCCTGCACCATGCGCACGTCGTCGTCACCGACGGCGACTCCTTCCGCCTCACCGAAGCCACCACCGGCAAGGGGGTGAAGCCCTTCAGCTAACCCAAATCAGAAAGCGGGTGGGGAAAAACAACTGGCCGCCACCGGGGAGAACCCGTGGCCACCAGCGGGGAGAACTACTGGCCGCCTACGGGGAGAACTTCGTGGCCATTGACAGACGAGCTTTCCGAGATCGGGCGGCAGTGCAATGTAGTTCTGCATCGCCGCGTTCGCCGAGATACGGGAGACGGTTGCGCCGATGGCTGCGTACTCGTTGATCGGCAGCTTGGATACGACCTGCCCGATCACGGTGGAGAGCTGCGTAGCGAAATTGATCACCTGGGGAGCTAGCTGCGCGAGCAGTCCCGGAACCGCGAGGAAGTCACCCCGGGCGACCGTGTCGGTGAGCTGAGTGACAGAGGCGGCGATAGGTGCGATGTCCGCGCCTGGGATCGTTTTGGCAGCGACATCGGCGCTCAGATTGCCGACCTGTGAGGCGAGATCGAGAGCGAGTTGGGGGACCGCCAGGAAGTTCCCGGTCGCGACATTTTGGTTGAGTGCGTCGAGAGTTTTGGTCAGCGGAGCACCGTTGAGTCCGAGGAGTGTCGTGACGACGCCGGCGACTGACTTCACGGGGTCACGCGCATCAATCTGCGAACCGAGAGCACCGATGAATTGTGTCCCGACAGCATCATCGGGGGTGTTGCAGTAGAGGTCTCCGGCTGCGCAGACGCTGACCGCGATGTCGCTCAGTTCGCCGAACCCAGCCGGTCGAGCGCCCGCGAATCCTACGCCGGTGATGGGAGCGCCGATGCTCTTTCCCGCGTTCTTGGACTGTCCAGGGTCGGCGAGAAGGGCGACGCCGAACATGCGATTGCGATCGACTGGTCCCGATCCGCTGCCGATATTTGCCGCCAGGTCTCCCGCCGCATCGGCGCCTTGTGAGAATCCGGTAAGCCCGAACTTGGTATTGGTGCATTCGGCGGCCTTGTCGGCGATCATCTTCGAAGCGGTGTCGATTGCCTGCTTCTTACTTGTGCCGTACGTGTCGGCTTTGTCGTCGACGATGAGAGCCATGTACGGCACGTACTCGACTTGGAGCTGCGAGGTAGAGAACTCGCTCGCCAAAGGATCCGTGACGTTTTTGAGCATCCCCCGGGACTGGTTTGGATCGGCATCGGCGGTCGTTTCTGTTGTTCCGGGGATGGCGAGTAGAAGGTTGTCTGGGCACGCAGGCTTTGGAGCGCTTTGATTGGCTGTCGCGGCGGGAACCGCGACTACAGCTGCCAGAACTCCGATGGCAACAGCGGCCACCGTGACTCGTCGTGCGGTGATGAATGTACTCATCGGAGTGTCCTTGTCTTGAGGGCGTGAATGGAGTGAGACTCAGCTTGCGAGGGGAAGGTTCTTCTTCACAGAGCGGCCCATGGTGATCCGTTTGATCTTGGGTTCTGGGACGTTGAGGTGATCGCACACGGCGTCACGGACCCGGGCGATCGAGCGACTCAACCGCTTACGTGCGGTTGCGTGCGTGATTCCCATTTCTTTCGCCGCCGCGGCGATATCGGCACCGTCTTCGTTCATGTATGACCGGGTGATCAGTGTGCGATCGGAGTCCGAAATGGTTCCCTGATCTACTGCCCAATCCAGTACATCCATGACATCGACCTCGGTGGGATCGTCGGTGCGAAGGAACTCCTCGGCAGCCTTTTCGTCATTAGCGATGTGGAAGTAGGTGTCATCGACGGTGAGGTCGAGAACCACAGTTGTGGCGGTGATCTTGTTGAGGGTGTTGAGCGCGAGTTGTGCCGCGATTCCGCGGTGAGTCCCGCGATACGTCGAGATGGTTTCCCAAAATGCATGAAGGGTGGCAGCGGTGCGGTCTGCGTACGCGGCCCGTGCGGAAACGCCGTTGGCAACTCGTGCGTACTTCTGCATCCCGGTCAGTTTCGGACGCATGAATTCAATGAGCGTGCTGCCCGCCAGTGCCGACCCCGCTTGGTGTGCGTGAAGTAGTACCGACAGAACGGCGTCCGGTTCACAGAAGGTGAGTGCCTTCAGTTCAGCGAACGACTCGGCACCCACAAGTTCGGGCCGGGTGTTGACCCACTGCGAGAGTTCGATACGAGCAGAAGGCGTCGCGGACTCTCGTACCCACTGCTGATGCAGGACCGCGAGAAAGTCCGTCGAGTTGACGGGAATGGTGGCGCTGGTGTGCGCGTGGATGGACGTGTCCACGGCGATCTCCTATGCAGAAGGAATTGGTCTGCATAGGAGTAGATCAACGGGTTATTGCCGTGACCTGCATGTATGTCATTGCCATTGGGGCTTCTGTTATTGCCGCGGCCGCGCCGATCGACCCACATTCGCCGTGAACGCGGTCACAGTGGGTTGCGCAGGCGGTCGCCCGAGCAGGCAGTTCTTCGACTGGCAATGACGACGAAAACTGCTTCAGAAAACTTTTTGAAGAAAGTTCGCCGAGACCTGTCACAGCAGTCCGAAAATCGAACCTCCTCTCTTGTAGAGGCCCTCGAAATTGCCGAGAGCCAGACGAGAGGAAGGACCTGACATGGCCGAGCCGGACCCGCAGGTGAGCACCGATCCATGGAGAGATCCGTTCATTCGTTTCAGTGGTGAATCAGACGATCTCGGTGGCCAGCTACGCGATGCAGGTCTGGTGTTCGCCGTACAGGAACAACTGCGGACCGCGCTGACAGAGCTTGCAGATCACCCTCTCAGTCCGGAGGCCGGCGCACGGGTCCACTACCTGTTGGGCGAGCCTGCCGCTGGCGCACGTGCAGCGCTCGGTCGGATGAACACGAGCCGAAAGGCTGCAACGCAACCGCCGACTCTGTCGATCGTCGCGCCGCTCATCGAGAGCGAAGGCAGCTCCTCATGAGTCGCTTCAAGGGAATGAAACGGAAGCCCCGCACGGACAAGATCGCCCTCGACGACAACGAACCGCAGAGCGAACAAGCGACGTGGGCGCGCACCCAAGATCGGAAGACACAACTGGTCCGGTTCGGACTTTTCGGGGCCATCGGAGCTGGAGTACTGGCACTCGTTCTCGTGTTGTCCGGGTTCACCGTGTCCTCGCCAACAGTGGTGAAACCGAAGTCCACGACATCCGTGAATACCGCTTCACAGGCACAGGCGGAAGACCTCGCGCAACAGTTCGTCGTGACGTGGCTTCAAGCGAAACGTGGTGCCGAAAAGTCGCTCGCTCCATACGTTCGCTCGGAAGGAATCAAGCTCCCTGCTGAAGCGCTCTTCGTTGCCAGCGACGCGCGAATTGCAAGCGTCGAACTGCAACCTGCACCCGTGAAGTCTGCCGCAGAATCCGGAACTGGTGCGCCAACTACCGACAAGTCCGAGGTCTACTCCGTCATCGTCTCGGCCTCGGTGCGGCAGGTGTCAGAACCCTCCGAAGCCTCGCAGAGACGCTTCTATTCAGTACCGGTTGTCGTCAATGACGGCAGCGCCCGGGCGGCATCAATCCCGTCACCCGTTCCGGCGCCTGCGACCGGGCCCGACGTGAATCTTGGTTACAAATACCGCATCGTCGCCGGGCATCCGTCGAACACTGCAGTCCAACAGTTCCTTGCAGCTTTGTCCGCGGGAACGGGAGAAATTTCGCGATACATCGCGCCCGGAACCTCCCTTCGGGCGATTAGCCCAGCCCCCTACAAGAGCGTCAAGGTCGTCGATCTCGTTTCCGATCGCGACTTCTCCGGTGAGGCTGCTGACAAAGCGCCGGCCGACGGAATCAAGATCCGAGTGCTCGCCACTGCCGAACTTTCGGTGACAGCCACCGAGTCGGTAACTGGCCAATATCCACTCACTCTCACCTCACGCGGCGGCCGTTGGGAGGTTTCCGCCATGGACCCCAGTCCGCTGCTTCCGGCCCCCGAACAGAACACAGCAGCCAGCGGCGCTCCCTCTACACCTGCTTCGACGACACCCGCGAGCGCAACTGCTCCCGCTTCAGCCACTCCCGTCAACTGACATCCACGAAAGGCATCCCGATGAGTACAACTGCACTTCTCCTCGACCCAAACACTCACCTCTTGGCGGAAGGAATCCTCGAATGGACCAACACCAAGGCCACCGAAACGCAAGACACGATCCGAATCCTCACCGCCACCGGCGCCTGCGGAGGCGTCGCCTTCACCGCAGTCAAGAGCCGCTTCTCCATGGCTCCGATCCTGCTCTCCGGACTCGTTGCGGGACTTCTCGTGTGGATCGTCTGGAACGTCACCGAAGTCAAGGACAAGGTGGGCTCCGAACTCGATTCCATGGGCCACTCGATCGTCGTCGATGCACCCGAGCCGCGTGCTGACCTTCTCGGATTTGCGAGCCTGCCAGACCCGCACGACATCTAACGCACCTCAGCCCTGAACGCAGCCAAACAGCGAGTCACCACGAAGGAGGTGCGAACGCCGTGAGCGAATCGGACCCGCAGTCAACGTCCCGAGAGGTCGTCAAGAACTACACCCGCGCACGAAAGTTCCCGCAGCTGCTCGGCATGACGCCGGATGGAAAGAAGCTCCCCGGCGGACCGTACAGCTACACACAGTTCGTCGGCGCCGGACTGGTAGCCCTCGTGCTCTGGAAGACACCAGGAATTTGGGCGACAGGCTCGCTGATTCGCAACGTATTCGTCTTCGTCGCACTCGTCGGGGTCACTGCGTGGGGCCTTGGCAAGCTCCCCATCGGTGGCAGGAATCCACTCTCCATGGTCGCCGGCGTGAGCAAAGCGCTCGGCTCGCCGGCACAAGCACCGAAGGTCTCCGGACCTACACCGCGCAGGCCCCGAGTACACGCACTCGCAGGCATGGTCACCGTCGTTCCGGTGCCCGCACTCGTGGCACAACCCCTCGTCGAACACATCGCTCGCCCGGTCCGCACGGAGCCCGAACCCGCTTCGACCCCTGTTCAAGACCACACCCCGGAGCGCCGCCGAGTTTCACCGCCGTCGATTCCCCGGCCTCCACTGGCCACCCAACCCGCTGCATCCACCAGCGTCCAGCGTCTTGTCGCCATGGCCGCCGCATCGCACAACACCCGAGAGAAGGCCTGATGCTTCAACCAATCACAGCTGTCGGAGGAAACCTTCGGTGGACGCGCTCAGGCACTGTCTGGGCAGACTTCATCCTGACCGGCATCGAATACGGCTACAGGCCCGCTGAGGACAAGAGCACTGCACGGTCTATGCACAAGATGCTGCTGCGTGCACTCGACGGAGAAGCGCTTCTGCTCGGAATCTGCGCCAGCCTCAATCCCGAGGCGGTAGTGGCACGGATGGAAGAAGGAATCGATCTCGACGCACACCCGCAGTGGGCCGCAGAGTGCGACGCCACCATCGAAACACTGGAAATGTTCCAACCTGGCAAGCGCATTTACTGGCTGTCCATTCCCCTGGCCAACAAGGGATGGAAGAACCAGGCGGCCGCGGCCTGGTCCGCTGCACGCACAACATTGACCGACTATCTCGGACTCCCGCGAACCTCACTTGACCCCGAAGAAGTCGCCAGGCGGACAACGCAGGCAAACATGATCGCCGCCGACATTCCTGCCTACTTCCGTCCCACACCTGCGACGCCTGCACAGATGATCTGGTTGCATCAACACAGCCTTCAGCGCGGGCTTGGCCTGGATTCGGACGTTCCGCTTTCCTATTCTTCGATCGGCACGAAGCCGATGGCCGCATTTACTGCGGCACGGTTCGACGAAGGCGCCCAGACCGATCGCCCCAGCACTGGTTGGAAATCGAAGGCCCCGACATTGACGAAGGCCCTCAAAATCGATCAGCCGTGGACTCTCGAGGAACGGCCCGCGAACTACCAATGCCTATTGGCGTTGGCCGACACACCCTCCGGCAACACAGTCTTCCCCGGCTCCGAGTTTCTCGCCCTGGCCGATGCCATTGCCGGCGTCGACGTCGATTGGGGCATCAGACTTCACATACGCACCTCGGCAGAGGTGTCGAAGAAGAACAAGCGCGCCCTGATCAACCTGAACGAGCAGTTCAGCCAGCGCGAGGGCGAAGTGTCCCATGGGCACGGGGTTCTCCACGCCGCAGCGGAGGACCTCGCCGAGTACGCCGCAAAAATGGATGCCGACAACATGGAAGTCGAAGTCCAGTCGACGACTATCTTCGCCATCGGGGCGCACACCGAAGAGGTCGCTCTCCGGGATGCGCGTCAACTTGCGAAGCTGTTCGAGCTGTCCAGTTACAAGTTGGTCAGCCCTCTCGGATTCCAAGAGGAACTGTGGGGCGCACTCAACCCTGGGGTATCGACGCCCTCCATCGTCAAAGAATTCGCTCAGATCACCACCTCCACCGATTTCTCCGCCTACGTGCCCTGCGTTCACAACGACTTGGGTGATTCGTCGGGCCCACTGCTCGCGTTGAACATCAGCTCGGCTCGGATCGGCGTGGTTCACCACGACGTCGCCAAGAAGTCGGCGGCCGACATCTCGGGTTCCTTCGCAGCGGTCGGGTCGTTGGGATCAGGTAAGTCAGTTCTCCTCAAAGGGATCGGCGGAGCCTTCCACGATCGCGGTGGGAAGATCGTCGTCGTCGACCACACCGAGGTGGGGGAGTACGCCCGATGGGCCGCCACCATCGCAGAGGCTGTCATCGCGGATCTGTCTCATCCCAAGTGGAGCCTGGACCCACTGCGAATCTTCGGGCCCGACAAGGGCGCCGAGGTCGCGACATCCGTTCTGCTGCCACTCCTGCAGCTCCAGCCCGACGAGCCGCTCGGCGTCCTTCTCGGCACTGTCCTCGAACCTGCCTACCGCGGTGAGCACGGATTGCTCGGCGGCGGCCTCGGGGACATCCTCGATCACCTCCGCAGCGCCGAGTGCACCCTCGTTCAACGCATCGAGCTGGCCGACAAACTCGGCGTCTATGCCCGCAAGTCCTATGCAGCGGCCTTGTTCGAGAAGGGACTGCCGGCACTCGACATCACAGCGCAGGCAATCGTCTTCCGCACCCACACGGTCAAACTTCCCAGCCAGCAGGAAATCGTCCAGGAACACCTGTTCCGCCAGCTCGGGTTGGAGAAGCGCGTAGGCCGAGCCATGTATGCACTCATCGGTCTGATCGCCCGCGGGATCTGCTTCGCGAATCCGACTGAGCCCGCGATGTTCCTCGCCGACGAGTGCCACCGCATGACGCGCGCCGAGGAAGGCGTCGACATCGTCATCGACTTCCTCCGAGAGGGCCGCAAGGAGCAGGCATACATCGGGCTCGGATCGCAGGACCCGGACGAAGGTTTGGGCAATGAGACCTTGCGAGGCTTGATCCCTACGCGGTTCGCGATGCGCCAGACAGATGCCACGCTCGCTCGCCGGTCTCTTTCATTCGTCGGTCTGGATCCCAGCGATCCCGACATGTTCAAAGAACTCACCGAACAGACGTCCCCCGTTTCGGGCAAAGACCCGGCCACCGGCGCGGAATACGTCGAGCCTCATCGCCGTGGGGAGGGCTACATGCGCGACGCCTACGGCAACATCGGCCGAATCAAGGTGCTCATGCCGTCGGAGCCGAACCGCGCACACGCAACCCAGACGACGCCGGACAAGGCGCCCAAGGAGCTGATCGAGGCATGAATGCCACAGCAATGTCGCCTGCCGACACGTCCCGTACCGTCTTCTCTGTTCGCGCCGGCGTCAAGGCGGCATTGCTGTGGGTTCTCTGGTCATGGGTTCCTCAACCTGTGTGCTCAGCACTCGATCGCCGTACCAAGGGGCTGCGAGTGTGGTTGTGGGCAACGAAAATTCGGCGTGCAGTAGTCAGAACGGTCGTCGGTTGGCACTTGATCGGAACGGTTGCGGTCATTGCAGCTCTGCCCGCACATGCTGAAGACGGATCCCGATCGCCGGAGAACCGCTACTTCAACTTCATGCTGGTGAAGGACTCACACGGTATTTCCGTATGGCGGTACTACCTCTCGATCGACGAAGGTTCCGCTCGGCACCCGACCTACATGGCGTACTCCATCATCATCCAGATCCAGTTCGAGATCTATCGAGCGATCTCAGGGGCGGCGATCTGGTTCATCACCTGGAGCATGTCGTTCGACTGGCTTCCGAAAATCGTTGCACCCGTACGAACGCTCGGCGATGCGGTGACCTCGATCACCGGACAGTTCAACCTCACCACCACGTTTCTGACAGTGACGGCGGGCGTCGTAGCGATCTGGATTATCCGCGGACGCTGGTCGACCGGCATCTACGAACTCATGATCTCCTGCGCGATCGCGGCGTTGGCCGTGGGTGTCCTCTCGAACCCGATCGAGCGCATCGCCGGCGAAGACGGGCTGATCATGCAGGGCCGCGACGCCGGCCTGCAGATCGCCGCGGGACTTGCCAACGACGGAGACATGAACTCGAGTCCCGACGAAATGATCAACGACATCGGAGCGGGCCTGGCGGACAGCTTCATTCGCCAACCCACCCAACTACTGAACTTCGGAACAGTCATCGACAGCGACCCCTCTGCAGGCGCCGACTGCATCGAGGCATGGGACTCGGCGCACGAAGACAAGAAGGGCAACGACAAAGACACCCTCAAGGACAACATCGCCGACTGCGACGGATCCGGCGCGAAAGACATGAAGGACTACGCCGACAACCCTGGACCCTCCCAGGTCATCGGCGGCCTGATCCTCGTACCCGGCAGCTCGATCATCATGCTCTTCGCCTTCCTGTTCTCAGGGGCGATGTTGATGGCAGCAGCGGCAGCACTCGGGTCAGCAGTCAAAGCGATCCCCGCCCTCGTGTTCGGTATCTTGCCCGGAGCCGGCCGCGGATCGCTGCTGAAAACCGCCTCCACTGTCATCATGTCCATCTTGATCATGGTGTTCGCAGTGGTCTTCGTTGCGGCATATCTGCTGGTGGTGCGATCGTTCTTCAATACGGAGAGCGGCGGGTTGATGGAGAAATTCGTCTTCGTCGACATCGTCCTGCTCGTCGGGCTCGTCATGTTCCGCCGAGGGATCAAACGTCTACGCAAGCTCTCCGACACCCTCGCACAGAAGATGGCCACCCGGCCCGGCGCAGCACCCACCGCGATCAGCAAGTCGACTCCGGTCGCCAGCCCGATGCAGAACGCCGCCGCAGCAGCACAAGTCGGCCGGCAGGTCTACCAGGGTGGAAAAACGCTCGCCAAGCACGGCGCCAAGGCGGCCCGCCACGGCGCAACTGCAGCGAAAGCCACAGGCAGCGCAGCACAAGCCGCCGGTGCGGCAACGGGTACAGCCGCGACCGGCGGAGTCGCTGCGGCCTACTTCGTAGGTAAAGCAGCAGTCGCAGGGGTGAAAGCAGTCAAGAACAAGCGCGCGGCGGGTAAAGACGTCGAGCCGGCTGCGAAATCCGAGACGAAGGAAAAGGACTCCACCGCGACTGCCGCAGCGATCGCGGCAGGGCAGAAGGGCAAGGATGCCGCGAAATCGGCAGTGTCCTCAGCTACCGCAGCGGCGGCATCGAAGGTCACCGGCGTCCCGGTCTTCACCGGTGCACCCAGACCTCGTCGGGACCAGGTCGCCAAGCCTGGAATCAAGAAGCCGGTCAGCAACGCACCCGTCTCCACTGCCGCTCGGCCCGCACGCGGCGACCGAGGCGGAGCAACACCGAAGACCACCAACGTCGGACGAGACACCTTCCGCGAGTACCGCACGAGCAATGGTTCGCCGATCTTGTTACCGGAACCCAAGAAGAGCTCCACCCGCCGAACCTCGGAGTCACCGACGTCGACCAACGAGTCCTCGGCGGTGCCTCGGGTTTCGCCGTCCACCGCTCGCCCGCAACCGTCCGAGTTGGTACGGCCCTCCAGACACTCCGCCGGGTAGGCGGCAATGAACTACAAGCACTGGATCGCGATCGCTCTCGTTCCACTAATGGGCGCTGTCCTGATCGTTGCCATCCCGATCATGATGCTGCTCCGCAGCGGATCGGACGCCTCGACAAGCTGCGGCGGGCCTGCAGTCACGGCGCCTGCCGGCGCCGAAGTGGCACCGACCGACCCCTCCGTTCTCGCCGGAAAACAAACCGAGATCGTCCGCACGATCATTGCCGTCGGCGAACAGATGGGCTTCTCCGATCAAGGCATCATCGTCGCGCTCTCCACCGCATCCCAAGAATCCGGATTCAAGAACTACGCGAACGACGGAACCGGCATCTTGGCAGCCGATCAAATGGATGTCGCCAAGTCGTTGAACTACCCGCACGACGCCGTCGGCAACGATCACGGCAGCGTCAATCCATTGCAACAACAGTATCCTTGGTGGGGAACGATGGACGAGCTGATGAACCCGCAGATCGCCGCGATCAAGTTCTACGAAGCTCTCAAAAAGGTTCCGGGCTGGGAATCGTTGCCGGTCACCGTTGCCGCGCAGAAGGTGCAAGTTTCGCTGTACCCCGACGCCTACGCCGACGACGAGATCATCGCCCGCCGTCTGTACGCGGAGAACAAAGGCGCAAGCAAAGACGCACCCGCGCTGCCCCCGCAATACGACAAGCCGGTCTCCGGCGGACCGCAGGACGTGGGCGACAGCCCGATCAACGTAGGCGACAGTTTCGAACTCGACGTTGCCGACGTCCTGTGCGGCGGCGGCGCGGCAATGGACTGCGCGCCGACCAACAATCCTGCCGAAAAGGGACTCACACCCGACGCCCTCCGAGTGATGTGGTGCATCACCGAAACTTTCGGAGAACGGCCTTGGGCGAACGTCGGCGATCGCCCGTCGGGCGTCGACCGGGATCATCAAGAAGGTCGCGCCGTCGACGCGATGATGACCGAGGGCGACGACGACTACCGCGCCCCCGCCGGCCGAGCCAAGGGCGATGCGATCGCGGACTTCGTCGTCAAGAACGCCGACGCCTTGGGGGTCAAGTACGTCATCTGGTACGAGAAAATCTGGACGCGAAGCCAGGATGCGGTAGGGCAACCCGGAAGTTGGGGACCCTACGACTACCCCCTCGGTGGCAACAGCACCGACACCGTCGCCCACCGTGACCATGTCCACGTCAGCGTCTACGGCAATGCCGCGATCGCAGCGCCCGGCGCCGGCGCGATCGGTGACGGAAACGCGCGACTACCCGTCGACCCAGGCAAATACACGATCACCTCCGGCTACGGCTACCGCTCCAACCCCACCGGAACGGGCGGGCAGATGCACGCCGGTCTCGACTTCGGAGCAGCCTCCGGGACCCCGATTTTCGCCGTGACAGGAGGAACCGTCACCCAAGCGAGCAACGTCGGCGATGGCTACGGGAACTGTGTTGTCATCACCACTGGCAACACTGAGACCCGATACGCACACCAAGTCGACGGCGCAATCAAAGTCAAGGTCGGAGATCAGGTGAGCGCGGGAACGGAAATCGGCGGAGTCGGCACAACCGGCGACTCCACCGGCGATCACTTGCACTTCGAGGTTCGGGTGGACGGCAAAAGCACCGATCCGATGCCGTATCTGCAAGCCATGGGCCTGACCCCCTGAAAGAGAGAAGCACGCGATGTCATTGCCACCGTTGGGAAACCCCGATGACCAGGAGTTCTCCGAGGAGAACGAACCCACCGAGCAGAAGCAACCACCACGCTCACAGGTGATCATTGCCGGACTACGCCGACATCGATTCGCGGTCGTTGCCATAGCTCTGATCAGCGGATTCCTGCTTTACACGCTGGTCATCGCTCGACCAGATGACTCCTCGCCGCCGTCGGAAACACCCACCACGACATACGTGGCGGAGGCTCCGCCTACCGAAGCGGAAGAAGACCACGGTGACGGCACGGACGCCGACCACAACACCCCGATGGGAGTTGCCGGCCAGTACAGGGTGGTCGCCCGCGGCTTCGCGCAAGACTTCACAACGCCCGGCGCCGACTGGCTCGACCGTGTGAGCAGGTGGGTGACACCGCATCTGGCGCAGGCCTACACGAGCACAGATATCCGTCGGGTGCAGCAGGCGCAGCTGGTCGACCTCACCGAATACTCCACCGGAGCTTCTGTTTCGGACTTCATCGCCACCTACGACACCGGACTCGAGCTGGCGATTCGAGTGGAGTACAGCTCCACAGGGTGGCAGGTCAGCACCTGCCAACCGATGAAAACTGCGTACTGATCACTCGCTGAACATTCCAACCAGAAGGCCGAGACCGCATCCGATGAATGTGGCCTCGGCCTTCTCTCATGTGTCCACACGACTTGCCGTCGACGGTCGATTGGAAGGCGTCTGTAAGGGGGTCATGGCGGATCTGATTCGAGAGAGATTCTGCGTTGACGCAGTTGTGGCAATAACGCAATATAGCCCCGGGCTGGGGGGATGCGCTCCGTCCTTAGCCTCGCAAGCTCGTCACGTCGGAGCGTACCTCCCCTGTCAAGGGGGTGTCCACCGAAAACCTTTCATGTCCTGGCTCATTGCATCTGATGCCGACACAGTAAGTCTGATGCGGCGGAGCGCCTATCTGATGCCTGGCGCAGGAAATCTGATGCGGGCCCCAGGTCACGCCCGACGTTGCGAGGGCTGCGTAGGGCAACCGAAGTGCAATCGGCCTGGGCGACAGTCAACAGATTTCCATGCGCATCAGATTCAGTGAGCCGATGTCGAACGTGGCAACTCAGGCCATCTGATGCACCGCTGGTCGAAGGTTCGTTGCGGCATCAGATTCGCTGAGTCAGGACATTTCAACCAGGAGATTCACCTCGATCACCAATCGGTAGGTCACCGGTGACCCACGCACCGTCCACCATCGGCCGACCACGCTGGCAAAAAAAGTTTGTGCCGACCTGTCACAGAACGCGTTCATCCGAACCTCCTCTCTTATGAGAGCCGAAATTCCGGCTCGTCCCAGACGGAGGTACGAATGATGACGACCACAACGGGTCCGACAAGCATCGCCAATGCGAAGCAGAAACCGACCATCACCTCGGTCCTCGTGTTCGGAGTCACGGGCAACTCGGCGCGAATTGTGGCAAGTCGCTCGTACCCGAGCAGCGGAGCGACGAAGGATGTGCCGGCGGCGACGCTCGTGCACCTCGGATCTTGCGTGCATTGCCTTCCCGCGGCGGAGGTGAGGGCATGACCGCCTCGATGGAAAAGGGCGTTTCGCGTGCGATGGAACTTGCCTCCGCACGCCAGATCGCCGCGCAGTCCCCGCCACTGGAAGCTCGCCCGCACCCCGGGTTGCGCAACGCCGCCATCACCGCCGCCGGAGGCGCAGTGTTCGCCAGTCTCGCCTCGATCATCGATCAGAGTGCGTGGGCGGTGCCGATCGCCGCAGCCGGCGGCGCGACGGCAGTCGGCGTGGGGGCTCTGGGTTATCGCGCGAAAATGCGTGACGTCGAGGTCGACCGTGCGATCGAACAGCTCAGCCCTCAACTAGGACTTGCCGCGCCGAGTCGGGAAACAATCAAAGCCAGCCGGTGGGATACGCGAGGGTGGCCTGGGCGTCCTGGGCGCCTCGTGATCCGATACGCGTCGGCGAAATTGTCGCTCGACGAGCACTTCATTGCGCGCATCAACGAGGTGCTTTCCGGTCAGGCGTGGGGCGAGTACCGATTGCAAAAGCACGACACACGGCGCCGGCGAATCATCTTCGTTCCGACTCGGGCCAGCGAAGAAAAGACTGTTGAGGAAGCTGCCAGCATCGCGCGTGCAAAACGCACCGTTCTGACCTTGCTCGGACCCACCGGCAAGATCACGAAGACGGAGTTCGATCCAGTGACGGGCGAGTTGCGTGCGTTGGAAGCCAGCCACGAAGTCGGAACGAAAATAGCGCCGTCGGGGTATCGCAACCGAATCGAGCGCACCGTTTCCGGGTTGCTGTCAGGGCGCTGGCGCGCCAAGTGGGAACTGGAAAAGGACACAGTTCGATTCGAGGTCCGCCCGAATTTCAAGACGAACGTGTGGCACCCCGCTCCAGTTCTTTCCGATGACAACCCCTTGATCAACTACGACAGCGTCAAGATCCCGTACGGCATCGACGAAGACGGTCACGTCATGTACTGGCGGCCAGCTGTTGACCCACACATGATGCTGGTCGGTTCCTCCGGAACAGGAAAGACAGTCACCGCTCACACAGTCTTGACCGAGGTCACGGCCAATGGCTGGATCGTATGGGTCGTAGACGGCAAGGGAGTCGAATTCCTCGGTTTCCAAGACTGGCCGAACGTGCAGATCGTTGCGGCACAGATCGCTCATCAAGTCGCTGTCATCCATCGTGCATGGCAAGTCATGGAAGAGCGATACGCAGCGATCATCGCCGGAGAAGCTCAAGAAACCGACTTCGAACCTTTGGTGCTGTTCATCGACGAGTTCGCGGATTTCCGCGGCAACCTTCTCAACTGGTACTCGATGATCAAAGGCAAGGGCGATCCCACCAAGCCTCGTACATTGCAGGAGGTCGGATCGATCGCCCGTAAAGGTCGAACCTCCCGGGTGCATATGGTTCTCGGCACCCAGCGCCCGGACGCCGAATATTTCGGTGGCGACATGCGCGACAACTTCCGGATGCGCGTCTCCATGGGCAGGCTCTCCCCACAAGGTGCGCAGATGATGTGGGAGTCGATGAGTATCGGCACTTCAATTCCACGGGGATGCCGCGGCCGCGCCACCACGGTCAACGACGCGAATGACGCAGTGGAGATCCAGACGTATCGCACACCGGATCCGCGCAAGGTGGGCCCGGGCGATGAAGGTTACGAGCTTTTCGAGGTACTTCGCCCCGCAGTGGCTCGCCATCCGCGCCTGCTGATTCTCGACCCCGAACCTGACGAGGTCGACATCGACAAAGGCGACTCGGAAGAAGTCGAACTGAGATTCCACAACTACGCGATGGCGCCGTGGGGACGTGCAGAGGACCATCCCTACAGCGATCCAGTCGCGATGCGCGCCAAAGGAAGATTGCGCGATAGCGCCCGAGGCGCCACCCCGCTCGAAATTCTCGGAATCTACTCCAAGCGGCTACCCCGCACCAAAGATCTCCTTGACGCTGCCGAGTCTGCCCACGCCCGGCCCGCACTCACTGTCGTTCCGGAGTTGCTTGCCGATGACGTTGTCGAGGATGACTGGGAAGGCTTCAGCGAACCCGCCGCGAGCTCTCCAGGGGACATCCAGGTAGGCGACTTGATCTGTGTTGACGAGGACACCGACCACTGGGCCGTGGTTGACAGTGACCCGGGCCCGGACGAATTCGACGACGACCACTACGCCATCACCTGGCGCGGTGACGGCGACTCCGAAGGCGTTCTGTCGGTCCCAGGGGACGGCGAGGTCTCGCGGCGTCGAGCTCTCGAATTCGCCTGAACCACAACCAGTTCAATAGACAAGGACAAATCCATGACGAACTCGAATTCTCGAAACACCTTGTCGGACTCGGATATTTTCCTGTTGCTGTGTCTGACACCATTCGCCGTCCCGCTGGTCATCGCGCTCGTGCCCGGGTGGTGGGGAAGTTCGCTGACCTGGCTAGTCGAGCGGAAAATCCTTGTCGCCGCGTCGGAGTCGCCGCTCTTGACGTTTCCAGGCCAGATCGGTGGTCTCGACTTACCTCGCCTCGTTATCTGTGGGGCAGTCTTGATCGCTGCATCGGTGTGCGGATTCAGCGCACTTCGGGCGCTCCATGAGCGACGGATCGATCGCCGGCTCGCGTCTGGGGATCGGTTGTGATCGGTCGCATCGCATCGGTCAACCTGGACGACGAGGTCGACGCTGCGGTATCGTCCGAATCGCTAGCTGGGACACGGACTGACCATCCGTGCACACACAACCGAAAAGAGAATCCAATGTCCTTGGATAACGCTGTTTCGCGCATGCCTTCTGCACCGTGCACACTGACTTCGCCGACCGACGAAGACGACGGGCTGTTTCCGCTGCCGGCTTCCACCGCTAGAGTGGAGAGCAGGCCGGCTTACCGGTCCGCGGAGCCGGAGTCTGTGAGAACGGGTTGGTCCCCTGACTCCAGATCCCGGTTGGACGACGTTTCACGTCGCTCCTCCTCCGGCGGCGGGACGTTTAGGACAACCTCCCGCCGCCTGAGGTCCACCACGGTTTTCAATTCCGACGGATCGCGCCGGCATCTGGAAGTTCTTGAAGAAGCCGGACTGACTCGACGCATGATCGCGCGCTCGGCGAAGGTCAGCCTCAAGGCGCTTTCTACGATCAGTTCGCAAACACAAAAGTCGATCGATGCATCCGTCGCGCAACGAGTGCTTGCCGTGACGTTTCACCCTTCTGACGATCGGAAGAGGACTCCGGGTGTGGGTGCGCAACGACGCATCCGTGCGCTGGTCGCGATGGGGTTCCCGTTCAGTGATCTGGCACAGCGCCTGGGTGTTTCGCAGGCAGTACTGGAATCCTTGCCCGAGAAGGGCTTGATTCGTGTTGCGTTGTGGGAGTCGATCGATCGTCTCTACGACGAGCTTTCGATGACATCGGAAGCTCCGAATCCCGCAGTTCGAGATTGGGTGCGCGATGTTCAGGGCTGGGCGCCTCCGTTGGCGTGGGATGACGATGAGATCGACGACTATCGAGCCCGCCCGCACCGTCCCCGAGGTCTCAAATCGCTCGATCCTGTTGCCGTCGAACGTCGCCTGAATGGGGAGCGCTCCATCAATCTCACCCTCGCAGATCAGGAGGCGATTGTGAAGGTGGCGCTGTCGCAAAAGTGGCCCGTCGCGCGACTGGCCGACGTCCTCAGCTGCGACGAGCGAGCAGCCAACACACGACTGGTCCGTTATCGTGCTCGAATGAGAACGAAGAGTGCCGCTCATGGCGAGAGTGTTTCGGATGTTGCGTAGCGCCGCGCGACCACAGTTGTCCACCATCCGAGTTCTCGTCTCTCTTCTCGTTGTCCTCTTTGCATCGGGAGGCGTGACACTTCTTGATAGCACTGCTGAGGCGCTCCACGCCCAAAATCGTGTGGTTTCTGGCGCACTTGCCGTGGGAATTACTCTGATCTGCGCCGTGATGGCGTCGCGCGGTTTGCGAACCGCTGTCACTGTGTGGTGCAGCGATGCGGACATCCCCTTCGAAGTGACCAGCGCAGCTACCCACATTGCTTCTATCTTCACGGCCGTTTTCTGGCTTCTGGCAACAGAATTCGCGAACATGGGAGCAGCGTTGCCTGCCGTCCTGGCACTGTCGACTATTGCTGTGTGGTGTGCGGTCGTTGATCAAGCAACGATGCGAATTCCGACTTCCGCCGCCTACACCGCAGCGACACTGACGCTTTTGCTGATTGTCGTTGCAGGGCTGTTTGATTCAGATGCGTCAGCGATCCTTCGTGCGGTCGCGGGCGGTTTCGCGACAGCGCTGATGTACCTGCTTGTGGCATGGGCCACGAGGGGAGGGGTGGGGTTGGGTGACGTCAGGTTAAGCCTGAGTCTAGGATTTGTGCTCGGATATCAGGGTTGGCCGAGCGTAGTTGCCGGGCTGATTTGGCCGGTAATCGTCTTGTTCCCAGTGGTGATCGGCACGATCATTCAGAGGCGCATAACTCGATCAACCGAGACAGCGCGAGAAATTGCCGCCGGTCCGGGTCTTGTCGCGGGTTGTGCGCTAGCCCTCGCCCTGAACGGTTGAATGGAACCGGAACTCGTCTGGTAACCGCAAGATCCATACTCACATCATCCTCTGAACCGCCAGTGTTCAGAGGATCTTTTTCTGCTGTCTTCGCGGGTTAACGGCTATATTTCACAAATGACGTGTCCAAAGTGTATTGGGTCGTCGTTATGGTCCGAACCAACAAACTGATCGGGGAGGGCACTGTGAAAATCTCAGGTACATCCAAGGCAATGGCATGGGTTGCAGGAGCGGCTGTCGCGGCAGGTGTTGCACTGGCCACCTATCCGGACGCAGCTCCTGCTGTACCTCCTCAAGTCCCGAGCGCAGAGGTTTTACAGAGCGCGGTGAAAGTCGCGGGCCTAATCGAGAGCTCGTCGGCCGTAGACCAGGTTCCGAACGTTTCGGGCTACCAGAGGGGTTGTGGGAAGGGAGAGGCCCCGTTGACTGAACTAAATGCCGAATGGTGCAGGTCTGAAGGGGTGGGGTCGATGTGGGTCGGTAGCTTGCGGACATGAGCGAAGGGGAAAGTTCGAGAGATCTGTCGGGGCTTGTGGTGGCCCGAGTGGGTCGGTTGATAGCGACAGGTCAGGCGGCGGAGCCTTACGTCTTGCAGGGCAGCGACGGTGAACGAGTGGAGTCCGTCGAGGTGTTCTTCCGGGAGCTGATCGCTTCCGGGAGGTCGGTGGCGACGGTGCGTTCGTACGGTATGGATCTGCTCAGATGGTGGCGGTTCCTTCACGCTGTGGACGTGGCGTGGGATCGTGCCGATCGGGTCGATGCCCGCGATTTCAGTTGTTGGATCCAGTTGACGGCGAAGGCACGACAAGGATCAGTGGTGCCGGCCAGCGCCGAGGCGGCTGCTACTGCTGCGGCATCGCCGAATCCTGTCACCGGCAAACCGGCTCTGGGGGCCGGGTACTCGCCGGCGACAGTGGCGCACAGTGAGACGGTGCTGCGAAGTTTCTACGATTTTCATCGGGACGCGGGGACTGGCCCGCTTCTGAATCCGTTCCCTCTCGATCTCTCTCGCCGGTCGAGACGGGCTCATGCGCACCACAATCCGATGGATCATTGGGCACCTGAGCGTGTGGGGCGCTACCGGCCTCGGGTCTCGCAGCGGATTCCCCGAGCGATTCCCGAGGATCTGTTCGATAAGTTGTTCGCGGCGTTGTCGTCGGATCGGGACCGGGCGTTGGTGGCGTTCTGGATTTCATCGGGGGTGCGAGCGTCGGAGCTGTTGGGAGTCCGCGAGTGCGATGTCGACCCGGGGCAGCAGTTGATTACTGTGGTGCGCAAGGGAACACGTGCGGTGGAGCAGGTACCCGCGTCGGCGGACGCGTTCGTCTGGTTGCGGTTGTATCAGGAGCAGTTGCGGGGCGAGGTGCCACTCGGACGGATGCAACCGTTGTGGTGGACACTGCGAAGGCCTCGCCGCCCGTTGAATTACCATGCGGCGCATCGGATGTTCGAGCGTGCGAATGCTACCCTCGGTTCGGATTGGACTCTGCACGACTTACGTCACAGTGCAGCGAGGCGGATGGCCAACGACCCGCACTTGTCCTTGGTGGAGGTCAAAGAGGTGTTGGGGCACGCCCATTTGTCGACGACCGAAATTTATCTGACACCCGATAAGGACGAGGTGATCGCCAGCGTCCTGGCCCACCACGCTCGTACTGCTGATCAGCGGGAACATCCGCGGGCTCCGTCGCCGCCTCCTGCTCCTGGATACGATCCGGCAGCGTTGAGCGTGCTGTTCGGGAGGCCGTTGTGAGCACTGCCGTCAAGCACATGACCCGCCCGGAACGCTTCGAGGTCACACCGGTGCCGCATTCGAGGATTCGCCAACTGCACAAACAGTTTCCACCACGCGAAGGTGAACTCTGGTGGCCGCACACCGCTGCCTCTGCTGAGGAGGTCGAGGCCCGACTGAACTGCTCGGTGCTTGCTGAGGCTGCGGTCACCACCCGAGCCGGACGGCACCGGGGCGTGATCAAGATACTGACCTGGTTGGCTTCGGTGCCAGGCGATACCTGGCAAGCCCGGTGGCTCGCCAGCGGCGCCGAGAACATCCGCGGGTCTCGTTACGGCGCGACAACCTCCTGGGCCGATCTCCCGGTGGAATGGATTGCCGGACACGGGCGCCCTGTCAGACATGATCGCAACGACCTGGCTGCAGGACTGCTGATGTTGCTGTGCCTGGACGTGATCCGGCCGCAGTTGCCGTGGATGCTCTCCCGGGCGCACCCGTTTCTCGCGCCGATGATGGCAAAGCTGCGAGATCCGGACGGATTCGCGCGGTTGGACGAGCTTGCTGCCACTCAGCCGGATACCTCGCGAGACGATGCACGAATCGCAGCGACCAGAATCGCGACCCTGCTGGTATCCAAAGGCGGGACGGTCGCGGAGATCACTGTCGGCGATTGCGTGGAGCTGATCGAAACGATGGCGCAGGTGCACTCCCGCCGCGGTCAGAAGAAGATCGATTTCTACCTGCGACTACGTGCGATGGGCATCTTTCCCGAGGATGCACCACACAGCATCCGTGCGTTCGGCGCTCCGGTCGGACAGTTGACGATCGAACAACTCGTCGACCGCTACCCGATCGAGAACCAACCGATCCGAGCTCTGCTCATCGACTATCTGCGCGAGCGTCAACCCGCGCTGGACTACACCAGTCTCAACTCTCGTGCCCGAGGACTCGCCGGGCTGTTCTGGAGCCGCGTCGAGACACTCGCCCCCGGTATCGACACCCTGGCGCTGCCGCCTGACGTTGCCCGAGCATGGAAGGACGACCTGAGATCGATCACACGCACCGCCGTCGACGCGGCGGGACGAAAGCACGAAACAACTTCGCCCCGAAAGAATTACAAAGACAATCTGTTGCAAGTGCGTGCGTTCTATCTCGACCTCGCGCACTGGGCCGTCGAAGATCCGGCACGCTGGGCGCAGTGGGTGGCGCCCTGCCCGATCAGCGACGCCGAGGTCAAAAGAGGCAAGGAACTCAAACACCGTAAAGCGCGGATGGATCAGCGCACTCGCGAGCGATTGCCTGTCCTGTCGCAGTTGGTTCGGTCCGCAGCTGACCGCCGCGCGGCCGCAGCGGCTCTACTTGTTGCGGCGCAGAACACCGAACCAGGTGAGGTGATCGCGGGAACCGACGGAGAACTGCGACGATCCTTGATCCGTCGGGGAACTGGCCGCGTCGTATGGGCCGACAATACTGTTACCGGTGTTCGCCGCGATCTCACCTACGAGGACGAGGAAGCATTCTGGGCATTCGCCACTATCGAAGTGTTGCGGCTCAGCGGTATCCGTCATGAAGAGCTCCTCGAGCTCAGTCACCACAGCATCACCGAATATCGACTACCTAGTACCGGTGAACTGGTTCCGCTGCTGCAGATAGCTCCATCGAAGACCGATACCGAGCGGCTGATCTTGGTCAGTCCCGAGCTTGCGGAAGTCCTCAGTGCGGTAGTTCAGCGTTCGCGGCAACCCAACGGATCGATACCGCTCGTGGCTGCCTACGATACGCAGGAGAAGCTGTGGAATCCGCCGATGCCGCTGCTCTTTCAGCGGGGAATCGGAAACGAACGCCGAGCGATCCCACCGAGTTTCGTCCGCAAGCTCCTCATCAATGCGCTCACCGTGGCAGCTCTCACCGATGCCAGTGGCGATCCGTTGATGTTTCAGCCCCACGACTTCCGGCGAATATTCGTCACCGACGCGATCATGAACGGCCTGCCACCCCATATCGCACAGGTTATTTGCGGGCACAAGACAATTGACACGACGATGGGCTACAAGGCCGTCTACCCCTCGGAAACGATCGAAGCGCATCGAGCGTTCATCGCGCGTCGTCGTTCGATGAGACCCAGTGAGGAATACCGGACACCGACCGACGAGGAATGGGATGCGTTCTTGTCTCATTTCGAGAAGCGGAAAGTATCGGTCGGGACCTGCGCACGGTCGTTCGGCACACCCTGCATCCATGAGCATGCTTGCGTCAGATGCTCACTCCTGCGGCCGGATCCAACGCAGCGAGGCAGGCTCGAAGAAATCCGAGACAACCTCGAAGCCCGCATCATCGAAGCCAAACAGGAAGGCTGGCTGGGTGAAGTCGAAGGACTGCAGGTCAGCTACACCGGAGTCAGGGACAAGATCGCACAGGTCGATGCCACGATGAAACGAGGATCGGCAACAACTGACCTCGGAATGCCTGGATTCGGATCGATCTCGGGAAGGACTTCCACATGATTACCAAGCTTGAATTCTTGTTCAGAGAATCCTGCAGTTTCGGGCCTGCGTGGACCGACGACTACGACGGACCAGGCGGCCACGATGGTTGCGATTCGCGCATTATCTGCACGCAGTTTTGACATATCTCAAAACCTCGCTGGTAGGGGCTCCATCGTTCGATGTCGACGGTGTGAGTTATGTGAGTGACGATGGTCAGGTCGTGTGACGGTCGACCGATTCGACCGCACGGATAGGGACGATGGCATGTTCAATCACGCATGTGGCCGGTTGATTGGGTTCGGTGGATGTGTAGCACGACTGGTCTGATGTCGGGTTTTCCCGACATCATCCTCATGAGTTTTGTTGATAAGAGTGTAGATCCTCTGCACTGCATATGATTTAGGAGTTTCACGTTGCATAATCGCTTGGTGCGTTCCCGTTCCCTCCTGGTTGCCGTCACTGCCCTTGTTGGATTGTCGATTTCCGGTTGCAGTACGACGTTGGCGGATGTGATCCCAGCAGGATCGTTGTCTGTGGAGAGCTCTGTCGGTCAGCACGATGTTGATGTGGCTTCCTCCGTCGCGCTGTTGGAGACCCTTCCGGTGAAGGGGCGTGCTCCGAAAACTGGTTACAGCAGAGATCAATTCGGTCAAGCTTGGTCTGATGATGTCGATGTGGAGTTCGGGCATGACGGGTGCGATACGCGCAATAATCTGTTGGCTTCGCGGCTGACTGACGTGGTCTTCAAAGAAGGAAAGAAGCAATGTGTCGTTCTCTCTGGCACGTTGGCTGATCCTTACACTGGAAAGACGATCAATTTTGTTCGGGGACAGGATACTTCGACTGCCGTTCAGATTGACCACGTGTTATCAGCAGCTTTGTCAAGGAGTCTTCCTCTTTCTGCTGGTCACTATGTCGATGACATGCCGCTCACTGCTGTGGTGGCCTTGTGATGCGCCAGCGCGTGACCGGGGTCGCGGCGGTAGCTGCGGCGTTCGTTGTCACTGTGTCTGGTTGCTCGGTCCTTCCCGCTGATGGTGGGTCGGTATTCGCCGCTCCGGTGTCGGGAACTTCTGCGCCTGGTGTGCAGGTCGATGAGGCACTGTCGGCGCTGGATCAGCTTGCGGTGAAGGGGCGTGCGCCGAAGACGGGGTATGCGCGCAGCGAGTTCGGGGTCGCGTGGACTGATACGAACACCGTTATGTGGGGCGGGAACTCGCTGAGTACTCGCGAGGACATATTGTCCCGTGACCTTGTGGACGTCACGTGCAAGGTCCGCTCGGGTGTGGTCTCGCCGCCGTGTGTGGTGCAGTCGGGAGTTCTTCACGATCCGTATACCGGGACGACGGTGAATTTCGTTCGTGGGGAGACGACTTCGCCGCTCGTCCCGATCGAGCATGTCGTCGCTCTTGGTGATTCGTGGCAGAAGGGCGCGCAGCAGTTGTCGGCCGCCGAGCGGATCGATCTGGCGAATGATCCGCTCAATCTCATCGCTACCACGCAGGCTCCGAACTCGGCGAAGAGTGATTCGGATGCCGCATCGTGGCTGCCGCCGAACAAGGCGTTCCGTTGTGCTTATGTGGCCCGTCAGGTCGCGGTCAAACTCCGGTATCGACTGTGGGTGACCCAGGCGGAGAAAGACGCGATCGCCACCGTCCTGTCGACGTGTCCCGGACAGGCGCTTCCCGCCGATGCCGAGGCAGCGGGTCGTGTTTCGTGAACGAGCGGCGAAATCGCTTACCCGCAGGGCGCTAGCCGGAGTCGGTGAATCGTCGCCGCAGCGCGAGGTTCTCGCCGTGGGCGACCGCGAGCGCCGTGCGCAGCTCGCCGACCTCTTCGGCGTGCCGCCGTTTGAGTTCCTTGAGCTGCGAGGACAGTGCTCTGACTGCGGACGGTGCAGACTGCTGTCCGGGTTCGGTCATCTGTTCCGGAGTTGTTCGGCGGTGCGACCGCCTGGTGCGGAGGTCGTTGATCTTCGTGCGCAGGTCGGGCTGGTTGTAGAGGAAGTCGGTGGAGACCTTGGCGCGGCGAGCGACGGCCGCGAAGGTGACCGGCTCGCCTGCATTGCTGAGTGCCAGCAGCGCCGCGTCCGCGCGGGCTCTGGTCTCGGTGTGGCGCGCTCGCGCTGCGGCGGTGAGGTGTTCGGGCACGGGCTGGTTCTCCTTGCTCTAGATGGTGGTTCCGGGGCCGCGAACGGCCTTGTCGGTGGCGGAGACGTCGTTGATCGAGAGCAGGATCCGGTTGAGCGAGTCGACCTCGATTTGGCGGCCGTGCAGCCAGATGTTCGTCTCGTCCATCGGGGCGCCGTACTTCGCGGTGAACACTGCTTGCCGGTGTTCGATCAGGGTTTCCGTGTCGGTGAGTTGGGTCCGCAACTGCGGGGCGTGAGTGGAGTCGGTGACGAATTTCGAGCAGGACAGGCAGGCGTTTCCCTTATCGCACAATTGTTTCGGTGGGAGCGTGCACCAGCCGTTGGGGAGGATGCGGTCGGCTCGCTTGTCGAGCTGGATCAGGTCGTAGAGGTCGGAGCTGTCGATCGAGGCGGTGCGGCCGTCGCGGGTGACTTTCTTGTATCGGAGGAATTCCTCCTCCATGGTCTGAGCGGAGGTCACGGCGTAGTGCAAGGTCATGTCCGGAGAGATGTGTCCGAAGTAGCGCATCACGACGTGCAGCGGCACTCCGGCGTTGATGAGGTTGGTCGCGGCGGTGTGCCGGAAGCGGTGTGTCTTGGAGACCGCGACCTGACGTCCGACGGAGTCTCTGATGTTGAGCAGGCTGGTGAGTCTGCTGAACCGCAGATGCATTGTCGGAAGCGGGTAAGGCTTGTCGCCCAGTCGGTTTCGGGTCGTGCGAAGGAACAGGTATTTTGGCGTGACGTCAGGGTTTCCGAAGTGTGCCATCATTTCTCGGGCGTGCTTTTGTTGGGCTCGGATGATCGTGACGATCTCCTCGTCCACGGGGATCGTGGGTGCGAGGTTCGATTCGATCTTGGTCTGTTGATACCGCATCCGGGCGACGAATCCCGCGCTGTCAGGATCACTGTCTGTGCGCGTGCGCAGGATCGGTTCGAGTGGGTCGAAGTCCATCATCAGCACCTCGTTGGCGCGACGTCCGGTGCGCAGCAGAAGCATCATGATGTGGAAGGCTTGCAGGTCGCCGAGTCCGCCCTCGTTCACGGGCTGTGCGAGCAGGCCGCTGCCTTCGGCGATCTGCGCCATGACATCGTCTTCGAGGACCATGCCGTCTGCCTTGACGTTGGCCAGGCGGGGCTTGTCCTCGGGGCGGAAGAGCACGCAGTGCTCGGGTCGCAGAGTGGCCCAGGCGCTGATGCCGAGTTCGGTGGCGGCTTCGTCCCGGTGGTCATACATGAACTGGTAGAACTGTTCGATCGCGGTCATGATCTGGCGGCGTGGGTTCGTCGCCAGCGGCTTGCCCGCGCGCGCCCCGGACTCGATGCGGTGTGCGAGGAGCAGGTCGCAGAAGCCGCGGATGAAGCCCCGCAGGCGGTGTGGATCGGTTGTCAGGCACGGGCCCTGATCGGCGGTGGTGTCGATGTAGCGTTGCAGCCATTTCAGAGCGTCCAGGCGCGATTTGATCGTGCTCCACGAGTACCTTTCCGTGGTCAGGCCCGCCGAGAGCCAGTACTTCGCTCCCTCGCGCAACCACATGCTGGTCAGGTTGGTGAAGTGCATGGTCGTGCGACCTTGCGGTTCGTGGTCGCGTTGGGGCACCCTCGGGTCGAGGCTGGGGTTCCAGACGTTCAGCTCCCACCACGGGCCGCGGTGATAGGCGTATCCGAGCACGGCGGCCATGTGCCCGAGGCGGTAGGTGCCGCCTTTGAACGCAGACTCGCCGATCTTCTCACCGCGCATCTGAGCCTTCCGTGCGGATCTCACCCACTCGTCCGGCGAACGGTGCAGCAGCGATTGCGCCGACCGGCACTCGTCGTCGTGATGCATCGCGGCGCGCAGCAGGGTGAAGACGGCATTCGTCTCGATGACGCGGACGAAGTGACCCAGCTCGATACGCCGATGAATGATCCAGGCGATTTCCCAGGTCATCGGCTCCGGCAAACCGCGGAAGTTCAGGTAGCAGGAGGTCCAGCCCCCACCGACGTTTACTTCGCGGATCGCCGGTCGGTAGTGCGCCGGCATCGTCTTCTTGTCGAAGTGATCGCTGCGGCATTCTTCGGGCAGAGAGTCCCAGAGCCTGCGGGCGATGGTGAGGTCGAACATGTCCGCTAGTGCCAAGCCCGGATCGATCTGGTGCAGTCTCTTGGGGCTGCGCGACCAGGACGTGATTGCGGGATCTGTTGCTGGGCTAAGCATTCGGATACTCCCATCCGGCGACGTATTCGCGCCAGTTCGCTACCGAGGCCAGCTCGGCGTCCTCGGTGACGTGGCCGTAGATGTTCATCGTGGTCTGCACGCTCGCGTGGCCGAGGCGGCGACTGACGGTGTGGACGGGGCTCCCTGCCAGCAACAGCGCAGTGGCGTGGGTGTGCCGAAACCAGTGCGGTGTCATCAGGTTCGGGAAGTCGTTGTCGCGGTGCTTCATCGAGCGCAGGTGCGCATAGACCGACTCGGTGCGCAGCGGCGCGAACAGCGGGTTCCGCATCACGTTGCAGAAGATGTAGCTGCTGTCCCAATCATCGAGGGCCACATCGGCGCCTCGATCGCACAGCCACCACACGTAGTCGGCGTAGAGCCGATCGAGCCGCGACCCGATGTGGACCTCGCGCTCCCCGGACTTGGCGGACAGGCCGTGCGGGTGCACCCTGCTCACGATCGCGACCCGGGCGCTCTTGCCACCGATCCCGGTGATCCAGTCGCGGTGCTGCAACGAGAGGGCTTCACCGATCCGCATGCCCGATTCCGCCAGGACTGCCCACAGGAACCGATATCGCAGGTCACCTCGCCACTCCTCGAGCACCGGGTCGTAGCTGGCCTCGGCATCTTGGAGGGCGTCGATCGTGGTCGGCGTCAGAACCGGGATGGCCTTGCGGGCGGCGCGGATTCGGATAGTTGCGCGCTTCTGCGGCGCTCGCCTGGCCACGTGCTCGAGGAACGAGAGGTAGCGGCCCGATCGGACCTGGGCTTGCTTCCACAGGAACGGCGCAGCGTCTGTTCCGCTGTCGGCCTGGTAGCGGTAGAAACTCATCACCGCGCGCATGCGGAGGTTCACCGTGCTGTCGCTGAGCGTCGGTCGGGGGCGGAGTTCGCGGACCGGCGAGTCCAGCTCGCCGTAGCGCAGGGCAGAGATGAAGTCGCCGAAGTCGTGCAGCTTCACCGCATCCCACGATGTGCCGGTCACTTCCAGGAACGACCACCACTGGGCCAGGCTCTGTGCGTAGGCGCGGGTCGTGTTCGGCCGGAAGTCGATTTGCCGCCCGTACTCGAGGTATGCCTCGACCGGCTCAACGAGACCGAACGATCTGTCGATCACCGTCCAGGTCGTTGCACCGTCGCTGAGAGTGACACGTTGCGCTGTAGCCATCAGCCCGCTCCCGTTCGCCTGAACTCGAAGCTACGCCCGACCCTGCCTGATTCGATGCACCCGAACGGTGCGTGTCGGCGGTGTCATCGGCGTACCTCGCTGCCTGCAGATAACACCGTCGCCCACATATCCCGAATCCGTGGAAGGAAGCCCAGGATGATGTCAACGGCACTACCTACTAGCTACGGATTACACGTGTATCCCCTTGCCCGAGCATGGAAAATGGGCGCTTCGACTTGGACGGTCGACAAACGAATCCAGTTTGCCAACGACATCGATCGCAACCTGATGGCCGTGGACGGACCGACCAACGGGAAGAAATCCGACAAAGGACTCGATGAATGGATGCCCCCCAATACGGCGTACGGATGCGAGTATGCGGCACGCTATTTGACAGTCGCCCGCGACTACGCGTTGAGCGTCACCACCAGTGACCTCCACAGCGCTTCACTTGCGTGCGGTCTAGATCCGGAAATAACCAAGGAGAAATGACAGATGAGCCCCACACCGACCAACAAGAAGGCAGTGGACACAGCACGCAAGAGCGCTGAGGCACTGGCACACAAAGCTCTTCAGGCACGTGTATCGCTTGTCGGAGCAATTGGTGAGGCGCAAGCCTCTGCGCAGGAAATACTCGATCAGCGCGAGGTTCTCCTTGCCAAGCACGCCCAGGAACTCGAATCGCTTGACGCAGAGCACGCGCGCGCGGAAGACACGATCAAAACCGCATACGACACAGCCATTTCCGGTGGCTGGACAGCGCGTGAACTCACAGATATGGGCTACTCGGCGCCGAAGAAGAAGAAGAAGGCTCGTCGACAGAAGCCGGCCGCCGCCGAAACAACGTCCCAGGCCGCACCGCCCGCATCACCGAATCACACCGGTGAACAGCCCAGCAGCGCCGGTACCAACGACTAAATCGCCTGCCAGCTTTGCAGAACAGAGGAGCTCATGATGGACCACAACTCGCCGCTCGATATCGATTCGGTCGTACGTGTCCTCCCGAGCTGCACCAGCTGCGAACTGGAGAAACAAGCCGGCGTCGACGTGACTCATATCCGTCCGGCGCAGTGGGCTCTTACTCTGAGAGACTGCTGCGCCGGGTGGACCCCGACTCCGCATTTGGTGTGCCACATACATTTCGTGGAACTCGTCACCCAGCACCTTCCCGCCCAATGCGCGATGTGCGGGCGAACCAGCAGGAACATCTCCGACGTCCTCGACACTGCGATGACCTTGGGGACTCAAGTTCCCACTCCGCATCGCAAAACGGCGTGAGTTGACTCGTTCGAGGAAGTGGACCCCTATGTCTCGCAGTTACACCAGGTCGAACCCTGACGGAGTATCCGGTGTCGTCGATGTCGACGGCGGAAACTCGAATATAGCGACGAAGAAGCAAGCTCTCGTCATCCCGGAACAACGGTATGCGGAGCGAGAGAAGGAAAGAGCTTCCGCACGGAACCTCGACTCGGCCACCGAAGGGATGAGCCTGACCCGAGCTTCGAAGGACCTCAACCGCGCATTTCCTCGGCCGGGAACTGCCCCGATCACAGATGCGAGATTGCGCCGCAACTTGCCCGGTGAGATCGAGCTCCGCAAAAACTTGAGTTCGAGACAACGCAAAGCGCGATCGGTGGCCAAACGTGCTGTCCTTGACACAATGCCCGGGACACAACATCGGGCGTTGAACGGTTTGGTGTCGGACCCGAAGACATGGGCTGAGACGAATGCCGCTCTGTCGAGAGTCAACGGTGACGCTGTTCTGCTTGACGATAAACAGCGAAAAGAGGTCCAACGGATCGACCGTGCGATCCAATCAGCGGAGTCGAAAACAGGTCGAGGCCATCTGGTCTACACCGAAGTCACGATGCCGCATCCGATAGCGGGGCAGCATGATTGGCCATCGAATCTGCAACCAGGCGCGGTGATTTCCTTCGACCGCTTCACGGCCGGCACTCACACACTTCACGAACTGGATGCACACCGCGGGCCCAACGACGTTGCCTTCGAGATCGAAACCAGTCGCGGAATGTACCTGGGGCAATCCGATAGCGGAAACAACACCGCGCACGTGCTGCCCCGAGGAATGCATGTCGAAGTCGTCGCCATACACAACGCCCCTTACGAACGGCCTGGTCAGCCGCCTGGCGAAAGAATCGTCGTGCAACTGCGCGAGATCACGACAACCGAAGCGACTTGAGAAATAGAGGTTCAGCATGGCTTACACAGACGCACAAGGCCGCCCCGAAATCTTCATGCACCCCGAGATCCTGGCAGGGAAGTCGACATTCAGCCTCGTAGAACCGGCTTCGGGCGATTCGGCGGTCGAGCATCCCGAAAATAACAACACTGCCGGCGCAAAGAAAAATCGGAGGCCACCCAAAGGGTGATGCCTCCGACTCTCACTGTGCAATCTCAGTGCACTGACTCTAACCGAGGTAGGGCAGAGGATGCAACTGAAAAGTGCACTTGTACAACACTAATCAACAGCACGAGACAATGGAGAACACTGTGAAACGACGTTCGACCAGACGCTGCATCATCGCGATTGCAGCAATGACCGCGGCCACAGTTGCAGGGTGTACCGATTCGGGATCTGAAAACGAGTCGTTGACGACAAGCGCCACCAGTGAATCGTCTGCCTCGTCGACGTCCGGCACAGCACCCACTCAGGCGGGCGTCACGGACGTCAGAGGACAGGCGGGCATCACCACCGGAACTGCTGATCCCTTTCCAACGTCGCAGCTCCAGCAAGGTACTGCCCCGCCGGTTCAGCCCGGAATTTCGCCGGCGTCCGCCGCAACTGCTGGCGACCTGTGTGGGACAGTCGTCCCCCACGCCACAGGCGCCGTCCAACCAGTGATCGTCCTAACCGGATCTGTCGAGTGCGCAACGGCCCTTGCAATCAGTGAGCGATACCTCAATGACACTTCGGTGGTCATCGAAGGTCAAGGGCGGTTCGCCACAGTGGAAGGATGGCGCTGCAACTGGCCGTACGTCGACGGCCGCTCCCATGCCGAGTCCTACCTCCAATGCACCGACTCCGCCCAAAACTCGTTCAAGATCGGCGACTAACACCCGCTTCACACTTAGGTGTCAGATGTACTCGCGGATACGGGGAAGTGCATCGGCGATTTCCTCGAACAATGTCGGCCATCCGCGTCGTAGCCACGTGACCCGGCCTTGTTCGAGGAAGTGCCCGTCGATGAGATGGCTGACCCGCAAGTTTTCGTCGGAGACGCCGAGACCACGTAGTTTGTCGTAGATCGGGTTGGCCGGCAGCTTGTGTCGAGCCAGGTAGCCCCAGACATCGTCGCGGCTCCAATCCCAGGCCGGCCCAATCACGCGAGTTCCGTCGGCGCGCGAGATCAAGCCACCGTGTGCCTGGCGTTGCTCCGCCTTAGTGGCACAACACGTTCGGCAGTTTCGTTCGATTTCGAGCGCGAGATTGCTGTGATAGAGCGACCATCGACCTGTGCCTTTGACAGATTCGTCGGCGCGTACGCCCCATATCTCGCCTGGCCCGTGGTCGGCGTGCGCGCGACGAGCTGGCTCAGCAATCAATGATTCGTGCAGTGAAACGGACTTTGGGTAGTCCGCCGCGCGTTCGTGCTGCCAACCCCCGTCGCGGGAGAGCATTTCCAGTAATGGGGGCTCTGCCGCATATACCTGAAAGTTCAACTTCCATTCCTGTGCCACTCGCTGCACGAATTCGTACGTCTCAGGAAACTCCGCTCCGGAGTCGAAGAAGACGACGGGAACATTCGGCTCCACGGAAAGGGCGAGGTGAAGCACGACAAGCGAATCCTTACCGCCGGAGAACGCGACGTAGCCGTCATTATCTTCGAGGTGTGCAGCGATTTTCGCTCGTATTGACTCCAGATCGTGCCGGATAGGGCGGAATGCATTGAGCGTGGCCATGTTCAAGCCATCCGGAGTTGCACTCATCCTGTTCCCTTCATGAGGGTTTCAACCCTATCGGCAGTCTCTCCGCTTCGTGCGAAGCGCGTATCTGTGTGTGAATCCCGGAGACGGGAGCAGATATTGACTGCTCGTCGTGTATCCAGTCGGTGATACGTTCGCCAAAATCGCCCAAAACGAATTTCCAACGAAAGTGGGGGACCATGTCCAGCGACCAGAATAATCCCGAATTGCCACCATGGCTCGATGCCAGCGCCGATGACGGTGAGAACCCTCTGGACAGCGGCGGCCATCAAGTTCACACCGAAGACCGCGTCGCACGTCACGCACCACATCCGCATGAGAGATCATCGCCAGTCGACGCCGCACCCCCAGCGCAGCCATTCGTCCCGTCAGCTCCCACGCACGCAACCGAAGCCGGAGCGCCTGCGGCCAAACGGCGGCTGGCAGCCGATCGCCCCGCAGGAGGCGCGTCAGAGCAAGCCGCAACCGACTACGCCCGATCCGCTCGATCACATCCGGAGTGTTCACGCGGAGTCAGAGACAGCGCAAAGGAGCCCGTCGTCCACCCGCCACGTTGACTCCACCCTGAATCAGGAAGCGCCTGTTGCGCACCCACAGCCGGTTCCGCCTGGTCCATCGCGGGTCGCAAATGTCCGGGTCGTGTCGCCCTCGAACCTGCCGCCGGCGAGCTCGCAGCCTGTACCCCCGACCACTTCGTCGAGTGCGCCCAACGCCGCAGTCGAATCAGCTCCGTCATGGGATCCGCCGACGACAGCGTTTCCTGCTCAAGGCGCCGGCGTCGACACTCAAGGATCTCGCGGCACTGGTGGATACAACGCCTCGGCCCCGCAGACTGAAGAACCGCGTTCTCACACCGCGCAGTATCAGCAGCCGTTGAGCGCGGGTCAGACCCACCCTCATTCCACCGCTCAGCCGGCCGCGCCAGCGGTAGGCCAATACGGTCAACAGCACTACAACGGCGCACCGCCGCAGGGACCTGCCATTCAACCGCGTCAGGTCAACCCCGGAATCGCCTCTGGTTTCCGATCCTCAACCCCTCCGAGGCGCACTATCGACGACCTCGACATCATCCGTCGTGCGAAGCGCCCGCCGGCGAAAGGTTTCCGCCGCTTTCTGTTCAAATTGACCGGGGGCAAGGTCAACCCGGGTCAGTCGCAGGCAGAGCTCGAGTACCTCGAATTGGTCAAACGGATCAACCAGCCTTCGCGAGGCGTGTACAAATCGCCTTCGTTTCCCTCAAAGGTGGGGCGGGAAAAACAACTGCAGCCAAAACAGTGGGGTCGACGTTCGCCTCGCTACGAGGTGACCGTGTGATCGCGATCGATGCCAACCCGGACGCCGGAACCCTTGCCGATCGCGAGCATCGCGAGCACCGATACACCGTTCGAGACCTGCTGGCAGATCACCACATCCGCACTTACAGCGATGTGAGGCACTACGCCTCTCAGGGGGACAGTCGTCTGGAAATCCTCGCCAACGAAACTGACCCGGCCACCTCCGAAGCCTTCAACGAGCAGGACTATCTCGACGCGCTCAAAACGTTGGAAGTGCACTACATCATCATCATCACCGATTGCGGAACCGGCATGATGCATTCAGCGATGAAGGGTATCCTCGACGAGGCGGATGCAGTCGTCGTGGTCAGCCCCACCGCCCAAGACGGCGCACGATCGGCTGTCTCCACCTTGGCATGGCTCAACGAGCAAGGACATCAACGCCTGGTGGAAAAGGCAGTGGTGGTAGTCAATTCGACACGGCCGGGATCCTCCTCACTCGACCTGAGTCAGCTCGAAGACGTCTTCCGCCAACAAGGCGTACGAGCGGTCCGCATCATCCCGTTCGACGAACACCTCGGGGAAGGCGGCCCGATCGACCTGCTGCTGCTGAGCAAGAAGACCGAACGTGCGTACCTCGAACTCGCGGCGGATCTCGCCGACGATTTCGTGAACAAGGGACCCGCATAACGAAACCGACGCTGGCGGCCTCGACAGCTGCTGATCATCCACTGCCGTAATGTGCGCGGTGTTCGTAATGTCATGTGCCGCAGATAGCTTGCTTTGCATGACCGACTCGAACGCTGTGAGCATCGAAGACGTGTGCACCGCCGCACACAGGGCAGTTGATCCCCCACCTGTCGAAGGTCGCCGCTGCGGTGGCCCCTGCGCCCGCTGCGGGCGTGAGAGCCCCGGCAACATCTCTGTCAGCTCCGTCGTTTCCCGCACATTCACTGCCTTCGACGGGTGGTCCTCGCCCGCCGCGCAAGGGATGTGCCACGTCTGCGCGTGGGTCTACCGCACCCCAGCACTGCGTCTGAACATCCAGTTGGTGGGAGCGTGCCCACCAACACTGAAAACTTTGACTTCGAGACAACTCGGAGCGCGCCTACGGAAACCGTTAACCTCCGCGCACGCGCTCGTCGTGCCAGTGGGTATGCGTCGCAAACACCTTCTCCCTCATGCGCGGTGGGGCGAAATTGGTGTCGACGACATCTCGTTGTCTTGGACCAAACACGATGTACACACTCTCGCTGCGATGCGCCGCCTGCGCGCGGACGGCTTCGGAGAGCGGATGCTGGCAGCGAGCGCACCGCAATTCGCGATGATGCGCCGACTTCCTGCCGCACGGTGGACGGGACTCCTCGAAGACTGGGCAGAACTTGATCGATGGCGCGCGGCACCCCCATGGTGGGAACTCGCCCTGCGCGCCTCCTCCTCGAACAGGAAGGAACCGTAGTGGCAACCTCCACTGACAAATGGCTTGCTTCCGTTCCCGAACTACCCGCACTGACCGGGGCTCACTCGACCGCTGAACGACTACTTCTGTTGCTGCACTACGGAATTGACTGGGAAAACGGATGGGTAGCATCCCGCCGAGCCGTGTACTGGGAACACCACCTCCCCGATCGTGTCCGGCTCGCCACCTACCGGTGCGGCGCCGATCTCGACCGATGGTGGGGCATCGTGTCGGAGAAGCTCGAATCCCGACCCAACGCATCGCAGCGACTCGAACTCTCGCAACTACTGAGAGAACCACCGAAGCCAGTGCTGGCAATCATGCGCGAATCGACTCGGGCGCTGGTGCTTCGAACGCAGATCGTTGCGACGGCATACCGAGAGTCCCAAACCCACACCCGGCGGCAGCGCGACAACGCAGGAGAAACATCACCATGACCAGCACTGTGCATTGGGATCTGGACATCTATGCACTGTCGTCTATCTCGCACAAAGACGACAGCACCTCGACAACCACGGCCCTCTTTCGCCGTGAAGAAGTAATCCAGCTCGACGGGACGGGGGAGCTCGTTCCGATCATCTCCGGCAACTCCTTCCGCGGAACACTGCGACGCATCGGTGAGGAACTCCTCCGCGATGTGCTCGACTACGAGGGCACACTGTCGCTGCCGGCGGCCCACACCCTCCGTAGCGGAGGAGCGCTACGAAAAACCAAGGGCGAACCCCTCTCCGGAAGCAGACTCGAGCATGCACGAAATCTCATCCCCCTGATCGGCGTCTTCGGAGGTAACAGCAGCTCCACGATGATCAAGGGCCGCGCCCAGATCGGGAAAGTCGTACCGCGGGTCAAAGAGACCGAACACATCATGTCCAGACCGTCGAAGCTTCCGTTACTGAGCCAGTTCGAGCTGCTGGGCATCGAGCGGTACAGCCGATTCGACGACTCGGACACCGCAGACTTCCCATCAACCGCCGCGGCAGAGTCCGACGCGGAGAACTCGGCGACCGGCTCCCATCTGATGCGCTACGAAGTCGAGACCTTACCTGCGGGAACCACCTTCGAATCCTGGATCCGCCTCACCCGAGCCACCGATCTGCAGATCGCCTTCTTCACGGACGTCCTCGCCGAATTCACAGCAGCAGGACGACTCGGTGGGCGATTGTCGATCGGCCACGGGATGGTTCGCGTCGAATCCACGCGATCGACGACAGCCGGCACCACAGCATCTGCGGTGGATTGGCGCGAACATCTGCGCAGTGTCCGAGACGACGCGCTGGAAGTTCTGGCGAACTGGTGATGAGGCCGCTACTGGTGAAAGCGAGACTCGCCCACGGAATCGCGCACGCCGCACCGTGGGGAGTGAGCCTCGACGGACTACTCGCCGCAGAAATATGGGCAGACCAGAAGGCGGGCAAGCGCGATCGAGGCGAGGACGTAGCTGCGCTGGCAGCGGACGTGGACCCTGTAGACCTCGATTTGCCCTTGGCTCGATGCGAACTGTCAGGCGGAGACCTGTGGCACTGGGCAGCTACTTGTGCGTATCCCGAGAAACCTGTCGACCATCCAGTGGTGCGCTACTGGACGGGGCGCCCCGATCATGCGGCGCTCGGAGATCTCGTGGCAGATCTCCCGGGCGTCGTCTCGGAAAGGCAAGGCCCGTACCGGTCGCGGAGCATGCCGTTGTTGGTCACGAGCACCGACACCGTGACATGGCAATGTGTGGGAGACGATGACCGGATCATGGCGATCCTGCACGGTGTCGCCGCGATCGGAAAGAAACGTAGTCAGGGCGAAGGTCGAGTTCTGCGGTGGGAAGTGACGCCTCTCGACGAGTCTTTTGGCTGGTCGGCAGGGCATCTCCATATTGATGGCAGCCTCGGTCGGCCAACCCCGGATGGATGCCTGCACGGAACCGCGGTGGCAACCGGTGGCCGAGGACCCACGGGTCTGCGGCCGCCGTACATGCACGGTTTCCGCCGGCACACGCTCAACCTGCCGTTCTCGCTCACTGTGTGAGTAGCGAAGACGATCTTGGAGCCAAGTTCTGTCGTGGCGCTCGGCTATTGCGCGGTACCTGAACTGGGGTTCTCTGGCCTGCTAGCGATAGTCATCAGCGCCCTGTACGCACGATCTCGACGCCCTTCCGGGACGAGTTGCCACGAACGGTGTTGTGGGTTTTCGAGTGCCACAGCTAGCTTCTCGAGTCTGCGTGGGTCGTTTTCCGTCATCGTCACATCACGTTCGACGATCGGATTGCCAATCGCACTGGCGAGGATCGCAGCGTCATCGAGATGGCGTTGCGTGTCCCTGCGGTCACTGATGAAAGCTGCCCCCTTGAGGATCAGAGCCCCCAGAACGGTCGGCAGGCTCAAACGGGTTGGTACCCCGTCAATTTCGATCGTGCAGTTCACGGTTTTCCGCAATGCAGATGTGGCACCTGGGACCTGGAAGACCGGGTGCCCTTTCAGCTTCGGGACATGCTTCGGTGGTAGATGGTCGGCGACCATCACATCGACTATCTCGGGCGTCTTTTCTCCTCCACGTGTAAACCGGTGGATGGGGTCGTCGTCCTGGAGCGACCAGCGGAGTTCGTAGCCGAGATCCTCGAGTTGTTTCTTGACTTCGTTGAATACGGCTGCGCCGGTTTCTATGTGCAGCACGATGTCGACATCAAGGGTAGGTCTGTTGAGTGGCACTCCTGCTTTCGCTGCGTGCAGCTGCACCATCAGCCCCCCGATCAGTGTCCATTGTTCGGACGGGATCGCGTTGGCCAGTTCCGCGGCTTGCGGCCACGGTGTAGCCCACCCGCCGGCAGGCGCCTGAATAGTCCACTCGGGACGTTCAACGGAAGTCATCGAGTAGCTCCTGGAGTACGCGCGTGCCGGCGCTGCGCTGGCGGGTGTCGAGTGATTCCATCAGATCGACGGCGACGGCCGCGATCGGAAGCGTCGCCGTGCGGAAGAATGGGTTCAGGGCGGAAACGACCCGGAGGGTGACATCTCCGTTTTGGGAGAGCATTCCGAATTGTTCTACGACGTCGTCGAAGTCGTCGTCGACGATGTACCCGTCGGCTTTGCCGTGTCTCGCGGAGGACAGTCCGAATCGCGCCGCTGTTTTCGGTACGTGGATGATCGCGCTGGTACCGGTGGCGGCGAGGTAGCCGCCCCTGATCAGGACATCTACGTCGCCCTCCCCCCAGGTCTCCATGTGGTGTGTGGTGGCGCGGTTTCTGGCGAGGTAGGCAACTTCTGCCGCGGATGACCGGCGTAAACGATGTTTGAGTCGGGTGATCTGTGTCGGAGAAGCGATCCAGTCGACTTTGCACTGGGAAAGCAAGGCCAGGGCTGCCCAGGAAACTTCGGGACTCCATGGGCGTCCGGGATGGCGGGAGCTCTGGACCATCCGATGGACGGATGCGCTGTTGAGCAGGAGAGAATTGCCCACCTCGCGGGCGATGGTGATGGAACCGGCGCGAGCGAGTCTGGTGACCTGCCGTTCGGTCACCGAGAGTGCAGCGGCAGCATCGTGCACCGTCATCTCATCCATGCCTTATATGGTCGCATTCGAGACCATATAAGGCAATAACAGCACTACATCGTGCAATTATTTGATGTGCGATCGAATGCAGTTCTATCAGTCCTGCGGATTCCTAGCGGCGACGAGGTTGGTCAAGTCAGTCGGCCAGGGGTACTTTCCCGGTGCGTCTGTCACGGATTCGACGATGGCCTTTCCCGCGGCTTCATCGATCTCGATGATGGAGAACACCGACGTACCGGTGGTGTGGATCCGGACGTGATCGCCGACCTGCATGTGTGAATCTCTTTCTCGTATTCTGCGATGTTTCGCAGCTCCGCACTATCTCAGGTGTGTACGACACGATCTGGCACACGGAGGGGCGAGAGTCGGCCGGTCGGCCGGCCCCTCGCCCCGCCCCCGGCACGGCGAGGGGCGGGGTCATTTGAGGCCACAGAATCCGTCATTTGCGCAGTTCAGGCCGTATAATTCGAGGTGTCCTGTTGAGTGCGCGACTGACCATCGTGCCGATTTTTTTGGAGCGTTCTGATGGCTGATTTGGCTACTGCTGTGACTGTGTTGGATGCGAATGGGCGGGCGGGGGTGCCGTCGTTGTTGATTTCGGGTCCGGGTATGGGCAAGTCGAGTTTGGTGCGTGGGTTGGCAGCGGCGGATGGGGTGCTGTGCAAGACGGTGTTGGGGTCGTTGCGTGAGCCGTCGGATTTCGCGGGATTGCCGGTGGTGCGGGAGAACGGCGTGACGTTGGAGGCTCCGGCGTGGGCGAAGGAATTGGTGGCCGGTGGTGGCGGGTATCTGTTTCTGGACGAGTTGACGACGAGTCCGCCTGCTGTCCAGGCGGCGATGTTGGCGGTGGCGCTGGATCTGACTGTCGGTGATGTGCAGTTGCCGAAGGGGACTCGGGTGATTGCGGGGGCGAATCCTCGTCGATTGCGCTGCTGGTGGGTACGAGTTGGAAGCGCCGTTGGCGAATCGGTTCTGCCATGTGGAGTTCACGCCGTCTGTCGATGAGTGGTTGGACGGTATGGCGACGGGGTGGGGTGCGCCGCCTGCCTCGCGTGCGGTGGCCACCGATGAGCAGCGGGCCTGTGTTGGTGCGCAGTTCGATCACCGGCTTTGTGCAGCGCAATCCTGATGCGTTGGATGCGTTTCCGTCGTCGGCGGCGAAGACCGGTGGCGCGTGGCCGTCGCGTCGTACGTGGTCGATGTTGGCGGCGGTGTTGCCGCATTTGCGCGAGGACGACAACGCGGCGATCAACACGGCGGTGTTCGGGTTGATCGGTGAGGGCGCGGGCGTGGAGTTCTTTTCAGTGGCGACGTAGCGCCGATCTGCCCGATCCGGTTGCGGTGGTGGAGAATCCCGAGTCGGCGTTCGATTGGCAGTCGCGTCCTGATCTGGTGTGGGCGGTGTTGTCCGGTGTCACGGCGTGGGCGGTGGGGCGCGGCACGGTGGAGGCCTGGCGCAGTGCGTGGGGTCCGCTGATCGCGGCTGCGGAGGCGGGCGCACCGGACGTGGCGGGCGCGGCGGCGCGCACGCTGGCGAAGGCGCGACCGGCGAAGGCGACTGTCCCGGCGTCTGCCCGTCGGTTCGCTCCGATGTTGACCGCTGCGGGTCTGATGGAGGCGGCAGCATGAGCGGTGTTCGGGTGCTCGCGAGCGATGAGTTGCGGGCGTTTCGCCTGGCACGGCTGGTTTCTGCCGAACAGATGCCGTATTTCATGCGGGCGTTGTTCGCAGCGCGGCCTGTTGCTGCACCGGGGTTGGGCACGTTCGCGGTGGATGCGCAGTGGCGGCTGTATCTCGATCCGGCGTTGTTGGTGGGGGCGGGTGCGTGGCCGGTGCCGGTGGCGGGTGCGGTGTTGCTGCACGAGGTCGGGCACTTGCTGCGGGCACACGGTGTGCGGGGGCAGTCCTTGCCGAAGCCGGTGCACCACGTGGCGTGGAATTACGCGGCGGACGCGGAAATCAACGACGACTTGCTGGCGGCGGGCGTCGGGTTACCGGACGGGGTGATCACTCCACAATCGTTCGGGTTCGAGGACGGCGGAATCGCAGAGGACTATTACACGCACCTGATCGATCCGGCTACGGGACAACAGTTTCCAGACGACGACGATGTGGGATGCGGGTCCGGTGCGGGGTGCGCGCCGGTGCCGGGGGAGTTGGGCGCGGCAGCGGGGGAGATCGCGGACGGGTTGGACGGCGCGGAAGCGGATCTGGTGCGCCGTCATGTGGCGCGGGCGGTGCAGGCGGCGCAAGGGATGGGGCGCGGGAGCGCACCGGCAGGGTTGGCGCGGTGGGCTGGTGAGGTTCTCGCGCCGCCGACCGTGCCGTGGGATCGGGTGTTGCGTGCGGTGATCCGGCGCGCGTTGGCGGATCAGTCGGGGCGGACGAACTACAGCTATGCGCGTCCGTCGCGGCGCAGCGTGCCGGGGATCGTGGTCCCGGCGATGCGGGGTCCGTCGATCACGGTGTCGATTGTGATCGACACGTCGGGGTCCATGTCGGCGGGTGATCTGTCGGCGGCGATGGGTGAGGTGGCGGGTGTGCTGCGGGCGGGCGGTGTAGCGCGGGAGCGGGTACGGATTCTCTCGTGCGATGCGAAATCGACGTCTGCGCAGGCGGTGCGGTCGGTGGCCGATGTGGTGTTGGTGGGCGGCGGCGGTACGGATATGCGCGTCGGGATCGACGCGGCGAACGCGGCCCGTCCTGCCCCGCACGTGGTGATCGTGTTGACGGACGGGGATACGCCGTGGCCGGATCGGCCGTCGCGGGCGCATCTGGTGTGCGCGGTGATCGGCAACGACGGCGCACTGGCGCGGACCCCGGAATGGGCGTCGAGTGTGCAGATCCCGGTCGGTGCGTTGTGAACTCGGTGAGCGGTGACCTGTTGCGGTACGCGCAGCAGGTGTTGACCGGGACTTCTCACGCGCCGGATCAGGTGGCGAGCGTGGTCGCCGGTACCGGCGAGGATGCGGCGGCGCGGGCCTTGCGTGCGGGGTGGGAGTGCGCCGCGAATCCGGTGGTCTTGGCGTGCGAGCAGGCGGAGGACGTGTCGTGAGCGTGGAATGGTTCGATCTGGCTCAGCGTCTCTATGCTGCCGAAACGGGGCGCCCCGTTGCTCGGCTCGCACACACCACGTTCACCCCGTCAGCGTCGGCGCTGGCGGTGCGTGCGAGCGCACGCGGCGGCAGCGTGAGCGTGTCCGCTGCGGCGTTCGGTGGACGCGAGGAAACCGCGTGCGATGAGGCCGGGTTGGCGTTGCTGGCACGGTTGGGCGGCACGCTGGCGGCGGATGCCCCGGCGATGTTGCTCACCGACGACGGCGGCACGATTCCGGCGCTGGTGGGGTTGGCGCGGGCGCACGCTCACCACAGTGACCCGAATATTTCCGGTAGTGCCGCGATGGTGGGGTGGTGGGCGGATCGGGCGGATCATCCCGGCACGTCGGCGGTGGTGAATCTTCCGGCCGCGTCGAGTTCTCGCTACGTGCTCGGAGTGGTGCCGGAAGCGCAGCGGTCGGCGAGGGTGTGGCGGACGTGGTTGCAGATCACCGGCGAGAGTGTCGCCGGGATGCACGAGTGGGCGCGTGCGATCGGCAGTGGCCGGTTATTGCCGCTGCTCGCTGCGATCGGTGAAGACGATGCGTATTCGTTTTCTCGGGCGCAATCCGCCTTGGTGGACGGTCACGACTGGTCACGTCCCGACAACACGGCCAGCGCCGCGATGGGCCTGCGAAGTCGTTGTGACGCAGCAGATGTGATGTCATCAGCCTTGCTCGATGATCCGATGTGGCGCGAGCGCGCACTGCACACCGGCCACGTCGCGGTAGGTGTGGCATCGATGACGCCGCCACCGAAGGGTTCACGTCGGCGCAACGGGTCGCTGTCGGTGACGTGCGAGCGTCTGGATTCACGCCTTCGGGTCGGATCTGCTGTCACCGGGTGGGTCGGTACACCGCGACGGCGACCGTTCGAGCAGTTCACCGTCGAGGTCACTAAGGCCGAGGTTGTCGGCGGGAAGTTGGTTCTCGGACTCGGTTCGGTGGGGATGTATGCGCCGCCGAGTGATGCGTCGGTGGTGTTGATGCCGCAAGCGGCGTCACCTTTCGCGATGCGCGCTGGTCGTGGCCGGTATTGGAGGCTCTACCGAGGTCGGCGGTCCTGGCTTTCGACGGGGCAGACGCCCGTCCCTTCCCGGCGTGAAGTGCCGTTGGACGTGCTCATAGCGGGCGCAGAGGAACCCGGCAGCATACCTGCCGTGGGTAAATAGCCAGTTCAGAGGCTTCTTTCAGGAAAGGTTTGATTCGTCATGCGCATTACTGCCTCGTCGTCGGATATCGCTGCCCCCTCCGGTTTGGTCCCGTCACCGCCGCGTCCGCCCGCTCCGTCGCTGACGGGGTGGCCGGGGTCGGAGATCATGGCCGACCCGATCACGGCGCGGGTGCTGTTTTCGGTGTGGTCGGGTGATCCTGCGGTGGTGGTGCCGTCCCCGCCATGGTGGATGTCGGGTGTTGTGGATAGTCTGTTGGTGCTTGTCCTATCAGGGCGTGACTGACCATCACGCTGATGTCTATCCCCGGAAGGGGTGTTTTTCGTGACCCGATTTGTCTTGTCTGAGTCCGAGTCCGGTGTGGATGCGGGGGTGGCGTTGGGTGTTCTGCCGGCTCGCGCTGCGGCCTATCTGCTTGCTAGTGGGTGGAGTGCCGATATGGAGGGAGGCGGTGTGACGGTGGGAGCGGCACTCGAGCGCTGCGCTGAGTCCTGATGGCAGTATCTGCTTGTCAAGGAGCTGTATCGGTGGCAGGTGCGCGGTGGTGTCCGCGACGACCTCTTCGAAGGCAGCCCAGCGGAAACAAATTCCGAGCGGGCCGCCGTGTTGTCGGCTGTTCGCACGGACTCTGCGGCGCTGGCGGAATTGTTCGGGCCGCAGTGGGCGGACATGGTTTCGCTGGCTGTGGCCGGAGACTTCAGTGAAGATCGGATGGTCGATTCGCTGGAGGCCGTCGATGCTGGCTGGTGGGCTGGATTCGCGTGGCCGGCGGCGATCGACGCGGCGAGTTCGGTTGCCGTCGAATCTGGACGCCGAAATCAGTTCCTGGCCGCGTTCAATGTGGCGTGCCGATTGGGGCACGGGGTGAGCCGGATTGCGGCTGCCGATGCGTCACGAGGTCTGGTGGTTCGGGATCTGATTGGAGTTCATGGTTTCGATCTCAGCCACTACGACCGATTGACCGGACCGTGGCGCCGGCACATCGGTGCGGTGCACCGGGATGACCGTCGGCGGAGGAATCGTCAAATTCTGTGGATTAAGGTGTGTCAGGCGACCTCGGATACCGGCGTGTCCGGTGACGGTTCCGGGGTGATCTCGACGGGTCGTTCGAGGAGCTTGCCCTTGTGGAACAGCGCACCGGCCCGCACCAACGCCACCAGGTGCGGGGCGTTCACGGCCCGCCAGCGGGCCTGGGCGGCCTCGATCAGCTTGTAGGCCATCGCCATCCCCGCCGCCCGCGACCCCGGGCCCTTTGTCACCTTGGTTCTCAAACGCACTGTCGCAAAAGTCGATTCGATCGGATTTGTCGTGCGCAGATGCACCCAGTGCTCAGCCGGATACCGGAAGAACTCGAGCAGCACGTCGGCGTCGTCGGTGATCTTCGCGACCGCCTTCGGGTACTTCGCGCCGTAATCGATCTCGAATGCCTTGATCGCCACCTGCGCCTTGTCGATGTCCTCGGCGAGGTAGATCTCCTTCATCGCCGCCAACGCACCAGGATGAGCCGACTTCGGCAGCGCAGAAAGAACATTCGCCTGCTTGTGAAACCAGCAGCGCTGTTCCCGCGTTTCCGGGAACACCTCGCGCAGGGCCCGCCAGAACCCCAAGGCACCGTCACCGACCGCCAGCACCGGGGCCCGCATCCCACGCCGGCGGCAATCCCGCAGCAGGTCCGCCCAGGACTCGGTCGATTCCCGGTACCCGTCGGAGAGGGCGACGAGCTCCTTACGGCCGTCGGCGCGGACACCGATCATCACCAACAGGCAAAGTTTCTCCTGCTCGAGACGCACTTTCAGGTGAATACCATCGACCCAGAGATAGACGTAATCCGCCTCCGAGAGATCCCGGGCGGCGAAGGCTCTCGCCTCGTCCTGCCACTGCGTCGTGAGGCGGGTGATCGAACTGGCCGACAGGCCGGCACCGGTGCCGAGGAACTGTTCGAGGGCGGGACCGAAGTCGCTGGTCGAGAGCCCGTGCAGGTACAGCAGCGGCAGCACCTCGGACACCTGCGCGGATTTGCGGGCCCATGCCGGCAGGATCGTCGAGGAGAACCGCCTACGTTCACCGGTGTCGGGGTCGACGCGCTTGTCATTGACCCGCGGCGCCTTCACCGCCACCGCGCCGGCGGCGGTGACCACCTCGCGCTCGGCGTGGTAGCCATTGCGGACCACCAGCCGGTGACCGTTGTCGTCGATCTCACCGGCATGCCGGGCGATGTAGTCGGCGACCTCGGCCTGCAGGGCTGCGGCGAGCATCTGCCGGGCGCCGTCGCGGACGATCTCGTCGAGCAACGAGCGGCCCGCGCCGACTGCCTGGCCGGTCTCGTTGGAGTCGTCGTCGTAGTCCACTATCGTGAGCACGGGCGTACCTTCCCGCCAGCGTTGGCGCGCTGGACTTGATCAGAATCCTGTTCGTGTACAGATCATCATCCGGGAAGGTGCGTCCTCCCGGGATCCACAGGTTTCGATCATTCCTCCCTGGACGCTCTCAAATCTGGTGACGGTCATCGGCGCACCTCTCTGCAAATTCATGTGAAGAACGGACAATGTGGACCGCTGCTCGTGAAGGGCGAGGTTCGATGCGCACAGCGCCGAACATGTCTGCGCCGCGTCCGGGACCGATCCGTTCTGGAGTCAGGCTGAGCCAATTGTTGGCTAATCAGAAGGGTGAGTGCGCACCGAGAATGCCCTACCGATGTGTTTCTGCAGCTCAACAGACTCAGAGTCTTGTCCGGACCGGACGCATTCTGGCGTAACACCGGACGCAGCCTGAGGTGCAATTATGAGTTGAGTCTCATTCGTTTGGAACTGTCCAACGGTCGGAGTACTCGCGGTTCATCTCGGCGGTGATGATCCCGTCCAGACAAGGTGGCGACTCTTGTCTGGGATGTGGGAACTGATCTCCGGGTTGGGTAAGGTCCCGAAAACGCTGGTGTGGGACCGAGAATCAGCAATCGGAGGCACCGGGAAGATCACCACACCTGCTGCTGCGTTCGCCGGAACGTTAGCGACTCGGATCCAGTTGGCTCCACCGCGGGACCCGGAGTACAAGGGCATGGTCGAACGCGCCAACGGCTACCTGGAAACTTCGTTTCTACCCGGCCGGACGTTCACCTCACCGCCTGATTTCAACGCCCAACTCCGTGACTGGCTCACACGAGCGAATACTCGCACCGTGCGGGCGATCGGTGGCCGACCTGTCGATCTGCTCGCCACCGACGTGGCGGCGATGATCGAACTGCCACCGGTCATTCCGGCGATCGGACTCACTCACCGGATCCGGTTGGCGCGGGATTACTACGTGCGTGTCGACGGCGCCGACTATTCGATCGATCCACGAGTGATCGGCCGGTTCGTCGATGTGAGCGCCAGCCCCACCCGCGTGGTGGCCCGCTGCAACGACCAGATCGTTGCCCGCCACGACCGTTCATGGGCGAAACACGTGGTCGTCACCGATCCTGATCACGTCGATACTGCGGCGCAACTGCGCCGCGGACTGGCGGACGAACGGCGCCGCCGCACGGCAGCGGCCACACGCCGGCACATCGACGGGCACCCCGTCTCGTTGCGGGCATTGCCAGATTACGACGCTCTGTTCGGCGTCGATCTCGAATCCACCCCGACAACAGTGAGGACCACATCATGACAACCGCAACCAAGAAGAAAGCCGCCGAGGCAGCCGCCTCGGCACCGCCAGCGGACGGAGTGCCGTCCCAGATCGCATATCTGACAAGAGTATTGAAGACTCCGACGATCGGACGAGTATGGGAAGAGCTCGCCGATCACGCCCGCGACGAGAACTGGTCACACGAGGAATACCTCGCAGCAGTATTGGGCCGCCAACTCGCCGATCGTGAGTCGGCGGGCACGATCATGCGAATCCGCACGGCGCACTTCCCAGCAGTGAAAACACTCGAAGACTTCAATCTCGACCACCTACCGTCGCTACGACGTGATGTGCTGGCGCACTTGGCGACTGGCATGTTCGTTCCCAAAGCGGAAAACGTCATCCTGCTCGGACCCCCGGGTATCGGCAAGACACACATCGCGATCGGACTCGGAGTCAAAGCCGCCTACGCCGGATATTCCGTCCTCTTCGACACTGCCAGCAACTGGATCACTCGGTTGAGCACCGCGCATCATGCCGGGCAACTCGAAACCGAACTCAAGAAGATCCGTCGTTACAAGCTGATCATCATCGACGAGGTCGGATACACCCCTTCGATCAGGACGCGGCGAACTTGTTCTTCCAGCTGATCGCCTCCCGATACGAGCAAGGCTCGGTCATGGTCACCTCCAACCTCCCGTTCGGGAAAGCGCACATGTTCGCGCGAATCTGTGCGTAGTGGCGCCGAAATTTCACGGGTTCGGCAGTCGGGTCGGGTCGACGAAGTCTGCCAGGTAGATCATGGCGGCCTCGGCGGTCATGCCGAAGGCCGCGGCCCCGGCACAACACGGCCTCCGCGAAGCGGACCTTGTGATCGCACTGCGCGCACCGGCGGGAACAAAGCACGCAACGACCTGTCTCGACGACCAGCACCCTACTGCGGCTGCAGTCAGGGCACGGTTGCTTGGCCGATGATGCCCACCGGTCCGCCGCACTCGACACAGTCACGCTGGCGTTTACCCATGTTCTGCAATGACTTCCAGGTCGGCGTGTCATATCGGCGGCAGCGAGCGGCCGCGGGCGTTGACGGCTTGGCGCTGCGTCGGCGCCGGTCGGATCGGCGGCTCGGCAGGACGCTCGACGGGAGTGGTGTCGATCTCGAACAAGTCGTCCGGAGTGCATTGCAAGGCAGTGCACAACGCGATCAGCGTCGTCATCTTGATCTGGGTGGGTTCCTTGGTGAACAGCGCCGACACCGACGCCGCCGACATCTCCAGCCCGGCTTTGTCTGCCAGCAGCCTGCGCAGCTCGGTCCCGGTCCACACTTCGCGTTGGGCCGCGGCCATCCGCAGTCGCCACTTGATCCTCACGCTCGCTCGTCCTCTCCGCTGAGCTCGGCCAGGGTGGTGGTCACCGCGCGCCGATACGCGTCCTCGATGAAGGTCGCCGATGGCCGGACATACCGCATTGTCGATCCGACGGTCCAGTGACCCAGAAGCTGTTGGATCGCAACCAGATCCACGCCACGCTCATAGTTGTGGGTCGCGCACGCACGTCGCAGCGCATGCGGGCTGAACCGCTCCGAACGCGGGCGCCCTTCGAGCTCCATCAGATATCGCAGCCGGTTGCGGATCGTTCCACGATGCAGCGGCCCGCCGGACTCGTCGGCGAACAACACCGGCGAGTCCGGGAACTTGGGCCGCACGTCGGTCAGGAACCAGCGCAGCACCAGGTCCAGACCGTCGAGCATCGGAACCCATCGCGGCCGAGGACCGGACATCCTGGCGCCCTTACCGAAGCGGACATGAAGTTTGCCGAACGGACCACGATCGAAATGCACATCCGGAAGGTCGAGCAGCGCAGCCTCTTCCGAGCGCAGTCCGGCATGATAGAGCGTCCGGAACAGCGCGTAGTCCCGAGCTGCCGGCCCATATTTTCGGGCCGTGACGATGCGCGCCTTCATGAACTCGAAGAACTCCCGCACGCGCTCCGGAGTCGGAGGCTGCACCAGCGCCGGCGAATCGTCGCCGACATGGCGGGAGGCGTTGAACTCATCCACCGGACAGACCAGCTTCACCCCGAACACAGCCTCGATCTCGGCTGCCTTGCGGACCTGGAGGAACCAGTGGAATCCCTTGAAGATCTGCACATACTCCCGCCGAGTCGACGGAGCACGGCCCGCGACTGCGAGGCTGCCAACGACTCGGTCGATGTCCTCGGCGGTGACTTCCCACGCAGGCCGTCCCAGCGCCGTCAGCGTCCGCTCGAGTAGCCCGATGTCGTTGTCGATAGTGACTGGGCTGAAGCCCCGAGCACGCCAGGATGCGACGAAGGCGTCCACGCAGTTACGTTGGAACACAACAGGATCTGACTCGATCGACTCTATCGGAACGACGTTGCCCGGGATCAGCCGCAGACCTTCTGTCATCAGCACACCTTCTTCACACCTGAACGGTTAAGGCAGCACCTAATATAGACCGCTCACAGCTTGAAGAAGGCTGAAACGCGAAAACATGCTGAAGTCCCAGCGAGCTGCGGGTTTCCACGGAGACGAACAAGTGCCAACCCCAGATCGATGGGGCGAAACATTTTCCGACGACGTCGTCGCCGCAGCGATGATCGACCGACTCGTCCACCACGCCGAAGTACTCACCCTCAGCGGCGACTCCTACCGCACCCGATCCCGCCGAGAACTTCTGACCAAGAACCGATCCAACAGGGACTAATCAAAGCCAAGTGGTGAATTTTCGTCCGACGATCACCGATCACTTTTCATCCGACGTTGACATCTTCAGCCATCTCAAGGAGGAATGGTTCTCCCGTCCAGAAACCCGACACTCTCGACGAGTTTCACGAGGGGCTCACTGATTACCTGCGATGGTGGAACACCACCCGCATCCAATAGCGACTCGGCTACCTCAGCCCCGACGAGTACGGGGCGGGCCGGAACGATCGTACATTCCGATCGGGGTAGCTAATTTCGGTCGAGGAAATTCGTTCATGTGTTGTCCGACAACGGTTTACAAGGTTCCATGGGTAGGGTCGGGGCATGCGGTGGCAATGCCGCCATGGAATCCTTCTTCTCAATGTTGCAGAAGAACGTCCTCGACCGTCAACGGTGGTCGACTCAAGAACAGTTGCGGCTCGCGATCGTGACCTGGATCGAGAAAACGTACCATCGCAAACGTCGGCAACGGCGCCTCGGGAAGCTCACCCCGATCGAGTTTGAGACAATCAACCAGGCTTTTTACGCGGCTTGAAGCTATCAACCCCACGTGTCAACTGAAGTGGGTGCAGTCCCTTACGATACGAGGATGATGCCCGAAGAGCATTCCGAACCTGAGTTCGTACCGCCGACGGTGAACGGTTTCAACTGCTCTCGAACAATCGCCGCCGCATGCTACGCACTGGTTTCGGACGTCGATGGCCGAGAAGACCGACCTCTCGAAATCGACGATCGGGCGTATCTCGCGCAGCTCTAACTGAAACCACATCTGACCGATGGTTTCAAGCTGCCTCCACATCTTGTATCTAAACAGCTCATCGCCGGATCGACCTCACGCATTCTGGTTCCCGAAGAGCCGGATTACTACGAGGGTTGCGGGGAGACCGTCGCGCACGCCGGCCTAAGCGGTTCGCCAATCGTCTTTTTCTGCTACTAATCTGCATTCGGATGTGACGGACCAACTCGGACGCAGACGGGATACTGCTGGATTCCACTTTCCGGAGTCGTGATTCTTTCCGCTCTCACTAAGAAAATTCGCCGTGACTTACGCGGTGCGGCATCGCGCAACTAACGTCCGTTCCTCCCCCTGCACCTAGGCGAATGGATCGGCATGAACAATGATCTCTTTACTTGCTCCGAGCCGCACCCATGGGTATTTCGTGACAAAATATGGCGCTTCGAAACTCGTGTAGTCACATGACCATCCGGTCCGGATCCTGCCCGGATGGCCGCTTCATACCTGTTGAACTGGCATTTTTTCCAGTGCGGAACAATCAACTCGCGACACCATGGCGGCGAAACATGTAAGAATGCTGACACGGCGGTATGTATTCACCAATTTATTGGTCGGCTTCCAATTCAGAAAGTTCAGAAGCCTTGGTGCCTTAAGACCAGACACGGGATTTGGGTCCAATATCAGATTCCAACGCAAGGAAGGCGTTTAGATGGAATATCCCCCTGAAACGGCTATAAAAAGTCAATTCCTGGTTGCACTTGACGATACTTTTCAATACCTGGCAAATTCAAAAACTTCGAATTCAGTGCGCGTGAACGGATTTAAGATGATCCTTTCGTACATTCATATTATTGAAGGCAGTCTTTCAAATTGTCACCTGCACAATACGATCGACAATCCCAGCTTCGCGCCAGAAATCGACTCTATAAAATCTCCATCAGGCCGACTCCTCAATGAGGTCGAGCATAAAGGTTCGGTCGACGACGAGAAAATTGTCGCCAAATTATATGACCCGGCCGTTCGAGAGCTACTAGTGAATGCAAATGGATTGTCGCACAATTCCCAGGACTTACTGGAAACAATGGCTGCAAGATTGCGAAACTCTGAACGGTTCCTTGCATCAAACCCAAAGGCCCAATTCACTCCATGAACGATTTCACCAACCCTTAAAGCATAAAAACACTGGAATATAGAGAAATCTAGATTGCCACCATCCTCAACTATCTCCTTGTGCCTGATTTACGAACGGTTCAGCCTTGAGAGGAGCTTACGCATGAAGAGCCCACTAACTCCCAACCCGAGCGTTCTAGCCGCGGTCACCTACTTGTTAAAACAACCGGATGCTGCAAAATTTCGACGACAACATCAAGCCTTAGTCGTCCCAGTTGGCGGCCCTACCGGTAGGCACAATTTCGACTACACGGCGGCAGATAATTTTGCACTACTCTCTGCACAACGGAGAGCAAACGAGCTCGGCGAGCCCGACCCCACATGGATCCAACGAAAGTCGTCTTTCGACAGAGGAATGATCGAAAGCTGTGGATCCCGGGAGGACGCACCTTCCCGGATGATGATCTGTACACGAACAGGATTCTGATCAAGTCCAGCGCGCCAACGCTGGCGGGAAGGTACGCCCGTGCTCACGATAGTGGACTACGACGACGACTCCAACGAGACCGGCCAGGCAGTCGGCGCGGGCCGCTCGTTGCTCGACGAGATCGTCCGCGACGGCGCCCGGCAGATGCTCGCCGCAGCCCTGCAGGCCGAGGTCGCCGACTACATCGCCCGGCATGCCGGTGAGATCGACGACAACGGTCACCGGCTGGTGGTCCGCAATGGCTACCACGCCGAGCACGAGGTGGTCACCGCCGCCGGCGCGGTGGCGGTGAAGGCGCCGCGGGTCAATGACAAGCGCGTCGACCCCGACACCGGTGAACGTAGGCGGTTCTCCTCGACGATCCTGCCGGCATGGGCCCGCAAATCCGCGCAGGTGTCCGAGGTGCTGCCGCTGCTGTACCTGCACGGGCTCTCGACCAGCGACTTCGGTCCCGCCCTCGAACAGTTCCTCGGCACCGGTGCCGGCCTGTCGGCCAGTTCGATCACCCGCCTCACGACGCAGTGGCAGGACGAGGCGAGAGCCTTCGCCGCCCGGGATCTCTCGGAGGCGGATTACGTCTATCTCTGGGTCGATGGTATTCACCTGAAAGTGCGTCTCGAGCAGGAGAAACTTTGCCTGTTGGTGATGATCGGTGTCCGCGCCGACGGCCGTAAGGAGCTCGTCGCCCTCTCCGACGGGTACCGGGAATCGACCGAGTCCTGGGCGGACCTGCTGCGGGATTGCCGCCGGCGTGGGATGCGGGCCCCGGTGCTGGCGGTCGGTGACGGTGCCTTGGGGTTCTGGCGGGCCCTGCGCGAGGTGTTCCCGGAAACGCGGGAACAGCGCTGCTGGTTTCACAAGCAGGCGAATGTTCTTTCTGCGCTGCCGAAGTCGGCTCATCCTGGTGCGTTGGCGGCGATGAAGGAGATCTACCTCGCCGAGGACATCGACAAGGCGCAGGTGGCGATCAAGGCATTCGAGATCGATTACGGCGCGAAGTACCCGAAGGCGGTCGCGAAGATCACCGACGACGCCGACGTGCTGCTCGAGTTCTTCCGGTATCCGGCTGAGCACTGGGTGCATCTGCGCACGACAAATCCGATCGAATCGACTTTTGCGACAGTGCGTTTGAGAACCAAGGTGACAAAGGGCCCGGGGTCGCGGGCGGCGGGGATGGCGATGGCCTACAAGCTGATCGAGGCCGCCCAGGCCCGCTGGCGGGCCGTGAACGCCCCGCACCTGGTGGCGTTGGTGCGGGCCGGTGCGCTGTTCCACAAGGGCAAGCTCCTCGAACGACCCGTCGAGATCACCCCGGAACCGTCACCGGACACGCCGGTATCCGAGGTCGCCTGACACACCTTAATCCACAGAATTTGACGATTCCTCAGTCGCCGCGCGAAAGGGTCGATCATTCTTTCGGCCATCGGAGAGCAAGCTAAAATGCGGTCAACTATCCTCAATCTTTCATGAGAGGTCATGGCATGTCCGCAGTGAACGGGGCCATCGTGTTTTAAGTCTTGTTGCCCGTGACGTGGGCGGATAGGACGATGAGGAACATGGCTGGACGGAAGAGGAACTCCGCAGAGGACATCGCGCGCAAGTTGCGCCGAGCAGACGAGCTCACCGCGGCGGGGAAACCCAGGAAGAGATCGCCGGCGAACCCGAGGGGTGTCGGCAGCGCCGTACTGGCGTAAACAGTACGGCGGCATGGATACCGACGCAGCGCAAGAACTCAAGGAATTGCGGGGGCAGCAGGGCAAACTCAAACGACTCCTCGCCGACGCCGAACTGGAGAAGGACGCCCTGCGGGAGGTCGCAAAGGACGCTCCTATAGACGTCAAGGGGTCAGTGCGCGGCAGTCACGTCGGAGTGCGGTGGAGACTTCTCGGGCGAGGTAGCGCTTCTGGCAGCGGATAATTTCGGGCATCGATTTTCCCTCTGACGTGCGACGTTGCACGTAGGAGCGGGCGTTGTCGCTGTATCGGAGGCGGACGATGGCGCCGGTGTGAAGTGCTTGGTTGGCGCGTCGGTCGCCGCCACGATGCAGTCGGTGACGAGTGGTCTTTCCTGATGAAGCGGGAATCGGTGCTACTCCGCAGAGGTGAGCGAAGGATGATTCCGATTTCAAGCGGCCCGGATTGCGGAGAGGAATCGTCAAATTCTGTGGATTAAGGTGTGTCAGGCGACCTCGGATACCGGCGTGTCCGGTGACGGTTCCGGGGTGATCTCGACGGGTCGTTCGAGGAGCTTGCCCTTGTGGAACAGCGCACCGGCCCGCACCAACGCCACCAGGTGCGGGGCGTTCACGGCCCGCCAGCGGGCCTGGGCGGCCTCGATCAGCTTGTAGGCCATCGCCATCCCCGCCGCCCGCGACCCCGGGCCCTTTGTCACCTTGGTTCTCAAACGCACTGTCGCAAAAGTCGATTCGATCGGATTTGTCGTGCGCAGATGCACCCAGTGCTCAGCCGGATACCGGAAGAACTCGAGCAGCACGTCGGCGTCGTCGGTGATCTTCGCGACCGCCTTCGGGTACTTCGCGCCGTAATCGATCTCGAATGCCTTGATCGCCACCTGCGCCTTGTCGATGTCCTCGGCGAGGTAGATCTCCTTCATCGCCGCCAACGCACCAGGATGAGCCGACTTCGGCAGCGCAGAAAGAACATTCGCCTGCTTGTGAAACCAGCAGCGCTGTTCCCGCGTTTCCGGGAACACCTCGCGCAGGGCCCGCCAGAACCCCAAGGCACCGTCACCGACCGCCAGCACCGGGGCCCGCATCCCACGCCGGCGGCAATCCCGCAGCAGGTCCGCCCAGGACTCGGTCGATTCCCGGTACCCGTCGGAGAGGGCGACGAGCTCCTTACGGCCGTCGGCGCGGACACCGATCATCACCAACAGGCAAAGTTTCTCCTGCTCGAGACGCACTTTCAGGTGAATACCATCGACCCAGAGATAGACGTAATCCGCCTCCGAGAGATCCCGGGCGGCGAAGGCTCTCGCCTCGTCCTGCCACTGCGTCGTGAGGCGGGTGATCGAACTGGCCGACAGGCCGGCACCGGTGCCGAGGAACTGTTCGAGGGCGGGACCGAAGTCGCTGGTCGAGAGCCCGTGCAGGTACAGCAGCGGCAGCACCTCGGACACCTGCGCGGATTTGCGGGCCCATGCCGGCAGGATCGTCGAGGAGAACCGCCTACGTTCACCGGTGTCGGGGTCGACGCGCTTGTCATTGACCCGCGGCGCCTTCACCGCCACCGCGCCGGCGGCGGTGACCACCTCGTGCTCGGCGTGGTAGCCATTGCGGACCACCAGCCGGTGACCGTTGTCGTCGATCTCACCGGCATGCCGGGCGATGTAGTCGGCGACCTCGGCCTGCAGGGCTGCGGCGAGCATCTGCCGGGCGCCGTCGCGGACGATCTCGTCGAGCAACGAGCGGCCCGCGCCGACTGCCTGGCCGGTCTCGTTGGAGTCGTCGTCGTAGTCCACTATCGTGAGCACGGGCGTACCTTCCCGCCAGCGTTGGCGCGCTGGACTTGATCAGAATCCTGTTCGTGTACAGATCATCATCCGGGAAGGTGCGTCCTCCCGGGATCCACAGGTTTCGATCATTCCTCATGGGTCGACGGAGTGATGCTCTACTCACGACCTTTTCGCTGCTGCTCTTCTGCGATGATCCGTTTCGCTTCGATGTTTGAGTTGGCATATTTGGACGGTGTCGGTGCGGGGTAGAGATGGTCGAGCGCGGTTTCGACAATCTCCATGGTTCGGAGGAGATCGCCGGCGGTAGTTAGGGATGAATCGTGAGTGTTCGAGTTTCCAACGATGCGGACGGCGTCCAGCAAGTCTTTGACGTCGACCTCTGGGTGCGCTTCGTGGAAGTTGTCTATTCGAGTGCTCAGATACAGGGGTGCATGGTTCTTGTTGGTGGATAGCCGCGGGATACCTTGCTCGTCGAGGAGAATCTCGATGCTTGCGCGCAGGGCAGTCGCTGCGGCTCGCGGATCATTCCAAACCAAGGAACCTACTCGAGAGAGTTCTGCCTTGATTGCGTCAGGCACTGCACCGGCGGTCTCAGCAACGTCAATCGGCGGATAAAACCCGCGTACAGAATATTTCGTTTCGAACTGTCGATCGTTGCTGAATGAGCTGACTTCATGAACGGTGAAGTCGCCGTATACGAGAGTAGTGCCTTTGCAGTTGATCGCAGTGCAGATTGTTTGCGCGGCAAAGGTTCCGACTATCGATTCGGGTTCGCCATCGTTGACATCGAACTCGGTGGTGTTGAAGTAGGGATCCCGGTTCAGCACGACCCTGTCCTCCTCGAGTGGGAGTGCGCCGACGTTGCAATAGGGGCATTCAATCTGTGGCCATTGGTGCAGAAATATTGGCTCTGTCAGTTTCTCCGCGAACGGCTTCATGACCTGCTCCTAATGTTCGGATCGGCTGTTTCAAGTCTATCTACGATGCTGCGGACTGGAGGTGGATTACTTCGGTCAAGCCAGACTGATCGTGTTCGGTAAAACCGCCAGTTTGAGATGTGGGGACGCTCCAGATCTCCCTGCCCCCGGCACAGCGAGGGGCAGGGGCATCTGGAGTTGCAAGTGCATTCGAAGTGTGTACGACATATGTTGCACAACAACGGAATTCAATCGTCGGATCTTTGCCCGCTGGAGATGTTGATGGTAGATTTGTGGAGTCCTGTTAGTGGTGGCGCCTGACCAGCCCGCCGATTCGATCACCTGGAAAGGGTGGTTTTCTGATGACTGTTCTCGACGTGCGTGCGGATTCTGCTGTGACGGCTCCTGTGCGCGATGGAGTGGAGGTGCTTGAGGTGATGCCCGCCGCGTTGGTGTCCGGGTTTCCCTCCGAGGGTGCGTGGTCCGAGGTAGTTGATGAGAGCGGCGATGTGGTGGCTGCAGGGTGGTTTTCTATTGACGCGGATGTTTCCACGCCGGAGTCGGGCAGGGTGGTGTTGGTTTCTCCGCAGTTGGCTGTGCCAGGCCGGAAGTTGCTGTCGGCGTGGGCAGGTTCCGTGCGGCCTTCAGAGGTCCGTGCTGCAGCTGTAGCGCCTGGGTGTGCGCCTGTGTGGTTCGGGCAGTACGTGTCCCCTGTGCATGAAGCTCAGCGTGTTGTGGTGCAGTTGGAAGCCGAGCGTGAGAAGTGCGCAGTTCTGGAGCGTGCGCAGGGTGAGTCCGTGCGTAAGCATCAGGAGTGGATCGAGAACTTGAATGATCTGGCGATCGAATGGGCCGATGACAACAGTTTGTGCGAGCAATTCGATCGGTTCATGGAAGAGAACGGGTTGCGAGGGCGTGAGCGTGACCAGGAGGTAGAGGTGACCGTGACTGCAACGATGACAGTGGCGGTGCGTGGTGTTTCGCAGCGCGATGCTGAGGAGCGAATTGATTCGGACGATATTCGTGAGCACATCAGCGGCCATCTCTCGTATCTGGATTTCGACTACGCGTTGGCTGACTAGCCCGGGGGAGAGGTGAGGCCGGGGGAGCGCGCAGCGCCCGGCCTCACCTCGATCCATTGGTGAGTGGAAGAGGGGAGCGCGCAGCGCCCGGCCTCACCTCGATCCATTGGTGAGTGGAAGAGGGGAGCGCGCAGCGCCCGGCCTCACCTCGATCCATTGGTGAGTGGAAGAGGGGAGCGCGCAGCGCCCGGCCTCACCTCGATCCATTGGTGAGTGGAAGAGGGGAGCGCGCAGCGCGAGTGTATTTCTGTGGGATGTGGCGTGAGTCCCCGGCACCGGGAGTGTCAGGGGCGGTGGTTGCAAGGAGATGAATGGATTTGGGGCCGGTACCGGTTTGCATCCCAATTCGGTATCATGATGGTTATGAGTACGCAGATCGCGGTACGGCTGCCCGAGGGCATTGTGGCGTTTCTCGACGGTGAGGTCAGCGGCGGGCGCGCGAAAAGCCGTGCCCAAGTCGTGCTTCGAGCATTGGAGCGTGAGCAGCGTCGGCAGTTGGCGGTCCGTGACGTGGAGATCTTGTCTGACGGCGCAGGCGGCGATGTGAATATCGCTGCCGCGCACGGGAAGAAGAGCTGAGTGCGCCCGATCCACGATGCGCAGCTCGGCGCGGGCGTTTCTTCGGTGTTGGTTCTGACGAGAGAGTTGGTTCGGCCTCATCTGGGGACGGTTACTGTTGCGCCGATTCGTGCGGAGGGGCGGGGGTTGTCGACGGAGCTGAGTTTGGGTGAAGGCAACGGCGTCGAGGACGGATCTGTTGTCGATTGTGATGGGTTGACGACGATCCAGGTGTCGGCTCTCGGTGTGAACCGGGGGTTTCTGCTGCCGGCGCAGGAAGTGTTGTTGACAAGGGCATTGCGATCAGCGTTCGACCTCGAATCATGAAGACACCAGCAGTGACGACGGGGCAGTGATGGCGGCGAAAAAGTGGGAGCAGATACCCATGTTCGACCTCGATCCTCCTCCGGTGCCCGAAGTTCAGGGGGATGGTTCTGAGCTCGATTTTGAACCAGCTCTCTTCGCGCTCGACGACGCGGCCCTGGATTCCGATGCCGGCCTGGACGCCACATCGCCGAATGTAGCAGATCACGCCGCCCCGGAGGCAGACGTCGAACCAGAAACCGGTGAAAGCACCGATGCCGATCGTCACGGTGAGGACTCGATGTCGCCCGTGTCGTCGGTCTCGGACACCGAACCAATTGTGCCCCAAGTCAAGGCCGCCGCTGACGTGGAGCCGGAAACGGAACCCACCCACGCGTCCGAGCTCGACGCAACCGAACCGGCCGCTCTTCCTCCCGCCGGCGAGTCAGCAGACGGCCACGCCGTCATTGTCACAGCGGTTGGAACCTACACACCCTCTGGCCATACACTCACCGGCCCAGTAGATTCCATCGAAAAACTCGACAAACTCATCAGATGGGCAACCCTCACCCCGCTGGGCGCACCGGCGCAGATCTGGATAGTCGGAATCGAAGCCTGCGACATGCTTGGATGGATCATCGACCCAGGCAGCGAAGACGACGTCGACGACATGGAAATCCTGCGCACCCGCGCTGCCGAAGAACTCACCGCGATCCTCCACGCCACGCTGACCCCGATGCTGACCGCAGGATGGGAACTCCGCGGAGAACCCGGCCACGTCGTTCACCTCTCCCGCACCACCGGGAACTTCACATCCATGGTCGACATCTTCATCGAACCCTACGTGTGGACCTACTGGAACAAAGACTTCGGATGGGGCAATCGCGTGGGGGACATGGGGATCCTCGGATCTCCCACCGCCGGAACCTACCTCCCCGACGACGACCTCCCCGCTGCCCGCGAACTGGGACGCCGGCTCGCCTGGTGCGCACAACACCTCGGCGTGCTACCCGGTCCCACTCCAGCACGCACCGGCGCCGCCATCGTCGACAAGATCAAACGCGACCGCACCCGCAGCGGTAAAGGAATCGTCGTCACCGTCGGTGGACCGGTCCCACCGCTGGACGGCGAACCCCGCGGAGATCTCGAACCTGCCCTCGGATGGACCCGCATCCCGCACCTCGAAGAACTTTCCGATGCAACACAACTGGTATCGATAGACCAACGAGCGGCGTACCTCGCTTCCGCTGGCATGCTCGAATTCGGCTACGGAAAACCTCGACATCTTCGCGGCGAGAACGCGCTCGACGCCGCGCGGCAATCGAAAACCCCGTTCGGACTCTGGCGTGTAACCCTCCCACCGGGTGACATGCTGGCGCTCCCACCCGCTCTACCGTTGCCTCACCCACACATGCTCGCCGACCAACCTGTGCAGACCTGGATCACCACCGTCAGCCTCGATGCACTTCAAACGTCCATCGCCGATGGCGGAATCGGCGCAGAACTCGACGACCTCGACATCGCAGAAGCATGGGTCTACCCCGAACAGGGTCGAGCCCTCGACAAGTGGGCGAAAATCTTGCGAGAAGCCCGCAAAGTTGCCGTCGACACCGGCGACACAGCAATGAAACGGTTCATCGGCGCCTGCTACAAGGGTTACATCGGCCGAATGGTCAACCCCGACATGTGGACCGCCAAACAAATGCAACACCACCACCAACCGCTCTGGCGAGCAGCGATCATCGCACACTGCCGCTGGCGAGGCCGCCGCGTCGCGATGCGCATCGCACGCGAAACCGGGCGTTGGCCACTGCGCACCGTCACCGACTCCTGGGTCTACCCCCTGCCCCCGGGCATCGACATCGCAGACGAGAGTGACGCACTCGGGAAAATGACTCTGGAAAAGAGCGCCCCGCTCACCGAAAACATAACCGTCATGCTGACCGACGCCCGCGACACCCACGAGATCAACCTCGCACTCAAAGCTGCGTTCACCGACGAAGATGAAGGAAACATATAGTGGCCCTACATCTTCCGAAACCACGATCAACCAAACCCGCACAGAAGACCGTCGGCTTGGACGGACTCAACGTATCCGTCTCGACAGCAGCAACAAGCGGTATCGAAAAATCGAAATCGGTCAAAAGTGGGGGATTAGCCGGACTCACCAGCAAAGTCTCCGTACGCCAGCTCCGTACGGAAATCGGCAAAGAAGGCCTACGGCAAGCAGCTGTCGACGCCGGGAGAAAGCCACCCTCTGACCGAACACTGCGCCGTTGGGCGCAGCAAGGACGAATCCCGCACCCCGACGTCACCGAACGCGCCAGGCGGCGAGCCGCCATCGAACGCCTCGGTGGAATCGACGCTGTCGCAAAGAAGATCGGCCGTTCACGATCAGCGGTCTCTCGCTACCGTTCCGGCGAAACGAACGAACTGCGCGCTGACGCGAAAAAGAAACTCAAGAACGTCAAAGCTCGCGACATCATGGACCGCGCCGGCGTACTACGACCCGACGGGCAACCCAAAAAGGCCACCATCCGAGTCCGCGGGGGAGTGTCCGTCCGCAACGGTTCCGAAGAAGGTTACGACTATCGAGTGCGTACCCTCGACTTCGCGAACTCCGACAGTCCCTTCAGTCTCGACGAAACATGGGAACTCGCCATGGCTTTGGCAGGCGACGATCATGCCCGGGTGGTTGCCATCCTCGAACGTCACGCCACGATGGATTACCCTGAAAACAAGGGATTCGACCAGTACGGCGACACTTTCGGATTTCACTTCGATTCCATCGAATCCGTCCACATCGACTGGACATAGAACTGCCCTGCCCCCTCGCGCCGGGCAGGACCAGGCATCTCGTTCGCAGACCCTCGTGCGAAACACCGGTAGCGATCTCGGCACCAGAGGATATGTCGGCCAGATTCGGAATCGAATGGCGCCTCTCAGCCGGAGTTGTCAGGTTTGACGGGCAGTTGGGAGTCGAGTTCGGAGACGGTGGCTTCCACAGCTGCCGCGATCTCGTCGTCGGTAGGGACGAGATCGCGAACCTGGGAGGGGAGAGTCTCATAGGTGTAGTCGGCTACGGCGAGGGGTGCAGTTGTCCCGGCAAGTGAATACCGGACGACGTTGTCGTTGCGGCCGGCGCAGAGCAAGATTCCCACAGTCGGTGCGTGGATGTCCTTGTTGCGTAGGTTGTCGTCGATCCACGAAACATAGAACCCGAGCTTCCCGACATACTCCGGCTCAAACCTGGTGACCTTCAACTCGACGACAACGAACCTCGCTTGCACCCAATTGAAGATCTGAAACGCATCTGTAAGTGTTTGTAGTGGCCGGCCCGGGGCCGGCTGACAGGATAGGTGTCGTCGCTACAACGCCGTGTGACTCATGAATCGCTTTGCTCCTTCGTGGTGCACTGGCCGGGGTTTGTCCACTCTGTTGTGGTGGCGACGCCGGTCCGGTCTTGCTTCGGTGGCTTGATTAGAAGCCTGCCCGACCTCGTTGCCGCGAGGTCGTGGCCCGTTACAGGCCTGCCTCGAAGTGCTCTTTCCGGGCCGACGCCGACAACGACGTCGCCCATCGGAAAGGACATCCGTCGCTATGCCTATCGTCGCAGATAACTACGAAATCGTCATCGGGGTCGATACTCACGCCGCCGCCCACGCGCTGTGCGTCGTGGCCGCCGCAACTGGTGCGGTGCAGGACAAAGCAAGTTTTCCAGCAAGCCCGGCGGGTCTTGATCGGGCCCGCACGTGGATTGCACACAGAGTAGGTCAACAAGCCGCCCTCGTTGTCATCGAAGGCATCGGCTCCTACGGCGCCGGACTCTCCGACCGCGTTCTCGCGGCGGGATTCCCGGTAGCCGAACCCTCCGTGATGGGGTCGGCGGATCGCAGAGGAGTCGGTAAGACCGACGATCTCGACGCCGCTCGTATCGCCCGATCAGTTCTGTCTGTCGACATCGATCGACTGCGTCGACCACGAGCGGACGGATCGCGAGTGGCGATGCGCGTTCTCGTGGTCGCCCGAGAACAGATGACGTGTGAACGGACGCGCACCATCAATGCGTTGACGGCTTTGGTTCGCACCGTCGAACTTGGTGTGGATGCACGAAAATCGTTGACATACAGTCAGTTAAAGGAGATCGCAACCTGGCGGGCTCGGTCCGAGGACGCCACCACTGCGACGTGCCGAGCAGAGGCCGTGCGACTAGCCAAGAGGATTCGTGCGCTCGATGCGGAGTTGGTTGACAATCGAAAGTCTCTCGACGCATTGGTGAAGACCAATGCGCCGGAACTGACTGCCGCGGTCGGGGTCGGGGCAGTGGTTGCAGCGACTGTCCTGATCGCGTGGTCACATGCAGGTCGGGTGCGCTCCGAGGCCGCATTCGCCTCGCTCGCCGGGACCTGCCCGGTCCCGGCTTCATCAGGTAACACGGTGCGCTACAGGCTTAATCGGGGCGGTGACCGCCGATTGAACAGAGCACTGACCACGGTTGTGATCGTGAGGATGCGGGTTGATCCCCAAACTCGCACCTATGTCGAACGTCGACGAGGAGAAGGCCGCACGACCAAGGAGATCATGCGATCCCTCAAGCGTTACGTCACCCGGCAGCTGTACCGGACACTTGCCACTGCACACCCAATCTTGGAGTCTTGACAGATATAGAAGCATCCCGGCAAGTCCGGAGACTGAACCGTGCCGGGTTTCTTGCCGCTCCTATGCTGGCGACATCTCCGGCTGGAGAATCGATAGTTGAGAGTAATAGACGGCTTCGAACTCGTCGGGAGTGACGTAGTTCAAGGTGCTGTGCAGACGGCGGGTATTGAACCAATCCACCCATTCTATCGTCGCGAATTCGATGTCGTCGATCGTCTTGATCGCCCCTTGCAGAAACGGACTGCTCTTGGAAACTTCTTCTGTCTTGAACAGTCCGATTGTCGACTCCGCAAGGGCGTTGTCGTGGGCGTCGCCGACGCTTCCAATTGAAGCCGCAATCCCTTCCAGTGCAGCCGTTTCCGCGAAGGAAATTGATGTGCACTGATTGGGCTCAACCGGTGGAAGCAACACCTGAGGCCAGGAGGGTGTTGTGGGCAGACCATCGGATTGGGCGCGGGAGGTGACGGGCAGGGCTCCGATGAGGTCACCGAAGAGCGCCGGGCCATCCTCGGTCGAAGGACCGAGATTTCTTGGGACCAGATCGCCACAGGCAAGCTTCCTTGCGAGGCTGCTGACGCTGTCGGCGTGGGACAACCTGTGGGCCAGCGGTTGTTCCGGCACGCTGGCGGGCTGAGACCGTATCCATGGCCCGCGCCGGCAGGTACCTCTCTCTGGAAGAGCGTGAGGGCATCGCGATCCTGCGCGCCACCGGCCACGGGGCGCGCGCGATCGCGAGTGTCATCGGGAGGAGCCCGTCGACGATCTCGCGGGAGTTGCGGCGCAACGCTGCGACCCGGGGCGGCACGCTCGACTACCGTGCCAGCGTTGCGCACTGGAAAGCCGAGTTGTTTGCCCGTCGCCCAAAGTCCGCCAAGCTGGCTGAGAATGAGCGGTTGCGCGAGTACGTCGAGGACCGCCTTTCGGGCAAGATCACCCTGCCGGGCGGCGCTGCTGTCGCCGGACCGTTCGAACGGCAATGGAAGGGTTTGAACAAGCCGCATCGTCAGGACCTCCGATGAGTGAAAGCGTGTAGCCCGGAGCAGATTTCGCACCGGCTGCCCATCGACTTCCCGATGACGAGTCAATGCGGATCAGCCACGAGGTCATCTAAGCCTGGATCCACTGACGAGCCTCTGAAAGTCAATTCGAATCGAAGACAGCGGTGGCGGCGGGTCTGCGGATCGGGATACCCGCGTTTCTCAGCCATGTGGTCAGGGAACCATGGGATATGCCGAGATCGGCGGCGATCCCGGCTACGGTCGCGCCGTCGGTATCGCAGTACAGCGCGACGCAGTCGAGCTGTACTGGCATGGCCCCGTTCACTGGGGACATGCCAGTGACGCAGTCGCCGATATCGCTACGGAAACCGGCGTGGAGGAATGATCGAAACCTGTGGATCCCGGGAGGACGCACCTTCCCGGATGATGATCTGTACACGAACAGGATTCTGATCAAGTCCAGCGCGCCAACGCTGGCGGGAAGGTACGCCCGTGCTCACGATAGTGGACTACGACGACGACTCCAACGAGACCGGCCAGGCAGTCGGCGCGGGCCGCTCGTTGCTCGACGAGATCGTCCGCGACGGCGCCCGGCAGATGCTCGCCGCAGCCCTGCAGGCCGAGGTCGCCGACTACATCGCCCGGCATGCCGGTGAGATCGACGACAACGGTCACCGGCTGGTGGTCCGCAATGGCTACCACGCCGAGCGCGAGGTGGTCACCGCCGCCGGCGCGGTGGCGGTGAAGGCGCCGCGGGTCAATGACAAGCGCGTCGACCCCGACACCGGTGAACGTAGGCGGTTCTCCTCGACGATCCTGCCGGCATGGGCCCGCAAATCCGCGCAGGTGTCCGAGGTGCTGCCGCTGCTGTACCTGCACGGGCTCTCGACCAGCGACTTCGGTCCCGCCCTCGAACAGTTCCTCGGCACCGGTGCCGGCCTGTCGGCCAGTTCGATCACCCGCCTCACGACGCAGTGGCAGGACGAGGCGAGAGCCTTCGCCGCCCGGGATCTCTCGGAGGCGGATTACGTCTATCTCTGGGTCGATGGTATTCACCTGAAAGTGCGTCTCGAGCAGGAGAAACTTTGCCTGTTGGTGATGATCGGTGTCCGCGCCGACGGCCGTAAGGAGCTCGTCGCCCTCTCCGACGGGTACCGGGAATCGACCGAGTCCTGGGCGGACCTGCTGCGGGATTGCCGCCGGCGTGGGATGCGGGCCCCGGTGCTGGCGGTCGGTGACGGTGCCTTGGGGTTCTGGCGGGCCCTGCGCGAGGTGTTCCCGGAAACGCGGGAACAGCGCTGCTGGTTTCACAAGCAGGCGAATGTTCTTTCTGCGCTGCCGAAGTCGGCTCATCCTGGTGCGTTGGCGGCGATGAAGGAGATCTACCTCGCCGAGGACATCGACAAGGCGCAGGTGGCGATCAAGGCATTCGAGATCGATTACGGCGCGAAGTACCCGAAGGCGGTCGCGAAGATCACCGACGACGCCGACGTGCTGCTCGAGTTCTTCCGGTATCCGGCTGAGCACTGGGTGCATCTGCGCACGACAAATCCGATCGAATCGACTTTTGCGACAGTGCGTTTGAGAACCAAGGTGACAAAGGGCCCGGGGTCGCGGGCGGCGGGGATGGCGATGGCCTACAAGCTGATCGAGGCCGCCCAGGCCCGCTGGCGGGCCGTGAACGCCCCGCACCTGGTGGCGTTGGTGCGGGCCGGTGCGCTGTTCCACAAGGGCAAGCTCCTCGAACGACCCGTCGAGATCACCCCGGAACCGTCACCGGACACGCCGGTATCCGAGGTCGCCTGACACACCTTAATCCACAGAATTTGACGATTCCTCCCGACGCAGTCAACTTCGACCACAATTTGAACGATCACATAAACGCAGCATCAGGAGTTGGTTATGGCTGGTGAGACCTTTGTATCGTACGACGAGAGAATGGCGAGACGCCTCTTCGAGGAAGGCTGCCGTTGATGCGGATCGCAATCAACAACGCAGTGCCCGGCATCGACGGCGACCTGCGGGGCGCCCGACCATCTCAGGCCACTGCGGATCGGCGCACGCACGGCAGGTCCGGTGCGCGGCGTCTGTCAGTTGTTCGTTTCCGCGGTACTAGCACGACAAAGCGGACATGACCGCTGCCGGAGAAGAAGCCGGATTCGATCTGGACCTCCACGTGTAGGGCAACGCTGAGACCTAAGGCACTGATTAGCTGGGCCGGGAGAGTTTTTGGGCAACTTGGTATTGCTAATCGTCGGCGGCAACGACATGACCCGGGATTCAATGATCGGCGATGTTCTGGCATTGAACCGGTTCCTTGATCAGCCGTTACACTCTAGTCATGGTTGTCGAGCCCGTCCGGGTTTCCTTTCGTCTGCAGCTGCGCGCTGAAGCCTTGCGAGCAGCTCAGGAGTTGGCCATCGAGAAGGGCTGGGAGAAAGTGCGATTCAGTGAAATCGCCGCTGTGATTGGCGTATCCCGGCCTACGTTGTATCGCGAGTTCGCGAGTAAAGCTGCCCTCGGCGACGCACTAGTCGTGCGCGAGACTCACCGCTTTCTGGATGGAATCCGGAAGGTCCTCGACGCAAACGCAGCCGACGTACCGACGGCCATCACGGCAGCCGTTCGTTACACGTTGGACGAAGCCGTTGAAAGTCCCCTGTTGGGCGTCCAGCTTGGCCGTTCGGATGACCTCACCCGTATGGGCACTGGGGTGTTGCCGTTACTCGCTACATCGACGAACATGCTGAAGTCCGCCACCGAAGAATTGGTGACGTGGATTCAGACCCATCTCAGAGGTGATCGTGCTGCCGACGTTGTCCCTGCGGTCGATGTTTGGATCCGCCTCACCGTCAGTCATCTGGTGCTCCCGGGTTCTATGGAACGCTGCAACCAAGCCGTAGCAGACCAGATTTCACTCTCGGTGCTCCGCTACCTTGGCCTTCGGTAGAACGAGCCCGCAGAGTAGGCTTCGTAACCTTCGTAGACTGCGATACTGGGTCGTGTGGCGTCGTAGCACGGTAACGAGATGTCGACAATGGTAAATGGGCATTAGTCCCTCCGCCAGTCACGATTTTTCGCCGCATGACATCCCGCGACAGCTGTCGTTGTGTGGGAAGGCGGAGCACACTGGTGCGCTCGTGTCGACATCGTGTGGCGGAAGACCGAATCGAACGCAGCGTTCTCTCTCTTCACCTAACATTCGCAGGAAAGTGGTTTGCTGGGGTCCAGCCTGAACACTCACTTCGATGGCCGCGGCATCAGAGGTAGGCCAAGTGGCTTTGTCAAACCATCGCCCTCCTATGGGAGGGCGATTCAGTGTCGCCGGAGCGGCGAGTACATCGTATACCGGGTCCCGCTGACGGGTATAACTGGTTTCCGCTGCGCAGACGTGCGTGTGGGAACGGAGAAAGTCACGCTACCGCCAACTGACCCATAACTTTATCCGAATGGGTCTGCTGCACGGATAGGTGACATCTGATCTGGCTTACCTTCGGGGTGGCCTGGAAGGATGCAGCTATGCCGAAGCCTTACCCACAGGAGTTTCGCGAGGATGTAGTCCGGGTGGCCCGCGGCCGGGAACCGGGTGTGACGATCGATCAGGTTGCCGCGGATTTCGGGGTGCACCCGATGACACTGTCGAAGTGGATGCGACGAGCCGATGTCGATGACGGTACGAAACCCGGGCTGAGCAGCATGAGTATGGCCGAGAACCGGGAGTTGAAGAAACGAGTTCGGCTGCTGGAGCAGGAGAATGAGGTGCTGCGGCGAGCTGCGGCGTATCTGTCGCAGGCGAATCTGCCGGGAAAATGATGTACCCGCTCGTGAAGGAGCTCGCCGTCGACGGAATCCCCGTCGCGGTCTCGTGCCGGGTCTTGAAGCTCTCCCGCCAACCGTACTATCGGTGGCTGCGTGATGCGGTCACCGAGGCAGATCTGACCTGGGCATATCGGGCGAACGCGTTGTTCGATGCCCACCGGGACGACCCTGAGTTCGGGTACCGGTTTCTCGCCGACGAAGCCGAGGCCGCGGGTCAGGTCATGGCGGCACGGACGGCGTGGCGGATCTGCTCGGATAACACCTGGTGGTCGAGGTTCGGCAAGAAGCCTCGCCGACTGAAGTCGGTGCGTTCCGGGCCGGCCGTGCACGAGGACCTGGTGCAACGCGAGTTCACCGCGCAGCGTCCGAACCGATTGTGGCTCACCGACATCACCGAGCACCCCACCGCTTGGATTCCAGCAATCGTCGCAACACTCGTAATTACGAGACTTCCAGTAAAGCACTCAGGCGCTCGGCAGGGGTGTCCCAGTCGAGCGATTTCCGGGGTCGGTCGTTAAGCTCCTCCGCGACGGCCAAGAGTTTGTCGACGCTGTGCGCTTCCAGGTCGGTACCGCGCGGGAAGTATTGGCGGAGAAGCCCGTTGGTGTTCTCGTTGCTGCCGCGCTGCCAGGGAGCGCCCGCGTCTGCGAAGTAGACGTCGAAGTTGGTCGCGGCGGCGAATGCCCGGTGCTCGGCCATCTCGGCGCCTTGGTCCCAGGTCAGAGTTCCTCGCAGCGATGCGGGCAGATGACGGACGGTGGTAATGAGAGAGTCGCGGACGGCTTCGGCAGTCCGTTCACGTCCGAGGTGCCCGAGCATCACGAAGCGGGAGGAGCGTTCGACTAGTGTCGCGATCGCCGATCCACCCAGCGCACCGATGATGAGATCGCCCTCCCAATGACCTGGCACTTTTCGCGAGTCAACCTCTGCCGGCCGATTGCTGATCGAGTTCATCGGGTCTACGAACCGCGGCCGACGGGCATCGGACTGCCTATGTGGCTTGCGCGCAATTCGACCGCGGCGCAGTTGCTTTCCGAGTTCACGTGTGAGATCGCCTCGGGCGTGCACGTAGATCGCTTGATAAATCGTCTCGGTGTTCGCACGCATTTCCGGCGTGGTCGGGAAGTCCTTGACCAGTCGGTGACTGATCTGTTGCGGCGACCACCTTTTCGCCAATTTCCCTTGGACATAGGAACGAAGCTCGGCATTGGCAACCAGCTTCGCCCTCCGCGGCCTGGCCCGATGCTTCACCGACAGCCGATGCGCCGTATGAGGCATATATCCCCTCACCGAGACGGTGTTGCGCTTGAGTTCTCGGCTGATCGTCGACGGTGCGCGTCGCATCTCCGACGCGATCGCCCGGATCGACAACCCCGCACGCCGTAGATCCTGCAACTGCTCCCGTTCGAGCAGGCTGAGGTAACGGGGATGGATGATCTTCTCGACCACATTGAGGTCGACACTTCCGCCGATCGCGCGAGTTCTTCGTTCTGGCACAACATCATTGTTCTTTACGGGGTACCGCACCACCCGGCCGTCGGGATAGACACGCCCTCGGTTGATGATGGTGATGCCTTTGTCCCAGTCGGTCGCCGATCGGGCATCGGCCCCGACGCGAGCCCTCGCCTCCACGCGCGTGAGTCCCGCCGCTCGTAGACGTAGGAACTCTTCACGCCGCGGGTTGACCTTGCGTGCCTCGCTGGTCGATATTCCTGCTTTCCGCGCCCATACATGGGCTGTTGGCCGATGAATCCCCAGCTCATGAGCAACAGTTGAGATGATTTGCCGCTCGCGAACGAGCCGCAAGAACTCAGCTTTGAGTTCCGCGGGGTAGGTGCGCGGCGCGGCCCGCGCCATGGTCAGCCCTGTCTTCCGCAACCAGTTGTAGCCTGCGTCTTCATGAACGCCGACTGCACGCGCTGCGGCGCGGACCGTGCCACCTCTATCGAGTAGTCGGAAGAATTCTTCCTTCTGCTGATCCGTGTACTTTTTGCCAGCCATTGCAACACCTTCCAGTAGGTGTTGCGACGATTGCTGGAATCCAAGCCGGTGAGGGGAAGCTGTATCTGTGTGCGATCAAAGATGCCTGCGGTAATCGGATCGTCGGATACTCCATCGACTCGCGGATGAAAGCCCGCCTGGCGGTCACCGCTCTGAACAACGCCCTCGCTCGCCGCGGCGACGTCACCGGATGCGTGGTTCACTCGGACCGAGGCTCTCAATTTTCGTCCCGAAAGTTCCTTAACGTCTTAACTACTCACGACCTGATCGGATCGATGGGCAAAGTCGGAGCCTGCGGCGACAACGCTGCAATGGAAAGCTTTTTCTCGCTGTTGCAAAAGAACGTCCTCGACCGTCAGGCCTGGGCGACCCGCCAGGAGCTCCGAACAGCGATCGTCACCTGGATCGAGCGGACCTATCACCGCCGCCGACGCCAGGCCGCCCTCGGCCGATTGACCCCCATCGAATACGAGACCATCATGAACACACCAGCCGCACCGGCTGCGTGACTACAACTGTCACCTATCCGTGCAGCAGACCCAATCTTGTTTCCTTGTGATCGTGGCCGATGCGTATGCCGTCATCTTTGGCTTGAAATGCGCTGCGACTCCCGCAGCGTCTCGTATTCCACTGTCGGACTTCCACGGTCCGCTCCGAGCAGATCATGTTCTTGTCGCAACCCGACGCATCCGCGTGAGTAACCTCAGGGTATTTACAAAAACAAAAAAAGGTAACGATTTGAGCAAAAGGTGGTATGGTGAACATCACACGCACCCTCGTGTGGGCGGGAAGCATGCCTCGCAACGACGAGTTCGGCTGAGAGGCGGTCACCCCCGATGACTTGTTTGACGGGAGCGGTGACTATCGCAGATTGAGCGTCCCTGGTCGCTCGCGACCGCGCATTACCTACAACGAGATTGGTGGAGGTTCGAGATGGCTGTGTTCAAGAATGAGGACGAGGTTTACGCCTACATGGCCGGGATATTTCGGCGTGGCCTGGAGATCGAGGGGCTGGCGGACAAGCTTGCGGGCTCGGGGGTGGTGTTGCGGGTGTATTACACCGATCCGGATGCGGTGGTGACGGTGGATATGCCGAACAAAGTGGTGGAGACCGGAGCTTCGAGTACCGCAGTCCCCAATGTCGAACTGTTCATGTCTTCGGACACCGGGAACAAGTTCTGGCTAGGGAAGGTGAACCTGACAATGGCGATGGCCAAGGGAACCGTGCGCGCAAAAGGGCCGGTGCCCAAGTTGCTCAAACTGATCCCACAGGCCAAGAACCTGTTTCCCGAGTACAAGTCGATGTTGCAGAGCGAGAATCGACAGGATCTCATCGATGCGTGACTACCGATCGATGCGTGACTTCCGCTTGACCGCTGACCGCAGGACGGTGGCGCGATGAAAAGCACCATGCAGGACGTTCCGCTGACCGTGTCGTCGATAGTGCGGCATGCCTCCAGGATTCATGGCGAGCGTGCGGTGTTGACCGCGCGTGGACCCGGGCAGATCTCCCGGGTGTCGTACCGAGAGCTGGGCGAACGTGCGGCTCAGTTGGCTAATGCATTGCGCGCGATCGGGATTCGTGGAGATGAGCGCGTCGCGACCCTCCAATGGAGTAACCAGGAGCATCTGGAATGCTATTCGGCGGTGCCATCGATGGGCGCGGTGCTGCACACGTTGAATCTGCGACTGCCGACTGAACAGCTGACGTGGATCGCAAACCATGCCGACGATCGGGTGGTCATCGTCGACGGAACGGTCCTTCCTCTCCTGGCGTCGGCTCTTCCCTCGATGACCTCGGTTCGCACGGTGCTCGTCACCGGTACTGGCGACCTTGCCGCTGTTGAGGGGTGTGGAAAGGACGTCCTTCGGTACGACGATGTGGTCGCCGCCCAGCCGAGCTCATTCGACTGGCCAGACGTCGACGAACGGTCGGCCGCTGCGATGTGCTACACCAGCGGCACCACCGGCCATCCGAAAGGCGTTATCTACAGCCATCGTTCGACGTGGCTGCATTCTCAGGCAGCGTGCGCCTCGAATGCGCTGGGCATCGGTCATGACGACACGGTATTGACGATCGTGCCGATGTTCCATGCCAATGCGTGGGGACTGCCGTACGCGGCGATGATGGCAGGCGCGCAGATGCTGCTGCCCGACCGCTTTTTACAGGCTGAGCCGTTGGTGGAGATGATCGAGGCAGCGCGACCGACGATGGCGGGAGCGGTCCCGACGATCTGGACCGACGTTTTGCACTACCTGCGTGACAATCCAGGCCATGACGTCAGTTCGCTGAAGATGGTGGCCTGCGGGGGTTCAGCCGTTCCGCGGTCGTTGATAACCGCTTACGACGAGCTGGGTATCCGCATCGTACAGGCATGGGGAATGACCGAGACCTCGCCGCTTGCTGCAGTCGCGCTCCCGCGGGACACCGACTCACCGGAGAGGTCCCTTCAGGTACGCGGAACCCAGGGCAGGGTGGTGGCCGGTGTGGAGGCCCGCATCGTCGACGACTCTGATGCTGAGCAGCCCTGGGACGGAAAGTCGGTGGGCGAGATTCAGATTCGCGGCCCATGGATCACCGGGTCGTACTACCAGCATGACAGTGCGGCGGTGACGCCGGATGGATGGTTGTGTACCGGAGATGTTGGCGTGATCAGCGCAGATGCGTTCATCACTCTGACCGACCGTTCCAAGGATGTCATCAAGTCGGGAGGTGAATGGATCTCGTCAGTCGAACTGGAGAATGAATTGGCCGCTCATCCTGCGGTGCGCACCGCCACTGTGATCGGTGTGCCAGACGATAAGTGGCAGGAACGACCGCTGGCAGTGGTTGTCCTCGATACCGGACGCACCGTTACGGCTAGGGAGCTGTCGGGATTCTTGCGCGACCGTGTGGCCAAGTGGTGGCTACCTGAACGATGGGCATTCGTTACTGAAGTTCCACTGACCTCGACAGGCAAGTTTGACAAGAAGAAGTTGCGGCGCCAATACGCCGACGGTGACTTCATTGTTGAGACGCTCGACTGAATCGGCCTTCACGGCAACCGAATTATTGATCTAAGGAGAATCATGAAGACACGCGCTGCTGTTCTCTGGGGCCTGGGAGAGAAGTGGGAGGTAGAGGAAGTCGAGCTTGATCCGCCCGGCCCCAACGAGGTGCTCGTCAGGCTGACCGCGAGTGGGTTGTGCCATTCCGATGAACATCTCGTGACCGGTGACTTGCCCTTCCCTCTACCCGTAGTCGGCGGTCACGAAGGCGCCGGCACCGTGGTGGAAATCGGCGCGGGAGTCGAGGATATCGCCGAGGGCGATTCGGTCATCCTCACCTTCCTTCCGTCGTGCGGGCACTGTTCCTACTGCGCACGCGGTATAGGGAACCTGTGCGACGCAGGCGCGGCCGTCATGATGGGACCCCAGCTCGATGGCACCTACCGCTTCCATGCACGCGGCGAGGACATCGGCCAGATGTGCTTGCTGGGCACCTTCTCGGAGTACACGGTCGTGCCGAGGGCGTCGCTGGTTAAGATCGATACAGGAACACCGCTGGATAAGGCGGCGTTGATCGGCTGCGGCGTCACCACCGGTTACGGGTCGGCGGTGCGCACAGGCGAAGTGCGCGCCGGGGACACAGTGGTCGTAATCGGAGCCGGCGGTATCGGCATGAACGCGATTCAAGGCGCACGGATCGCCGGCGCGTTGAACATCATCGCCGTCGACCCCGTGGAATTCAAAAGGGAGCAATCCAGCGTGTTCGGCGCGACGCATGCCGTTGCCTCGATCGACGAAGCGTGGGCGCTGGTCAGTGACATTACTCGCGGCAAACTCGCCGACGTCTGCATCTTGACCACGGATGTCGCCGAAGGGTCCTATACTTCCGAGGCGCTATCACTCGTTGGCAAACGTGGGCGAGTGGTTGTCACCGCGATCGGGCATCCCGAGGAGACCACTATGTCGGGCTCTTTGTTGGAGTTGACACTCTACGAAAAGCAGATCCGCGGTTCCCTGTACGGCTCGTCGAACGCTGCGCATGACGTCCCTCGCCTCGTCGAACTGTACAACGGCGGAAACCTCAAGCTCGATGAGCTGATCACCCGTGAGTACACTCTCGATCAGATTAACGAGGGCTATGAGGACATGCGATCAGGCCGCAACATCCGAGGGCTCATTCGATTCTGACGCCACCGCGGGGACAAATTCCCGCAGTCAGTGGTGAATGTCGGGTGGCGGAGCCCAAATAACGGCGAGGTTTGCAGATCGAGTACTGCGCCGTGGAGCCCTCACCGGCTTAGGGGCATTTCCGTGAAACTCGCCCACAAATGCAACGACTCCGGCAATACCTTGATGGTGACCGGCCGATGTCGTTCTAAATCTCCCTCATGAAGAAAGCCTCGGCTGTCGTGGTCGGCGCCGTTGGGACCCCGATTCGATGATGTCTACCCGTTTACCAGAGAAATCGCCCGAGCTACTAGAAAGGCAGTTGACATGCCATTACAAATGGAGGCGCAGGGCGGCAGGCGCGACCGCAAGCAACTGCTCGACGAGGTCCGACGTGTCGCAAATTCAGGCCGCACACGGGATCTGCAGTGGCGACTGGACCAATTGACAGGGATCGAGCGACTTTGTTCCGAACGTGAGAGCGAAATCGCCTTGGCGTTGTCCAAGGACCTAGGCCGCTCTTCTGTAGAGGCATGGCTCGGCGACATCAACGCCACGAAGACTGAAGCCCGCTACGCGCGGAAGCACCTGAAGAAATGGATGCGGCATAAGAGAGTGTCGTTGCCGCTGAGTCAATTGCCCGGTCGCGGGTGGGTGCAGTACGACCCGTTGGGCGTCGTCCTGATCATCGGACCATGGAACTATCCCCTGTATTTGAATCTGGGTCCCTTGGTGGCGGCGGTGGCAGCCGGCAACTGCGCAGTGATCAAGCCATCCGAGCTTGCGCCTGCAACCTCCGAGTTGCTTGCCCGGTTGGTGCCGCAATATGTTGATGCGGAGGCGGTCCGCGTTGTCGAGGGTGACGGGGAGACGACTCAGGATCTGCTTTTCCAGGGTTTCGATCACGCCTTGTTTACTGGAAGCACCGAGATCGGTAAGAAGATTATGGCCACTGCCGCGCTGACGTTGACTCCGGTGACGCTCGAGTTGGGCGGGAAGAGCCCAGTCGTCGTGGCAGCCGACGCCGACATCGACGTCGCTGCGCGTCGGATTGCGTGGGTGAAATTGCTCAACTCTGGACAAACCTGCATCGCCCCGGATTATGTTCTGGCTGATAAGTCGATCGTCGACGAACTGGTGGAGAAGATCGTCCAGAACATCGTCCAGTTCCGGTCTGCCGAAGAAGAGTTCGCGCTGCCGATCGTCAATGCACGGCAATTCGACCGCTTGGTTCAACTACTCACCGCCACCCAGGGCACCATCGTCAGCGGAGGGCACTTCAACCGAGACAGTTTGCGTATCGAGCCGACGGTCATTGTGAATCCGCCCGACACCGACGCGATGATGGCCAGTGAAATCTTCGGCCCTGTGTTGCCAATCCTCACGATCGACTCGATTAGCGCAGCTGTAACCCGTATTAACGCCGGCCCGAAGCCATTAGCACTTTACCTATTCACCACTTCATCGCAGCTAGGTCGTGACCTGATCGACCGCATCCCGTCCGGTGGTGCCGTCATCAATCACGTCGCATTGCACTGCTTAATTCCGCAGCTGCCTTTCGGTGGTGTCGGTGCCAGCGGCCTCGGCGAGTATCACGGCAAATGGGGGTTCGAGGCTCTCAGCCACCGCAGAGCAGTGCTGTCCAAATCCACCAAACCCGATCTGCGTCTGATTTATCCACCGTATACTGAACGTACGATCAAGTTGCTACGGAAACTTCTGTGAACGGGTTGGTGCCCGCCGTTCGAATGACCCCTGTTATCGCTGATCCTGAAGGTTTTCGGCGCCGGGGGGACCTACTTTTCGTCAACCAAAAGTGGGGAGCCGTAAATCAAATGGCATCAAGGCTCGGGGATGAGCGAATTCTCGGATTGAGCGTTGCGAGTTCAGGCTCGCTAGGTCGAACTGGAATGACTCGTTGCGTGAAAGCTGGAGGAGGCACGCCCGCATCATTGCGTTTCATTTTCCCCCCTGAGTCGAATTCACAACCATCTGACTCTGGCGAACATAGCCGACATGGTCAGTTGCTGTCAGAATTTAAAATCCCATCAATACGCTGCATCAGGAGTTGGTTATGGCTGTTGTCACTTTTGTCTCTCGCGACGGCGAGGAGCGTGAGGTGTCTCTCGAGGAAGGTTCGTCGTTGATGCAGATCGCAACCAACAACGCGGTGCCCGGTATTGATGGCGACTGTGGGGGTGAAGCCGCGTGTGGGACCTGCCATGTGATCGTCGACCCGCAGTGGTCCGAGTTGGTCGGACGTTCAGGATCGGAGGAGGAGGAGATGCTTGCGATGAACCCCGAGCGTCAACCCACCTCCCGATTGTCTTGCCAGATGCTCGTTTCGGCGGCGTGGGACGGCTTGATTGTCCAGACGCCAGAATTTCAGATGTGACCCACGAGAGTGACGGATAAGACGTAATGAAGGTTTCTGAAGTGATCACTGACAAAGTTCAATCTGCCATCCCGATCGACCTGCAAATCCGCGGCGCACACCTGTACGACAGGACCCGACGTTGGGTGACCGGATCGAACGGAAAGAAGCTGTTCGTAGAGAGCCCAATACCACCGGTCGAAGACGTCGAGCTCGCTGACATCGACCTCAGCAACCCGTTTCTCTATCGTCAGGGGCGTTGGCAGTCCTACTACGAGCGCCTACGCAATGAGGCGCCGGTGCACTATTTACCGGACAGTCCCTTCGGGCCGTTCTGGTCGGTCACGCGGCATGCCGACATAATGGCCGTCGACAAGGATCATGAGTCATTCTCCGCCGAGCCGCTAATCGTCATCGGGGTCCCGCCGCGTTTTTTAGATATCACAATGTTCATTGCGATGGATCCGCCCCGCCATGACAGGCAGCGGGCCGCCGTCCAGGGCGTGGTCGCGCCGAAGAATCTTCGTGAGATGGAGGGGCTGATTCGTTCGCGAGTCCAGGAGGTGCTCGATGACCTGCCAAGGAATGAGCCATTCGACTGGGTACAGAACGTCTCTATCGAGTTGACCGCTCGAATGCTTGCAACCCTTCTCGATTTTCCATACGAACAGCGTCATAAACTCGTCGAATGGTCAGACCTCGCAACCTCGATGGAGCAGACCAACGGCGGCCCCTCAGACCTCGACGACACGTTCGTCGGTATGCGCGAGATGGCACAAGGTCTCAGCGAGCACTGGCACGACAAAGCGGCCCGGACCGCTGCCGGAGAAGAACCAGGGTTCGACCTGATCACCATGCTGCAGAGCAACGCCGACACCAAGGACCTGATCAGCCGACCGATGGAATTCTTGGGCAACCTCGTATTGCTGATCGTCGGTGGCAACGACACCACCCGCAATTCGATGAGCGGCGGTGTTCTCGCGCTGAACCGGTTCCCCGATCAATTCGAGAAACTCAAGGCCAATCCCGACCTGATCTCCAACATGAACTCGGAGATCATCCGGTGGCAGACACCATTGGCCTACATGCGACGAATCGCCAAGGTCGACACGGTGCTCAACGGGCAGTTCATCCGGAAAGGCGACAAGGTCGTGATGTGGTACGCGTCGGGCAACCGCGACGAACGCGTGTTCGACCGGCCCGACGACTTCATCATCGACCGGGCCAACGCGCGCAACCACATCTCTTTCGGCTTCGGTGTTCACCGCTGTATGGGTAACCGGTTGGCCGAACTTCAGCTGCGGATCCTCTGGGAGGAATTGCTCGCTCGTTTCGAGAACATCGATGTCATCGGCGAACCCGAATACGTCCAGTCCAACTTCGTGAGAGGGATCAGCAAGATGACGGTCCGCCTCACCCCGAAATCCGACGCATGACCGCACAGCGCGCCGTCATCATCGGGGCCAGCCATGCTGGGGCTCAACTCGCAGCCAGCCTGCGCCAGGAACGTTGGACCGGAGAGATCGTCCTCATCGGCGATGAATCAGCGCTGCCGTACCAACGCCCTCCTTTGTCGAAGGCTTACCTGGCCTCGAAGAGCACGCTCAAGGACCTGGAGATCCGAAGCGTCGAGTTCTACAGCAAGCACGGGATCCAACTCCTGGACGCGACTGTAGAGGCGATCGACCGCTCAGCAGGAAGCCTTTCGCTCAGCACTGGCGACGCGTTGACCTATGACAAGCTCGCCTTGTGCACCGGTGCCCGCCCGCGGCGGCTCCCTACCCCGGGGGCCGACCTGGCCGGCGTCTACTACCTACGCACCGCCGCGGATGTTGGGTTGATTCGAAAGGCCGCGACCCCCGGACGTCGAGCCGTGATCGTCGGCGGGGGCTACATCGGCCTAGAGACGGCCGCCTCCTTGCGTGCACTGGGTCTGGAGGTCACCGTGTTGGAGGCGACCGAACGCGTCCTCGAGCGGGTCACCGCTCCCGAAGTCTCCGCATTTTTCGACCGAATCCACCGCAGTGAAGGGGTCGATATCCGCACGGGAGCCCTGGTCGAAGCGCTCACCGGCGATAGCCGCGTCCGCGAAGTGGTCCTGGCCAGCGGCGAATCAATCCCTGCCGACCTCCTCATTGTCGGAATCGGCGTGGAGCCCAATGTCGACCTCGCCGCCGCCGCGGACCTTGCTGTTGACAATGGCGTCGTCATCGACGACCACGCCCGGACCAGTGATCACAACATCGTGGCCGCCGGGGATTGCGCCAGCCACGACATGGCCCGCTACGGACGTCGCATTCGCCTGGAGTCCGTGCCGAGCGCCGCCGAGCAGGCCAAGGTCGCTGCCGCGACCATTTGCGGAAAGCCTAAGGAGATAAAGGCGCTTCCCTGGTTCTGGTCGGATCAATACGATCTCAAGCTCCAGATCGCCGGGCTCAACACTGGGTACGACGAAGTCGTCCTCAGCGGAAACCCGACCCGTGACCGCGACTTCACCTGCTACTACCTACGCAGTGCAGAGCTGATTGCGGCGGACTGCATCAATCGTCCCCGCGACTTCATGTTCAGCAAGCGGGTCATCTCGCAGCAGCTCCCCATCGACCGCGCCGAACTGTCACTCGCCGGTGCAGTGTGAGGCGACTCTGCCTTGAGCTCGATCGATATGACGTCGGCGAGCGATACGCAATTCGAAGGACGAACAGGTCCAAACCTCATTCGGCGCGCCCACTAACGAAACTGCGGCTTCTATCGGCGGCTCGCGAATCGACCCTTCCCTCCGAGCTTGAGCTCGATCCAACGAGACCCGCAACAGTTCGGTGCCAACTGTGGGCCACCACTTCAGTGTTCGTAAGCAACGTCGACCCATGGGCTACGCATGCCCACTTGGAACGAATCCCTGGCAACTGACTGGTCTTCGACACCCCCACGCCCCGCCACTCGGAAAGGATCGCATATGCCGCACAAAACCCTCATCGAGGGCTACCCCCATCAGATCGGGGGCCACTGTGGTTCAGGCGCGATGCGAGATCTGCTGCACTGGCACGGTCTCGGGTGGGATGGACCGCCCAGCGAGGGGCTGACATTTACCCTCGGGGGTGCCTTGGGGTTGTCCTATCTTCGATCGAATGCCCTCGTTCCACCGCTTTATCTGGTGGGACGAGGTGCCGACTTCGAAGTCGACCTACCGCGCCGACTCGGCGGGCAGGTCGAGGTCCTAACCACCGACGATCCAGAGGAGGGATGGTCGTGGGTCCGCGACGAAATCGACTCCGGTCGACCAAGCCTGGTGTGGGGCGACATCGCCGAGCTACCGTATCTGAGGGTCCAGATGAAGATGAGCCGCCACGACATCGTCGTGATCGGCTACGACGAGGACGCGGGCGTAGCGTTCGTCGTAGACAACGACCGGGCCGAGGTGCAGGAGGTTCCCTTCGACTCGCTGGCCCGGGCCAGGTCTTCGACGTCGTTCCCGCAGCCAACGCGCCACTGCACGTATCGGATTACCTGGCCGAGCGACCTTCCCGTGATCGGTGACGCTGCAGCGGCAGCGTTTCGGCAGTCTGCTGATAACTTGCGTCAGCCATCAGGGGCAAGAATCGCCGATATCCCCGCATCGAGCGGTGCTGAGGGGCTGGCAGCCGCCGCAGCGCTGGCAGCCGACGTCCACACCTGGGCAGACCTTCCTGACGACGAACTCGAGATCCTACTGTTCGGTCTCGGCGCGTTCATCGAGAAAGCAGGCACCGGCGGCGGGTTGTTCCGACGCTTACTCGCCGAGGGGTGCGCCGAGGTCGCACGACTGACCGGCGACCTCGCCACAGAAGGCCTCGCGCAAGTCGCCGACCGTTGTGCGCAGGCCTGGACCGAGACCGCGCGCGCTTGCATCCAGCGTGACGTTGACATGCGAGCTCGCTTGAACGCGGTTGTCCTGTCAGCTGGTAGATTGCCCGGGGCCGAAAGGGATCTTGTCGAGGCTTTAGAGGTTGCGTCCAGCTCGTTGGTAACTGAAGACCGCTAACCACGTTCGTCTCGTGAAATAGATCAGGTAGCTTGTTATGTAAGCCGAAAGTTGGTGCAGAGAAGGGCATTACACGGAGAGTGCGTTTCATTGCGGTGGTACTAATATCCGTCAAAAGAGAATGCTGGTGACAGATACATGATGGGCGCGAAACTCGTCGAGGAGACTGACACGATGCGGCTGATTCTGTGATGATGCTCAGACGACGCTTTGATAAAATGGGGGTTGCCGGTGAAGGAGATCCGCTTGGTGACCGGGATCGTCTTGATGCCGTCGACAGGCTGAACCCTGCCTCAGTGGGTTGGTCGTGACAGAACCGCTTGAAACCTATCAAGATTGTTCCGAAGGCCAGGTTGAGATCGCGCTCGTGACGGACTGGTGGAGTAGCTTCGAGGAGCGGCGAGACACACTGGCCGATGGCGACCCTCTCCCGCCTCACCACCCATGGTGTCTCGGCTGTGGCCCGGACAACCCCCACGGTCATCATCTACTGGCGCGACGTCGCGGCGACGGCGTCGTGGCGGAGCATGTGTTCGATAGTCGGCATCGAGGTGCTCCGGGCATCGCGCATGGGGGAGCTGTGGTCACCGTGCTCGATGACATGGTGGGAATGCTTCTTTATGTGATCGGGGACATGGCGGTTACACGTAAGCTCGATGTCGAGTTCCTCGCGCCGGTTCGCCTGAAAGTGCCCTATGAGGTAAGTGCCACGCTGAAAGCGCGTGATGGACGCAAGCTGCACGTTGCTGCCGAAGTTCGAGCGCAAGGCGCCGGAGACGTAGTGGCCTCCGCCATTGGCGTCTTCATTGTCGTAGATCTGGCGCACTTCATCGCTGCGCTTCGACCCGAATCGCTCTAGTGTGTGTGCGCCCGTTAGCCAATCGGGGGTCACGCGCCGAACGACCATAGCGCATAAGGATCGTGGCGCCGAGGCGGTGGAGAAGTTCGTGAAGGTCAGCCGCGTGAAGGTCCAATCGAAGGGGTGGGCAGTAGCGTTATAACATTTCTGGAAGGCGAGTAGGCGGCCGGCCACCTCGTCGAGATCGCAGAAAAGTCGTCGGGCGTGAGGGCCTTTGCGCTGCACAGCGGTGAAGTAGATTTCGACCTGGTTCAACTACTACGCATGAACGGGTAGATGGATCATGCGAGCTGTACTGGCATGTCCCCAGTGAACGGGGCCATCTTGTTTTAGAGTCTTGTTGCCCGTGACGTGGGCGGATAGGACGATGAGGAACATGGCTGGACGGAAGAGGAACTCCGCAGAGGACATCGTGCGCAAGTTGCGCCGAGCAGACGAGCTCACCGCGGCGGGGAAAACGCAGGAAGAGATCGCCAGCGAGCTCGAGGTTTCGGCAGCGACGTTGTACAACTGGCGCCGCCAGTACGGCGGCATGGATATCGACGCAGCGAAAGAACTCAAGGAATTGCGGGAGCAGCAGGGCAAACTCAAACGACTACTCGCCGACACCGAACTGGAGAAGGACGCCCTGCGGGAGGTGGCGAAGGGAAAATTTTGAGCCCGGCTGACAAGCGGCGCTGTCGACATGCTCGTCACGACGATGAGAGTGTCGAAGCGGTTGGCCTGCAGAGCAGTTGGGCTTGCCCGGTCCACCTACGCCCGTACGCCGATCGCACAGACTCCCGCCGACCCCGATGCGGTCCTGAGAGCGATTCTGCGTGACTACGCGCGAACACACCCGTTGCATGGCTTCCGTCGCGCCTGGGCGCATCTGCGACACGATCAGGCGATGGCGGTGAACAAGAAGAAAGTGCACCGATTGTGGAAAGAGGAAGGTCTGCAGGTGAGGATCTACCATCCACGCAAGGAGGAATCGTCAAATTCTGTGGATTAAGGTGTGTCAGGCGACCTCGGATACCGGCGTGTCCGGTGACGGTTCCGGGGTGATCTCGACGGGTCGTTCGAGGAGCTTGCCCTTGTGGAACAGCGCACCGGCCCGCACCAACGCCACCAGGTGCGGGGCGTTCACGGCCCGCCAGCGGGCCTGGGCGGCCTCGATCAGCTTGTAGGCCATCGCCATCCCCGCCGCCCGCGACCCCGGGCCCTTTGTCACCTTGGTTCTCAAACGCACTGTCGCAAAAGTCGATTCGATCGGATTTGTCGTGCGCAGATGCACCCAGTGCTCAGCCGGATACCGGAAGAACTCGAGCAGCACGTCGGCGTCGTCGGTGATCTTCGCGACCGCCTTCGGGTACTTCGCGCCGTAATCGATCTCGAATGCCTTGATCGCCACCTGCGCCTTGTCGATGTCCTCGGCGAGGTAGATCTCCTTCATCGCCGCCAACGCACCAGGATGAGCCGACTTCGGCAGCGCAGAAAGAACATTCGCCTGCTTGTGAAACCAGCAGCGCTGTTCCCGCGTTTCCGGGAACACCTCGCGCAGGGCCCGCCAGAACCCCAAGGCACCGTCACCGACCGCCAGCACCGGGGCCCGCATCCCACGCCGGCGGCAATCCCGCAGCAGGTCCGCCCAGGACTCGGTCGATTCCCGGTACCCGTCGGAGAGGGCGACGAGCTCCTTACGGCCGTCGGCGCGGACACCGATCATCACCAACAGGCAAAGTTTCTCCTGCTCGAGACGCACTTTCAGGTGAATACCATCGACCCAGAGATAGACGTAATCCGCCTCCGAGAGATCCCGGGCGGCGAAGGCTCTCGCCTCGTCCTGCCACTGCGTCGTGAGGCGGGTGATCGAACTGGCCGACAGGCCGGCACCGGTGCCGAGGAACTGTTCGAGGGCGGGACCGAAGTCGCTGGTCGAGAGCCCGTGCAGGTACAGCAGCGGCAGCACCTCGGACACCTGCGCGGATTTGCGGGCCCATGCCGGCAGGATCGTCGAGGAGAACCGCCTACGTTCACCGGTGTCGGGGTCGACGCGCTTGTCATTGACCCGCGGCGCCTTCACCGCCACCGCGCCGGCGGCGGTGACCACCTCGTGCTCGGCGTGGTAGCCATTGCGGACCACCAGCCGGTGACCGTTGTCGTCGATCTCACCGGCATGCCGGGCGATGTAGTCGGCGACCTCGGCCTGCAGGGCTGCGGCGAGCATCTGCCGGGCGCCGTCGCGGACGATCTCGTCGAGCAACGAGCGGCCCGCGCCGACTGCCTGGCCGGTCTCGTTGGAGTCGTCGTCGTAGTCCACTATCGTGAGCACGGGCGTACCTTCCCGCCAGCGTTGGCGCGCTGGACTTGATCAGAATCCTGTTCGTGTACAGATCATCATCCGGGAAGGTGCGTCCTCCCGGGATCCACAGGTTTCGATCATTCCTCCAATCGACGAACGACATGATCGGTCCTGTCCTGTAGACGGTCTTTCACTGTTGGACGGACGACCTCGCCGATCTGGACAGGTCGGCGAACAGGCGAGCGCCCGCGATGGTGGTTCCGATGCTCTCGGCGACGAGGACTTCGCTGTCGAACTGTCGGTTCAGACCCCGGTTCTCCGCAGAATCGCGGGGGGGTATGACCCGCTCACCAGCCGACGCGGACGACCTCGTGCAGGATGTGCTCGAACGTGCGTGGCGTGGCAGGCGCAGTTTCAGGGCGGAGTCCGCTCTGTCGACCTGGCTCTACCGAATCGCGATCAATCGCGCCCGGGATCTGGCAGCGCGCGCGGATTCGGCGCGCACCGTGCCATCGGGCATCGACGATATCGACTTGCCGGTCAGCCGTCTCGATCATCCCGAGGTTCTCGCCGAGTCGCTGGCCGACGAGCAGACGGTGCGTGCCGCTCTGGCGACCTTGTCCGTCGAGGATCGAATGGTTCTTGCGCTCCACGACGGTGAAGGATGGACCGCACCTCGGATCAGCACGGTTTGCGAGCTCACCGTCGCATCGGTCTACAAGCGGATTCATCGCGCGCGGATTAGACTGCTGCGAGCACTCCCCGCCGTATCCGCGAGCGAGAGTGTCGATTCCGAATTGTGCCGAAAAACCCTGGTCCACGCGTCGGCCTATCTCGACGGTCACCTCGATGTCGAAACATCGACGCGGATCGACGAACACCTCAGACAGTGCCCCCGCTGCCCACCGATAGCTGGGGCACTGGTGGGAATCAAAACTGCACTCGGGCAGCGCCCGTGGAGTTCTGCGATGCCGCCGGACTTCGTCCGTGCCGTCGACACATTGGGCAACACCAACCGGTAGCACGCGGTGGCCATCCGGCCGCCTCGGCCCGGCCACCTGACTTTATACCCCTACGGGTATAGTTGCCTTCATAGTCGAAGAACTTGAGGAGATGCCATGTGCAGAGCTGTCACGTGCAAGAAGTGCGGAAAGACCACCTGGGCGGGTTGCGGCCAACACGTTCAGCAAGTGATGCGGGGCGTTCCCGCGTCCGCTCGATGCAATGGGCACGAGGCCGATCCGAAATCGACCGGATTGTTCTCTCGCATGTTCTCCAAGAAGTAGAGGCAGTACGCGATCTCCACCTGCCCCAGATTGCACGGGCTCGCGGACGCACCGGATGCCGGCGGTCAGGTTCGGTTTTGAGAAGGCATCCGGTGGTGTCGTCCACCGTTGCGACGTGGTCGCGTCGAAGGCATTTCGCACACCGAGCGAGCCTGTGTCGACGTAGACCGGACTACGTCGAAACCTGTCGGATCGTGCAGATGAGTGTCGGCATCACACCACCAACACGGGCATTCCAAGGACCTCGTCCCGAGAGAAGCGATGGCGCGCGTCCAGACTCGGAGCGGTCATCGGTGGTTCGTGGCCCGAACACCGAACGACGGTGTCGTAGCGGTATATCGGTCGGCATCGTTGCGTGCCGAAGCCTCTCTCGTGTCGTCGCGCAGTTGGCCTCGATCGGGCTCGTCAGTGCCGCCACTGCTCAGGTGCCTCGGCGGGCGGAGGTGCACTGCCGACCAGGGTCATCCTCTGACGACGGTCGGGGTCGACCCAGACCGAGATGATGCTGCCGACCACGAGTTGAACTGCCATCGAACGTGATACGTGGACTTCGGACCGATATGTTCCCGATCCTGGAACAGTCACTTTCAGCGCCACGCTCCCCGAACCGATGTCGACGTCCAGGACCACTGCCCACCCTTCGACGACGCCGATCGGTGCCGATGCCGCCCGTCGTGGTGTGCGCGCTGCGAACATCATCGCGAGCAGGAGAAGCACCGCGAACACCACCACCACAGCGGCGGTCACAACTGTCTCAGAACGTGCCGACAGACGCGGAACGAGGCAGGTGAACACCACGATCAGCGCGAGCACGTAGAACCCCATGACGCAGGCAATGGCGTACGACCCTCGGCCCGGCAGCAGCACATTCGCGCCCACTCGATGGCCGCAACGATCTCTCGTCACCGGGTGTCGCTCTCGCTGGCGGTGTCGTGTTCGATACCGTCGGCCACGACTTCGGAGGGGGCCCGGACTCCGGCCGTGTGGCCCATCAAGCCCACGTGCGCCTCGGTGCGCATCCGGTCGACCATGTGCGGGTAATGCAGCTCGAATGCCGGCCGCTCGGAACGGATCCGGGGGAGCTCGGTGAAGTTGTGGCGCGGCGGTGGACAGGTGGTGGCCCATTCGAGGGAATTGCCGCATCCCCAGGGGTCGTCGACGATAGCGAGCTCGCCGTAGCGGTAGGACTTGAAGACGTTCCACACGAACGGCAACGTCGATGCTCCGAGGATGAACGCTCCGATGGAAGAGATTGAGTTCAGAGTGGTGAAGCCGTCCGAGGGTAGGTAGTCGGCGTAGCGGCGCGGCATCCCTTCACTGCCGAGCCAGTGCTGAACCAGGAACGTCATGTGGAACCCGATGAAGGTCGTCCAGAAATGCCACTTGCCGAGGCGTTCGTCGAGCATGCGGCCGGTGATTTTCGGGAACCAGAAGTACACCCCGGCATAGGTGGCGAAGACAATGGTGCCGAACAGCACGTAGTGGAAGTGCGCGACGACGAAGTAAGTGTCGGTGACATGGAAGTCGATCGGAGGGCTAGCGAGCAGTACCCCGGTCAGGCCGCCGAAGAGGAAGGTGATCAGAAATCCGACGCTGAAGAGCATCGGCGTCTCCAAGGTAACCTGCCCTCGCCACATGGTGCCGACCCAGTTGAACAATTTTACCCCGGTCGGTATCGCGATCAGAAAGGACATGAACGAGAAGAACGGCAGCAACACTGCGCCGGTGGCGTACATGTGATGCGCCCATACGGTGATAGAGAGGGCAGCGATGCCGAGAGTGGCGAAGATCAATCCCTTGTAACCAAAGATGGGTTTGCGACTGAAGACGGGGAAGATCTCGGAGACTATCCCGAAGAAGGGCAGCGCCACGATGTAGACCTCGGGGTGTCCGAAGAACCAGAACAGGTGCTGCCAGAGCATCGCTCCCCCGGTCGCGGGATCGAACACGTGACCGCCGAAGTGGCGATCGAATGCCAGACCGGCCAGTGCAGCGGCGAAGGTCGGAAACGCCAGGAGCACCAGGAGTGAGGTCACAAGAATGTTCCAGGTGAAGATCGGCATCCGGAACATCGTCATCCCCGGTGCCCGTAGACAGACGACGGTGGTGACGAAATTGACCGCACCCAAGATGGTGCCGAGCCCGGAAAGAATCAGGCCCAGTACCCACAGGTCGGCACCGACACCGGGTGAATGCAGTGCACTCGTCAGTGGGGTGTAAGCGGTCCACCCGAAGTCCGCCGCGCCTCCCGGGGTGATGAACCCGGCGAGCACGATCAACGACCCGAACACATACAACCAGTACGCGAACGCGTTGAGCCGCGGGAATGCGACATCGGGTGCGCCGATCTGCAGCGGAAGAATGTAGTTCGCGAAACCGTAGGCCACCGGTACCGCGTAGAGCAACAGCATGATCGTACCGTGCATGGTGAAGAGTTGGTTGTACTGCTCGTTGGAAAGAAACTGCAGCCCCGGCACCGCCAATTCAGCGCGCATCAATAACGCCATCAGACCGCCGATGAGAAACAGACCGAACGAGGTGACCAAATACATCTTGCCGATCGTTTTATGATCGGTGGTGGTCACCAACTGGAACAGTGTCGAGCCCTTGGGTTCACTACGCGCCGGATACGGCCTGGCTGCTTCTCGGCGGGGAATCAGTGCGGTCATCGACGATCTCCTCGATCCAGGTGTGGGGTGCGCCCGCAACTGCGTGCGTAGAAAGGGGCTCGGTGGGCGACGCCGGCGTGCATCACAGGGCCATGGCGGATTGGACAGTGACGTAGACGGCCACGACGAGTAGCAGGGCTGCGAAGCTACGGGTGAGTGTGGTGACAGAGACTTTGTCGGTGATGATTTTTCCTGCGAACGAGCCTGCGATTGCCGCGAGAGTGAACGGAACGACGATCTCCCACGGGATTGCGGCACCCGTGCCGAGGCGTTCGGTGAAGGCGCCTGCGCTGGTGATGGAAATGATCACCAGCGATGTTCCGACAGCGACGGGCATCGTATAACCCAGTGCCAGAACCAGGGCAGGGACGATGAGGAATCCGCCGCCCACTCCCAGAAAACCGGTAAGGAAGCCGACGACGAGCGCGGAGGTGACCAGCTTGACCACCTGTGAAGTGTTGATCTTCACTTTCGCGGGCTTGGTGGTGACCGCGACGGCGCTAGGGTGCATCTCCTCGGTCTCGGCCGGGTTCGGCGTCGGTACGTCGGCATCGTGTCCGCGCCGTGTACGGCGCAGCATCGCGCCGGCTGCGACGATCATCAGTGCAGCGAACGCGAGCAGCAAGATCTGCGGGTCGACCGACCGATTGAGGATCGATCCACCGAAAGCGGTCACCGAGCCCAGGATTCCGAACACTCCGGCTGCCCGCCACCGCACGTGACGTGCTCGCGCATGGCTGATGGCCGCGATGATCGAGGTGATGCCGACGATGATCAGCGAGGCGCTCGTTGCCGATTGCGGTTCGACCGCCAGGAGATACACCAGTGCAGGAACAGTCAGTATCGATCCCCCACCACCGAGTGCGCCGAGGGAGAGCCCGATGAGTATCCCGGCGGCGACTGCGATCGCGAGGGTGGCGACCATGTCAGATCACTGTGCCGGGGGTGCCGTCATCACGGACCACGGGGCGGCCGTCTTGGTGCCACGCTTTCATTCCGCCGGTCAGGTTGTGGGCCGTGCGTCCCGCCGCACCGAGTACCGCCGCGGCTTTGCTCGACCGGGCTCCGGAACGGCAGACGACCACCAGAGGCTGGTCCGGGGTGTAATCGGAGGGGTCGAGCGATCCGAGGGGGACGTGTACGGCAGCGGGGGCATGTCCGGCAGCCCATTCGTCGTCCTCGCGGACATCGATCAGGATGGCTCCGGATTCGGCGATCAGTGCGTGTGCGGCAGCTGGATCGGCTGCCGGTAGTGCTCCAGTCATGAAGAACGCTCCTTGGATCGGTGGGTGCTTACAGGGCGTGCAGCGGCATGGCCGGCACGAAGCGATAGCCCTCGCTCGATGAGAACGTGGCCGACACGGTGAACCGATCTCCTCGAATCACTGTGTGCCGTAACTCCACCGGCCGGGAGTTCATGAAACCCAAACGGCGGATCGACAGCGCGGCGGTCTTCGCATCGAGTTCGAGTGCTGCCGCATCCTCTGGATCCGGGACGACGGCAGTGACGTCCTCGCGGCCACCGGTGAGGCGGATGCCGCAGCGTTGCTCGAGCTCGATGTACAGAGCTGTATGAGTGAAGTCTGCGTCCAGGAGGTCGTGTGCCAGATCTCCTGGCAACCAGGCATAGTCAAGCGCCAACGGCATCGTCCCTGCCATACGGATGCGCTCCAGGTAGAGCAGTGGGGCCTTGGGGCCGACCTGCAGAGTGGCAGCGACCGCGGGGTCGGTGCGTAGTTCGAGTGCACGCACCACGCTGTGCTGGGCAACACCCGTGGCTTCCACGGCAGCGAAGAGACTGTAGAGCGCACCGAGAGGTTGCTCGATCACCGGCGGAGCCGCCAGCCGAGAAGGCCGGCCACGCTCCGCAATCAAGATTCCTTCGTTCCGTAAGCGCCGCAGAGCCTCGCGGGTGGTGTGACGACTCACGCCGTAACTCGTGGTCAACGCATGCTCGCCCGGGAACTCGGAGCCGGCGAATTCGTCGTCGCCGATCCTGCGGACCAGATCGGCATGCAGTTGCGCCCACAGCGGCATCGCACTGGAGCGGTCGAGCGCGGCACTGCGATCGTCGTCGACCATCAGAGGCTCTCCTGTCGATCTGTGTGTCGGAATCCGAATTCGAGTCGCCACATGCTGACACTCGTGGGTTGAGTCGCCACATGCTGACGCTCGTGGGTTACTGTACAACAAATGTACGTACATCCGTACGGGCGATCAGGGAGTGATGCTCAGTACACGTCCGAAGTGATCTCCATCGAGGACCTCGGGGACCGCAACTCCTTCCGTCCACGACGGAACAGCCGCCGGCCTCGCAGACCCGTAAACGAGACACCGATCGCATCGAGAAAATTCTCGCCGCGAACTCACGCGCGCCCAGTCCCATTCCGCTCGTATGCCGACCGCTGAACTACCCGCTGCCACACAGGTTTCACCCATCCGCGGTGTCGACGCGCCGAGCACGAAGGAGGCCCTGTTGGAGATCGCGTCGAACCTGGTGAATATGTCGGCGTAGCGACGCAGCATCACGTTACTTCCGAGTCGGTACCGGATCGGGATTGTCGCCTGGGGTCCGCTCCGCCATCGGTGGCTCGACGAGCCTTATAGACAAGCTAAGCAGCGAACCGGGGGCGGACGGTACGACGGGCCCCCTGTTCGGGGTGTGTCCGGTCAGACTGTTTCGAGGTTGTGCTCGGCCCAGGCGGCGTAGCTGCCCTCAAGTTCGACGACATGGTAGCCGGCGCGACGCAGTGCGCTGGCTGCGACCGCGTTGCGGACGCCGCTCTGGCAATAGGTCACGATCGGACCGCCCGTGGGTAGTCCGTCGAGGTTCCACAACAATCGGCCGCCGCTGAGCTGTTCGGAGCCAGGTATGTGGCCGTCGGCGTGTTCGGTCTTGTTGCGCACGTCCAGCACCATTGCCGGGTCGAACGAATCCAGCTCGTCCGCCCCGATCGTCTCGGGCGTCGTCATGGGGAGGCCTCGTAGACTTGTGACGTACCCGGTCACCGTATCGATGCCGACCCGCAGCAGGTGATCACGTAGCTCGTCGGCGGCATTACAGTCCTCGGCGAGCACCACCAGTGGAGTGTCCTCTCGCTCGGGGTCGTAGACCCAGGCACCGAACGAGGCTGCCTTGCTGAGGCCGGGGATGTTGAGCGCTCCGGGGACAGTGCCGACGTGCACCTCATCTTGGCCGCGGGTGTCGAGGAGGACGACCTCGTCGGAATCCAGGGCGCGTGCCAATTCTGCGGAGTCGTACTCGTGCAGTGGAGAGAGTGGCCCGAGAACGACCGGGCCCTGCTTGTTCTGACGCTTCATCCGGCCGAAGTAGGCGTGTGCGTCCGGTTGGCCGTCGAGCATCTCATCGACGAAGCCCTGCTCGTCGTCGCGCTCGACGTACCCGGCCCACCAAGCGAAACGGCGTTCGTAGCCGACGCTGGTCGACGGGAGCGCGCCGAGAGCTTTTCCGCAGGCGCTGCCCGAACCGTGACCCGGAAAGACCTGGATATGATCCGGCTGCGTGACGAACGATCGCTTCAGACTGCGGAAGATCTGTTTGGCACCCTCGAAACGGGTGTCGACACCGTCGGCGGCCTCGTCGAGTAGGTCCGGCCGGCCGAGATCGCCGGCAAAGACGAAGTCGCCCGTCAACATGTATCCCGGAGCGTCGGCGAAGGCACCGTCGGTTACCAGGAACGAGAGGTGCTCCGGGGTATGGCCGGGCGTGTGAACGGCTTGCACGGTGATGTTGCCCAGAGTCAGCGTGTCGCCATCGTGGAGGCGTTCGGCTTCGAAGCCGTACTGCCAGTCGTCGCCGCCCTCTCCTGAGACGTAGGTGGTCGCGCCGGTGGCCTTGGCCAACTCGCGGGTGCCGGACAGGTAGTCGGCATGGATGTGGGTCTCGGTCACGGCGGTGATGGTCATGCCATGCCGATCGGCCAGGTCCAGGTACACACCGATGTCGCGGCGGGCGTCGACCACCACTGCCTCTCCCTTGGTCTGACAGCCGATGAAGTATCCGGCTTGGGCGAGGTCTTCGTCGTAGATGCGTTCGAGAAGCATCGAAATCTCCTTGTCGATCGTGGCGGCGGTCGTGCAGGTGTCAACAATCCATGGTACCCAGTGGGGTATTTTCAGGAGGTTCTGTGCGCCATGGCGCACGGGCCTGATCTCGCGGGTGAACGTGCAGCAGGTCGGCATACCAACGGACACCCAGGGGCATCGCACCCGGCCGATCCAGCGAGGCGCAGCGGACTCACGGCGACACTGCAGCGATCGTCGACCATCACGTCCTCCTCGGGCCGTCTGACATTCGTCGACTCGGGGCGGGAGAGGAAAGTTCATCCGCCTTGAGTGTGGCGTTCGTGGTACTCGGCGACTAGCCTTAGCCCTAATGTACGTACATCCGTACGATCAATCAAGGCGAGGGTGCCTTGCACTTCCGCACTTGCATTTGCACACCAGCTGCTCGAACGCCGGAACGAACTTCCAGCACGACTGCTGTATGCGCAGTACGCCAGCCGGAATGACCACACCTTCGTCATGACCTCACGGCACGCGCCCACACCGACGTCGAGCTGACCCATCCCGCACCAACCGAATCGAGACCGCGCCTACCGAGCTCGTGTCACGAACAGGAGGACGACATGTCCGCGCACACCATCGACCACAAAGTTGCGATCATCGGCGGAGGCAACGCCGGTCTTTCGCTTGCAGCACGTCTACGGCGAGCAGGAATGACCGACATCGGCGTCATCGAGCCGGCAGGGACCCACTACTACCAACCGCTGTGGACTCTCGTCGGTGGTGGCCGGGCCCCGGCCGCGGAAAGTGCGCGCAGCGAGGCGTCGGTGATGCCGCAGGGCGTCGGCTGGATCAAGGATCGAGCCGAGGGGGTCGACCCCGAGGCCCAGACGGTCAGCACCTCCTCTGGAACCACCGTCCACTACGACCACCTGGTGGTGTGTCCCGGTATTCAGCTCGACTGGGACTCCGTGCCCGGAATGACCGAATCGATCGACACCCCGCAGGTCTCGAGCAACTATCGCTACGATCTCGCACCCAAGACGTGGCAGATGATCCAGAAGATGCGTTCGGGCACCGCAGTGTTCACGATGCCGTCCGGCCCCATCAAATGCGCGGGTGCCCCACAGAAGATCGCGTACCTCGCAGCCGACTACTGGCGCGAGCAGGGCGTGCTCGACGCCATCCGAGTTGTCCTCGTCCTGCCCACACCCGGAATGTTCGGAGTGCCGGTCTTCGCCGAGGAGCTCGAGCGGGTGGTAGCGCGCTACGGCATCGAGGTGCGTAAGAACAGTGAGGTCACCGCCGTCGATCCTGACGGCCGATCGGTGACGATCACCGACAATGCTGCAGGAGTGAGCGAAGAGCTACCCTACGATCTCCTCCACGTCGTACCGCGGCAATCTGCACCGGACTGGATCAAGGCCAGCCCCATAGCGGACCCCGACAATCCAGCCGGATATGTACAGATCGACAAGAACACTCTGCGGCACAGTCGATTCGACAACATCTTCGCACTCGGTGATGCCGGATCCTCGCCGAACTCCAAGACCGGTGCCGCAATTCGCAAGCAGGCACCCGTCGTCGCCGAGAACCTGCAGGCGAGCATCGCCGGCCGCCCGCTGACCGCGCAGTACGGTGGCTATGCCTCCTGCCCCTTGACGACCTCTCGGAACACGATGCTTCTGGCCGAATTCGACTACACGATGCAGCCCGCACCCTCGATTCCGTTCATCGACACCACCCACGAACGCCGCGACATGTGGTTCCTGAAGAGGCGCGGCCTGCCGGCGTTGTATTGGAACGCCATCCTCACCGGCCGGGCGTGAGCTGCCGAAAGCCGAGGAGTCACGGCGTCGACGGCGAGCTGAGCACGTACCGCTCGGTGTTCGACGCCATAGAGCGACGGGTGCTGCCCGAGGTCGAGTTCGGCAGAAGCATGCCGATTCTCATCGCCGCGATAGCGACCGCAATCCTGGGGTTCGCGCTACCCCACACCGGTTCGGCGCATGGATATGACGTCTTGCTCCGTACATCACGCGCCGAAGCGGAGTCCGCGGGAGTTCTACCCACTCTGTTCGTCGTCTTCAGCGCCACGTTCACGGTCACGGTGGCCGCAGCCGCTCGCTCACTTCGGCGGTTCCGATGGGCAGGTTTGGCGTTGGCTGGGAACGGAGTAACCACGGTCTTCGCCGTACTGGCAATCTGGTCGAGGCAATCGCTGACGCCCGATGCCGAGTTCGCGGGCCCCTCCATCGGAATGTACTTGGGATGTGCGGCGGCGCTGTTGTCCACAGCGTTGTGGGCCCGTGCGGTTTTCACCCATCCACACGGGCCCCTCGGAGCACCCTCACACTGCTGACGCGAGGTCGGCGCACCGTCGCGGACCTCAGGCGAGGGCGAGAAACAGCTTCTCGAGCTCCGCTTCGCTCATCTTCTCGCCCGTCTCCGCTCCGGTGATGCACTCACGGAGCCCGGTGGCGACGATCTTGAAGCCTGCCCGGTCGAGGGCCTTCGATACCGCGGCCAGCTGGGTGACGACATCCTTGCAGTCACGACCGCTCTCGATCATGGCGATCACTCCTGCAAGCTGACCCTGCGCACGCCGCAGACGGTTCAATACCAACGCGATGCTTTCGGTGTCACCGGTCATGTCGTTCAGTCCTTCGTTCGATGAAACTCCAGTTTACCCCTAGGGGTAAGAGCGGTCATGGTGGCCGAAGCCGGACGGCCTCGGCCACCACTGTGTTGCTCGAGATCGGTGACACTCAGCTGTGTGAGAAGCCGATCTTGGGCAACACCGCTCGTAGCCATGCGGGTGACCACCACGCGGCGTGGCCGGTCAAGCGCAACAACACCGGCAGCAGAACCAAGCGGATGAGAATCGCGTCCAGCAATACGGCGACACCCAGAATGATTCCCATCTCCTTGGGTGGCAGTGGTTCGGCGAGCGCGAACGAGAAGAACACCGCGATCATCACCGCTGCCGCCGCGAAGATCACCCGTCCCGAATGCGCCATTCCGTCGACCTGAGAACCGTGCGGATCACCGGTGTTCTCGTAGTGTTCCTTGACGCTCGACAGCAGAAACACCGTGTAATCCATCGCAATTGCGAAAATCATCGCGAAGAAGAACACCGGGCCCCAGCCGTTCAGGAATCCCTGCGGCGTGAATCCGAGCAGCGACGAGCCGTGACCGTCTTGGAAGATCAGCTTCGCCACACCGAATGCCGCTCCGGTGGACAGCAGGCTGACCACGGTCCCCAGCAGGGCGATCAGCGGTGCCTGCAGCGCGATCAGCAGCAACAGGAATCCGAGCACGAGGATCACCGACACCACGATCGGCAGATACTCGTTCAACGCTGTCTGCAGGTCCAGGTTCTCCGCGGGCGCACCGCCCACGATCGCGCCCTCGGGCAGCTCGGCACGCAAGGCGTCGAGTGTGGTCTCGAGTGCGGGGTCCGACGGATCCACGTTCGGGATGGCCTGCAGCATGACGAAGTCGGATCCGTCCATGGCGGGCATGGGCGGCGTCACCATCGATACGCCGTTCACGCTCGCTGCGATCTGTGCGGTCTGCTCTGCCTCCGACGTGGGGGCGATGATCTGCAGCATTCCTGGTGCGCCTTCACCCATCTGTGCCTGAACCAATTCGTAGCCCTGCCGGACCGGAGCGTCCTCGGGCACAACCGAAATGGACGGCATGGCGACCTTCAGGCCCAGTGCCGGAATCGACAGCGCCACCAGAATCAACAGGGAGCCGATGGCGAACGGCCACGGATGCTTGTGCAGCAATTGACCCCAGGACGCGAATTTCGGCGAGCGATGCACCTGCCGCTTCGCGTACGGGAGGGAGCCGGCATTGACCTTCGGTCCGAGCTTGCCCAGAACTGCGGGGAGCAGCGTGAGGGTGGCAGCGAGAACGAACACCACCGCGAGCATGATGCCCACGGCCATCGTGCGCACCGCAGGTGCGGGTACCAGAAGCACGGCAGACAAGCTGATCAGCACGGTCAGTCCGGACAGCAGGACGGCTTTGCCTGCCGTGTCCATCGTTTCTGCCACTGCACGCTGCGGGTCGATCCGACCGGTGTCGATGGTCTTACGCAGCGCATCCCGGAACCTCACGACGAGGAAAAGCGCGTAGTCGATACCGAGCGCCAGGGCGAACATCATCGCAAAGTTCATCGCCCACACCGAGATCGGCGTGATTTCGTTCAGCAGAACCAAGCCACCCGCGGATGCGACGAGACCGGCCAGTGTCAACAGCAAGGGCAGGCCTGCCGCGACGAGTGATCCGAACGCGAGCACCATGATCGCCAATGTGACCGGCCAGGAGATGATTTCGGCCTTGATCATCGCGTCGTGGTTGGCCTTGTTGAAGTCACTCCACAGCGCCGATGCTCCGGTCGGGTAAACCTCGATCGAGTCCGTGGAGGCTGCGGTCAAGTCGCCCTTGAGATCGTCGACGGCCTTGACCATCTCGTCGGTCGTCCCGTTCGCTCCACCGATGAGAATTCCGGTGTGCCCATCGGCACTGATCGACATCCCCGGTTTCGGGGCGATCACCTCGGAAATCCGCGAGTCAGCAGCCAGAATGTCGGTGACCTCGGAAATGACAGCCGCGACAGCGGGGTCCGTCACCTGCTCGGTGTCCGAGTGCACGACCACCTGTATCGCCGCAGAAGAGTTCCCGCCGAAGTGCTCCTGTGCGAGTTCGCGAACCTGGACCGACTCCGATCCGTTGGATTGCCAACCGGCACCGGCGAGAGATCCGAACACAGACGGGGCAAACGCTCCCAATCCGATGATGACCACCAGCCACGCGGTGACCACCCACTTGAAATTGCCTGCCATGCGCGCACCGAAGCGCGCCAACGGCCCCCCAGTGATCCCTGGCGGCGAGCTGTCTGCAGAACTCTCGTCGGTTCGAACGTCCGTAGAACTCACTGTGTGTCCTTCATGGTCGGGAGCGGTGTCCGAACGGTAGCACGTACCCCCTAGGGTATCTTGAGTGTAGTCTATCGTCTACCCCGTGGGGTATACCAGTCGAACCGCAACATCTCACAGAACCGAGGCTCTCCGCATGTCATGCAACGACACCCTCAACGGACCCGCCGGTCTGAGCATCGAACGCGCTGTTCCCGCACTCGCGGGCACCGTCGTGCTCACCAGCCTCGCGCTCGCCCGTCTGCACGACCGCCGATGGCAAGCACTGACCGCGTTCGTCGGCGGAAACCTCGTGTTCTACTCGGCAGTGGGATGGTGCCCGGCCAGTCTGCTGATGCGGCGATTGGGGATACGTCAGAGCGGCAGATTCTAGGGGCGTCGCAACACGATCAGTCTTTGTTGGTCACACGCAGTGCATGGCCCTGGTCGTAATATCTGCCTGCGACCGATGGTGCCGAAGCCCCAAAGACGCTCGACCAACCCAGACGAGGGGGTGCTCAATCGCTTTCCATCGTTTTCATTTCAGGAGTTGTGAACGACGGTCGAAACCTGGTTCTTACCCAATTTCCGTACGACTCCACCTTCGAGTCGCGGTGCCGTTCCGGTAGGACGTGGATTGTGCGGGAGATGATCATCGTCACTACGGCATTGAAGATGGCGTTGTAGCGACGCGATCACGGCGGTCATAAGATTGGCGATGGACTTGATCCATCACAGCGATGCCAACAGTAAATACACATCAATTGCCTTCACAGAAACGCTTGCGCTGGAAGGGATTGCGGCTTCAATTGGAAACGTCGGCGACGCCTACGACAACGCCCTTGCAGAGTCGATAATCGGACCGTTCAAGACAGAAGCAGTTTCCAAGAGCAGTCCGTTTCCGCAAGGGGCGATCAAGACGATCGACGACATCGAATTCTTGGGCGATGGAATGGGTGGATTGGTTCAATACCCGCCGTCCGCACAGCACCTTGGACTACGTCACTCCCGACGAGTTCGAAGCCGTCTATTATTCTCAACTATCGATTCTCCAGCCGGAGATGTCGCCGGCATAGGAGCGGCAAGAAACCCGGCACGGTTCACAGTCCCAGTAATGTCTACTTATCGGTAACAAGCGAGTGCATGGAGTGGGCATGGGATCTTCACGGGCTGACGAGAACGCGCGATCAGAGTTCGCTGCCAGGTTTGCACTATTGTATGAACTGGCTGGAAACCCGGTTTTGAAGAGAGTTGCTGACCGCGCCAATGCCTCGATCGTCAGCGGGGCTTCCCGCAGAACTGTCTACGTATCTGCGCAGCGGCTTTCCGACTGGCGGGGTGGCCGAAACGTACCTGCCAGATTCGAGGGTTTGTCAGCGGCCTTGCATGTTCTTGTCGCTGCGGCACGCGCACGGGTTCCCGAACCCCCGGTAGAGGGGCTGTACTCACTATCACAGTGGCAAAAGCTATGGATGCGTGCGCAGCGAAGCAATCACGTAGTCACAACTGACGTGTCTCACCAAAGGCGCTTCGCACCTCCAGGGAAACCCGAAATCCCTTGCCCGTACATAGGTTTGGCAGCATACGGACAGGGAGACAGCACATTGTTCTTTGGCCGCGACAAGGCTACAGCGGCACTGATGTCCAAAGCACTCGACGGCGGAGACGATGTCGCACTGACATTTCTGGTGGGCGCTTCGGGGACTGGGAAGTCGTCGCTCTTGCATGCTGGCCTACTACCAGCCCTCAGCCCCAATCGGTCAGCGGTACAGCTGAGTCCTGGCGCAGACCCCCTCGGTGCGTTGGATGCTGCGTTGATGGCGCGACCAGATGGGCGAGTCATCGTGATCATCGACCGTTTCGAGGAACTGTTCACCCAATGCCACCATGGTGTCGTCAGGGAACAATTCGTCGAGCAACTGGTGACACTGGCAAAGGCCCGAAGGTTTGAGGATAGCCCCGTGGATGCAGTTGTTGTTGCGGTGCGCGCAGATTTTTATGAACAATGCTTGAGGATTCCGGAACTCGCCCGGCGTCTGGAACAAGATCAGATGGTGCTGGGCGCGATGACGCGCGAAGAAATAGCATCCGCAGTGATCGGGCCGGCCAAGCTGGTCGGCGTCGACGTCGAACCCGGCTTGGTCGATGTCATCATCCGCGACCTCGGGGTACACAACGGCGTAACTGGCGCAGGATATGGACATGGGGGCGCGCTTCCGCTGCTCGCGCACGCCTTAACAGAGACGTGGAATGCGCGTTCTGCGCAGACCATGACGATTGCCGCCTACGAATCTGTTGGTGGTGTCCACGGGGCGTTGGCACGTACAGCTGAGGAAGTATGGTCGACATTTACTCCTCTCCAACGTCACGCTGCCAGGCAAATGCTACTGCGACTGGTCACGGTGAACGAGGACGGGCCCGACACACGACGCCGACTTGCGCGACACACACTGCTGGAAAGCGTCCCCGACGTCGAGGCCGGACTAGCCGCCCTTGATGCACTAATCGACAGTCGGCTTGTGACATGCGATTCCGCCGGAATCGAATTCACCCACGAGGCTGTATTCGAAGCCTGGCCCCGGTTCGCAGAATGGTTGGAGGACAATCGCGCGGATACAGTTCGACGTCAACGTCTGGACCGGGATGCGGACGAATGGAACCGCAACGATCGCGAAGTGTCGCTTCTCTATCGAGGGCTTCGGCTCGAGTCTGCATTGGCATTGACCAGGGAGCCCTCCGCTAAGTTCGCGACCACAACACGTGAGTACGTCGACGCCGGACACCGTCAAGCCCGTACCGCCTTGTTGCTGAAGCGGTGCATGGTCGGCTTGCTGAGTCTCCTTACGGTGGTAGCGATGGTCCTGGCGTTGACCAGTCATGCCCAACGCGTATCGTCCGACGTTCAGCGAAACGACGCTCAGTTCGCCGAGGTGCTTGCACAAGCCGGGCGCACACAGAACTCCGACCCCTCGTTGTCAGCTCAGGTGTCTCTTGCCGGCTCAGCGTTGCGACCTCTCGACCCGGCCGCACACGCGATGGTACTTGCCAGTCAAAACGCTCCGCTGGCAAGCCCGATGTCCGGACATACCGGAGCTATCTACGACACCGCAGTAGCGGGAAACGGAATTGTGGCCACCGCCAGTTACGACCGCACGATTCGGCTATGGGATCCACTCAGCGGCAAACAATTAGGTGGTCCTCTGGTCGGGCACACCAGCTGGGTCACCAGTGTCGCCTTCAGCCCGGACGGGCACTATCTCGTAAGTGGAGGGGGTGACGGAACTCTGCGCCTGTGGGACGTTCGAGATCCGGACCGTCCCAGTCCACTAGGTTCCCCCGTGGTCGGCCATTCCGGCGCTATTTACATGGTCGCGTTCAGTCCTGATGGGCGCACAATCGCCACCGCCGGAGACGATACGACGGCACGCCTGTGGGATGTGGATAATTCGGCCGCCGTGACGCAACGAACCCCCCCTCTCCGCGGACATGAGGCGCCAGTCCGCACCGTCGCGTTCAGTCCGGACGGCCGTACCCTCGCGACGGGAAGTGATGACCACACCGCAATACTGTGGAACGTAGAAGACCTCGCTGGACCGGTAATCCCGTGGGGACCGCCGCTACGGGTGCACGCCGACACCGTCCACTCCGTGGCATTTAGCCCGGACTCCCGAATGCTGGCTACGGGCAGTGACGATCACAGCGTACGGATCTGGATGGTGGATAACCCGAATACGCCGGTGATGGGGCAGACCCCGCTGATCGGCCACACTGCCGCAATCTGGTCGGTGTCTTTCAGTCCGGATGGGCAGTCGCTGGTCTCGGCGAGTTGGGACGGCACCGCTCGTGTCTGGTCTGTGATCGATCCCGACCATCCCACTGTGCTCGGCGGCCCGCTCGTCGGGAGCAGCGGTGGACTGACGACGACAACTTTCACGAACAACGGAACGAAAGTAATTACCGGTGGTCAGGACGGCCTCGTTCGCGTCTGGAGTTTGCCTAGCGCGGTACTCGCTGGGCACAGCCGCAGGGTCGCCACACCGGCAATCGATCGCAGCGGACAAGTGATGGCCACCGGATCACTCGACGGTACGGTCCTACTCTGGGATATCACAGGAGGACGGACCCCGACAATCCGGGAACGGCTTCGCGCTCCTGACGGACTCGGGATCGAGAACCTCGCTCTCTCACCGGACGGGTCCACTCTTGCGACAGCGGGCCTCGGCAGCACCGGTGTCCAACTGTGGACCATTACCTCAGGCGCAACCGCGGCAGCGGGTCCTGTACTACCAATTTCCGCACGCTATACCCACGAGCTAGCTTTCAGCCCCGATAGCTCCATACTCGCGACCGCCGCAGACGACCAGTCGTTGATGCTGTGGCGTGTTGACGATCCCAGCCGACCCGACCCCATAAGGGCCGCACTGACCGGCCCGTCGGGCTGGATCAATTCCGTCACATTCAGCCCGGGAGGTAACCTCATCGCCGTAGGGAGCAGCGACAACACGGTCCGCATCTGGGATGCGTCGAACCCTGCAATGCCCGTCCCCCGACGGAACGCGTTAGTTGGGCATACCGGCGCTGTGAACTCAGTCGCGTTCAGTCCCGATGGCCAGCTCCTTGCCAGCGGTAGTGACGACCAATCGATCCGCATATGGAGCATCGGGTCAGACAATGACACCGACGCCAACCCGGAAGTCTTAACTGGGCATACCAGTACTGTAAGGTCCGTGGCCTTCAGTGCTGACGGAGAGCACCTCGCTAGCGGTAGCGACGACCAATCGGTGCGAATCTGGGACGTCGATGGCTTACGGATCCGCGGCACGGGGACCTCGATCGTGCCAACTGGAACGGTGCGGTGGCGCGTAGCGTTCGACCCGGCGGGGAGCAGAATCATGGCCGCAGGCGAGGGTGGTGCGATGCGCGCGCTCACCCTCGACGCTGATGCTGCTGCCCACCGCGTCTGCCACGCGACGCGGGGAATTCTCACATCGCAGTTGTGGGATCAGGTCTTGCCCGGCCTCGACTACCACCCGCCCTGCGCCTGAAATCGGGAAGGCTGAGGCGGGTAACTGTGACATGACCCCCCATCAAGTGACCGCATGATCCGTGCCCCTCAAAGTGAACCATCTATATGAGAGATGAGGCAGAGCGGTCCATAGGAGGTCACAGTGCCCAAGTCGTATCCGAACTCAGTCCGGCGACAGATCTCGCACCGTCTGCGAAGTGGTGACACAGTCGCCGATATCGCTACGGAAACCGGCATATCGCCGGCGACGTTGTTCCGGTGGAAAGCCCAAGCCCTGATCGATGCGGAGGTGCGCGGCGGTGTACCGAGCGTTGAGTCCGACGAGCTCGCATCGGCCCGCGCCCTATCGCTGCACTCGAAGCTGAACTCGCATTGACTCGCGATGTGTGCGCCTTGTTCGACGATCAGTCGGTGGCGCCCCCAAAAGGAAGATCGCGATCGTCGAAGGACTGATCACACGAGGACATTCCGGTAGATCGGCATGTCGCATAACGGGTTTGAGCAGATCAACATTTCATGCGGAGGAATGATCGAAACCTGTGGATCCCGGGAGGACGCACCTTCCCGGATGATGATCTGTACACGAACAGGATTCTGATCAAGTCCAGCGCGCCAACGCTGGCGGGAAGGTACGCCCGTGCTGAGGAATCGTCAACATCTGGCCGTCATCGGCCGTATTCGACTCGACCCGAAAACCCAGGTTTACGTGGAGAAGAAGATCAGCGAAGGCCATTCGAAGCTGGAAGCGATCAGGTGCCTGAAGCGCTACCTGGCTCGCGAGATCTACTACCTCCTCAACCCCGGACAGCGAGGAATGATCGGGCGATACGAGCGGCGTCGAGATCGTCGGTCTTACCGACTCCTCTGCGATCCGCCGACCCCATCACGGAGGGTTCGGCTACCGGGAATCCCGCCGCGAGAACGCGGTCGGAGAGTCCGGCGCCGTAGGAGCCGATGCCTTCGATGACAACGAGGGCGGCTTGTTGACCTACTCTGTGTGCAATCCACGTGCGGGCCCGATCAAGACCCGCCGGGCTTGCTGGAAAACTTGCTTTGTCCTGCACCGCACCAGTTGCGGCGGCCACGACGCACAGCGCGTGGGCGGCGGCGTGAGTATCGACCCCGATGACGATTTCGTAGTTATCTGCGACGATAGGCATAGCGACGGATGTCCTTTCCGATGGGCGACGTCGTTGTCGGCGTCGGCCCGGAAAGAGCACTTCGAGGCAGGCCTGTAACGGGCCACGACCTCGCGGCAACGAGGTCGGGCAGGCTTCTAATCAAGCCACCGAAGCAAGACCGGACCGGCGTCGCCACCACAACAGAGTGGACAAACCCCGGCCAGTGCACCACGAAGGAGCAAAGCGATTCATGAGTCACACGGCGTTGTAGCGACGACACCTATCCTGTCAGCCGGCCCCGGGCCGGCCACTACAAACACTTACATGCGATTCAATCACACGCAGTTGGTTGATGATTTCGACCGGGTAACGGCGGCCTTAGTACGACAGCGTTCTTCAAACAATGTGACAGTTCCCAGCGGCCCGATGCGCATTCGACCGCTGCTGGTCTGATCAGTTCACTGATCAGACCAGCAGCGGCCTCTCACGAAAAATCGAGGCTGACGCCTAGACCGCAGGCTTCTCGACCGACTGGTCTGCAGAACCGGTGCCGAGTGTGGAAATTAGTTCGACGACTGTTTTGACGATGCTGATGACGTCCCCAACTGAACCCATGACTGTCTCCCTCTGTGTGTTTGATTCTTTCTGTTGGTTGCGCGAAAGACTGTCCCTTACATGCATTTTTGGCCGCATAGAGCACAATCTTCAATACGCGCAATCCAGAGTGTAGGCCGCTGGTTCGGCATCGGCATGAGGGTCGGTGAACCGCTCACTGAAATGATCCTGGGGCAACCAGATAGCTGTATTTGACCTGGAAGGAAAAACAGACAGTATGTACTGCGCATCTTATGATTAGCCAGCCAAGAAACTAGTTGAACGGAGAGTGAGCGACATCACATTTCGGGCTTGATGGCGTTGACCTGACGTGAGTTTCGATTCGGCCAGTATGCCCATCGAGCAGATGGGAACCCACCCCCCCATAAGTGAATCTGCGAAAGATGTAGATGTCCCTTGCGGATCGATCCGCAAGAGCGCCGCGCCGAACCGCGAAGAGAGCGCACGACCTGCACGCTCGGCGGGATGCGGAATTCGAGCATGGAGACGAGGCGTCAGTGACGGCGGGGCGCGTGACGGAGGACGACGTTCTCCAGGCCCGCCTCAACGAGTTGTACGGCGCGCCCGATCGGCGGCTCACGAACGCTGCAGTGTCGAAAGGTGGCGCGCGGCGCATTCCGGATTTCCGCACCGTACCCCTCTCAGTTGCGTACCGGGGTCCGCGAGAGCCCGTCAGATGAGGTGGAGTCGCGTTGGCACTCGATTTTTGTGCACGATACTGCTGAAATGGCGTCGCGATTGCAGTCGGGGTGGCATGACCCCCGTGAAGTGACCCGTACGCTATGAGAATCCTTCCGCCCTGCTCAAGGGCATGAAAGGCTTCATCTCATGGCTGGACGTAAACGACACACGCCCGAACAGGTCATCCGAAAGCTGCGCCACGGCGACGAACTCGCCGCCACAGGTGGCAGGTCCCCGATAGTCGGACCACCGCGCTTTAGAGCCGCGGTTTGATTGGTTTCAGTCGATCTCGCACCCATCCACCGGTTGGTGGGTGTGGGAGCACTGGGCAGCGTACTCGGCCGGCGTGAGGTAGCCCAGCGACGAGTGGCGGTGCCGATGATTGTGGTCGTCCTTGAAGTCCTCGATCACCACTCGCGCTTCGAGCAGGCTCGTCCAGTGGTTGCGGTTCAGGCACTCCTTCCGAAGGCGGTTGTTGAAAGATTCGATGTGCCCGTTGTTCCAGGGAGTTCCCGGCGGGATGTACGAGATTCCCACACGGTTCACGCAGAACTGGTGTAGCGCACTAGAAATGAATTCTGGCCCGTTGTCCATCCGTAATACCAGCGGCGGCCCGCCCCACAGCGCGAACGTCTTGCCTCGTTCCTCGACCAACCGCTGCGCGGGGATCGAACGCTCCACGATGTTCATCAGCGACAGGCGCGTGTGCTCGTCGATCATCGATGCAATCTTGACGGCTTTGCCGTCGACGGTGGAATCGAACTGGAAGTCCATAGCCCACAACACGTTCGGGGCGTCGGCTTCGGTCTGTGGGCATGAGCTGACCCCGCCTCGTTTGCGTGGAGAGGAATGATCGAAACCTGTGGATCCCGGGAGGACGCACCTTCCCGGATGATGATCTGTACACGAACAGGATTCTGATCAAGTCCAGCGCGCCAACGCTGGCGGGAAGGTACGCCCGTGCTCACGATAGTGGACTACGACGACGACTCCAACGAGACCGGCCAGGCAGTCGGCGCGGGCCGCTCGTTGCTCGACGAGATCGTCCGCGACGGCGCCCGGCAGATGCTCGCCGCAGCCCTGCAGGCCGAGGTCGCCGACTACATCGCCCGGCATGCCGGTGAGATCGACGACAACGGTCACCGGCTGGTGGTCCGCAATGGCTACCACGCCGAGCGCGAGGTGGTCACCGCCGCCGGCGCGGTGGCGGTGAAGGCGCCGCGGGTCAATGACAAGCGCGTCGACCCCGACACCGGTGAACGTAGGCGGTTCTCCTCGACGATCCTGCCGGCATGGGCCCGCAAATCCGCGCAGGTGTCCGAGGTGCTGCCGCTGCTGTACCTGCACGGGCTCTCGACCAGCGACTTCGGTCCCGCCCTCGAACAGTTCCTCGGCACCGGTGCCGGCCTGTCGGCCAGTTCGATCACCCGCCTCACGACGCAGTGGCAGGACGAGGCGAGAGCCTTCGCCGCCCGGGATCTCTCGGAGGCGGATTACGTCTATCTCTGGGTCGATGGTATTCACCTGAAAGTGCGTCTCGAGCAGGAGAAACTTTGCCTGTTGGTGATGATCGGTGTCCGCGCCGACGGCCGTAAGGAGCTCGTCGCCCTCTCCGACGGGTACCGGGAATCGACCGAGTCCTGGGCGGACCTGCTGCGGGATTGCCGCCGGCGTGGGATGCGGGCCCCGGTGCTGGCGGTCGGTGACGGTGCCTTGGGGTTCTGGCGGGCCCTGCGCGAGGTGTTCCCGGAAACGCGGGAACAGCGCTGCTGGTTTCACAAGCAGGCGAATGTTCTTTCTGCGCTGCCGAAGTCGGCTCATCCTGGTGCGTTGGCGGCGATGAAGGAGATCTACCTCGCCGAGGACATCGACAAGGCGCAGGTGGCGATCAAGGCATTCGAGATCGATTACGGCGCGAAGTACCCGAAGGCGGTCGCGAAGATCACCGACGACGCCGACGTGCTGCTCGAGTTCTTCCGGTATCCGGCTGAGCACTGGGTGCATCTGCGCACGACAAATCCGATCGAATCGACTTTTGCGACAGTGCGTTTGAGAACCAAGGTGACAAAGGGCCCGGGGTCGCGGGCGGCGGGGATGGCGATGGCCTACAAGCTGATCGAGGCCGCCCAGGCCCGCTGGCGGGCCGTGAACGCCCCGCACCTGGTGGCGTTGGTGCGGGCCGGTGCGCTGTTCCACAAGGGCAAGCTCCTCGAACGACCCGTCGAGATCACCCCGGAACCGTCACCGGACACGCCGGTATCCGAGGTCGCCTGACACACCTTAATCCACAGAATTTGACGATTCCTCTCGTCGATTTCATGCGCAGCACAGCCGGGCGCGTACTGCGCATCGTCGTGGGTATCGCCCTCATCACGCTCGCCTTCTCCGTCGGTGGTGCCGTCGGCATTCTGGCAGGAGTGATCGGGGCAGTCTTCGTCCTCACCGGAGTAGTCAACGTGTGTCTGCTCGGCCCGTTGTTCTCCGTGGAACTGCGAGGACGGCCCAAGGCATCCTGAGGAGGAGGACTCGATCTCGGGACCGCCGACCTCAGAAATGGGGTATCACCTTGAATGCGGTGTATCCGTCGGTGTCCGCGGCGAGCGCAACACCGTTGGGTGTCATCGCTACCGGAGCCTCGCCCAGTGATGTGCCTGTCACGCGGCCGGTGACCGCATCGATAGCGGTCACGGCCGAACCAGAAGCACCGTAGACGATTCCGCCGACGAGCGTGAAACGATCGGCACCGGGAAACTGATCGGCTGTGAAACCTCGGTTGCCGTATCGCGGAAAAAGAACGGCGATTCCGTCGTCGCCGAGGTCCCCGGTGGTGATCATCGTCGATCCGCTACCCGCATCGGCTGTCACCGCCATCGGGGTCCGAGCACCACTGACCCAACGGATCCCGGCGTCCGAGAGGCGATAGACCGCTTGGATCGGTTCAGGGCGGGTAGGGACCGTCCATGCCACGACGACGGAACTACCAGCCGATTGGACGAACCGTGCGCTACCGGCGAGTGCGGCGGGCGGTGGTGCCACTGTCTCGGTCGACCATGCCGTGTTGCCAGTATCGACAGTCACGATTTCTGCGGTATCACCATCGCGGACGACCGCGTAACCCCCGGATTCGGACACTGCCCCACTCAGATAGGTGGTGTGCCCGTCGGCGGCAGATATCGCGGCCTCCGGCGGGGCGGATTCGCTACTGCATCCGGCATCGATCAGCAGCCCGGTCCCGGTCAGGCACCCGGCGCTACCGACCGGGCCCCACACGACCTCGCCTGTTCGGGTGTCGCGAGCGGTGAGGGAGGCAGCGTGCCCGGAGTCAGAGGGGTCGACGTCTTCCGTGATCAGTAGTTCGCGATCGTGGGCAGTGGTGACCGCGAACTGCGTGCGGTTCTTCGGTACGTCGACCTCGAACCGCGATGAGCCTGTGTCGCTGACGACCTGCACCGTTGCCGAATCGGATGACGGTGCCGTGTCGAGGACTCCGACGAATCCGTCATCGACGACATGGGGTCTCGAGACGAAGGGCACCGACCACAGTGGGCTGTCGCCGAAGCCGGGCGGCGACAGCAGCTGCGACGACGACGGGTTCTCCACCACTCCGGTGATCGACCCGTGTGCGCTCACGAGCGAGGACGCATCACATGCGCAGAGCATCAACACCGCGCATGCTCCACCCGCCGCACTCACCAACCGAATACGGCACATGCGCATCTAGGTAGAGGAGCTTTCGCCACTGAGTGCCATGATGGCCGCGTGCAGCAGCGCTGTGGCTTCGTCGGCGACATCCGCGAGTCCGGGCGCGTCGGACAGTCCGACCATCACTTGCGGGTTCATCGCTTCGACGATCGTGCTTCCCCCGTCAGCGCGGACAATGACGTTGCACGGTAAAAGCAGTCCTACCTGGCGGTCGGTGTCGATCGCAGATTTCGCCAGCCGGGGATTGCAGGCACCGAGAATGACATAGCGCTCGATGTCGGCATCGATCTTCGCCTTCAGGGTGGATTGCATGTCGATTTCGGTCAGGATTCCGAATCCCTGCTCCGAGAGAGCTTCACGGGTCGCGTCCACGGTTTCCGCGAAGGGCATGTCCAGTCGAATACTGATCGCAAGTTCGGTCATGATGTTCGATTCTCCATCGTCGGAATTGTCCTTGTCTGCCTCAAGAAATGTCGAGTACGGCACGAGCCGACAAGTCGGCTCACACCGCGCAGGACCCTGCGGAGCAGTCTCGCCGACGCCACCGAAAAGCTACGGCTGCAGCCAGCATCGTCAGTGATACTCCAGCAAGGATCGGTTGAATCGGCGCCCACAGCCCCAACGCACCCGAGGTGCCGAGCGCCAGCAGTACGAGCTTGTTGCACACCGGGCATCCGACCGCGAAGAAAGTCAGCGCGACACCGAGTGCGGCCGGGGTACCGGTTCGCTCGACCTGTCTGGGCTTGTCGATGCCGAACCATACCGCGGTCAGGACAGCAGATGCCAGCAGCACCGGCAGTTCCCACGCGCGGACCGGAACTTCTCGTCCGAACATCGGGGTGTCGATAATGTCGGTCGGAATACCCACGACCAGCACGGTGGCGATCCCGGCAAGCGTTCCACGTAGAACACGCAGCCCCCACCGCCTGTAGAGACCGGCCTCGGTGAGCGCTCGACCGTCGGGATCGACGTCAGGGCGTTCGGAGATGGCAGGCTCAGGCATCGGATGGGTCTCCTACAGTTCGTAGTTGTGTGAGTGACACTACTCTGCAAGAGTATACCCGCAAGGGTATAGCTGTCAGTATTCGTGACTACCGAAAGGTATTGCATGACTTCGTCATCACGATCCACCCGCCGTCGAGACACCTGGCTTCTCGGGATCGCGGTACTGGTCGCCGCCGTCCTCGTCGGCGTTCTGGTGGTCGGAATGCACGACAGTGACGAACCCGAGGCGACGGCGGGAGCGACTTCCAGCGCGGAACCGGAGGTGGGCACGACACCTGCAACCGGCCCGCTGGGCGATCTCTCGCGTCGCACCGTCGACGATCCGATGGCCATCGGTGCCGTCGACGCGCCGGTGGTGATGATCGCCTTCTCGGACTTCCGCTGCCCGTTCTGCGCCCAGTTCAGTCGCGAGACCGAACCGCAGTTGATCGACCGCTACGTCGACGAGGGCACCTTGCGTATCGAATGGCGCGATCTGCCGATCTTCGGGCAACAGTCCTTCGATGCCGCCCGCGCGGGCCGAGCAGCCGCGGCTCAGGACAAGTTCTGGGAATTCACCAACGCCGTGTACGCCGGTGCGCCCGAGACCGGTCATGCCGACCTGACGATCGAGGCGCTCGAAGCCTATGCACAGCAAGCCGGCGTCCCGGACCTCGAGCGTTTCACCACCGAAGCCACCGGAACGAGTTTCGACTCCGCGATCACCAGCGATTCCGACGAGGCACAGTCGTTGGGTATACCGGCCACACCGGCGTTCTCGGTGAACGGCGATCCGGTACTGGGGGCGCAACCGCTGTCGACCTTCGTCGATCTGATCGATACCGCCGCCGGAGCGTAGGCCGCCGAATGTCTCAGATCGGACTTCTCGGAGCATTTCTCGGCGGACTGCTGGCCTTGCTCAGCCCCTGCTCGGCGTTGCTGCTGCCCTCGTTCTTCGCCTACGCATTCGACGGGGCGGGCAAGCTCGCCGGCCGCACAGGAGTGTTCTACCTCGGACTTGCCACGGTTCTGGTTCCCCTCGGAGCCGGAGTCGGCGCCCTCGGCTCGGCGATCACCCGGTACCGCGAGATCACCACCATGATCGGCGGACTGATCATCATCGGACTCGGGGTGATGATCATCGTCGGTCGCGGATTCGCGCTGGGATCGGCTCAGCGAGCGGCCGCCCGCATCGACGCGTCGTCTGTCGGGTCGGTGTTCGCACTCGGTGCGGTGTACGGGCTCGCCGGATTCTGCTCCGGACCGCTACTCGGCGCAGTCCTGACCGTCGCAGTGGCCGGTGGACAGGCGGTGTACGGCGGAATTCTGATGGCCCTTTACGCCGCGGGCATGGTGGTCCCGCTGTTCGTACTCGCGCTTGTGTGGGACCGTTTATCGTTGGGCTCACGAACCTGGTTGCGCGGCAAAGAGATCAGCATAGGACCGTTGAAGACGCACACCACGTCGCTGATATCGGGGCTGATCTTCATCGGAATCGGCGTTCTCTTCCTGCTCACGGAAGGAACCGCCAACCTCGGCGGCGTCATGGGCGTCGACAGTCAGTATTCGCTGCAGGTGTGGATCAGCGAGGTCGCAGATTCGGTGTCCAACGTGGCTGTCCTGCTCGCCGGAGTGCTGGTGATCATCGCGATCCTGGCGGTCCGGATCGTACGTGGTCGCAGCACCGCAGACATCGAGTCGGAGAATCACGAGTAGAGCTGCGACCAGCCGTCCCGCTGCCGTTGGGCGAGATGCAGGACGGCAGCCGGGATCACGTCGACTCCCATCAACAGGTCGTCATCGCCGAGTCCTCGGCCGTTCAGACTGTTTCGGCACGCTGTGACGGTGATCGCTGCCGAGTCGATCAGTGTGCGCATCTCCACGGAGACATCCGAGCACCCCAAGGCGGCATCGAGGCCTGCCCCGAAGCACACGACTTCGATCGCCACGGGTTCGGATGCAGCAGCACGAAGATTGTGGATTGCCGACACGACGACTGTAGGTGTGGTGTTCACCGCGAACACCACGCGCAGCGGTTCTGTGTGGTCGCTCATTCGCGGACTCGGTCCATCAGGCTGCGGTGGGGTGAGCCGGACCACGGTTGGGCATGCAGCAAAATGTCGATGGCATGGCTATCACCCTGCGGCCGTACGAGATGCGATAGCTCACGAACCCGCAGTCCGCTTGCTGCCCGGGCGAGATCGTAGATATCGGGCAGTATCGATGGGTCCGGTGGACCGCCCACACCGCGAGTGAAATTCTCGAGCGCATGTCCGAGATACAGCAGCCTCCCCCCCCGGTGCAAGCCAGGTTGCCGCGCTGGCGATGACCGCAACGAGCTCGTCGACCGGAAGATGCAGGAATCCGATGGCAACCAGATCCACCGGCCCGCTCGGTTCCCAGGTTCTGGCGTCGGCAACGCTGTACCTGATCGATTTATCGGACCCGCCGCTCATGGCGAGTTCGATTGCCACCGAGGAGAAATCGACCGCATCGACCGCCCAACCGGAGTCGGCCAACCATCGGGCGTGTCGGCCGTCCCCGCAGCCCAGATCGACCGCGCGCCCGGGTGTCAGTTCGGCGAATCTCGCGGACAGAGCAGCCGCCGGTGCAGATCCCCAGGGATGTTCGACACTGCTGTAGCGCGCGTCCCATGCCGATGATGAATCCACTGCGGACTCCTGTCTGTGTCGTGGGGCCGCTCGCATCGGAACGGCATCGACCTCACTGTACCCCCGGGGGTACATGACGTGATTCTGCCTCGAGATCCAGGCGAGGACCGCAGGAATGTTACTTGTCCTACCACGGCGGTCAGTCCGATCGTGGCAGTCGCGTCCTCGGTGCTGGCGATCGCTCCGAGCGCGCCCGGGCCTGGAATTCGCACTGAACGTCAACGCCGCCCTCCCTGTCGGGTGGCATTACGGAGCATCCCGCTCGGGACGGAGAGGTTTACTGCTGTGCGATTTTGGACTGTTTCAGCAAGATGATCGTGGGTCGTTCCTTTTCCTCGACTGCTGATACGGCGCCGGTCAACAATGCGGTAAACATGGCCGCGCAGGAACGGATCCGTTGGGAGGCAACGATCTTGCATGACAATCATGGTCCGCAGTTCACGTCGTGGGGGTTCGGTGAGAATCTGCGGAGGTGGGGGTTGCTCGAGTCTTTCGGGACGGTCGGTGATTGCTTCGATAATGCTGTCATGGAGGCATTCTGGGGACGTTTGCAGACGGAATTGCTGAACACGAAGAAGCGGTCGACCACGCTGGAGTTGACGGCAGCCATGGCCGATCATATCGACAATTTTCATAATGCCGAACGGCGCCACAGCTATCTCGGCAACCTCAGCCCGATGGAGTATGAGAAGCTCTGGGCAGACATCCAACCGTATCCTCAGCTCTCATAACATTGGTGCACTATTGGGGGCACGGATCAAATCAGAGAATCAATGCGTGTGAATACGGCTGGCAGGGCTTCGAGGAGGCTGTGGAATTCGTTCATGTTCAAGCATTCGTCACGGACACGGTTGTTGAAGGATTCGATGTACCCGTTTTCCATGGCTGACCGGGTGGAACGTAGCCGATACCGACCTGATCTTCGCAGAACGTCCTCGGCGCTTCGGAGATGAACTCCGGGCCGTTGTCGCACCGAAGTATCTGTGGCGGTGCGCCCCAGAATGCGAACGCTTTCTTCAGCGCTGCGACGAGATCCTCTGCCGGGATGGATCGCTCGACGATGTTCAGTACCGACTGACGCGTATGCTTGTCCACCATTTACGCGATCTTGAACTTCCGCCCGTCCGTCGTCGAATCGAACTAGAAGTCGATCGCCCACAACACCTTCGGCGCCTCTGCCTCGGTGATCGGGGTGGTCGAGGCGCCGGCACGTTTCCGGATCTTGCGGACTTTCACCCGCAGCCCTTCCTCACGCCAAAGCCGTTGAACCTTCTTCTTGTTGATGACCCAGCCGGCTCGGTGGGCAGGACCAGGTTCTTAACCACCGATGACCCCGAGGAGGGATGGTCGTGGGTTCGCGACGAAATTGACTCTGGTCGACCGAGTCTGGTCTGGGGCGACTTGACTCGCGGGCTCGGGCCAGGTCTTCGATGTCGTTCCCGCAGACCGTGGTCGACGAACGACAACAGGGGGTGGAATCCGAATCCTTGTTTGTAGGTCGGTGCCGCGTTCGCTTTTCCGAATGTGCGGTGGCGAGGGTGGCGTCGAGGTCAATCACGATCGGGTTCTGGGCGGTGATGTCGGTGATCGGGCGCGCGCTCGCCGGTGTCTGGTACTAGCAGCTGGTTTCAGGTGGCGAAGTCAGCCCAGAACACCTATTGAAGTCCAGCTTGCCGAACCTGCAGAATGCGATGCGCCTCAACGAGATCAAACAGGCGTGGGGAGGCGTCGGCGCCGGACCCGGGCAATGGTGGTCAGGGGGCTGGCAACGGAAGCCCAGATCGCTTCCAGTTTGTCCGGCGCACGGGGTGCTTCGCGGACAATCAGGCAGCGACCACGACAGGTCCGCGTCTTGCGCTTCTTTCGGTCGCGTCAGCGGTCCGGCGGGCGCGTTGACGATTTCTCCGGCCCGTCGTCCCCGAGCGCAAAGGTGAGGCGGTCGAATAGTTGCTGGGCGGTGCCGGGGGTGCCGTGTCGAGCGAAGTGCTCGATCGACACGGCGATGAAGACCGCGTTCGCGGTGAACAATGCTGTGCCGTCATCGGCGGTGGCGGTTGCCTCGAGGTGTAGTTTGCGGCCGTCGATCTCCCGGATGTGGGCCCGGATGCGCAGGGGCCGGTGCAGTGGGACGGGGGCGAGGTAGTCGACGGTGAGGTTTCGGGTCACCGCCGGGGTGCGGGCGATCCAGAGGGTGAAGCCGAACAGGTCGTCGCAGGCGGTGGCCACCGCCCCACCGTGCGCGAGGCCTGGCGCACCGATGTGACGTTCGTCGAACGTCACATCGGTGTAGACCTCTTCGCCGGAACGGAACACCTCTAGTTGCAGGCCGGCGGGATTGTCCGGCCCGCACCCCATGCAGGTCGGCGAGTGCGGCGGTAGCGGTAGCTGGGTCATGGGTGTCCCTTCTCGATGGTGTTGGCTAGCGGCGGGCGCGGGATCGACTGCACTGGCCCGGTTCAGCCGGTTTCTTCGATGTGTCCGTGTCCAGGGGTCGGGGACTCCGGCCGGGCGCCCAGAACAGCAGGATCGCCGCACCGGCCGCCGCGATGAGTGCGAGGACGATCGCGGACTGCTCGGCGCCGTGCAGGAACGCGGACTTGGCGAAGTCCGCAAGCTGCTCGCCGACCGGTCCGGCCCGGTCGGCGACCTCCAGGGCACCGGCGAGTGAGTCCGAGACTGGCCCCCGCGCGTCGGGAGGGAGTCGCTCGATCGCCGGTGCGATGTTGTGGCTGTAGCCGGCGGCCAGGACACTGCCGGCGACAGCGATGCCGATCGCCGCACCGATCTCGCGCGTGGCGTCGTTGACCGCCGCGGCGACGCCGTGCTTTTCGATCGGTGTGTCCGCCACGATGGCCGCCGTCGCCGGCGCCGCGGTCAGACCCAGTCCCGCGCTCATGATCAGCGTCGGCCACATCACGTCGAGGTAGGTGGAGTCCAGATCCAACCGGCTGATGAAGTAGAACCCCACCGCTATGGCGAGCAGACCGGTCACCGTCACCAACCGCAACCCCAGCCGGGTCGCCATCCACGGCGAGATCGCCGAGAGGAGCACCAGCGGCACCATCATCGGTGCCAAGGCCAGTGCCGAACCCAGCGGACTGTATCCAAAGATCAACTGCAGGTATTGCACCAGGACGAGGAACACACCGAACGTCACCAGGAACTGGATCGTGATGGAGAACGATCCGCTCCCGAAACCCCGACTGGTGAAGAACCGCACATCGAGCAACGGATGATCCGCGCGCAACTCCCACACTACGAACACCAGCGTGGCCACCAGACCCAGACCAAATCCGACGACCACCACCGGATCCGACCAACCACGCACTGGGACCTCGATGATGGCCAACACCACCAGTCCGATCGCGAGTACCACCGCGACCGACCCGATCACATCCATCCGCGGCGGATTCTCCTGGCGGGATTCGGGAATGGTGAAGGCACACAACAGCAGAAACACCCCCGTCCCGGTTAGACCGACGAAGATCGACTGCCACGACCAGTAGTCGAGCAGCACTCCCGACCCGAGAATCCCCAGCAGGCCCCCGGACCCGGCGACCCCCGCCCAGATCCCGACCGCCCGCCCGCTCTGTTCCTCGGGGAATCCCGCGGTCAGGACCGACAGCGTGGACGGCATCACGAACGCTGCCCCCAACCCGGCCGCGGCACGCGCCGCAATCAACCACCAGGGGGTCGATACGAACAGAGGCACCGCCGAGGCCAGCGAGAAGAGCGCTAACCCCACGATCAGCACCGCCCGCCGACCGTAACGGTCACCCAGCGCACCGGCGGGCAACACCAGACACGCCAACACCAGCGTGTACCCATCGACGACCCAGGTCAGCTGGGTTTGAGTGGCCCCGGTCGCCACCGCAATGTCCGGAAGCGCGGTATACAGAGCCGCCATCGACGCGACCACCAACGCCACCGACAAGCACGAGACCACCAACGTCCACTTCTGCGCCCGCGACAGCAGCACCCGATCGCCCGAAGCCATACGCCACCTCCACATATCGATACGGCTGGTATCGATTCGCTACTATCAGTAGCACAATGAGGCTGGAGAGGATAGTGTCTGCGCCTGATTGAAGGGCACAATGACGAGGTGAGCGAGAAAATGATCATCCAAAACCTGGTCGACAACGAGGACCGGCTCGTGGATCCACGGAAGGCGCGTTCACGCGCACGACTGCTCGACGCCGCAACATCCTTGCTCTCGACCGGCGGAATCGATGCCGTCACGATCGACGCGGTCACCAAAGCGTCCAAGGTCGCGCGGACCACCCTTTACCGGCACTTCACCGACAGCACCCAACTCTTGGCCGCGGCGTTCGAACGTCTGCTGCCCCCTGTCACCGCACCGGCCTCGTCCGGAACGATCCGTGAACAGTTGATCGAACTGCTGGACCGTCAGGCCAAGCTCATCGAGGAAGCCCCTGCCCAACTGACGATGCTGGGATGGCTTGCCCTCGGGTCCGTCCAACCCGAGACCGCCGGGGCGGCATCCCATCCCGAAGAGGACCGGAACCCGGTCAGTTCCCTGCGCGCGCGGGTGGTCAACCAGTACCGCGAACCGTTCGACCAGATCCTGGGCGGCCCCCAAGCCCAGCAAGAGCTCGGTGACTTCGACACCGCCCTTGCCCTGACCCAACTCGTCGGACCCATCATCTTCACCCGACTCACCGGACTCCCGCCGACAGGATCCACTGAACGGCAACAACTCGTCGACGACTTTCTCGCTGCACGATCCGCGCACGCGCGGTGACGTGACCTCACGCTGGCCCTGGCCTTACCTGCAAACTCACTGGCCAGCGGCAAAAGCGGATCAGAACACCATCAATCACACATACTGGGTGTGCCGTTGGGGTGGGACTGTCTCTAATCGGTGTTTCGGCCCGAGACGCTGAGTGAATGCTCAGCGAGGAGGTGCCGAGATGACGACACTGGAAGATGCGGGCGAAGAAGAGGGCCGAGCCCTCCTCGGAAGCCGCGGAGCTGGTCAGGTTGGCGAAGGAGCAGGGTCTATCGCTGGCCGGCCCGGACGGTCTGCTCAAGCAGTTCACCAAAACCGTCCTGGAAACCGCGTTGAACGAGGAGATGACCGAGCATCTCGGGCACGACAAGAACCAAGCCCCGCCCGATCGGGAGTCGACGAACATCCGCAACGGGACTCGGTCGAAAACGGTGTTGACCGTGGCGACCGGGCATGTTCCGATCGAGGTCCCTCGTGATCGGGAAGGGACGTTCGAGCCGCAGATCGTCAAGAAGCGTCAACGACGCCTCAATGGGGTCGACGAGATCGTGTTGTCGCCCAACGCCAAAGGATTAACGACCGGTGAGATCTCCGCTCGCTTCGCCGAAATCTACGGCGCATCTGTCTCAGAAGAAACCATCTCACGGATCACCGACAAGGTGATCGAGGAGGTGCAGGACTGGTCTGCCCGACCACTCGACGAGGTATACGCAGCGATCTTCATCGACGCAATCGTCGTCAAAGTCCACGACGGGCAGGTAGCGAACCGGCCTATTTACGCCGCGATCGGCGTCAGTCTCGACGGGCACCGCGACGTGCTCGGATTGTGGGCGGGAACCGGCGGTGAGGGCGCGAAATTCTGGATGTCCGTGCTGACGGGCATCCCCAACAGGGGCACCCGGGACGTGTTCTTCTTGGTCTGCGACGGATTGAAAGGTCTACCGGAGGTCGTCGAGAATGTGTGGCCGGCGGCCACTGTCCAAACGTGTGTAATCCATTTGATCCGCAATGTGCGCCGTGAGGCGCCTGATTCACCGATCGGAGGTGGGAAACCTTCGTCGCCGGGCCGTCGTAGCGGTTCGGTGGAGCTGGGAGCAGCCCCGACAAAGCCGGGACGTACTAGTACTGCCAGATGGTGCGGGCTCGGCAAGCGAGACGAGAGGGTGTACGCGAGGAATCAGCGTTTGACGCCTCGTTAACAAGAACCGGCTCGAATCTGGCGGATGTGGGCCGGGATGCGGTGCGCGTCATCATTGTTGCGGTGATGGCGCCCGTCTGCACCGAAGCCGTCGGTGTGGGCAGGTCGGGAGGAAAGTCTGCGGCGTACTCCCGTCGACCGCCGGGGTATAGCTGGGCACCGGACTCGTCGAGCGGTGACAGGTGAACACGGGAACCGTCTCGGTCCCACCACATTTCCCGCGCATCCAGTGCGGGCGGTCGGGTTGGGTCCGCTGTCGGCCGATCGGGCCGGGGCGGGGCGGAGTCGTCGTAGTAGTCGGAGGCCGGGAAAGCCGGTCACAGGGCGAAGGGCGGCAGCAAGTGAAGCAGAATGGGAGTTGTCATGCCGGAAGAGGCGCCGGTGAATATCGGTGCACTGCTGGAACGTCCGTACACGGTGCGTCAGCGGGTACTGGGGATTCAGACCAAACTGCACAGTTGGGCGGCGGCCGATCCTGGTCGTTGTTTCGATGATCTGTTCAATCTCGTGGTGGACCCAGGGTTCCTCGTCATGGCGTGGACGCGGGTCCGGGAGAACAAGGGCGCCAAGACGGCTGGGATCGACGGGGCCACCGCGTGGTCGGTCGAGAACAGCGAGCGCGGCGTGGCCGGTTTCCTGACCGAACTGCGGACCTCGTTGAAGGACCGCTCGTTTCGTCCGGTGCCGGTACGGACGGTGTCGATTCCCAAGGCGAACGGCAAACGTCGCCGCCTGGGCATCCCCACTCTTCGTGACCGCGTCGTGCAGGCGTCGTTGAAGCTGGTGTTGGAGCCGATTCTGGAGGCCGATTTCGACCCGTCCAGTTACGGGTTCCGCCCGGAACGTCGATGTCAGGACGCCATCGAGGAAATCCGGTTCTACGCCGCACGCGGCTACGAGCAGGTCTTCGAGGGCGATATCGCGGCATGTTTCGACGAAATTTCGCACCCGGCCCTGATGGACAGGTTGCGGCTTCGTGTGACTGACCGACGAATCCTGCTGTTGGTCAAGGCGTTTCTGAAAGCGGGGCTGTTGGACGAGCTGAACGAGGTCCGCGACACCACCACCGGCACTCCCCAGGGTGGGATTTTGTCCCCGCTGCTGGCCAACCTCGCTTTGTCGGTCCTCGATGAGCACTTCCGGGAAAGATGGCGGGCCATGGGCAACCAGACCCAACGCTGGCGTGCCACCCGCCGAGGCGCCGCGACCTACCGAACCGTCCGCTATGCAGACGATTTCGTGGTCATGGTGTTCGGCACCCGGCAGCAAGCCGAGGATCTCTACGGCGAGATCGAGACCGTGCTTGCGACGGTCGGGCTCCGTCTGGCGCCCGAAAAGACGCAAGTGGTCGGGATCGACGAGGGCTTCGATTTTCTCGGTTTCCGCATCCAGCGGCACCGACAGAAAGGAAGCGACCGGAAACTGATCTACACCTATCCGTCGAAGAAATCGATGAACACCATTCGGCGTAAGGTCACGACAGCGACCGGCAGACAGACCACCAGCTTGCCCGCGAAAGATATGTTCCGACTTCTGGGACAGATCACTCGCGGCTGGGCGTTCTATTTCCGGCACGGCGCGTCGGCCCATGCGTTCGGCCTGCTCAACCACCACCTGTGGTGGCGGGTCTGGCGTTGGCTACGCAAGAAACATCCGAACCGGAAGGCGTACTGGATCATTCGCCACTACTATGGCTCCGGCCGATGGTGGCCGGAAGCGGGTGGGATCACGTTATTTCAACCCGCGACGGTGACGATCAAACGCTACCGATACCGCGGGGCGCGTATCCCCAACCCGTGGCTGATCCACGCTCAGAAGACAGGACCGACAACCCTTGCGGAGAGCCCGGTGCGGTGAGAATCGCACGCCGGGTTCGGCGGGCGGCCCGAGGAAACGGACCGGGAGCAATCCCGATACCGCGCCTCGGGTCGACCCCACACGTTTCAGTTGTCGTCGCGGCAGCATTGGGCTGCGCTCAAACATGATCTCAAGTCGATCTTTCGCTGCCCCGACTGAGGCCGCCGCGAGTGCGGCGTTCGAGGATCTCGCTGACCGTTGGGGCAAGCAGTATCCGGCGATCATCCGATTGTGGAACAACGCCTGGCAGGAGTTCATCCCGTTCCTGGATTACGACACCGAGATACGGCGAGTGCTGTGCTCTACCAATGCGATTGAGTCTTTGAATGCCGGATGCCGGCGGGCTGTCAAGGCTCGTGGGCATTTTCCCACCGAGGCTGCTGCGCTCAAGTGCTTCGATCTGGTGACGCGGTCACTGGACCCGACAGGCAAGGGCCAGGCACGATGGATTACGAGGTGGAAGCCTGCTCTGAACGCGTTTGCGATCACGTTCGCCGATCGGTGGCCGGGATCGGAAACCTACTGATGGAAACCGGCCGAAACACCGTTAGCGAGATAGACCCCGGCATTGATCGCAGGTGCAGTCAACGACTGGTCTGTGGTGGTGATGGCTCTTGTCCTCGTGCCGTTCGTAGTCATCGTGCGGTGGCCGAATACGCCCTCCGGCGTTGTCTTCGGGGAGGAATCGTCAAATTCTGTGGATTAAGGTGTGTCAGGCGACCTCGGATACCGGCGTGTCCGGTGACGGTTCCGGGGTGATCTCGACGGGTCGTTCGAGGAGCTTGCCCTTGTGGAACAGCGCACCGGCCCGCACCAACGCCACCAGGTGCGGGGCGTTCACGGCCCGCCAGCGGGCCTGGGCGGCCTCGATCAGCTTGTAGGCCATCGCCATCCCCGCCGCCCGCGACCCCGGGCCCTTTGTCACCTTGGTTCTCAAACGCACTGTCGCAAAAGTCGATTCGATCGGATTTGTCGTGCGCAGATGCACCCAGTGCTCAGCCGGATACCGGAAGAACTCGAGCAGCACGTCGGCGTCGTCGGTGATCTTCGCGACCGCCTTCGGGTACTTCGCGCCGTAATCGATCTCGAATGCCTTGATCGCCACCTGCGCCTTGTCGATGTCCTCGGCGAGGTAGATCTCCTTCATCGCCGCCAACGCACCAGGATGAGCCGACTTCGGCAGCGCAGAAAGAACATTCGCCTGCTTGTGAAACCAGCAGCGCTGTTCCCGCGTTTCCGGGAACACCTCGCGCAGGGCCCGCCAGAACCCCAAGGCACCGTCACCGACCGCCAGCACCGGGGCCCGCATCCCACGCCGGCGGCAATCCCGCAGCAGGTCCGCCCAGGACTCGGTCGATTCCCGGTACCCGTCGGAGAGGGCGACGAGCTCCTTACGGCCGTCGGCGCGGACACCGATCATCACCAACAGGCAAAGTTTCTCCTGCTCGAGACGCACTTTCAGGTGAATACCATCGACCCAGAGATAGACGTAATCCGCCTCCGAGAGATCCCGGGCGGCGAAGGCTCTCGCCTCGTCCTGCCACTGCGTCGTGAGGCGGGTGATCGAACTGGCCGACAGGCCGGCACCGGTGCCGAGGAACTGTTCGAGGGCGGGACCGAAGTCGCTGGTCGAGAGCCCGTGCAGGTACAGCAGCGGCAGCACCTCGGACACCTGCGCGGATTTGCGGGCCCATGCCGGCAGGATCGTCGAGGAGAACCGCCTACGTTCACCGGTGTCGGGGTCGACGCGCTTGTCATTGACCCGCGGCGCCTTCACCGCCACCGCGCCGGCGGCGGTGACCACCTCGTGCTCGGCGTGGTAGCCATTGCGGACCACCAGCCGGTGACCGTTGTCGTCGATCTCACCGGCATGCCGGGCGATGTAGTCGGCGACCTCGGCCTGCAGGGCTGCGGCGAGCATCTGCCGGGCGCCGTCGCGGACGATCTCGTCGAGCAACGAGCGGCCCGCGCCGACTGCCTGGCCGGTCTCGTTGGAGTCGTCGTCGTAGTCCACTATCGTGAGCACGGGCGTACCTTCCCGCCAGCGTTGGCGCGCTGGACTTGATCAGAATCCTGTTCGTGTACAGATCATCATCCGGGAAGGTGCGTCCTCCCGGGATCCACAGGTTTCGATCATTCCTCGGTACTCTGCTGGTGGAAGATCGTCGCAGTAGCCGTGGAGGCGTTGGTGATTGTGCCAATACACCCAGGACAAGGTCGCGAGTTCGACATCGACGGTGGTCTTCCATGGTCCGCAATGTGCTGGTCCGTAGATCAGTTCAGCTTTGTAGTAGCCGTTGACGGTCTCGGCGAGAGCGTTGTCGTAGGAATCGCCGATGGTCCCGATCGATGGGGTCGCGCCGATCTCAGCGAGGCGTTCGCCGTAGCGCAGGGATGTGAATTGACTGCCCGCATCGCTGTGGCACCGCAGCCCGGTGAAGGTGGTTCCGCGTGACCATCGGGCCATTTCGATCGCATCAAGGACCATCTCGGTGCGCATATGTGGTGCGACGCGCCAGCCGACGATCATCCGACTGTAAGCGTCGGTGATGAAACAGACGTACGCGATCCCTGCCCAGGTCGCCACGTGTGTCAGGTCGGTAACCCACAGTTGGTTCGGCATAGTGGCGGTGAAATCTCGTCCGACCAGGTCCGGGTGTCGACCCATGCCGGCGGTGGGGCGGGTGGTCCGCACCCTCTTACCTCGGCAGACACCTTCGATGCCCTCGGCGCGCATCAGGCGGGCGACCTGATCACGGCCGACGTCGAGTCCGGCTCTGCGGGCGGCTTTCCACAGTTTCCGGATCCCGTAGACGCGGTAGTTGTCTTCCCACAACGTCCGAAGCGCCGGCCGCACCCGGGCATCCTTTACCGACCTCGTCGATGGTGATCGTGACCTGGCGGCGTAGTAACTGCTCGGAGCGATCTGCAGTGTCCTGCAGATGGGCTCGACCCCGAGTGGGCGTCCTGCGACGACATCGTCGCGGTTTGCGTCGATGAACGCGGTCACCTCTTGTGCTGGCGGTCGAGCTCCGCCCCGAAGAAAGACGCTGCACGCTTCAGTATTTCGTTGGCCCGCTTGAGCTCTCGATTCTCTTGCTCCAACTCCCGGATACGTTGAGCCTCCGACGTGCTCACCCCTGGCTTGGTGCCGTCGTCGATATCGGCCTGACGGACCCACGCCCGTACCGACTCGAGCCCGAACCCCAGTTGCGACGCAACCCGCGACGCCGCCCCGTGCTCGGTCCCCAACTCGGCCCGCAGTGCACGGACCATCCGCACCGCACCGGCCTTCTCCTCCGACGAATACCGACGCGTTGTCGGTCTTCCTGGCACACGTTCATTCGGCATGACTTCATCCTCGTTTCCAAGGCCAGAAGTCTCCACCGAACCCAGGGCGATTCACATGATGGAGGAATGAGGGGATGCGCCCGAACAGGTACCTCGACGATTATCTGCATGGGCTGGAGTTCCTGGGTGGGGTGTACCCCGATGATGCGGGGGCGATCGCCGAGCACGGCATAGTGGCCGCGCTCGACGATGATGACGCGTTCGTGTTCTTGCTTCGCTTGGTCGGTCCAGAAGCCCCGGCATTCGCGGATGAACTGTGGCAGTTGATCAGTGGTTTTCTGAACAGTCGCCGCGTCGAGGAGTTGTTCGGAGGCTCTGAGGATGCCGGGATGGCGGATCTCAACACAGTGAGAGGCCCGAGATACCTCCCGCCTCCTACTCGACCGAGGATCCCAAGGTGAGAGTGCCTGACGGCTACCACCGTGCCAAATAATTCAGGGAAGAACGTGCCAAATAATTCCGAGAGTCACAAGGCTACGCGAGGGTATCGACCGCCGACCAGAACCCGGAATTACAGCTGGACGCACTCAATGCGGCCGGCTGTTTTCGCGTCTGGACAGACAAGGCATCAGGCGCGAAGACGGATCGCCCTGAATTAGCGGCGTTGAATGGACGCCCTGCGCTCGGGAGACACGCTCGTCGTCTGGCGACTTGATCATCTCGGCCGCTCGCTGCCACACCTGATCGGGACCGTCGCAGAGCTGGAGGCCCGCGGAGTGGCGTTCAAATCCCTGACCGAAGCGATCGACACGACCACGCCGGGCGGCAAGCTGATCTTCCACATCTTCGGCGCCCTAGCGGAATTCGAGCGCAACCTCATCCGCGAACGCACCATCGCCGGGCTGTCGGCGGCTCGTGATCGCGGCCGGGTCGGTGGCCGACCGTCTTCGCTGACGGCCGCGAAAAAGCGGCAGGCGAAAAAGATGCGCGGCGAGGGCGTACCATGACCGAAATCGCAGAAGTGTTGAACATTGCTCGCAGCACCCCGTACCGAAACCGGCCCTTCCGGATCCGGAGTGCGTAGCTGGGGTTCGTCGGTGATGCGGTGAGGCACAAGATGTAGGGGTCCTGGGGCGTGTGAAGATGCAGGTTCTCTCGCCTCGCATCGAACACCCCAGGACCCGTTTTGAACGCTACCGCCAGCCTGCTTGCCGACACCATCTGCCGCACCGTCGAACTGGGGGTGACGATCACCGACGCGGCTGTGGCCGACGAGTTCACGCACCTGTTCTGCTCCCCGGCGACACTGGACCCGGTGTGCGCCGAGTGCGGGGCGGCGGGCCGGCTGCGGGACCACATCCAGCGGAGAGTCACCGATCTACCGATCGTGGGTCACCCCACCAGACTGCATGTGCGGGTACCGCGTTTCACCTGCGACAACACCGAGTGCGCCACGAGGATCTTCCAGCAGCGCATGCCGTCGTTGGCCGAGCCGAGAGCCAAGACCACACGCCGCTGTACCCGCTGGATTCTGCAGCGTCTGGCGATCGACCGCACCAGCGTCTCGGCGGTGGCCAAGGCCCTCGGGCTGGGCTGGGATCTGGTCAACGACCTTGCCGTCTCCGAGACCCGCACGATGGTCTACGGCCAGCCCGGACACTTCGACGGCGTGCGTGTCCTCGGGGTCGATGAGCACAAGTGGAAGCACGTCCGCGGTGACGGCTCCTCGTCGTTCGTCACCGTCTTGGTCGACCTGACCCCTGTAGTGGACGGCACCGGCCCGTCTCGGCTGCTGGATATGATCGCCGGCCGCTCGGCGAAGGTCTTCACCGAGTGGCTCGACGCCCGTGACCAGGACTTCCGGGATCGGGTCAAGGTGGTGACGATGGACGGATTCTCCGGCTACCACTCCGCCGCAGCCAAGGCAGTTCCCGCTGCCCGGACGGTGATGAATCCGTTCCACGTCGTGCACCTCGCCGCGGACAAGCTCACCGTCTGCCGCCAGCGCATCCAGCAGGCCACCACCGGGCACCGGGGCCGCGGCGGCGATCCGCTGTATGGGATCCGCCGGACACTCAACACCCGGGCCGAGCTGCTCACCGACAAGCAGAAAGTCCGCCTGTTCACAGCGTTCACCGCCCATGATGCGCACGCGGCGGTGGAGGTCACCTACGGCGTCTACCAGCGACTCATCACCGCCTACGAGGCCTCGGGCAAGCGGGAGGGCAAGATCGCGATGTACAAGCTCCTGCGCTCGATCCGAACCGGGGTGCCCAAGGAATTGCCCGAGCTCGCCCAGCTGGGCCGGTCGCTGTGGAAGCGCCACCGGGAGATCCTCGCCTACTTCGACATCGGCGCCTCCAACGGCCCCGTCGAGGCCATCAACGGCCGCCTCGAACACCTCCGCGGAATCGCCCTGGGCTTCCGGAACCTCAAGCACTACATCTTGCGGTCACTTATCCACTCCGGACAGCTCCAGAACCGGATCAACGCACTCTAAATCCGGAAGGGCCCGTAAAGCTGCCGAGAAGACCCTCGCGACCTTGCCGTCGTGCCCGATTCCCGAGATCGCCCGACTGGGACGAACGCTCCGCAAGTGGAAGGACTCCTTCCTCGCGTACTGGACCACCGACCGCTCCAACAACGGCGGAACCGAAGCGATCAACGGCCTCATCGAACTCCACCGGTGCCTGGCCCGCGGCTACCGCAACCGCGACAACTACCGCCTCCGCATGCTCCTCATCGCCGGGGGACTACGGGCCTGACCCCACACTCAGATGCGAAGAGCCTGTTTGCTTGGTCGCTTTCACACCTCACACGGAGGTCTCCCTCATGTCAGCCCGCCATGCCGACCGGTGACACAACGTCCGCGGTCAGTACACCTAGGGGTCAATTTTCACCCGCGGTTGACAGAAGCATGACGTGGGGGTGTCCGCGGCGAGCCGGACCCTGTCGGTGAGGGCGGCGCGCTGGTCACGGACCTCTTGCCCTGGGGCGCGTTGACGTGTCGGCAACGTCTAACATCCTCAGCGGCCGCGTCTTGTGCCCCCGCTCGATCCCCGAGGCTGCGACGGGAGTCGACGCGCCGATGCTCGACGCCCGTCGCGGGAACCCGCCCCGAGCCCGGAATGTTCGGTGGCGGAGGGGCTCACAAGGAGCGGCTGATTATCTCCTTCATGATCTCCGAGCTCCCCGCGTAGATCTGGGAGACGCGCAGGTCGGCCCAGGCGCGGGCGATGGGGTACTCGTTCATGTAGCCATATCCGCCGTGCAGCTGGAGGCACGCATCGGCGACTCGCTGGGCCCGCTCGGAGCACCACAACTTCGCCATGGCTGCGGTGGGGATGTCCAGTTCCCCATCGAGGTGCAGTTCGATGCACTCATCGACGAAGGCACGCGCGACCCGCGCCTCGGTGGCAACCTCAGCCATCTTGAACTTGGTGTTCTGGAACCCCCAGATCGGGCGTCCGAACGCGCTGCGGTCGCGCACGTAGCGCAGTGTCTCGGTCAGACACAACTCCATGGCCGCTACGTTCGACACGGCGACGAGCAGTCGCTCCTGGGGAAGCTGCTCCATCAGCTGGATGAAGCCCTGTCCTTCGGTGTGACCGAGCAGGCTGGTGGCGGGGACGCGGACGTTGTCGAAGAAGAGTTCGGAGGTGTCCTGTCCCTTCATGCCGATCTTGTCGAGGACCCGCCCCCTCGAGAATCCCTCAGCCGCGGTGGGCACCAGCATCAGCGAGATCCCGGCCGCTTTGTCGTCGGGATCGGTCTTGGCGACGGTGAGGACGAGATCGGCCTGAGAACCGTTGGTGATGAAGGTCTTCGAGCCGCTGACGACGTACTCCTCGCCTTGCCGGATCGCTTTGGTCTTGATGTTCTGCAGGTCCGAACCGGTACCAGGCTCGGTCATCGCGATCGCTCCGACGACCTCGCCGGACGCCATCTTCGGCAACCACTGCTGCTTCTGGTCCTCGGTGCCGTAGGCGAGCAGGTAGTGCGCGACGATGCCGTTGTGTAGGGAGGCGCCCCACGAGCTGTCACCGACTCGCGCCTGCTCCTCGATGAGGATGGCTTCGTGAGCGAAGGTCCCGCCGCCGCCGCCGTACTCCTCGGGGATGGAGAGGCACAGCAGACCCACCGCTCCGGCGCGGTTCCACAGGTCCCGGTCGACGTGCTTGTCGGCGATGAAGGTCTCGATGTGCGGCCTGATTTCCTTCTCGCAGAAAGTGCGGGCCAGGTCACGCAGGTCGTTGAGGTCGTCGTCCATCCACGGGGAACGGCGAGCGGTCATGGGAGCCTCCGGATCATTGGGTACAGGGTGTACCCCCATCAGACCACGGCCGCCGTCCTGGGTACAAGGTGTCCCACGTCGGCGTCGGGCGCTGCTCGGCGTGTGCGGCACCGAGCTGAGTCGTCGCGCCGCGCCTGTAGGCTGCGCGGGTGGTGGAAGTGAGACGATGGGCTGACTCGACCGTCCGACGGCGGTCGTCGCGTGACGAGCTGGCTCGTAACGAGAAGCGCGAGCGCGTGGTCCAGGCTGCGAAGCAGGTCATCGACGAGTCCGGGATCGACGTCGGCACCGCTCTCATCGCGGAGCGGGCTGGCATTCCCAGGCCGCACGTCTACCGCAACTTCACCAGCCGAGACGACCTGGACGACCAGGTGGCCAGGAGAGCAGCGCAGGACCTGATCGCGCGGGTGCGCCCGCACCTGACCCGACGAGGCACACCTCAGCAGGTCGTCGAGGGGTTGGTGCGCGCCTGCGCCACCTGGGCCGAGGAGCATCCGCATCTCTACCGCTTCCTGGCAGCCCGTGGGCAGAGTCGGACCCTGCATCGTGCCCGGATGGGGCGGTCGCGCCTCCTCGACGAGATCGCTGCGGCTGCCCGCGGGTACACCAAATCGGGTGTGGCGAGCTTTCCGGAAGGCATCCTGGTCGGGGTGATGGGGATGGTGGATGCCACCGTCATCTGGTGGCTCGACCAGCGAGACGAGTCCCTGGACGTCATGGTCGGACGGCTCGCTGGTCACGTCACCCTCGTGCTCCGGGATGCGCTGGCCGGCCACGGGATCCCGCTCGACCCTGCGGTCGAGCTGGAGCCGTTCGTAGCGGAATGAGGATGTCAGGGACCGGTCGTGGCCGTGCCCTGCTCGAAGTGCTTGAGGTCGACGACGATGAACGTTGCGTGCGCGGTGGCGACCTTGTCGCCGACTTGGTCGACCGCCTCGGCGTCCACGTGCAGTCGTCGTCCCGCATGGTCGCGGACGCGGGCGGTGAACTCGTAGTCGGTCCCCAGTAGGACCGGCCGGAGGTACTCGACGGTCAGTGACCGGGTCACGGCGAGCTCTCCGACGCGGTAGAGGAGGAAGCCGAAAAGGTCGTCGAACGCCGCGGCCACAAGACCGCCGTGGGTGATCCCTGGCGCACCCTCCTGGCGGTGGTCGAAGCGGTGCACACAATACACACCGTCCTCGGTGGCGTCGACCTGCAGAGCGAGCCCGGCGGGGTTCTCCGTGCCGCATCCCGCGCAGGTGGGGGAGTGTGAGGGAAGGCGGCCGGATTCGGATGGCTGTGGTCGCGACATGGCACTGATCCACGCTTCCAGCGTCGTCGGCGCAACGGGACCGTGCTCGTGGTGGCTGCTCATGATTCGCGGTTCGGCTGCGCGGTCAAAGTGGCGGGAAGGTCGCTCATGATCGGCTCCTCGAGGGTCACGACGGACAGGCGGACGGTGAAATGGAGTCTAGTTTGTCTCCATCCAGACGTTTACCCGGCATCTGTCTACACTCGTCGGGTGATCCGAGAGGTGCTCAGGACCGATCGACGGCTTGGTGCCGAACCCAGGGGCTTCGCGTGGTGGCTCTCGCTCCTGGTGTGCAAGCCGTTCCTGCTCGTGCTGCGTCGCCCGGATTGGCGTGGTGTCGAGCACGTCCCAAGGTCCGGCGGAGCGGTGCTCGCCGCGAACCACGTGTCGCACATCGACCCCCTGCTTGTCGCGGAGATGATCCTCGCCCAGCGACGGGTGCCCCGTTTCCTGGCCAAGGACAGCCTCTTCGCGGTCCCGGTCGTGGGGTGGTGGTTCCGCTCCGCGGGTCACGTCGAGGTCGACCGGTCGGCTGGAAAGGCTGGCTATCGCAGGGCCGTGGAAGCCGTGGCGCGAGGTCAACTGGTCCTGGTCTACCCGGAGGGCTCCATCACCAAGCGAGAGGACGGACTGCCCATAGCGATGAAGTCCGGCGCCGTCCGCATCGCCTTGGCGGCGTCTGTTCCCCTTCTCCCGGTGGCGCAGTGGGGGGCGCAGGAGATTCTCCTTCCCTACAGTGGGCGTCTTCGCCTGGGCTGGCGTCGACCGGTGAGTCTCGTCGTCGGGCCCCCGGTCCCCTTCGAAGACCTCCACGACCTGGGGGAGACCTGGGCTGTGAAGGAAGGGTGTCGGCGGTTGGAGGCCGCCATCACCGCGATGGTCGATCAGCTGGCAGGGGTCCCGGCGGATCGGTGAACCGTGCCCGTGGCGGCATCGATCGAACGGCGTGGTCGCCGATGCCGACTCTCACGGTTCGAAGGCGGGATCCTGGCGGACCGGTCCTGAGGTGCCGCTCTGCGTCAGGCCGGGCCCGTAGGTCTCGTGCAGGGTCCGCATGATGTCGTCGTACGGGAGGTCGAGGTAGGTCCCTCTCTCTCGTACGTATTCCATGTGTCGACGACCGGCGCCGTCTGCGGCGTGGAGCAGCGCGTCTTGGGTCCCGTCGAAGTCCAGCGGGGGAACGCCGAACCGCTCACACAGCTCGGTGTTGAAGGCCGGCGAGCCCTTGTGCCAGTGACCGTTGACGTGGACGGCGGTCCACCCGTGATAGACGAAGAGATCGGTGCCCATCACCGACAGCAGTTGTTCGCTATTCAGATGGTTGCGCACGTCGGAGAAACCCAGCACGGCCGGAATCCCGACCGCGCGCAAACTGGCGGTGAGCAGCACCGCCTTCGGCACGCACCAAGTGGGGCCGCCGTTCAAGATAGAGCTGGCCTTGTAGTGGTCGCGATCGGGCGTGACACCGTACGGGTTGTAGCGAAGGCGGTCGCGGACCTCCGCGAAGATCCGCCGGACACGCTCGTGTGGGTCGTCCGCTCCCTCCACCACCGATGAGGCGAACCGACGGATTGCCGGGTGGTCGCTATCGACGAAGTAGCCGGACGCCACCGCATCGCTCGGCTCGTGCTGGCCGCTCACCAGACGACCGCCCGAGTGTTCGTGGCAGCCCCGGCGGCCTCGAGCGCGCGCACGAGCTCCCGCTCCAACTTTGGGAGTGTGGCGGCGACCCGGGCTGCTTCCCGGGCACGCTCGCGGGCCGGGGCCCCGTTGCTGCGCGCCAGGGAGGCGACCTGCGACCAGGTCGCGGCGCAGCGACGGGCACTGTCGGACACTGCGGCGGCCGCAGAGTCGTCGGTCAACCGGGCAATGTCGTGCGCGCCGCTGGCCAGCAGCTTGCGGAAGAGTCCGCCGCCGGTACCTGCCTTCTCGACGAACGCGCGCAGGCCGAGGAGGAGCAGGTGCAGCACGTCGTCGGGGAATACTTCGGGCCATCGCGGGAGGTCGTCGGCGAACAGGTCGACGGCGGCGAGTCCGGTGGCTCCGACCGCCGTGTCGCTGCCAGAGACGATCGACGGTCCGTCCGAGGCGGTCATGGCAGCGGCCGCCTGGGCGAACGCGGCACGACTGGCGACCGTCAGGTCAGGGAGCTTCTGGGGCCACTCGATGTCGAAGAAGGTGTGACGCGTCGGGACCGGGAAGCCCTGCGAGGACCGCGCCTTGGCCAGCGCGTCGTAGGGCACCATCTGCACGTCCTCGCGGTCGTTGTCGACGACGTGCGCGATCTGATGCTCGTCGTCGTACCCGATGACCACGATGTCGTGCCTGCTCATCTGGAGCTGGACCCGCAGGTATGGCAGCTCTGCAATGTCCGCCCACACGAGGGCTGGGCGGCCACGCTGGATGGAGTCACGCACCCAAGCCCATCCCTCGCTCGGGTCGTCGGTGGCGTGCACCGAGACCGCTGCCCCCAGGCGCATCGGCAGGTCTGTCTCCAGGTCGCCTCCGCGGCCTACGAGGTAGATCGGGGGCATGAGCTCGGTGTCCCGGACGTAAGCGAGGTCCAGGGAGCCGCTCAGTGCGAAGACGAGTCCTTCGTCAGGAGGGCCGTTCCACCCAAGTCCGGCCCATTCCAGCAGGTCCCGCATTGCGCCGGAGCCGCAGTGACCGCCCAGGCGGTGGGGGTAGGGACTGACGACGCGTTGCTGAGAGCTAGCCATGTACTTCATCCTAGCCTCGGTGTTTCATGGGGATCTTCGGTTTTCTGGGCCGAAATAGACCGAAGTGCTTCCTGAGCAGGGGAAACTGGGAGTTGTCTAAAGCTCCAGGTTCTCAAGCAGAAAGCACTCGGTAGGTGAAGCGTACTTCGTGGTCGGCCGGTCTGTCGTTCTCCGCCTGTGATGTCGGGGTGATTTCTCACGCCGGGACGATCGCTCCCCGCCTTTTGGCTGATCGGGTCGGCCTGACCGCCGAACTGTCCAAGGCGATGGCACGCCGCCGGTCCGTCCCGATCCACGACCGTGGTCGCGTGCTGACCGATGTCGCGGTCATGCTCGCCGGTGGTGGCGAGACCATCGCCGATATCCGCGTTCTGCGCCACCAATCCGGCCACGGCAACTCACCGAAGATCAGGCCGCGCCGACCTCAACGTCGCTGGAACGAGGTTAAGTCGGAACCGATTGGTTTTTCCCGAGGATGCGGGAATCGGTGAGGCTCCGCACAACGCGGCGAACGAGGATTCCGATCGAAGCCGTTCAGGATTCGAGCCTGCGGTCACCAGGAGCGTAGCCGTGGTGATCACGGCAAACCCTTTGGTGGCGATCATTGCGGGAGCCACAGTCGAGACAAGCTCCCGCAAGTCTTCCTCGAGCTCCTCGATCTCGCTCGTCAAGTATCGGTGGCGACGCGCCAGACGCCGAAGAGCGTGGCCAGTTGCGGCATCTACCGACGCGGTGGGGGCACAGGGCCTGGTAGCGGCGAGGTCCGCGATCACATCGTGCTCGCTGACTCTCGACCACCGCGTTCGGATCTCCTCCGGGGCGGTGACCAGCAATGACTTGATCTGGCGGATCACGGCCACGCGGGCTTTGACGGCGCTGCGGCGAACGGTTAGCAACACACGGACCTGTTCGACGAGACCGTCGCCAGATTTAGCCGCGGGTAACGACTCCGGGTCGGCCAGTACCTGTTGCGCAGCAGCATAGGCATCGATCGGGTCGGACTTCCCACGTCGTCGTTGCGAGCGTCGGGGACGGATGATCTCGCGGATATAGACCCGCCGCTCCCTGAGGTGTCGGGCGAGTCCGGCGCCATAGGAACTCGTGCCCTCGATCCCAACGAGTTGGATGTTTCCTAGCGACCCGAGATAGGTCAGGAGCCTGTCGTAGCCGGCAGCGGTCGCTGGAATTTGTCGATCGCCGAGCCGCCTGCCGCTCAAGTCGAGGACCGCGACGTGGTGGTTATCGGCGTGCGTGTCGACTCCAGCAACGATGTGGACAGCAGCTGTGGACTCGTTGAGAAATGTTGTCATGATGAAGCCGTGCCTTCCTCCAGAGGGCACATCGGCCAGAGGTCGGGCAGACAAGACGTTGACGGGGCTGACCAGGCTCGTATGAAGTCATGCTCGCCTCTGGCCGACATGCATCGGACAGCGCCACCGCCACCAGCGCGCGGACGGATCAATTGCAAGACAAGCCCTGCGGCCGTCAGTCACCTACAGAGTCACACGCGTCGGCAACGAGGCCCTTCCATCATCAACGTCACCTACTCGTGCACCAGCCCCAACAGGACCTGGTCGCCTCGGTGGGCTCACGAGGCGACTCCTACGACAACGCGATGGCCGAGGCGTTCAACTCGCTGTCCAAGGCCGAGTTGGTCCGCAACCGTCACAAGGGGCCCTGGCGAGCTATCGACGACCTCGAGATCGCTGTCGCCGAGTACATCGACTGGTTCAACCATCGACGGATTCACGGCGAGATCGGCTACGTCCCGCCGGCCGAATACGAAGCTCAGCACGCGGCGGCCGAACCCCAAGCAGAGCCCGTCGACGACCTCGTCGACGCCAGATAACCACCCTCTACAAAACCCGGGGCTTGACACAGGCTTCGTCGGAAGTCGGGCCTGCTACACGTTGGGCATGCCTCGCCTGCGCACCCGGCCTTTCGTGTGCCGGAATTGGCTCGGGGACTGCCCTATCCATCGCTTGAAGGCATGTGAGAAGTTGCTGAGATCGCTGTACGCGAGATCCGCGGCCACTTGGCTGATCGTTGCGGTCGGGTCGAGCAGGCGTGCGATCGCCTGTTCGCGCAGCCAGGACTCGCGGACGTCACGGAAGGTCGTGCCCTCCTCGGCGAGTCTTCTCTTCAGGGTGCTGGTCGAGACCGAGAGCTTGTCAGCAACACGGGCGCTGTGAGCCTCTCCGGGGTCCTCCTCGAGCAGGACCCGCACTCGCTCTGCGAAGGAGATCGTGCCGTGGTGTCGCTCGAGTGCTGTGCGTAGGTCCGCGATCGCGACGCGGTAAGCAACGGGGTCTGCGAAGCGGCACACCTCCTCGAGCGCGTCCTGGGGGGCCTGCACGTACGAGGTGGGCGCGTCGAAGACGACGCGCCCACCTCGGGACTGCGCCCACCCCGCGGCAGACGCCGGCGCTGGCCACTCCAGGTACAGCGTGACCGAGGGCAGGGTCCCTGCGAGCAGGTCCAATAGTCGCAGCACCGTGGACCCGCCGTAGGCGATGACGAGGCGGTCCAAGTCCGGGTCGCGGGTGTGTGCAGTGAGCCCGATGGTGAGGCCACTTCCGTTCGGGTGGACGTGGGGGTGCAGGGCGGTGGAGATCAAGGGCAGAAAGGCGAGCAGTTCCACGACTTCTGCGACCGAGCCCGCGCTCACCAGCGGTACGCTCAGCGGCCCGAAGGAGGTCAGCTGGGAGTGTTCGGCAAAGGCGAAACCCAACTGGGTCGCCTGGGCGCTGTCGAGGTCCGGGTACACCTCTCGGAACCAGCGCACCGGCGCCTGCTGGTCCCGGGCGAGAAGTGCGGTCTCGTCGGTCCCTTCCCGCGCCATCACCGTGCGGAACCGGGCGGCAGCTTCACTGTCGATCACGGAGCTGTTGAGCATCTGCGCGAACGCGAGAGGCGGGACGCCGGGTTCGTACACACGCATTGCACGCACCCCTTGAGCCGAAATCACAACATTCTGACTGATGTGATCATAGCCATACCCCCTGCGTAGTCGCTACGCTTTCATCACGTTTTCGATCGTGAGGAGTCAAGCCAATGGGTGTAGTCACCTTTGTTTCCTACGACGGCGAGAAGTATGAGGCGCCCCTGGACGAGGGACGGTCGCTCATGCAGGTCGCGGTCGACAACATGGTGCCGGGCATCGACGGCGATTGTGGGGGAGAGGCCGCGTGCGGCACCTGTCACGTGATCGTCGACCCGCAGTGGTCTGAGAAGGTGGGTCTATCCGGACCTGTCGAGGAGGAGATGCTGTCGATGAATCCTGAGCGGCAGCCGACCTCCCGGCTGTCTTGCCAGATGGCGGTGTCGCAGGAGTGGGACGGCCTGGTCGTTCAGCTGCCCGAGTTCCAGATTTGATCGAAAGGAAAGTGGATCGATGATTGCGAGCATTGCAGACACGCTGAGCGAGAAGGTCCAGTCGACCCTCCCGATGGGGCTGCAGATCCGGGGCGCCCATCTCTACGACAAGACCCGTCGTTGGGTGACCGGAACGAACGGGCAGAAGATCTTCGTCGAGACCCCGATCCCGCCGGTGGACGAGGTCGAGCTCGCTGACATCGACCTGAGCAACCCCTTCCTGTACCGCCAGGGCAGGTGGAAGTCGTACTACGAGCGTGTGCGCAACGAAGCGCCCGTGCACTACCAGCCCAACAGTCCCTTCGGTCCCTTCTGGTCGGTCACACGGCACGCCGACATCATCGCCGTCGACAAGAACCACGAGGTCTTCTCCGCCGAGCCCTTCATCATCATCGGCCAACCACCCCGGTTCATGGATGTCGCGATGTTCATCGCCATGGACCCGCCCAAGCACGACGCGCAACGGGCCGCCGTTCAAGGGGTCGTCGCCCCGAAGAACCTTCGCGAGATGGAGGCCCTGATCCGCTCGCGCGTCCAGGAGGTGCTGGACGAACTCCCGATCGGTGAGCCGTTCAACTGGGTCGACCTGGTGTCCATCGAGTTGACCGCTCGAATGCTCGCGACGCTGCTGGACTTCCCCTACGACCAACGACGCAAGCTCGTCGAGTGGTCCGACCTCGCCACCGCGATGGAGCAGGCCAACGGCGGACCCTCCGACAACGACGAGATCTTCCGCGGCTTCGTCGACGCGGCGCGAGGGCTCAGTGCGCACTGGCACGACAAGGCGGCTCGGCTCGCGGCCGGCGAGGAGCCCGGATTCGACCTGATCACGATGTTGCAGAGCAATGAAGACACCAAGGACTTAATCGACCGCCCCATGGAGTTCCTGGGCAACTTGATCCTGCTGATCGTCGGCGGTAACGACACCACGCGCAACTCGATGAGCGGCGGTGTGCTGGCGCTCAACCAGTTCCCTGAGCAGTTCGAGAAGCTCAAGGCGAATCCGGACCTGATCCCGAACATGGTCTCGGAAGTCATTCGTTGGCAGACACCGCTGGCGTACATGCGCCGGGTCGCGAAGAAGGATACCGTGCTGAATGGGCAGTTCATTCGCAAGGGCGACAAGGTGGTCATGTGGTATGCCTCGGGGAACCGGGACGAGCGTGTCTTCGAACGACCTGACGAGCTGATCATCGACCGCAAGAACGCGCGCAACCACATTTCCTTCGGGTTCGGGGTGCACCGGTGCATGGGCAACCGGCTGGCTGAGCTCCAGCTGAGGATCCTGTGGGAGGAGTTGCTTCCTCGGTTCGAGGACATCGAGGTCGTCGGTGAGCCGGAGTACGTGCAGTCTAACTTCGTCAGGGGCATTAGCAAGCTCATGGTGCGCCTGACCCCGAAGCAGGACGCATGACGCAGGGGACCGCGCTCGTGGTCGGAGCCAGTCACTCGGGGGCTCAACTGGCGGCCAGCCTCCGGCAGGAAGGCTGGGCCGGCGAGATCGTCCTCATCGGTGACGAGGGCGCACTGCCCTACCAGCGACCGCCGCTGTCCAAGGCCTACCTCGCCGGCAAGAGCACGCTGGAGGAGTTGGCGATCCGGAAGGCGGACTTCTACGCCAAGCAGCAGATCCAGCTGGTCAATGCGCGAGTGGAGTCGATCGATCGCACAGAGCGGCGGGTGATGCTGGCCGGCGGCAAGAGCATGTCCTACGACAAGCTGGCGCTGTGCACCGGTGGCCGGGCACGGCGACTCCCCGTGCCGGGAGCCGACCTCCCGGGCGTCCACTACTTGCGCACGTTCTCCGACGTGGAGCAGATCCGAGAGTCGGCGCAACCGGGTCGGCGAGCGGTCATCGTCGGCGGCGGCTACATCGGACTGGAGACAGCCGCCTCCCTGCGTGCGCTTGGACTGGACGTCACCGTTCTTGAGGCCGCCGACCGTGTGCTCGAGCGGGTCACCGCCCCGGAGGTATCGGCGTTCTACGAGCGCGTCCACCGCGACGCGGGAGTGACCGTCCGCACCCGGGCGCTCGTCGAGGCTTTGGGTGGCGACGACCGGGTCCGAGAGGTCCGGCTGGCCGGTGGTGAAAAAGTCCCAGCGGACCTCGTCGTCGTCGGTGTCGGGCTCCAGCCCAACACCGAACTCGCTGCCGCCGCGGGTCTCCTCGTCGACGACGGCGTCGTGATCGACGACCGGGCCCGTACCAGCGATCACGACATCGTGGCCGCGGGCGACTGCACCAGCCACGTGATGGCGAGGTACGGGCGGTGCGTCCGACTTGAGTCCGTGCCGAGCGCGGTGGAGCAGGCGAAGGTCGCCGCGGCGACCATGTGCGGCAAGGACAAGACCATCGCGGCGCTGCCGTGGTTCTGGTCGGATCAGTACGATCTCAAGCTCCAGATCGCGGGACTGAACACCGGCTACGACGAGGTCTTGCTCAGTGGTGACCCGAGCTGTGATCGCGATCGCGACTTCACCTGCTTCTACTTCCGCGCAGGGGAACTCATTGCCGCTGACTGCGTCAACCGGCCGCGCGACTTCGCCTTCAGCAAGCGGACGCTCTCTCCGGGACTCCCCGTCGGCAGAGAAGCGTTACTGGGTATCGCACCGAGCTGAGCGTCAGCTGGACCACGGGGCCGTCCGACCCGATCGGCGAGCCGTCGACACCGGCTCGCTACCCACCACCGACGGGACACCATGCAGAGCACGATGACGAACGTCCAGCTCACGACGGCAGCCATCCTGCGCCACGGTGCGAGCGTTCACGGCGCGGCGCGGGTGCGGACCTTGCAGCCGGAGGGGAGCGTCAAGATCGGTACGTTCGCGCAGGTGTGACGTCGATCTGCCAGTGGGCGCATGCGCTGCGTGCCTGTGGGGTCGCTGGCGACGAGCGCGTCGCCACGCTCATGTGCAACAACCAGGAGCACGTTGAGGCCTACTGTGCCGTCGCGTCGATGGGCGCGGTGCTGCACACGCTGAACCCTCGTCTGAGCGCCGAGCAGCTCGCCTACATCGGGAACCACGCCGAGGATCGGGGCATCATCGTGGAGGGCAGCCTGGTGCCGCTGTTCCCTATCCGCCAGACTGAGGTGAGACGCTCGCATGACGATCACTGCGACCACTGACGCGGCCATGGAGGCCTCGCGGACCACGCCGACGACCTCGGTGCAGGAGACGGTTGAGTCCCCGCGAACCGGGCGGCCGACGAGGCGGACGTTCACCGCCGAGTACAAGCGGCGCATCGCCGCCGAGTACGACCGGGCCCCGGCCGGGCAGAAGGGCCGGGTGCTGCGCCGGGAGGGCCTCTATGAGTCCAGCGTCAAGCAGTGGCGGGCCCAGATTTAAGCCGGAACACTGGGCACCGTGTCCAAGAAGAGGCCTCGAGCCGGTCAGTCCCCGGAGCAGGCGCGTATCGCCGAGCTGGAAAAGCAGATCGGCAAGCTCGAGGGGGATGCTGCCCGAAAGGACGAGGTCATCGCCGATCGTGATGCCGCGTTGGAGGTCATGGGAAAAGGTGTCGCGTTCTTGGAAGCGCTCTCCAGGAAGAACAAGGAGTGAGCCGGGCGGCCTGGCGCACCTGGCAGGCCGAGACCGTGGACCGGCTGACCGCGCTGCTCGGTGTGGTGCGGGCATTTGCCCTGGTCGGCCGGTCGCGGGCCACCCATCACCGGCAGGCGAACCCGAGGAATCGTCAAATTCTGTGGATTAAGGTGTGTCAGGCGACCTCGGATACCGGCGTGTCCGGTGACGGTTCCGGGGTGATCTCGACGGGTCGTTCGAGGAGCTTGCCCTTGTGGAACAGCGCACCGGCCCGCACCAACGCCACCAGGTGCGGGGCGTTCACGGCCCGCCAGCGGGCCTGGGCGGCCTCGATCAGCTTGTAGGCCATCGCCATCCCCGCCGCCCGCGACCCCGGGCCCTTTGTCACCTTGGTTCTCAAACGCACTGTCGCAAAAGTCGATTCGATCGGATTTGTCGTGCGCAGATGCACCCAGTGCTCAGCCGGATACCGGAAGAACTCGAGCAGCACGTCGGCGTCGTCGGTGATCTTCGCGACCGCCTTCGGGTACTTCGCGCCGTAATCGATCTCGAATGCCTTGATCGCCACCTGCGCCTTGTCGATGTCCTCGGCGAGGTAGATCTCCTTCATCGCCGCCAACGCACCAGGATGAGCCGACTTCGGCAGCGCAGAAAGAACATTCGCCTGCTTGTGAAACCAGCAGCGCTGTTCCCGCGTTTCCGGGAACACCTCGCGCAGGGCCCGCCAGAACCCCAAGGCACCGTCACCGACCGCCAGCACCGGGGCCCGCATCCCACGCCGGCGGCAATCCCGCAGCAGGTCCGCCCAGGACTCGGTCGATTCCCGGTACCCGTCGGAGAGGGCGACGAGCTCCTTACGGCCGTCGGCGCGGACACCGATCATCACCAACAGGCAAAGTTTCTCCTGCTCGAGACGCACTTTCAGGTGAATACCATCGACCCAGAGATAGACGTAATCCGCCTCCGAGAGATCCCGGGCGGCGAAGGCTCTCGCCTCGTCCTGCCACTGCGTCGTGAGGCGGGTGATCGAACTGGCCGACAGGCCGGCACCGGTGCCGAGGAACTGTTCGAGGGCGGGACCGAAGTCGCTGGTCGAGAGCCCGTGCAGGTACAGCAGCGGCAGCACCTCGGACACCTGCGCGGATTTGCGGGCCCATGCCGGCAGGATCGTCGAGGAGAACCGCCTACGTTCACCGGTGTCGGGGTCGACGCGCTTGTCATTGACCCGCGGCGCCTTCACCGCCACCGCGCCGGCGGCGGTGACCACCTCGTGCTCGGCGTGGTAGCCATTGCGGACCACCAGCCGGTGACCGTTGTCGTCGATCTCACCGGCATGCCGGGCGATGTAGTCGGCGACCTCGGCCTGCAGGGCTGCGGCGAGCATCTGCCGGGCGCCGTCGCGGACGATCTCGTCGAGCAACGAGCGGCCCGCGCCGACTGCCTGGCCGGTCTCGTTGGAGTCGTCGTCGTAGTCCACTATCGTGAGCACGGGCGTACCTTCCCGCCAGCGTTGGCGCGCTGGACTTGATCAGAATCCTGTTCGTGTACAGATCATCATCCGGGAAGGTGCGTCCTCCCGGGATCCACAGGTTTCGATCATTCCTCGGCGAACCCGACTCTGCGCCCGTACGGGCCACACCCCAAAGCCCGCCATCCTGCCGAGCTCACCGCCGCCGAGCGCGCCGCGATATTGGAGGTGCTCACCAGCGATGGCTACGCCGATCTGTCCGTGGCCCAGGTGTGGGCCCGCGAGCTCGACTGCACCGGATCCTGGCCGCGCACCGGATGAACGGTGAGCGCCGCCGGCACGCCACCCATCCACCGCGCAAGATTCCCGAACTGGTCACTACCAGGCAAAATGACGTCTGGTCCTCCAGGGGATATCACGAAAATGCGGGGCCCGACCAAGGGCATCTGGTACCACGCTCACGTCGTCATCGACATCTTCTCCCGCTACGTCGTGGGCTGGTGCATCGAGACCGTCGGAGACGGCGAACTAGCCGCTGACCTGGTCGCCGACGCCATCGCCGAGCAAGGCCGAGCACCGGGATATCTCCACGCCGACGGGGGCGCGGCGATGACCTCGAAACCGCTGGCCTCACTCCTGTGCGACCTGGACATCACCCGGTCGCACAATCGGCCCCGTGTCCGCGTACAGGGTGATGTGTTGTTCGGGATACAGGCTCACGTGTCGGTGTTCGACTGGGGTTCATGGTGCCGGTTCGTCGCCGGTGTTGACAAGGTCTCGGCAATCATCACGTATGTCAGCCGCGAACGGGACTTGGTTCCTCACGTACTGGTAGCCGCGAAGCCGGGGCCGGGTCGACGATGAGCGGATGGGGTCGGATCTGTCGAGGTCGACGGTGGTCGAGGTCACTCGCAAGTACGCCAAGCTGTACCTGGCGGCGTCGAAGAAGGACAAGGGCCGGATGCTCGATGAGTTCTGCGAGCTGACCGGTCTGTCCCGCAGCCGCGCCAGGCATGCTCTGGTGGAGGCCGGCTCGCGGGCGCCGAACGTGGTGCGGATGGATCGGCGCAGGTCTCGGCCCCGGAAGTACAGTGCCGACGCACGCGAGGTTCTCAAACACCTGTGGGTCCTGTCCGGGGGCAGTTGTGGTCCGTATCTGGCTGCGCAGATGGTCCTGCTGCTGGATTCGCTGGAGGCCCACGGCGAGCTCGTCGACGGTCGCGGCCACTACAGCCCGTCGGTGCGGACCGAGTTGGAGTCGATGAGCGGTGCGACGATCGACCGGTACCTGCAGGCGATCAAGGCCACCGCCTCGTTGCGGGGGTTTTCCGGCCCTTCCGGATTTCCGGCCCTTCCGGATTTAGAGTGCGTTGATCCGGTTCTGGAGCTGTCCGGAGTGGATGAGTGACCGCAAGATGAATCACCCTAGGTTCTGTGCCGCCTCCAGTTGGGGCTGATCCTCGGTGGTGAGGTCAGCGTAGTGGAGTGTTTCGTATTCGATCGGAGGCATGTGGCCGATGCTGGAATGAAGGCGCTTGACGTTGTACCACTCGACCCAACCAGCGGTCGCGAACTCGACGTCTGTGACCGTCTTGTACGACCCCGAGTGGAAGATCGTCGTTCGGATGCACTCGGTCTTGTACAACCCGTTAGCTGACTCGACGAGGGCATTGTCGTAGGCGTCCCCGACCGATCCGATGGACGCCGCGATGTTCTCGAGTGCCAACTTCTCGGTCAGCTTCACGGACGTGTACTGACTGCCCGCGTCCGAATGATGAATCAGCTCAGCCGCTTTCACCGGATGGCCCTCACGGCGGCGCTGCCACAGCGCCATCCGAAGCGGAATCGTCACCAGGTCCACGGTCTTCGACATCGAGGCATGCCAGGCGACGATCCGCCGGGAGAACACGTCGATGATGAACATCACGTAGACCCACCCGGCCCATGTTCGGACGTAAGTGAAATCGGTGACCCATACTCGGTTCGGTTCCTCGGCCTGGAACTGTCGGTTGAGCAGGTCGCCCGCTCGCACGCCGTCCGCCGATCGGATGGTTGTTCTGATTCCTTTCGCTCGTCGAATTCCGTTGTGGCAGAGCGATTTCATCGCACGATCGACCGCACCGTAGGACACCCCGGGGATCGCGGTCCGGTCCAGATGTACGCGCATCTTCACTCTCCCGTACAGCCCTTCGGGTGTCATCTTCCGCCGGCCGTCGGCGTCGGTGTTCCACACGACCTCCCTGACTGCGTCGATGACGTGGGCGTCGGAGACGGTGCGCGCAGCCGGCGTGCGTACTCGCCATGCTCGATAAGTTCTCGCGGCGATCTTGCAGCCCTGATCGCTCAGGACTCGACAGATCGACTCGACCGCAGAACCGTTGGCACGCAACGAATCTATGAAAGCGATGATCATCGGTTGCGGGGGTCGAGTTCCCCCGCGAAGAAAGTTGTCGCAGCTTTGAGGATGGCGACGTCCTCACGCAGCTGCTTGTTCTCGGCCTTGAGCTTTTTGATCTCCGCCGATTCCTTCGATTCCTTCGAGGTGGTGCCCGAGCGGGAACCCGTGTCGACCTGAGCTTGCAGAGCCCAGCGCCGCACCGTCTCCTGCCCGACGCCGACCTGCTTGGCGATCGCCTCCGCCGCGGCGGTCACCGAGGCGTACTCCGCTCAAACCGTCACCACCACTGCGGCGAGTCGCAGATGGGTCTGGATCAAGCCGTCACAGTGGTCTCGAATCAAGCTGTCATAAACACGACTTGCCGGCTCCAGTTCATCCAGCGCCGTCAACGTGGTGGCGCATGACGTGAGCATGTGAGTGGATCGTCAGTCGGTCGTTTACAGGTCTTCGTTCTCGTTGCAGAGCACGCGGAAGGCGCGGTGGTGGTCTTCGGGGAAGACGAGGACTTTGCGGGCGATTCCGGGGCCGGACAGTTCGGGGCCGGAGATGGTGCTTCGGATTCCGTGCTTTGAAAGTTGTTGTTGGACCAGGCCTACGGAGCTGTCGTTGTAGAGGGTTGCGGCTGCGACGAGAAGTCCGTAGTCGGCGGGTGTGCGGCGGTCACTGCGGAATTGAGGCATGCTCTCGCTCCAGGGACGTGTGGTCATCGCTGCGGAAGGTGAAGTTCGGGTAGTCGGCATCGGCCTCGTCCGCGAGAACGCGCCGGTAGTTGCCCAGACCGGCGAAATAGAACAGGGCCCGGCTGGTTTTTCCTGGAATGTTGGCGCCGAAGATCCAGGAATGGGCTTTCGGGAACAGTGATGCGTTGGCGATGTCGTCGCAGAGTTGCGCCCATGTACGTACGGCGGTCTCGTCGGCCTCGACAGTGGCCGAGCCTTGTGTTTCGGCCTGGCGGATCAGTTCGGTGATCCATTCGACCTGTGTTTCGATTCCTGGCGGCAGGTTCGTGAAGACGCTGTTGGGGCCGTAAACCATGAACATGTTCGGGAATTGGTGCGTGGCGATACCCAGGTAGGCCGCGGTGGTCTCGTTCCAGAGTTCACTGATCGGTGTTCCGTCGCGTCCCGTGAGGTGCATCTTCTTGTATCCGGCGTCGAAGCCGGTGGCGAGTACGAGTAGATCGATCTCGTGTTCGGTTCCGTCCGCGGTGACTACTGCGTTCTCGGTCAGCCTGGTGATCGGGTTGTCTTTGATGCTGACCAGGGAGACGTTCGGCCGGTTGAAAGTTTCGTAGTATCCCTTGTTCGCGATGGGACGAGTGGCGTAATACCCTGAGGGCATGAGCTTTCGGGCTGTATCGGGATCGTCCACGATCGCGGCGATCTTGTCCCGAACGAAATCGGCTGCGGCCAGGTTCGCCGCGGGATCGAAGATGATGTCGTTGAAGGTCCCGAACATGAAGTGGAAGGCATTTCCGCGTTGCCAGCTTTCCTCGAACACACGGGTTCGTTCCGCTTCCGACACCGACGTCGCCGAGACCGTGCTCTCTTCGAATCCGCATCCGACGATCGAATTGCGGACTTGGTCCCAGATGGCGTCGTAGTTGCTGCGGCACCGGTCGAGGTATTCCTGATCGATCGGGCCGTTGCCGGAGGGGATGCTGTACTGCGCGGTGCGCTGGAACACCGTCAACTGCTGGGCGGTTTCCGCGGCGGTGCAGATGAATTGGGTGCCTGTCGAACCGGTGCCGATCACGCCGACTTTGCGGCCGGCGACGTCAAGCCCCTCCGGCCAACGACTGGTGTGCACTACCTGTCCCGAGAACTGTTCGATACCAGGTATTTCCGGTGTGTTGGGTTCGGAGAGCACCCCGAGGGCGGTGATCAGGTACTTGCTCCGATAAACCTTGGAGGAGTCGGTGCGTACTTCCCACCGTGCCAGGGAATCGTCCCACCGTGCGGAGGTGACAGCAGTCTCGAGCTGGATGTCGCGGCGTAGGTCGTGGCGATCGACCACGGCATTGAGATACTCGAGGACTTCTGCTTGTTCGAGATAGCGGTTAGTCCACGACCATTGCTGAAGCATCTCCTTGTCGAAGGAATACCGGTAGACGAACCCTTCGCTGTCCGACTTCGCGCCGGGATACCGATTCCAATGCCATGTGCCGCCGACACCGTCGGCTTTGTCGAAGCATCGCACTGCGAGTCCGAGTTCGTTGCGAAGTTTGTGCAGGGCGTAGATGCCGGCGAATCCGGCGCCGATGACGATCGCGTCCAGTGACGTGTCGGGTTCCATGTCAATCCTTTGTGTAGGACGAGTGTTTCAGGGCTGAAGTCGATCGACGGTCCACCCACGTGGGCCGCGTTCGTAGAGCAATCGGCGGTGTAGGCGCGAGTGGTCTGCTGCCCAGAACTCCACGCGATGCGGTTGGAGTTGGTAGACGGCGAATCGGTGAGGGCGGGCGATATCGGTGTGTTGGCCGAGACTCTCACTGCGTGCGAGCAGCACTTCGGGGTCGCCGAGATGCAGACTCTGATGCGAGGCCGTCGACATGGGTTTGAGGGGTTCGGCGCGCTCGTCCCACACTTTGTCGGCGATCGCGGCGCTGAGTTTGAGTACGGGACCGGAGATGATCAGTTGACGGGCGAGTTCGCGCCAGTAGAACAGGCCACTTGCCCACGAGTTCGTATGCAGATCGCGTGCTTTCCTGCTTGTCGTATGCGTCGAGAAGGACAATCCGCTAGCGGAAATGTCGGTGACGGCGACGGTGCGTTGAGAACAGCGGCCGACGCTGTCTGTCGTGGCCAAGGACAGCGCGAGTGGCTCACGGACCCCGGCGATCTCAGCTTGCTCGATCCATATCTGGAACAGGTCCAGCGGCGTGGGTGGTGGATCGGAATATTCCAGGAATGGGCGAGCGGTTCCGGTGATGGTTTCGTATTGGCTACTCATGGTCGGTGCCTCGATCGGATCCGAGGTACAGGGTTGCGTGCGCGATGGTGATCGCGTCGCCTCCGACCAGTGCGGAGGCGAGCTTGCCGGTGTGAGGATCGATGTCGGCGCAGGCGTGCATCACGGAATGTCGTCCGAGTTCGACACCTTGGTGGATGCGGAGGTCATGGCCGTATTCGATCCGTCCGTGACGCGCGAGGTGGATGGCGATCGGGCCGGCGGCTGATCCGGTGGCGGCATCTTCGACCACCCCGTAGGCGGGAGAGAACATCCGGTTTCGCCAGACCCCGTCGAGGTCTTCGGCGATGCAGTTGATCGCCATGTTCTCGAACTCGGACAACGCACGGTGGTCCGGGCGCAGAGCAGAGAGCGCCTCGATGCTCTCGACGGTGACGATCGTGTGGCGTGGGCCGTTGTCGTAGGTCTCGATCGGAAGTGCGCTTGCGTCGAGCCCCAAGGCTGCCAACAGTGATCTCTGTTCGGTGTCAGGCATTGGCGACCACGTCGGGAGTGGTTGCTCCATCGTGACGCGGAAGTAGTCGTCGACGGGCTCAGCTGTCATCGGGACCAGACCCACCGCGGTTTCGAACGCGAGCTCCTTCGCACCTGTCTGAGCGGCAACAGCGGCAGCGGTACCGAGGATGGGGTGCCCGGCGAAGGGGAGTTCGTTGACGGGGGTGAAAATTCGAATCCGCGCAGTCGATTCTGCCGAGTCGGCCGGCAAGACGAAGGTGACCTCGGACAGATTCAACTCTGCGGCGATTCGCTGCATCGTCTCCGTCGCGAGCGAGTCTGCGCCGAAGAACACCGCGACCGGATTACCGCTGAGAGGCGTACTGGCGAACGCGTCGACGACGCAGTATCGGAGAGTGCGCCGAGAACTCTTGGGTCGATGCTCGATGGAGGCGTGGACCTCGAAGTCCTTGCGGTGAGCACGTTCTCGTTCGAGGAGTTCGACGGCCGGCCCAGCCGGGAGCTTGCCCGCCGGGCGATCGTCATCCCAGAGCAGTATCGCTCCCCACCGCCGCGCTCCTCGATCGTGGATCCAGTATTTGGCAGCCAGACCGGGCACCGAGCGCCACGCCTCGACAGCTGCGGTGTCGGTCAGTTCATTGAGGTGGGTCACTGACGGGTCGTCGTCTGCCTGGAGGTCCCACACGATGTATTCGAGTTTCACGTCGAGAGCAGCCTTTCGGACATGAGAGCGAGGATGCGCGGCCCGTTCACGGTCAGGATCGACTCGGGGTGGAACTGAACGGACGCGAAGTGAGGCCCTTCGAGGGCGTGGACCGCTCCGGTGGCGGTGTCCGCGGAAACAGTGACCGGGCCGACGCCCGCGACATTGATCCGACCGGAAGCAGTGCGTGCTTCGAAGGTGTTGTAGAAGCCGACGTTCTCGCTCTGTCCGAAGATCTCGACGCGCGCCTGTTTACCCTGGTTCGGCTCAGCTCTGCGGGCGAGAGGGAGACCGAGACGCGAGGCCAGGATCTGATGGCTCAAGCAAATCGCGAGGAACGGACGCTGTGTCGAGAGCAGGTCGTCGATCTGTGTTCGGAGGTGCACGATCTTCTCGTCATCGACATTTGTGGGATCACCGGGCCCCGGCCCGACGATTACCAGATCGTGGTCACTGGTGGTGTACATGTCGTCGAATCGGCGCACGGTGACCGTCAAACCGAGGGAGCGCAGCTGGTGGTCGAGCATCGCGGTGAACGTGTCTTCGGCATCCACGACGAGCGCCTTACGTCCGTCCAGTACCCGGGAGCGGACGTCGTGGGAGTAGTTCGGCGACCAGAATCCTGCGATCTGGTTATTGCGATGCGCCAAGGCGGTGGTGATCATCGGGTGGCGATTCCAGCTGGCATGGGGTTTGCTGTGCCCGAATGCCGCGAGAACCGACTGCGCCTTGGCGTGGGTCTCGTAGACTTCGGCCGCAGGATCGGAATGCCGAACCAACGTGGCCCCCACCGCCACCCGTACACGCCCACTGTGCGGCTCGATCGCCGCTGTACGAATCAGGATCGCCGAATCGAGAGTGGGTGCCCCGCCACCGGATCGGGTGATCAATGCCGCCACACCGCTGTAGTAACCGCGACCGGTCGTTTCGTAACGGGCGATGACCTCCGTCGCGCTTTCTACCGGGCTTCCGGTCACGGTGGGCGCAAACATCGTTTCCCGCAATACTTCTCGCGGGTCACGGTGGGTCTGCCCCTCGATGAAGTACTCAGTATGAGCGACCCACGCCATCTCCTTGAGGGCCGGTCCGTGGACTCGAGTCGTGCCGGGCTCACAGATGCGGCACATCATCTTCAGCTCTTCGTCGACCACCATGTACAGCTCGTCGGTTTCTTTGCGGTCGTCGAGGAACTGTTGGACTCCGTCCAGGGTCGGCCCGCCGGGTGGATAGCGGTAGGTTCCGCTGATCGGGTTCATCACGGCTGTGCCGTTGTCGAGTACAACGTGTTGTTCAGGTGATGCGCCGACGAGTATCAGGTCCTCTGTGTGTACGAGAAAGGTCCAGTAGGCGCCGCGTTCGTTGTCGAGGAGTTCCCCGAACGCGGACAGAGGGACTGCCGGGTTGTAGGGGGTGCACTCGGCGGAGAATTCGCGCTTGATCACGAAGTTCGCACCGCGTCCGTTGCCGATCTCCTCGGACACGATCGCGGCGACTTTCCGTGCGTAGTCGGCGTCGGAGCTGTCGAAGTGCCCGCCGGTGAGGGCGAAGGAGCGGCGCGGGAGTTTGTCGAGCACGCCGCTCAGCGGGTAGTCCTGCTGCTCGTCGATGGAAATCGCGAGCAGCGGTGCACCGTCGTCGTGGGCCGGATAGCCACGTTCGCGTATTTGACGATAGGGAAGAAGGACGAATACGTCAGCGGTCGTGGATATTTCCTCGATCAGCTCGTGCTGCCGTAGCTGCCCGGACAACGCGGTGACGGTGCGAGCACCAGTGGCAGGGTCGGTGCGGCAGATGAGGGCGTACACCGAGCGGTTGCCGGCCAGGATTTCGGTCAGAAGGTCGGTCGAGGTCGGAAGGCTCATCGCTCGGTCACCCACTTCGTGGCGACTACCCGTGCACAGCAGCGTGCGGTGTATTCGAGTGTCTGGCGGTGATCTGCGGCCGTGAAGTCGGCGACCGCGTCACCGACGAGGAACACCTCGATGTCGTGGGTGTACGCATCGAGGGCAGTGGCAAGGATACCGACATGGGCGTACACACCACACAGGACAAGTTGAGTGCGTCCGTCCTCACGCATGCGGGTGAGCAGGTCGGATCGGTGGAAAGCGCTGTAACGCCACTTGACGAAGGGCCACGCGTCGTCGCCGAGTTCGAGTTCCGGGACAAGTGCTCGGTCCGCATCGGTGGTCTGCATCCCCGGGCCCCAAAAATCGCGCAACAGTCCGCGATCGGTGACGCTCATCCTGCCCGGCTGCGCGGTGTAAGCCGTGGCCGCCCCTGCCCGCTGCGCCCAGGAATGCAGATCGCGCACATTGCCCACGATCTCCGAACGCATCGTTCCGGGAATGGAGACAGAAAATAACGTTGCATGTCGTGGATGAGTAACGTCGCCTGCTGCGGCCGGATATCCCAGTCCACCAATGCATCCGGCATCTCACCTGGACTGGGCAGCAGGTACGGCTCGACAGTGAGATCACCACTCATGACGGCGTCTCCACTGCTCGGTAATGTCGTGCGAGCATCTCGCCCCAGGCGTGCACCACGGCAGCAGTCTGCTCCGGGTTCAGCCGCGGATCGCACAGTGGACTACTCGGCCGAGCAGAGGCGAGATCTGCACTCGACCAGACGCATTCGCTGACATCGGCCAGGTGGGTGGTCTCGAGATGTAGCCCGTGCACCCGCGTTCCGGTCTGATCGGCAACACCGACGAAGCCCGTCATCTCGTCGATGACGTCGTCGACGACTCGGGTCTTGGTGCCATCCCCTGCACTGAGTGTGTTGCCGTGCATCGGATCGCAGATCCACAGCACACGGTGCCCGGCCGCGCGAACTGCACTCATCAACGCCGGCAGTCGAGTACGGATGTGTTGAGCGCCCATCCGTGTGATCAAGGCGAGCTTGCCGGGTTCTCGATAGGGGTCGAGCCGAGAACACAGCGCTACGAGATCGCCTTCGGTAGCTGTCGGGCCGACTTTGCAGGCAGAGGGGTTGGCGATGTGCGCCAGCGTGGCGACGTGGGGACCGTCGACGTTGCGCGTACGTTCATCGATCCACGGCCAGTGCGTGGAGGTGAGATACGTGCGTTCATCGCTTCCCGAGCGCATCATGGGGTGTTCGTAATCGAGTAGCAGCGCCTCGTGGCTCGTCCATACTCGATCCTCCAAGGCCCGCCCGCGGTTGAAGCCGGCGATGGTGGCGGCGACTTGCTTCGACGTCAGGTACCCCATCAGGATCCGGAGCGGATCCGGCGTCCGGCTGACCTCGTCGCTGTCGGGCAGGTTCACCATGTGACCCCGGTAGGTGACCACTTCGCGATCACCGACGGTTTCGGTTGCCTTGGAGCGAGGTTTGGCGAACTGTCCTGCGATACGACCGACCTGAACAACAGGAAGGCCGGTAGGTGTTGCCACTGCGCCGGCGCTTGCAGTGAGTTGATCAAGCTTGCGGTGGACGTGGGCGGGTGTGCAGTGCGCGGGGTCTTCCGCACAATCGCCCATCTGGAGAACGCTCGCGTGGCCGGCCTCGACGGCACGCAGGCGTCGAGCGAGTTGGTCGGTTTCGACCGGACTTGCAATGACAGTGGTCGTCTCGAGCACGTTGCGCACGAGGTCGAGTTGGGGATGGTCTTGCCACGGCGGTTGGTGAGAATTCACCGTCGACGTCAGTGCTGAGGGGATCACGAATCACTCCGCTAGGTCGGATTGCTGGGGCCGGTCATTGTCAGGTCGGAATTCCCTCGCGGATCACGTTCGGTACCGCTATGCCCAGCGCACGGAACTGCTGGCAGGGATTCATGAATTCGCGCTGCTGGCTGATCTTCCCGTCCACGAAGCGGAAGAAATGAATGAAATGATTCTCGTAACGACCTTCGGGATAGCCGGTGAATCGGATGATTCCGGCGCCGTCGCACTCGACCCAGAAACGATCGGGATCCTGTGTATCGAAGATCTCGATGTTGAACCATGACCAGTCCGGGAAGCACTCGAGCGACCACACGGCATGTTCAGCGAGTCGATCTCTTCCCTTGATCATGATCGGTTCGCCGGTCTCGGTAGTCCACAGGCCGCCCTCGCCGTCCTGTGTGAACAGTTCGTGTCTTCTCAACCGATCGAGGCCCCGTGTCTGCATATAACGAGCGACCGCGCTCCGATTCCTTGAACGTGCCGCTTCTTGCTCGGGGCCGAAAACTTCGTACATCGCATGACCTCTCGGAATGTGCACATGCCTGAAACTCGGAAAATTACTGAGTGGCAACGATTTCGATTCGCCGTGCGCACGATCCGAACGGGTGCGCCGTTGACTCGGTGGTAACTGACGCCCTAACGATGACAGTATGGCTCCGAGATCTGCAACGATATGACGCCTCACTGAAGATGCGCGCAAGCGTTGCATCAGATCTGTGCTCGCGAAAATTGTGACGAATCAAGTGATTACGCGCCAGCGTGTCTGATGAATCACCAATGATGCTCGCGAGGACGGGTATTCGGCGCGGAAAGCTGTCTACGTCTCTCTCGAACCCTAGCCAACGCAGGAACGGCGGATTACCGTAATGGCATGACTGAGACAGTGATTCGTGAAGGCGACAAGGTCGCAACATTCATCAACATTCTGGAACTCAAGGACCCGGCGAAGCAGCAGGACTTGATCGATGTCCTCAACGAGGGCACCGAGAAGGTCATCAAGCACCAGCCCGGCTTCATCTCGGTGAATCTCTTCGCCAGCCGGGACGGTTCTCGTGTCGTCAACCTGGCCCAGTGGAGCAGCCCTGACGACATCAAGGCCGTGGCCACCAATCCCGACGCGCAGGTCTTCGCGAAGAAGGCCGCAGAGCTTGCCACCCCGGCACCAGGCCCCTATTCGGTCGCCTCGGTGACACAGGCCTGATCAAGACCAACATCCACCACAGAGCCCAGGCGGGAACCACCGGTTCCGCCTGGGCCTTCTCTTTGTCGGCACCCGAAAGGACTACAGCGATGGCCAGCAAAGACCTGACCACGACACGCCCCCGGATCAGTATCGCCGGGGCCGGGATCGGCGGATTGTCCGCCGCTCTGGCCCTGCACGAGCGAGGCCACGAGGCTGCGCTGTTCGAATCCGCACCCGAGATCGTTCCCCTCGGCGTCGGGATCAACGTCCAGCCCACCGCGATCGCCGAACTGTCCAGACTGGGCCTGGCCGATCAGCTCGCGAGGATCGGCGTTGCCACACAGGCTCATCGATACGTCGACCATCGCGGGCGGACCCTGTGGACCGAACCCCGAGGAATCGCAGCGGGCCACGACTATCCGCAGTACTCCGTGCACCGGGGTCACCTGCAGATGATGCTCCTCGACGCGGTAACCGAGCGACTCGGGCCAGGAGCCGTGCACTCCGACGCCCGGCTGTCCAACATCTCTGGCAGCGGCGAGACGGCGATACAACTGACCGTCGTGAACTCGGACGGCCGAAGCCGCACACTCGACACCGACGTCCTTGTCGGAGCAGACGGGCTGCACTCGACCGTCAGGCGCTGGCTTCATCCTGACGAGGCGCCGGTCAGCGTCGCGGGAACCACCATGTGGCGAGGATTGGCCGACCTGCCGTACACGTTTCTCGACGGCGTGACAATGATCATCGCCAACGACGGCACCGGCACTCGCCTGGTGGCGTACCCCTGCAGCGAACAAGCGAACGCAGAGGGGAGGACCCTGCTCAACTGGGTCTGCTTGACTCCCTCCGACAGACGAAGCCCGAGCGAAGACGAGCGCACCGGACTCGTCAACGCACTCGCAGAATGGAATTTCGACTGGTTCGACCTGACAGAGTTGGCAGCCCGCTCTCCGCAGGTCTCCGTGTACCCGATGGTCGACCGGGATCCGTTGAGTCACTGGGGCTCCGGCCGGGTGACGCTGCTCGGCGATGCGGCGCACCCGATGTATCCGATCGGGGCCAACGGAGCATCCCAGGCGATCATCGACGCCGGCGCACTGGCAGAGTGCTTCACACGCGCAACCGACCCTGTCTCGGCACTGCGATCCTACGAAGCGATGCGCATCATCCCGACAACAAGCATCGTTGAGGCAAATCGGGCGATGAACGAGTCCGAGAAGAAGACAGCCTCCCGCGCCGGCGATCCTGCCGCCGCCCCAGCCCCGCGCCTTCGTGAAATCACCACCGAATACAGGACTGTGGTCGACCGCTCCACCGCACGGTAAAACCGGCAAGAAGGACTCGACGTACGGCCAGCCGTGACCATGCCGAACTGCGGGGCGCCCCTGATTCCAGGAGCGCCCCGCGGTGTCGTTTGCGTGCGGTTAGTCGGCCGATCCGGTGATCTGACGTTGACTGAGAGTGGCAAGAAGTTCGTGCTCGGACTCTTCCTCCGCGCGGCTCAGTGCTTCAACTTCGTCCTCAGGGTCCGGACCCAAAAGTGAACCGGGATAGGGTCGTCCCGCGGCGCCGAGCTTGTTCATCCGCTTGGGAACTGCCGCTCCCTGATATTCCAACGCCTCGCCGTCGCGTCCGAGTGGCTGATGCGTTTCCAGATAGGCCCCTGACGGCAAGCGTTTGATGATGCCCGTCTCGATACCGTGCTCGAGGACCGCACGGTCGCTGCGCTGCAGCCCGATACAGAACCGGTAAGTCACGAAATACGCTATCGCAGGCAAGACGATCACACCGATTCGTCCCGCCCAGGTCATCGCGTTGAGCGATATGTGAAATTTCAGCGCGATGAGGTCGTTGACACAGGAAATCGTCAGCACGACATAGAAGGCAATCGCCATTGCCCCGATTGCCGTACGCACCGGAACGTCGCGGGGGCGTTGCAGAAGATTGTGATGGCTGTCCTCACCGCTCAAACGCTTTTCGATCCACGGATACGCAATCATCAGGACGAACACCGCACCCATTGCGAGTGCAACCCAGAATGCCGAGGGAATGGTGTACCGGTTGAACAGATAGATCTCCCAGGCCGGGATCAGGCGCGCTATACCGTCGGTCCACATCATGTAGAAGTCGGGCTGGGAGCCTGCAGAAACTTGCGCAGGGTTGTATGGGCCCAGAACCCAGATCGGATTGATCTGCAACAGGCCACCCATCACGGCGAGTATCCCGAAGACGAGGGCAAAGAAGGCGCCCGATTTCGCCGCGAACACCGGAAGGATTCGGACGCCGACGACATTGTTCTCGGTGCGTGCAGTCCCCGGGAATTGTGTGTGCTTCTGGTACCAGACAATCGCCAGGTGCGCTGCGACAAGAGCAAGGATCAAACCCGGAAAGATGAGCACGTGCATGACGTAGAGCCGCGGGATCAGCAACGTCCCCGGGAACTCACCACCGAAGATGGCCCAATGCAGCCATGTACCGACGACGGGTATGGCCATCGTGATTCCACCGAGCGGCGAGCGCAATCCGGTACCGGAGAGCAAATCATCCGGCAGGGAGTATCCGAAGAAGCCCTCGAACATCGCCAGAATGAGGAGCAGGGATCCGATCACCCAGTTGACTTCACGGGGTCGGCGAAACGCACCGGTGAAGAAGATGCGCGCCATATGCACGATCATCGACGCTGCGAACATCAGTGCGGCCCAGTGGTGAACCTGGCGGACGAACAATCCTCCGCGCACTTCGAAGGAAATATCGAGTGAGGTTTCGTATGCACGCGACATCACCACCCCGTTGAGCGGTTGGTATGCCCCCTGATAGATGACCTCGGCCTGTGAGGGGTCGAAGAACAATGTCAGGAACACGCCTGTGATGAGCAACACCACGAAGCTGTAGAGGGCGATCTCGCCGAGCAAGAAGGACCAATGAGTGGGGAATACCTTGTTGATCTGACGGCGTAGTCCTGGTGCCAAGTGAAAGCGCGAATCGACCTCATCGGCCTGCCTGCTTGCGACCCTGCTGACGAGGGAACTCACAATCGCCTCCCGAAAATTGGAGCGAGATGAAAGCGCCGACTCTCTGAAACGAGACATGAGTCGGCACACTGGAATCCGAAATAGTCTTACACCTTGTAGTACTGCCCGAAACCGCGTCGTCGCATCACTAAAAAGGTTCGCGAAAAGTTCGGCCAGAGTGTCGATTTCGGCTTCCTGTCGTTCGACATATATAGAGTGAGTTGACTCAACTGAATACGAAAATAGGGGAGCGGTCATGCCGGAATACCTGCTGTTGGTTCACGAAGACGAAGAACAGATCGAGCGATGCGAACGAGAAGATCCAGGAGCCCTCGAAGCGCGTTATCAGGCATTCCTCGCCGATCATGCCGATGTGGTCACCCAATCGCGGAGGCTGCACAGCTCCTCGTCCGCCACCAGCCTTCGACGCGGCGACGGGGACGGGGTCACCATCATCGACGGTGTGTTCGCTGAAGCGAAGGAGGTGATAGGCGGCTTCTTCGTCATCGAAGCGGACGATCTCGATGCAGCTCTGGTCATTGCCCGAGAACTGCCGGCACCTTTCGGGGGAATCGAAGTACGACCGATCCGCGGAATCTGACCGGGCGTGCAACAGATGGATCATGGCAACAGGGGGACCGAGCTGATGCACCAAATTGGCGTTCACGCTGCAATCGCTGATGCGCACCGAACGGGATGGGCATACGTTCTCGCCGCCGCGGCTCGAACGACCCTCGATCTCGATCTCGCCGAAGAATGCGCGCAGGAGGCCTACGCCTCGGCTTTGACCAACTGGGCCGAACATGGTGTACCCGAGAGCCCCGTGGCGTGGTTGACCACTGTGGCGCGAAGAAGGGCCATCGATTTCATCCGGCGTCGTGAGTTGCTCGACACCAAGCTTCCCCTGCTCATCGTTGGCGATGCATACAACCTCGACGACCAAGACATCCCCGACGACCGACTCAGGTTGATCTTCGCCTGCTGTCACCCAGCATTGCCCGTCTCCACCCGCGTGGCCCTGACCTTGCGGCTAGTCTGCGGGCTCTCCACCCCGGACGTTGCAAGGGCCTTCCTCGTATCGGAATCGACGATGGCGGCACGCATCACCCGCGGCAAGAAGAAGATTGCGACCGCCGGGATCCCCTACCGCGAGCCAGCCGCCGAGGAACTCGCCAGCCGGGTGGACGCGGTTGTCGACGTGATCCACCTCGTCTTCACCACAGGCCACACCGCCCCCTCCGGATCGGAACTGCAACGACGAGATCTCGCTGAACGCGGGCTGCACCTTGCCCGGTTGCTGCACGAGCTGCTACCACACCAATCCGAGCCGACAGGGCTGCTTGCACTGGTCCTGCTGACCGATGCCCGCCGCGAAGCTCGATCCGACAGTGACGGCCAACTGCTGCGACTGAGTGAACAAGATCGCCAACTCTGGGACCACACAGCGATTCACGAGGGCCTCACTCTGGCGCGCCACGCGATGAAACAGCGTCCCCCGAGCCGCTACGCGCTGATGGCAGCCATTGCCGCAGTGCACGCCCAAGCCGGTAGGTGGGACGAAACCGACTGGATCCGGATCGTGGACCTTTACAACCAGATGGTGGCTATCTGGCCCTCACCGGTCGTTGCGCTCAACCGTGCCATCGCCATCGGTGAAGCCTTAGGCCCCAAAGCAGGCCTCGCGGCGTTGGATCCTCTCGGTACCGATCACCAACTTTCCGGCTACCACTACCTGCCCGCAGCCCGAGCCGACATGCACCGCAGGCTCGGCAACATCAAAGAAGCTCTCTGCGCCCTCGACGAAGCCCTGATCTTGGTCGAAAACGATGTCGAGCGACGCTTCCTCGAACAGCAACGAAAAATTCTTTCGGAAACTGTCGATTCGGGACGTTCGGTATCCGACAACTAGATAGGAGGACAGATCCAACACAGGAGGGGACCTGAATGTCGGTAACGAACAAGCGCGCACAACCCGCACGCGGGCAGGGCCGCCAGCGCATCGTCGAAGACATCGCCCTTGCCTACGCCAGCGCGGACAAGCGAACCAAAGGTGTACTTCTCGACGAACTATGCGCTCGCACTGGATGGCACCGAAGCCACGCTCGCCGCGTCTTAAAATGGACCACCACCCCCAGAGCCGTCGACCCGCAACCTCGATCACGGCTCAAGTACAGCCCGGAGACGGTGGAGCTCCTTACCTGGTGCTGGAAACTTCTCGACATGCCGACCGGAAAGCGGCTCGTCCCAGCGCTTCCCACGCTCGTCGGCGCACTCGTCCGCCACGGCCACCTCACCCCGCAAACGACAACTACAGAACAGTTGTTGAGCATGTCGTCGGCGACTGTGGACAGAACCCTCGCCGCAGAACGTGCACGCAGCATCCACCCGAACCTGTGCCCGTCACATGCGCTCGTAGCCGCTGACGCCCCGATCCGCCGTCTCGTCTCTCAGCCCTCAGCGGCGCCAGGACACATCGAAGTCACGATCCACCACCATGGAGACAGATCCCCGATCGTCACCCTCACCAGCACGGCTACCGCCACGCGATGGACGACGTACCGTTCCTTCGACTACCGCAAAGACGATGCACTGGGCGCGGCGCTGACCTCGATCGGACACGACCTTCCCTTCGCAATCGAAGCGTTGACAGCGACAACATCCGATGAACAACTCGCCGCACGGATAGAGCGCTGGTGTGTAGAACAGAACGTCGACTTCTACCTGCGCTTGGGTACAGCCCACACCCCGAAAACCGGTCAAGCCCACGACATTCCTGCACCCACCGAACACGGCACCAGTGACGCGGCCCTCGCACTCCTCAACGAGATCTGGCGTGCACGTGCAGGATTGATCAACAACTTCTACTGCCGGCAATTCGATGCACGCGGAACCGTCACCACGGCCACACCGTGGCAGATGGTCCAAGCCCACCCACTCATTGCCGATGAAGACAAAGCGATCTTCCGCGACGAGCACAACAACGCTGATCCGGTCCAACTGAACTGCTGCCTGGCGGCTCTCTCCGCGCGCTACACCAAACTGCACCAGAGGGGGGAGATGTGCTCGCCGCTCAAAGCAACGGACCGATCTTCACGCCTCCAGCGACCCGATGGCACAGACGCTGGAGCGCAACTGACCCAGCTGCGGCCGAACTCCACACTGACACCAACGTCGCTGACTAGCCGAAGTCGCTGGAGTTGCTTCTCAGGCCAAGACGGCCACATCGCTTGAAAGGCAGCCGCTGCTCGACGGCGGAGGTCCTCAACAGTGGCAACTCGAAGCAATGAAAAATATTTCAACACAACACTACTCAGCGCACGACACCGACAATGGAGTGGCATCGCTCATGCAAGAAGTGGCAGTCAATCACTACGGGGACTGGTCGCATTGGAACTGGCTGGGATGGACCGTGCTACTGGTTTTGACCGGCGTGCTGTTCGTCGGGGTCGTCACCGCGATCTTCGTTGCGATCGACATCGATCGCACGCCGTACCGCGACAGCGAACTGGGCTGCTACCTCAGCGCAGCCCTCTTCTCCGCCGCCGCGTTCCTCGGATTCACCGGTACCCTGACATATTTCGTACGCCACCTACCCGGAGCAGGTCAGTCCCTACTCGTCTGCTTGGCAGCGAGCGGCACTGTCGTCCTCGGTCAGTACCTTGTTCACCGTTCATTCGCGGACCTCGTCACGGGTGAAAGTCCGAGCGAATGGATTTGGAGAGGTTCTTCGATTGCGGCAATCGCAAGCGGTGTAACGGCATTCGGATACGACGGCCTCAACCGAATCGCTTCATGGATCCCTTCATCCGTGTCATTCGTTGTCGCGCTCATAGTGGCAGGGCTACTCACGGCGTGTGCCCACGCGGTAGGAGAGCGGTCCACCGCCGGATGAAGTCCACGTGGACGCTCCACGGGAGGCTTGAGTACGGCGTCACACACACGGCTGGACTCGGGCAGCCCCGTTCGTGCACGCCGAACTGCCATGTAGATGGTGACGTGACCTCGATTGGCGAGCTAGCGTCATCACCGCTTGACCTAAGCTGACGGCGCGGCATCGGCGACTACCAAAGTAGTAAACATCTAAGGGGAACCTGCATGTACGTGGAGAGCGTGACACTGACGAACTTCCAATGCTTTGGGGCGCAGCCCACCACAGTCTCGTTGGACCCGCAGTTAACTGCCTTGATCGGTGCAAACGGCTCCGGCAAGACAGCAGTCTGTCAAGCGCTCCTCCGGTTGTTCGGTGTCACGCAAGAACAACGGCAAATTCAAGTCGAAGATTTCCATGTGCCAGCGGATGAGGAACAGTCCCCACAGGAACGAACGCTGGCGATTGAAGTCATCCTCGCCTTTCCCGAACTCGACGTCGCAGACAAAGCGACGCCTTCAAGTATGACCGCCAGCGTCCCGGAGTTCTTCCGTCACATGGCCGCAACAGTTGACGGCCAACTGAAATGCCGCATCGCACTCCGTGCGACATGGACCGACGATGGTTTGATCGAGGGGACCGTTGAGGACGAGCGCCGTGTGATTTACAACTTCGACGAGGACTATGGCGATAACTGGGTTCCATTTCGTGGAGCTGATCGGAATAGGATCCAAATGGTCTACGTCCCGGCCTCGCGGGACGGAGCTCGACAGATTACAACTTTTTTGCGCGGACGATTGTGGCGTGCGAGCCGCTGGTCGGATGATCTGCGCGGGCACGTTACTGATGCGGCGACCGATTTGCTCGAAAAGTTCGAATCTGAGCCGGCCGTATCGACGGTGGAGGAAGCGCTGGCGAAGCGTTGGCAACAACTGCATCAAGATACGACCGACACAGTTCCAACTTTTGAACCGATCAACCGTGACGTGGCTGCACTGGTTGGGAACGCCGAGTTGATGTTTCGGCCATCGCATACTGGCCGTAAACGTCACGCCCGATTTCTGAGCGACGGCCAGCGCTCCATGCTGCACCTCGCTCTCACCGCAGCGACCCTTGACATCGAATCGAAGGTAGCGGAAGGCGGTCACGAAGACCGTTTCGACCTCTCCGCAGGTACGCTGCCGACATTGACGCTTCTGGCGGTCGAGGAGCCCGAGAATAGCCTGTCCCCCTACTACCTCTCGCGCGTTGTCAGGCAACTGATGGAACTAGGTGTTGTGGGTATGGACGTTGCTGACGCGGGATTGAAGTAGACGGGCTGGTCCTCGGCGTAAGAATGGGAGTTGCGACACAACCGTTCTCGACCAAAAAGGACCAGCCCTGTGACACACCGTAATGCTCCGCTAACCGTGGAGGGAAGACGACGCCTGATCGAGCGGTGTCAGAGCCGTCCGATCGCCCATGTCGCCGCCGAGATGGGCATCTCCCGTCAATGCGCCTCCACATGGGTCAACCGGTATCGCAAGTATGGCGACCTGGGAATACAGGACCGATCCAGCACGCCACACCATCACCCGACTGCCACAGCAGCAGCGGTGGTGGCCGAGATCGAATCCATGCGCCGGACCCGGAAATGGTCGGCCTCGCGAATCGAGTTCGAACTCCGTATGGATGGAACGGTGATTGCGCGTCGAACAGTCACGAAAATCCTGCGAAACCTAGGCCTGCACCGGCGCCGATTCATCGACCCGAACGGCGAGAACAACCGCAAACCGCAGGTCATCGCAGCGAAACGACCTGGCCAGATGGTGCATGTCGACATCAAGAAAGTCGGAAAAATCCCCGACGGCGGTGGTTGGCGTGCTCACGGTCGCGGGTCCGAGCGGGCCAAACGATCCCGGCGCCGGAAATCGAAGAACAAGCAGGCCCGCACCGGTTACACCTATCTGCACTCCGCGATCGACGGGAACACCCGCCTGGCGTACACCGAAGCCCGAGACAACGAAACCGCCGCAACAGCCATCGATTTCATGAACAACGCCCGCGTCTTCTTCGCCGCCCACGGCATCAACCGGATCGAGCGCGTGATCACCGACAACGGATCATGCTACCGGGCAGCAGATTTCACCGCTTCACTCCGCGAAGCTCGGCACTACCGCATCAAGCCCTACACACCGAAACACAACGGGAAAGTCGAACGCTACAACCGCATCCTCGCCGAAGAACTGCTCTACTCCCGCGAATACACCAGCGAGCAGCAAAGGCGCACCGCGGTCGAAGTCTGGAATGTTCACTACAATTATCACCGACCGCATTCAGCACGCGGAGGACGACCGCCTGCCGCTTACCGCCGGCACCGCGTAACTAACGTCCGTGCCTCATACAGCTAGATTGCGCTTTGTCGCAACCGAAAGCGAGTCCTGGCGTGAAGCAGTCGACGCCTATGAAGGAAATGACGCCATTTCGTTATTGACCATCCATCGTAGCAAGGGGTTGGAGTACCACACCGTCTTCTTCCTTGGGCTGGATGATGATCAGTGGTGGTCACACGGTAAGGATCCCGCAGCATCTACATCAGCGAGGAATGATCGAAACCTGTGGATCCCGGGAGGACGCACCTTCCCGGATGATGATCTGTACACGAACAGGATTCTGATCAAGTCCAGCGCGCCAACGCTGGCGGGAAGGTACGCCCGTGCTCACGATAGTGGACTACGACGACGACTCCAACGAGACCGGCCAGGCAGTCGGCGCGGGCCGCTCGTTGCTCGACGAGATCGTCCGCGACGGCGCCCGGCAGATGCTCGCCGCAGCCCTGCAGGCCGAGGTCGCCGACTACATCGCCCGGCATGCCGGTGAGATCGACGACAACGGTCACCGGCTGGTGGTCCGCAATGGCTACCACGCCGAGCACGAGGTGGTCACCGCCGCCGGCGCGGTGGCGGTGAAGGCGCCGCGGGTCAATGACAAGCGCGTCGACCCCGACACCGGTGAACGTAGGCGGTTCTCCTCGACGATCCTGCCGGCATGGGCCCGCAAATCCGCGCAGGTGTCCGAGGTGCTGCCGCTGCTGTACCTGCACGGGCTCTCGACCAGCGACTTCGGTCCCGCCCTCGAACAGTTCCTCGGCACCGGTGCCGGCCTGTCGGCCAGTTCGATCACCCGCCTCACGACGCAGTGGCAGGACGAGGCGAGAGCCTTCGCCGCCCGGGATCTCTCGGAGGCGGATTACGTCTATCTCTGGGTCGATGGTATTCACCTGAAAGTGCGTCTCGAGCAGGAGAAACTTTGCCTGTTGGTGATGATCGGTGTCCGCGCCGACGGCCGTAAGGAGCTCGTCGCCCTCTCCGACGGGTACCGGGAATCGACCGAGTCCTGGGCGGACCTGCTGCGGGATTGCCGCCGGCGTGGGATGCGGGCCCCGGTGCTGGCGGTCGGTGACGGTGCCTTGGGGTTCTGGCGGGCCCTGCGCGAGGTGTTCCCGGAAACGCGGGAACAGCGCTGCTGGTTTCACAAGCAGGCGAATGTTCTTTCTGCGCTGCCGAAGTCGGCTCATCCTGGTGCGTTGGCGGCGATGAAGGAGATCTACCTCGCCGAGGACATCGACAAGGCGCAGGTGGCGATCAAGGCATTCGAGATCGATTACGGCGCGAAGTACCCGAAGGCGGTCGCGAAGATCACCGACGACGCCGACGTGCTGCTCGAGTTCTTCCGGTATCCGGCTGAGCACTGGGTGCATCTGCGCACGACAAATCCGATCGAATCGACTTTTGCGACAGTGCGTTTGAGAACCAAGGTGACAAAGGGCCCGGGGTCGCGGGCGGCGGGGATGGCGATGGCCTACAAGCTGATCGAGGCCGCCCAGGCCCGCTGGCGGGCCGTGAACGCCCCGCACCTGGTGGCGTTGGTGCGGGCCGGTGCGCTGTTCCACAAGGGCAAGCTCCTCGAACGACCCGTCGAGATCACCCCGGAACCGTCACCGGACACGCCGGTATCCGAGGTCGCCTGACACACCTTAATCCACAGAATTTGACGATTCCTCATCAGCTTTCTTTGTCGGACTCTCACGTGCTGCGCAACGAATAATTTTCACACAATGCGACGAGCGCGGCGGGCAGGTGAAAATTGAGGACTTGTACGAGAGTCTCAACGATGGCGGACTACAAGTCTCTCGGATCGAATAGAAGAACGGCACCCGGCCATCACCGAAACAACCGTATGGCTGAATAGATGATGTTCGAGCGCCCTCTGGTTCCGCTCCCGATCGCGCCGACGGAATCGATCGCCATACCCGTTTGCGGTAGCTAGTTTGACGTCGGCGATCAGACGGCGCGCAAGCGTTTTTCGGGGGAGAGGAAGACGGTTTCGTTGGCCGCTATTCGATGGCCGATGAGGGCGGCTGCTTCCTCTCGTGACAGGCCGGCCTTCGATATCAGCATCTCTCCGATGCTTCGCGCCAATTCCGGGGTTTCTGGCGGGATTTTGTCGGTTCCCGGTTCGTTCACCTTCCATCCTCGTGCGTTCAACGAACGGTAGAAGCGTTGGCGATCGTCTGTGCTGACCTTGCCCATGCGGTATGCGCGCTCGTAGAGCGCCTGCATTGAAACACCCCACACCTGTTTCATTGCAAGCAGTTTCGCGGGTGTGAGATTTCTGAATTCGGACTCGATGATGTGCGCCGGCATCAAGAGTTCGGCCGCGAACTCGTTCGCCTGAGCTTCCATGTCGGCATCGATGTACGTGTTGTGCAGAACCAGGTGCCCGAGTTCGTGTGCGAGTGTCAGCCGCTTGCGATCGGCCGGCAGTGCGCTGTTGAGCATGATGATGGGATAGTCGCTTGCCCATTGCGACAACCCGTCCATGCGGTGCGTACCGAAGTCTTGTTCGACGACGATGACACCGGCTGACTCGACCCATCTGGTGAGATTGCGGACCGCCCCGATCGGCATCTTCCATTGCGCGCGAAGTATCCGTGCCGCGTCGGATGGTGTCGTGTCGTCCGGGTCGAATGTCGGTACATGATTCTGCGGCGTCATCGGGACGCGCTGCAGCAGAAATGCTGCACGCATCCGATACAGGTTCAGCTTCGCTTCTGCCAGTTTCCAATCAGAGGCTTTGGTTGTCTTCTGCCGACGCATGTGGGCGTCGGCAGCGATTGCCCCCTGCAACCTGAACGCATGAGTCAAGAACGGTACCGACACGTCGAGGGCACGACTCATCCGTTCGAGTGTGTCGCTGTCGGGTTCTCGAAGGTTGTTTTCGTAGCGGGACAGCGCTGCTTGTGTGATGCCGAGCTGCTCAGCCAGGTCCTCCTGAGTCATCCCGGCTGCACGCCGCGATGTCAGGATTACGTCGCCGATCTGGTTCATGATCCTTCTACTGTGTCTTCGCTCGTAGCGACAACATCGCTGAGATCGAGCTGGGGCAACTGCGGGTCCACTGGTGTCCACGTGATGCCGGTGGCCTGACCGGACTGGCCCGAGTGCAGCAGAATCGACCAGATAGGTGTGTCTTTGCTGTCACGGAACGACAAGATCGTGTCGCCGATCGCGGCCTCTTCAGGATTCCATATGTATCCCATTGCCAGGCTCCACAATTCGAGATCCGGCAGTTGAGCGGTGGCACTGTTCGTCCAAAATGCGAGTGCGCCGGTGGTCGGGTAGCTCGTAATCTTCAAGTTTTCGGTGTGGCGCTTGATTCGGACCACGTAGTTGGTGCCGATGTGGATTTCCCGAGTCGGTTCGTCGTCCTTGAAGTGGACGTCGCCCTCGTCTGCTGTGCGCAGCATCGAGTCCCAGATGCGTTCGTGGATGAAACCGGCGATGAACCGTTTCGAGAAGTTGACGAACCATTCCGGTCGGAAGTCGCGAAACTCTTCCAGATCGGCACGTGCCTTGTCCACGGACGCTACGAATGCGTCAAGGAACTTCTCGCCCAAGTCGTCGACGACTTTTTGTCGATCCGGGTATGAATTCATACCAGAAAATATACCACCTGCGCTCGATTTTGCTGGTCGATCGAATTTCACCAGCGGCGGCACGGTTCATCCCTCTCAACGGCCTGTTCGCTATTTCGTGCGACGCGGGGTTGCCTCCTGCGGGTCTATGAGTGTTAGTAGACGTTTCCCTTCGGTGGGATGCACGAGGATGGCGTCGGCGTTGTCGAATGCTCGTTGCGCGGAGCCGGGGTGGTATCCGTCGAAGCTGGCTGCGGTAGTAGGCGCTGTCCACTGTGAACCTGGCTGCTCGAGTAGGTGAGGGTTGGCGCGTCGTCGGGTCCACAGGTGTGAACATTGCTCGATTACGGCTTTGATCACTGCATCTACAGATTCGAGGACTCCGTGCATCGAAGCGAGCGCATCTTCGGTGAGGTATGTGTCCGTCAGTGTGTCGGCGGCTCTGAGCGCTGCGCCTTCACTTTGGGCTGGTGTGCGTGGAAGTGGGCGAATCCAGTTGGTAGGGGCGGTGCGGTGGGGTCGATCGTGCATGGTCATTTTCAGCCATTGTGATCGGTGAACGAAGCTATTGCGGGTTTCGAGCGTCCATTGAACCCATCCGGGAGGACCAGCGGCAACGACAGCTGCACGGATACCGCGAAGGAGGGTCTCTTGGGCGTGTGCTCCGTCGGAGGTGTCGGTGGCGAGGGCCTTGCGCAGTTTTCCGCCCGCCGGTCCGGTGAGGCGTGGGTATGTGTCGGAGGTGTCGGATGTGCAGAGCATCCCGAAGTCGGCGCGGAGCACGTTCAATGACAGGGCACTCACTACGATTGTGACGCCGGCGAGGGTATCGAGTGTGGATCCGATCGAACGGAAAAACGCGGTTCGGTGCGCTCCGATCTCCGCCTCTCGGCGCCTGTCGATCTCCTGCCGTTCGTTGAGTTTCGTTAGCTGTCCGCGACCTTCGGTGAGTTTTCGGGTCAGGAAGATGTCTTCTGCGCGTATGCGTTCTTGGTACTGGAAATAGTGAAGTGCGGCTTCGTCAAGATTTGTTGCGACACTCTGAGCTGCACTGACGGCATAGTGGGAGAGTTCGGAGAGTGTGTCGCGCCCGAGCTGGTAGTTGGCCCACCAGCTGATTCCGCCGACCGTATCGTCCAGGTCCTGTCGGATCTCGCCCGCCAGAGCTTTGGCTACAAGTTTGGATCTAAAAACTGGTCTGTCGTAGGTCGGCATGCGATCAGTATCCAGGTGGGGTCAGAGTTGCATCGGGATGAGTCCGGATGTGTTGCGGGAACTGGAGTGTCGACGCGATGTCGACTGCCGGCGGATTTTCGCCGCGGCTAGGGTGCTTGAGCCAGTAGATATGTCAGCTACCGAGGGGATGGAGCGCCGATGGTGGGCTCGGGAAGGTCGATTTTCGGGTGTTTTGAATGTTATTGTGTTTCAGTAACTTTGGATAATCAGTTGGTGGATAATCGGTTTCAGAGATTACGCATGGAAATGTTTTATAGAGGTACCAATTCTGTTGCAGTGGTGATAATTTCGGCGTTTCGTGGTTCTGTGTTGTTTTGCGGTTTGGGGTGGGGTCTTGTAGGATGGGAAGCATGATGACGATGAGTTGGTAGTCGCGAGACAGGGTACCTTTGAGCGACCTCCGTCCCTCCCCAGCCTCGTTTGGTACTTGGGTACCGACTTCACGGTTCCGATCAAATCCTTTGGTGACAAATATAATTCAGGAATTTAGAGGTGCGCAGCGACTCGATCGACGGCAGTCTGTCTGGACCCACCGCGAGCCGCGCAGCGGCTCCCTGGCGGGGAGCGAAGCGAGCCGCTTCCGGTCCCGATGCGGAGCATCGGGAGAGCGCCGA
>NZ_CP133327.1:0-323798 GCF_036669995.1 Rhodococcus sp. DN22 | reverse complement strand
GAGAATGCCGACCAATCGATTGTCAACTGTCATCGGTCGCATACAGAGCGTGCGAGGAACTGAGAAAGGTCATGCTGCCTATACCGTTCTTGGAGACAGATAATCCAGATCTTGAACGTGCACGCCGACGGATTGGCCCGCTCACCAACCTGCAAGTCACTCGAAGCCCGGACAGGCCTGATCCGCACCTGTGGAACGCCAGTCGAACCGTCGCTCGACGGCCTTGCCCTACCTGCACCTCCATTGAGAATTGAGCGTCACTCGTCGGAGTCCTTTGGAGTGATCTCGCTCGCCCGCCCGTGCTCGCACCAGCCGCACACTGGGCATCGGACGCGGTACTCGAACATTCCGTGGTCGTCACTGCCTAGTGATTCGACAACGGTGATCGCGTCAGCGCTCTTGGGACATACGTTGCCTCTGAAGAACCCGTTCCCCACTCTGACGGCGATCGCTACGGAACCCCATGTTGTCCCCAAGATATCCCCCGACAAGTCCGTCAATCTGCGGCCATGCGGTGAGATTCGTTCCGGCAGAGCAGCTCCCGCTTCAGCGCTACGAAGATCTATAACACCAGTCGTGAGCCTTTCGGTAGCCTGATTTCTCGTCGTTCGGTGGGCAGGCTTGCCGCGGCACGGATGCTGCGGATGTCATCGGCAGTCAACGGCGCTGACAGATCGCGCTGGATGACCACGGTGCCGTCCCGATACGGAAATGCCTCCACGGTGGGCGGGAGCTGGGTTTCGTCGACGGGGAACTCTTGACCCAAATAGGTGCAGCTGCCGATCGTCGCACCGCCGGGCACGTAACTCTGAACCCGCGACTCAGCTCGCCGGTAGAGGACCGCTGTGGGGGCGTCCCAGATATCAGTGAGCCCTTGAACGAGGTTCAATGCCAGTGTGATCCGAGATTCGTCGGCGAAAGTGCAGATGAAACTTCCCGTCCCCGAAGTGCCCCCGAAACCAGCCACCACGCGAATATCGCCGGCATTCGAGTACAGGCTTAGGTGTTGTGGGAGCGAGAGTGGATACATCCCACCGGTGGCGTGGCGTGATCGCCGCTTCTCGATCAATGTGGCTTCGATCGATTCTTCCGTCGGCGGCACCAGGATCTGCCGAACGTTCGAGGCGAGTATCTGCTCGACCGTCGCCTCGGGCGGGGAGATCGTCGCCTACCGACTGATAGAGGTCGACACCGAAGACCGGGTCGATGTCGCGAAGTAACTGCAGCGAACGAACAACGAGAGCGGCGGTGACACTTTCGGATGCTGGCGGCCCCTCAGACGAGATGGCTCTCAAGGTCAGTCCGTCCGTCATGGTTCGGAGCAGTGATGTCGACGGCATTTTCACTCCTTTTCCGTCGCGGCTCAGGCGAATCGTTCACTAATCTGCGGGTCGTAGAGGCGATAGCCGAGTGAGTGCATCGCGCCGATGATCTCGTTGGCATGCTCTCCTCGGAATTTGTAGCCGATGAACTCGACCAACTGCTCACCGATGGATACGTCATAGGCCGGCGTTCCTTCAGGGTCAGTCCCGGGCGGGCGCAGGAACTGCCCGTCCCACGTCCAGCCTGGGAGGTCCTCCGCAAACGCCCGCAAGACACGGTCCCGGTCCACCACGTCGACACCTTTGACGGATTGCTCGTCGTTCAGGCGCGTGTAGACGTTGTCGGGGTCGAGATCATCGCCTCCAGCCCAGAACGCCAGGTTGTAGCTCATGCCGCCTAGTATGCCTGCCCTGACCATCGGGGGCGGGGTTGATGATTGCGACGTTCGCGGTGATCTCTCTGTACGAGCCGGTGAGGATGGTGGGGATCGCGCGTCGTCGGCGGATGATTCAGCTGCGCTGGACATGATCGGTTCTCCCCCGCGAAATCCCGTTCGTCTGAGGGGGATCGACGGACCTGCAAGGTTCAAGCTGCTTAAATCGACGGATGACGATCACCGGTTTGATCAGCGCTGGGCACCACACGTTTCTCATCTCCGCAGCCGACACCGATCCCACGGACACATACACCACGGGCCAGGTTTTCGACGCCGGCAACAATCTCATCTCGGTCCACACCGGCATCGCCTACGGCCCGGTCAACGTCACACTCGAACTGCTCTCCGGCGAAGACCACATCTTCGAAAACGGTGGACCCTACATCGATCTCGATGCATGGGACAACATCGAGGAAGTCACCGTCGTATGCCGTGAACCGATGCTCTTCATCACCTTGGAGAACGAGATCGTCGAAGAATTCGGCGAACTCACCTCTCCTAAGGGAGCGCGCCATTTCCGCATCGCCACCCGCGGCCGGGCCACGCATTGGGACCTCGACGTCGATACCCCCACCGAGGACTACCTCATTCAAACCTGGCCCTCCGGAGGCCCATCGATGATCCGCGAGATCAAAGCCACCGACGGTGTCTGGCTCAACGAGGAGTGAACTGCGTAAGGCCGTCGCTGATGCTTCGTTGCCGGCCTACTCGCGTGCAAGAGAACTCGGGTATTGATCGGGACTGACGGTTGCAGGTGCAGCCTGCAGAATGAGCGCAAGACGTCGACGGTGGACCGACTGGATTTGTATGCGCGCACTCCGCAGGCTGCTGGCGGAACTGTACCCGGAGATGACTGCGTCTAATCTCTGCTGGTCGCAGTGGCAGTCGGGGGCCGAGCGCAAACGACGGCACACTTCGACTCAGGAAGGGTGCGTGATTCTCGGGTGTTTTCCGTTGGAAACACCTGCAGTTCGCAACAGCTGACGGCCGGTGGCGGAATCCACGCCGGGTTAGGAAGATACGGGTGTGTGAGAGACGCTTCCCCTCACACCCGCTTTCGTATCAGCGTTGAATGTCGTGTCGTCTCAAACGGATCGAATTCAGTGCGCGGCGTCGAAGGCGTCGAGGATCTCCGCTTTGACCCGCCCCCGCGGTGCCACGTCGTAGCCGTTCTTGACTGCCCAGTCCCGCACTGCCTGCAACTGCTCTTTCGAGCGACCTGAACCGGTATCCTTCGCCGTCACATCAGCTTTACTGCCGCGGCGTGCCTTTCCGACTTTCTCGGCGACCTTCACGAAAGGCTCGAGGGCGGCGTTGAACTTGTCGACGTTCGTCGGCCGCAGATCGATCAGGTAGTCCGACCCCTGATACGAGAATTGGATGCGTTCGCCGAATCCGTCGTCGATCGGCTTACCGTCGAGATCGTCGATAAGTTGGCGAATCACTCTCTCAGCCATGCAACATCGTCTCCAATTCGATAGGAATCTCTCCAATGACCGGGTAACCCTAGCAACCCTTGTCGGCACCGAGACGACCTCGAAGGCGCCGAGAGTTACCTATGCCCCGGACCGACTGCACCGCCTGGCCAGGCCGGGAGGCAAAGGTGCTTTACTCGACTGATGGGCTGGTCGGTGCGGAGATGGTTTCAACGGAGACCGCGGCCGGCAGGACCACAGGGGTCGGGGCAGGTGCAGGTCGCGACGCCTGAGGTTCCCACTGCGCACACACAGTTCTACGAGCGTCAACGCATAGCGTGGGAGCGGGCGGAAGCCGAGTTCAATTCCCGCACATGGCCCTTCCTGATCGTGAGCGATGTGTCGCAGTGGGCGCTTACCTGGCTCCCAGTCGGCCTTGTAGACGCCTCGCCAGCGGAACTGGAAGCCGCGTACGTACGCGGCGAGATCCCATATATTCCGTTTGCTCCATCTGTTGAGCTTGCCGAGGTGGTGATCGCACAAGCAGTCGAGGACGGCATCGTGCTTCTCCCCACACCGGGACGACTGACGAGCACCTACGTGCATCGAGACCCCACCACCGAGATGGAGACTGCCAGGGGCTACGGACTGAAAGTCGCGGACAGCGCAGTGCTGGAAATCCGCTCTGCCGCCGGCGTGATCTGCGAAGGGGAACTGGGCAGTTCGGAGGGTTCCCCGCTGCACGGCGCGGCCGCGATCGAGCGAATAGTCCACCAAGTCATCAACACCTTCGCCCACGTGCGGCCCTTCCTCCACTACGCCTGGGACAAGGACCACCAACCCAATAAGCGGCCACCTCAGCAATGAGCGCCGGTCAATGCCGAACAGCGACAGGCAACTCGACGTCGCAGATGGAGGAAGAGTGGATCTGGAGCATGTTGCGAGATTTGTCGTCGCACCCGAATTGGTCGAGATCGACGACCTCACCGCGCAGGACCGCCGACAGCTACCGGAGCACTGGCTGCACGCACTCGCCGGGGACCGTGCATGGCGCCTAGCGGAAGTCTTGAAGCGGTGGAACAACTTCGGGCGACCGATCATGTCCGACACCTACACGACGATCACTGTCCTCCGCACGGCCACAGCGTCAAGTCGCCCCACGCTCCGCCCCGAACTATCCTCTCGATATGCATCTGACATTCGCAGCAACATACGACCCTGACGCCGACGCTTCATACATCTATGTGGCCTCCGACAGGGCGAACGGAGACGCCGTGCGCCAACAGCACGTCCACTGCGACAGCTCTGACGGCCAGATCATCCTCGACTACGACAGAGACGGACGGCTCCTCGGTATCGAACTACTCGGAGCCTCGTCCCTCCTACGCGCGTCCGCGCTCTCCCCGATCGAGTAACCGGAGACCGGCCCCTAGATCTCTGCATCGAGATGTCGGGCCCGCGTACTACTCTGTGTCTTGCGACGAGAATCAGGTCGCCACACTGACCAGACCGCAGCGAGAGCCAAGGTCCTGACCTGCAAGATCCTTGCAGATCGGTCACATGTGGCGACCTGATCTTATTGAATTCCTGCCGGCTACTTCGCGGCTGGACGATCCGGCATCTTCATCATGATGAGCTCCGCGCCGTCCTTGTACCGGTAAGCCCACTGACCATCCTTCGTAAGCACCGTGCCGGCCTGGCCCTCGTCCGGGGCCGGGCTCCACCCTTGGACCCCATCGGGTTCTGCATTCTCGCTCATCTCGCTATTGTCTCAACCTCGGAAAACCGGCCGAAACCAGTACAAACCCGCGCACAGTAGAAGGCATGAGCGCCGCCTCCGGAAAGCCAGTGCCGCCGATGCTCGCCACGCTCGGGCATCCCCCAACCGGGGAGCGCTGGCGTATTAACTGAACTAACGAATCGCATCATTGCAGGTCAGGGCGTGTGCTGATACTTTCCTCAGTATGTGCAGCGAGACGCGCCGGGCTGATCTTGCAGGGCTTGTCGTTCCCGACGTGGGGCGGCTGATTTCGACAGGTTCCGAAGCAGAGCCGTACAGGTTGCTCGATGCGGCAGGTGAGGTAATCGGCACTGCGACACTATTTTTCGAGGAACTTCACGCGTGTGACCGATCGTCGGCGACGATCCGATCGTACGGGCATGACTTGTTGCGGTGGTGGAGATTTCTCGCAGCGGTCGACGTGGGATGGGAGAGAGCCACTCCCGCGGAGGGCCGTGATTTTGCGCGTTGGATGAAGATTGCGGATAAACCCAGGCGTGAACACTGGCGGAGACGGGGCGAAAAAGTCTCCGGCACAACACCTGTAGGGGGCAATGCGGCCAAGAGTGGTCATTGGATGGTCAACGAGGTCACCGGCAAGCCGCGGCAGGGACAGAAATTCTCCCCGGCCACTCGAGCGCACGCGGAAACGGTGTTGCGGGCGTTCTACGATTTCCAGATGAGCATCGGTGCCGGGCCGGTCGTCAATCCGTTCCCGGTGGATCGCTCGCCCCGCGCTTTTCGGTCGAACGCGCATCACGATCCGCACGATCCGTTTCGTAACGAGCGGAAGGGCCGATACCGACCCAAGGTTCCGAAACGGATACCCAAGCGCATTCCCGACGACCGTTTCAACGAACTATTCGCGGCGTTGTCCTCTAACCGAGATCGGGCAATGTTGGCCTTTTGGGTCTCGACCGGTGCCCGCGCCGACGAGCTCCTGTCGATGTCTCAGCAGTGTGCGGACCCGGGCCAGCAATTGATCACGGTAACAAGGAAGGGGACCCGGGAGGTCCAACAGTTGCCGGCGTCGCCAGATGCATTCGTGTGGTTGCGGATCTATCAAGAAGAGGCCTGGGGAAAGGATGCCCCTCGCGGCGGCGATCATCCCTTGTGGATGACGTTGCGAAGGCCGTGGCGGCAGCTGTCATATTCGGGGGCGCGCGCGATGTTCTCACGGGCGCAGTCGATGTTGGGATCCAATTGGACCATTCACAACCTGCGCCACACCGCCGCCTTTCGGATGACGAGCGATCCTGACATGCCGTTGTCCGATGTGCAATGGATCCTGGGCCACGCGCACCTGACAACCACTCAGCTGTATCTGACCCCGAGTCGCGACGAAGTTTTCGCACACGTCCGCGCCCACCATGCTCGATACACCGGCAACACCCAATCGATGCCTGCACCGCCAGCGCCGGGCTACAACCCGGCAGTATTGGACGTACTTTTCGGAGGTCGACGCTGATGGTTTCTGCACGTGTCTCCAAAGTGCCTGCCAGTTGGAGCCTGAACGTCGATGCCCGCGGAGGTGCGAATCGCAGTGTCATCGACACCCTCCTCGATCGGTATCCACCGCGCGTGATGCCATCGTCGTGGAAGACGACTGAACTCGGCCGAGCGGCCGCCCTGAAGCGGGTGGAAGCACTCATGATCCGGGCTGAGGGTAGTGAGAGCTTTCAGCGCGATGCCGTCCGAGGTGCTGGGCTGCTTCTGCGGTGGCTGAATTCGTTTCCGGGAAAGAGCTGGCAAGACCGCTGGAACCACAGTGGCGTCGCCGAACACGGTCTCGGATGGGTTTCGATACCGGAAATGTGGCTGGACGAACAAGGCGTGCAATCGGTTCGGTCCACGGTCCTGACCCATGCCCTGATCGGATTGTTCGTCGCGGATCTGATTCGCCCCGATTTACGTTTCGTGGTCCAACTGCACCGGTCACACTACTGGCGCGACTGGGCGGCAATCAGCCGAGATCCGAAAGGATTTGAGCGACTGGAGGCTGCGGCAGGTGCGGAGACTGCCCAAGCAATGCAAGGTCGAACTGCACGATGGCAGATCTCCATGTTGATCTTGTCCAAAGGCGGCGGACTTTCCGACATCACCGTTGGTGACTGCGTCGAACTTCGCCAGGCGGAGCTCGCCGTATGTTCGAGAGGTAAAACGCGCTACCTCTTCTACAAACTTCTCCACGACATCGGGATCTTCCCACCAGACGCGCCACCGACTTTACGATTCGTCACGGTGTATCGAGGACAGAGCACCGTCGCAGAACTCGTCGATCGCTTCGACATCGCAAATTCCGACGTCCGGAATCTCCTCGTGGACTATCTGTCCGAACGTCACCCTTCGCTGGATTACACGACGCTCGACAATCTCTCACGACATTTGGCGCTGCACTTCTGGAAAAACCTGGAGACCACCCATCCCGGAATCAACTCGCTTGAACTCGACCGCGGCGTAGCCCAGGCGTGGAAAGAACGCATGCGTTGGAAGGTCAGCCGCCGACGACTCCCCGACGGAACGTACGCCGAGACCCGTAGTCCACGAATGAACTACACCGACATGCTGACAGCTGTGCGCGCGTTCTATCTCGACCTGGCGGCGTGGGCAGCACTCGACCCCGCACGGTGGGCGCGGTGGGTAGTGCCGTGTCCGATCGGCCCAGGAGAGACGAGCGCGAAGAAAATCGGACGCCGACGCAAAGCACGCATGGATCAGCGCACACGAGAGCGACTACCTCGACTGCCTGAACTGGTGCGGATCGCCGAACAACGAGCCCATGACGCCAAGGTGCTCCTCGAGGCTGCTGTTGCGGCATCGCCGGGCTCGAAATTCACCGTCCTCGGCAAGACTTACACCAAGTCGGACCCATGGTTGAAAGCAAGCGCTGACGGCATTCCGGTGATCTACGACTCCGAGGGACGAACCATCCGGCTCCGAGAAGCCGAGAACCGGGCATTCTGGGCTCTGGCAACTGTGGAAGTCCTGCGACACACAGGCGTTCGAATCGAAGAGATGCTCGAAATCAGCCATCACAGCATCACCCAATATCGACTGCCCAGCACCGGAGAGCTCATCCCGCTACTGCAGATAGCACCCTCGAAGACAGACGAGGAACGCCTACTTGTGGTCAGCCCAGACCTCGCCGACATGCTGTCGACAATCGTGTCCCGAATACGCGGCGCGGACGGAGGGGTACCTCTTGTACCTCTCTACGACCGGAACGAACGTATCTGGGTGGCACCCGCCCCACTCTTGTTCCAATGGAAAAGCGGTGGTCACCACCGCGCGGTGTCCGCAGGCTTGATCCGCAATGCACTGACCGAACTCATCGATGCAGCAGGAGTGAAGGACGCAGCAGGCGAACCACTGTACTTTCAGCCCCACGATCTGCGCCGAATCTTCGCTACCGACGCCATCATGAACGGCATGCCTCCGCATATCGCTCAAGTGCTGTTGGGGCACAAGGACATCAACACGACCATGGGATACAAAGCCATCTACCCGGAGGAAGCGATCACCGGTCACCGCGCCTTCATCTCGCGCCGACGCGCCCTCCGCCCGAGCGAGGAATACCGCACGCCGACAGATGCCGAATGGGATGAGTTTCTCGGACACTTCGAGCGCCGCAAACTCGCCCTCGGCGAATGCGGCCGCGCCTACGGCACCAGCTGTCAACATGAACACAGTTGCATCCGGTGCCCCGTCTTACGTGTTGATCCCGCACAACGTTTCCGACTGGTCGAGATACGCGACAACCTTGCTGCCCGAATTACCGAGGCAGACAGCGAAGGCTGGATCGGTGAAGCAGAAGGACTCCGCGTGAGCCTCATGGCTACCGAGGAAAAACTGGACCACATCGATCGGCGAGCCCGTCGTGCCGTTCACCTCAACATGCCCAGCTTCCCCGCCGTCGCCGTACGCACCCACCCCAGAAAATCGGATTGAATCACCTTGTAATCGAAGTTCGAACGCATCATCTCATCATTACAGTCGCTGTTTAGCGCGCTCTTACGCCACACCCTGCAGTCACGAACACGCCTGTGTCCGCTGTCCAATGCTGCGGGTGGATCCGCGCGCACGATTACGAGTGGCCGAAATTATCGAGAACCTGCGCGACCGCATCGCCGATGCCCACGGCAACGGCTGGCTAGGCGAGATACAGGGTTTACAGGTGAGCCTCGATGCGGCTGCCGGAAAAATGGCCGCCCTCAACCGTGCGGAACGCCGGACGGTTGGACCGGTCCTCCGGCATCCCGCAACCACGTCACCTCAGCTCAGCGTTAACGCAGTCGCGTCAGGACCTACCGCCCGCGGGAGAACCCCGCCAGGCGTGAGACAGACCCTCCAACGGGCGTCGGACACGAGTGCAACACAATGTTGACTGCGCCCGTCACCACTCGGGAAGGTCGAAACACGCGGAATGGGCCGAACCGTGCACGACAGCGACTTGTCTGCCGTCATCGTTCGGCTAGTGCGCGGTTGAGTGCGTCGCGGCGGTAGCCGTCGATTCGGGTGCTGAGCGCTGCCGAAGGGGCAAGGAGTTCGCCGGCGTGAATGCCGCCTGGATATACGTGCATTTCGACTGGAACACCTGCCGCCATCAGGCGGTTGGCGAAAATGATGTCCTCGTCGCGAAAGAGGTCGAGCTCTCCGACATCCAGATAGGTCGGGGGCAGTCCCGAGAGGTCGAGTGCTCGCGCGGGAGCGGCGTACGCGCTCACCTGCGCGTCGCCTGCATCCGTTGCGGTCTCGTATGTTTCACCGAGCAGGTATCGCCATGCTTCGACGTTGAGGTCGCGGTCCCAGATCCCGATGTCGACGATCTCGCGGCTGCTCGGCGTCTCGTTTCGATCGTCGAGCATCGGATAGAGCAAAACCTGGAATGCGATCTCGGGCCCCTTTCTGTCTCGGGCCAGGAGCGCGAGCGCTGCTGCCAACCCGCCGCCGGCGCTGCCACCGTAGACGGCAATGCGCTCACGGTCGATTTCGAGCCGTGAAGCGTTGTTCCACAACCAGATCAGCGTCGCGTAGCAATCTTCCACGGGTGTCGGATGGCGGTGTTCGGGCGCCAACCGGTATCCGACGGAGACGACGACGGCCCCACCCGTCACGACCTGGGTCAGCGGCGCCGCTTGGCGTTCGTCGGTTTCGATACTGCCGTGATTGAGTCCGCCTCCGTGTATGTACAGAATGGCTGGACGTGGCGCGGAAGGCTCGTTGCCGGGGCGATACGTTCGGACGCGGATAGATTCACCGAGGTGGCCGGGAATGAACTCGTCGCGGTATGCAATGGACGAGTCAATGGGGTCGGCCGCCAATGCGGCTGCATTGTTGTCTGCATACATCGTTCGGCGCTGGTCAAGGGTGTAGTTGCGGAAACCACCGGGGCCGGTGACGGAGAGCATCGCGTCGAGGCCGCTTCGGACTTCCGGATCGATCCGCGCACGCAGAGCGTGCGTCACGGAGTCGTTGCGGGTATGTGATTGCTGCACAATGTTATTCATAGTCATTTGTATTTCCTTCACTTTCGGAGAGGGTTGGGAAATCCATGGCGGCGTGAAGCTACAGTCGCGACGAGTGCGGTGGCGACCAAAGCGAAAGCTGCCCAGGGCAGTGAGCCCGCATCGGAGGATTCGAGCAGAAGCCCACCGAGGATGGCGCCACCGGCAATGCCGATATTCCAACATGTCACCACGAGAGATTGAGCGACGTCGCCCGCAGCCCCTGCAGCCTCGGCTGATGCAGTTTGGAGAAGGGTGGCGGCGCCGCCGAACGCTAGTCCCCACACCGCCGCACCGACGAAGACGAGCCACACGGTATCGCCAACGACCCCCAGACACAGGCAAGCACCGGCAAAGAGTGCACAACTGACGATCATGAGAGGGCGCAGACGACGATCGATCAGTACGCCGGTGATCACGATGCTGATCAACGACGCGGCGCCGAACACCAACAGCACTGCGTCGACGTCGTCACGCATGTCGATGCGGGTGAGGAAAGGAGCGACGTAGGTGTACAGAACGTTATGGGCGAGAACGAATGTCAACGTGACGAACAAGACAGGGACGACACCGGGAAGGCGCAGGGTTCGGCGAATCGGCACACTGGCACCGCGTTCCTGTCCGGGGAAGGCGGGAACGGACCTCATCACCCACACGACGAGCACGACACTGAGTATCGACATGAGCCCGAATGTGTAACGCCAGCCTACGATCTCGGCGAGAAAGGTGCCGGCCGGGACACCGACTGCCAACGCCACCGGCGTCCCGACCATCGCCACGGCCATGGCTTTCCCACGCTGGTGCGGGGGCACCATCCGTCGCGCGTATCCGGCCAGCAGTGCCCACAACAACCCCGCGACGACCCCAGCGACGAAACGGGACAACATCGTCCATACGTAGTCCGTCGAAACGGCGGTGACAGTATTCGCGAAGGCGAATCCGGTGATCGCGAGCAGAAGTAGACGCCGTCTGGGCCATCCGAGAGTGGCGCTCGTCAGTGGCACTGCGGCGAGCGCCGAACCGATCGCATAGATCGTAACGGTTTGTCCTGCAGCTGAACCCGAGACGCCGAGGTCGTGACTCATCCCGGGAAGAACTCCGGCGGGGAGGGCCTCGGTCATGATCGTGACGAACCCCGCCGTCCCCAACGCCGCCAATCCTGACAGTGGGAACCGTGTTGGTGATTCCGAAGTAGTGGCGGAGCGATCGGTGCGAGTCATGGACGCTATCATTCATGCTTGACATTGGTGTGAAGGTCAAGCGTCGGTGCACAACGGTGACAGTGAGGTCAGCCACATGCTTATCGGAGAACTCGCGCAGCAGACGGATACACCCGCCCGATTGCTGCGCTACTACGAGGAACAAGGACTCATCGAACCGCGCCGCCTGGACAACGGGTATCGCGACTATGCCGACTACCTCGTCGATCGAGTCATCCAGATCCGCGGACTCCTCGACGCAGGCCTACCGACCCGCATCATCAAGCAGGTTCTGCCCTGCCTGGACAAGCCGCGAACCATCCATTTCCCCGACGCGACACCCGAGATGATCGCAACCCTCGAACATGAGCGGGACCGCATGAACGAGCGAATCGAAGTACTGACACGAAATCGGAATGCGATATCCGGCTACCTCGACGCAGTGAAAGCACTGGCCTGAAGCCCTCCGGTCAGTTCGACTTCTCGAAACAAGCGAAGTCGGGTCGGACGGTCCTTGCCGTATCGGGTTGGGCGTCAATGCTGGGACACCCACCCCGGCTGGCGACGTCATTATCGCTGACCCTCTTGTCGGGGCGTGAGTCCAGATCGTTGATGATGGCGACCTAGATTCGTTTGAGCTCGGCCGTTGTCCTCTCTTGCAGATAACGCGCGAGGTGGGTTACTCGTGTTCATCTACTGCGCTGTCAACTGCGGCAGTCGACTCGGAGAGTGCGCCGTTGCGGTCAGCGCCGGAAAGCGCTGCAACGCAGCATCTTTAGAGAGCGCGGGTGGTGGAATCTCATCTTAATGGAGAATCGTTCTGTTGGTCTCGTCCGAGAAGTGCGGCGCAGCCCACGAATCGGCGGGGCCCGCAGACTAACCTCACTACGGTTAGTCCTCCAATGTCGGAAATCGGCTGGTAGGGCAGTGTTCCCGAGGGCTCGAATTGGTTGAGTGCGGCTGCCACGAAACTCTGCTTTCGGCGAAGTTTGTCTACAACCTACGAGTGGGGCAGTGCACCAATGGAAGTACTGCGCAGCGCGAGTAGCTATGGCAAATTAAGGGACCGCTCGACCTACACCAGCGTTTTCCCCTTCGTTTCCGGTGACAGGAGGGTCGTGGTGAGGCCGACGATGAGGAGGATGACCATGTAGAGCGAGAACATCCATGCGGTGCCGCGGCCCTCTAGCCAAGTGAGTGTGTAGGGGGCTGTGCCTCCGAATATGGCCACCATCAGGGAGTAAGGCACCCCGATCCCGGAGGCACGTACTTCGGTGGGGAAGAGTTCCGCGAAGTACGCGGGCATGATTCCGACGAATGCGCCGAGGAAGAACAGTGCTACTGCCATGACCAGTCCCAGCCGTAAGGCTGAACCGCCGGCGAGTGCCATCAGGGGGAACGTGAGAGTGAGCATTGCGATGAAGTAGGTGAGGAATATGGGTTTGCGGCCGATTCGGTCGGATAGTTTCCCCCAGAAGGGGAGAGTGAGCATGAAGAAGATGTTGGCGATAACGCTTGCCCACAAACCTTCTGTTGCGTCGACGCCCCTGTTGGCGATCGCGAAACCGGGAATTCCGACCGCCCAAGTGTAGTAGACGACGGTGACGCCGGCGCTCATTCCGAGGACGCGGACCAAGCTCGACTTGTTTCTGCCGAGCCCGCGCACGATGTCGAGTGCGGTTCGTCGTGTGCTTTCGCTGTTCTCTGCTTCGAAGGCGTCGGTCTCCTCGAGGGTTCGACGGATGTACATTCCAGCGAAGGCAAGTAGGCCGCCGAAGATGAACGGAACGCGCCATACCCAATCTCGAAGTGCGCTTTCGCCGACAACGGACGACCCTGCTGCGCCGATCAGGGAAGCCAGTACGATTCCTGCGGTCACGGAGACGTACACGCTCGTCGACCACAGGCCTCGCTTTGCACGAGGCGCGATTTCGGCAACGTAGGTGTACGAGGCTGCGATTTCTCCACCGTGTGCGAGGCCTTGGATGAGCCGTGCAACGAGAAGTATCAAACCGGCGAAAACGCCGATGCTGGCGTGCGTGGGAGCTACACCGATGATGAGACTTCCGCCGGCCATCATCATCATCGATGTCGTCAGCGAGAATTTGCGTCCGTATCGATCGGCCAGCCATCCGAAAAAGAATCCACCGATTGGTCGCATGAAGAAGCCGGCGGCAAATATGGCAAGAGTTGCAAGCAATGCGCTCGTTCGATTTTCGCTGACGAAGAACTGGCTTGCGAAGAAGGGCGCGAATATCGCGTAGACACTCCAGTCATACCATTCCAAGGTATTTCCCACACCTGCCCCTGCCAAAGTCCTCAGACTGGGTTTCCCTCGGGGGGAGGGATCCCGCAGGTTCGTGGATGAAGATGTGCGCTCGATATCAGGTGTGGACATGACTGTGTCTCCGGGAGTGGGTGCGATAAATAGATTTTCGGATTGTGCAGCAAGAGAAGGGGGCGGACTAGATTTATTGGGAAGCGCGGGTTTCTTTCATTGAGAGCGACATTCGGTGGGCAGCAGCCTTGCCTGCGAGACGACCGAAGATCATGCCGCGGAGCACAGACGTACCGCCGGGATATTTCCCGTGGTAGATGCCCGTGCACTCGCCGGCAGCGTATAGGCCTGGAATCGTGTTTCCTTGCTCGTCGAGGACCTCCGCATCGGCATTGGTCGACAGCCCCCCGAACGTGAAGACGATTCCACATTTGATGGGGTACGCGATGTACGGCGCCTCGGAGATGGTCCGTGCCCAATTCGATTTCTCCGGTTCGATCCCATGAGTCCTCTTGCCATCCAGTCTCTTCCAGTCGAAAATGCCATCACCTACTGCGGCGTTGAACTGGCGGACTGTCGCGGTGAGAGTGTCGACAGACAGTTCCAACGAGGTAGCCAGTTGCTCGATGGAGTCAGCGACGATGGGTTTGACGCTCGTAAGAATTCCGCGAGCGCGCGCCTCGATCGAGGTGAATTGCTGGTCGGTGATGAAGTACGCAATTCCGTCTCGCTCTGCCCAGATCGCTCGGGCTGTGCTCTCGTAGATCTCGTCCACGGTGTTGCTGCCTTCGTCGATGAACCGTAGCGCGTCTTTGTTGACGAGGATCCCGTAGGGAAACACCATGACCAGTGATTCCGGCGTGGTACTCCGTGGATCCACCGGTTCGGCGTGGAATCCGTCCCATTCGCCTGCGCGGGCAGCTCCGACGTCGAGAGCCATTTGGATACCCTCGCCCCGGTTAAAGGCGACCCCGGGGGCGATGGGGATCAAAGGTTCTGCAGTGCCTAGTTCGCGGGTCAAGATTTCGGTGTCGCCTTCGAACCCACCTGAGGCAATGATTACCGACCTGGCTGAGATAGTCGAATGACCGGACGGGCCGATTACGTGGAGCCCGCGTACTTCGCCGCTCGCGGTGATATCCAAACTTGTGGCGGTGGTGTCGTACCGGAACTCGACGCCCAGTTTTTCCGCTACGGGGACCAGCGCACTGAGTATTCCTTCACCGCCCCCGACCGGCTGGAGGCGCTTTCGTGAGCTGTTGATGAAATACGTTGGCAGTCTTTTGAATCGAACACCGTGGCCCTGTACCCATTCCATGGATTCAGGGATCTGCTCGGCCATTTTTTCGACATACCAGCGCGGTGTTCGGCCATCTGAAAAGTCCATGATGTCGGAGACGAATGTCTCGCCGGGATCGTAGACGTCATCGAGTCGGAAGTAGGCTGAGGTCCATTTCGTCAGGCCCCCAGCCTCCTCCTCAGGAGCGCGATCGACCAGAATGACGCGACCCTGTCCTTCGCGCATCTGTTCAGCGGCTGTTATCGCTGCCGAGAGTCCGGCGATACCGGATCCGATAACGATGATGTTGTCAGGACGTTCTTTAGTCGTCGTCATTGACGTTCCCTTCCGGGCGGAGCGGAGCGAACAATTCACTCACTCTGGTCGAGGTGGGCTGGTCGGCACCTGTTAGTGCTGTTTTTGTGCACGAACGTGAGTACTTCAGTGGTCAGGCACGCGGGTTGAAGGGGTCCTTGACGCCCTGTCCGGTATCGACCCACACGCTCTTCTCTTCGGTGTACTCGAGCAGTGCGTTGGGCCCGTTTTCGCGACCGACTCCGCTCTGCTTGAACCCGCCGAACGGGGTCGAGTACCCGGTCTTGCGGTAGTTGTTGATCCACACCGTTCCAGCCTGCAGCTTTGCTGCCACCCTATGGGCGCGTTGGATATTGGTACTCCACACGCCGGCAGCGAGTCCGAACTCCGTATCGTTGGCAATGCGAATCGCATCGGCTTCGTCCGTGAAGGGGATGACCGCAGCGATCGGGCCGAACACTTCTTCCCTGGCGATGGTCATGTCGTTGTCGACATCAACGAAAACCGTGGGGCGCATGAACAGGCCGTTTTCGAATCCTTCGACTATTGCAGGGACGCCACCGGCAACCAGCTTGGCGCCTTCGTTCTTCGCGACCTCGATATAGTGACGGACTTTGTCGTACTGAGCCTTGCAGGCGATCGTGCCCATCTCACTGTCGGAGCTCTGGGGGTCTCCGACTTTGATTCGTTCGGTTCGGGTGACCAGTTCTGCGACGACCTTGTCGTAGATGCTCTCCTGCACCAGAATTCGCGAACCTGCCATGCATGTCTGTCCGCTTGCTCCGAAGATTCCGGCAATCAGACCGTTGAGAGCGCTGTCGAGGTCAGCGTCCTCGAAGACGATGTTCGGGGATTTGCCGCCCAGTTCCAGGGAAACGCTCTTGAGCGATTTGCCGGCAGCGGCGGCGATCGCCTGCCCCGTGGCGGTGGAACCTGTGAACGCGACTTTGTTGACGCCTTCGTGAGTAGTCAACGCTGCACCGGGAGCGCCGAGGCCGGTCACCACATTGAAGACGCCGGCTGGCAAACCTGCCTCGGCAGCAAGTTCGGCAATGCGCAAAGTCGACACCGGGGTGATCTCGGACGGCTTGGCGATCAGTGTGTTGCCTGCAGCGAGTGCGGGTCCCAGTTTCCACACCAATAGTAGAAGGGGTGAATTCCAGGGAGTGATTGCGGCGACCACACCGAGGGGCTCGCGAACGGTGTAGTTGAAAATGTCCTTGAGATGCAGGGGGTTTGTGTTGCCAGTGGGCATTTGCGCCAAGCCGGCATAGTAGTTGAAGTACTCGGGCATGAGCCGCGCTTGCCCGGCCATTTCCCTGATGAGCTTGCCGTTTTCGTCGACCTGAAGTTGGGCGATCTCGTCCGCGTTGTCCGCGATCGCCTGTCCGAAACGGATGAGGAACTTTGCGCGATCAGCAGCACGCCAATCAGCCCACTCGCCTTCGAAGGCGCGGCGGGAGCTGGCTACTGCGAGGTCGACATCTGCAGTGCCGGCGTCAGGCACCTGGGCCCAGACTTCGCCGGTGGCCGGATTGGTGACGTCGATGTACTTCTCTGTCTTAGGGGTGACAAATTTGTTGTCGATGAACAAGCCGTATTGATTCACGCCGATGGGTGTTTCGACTAGCGAGGACAGTGTTTGTGACATGAGTGGCCTTTCTTTCCGAGAGCATGCTGAGCGAGGTGGACACCCTCTGGGTGGCCGTGTGGCCTGGCTCACTACTACCATAGCGATTGTCCCACAATGGGTCAATTCACTCTGAAGGTGTGCTGCTCACGAGCGACGTAGGTGCGGTATGCGATATCCGGTTGTCTGACGTGGTCCATCAGAAGTGAGTGGATGGGATGCCGGCTCGGCGCGGCGGATGGTGATGCAGCTCGTGGGTATCGGGATGGATCAGTTGGAAGCGCGCTCGAGAATTTGCCGTGCTCGTGCTGCGACAGGTGCGTCCACGAACTCTCCGCCGGGCAGTGTCGTTGCGCCCTGGCCTGCGCGGGCGAATGCATCGAGCACATCATTTGCCCAGCAAATTTCGGTCTCTGTCGGGGTGAAAGCTCTTGTGATTATGGGTAATTGACGAGGGTGGATGGCGGATTTGCCGAAGAATCCGACTGATCGGGCGTGTTCCGCTTCGTCTTGCAGGCCGGCGTCGTCGTCGAGTTGTCCGTAGACACTGTCAATCGGCGGAGCAATTCCTGCGGCACGCGCAGCGAGAACAAGGCGGCTCCGGGCATGCAGAAGGGGTGTCGTTCCCACCCCGACCGAGAGATCGCGCCGTAGATCCAATCCGCCGAGTGCGAGATAGGTACATGCTGAAGCATTGGCGATTTCCGGTGCTGCAAGGATGCCGCGGGCAGTTTCGATTGCACAAATAATCGGAAGCCCTGGACAGCGGGATGCCACCCATTCGACGTCTTCAGCAGATTCGACCTTGGGTATCCGGATCCCGTGTGCGTTCTCGGCTACGGCCTTGAGGTCCGCCCTACACGCGTCCGTTCCCACCTCATTCACGCGAACCCAGGCCCGATGCTGCTCAAGGAGCTGAGCGACAAAAGTTCGAGCGGAAGCCTTGTCTTGCTGGGGCACTGCATCTTCGAGGTCGAGAATCACTGCATCGGCGTCGGCCTCGAAGGCTTTACGAACAATACGGGGATTGTTTCCTGGAGCGAACAGGTAGGTGCGATGCACGCTCAAACCACCCCGTCCGCGCGAAGGCTGGCCAGTTCGTCCTCGTCCACTCCCGAGAATTGGCCAAAGATTTCGGAGTTGTCCTGACCTAGCCGACGACCCCCGAACTTGATCTCACCTGGTGTCTTCGACAATCGGAAGAAGAGATTCTGCATGCGAATCGGTCCGAGGTCCTCGTCGGGGCAAAGAGTGATGGACTCGCGTTCGGTCACGTGCGCATCTGCGAGCAACTGCTCGACATCGTATATCGGCGCGATTGCGGCGCCCGCGTCCGTGAACGCTTCCATCACCTGGTCGAAATCTCGTTCACCTATCCATTTGCCGACGCATTCGTCCAAGAGATCAGCTCGCGCTGCACGTTCGCCGGCGAAAGGGAACCAGGGTTCAGTCGCGATGTCCGGTCGCCCGACAAGGGCCAGCACTCGTACCGCGACGCTCGTGGCGCTCGCCGAGATTGCTACCCAACGGTCATCAGCAGTCTGATAAGCATTTCTTGGAGCATTGTTCGGTGATCGATTGCCATGCCTGCCTGGAATGACGCCGAGCTGGTCATAGACAGTTGGAGCAGGGCCCAATATTCCCAGAAGTGGCTCGAGAAGGGAGAGATCTATGATTTGCCCGCCGCCTCCGCATGCGTCTCTATGATAAAGGGCCATCATGACCGCCAGCGCACCGGTGACTCCGGCGACTCCGTCTGCGAGACCAAATGGGGGCAAGGTCGGAGGGCCGCCTTCTTCGCCGGTTTGGTAAGCGAAGCCGCTCATGGCTTCGGCTAGAGTGCCGAACGCTCGCCGCTTCGAATAGGGGCCAGTCTGCCCAAATCCGGTGACACGCAGAATGATCAGATTCGGGTTGATCTCGTGCATGACCTCCGGGCCGAGTCCCCACTCCTCGAGGACGCCTGGGCGAAAGTTTTCGACGAAGACATCGGCTTCCTTCAGCAGGTCACAAAGAAGCTCGTGGCCTCGCGGGGAACGAAAGTTGAGCGTGACGGTTTTCTTATTGCGGGAAATTACTTTCCACCACAGTCCATGGCCGTCTTTCTGCCAACCGTGGGTGCGTGCCGGATCGCCACGGGGATGCTCGACTTTGATGACGTCAGCGCCGAAGTCGCCGAGAAGCATCGCGGCGATCGGCGCGGCGTAAACGAAACCGGCATCGAGAACTCGCAGGCCTGACAACGGCCCTTGAGCTGGCTTTGGAGCGTCGCCAAGTTGAGGGGGATCTGGTGGGGCGTCAGTTGGTGGCATAGGACACATTGAAGTGCCGTATAGTCCACTTTGTCAACAGATTGTCCCACAATCGGTCAATTTCAGCTTGGGATCGGGTCTTCACCCAAGGCAGTGGCGGCCGCGTTTCGTATGTGTTGACGCCACAGTCCTGCAGCTCCGGAAGAGTCTCCCGCTTGGATGGCTACGAGGACCTCTTTGATTTCGTCTCGGCTCCTGTCGGGTCGGGATCCGCGCGAAAGCGATCGGGCGCGAAGCCCGGCTAAACGTCCGTGGAGCAGCTTTGCCTGTCCGGCGAGTATGCGATTTCCGGTCCCGCGGTACAGCACGTCGTAGAAGTGGTTTTTTGCCAGGATCATCTCCCGGATGTCACCAGAGTTGTGGGCAGCGAACAATACCTCGCCAGCCATGAACAACGCCGTTCGAGTCTCGGGATCGGCCTTGTCGACGAAAAGCTCTACGGCAAAGCATTCCAGAGCTTCCCTGAACTCGTAGAGATCCCTCGCGTCTTGATCGGTGATGATCGTGACCATTGGACCCTTATGCGGTGGTATTTCAATGAAACCTTCAGCTTCGAGTTGACGGCACGCTTCGCGGATCGTGTTGCGTGAAACGTCTAATTCTTCACAGAGTTCCCGCTCGCTCAACTTCTGTCCGGGAGGCATCCTTCCACTGATGATTTCCTCCCGAATCGCTTCCACCGCTTGGGCGCGAACCGGGGCCGCCATTCGAGATATCTGCATCGTGCCCTCCGCTATCGGTTCAGTTGCAGCGCAACTCGGTCCGTTCCAACTGCCTCACGGTGCGTCAATGTAGGCCATCCAGACTATTGTAGGACAACTCTTTGTGGGCGTTGCATGCTGGGAGTGCGCTCGCAACCTGCGTCCAGAGGTGTCGGGTTAGCAGCCCTCCGCTCGATGGCGATGGCAATTCTGCCGGCGGAGTCGCGGTGATCGAAGAGTTCGCAACGCCTAGCCGGTTGGTCGATATTCTGATCTAGCCTGAGTCACGCACGCCGACGTGCTACCTACCGTCTCATTCGAATTCGGGTTGGAGAAGGATGGAGTCTAGGATCGCGTAACCCCACCCGTTTCTCTCTGATGGGGTTACGTGTGCAGCGCACCGGGGCGTAGCAGGCGCTGGACCAGTGCGCTTGTGGTTGTTTTACCCGCGCCGTGGGTGCCGTTGAGCCAAACGCTCATGATTCGTACCGTAGGTGCCAGGTTTAGCGACGTATCAGGTCGATGTGGAATCGGGTGGTGGGTAGAGGCCTTTGTCAGTGAGCATGGCTGTGCTGGGACCTCACGTCGACGCGATTGGTAGATCAAAGTTCGATAGTGCAGTTAAGGGCCTTCGAGAGTAAGTGGGATGGCCAAAGAGCCATTGCCACAACGGGTTCCACTCCGCCCAAACTCTGGTCCCGCAACGGCAACAACATTACCGCGTCGTTCCCTGAGATCGTCGATGCGCTCAGCGCTGTGCTCGATCACCGCGAAACCGTCCTCGACGGCGAGATCGTCGCACTCGGACCGGACGGTGTCCCGTCCTTCTCTCGATTGCAACGCCGAATGCACGTCCTCAAACCCACCGCGCAGCTCCGCAACGACGCCCTGACCACCTACTACGTCTTCGACGTCCTCGACATCGACGGCACCTCGACCACCGATCTGCCCTACCTCGAACGCCGCGAAGCGCTCGCCAACCTCAGCCTCGAACACCAGCGAATCAAAGTCCCACCCCACTGGCTCAACGTCGACGGACCGACCATGCTCGAGGTCGCCCGCAAACACCACCTCGAAGGCATCGTCGCCAAAAGCATCACCTCGACCTACCAACCCGGAAAACGGTCCCCGAGCTGGCTGAAAACGCCCATACGTTCCAACACGGAGGGAATTCTGTGCGGATTCGTTCCTGGATCCGGCAGCGCCGCCGGCGGAATCGGATCGCTCATCCTCGGCGCCCATGACGATTTCGGATCACTCATCTACATAGGAAGTGTCGGTACGGGCTTTTCTTCGAGACTGCGCGGTGAACTACGTGACCAGCTTCTCGAGATCGAGCGGCCCACTAGTCCGTTCGCGATCGCGCCACCACGAGCGATCGCACGCGAAGCACGTTGGGCTGAACCGCTTTTGGTGTGTGATGTGGAGTATCGGGAGTACACAGGCAGCGGACTCAGACACCCAGCTTTCAAAGGTCTGCGCGTGGACAAGACCGCCGATGAAGTTGACCTGCCCGGACGCCACTGACCACCGAACATGACGAGCAATCAGCGCTGAAACAGACGCATCAATGTTGCATCTGATGCAACCTTCACTCAGCTGATTGACGGACTCGTCCCCTCGGCGCTCTCGACGGGCCTACCCGGGTTGATGTGGGGCCGCACACCCGCGCGCCGGGCTAGGCTGCGGGCGTGTCGAGAGCAGTGTGGTGGATCTTTGTCGGGGCTGCGTTGGCCTTCACCGTGTGGGTCGGCGCCTCATGGACGATGGCTGAAGTGTCGTTGGCGTGCTCGAAGACCGGCGAGAGCGGATCCTCCTTCCGGTGCGATGACCACATCGTCCACGTGCTAGGTGCCTGGCCACTGATCGGCCTGGGGCTGCTGCTCGCAACACCACCTGTGGTGGCCGCATTGGCAATGCGAAAGTGGGTCTCGTGGTTGGCCGTCGCCGCACTCGTTGGTTTGTCCATCGCCGGGCTGGCGAACTGGAGCTCTTTTTGGGGATCTCTTCTCTTCGCGGTCCCCTTGGCAGCCCTTGGGTTGGTCGCCGCCGCAACGCAGAAGACAATCCCGCGCCCGGGTACACCACTGAGAGGTTCTGCGGCAGCGGCTGCGTAGACGCGCGCCGCTGCCGCCTCTGGGCGAGCCAGTCGTCAGACATGCCCTAGCTGGGGCCACGCTGACTGCGTTCGAAGAGGACAACGAGGTGAACGGCTAACAGCCGACCTGACGGATACATTCAGGACATGACTCTCACCAATGCATGGCGCCGGTACATGCAGGTCCTTCACGAGAAGGCGCCGGTCACGGCCGCCGCGGTTCGCCCGCCACGACCGCTCTCCGAGCGAGAAGACGCCGAACGCGCTACAGCACCGTGGACCCCCGAGCTTCGAGAGTTCTTTTCCCTTCACGACGGCCAGAAACGACCGATCGGTGAAGAAGACTTCGTCGGAAGCGTATTCCCGAGCTTCGAGCTGCTCCCGCTCGCCGACATCATCACACAGCACCGATCTTTACGAGATCACCTCCACGACACCGAATACCTCGGCGACGACTGGGGAAATATCGCCCGGCAACAACCGGCCGGCGAGATCGCGCACATGTTCCTCAGCGAATACATTCCGTTCGCAGAGCACGGATGCGGTGATCTGTTGTGCGTGGACACGCGCGGCGGGGAGCGAGAAGGCTGTGTCCGCGAGTTCGGCGCAGAGGGCGCTGATGAACGCGATCCGGAGTCGGCGTCGTTGGCGGAGTACGTCGATTCGGTACGCATCAGCCTCGAGTCAGGTGTCGAACACTCTGGACTGGTCCCTACCGTCGAGGACGGCACCCTGATCTGGGATGTCGAATTTAGTGACAACCCGGTGCGCATTCCCGCGCCTGAGCCGGTGATGATCCACCTACCGTTCGCTCTGACGAGTTTCCAGCCGTCACTGATCGGTCCCGACGATGACGTGATCGACCTGGATGTCGTTCGGCGAACAGTGATCGACACGGCCCAGTCGCTACACCCCGACTCAGTCGTAGAAGGCGGCGGGTCGATCTTTCGCCGGGTTCCCCGTCAACGGGGTGTCTCGGTTAGTTGGTTCGTCGAAATCGATGGCCAGACTGTGGCTTTCGTATCCATCGTCACGGGCCTTGGTGATGAGGTGATTGTTCACGAGCTGCCAGAAGATGGCAGCGTCAGGTTCGTGTTCGACGAGTGATCCCCGATCGGCCTCTCTGGCCGGACGGGGAATAGTGCATGTTTCGAATACTGCACATCCGCCACTCAACCTGCCAGGTCGTCACTGAGTCAGTGCAACAGCACAATTGAGGAAGGTTCATTGTGGACAATGGGTGGTTGTACTGGAGCCCGTTTCCGCAGCATGTCCGTGAGTGGCTGCGGATGATCGTGCAACAGATTTGGTCTGGCTGAGACCGCAGACCGGTGGGGCTCGGCAGGAAGTCGGCGGTATCGGGTGCACCAGTGATTCGTACAATCGCTCGATTGCTGTCGAAGGTCCAAAACGCACACTGAAACCCGTAGAAGGGAGCTCAGCGAGCCCTCGGTTTCGCGGTCCGCTCCGGCAAGGATGCGAGCGCTTCGTGGGCGAATCGACCTATGGGTTGCTGGGTCTTTAGCTACGCGGCGTTGACCGCATGCCGACCACCCCAAGCAATCGGTGGCAGGCTGAGCCGTGTGCAGACATCTACGCCCGATAAGGAAAAAACCAACACCTTGGCTCAGGTATGCGAGTCGCTCAAGAACGACGACCTAGACGATGCACGCGAAATATTGCACAGTCGGTATCCGTTCACTCCTGTGGCTAAAATGACTCGCCGCTACAACCCGAGAGACTGCATGAGGGTCTTCTTCCGAGATGGGTTCGTTGACCGTTACGCCGGAACTCAGCTCATCCATCCAGGTGCACTGCGCCTCCTGTCGGTCTTGCTGCCCGACGAGTTCCCGTTCCATCCGAACTGGGCCACGAGCAAGACTCACTTCGCCTTTTGGGAACTGTTCCCCACAATCGACCATGTTGTCCCGGTAACTCGCGGCGGGCTCGATAACCAATCGAACTGGGTGACGACCTCCATGTTGCGGAACTCCGCCAAATCGCAATGGACGCTCGACGAGTTGGGTTGGTCTCTCATCCCAGCCAGCAACCTGTCGACCTGGGATGGGATGACCGATTGGTTCGTCAACTACCTAACTGGACATCCGACACTGCAGCGCGACCACGAATATCTGCGCAAGTGGTTTTCAGCCACGCTCGCCGTCCGGGCAGAGTGGGGAAACCCGACTTGACGAGGGGTCAATGCCGACCGGCTCCCGCCCTCGTGTCGCGCACCAGCTTCGAGGACAGGCAATACGCCTTGCAGCTCGGTCCATATTCAAAATCATGCGTTTTATCGATGGTCAAGACGCACACCCAAACCCGCAGAGACGATCTGAGCCTGTTCGACTTGTTGGAGGTCGGTCTGGGATTTCCAGTAGATCGCGGCGGTCGGCCGTTCAGGGGCTCCCCTGCAGCGAATATCCGTAGTACTCCCCGTCACGCCATTGCAAGTAGATGACCGTGCTGGTGTCGTAACCGGCATACCCGAGGATCGGGTAGTCGAACGGCGTCATCGTGTTCATCTTCGAGAGCCGATCCAACTCCGGGGGTTCGTCCAGCGGCGGAAAGCGGTCACGCTGATAGTCGCGACCATGCATGCTGATCCGCTCCGGTGTATGAAATGGCCAGGTCAAGGAATGATAGTTGGACCCGAACCACAGGTAACCAGTCATGGTTGCAGCCAAGAGGGCGCCGACCACGATGAACATGGCCCGCTTCCGTGGGTTTGCCCAGAGCCGCTCCACTGCGTCCACGAACCGCACCGAGCGGGGGCGGTGGATGTCCCCACAATCGTCTGCCATCCGTTGATCGTCCCTGCCGTGTCAATGTTGTTGCTGCCGAGAGAGTGCCACAGATTGATGCACCGCTGGTTGGAGTTAAATCGGTCATACGTTCGTGAAGCGTGCAGCTGATTGGATACCTCAATGGACTACACCTTCGCCGGACCGAAAGCCTGGGAAAAGATAACCGCAACCATCAAGAAGAGCGGCCCCAGAAAAGCCGCCGTAGCCTTCCTTGGACGGGAAGCTCCATCACTGATGCCATTGACCGAAAACGACGTTCTCGTCTGCAACGCATCCGATTCCGCATTGCGCTCCCACTCAACAAGCCCGGACGCGATCAGCGACTATCTCAGCCGAGGCGTCGAAGTGTGGTCGTCAGCTGCACTCCATGCAAAAGTCATCGCGACGTCCAAGTGGGCGATCGTCGGTTCCGCGAACGCATCACGCCACTCAGCGCAGCGAACGAACGAAGCCGCGATCATCACCAACGACTCCGAAATCGTCTCAGAGGTAAAGAACTTCGTCGACTGTGAGCTTGCCGCGCTCGACGCCACCGAGCAAATCACGGTCGAAGACCTCCCACGATTAAGGGCCGTGTGGAACGAAGGACTCAACGCCGATCCGCGATTCGGTGTTCCAGGTGTCAATAAGTCGGTCGATGAATTGATCTCAAACCCAGACGCGTACTTCTACATCTGCAAGGACGACACCGTAGACGTCGACGCTGCGACCTCATCGCAAGCGAGGAAAGCGATCCGACGCGGCCACGCCACCGCCGAATTCGCCATCGGTGTCGTCGCAATTGAAGCGGACCAACCACCACTCGACATCGGCGATCTGCTCTTCTGGTGGGACCAAGAGGGGATCGACGTGCCTGCTGTGGTGATAGACATCCCTCGCCCCGCCCTGGACGGCAGTGATGGTCGGACCTACCAGGCCTACCGCTACCGAAAGGACCTTCACTGGTTGACCTGGGACCATCTGCGAGCCGAGCTGCCGGCGGCTCTGTGGACACTTCTTGATCACGACGAGCCCCACATCGAAGGAACACTCGCGGACACAACACCGCGCGGAGCCTTCACGAAACAGGCGCGCCTTGCCCGCGCCCTTCTTCAACTGTGGGGACTTGCCCTCCCTGATCCGATCTAGGTGTACCGGCCATCAGGTTGGTGACAGCCGGCCCGCACCGTCAACGTCGTGCAGCAAACGCCGCCCGGACAGATCGTCTCGGATGAAGAACGACTCCGCGGCATGACTTACCTGTGCGTAATTGGCCCCGTCGTGATGTGGGAGGCTACGGCCGCCGTGACGGCCACTACCGAATCACCAACTCTGACTACGAGAGAGAGCTGTAAAAGATGCGAGCAGATATCGAACGCGCTGCCCAGGCGGTGCGCGCGGCCGCTGAGTTCGACTGGACGTGGACCGTCAATGACCTGCCGCCGTTCTGCGGTCAGGTCGGTTGGCAGTTCAGCGGCCTCGATGAGCAGGTGCCAGCAGCCGTGACCAATCTCGAAGTCAACCGCCCTGATGTGTCGGTGTTCGTCGCGGACATATCGACAACCGAATTGTCGCGAGCGATCAATATGATCTCCTTCCGTGCCAGTGATGTGGTTCTCGGTCAGAGCGACTTGGAGCCGGAGTTGGATGAAGTTTTCAGTGCACTCGTGCAGCGGATGTTCGAACTGCTGGGGCAGCGGCCCACGGATTGGTGGATCGAACCGACCCGCGGCCTGCGCTGGGACCTTCCGGGCCTGGTGGTTAGGGCCCAGATCGGCGTCTCATCGGTCTGTGTGTATCTGCTCAGTCCTGCGTACCAGCAATGGTGCGACGAAATCGAGCAGAGCGCCGAGGATGAGTAACCGTGAGGTCGGTTGAGGCTGCGGCCGGCCCGACTCGCTGTCATTCCTGAAAATCGATAGCTTGCGCAGCTCGCACTAGGTGTATCCGGCCATCAGGTCCAAGTGAGCACTTCGAGGTACGTCTGATGTTGTCCCATGCCGGGACAAGCGGTGGAGCGCTAGCTCTCTGCCGCTCGACTGGCTGAGTTGAGCGCGGATGCGAAACTGCGGGCCAGCAATTCGGCATTGCCGGGAACCTCGACCATGATCTCTGTGCCGCTCGGGAACTCGATCGTCAGGTAGAGGTTGTGCGATTGTTTCTTGGCCATCGCACCGATCATGGTTCCGGCGCCCGGGTTGATCGCTGTACCTAGCGCCATGCGCGTGAGGGTCGTACGTTGCTGGGTGCCCCCGATCTCGACGGACGCTCGGACCCCAGCGACCCTGTAGCGCTGTCCCTTGTACGTCAGGATCTTGCCGTCGAGCTTGAACCCGCCGAAGACTGCCTTCTCCGGAGGCGGTGGGCCAACAGCGGGATCCACCGGCACATTGACCGACACCGCGGCCGGCGCCGGCGCCCGCTGCGGAGTCAAATCGTCGCCGAAGCCAAGAATCGGCACGGCAGTTTGAACGGCAGCGTTGAGTGCGGCGACCAGCGCGCCGATCTTGTCCTTGCCAGTGATGTAGTTGAAGTCAGCACGGCCGTCACGGTTATGCCCTTTGCGTCCACGAAGGAGCAATCTCATCTCGCCGGGTTTGGATGCGGTCGCCTCACGCCAGGAAATGCCCTCGATTGCACCTACTGGGACTATCCAGGGAGACGCTGCCCGCTTATTGCGCGGTTGACGCCAGTGCGTGTGCTCGAATGTGACGGTCCCCGCCACGTCGTCGAACTCGACTGTGGACCCTGAACCGGCGTATCTGTAAGCGGCCATCGGAATATCAAAGCAGACGCTCTGGTGGCAGAACGCTGGACTCACGGCAATTGGGCGGTCCGGGTGATTCCGTTGGATGCAAACACTTAACTTTCCACTACGTCGTTGCCTTCACCAGAATTCTCGAGCCGTAAGGTTCTCTCCCGGCGGTCATCTCTGGTCGCAACTGACTATTCAGGAGTGCCGCCATGATCGTCGCCAGGGCTGTCTCGATATCCACGCTTCGTACGACTGCATTCTTTGCCGCTACCGCGATCGCGATTTCTACCTTGGCTGGATGCAGTACCGGACCCAGCACTGGTGACGCCGAGGTCTTGTCTTTCGAGGGACTCGAATTTCCGAGCACTATTGAAGTCGATTCGGCCGGAAACGTATTCGTGACGGACTGGGGCCACGATCGTGTTGTCAGGCTCGACGACGCGACTAATGAGCAGTCAGAGGTTCCCTTCCGAGATCTCACCGACCTTGCCAGTATCACGGTCGGGAGCGAGGGAAGCGTGTACGTCAGCGAGGGAGAGGGAACCAACTCGCAGGGACGGATTCTGAAGATGCCAGCTGGTGGCACCTCGCAGGAGGTTCTGACAACGCGTGAGCATCCAGGTGCGCTCGCTGTGAGTGATTCCGGGGTTGTCTACTTCTACGACTTCGGTAGCCCAGTCATCTACAAGTTCATTCCTGAAACGAAGTCAACCGAAATCGAAGTAGCTCTCGTCCATACAAATTTTCCGGGATTCGATCAGTACTTCAACGATATTGCTCTCGGAAATGACGGGAAACTCGTTGCGATCACGGGGCTGCCCGATCCTCGAATCCTCAGGGTCCTGTCATCGCAGATGCTGGAGGAGCTTTCGTTCCTCAAAGGCAAGGAACGATTTCCCATCTCGATCGATATCAACAAATCCGGCGATATGGTCATCCTCGACGGAAAGCTCGGCGACCACATCCTCAAGGTGCCGAACGGATCGACTGAACCCATTGAGCTCTCATTCGGCGAACTCAACCAGCCGTCCGATGTCGCTATCGACGATTCCGGCAACGTGTACGTCGCAGACCGGAACAATCATCGAGTTCTCAAGCTGCAAGCAAACGACTGACCTGGCCAGCGCCCCTGCACTTCAAAACGACGACCACGGTGTGACAGAAAAGGCTCGCATCGATCAGTTAGGACGCCCGGCCTGCGACGATTCCGTCATTTCCGGGTGATGATCGTCCGCAGTACGAAGCGGAAGACCACGGCGGTACCAGCTCCGACCGCGACACCGGCTATCGCGTCGGCTAGGAGAACCCCGACAGTGACACCGAGGACCGCGGCGGCCGCGATCGCCAATGCGACATCGGTAGGCGCCGGCCGAGGACTGGTGATCGGAGGGCCCTTTCGCGACAACCGACGACGTACTCGCAGAGAGCATGACACGGCACCGCAGCACGCGGGACTCGGACCATCGCGGTTCAATTAGAAAGGTGACGTGCCTACCCGCTGCTGCGTTCACTACCGGAAAGAGGCTCTGATGGCTGGGACGATCTTCTTCGCGTCGGGAGCTCGCTGGACTGCCAGTTCGTCAGTCTTTGCTCTCGCTCTGGAGGCGCTGATTCCGATGATCTCGGACCTAGAGACTCACGAGGTGGTCGTTGCTCTCAGCGAAGGCAACGTCGGAATGCTCGACGTCGAGGATTTGCCGCCGCACGGAAGAGTCGAGGTGTTGCAAATTCTAGAGGACGGGCGGCATTGGGAATCGGTACAGACGATGATCACCGGTGGACAAGAGTGGATCGATGCCGTCGAGAAACCGATGGCGGAACTGTCAGACCTCGCGGCCGCAACTATGGCGACGTGACAGTGAAATTGACGACTCATCGGCGGTAGCAGAAAGTGCCCCTGGAACTACTCGCACCGTTGGCATCGAAAGACTTGTGCGGGTGTCGGTCCTACGCTGTTCAATAGAGGCAGTAGTCGAGGATGAGGAGGTCAGACCATGTGTGGGCGCTACGCACGAAAGAGCACAGATAAAGAATTGCAGTCATTTTTCGACACCATGCACACCGTCGGCGACGAACTCCCACCGTCCTACAACGTCGCACCTACACAACCGGTCCGCGTGATCCTCGAACGAACCCCACGCGAGGAACCCGACTCCGAGCCCCAGCGCCAGCTCAGAACGGTCAAATGGGGATGTTGACCGGACTACGAGACGACGCGCCGTCCTCGTTGCAGTTCGCGTGGCAGGCAGTGGCATAGACCTCTTTGATGACGGCGACTCTCGAAGGGGTGAATAGTGGATCGCATACGGATTGAACTCGAGCGGTGGGGTTCGGTGGTCGAAGCTTCCGGTTCTTCTCCGTGGCTGGTGGTCGACGATCTTGGTGGAGCGATCGAGCCGATCCGTCGGTATCTGGTCGAATTCTCAGCTCGCGGTAACCGGGCGAGCAGCTCGCGCAGCTACGCCTACGACTTACTGCGGTGGTGGCGATGGCTGCGGATCGTCGAGGTGCCGTGGCAGCGGGCGACATCGGACGAGATTCGCGACTATGCGCTTTGGCTTGGTGCGGCGACCAAGCCAGGCGCGTCCGCACGCACGGTGTCGTCGACGACAGCGGGAACGGTCAACCCAATTACACGGAAGGCCTACCTAAACGACCGTTACCAACCGCGGACGGTCCGTCACGCATTGGCGGTACTACGGGAGTTCTATGACTATTGGGCCGATCTCGGTGAGGGGCCGGTCGTCAACCCGGTACGGCGGGCGGTGCACGCTCGACCCAACGAGCACCACAATCCGATGGAGCCGTTCCGGCCCGAAGGTCGACTGCGTTACAACCCGCCGATCGCGAAGCGGCGGCCACGGACCCTATCGGACCAGCAGTGGCGTGATGTGTTCGCCGCATTGCGCTCGCACCGGGACCGGGCGTTGCTGGCGCTGGCGCTGAGCAACGGCGCACGCGCCGGTGAGTTGCTCGGTCTTCGTGGTGTCGACATCAATTGGGGCGATCAACTGGTGCGCGTGATCCGCAAGGGTAGCCGCGCCGAGCAGTGGCTACCAGTCAGCGCCGAAGCCATCGTTTGGCTTCGCCTCTATCTGGGCGAGAGCGTTCCCGTCGGCCCGAATGAGCCGATCTGGCGCACTGTGCGTCGACGCGACCGCGGCACCGGACTTGCGGAGCAACCACTGACCTATGACGCGCTACGGGCGGTGTTCAGGCGGGTCAACAGGACGCTAGGGACGAACTGGTCGATGCACGACCTGCGCCACACCGCGGCGCTGCGGATGTCACGCGACCCGAACCTAACCTTGCGCGACATACAGGTGATCCTCGGCCACGCCGATATCGACACCACTGCGTCGACCTATTTGTTCGAGGAAGACATCGAGGTTGCGACGCGAGTTCTGGCCCACCTTGACAGGGAACACGAGACCGCTCCGAAGCCGCCGCCTGTGACTACGCGGTACGACCCCACGGACCTAACTGTCCTTCTCGGCGGATCCGCGCAGTGAGAGCGCCGACACCGACACCAGCCAAGCGCTCACCCGTCTGGCGGGCAAGCGAGGACGAACGCGCGCGGTGGGGCTCGCGAGGCGGAGTCGGCGGACAATTGGACGAGACGGCTACCGAGGATGTGCTCACCGCCCTCAAATCCTCGCCCGAGATGGCCCGCCGCTCGCCGCGACAACAAAAGCCGATCATCGCCGCGGTCCGAGTAATCCTCGTCTGGCTCGCCAGCCACCCCGGCGACGGGTGGCAGGCACGCTGGGAGTGCGCGAACCCGGACGACACCCTCCACTGGATCGAATCGATCACCAGAGATGATCCGCGGTCACTGAATGCCAAGCGGAGAGTGTTCATTGACGCTCTGGGCTGCCTGATGCTGATTCGGTTCATCCTGCCCAGCCATCGACTGCTGCGTACCCTTAGTTCGCCGGTCCTCTACGGGAAGGCTCGCGCCACGTTCCAACCGGACTTGTTCGCACTAGCCGAACAGAACGCCCAAAGGCTGCAGATCCGCAAGCCCCTTCGAGTCAACGCTCTGAATACCCTCACCGCGATAGTCCTCCATTGCGGGCGCAACCTTGACGAGCTCACCTTCGACGACTTCATGAACCTACGACATGCAATTGGGCGGCCTGGCGGGCAAACTCGCGGAAGTATCAGCACCGGTTGGGATCTCGTGCGGGGCATCGCGAAGATCCCGGATGCGCCGTTTCACACCATGCGGATGCGTGGCCAGTTGTCGACCGGTGAGATCGTCGACTCGATCAATCTGAGTTGTCGGCCGATCCGCGACGTCATCGTCCGCTACCTCGACGAACGACGCCCGGCATTGGACTACAGCACCTTCTCCACCCTCGCTCGCGTCCTTGCTGCGTTCTGGGCGGACATCGAAGCCCACCACCCAGGCACCGACTCGCTGCACCTGCCCAACGACGTCGCTGAGGCATGGCGACAGCGAACACGAACCGTCGTCCGACCAGACGGCACGGTCCGTGAACGACTGGCCGTCCTGAACATCTTCGTACCAGTGCGAGCCTTCTATCTCGACATCGCCGCCTGGGCGCTGGAAGACCCGTCCTGGGCGCCCTGGGCAGTGCCGTCCCCGGTGCGGCGTAGCGACACCGGGGGCTATATGAAGAACAAGAGGCAGGTCACCGCACGTATGCATCAGCGCATCCGGGACCGGCTGCCGCACTTGACGCGCCTGTCCGATTCTGTGGCAGACCACCTGAGCCAGCAGGCCGATCTTCTCGCCGCCGGCCAATCCGCGGGTTACGAAGAGACTTTCGAACACATCGGCATTCGCTACCGTCGGCTGGCGCTGAGGGTCGACGAGATCGGCCCCGCCCGCCGAACAGTCAAGGAACCGGTCAAGGTTGAAATCGTCGCCACGGCAGAGCGACTCGATCTCTCTCACCTCGAGGACGAGGCGTTCTGGACGTGGGCAATCGTCGAGACACTGCGACACACCGGCGTCCGAGTCGAAGAGCTGCTCGAGCTCACCCAACTCGCTATTGTCAGTCACCGCCTGCCAGACACGGGTGAGGTCATCCCGCTGCTCCAGATCGTTCCGTCCAAGACGAACCAGGAGAGGCTGCTCGTCGTCACGCCCGAGTTGGCCAGCGTCCTCGCCAGCGTCGTCAGTCGGCTGCGCGCCATCGGTGGCGGATCGATCCCGCTGGTCGCTCGCCACGACGCTCATGAGCGAGCCTGGGGACCGCCGCTGCCGCATCTGTTCCAACGCAATCGCGACTACAGGTCCAAGGTCATCATCGCCGGGATGGTCAACCAACTGCTGGCGCGAGCATGGGACCGGATGGGTGTGTGCAACGCTGCCGGCGAGCCGATCAAGGTGACCGCGCACGACTTTCGGCGCATGTTCGCCACCGAAATGGTCACCGGTGGTCTGCCTATCCACATCGCCGCGAAGATTCTCGGGCACAACCGATTGGTGACAACACAGGGTTACACCGCTGTGTTCGACGAAGAGCTTATTCGCTCTTACCGAGCTTTCCTTGATGGCCGGCGATCCGTCCGCCCGGCTGAAGAGTATCGCGAACCCACCAACGCAGAATGGACCGAGTTCCAACAGCACTTCCAGACCCGAAAGCTCGAGCTCGGGGACTGTGGCCGTCCGTACGCCACTCCCTGTAGCCACGAACACGCCTGTTTCTCTGAACAAGAATTCTAGCTTGGCAATCATGTGGAAGTCCTTCCGGAGATCGATCCGAATCCAGGCATTCCGAGGTCAGTTGTTGCCGATCCTCGTTTCATCGTGGCATCGACCTGTGCGAGCTTGTCCTTGACTCCGGTGTAGCTGACCTGCAGTCCTTCGACTTCTCCCAGCCAGCCTTCCTGTTTGGCTTCGATGATGCGGGCTTCGAGGTTGTCTCGGATTTCTTCGAGCCTGCCTCGCTGTGTTGGATCCGGCCGCAGGAGTGAGCATCTGACGCAAGCATGCTCGTGGATGCAGGGTGTGCCGAACGTCCGTGCGCAGGTCCCGACCGATACTTTCCGCTTCTCGAAATGAGACAAGAACGCATCCCATTCATCGTCGGTCGGTGTCCGGTATTCCTCGCTGGGCCTCATCGAACGACGACGCGCGATGAACGCTCGGTGCGCTTCTATAGTTTCCGAGGGGTAGACGGCCTTGTAGCCCATCGTCGTGTCAATTGTCTTGTGCCCGCAAATAACCTGTGCGATATGGGGTGGCAGGCCGTTCATGATCGCGTCGGTGACGAATATTCGCCGGAAGTCGTGGGGCTGAAACATCAACGGATCGCCACTGGCATCGGTGAGAGCTGCCACGGTGAGCGCATTGATGAGGAGCTTGCGGACGAAACTCGGTGGGATCGCTCGGCGTTCGTTTCCGATTCCCCGCTGAAAGAGCAGCGGCATCGGCGGATTCCACAGCTTCTCCTGCGTATCGTAGGCAGCCACGAGAGGTATCGATCCGTTGGGTTGCCGCGAACGCTGAACGACCGCACTGAGGACTTCCGCGAGCTCGGGACTGACCAAGATCAGCCGCTCGGTATCGGTCTTCGATGGAGCTATCTGCAGCAGCGGAACCAGTTCACCGGTACTGGGTAGTCGGTATTCGGTGATGCTGTGGTGACTGAGCTCGAGGAGCTCTTCATGACGGATACCGCTGAGCCGCAACACTTCGATGGTGGCGAATGCCCAGAATGCTTCCTCGTCCTCGTAGGTGAGATCGCGACGAACACCGCTGACAGTATTGTCGGCCCATACGACGCGGCCGGTTCCCCGACGGATCAAGGATCGTCGCAGTTCTCCGTCGGTTCCCGCGATCACCTCACCTGGTTCGGTGTTCTGCGCCGCAACGAGTAGTGCCGCTGCGGCCGCGCGGCGGTCAGCGGCGGACCGAACCAACTGAGACAGGACAGGCAACCGCTCGCGGGTGCGTTGGTCCATCCGCGCTTTGCGGTGTTTGAGTTCCTTGCCTCTTTTGACCTCGCCGTCACTGATCGGGCAGGGCGCCACCCACTGCGCCCAGCGGGACGGATCTTCGACGGCCCAGTGCGCGAGGTCGAGATAGAACGCGCGCACTTGCAACAGATTGTCTTTGTAATTCTTTCGGGGCGAAGTTGTTTCGTGCTTTCGTCCCGCCGCGTCGACGGCGGTGCGTGTGATCGATCTCAGGTCGTCCTTCCATGCGCGGGCGACGTCAGGCGGCAGGTGCAGGGTGTCGATACCGGGGGCGAGTGTCTCGACGCGGCTCCAGAACAGCCCGGCAAGTCCTCGGGCACGAGAGTTGAGGCTGGTGTAGTCCAGCGCGGGTTGACGCTCGCGCAGATAGTCGATGAGCAGATCTCGGATCGGTTGGTTCTCGATCGGGTAGCGGTCGACGAGTTGTTCGATCGTCAGCTGTCCGACCGGAGCGCCGAACGCGCGGATGCTGTGTGGTGCGTCCTCGGGAAAGATGCCCATCGCACGTAGTCGCAGGTAGAAATCGATCTTCTTCTGACCGCGGCGGGAGTGCACCTGCGCCATCGTGTCGATCAGCTCCACACAATCGCCGACAGTGATCTCTGCGACAGTCCCGCCTTTGGATACCAGCAGGGTCGCGATTCTGGTCGCTGCGATTCGTGCATCGTCTCGCGAGGTATCCGGCTGAGTGGCAGCAAGCTCGTCCAACCGCGCGAATCCGTCCGGATCTCGCAGCTTTGCCATCATCGGCGCGAGAAACGGGTGCGCCCGGGAGAGCATCCACGACAGCTGTGGCCGGATCACGTCCAGGCACAGCAACATCAGCAGTCCTGCAGCCAGGTCGTTGCGATCGTGTCTGACAGGGCGCCCGTGTCCGGCAATCCATTCCACCGGGAGATCGGCCCATGAGGCTGTCGCGCCGTAACGAGATCCGCGGATGTTCTCGGCGCCGCTGGCGAGCCACCGGGCTTGCCAGGTATCGCCGGGCACCGAAGCCAACCAGGTCAGTATCTTGATCACGCCTCGGTGCCGTCCGGCTCGGGTGGTGACCGCAGCCTCGGCAAGCACCGAGCAGTTCAGTCGGGCCTCGACAGCTTCGGCAGAGGCAGCGGTGTGCGGCCACCAGAGTTCAAATTCGCGTGGTGGAAACTGTTTGTGCAGTTGGTGAATCCTCGAATGTGGCACCGGTGTGACCTCGAAGCGTTCCGGGCGGGTCATGTGCTTGACGGCAGTGCTCACAACGACCTCCCGAACAGCACGCTCAACGCTGCCGGATCGTACCCAGGTGCAGGAGGCGGTGGAGGAGTCCTCGGATGTTCCCGCTGATCAGCAGTACGAGCGTGGTGGGCCAGGACGCTGGCGATCACCTCGTCCTTGTCGGGTGTCAGATAAATTTCGGTCGTCGACAAATGTGCGTGCCCCAGCACCTCTTTGACCTCCACCAAGGACAAGTGCGGGTCGTTGGCCATCCGCCTCGCTGCACTGTGACGTAAGTCGTGCAGAGTCCAATCCGAACCGAGAGTGGCGTTCGCACGCTCGAACATCCGATGCGCCGCATGGTAATTCAACGGGCGGCGAGGTTTCCGCAGTGTCCACCACAACGGTTGCGTCCGTCCGAGTGGCACCTCGCCCCACACCTGCTCCTGATACAACCGCAACCAGACGAACGCGTCCGCCGACGCGGGTACCTGCTCCACCGCACGTGTTCCCTTGCGCACCACAGTAATCAACTGCTGCCCCGGGTCGACATCGCACTCGCGGACTCCCAACAACTCCGACGCTCGCACCCCCGACGAAATCCAGAACGCCACCAACGCCCGGTCCCGATCCGACGACAATGCCGCGAACAACTTATCGAACAGATCCTCGGGAATCGCTCGGGGAATCCGCTGCGAGACCCGAGGCCGGTAGCGTCCCACACGCTCAGGTGCCCAATGATCCATCGGATTGTGGTGCGCATGAGCCCGTCTCGACCGGCGAGAGAGATCGAGAGGGAACGGATTCAGGAGCGGGCCAGTACCTGCGTCCCGATGAAAATCGTAGAAACTTCGCAGCACCGTCTCACTGTGCGCCACTGTCGCCGGCGAGTACCCGGTCCCCAGAGCCGGTTTGCCGGTGACAGGATTCGCTGCCGCCGCAGCAGTAGCAGCCGACTCGGCGCTGGCCGGCACCACTGATCCTTGTCGTGCCTTCGCCGTCAACTGGATCCAACAACTGAAATCGCGCGCATCGACCCGAGAGGCACGATCCCACGCCACATCCACAGCGTGAAGGAACCGCCACCACCTCAGCAGATCCATACCGTATGAACGCACCGTCGCCACCGACCTCCCGGAAGCGATCAGCTCCCGGAAGAACACCTCGACGGACTCCACTCGTTCATCGTCGCTGCCCTGCAGGATATAAGGCTCCGACGTGTGGCCGGTCGCTGTCAACCGACCCACTCGGGCCACCACAAGCCCCGACAGATCTCTCGGACTTTCGCCTTCGCTCATGTCCGCAAGCTACCGACCCACATCGACCCCACCCCTTCAGACCAGCACCGTTCGGCATTTAGTTCAGTCAACGGGGCGTCCGCTGCCCGATGCTGCGCGTGGATCCACGCGCACGACCACGGCTGGCCGCAATTATCGAGAACCTGCGTGACCGCATCGCCGAAGCCCGCACCAATGGCTGGCTCGGAGAGATACAGGGCCTACAAATCAGTCTCGACGCGGCCGCAGGAAAGATGGCCGCTCTTAACCGCGCCGAGCGCCGGACCGTTGAACCGGTACTTCTCGGCATCCCCCGATAAGGAGAATCTCGTCGGTGAGCGGCGCCGATTCGCCGGCGAGACAGATCCGCGCTTGCTCGCGACATGGCACCCGCAGAAGTCAGCACGCGGGCCCAGGTCGACCATGTCAGTGGCGAACGACCCGATCTACGGCGGAACGATCCGTTGCGCGGCTAGAACTGCATCACCGCATCGTCGCGGCACTTCGGACTGATCCACTCATCGATGATCACGTCGGAAAAGTCCAGGATCGGCTGGTCGAGATTCTGAATGATCGACAGGACGTCGGGGACTGAGCGCGAAGTCCAGTAAAGGGCTTGCTCCATACCGGGGCAAAAGACCGAAAGATGGCCTCCAAACTGATCAACTCCCGCAGTGAAACCGTCACGGAGAAAACGTCGTTCAGAAGTTGCGCCGCCAAGCGGCGCACCATCATCCCCGCGAACGGCTACTACGAATGGATGAAAAGCGAAGAGGGAAAGAAGATTCCGTACTTTCTTCATGGGGAAGGTGACCTGGAAGTAATGGCTGGACTCTACGAGTTGTGGCCCGATCCTGAACTGCCCGAGGGCGATCCGAACAAGTGGGTATGGACCTGTGCAGTCTTGGCCCGGCCAGTTATCTACCCCTCCGACGGCATAGTTGTGACGTTGGTTAGCGAGCGATCGGCGCGACGTCACTGGCCGATATCCGCCCCGTGACGTGGCACGTTGGTGACGTGTGTCCGCAAGGGTGCGGCCGTCGCCAGTCGTCGCTACACATTCCCCGATGTCGATCCTGGATGCGATTGTGGAGCAAGCAGTTTCTCGTTCGAGTGAAGAGCGCCCGCGACTTCTATGAGGCCGTGCTGTCGCGACTGGCCAGTTCGTCCCACCACGTCTTGATTGCGTTGCTGAACTCGGCTGGTGCGTCGGATTGTAGGAAGTGGCCGACTCCGGGGAGCACCGTCGTGGTGTGGTCGGGGAAGGCCTCTTCGAAGCGCTGACGGTATTTGTCGGTGAAGATTGGGTCCGCATCTGCCCACACGAGCAGCGTGGGCAGTTTCTCGAGTGCGCTGAGTTGGCCCTCCAGATCGGTGAAGAACTTACGAGCCCCGACGAGTTCTCCGGGAAGGGCTGCGCAGGCGCGGCGGCGTGCTGGCGTGGGCATTGCCTGGCGGTAGTGCGCCATTTCGGCGTCGGAGAGCTTCCGCCGCTTGTGTGCTGAGGGAATGTAGTACTCGACCATCAGATTGAACCGTTGGATAAGCGCGCGTCCGATCGGGCTTCCTACGCCGCGGGAGAACAGTTCGCTGGACGGGTCACCGTTCAACGGCCATGCCCAGGTGTTGGTGAGGATGAGGCGTTCGAACTTGTCCGTTCGTTGCTGGGCGGCATATAGGCCGAACGGGCCTCCCCAGTTGTGGCCGACCAGTGTCAGTTGCGTCAGGTTCAAGCGGTCGAGGAAGGACACGAGCAGGTCCGCGTGATCGCGGGCCAGGTACTGATAGCCGGGTGCACCGGTCGAGAGGCCGAATCCCGGAAAGTCCACGGCGATGCACCGGAACCTGTCCCGGAGGTTGGTGATTGCTTCGCGGTAGGCGAAGGACCAGACCGGATTTCCGGTCAGCATCAGCAATGTAGGACCCGAGCCCTCGTCGACGTAGTGCACGACGTTTCCGTCCAACTCCACGAAGTGGCTTTCGAACGGGAACAACTCGTTGTCCACCCATGCCGGGCGTTGGCCCGAAGGCTGTGTGGTCGTCATGTGCTGATCCTCCTGTTTCGCTGTTTTCGCATCGACTTGTTCTTCTGTAGTTCACAATCAAACATGAAGTAGATGATGGGAGAGGCTGAATGAGTGAATTGATCAACGACGTCCTGGCTGCACATGGCGGCGCTGAGCGTTGGAAGTCGGTTTCGACGATTACAGCTCGGGGACGTATAGGTGGTCTGCTGCCCACTCGCTTCGCCGGCAACAAGCTGGCCAGTTTCACTGCCGAGGTGCACGTCGCCGCGCGGCGCACCGTCCTCCATGATTTCCCACAAACCGGCAATCGTGCTGTGTTCGACGGAGGCGACGTGAGGATCGAAACCCGCGACGGAGAACCACTCGCCACCCGAATCGATCCTCGTTCAGCATTTTTCGGACGCACCGGTATCCGCCGCAACGTCCGGTGGGATCCACTCGACACCACTTACTTCGCCGGATACGCCTTGTGGAACTACCTGACGGCACCACTGTTGCTCGGACGCGCCGACATCGTCGTTACCGAAGGTGAACCATGGCGGGAATCAGGACAGACATGGCGGCGGCTCCATGCAACATTCCCCGAACAGATCGATACCCACTGTCGACGACAGACCTTCTACGTCGACCCTGCTGGCTTGATCCGACGCCACGACTTCGTCGCTGAACCAGTTGGCCGTTGGGCGGCGGCCTCGATCTACTGCGATGACCACCGAGAGTTCGAGGGGCTCGTCTTCCCCGTCCGGCGCCGTGTGCTTCCCAGGGGTCCGGGCGGCCGAGTTCTCCCCAGGCCGACGCTGTTGGCACTCGACTTCGACGAAATTGGGACGGAGGTCTGACCGGTGAGTACGGAAGAGGACAAGTCGGCAATCAAGCGGTCTTACGGCCAATACTGCGGGTTGGCGCGGGCACTCGACGTCGTAGGCAACAGGTGGAGCCTGCTCATCGTGCGTGAGCTGCTCGGCGGCCCTGCCCGATACGGGAAACTTCAGGCCGGGCTGCCGGGGATCTCCACCAACCTGCTGGCCGAGCGTCTGAGGGAACTCGAACAGTCCGGCGTAGTTCAGCGCCAACTCGACACCGACAGCAACGCCATCGCCTACACGCTCACCGCCTGGGGAAGGGAGCTTCGCGGTGCTGTCACGGCGTTGGTGAACTGGAGTACGCCGCTCATGATTGCAGGTCCGCGTGGCGACAGTTTCCAACCTCATTGGTTGGTGGTCGCGCTCGAATCACTGATGGAGGGCAAGCGAATTGAGGTACCTGCGACCATCGGCTTCGAGGTCGACGGCATGAACCTCGCCGTTCGCGTTGACGAAACGGGTGCCCGCGTCGCGCTCGAAGTCGACGTACAACCCGAGACTGTCCTTCGAGCAGAACCGATGGTGGTACTTGGCCTTGCATCGGGCATGCTGACGACCGACCAGGCGATCGCTGCTGGCGAGCTCCGCGGCGAAAGCCAGGACCTGGCTGCGATTTTCGGCCCCTGACGAGTCTTGGTTCTGCGTGCGACGAACGGTGGAGACAGAAGCGGTTCTATAAGCGCATGGATCGCCCTCCGGTGCCCGACCATCCTTTCGTCTCGGTCACCGACGCTGCAGTGCGTCACGATTCGTCCGATGGGACTGGTGAGTCCGTTCGGTGATCTGCGTGGGCAACGGCGGGGGAGCCATGGTTGCGAATGGTCAGTCACTACGATGAGAGAATTGCGTACCTGTGGCTCTCGCTGGGATCGGTGAGCGGCAGTAATGAATACCAGAGAAGGCACGAATACCAGCGAAGGCGGGAGGCGAATAATGGCAGGCCTTGGTGAACACATCACGGCGATGGTCCGTAGTCATGCCTCCGGCGACGACTCGGTGTTTTACTCCGTTGCTCTGCAGGTCGCGGCCCGTGAGGCGAAGCGTGGGCACCACGTTCTCGCTGCGGATATTAAGCAGGCCGTCGATACCTCACGGCAGATCACTCCCCGTAGCAACGTCACGCAGCTCGTGCAGCCGCGCGGCGACCTGGCCGAATTGGTCGAGGCTTCCCATCCTCAGATCGAGCTGCGGGAGTTGATCGTGCCCGGCGAGCTCACCTCTCAGATCGAGCAAGTGATCGCTGAGCAGCGTCAGCGCAAGAACCTCGTGGAACACGGGTTTGCGCCGATACACCGCCTTTTGCTGGAAGGACCACCCGGCACGGGTAAGACGATGACGGCATCAGTACTGGCTCACGAGCTGGCCTTGCCGATGTTCACCGTCCGGCTGGACGGCCTTCTGAGCAAGTACATGGGCGAGACCGGCAGCAAACTACGACTTGTCTTCGACGCAGTCGCTGAGCGGCGAGGTGTCTACCTCTTCGATGAATTCGACGCGCTTGGTGCCGATCGTTCGGGGAACGATGTCGGGGAGGCGCGGCGCATTCTCAATTCTTTCCTCGTATTCCTCGAGCAGGCCAGCCCGGAGTCGATTGTCATCGCCGCAACCAATCACCGCGACATCCTCGACCGCGCGTTGTTCCGACGGTTCGACACGGTCCTCACCTATGACCTTCCCGATGCCCGTCAGGCCGGCGTGGTGATCCGTGCACGCCTCGGTTCGCTGGCAACAGGACTGAGCTTGGCGAAACTCACTCAGTACACCTCAGGTCTCAGCCATGCCGACCTGGTCAAAGCAGCCGAGGCCGCCGCGAAAAAGGTGCTCATGCGCGGTGACGCGCATGTGACTCGCGAGGACATCGTCGCGACCCTCAAAGCGCGACGGTCCGCGAGCGTTGGCTGAACAACCACGGCACCTCGACCATCTCTATGTCGTCGAACAGGCCGCTGACGAAAGTTTTCACCGGGGCGGCCAAGGGGACGTCAAGATCCGTCCCGTAGAGCGGCGGGCGCATGGCCTGGCACTCCGAGGTGAGCTCGACAAGGCGTTCGCCGACATCGACACCGAACGCCATACATTAAGCGTCAGTGAGGAAGAGCTGCGGGCGCTCGGCAGTGTGATCGTTCTCGAAGGTGCGCACGCGGCGTATCCGTTGAAGCTGGATCAGTTGAGCCAACTCACGCGGCACCGGAAAACCCCCAAGCGCCCGAAGTGGCTCCTCCTGTCGGTGCACCAAGCAACGGCTACGGAACCGGAGCGAGCCACAGTCTGGGTGTCTGACGCGCACCGGCCGCAGTTCGTCAAGATCTTCGAGGACTATCTTACGAAGGTCTCGACCAGAGCGGTGGAGGAGCATTGGACGACGCCGGACGGAAATCCGGTAAACCAAGCGCTGGTGGCGAACATCGCACGGATCCGGCAAGCGTTCCTGGACGACTTGTGGACCTCCGCTGGCGAACCGCCTCGCTCCGGCCGACACTGGTGGGAACTCTGGCTCGATTCCACCCAGCCGCATCTCGACACCTTCAACGGATTCCTCGCCACCTACCAACTGCGAACATTGCCCCGGTCGGTTGCCCTGCGTGACCGAGTTGTCGTGTGGGTCGAGGCGACCTGGTCGCAACTCCAGATCCTGCCCGTCACGAGCGTCCCCCTGGCCGAGATCCGGAAACCGGAATTCATCGACACTATCGAAGATCTCCCTGCGACCGAACAAGACGAGTACGTTCGCGATCTTGCGGAACGGCTCGTACCCGCAGCCGATCACGCCCCCGCTGTGTGCCACCTCGACACCGGCGTCAACCGAGCCCATGTGCTCTTAAAAGATTCCCTCGCCGTGGCAGACTTGCACACCATCATCGGCATCTCCGGAAGCGATGTGGAGGGGCACGGGACCACGATGGCTGGTCTCGCGCTCTACGGCAGCCTCGAAGAGCACCTCACCTCCACTGGGCCAGTGCATCTCAGCCTCCGCCTGGAATCGGTCCGGATGATGCCCTCGAAGTCCGAGGCCGCGACGAACCCACGCGACTACGGCACAGCCACTGTCGAGGCCGTCGCGATGCCGGAGATCACCGCACCAAGGCAGCGTGTGTTCTGCTTGACCCTCAGCACGAGCCCGGACAAACCGGGAGAGCCCACGCTGTGGTCGGCGGCGGTGGACGCGCTTGCCGTCGGAACCGACACCGCCCGCGACGGGGACCAACTGCAGCTACTGTCCGCACCCGACCCTGACTCCTCCCGGCTCTTCCTGGTAGCAGCCGGAAATGTCGACAGCTACCAACTCGACCACCGCACCGAGTCCGACACGTCAGCAGTAGAAGATCCCGCTCAGGCATGGAACGCCCTCACCGTCGGCGCACATACTGATCTGGACGGCATACCTGAGGACCCGCAGTACCGGGGTTGGAATCCGATGGCGGAGCGCGGAGGGCTCTCCCCACACAGTCGGACGTCGGTGATGTTCAACCAGCGGAACTGGCCGATCAAGCCTGACATCTGCATGGAGGGCGGAAACGTCCTCACCGACGGAGCAGGGACCTTCGAAGACAAGCACCCGATGTTGTCACTGCGCACTACAGGCACAGCGAACGATCTTGCTCTAGCCTCGGCAAACGCCACCAGCGCCGCTACCGCTCAAGCTGCCCGCCTCGCGGCCTTGGCAGTCGCCCGGTACCCGGACTACTGGCCGGAGACGATCCGCGGACTACTCACCCACGCCGCCGAATGGACCCCATCGATGGAAGCAGAGGTTCGCCAAGACCAGCGCAAGACCGATCGTCTTCAACTCCTGCGCCGCTACGGGTGGGGAGTGCCCACGGAGGCCGCAGTGCTGAACTCTTCACGTCAGGCAGTCACTCTGGTCACCCAGGACCAGTTCCTCCCCTTCGAAGGCGACGATTTTCGGATGCGGCGGTTTCGGCTACACCGTTTGCCGTGGCCGTCCGACGTGCTCGAACAGCTTGGCGCAGAAAGCGTACGGTTGCGAATCAGCCTGTCGTACTTCATCGAACCATCCGCATCTCGCCGAGGTTGGCGCCAGCGCTACGCATATCCTTCCCACAGCCTGCGATTCGATCTCCAAGGTCCAGTCGAGACCCAGCCGGAGTTCATTGCCCGTATCAATCGCGATGCACAGCTCAGTGAGGACGGTTCACCTCGCACCGGAACCACAACGGACCGCTGGTTCATCGGACCCAACCAACGCAACTTCGGGTCTCTACATCAGGACGAGTGGAATGGCACGGGAACTGAACTCGCGCAATGCAACTCCGTTGCGGTCTATCCGGTCGGGGGCTGGTGGAAGAACAACCGTCGTGCCGACCGCGTGAACTTTCCCGTGCGCTACGCACTGTTGCTTTCATTGCGGACCGATGAGCAAGACATCGATCTCTACACTCCAATTGCCAACCAGTTGCGGGTGTCCGTTCCCGCGGAGATAACAACGACCTAGAGGCCTTCAATTTTCGACGACCTTGTACAAGAGGGGCACGTCTTGGGTGGGCAGTTCAGCCGGAGTTTGCTCACCTCGGCTCCCCGACATCAGGATCGAGGACACGAGCCTGCCGATACCGATACGCCGCTAACGGACTACGAGCGCTCGTAGTCCGGTTAAGGGCTTGCTCCCGGCCTGGGCGAAAGACCGGAAGATGGCGTCCAAGTTGATCAACGCCCGCAGCGAAACCGTCACGGAGAAGCCGTCATTCAGAAGTAGTGCTTCCAAAAGGCGCGCCATCATCCCGGCCGCCGGATACTACGAGTGGATGAAAAGTGAAGCAGGGTCGAAGATTCCCTATTTCCTTCGCGGCGAGGACGATATTCTCGCGATGGCCGGGCTCTACGAGTTGTGGCCCGATCCTGAACTGCCCGAAGATGATCCGGACAAGTGGGTATGGACCTGCACAGTCTTGACTCGGCCAGCCTCAGATTCCTTGAGGCACATACACGACAGATCCCCGCTGATCCTGCCCGAATCGTTCCGGGAACACTGGCTCGACCCGAACCTCACCGACAAAGGCGAGGTCCAGGCCATGATCAACTCAGTTCCGGAGCCGCATCTCGAGCCCTACGAAGTCTCGACTGCGGTGAACAGCCCTCGCAACAACAACCCGTCACTATTGGAGCCGGTCTGACCACACGTCCATTGGCGCACAACGCGACCGGCAACTTTCGTCTGGCCGCGATGAGCCGACGGTCACCGCGGAGCGTCGTGGAGCCGAAACAGAGCTGCCGCTTCGAGCCCATCCCGCAGGTACTCGTACTCCCCCACCAGCGCTGAGCGCAGAGTCAGCTCGTCGAGGTCCGATCCAGCATTGAGCAGCGCGCGGAGGGCTGTGTCATCTCCGCGTACCGGTTGCCCGAGAAGGTCTTCCGAAGCCTGCTCGAGGAAGTCCGCGAGGGAGGAGAGTGCTGAATTCGGCTCCCCGGACGAACCCGGTGCAAGGACGAAAGGCACAACGCGTGTCGGATCATGGCCAACAGCTCTCCACCTCCCGGACTCGTATCCGTAGGCGAAGTTCAGGATTTCGTCGTTGCTTGCGGTGTCGAGCCACCAGGGTTCGGCACCGTGATCGCACAAGACGGCGCGGCCGCCCTCCAAAACAGGATCAGGGTCGTGCCGATCGAAACCGAAGATCGCAGCACGGCCGCCCGAAAGCGAAATGAAGTCGAAGTGTGATCCGCCGCCGTCACGGTAGGTGACTCGATTGTTTTCGATGGTGAAGGTCGAATGGAGGTCAGAGAAGGAGAAAACTGCCGCGTACGCTGCCGCCCATCCCGCGAGCATCCGATGTGCTGCAGCCGGATCCGGAAGGTCGATTTCAATCGGAGTCATCGTCAGACCGTAACGCTCACCCCAAGTGCGCTCGGCCCGGCGTGCGCCGCACCACAGGATCACCTGCCAGCGGAAGTCCGCGGCCACTGGAAGCATGAGCACATGCTCACTATCCGGATCACCGACAACGCCGCAGCATTCCTCGGTCTCGGCGTCGGGTTCTCCACGATCGACCCCACCGACGGCCTCACACCGCAGCTCAGGGCGAAGTTGAATCGCGGAATAGAACGCCGCGGAAAGCTCCTGGTCTGGGCGGACTCACGTGCCGACGACGCGAGTCCTCCGGCGAACTTCTTCGACTACACCGGGTGGGAATGCAACGACAGTTCATTCCACCTCGAAGACTATGTGCCACTGCGCGCCCCGAATGCCGTCGCTGAAGACTTCCTTCCCTCCGGCCTTCCGGTCGAGTCGATGGGACCGTTCATCACCAGATCCGATCAACGCGCGTTGCTCGAGCAAGGCATCGCGTTCGCCCGCGAATTCGCTCAGCTTGTCTACGATCTGCCCGAACCCACCCCCGTTCGCTGCATGATCTTCGTCAACAGCAATTGCGGAACCTTCCGGTTTCACCAGATCGAGCCCGGCGTGGAGTGGACCGCACTCAACCGCCTTGAGGACGACTACCCCACCAAGTTCAGCAGCAAGGGCGTCGTCGTCGACATCATCCCCTCCACCACCAGAACTTATCGGTGCCAAGTCTGTGGATACCCTGGATTACGCGAGCGGCCCTATGCCCGAGATGGTTCGGGTTCCGGCGAGAGGTGTCCAGCGTGCGCGTTCACGTTCGACGCGGCCCCCGGCGCCGACCAGCACCGCCACAGCAGGCAATCGAGCACGCATGAACAGTGGCGTGAACGCTGGATCTCCGGCGGAATGCGGTGGCAGAGCGCCCCGGAGGTGCCTCAACCAGTGATCTGGGAGCCGGTCAACGAACTCGCCGAATTACTCACCATGCGCCAGCGACCACCACAATGATGCAACGAAAACAGTGTGCCGTTACGATCCGGTCGATCCCAGGAACGGCGTGGGCTCGCTTGTTGCACAGGTGCTCAGTACGCGGTTGATGGCATCCTTCTCTGCCTGGGTGACCCACAGGTTGTAGGTGGACTTCACGTCGACCTGCGTGGCGACGTACCGGCAGCGGAAGTCCTTGTTGGGTGGGAGCCAGGTCGCGGCGTCGCCGTCACTTTTCTTCTGGTTTGCCGGCCCGTCGACGGCGAGGAGGTTGCGGGGGTCGTTCGCGAGATTGCGTCGTTCACGCTCGGTGAGTTTCTGAGCACCGACCTGCCAAGAGTTGCTGAGTGCGACCACGTGTAATCCGTAGCTAGTAGGTAGTGCCGTTGACATCATCCTGGGCTTCCTTCCACGGATTCGGGATATGTGGGCGACGGTGTTATCTGCAGGCAGCGAGGTACGCCGATGACACCGCCGACACGCACCGTTCGGGTGCATCGAATCAGGCAGGGTCGGGCGTAGCTTCGAGTTCAGGCGAACGGGAGCGGGCTGATGGCTACAGCGCAACGTGTCACTCTCAGCGACGGTGCAACGACCTGGACGGTGATCGACAGATCGTTCGGTCTCGTTGAGCCGGTCGAGGCATACCTCGAGTACGGGCGGCAAATCGACTTCCGGCCGAACACGACCCGCGCCTACGCACAGAGCCTGGCCCAGTGGTGGTCGTTCCTGGAAGTGACCGGCACATCGTGGGATGCGGTGAAGCTGCACGACTTCGGCGACTTCATCTCTGCCCTGCGCTACGGCGAGCTGGACTCGCCGGTCCGCGAACTCCGCCCCCGACCGACGCTCAGCGACAGCACGGTGAACCTCCGCATGCGCGCGGTGATGAGTTTCTACCGCTACCAGGCCGACAGCGGAACAGACGCTGCGCCGTTCCTGTGGAAGCAAGCCCAGGTCCGATCGGGCCGCTACCTCTCGTTCCTCGAGCACGTGGCCAGGCGAGCGCCGCAGAAGCGCGCAACTATCCGAATCCGCGCCGCCCGCAAGGCCATCCCGGTTCTGACGCCGACCACGATCGACGCCCTCCAAGATGCCGAGGCCAGCTACGACCCGGTGCTCGAGGAGTGGCGAGGTGACCTGCGATATCGGTTCCTGTGGGCAGTCCTGGCGGAATCGGGCATGCGGATCGGTGAAGCCCTCTCGTTGCAGCACCGCGACTGGATCACCGGGATCGGTGGCAAGAGCGCCCGGGTCGCGATCGTGAGCAGGGTGCACCCGCACGGCCTGTCCGCCAAGTCCGGGGAGCGCGAGGTCCACATCGGGTCGCGGCTCGATCGGCTCTACGCCGACTACGTGTGGTGGCTGTGCGATCGAGGCGCCGATGTGGCCCTCGATGATTGGGACAGCAGCTACATCTTCTGCAACGTGATGCGGAACCCGCTGTTCGCGCCGCTGCGCACCGAGTCGGTCTATGCGCACCTGCGCTCGATGAAGCACCGCGACAACGACTTCCCGAACCTGATGACACCGCACTGGTTTCGGCACACCCACGCCACTGCGCTGTTGCTGGCAGGGAGCCCCGTCCACACCGTCAGTCGCCGCCTCGGCCACGCGAGCGTGCAGACCACGATGAACATCTACGGCCACGTCACCGAGGACGCCGAGCTGGCCTCGGTAGCGAACTGGCGCGAATACGTCGCCGGATGGGAGTATCCGAATGCTTAGCCCAGCAACAGATCCCGCAATCACGTCCTGGTCGCGCAGCCCCAAGAGACTGCACCAGATCGATCCGGGCTTGGCACTAGCGGACATGTTCGACCTCACCATCGCCCGCAGGCTCTGGGACTCTCTGCCCGAAGAATGCCGCAGCGATCACTTCGACAAGAAGACGATGCCGGCGCACTACCGACCGGCGATCCGCGAAGTAAACGTCGGTGGGGGCTGGACCTCCTGCTACCTGAACTTCCGCGGTTTGCCGGAGCCGATGACCTGGGAAATCGCCTGGATCATTCATCGGCGTATCGAGCTGGGTCACTTCGTCCGCGTCATCGAGACGAATGCCGTCTTCACCCTGCTGCGCGCCGCGATGCATCACGACGACGAGTGCCGGTCGGCGCAATCGCTGCTGCACCGTTCGCCGGACGAGTGGGTGAGATCCGCACGGAAGGCTCAGATGCGCGGTGAGAAGATCGGCGAGTCTGCGTTCAAAGGCGGCACCTACCGCCTCGGGCACATGGCCGCCGTGCTCGGATACGCCTATCACCGCGGCCCGTGGTGGGAGCTGAACGTCTGGAACCCCAGCCTCGACCCGAGGGTGCCCCAACGCGACCACGAACCGCAAGGTCGCACGACCATGCACTTCACCAACCTGACCAGCATGTGGTTGCGCGAGGGAGCGAAGTACTGGCTCTCGGCGGGCCTGACCACGGAAAGGTACTCGTGGAGCACGATCAAATCGCGCCTGGACGCTCTGAAATGGCTGCAACGCTACATCGACACCACCGCCGATCAGGGCCCGTGCCTGACAACCGATCCACACCGCCTGCGGGGCTTCATCCGCGGCTTCTGCGACCTGCTCCTCGCACACCGCATCGAGTCCGGGGCGCGCGCGGGCAAGCCGCTGGCGACGAACCCACGCCGCCAGATCATGACCGCGATCGAACAGTTCTACCAGTTCATGTATGACCACCGGGACGAAGCCGCCACCGAACTCGGCATCAGCGCCTGGGCCACTCTGCGACCCGAGCACTGCGTGCTCTTCCGCCCCGAGGACAAGCCCCGCCTGGCCAACGTCAAGGCAGACGGCATGGTCCTCGAAGACGATGTCATGGCGCAGATCGCCGAAGGCAGCGGCCTGCTCGCACAGCCCGTGAACGAGGGCGGACTCGGCGACCTGCAAGCCTTCCACATCATGATGCTTCTGCTGCGCACCGGACGTCGCGCCAACGAGGTGCTGATGATGGACTTCGACCCACTCGAACCGATCCTGCGCACGCGCACAGACAGTGATCCTGACAGCGCGGGATTCGTCGCCCGGATGCGGTATCAACAGACCAAGATCGAATCGAACCTCGCACCCACGATCCCCGTGGACGAGGAGATCGTCACGATCATCCGAGCCCAACAAAAGCACGCCCGAGAAATGATGGCACACTTCGGAAACCCTGACGTCACGCCAAAATACCTGTTCCTTCGCACGACCCGAAACCGACTGGGCGACAAGCCTTACCCGCTTCCGACAATGCATCTGCGGTTCAGCAGACTCACCAGCCTGCTCAACATCAGAGACTCCGTCGGACGTCAGGTCGCGGTCTCCAAGACACACCGCTTCCGGCACACCGCCGCGACCAACCTCATCAACGCCGGAGTGCCGCTGCACGTCGTGATGCGCTACTTCGGACACATCTCTCCGGACATGACCTTGCACTACGCCGTGACCTCCGCTCAGACCATGGAGGAGGAATTCCTCCGATACAAGAAAGTCACCCGCGACGGCCGCACCGCCTCGATCGACAGCTCCGACCTCTACGACCTGATCCAGCTCGACAAGCGAGCCGACCGCATCCTCCCCAACGGCTGGTGCACGCTCCCACCGAAACAATTGTGCGATAAGGGAAACGCCTGCCTGTCCTGCTCGAAATTCGTCACCGACTCCACTCACGCCCCGCAGTTGCGGACCCAACTCACCGACACGGAAACCCTGATCGAACACCGGCAAGCAGTGTTCACCGCGAAGTACGGCGCCCCGATGGACGAGACGAACATCTGGCTGCACGGCCGCCAAATCGAGGTCGACTCGCTCAACCGGATCCTGCTCTCGATCAACGACGTCTCCGCCACCGACAAGGCCGTTCGCGGCCCCGGAACCACCATCTAGAGCAAGGAGAACCAGCCCGTGCCCGAACACCTCACCGCCGCAGCGCGAGCGCGCCACACCGAGACCAGAGCCCGCGCGGACGCGGCGCTGCTGGCACTCAGCAATGCAGGCGAGCCGGTCACCTTCGCGGCCGTCGCTCGCCGCGCCAAGGTCTCCACCGACTTCCTCTACAACCAGCCCGACCTGCGCACGAAGATCAACGACCTCCGCACCAGGCGGTCGCACCGCCGAACAACTCCGGAACAGATGACCGAACCCGGACAGCAGTCTGCACCGTCCGCAGTCAGAGCACTGTCCTCGCAGCTCAAGGAACTCAAACGGCGGCACGCCGAAGAGGTCGGCGAGCTGCGCACGGCGCTCGCGGTCGCCCACGGCGAGAACCTCGCGCTGCGGCGACGATTCACCGACTCCGGCTAGCGCCCTGCGGGTAAGCGATTTCGCCGCTCGTTCACGAAACACGACCCGCTGCCTCGGCATCGGCGGGAAGCGCCTGTCCGGGACACGTCGACAGGACGGTGGCGATCGCGTCTTTCTCCGCCTGGGTCACCCACAGTCGATACCGGAGTTTGACCGCGACCTGACGGGCCACATAAGCACAACGGAACGCCTTGTTCGGCGGCAGCCACGATGCGGCATCCGAATCACTCTTCGCCGAGTTCGGAGCCTGCGTGGTAGCGATGAGATTGAGCGGATCATTCGCCAGATCGATCCGCTCGGCGGCCGACAACTGCTGCGCGCCCTTCTGCCACGAATCACCAAGAGCGACGACATGCTCGATCGGGACGAGCGGCGAAGTCGTCTCCCCACGAACGAAATTCACCGTCGTCCCGGTATACGGATCGTGAAGAACTCCCGACTGCACCACACACGGCGGCGAGACCACACCCGAGCGGACCTTGCACGTGACGTCCACAAGGTCACGGGACAATATGTCCTCGCGAGTACTCAGCGAGTTCCCGCCCCACATAACGGTGTTCGTATCAGTCCACGCGACCCCGAACTCGCTGCGCGCATACCCCGTCTTCGGCGCACGCCCCTTCACCGCAAGCTGATCCAGCGCCGACAGTGCCTCATCGACCTGCACACCAGGCGCAGAAGTTCCCGACACCGGAGCGGCGAATACCGACCCACCATCAGCGGGAAGGACCGAGCAACCAGACACAGTGACAACGAACGCCGCAGCTACCGCCGCGACCCCGGTCACGCGCTGGCGCATCACAAGGCCACCACAGCAGTGAGCGGCATGTCATCGACATAGTGACCAGCAGAAAGAGGAAGACTCCTTGACAAAGCTGCTGATAACACGTGGTCGATCTGCACGGCGGAGGATGTTGTCTGCCCGCGTTGGAAGTTGATCGTCGTCGCAGTGTACGGGTCATGGAGTACCCCGGAGAGCACTGTGCATTGCTTTTCGCCGTTCTTGAATGCGACGTTCGCAAGATCACGGGTCAAGACGTCATTTCTTGTTATCTCTAGCGCCGCATCAGGATGAAGGCACGGTAGGCACGGCGTGTCGGTCGCCCTGTCCCTCATGGTTATCTAATAGCGTCTATATCACAGGTGGGACAGCCATAGGAGTGGCGATGTCGTGTGCTGTAGAGAAGGTCATTTCACCGACGACGGGGCAGTCGGGTTGGGTGATCGTGGACGAAGAATCCATGCGCCCGGTCGCGGAGGCTTCCGAGTGGGTGCTGTTCATGCAAGGCGCCGGAAGGTCACCTCAAACAATCCGCGCATACGTTCCTCGGGTCTGTTGGTTCTTGAACTGGACTGCCGGTCGCGGACTGGATTGGCACGAGATTCGTGTAGGTGAACTCACTCGTTTCAAATTCGCCGTCGAACACACCCCAACCGTCCACTACCGGCTGCGCTCCGGCAGATCGGTCAACGCAGTGATGACCGCTGTCGTCGAATTCCTCAGGTTCTGCGGAATGCGTGGATTGGTCTCCGCAGATGTTGTTTCTGGGCTGTCCCAGCCCAAGTACCTGGCCTACGCACCCCGCGATTTCCACGAAGGTGAATCCGGTCAGCATCGGCTGATTCGTGCCAGAACCCTCAAAGCGCCGGAAGTCGTAAAGCCTCCGGAAATTATTACTGAAGAACAGTTTTCGCATGCTCTGAACTCCGCGAACACCGAACGAGACCGTTTTCTGGTGCTGTTGCTGGTTCGTTCCGGACTCCGAATCGGAGAGGCATTGGGTTCGCGCCGTAGCGACCTGCATTTCCTTCCGACCTCGGTTCATCTGGGATGCCAGGAACGTGGACCTCATGTTCATGTTGTTCGGCGTGAAGGCAATTCGAACGGTGCCCGCGCTAAAGGACAATCCCGAGTCGTACCGGTCAGCGACGAGGTGGTCACTCAGTATCGCGAGTACCTTCTCGAACGAGACAGCGTGCCCACCGCAATGACCTCGGACTTCGTGTTCGTCAACCTTCTCGGGCATCACGCCGGTTCGCCGATGTCGTATTCGAACGCAAAACAGATTGTGGAAAGGATCGGCAACCGTGCCGGTTTCCGATTGCGGCCCCACATGTTCCGGCATACGGCAGCCACAATCTGGACGCGCAACGGCACCGGTATCGACGTGGTTCAGTCGTTGCTCGGTCATGTGAGCCGAGCATCGACCGCGATCTATCAACACCCCGACGCGGAGGACCTGAGGGCGGCAGTGGAAAGAGTGGGCATATGAGCATCACCGCTCTACCCGTCGAGTCAAGAGCCCTCTCGACTGGAAACGAACAGACCTGGAAAGCGTGGTTGATCGAACGAATCGACCCGCAATGGCGAGTCGCGGAATGGGATTCACGCCGACAGGTATTCACCGGAGACGTCGACAACGAAATGACAGCGGTCTATCTGTGCCGAGTCGACCGATGCATGACGGTCGTGGAAATCTTCGACCGCCGTTGCAGGCGGTGCGAACGCCACCGCAAGCTCAACGGGACCTCACCTTCATTCTTCGACCGGACATTCGACCCCGATTCGGTTCCACGAAGAGACGAAAAAGCCTTTTCGAAAGTCGATTTCGAACTCAGTGAGGTGAACGGCACTGTTGCGGCGGAGATTATTTACGGAGTGCAGCAGCGTGACCGTGATCAGATCATCTTGGTTCCGATGCGGATCCGCAGCATAGTTTCCCACCTCCCACCGGATTGTCGCTCACTGCTCGATGTCGCCGGAAATCGCCAGTTCGAGAAGGCACTCGGAGCTGCAGCCGGTGGTGTGTTCCGGTCGTTGGTCACACATCTGCAGCGGGCGCACGTCGTGTACTCCGGTACTGATCCCACCATGGCCGACGTGTGGAAACCTGCCGTCGTGGGCCTGCAAGCTGCTCCGGACCGGCGATACAGTGCGGCCGGTGGCGTTGTGGACTTCCGAGAGATCAGACAGCGATGGCTTCGAGAGATCACCAAACAATTCGGCCGCGAGGTACGCCCACCCGTGACGACACTGCGGCACACCGTTCATGCCGCCGAAATCGCTTCACGGCAACTCTCGCTGCGCACGAACGGCGATCACCCCGAACTACTCGACCACGGTGACATGAGCGCTGTCGTCGAGGGTTTCCGCACCAGCGCCGATCGAGAGGGCAAGCCCCATTCCTTCACCCATCGACGATCATTGCTCGGGTGGTGGCGCCGACTTCTCGAGTTCTCACGCCGCACGGGCGCAATGGATGACATCCCCGGCTCCTTCGCACTCGATCTGCGTTCGCACACAATTGCCCAGGTCGAGACCAGCGAGGACGACTTCGGACGCACGATCCCCGAACATGTCATCGCACAACTCGATCAACACCTCGAGCTGCTGGGTAGGCACTCCACGTACTCCGCGCCGGGCTGGAACCCTGACGACTACGCCATGATGTATCAGACGGTCTACCAGATCATCCGGGACACCGGTCGACGCCCGAGTGAGATCGTCGGGCTCAAACGCTCATGCCTGGACTGGGTCGACGGCAAGCCCACACTCGTCTACGACAACCGTAAACGTCGCAGAATGGGGCGTAGATTGCCGATCAGCACTGCAACGGCAACCGTGATCGACCAATGGCTCGACCACCTTCAATCGCTGTCTGTTCCGGACACACTGTGCGACTGGCTCTTTCCCACGCCGGGAACCCGCAACAACATTCGCCGCGGGCACTTGAGCGGTGCGCAGTTCGGGTCCCGGGCCTTCGCCATCTGGATCGATGCAATCCCGGAACTTGTCGACGAAAGACTCGACGATGACGGAAACCCAGCTCTCTACGACAGATCAATGATCACTCCTTACGGATTGCGGCACTCCTACGCTCAGCGGCACGCTGACAACGGCACACCGGTGGACGTCCTACGCGAATTGATGGATCACCGCAGCGTCGACACGACCATGGGATACTTCTCCGTCACACTCAAACGTAAACGCCAAGCCACCGAGGAGATTTCGAAGTTCGCGATCGACAGGCACGGACGACCGGCGGGATTCACGTCGGTAACGGAGTACGAGCGACAGTCGGTGGCCGTGCCCTTCGGAAACTGCACCGAACCCTCGAACATCAAAGCCGGCGGCCAACACTGCCCGATCCGATTCCAGTGCGCAGGATGCTCCTTCTACCGACCGGACCCGTCCTACCGGCCCGCAATCGAGCAGCATCTCGCAGAGCTGCGCACAGACAAAGAAACTGCAATCGCCACCGACTCCGCGTCGTGGGTGATCACCAACTTCGACGCCCAAATTCACGCGTTCACGGACGTCATCTCGTCGATGGACGCAATGCTTGCCGACCTGCCCGCAGACCAACGCGCGGTCATCGACAACGCCTCCCGCGAACTGAGGAAAGCGAGGACCGCAGCTGCCTTCATACCGCTCGAGTCCGTAACCACCCACACGAACGAGGACGAACAACGATGACTGCCGATGACCGTGACATACGAACCCAACGGCTCATCGCCTCCCGTCGACGTGACAGCGCTGACAAACAACGCAGAACGCTGACAGTCATCGCCGACCTCTCATCCGCTGGCGAACGCATCAACATCAGCGAAATAGCGCGTCGCGCAGGCGTTTCTCCATGGTTCATCTACAACACCGCAGCAATTCGAACCGCCGTCGAACGCGCCACAGAAGAGCACTCCCACACCGCCACCAGAAGCAGCGCCGGACGCACGTCCGCTACGGCGGACAGTCTTCACGCCGAACTGTTGATGGCGCGTGAGGAAGTTCGGGCGCTACGAACGGACCGAACCAAGCTCGAGACCAAAGTGCAACTACTACTCGGCAACCAACTCGAACACCTGCCGCACGACACACTGCTCGCCCGTATCCACGAGCTCGAACAGATAGCAGCCGAGCTGCGCTCGGACCTCGACTCCGAACGCAGACGCGCCGACACCATGACAACACGAACCGAAGAACTCCAGGACGAGCTCACCGCCGCCCGCGCCTCACTCAAAAGGATGGTTCAAAGCGTTTCTCCAGCACGACGAATCGAAGCAATCGGCACATAAGAACACACCCCAGCAAGCATCGGAATCTACGCGGAACTGTGAATCAACACGCGGACAATACGGCAGACATCGCATCCTTCTCTGCTTGAGTCACCCACAGGCGGTAGACCGACTTCACCGTGATCTGCTTCGAGACGTAGGTGCATCGGTACGCCTTGTTCGGGGGAAGCCAGGATGCGGCATCGGAATCAGACTTCTTCGCGTTCGTCGGTCCATCCACCGGGATCAGATTTCGGGGATCGTTCGCCAGATTCGTGCGCTCCTGAAGACTCAATTGTTGCGCACCCTTCTGCCACGAATCGCTCAACGCGACCACATGGTCAATCTGAACTGCAGTCGAAGTATCCTGTCCCCGAACAAAATTGATCGTCTTTCCAGTGTAAGGATCAGCCAACGTGCCAGAGAGAACAACACATTGCTTCTTTCCTTCTTTGAAGACCACGTCAGTCAGCCGCGAAGCCAACAGATTATTGCGCGTATCGCACCCGTCATGCCCGAACTCCACATCGACATCATCAGACCATGCCTGACCGAACTGATCTCTGCTGTAACCAGTTTTCGGAGCACGCCCCTTCACCGGAAGCGTCTCCAACAGCGCAACGGAAGAAGCCACATCAACATCGTGCTGACCAGGGCTATCCACAGACAACGATCCTGCTGGGATCACATCCGCCAACGTCGTACTGCAACCGGAAATCGACAACCCGACCAAGGCAGTGACGGCAACCAGGAGGGAACGGGAACGCACCAAGCGACTATGCAACGTGAAACTCCTAAATCATATGCAGTGCAGAGGATCTGCACTCTTATCAACAAAACTGATGAGGATGATTGTCGGGAAATCCCGACATCAGACCAGGTGTGCTACACATCCACCGAACCCAATCAACCGGCCACGTGCGTGATTGAACATGCCATCGTCCCTATCCGTGCGGTCGAACCGGTCGACCGTCACACGAACTGACCATCGTCACTCACATAACTCACACCGTCGACATCGAACAATGGGGGCCTACCAGCAAGGTTTTGAGATATGTCAAAACTGCGTGCAGATAATTCGTGTGTCACAACCATTGTGGCCAAATTCGACGTCAACATCATCTGTCCATGCGACCCCGAACTGATCACGGGAATAGCCCGTCTTGGGTGCGCGCCCCTTCACAGGAAGCGTTTCGAGAAGAGTCGTCGCGCGGTCGAGTTCTGTGCCGGTCAGCTGCCAATTCCGAGGTGCTGACCCGTCGCTCGTGGCGTTGAGTGCGCTCGGTTCGACCTCTGCTCCTACAGGATTCACGATGCCCGGGTCAGCGGCGATGGGCGCATTGAACTCGCAACCGCTGATCGCCAACGCAAGGATGCCTGCGAAGGCGCCGGCCACGAAGGACGTCGCTACATGGCGGATCGGTTTGGTTGAGTGTCGAATTCCGAACACTGAATGTCCTTTCGGTGAAGTTGTTACGTATCGGGTTTGGGCAGTATCAAGTTGTGCGTTGATGAGTTTCATCAAGTGAGGTGGTGGATGCGGCACGCACGATTCGGCGGGCTGATCGCTGGGCCACTGATGGGTTCAAACACGCAGATGAGTCGGGAGGTAAGCGCGCTTCGGCATAGTGTCGAGGTCAGTCAGCGCTCCAGCCTTTCGATTTCGTTGGTTTGTAGATGTTCGCCCCAGGTTTGAGTGCGTACGTCGGCGCATATCGGGCAGTAGGTTTCACCGCGGGCGCAGGTCCACCCTGCTCGCGTTTCGTATTCGTCTCCAGTGCAGTAGCTTTCGCTCATTACTTCTCGAAGATCCGTTGTTCCGCACGCGTCGCAGGTGAAGTTCGCCGACATTGCCGCTGGCATTCCCGTTCGGGTTGAGTCGTATCCGAGCGGTTCGCCTTTCACACGTTCGGGCAGGGCTCGGTGGTCAAGGAATACGCGAGTGTGGGCGATCGCAAGACATATGCCGACAAGGATGGCCACTGGCACAGCGGCGTGGGTTGTCAAGAAGGTCTGGATAGTGGTCGGGCACATTGGAGATCCGGTGCCGCCCAGCAGGGTTGTGTAGCACTCGGCGGCAGGTTCGAGCTGTTCGACAGGGGGCAGGGCGAGCATCCAAGTCAAACCCGCGACCGCAATCAGGTCGAGCAGCAGTAGCGTGCAGATCTGACTTCTCATCGACGTTCCCTATTCGTGTTGGAGCAGTTCAACGGTGATCTCGGCGTGCTCGGGCAGAGTCGTCAGAGCGAGTCCGAGGGCCGGCCATCTGGTTATTTCGTCGAGCGTTCGTCGCGTGGGGTCCGCTCACGCTGCTGCAGGCGTTGTAGTCGAGCGGCTGGCGCTGTGGTGCGTCGCTGGTTGATCCAGGTGTGCACGATCGTCTTGTAGAGCGCTGGTTCTGTGGTGGTGAGGAGTCGTTGGGCGGCAGGTAAGCCTGCAGCGCTGGTTGCTTCACTGTCAGCTGCCCATGTCCTGTCTTGGAATCGCCGGCGTCGATACCGCAGAAGCCACAGACCTGCAGGGACGAGCATCGCGGCGGCGACGAGTGCGGTCAGTCTGGAACTGCTGTCGACGTCGTGGCTGAATGCAGCAGGTAAGAGGATGAGCACAGCGGCGAGCATCCCGAGCGGTGTGCCGTATCCGGGTTTGTGTTGGCGCGGAGGGTATTGCGCCCAGGACAAGGTGTTCGCGACGATCCAGCGTCCCGCAGCAGTGTCGGTGTGGGTGTCGATGTCCGTCGCTGATACGGCGAGCACGGGGACGGGATCACCGTCGACGCGGTGGTGGTAGACGCGGGTTTCGCCGACGGGGACGCGTTCCGCCGACGCCACCTTCGGGTACCGCCGGTTCACTGTCTGCAGGTCGGCGGCGGTGTTCGACCACCAATCGAGTTCGGTGCGGGTGAGCGTCGTTCTTCCTGTGGCTCTGATCTTCGTCATGAGAGTGCCTTCCGGATTGTGTATCCAGGTCGGACGTTATCGGGCGCTGTTCCGGTGTAGTGGTGCTCGGCTGTGTCTTGAACGGGTGGTGGGGTTCCGATCGCGGCGGTCGGTGCCGGTGGGTCGTGATGCTCGCGGGATCCCTGATGATTCGACCGTCGTGGGTGGACAGCAAGGCGCGTGTGGAACATTCCACGGGCTCTTGGTGGTTCGCAGGCGCTGGCGTGGATGCCGCCTAGAGGGAGGGCTGACCGATAGCGTTTGGATATGACCAAAGCATCCAGTTTCCTCTTTCAGGCGCAGGACTTGGCATCCGACGATGATGCGCCGCGGTTGCGATCAGCGTTGACGGCCGCGCGTGAGTGTGAGCAGAGAGGGGGGCCGTACCCCGACGAAGTGCAGGAGGCTGCACAGTTGGCGTACGAGTTGTTGGAGATCGCTGCTCCCGAGGTTGTTGCGGAGCTCGGTCCACCGTCGTGGTCAGCGTAGTAGCGGAATGGTGAAGGCCACGTCAGCAGAAGCGAACTCGTTCTGCTGACGTGGTCTTCCTGTGTGGATCCCTCTTGCATCGGTAGACCTCGAAAACCGCACATCCTGGCCTTCGCTACCTTCGGAGTCATTACTGTGAGCGGCGCCGTCGGACTGGGCGCCTCTAGTGCTCCTTTGTACAGTTCGGGGTGAACCGATCGGGGTGGGTCGACGACCTGCGAGCTACTTGGTTCCGCTACGCAAAATGTTGCGGCGGAGACCCATTGCGTCGAACCGGTCGTTGAACTTGCGGAACTGTGGGCCGAACACCTTCGCGAATCGTGACGTGACCTGAACGGGGAATGACGTAGCAAGCAGCACAATCGCTGCTGGGATCACGTCGCTCGCCGACGTCGATGTCGACAGGGCGATCGGAAGCCCAGCGTTGTGCGCTACGAGGGCCGTCGAAACCAGAACTGCCACATACAAAGACAAGAGTGGCTGAGACATGGACCCCACCGTCCGCGCCCAGCTGATGACGTATTCGAGATCGCTTCCAGTGGCGGAAGTTTTACTCCGTGCGCGCGAGATGAGTTTCGACGCCGTAGCTATGAGGGCCACGACGGCGATCAAACCGACGAGTGACACGACGACCAGCAAGGTAATGACTGCAACTGCATTGACGCTGCTACCTGCAACTTCTGCGGTCCTGGTGAGGGCGGAAGCCAAGTCCTCCAGTGCGTTGATGCCCTGCGAGCTCGTTTCGGCGGTCGGGGTTTGCCACCACGATCCCGCGAGAATGAAGGTGAAGAGAAACGTGAGTAGCGCCGTTGTTGCAGCCAGCCTCGTGGCTTGTGGCCACGGACTCTTCGTGGATCGAGCAGATAGTTCTGCGGGTGCGGTGGGCCCTGTTTCTGTTGGATGGGACATTGGGCTTTCTCCTGTTCTCGGTGTGCAATTCGAGGTCGGCCCCGGAATGGGACTGGCTGGTAGTGGGTTACTGGCCTTTTAGTGCGTTTGCCGGCGACGGGGGCGGGGCGGGACACGGTCGATTAGGTGGCGATGTGTCGGGACTCAGCGCGCAAGACGACTTTGCGCATGATCGACGTAATCGTCTGCATGAAAAGTGATCCCGTCTGGGATGGGTATGCGCACAGGACTAACAGGAGCACCCACACGATCGCTGACACGGCTCCCTGCACTGTGAGGATCGCTACAGAGTGGCCGGCGCCTCCGGCAGTGACGGCCGTCGAGATCAGCAGCGCCACGTACCACCGCAACACGGGGCCGACCGTCCGACTGAGGCGCAGCGAGAATCTGCGCCAGGATTCGGCGAAGTCCGTGAATACGCGTGCCCGTAGGCCGTATGTGGCGACGGAGAGGATGAGTGCAAATGTGAATGCGCCGAGAGTGATGCCTGCGCCGACTCTGTCGACTGCTGCTGTGCTGGCGCCAGTCTCCTCCGCGAACGAGGTCAGGGATGTAGACAGGTTGTAGAGCGATCGGGTCCACGCGTCGGTGGTGGTCTCGTCGAAAGACACTCGCTCCCGAGGCGACTCGGAGAATGCGGCAGTCAGTATCGCTGCTGGTACAGCGAAGCTGGCGATCGAGCCGCAGACGGCCCGACTCACAGTCCCCGGACGCCGAGGGTGGGAGTCGGGAAGGTTCGACTCGATCGTCGATTGTTCGGACACGAATGGCTCCGCTTCTATTTGTGTTGATCACGCCAGAACCCGAGTAGGGCTCGAGCTGTCATATGGGCGTCTTTGAATGCGTTGTGAGCATCGCGGTACTCGACGCCGTGTGCGGCAGTGAAGTCAGCGAGGCGAGCACCGGTGCTGTTGTGGTCGAATCGCCTGGAGAGCGTCATGGTGTCGATGACGCGGTCGGCGGAGACCCCGTTTGCGGCGAAGTATTGGCGTTCGAAACTCGCGTTGTGCGCGACCATCGTGGTGTTTGGATCGCTCAACAGTTCCTGCAGTCTTGTTTTAGCCTGGGACTGCGCAAATGGCGGCTTGCCGTGGATGTCCTGGTAGTTGATGCGGTGAACGTCTTTGGCGCCCGTTCCGATCGTTCGTGCTGTGCGAGCATCGATTCCGTGAAGTTCGTCGATTCGTTCAACGACCTTGCCTTGCCCGTTCATCACGACTGCGCCGGTTTGGATGATCTCGCCACGTCCCGCTGACAGAGAATTCGTTTCGATGTCGGCAACGACGAAACGACGGCGGGTATCTGCGGCTGGGTTGTACGACTTGTAGAGGCTGCGGACGGCGTCGTCCGCGGATCTGCCGGATGCGACTTCGGCGCTGATCATCTCGTGGGCTTGTGCGGTGCTGATGCCACGGTAGGCGGCCAGTTCGGCTGCGGTGGCCCGGTTCTTCGCGTGTCCAGATTCTGCGCGCGGCGCTTTCGTCCAGGTGAAGGTGCCGTCGTTGTGGGCGGGTTGGGGTGGGTTTGTCTTCTCGGTCTGCCAACTGTTCCAACGGTTGTCGAGTTTTTCGCGTAGCTCGGGCATGGTGGCGGGTTGTGTGAGGCCGGTGAGGGGTTCATCGGCGTGGATTCGGTACTGCCGGTAGGTGTGACCGTCGATGTTGACGGCGATGTCGGCGTGTTTGAGCCCGGTTGCGTCGAGCGCGTTCGCAGCTTCGGCGCGCACGTGTGGTGGGATATCCGCTCCGTAGCCGTCATTTGCCGTGGCATGTTTGACGATCAACGCACCATCGGGGGTGTTTCCGTCGCTGCTGGTCACGGCTGTCAGTTCTGCCTGCTGCCAGGGGCGTTCACTGTTTCGCCAGATCCCGGGGGTTGATTGGACCGACAGTCCGGGGTTGGCGGCCGCGAAGTCCGCTGCGGTGGTGTGTTCCCAAGCTGCGGCCCGGCCTTCACGTCCGGTGTGCTGTGTGTGGGCGAGGTGAGCGCGGCTGATGTCGTCGTCGGTGACAGCGTTGATCGCGGACAGCTTCGCACTTGTCGCGGTGTGGGGGCTGTTGGGGTCCTTGACGCCGGCGGCGGCACCGATGTGGGTGCCGGGGATTCCGTCTTGCCGGGCGCGCAGTTCAGCTTCACTGCCGGGAACGTGTGTGCCGATATTGATGCTGTCGCCGATGGTGGTCCCGGAATATGCGGGCGGGGTGGAGAGTTCGCTGACTCTGGCCGCGTATTGCGCGCTCTCGTTGGCGTAGGCGTTCAGGTCGTCGTCGGCGATGAGACGGTCACAGTGCGCGTCGTGAAGGCTGTCGCGGGCCACGGATACCGTTTCGATGTTTGTGCTGGTTTTCGCCGCTTCCCAGCCCCTTTCGGCGTCGTGTTCCGCGGCGTGGGCGTAGTCGCGTGCTTTGAGGAGCTGTTGATGCTCTGCCGATTGGGCACGTTCGTCGAGGACTGCGCGGGCTTCGTCCACGTCGAGAGTGGCGGCGTGTTCGCGTGCCTGGTCCAGCTCGTCGGATCGTTGACGTCGCAGGTAGTAACCGGAGGCGGTGTCCGCGGTCCATTCGCGATACGACGCCTGCATTTCTTCTTCGAACTGGTCATCTCGCCATTCTTCGTATGCTGCTTCGGCAGCGTCTTCGGAGCTCGCGTACTCGGCGAGGGTGCTCGGCGCGAAGCCTGCGTCGATCATGTCCTGGCGATGCTTCGGGTACTCCGCGGCGTAGTCGCGGCCGAACTCGCTTCCATCGGGGATCGCCGATGCGGGTGGCTGAGCGCCTGCACGGAGCTGGGCTTGTTCGGCGGCGGTCAGGGTCTCCCCCATCACGGCTTTGCGCTGCAGTTCTAAAAGTTCCAGATGCTCGGTGTCATAGACCGATTCGGCGGACAGCGCATCGGCATACGCGGCCGCGTGGTTGGCGGCTCTACCGGTGCGGCTGCAGCGGGCAGCTGCATCTGCCGAGCACCGACGTGGACCTCCCGGTTGGTTGGCTCCGATGCACACTCTGACCTCACCCCCAATTCGGCGCCCTGATCAGACCGCCTCGCTTGGGGCGGTCTGATCTGGACGCGGATTGTGTCGCTCCTCCGATAGGTGAAAACGTAACTTGCACGGTTCCGGTCATCGAGGTGCTGGGATGGAAGGCGACTATGCGTGAGACAGCGGGGTGTGCGCGGCGATGGAATCTGCCTCTCACGATCTGCGCCGGACGGGGGCGGGATGGAGGGCGGCCTCCGCCCAGACGGTGACAGCCGCTTGACCGGGCTGGGCCGCTGTCACCGTCCTCGAGCTAGGCAGCTCGGCGCTCACCGCTTTCCCGGAACACTTCTTCGCCAAAGATGCTTGTGACCTCAGTCATTCGCGGTTCCTGGCGGATCTCCTCTGCAACAGCTGTCTTGAGCAGTCGAGAGATGTTGTTCCGCCCCCACACCACTTTTCCTGCCGGCGTGGGAATCCCCTCGTCGTTGAGTTCGTCGCAGATGTATTGCATGGTTTTCCCCTCGTTTCGCAGCACCAGAATTCTGCGGAGTACGGGCAGAGGGCAGAGCATCGGCCGCCCGACACGGCCGCTCACTGCTCGCCACCTCCCCCGAGGCGGTTGAGCAGGACGTCCAAGAGCCGGAAGGCGCGCTCGGAGCGATCCGCGGACCCGAGTAGGGCAAGGAGCAGCGTGCAGGGGACCACGGTGAGCATGATGATGCCTCGCCACCGCGTCAAGAGAAACGCAACTGCCCAGATGATCAAGGCCGCAGGCGAATTGGGCATAGCTTCGGCCAGTGTAGTGAGAAATTTCACGGAGAACTACCTTCCACGCAGATTGCGTGATTGGCGGGCCTTGTCTCCGTCGTTTAGACGTCCAGAAGGCCCGTAAGTGGATTGGAAACAATCGACTTACGGGTGTTGTTGGGGCCGCGAGTGACCTGCGGCTTGGTAGTGACTGTCCGGCCTGGTGCTTCACCCTGCTGCGCACGGCGAACCAATAAGGATCTCAAGCGGGCAATTCTTGCGGTCTCGGTTCGGACGTTCCGGCGTCTGAACTGAGAGAGGTGTTCGTCAAGGCCGGTGACTTTCGGCGGCTGGAATGGGTTGTACTTGGACAACCACGATCCGACTTGCCGTCGGGTTTCCATGAGCTGATCGAAAACCTGGCGCAACGGCGACACAGCACGGATCGCATCTTCGCGAGCTTGAGACACAGAACGGTACGCGTCGCGGAAAGGATTCAAGAGCTGTTGGCTCATCCTCCGCTGGACCTCAGCGACTGCAGGTATACGCAGTGCCCGCTCCGCGGAATCGAAGGCCCGATAGTGAGCAGCAGTCAGCACGGGGTAGCCCGTGCTGACTGCTGTCACTAGTGTTGCCATGCCTCCACGATACTGCTTCCGCGAAATGTCCGTATATTGACGCGATTCCATCAGCCACCTCGCAGGCACCGCAGCTCCGCCGTCACCGCGGTCGAACTTAGGACCGCGGTGACGGTGCTCCTCCCAGCCGGCAGATCGGGTCAGGCGGACAGGCTCCGTTTGATCGGGTTGTAGTGCTCGTCGAGCCAGCGACGCAGCTTCGCGTCTTCGATCGGGTTGGCAAATGCTGCCGCGATTACGACTGCCAAGGTCAACCCTTCTGCATCGATCAGAGCTGTTCGGACGTTGATCTTCGTTCGTAGATTTCGGCTTCCGTCGCCGGGGCGGGTGAGTCGAACGGCCACGGAATCCGATGGGTGGTCGATGCTGTAACGGTAGGTACCGAGGATATTCAGGTGCAGGGCCCAGGAGACGAACGACTCGCAGCCTCCGAGAGGGCAGGCCTGCAGGGGGCCGTCACCGGGGCTGTGGCCCCAGCGGGCGACGCGCGCACGGTATTCGGCTGCTGCGTCGATCTCTGCTTGTACGTGGAGGCGTTGGAGCTTCCGCAGTTCGGCGGGAGGGCGGCGGTGCAGTAGCGCGAGCTCGAGTGTTCGCATGGAGGTGGACAGGCCTTCGGGGGTGGCACGTTGTTCTGCGAGTGCGGCGGTGTGGGCTTCGGCTAGTCGCTGACTGCGTGTGTTGGCGTCGGCGATGTCGCGGGATCGGTTCTGTATTCGTTCCCGGGTTTCGGCGATTTCCTGGTCCAGTGCTGCCAGCGCGTGCGCGTTGTCGTCGTCGGCGGATGTGTCGAGTGCTGGCATCGGCAACTTTCGAGGTGCGGCGGGCGTCGGTGCGTCTCACCTTATGGCCCGGGTTTCGTCCGTTCTCGGGTTCGGCCGCTTCTGGTGCCTGCGCTGGTCGCAGCAGTAAGGGTCGTGAACGCAAGAAACCCACCCCGGCGACTATGCCCGGGGTGGGTTGGTGTTCTCGAGCCTATGCGTGCGTGAGCATGCGATAAGCGGCCTGTTTCGTTCCCGCCGAGTCAGTGTTGGTGAACTGGCGGGCGGCTCGAGCCTGGTCGACGCTTTCACCGGTGCTGGTGCGGACGCCGCGCCCCCAGTCTTCCCACTCCACTACTGCGTTCAGTGCGCCCCACCGCGTCGCGCGGCCTTCGGATTGGGTGTTGGCGATGTTGAACAACTGCATGAGTTCGCCTCGACGGTTCTCCCACCGGGTGCGTGCGGCTTTCTGCGACTCTTCCGGCTTCGGGTAGAGGGCATCGATGTAGTCCGCGAACTCTCGACTGGTCATCGGCTGAGAGATCAGCATTTCGCCGACCGCCGCGAAACTCTTCGCGTATCGAAACGCGCCCTGCAGCAGGATTTCGGCCATGCGGCTGTGCGCGGAGGCGGTATGCGGGATGGACCAGCGCTGCGCTTCGCCGATACCGACTGTCATGCCGTTCATGCACACCAGCCGTTTTCCGCTGATCTCACCGGAGATGGAACCTGACCCGTCGTGCGAAGTCCGGATAACGATCCCGAAGTCCACGACGTCCTTTCCTCCGATACGAACGCGTGCCTCCGGGAGATCCATCGTCAGAAACGTCTTACGACTGTGGTCGAGTGACCCTGCGTGGGCGAAGGTGGCGCCGAGATCCCTTGCGTTGTCGGCGATTGCGAACGCGTCGGCGTTGGTCACCGGCGTGTAGCGGGAACCGACGACGGCAAGCCCCTGGTACGTGTCGTCACGCATGATCAGTCGCTGCCCCGGAAGGGAGGTGTTGATCAGGCCAGACTCGCCCATCAGGGTCAGGTGGTCGGTGTTGTGCACGGTCAGGCCCCAGTCCAGTCCGGCGGTGCGCAACGCTTCTGCAGTGTCGCGGGATCCGGCGACATCGGTGCCGAGCACGGCCTGAGCGGGCAGGCGGTGAGCGGGGCGGGGAAGGGTGGTCGATGCGGTCATGATGTCCTCCAAGGATCGGCCCCGGTGGGGGCGGTGTGTGCAGCTCCGATGCCATGAAGTTATTGAGATCTCGTAGTGAGTGCGGCACGGGCGCAATCGAATAGCGTCGACAATCCGCAGGTGGGATCCTTTGGCCGGCGGCGACTGAGCCGGACAGGCTCGCGGTTTTTTTGCAGGGCTGGCGTGTGCGGTCAGCCCGGCGACGACCAGCGATAACAGTGTTGAGCGGGCCTTTTACTGTTGGCGCAGCGGTAGGGATTGTGGGGTGGAACCGCCAGCGTCGAGCACTTGGTGTGCAGCGGAGATGCGAGCGGCGAGTTCATCGCCTCCGCTAGCCGTCGTGGGTGGTGTGTCGACGAGGCTTCGAAGGTGTTCGCGCGCTGCGGGAGTGAGGAGTCGACTGTCGAGTTCGGTGACTTTCTCGGCGAGGATCACTAATTCGCTGGTTGCCGTGTCGATCGATGTCTGTCGGGCGGTAATCGACAGCTCGGCGTTTCGCGATTCGAGTTCCACCGATTCCATTGGAATCTGTCGATCGTTCAGTGTCGCTGACAGATTCGCTCTAGCGATCAGCGTTTTGTCTAGCGCGGCGGCCGTCGACACTGCTCGCCACGTCGTTACGGCGACGTTCCTCGCAATCGGTTCCTGATCTCCGAGACTGCCGTGTTGGAAGGCCACCGAGCCGATGATCCGACTCTGTGCGGTGACGGCCCGGTCCGCGTGCGATCGCAGGACAGGGTCGAGGATGCTGCTGCGTGTGATCTCGATCGGCCCGGTTGTGTCGTCGAGTTCTCTGGCGGCGGCGCGGGCTTCGCCGAGTTTCGCTCGGTACTTCACGCGTGCTGCGTGTACTGCGGCGATGGTGATGATCGCCATGATCGGGGCGGCCACCACGGCGGGCACGAGCAGGGAGAGTATGCCCGCGCTGATGGCAGCCCATATGACAGCGGCAGTAAATAGATAGGTGTCGAACCTGTCATGTACTCCGGACAGCCGTGCGTATCGGCGGTCGATGGGGTGGTCGACGCGGTCCGGGTTCACCAGGACGTTCCAGGTGTGGGTTCGGTTCATCTGCGACTGTTCCCCTTCCCGTGTAGTGGTTTCCGATGTGGTGGTGTGTCTTCACGACGCGCTTGGCGACGGGCTTCTTCGATCAGCATCGGGTAGGTGTTGGCGATGGATCGGAGAACGCGGCCCTTGATCACGGCACCGATCTCGGCGCGGTCCTTCGGGCTAGCCATCTGGCGAATGAAATCTCGGTGGCTGTCGTAGCCACTGCATGCGTGCCTGAGGTAGTTCACGCAAATTCGGGTCATGAAGGCCTCGTCCGAGGCGAAATCTGCTGCACGCTTACCAGGGTTGAGTTCGTTGTAATGCGCGGTCGAGAGACGGATCAGGCGGGGCAGCGACATCGCCGGCACACTCACGTCGACAATGTTGGCGGCAGCGATGAGTTCAGCGCGGGTCGCCAGGGCGGCGGTACGGCCTTGACCTGCAGATCCGGAGCGGTCCCGAATCTGCGGGTTCTGTTGTACATTCACTCGCTGTCCCTTCTCCGTAATGACGCGCATCGTCATCATGCAGACCCCGGTTCCGGTGCTCATGCTCACTTTCCGCGTCGATGACCGGAACCCCGCCTGCCACGATGTCTGCGAAGGCTTCGCCGTCTTCACTGACGGTGCAAGAGAAGTTCCTCGGGCGCCGCAAGGTGACGAGTGCACACCGTCCTGAACTAGTAAGCGGGAGAAGGGAACAGCATGAGCGAGTTGGCCTCAACTGCAGGGAGGTGGGTCAGCGAACATCGGAGGCCGCTGACAATCGGCGGTGTCGTTGTCGCGGTAGCGGCTCTGATCATCGGCATCGTCTCCGTCGTCGCTCAGCGCGAGGACCCTGTCGACATGCAGGCTTACGCTGTGCCAATCGTCTCGATCAACGACATCCCTGCCCGGGAGTTCATCGGCTGGTCTCAGCAGGCCGTAGACGTTCGACCGCAGAACTCTCCGGTGCCGGAGAGGATGAGCGCTCCAGACAACGGACAGTGTGTGCCCGGTGGGAAACTGCAGACCGCTGTTCAGTCCATGGTGTTGTCGGGATCGCGCTGGTCGGGAAACAAGTTCGTCAATCCTGGCGGAGCGCAGATCATGAATGTGCAGTTGTCGAACTCCCCCAACACCAACCCCGATGTAATCGATGATTGGTTGTCTTCCTGCGCGCAGACCCACTTGGTGGTGGACGGCGCCGGTGATCAGGAACTGCGTTTAGCATCGCTTCCCGTTACACCCGAGTTCTACCGACTCGACGACGCCAGGGTCTATACCGCCACGCTTGAGGGCGACCGAACAATGACGACGATGACCGGATGGGGAGTCGCTGACGGGATCACCGTGCAGGTCGATTTCACCTTTGTCGGACAACCCAGCGACGAAGCGATTGCACAGTTCGACGTGGTGTGGCGAGCGCAGGCAGGCAAGCTCGTTGGTATGCAAGAGGCCGGGGTTCTCTAGCAAATCGTCATCGACGGTCAGATCGACGAGCGCACTTCGACAGTCGCATCGTTTGCCGAAGTGCGCAGGAACTCTTTCGCGAAGCCTGAATACCCTGCCGCCGATCTTTCCATCTGCGAAACTCGCAAATGACGTACTCGGTGCGCGCCTGAACTGAACCTTTGCCGACCCCCCATGGCGTCGTGGATTGACTGGCCAGTGCTCGCGATGGTGGGATCGCAGTCGCGATCCCACCATCTGACGAAAACGGAATAGGTCGCTGACTCATGCACCGGAAGAGGCGATTTGGCGGCTTCTCGGCTCCGATGTACGGGCAAACTCTCCAAGGAAGGAGCGCGACAAAATGCCACCAGCACGCCCCTGACGATGCTTCAAAATGAGTACATGCAAATCGTCTGGGGTCTCGGATGATCCCTGCGGATCGATCGCGTACGGCCGGTGCAAACCGATGACGAGGTCCGCGGCTTCCTCCAGGCCGCCAGAACCCTTCATATCGCTCAGTTTCGGAGGCCGGTCGCCTTCAGTGGGACCACGGTTGAACTGAGCTGCAACGACCACGGCGATGCTCATGTCCTTGGCCATCGCCTTAAAACCGTTCGCGATCTCGGAGAGCCGTTGGGCCTGATTGAGAGATGCCTGTTGTTGATCGCCGGCCTCCGTGAGCTGGATGTAATCCTCGAAAACGATGCGCAAGTCTGTGCCTTCGGCCTGAAACTTGGTGCGCGCTGCAGCCGCGACCCGACGCATCTGAGGCAGGGTACGTGCCGTGTCGTCGATGACGAGGTGCCACGAGGCGACCCGTGCCATGGCTTCGGAAACTTTGTCCCACCCGAGATCTGTTAGTTCGGTCGGGTTTTGCAGTTTGTTGCGGTGCATGTTTCCGCATTCTGCGACGACGAGTAGTTCGGTGATCTCTTCGGCAGGCTGTTCGAGGGAGAAGAGGACGACACCGGCACCGGAATCGCAGGCGGCTCTCACCCAGTCGATGATCGCGGTCGTTTTTCCTGTTCCGGGTCTCGCCGCGAGGACGGTCAGCCGTCCGTCTTTCAGGCCCTTGACCAGAGCCATCGAGTCTTTGCCTCCGTCTAAGTCTCTCCATCCGGTCGGTACGCCGTCGATGCCGTCGACCCCGTTGACCAGTCGGACGTCGAGTGAGTGTTTCAGCTCCTCGATTTGAGATCGGATGTCGGGCAGCGTCGTCGACTGAAATGATTGGGCATCGAACAGTTTCGCAAGTCGTGAGCGGGCTTCGTCGACAGATGAGAGTTGACCATCCCGAATCAGATCGAGGGCGAGTTCCATCTCTGATTCCAAGCGGCGCAGTTGTTCTCGACCTGCCATCGCCTCGAGATGAAGCTGCGGGGCCCGTGCAGACGCTGACAGGGAGGCGTGGGTCATCGCGGAGAGGCCGCTGGGACCACCTGCGACGTCGAGCTGGTCTCGCCTTCTCAACTCCGTCACCACTGAGGTGAGGTCCACGGGGTGGCCTGTGGAGACCAGCGTGCTGATCGCTGCGAAGACAGCTTTGTGTTTGTCTGTCGAGAATGCATGCGGTGACAGCGCAGAGACGGTCGACGCCACGAATGCCTCGTCGTCGCCTTCGAGGAGACGTCCAAGTAGGACTTGTTCTGCGGCAGAGTTGTTTTCGATCACACCTTCACCTTGCTCCCGCAGGTGCGCGCTTGCGGCACGGATAGTCGCGTACCCACCATCTCCACCAGGTCACCGACATCAGAGGGGAATGCTCCGGGCATCCGGAGCGTCGAGTTGGGAAACATCGGGGTGTCGACGTCGAGCGACGAGATCCTGATGACGGCTCCTGGCCACGGCAATGCCCACGGATGTGTGTGCCACGGAGTCGGATACGTTTTCGCGGCCAACGAGTCGACGATCCGGGAGTCGTCGGTTAGGAGTTTGAACCGACGCGACGCCGAGCTTCCGGACTTGTGTTCAGCCGGCGACAGCGCATCTTGGACAGCGCGCAGCAGCTTGTCGACGTCGGGTTTCGTCATAGGCGGGCATCGGGGCGTGGTCCGCTCCGAGACGGGAATAACCGCGGAGGTCCCGATGCGATCGGGCTTCGGCACAGTCAGCGCGACATGCAGTCGAACCGGACCGTCGATGGGTACCCACTCGGTTCCGCCGATCCGGAGTGCTTCCCGGGTGATGGTGTCACGCCAGGCACGCAATGCTGGGCCTTTGTCGTGTTTGATCACGCCGGCCGCGACAGCTCTCATTGATCCTTGGGTGATTGGCTTCCCCTCAGCGACAAGCCACATCGTGTGGTCAGGCAGGCACGCGAGGCCTCCACGGTGGCTTTCGCGCACGACAGAGTCCTCGGGGGTCTTCGACGACGACGATGTTTGCACCGCGACCGGTACCGCAGCGAGGGCGTTCTCCGGGACGTGTGTGCAGCTGCTGCACCGCGTCCGGCTGATCGGGATGAGTGCGGCCCGACATGCCGGGCAGTATCGGTGCGATCCACTGGACAACAGCGCGTCGGCGTTGATGCTCATGATGCGGACCCTATGACTGCCGGTTCCGGTGTTCGGGCGGGATTGATGGGTTCGACGTCGCCGCAGAGGCGACGTGGCGGGCCGGTGACCGTAACTGGCTGGTGTTGGATCGGAGTCAGAATGTGCGGTTGAACTGCTCGGATGTTGCTTCGTGCCGCACTTGTCAGTCGGTGGCGTCAGTATTTGGTCATCGGAGATCACCACGCCAAGGCACCTACGGCGCAGCGAATCAGGAGAAAGCCATGCAGAGCACGTTCACCCGACAGACGCACAACACCTCTTATGTCGCGTACAGCAAGTCGGCGTCGAAGCCCATTCAGGTCCAGGTTGCTGGTCAGGATTCGACGGTGCCTGTGCACTCGCAGGTTCTGATTCGCGAATTCGTCTCCATCGAGATCGACAGCATCGACGACGCTCGGGCGACCAGTCAGCGCCAGCCGACTCTTTACGTCAAGTTCAATGCCCGATCCGCGAAGAACCCAGACGGTGAGTCCGTCGGTCTCAGAGAGAATTTCGGTGCGTCGATCCAAGCAGGTGGAGACCTCGAGAAAGCAGTTCGGCATGCACTCACCGCAGGAAAAGCGGTGTACGTGGCGATCGAAACGAAGCGGCGTTACAAGAACAGCTCTGGTGAGATTATCTCGTACTTGACGCCGATCAACGAACTGCGTGGCGCGACGAAAGACGGAAAGGGCGGCTCGGCGTCCGCGACCCGTGAAAACTGCGCAAACGTGATCGCAGCGATCGGCCCTGCTGACGCTCCCACGACCAACTTGATCTCCGACGAAGTGACCAGCGACCCGTCGAAGTGGGCCACGTTCCGGAGCAATCACGATGGCACTCAGGTGCCTTCGGGGTTCGTACGCGTGAACACACCCGAAGGTGATCCGACTGGTGCGATCACCGCCGCCGAGAGCGCACCAGCCGCCGCGCCGGCATCGGTCGACGTCGATGCCCTCGCCGAAGCCGTCGCTGCTCGTCTGCACGGCGCCGCTCCCACCAATGGAACGCCCGCCTCATCCGGAGCGGCTCGACGTCCTGCGCTGAGGGAAGCGCACTCGGTGGAAGCAAAGCCATGGGAGCCGTACAACTCCGACGGCCGCGCCAACGCAGGTTCCTACCTGACCGCAAGCTGGCGAAACACTTGGTCTGGCGCCATGATCCTGCTGACCACAGCCGCATATGAGGAACAGGACGCAGCCGAGCGCGCCGGTAGGGAACCTCGCCTGCTGGAAAGCTCTGCCCTCGCATCGACGGCTACTGATCTGACCGAAGTACTTCTCTCCATGGCCGATCAGGTTCAGACCGCCGTTGTCGGCCGGATCAACCGGATGGATCGTTCACACGGTGAGGCCGGAAAGTGGGTCCACCAGATCGCTTCTCGTCTGGTCCCGATCACCCTCGAGATGCTTAGCGAAGAGCACTCGGAACAGCGCGAGATGTGGCGCAAGACAGTGATCGCTCAGGCGACTGCAGTGTTCGCAGGCGCCTTGCATTCGGTCGAAAGCTACCTTGACGGGCAGTATGACCAGCCGACGCCGATCAACGATGCTTCCCGTAAGGCCCGGGAGCAGGCCGGGCGGCAGGCGCAACAGGGGAACGCTGCTACCTCGACGTCCGGCGCTCAGATGACGTCGACGAATGCTGTCATCGGCGATGCGGCCACCGGAGACGACGCACTCATGCAGCGTTGGAACGCTTTCCTGCAGCAGTGCAAGCTGACCGGTCACGAGGACCGCGTCAAGCCGTTCCTCGCCGCTGCCTGCGGAACCGCTGATCTCGCACAGATCCCGGCGCAATTGTTCAGCGAACGACTCTCAGCGTGGGAGGCCGAACCCCAGCGGTTCGTAGAAGCCGCCGCCGGCGCCTACCGGGCATCTCAGCCCGTCGCACGACAGTCAGCGTGACCACGGCGCGACGCGCTCACCGTGCCGCGCACCGAAATCGTCTGTGACAGCGTCGACTACGAACCCATTAGCACCAACCCACCCAGCGTTTACAGAAAGGTAGTCCCATGGCAGGCGACACCGTAATCACCGTGATCGGCAATCTGACCGCAGCTCCCGAACTTCGCTTCACTCCGGCCGGCGCAGCCGTCGCCTCGTTCACCGTTGCCTCGACGCCCCGCACGTTCGACCGCAACTCCAACGAGTGGAAAGACGGCGATGCACTGTTTATGCGTTGCAATCTGTGGCGTGAGGCAGCCGAGAACGCCACCGAGAGCTTGACCCGTGGTTCACGTGTCATCGTCAGCGGCCGTTTAAAGCAACGCTCGTACGAAACTCGTGAGGGCGAAAAGCGTACCGTCATCGAACTCGAAGTCGACGAGATCGGCCCCAGCCTCAAGTACGCCACCGCCAAAGTCGCCAAAGCGAGCCGGGGTGGTAACAGTGGCCAGACCAACAACGGCAGCACCACAACCCAGTCCACATCACGCCCGCCGAACGCCGGAAACGATCCCTGGGGAAGCGGCGCCCCCAACGAAGATCCGTGGGGTGCCGGTGCCGCCACATCCGCCGCGAGCGACGAACCGCCCTTCTGACTTACGAAACTCACTGTGGCCCCGACATCATCCGTCGGGGCCACAGCACATTGCCGAACCCAACCCCCCGACGAGCTGTCACGACAGCCATGGACACCGGAACCGTCACTGCAATCATTCCCCTATCGGAGACCACGAAAGGGGGAAGGGTGCCACGCACACGCCGCGGAACCGCCTTCTCTGCCCAACTGCAACAGCAACTGGCTGCATGGGCAAGACGACTATTGAACGACTGGGCGGTGTTGACCTGGACAGCTGACAGCGCCCGTGTCGGTCCCGTCACCGTCACGGCACTGAACTGGCTTTTCCTCATCGGCATCTCGACATTCGGGTTCCTGACCAACGGGCACTTGATGTGGATCGGCGTCGCCTCGGCCGCGTGGTTGGTGGTGACCATCGTGCGTGCCAGCATCGTGATGCCACGGCGCCGCAACACACTTGAAGCGATCTACTCCGGCCTGCAGAAACCGGCTGGGCTTCCATCAGGGACCGTCAGCCGACCTACGACCCCCTCCAAACACATCACCTCAATTCGATGGTCGTCATCACAGGCCATTCGCGCAGCCCAGCTGTCCGTTGGTGCCAGCAGTGCCTCTGTGGGGGCACCAATGCGACGACTGATCGTCGAGAAGGCCATTGAGCAGAGCGTTCCTGCACCGGCCGACATGGAGTGGGTGTTCAACTGGACTAAGTCGAACACCGTCGAGTTCGAAGCGGTCAACGGTGACGATCCACGAGTGGCGAAACAATTGATGGCCCGAAAGATCACTGCGACGCTGCGGTCCCTCTTCAAGATCACCGACCGGAACGCAGCAGATGGATACGCCCTCGACATCGCCGAATGGGCCGACGAAACTCGCGCAGACGGAGCAGTCGTTCCGATACCGACGCAGCTTCGTTTCGCAGCTGGAAGCCAAGACCTGACTGATCCGGGCTTTCGAGACACCCTCGAGCGCAGCTTCGACCGATCTGTGTCGTGCCCGGGCGAGTGGATCTACCTGTGGAACAAAGACGAGCAGGCCCTCGAAATCAGCAGGGCCGCCAAAGGATCTCTGGAAGCTCGCAGGAAGCTCAACGAACGAAAGTTTGCCGACGAAATCCGCTCCGCTATAACAAAACCAGGCAAAGACCCTGTCGTCGCTGTCGTCGAGACGTGGGCCGACGACGAATCGGACCAGCCGGCAACTATAGACGTGGACTTCGGAACACTCCCCCTCGGTGAACGCCGCCTCCGCGACAAGCTCGAAGACAGCCTCGATACCTCGATACACACGCGGTGGCCTGACGTCCGCTTGCTGTTCGACTGGAAGTTCGAGGGCGGTTCGACGCAACTGGCAATCATGTCTGTCGATCACAACGACGTCCGAGCGAAACAGAAATCGGTCGAAAAGAAACTCCGCAATGTTGTGGAGTCGAAGTTCGGAAAAGCCAGTACGCCAGTCGACTGCGACATCATCGAATGGCAGGAAGGCCTATCGCCCACCGGCGAAGCCCTCCCCCAGCGAGCGCGAGTGAACTTCGGATCCATCGACGTCAACAAACGCGAAACCAGGGACGAGTTCCAAGATCACTGGGACTCCCTCACTACGAACAACGACTGGGCATACTCATGGTCCACCGCAGATGGAATAGTCACGATGACCGCGGTCCCGCGACTACCAGATCAGCTGGCATTTCCGATGCCTGGCACGACCGCATTCGACGAAGCGATTACGCTGGCCCGCAAGGGAGTTCTACGTTTCGGCCCGCAGAAGGGCGGCGGCTGGCTCGACTGGGACCTCAACGAAACACCGCACGGATTAGTGGGAGGAAAAACCGGCCAGGGAAAATCTGTAGCTCTGTCGATCGTCTTGTTCTACGCGATGCTCTTGCCGGACGTCTACGAAGTTATCGTCTGTGATCCGAAGCGCACAGACTTCACCTGGACTCCAGAATTCCCCAGTGTCGTCCACTTCGCTGCGACCGACACCGAGATCGTCGACGCCGTGGCGCGAGCCAAACGGAGGATGGATGCCGGCCAAACGCTATTGAACAAGCTACAAGTCCGGAAGCTGTCCTGGCTACGAGAGAAGTACGCTGCGGATCCAGAGCTCGAGAAGGCGCACGGACCTGTACCTCGCCGCCTGATCCTTTTCTTCGACGAGCTCGCCGACTTCCTCGCGAAGGGCGCGAACAGCGACGTCGAAGAGCTGAAGGACGAAGCACGCGCCAACCTGGAGTCCATTGCTCGATTGGGCAGGGCGATCGAAGTGAACATCGTTGCGGCCGCTCAGAAGCCGGACGCCAAGATCATCTCCACACAGCTGCGTTCCCAGCTCGGCTTCAGGCTCGGTGTCGGTCCTCTCGACCAGTACGAATCACAGCAAATCCTCAACTCCGACCATGGCACCCGTTTCCCGGAAGAGGGAACACCGAAGGGTCGATCGTGGGCGTACGACCCCAAGAACGGCTATAGGCAAGTTCAGGTCATGTTCCTGCCCGACGACTCGATGGTGTGCCCGTGGGATGCCTCCATCATGTTGACGGGGTCGAAAGAGTTGGCGCGGGATCGCCTGATTGAGCTCGGGTTTGCGCAGACATCGATCACCAACTCCGATGGCGGTATCGAGCCGCGGTGGATCAGGGTGGAAAACGACGATGCGTGGCCATCAATTGACGTTCCCACCAACGCGGAGCGCGACTCCGAATCCTCAGACACGAAGCCTGAACTGGATTTTGGTGCCGGTCTCGGCGACCAGGAATTGAACGAATCTGATGATGTCGATCCGTGGAATCAGTAGCGAGCAAACCACATTGAAGGAGGGCAGGACATGAAACGGATAATCGCGGTTGTCGTCACGCTGGGAGTGCTGTGGGGGGTGGGTACGTGGTTCGGGGACGGGCAACTGATGTTCTCGCCTAGCTGGTTTCAGGCTACGAATCAGAAAGTGTCCGGATTCGTAAACAAGAGCGAGGACACTGTTCGAGACAAGCTTCCTGAACCGAACTTCACTGTCGAACTTCCACCCCCGGATGGATTCGCTCCATCCGAATCTGAGGACGTCGAGCCTTCGGCGGTGCCGTCATGAAGCTGATTGGGTATGCCGTCGCAATCCTCGTTGTGATTGGAATTGTCAAGGGCACCATCGATCTTGGCGATGGAAGCCAGTCAGTCGCTGACATCGCTGGCAGCATCCTCGGTGGCATCCGTGATACGACGGTCATGCTCATCCCGAAACTTATTTCGTGGGTAACTAGCCTGGTAGATCAGATTCCTGACGCGAAAGAGCTTCCAGCTTAGGCCCACCCGCAAGGCTACCGAGGTAGGTGCAGTGACGGATGGTACCTACCTCGGGAAGAGTTGTTCAGCGATCCTGTTGGCAAGTTCAGCGCGAGTATCGCCATCGCCGGGATGCGAATAGACCGGCGATGCGACATACCCTTCCTCGTGGGCTATCTGGACGGCGCCTGCGCACTCACGAAGAGACTCAACGAGTTCTGAAACGAAGTCGACGCCGGACGATGCTGGTGCATGGTCGGCGATAGCGTCAGAGAGGGCTTCGAGATAACGGACGGATTGTTCCAGTAGATCAGTCATGCCGACCACACTACCGGTGGAAACTCTTTGCACCGCAGCGGAATTACGGCTCACAGATAAGCGGTGACATTGCAGTCTTCGGCTGGGTCTCCGCTCGATCCTACAGAATTGCACTCGCCTTTCGGCGTGTCAGCCCTCGTGTCGGGTTCAGAACACACGGGAGGCACCTCGACCCAGTTCACTAAATGGGTGCTATACTTCTCTTGTTCCACACCGCATATGCAGGGTCTTACTCAGTACGACCGCAGCGGCAACGAGAGGAAACTGGCAATGGCCATCACGCAGAGAATCCACACCTCACTGGAATTCGGGTATGGATATGACACCGACATACCAGCCAACCTCGCGGCGAGGATTCTCGGAACGGCCCCAGCGACAACAAGAAAAGCTGTGCGCGCAGGGATCATTCCGTCTCCGAACACATTCGAAGTCGTCAGCAAGCTCGCAGACACTCCGGTCGTCGAATCGGTGCTCCTCGACGGCAAACCCGTCCCAGTTCTTCGTCTGGGGGAACTTCAGCAATCATCAGACCCGGACCGGGACAACATCGGATACCACTCGCGCATGAGTAACGACGCATTCACAGCCTCGTGTGATCGTTGGTGGCCGAAAATCGAGATGGTCTCGGCCGCAGGTGGTCTGCTTGTCGCGCACGGCGGATGGCTCGTCGGAGCGTTCAGCATCGGCACCGACCCTCGCGAAATCGACGACACAGGCAAGGTTTGGTACGACGCTGCACTCATCGCTCGCTGCAGAGATGCCTACGCAGGACACATCGAAGTGGAAGAAGGCACAGAGGGACATCCCATGGCGGAAATAGCACGCCGTGTCCTCGGAGGACGCGTCTTCGGTGGGCAGGGTGGAAGTTTCACTCGCCTATCGGGTGACCAATCGCAGGTCTAACACCAAGGACTCGACGAAATTGTCGGTGCCCCCAAAGTTTGCGATCGGGGCACCGGCCATTTCCTTGGTGGCCAATACCGATCGTCATGAAAGCGGCTATTCATCAAGGCCGTGAGGTTCGCAGCCCCGGATTCTGGTCGTAGTTCGCCGATCACCGGAAGTCCGGTTTCTAGGCTGTCTCCATCGGAGATGACGAGAGGCACACGACATGGTGATGGGGCCCACGCACGCAATGAGCGGCGCAGCCACAGGATTGGCGATAGCTGCGGTATTACCGCCCGAGTGGGGAGGTCCGACGTCCATTCCTGGCGCATTCATATTCGCCGGCATTACAGCCGGCGCTGCCCTCCTCCCGGACTTGGACAGCCCACAGGCCACAATTGCCCGTAGTTTCGGACCACTCAGCCAGGCAGTCGCTCATGTGGTGGAACGGATCTCGTTGGCATTCCACTCTTTGACGTCGACGAAGCGTGACGACAATCGGGAGAACGGCCATCGCACCACCACTCACACTCTCGGGTTCGCTGTGCTTGCCGGCATGGCGGTGACAGCGCTGGTGACAGCGTTTGGGAAACCTGCGACGATCGGCGTTTTGTTCCTGATGCTGGGGTTGGCGATCCGAGGGCTGTTCCCTCAATGGGTGAAGAAGAACGATTGGCTGGCTGTGACCGGTGCAGCAGCGGGGCTATCGGTATTGACCTGGGTGGCGGCACCGGAGTCTGTGTCGGGGGTAGCGCTGGGCGCGGCCGTAACGGTCGGTGTGATCACACATTTGCTCGGTGATGCCGGCACGAAGATGGGTGTGCCGATGCTGGCGCCGTTCGTGAAGATCAACGGAAAGCGTTGGTGGGATGTCGCTCCGCCGGCAGCGGTGCGTATCAAGGCGTCGGGTCCAGCGGACAAAATTCTGCTCGGTGCCTTCACATGCATTGCGGTCGCCTTGGCGTACGTGGTTGTGTTCTCCCCGGCATCGGTCGGGATGGGCTGGTCGTAGAAGCGGCATCACCCCGGCTGCATTTGCGCTGCCGGGGTGATGCTTTCGTTCTTTCGCTTTCAGCTGGTTTCCGTTCCTACAGTTCTGCGGCGAGGTCGCGGAGTGGCCTTATCCGGACCTTGCCGTGTTCGAGGAGTTGTCCGCCCCAGACCCCTGTTTCGCGGGATTGCTGGGCGAATTGCAGACATCGACTTGTGAGGGGGCACTGTGCGCACACCTGCTTCGCGATGGCGATTGCTTCGTTGTTTCGCGGAAACCAGAGATCGGGGTTGGCTGCATCTCGGCACAGCGGTGCGGGCTGACTGTCTTCGCCGGAGACCAGGTCGCTGTACGTCGTTGGAATTTGCTTGAGTTTCATGGTTTTGGCTCCTTTCTCGTCCGGTGAGGCCAGTCGGAGGTAGCGGTTAGTACATATCGTCGATGCGGAAATCTGATTCCTCGAGCACCGCGTCGAGCGCCGACTTCGCTGCTATGGCCTCTTCGAGGAAATCTTTCGCAGTCGCGACTTGGCTGCGGAACGCATGGAGTTCGGTGTCGTCCACGGCGTCGAGGAAGTCCGGCAGTTTGCTTCGGACGGCAGCAACGTCGGGTAGGCGTTCGCCGATCGAGTTGATGTCCTGCAGGTGGCGGACGAAGTCTCCGTGCTCCCGGAGCGCAGTCATCGCCGACTTCATGTCCAGGTGAGTGCCGTCGTGGGCCCCTGGCGGTACCGGCGGCAGATTTTCATTGCCTCCGCCCTCGAATGCTGCTGTCGCTGCTCCATTTTGCCCGCCGCCGTGAGCTGGTTGAGGGCCGCTGTCCGGAGAGTAAGAACCGTCGACGTCTTCATCGTTGGAGGTTGCAGGTTTGCGTGGTGAGACTGCTCTCCCCCCGAATTCGCCTTCGCCTTGGATGGAATCGAAGTCGCCTGATGGTGCTTCGGGCGGCACATCGTCGGGGTCCGGTTGTGCTCTCGGTTTACGTCCTGCGTTCTCGTTGATGACGTCGTCGATTACACCGCTGACGTCGTCGGCCGTCGCGTGCTTTCCTCGTGCGATTTGGTCGACTCGGTCGGCGATCTGATCGACCAGATCGCGGTCCCCTGCTCGATCGACGCCTGGCGAGATTTCTCGCAGTGGCCGCTCCGGGATTTCGAGTTCAGTCATGTCGACACCGGTGCGCTCGGCGACCGCCCATGTCAACCAGGCGACACGCGCCATCCGGTGAACGTGCGAGTCCCCGTATGGCGCACCGGTCCGCGGATTGATTAACGATCCGCGGAACTCGCTGAGCAGCATCTCTCGTGGCGTCGGGTACCCCAATGCCTCGTGGGCACGCCGTACGAACAGTTGTCGCATCGTCGACTGAAACGTGTCGGCTGCGTGGATCGCCTTGCTGATCAGCTCGCGCGCTTCATCAGGGCTGCATGGGCCCTCACCGGCGGCCCGTACGTCACCTTCCGCGATATCGAGCCCACCAGCTGCTGCGGCGACGGCCGCGTCGATCTCGTCTGTCATGGACATGATCGTTCCCCGCTACCGTGCTGCAGCGCTTTGGCCGGCGATTGCCGGGTCAGCGCCCTGGTTGTTCTGTCCACGAGTGGCTGTCTGGCGTTCCCGGTTCGCTTCTGCGCGTTCCGGATCGATGCGGGTGACCCATTCGGAGGGCCGGATCCGTTCGGGGTCGCCTGCTGCCCGTTCGAGAGCTGAATGGCGGGCGGACGGAGTGGGCGCGATGTAGAAGCCACGTCGGCCCTTGAGCGCAGGTGTGCCGAGGAGTGTTGCCAGCTCTTGGCGGTAGTAGCTTTCCTGGCTCGTTCCGCGGTGCTTAGGCGGAATATCGACGGTGATGCCGCCGTCCTTGTCTGGGCGCACCGAGAATGAAACACGCGGTGGTCGGCCGGCGAGGAGCTTACGGACTCGGTAGGTGACCTGTTTAGTGTCGTCGAGGTCTACAGGCTTACCGGTGCGCTTGGACTGCTCCAGTGACCGATCCCATTGTGTTGGTTCGGGGATCGGGTTTCCGTTGGTGTCGCGGGGAGGCAATGCGGCGGGCGCTGCCATGCTGGCGCCGCTGCTGGGTCGGGCTTTGTAGGCTTCGGCGAACTCCGCGTTCGCGCTGGCCCTCATCTTCTGAATCTTCCCGTAGGACAGTCGTTCCTGGGCCCCGATCGGTGCGTCGGCGGCGACGTTGTCCGCAACGGTGGGGCCACCTGGCTGCGATTTTCCGGCGTTCCCGGCTTCGTATCGGCGTGCGAGGACGTTGCTGGTTGCCGCGATGTGGCGGCACCAGGATCGTTTGGAGTAGTCCTCGCAGCTGCATTTCAGGCCGCGTCCGCCCGCAGCGGAGTGTGGGGAGAACACTCGACGGCCGTCGAGGTCTTCCCACACTGCGACGGTGCCGGACACTGTGGCGTCTGGATAGCTGGCGCGGACGGGTGGGTTGGCGATGTGTCCGCCGTTGGACGTGCTGAGGACGTCGGCTGCGCGCGCGGTGACGATGGTGCCTTCAACGGGCTCGTTGTTTTCTCCGCGAACCCGGATGGTACGACTTTCGGTGGTGAAAGACTGTCGACGGTGCATCGGCTTCGCGACCTGTCCGCCGTCGTTGCCTTTCGTCTTCGCCAGAAGGGTCCGATAAGCGCTGCTCGCTGCGAGTTCGCGGGCCTTGTATTCCTCGCTTGGGCTACCCGGGACAGGGCAGCGGTGCCCGCTGTTGAGGGATGCGAATTGACCGCAGGAAGGGCACTTTCGCTGTACGAGAGATTCGGCGTAATCGTCTTCGTTCTCGAAACCGTAGTTGTCGAGTTTCGCTCCCCTGATCATGCCGAGATCGTTGATGGCCTGCCCGAATGCTTCATCGCTGTCGAGCATTGCCTGCACGTTCTCTGGAGATACTCGCCGCATGAAGGGTCTCGCTGTCCGCCGTTCACCGGACTTGGTGGTGTAGTCATGTGGGCGTACGACCAGAAGCCCGTTCTCGGGGTTGTAGGAGACGTCTTTGATCCATGACGCGGATCCCCCGCGTGCTTCGAGCTCCTTGTCGAGTCGCTTCTCCTGACGGCTGATCTGGCGTTGTGCGTCGCGCAGCTCCGCATCGTCCATCTCGGGGTTTCCGGCGAGTACTCCGCTGAGGCGCTGTTCATTGGCGGCCCTGAAAGCGGCGACGTCCTCGTACTGGCCGGGAAAGTGGGTATCCATGCCGGCCTGCAGTTCCTTGTCGGAACGCGAGAGCATCTTGCGGATTCGTCCGGCTTCCGCTGTGCGGTTGATGATTTCGGTCTGCTGCTGGAGTGACTTCTTCTTGCTGACGATGTCGCCGTTGGGGCAGGCCGCGCCGAGGTGCCCGAATTGGCCACACTGTTCGCAACGTATCTGTGCGCCTTCGGATTTGGGATCAATGAAGGAGCGCAGTTTGTGCTCGGGGCGGATCGCTGGTCTGGTCTCATGCGAGTGGACAGCGGCAAGTCGGCGTTGTTCCATCTGTCGCATGGTGTCGCGAGCACGACCGGAAATACCCAGGTCGGACTGGTCGCGGGCCGTGATGCCGGCGCCCTTCAGGCTGTTGCGGTAGTCGTCGGTGAGGCTGATGTTCGAGAAGTCACCCTTGCGGTTCATCAGAGTGTTCCACTCGCGTTGAGCTTCTCCCATGCTGATTCCTCGGTGGCGGGCGTTCATTTCGAGGAAATTGTCTTTCGCGGGTCCGATGCGTTCGAGGATTCCACCCATGCGCATGACTGATGCCAGCTGTGCCGGGGTGTTCTGTTGTTCCGGCCCCAACGGCTTACCGTGTTCGTCTTTCCCTGTTTTCAGCCGGTCGAGTTCTTGGTCGATCCGTGTGATGTATCCCGGCTGTCCTCCGCGGCCCGGGGAGACACGGTACTTCGACTCGTCGGAGAACGCAGTGGAGTCGGCGACGTCTTGACGGACGGCCTCCCAGACCTTGATCTGGGTTTGGCGCCACTGTTCGGGGTCTTGTGTGAACTGCCGATTCATGTCTTCGAGTTGGTGTGTGAACTCGTGCTGGGTCGACTGAACCTCGGCGTCGTGGAAGGCGCTTCCGCCCATCTGCCGTTGCAGTGCTTTCGTGAATCCGATGGTGAACGAGCGGCCCTTGTTTTCGCGGCAAACCATGCCGTTACCTCCCTGTGAGGTGGTGGATGTGGAGATCTCCGATAGGTGACATCATGCCGCCTTTGGCGCGAGTGCGCCAGCACCCTGTCCGGCTATAACTGCAGGCCAGGCCCTTGTTTCTGAGACGTGGCGGGTGCTGTGTTGTATGTGTAGTACAGATATCGCAGACACTTCGTGTGCCAGTGAGTACCTCATGAATCATGGTGCGATTGTGCTGGGGATCCTTCGGCCAAACGCGCCTCGTTTGCCGCTTCGACAAGGATCGATTCGGCGCCTCGAAAGAAGTCGTCCGGTTGTTCGGTCGGGGTGACTTTCAGGTGTACGAGTCCTGCGTCACTGAGCGATTCGAGGTAGTCGTCCGGCGTGTCGATACGAAGGATCACCAGGTTGCTCCGGGTCTGAACCTCGACCTCTTCGTCGTGCTCGTCCAGTCGGATGATTGCTGACTCTGGGAAAGGGATCGGCTCCCAGGGTGAGTAGTCACCAGTGTTGACGACAAGGCGTGTGTCAGCTGTCCAGACCCCTCGTTCCACGGTCGTCTGTATGAGGGTGCCGTCGACTCCGTCGATAGAGATCGGTACTTCTTCGATGACACCGGCCGGTGACTGACCATTCGGGTCTCCGGCGGACAGGAGAAGTGCGCGCTGCTCATCAGTCATGACAAGCCAGCTGCCATCGGCATGGGCCTCGTCGTTGATAGCGCTTTGCAGACGGACGCGTTGACCATCCGCATGACGCCGGCGGATCAGCGCCATCTCGTACTTGATGCGAGCTTGCTTGTCCTTGTATGCCATGTGAGCGGCGAACACAGCCAGCTCAGCTTCCGACACAGATTCACCAAGGTCGTCGCCTGGCGGCAAGCCGGCGACTGCTGCGATCTCGTCGACGGGTTCGAGGTCGGACTCGTCGGGTGCAGGGACTGGGTGCAGATCGAGTTCGTCTAGGGCTGCAGTCAGTTCGGCATATCGGTCACCGAGCATCACCGCCAGGACATCATCGACTCGGTCGGCATAGACGCGGACACCTTCGAAAGCTGCGTCGTACAAGAACGGTCGAATCTGACCGACCATCGGGACCAATCGCCCATGTGCTTCGCCGACCGCGTGAACGTGTCCGTCGTCGATGACGAGCGGTCCGCATGTCTTGGTCGGATCCGCGGCCGCAGCGTCCTGGCGACTGATCGGGGTGATGCGGGGTGGTGTGTGAGTCATGGGTGACACCTTCCTGCCGGCGATGCCGGCAACCGTGAGTACAGATCACGGTAGAGGTGGGTGTTCCGGTCATTGATGGCTCACAAACAGCCCCATTCTCAGGCTCGTTCGAGCTCGTCGATCACTGCCTGGGAAACGACGGCGATGAATGATTCCGGTGTCACCGAGGTGAGGACCGTTGTGCGCTCAGGGATCACAGGGGCCGTCACCTTCGCTGAGGGCAGCACCCACAACACGATCGTTCCGGAGTCTCGAAGCAGGTCGATCGCGTTGTCAATGGCTGCGGCGTCGTCGGCCGGCAGCTTCCCGTCCGTCAGAACGACGACGATCCGTGCCCCGGTCCTGTTGAGAATGTCACTGTCTGCGATCACCTCGGTCAGCGCGATGTCGCAGCCGTCGGATCCGGATCCGCTGTCGACGACACGGGGCACCTGGGCGGGGGCCGTTCCGGCCTTGATGACGTCGAAAGTGCCACCGCCGAACCCTCGCACCGTGCAGGTACCGCCGAGTTGATGCACTGCGGACGCTGTCGCCCAGCCCAAAGGTCCGGCGTAGTTCGCCCACCGCGCCATTGTCAGTGACGCGTCGAAGACCATCGCGAAGGTCAACTGCACCCGCGCTCGAGGTGCGATCCTCTGCTGAGTCCATGGCTTCGCGGTCGCTTGCAATCCCAATTGGGTTTGCGCGCTGTAGCGGACCAGTTCCCGGGGGTTGAGGCGACCAGCTGGATACGCCACGGCCACCGAGCGCACACCCGGCGATCGGTAGCTTGCTTCAGACAGCTTGTCGGCGAACAGGTCCCGTGCTGTGCGCTCGGCATCCGTGGGGTCGGAGTAGCTGAGCATTCGACTACGCGGCAATCCGATCCCAGCGGCGTCGAGAGGTTCTTCCACCAGCCCCGACCGGTTTCCAACGATTTCGAGTCCGGTCCCGTTGAAACGCGCTGCGATATCGAGCGCTTCGGCGACAGCGGCCTTGATGGCGGTCTCGATCGGCTCGATGATCTGTTGCACTACTTCGGCTGTGAGGGCCGTGTTTGGAATACCTTCAACTGCAGCGTCGACTGCTGCGCTGAAATCTGCGCCGACTGATTCCCATCGAGCGTGGTCGTGAGCGTCGAGACGCGTTGCCGTACGCCAGATTTTCACACAATTGGCTAACCTGTCGTGCCCGCAATGGTGCACGATCCACTGTTTCGCTCGCCGTATCATCAAGCCCGGCACCACAAGTAAATCCACTCGCGGGAGAACACCGGCGAGTAGGACACGCGCCAACTCCCTCTGAGTCAGCAAAGGTGGCATGGGAGCAAGCATTCCGAGTGCAGCGTGCAGGATGGTGCGCTCTCCGTCCCTCGCTACTGCCAGCTTCGACTCACAAACGATCTGCGCCAGGTCTCGCGCGGCCGCCCATGCCTCGGTTCCTCCGTGCTCGGGGTTCTGCCACCATCCGTCCACTGCGAAGACACTGAGTCGGGAGACGATCAAGCCCGACGCCTCTGGATGCGCCATGCGATGCACCATCGAATCCATGCGTGTATCAGGACTGATAACAGCGCCCATCCGCGCGACGTCGATGAGCAAACGGTTCGGGGAGAAGGCTGACAGCACTGGCGTTTCGAGCAACGCGGTGCCGTCGATGCCGAACAGGTGGACATCGACGGTGGTGTCCACGAGTTCGCGTGAAGCTGCTCGGATGGACTGCACCGTACGAATCCAGATGTCCGGAACTGTGCTCAATATGATCACTCCAATGTCTCGACCGCGGGCATCGTCAACATTGTGTCTGGACCGGTTCCGGTACAGGCAACTGCCGGATCTACTCGGTGGACTGAGAAAGGGCTTCGTGTGATTGTCTACGGGATCTCATACACCACGGACCGATTTGCGCATGAGGTCAAAGAGGCGCATGTCGCCTTCGCTACGGATGCCGGAGTGTATGTGTCCGGTCACGTCGACGACCTGGTGATCGCGAGGACTGAACCGACTGTTGAGGCATTGACCGCTCTCGGGTTCCGGGTGCAGGAAGCCGCGGAGAAGGCTGCAGCTGATGCTGAACGGAATGTGCCCGGCGGTGTTCCGTACCAGCCGATGATCACCTCGATGCCAGGAGACAGCGACGCGATCCCCGATGACAACGCCCAAGCCTGGCATGCGATCGCGCTGCGTCTGGCTGACCGATACGCGGGAATGGGCGGCCAATACGGCAGCGTCGAGGAATTCGTGGAAAAGGCCCAATGGGCCAGAAGGGAAGTTGAACAGAACTCGGAAGGCCCCACCACCCCCACCTTTGTCGACGGCTACATCCCTCGCAGCGTTGACGGCGTCCACACTGACATTGAGATCTTGCGGCAAGCCCGCACATACGGGATGCACGTCATCCAATCCGGTCCGCCGGGGACCGGGAAGTCAACGTCAGCGACCGCTGCGCACGGCGACCATCTCCTTACCATCGCCTGCTACGACGGAATGACTTTCCAAGACTTGGTCGGGCAGTACCTCCCAGTGCCTGGCGAGGCAGGCGTGTTCCGGTACGTCGACGGCGCTCTGGTGACAGCGATGCTCACTGGCCGACCACTATTGCTCGATGATTTCGGGTGGATGCCGTCGGGCGTGCAGGCCACGCTGCTCCCTGTTCTCGATCACCGACGGACCTTGACGGTGCTCGACCGCCCCGACGAGCAGGTTATTACGGCGGCAGAAGGATTCTGCGTGATCATCAACCTCAATCCCGGTATCGGGTTCGGGGTGACCAGCCCAATCCGGGACAGGTCGGCGTTTGAACTGCACGTACCTGTGGACCTCAAGGCCGCCTCGAAACTCGATATTCCCGCAGGGTTCATCGAGGTGGCTCAGCATCTGCACACTCTGGCTGACGGCGAAGCCGCCAATGGCATTCGCCGTTGGGTTCCGTCGATGCGATCTCTGATCAAAGCGCGTGATCTCACGATGGTGTTCGATGAGCATTTCGCTGCGTGCGCAATGTTGGGCGAATGCCCGGATGGGGAACAGCGGATGAAGTTGCAGTCTCTGCTCACGACAGAACTCGGACTGGGTATTGATGTCCCTGAACCGTTGCAGGCACGGTCACTCTAAGAAAGCCGGCAGGGCGCTGCAGGGAATGCTCCCCGCAGCGCCCCGAGGTGCATCGAAGAGTCCGCGATCCGTGGCCGGGCCTCACACCGACCACGTGCGACTACAACGAGCCACGACCGACGACGCGGAGGGTTTGCGTCGATCTGTCGTGCGCACCAGCACCGAAAGGTGCCATCGTGCTGCAACACCATCGTAGGGCAGTCGGCGTCGGTGTCGCACGATCTCTGGTTCGTACGACCGCTTGAATCTGGTGTCGGTGTTCGTTTGGCTCGGCGGGGCCCAAGCCGTGATGAGCCGTCTAAAGGAGCGTTACATCCTTTTGAAGTGAGGACTAAGGTCCTAGTACTTTTTGATGAGACATCTAGCCCAATTGATGAGTGGGCACTCCCTTCAGAATTAGACGCAGAAAAGCGGTCGGGCCCGCCAGTTTCCTGGCTGGGCCCGACCGCTTCACTTCTACCTGCAATAACACTCGTATTCGGCGTGCCGAGTACGTGGCTAGATGCAGTTGGCGTTTGCCGCCGCGGTGCGCATCTCCGATGTCTCGAAAACCTAGCCGAACAAAATTGGGTTTGCAAGCCAACAAATCTACAACTTATGTGCTTAAACCTTGCATTAAATCTACGTCGAATTATGCCGTCACCCAACAATTTTAGAATTCACCCCACCACCCTGACGACGCCCGCGGCCAAAGATGGGCGATTCCGGTTGGGATAAGTTGGCCCGCAAGGTAAAGTTTCGGCGGTGACCAGCCCTGAGAAGCGATTCGGAGACATCGTCGCCAAGCGACGGTCAGCTCTCGGGCTCAATCGCAAGCAAGTGCAGCAGAACGGTGGCCCCTCCGACACCAAACTCGCAGCGATCGAATCAGGCGACTCGGACGCCCGAATGCACAGCTCAACGCTTGAAAAGCTCGACACCGCACTGCAATGGGTGCCAGGCAGCGCATCGCGAGCACTCAGCGGCGGTGAGCCAACACCGCTCTCCTCCCAAGGGGAAGCCTTACGTTTTGGCCCCAACGAGGTCGCGGTGCCGATCGTCGATCTCACGTCCCTGATACGTGCCACGGACACACTCAACATGGCGCTACTCGATCTCGACTCCCCTTCGGACGACGTCAAGAGTTCCTTCGCGGAGCTCTCCGCCGTCGTTTCCAGACTCACCCTGATCAAAGTCATCGACTTGTTCGAGCGGAACGCGGGCCCCGATCATCCACCGCCGCCGAATCTGGATCTCATCTTCGGCACTCATCTCAACCAACCCGCGGAACGACAAGGTGCAGATCCGACAGATCTCGAAGACCGCCTGTACCTACGCTGGTTGGCCCATCGCCGCGTCAACATAGATGCAGCCACCGAACATCGGTTCCGGCAACGGTGGTTCGATCACCAACCACTACAACCATCGAACATCAGCCAGCCGTTCACATCAGAGAGCGGTGGAGAATGAGCGCCATGAGTCTATCCGCGCGAGTGCAGAAGCTGTTCGACGCAGCCAATTCGGCTGGACGTACCGACACAGCAGAATCGGTCGCAGCCGCAGTTGGCGCCGCGCTGAGCCGAACCCTCAGCAGGGCAGACATACAGGCGTTGCTCGACGGTGCAGACACACCAGACAACGAAGTCCTGGCCACCGTCGCTGCCCACTTCGAGGCGCCGGCCTCCTATCTGACCGGCACTCCCGAGGAACAGGCCGACTACGACGCACAGCTGGACTTCTACTTCAGTTTGACCACCAGCCAGCTCTCCACCATTGCGCTACGCGCGCGCAACGCGAACATGCCGTCTGCGGCGGTCAACGCGTTGACCAATCTGATCAACGAAACTCACGAAAAGTACGGCGACCCTAACGGCCAAGTCTCGTAGACATGGATGCTCTCGAAGACGCTCCCACCCCCGAGGAGCTTGCCCGCAGGGCGCTCGCAACCCTCCCCTTCTCGCGGCCGTGGTCAATCGAATCGTTCATCGCCGAGCTCGGGCTTCGCATCAACCGCCTGATCATCGTCGAGGATCTTCCGATCGATCTTCACAGTGAGATCACCGGGCTCTGGATACCCGCCAAACGACGGGACGTGATCTACGTCCGACATGACGCCGAAGGCAAATACCGCGAGCACATCATCTGCCATGAACTCGCACACATCGTCATGGCTCATCAGAAGAGCAACAAACAGGACTTCCTCGAGTACCTACGCACGAATATTCGCCGGGTCTCACCGCAGCTGCCGGACTACATGATCCACCGACTTGCGTTGTCACAGGTCTGCTTCACCCGTTCCACCCACACACTCCACCCGGTCGAAGTAGAGGCTGAGGAGCTGGCGACACTGATCATGGCTAAGGCCGACGAGATGCGTGCCCCCCTCTACCCAGACGATCTGCCGGAGACGCAGAAGAACCTCCTCCTACGTCTCGCAGGGATGATGGGTTGGCAAGTGCAGTGACTCTTTACAACTTCGCAGGCACACTCGTCCCGATCGCGCTCTTGACGTTTGTCGCGTTCAGAATCCCGATGTGGAAACGGAACCCGGACAGTCGGCCCCTCACAAAAGTGTTGGCCGCCCTCGGTTTAGGTCAAGCCGCGCGCATCCCCGTACTCTCCGACGACTACGTCGATGTTTGGCTTCACGACCTGACAGGTATCTGGAACATTCCGGACGCCACTGCGGTTCTGCTCGGAACTTTCGCCTTCTGCTGCATCGGCGAAGCCGTGGCAACTGTCGTTCAAAGCCCGTCATTCAACAAGACACGCCACCGACTGTTCACAGCAACTATGGTCACCGTTGCCGGCGTCGGGTTCCTGCTGTCGCCAGCGACTGACACGCCGACGAACTTCGTCTCGCGTGATTTCCCGCCCACTGGACCACTTTTGCTCTACTGGGGCGCGTATCTGGGGACATTGCTTTACGCGTTGGTGTTCGCGCTGTACTACCTCTTCGGGTTGCTCAGGGAACGCAGAGTGCGCAGCGGGCCGCTCGGTCGAATAGTGGCCGTTCTCGCCGCAGCATGTTCTCTCGGGTTTCTCTACGGGATCAACAAATTGCTGTATCTAGTTCTCCAAGCCGCTGGCGTCGAGAACTGGTACACCGATCATGCCCAGACGATCACATTGGTACTTGTCCTTGGCCCGATGATCATCGCGGGCTACGCACTTCTCGTGTTTGCGACCGCGATACTTCCGGACCGGTTGCGGCGCTATCAAGCGATCCGCGCCTACAGCGCGGAATACGAAAAGATCGTTGCCACAGGAACAAACATGCTCATCCCACGCGACGCGGCCGTGTACAGCACCCGCCGCGCCGCGTGGAAAGGCAGCCGAACACCTGTTGCTACGCACCGCATGATGGTTGTGTTGTCCGACGCTGCGAAGGGCCCAGTCTCGGCGTAGTCGAGTTGTCAGTTACTCGGCGCGAATTGCATGGACAAGCCAGGTAACCGGCCCGAACTGTGCCTCGTCGTAAGGAACGTCACGGCCGATTGTCGCTCCGAATTCCTTGATCGTGGTTTGGTCCGCGATCACCCACCCGCGTGCTCCTACCCACGCAACCGGGTCTGCGACATGCGATTTGAATCCGATGCCCGCCGCTGTCGCCATCCCGGCAAGTTCCTTGGTCTGCTCTTCGGCGATCATTCCGGGCGCAAACGAGACGAACAGCAACTCGGATCCAGGCGCGCTTACCGCGGACAGTTCATCGAGAATCTGATCGTTCTGCTCGTCGGTGAGGTACATCAGAATGCCCTCCAAAACCCACACTGTCGGAACGTCGGCGTCGAATCCCGCTGCGGTCAGTTGTTTTACCCAATCGCCGGTCAGATCTGCGGGGACCACTGAGCGCGGGCCTGTCGCCTTCGCATTGGACTGTTCGAGAACCGGTTCTTTGAATGCGAAGACGTTCTCCAAGTCAACCTCGAAGAACGCGACGTCGTCGGGTAGGCCCAGGCGGTATGCCCTTGTGTCGAGGCCGGCCGCGGGCAGCACGACCTGGCGGGCACCTCGTGACACTGCAGCTTCGATTCGGTCGTCCAGGTAGCGGGTACGCGCCGCAACCGATTCGTATACGCGACTGGTGATGACGTGCTCGAGCTTGGCTTGTCCGACTGGCAGCCCTGATGCCTCCACGAGCGCGGATGCCAGCGGATCTTCGAACAGGGCATCGTCGCGAGTCGATTCAAGAGCCCGGAAGTGCGCGATCAGAACCGACGTTGAGGAGACATCTCCGGTTGCGTTGAATGCACTCATGTGTAGTGTGCCTGAGCCTTTCGTATGTTTTGGTCGTGAGCGCCATTCGCGCGGCACCCTCTTCCGTGAGCGAACTATTCGGCAGGGTACGAGAGATCAGCTGGCATCGCGAAGGCGACACCGGCCGGCCATCTCAGTGAGTAGCCGTCGAGATGCGGTCGTAGTCCTCGTGTGGCGCTGCCACCTGCACATCCGATCCTGCCGTCGAATCGATCTGACGGTTTCGCCACAACATTGCCGCACCACCGAGCAACGCGATCACGCCGACTGCACCTAACCCCATGGGCGCGTACTGAGTTCCCCACACGATCAGCCTCTTGTATCGGACGGCTTGTGCAAGCTGCTCGGACTTCGTCTGCGCATCCAACGCCGGGGCCATCTCCACAATCGTCACCGACTCCGGATCGTCCGCCGTGCGGGCGTAGTACTGCCGCGCGTACTGATTGCCGGCAACGATTGCCCCGGTGACGGGCTCAACCCACAAGTCCCTCTTCGCGGTGTAGAAGCGGTGCATCAGCACCTGCGCGTCCGGATCACCGGACAGCCCCCACACGGACGCGGGGAGGGTGAGTTTGCCTCCAGTGTCCATGGGGTCGATCGTGTGGGAGAAGTGGAAGACCTCGGTGCCGTCGATCTGGGTCGTTTCGACGAAGTCGATCGGATACGTTTCGCGGGCCAACGTGTCGAAATATGGGTAGGACTGCTTCTGCAGGTGGAAGGGGAACTTGAAGTTGACGCCTTCCGCGACGACTTCCTCTCCCGGTTTGTCTGCGTATCTCTGGATGGTCGCCGGCGGATCCTGGACCGGCATTGCTGTTGCCCTGTCCACAGTGACGCGATAGACGTTTGCGCTGACAACAGCAGCGTCGCCTTCGCGGTCGTCACGAGTTACTTTCTGTGTCGACTGGATCGTCACGATGTCGGAATTCGAAGGTTCCTCGCCCGTGACGTATTGCTGGACTGTCACAGCCACGCCGGAGTTGATCACCACTTTCCCGGTGTCGATCGCGCCCATATCCAACAGGGTCGCGTTGTTGTCTGTGGCCACGGTGGGCGCATCGATCGACAGCGGCGTTTTCACGAGTTTCGGTGCAGCATAGGTCGGAATCAGCACGGCCACGGTAGTGAAACCAGCTCCCAATCCGATCAAACCAAGAGCAGCAGCACGCTTCGTTCTAACAGTTGCCATTTCACTTGCCTCCCCCAACGGATCTTGAGCGTCTCGATCGTCATGTGCAGATCCGCGCCGGGCAAGCCTATCGAGGCCACGATTCGCGAACATCTGCGACCTTCTCCCGCGCGGAACCTGCGATCGAATCCGCATTCCGATGCTGCGGCGGAGGACGATCACTCCGCCGCAGCATCGTGGCTAGCTGGCGAGCGGGAGAAGTTCCGTAACGCCCAATGGATTGCGATTCAGCTGGTGCACCGTTGTCGCATAGTCGAGAACCTCGTCGGTGTGCGAGATCAGGATTGGCGCTGCGAACAGATCGCTTATGGTTTCTACGATCGCCCGACGACCTTCGTCATCGAGATACTGGGTGATCTCGTCGCCGAATATCTGATCGGGCAACCCGCCGTCTGTGACCTGCATCGAGATTCCCAATCGGAAGGCAAGCCCGGCCCGCGCTTTTTCGCCTCCGGAGAGCAGTTTCGTCTTGCGGAGTCGGCCATCGGCAAGTTCCACGCAGGGAACAAAATCTGTACCGAGGTGGAAGGCGACGTGTTCTCCACCGAAACGTTGCAGCAGTTCTGTCGCGGCTTCCGAAATCTGTTGGGTGCATTCGGCGAGCAAGTCTGACCGCAGAGCGGTGAGAGCATCCGCAACTCCGCGTGCGACTTCGGCGACCCGTAGCGCTTCGCACTTGCGTGCCCACTGATCGCGGGCGATATCTGCTTCGTTCGCCACCTGCGCAAGTCCGGTGCGCGCGCTCGAGAGCACTGCCCATGCCTCGCTCACGGTCCTCTCTGCTTCGTCGAGCCGGGTCCGTGCATCGCTGGCTGCCGTTTCGGCCGCGTGAACGATCTGTGGATCCGGGGCGTCGACAATTGCGGATTCTGCGTTGTCGACTGCGCCGTTCGCTGCCTGAAGATCGTGGGCTGCTTTGTGCTCGTCGATGAGCAGCCGGTGTTCTGCCCGTAGCTCTGTCGATCGGCTGTCTACGGTGCCGTGGACGACCCGTGCGGCCTGTAGGCAGGATTGGACGTTCGTGCGGTCCGTCAGTTCCGGGGCTATGTCGTTGTCCAGGCTGGCAAGCAGTTCTACCAGTGCATCGAGCTTCTCGGTTTCGTTCTGGAAAGCTGCTTCGCCGCGTTCTCGAACCTGTTCGGCATGGTGTTCGGCTTGTTCAGCGCCGGTGAGTTCTTGTCGTGCTGAGGCAACCTGAGCGTCGATCTCCCTTCGCTTTCCGGCTAGTGCAGCAGCCTGTTCCACCGCTTTCGCTTCGGCCGACTGCGCGGCGGTTAGTTTCGCCTCCAAGTCGGTGATGAGCGCATCGAGATCGTTGATCGATTGACGGCACGTCGGGCAATGGGCTTGGCCAATCGACTGGCGCAACGTGTGCAGCGACTTCGTGAGCGTTACCGCATCCTTGCGGGCGGCGGCCTCGTCTCCATTTGCAGTGCGTATCGAATCGACAACTGCAGCTAGTTCAGTATCTGCCCGTTCCAGTCGTGATTGGGCGGCGACGACATCGAAACTGTCAGCTGCCTTCTGTGCCCGTGCAGTGTCAGTGATGGCTACAGCAACTGCCTCTGCTGCGCCAGCAAGACTCGCGCCTGCTTCCGTGATCCTGCGCAACGAAGTCTGTAGCCCGGTGATCCTGTGCTGCAGCTGATCCGGATCTACGCCAGTGAGGTTTCGATCCGTGACAGTTACGTGTAGTCGTTCCCATCGATCTCGAGCGTTGTCCGCGAGTGCTTTGGCTGCGACTACGGCGTCACGAGACTGTTGTGCGCTTCGCTCCGCGGTTCGCAACTCGTGTGCCCTTGCGTTGCATTCTTCCCAGTCTCTGCGCGCCCGCTTTGCCTTCGCGTCCGCTGCACCATGAGCAGCTTCGGCCTCACCGAACACCTTGCCGGCCTCCATCTCAAGCTCCTCGGCAGTGGTCACTGCCTCCGGCGATCCCACCGTGCCGTCGGCGACCGCCTGTTTGTCGTTCGCGGACTTGCGTGCCTGTTCACGGAGTTTGGTTACCTGCGATACACCGGTGTGTTCTTCGACGAGTGCGGTTACTTCGGTGGGCGTGGCCGTGGCCAGGGCGTCGACCTCGCCTTGCGCGATCATGTTCGCGCCGCGAAATGCACGGCCTGACATACCCAGAATCTTGGTGACCTCACTCGTCATCAATGTCGGACTCATGCCTTCGATCTCGACACCGTTGCGCCACATGCGGGCACTGGTCTTCTCCACTGGCTTGCCGCCACGATTACCTCTGCGCATCTCTCGCACGGTTCGGTAGGTGTCCTGTCCGTGGCGCCAGGTCACGTCTGCTCCGGCCAATTCCTTGTCGTCGGCTTTGTCATGCCGGAGGTCGATCAGGTCGATACCCGGACCGGGGTCTCCGTACAGTGCGAATCCGAGGGCTCCGAGGAAGGACGACTTTCCGGAGCCAGGAGGGCCAATCAGTGCGTGAATTCCGTTGGTATCGAAGTCGATCTGCAAGTCTTTAATCGATCGGTAGTTATAGATATGTCCGCTGGTGATCTGCATGGTCTACGTCCTCGTCTTGTCCGCGTGCGGGTGGAGCGAATTTGATAGACCGAACCTAAAAGTGGGCGGTCAGGCGTGCGGCACGCCTCGTGATCGGGGTTGGTTGACTCTTGTCAGGCTGATTCTTCGGCAGGGGCCAGCTCGGCCAGTGCACGATGCGCATGGGCGATGACGGGGGTTCGGATGTCTTCGGCCATTGCCCTGAGCATCGCGCCGAGCCTGCCTTCGTCGGTGCGGTCGGTAAAGGCTTGGGCTAGATCAACTGTTCGGCGCCGGTGGTCGCTGCCAGTTCGGGTTTCTGGTTCGGTTGCCAGGCGTAGACCACCGTCACCGGGTAGCGGGTGTTCCCACGCGAACGCCCAGTAGGCGGCGCGGCCGGCGGCTGCCGCCCACTCCCCTGCCAGTGCACGCAGGCCATGTCGCTGCCCGCAGGTTGTGTACGAAATCTTCTGCCGGAGAATGTATCCTCCGTCGCCACTGATCTCGGCGGATTCATCATCCCACCAGTCGCTTTCGGCGAGGCGTTCTCGAATGATCGTGTTGATCTGTTCGATCGTCTTTCCACGTGCGTCTATCGTGTCGAAATCGATCTGGGGACGACGCCACACGTACTGAGGGGTGACGGTGACCCTGCCGTCGGTGGTCAGTTCGAGCAACAGCCAACCTCGCGCGCATATCTCGTCAGAGAATCCTCGTCCGATGAGCGAACCCGTCATCCAGACTTGCCCGCGTTCGCGTCCGTCATCCGGTCCGAAACCGGGGATCGGACCCGGGGTGTGGTAGTCCGACAGGATGCTCTGATCCCAGCCTCGGTTGACCCATTCCTCCGGGATCACTCGCTCGGCGCCGTGGCGGTCATCTGCACCGAACAATCGCCCATCCGCAGAGAAAATACCGTGCGACACAAGGATGTTTACCCCACCTTCGATCGGTTGTGGGTCGACGATGATGCCGCGTTCTGGTAGTCGCGGATCCAGTCCGTTGTGTGAGACAACATGCAAGTAGAACGGCACATCGGGGATCGGTTGGTGCACTTCGTAGTAGCCGGGCTGCGGGCCGATCAGGTCGTCTACTGCTCGTCCCGGATCGGGAAAAACCGCCAAACGACCCAGGTCGGGTTGGTGCAGCAACGCGGCTGCCGAGACCGAAGTCCCGGCGCCGGCGTCATGGTTGCCGGTGTTGACGACAGCGGGGATACCTGCAGCGATTCGCAGGGCGTCGACGCGGCGTTCCTCGTTCACTGCCCGCACCGATGGGTGGTGCACATGGAATCCGTCGCCCCCGTTGATCTGGCAGTCCACCCCTTTGCTGATCATGTCGCGCTGTACCAGTTCGTAGGTGACGTATCCGTCAACTTCGCGGATGTTCGGGCCGGCGGGATGTTTTCGGGCCATTCCACGCATCCCGTATCCGGCATGTGCGCACCCGAAGAATCCAGCTTTCAGAATCACGTCGTTGGTCATGCGCACAGTCTCGCGGTGGGGTTGTATGTGTGCGGCACGCTCGTCGAGGGAGCAACCCGGCGGTGGCTCACGGTCCGTCTGCGCAGTTCGGGGCAGGATTTCGCTGGTCATCGTTGTCGCCGGACAGCGTTGTCACCCATTGGTGCGTCTCGGTGGGGCCGGGTAGTTACGCCCAGACTGGTTCTATCTACCGGTGACGTTCGCGTCTCGATTTATGAATCGGTTGGGGCAGAGGGCCCGATCGTCTGCCCCGTCGTGCTCGACCAGTTCGGGGCGCGTATTTCTGGCATTCTGCGGCTGCTGTTGATGGGATTGGGCTATCGGGGATCAGTTCTGGCCGCTGGTATGCCTGTTTCGTAGCCCACATCTCGTGGTGAAATCTCGGGCTTGATACCGCAACACACCCGCCGGACGTGCTATTTTTTCCTTATCGGAGATGTTGTACACGCTTGAACTCGTTTCGGGCACCATTTGGAGGGACCATGTCATCCACAGTTTTGCCTACCTCTACGCCAGGCCAGATCCGGCCGGCCGGCGTCAACGCGGGATCTTCCGCCCCTTCCTCTCAGCGGAACGTCGCCAGCGAGCTTGAGCGTCTGCGTGCTCGGCACGCATTGCAGGTCGCTCATCGCCGTCGCACTGGTCGACCCATCGCTTCTCCTGCTACCAACAGGGCTACGCAGGACGCGTGGAGACAGGCAGCGACTCGTGTGTCGAAAACTCTCCTGTGCCAAGATGATCCGGATTCCTTCATGCTTCCAGATCCCCCGAGTCTCGCTGCAAGCACCGAGGAACGGGTCCCCGCCGCCACCTTCGCGGAATTGGCTGCAGAACGTCGGTTTGTCAAAGCCCGTATCCGAGTGGCGAAGTCAGCGATCGCGGCCTGCCACGAATGCCCGCTTCTGCAGCAGTGCCGACGCGAGGTCCTTGAGGAGGTGAAGTTGGGTAGGCAACCGACGAACACCGTGGTCGCTGCCACCGCATGGAACTCGCGAGGCTTGCCCGACATGCACATCCATGATCCAGGAAGCAACGCTGAACTCGAACACCACACCCTCGATGTCCTCGCTGGAACCAAGCTGTACCGAAATATTCCCGACATCAGTTGGATTCCAGCGGATCTCGATCCGGTACCTACCATCGACGAACATCTCGTCAGTGATGTACTGCATCGCTACAAGTCCGAGGCAGCACTCAAAGAGCTTCCTAAGCGGTTCGTCACGCAGTCCCTTCTCGACCGGAAGCCAAAGGTTTCGGCTGACGGCCGAGCTGTGATCACTTACGGTGAGGAGCGCGAGATCGTTCGTCGCGCGGTCAAACAGCAGATGGTTCCGAATACGTTGGCTACGATCCTCGGTTGCGGATGGGATCGGGCTGCAGATCTGTTGTGCGCGTACGGCGGTGAAGTGCAGGACTACACCCCTGGCCCGCAGGCCGCTCGCCATCGCGATCTTTTCGCAGCCCGCGAGCGCGACACAGCGGCACGCAAGCAGCGGATCAGGGATGCGCAGGCCGCAATGAACTCTACTGGCAGTCACCGCATGTCTGCCTGATTTAGAACCGAAAAGCGGTCCACGCCATTGGCGTGGACCGCTTTTCGTCGATCAAAGGTCAAGACGGGAGAATTCCGCGCGCCTCGTCGATGATCGCCTGAGCGCTATCGAGCTGCTCGTCCGCCTCCTTGCGGGCCTCGCTCTGAGGGAGACTCGTCAGCAGCCCCTTCAATTCGGTGACCGCGGCGTCAGCAGCCTTGAGATCATCCTCGTTCGGTGATCCCTTGCTCATCGCGGCTAGCGACTTCGCGTGCTCTTTCAGCGACTCCTGGAGCGGTTTGACTGCGTTCTGCAGCAGTTTGCCCGTACTCGCATCCTTGAACACCTCCTTCTCGCTGTCGTCGAGCACCAGCAGTGTCTGCGTCCTTATTTGCGCCACAGCGCATCTCCTTAATGTGAGGCGGAACAACGTGTGCGGTCAGTGTAGAAAGCCCGGTTCCGGTGATCGTGGTGCCCGAGACAATCAGAACGGCGGGGGGTCGTCATCTAGGCGGTTCGTCCATGTACTTGTGGTGTTGTGGGCAAGAGAATTCCGGTCACGGCGTTGAGGCCGTCCTGCGAGCGCATCTGCCACTGAGGCGACACCGGTTGCGCTGGCGCGACCATCCACAACTGCTCGGCGCCGAGCGTGCACCTCCATCGCTGGATCGTCGTACCCTGGTCTCGACGGCAAGTGGGTGAGTCTGCCGCCCGTATCCCCAGCGGGGAGATGCTGGGAGAACTCGCGCCGAATCCTGGTTATCCACGCGTCATTCCAGTTCAGCCACGCCATCGGGTCGGTGACACTTTCCAAGAACACTGGGTTCGCGCCGAACGACAGACCTGTCACTGCGCCACCCACGCACATCCAGGTGTAGCGACCTGTCGCCTCTGGCGGTGGTGCGGCCCGGTACAGCGCCAGGTGGGAGTCGGAGACCCTGCCGGCCATGCGTTTGATGTCGGATTGGTCGTGAAGTCCGTATCCAACTAAGAGCACCGCGAGTTGGCGCCAAATGTCGTCGCGTAGGCCTGTCGCGGATTGCAGGATGAATGCGAATCCGATGCCGAACTTTCGCACATCACGGCAGTCGCCTGCGAACTGGTTCGAGAGCGACACCAATGCGTCTGGTTGCGTGCTATCGGCAGGTCCCGCGTATTGCCATGCTTCGTCGACGACGACCTGCACGTTCAAGCTTCCGCCAGCCGTGAACTGCTGTTGGCCTGCCAGTTTGAGCGTGTTGAGCAATTGCGACATGATGCGGGCTTTCACCTCCGCGGAGTCCAACAGCCGAGTCGCCGCCATTACGTCGCCCGTTGTATCGGCATCGTTGCCGTCGAGGTTCAGTTGTGACAGGTCGGCGGAAAGGTCAAGCACCAGCCAGGGCGCAGGTTGTCCTGCTTTCGGGGCCATGACCTGCCTCATCAATCCCCAGGCGTCACGCCGACGATCCGTGGCCCCGAGCGATTCTGGATCCGCGCCGGCCGCGATCTTCATGGCACCGGTGGGGGAGTACGGCGACCACAGAGAGTGCAGGGCGGAAAATACAGCCAGCAGTTGCTGAAACTTTTGATGCCCAGAGGGGTCGAGCGCTCCGGGCGGAAGTCGATCGAGGATGTGTTCGGCGATCGGTTCGCCCTCGGAGTCGGAAGTGGGTCGATAGATGGTGCGCGCCACGCGATTCTGTTGCTCGGTTCCCGCGTAGATTGTGCCGGCGGGAAGAATCCCGTGGAGGCTGTCGAGGAGGTATGTCATTACCGCCTCTGGTGCCGATTCGGTCCAATCATCAGTCCCGCAAGCTGCTTTGAGCGCTTTCTTGTCCTGCAGTGCCGCGTGCAGCATGTCGCGGGCTTGAGCGACGTTCTCGTCTGCACCTGCACCGAAGGCAAGGTTCCGAAACCATTTCGATTCCTCGAGGAGCCGTAAGAAGAGTGGCGCGTCCTTTCGGAGTCGCAACGATTGAGACAATCGGGCCACGAAAACGGAGCGGCCGCAGGCTGTTGCGAGGCCTTGCAGCGAAAACGGCAGTCCGTGTTCTGTTGCCCACTGCCCCTGCGGGTCCAGGATGATCTGTCCCATCCCTGGCCAGCGAAGTTGTGATGCGAGCACGTATTCGAAGCAGACGGACTTTCCGGATCCTGTTGCACCGAGAACGGCCAGATGCCGAGATCCGCGGGGACCGGAGAAGTCCGGCAATGTGAACGGGATTCGGACGGAAGAGCCGCGCAGAGTCCCGATGTATGCCGGCTGATCGGTATCTGCCATCAGTTCGTCTGCGGTCTGTTGGTCCAAGAGCGCGACTGGAGTGCCTGTCGCCGGCGAATTTGACAACACCGCAGCGTGTTTCCGCCACTTTCCATCCCAGTTCCGGAAGACCGCTTCGACCTTGATGGTGACAGCGCGGGTGTCTCCGCTGTCACCTGACTGGTGTTCGATGGCGCCGTTCGTCGCTACGTGCATAGCTTCTCGTGCGTTGGCGGTGTGCACAGGATTGATCGTTTCGACTTTCGTGACCGTCCCAAGCGCCAACTCCTCGGAGCCGTTGTCGAAGACGATCGTGAAGGCAAGCATCGATCCGAGTAGCGCGAGGTGGTAGGAGCGACTGCTCAGATTGAGGACCGCCGAATCGCATGTTGAGGGTGAGCCGATAACGGCAAGGCCACCAATGTCCACAGTTCCTCATTTCGGTTCGTTGGTGCGGTGAGAGCGACGGTATCTGCGGCGATTGCCCTGTGCGGCACCTGTCTTCTGTGTAGGCGGGGCCGCCGAAAGCCACTGGCGCTGTTGCCGGAAAGTGAGAAAACAACAGGTTATTGAGGTGTGGAGTGGTGTTTGACCCTGCACTCAGCAGGTGTGTCCGCGTCAAGGGGAGGAGCACCGGAACCGCCCAGTTTACGATTTCCATCGTCGGAGAAACTCACACATCCCGTAGGGGCTCAGGCCCATGCGTGAACGTAGTTGGACTGCACCAATGTCCTGCTACGCAGCAGAAAGGAGCAGGGCGCTACTGCGCCCGACGAAGCGAATGGGCAAATCAAAGGGAAACCACCGGCGGGTCACTAACCGCCAACGCACGATCGCCACGGCCGCGACAGTGAGCGTGCTTGCTCTCGCAGCTCTCCCCACCGGGGTGGCTTACGCGGCCCCCCAGGGTGGCGTGACCACTCCCGGTGCCGGCGGCGAGCAGGGAACCCAGACGCAGAACAACGGTGGTGGACAGGCCGGTGTTTCGACGCCGAAACCAAATCCGGCACCGACACCACCGGAAGAGCGCACCTATTGGGTTCCGCCGTCACAGCAGGCACAGCAGGCACCGTCACGCCCGATCCCGACGACCAGTCCTGATGCGGACTACTCACCCCCGTTGCAGCAGCAAACGTTCCGGCCGCCGACCGCAGTTCCCACAGTCGCACCAATCGAAGCCCCTGTCGACGAAAAGGGTGAGCAACTGCTCCGCGCCGGTGACCGCATTGCGAAGAAACCGAATTGGATGACCGATCAGGTCCTCGACACGACGAACTACACACTCGCGGGTTGGGAATCGGATGCGTCCGGGTTCTGGCGTTCCGTTGGTGTCGACGACAACCGCTCTGATCGAGTTGCCGCGTCGATGGTCTCCGGAGCAGCGGTCGGCGCCGTCGTCACTGCAGTGCCGTTCGCAATCGCAGGAGGCGCTCTCGGCGGCCCGGTGGGTGTTCCCTTCGGCGCCGCTGTTACACAGGCAATTCTGCCATTCGCCCCCGGTATCGCGGCCGTTCCGGGTGCCACAGTGGGCTACACAGCGGGCGCTGCAGGTGGTGCTGCATTGGGCGGTGCAATCGGCCTCGTAGTCGGCGGCGTCGGTGGGGCGATCACTGGCGGGCTCATCGGTGGTGGCGAGGCCACCGATGACGAACTCGTCCTTACCGAGCTTCCTCAGCTGCCGGATCCGGACCCTGTCCAGATCACGAAGGACGTGTCGAACTCGGCTCAAGGCCTTGCGAGCACCCCGGCCGGTGCGGGCGTCGTTCAGGCAATTGCCGATGCTCCGGCGAATTTCGAGCACGCCAACGAGCAGTTCCGGCAGACAGTCGTCAACGTCGCGGGACAGCCTGCGCTGGACGTGATCGACCAGGCGGCTACGGCGCATGCCGAGGCTGTTGCGCCGATCAACGCAATGCTGACGCCATTCACTGACCGCATCAATACTGCGGTCGGCGCTGCTCAGCAGGGCATTGATCAGGTCATCGCTCCGTAGTCGAACCACGATTTCATCACATCCTGCCGGGGAGGGCGCTGAGGCCCAGCACCCTCCCCGGCCCGATCGGTATCGGTAGGTAATCTGCATGAACGACTGGGACACTCGGGGATCAACAGACGACGACTATCTCGATCCGCAGCTCGGCAGCGACGTCGACGACAGTACGTCCGGTCCGCTCCCCTCTCCGCACACGGAGCCAGTGACATTCACCGCACCCACTCACGCTGAGCTTTTCGACTCCAACACCGCCGAGTCCGAATCATCAGGGCCATATGTTCCCCCGCCGAACAAATCCTTGTACCAGCGAGCTCCACGCAAGCCCCGTGTCGATCCGCCGGTATCCGCCGGTATCCGCCAGGGCACGCTGCCGTCCAAGCTCCGCGACCGCAAGACTGCAGTAATTGTGGGATCTCTGGTTGTTGCCGCGCTCGCTGTTGTGGGCGCTGGAACTTTCGCTCTCACAAATGCTTTTCCGCAAGACAGCACTCCCTTGGCGGAGGCCTTCCCCGAGACGAGCAGCGAGGTTGCCACCATCCCTCCAGCACCGTCCACGACGCCCCCACCCACCGCTGTCACACCGCCCTTCTGCACCGATCCGAGCCCGGGGGACATCGTTGCGGTGACTAATAGCGTCGGCGACAGAGCAACCGGACCAGGCACGATCGCCGCATTCGAATACCACTATTACGTGGATCGCGATGGGACGAAGGTGGCATCTACTTACGACCCTTCCTTGCAGATGGATCCGGCAGGCATTCAGCCCTACATCGACAAGATTGCCTCTGATACCTTGCACTGCACCACAATTGAGCCTACTGATTCACCGGACAAATATCGGGTGTCCGTCGCGTTGAAGCCTTCGAACTCGATGCGAATTGAGCAGGTCGACCCGATGCTGATTTCTGTGGCCCCCGGTCCGGGCGGATGGATGATCACCCAGATCGTGCCGGCCTGACAGGAGAATTGTCAGGTCCGGTAGTGCCGGATCCCGGCAGGATGCGTCTCACTGAATGTTCTCGATGCTGCGCCCATCAATTGTGTAATCAATGATGTCACTTCTCGTTTGGCGAAGGTGTCGGCCTGGTGTTGAGGGAACGGCTCGATCACTCGGGTTCCGATGATCGTCTCACTGACTTTGGCGCACAAGTCGGCCGCCACGGAGTCCGCGACATCGTCAATGTCGGCATCGTCGACGTCGGCCGAGAGCGTGTACTCGATCTTTACGGCTCGCAATGGCATTCCTCGGGGAAGAACGTAAGTAACGAAGACGGGTAGCTCTTCACGCCAGTGACCTAGTAATTCATCGATTACGTGTGCCCACTCTCGCACCGGTTTCGGGGCATCGGCCGTCGCCTTCGCTGTCACTCGCAGTGCTTCATCGGCTCGGCGAGGTCGTAGGTACTCCCCCGATTGCAATACTGAGGTGGCCGCGATGCGGTCGCGCTGCATGTTCAACCAAGCCCCACTGCCCTCACCGAGTTGCGCCGCCCACAACTTGCAATAGCCAGATGCTGTGTCTTGCTTAGGAAGCGCTCGCAGACGTCCTTGCAGTCCGTAGTGGACGTAGTCACCTATCAGGGTGTCGGTGTTGCAGTCGGCCAATGTTGCACAGACCAACTCCGCAGTCGTCGGATCGGAGGTCAAGAGCCCTGTGGCGATCGAAATCAGTGGGGTGGCCAGCGACCCGTCCATCCAAACGACGTGACTTCGATCGGCGGTGTCAAGGGCTGCGGCGAGCTCACACAATGCCATCAACATCGACCGCGCCCGATCGGTTTCCGACGAAACTGGCATGACCATCGTCGCGGGGACACTCGAACGGAGATCACTGCTGACTCCAACGGCGGCGATCCACGTCAGGGCATCAGTTTGCTCGTGCGCTACACCTCCGTCTACGCACACAAGATCGGGTTCGTTCGCAGGTCCACGCGTGGGTGCAATGCGAATGGCCTGCGTTCGTTGTAGGTGCGATAGCAAATCACTGTGCTGCTGTTGTGGGTCGATCGCTGCCAGTAGTTGGCTGGCTGTATCGAGCACCGTGTCGAATTGCATAGGCCTCCTCACTCAAGATGATCGTGCACAGCCAGCGTATGAGGCTCAACTACGCAGAGCGGCAGCATCGGACGCCATCCCGAAATGAACTCTGACGTGCGCTGATGCGCTGCGGAGGAACCACGAAGACCAGTGACCGCTCTGTTACCCTGCATGTATCGGAGAAGCAGCATGGGACAGCTATCGAATAATCAACTCCTGATTCAAGTCGGCTGGCCCGCCACAACAAGGGGAACTGATGAAGCGAAGCAGACGAATACTGGGCCTGGTCTCGGCCGGCACCGCCTTGTCGCTGGTGACAATCGGTGTCACGGCAACGGCGTCCGCTTCGGCGGATCCAACCACCACGACGGTCGCCGCTATAACTTCGGCGATTCCTGACCTGGGAGACCTAGCTGGAACCGTCGACTGGACGGCAGCGGCCACCGCTGCAGCCAACACCGCAGCCGCAGCGAGCGGGAACGGACAGGCTACCGCGTCGACGCCAAACGTGACGGGAGATGCGATCACGGACAAAGCCGTCACAGCGCCCGTCAGGGAGGGTGTGAATCTGATCGCCGGAGCACTACCGCCGGGCGCAATCATCCCTGGTTCCAAGGGAACTGACGGAATGCTGACCGGTTCCACCGCACCGCGGTGTGCAGCTACCGTGATCACAGCTGTGCCTGGCACATTCGAGACGGGTCCTACCGCTGATCCGAATGCTCCTGTCGGCCTTCTCGCTCAGGTGGTGGAACCTTTGACAGCTGCTCTGGGAAACCAGGTGTCAGCGACATTCATCCCGTACGCCTCTGATGCCTCGGTCAACGGCACCAGTTACCTCCGGAGCGTCTCGACTGGCGTTCAAGCGACGTTGGCAACGATGGAGGATGTGGCGAATCGCTGCCCAGAGGCACAGCAGATCTTGCTGGGATTCTCACAGGGTGCCGAAATCGGTGGCGACGTGGCCACGGCAATTGGACAGCGGCGCACGAGCATCAACCCGGACAGTGTGGTCGCTGTCGGATTGTTCTCAGATCCGAAGCGTCCAGAAACCTCGAATGTTTTGGCGGACACGACTCAGACCCAACCGGCGTTGCCCACGAGTCTTCAGGAGAAGATCAAAGAGATCGTCGAATCTCCGTCCTTCGCGCAGATGCAGTTGCAGCTCACCGACGGATTCCGGTCGCTGGTAAACCAAGTCGCGACACAGGTCAGCGACACTGGACGTGCTGTTGCTGATGCAACTGCACCCACGTCGTCGACGCAGAAGTCAACGACAACCACGACTACCCACGCTGCCGTCCCCGACTCGGATAGTCAGGCTGTCGCAACGACGACCGCCCCGGAGGAAACCGCCTCTGTTGCAGGTAGCAGCACCAACTCGGCAGAGACGACGACCAAGCGTCCAGCTGCCGGTCAGTCCGGATCCACGACCACCTCTCACAGCCCGACCACGACGTCGAGCAGTAAGAGTTCATCCGCTGAGTCCCCCGGCGCTGCTTCAACTCGCGCCCCGTCGGTCACCGATGATCCGCTGATGCAGCCCCTCGACGACGGAACTAATCGCGACGGAATCAACAATGCGCCGGCGGCGAAGCCGTCGACATCGCCAAAGGCACCCACGACGTCCAAAGCTGCACCTTCCTCGAGTAAGACTGCGGCGGCCGGTAGCGAGACGAACAACACGGCAGATGGTGGGCTCGCAAGCAACTTCGCCAAGTCGTTGGCGGGGGACGGAGTAAAGCCAGAAGCCCGAATTGCGGTCAACGTCAACGAGAACCGTAAAGTTGATGTCGCACCAGTGACCATGGGAGCGGTATCGGGTGGCGGCTTGTCAGGGCAACGCGATTCAGACTTCGGTGCTTTGTCCGGGGTCGTCGCAGAAATCTGCGTTCCCGGAGACGTTGTGTGCTCACTCCCTGAAAACTCAGAGCTGGCACGTCAGCTTGTCCAGGTGGGGAAGAACGTTTCCGGCAATCTAGGTGAGCTCGCGACTGTCGATGGCGCGAATCGTATGGTGGGCTTGCTCTCGCTGCAGGCGGTCAACACCGTTGCCGACATCACGGGTATGCCACGGTCGAAGTTGTCCGCGGAGACGCTGCAGTCGATGGTTGAAATGATTGCGGGTTCAGCCATGACAAGTATGGGCAATCCCGCTGGCGCGGCGTTGTTGGCGAAGGGTGTATCGGCTCTGCCGAACGCGCTACCTGAGGTTTTCGCTCAAATCGCGGATATTCCAGCGATTCTCGCTCAGCTCCCTAATGCAGGGGACACCGCGATGAAGAACCTCGGGTTGGACAAGGTCGTGGACAGGATCTCGCAGGCCTTCGCGGAAGCCGGTATGACCAGTCCCCTTCAATTCGACAAGTTGCCGATAGCGATCCCCCGGGTTCTCGAGGCGTTGGCTCAGGACAACCAAGGTTTGCTGCAGTTGGCAACCAATCCGGCCGTGCACTCGGGCAACAGCCTTCACGTAGCTTTCGACACCATTCAGATTGCCGGCAATCAGGATCCGTACCAGTGGGTAGATGATTGGTTCAAGCGAATCTCTGTCACTGCGTAGCTTTTACGACGACTGTGGCCCACTCTCTGGCAAAGAGGGTGGGCCACAGTCGTTTCGTTGAGCGTGCCTAACCGTCTGCAAGTGCCTTCTGCTCGATCATGGCCATGAGGGTTCTGACGGTCTTGGTCTTGAGTTCGCTATCGGCGACGGGTCGCAGTCCTCTCACGATTTCGAGGAGATCGACGTCGTCGAGGTCGGTCGTCTTGTCGAGGTCGAGGATGTGGACTTCGTCAGATGTGGCGGCCGTGTCTTCGGAGATCACCACCAATGGGATCGCGTTTGGAGGGGCTACGTCTTTGCGCGGTCGATTGTTGGTTCGCGTAGTTCTTTTGGTTCCTGACTTCACCTGCTGTGAGTCCTCTGGCGTGGGTGCGGGATCTCGCTTCCCCGGTTCAGGTGTACCCGGCTCTGACGTGGGACTCGGCTCAGGTGTGGAGACTGGCGATGGAAGGGGATCGTGCTTCACCGCCCCACAACCCCCCGACTCCGGCGTAGTGCCGGGCTCAGGCGTGGCTGCGTCCACCGAGGGATCCACTTTCGCCTCAGAGTCCACAGAGGCTGACGTTTCCGGCTCAGCCGAGGTCTCGGAGTCCGACGTCTCTTCAACCGCGCGAGATGCGTCCTGAGGCGGTATGTCCGTATCGTCCTTCGTATCTGTCGGTACCGTGGCCGCTCGGGGCTGAGCGACTGGCACCGGGCCTGAGCGGGGTCGCCCGAACTTACTGGCTGGCCGGGCAAATGCGTTGTTGGTCATGGTTGTGGGCCTCCCTCGCCTACTCACGTCGCAGGCCGGTATCTAGGTGTGTGGGTCCGATAGAAGAGGTTTAACAACCACTGCCGCGTTGCGCGGCACGGATCCAGCACCCAAAGTCGAGTCAGACGCGACGACGCAAGAGCTGGTTCACTCGCATCAGTTCCTGCAGGATCTCAGCCTCATCGTCACCGCCGGCCGTCAATCGCTGCTGCAGCTGAGTCTGTGCGTGCAGCAAGGTCCGTCTCTGCACCCGCGATGCAGTGTCGACAGCGCTGGCAGCGTCCATCACCTCGGTGAATGCGATCAGCCACAGCAGCCTGTGGTGTTTATGCTCGACCGCCTCGGTCATGACCTGCGACCACAACTCGGCGGCGTCTCCGGATACTGGCCTGCCGGCGGGGTACATCACCGTGGACATCTCGACAATCTCTGCGACTGGGCGTGAGAACAGCTGATAGAGATCGGTCTTGAGTTGCGCTAATACAGTTTCGGCTGTCTGCGGATAGGCGATGAAGTACGCCGCCAAACTGCAGTCTGCATCAGTTAACGGCTGATCTAGCGGCGCTGCGTCTGTCGCCGGGGACTGACTTGCACCTGACTGTGTCGGAGACACGTCACCGGTATCGACGCCGATCTCAGTTGCCGCCCACTGTTGGTACTCCCTGCGGAGCACAGCGGACTGCACAGCTGAAAGCCTGCGCCGCACTTGTTCGGTGGCGTTCACCTTTCCTTCCGGAGTGGTGAGATCGAAGTTGCCTATGTCGCCGGTTAGCAAGGCGCGCAGTGCGGGACGCCGTTTGTCGGTCGCTGCCACCAGTGCATCAGCGCCTCCGACGGTTCTCACGTCGCACGGATCTGATTTGTCGCCATAGGCAGTGAAATCGAGCACGGTGATGTTGGTCGTGAAGCCCTGGCATGCTTGGAACAGTGCCCAAGCGGCTTTTCGTCCAGCTGTGTCGTTGTCGAATCCCACGATGATTTCACCGCCGTCGCCGACGCGGGACGCCAGCAGCTCGGCTTGGGTTCTGCTGAAGGCGCTTCCGGATGCTGCGACGGTGTTGTCCAATCCGGAGGCGACCATTGCCATCACGTCCGTCTGACCTTCTACGACGAATACCTGACGACGTTGGAGCATTGAACGACGAGCCTTGTCGTAGCCGAACAGCAGATCACCTTTATGGAACAGGTCGGTGCCGCTGGTGTTGAGGTACTTCGCTGGCGCCGTTCCGGTGAGGTCGCGTCCGGTGAATCCGACTATGCGCCCTTGCGGGTCGTGGATCGGCCACATCAATCGGCCGCGGAACGCGTCGTAGTGCCCACGTTCCCCTTCCTTGGTGATCCCGGCATCTCGTTGGATCTCGAGCGGGTGTCCGGCAGCGGTGAGCGCAGCGCTGAGAGCATTGCCGCCGACAGGGTTGTACCCGAGACCCCATTCCTGCGCGTGCTCGCTGGTGAAGCCTCTCGCTCGAAGGAAGTCGCGGGCTGCTCGGCCTTCGGGGAGTGTGAGAAGCCATTCGCTGGTGAGCTGTTGCGCTTTTTCAAGGACGCTGCGAAGTTCATTTCGGGCGCGAAGATCGTTGTCTGCGAGGGAATCTGAACCTTGAGGCACTGCCAACCCGGCACGATTGGCCAGCTCTGAAACCGACTCTACGAAGCGGAGTCCGTCGACTTGCATCAGAAAGTCGATGGCGTCGCCGCTCGCGCCGCATCCGAAGCAGTGGAATCGGCCCCAGTCGATGTTGATCGTGAACGACGGTGTCCGCTCGGAATGGACGGGGCACAGCGCTTTCACACGGCCTACGCCTGCAGGTTTGAGGTCCAGATAGTCCGCGGCCACCAGTTCAAGGCTTGTGCGGGAACGCAGTTCATTCAAGAACTCCGTGGAGAATCGGGGCGTACGCGGATTCTGCAGGTCCACTCCACGCTCCTACCCTTGTCAGATTCGGTGTTGCCACCTCAGCGTAGAAGAGCTGGTTCAGGGCGTGGCACTGGCCAAATCAGTTCTATCGGTTCCGATCGCGTAGCGCTTGTTGATGCCGTTTGAACCAGGCCTTCTGCTTCGCTTGCCAGGCGTCTTCGGATTGCTGCCAGGCGCCGCGCGATGACGAGAGTCGTTCGTCGAGAGTTGCCATGTCGATCGGCCCGGCTTTGAGTACCTCGACAACGGCGTCTTTCGTGCCGCCGACTGATCGAACTTTCTTCAGGAATTCTTTCGGATGCCATGCCGGACAGCCATGCGCCCTTAACATGTTGCTGGCGGTCTGGCTGTCGTCGAACCAGGCGATGATGGGTTGCGCGGGTCCGTGCTCGTCCTGCCACGCCCACCATTGCCGGACTTTCACCTCGTCCTGAGGCCGCGACCCGTCTTTGATGAAGTGCCGAAACATGATCGGGCCCGGGGGGAACTTGTGGCTGAGCAACCAGTTCCAAGTAGCTCGGGCGAACTGTTCGGGGCGGGTCGTCGAGTATGCGATCTGTAGGCCTGCGGACTGCAACATCTCGACCAGTTTTCGCCCAGCCCGGATCACCTTTGCGCGGCTGTAGGACCGGTGGAAAGTATGCCAGTCCCGATCTTGCGATCGCTCCGTGTTCAGTAACGGCTCGAACTCCGCCATCGACGCGAGTACCCCGTCAATGTCGATCACTGCGAACGCGCCGGGAGTGGCCGGCTTGTTCTTCCAGGGTGTCGGCCGGAATCGTGATTCGGGCTGTCGCGGGGTCGGTGACATAGCATCTGACAGTATCCCGGACAGGAAGGATCGCCTGCTAGTTGGGGTGTGTGCGGCGTTTCTCGATTGGTTGCCTGAACGTCGCTGTGGCGCCCAGTCGGTTCGTCGTGGGCGCCACAGCCGGATCAGTTGAATAGCTATGCGACCAACTCGGTGCGCAACCGTGCGAGCTGAACACGTCCGAGTCCCTTTACTCGCTTCGCCTCGGAGATGTCGAGTCTGCCCATCAGGCTGATCGCGCCTTGGCGGCCGCGGCCGGGGAGTGATTCGATCAGGTGAAGGACTCTCATTTTGCCAACGACGGCGTCACTGTCTGCGCGCTCGAGTACTTCCTCGACCTTCACAGTGCCAGCTTTCAGTTTGGCTTTGAGATCTGCTCGTGCCTTGCGCATTTCTGCGGCTTTCTTCAAGCTCTCGGCACGCTGTTCAGGGGTGAGTACGGGTAGCGACATGGGCTTCTCCCTTTGCTGGGTTGGGCAGTCGATTCACTGCCGTGATCCTGGTTGGCTTTTCGTATAGCCGAGTAGTTCTGTTGTAGCAGTGACAGTTACGGCGTAGCGGCACTGTCGATCGCTGCTCAGAGTGGCTGCGGGATCCTACTGATCGTGACCGCTGTGACGTTCTTTCCCCTGAGGAACAGTTTCCCCATCGTCTCGTAAGGGGAATATCCGCGCAGCGTGACGGTTCCGCCGCCTGCGTTCATCGCGCTGGTGACGATCTGCCTCATCTGTGGCAGTGCGACGTCGACCTCGACGTCGTCCACGCTGGTGGTGTTGACGATGGGGATGCTCTGTCCGCGCAACAAATCCCCAGCCACGGCAAGGTTGCTGCCCGATCGGGCGACCAACTCGATCGGATGTTTCGCGCCGTGGGATTGTCCGGTGTTTCGGATCTGGATGAATGCTCCGTCTGCACTGAATACTCGGGGCAGTACCGAGAGGAATCGGTCGAAATCGGATAGGTCTGCGATATCGAGATCCCAGCACCGCAAGCCGTCTGGCTCAGCGAGTGCATCGTCGAAATCGGGCATACCCGCTGTTTGAGCGTTGTGGATGACCGTCGTCGTGCCGTCAGAAATCTCAGTCTGGCAGGTGGAGTCGGTGACCGCTGCCGTCAAGGTCCATTGGTCTGCGCTCGATTTCAGCAGTTTCGCTGACGCGGCCAGTACTCCGATCCCCGTATACCCGATCGCCGCTCGCCGGCTTGTGCCGCCAATTGCGTTTAGCGTGACGGTCCCTGCGGAGTAGTCGCCGGCGACTGCGACAGAGATGGAGCCGTCGGCCGCAGTGCCAATACGGACATTCACAGCAGGTTTGGATCCTGTGGTCGCTGCGTGTGGCGCGAGAACGGCCAAAGCTTGTTTTAGTTCCGTCGGAGAAACTGCTGCTGTTGGTTGAGTATTGAGCAACTTCTCGTCTGACGAGTCGTGTTTGTTGGCACGCACTTTGAATTGACTGCCGAACCTAAGGAACCCATCGCTGTAGGTCAGCGCACTTCGGTCCGAACGTGAGCTTGAAGTCTCTACGATGGTCCGAATTTGGTTGTCCACGACCCACACGGGGGCAATGCGTTCGCGAGGACTCTTGGTCTCGTCTTGAGGTAACGCGGTCAGGACGGTCACCGAAGATCCCCAGGCATCTCGACCGGCGATTGTCAGGGTGTCTCCGTCGACGGCGATGGTGACGCCTTCGACTCTCTCAGGCAGCGCGTGGATCACCTTGATGGCGCCGACGACGGCCTTCGTGGAAATGGTGTTGGCTATGGACACGAAAGTCCCCTCGTGTTTGTAGTGCATTCTCCGATGGACTCAGGATCGCATAATGGCTTCCGGTCATGCGGCATACCGGCCCGTGTTCTCTGCGACCTAGATGCGTACGTTTGTGAAGCTCGGGTGCTGACTGCTACCGGCGGCGTTCAGATGGTGGCTTTCCACCATCCGCCGAAGTGCTCGGATTCCTTCGATGGCGCCAGGTCAGGTGCAATCACAACGAATCGTTCTATCGTTGGATACGTGGGTCCTCGTTGGCGTAGGTAGACCCTAGTGATGTTGTCGTCGACGACGGTTTCAGCGCTGGTTACGTTGGTGTCCAGCTGAGCCTCCCTGATCAGAGCTCGTGGATTCGACGATCTGCGGGAAGTGTTTCAAGGAAAGCCTTTTCGTTGGACAGCAACGCTGATTTCTACGTGCAGTCCATTCGAGTGCGCCAGGCTCGAATGGACTGCGCTCAATGGCACCGACTTGATCGGCCGGCGCAGGCCTGCGATATAGCCGATGCTTTGGCCGTGGGTCAGAGAGTCGTGATCCAGCACTCGACTGCGAGGCGGGCTGCTTCCTCCAAGTCTGAGAGCGGGACGATGACCTGGGCGTCAAGGTGTTCGGTGCGGTCGAAGCCGCCATCGGTCCGGCGAACACTCACTGCGGATCGGATTTCGGCAGTTGCCGAATCACCGCCGTCGGAGCTCAACTGCAGGTAAGGGCAGAATCCGGGATGGTCGTTCGATAGGTACAGCTCACGTCGATCTTCGGAGACGCTGAGGTCCAGGTCATCTGCGTCGCCATTGCTGTCGTTGGCGTACGCGATGAATGCCTTGGCGAAGGCCTCCGGGATTTCGGTCACTGTCATGGTCACTCCTGGTGTCATCGTGGGGTTAGGTGAGTGCCTGCGCACCGCATTCGGCGATGCGGGCAAGGCGATGTTGCTGGTCTCCGATACCTCGAGTTCCAGCCAAAGGGGTGCGGGCATTCGGCCAAACGGATTGCGCGATACGGGTGTAGCTGCGGCCACCGAGGACGACGACGTTGCGATGATCGAAGAGCCCTTGATCGATTGCCTGAGCTCTGCGGTGATCGATCCGGGGCTACCCATCCGCAAGTCGTACGGCTCCACCATCCTGTCGAGGGCGAGAAGACCGTGGAGCGCTGAGAGGATTCTGATCGACTCTGGGCTGGTCAGCGCCCGTGCAGCTTTGAGCCCGAGCCGGTGGTATCCGCTTCGATACATTTCGCCTGCAGGTGATGCGACGGCGGACTTTACGGCGCCGCAGGGAACCACCACCAGTGGTGATCCGTCGGCGACGACTGGGGTGATGTCGGCTGAACCGGCTCGTTCCGTTGTCTCGACTTCGAGGTCGTGCGCGATATGTTCCGCGATGGTCCAGTTCAGCCAGTGCCAGCCTTCGCGCTTGGCCAGTGCACCCTGATATCCGGCACGAAACGCTGCCGTCTCGAATGGTGCGGTCCACAAAAGCAATTGGGTGTTCGGCAGAGTCATTTCGATACGGTCATGGGGCCGGAAGATTCTGGTGTGAACAGGTCCAATTGCCAATGGGATCCCTGCATGTCGGCCTCCGGTCTTCGGACCGATACCGGGCACTGACACGACGAGTCCGACGTCGTTGATCAGCGCTGCTCCTGGTGTTGGCGCTGTGAGTGTGGGGTCGTCGTATCTATATTTCGCAGTAAAGAGTGCCATCGGTGCGTCCGCCCGTGATATTGGTTCGTGCAATGTGCTTGCACCTGTCCTCAACACGCTATGAACGGAGTGGAAGTGTTGCGGCACGGATGGATTCGCTCGCGCGGCATTGAATCTGAGGAGCAGGTTCGGGTTCAGTCGAGCTGATGTCTTTACGTGCCGCACCTCCCACCCAGCCCGGTCAGTCTGGGGTCACTCGATCGACTCGGATCGAGTCAGGACCTCGACGACCGAGGCGCCCCCTCTGAAGAATTGGATGATTGCGATGCCTAACGCCTCCCACACGCCGACAGCAGGGCACTTCGCTTGGCTACCTGAGCAGGTCCAGTCAAGTCGATCCGACCCCTTCTCTGCGGCTCAGGCATTTCACGAAGAGATTGACGGGCTACCTGAACCTCGCGACTGGTCGGATCGACGGTTCTGGGGCGGTGGGCTCGCCCTCGTGGTTGTTGGAGTGCTCGGCCGCCTGGACATGATCCGTTGGGAGTGGCCAGCATTGCACTAGCGCAGGGTGCCTGCCCGGTGTGGGTTACTGGGCTGCACGCCGGATTCCTGCTGCATGCCGCCAGACTCTGGGCGAATCCCGCAGGCCCAGTGTTCATGGCCGGTTTCGAGGGCAGACATCGCCTGAGAATGCCCAGCGGTTGAGGTCTACCTGCGACTCGTACTGCTTGCGCGGTGTATCCCTTGTCTCGTGCTCACGGCGTGTGTGATGACGCTACTGGGGCGATGTCGGAAGTCCTCGAGTTTCGCGAATCAGGCATGATGTTGGGAAGGTCTTTGGGGCAGGAAAGGCCTTGTTCGCACCACCGGACAGCGTCGCGGTAGGCGCGGATGGATCTGGTCCTTCAGAGGAAACCGACGCAGGGGGTCGTGATGGGTAAGGCGAAGAGTAAGAGGAAAGTTGTTGTGCGGGAGGCACCTCCGAAGCACACTCCGGGAGCTCAGCTGCGACATGGACTCGCGGTTCGGCAGCGAGCAGAAATGGCGTTGTCGACGGGGCAGCTGAAGCCAGCGCAGATGCCGTTGTTGTTGGATGCGTTCGACGAGGCAGCTACGCCGGTCATGAAGCATCTGGAACCATTTGCTTTCTCGGTGTGGGAGTTGCGTAGTTTCCGCGCGTCGGGAGTTGTCGGCCCGACGTTGAATGGGTTGAGCAAATTCTATGGACAGCCAGTGGAGGTGCTCTCTGCGAACCCTGAGCGATATCTCGGGTTCAAGGGCGCTCTGGCCTTGTCTGACGAAGCAGTGGACGAGCAGGAGATAATCGTCATCTATTGCGGGTATCGGTGCACAAGCGGAGCAACATTGGACCGGCACGCTTACTTTGCCTCCGAGGAAATGACGGCGCTGATCCTGGCGGGAAGTGAGGGCTCAGCGGAAGTCGGTGTCACGATCGCTGATCTGCCCTCACCTTCTGGTGTCGCCTATCTGACGCAATCGGAGGGCGATCTGGTGTTGCTGTGGAACACCGTCGATGATCTGCTTTCGGTTCAGTTGGTGCCGACTACCGGGGCTCAGGACTTCATTGTGAATCAAGGTGAGATTCGGGAGGGCTGGGGATACAGGTTCGGCGATTACAAGTATCTGCCTATCCCAACTGCCGAGGCGGAATTGAGTTCTCCTGAAAGTGATTCCCCGCCGTCGCTTCAGAATATCGGCGGGTACACCCCAGGGATGCCCGATGACGCTCCGGATTGGTCCCGAAAGGGCATCTATCAGGGCTGGAGTTCTGAGCAGATATTGGCCGTATTTCTCTCGTTCACGCACATGCTTCGACAGGGAGCGTTGGTGGACTCGTCCACGATTCGCACCGCGAAGTCGTCATTGAGTGGGCGGCGTCGTCAGCCGGGGTTGGTGACGTATTTGTCGTATCGATCTCGCAGTGGCGCCCGCGCAACCGGTGACGATGGAGCACCGTCGCGGGTGTATTCGCACCGGTGGACAGTTCGGGGCCATTGGAAGCGGCAGTGGTACCCGAGTGAGCAGCGGCATCACCCGATCTGGATCTCGACGTACATCGCGGGACCGGAAGGTGCGCCGATCAAAACGTCCGACAAGGTGACTCTCCTTTGACGGGCGGTGCTGCCTACATAGCCGTGCTCATCGTGGTTGAACGGGCCAAGGAGTCGGAGGAGAACTATGCGTCTCAAGGATGAGCATCCGAAGTTGTTTCGTCAGCTGCATCCCACTCGCAATGCAGGGATTGATCTTGGTTCAGTAACGAACTCGTCGAACGACATGGTGTGGTGGATCTGCCCGGCCGGCCACGAATGGCGAGAGACCCCGTTGCAACGTCGTTCGGACATGGTGTGGAAGCAGGGCGACATTTACGCGTGCTTGTACTGCGTAGCCCCTGGTTGCACAGTGAACAGTTGCGGGCATCGCCGGTTTCAATCCGGCAAGGACTCCATCTTTCGGGTACTCGGGCATCCCTGTGACAAGTGTGAGATCACCGAGCATGCCCGCCGGATCCTTGACGCTCACGCTGACGATGTGCCGACTGCGATCGGTGTTCTCGAGAACAGCGCGTTGTACGCGTTGTTCTGTAGCCGGGGCTCCGAGGTCGTTGAATGGTGGGAGCACATTTTCCCGCTGGTAGAAGGGTATTTCGTTCGGATGCTCTGTTTGTACGTCGCGATCGACAAGGTGCAGTTCCGACAGCAGCGAAAGTGGACGGAATCAGCGGTGCTCGGTGCGTGCATGCTCCGAATCATCAAGGTACTACCGCAGAGTTGTCAGAAGGCGATGTATTCGGCCGTACCGGCGGATACTGGACACTTCCGTCAGAACTATATGCCTGACGTCTATCCGCACGAGATCGAGTGGGCGTTGAAGAAGGCAGGGTTCGATATCCTGGACACGCCATTGGGTAGCGATATCAAGGATAGGGTGCAATTCCTTGAGCAACAGCGCTTTTCCGCGAACGGTGAGATGCCGCCTGTGTATCTCAAGGACAGGCACTACCCCACGTTCGACCACGTTTCCTTCGACCGAGAAAAGGGCGCGTCCGCGACGCTGCAACATTTCCGGCCGATGGAGTTTTCGCCGCGAATTACGGCGGTGCGACTGACGCTGGGCGAATCCACACCTGCCGCCATGGACGATCCTCTCGGACGGAGCTACATCGGGTATGCGCCGGACCTCGCACCGGAAGAGCTGTGGGAGCGGGCGCGCGGGCTGTGGAAGCTGCGCGCTGACTACGTCGCGGCGTCATCGACCGCCTTGGTTGTCTTCGACCGAAAGGTCGTATTGGTCGCTTCGATCTCCGGTGCGTCTTTTCATCGTGACGCTCTGGCCATTGTCGGTGCCCCGAAATCGGATCACCCGCTGATCGGGCGTCCGGATCCGCTACACACGCCGAACCCTTTGGCTCACGGCACGTTCGATCAAGGCCAGGTCTCGTGACGAGAAGTAGTCATACTCGACGTCTCGATGGCGGCGCGTTTTCGGACGTACGCCGAACAGGTGACGTTGGGTCTTTGTTGCAGTTTCTGCTCGCGACCCAACCCATCGGTGAGGTGCAGGTCGTTGACGGATGTAGCGAGATGCGTCAGCATGTTCGATCGCATCCGTTGCCGGCGAGCCGTGGCGACGATGCGATGTGGGCGCAGTCGGCGGCAGCTGCGATGGAGAAGCCGCAGCGGGCGAGATCAGGCTTGAAGTCGTCACCGCGTGGACCGAAGTCGCCGGTGCAGTCGTGGACGGCTGTTCTCAATGTCTCGGCGGACGCTTTTGTGGGAGCGGGCGGTGACGTGTCGGTGCTATCGACTGCCGTGATGAGCCGGCTCGGTATCGCCTCTGATGATGGTTCGTGGAGGTGGATCGCGTTGTCCTTCCCTGTTGTCGGAAGGTTTATGCGGCGGGTTCAGCTGGCAGCGACACCACTCGATAGTCGTGATCCGACGTGGAGTCTGCTCGGCCACGAGAGTTGGGCACCGCGTGTAGCTGCGGCCGTCGTGGCGGATGCTCAGCGAGGGTTTCTGCTCTGATGTTCCTGCACAATGGATCCGAGCAGTCTTAACTGCACAAGCAGCGAACAGGACGATCCGTCTTGCGTTCGACTGTCAAAGTAGCGGCTTGTCGATCTGTTCGCGGAGGATATCGCCGTGACCTGCGTGCCTGGCGAACTCTTGGATCATCAGAAGCAGCGTCCATCGCATGCTGACGGTCCCTTCTCGGGGAGTGTCCATGGTGTCGTCGAGGTCGAAGCGGGAGGCGATCGCACGTGACCGTTGGCTAGCGCGCTCGAACTCGGCGATGACATCTGCCAGCGACTCGTCGCCAGCTACAGCGAAGGTACCTTCGTCTCGTCGGGAGTAACCATCGCATTCAGATTCGCTGAGTCCTGCCCAAAACCGTTGGAACCATATCCGTTCCGCGGCTGCCGCATGTTTGATCAAGGAGATCGGTGTCGTCAGCGATACGACGAGTCGTTGCCGGGCATCGCTTTCAGAGAGTCCGCGCACGGTCTCGATCAGCGCTTCGCGGTTCCGGTCGAGCGTGTTCTCGATGATCGATCGCTCCGTTCCGGCAGTAATTATGTTGTTAAACATGGTCTTTCACTCGATTCAGTAAGATGGCCGGCCAAGGATCTGTCGCTCGGCATCAGGCGAGGAGGGTTACGCAAAACGGCAATTCGCTGGGCGGGAGAAGCGAAAGGCCCGGGCGGGCTGGGCGGATTCCTGGGATCGCCGCAACACGATGAATGTCCAGCGTACTGGAGTGCGCAATGGGGTGGGGGCGATCAGTAGATGGTGCCCATCGCAGTTCGGACTTCATCGAGGGTCTGTTGGGCGATTTCGTTCGCGCGTTGGCTTCCGGCACGCAGTACGTCGGCGACATGGCGGTGGTCTTGGGTGAGGTCGTTTCTGCGTTGCCGGTGAGGAGCGAGGAAGTCGTTCACGGTTGTGGTGGTGAGCTCTTTGAGAGCGCCAGCGCCGGCGTCTCCGATCTGGGCGGCGAGGTCATGCTCGCTGCGGCCCGAGCACAATGCTGCCGTGGTCAGCAGTGCGGATACCCCGGGGCGGTTGATCGGGTCGAAGGTGATGCGGCGTTGTGAGTCGGTCGGTGTCTTACGGATTGCCGCTGCGGTGTCGTCGGCGGTCATCGACAGTGTGATGGCGTTTCCGTAGCTCTTGGACATCTTTCTGCCGTCGAGTCCAGGTACTTCGGGGCTCGAGGTAAGCAGCGCTTGAGGTTCGGGGAAGACCGGGCCGTAGCGGTCGTTGAAGCGTCGCGCGATGACACGGGTCATTTCGACGTGTGGGAGGTTGTCTTTCCCGACTGGGACGAGGTTGCCTTTGCAGAAGAGTATGTCCGCGGCCTGATGGACCGGGTAGGTGAGCAGGAGACCGCTGAGGGCACGCCCGGAGGCGGCGTGTTCGGCCTTGACTGTCGGATTGCGGTGCAACTCGGCCTCGGTGACCAGGCTCAGGAATGGCAACACGAGTTGGTTCAGTGCGGGTATCGCGGAGTGGGTGAAGATCGTCGCTCGTTGCGGGTCGATGCCTGCGGCAAGGTAGTCCAGCACTGCGCTGTACACGTTGTCGCGGACTTCGCCGATGGCGTCGCGGTCGGTGATGACCTGGTAGTCCGCGAGGATGATGAAGGTGTCGACGCCGCGCTGGTGCAGGCGAACCCTTTCTGCGAGGGTGCCGAAGTAGTGTCCGAGATGCAGTGGGCCGGTGGGGCGTTCACCGGTCAGGACTCGGTATCGGCTCGGGTTTTCGGCGATGTCGTCGCGTAGACGGTCGCTGCGTGCGGTGGTGGTTTCGAGGGATGTCACTGTAGGGCTCCTGAATGGTCAGGGGCTGTACGGAACCTCGGGCTCGGCCGGAATTCGACTTGCGCGTGGGCTGCATACAGCCCACGACATGGTTAGACGGGCTGCGAGAGCAGCCGCCACCATGCCTGTCGGATCACGAACACCTGGTCAGGCTAGCAGTTCATCCGGTGTCGAACGATGGTGCAATTCGGTCGCGATGGCTATGGAGACAAGTTATCGAGCAAACCGCGGAGGCGATTTTCGGGTGTACTCCGACCGAGCATGTTGCGGGGCCGGTTGTTGAGCTCGGCGGCGACTGCATCGAGATGCTCGCGACCGTATGCCATATCCGCGCTTCCCGCCGACTACCCCTCGGCTCACCGAAGGCGCTCGGGCCGTATGTAGTTCATGAATCGCGGACAGCCTGCAGCGGTGAGGGAACGGAACGAGAAAGAATCGCCCGCAAAACTGCCACCTTACCTGGGCTTCTGCTTTGAGGCTTCTAGTGTGACCTCTGCCAACTTTCAGCGCAGAGCAACTCTCTCCGGAACTATTTCCACACGGTTGACGACAGCAATTGCGTTCGGTCGATCGGGAGTAGACCGTCGTCGTTCTTACGAAGCTTGGTGTAGATCTCTCGCATACTTCCCTTGTCAGGAAGATGGATGCCTCCAGCGGCTTTCTCGAGGATCGTGACCGTATTCACTAGTGCGATCCCTCCAACGGGCTTTCCCATTTGACGAAGTCGGCTCAAACGCCGGATCTCCGTTGTCGCCAAAGCGGCGCCGCCTTGATCGTCGATGATCACTGTGACTTGGTGCCCGGCTTCGGCGTGGACCACCGCGTGCGCGATAACCATGGTTTCACCGAGATCTTTTGCTGTCGCCAACCGTTGTTTCCACGGTTGCTGGCTGATGCGGCCCAGGACGGCGATCAGTTCGGGCGTCGGATCATCGGGAAGCACGTCCAGCAGTCGTGAGGGGATCTTGTTCCAGACTCTCTCCACCTGGGCGAAGCGGCGGTCCTTCGCTGACTTGCTGAGCACCTCGTTGCGGACCGTTTCCGGAGTGCTGATCGGGCCCGTCGTCGCGAGCAGCAGGCGTTCTTTGTTGATGGCGAGAAAGTTCAGTGCCGGTCCGGCGTCGATGATCGGCCGTACTGTCATCCGGCAGGATCCTCGTCACTGTCGTCGTCCTCCCAGTCGGTGAAGTCGACATCGACTGTGGGCAGCGCAGCGGCGGAGGCCCACTCCGTCTGATGTTCGATGGGAGTGATTCCGTCTTCGTTGAGGCTCTCGACGACATCGCCGACGGGGATTCCACGGAGTGTGGCCAAAGTTTGTGCGGGCACGACGTTCTCGATGTATCCATCGATCGCCCGAGCCAACAGTTTTTGCGGCGCTCGACGTGTGTCGGACTGTGTTTGAAGTGATTCGTACTGGTCAGCCCACCCAAACCGTGCTGCTATCTGCGGTGTGGTCATCGCCATCCATTGGTCTTTGATGGGTGAGTCGATGCAGCCTGCGTGGTGCATCGCGATAGCCGCCACCGCCGGAGACACGCCGAAAAGCTGAACGCAGGTCGAGAGTGTCCTGAGGTCAGCTGATGCGCCACCGACAATTTGCTTCACACCGGCGACCGGGATCAGCAGATGTCGAGCGAAGGCATCCGCCCGGATCTCATGGGGTGGGCGGTTGTCACCGGTGTCCTCGATGGCCCAGTCGCCGAACACGACGTGCGCTAGCTCGTGAGCCAATGTGGTGCGTTGACGCATAGGGTTTTTGGTTCGAGCTACGGCAATGAACACTGCGTCGCGCGTGCTGTCACGCATTGTGAGTCCGTGTTCGTCCCGGCCACCGTCGAGTACTGCGACGTCATTGCCTGTCGTCTGCTCGATGAGCGCGACGAGGTCGGCGAGTGGCTGGTTGCCGAGCCCATGCTCGCGGCGAAACTCCGCCGCTGCATCGCGGCCTTCGATTTCTGGGTTCACAGGCAAACGCCGATGCCCTGGTCTTCGAGGTAGGCGTCGAGTTCGAGGAAACGGATCAGCTGCTCGCGCATCTGCTCCATGTTCGCACCGTTGGTGGCCCTGGCCGCGTACTGGACGCGGTCGGCAACCGTAGAAGTGCCTGTCAGCTCCGCCAAGGTGCAGCCGGTGGCCATGGAGATGGCGAGTAGTTCGTTCGCTTTTGCTGGCCGGGCGTCGGTGATGATTCGCGAGAGGGTCGACTGCGAGATGCCGGCCTCCTCGGCTAGCTTGCGCTGGCTCGGGATGTTGGCGGCGAGCCTCGCCTTCTCGATCCGTGTGCCGGTCGAGGGTGTGGTCATGACAGATACCCTCCTGAATCAGTTTGTCGATGTTTGATTCAGTGTAGATGTGTCGAGGTCATCCGGGCAATAGTGACCTTCGACAACTTGTGGACGAACCCCCAATAACGAGTGCCAAACACTCGCGCTCAGCACCCGTTCGGCCGTTCACAAGCCGCCGGACAGTGCCCACAGAAACTCCGAAATTGAACGCCTCGGAGGTTGGACCAGCCACTCGCCCTGCGTTCAACGGCAGGGGTCAGCGTTCGATCAACTCGATCGGATGGTCGAGATCGTATTCACCGATATAAGCAAATACGCGATCATCTTCGGGGCCACTGCCTTCAACGTCGATGAAACCGATATCGGCGTCAATGCCCTCGGCATCTGCCCTACGAATGATGACGTGGAGACCGGCGTCATTGGCATCCAATCCGATCTGCCGAACTTCGACCTCCATTTCCCGCTTGTCCCCCATCGTCGACCGGAGCCGGATGAGGGAACCAATCATTCGGCCACTGAGGTCAGCGATCTGCAAGGCCTTCACAGATTGTTCGATCTTCTTACGTGCCATGCCTTTGGCCTCCTTCGCTTGCACTGCGGCTTCCGCCGCCCAGGCATCACTATCACGCGCTCACGGCGCGAGTGCGGCACTCAACCAGCGCCCGACCGTCGAGAATCGATGACGAGAGTTCACCGAAACATGCTGGAGAATAGTGAATCTCAGATCTCGACCTCAGCGATCTGAGATTCGAAATGATCGAGCACCACAATCCGCGCCGATGTGCCGTTGTCGATCAAGCGCTCCGCAATCGCCGCAGCAAACGCGGTGGCGCAGCCGGCTGCTGCCCCAGCCACAGTGCCCGACACATCGACGACGTGCGCAACGTCGAGCAACCCGAGGGCCGGAACCTCGCCAAGCAATCGCAGCTCGCGCGTGAATTCGTCGTCGGGTCCGGCCCCAATCACGGCTCGCACCGTATGCGTGGACAACACATCCCCTCCGTCGGAAGTCTCGGTGACGGTGACCTGGGCTTCGTCCGCCAAGTGGAGGGACAAAGGAGTTCGGCGGATCGGCAAATCAGCGCACAGACTGTCCGGCCGCGGGCTGTCCCTGCGTGTACCAGCCAACTTCGATTGAACGATGATCTGCATGTTGAACCTCCAACGAATCGTGCGGGTTCACGATGAGCCCGCGACGACTCGACAGTGCGCGTACGGCTCGCGTTGTGCGGCACCACCTTCTGCGTGCTGGCCGAAACATTGATGGTGCAACGTCGGGATCGTCTTGCCAGTGCCTCGGACAGGTTGTAGTTCGTCGCAGGCTCCCCACTGTTGGTCCTTTTGTTGGAGACAGCCTGGTCCACGCTGCCTGCGGCGACGATCAGATAATCAAGCACGCACTAAGCCTGAATCCACCGATAGAACTTCCATTGACCGGAGTGTCTAACTGAAGAAAGTGCCCCCTGAACTGGGATGATTTGAGTTCTCACGCAACAAATCCACCAGCTCAGGAAAGGCACTTCCAGTGAAAGTGTCCCACAAGTTCGTCGAAGATTCCGCAGTGTTCAACGAGAACCACATCGTCTCGTGCGCGGGACTGGTCCCGGTGATGACGTTGGCCGAGCAGACCAGGCTCACGGACCTCCTCGCCGAGAAGATCTCGATCACCGCCACGAAAATCGCATCCGGGGCAGCGAATCCGGCACCAAAATTGGTGACACTGATCGCCGGGATGTGCGCGGGCGCGGACAGCATCGACGACATCGACGTCCTTCGCTCCGGCGGCATGAAGGAGCTGTTCGGCAACGTCTACGCACCCTCCACTATCGGAACACTGCTGCGTGAGTTCACTTTCGGGCACAATCGCCAACTCGAATCAGTGCTGCGTGAACACCTCATCTCACTCGCCTCCCGCACCGATATTCTCCCCGGACTCGTCGATCACGCGTTCATTGACATCGATTCGCTGCTGCGCCCCGTTTACGGCCACGCCAAAGAAGGCGCCTCCTACGGACATGCAAAAATCGCCGGAAAGCAGGTCCTCCGCAAAGGACTCTCACCGCTCGCAACGATACTCAGCACCGCCGATTCCGCACCGGTCATCACCGGGATGCGGCTACGAGCAGGCAAAGCCGCATCGGGTAAAGGCGCAGGCCGGATGGTCACCCAAGCCATCGTCACCGCCCGAAAAGCGGGTGCGGTCGGCACGATCCTCGTTCGTGGCGATTCTGCCTACGGCACCCGCTCCGTCGTGACCGCTTGCTTGCGCTCAAAGGTCGAATTCTCGGTCGTGATGGCCAAGAACACCGCCGTCGCGCGGGCAATCGATTCGATTGCCGAAGACGCCTGGACACCCGTGAAGTATCCCGGCGCGGTACGAGACCCCGAGACCGGTGACTGGATTTCCGATGCCGAAGTCGCCGAAACCACTTACACCGCTTTCACTTCCACCAAGACCCCGGTCGCCGCCCGGCTGATTGTGCGCCGCGTCAAAGACGCACGATTCCCGGATACGTTGTTTCCCGTCTGGCGGTATCACCCCTTTTTCACCAACACCACCCGGCTCACCGCCGACGCAGATGTCACACACCGCCGGCACGCGATTATCGAAACCGTGTTCGCTGATCTCATCGACGGGCCACTTGCACACATGCCATCGGGGAAGTTCGGGGCAAACTCCGCCTGGGTGTTGTGCGCGGCGATCGCCCACAATCTGCTTCGGGCAACCGGCGTTCTTGCCGGCGACCGGCATTCACATTCCCGCGGGGCCACGCTCCGACGCAAGATCGTCAACATCCCCGCTCGATTGACTCGACCGCAACGAAAACCGATCCTGCGACTGCCCACTCACTGGCCGTGGACCGCTGTGTGGCTTCGACTGTGGGCCAACACTATCGGGTACAGCCCGCCACCCATCACTTGAAATCTGACCGAATCGCCGACAGCGGCCCGACACTCGTCAATCGTGGAAAAGCTGGGTAGACCAGCGGTCACGCCCTGCCTGGAAACAGTTCTTGCTCGTGTCGTCGATTCGGATCAACTTTCACAAGCTCATCGGTGGATTCAGGCTAAACCTTCGATCGAACGCACCGCATCGGAGCAACGGAGTATGGCCGCCGAACAGGTACACCCGACTCGTCAGGAGAGTTCGATACTCGCCGCCCGCACGAAACAGCGATTCGAGGCGGTCACAACTCTCAAGAACGAAGGCATAGGAATCGATGCGATCGCACGGCAACTCGGACTGGCACGGGAGACCGTCCGCCGTTTCTACTACGCAAGCAGTGTCGATGAATTGTTGGGGGCGCCGCGGGCCGGCCGGCCAACTATGTTGGACGAGTTCGCCGAATACCTTCACGAGCGTTTCAATGACGGCCATGCCTCCGCTGCTGTACTTTACGAAGAACTTCGAGCATTGGGATATCGCGGCAGCTACAGCTCCGTCCGGGATTACCTTCGTCCGTTTCGCAGAATAGGGGCAGCACCACCGTCCACACCGAAAGTGCCGAAGGTGCGGCGGATCACGTCGTGGATGCTGCGTCACCCCGACAACCTCACCGACGACGAGCAGATCAGGCTCAAGCAGGTTCTCGCCAGCTGTCCACATCTCGAAGCAACTGCAGGCCATGTCAAGTCGTTTGCGGAGATGCTCATCGAACGCCTTGGCAAACAATTGAACTCGTGGATGTCTGCCGTCTCGGCAGATGATCTGCCGCACTTGCATCGCTTCGTCCGAGGTCTCGACACCGACCATGCAGCCGTCCGAAACGGGCTGACCCTGCCGCATAGTTCCGGCGCCGTCGAAGGCCACGTGAACCGAATCAAGATGCTCAAACGACAAATGTATGGGCGCGCTGGATTCGACTTGCTTCGCAAACGAATACTCCTCAGCGGCTGAAACTTTCAAAATCGATCACGGAAAGTGGGCCAGAACCACTTTTCAACCGTCGTCAACACTATTGAAACACGATGCGTGAAATCGTTGCGGCGATCAGCGCTGGCCGCTTGGCACCTTCGATTTCGAGGGTATGCTCCAGCTGGATCTGAAGTGCCCCGCCGTGTACTTCCTCGACAGAAGCCAATGTTGAACGTAGACGAACCTGCGCACCGACTAGTACAGGGTTGACGAATCTTACTTTGTTCGATCCATAGTTGACGATCAGCTTGGCACCTTCGATCGTGTAAATCTGTGCTGCAAGTGTAGGCAACAGGGCCAAACTCAGGTATCCGTGCGCTATCGGACCGCCGAAAGGACTTTCCGCGGTGGCGCGTTCGACATCGATGTGAATCCACTGGTGGTCGCCTGTAGCTTCTGCGAATTGGTCGACCATGTTCTGGGTGATGGCCTTCCAGTCGCTCGTACCCAGATCGTCACGGACGGCGGCGTGTAGTTCCTCGGGTGTCCTAAATGTTCGCATGCTTATCGAGTTCCTCTATCAGTGTCAGTGGATGTTTTCAAACACCGCAGCAAGTCCCTGTCCACCGCCGATACACATAGTCTCCAAGCCGTACCTCACATCTCGCCGCCGCATCTCACGAAGCAACGTCGCGAGTATCCGGCCGCCCGTTGCCCCCACCGGGTGTCCCAGCGAAATACCCGAACCATGCGGGTTCAGTCGCTGATCGTCGGGTTCAACTCCCCAGGTACGCAGCACCGCCAGCGTCTGCGCTGCGAACGCTTCGTTCAACTCGATCACATCCATGTCGGCCAACGTCAAGCCCGCACGACTAAGCGCTTTCTCGGATGCCGGCACGGGTCCGATGCCCATGGTCCGGGGAGGCACACCGGCCAGTCCCCAACTCACCAACCGTGCCAGGGGCCGGAGACCGAGTTCGGCTGCCCGACCCGGAGTGGTCACGATGGCAAGGGCGGCTCCGTCGTTCTGTCCACTTGCGTTGCCCGCGGTGACAGTCGAGTCCGGATCGATCTTCGACCTTATCGGACGGAGCTTGGCCAGACCCTCGACAGAGGTGTCGGCACGCGGGTGCTCGTCGGTGTCGACCAGAAGTGGCTCGCCGCGCCGCTGCGGAATCGGCACTACCGCGATCTCTTCGGCGAACACGCCGTTCTTCTGTGCTGTAACCGCACGCTGGTGCGATTGCACCGCGAGTGCGTCCTGATCTGCACGGCTGATGGAGAACTCTGCACGTAGGTGCTCGGCGGTTTCGATCATCCCGCCGAGCACCGGGAAGTTCGTCCCGCCTGCGGTGACACGGGCCCGTGCCAATCGATCGCTCAACACTACCGATTCGGCCTTAACGCCCCACCGCATGCCGGTGGCATAGAACTCGGCCTGACTCATGCTTTCGACTCCCCCGGCGAGGACCAGATCGCTGCCACCCGACTGCACTTGCATGCACGCTTGCAGAACAGCCTGTAGGCCGGAGCCGCATCGTCGGTCGACCTGCTGACCGGGTACCTCGATCCCGAGGCCGGTGTCGAGTGCTGCGACGCGTCCGATGGCCGGTGACTCTCCGTTCGGTGACGCTTGTCCGAGAATGACGTCGTCGATCACGGTCCCGTCCAGTCCGGTGCGGGCGCACAGTTCCTTGATCACGATGGCAGCGAGTTCCTGCGGTGCGACGTCGCGGAATACTCCCCCGAAGCGTCCGACTGGTGTGCGCAGCGGTTCGCAGATGACGGCGTTTGGCATGAATTTCCTTCTTGGATGCGTGGATCGAGCAATTGAGACCGGCGGCGGTCGCTACATGTAGCGTCCGCCGGTGACCTCGGAGACCGTTCCGGTCATGTACGAGGACAGGTCAGAGGCATAGAACAGGGCGACCGACGCCACCTCACGGGGGTCACCGGCACGCTGCATCGGGATTTCCGACATCTTTTGATCCCATGCCTTCTGCGGCATCGCTTCGGTCATCGCCGTCTTGATCAAACCCGGCTGAATCACATTCACTCGGACACCGAGGTGCGCAACTTCTTTCGCTGCTGCCTTGGACAGGCCGACGATTCCGGCTTTCGCGGCCGAGTAGTTGCTCTGGCCGATAAAGCCCACCTTCGCTGAAATCGAGGACAGATTGATGATTGATCCCCCGCCGTTTTCGCGCATGACGCCGGCCGCGATCCGCGTGCCGTTCCAACACCCTTTCAGGTGCACGTCGATGACCTGATCGAACTGATCCTCGGTCATCTTCCGCATGGTTGCATCACGGGTGATCCCCGCATTGTTGACCATGATGTCAATCGACCCGAACGAAGAAGCGGCACTGTCCACCAAGGCTTGCACGTCTTCGGCGGAGGTCACGTTGCAACGCACCCCGACGGCGTCCGTAGGTAGAGCGGCGGCGGCTTCTTTCGCTTTCGTTTCGTCGAGATCGCCGATCACGATGTTCGCCCCGTTTTCGGCGAACAGTGTCGCGATCGCGAGACCGATGCCCTGGGCACCGCCGGTGATGACGGCTGTACGCCCTGAAATCATGAATTGTCCTGTTCTGAAGTGTGATTGGGATAGTCGTATCACCGAACGAGGTCGGTGTCGAAAGCAGGGTCCTGCACGGCGACGCCTTCACGCAGCATGGTGTCCACCGTGTCCGGATCCTGCCCGGATTCGATCAACAACGAGCGTGTGTGCTGCCCCAGTGCGGGAACGTCGCCCATGCGTGCCTCGAAGTCAGCGAACGTCGCCGGTGGCAGCAAAGCCCGTGCGGTCGAGTGTTCGGTGCCGACGGTCCGCCAACGGTCGCGTTCGACGATCTGCGGATGCTCGATGACTTGCCTCATCTGTTTCACCTGGGCCGCAGGGATGCCGGCGGCAGCCAACTTCGTGTCGAGATCTGTTGTCGTGAACAACGATGTGCGTGCGGCGACGACGGCATCGCATTCAGCGCGGTTCTGGACGCGTAAAACATTAGTGGCGAAGCGCAGGTCTTCGGCCATCTCCGGAATTCCTAGTACGTCAGTGACGAGGGTCTGCCAACCGCGATCGTTCTGGACGCCGATCAGTATCTGTCCGTCCTGGGTCGGATATGCATCGTACGGGGCGATGGAGCTGTGACTGACACCCATCCGCGGAGGCTGCGCGCCGGTGTACATCTGTGTGTACATCGCGTGCCCCAACCACTCCACCGTCGAGTCGAGCATCGAGATGTCGATCGTCGCACCAGCACCCGTGCGCCCACGCCTGAGCAATGCCGCAAGCACTGCTTGAGCGCAATACATGCCAGTAGCGATGTCGGCCGTAGGTACTCCCGTCTTGGCGGGTTCGTCCGGTGTTCCGGTAATGGAAATCAAGCCCGCTTCGGCCTGGATCAGCATGTCGTAGGACTTGCGATCCTGCATCGGCCCACCCTTACCGAATCCAGACATGTTGACGACGACCAGACTCGGCTTCGTCGCGCGTAATTCGTTCGCGCCGAATCCGAGTCGCTCTGAAGCACCAGGGGCAAGATTTTGTACGAAAACGTCCGCGTTCTCGATCAGCCGGTGGACGATACTGCGACCTCGGTTTGATTTGAGATCAATGGCGAGGGATTCCTTGCCTCGGTTGAGCCACACGAAGTGCGCACCCGTTCCATGCACTGCATGGTCGTAGCCACGTGCCAGATCACCTCCGTCGGTCCGTTCGATCTTGATCACTCGGGCACCAAGATCGGCGAGGTTTCTGGTTGCAAGGGGTGCTGCGACGGCCTGTTCGATCGCCACGACGGTGAACCCCTCGAGTGGTGCGTTCACTTGCTGCGCTTCTGCTGCGCGCGAATCAATCCGCCTCCGACGATCAGGCGCTGAATTTCGCTCGTGCCCTCGTACAAGCGAAGTAGCCGAACGTCACGATAGATCCGCTCGACCGGAACCTCCCGCATATACCCTGCCCCGCCATGGATTTGGACAGCCAGATCAGCGACCTTGCCGACCATTTCGGTGCAGAACAGTTTCACGGCCGATGGAGCTATCCACCGATCGGTGTCCTCGACCCAGGCCCTCGCTGCCTCACGGACCATGGCCCGGCCCGCCATGACCCCAATCTGTTGGTCGGCGATCATCGCCTGAACTAGCTGGAAGTTTCCGATTGGTTCGCCACCCTGAGTCGATGCTGCTGCGTGCGCGACGGACTCGTCGAGCGCACGTTGCGCCTGGCCGACAGCGAGTGCCGCGATGTGCACACGTCCGCGTGCCAGCGAGGTCATCGCCGCCTTGTATCCGATGTCTCCCTTTCCGCCGACCAGTGACTCGGCGTCGACCTTCACGTCGGTGAACGTCACGTCCGCAGTGCCCGACCCTTGCTGGCCCATCTTGGCGTCCTTGACCCCGATCTCGATCCCGGCAGTATCTGCCGGGACAAGGAAGACTGCGATACCGTTTCCGCTCTCCGGCTTCGGATCCAGCTTGGCGAAGACGACAAACATGTCGGCGATGGGCGCATTGGTGATGTATCGCTTGTTGCCGTTGATCATCCAGCCCGAGCCGTCTGCCTTGGCGGTCGTCCTGAGCCCTGCGGGGTTCGATCCTGCCCCGTCCTCGGTCAGCGCAAACGAGGCGACGATGTCACCGGCGGCCATGCCCGGTAGCCACTGCGCTTTCTGATCCTCGGTTCCGAACCCGACGAGGACCTGCCCGGCGATACCGTTGTTGGTTCCGAACATCGAGCGGAGTGCCAGCGAGGTGTAGCCGAGTTCCATGGCAAGCTCGACATCCTGAATGAGGTTGAGGCCCAAGCCGCCCCACTTCTGGGGTATCGAAAAACCGAACAAGCCCATCTCTGCAGACTGTGTCCGTATATCGGCAGGTATTGCGTCGGTGTTCATGATCTCGAGTTCCCGCGGAACCACCCACGACCGCACGAAGTGTGAAATCTGCTTCAGCACGTCGGAGAAGACATCGTCGGGTACTTCGGGGTTCAGCGTTTCCATACGAGAACTATCAACCCCACCATTACTGTCAGTCCAATACTTAATTGATACTTGTGTATTACCGTAGATGCAATAAAGGAGTCCCTGGATGGATGTCGAACAACTTCGCGCGTTCCTCGCCGTCGCCGAGGAGCTTCACTTCGGTCGCGCCGCGGCCCGACTGCATGTGGCGCAGCCGCCCCTCAGTCGCACCATCAAACAACTCGAAAAGCATCTGGGTGCAAGACTGTTCGATCGAAATACCCGTTCCGTGAAATTGACGGCCAGCGGTCAGGCATTGATCGAACCTGCACGCGCAGTCCTCGAAGGTTTGCGTAGCGCGGAAGACGCAGTCAAGTCGGCCGCCGGCGGCGAGAGTGGTTTGGTGCGAATCGCGTTCGCCGGCGTCTCGACGCATCGCATGGTCGCGCGGCTTGCCCGCATCGTGCGCTCTGAGCATCCAGGTATCGAGTTGGAACTTTCCAGCCAGAACTTCGCTCAGCCAGCCATGAAGAGGCTGCTCAGCGGGGACACCGACATAGCGTTGGGTAGGTGGGATGTCATTCCTGCGAGCGTGGAGTCCGAGGTGGTACTAGTCGACCATCTGGTCGTGGCAGTGGCCGACACACACACGTTGGCCGGTGCGACTCGGGTCGATATCGACCGACTCGCGAACGAGCAGTTCATCTCACTGCCGTTCCACGAAGGATCTGTCCTTCCTGATCGGCTGCGCCGACTCGCCGTCGCCCGCGGGTTCGTCGCCGATGTCGTTCAGATCGCACCGGACACCCAGACCGCTCTGGCTCTGGTGGCGGCCGAGGTCGGCTGTCACCTGACGTTGTCGTCGGTGGCGGACAACGTCACCGACCCTCATGTGGTTTTCGTGCCGCTATGTGATTCGACGGCAGACGTGGACATGCGGGCAGCGTGGCGGAGAGACAGTACTAACCCAGCGCTGCGAGTGGTCCTGCAATACGTCATCGGTCTCCGGCAGCACTGAGACTAGATGCCGAGTTTTCAGTCTCAGGAGCGCGGCGAGCGCCATCGCTTCCGGACACGGTCAGCTGGCCACTGTTCCAGAGCTCTTGCCGCCAGGTTCCTCGCTGATAGAGGTATCGTCGCGCGGAAATCGCGCATTCTGCGGATCGTCGATACCGAACAATGACGTTCCGAGGGGTCAGCTACGAATCTTCAACGCCCGCATCTTCCTGTACAGGGTGGTACGGCCGATCCCTAACAGTCCCGCCGCCAACGACTTGTTCCCATTCGTTTCCGACAATGCCCGGTTGATTGCATCACGCTCCGCTTCTTCGTAGCGGCTCAGGGACGGCGTTGACGATCCGCGGGCATGAGTGGACGTCGCCGTGAAATTGCCCGTTGATCCGTGGTCGCGGTCGGGTAACGGATCAGGCGACGCCGAGGGTGCATCGTCGCGTCGTCGCCAATCCAGACCCATCACTGCATCCTCGGACGCAGACTCTGCATCGCTCGGATCAGTGAATTCGAGCGCGAAGATCGCGTCCTGCCCTGCTCGCCCTAATCGGCGGACGGTTGCCTCGGTGCCGAGAGTCGGTAGCTCGAGACGCATGCTGTCCTCATCCCACCGATACCGGCGCAAGGTGTCCCACAACCCTGCGTGTGCTTCCGCGTCGAAGTGCGCGAGAGCCGGGAGGTCGGTCATCACGGTTCCTGAGTTCATCACCAGTACCGGATTCTTGGAGGTGCGCAAGTTGCGATATGTGCGCGCCAGCTCGAGATCTCGCGAATCGGCCATGAGTTCGAGGGCTTCGGAAATCTCGTACCCGGCTTGCCGGACCATCGACACCATCAGGGGACTGGCCGAATCGACATGAGATGCGATGGACAGCGATCCGACGATTCTGCCCGTGATCGGATGCTTGATAGGCGTTCCGGCACATGCCAGGGATGCAAGCGCGTCGTTGAAGTGTTCTGTTCCGCGGACGAACACTACTCCGCGTGCTTCGATCGGCGTGCCCAAACCGTTGGTGCCCAGGGCTTGCTCGGAGAAGTCGAAACCTTCGACAGCGTTGGCGCGGTCCAGGGAGGGCTCGTCCTGCGGGTCGACGATGCGGCGTGAGACTATGCGACCTGCCTCGTCGGCCAAAAACAGGGTCATACGCGAATCGGTCAGGTTGGTCTGCCACTGGTCGAGAATGCGACCAGCAGCGCGCAGGATGGCTGTGTCGGGATCTATTTCGCCGACTATGTGAGGACCTGCTGCCGGGTCCACGCTCAGCGAGACCGAACGGCGCCAACTCTGCTCGATTTCGTGCGCGACAAGCGATGCAGGCAGCGAAGCCCGCACGAGCCCCTGAGTGATCAGTTGCTCGCGCGCGCGTCGTACGGCGTCGTCGCGGTGTGCGCGGTCGCTCACTTTTCTAGTGTGGAGCAGTAAGGACGATGCGTCCAGCAACGCCACCTGCCGTGAGCTCATCCAATGCGCGGGTGACCTCCGCTGCCGACAGGGCACGCTCGGCTATCGGAATGGTGGGGATCTGCCCCGTTTGGGCGATCCGAACGAGGTCTCGCAGTTGGTCGAGCGTTCCGACGAAACTGCCTTCGAGGCGAATCATGCGCAAAGCGAGTAGTGCCGTGGGGACGGTGAATTCGCCGCCGAAGAGTCCGACCTGCACCATGATTCCTGCCTTGGCCAACACCTCGAACGCCAGTGTTGCGGTGGCTCCATTGTTGACGAAGTCGATGACCGCCCCGGCCGGCCCTCCCACAGCGCGTCGAACGTCGCGCGCTGTTGTATCCGAACCCGAGAGCACGGTGGCCGATGCGCCCATGTCGCGAGCGAGGGACAGGTTCTGATCTGCGCGGTCGACCGCGCAGATCGCCCGATGTCCTCGCGCACGCAGGATCGCGATAGCTGTCAGCCCTAGCCCGCCCGCACCGAAAACGACGACCGGCTCGTCCGGTTCGAGCGGAAGGATCCTGTCGACCGCACTGTGGGCCGTCAATCCTGAACAGGCAAGCGTCGCAGCCCAACTCGGATCCAGTCCGTCGATGTCGACGAGGTATTTCGCGTCGGGAACGAGGACGTATTCGGCGTACCCGCCGTGACGGGCAACACCGAGGTTTCTTCCTGTGGCGCAACTGTTGTCATGGCCTGATCGGCACTGGCGGCATTCGCCGCATCCGATCCACGGATAGATCAAGCGGACATCACCAGGGCGTACAGTGTCCACGGCTTCGCCTACCTGCTCTACGATGCCGACGACTTCGTGGCCGAGCACCATGGGGTATTCGACGCCACGGTCTTTCATGTTCATCATCCCTTTGCTGCCGAGGTCATAGCCACCCTCGCGTAGGTGTGTGTCGGTGTGACACACACCGGCTCTCAGCACCCGCAGAAGAACGCTGCTCCCTTCAGGCGCCGGCACGGGGACCTCCACTTCGTGGATCGTCGTATCGTCGGGAAACACTGCATATGCGCGCATGAACAAGCACCTCTTCGGGTGGAAGGAATGTGGCGGTGTCCTCATCATGACCACGCATCCTGACTGCCGACTGTTTCATAACGGAACACAGGTGTCGTGCATTGTGCTCCTACGTTGGTTCTAGAAGGGAGTGCTGCCCGTCACAAAACTTCCAGTGTGTGGCACGCCCGACATATCAGACCGCGGCCGATTTCCTTTTCGCCGTGACGAGCCCAGGAGAACCCATGAGCACCGCCGTTGCCAGCGATTCGAACGCCACACATGATGACAGCACCGATGACGTACTGCGAGAACTCTATGCCGATTGGTCTGAGATCATGTCGAGCACACCGGATCTGACGATCCGTCTACTGCGTTCGATCTTCGACGAGTGGCACCAACCGACCGTAGAACCCGAAGGGGTGACTTACCGCGAAGACACTGTCGGCGGCGTCCCCGGCATCTGGTGCTTGCCCGAAGGAGCAGATCGGTCGAAAGTTCTGCTCTACACCCACGGTGGAGGTTTCGCCGTCGGCTCCGCATCGAGCCACCGCAAACTTGCTGGCCACGTCGCTAAAGCGCTCGGATCGGCCAGTCTCGTGCTCGACTACCGGCGCGCCCCGGAACACACACATCCCGCGCAGATCGAGGACGGTGTCGCAGCGTTCGACGCGCTCGTGGCTTCCGGCATCACCGCTCGTGATATCACCACCATCGGTGATTCGGCAGGCGGGAACCTGGCTATCGCCATCGCTCTGGCCCTCGCCGACCAAGGCAAAAGTGGCCCTGGCAGTGTCATTGCCTTCTCCCCCTGGCTGGACATGGAGAACAAAGGCCAGACTCTGGTCACCAACAACGACACCGATGCGCTGATCACACCAGAGTTGTTGGAAGGCATGATCTCCGGCGTTCTCGGAGGCACCGTCGACCCGACCACTCCACTCGCGAACCCGCTGCACGCCGACTTCGCAGGCTTCCCACGGCTGTATCTCACGGCTGGCAGCGTTGAATCACTCCTCGACAATGCCACCCGAGTGGCCGAACGCGCCGAAGCTGCCGGTGTCGATGTCACCCTTTCGATCGGGGAAGGGCAGCAGCATGTCTACCCGTTTCTGGCCGGCCGTTCCCCGCTTGTTGCCGAGGAATTTGCGCAGCTATCCGCCTGGTACCACGCCTGAACTTTCATTCCTCGTAACGACCAAGGACTTCAAACCATGACTACACAAAAGGCCCTGACCACTGTCGATGCCATCGTCATCGGCGCCGGATTCGGCGGGATCTACGCCGTCCACAAACTGGCCAACGAGCTCGGCCTCACGACGGTCGGCTTCGACAAGGCAGACGGCCCGGGCGGCACGTGGTACTGGAACCGCTACCCGGGTGCACTGTCCGACACCGAAAGCCACGTCTACCGGTTCTCATTCGACCGTGACCTGCTTCAGGACGGTACCTGGAAGCACACCTACACCACTCAACCCGAGATTCTCGAATACCTTGAGGATGTCGTTTCCCGGTTCGACCTACGCCGGCACTTCCACTTCGGCACTGCCGTCGAATCTGCGGTGTATCTCGAAGACGAACAACTGTGGGAAGTCACCACCGACACAGGCGAGATCTACCGCGCTACCTACGTCGTCAATGCTGTCGGGCTCCTCTCCGCCATCAATCGACCGGATCTGCCCGGTCTCGAGACATTCGAAGGCGAGACCATCCACACCGCAGCGTGGCCCGAGGGCAAGGATCTCACCGGCCGCCGCGTCGGCGTGATCGGTACCGGATCTACTGGGCAACAGGTCATCACGGCCCTGGCGCCAACGGTCGAACACCTCACTGTATTCGTGCGAACTCCCCAGTACTCGGTGCCGGTCGGCAAGCGCGCGGTGACCGACGAGCAGATCGACGCAGTCAAAGCCGACTACGAGAACATCTGGACTCAGGTCAAAAGATCCTCGGTGGCATTCGGCTTCGAGGAATCTACTGTTCCGGCCATGAGCGTGTCCGCGGAAGAACGCCTCAGGGTCTACGAAGAGGCATGGGAGCAGGGCGGCGGTTTCCGATTCATGTTCGGAACCTTCGGTGACATCGCTACCGACGAAGAAGCCAACGAAACTGCAGCATCGTTCATTCGCTCGAAGATCACCGCCATGATCGAAGACCCGGAGACTGCCCGCAAACTGACGCCCACCGGACTATTCGCGAGACGACCGTTGTGCGACGACGGGTACTTCCAGGTCTTCAACCGCCCGAACGTCGAGGCGGTCGCCATCAAGGAAAACCCCATTCGTGAGATCACAGCCAAGGGCGTGGTGACCGAGGACGGCGTCCTGCACAAATTGGACGTCCTGGTCCTCGCCACCGGCTTCGACGCCGTCGACGGGAACTACCGCCGCATGACCATTTCCGGTCGCGGTGGCCTGAACATCAACGACCATTGGGACGGCCAACCCACCAGCTACCTGGGGATTGCCACCGCGAACTTCCCCAACTGGTTCATGGTGCTCGGCCCCAACGGACCGTTCACGAACCTTCCTCCAAGCATCGAAACTCAGGTCGAGTGGATCAGCGACACCATAGGTTACGTCGAGCGGACAGGTGTGCGGGCGATCGAACCCACACCGGAGGCGGAATCCGCATGGACCGCGACCTGCACGGACATCGCGAACATGACCGTCTTCACCAAGGTTGATTCATGGATCTTCGGGGCCAATGTTCCAGGAAAGAAGCCCAGCGTGCTGTTCTACCTTGGCGGGCTCGGCAACTACCGCGCCGTCCTGGCAGACGTCACCGAGGGGGGCTATCAGGGCTTTGCTCTGAAGACGGCCGACACCGTCGACGCCTGACTCCCGATCGATACGAAAACAGGAGACGACCATGGGTGTGTACACCACCATCGACCCTGCCAACGGTCAGGAATTCGCGCGGTATCCGGAAATATCGGACGACGAGTTGGACGTCCTCATCGGCAGCAGCGCAAACGCCTACAGGACTTGGCGCGCAACAGATCTCGAACAAAGAAGCCTTGCGCTTGGCAGGGTCGCCGAACTCTATCGAGAACAATCCCACGAACTGGCCAAGCTGCTCACTTTGGAGATGGGCAAACCGATCGCACAAGCACAAGGCGAGGTGGAGCTGGTTGCCTCGATCTATCAGTATTACGCAGACCACGCCGCAGAATTCATGCAGGATGAGACCCTCGACATCGCCGGTAGCGGGACGGCGGTCGTGCGGACCGAGCCGATCGGACCGCTCGTCGGAGTCATGCCGTGGAACTACCCCTATTACCAGGTGGCACGCTTCGCTGCTCCCAACATCGCACTGGGCAACACGATCATCCTCAAACATGCGCGCAACTGCCCGCAGTCCGCCCTGGCCATCGAGCGAGTCTTCCTCGAAGCCGGGCTGCCGACCGACGTATATCGCAATGCCTTCGTCTCCTCAGCCCAGGTCGCTGCGGCTGTAGCGGATCAGCGAGTCCAAGGTGTGTCACTGACCGGATCGGAGAAGGCAGGGTCGGCCGTCGCTGAGGTAGCGGGCCGGCACCTGAAGAAATGCGTACTTGAACTGGGCGGTTCGGACCCCTTCATCGTATTGGAAGATGCCGACATAGATATCGCTGCTGCCGCCGCCGTCGTCGGTCGGCTCGGAAACGGCGGACAGGCGTGCACTGCGTCGAAGCGGTTTCTCGTCGACGACAGCGTGTACGACGAATTCGTAACGAAGTTCGTCGACGGGATGGCTGGCTGGCTACCCGACGACCCGACCAGCCCCGAGACAAAGCTCGGGCCACTCGCGTCGCACGCGGGAGTCGAGGAAGTCGACGAGCTTGTCCAGGACGCACTCTCCCGCGGGGCCGAGGCTCTCTTGGGTGGCAACCGACCGGAAGGGGTCGGCGCCTACTACCCGCCCACCGTGCTGGCTGGAGTTACACGCGAGATGCGTGCATTCCGCGAAGAGCTGTTCGGCCCGGTAGCGGTCCTCTACCGCACCCGGTCTCTAGATGAGGCGATCGACCTGGCCAACGACTCCCCGTTCGGCCTCTCATCCAGTGTGTTCACCTCGGATCCGGACAAGGCCGGCCGAGTGGCCGAGGAACTCGAAACCGGAATGGTCTGGATCAACGGCACCAGCAAGACGGCCCCGGACCTACCGTTCGGCGGTGTCAAGGGATCGGGGTTCGGTCGCGAGCTCGCCAAGTTCGGCTTGAACGAATTCGCCAACAAAAAGTTGGTGCGAAATCCGAAGGGAATGAAATGACCAAGCGTGTTGAAGGCAAAATTGCCGTCGTGACCGGTGGCGCCACAGGTATGGGGCGCGCGCACGCCCAGCTGTTAGCGGAAGAGGGTGCCGCCGTTGTCGTCACCGATATCGACGTCGAAGGCGGCAAGGAGACCGTCAAGCTGATCGAGAAGGACGGCGGTACTGCGTCTTTCGTGCAGCACGACGTCTCGAGTTCGGCAGGTTGGAAGGTTGTCGTCGACCATGCCGTCCAGTCCCACGGCCGCGTCGACATCCTGGTGAACAATGCGGGCATCCTCGCTTTCACGTCACTGCAGGACACGGAGGAAGACGTGTGGGACCGCATCTTCGCGGTCAATGCCAAGGGCACGTACCTGGGCTGCAAGACGATCATCCCTGCGATGAAGGAGTCGAAGGCGCCGTCGATCGTCAACATCTCGTCCATGTACGGGATCATCGGCGCCCCAAATGCAGCCGCCTACGAGGCATCGAAGGGTGCAGTGCGGACTCTGACGAAAGCCGCTGCAGTGGACCTGCAAGAGTTCGGGATTCGAGTGAACTCGGTGCACCCAGGAGTGATTGCGACGGCGATGACAAACGATATCCTGGCCGATCCCGAAGGGAAGAAGGCTCTCTTGGGCACCACCATCCTGGGTCGTGCGGCCCAGCCGGAGGAGGTATCCACGGTGGTACTGTTTCTTGCCTCGGATGAGTCCTCGTTCATGACCGGGTCCGAAGTCGTAGTCGACGGCGGCTACATCGCTCAATAGGGCAGCTTCAGCTTAATTCAGTGCACCGCGCCTCGGGTGGCATCAGCCGAGGCGCGGGGCACTGTAAGGACAAGCGGCCAGCCAACTACCAGTGCATCCTGCAACTCGAAACACACCACATACCAGGCAATTTCGACTTCGGCCACCGCACGATATCGACGGAAAGGCGATGCCCGTCCGGCTGTTGAAACACATGAGGGACCGCATGGTGCCGACGACCTGCTCACCTCATCCAGCCAGTCAAAAACGACCTGCCAAACCGCTGTAGTTCCTGCCGCCCCGCCGAGTGCAGTGGCGGGGGTGCGGACACGCGTCAAACCCGTTACGCCCCAAGGAGAAACCAACCACGGGGACATGCCACTACCGCAGTTCAAGCCCAATATGCGGCCGTGCTCCAGCAGACCATCGACGGCCGCTGACTCAGGACCCCTCGCCCGACTCCGGCCCGCCGGCACCCTTAGCCTGAATCCACCGATAGAACTTCCATTGACCGGAGTGTCTAACTGAAGAAAGTGCCCCCTGAACTGGGATGATTTGAGTTCTCACGCAACAAATCCACCAGCTCAGGAAAGGCACTTCCAGTGAAAGTGTCCCACAAGTTCGTCGAAGATTCCGCAGTGTTCAACGAGAACCACATCGTCTCGTGCGCGGGACTGGTCCCGGTGATGACGTTGGCCGAGCAGACCAGGCTCACGGACCTCCTCGCCGAGAAGATCTCGATCACCGCCACGAAAATCGCATCCGGGGCAGCGAATCCGGCACCAAAATTGGTGACACTGATCGCCGGGATGTGCGCGGGCGCGGACAGCATCGACGACATCGACGTCCTTCGCTCCGGCGGCATGAAGGAGCTGTTCGGCAACGTCTACGCACCCTCCACTATCGGAACACTGCTGCGTGAGTTCACTTTCGGGCACAATCGCCAACTCGAATCAGTGCTGCGTGAACACCTCATCTCACTCGCCTCCCGCACCGATATTCTCCCCGGACTCGTCGATCACGCGTTCATTGACATCGATTCGCTGCTGCGCCCCGTTTACGGCCACGCCAAAGAAGGCGCCTCCTACGGACATGCAAAAATCGCCGGAAAGCAGGTCCTCCGCAAAGGACTCTCACCGCTCGCAACGATACTCAGCACCGCCGATTCCGCACCGGTCATCACCGGGATGCGGCTACGAGCAGGCAAAGCCGCATCGGGTAAAGGCGCAGGCCGGATGGTCACCCAAGCCATCGTCACCGCCCGAAAAGCGGGTGCGGTCGGCACGATCCTCGTTCGTGGCGATTCTGCCTACGGCACCCGCTCCGTCGTGACCGCTTGCTTGCGCTCAAAGGTCGAATTCTCGGTCGTGATGGCCAAGAACACCGCCGTCGCGCGGGCAATCGATTCGATTGCCGAAGACGCCTGGACACCCGTGAAGTATCCCGGCGCGGTACGAGACCCCGAGACCGGTGACTGGATTTCCGATGCCGAAGTCGCCGAAACCACTTACACCGCTTTCACTTCCACCAAGACCCCGGTCGCCGCCCGGCTGATTGTGCGCCGCGTCAAAGACGCACGATTCCCGGATACGTTGTTTCCCGTCTGGCGGTATCACCCCTTTTTCACCAACACCACCCGGCTCACCGCCGACGCAGATGTCACACACCGCCGGCACGCGATTATCGAAACCGTGTTCGCTGATCTCATCGACGGGCCACTTGCACACATGCCATCGGGGAAGTTCGGGGCAAACTCCGCCTGGGTGTTGTGCGCGGCGATCGCCCACAATCTGCTTCGGGCAACCGGCGTTCTTGCCGGCGACCGGCATTCACATTCCCGCGGGGCCACGCTCCGACGCAAGATCGTCAACATCCCCGCTCGATTGACTCGACCGCAACGAAAACCGATCCTGCGACTGCCCACTCACTGGCCGTGGACCGCTGTGTGGCTTCGACTGTGGGCCAACACTATCGGGTACAGCCCGCCACCCATCACTTGAAATCTGACCGAATCGCCGACAGCGGCCCGACACTCGTCAATCGTGGAAAAGCTGGGTAGACCAGCGGTCACGCCCTGCCTGGAAACAGTTCTTGCTCGTGTCGTCGATTCGGATCAACTTTCACAAGCTCATCGGTGGATTCAGGCTAAGCTGATGGTTCTGACCATGGAACGGAGAGAGCTCATGTCCTCACGGGTTTCCCTCGCCGAGCGACTGCAGGTCTTGTTTCGGGTATGGCACCCAGCTAACGAGAGCGAAGAAACGTCGACGGACGCTGCTGCAGCGATCAGCGCTGCTGGACACCAGGTATCAGCTGAACAGATCGACGCCCTGCGATCTGGTGCTCAGACCGAAGCGGATCCAGATTTGCTTACAGCGATCGCCGTGCACTTCCGGACGCCCGCGAAGTATCTGCTCGATGACGATATTCAAGATCTGCACGAACAACTGCTGCTCCTCGAGCAGTTCCGGATGCGGAAGGTGCAGAGCATTCAGCTTCGCGGAGAACGCACTGATGCCGACCGCAGGGCGTTGCTGCGGGTGCTCGGAGAGGGTTCGGATAGCCCCTCAGCGGCCAGCTGAGGTTCCTTGTCAGGGGATATGCGCGTGTTCCTGTTCGCTGATGCTCGATTGTCGGAGGCGGCCGGCTAGGGACCAGTGCTGGGCGATGAGCATCATGGCTGCGATCGCAGATTCGGTGTCGTCAGGGGCGACCGGTGCAGTGGCAATCGGAGCCTTTTCATCGAGTGGGCTGAGACCGCGTTTACGTCGTTCAATGGCGTTCTGCAGCTGAGCTGCCTGATAGACCGCAATCGCTTGTGTCGGTGTGAGTCCTAGCTGGGCGAGTTGATCGTCCCAACGTCCATCGTTGATGGGTTCTGCGTAGTGGTTGAGTCGTTGGACAACGTCGAAAACCTCGCTGGTCACCCTCAGCTGACGTTGACTGTCAGTGAGTGTCCGCCGGTCTCGGATTGTTCCGAATACGAGATCGGGTTCCGTCCGTGTGATCGTCTTCCACAGTCGGTGGATTCTGAACTGGTCCCACAGTTCCCGACGCATGTCCGAGCGAAAAAATGGGAGCCCTGACAAGGTGACGGCGACGAGCATCATTACGGCGAATAGCCACCCGTTGGAGTTCGATTTCGCTTCGACAAGTCGTTCTCCTTTGCCGCTTCCAGTCAGGATGGCGACTGCCAGCATCTGCAACGATTCGACCAGCATGGACACGAAGAACACGATTACGCCGATCACGGTTACTTTCGTGGATGCGGTTCGGATCCGTTTCCAGCTTCGGAGATAGTCCAGGGTTACCCGGCCTAGTCCGTACGCGGTGAATGCGGCGTAGATCGCGAAGTAGGCCACTGCTTGCCAACCGCCGGTGAGTTCGACTGTTGTTTCTGCGGCGCGTGCTGGCGCCGAGAGGACGAGCAGGAGCACCCCGAGTGTGGTCGCGATGCAATAGAGCGTCGGCTGTTTCCAGTGGGGTTCGGTGGGATCCCAGGAGTTGTAGACACCGACGAGGGCTGCCACCGACCACAGGATCAGGATGTGTACGAGTGTCCGGGTGAGCGTCGGCCCGAGTATCGGGTTGAGAACTGACGCGACGGTGGGGTCTTTCAGGGTGAGCGCGATGCACGCGAAGGTCAGTGCGTGGGTTAGTCGAACGTCGTAGTTGTTGAACCTCAGCAGTGTTGACCGCGCTGCCAGCACCGACCACACGAATAGAAGGATGAGCGCGTGCAGGGGGGCGGGGATTGTGTTGGTCATCCGTCTTCACCTCGGACGAATGTGTTGAGCATTCGTGTGTGGCGGGTGTCTTGGATATCCCCGACTGCGCGATCGATGAGCAGTGTCGCGAGGTATTCAGCTTCGTATTCACTGCGAGCGGAGAAGCCGCTGCGTCCGAGTATCCCGCGGACCGCGTCGGGATCCAGGCCTGGTAGCCATGCGGACAGCCCTTCGATGTCGATCGACGTGGTTGGTGGCCCTGACTTGGCGGGAACTGGTATCTCGAGGTCGTGGTCGAGCAGCATGTGGCCGAGTTCGTGGCAGATGACGATATCGATGTGCCAGGACGGGGAGTCCTCTGGGTAAAGCAGGTAATCGGTTTCGTCAGAGCTGACCCACAGGCCGCATACTTTGCCTTCCATCACGTGTTGTGGCACTGGGGAGAGCACTATCGGGTGTCCGCGATCGTGTGCGATCTGTTCGACCAGTTTCCGGCTGTCCCAGGGATCGGGCAAGGTCAGGTTGTCGAGCGCTTTCCGCACTTTGCGTTTGGATGCCGTTCGAAACATGCTGCCACCATCGCCTTTCGAAGAACTGTGCGTTCCGTTCAGTGCTTTCCCGAACCTGCGAGGGTGCGGGCGACTCGGTTTCGGATCGCGGCGTAGTCGAGGTCGGTTGCCATCTGGTGCACTGCGGACCGATCGTCAGGGTAGTGCCCCCACAACGCAGACCGGCCGTCGGCACTGTGTACTTGTGCGGTAGCCGAAACGCTGGACAGGATCACCGTGGGATCGAGCATGACGGACGTGGCGACACTGTCGTGGGAGGTGTAGATCGGCTGCTCAGCGCCGTATGTGTTCGTGCAGTAAACGTGATAGTCCTCGGTGATGGTCTGAATGAAACGCGCAATATTCGATGTCGACGTGAGGGTTTGCAGATCTGCCCACCTCAGTCGTAGTCGGCCTGTGACGTCCATGCCTACCCAGGTCACTGGACCGGGTGTCGCAGCCACTGTCGCGGCGGCGGCTGGGTCGTGGTTGGTGTTGGTATCGCCTTTGGCGAGGAATTTCGGTTGCGCGGCGGCGACGATTTCGCGGCGATCGGCCGTGCCCATTCCGCCCATGATGGTCACTGATCTGAACTGCCGAAGGATCGTCGGATCGCGAGTGATAGCGGCTGCAATGTTGGTAAGCGGTGCAAGACACAGCAGGTCGACCTGGCCGGGTCGTTCGCGTCCTGTCCGGAGGATCTGGTCGACGGCGGTTTCGTCGCTCAGTCGAACAGAGGGTGGCGGCTGGAGTCCGCGACCGCCGAGCCCGTCGCTTCCGTGTGGGGATGGTGTCGTCGGTGCTGGCCCGGGCCGGGGGCTCCCTACGCATACCGGGATGTCGGTGCGGTTGACCGCAGCGAGGACTGTCAGCACGTTCTGAGCGGCCTGGTGTTCGGTGCAATTGCCGAAGACGGTGCCGATGCCTATGACGGACGTGTCTGGTGCGTTGAGGGCTGTCAGTATTGCGAGCGCGTCGTCGACTCCGGTGTCGGTATCGACGAGTACATGCCGTTCCGGGGTGTTCATTTCGGCGGTCACGCGGCCCCTCCCATGTCTGTGCGTTGGCGTCACGAATAGTAGTGACTTCGCTGATCAGATCATTGACGGCCGTCTGGTGATCGTCGGACAGCGTCGTCGCGGCGAAAGCGTCCACCGATCTGACACCCGCCGTAGGTGCCAGATCAGTGGAGGTGTCTAGCTGATCAAGAAGCAGTCCGGCACGATCCGGTCGGCCTCTGCCCACTCGTCTCGGACGTACATCCTTGCGCTTCGCAGGGCGCTCACGACTTCCTCGAAACCGTCGCTGTCTGCGAGTGCCAGCAGGATGTTCGCTATCGCGTCCGAAGCGGCCTCCGTCTCGCTCCTCGAATCCCCGAAAGAGCGTTCGGTGTCGAGAAGTTTGCGGCCCGTCCAGATCGCCCGTGTGAGGCACGTTTCGGAGCGTTCACCGATCTCGACGCTGATCCGTACCGGGCTGGTGACCGCGACCGCGCGGGCGGTCTGCTCGACCCACCCGGCTACTGCATCGCTTCCTTGTGCGATCACATCGTCGGGTACGAGGTATTCGACCCTGGTCGCGACCGCAGTTGCGGCGCGGCTCTCTCCGCCGACCACCATGCGGTGCGCATTCGACGTGAACTGTTCCGTCGACGGGAGCGTGACTAGCTCGCCCGCATCGACGCCGACCGTTGTATCCAGCATGTCGCCGTCGTTGACGACGAACCGGATCGACTGTCCTTGCGGTGCGTCGACACCGACCAGCAGTGTTCCGGGAGTGACGTTCGAGCGGTGGGCATAGATCTTTGCGTCGACGCCTTCGACTCGAGTTTCGATCAGCCCGTCGGTGTCGGTGTCGGTGTGGTCGGCACCCGTGCCCGGGGCCGAGTCGTGGCCGGGTGTGTCCTGCTCTGCGCTTCCGTGCGAGCCGGGGTTGTTGTCGTAGCCCATTTCGTTGTCTCCTAGATCGTCGGGAATCTGACGCTTTCGATTCCATCTCGTCGATCTGATCTGTGCGGCAACGGGTTTGAATATCCAATGCCCCGGAAGTGCACTCGATGAGGATCTGCCCACATCTAAATTTCCGGGCAGCGAAACAGCTTTCACTACTTGCCCGACACAGGATGTCCTGTCGGGCAAGTAGTCGAAGTCAGGCGACGATCCGGGGTTCTTTGCCGCTGTAGACGACCTTCAACTCAGTCCCTGATCCGAGACCGTCGGTGTGCGAGGTGAGTTCGTCCGCGTACTCCTCCAAGAACGTTTTGGGGAGGGTGATCTCATCGGAATCGCCGTCGCAGTAGTCGACTTCCACCTCATCGGAGAAGAAATATCCGTTTTCCCATAACTCCGTGGTGAACCTAACTCTCCGAAGGCCCTTTCGCTCTCCCTGCTCGCCCACAGCGACCTCGAGTTCATCGAACAACGACCGTGGGTCATCCACGCCCAAATCGAGTGCCAGAACCGGCGCGAGGAGCACTCCGATCTCCGCGAGGACCGCCCGGTCGCGGACGGATTCCCTGAGAAGGTCCCCCAAAGTGGCCATAGCCGCGCCGCCCAATGCCTGTGTGTCACCCATGTCGATTCCTCCTGGACTGTTTCGTTGACAGACCCAGGATCAGGGTGCCGGCGCGAATGTGCGGCACCTTGAGTGTCTCGCCGCACCATCTTGCTTGTGCCCGGTTCCGTCGGACGGCTTCGGACAGGCTGCGCAATTGAGGCGTTGCCCGTCCCCTCTCCCCGGCGGGCAACACCTCAACTGTCCTGATCAGTGGTTCTGCGCACCAACCTGGTACACCTCCCACTTCACTCCCCCGGCATCGGCCCACTGCTCGAGTACGATGGCATCGTCTGCGGTCACATCGACAGCGCGCTCACCGAGCGCACCAGCATCGACCAGATTCTTGGCAGCCGCACGTGCCCATTCCGCAAGGATCGGGGTCGCTTCCGCCTCCGAACCCACCACCGCGACCTGGTCAAACATATTGTCATCATGGCCTTGCATCTGGACGACCCATGCTGCGGCGAGTGCATCATCGCCGTACACGATCTCGCCGGATTCTTTGCGAACCTGACCGCCAACTACGCGCAGTCGCCACCGATCGTAATCTTCGCTTTCGCAGGTGATTTCACCGTTAACATCGCTCTCCGCGAGAGCTGAAAGCACCGCGTCGATTTCGCCGGGATCGGAGTGAACCCCTTCCCCAGATACAGATACGATGTATCGACCACCGATCAGCGCATTCCACACCTCTGTGAAGTCGTCCGGATCTTCGGCCAAACCAAGGACTTTGGCCAACGCCCCAGCTATGACCGCACCCGCGTCTTCGTCTCCGTCGGGGGTCAGCCCGAGCGCGGAGATGTCTTGCAACTTGCCGACCGCGTAGGCCAGAGCGGCGCGCCCTTGATCGTTGTCCTGCACAGAAAAGTTCGCAGACGAATAGATGCCAGATCCCATGTCGTTCCTTCGCTTTCATTGACTACGAGTTGAGGTTCTGACGATTCCGTGTCGCTCACGAGTGCGCGTCACGGCATAGGTCGTCGGGTGGGCGGGCCTCGAAGTTGATCTGCACCAATCCGCCTGCCCACATTGCCTTCGAACTACGCGCATTGAGGACAGGGTCAGCCGCGTTGTCCACAGCTGAGCAATCTCCACCTAGGACAGCAGATGGGCGGTTACGACCGACCGAGAACACACGTTCGGCGGACCGAAGGCGAAACACCCTGTCCCACCGCCGATAGCGGCGGTGGGACAACCACTTCGGATCGCGATCAGTCTGGTACGACGATTCCGAGTTCCGCCAGAATCTGACGCGACGGCGCGAGTGCTTCCTCGAATTTCGTGGGGTGAATCTGCATATCGAGTGCGTACGCCACCATCAGGGCAAGAGAATGCTTGGGTGCTTCCCGCTGAGCTTCCTCGAGCGCCATACGCAACAGCGCTCCGTCGCATGCGAAGTAGGCGAGAACTGCGACAATCGTCGCAGCTTCGGCCCGTGCCGGTCCACAGACCCGACGCGTTACGTCCGCAAAGACAGCGCGTGCAGCCTCACGGCGCCCGGTCAGACCGATAGCCACTACCGCGTCGCGAACACGTTTGTTGAGCAAGCCGCCCGCCAGCTTCGCCACATCGGCGTCAGAGAGTGGGTGGCCGTTCATATGGCGGTCCATCGCGGCGAGAACAGCACGCACGGCCCGCGCCGCTCCTGCATTGGATGGGGCCTTACCTGCAACGATATTGGCGCCTGTGGCAGTTACTTCGATTCGCAGTTCTTCACGGTCGCTGGCTACACCTCGACCTCGTTCGATCAACGAGTCCAGCGCGGCGGGACATGTAGTTGGGTCGTCGATAAGGCCCTCAGTCTTGCTGCTGTGGTCGATCCATCGCTCACCAAACGCGATCCGATCTACCTTGATCGTTGCCGTCACGTACATTCCGTCGGCCAGGCATGCCGCTGCGACAGCGTTCAAGGCGTCGTCTCGCCGAGAATTCACGCCGATTCCGATCAGTGCCACCATGTCTGCACGGTCGTCCTCGTGGCCCACCAGACTCGAAATATCGTGCTCAGCAGCGCGTATTGCTGCGTCGAAATCGATCCGCACAGCTGCCGCGAGAGCGCCCTTTGCGAGTCTGACCACGACCAGGCATTCGTCCGGGGTGAAACCGAAGAATGCCGGTACAGCGGTGACAAGTGCTCCCGCACCTCGGATCGCCGCATTGTTCTTGGCCACAGTCGCCATCTCGCTACCCCGTTTCTACGAACTCGCTGGTTGATTACGTTCAGAGCTTGTTCGCACCAGCCCGGCAGTGCGGCACGCGCACGAACGCCGGCGAACGCTGTTGCTGCAGTTCGCACCGTCTTTCGCCGCATTCGATGAGCGGACAGGATGCTCGTAGCCACTCGACCTGCCATGCAGGCAGCGGACAGGCTCGGTTACGGCGGATTCGGTGTGCAACTGCCATCGCAACTGCACACCGAATCGATCAGGATGCGGCCCAGCCGTAGAACAGCCAGCCGGCCTGCTTAGTGCCGAGGAATCCGTCGCACGTCTTCCGTTGCAATGACACCGATGCTTTCGCGTTCACGTCCTTCGCGGTCAGCGTCGCTTTCACCAGCGGTTGACCATCTACACGGCGGGTGATCGAGATGACGTCCAGATCAACAGTTTCGGCCAACGAGGTGGCCCCGATCCCCTTCATCGCTTCCCTCGCAGCCGCCTGGGTTCGGTGGCCGAGCGCCCACGCTGGTAGCTGGTTCTGGTTCGAACTCACCACGAAGTGGCGAGTCTCCCGCTGTCCGGTGGTCGTGGTGATCTTCGCACGTCTCGTGACGTTGGTTTCCCGAGCTATCAGGAACCAATCCGCAACCTCGTCTTCCGACCGCCCCAGCTTCTTTCCCAGTGCGGAGCGCAGTGCATCGTGGTCTGAGTACACCGACCACGGCACCTGGAGGCTCACTGTTACCCGTCCGTCGTTTTCATACACCGGTTGTCGTTCTTCAAGAAGTGGAATCGCTTCGCATGCACTCCATTTGTCGAGTCCGTCCACGCGGTCGCTCGCTAGAGTGAATGCGGCGGCCAAGCTCATTGGGGGAACACGAACGGGATTCACTCCCCGGGTCGTGCTGATGGTGCCGTTGTAGCCGTTGTTTCCGTACTCGAGTACCGCCTCGGCACACAAATCTTCGTAGACCGCCTCAACGTCACTGTTCGTGTACACCACTTCATGGAAATCGTGACCGCCCATGCTTACTCCTGTTGCTCGCGTGGATATTTCGTCTCCACACTCACTCCAGCGGCCAAGCGGCGCGGCACCCCTGATCACCCCGGACAGCTCGCCGACGCGGCGTCTGTGCATGGACAGCGCTGGTTCCGGAGGCTGCGCGGACAACCTCTGGATCGGTACGCCTGCAATCCGCCCGTGTTCGCATCCGGACTCCGCCGCTCAGGCATCCGTCAGCGAGGAATGCACTCGTCAGAGAAGCATGCCCTCCAGGGGAGGTGTCAGGCCCGGGATCACCTCGGGATGAGCGTGACGAGCACTGATCAGATCTACGACTCGTTGGTCGAGGAGTAGGCCTGGATCCAGATGACGCTTTGCCCGCGTCAAGCCCACATACGCCAGCATCTGCTCATCTCTTAGATCGTCGAGGTCGAGAGGGAACGGAGCATCGTCCGGCTCGAGCTCCCATTCGTGGCTGATTCGCACTCGATCGAATTCCAGGCCCTTAGCTTTGTGACAGGTAGCCGAAACCAGTTCGGCCCTATCTGGTCTCACTGTCGATGCCATCGCTGCTCGCACCTCGTCGACGCCGTATGTGTCGACCAATTCGACCAGGGTTTTAAGTTCCCCCTCCCCTGGCGCGTTCTCTACGTAGTCCTGCAGATCTGCCCATGTCGTGAATGCGGCCAGATCCGCGTCTTTGGGTGATTGCCCGGCCTTCAGCAGTTCAGCGGATTCGCAGAACCGGGTAGCTGCGGCGGCGTCACCGATCAGTGCAGTCGTCTTCCCTGCCTGCTGGGCTGCGATCACTTCGGTCAGCGCAGCACCATTGGTCCGGCACAACACTGCATCGACAGGATCGGAGATCGAGATCAGCCGCGATTCCACGTTCTCGTTGCCGATGACCTGCAAGGTTGTGCCGAGTTTCCTGAGGTAGAAGTTCGCGGTGTCTGCGACCGCTGGCCCGAACCGCCATGACTTCGTCAGCGACAAATATGTGGCGCCGGCGACGTTCGACATACTGTTAATGGCGCCGGTGAAGCCGTAGATAGCTTGGTTCTCGTCACCCACACGTATCCGCTGCATATGAACTTGATCGCGAATAATGCTGTCGATCAACGGATTCGCATCCTGTGCTTCATCCAACATCAGGTAGTCACCTTGCCGACCCACGATGGGGTGGGTATCTGCCCACAGCTTCAACATGTGGGTCGGTGTGAATTTGATGGTCCAGTTGTGGGGGTCGCGAATCGCAGCCCACGCGCGGCGGGCAATCGGGAGAACATGGCCGACCAGTTCGTCCCGCTGCGCGCTGCCGACGTCGATTCCCCTCTGCTCGGGGACGTGCTGTGGTCCGATCTGTTCGTCCATTGTTTTGCAGAACTCGTCGACTGTTGCGAGCGCCAACCTTGTCACCGGATACTGCGCGAGTACCCGCGGGCCATCGCCGCCTGCAGAGAAGAAGATTTTGTGTGAATTGATCGCCTCCGCCATCTCTCGGAACTTCGATCGCCCGCCATCGAGCTTCGCCAGGAGTGGACCGTGCGCGGTGTTCCGCAAGTGACGGAGCGCGAACGCGTGTGCAGTCGATGTCTGCACTTGTTCAGGAAAGTGTGCTTTCGCTTCGGTAGCCACGGAACGGTTGAACGCGAGGTACAGACCGTGGCGTCCCGGATTTCTGGCTGCTTCGATCCGTGCGATCCCTTTCAGGGTTGACGTCTTTCCTGTGCCGGCGAGGGCGCAAATGACGAGGTCTGCGCCGGTGTCGAATCCGTCGAGGATTCGAGCTTGTTCCTCGGTGGGATCGAATCCGCCCATGGCAGACCTGACTGTGTGGGTGTCGAGAACCGGGTGCTCCGCCATCACGATGGGGCCGGTGATCGGTGCCGACTGTCTGGCGGCTTTCGGCGTGACTTCGCCCAGCGGGACGAGGTCACCTGCGTCGCATCGTTCGATCATCGCGGCCATCAAGAGGCCACATGCGTGCGCATCATCAGCTGCGCGATGGCTGTTCATTCCCGGCAGTTCGAGTAGATCCAGCAGCGTGGCGAGCTTGTGGTTCGGCGCGATCACCATCGCCCGGGCTGCCGCGAGTGTGCAGATACCTTGCCACTGCGGTCGAGGCAGTTCCAAGCGAGCGTATTCGGCTGTGAGGAAACGATTCTCGAACGAAAGGCTGTGCGCGACGACTCCGCTGCGTCCCACGAACTCGGCGAGGTCCGCGAACACCTCCTCCGATGAAGGAGCCGACCACACCATGTTCGGGGTGATTCCGTGTATCCGCTGCGCGTGGGGATTCAGCGGAACATCGTATCCAGGGTTGATCAACGATTCGAATCTGTCGATCACTTCTCCCCGGTGGTTCATCTTCACCGCGGCCACTTCGATAACCCGGCCGTCGTCCGAGACTCCGGTGGTCTCAACGTCGATCGCAACGAATGGCGTCCGCGTGAGGATTCCCGGCTTCCCAGTCTCCGTTTTGCGGACCATACGTTGCGTGATAATCAGATCGGTCATGGCGTCCCTTGCAGATGTGGTGATCTCCGATGGGGGACAACTTATTTGCAGCTACTGACATGTGCGTCACCGGCTCCCGGCAGGCTCCCACAGAACCGGACACGATCTTGTAGGAAGGCACTGCACGAAGGGGCAGCTAGGGCTCCAGGACAGCTCGACTGCGAATCTCCTAGACGCCTCGCTAGACCAGGATTTCTCCGCCCAGATGCTCCGGACCGGCCGGATCACACCACGATCGACCATTCCGCCAGTCGCATCACAAGTGTTGCAGCAATTCCCGTAGCGGTCAGAACTTCGAGCACCCCGGCCCAGTCCGTCCAGTCGCTGGGTAGTCGCCCGCGGATTGCGATGACGAGCACTGCAAGTGCCGATACCAACACCGCGGTAGCGACGCCGAATAGGGAGCTGCCGGCGTGCACACCAACTGCCATCCCAACTCCGACAGCAGCGAAGGCAATTAGCCCGACAGCCCGCCCGTACGGCCCCGTCTCGGAAGTGGCGGGCACTCCCGTGGCAGGTTCCACGCTGTCGCGCGCATTCTCCACAGTTCGATCTCCTTGCTGTCGCGTCTCTCTGGCCTTTTCAAACTGAGCGTCGCAATGGCCAGAGATCCGTGCGGCAACCTCCGAAGAGGGAAAGAGACAGCCGGCGGGTGTGGCAGGACGGATTGAGAACGCAAAACATGGCGGCGAGCTCGGGTTCAGTAGCACTACCTAGATCGAGGGCTCATGCGTCGATGCACCTTCGCATACAACGCAAGTGCAGTTTCCATGTATTCGTAAGCTGCGATGATGCGGGGGTCGTCGGGATCTTCGCCGTCAGCGATGAGCAGTGCGCGGTCGTCTTCGTTCATAGCCTGTTGGACGCATCCGGAGCCGTCCTGGTTCCCTCACGGCCTGCGGTAAAACCCTCCCGTGAGCTTCCCCGTACTCAGCGGTGATCGACAGGAAGGCTGATGGCGTCTTCGGTAACGCACAGGTCGAGAGTAACGGTGTTCTGATGGTTTCCACTGGTAGCAGCCACTTTTACCACGGCAATCCAGATCGAGGTCGTCGTGCGCAGCCAAGCGAACTGGGTGCCGGCCATGATTCCGTCGATATGGATGGCGGTGGCTTTCACATGTAGCGGTATCCGGTCAGCACGTGGCGTATGGCGGGCAAGACCGAGGGCAATGTCCATGTCCACGAGCACTTTCCGTGGTGGTGTGAGCCAATGGATGTTGGGGTGCTCCGGCCAGGCGTCGACCCATCCATGGGTGTCGATCACAGTGCCTCGAGCAGTCGAGTATCGCTGGCATTGTTCTTCGGGGCGCCATCGAGCGCCTTCCATGTCAGGTTGCCTGTTCCGTCGCGGACTTCCATACGCTGTGTGCGGCGTTGAAATCCCTTGCCGGCAGCCGCGACGTCGAACTGGACGGCGTTTATTCGACCACGCCCGCCTTCGACTCCTCCGTAGCCTGTGACAGTGGCTTCGATACGCAGGTCCACACCTGGCCAGTTCCCTTGCGTGACAAGAAGTACAGAACCTTTCGAGCGCGCACGGGCAACTACCGCGCGCGCCCTGGTCGGAGGAACCGCTGCGCCGGCCAGCCCGAGGACAACTAAATCCATCCCGTCGAGCAGGATCGCTGCCACGTCTATTGCCGCAGATCCCGGAGTAGGGATCAGAGCGCAGCGGGCGAGGTCGGCTCCCATTTCGGTGGCCGCGAGGAGTCCGAGCTTCGGCAGGCCGATGATCGCGGCGTGCTTACCGCTGCCGGTGACGGAGGCGAGCAGGCTGAGTAGCACCGACGACGCTCCGTCCACCGAGACGACAGAACCGCGTGCGAGTCCGCCCCTCGGGAGCAGGTCGGCGAGCGCCGGAGGAACCTCGAGGACACTCGTTGCGGATTCGGTGATCGTCTCGGGACGTGTCTCGAACCGCGCTTCGCTGTGTTCGGTGGGTACGGCCGGGGCAGCGGCCCCGTCGGTACGTGCGGGGATCGACGCCATACGTCGACGCAATGCCTCGATACGGTCACCGGGAGCCAGTGCCGCGAGAGTGCTCGGATCGGCGGTCATAGGTGCTGACCTCCTCCGTCATCGCCTTACCGCCCACACTCTAGTCGAACGTATATTCGAAATCCAGTGCAGCTACGTCGACGCTTACCCTCCGAGATGGGGCTCGAGTGTTTCGATCCGGCGCAGCAGGGAAGTCGTACAGGGCGGGAAGCGGCGAAGTACTGAAGGGGTATCTGCGCCCGCACCGCGCACAAGGGCCCACCAACCGGCTGTGTACTCGCCGGGGGGTGGGCCCCATTTTTCGCTCTGCATGACGGGCGGGAAGTTCGACCAACGCAGTCGGTTGATGCGGACTTCAGTGTTGGTCACCTATATGAGAGCGCGCAGACGATAGTCTGAACTACGTTGTGGCACTGCCGATCATCAGTCCTCATGGGCGGGATGAGCGCGGTGGCGGTCGTCGAGCATCTTCTGGCCAGTCCGCGAGCAGGCGGGCAAATGAACGATCCGTTCGCTCGGTCATCCGCGCGTACAGTTCCGTCAGGCCGACGCGTCCGGCCGCTGCCCTGATCCGACTGAAATCGTGATCGTTGACGAACTCACCGATCTCGTCAAATAATGCGAAGTCGAAGTCGAGGAAAACATTGGCACGGCGACGCAATTCTGCCAGCTCGTCTTCGGTGGCGAATTCGCTGATCTGATTCGACAGCGGCGAGGCCGAGTGGTCCATGACGACTCCTCTCGGCACGGGTTCGCCCGGTGAAAGCCCGAAATCGGCAAGCGTTTGCGTCATGGGTACGAATTCGTACGGCGGATCAGCGTGTGAGCTGTTTTTAGTCATGAGTGCGATGCTCCGATCATGAGAAGGCAATGCCCCAGGATGCTGATGCATTCGAATTGTCCACTTCCGCTTCATTTTCAGATCTTTTCGATCTTCGGCAGCTCGTCGTACGCATCGAGTTGCCCGGTGGCGATATCGACGACGTTGTCGAGGACCGGTTCGATGTTCTCGAGTGCGGTTCGGGCGGTGGTGAGTTTCCCGACCTGTTCACGGGTGCGGCGTGTACTGCATTCGCGTTCCTTCGTCAGGGCGGCTCGACGTGCGGGTTCGGAAAGTTCGCGGTCGAAACTGTCGACGCGCTCTGCGATGTCCGTCAGGCGTTGTGCGCCTTCCCTCAAATTTTCGGTGCATGCGAGGACGGCAGCTTCGGCCGCGTCGATTTGCCCCCGGAAGTCGGGTACCGACGCCCCGGCCGCCTCGTCGTACACGGCGCGCAGTTCCGCATCGAGGTGCACTCCGGCTTTGAACTGCTGCGCGAGGTTCCACAGGGCCGCGTCGACGTCGATACCGGTGAGCCACCCCTCCCGGACAGCTGCGGAGCGCCGGATCGTCTCTGCCGCATCGAGTGCGCGCCCGAGGGGCTCCGCCAGTCGTTTAGGCGCGTTGAGGATCTCTCCGGCGGTGACGATGTCGGCGCGTTCAGCCCTCTTCTTGGCTGCGCCGCCTAGTCCGTAACCAGCGAGGGAAAGGCCGAGCCCCCCGAAAACCCCCCACCCACCTGCCAGTACCAGCCATGGGGTGGGTTCGTTGTTCGTCTCCTCCACAGCGGGGAAGAGAAGTTCGATCGGGTTCGCACCAGCGGCCAGAAAACCGAGGGGGAGGGCGAGAATTCCGAGTATGGTCAGGACCGTCCCGATGACGAGCAGGGTCAGTCCGAGGGCATTGGCCACGTGGATCCATCGGTACCGACTGCCGGGACGAGCTATCACCACAGTCGCCGCGATCTCCCCAGCTGGGCGTGCCGCGAGTTCTTCGTGTTTCTTCGGTGATGTCATTTCCGCTGAGGTCTCCTTGTCGTCCTATATCGCGAGTCGCTCGATCTGAGCCACAATTTGTGGTGTCACCTGCGGATACAGCTCCTGTTCGAGGACCGCTGCCACTGCTGTCGTCGTCGCTGCTCCCTTCATCTGAGCTAGGTCCAGGTCGGTGGGTGTCTTACCAGGGTTCGATTGGCTCCATTGCTTGTTCAGCTGATGCTCCAGTGATTCGGTTGCGGTGTCAGTCAACCGCTGGAGTCATTCCGATTCCCTGCCCATCGCGAGGACTTCGTCGCTGGCGTTCGTGTCCATGGCGAGCCACTGACTCAGAACGCGCCATGTTTAGTCGAAGATCGTCTCGTCGATCTGGCCTTCGTAGAAGGTCTCGTCGTCCTCGGATTCTTCATTCAGCGGTGCCATCTCTGCTCCCCTCCACTGCCTCCGCGAAAACTCTCTCACGCAAGACGGTGTCATGCTGGGCTCCGCCCATTGCCGTTCTACTTTGCCCCCTCTTGATTGCGGTGGGTATCTCAGCGCGCTACTACGAGGCTCAAATGGGCAGTGAGCAGGTCATCAATACGGGTGGGAAGATCGACGTCCTCTCGCATGATGGGGGCGGCATTGACTATTCCGACGAATCCAGCGCACACGTTCCAAGCCAGGTGGTGCGCGTGTGCGGTGTCTCCGATAGTTCCGTCTGCGATGCCTTCGTCGACAACGTCACCGGCGGTATCGACCCACTGCCGATAAGCCTGATGCGCACCCTCGATTCCGGCTTCGAGGGTCAGTTTCATGCCGGCACGCAGTTGCAGATCACTCTCGACGCCGCGCGAGAGATCGAGGAACACCCTTCTTAGCTTCTCTGCAGGGGGTTCTGCGGCGGTGCAAGCGCCGGAGAATGCGGTCTCGACGGCACTCGACCAGCCGTGAACAAGCTGCTGGGCAATGGCCTCTTTGGATGGAAAGTGATAGAAGAGAGCACCTTTGGAGAGATCTTTGCTCGTGATCACGTCCTTGATGCTGGCAGCGCTGTATCCCCTCGCGTCAAAGATCGCGGCCGATGCGTCGAGAATCGCGTGCCGGGTGGTGAGCGCCCGCTGCTGCATGTGACGTGGGGAGCCACCGGAGGGTCGGTTGATGGTGGGCCGAATCGAATCGTTCATCGTGGCAGGTCCGTTCTTGTGACTGTTCGTCCCTGGTTTTAGCGCACTGTCAGGGGCACCTTGTGGGTAGAGGTTTACTCGTTCGTTCTCGTTGCTTGCTGCGGCGGTCGCATAGGAGGGCGATGGGCGTCGAGGACACGTTCCGCGTCGGTATCGCGCAGTACCGCCCCTGCTGTCATCGTCTTGACCTCCGGTTTCAAAGCTGTGTGTTCGGGCCCACTGTTGCTGCCAATGTTGCAGTGTGCGGCACCAGTGACTTGGCGAACAGCAACATAACAAGGCCATTTCGGTGGACAGTAACTGATTGCTTGCCCGATACAGGGCTGCGGTCAGCGGATGATCCGGACAGCAATCCCGCGACCACCAGGCTGGACTGAGCCGGCCAGTGCCCACCCGAAACATGTGGTGGGCACTGGGCGCTCTCAGAATTCGATAGACGCGGCCACGACTGTGTAGAACTCCTGACCGCCATTGTCGAAGTACCGGGAAAGCACTTCATCGATGTCCGCTGGGATCGGCCCATCACGCTCACCCCACCAACAGGCGGCGAACTCTGCTGCGGCGGCCTTCGCTGACTGCTCGTCAAAGTGCACAGTGACGTTCGACCCGTGCTTGTGCTCGATGACCAGCACATACAGTTCCGTGATCTGATGGGAATTCAAGTCGTCGTCTTCGACGAGTGGATCCGCGAATGCGGGCGCGTCGCAGTCCGCCGGGTAAAGCCGCCATGGCCCCTCCCCTGTCGGGTGGGGAAGCTCTGTGCTGTCCGATGATTCGTCGTCCCGCCACAGACCGAACACTGCCGACACTAGGCACGCGAGGTCTCCGTCGTCGTAGGCGGTATTTGTACCGGCGTCACGGGCGCGAAACAGGTGCAAGGCTTTCGCGCGGTCCGCTGCGGTGATCCTCGAGCATGTGTCGGTGACGGTATTCGATCCCATATCGATCGTCCTCTCAAACGTTCTGTCGGGGGAGAAACTCTGTATGCGAAAAATGGCAAGGGCCGGAGAGTTCCCAGGAGGGTCTCTCTCCGGCCCGGATGACGTTCGGATCAGCGCGCGAGCGCAATTCGCGCATCGCGGCGTTCCCGGCGGGAAGCCTTCGCCTTGAGCGCCTTACGTTCTCCTGCCTTCCAGTTTCGAGAACGGCGGGTCTTCGCGAATGCGTCGACCTCGTCGCCGCCCACAGTCTTACGCTTCATTTCGATCTCCTTCGCAGTCGGTGTGTTCTTCACCTACTGTCGTCGAAGCCATAACGCAGTGCGGCACAACAGGCCTTGTGAGCACGCGAAACATCCTGTCGCAACGGCAATCTGACCAGGACAGGATCGACACTGCAGAAATGACACGGCGGGGTATACCCCACCTCTCAATACCGTCCCGCTATGCCACAAGCCAGGGCCGATCGTTGATGACTGTGAGAATCACGACCCATCGGACAGGAGCTACGAAACGTGCGCCCGGCAACGATCGTTTCCCACCCTTGCCTGCTCTGTTCCTTCCGGGCGGGTCTCGAAGCTCGAGATTTCAAGCGATCACGCTGGTTCTGATGCGTGGTCACAGAGGGACTGAAATGCACGTTGATACCGGCGATTACAGCGCAGCCGTATTGCACAGCTCAGCAATACTAGAAAACAGCCTTTTAACTGCACTTATCCTGCTGTGCCGCACTCATTTTCGATGCCCCGGATTGTGAGTTCTGCTCGATGGCCTGCCGGTACACACACCACACCTGGCAGGTCTCCACCAGATCTCGGAGGCAAAATTCATGGGAAAAACTCGCGACATCGTCGCCGACGCTATAGCCGCGCTGGAACTGCAGCGCGACCTCGTCGACGGCTTTCCACTCACCGGCGACCAACGCTCCACATTGCAGGCATGGCCCGGGTGGGGTTCGCTGGCATCGGCATTCGCCCCGGAACCTTCCGGGAAGTGGCTTCATCTGGCCGACCAGCTCGATTCACTGCTCACCCCTCCCGCACGCGCTGCTGCTGCCGACGTTGTCGACACGGCCTATTACACGCCCCCAGAGGTGGGACAACGTCTTTGGCAGATCCTTACCGCTGCAGGTTTCACGGGCGGCCGGGTGCTTGATCTCGGCTGCGGACACGGCGCGCTCATTTCGGCTGCCCCGGACGGACTGCCTATCGACGTTACCGGCGTAGAAGTAGACCCCACGTCCGCGCGTATCGCTTCACTGCTGCACTCGCGTGCCACGATTCACACTGGCCGTTTGCAGTCACGATCGTTGCGCGACAACTACTTCGATGCAGTCGTGGCGAACGTCCCGTTCTCGTCCGTCAATGTTCACGACTCAGTGCACCGGATCAACTTGCCGTTGCACAGCTACTTTCTCATGCGCGCGGTCCGAGCGGTTCGCCCTGGCGGCTACGTCGTGGCAATTACCTCGCGGTTCGTGATGGACTCCGGCACCACCGGCAGTGAACTGGCTCGTCATGCCGACCTCGTAGCGGCAGTACGGCTGCCCTCGGGCACCTTCCCTGGAACCGATGTTGTGGCTGACGTGCTGGTATTGCAGGTCCGCGCGCCCGGCCAGAAGGCTTCGGGCTGGATTGACACGGTCAATTTCTCGCGGAATCCCGGTTACCGACTGGGAGCAACTGTCGATGAACGCGACGTCGTCGACACCCCGTTGGGTGAGGGCCAAAACGCTACAGCGGTACGCGTGAATCGGTATTGGGCATTGCATCCGCTTCATGTGGCAGGTGAGATGCGCGTAACCGGCAACCGATACAACGGTTTAGCGGTCGTCACTGACGCCCCCGGCCCAGCGGTAGATGCGGCGATCACCTCTGTCTGCAGCGCGCTACCTGCAATGACCGCTGCTCCTATCGCCGATGACGGGCTTTCGGATGTAATCCTGGTAGACGCGCAAGGTCGCAAAGAGCGTTCGTTTCACGTCGTAGACGGGCAGATCTTCACTGTGACCGATGGTGCTCTTGTCCAGGTACAACGGCCGGCGCGGGAGTTGTTCGATCTGATCTCGCTTCGAGATGCGGCCATTAACTTGATGGACCTCGAGTCCGATCCGGACTTGCCCGACGAAACGATCGCTCCCGCTCGCGCACATGCTCTGGACCTGTACAGGCTGTACGTCGCAGCGTGGGGCGCGTTGAATCGGTGCACTGTGCGTGAGGGGAAACCTGATCCGGAAACTGGAGTCCCCGCAGTGTCGGTGCGTCGTCCATCGATGGGCGGGTTCCGCCGCGACCCGGACTACCCGCTGGTCTTGGCGCTGGAAAAGTACGACCCCGACACTTCGACAGCTGAGCCGGCAGCAGTACTGCTAGGGCGGGTCAACAAGCGACCGGTGCGGGTTGAGCGTGTCGACACTGCGGCCGAAGCGCTGGCCGTCACTCTCGGTGAGGTAGGCCGCCTGGACTTGTCGCGAGTAGCTGAGTTGTTGGGGCTCTCGAGCCTGCAATCTGCAGCGGCGGCGCTCGGAGATCTGGTCTACTCGGATCCACAGAACGGCGGGCGATGGACCCCGGCACGCGACTATCTGTCGGGCAATGTTCGGAGCAAGTTAGACGCAGCACGGCGCGCTGCGAAGCTCGATCCCGCTTACCTCCGCAATGTGGCAGCCCTTGAGGAATCGATGCCCACGCAACTCGGAATGCATGACGTACGAGTGAGTTTGGGGGCTCCTTGGCTAACGGCGGACGATATCGGGGCGTTCCTCACCGAAGAACTCGGCACCACGTATACGGGGGCGATTCACCATTCGCCGTCAATCGCGTATTGGGAGTTGTCGTCGTCCCTTCGATGCTCGCCTGATGCGTCGGTCCTCTACGGCACCGAAGACATGTCCCCGATCGAACTTCTCCAATGCGGGCTCAACGGCAAACGCCCTGTCGTCTACATAGACCTTCTCGACGACGGGGTCTACCGACGCGTACGTAGCCCGCAGAGGACCGCTGCTGCGGCCGACCGACTGCAAGCCCTCCACGAACGATTTAGCGTGTGGATCTTCGAGGACGAAGCACGCCGCGAACGGGTTCTGGCGGCCTACAACTTGCGGTTCAGTTCCCATGTCACTCGTCGCCCCGACGGGTCACACCTGACTGTTCCTGGAATTTCTGCTGGGCTCACCCTGTGGCCTCATCAACTCGACGCAGTCGACATGGTGCTCTCCCGTCCCCGTGCACTGATTGCACACGCCGTCGGCGCCGGAAAGACCTTGGAGATGGTGTGCTCAGCGATCATGCTGCGACGCTTCGGTTTAGCGAACAAACCCTGCATTGCTGTCCCCAAAAATATCTTGGAGCAGATAGGCCGGGAGGCGCAGCAGGCCGCGCCGGCCGCGAGGCTTCTCATCGCTACAGAGGAAGATCTCGCGCGCGATTCTCGCCGGTTGTTCGCGGCACGCTGCGCTACCGGCGATTGGGATGCCGTGATCATGACCCACGAGGCGTTCTCCACGCTCGGGGTCGACCCGGAGTCCGAAGCGGAGTGGATCGAAACCCAGAAAGCCACCGTCCGCGAGCACATGAACAACGAACCCGAATTCGGTAGGGGCGCACGTCAAACGGCCAACGCCGTAAGGTCATTGGAAGAACAGCTCGACCGGCTCCGCTCGAATGTGACTGATCCCGATCAAATCACGCTCGAACAACTCGGAATCGACTACATCCTGATTGACGAGGCCGACAAGTTCATCCGGATACCGGTTGCCACCCGCGCCGACGGATTCTCGCTCGGCTCGTCCAAACGCGCTACTGACATGTTGCTCAAAGTGGAGACTTTGGCGGCCCGGTACCCGAATCGACCGGTGGCGTCGATGTTCACCGGAACCCCGTTTCGCAACACTCTCGCTGAAATCTACTGCTGGGCACGGTTTATGATTCCCGACCGTCTCGACCAGATCGGTTTGGCCCATTTCGACGCGTTCGCTCACACGTTCATCCGGTGGGAGACTCGAATCGAGGTTGCACCCGACGGGTCGGGCTTCCGGACTCATACCCGCCCGTCCACAATCCAGAACCTGCCCGAACTCCGCGGCCTGCTAAACGAGTTCGCCGACCTTCTTCCCACCGAAGCGCTCGGGCAGAAGCGCCCGGCCCGCAACGATCACACCGTTGTCGTCGATCCTGGCCCGCAGATCCTCGACTACGTTGCTGGGCTGGTGTGCCGGGCCGAGAACCTGCAGAACACCAACAGCCGAATCCGCGGCTCAGACAACATGCTCACCGTGTGCGGAGACGGCCGCAAGGTTGCTTTGGATCCCAATCTTGTAGGCATCGAGATCGCGTCACCGAAACTGCTCGCCGCCGCTGAGACCATCGCTGCGACCTACCGTCGAGGCCTCGACCGCACGTTCAACAACACCACTCCTGGTGTCCTGCAATTGGCGCTCTGCGACCTGGGCACCCCCAAACCAGACGATGCGTCCACCTATGGCAGGCTCCGGCAACTGGTGGTCGAACTCGGGGTCCCGGCCAACCGCGTGCGTTTCGCACACGAGGCTACGACACCGAAATCCCGGGAAGCTCTACACGCCGCCTGCCGTGACGGGTCAGTATCCGTGTTGCTCGGGTCGACGCCGAAAATCGGTATCGGAACGAACATTCAAACCCGTCTGTCTACCGTTCATCTGATCGCGCCGCCCTGGCGCCCGTCCGATGTCGAACAGGGCGAAGGTCGCGCGTTCCGGCCAGGGAACCTATGCGAGTCCGTAGACGTGTTCACCTACGTCACCGAACGCACCTTCGATGCCTACTCGTGGGAAGTGTTGCATCGTAAGTCTCGTGCCTTCGCACACTTGTACTCCACCGATTCGACGATCCGGGAGGTCGACGACATCGGAGATACAACATTGGCGTACGCCGAGATCAAAGCTGCGGCTTCGGGGAACGTATTGCTACTCGAAGAAGCCGAGATCAAATCTACGGTGCGTACGTTGCGCCTTCGGCGGGCGACGCATCTACAGAATGTGCGCCGCGCCGTCCAGCAAGCCGACCAGTGCGCAGCAGCGGCCGAACGTCTGCGGCGTCGTGTCACCGCGCTCGATGAACTGTACAAAGACCTCGACGACCGGCCAATCATGTTCGGCCGGTTGGTCGACGACATCGGGTACTTAATCACCCGACCACATCGAAGCGCATCTGTCGGCCCGCTGACTGTGGAAACGGAAACGTCCGAAGGCCAGATCATCGGCTTCACGATCCGGCATGACTACACGACACTGGCGGACGTCCCGGTCTCCCGATCTCAGCTCCGACGGGGCGCAGCCCGCATCGCACCAGCAGTAGCAGAGACGTTGCACCGTCTCACCGCCCCAGAGCGAACCGAATCCGCTCGGTTGCAACAGTCGATCGAACGGCTACGAGCGGAAGAGGACGCTGCTCGCAACGCTGCGACCTCGCTCCTGTTCCCTGACGAGCAGACGCTCGTCGCCGCCGAAGCCCGCCTAGCTGCGATCGGTGCGGAGATCGCCGACGCCCTCGACAGCGACCGCCAGCACAGTCAGGCGGCCTGACCGACGCGGGGCAGGTGTGGACCCCTTCGCCTTGCCGCACCTGCCCCGAATCCCACACCAGCGAACCGGCCCTCACAGATCAGGTGTGGGGGCCGGTTCGCTGGTGCCGGCGGCAGCAAATGGGTCTGCTGCACGATCAGGTGACAGGTTGAGTCACGCAGCCTGAGTGGCTGGTGTGGTCATGATGGTCTCGTATTCTATGGGGGTCAATCGGCCGAGCCCGACTTGGCGGCGTCGGCGGTGGTAGGTCCTTTCGATCCAGGTGACGATCGCGATCCTGAGATCGTCACGGGTGCGCCAGGGGCGGCGGTCCAGGACGTTCTTTTGCAGTAGAGAGAAGAAGCTCTCCATGGCGGCATTGTCGCCGGCCGCAGCGACGCGGCCCATCGAGCCGACCATGTGATGGCGGCTCAGAGCACGGACGAATTTTTTTGATTGAAATTGCGATCCTCTGATGCTCTCCTGAGAGTCAAGCTGCTTTTCGATGGTGTCGGGTGTTCGGGGTGATTGTCTGCGGTCCAGGGTTGAGGAGGTAGTAGACCTCGCGAGCCAGGTAGCGCTTCAGGCACCGGATAGTTTCCAGTTTCGAGTGGCCTTCGCTGGTTTTCTTCTCTACGTAGGCCTGGGTTTTCGGGTCGAGTCGAATGCGGCCGATGACGGCCAGATGCAAGGCTCGGTTGGCTTGGCGGTCACCGCCGCGATTGAGGCGGTGGCGTTGGGTCATGCCAGAAGATGCGGGTAGCGGTGCAACACCGCATAGCATCGCGAACGCGGCTTCGGATTTCATTCGATCGGAATTATCGCCGGCGGTGACAAGCATTTGTCCGGCGACTTCGATACCGATTCCGACGCGCTCGAGTAGTTGAGGTGCGAGGGCTTTCACGATTGGGTTGATCAGTTCGTCGAGATCGGCGATCTCGTCGGTTAATTCGAGATAGCGGCGAGCCAGGGACTTCATCGACACCCGGTAGGCGGTCACGGGATCAGTAGCGTTCGCGACATCCGGTCGCCAGGCGGCGAGGAGGCGGATCAGTTGCATCCGCGTCAGATCGCGGACCTGAGCGCGCAGCTCGTCGGGAGCGGAGATGATCGTCATCCGCAGCAGTTGCAGCGCACTGCGCCGCTCTCGTACCGAATGGGCTCGGGTCACCCTCAACACCCGAAGTGACTCGACGGCACCGTCTTTCGATTTCGGGGTGGTGGTGCGCCGGTTGGTCTTGGCTGCGCGGGCCGCGTTGATGGCGTCGAGGTCGTCGTCTTTGCCCTTACGGCGACGGTCCGAGCGATCGGGGCGGTCCACCTCGAGTACCGTCACGCCGGCTTTCGCGAGGTGGCGGGTCAGCCCAGCTCCGTAGGAGCCAGTGCCCTCAATACCGATCCGGATCAGATTGCCGTACTCGCCGATCCAGGTCAGCATGGTTCGATACCCGTTTCGGGTGGTCGGAAAACTGCGAGTTCCGAGGACGTTGTCGTCGGTATCGATCACCGCGGCGACGTGCAGTTCTTTGTGGGTATCGACTCCGGCGAACACTCGCCGGTCTTGATCGAGATCGGCTTTGTCAGGCATCCTTGTCATGTCGCTTTCCTCTCCGTTGACCGATGAGCAAGGCGGCGCCGCGCATCGACCGAACCGGCGGACAAGACAGTGATGAGCACCTGGTGGTGCAGGCTCTCCTCAGGTCACCCCGACGGTGAGGCGTAGCGCCTCACCGGGGGTTCCCAGGAACCGACAAATCCAAGGAAAGACACACGATCGTCGATCGGAGTGAGGGTCAGGAACACTGGGAACTCCCGGCACCAGCATTCTCTCGTCTCCATGCGGTAACGGTCAGGAAATCCGAAAACACCGGCACGAACAGTCTCACTGTCGGTGTGGACCACGCAGCCTGCGACGAAATCTCGGCGGGCGACGGCGTTGTCGAGCGCATCGACCGCGAGCCGGGACTTCATCCGATCGCTGATGGAGTAGCCAACGATCCGGTTGGAGAATACGTCTTTGAACGCGCACAGGTAGAGCTTGCCTTCGCTCGTCCAATGCTCTGTGATGTCGCCCAGCCACAGCTGATTCGCAGCATCGGCGGTGAAGTTGCGTTGGACGTGGTCGTCGTGGACCGCAGGCCCCGGGCGCTTGGCTTTTCCGCGTTTCTTGCCGAACACACTCCACCAGCCGTTGTTCGAGCAGATCCGCCACGCTGTGCGCTCGGCCATCACCTGGCCGGCGTCGCGAGCCTCGTAGAACAGGAACCGGTAGCCGAACTCCGGGTCGTCCTTATGGGCCCTGAACAGAGCGTTCGCCCGGTAGGCCTCCGCGAGGTCGGCATCGGTCACCGGGTCAGCCAGCCACCGGTAGTAGGGCTGGCGAGCGATCTCGAGTACCCGGCACGTCACCGTGACGGGAATGCCGTCCTCGGCCAGCTCACGAACGAGCGGGTACATCATTTTCCCGGCAGGTTCGCCTGGGAAAGATAGGCGGCAGCACGGCGCAAGACTTCGTTCTCCTGCTCGAGCAACCGGATTCGCTTGCGCAGTTCCCGGTTCTCGACCACGTCCTCACCGGTAGTTCCTGATTTGATTCCGTCCTCGATATCGGCCACTTTCAGCCAACCCGTCAGGCAGGATTCACTGATCCCGAAGTCGGCGGCGATCTGCTTCAACAGCATTCCGGGCTCGCGACTGCGGGCAACCCGAACAACGTCCTCACGGAACTCTCGGGGATAGGGCTTCGGCATGGTGCACATCCTTCCAGCGGCACCTCTCGGCACCACAGATCAGATGTCACCTATCCGTGCAGCAGACCCAAGAGCCTGACAGGTCCACAGACAACTTCCCCACAGCGCGGCCGGACAGCCACGACCACAAATGACCCTGGCGACTTACGAGAAACCTCTCGTAAGTCGCCAGCGGTATCTGCCTCTCAGGCGGCGTACACAACACGTCCAGACTCTCGGCCAACCAAGCCGCCGTCCAGAACCCACCGGACGAACAGCGGCTCGCTCGAATCGAAGTTGGCGTACTCCACCTCGCCGGTCACCCCCAACTCCGCGACAACAGAGAGCGCCGTTTCGGCCGCTACGGCGTCCCAGGGATGACCAGCATCGCGCAGCGCACCTCCACCGCCGAACCGGATGTGCAACGTCGACACCGTGCCGTCTACCCGAAAGTGCTCGCACTGCTCTGCCAGGGCGCTCGTACGGAACAATCCAGCCAACATGCCAGCGAGCCGCGCATCAGGACTGACGTCAGAGAACTCACCCCGTGTCTCCGCACCACATGACGCCAGCGAAGCAATCGTTGCCGCCACTGTTGCATCCAACCCACCATCGTCGTCACTTCGATCAGCGACGACGAATGCTCCACGGAAGCAACGACTTTGTCCTTCACCCATTGTGTCCCTCGATTCTGTCTGCGAAATCCGATACGCCAATGGTCACCAGGGACGACTGCGGGTGCGGCACGCCGACCTCATTCTCCGCTCGAACCGAGAGCCCGGACAGGACACACACCCAACGGATCCGATTTCCAACACGCGCTGGCCCACCGAGACCCCGTAGCTCTCTACCCGGTCACCGCACTGACGCGCACCCACCACCGCTCTCGCGCTTCGGGTCCAGTTCACGGACAGCGTCCGCCCGGTGCGCGATGCCTTCATCACTTTGCATGCACCGTGCCGACGAGGCTGACAGCTCGCTCCACACGACCCTGCCCTCATCGGCGACAGTTCCTGTTTGTCGCGCTGAGTGTCTGCGTGGCGAGGCAGACTGCTCGCTATGCCAACCCCGCATCCCACGGCGCCGCACGATGCAGCCGATACCATCACCGCGCTCAGTAGCTCTAGTCGCGCGCTCGAGGACCTATCCATGGTGCCCGCGGCACCGGGCCTTTACGCGTGGTGGGCGGCGCCGGAGGTGTTCTCTCAGTTCCCGGGGCCCACACACCCGACCAACGCCGGGATACGGCTGCTCTACATCGGTCTCGCCACGAACCTGCGCCGGCGGATTATCAGTAATCATCTGCGCCGCAGCGGATCATCCACCCTCCGCCGCACCCTCGCCGGGTTGCTCCTCGATACCGAGCACTACCGGACCCGACGCACTGATCGCGTCGTCCTCGTCGACGAGGACGAGATTCGACTGACTGCCTGGATGCACACCCATCTACGATTGACCTGGTGCCAGCACCCCTCACCGGCCGCGGTCGAAGCCACCGTGATTGAGCAGTGGTCACCACCGCTCAATGTTGCTCATGCCAGCGGACCTGCCCGTGCCGTGATAGAGGCCGCACGCGCGGCCTACTCCGCCAGTGTCTGACTCGCCCGGACACGACAATGCGCCCAGCCCGCTATCGAATGTGGACAGATCGCCTTCCGCCTCAACAGGCCGCATCGGCCTCCCTGCCACCGTCGAGGGGTGCAACCTGAGCAGTTCCCATCACCGAAAAATTTTGATCTCTTCGAGACAGCTCCATTCCTCCCACACACACTGCATTTCAGGTGTTCGAGGGGTGCGGTCATGACGGAGTCAGAGCCCGTCGGTCAGGCTGAGTCCTGTGCTGAGTAACGGATTGTTGATGACATTCGTGCGCAAGTACTCGATCTGCGCGGTTAGGTTGGCGCGCAGCGCCGTGAGTTCATCGGACATTCGCGTGGTCTCGGAAGTAGCCATCTCATTTAGCGTGATCTGGGTGTATGCCTCCTGGAGGCCTGCCTCCTGCTGCTCGAGCTGATCAAGTGCCTGCATCTGTTTGATCAGTCGATCCAACGGGGCGAGCTCGTTACGGTATGCGAGCAGTGCGGCGACTCTGCGCACCAAACTCGCTCGCATTTCACTGATCAACCCAGCATTGCGCTTGACCGCCTGCAGAAGACGTTCCGCGTCGGGTCCATCTCCACCGAGGATGTCCCGGTCTACAGCGTTCGCACGCATTTGCTTGCCGAGTATCGCAGCGCTGCTAACGATTTCGTACAGTTCTCGATCTAGGTCAAGCCGAATTCGGTGCTCGTCGAGAAGTCTCGATTTCCATGCTGCACTCTTGCCGATGTCAGCAATGACATGATCCGCAAGGTACGCAATCTTCTGCGCGTCCCCGCAGTCCTCTCCGTTACCGACTGCTTCGAATCCTGTTCGCCTGTGGGCCTTGCGAAGCTGCGCACGCTCTTCGCGTGTCACACGGAGCGGCTGCCGTACTGCACGTACAGCAGCCACACCCCCCACCAGCGCGAATCCAGCTGGAATGGCGAACGGAATCGCCAGCCCATAGATGTTCGAATCCTCAGTGGTGGCGAGCACTCCGATTACTGCCAGCCCAAGAAGCACAAAAGCAATCGCGGCCATCCCCAACATGACGAATGCAGTTTCCTGACCGGAGCCCGGAGGCAAGTCGTAGTAGCCATCGAGCCCGGCCTGTCGGCGTGCGTCTCGCTTTCGTGCGAGCTCCGGTGTGATCGAGTTCGAGTCGAACTGTTCCAGCTCCGCAAGTCGCATATTGGCTGCCGGGTCGTATTCAGTGATGTCAGTGAGAAGATCCTCGACCTCGGCCGGGGAAACCACAGCGTCGTTCACCGCGCCGGCCGGGAGGAAACGCGGTGACGGGTCGTTCGATGGTGTCGTGCTCATCAAGAACATCTCCATTCTGCTGTGTAGTGATGAATCCTAGTGTTCAGTGCCGACGGGGCAGCTACGCATTGGTGTCAGGCGGACACTGGGAGGCTGGCCGAATCATGTTGAAAGACAGTGTGAGCGATCCTGCATCGCCACCCGTCCCGCACCAGTTGCATCGGCATTACGCAGCACTCGGGGACCATGGCAGCCGGAATGTGGGGCGACGTCGGCGCCGGCCGATGTCGGTGCTCCCAAGGCAGCACACCGAGTCCCGAAGGAAAACGTGCTGAAAGATCGGAGTACAGCGCGATTCGGTCATGCTTGAGCAGGTAGACGAGCAGCTCGCTGATTGTCGTCACCCCTGGAATCGGGGACGTCCCCCCGACGCTGCGGCCATCGGTGTCCAGCCACACGAAGTCCGTACCGGAGAGGTTCCAATGTCGAACCATATCCATCCCACAGTCCTCACACGCTGTCGTCATCGCTGCCGCCAGCATTGGGAGCGGGAAGTTGGGTGAGCAGGGGGTCGACGTCATTTCAGCTGCCTCTCGATGATGGGAATCGAACTCAGCCAACGATGAGCGAGACCCGTTTCAGGCGCGGCACACTCGATCACCGATCCGGACTATCTCAGCCCAACCCACGTCGCGACAATCCGGACAGCCCTCGTTTCCCAGACTGAGGTGGAACCCCCGAAAGAAGGTTCCCGGACGATCAGCCCCAGCAGACAGCGCGCTCCGATTTCAACGCCCACTCCGCCACCTCACGAAGCGAATCGAGCGCGGACTCGGTGTACCCGGCGCGTCGACCGCCTTCAATCCACCGAGGAGTGCCAGCCATCTCGTACGACGGCACGCCCTCGTCGGAAGGCGCGATCGCTTGCGCCACCATGACCCGGCCTAGAAAGTCCTCTGCCGGGCATTCTCCGCTCGATTCGACCGCGTCGCCAAAGTTCCCCGACGCAAAACCCAACAACTCCAGCAGGCGCACAGCATTGTGGTTCGAGAAGTTCGCAGACGGTTCCTCGCCGCTGTCGGCAGTCTCGATCTCGAGCTGAGGGCCCCAGATGCGGGCTTCCTCCGGATCAGTGCACCCCGGCAACAATGCGCCAGTGCGCTGCATGTCCTCCAAAGCCGCTATCGCAGAATCGTAGTCACCGATGCGTTCGCTGCGGCCACCCATCTGATCGGTCAGGCGGTATCCAACGATCTCGCTCATCTCGGGTGCAAAGGTGATTGACATGGTGGCCTCGTTTCTCGCTCGGGGAAAATGACTCCCTCACGATCTCCAATCCACTCGACAGATGCGGCACCCCAACGGGTTCGACCGAACTTCAACGGCGTCAGCGACACTCGGATCCCGGCGCGGCCAACACAACGATGTCCTTCCCGATCCCGGACTGTTGGCCGTACCACTGCGGAGCCGTCAACTGGTGCGCCGTCAGCAGTCCGGCAGTCACCGCATCCCACACCGCTTGCGTGAGCCTCACCATGAACTGCCCGTCGGTGTCGTCGTAAACGGTCGATGGATCCCACCGTACGAACCCCGGTGCTGCGACGTCCCTAGCAGCGTCCTGCAGCCTGCCTCGCGCGATCATAGTCGGCAGCACACCGGAATTCGGCAATGTGCAAGCCCATTCGTTGGTCCACACCATCTCGGGCATTGCAGTCTCGCCGACATTGTCACGGACGGCGGCCGCTACCTGCCTGTCGATGTCAGTACCGTCCTCGCCGCCGATGTCGCCGGTGACAATCCAGTCCGCAATCCGCACAACCGGCCTGCCGGCGGTGTCGTCGAGATTCCATGAGAGCGCGCGAATCGGGTCAGGACGCGGTGTTGCTTGTAGATAGGACAGGCTTTCCGTCAGGTTCGCTCCCACACTGCCCTCCCCCTCGCCGCGACGGCATTCGACGCTTCGAGGCAGCACGATGTGCCCCTTTGCCGTCGGCACGCACCGGAGGTCTGACAAGCCCTGCCGGTAGGTACGCGTGTGAGCGAGCGTAGCCAATGACTCCACGACTTCCGGTGTGACGAGGTAGATGGTCGAGTACCGCAACGACTGTGCGCGGGTCCGCAAAACTTTCCGCATCAGTTGCGCCGGGCCGCTGAGCTCGTCGTCAGCGTCGATGCCTACGTCGTCGACGCTCAGTCCGTAGAAGTACTGGATCCACTGCCGGAGCATGTCGGCGTTGGGCTCAGAGATGTTCTGCGTTGTGGTCCACCAGCTGTATGCGTTTTGTTGTTCGACGAACAACCGCATGACCGCGGCCATGTCCGTGCGCATCCACGCCGTCGCCGCGTCGAGTCTGCTTACCGCCAAAGCTGCCTCGCGTGAGCACTCCCAGGGTCGATCAGTATCGGTTGAGGTAGCAGTCATGATCGTGCACCTTTCTTGGGCAGTGAAGTGTTCTCGTGAAATCTATGGGCAGGAACACCCGAAACGCGTAGTCCATGATCGTGCCCATGGATACGACGAACTGGCACGCCACACAAACGACTCTGCTGTGTGAAATCTTGCAAGACCGCAACATCGTCGTTCGGCGCGATGTCGTCGAGGCCTTCGTATCCAACATGCTCACGTTGGTCGCCGAAACTGCCGGTATCAGTGAACATGCGGCCAGCGAAACAATCACGGAAGCGGCAGCGGAGCGATGGGCGGACAGCCTCGCTCCGACGATCCTGGCGATGGAAAATCCTTGCGACGGTACAGCTTCTGGGGTGGTGTTGGTCTCTGCGCACACTCTCGCGCAAACCGCCGCAACGCTCATCGAGTTGGTACGCGCGGCCGCCTCGGTCGAGGAGTTCATAGAGTTGGTCAGCCTGGGGATGGCCGACTACGGCGGCGATCTCGCAACGCTTCGGGGAACGGCTCTCGACGCCCGTCAGCGGGTCCAGGAATTGTCGCTGGAACTCGCTCGCCATCTGGTCACTCAGCCGCCGATGGAGATGCTGCAAATCCCGGTCCGAACTCATGCACTGCTGTGTGATCTGCTCGATCAGCTGTCCCAGTCCGAGCTGCTGCCGATCGCCGAGAACAACGGCCACGGCACCTATCACCACACCGTTGACGGTGAGTACACGCTCGGTGACGTTGTGGCGGCGACGTTGCATGACTTGGATGTGGCGTCGACGTACTGAACGCAGGCCGGAACTCTCGGCGATTCCGACCTCAGTGTGCCTCCTAACACGAGGACCTGATTCGGTAGGAGTTGTTGCAGTAGGCACTTTGCTGATTCGAGCTTCCCCGGCGATTTCCCCTTGCAACGATTGCGTTCTGCGTCGATGTTCACCTGTGCGTGATGTGCCTCGAACGCACAGGCCGCTGGTGCTTCTCACAGCTCGTTTTCGCGGCCAGCTGATGCTCCCCGAAGCGCGCTGATCGCCGGCCCGATACCCGCCAGAACCAGCCCGATAGTGCCGCAGATCAATCCCCATATCCACGGACTCAGCGACGACAACGGCGATGCGGCGGATCCGTCGCCCTTGGTTGACGTGAGCGCAGTCGAGACGAAGGTTCCCAGGAGGAACATGACGATCGCGTATGACCCCACCATTTTGAGTTTGAAGTACTTCCGATGTGGATTCATGCGCGTCTCTTCTCAGTCTTGGGGCGTTTCGGCGCCGGCCAGGTCGGTAGCGCCTCTCGCGGAGTCGCATTCGCGTACTGCAGCTGTGCACTGCCGTTGAATGAGATGACGATATTCCTGGCGGTTCCGGTGTTGCGGCACGTTGAACCGGGCGTGCGCGCTTTCTACGTGTTTGACTACACAGTCTCTCGTCGTCTCCGTCGCAAGCAGGTGTCAGCCGCGAGAGCTGCCGGATGATCGCCACTCACCGTTCACTTGTCGGTTCTGACGGCGCGGCGTTTCGATGAGGAATTCATCTACCTTGCAGGAGGGTCCGTTCATGCTGAATTCGCAGAATGCACTCGAATGTCGTCAGCTCGTCCGCGGAGATGGTCTCTGACCACCCGCCAGTCTGCGCCATCTCGGACGGACCCAGCCACACAGGAAGGTTGAGATCACTTCGCCACCAACGCTTGATTGCCCGCTCAACAATTGCAGCATCTGACCCGCGCGAGAAGAGCTCAAGGTGGATGACCTGCCACCCGCTCAGCTGAAACTTGTCAAGGCGATTGGTCCCCACGCTCGTGATCCCGACCTTGTGGGCACCGAGCACGGCATGACTGAGGAAGTACAGGTATCCCGGCCTTCCCGGATTGAATCCTCCCTTCTCGGAGCACTCGGGACAGTCTTGACCATGGGTTCTGTTGTTCACTGTCGAGAGCCACTCGTGGCCCCGCGCGCATCTGAACCAGGCTTTTCGATTCGAGAACACCGCGGTGTTCTCAGGTGTCGCACTACCGTTACGAGTGGGATGCCAGCTTGCCGCGACCGTCGGGCTTCGGGAGGCCAGATCGTTGATCCCTGCCAAGACGGTCTGTCCCGCGCACGCCGGGCAACCGGCCCCGGATGCTCTGCTCGCGATCCGCGCTTCCCACTCGTGTTCAGCCTCGCACCTCCACCACGCCTTCGTCCCGTTCATCAACGTCACCATCTCGGGTGTCCTGGCTCCGTTGAGCCGCGGATGCCATTCAGCGGCCAACATCGGGTTTCTCGCTGCGAGGTCGTTGAAGCCCGCCAGAATGCGTTGGCCCGAGCAGAACGGACAGCCATTTCCAGCCGATCGCTCACTTGCGCTGGCCTGCCACTCATGGCCGAGGAGATCCCTCCACCAGAATCGTTTCGCCGTACTCCGAAACACATTCGCCGGGGACAAGGGTGCGTTGAGCGTCGGGTGCCACTCGGCTGCGAGCGCGGGATCGGTGGTACCCAGATCGTTGAAGCCCGCCAACACTTTTTGGCCGGCACAGACGGGGCAACCTTGGCCGTTTGACGTCCGGTTGTTGACGGTCGACTGCCATTGGTGCCCAAGCCCGCACTGCCACCACACTTTACGGTTCGATTGCGCCGCTATCGAGGTCGGCCGGAGATCGTGGTTGCGGTCGAGATGCCATTGGGCCGCAACGACAGGGTTTTCGGTTGCGAGATCGTTGAAGCCGGGCAGAACCGCATTGTTCGAGCAGTACGGACAGCCTGTTCCGTTCGCACGATTGTTCACCCGTGCCTGCCACTCATGACCCAACTCATCTCTCCACCAGACGGACTTTTCCGACCCCGCCGTCAGGGTGTCTGGGGTCAGCTCACCATTTTTGGTGGGGTGCCATTCACGAGCAAGGTGGGCGTGGGTGTGGGCTACGTCGTTGAACCCAGCCAAGATTCGTCGACCCGCGCAGTAGGGGCAACCACTCCCGCGGCTCGTGCGGTGATTAGGGGTGTCTTCCCATTCGTGTTGATGAGCGCACATCCACCAAACTTTTACGCTGGATCCGAGAGTCACCAGGTCGGGGGTGCGGCTGCCGTTCTTTGTCGGATGCCATTGCGCGCTGAGGTCTGGGTGGGACCGCGACAAGGGTGACTTCATCGGACCATCTTCTACCGCCCACTTCGAGAGTTCCAGCATCCGTCGGCCGAAACACCCAGGGCATAGTGATTGTTGCGGCGGCCGCCAGGATCTCGAATTCTCTTACATTGACCACACATATTGACACTCGGTATTCAATTTTTTACGCGCCGCTGGTCATCGTATTTCTGAGGTATCCGTTAGCGCCTTTTCCTGTGAGTTTGTCAACATACTCAATAGGCACGGCTTTCGTAAAATGAACAATTAGCATCTACCGGTGCCTGAAAACTCCCACGGACCATCCAGTCCGCAGCCTGGATGGTATCCAGTACCTCAATCGCCGTCTCTTCGTTGGTGGGACGGTCAGAACTGGACCGATCAGTGGGCCCCGCCACCAGCGACACCGTCGAACACCTCCGCATCTGTAGGTTTTCCGGCAACGCAGTCGCCACCGCCTCTCCAAAACAAGTCACCTCGACCAACTGATTTTCAGCATCTGTGGAACACCGAGCAACCTGCACCAAACAGCATCACAAGTACGTCGGCGACGAGGCTGGCCGAGGCGCCGAAACGGACCCGCGGACGGTTGGTCATAGAGCTGGTGGCCCTCGGGTTCCTGTTGCTCTTTACCACTGCGACTGTGTTCGGCATTTATCGTCTCCTCGGTTTCACGGACCGCGGGACGATAGTCGGGAATTTCGTCGTGGCCCCGGCCCTTACTGCTGCACTTGGATATTTCCTATTCGTACGTTCTCGGCAATACGCCGAGAACGACTCCCGCGGCCCAAGTGAGGGCGCTCGCTTGCACCGGAAGACCATGCTGGCCGGAGGCTCGATCGTACTGGTGGCAGCGATGATCCTTGCCGGATTCATGACGCAGCAATCGAGTACTCCGACACTGTCCGGTTCGGAGCTGCAGACAATGATGCGTGAACAGCTTGGCCCGGCAGCTACATCAGGTGCGCTGACCGGCACGATCGCGTGCCCGACGAGTCGCTCCTACAGCGATGGAGATGTCGCTAGATGCACGATGGACATGCAGTCCGGATCGCAGGTCGTTCTCGTTGCAACGATCTACCGCACAGACAACAAGTGGCGGATCAACCTCGACGTCGGATAACCCCCGCAGGAAAGTTCGGGAACCCAGCCGGAACATATTAAGGTGGTGCAACTTTCGAAGAATTCGAAAGTTGCACGTCATCCGCTGCATGTACGAGACCGACAGGATTCGGCCGTTGTGGAAACAAGCAGGCACCTCCGGCGCGAATGCCTCTGATGTCAACCTTTACAACGCAAGCATGTACGGCACGAACCTGACCGGAGTGGACTTTTCTGGCGCCTACATGCGGCACGCGAACCTCGCGCATTCGGGCCTGAGCGGTGCGATCCTGATCGGCGCTGATCTGTTCGAAGCGGACCTGACGGGGGGCGAACCTCGACAATGTCTGCTGGGACGATTCGACCCGGTGGCCGACCGATTTCGGCGCGATCCATCTCCACGCTCATGCTGAACCAGCGAGAAGCCATCTCCGACAGCGTTCCTCAACCTTCCAATACAAAGTCCGTGAGCAACGTCGCCATCAGCCCGCAGGTGCCAGCCCGCTCTTGCTCACACACCTGCACCCGACTACGCCGCCACCGGTGGCAACTCGACGCGCAAGTCGTTGGGCCACCGGGCAGCCGAAGCTGGGGGCCGGATGGGCTTGAGCACGTCCCGCATATCGAGGTCGTGATGGTCCTGCCAAGCACGGCGGTTGTTGCAGAACTTCGTCCACAACTGCTCGTATCGTTCAGGATTGATCAACTTCGGAACCACTTCCGTCGGGGACACTGCAATGGCCACCAGACCATCCGGTCGCGAGTACTTCCATTCTGTCCACACACCGCGGTCAGCATCGACCACAGATTCCTGCGCGTGCAACCCATTCACCAACTGTGTCCCGACTTTGGGCTGCATCGGTTTCGCCTGTCCGTCCCGATCGGACTTCGTCTTGAAGTCACCGATGTACAGGTGGTTTTCGATCCGGAAGATCGTGTCCAGTGTTCCGGCCACGCCGATGCTGTGATTCCATACCGTCACCTCGTTGGCGATGGCCTTTACGTTCCACCGCATCCACCAGTCGATCAACGCCGACGCGTAGTCACCCTCGCCGTGCTCGTCGAGGTCCGCCCTCGCCTGGTCAACCTCGAATCGGTCAATGTTCCCGAGCTGCCATTCCCCCAGTAGTTCAGCGAGGTTGTGGACGCGGTCGCCTCGTTGAGCTGCCTGGTCTGCAACGACATCCGGTGTCGCAGCGATCGCACCGCGCACGGCACGGGCTATCGCATCCGGCTTCCGCGATCTCGCTGCCGCTCTCTCCCTCGCTGCGATCACATGGGGAAACTGATTACGCAGCGTCTCTTCGTCATTGCGCAGGTATGCGGCGGTCGCGTCCTGAACGAGTCGGGCCCGCCAACCCACCAGTGCGCTCCCCTGCGGCCGGACCCCGAGCTCGGGAAGTTTCGAGAACGGGTCGGGAAGATCATCGGCGTCCATCCCTTGCACAGTCGTAATCGACGGCACCTGAGGCTCGTCGCCCACAAAGCGGCCATACATTCGGCCCCATGCGGTTTGGTGAGAGAGCTTGGGAGTGGTCATGGATGCGAAGTTAAGTCCAGGCTCCGACACTGTGCGGCACCGGCATTGCAGCAGCGAGACCGTCGCCTGCTGAATACTCGTCGAGTAGCGCCGGCGTGCCAGGGACGAGCAGATGCCGGCGGCCGCCCTGCCAGAAGTAGGCGGCCTTCGGATCCACCCGGATGAGAAAAGCCAGGTCGTCGGGTCGATCAGCTCTCAGAAAATCTTCCACCCGCCAGCGGCCGCACCTCACGTCGTCCCCGCTCGCATAGACCAACATTGTTTGGGACTGAGTTTCGCACCACCGGTGGACGCGGGCCTCACGCCGGAGCAGCTCGATTCCCAGCGTCGGCAGACTCGTGTGCGCTGGGACTTGCTGAATCCACTGCAGATCATGCGCCCATACGTCGAATGCCTGCTTCTCCTCATTCGTCGTCCAGTCGTGGTGGCCGGCCGAATCGATGCGCGCGACCTCAACGCCTTCACGGATGAGGAGTTCCCGATCGAGATCAAGCCGGTAGGAGCCATCCGGAACATAGGCGGCGGTGGCGGGTAGCGCCTGATAGCGGTATCCCGGATGCGGCCGAACTGGCGTGGCGACAGTGGTCTGTCGCCGCGGAAGGTACTGCGGATCGTCAGTAAATTCGTCCACCCGGGCCGCAGGCGGGCCGGTATCGCGGTCGTACGTCATGCTCACTTGTCCTTCCCTTGTCCGACAGACCTTGTCGGTGCCTTCATGTATACGAGGTGCCCCTCGCCGGCGGGGCACGCGCGCATGCAGCCGGCCACCGGAACTCCCTAGTGCACACTCGTTGGCATGAAGACGTTTCCACAGACGCGGGTCTCCTTTTCGGCGAGCGACATCGACTGTGTGATCAGCGCTGCTGACAGCGGGCTCGTGCAGCACGCACTCTCGCAGGCCTTGCGAATCGTCCTTGAATCCGGCGGGTCGGCCCCGGGAGTGGAACCGATACAGATCAGTGAGGCACTCGAGCTGTTCGCCTGGATCGAGATGAGAACCTCTGGCGAGTCCGGACATTTTCTCACCGGTGAAATCCCGATGGTCCACTCAGCCACTGCGGCCCTGATTTTCTCGCGAGATGTGTTGCTGGCAACGGCCGGCAACATCGAAGCCGGTGTATGCCGCGTCCCCGATCAACCCGATCAGTCCCCCACCGCTCATGCAGGCGGTTACCGCGATTGCGCGAGCTGGGTGACCGACTTGATCAACAATCAAAACAACAAGGCCCCTGACTCCGCATACCTGGCCGGCCCCTACTGACTTCCTACCCGAATTGAGGGATTCCCATGTCTACAGCCACTTTTCCGCAGTATCGACTGTCTGCGGACGTGCACCAGGTCAACATCTATGCCAGGTACGCCGCGATGGGGATGCTACGTAGCAAGCTCGCCGACTCGCTCCGCGTCCTCCTCGAATCCGGGGTGCCGGCGGCTTCGGAGCTCGATCCTCGCGAGATCGCCGAACTGCTTACCTCTCTCACATTCACCCTGCCCGATGTCGACGAGCACCCGGAGTTGTTTGCCCAGGATCCGACGATGGTCTACATGCCGAGCGGCGCGGTAGAAGGTGCGGCACAAGTTGTCCGGCGGACTGGGGAGCACATCCAATCCGGACTCTTGGCCGTACCTGCGAAGCCCTCCGCTGCAGATCCGCGTGCGTACGGCCAGTCCTACATCGACGTCGCAGACGCAACGCAGGACATGATCGAACAGATCCGCACCGGAAGTTGATGTCGTACGGCTGGTCCGGTAGCGCACGGTCAATAGTGCTGTGTTGCAGAAGGCTGAGCGCTTACGTCGACATTCGCGGCCACCGATGATTGGAAGCTGTTCGCCGGCCGACGTGGTTTCAGATCATGCAAATGACTCAGATTCCAGCAATGCCACAAGCGCCTCCCCGACGATGTCGGCGACACGTGCCGGATCGTCGAGTTCGGTTATCGTCACGCCCGGCAGTCCGGCAACACGATCAATGAGATGCGCCGGCGGTCCGTCGTTGATCTGCCCGGCGATCAGCCACAGCATCCGGGTCTGAGATGAAGCCAATTGTTCTGCCTGATGGTAGATCTCGTCGAGATTCGGAAGATCCGCGTCGGTGATCACAACCACGAGTCTCGTGCCGGCACCCGAGGTCAGCTGCAGTCGAGAATCCAAGGCCAGCAGAGCCTCCGGAAGCCCGTCGCTGACGCCACCGGCCTCCGGGACATACACGGCGCCACCGATACTCTCGGCCGGCAGGTTCGCTGCTTTCGCGTTCCACACGACCGTGGCCGCCGCACCTCGATCAACTGCTGCCCGATTGACCATCCACGCAGTCACTGCGGAGATTTCGAGCACCGGTTCCATCGACTGGGAGACGTCGACCGCGATACCGACCGCCCACGGTGGTGCTTCCACGACGGTCCGGCGCGTGCGAGACCAGGGCGTCGCAGTCGGAATCATGCCCGCCGCGATCTGACCCTCACGGCGGGCCAGCTCACGGATCCGCATGCGTCCTGGTGGTACAGCCTGCGGAATGTGTTGCGTGCGTTCACCGCGGTCGAGTGCAGCCTCGACCGCTCGGTTCAGCCGGAGGGACTGTGCCAGCTCGCCGTCGGTTGGCCTTCTGACGCTGTGCGCAAGACGCCCGGTGCTGGCGACGCGTCCAGCTGCTGCGATCATCTGGCGCTGGTTCTCCGCCGCTGTGGTTACCCGGGCGGCAGCCGCCGATGGCGGAGTGATGTGTTCGGCGGCCTGCGCGGTCGCCGCGGTACGCCGGGCCATCGCTGCGAGAGCATCACGGAGGCTGGTGTTCTTTCCTGAAGCGGCGATCTCGTCGCCGGCGCCTTCGCTGGCTCCATGTTGAGGGCTGCATCCAGCGCCGTCATCGCCATCGCTGCCCTCGCTGTCGACGTCCGCGTCATCGAACTCGTCGACAATCGCTGCGGCGATCGACTCCGCGCACCGCACCAACCCATCGACGTCACCGTCGTCGAGAGCAACCGCTACACGCGTCTGCTCGACAACAATGCCGATTTGCTTCTCGGTCAAGAACTCCCCGGCTACCTCCGCGAGATCCGGAAGATCGCAGCGGTCATACACCCCGGCATCGATGCGACCACCCACCAAGATCAGGAGCCGAGCTGCCGAGGATGCGGAACTGGCTGTGCAGCTTCCAAGCAGATGCGAAGCCGAACTTCTCAGCCATACCCGATCCTGTGGGCGCCGCGCCACGACTCGCCCTTCCATTCGTGGTTCCTCGAGGAGCGCAGCCCACGCCCCCGCGGCCTTCGATAGCCGCCCCCGCCGAACGGTGTGAGCTGCATGGCCCGCTTCGTGCACAGCTACTCCGGTAAGGACCGGGAAGCGTGCGCGATCGCGGCGGTCACGAAGGTCGATTTGGTTCGGATCATCAGAGGGAGAGAGTGTTTGCGCTGCGTCGATGGTGACGGTGGCGGTCGTGTGAGAGTACGCGCCGGCCGGGCGCCCGCCTGCCAGTTCTGGGGTTGCGGCGATTCCGACAACGGTCATCAGATCCCGGCGGGCGGCGATCTCGTCGACGAACCGACCCACTCGCACGGAGAGCTGACCCCACGCGTCGGCTGTGAAGGTCTGTACTTCGTTGTCCATCGTCAGGGCGGCGGGTGCATTCATGACGTGTTACCTCTCTGATGACGTTCGCTCCGAAGTCACTGTCTCAACTGGCGCAGGTTTCCGCGGCACACCAGTCGTGCCGCACCGATGTCGCGGTACCGGGAGTCTGAGTTCCGACACAGAATTGAGAAAGGGAAGGTTCCATGATCGAAGCGACATTCGCGGCCTGGGCGGTACAGGCTGGAGACGGGCAGGTCACCGCCACCGTCGCCTACCGCGACCCGTTCACCAATACCTCGACTACGATCACTGGCTTCGGGGCTGAGTCCGACTTCCAAGAGGGCCAACTCGTAGTCCGAGAAAGCACCACGCCACCGGAATCCGCCGCGACTGTGTTCGCGGACGCTTTCCACACCTTCTTCCCTTCAGATTCCGATCACTCGAACCGCGTGATCCGATTTCCACAGATCAGCACTGTTCGCGTGCCAGGCGACGCACCGGTGGATCCGAGGGACTTCTTTCCACCGCTGTTCATGCTCGAGTTGGCCGAACAATCGGACCCCTACAACGTCGCGGTGCAGGCGCTGACCTCAGACAAGCGGGTCCTGCGCGGTACAGCGCAGGCCAGCAGCGGTGCCGACCTCGCTGATCGCATCATCATCGAGATCCCCGAAGCCGACCGAGACGGCCTTCTCCTCACCGACGGCCGCCGCTACCTCCCACGCACCATCGCGGGCCAGCCGGATTACCTGGTACTCCGAAAGCTGCGGGGTTACATGAATATTCGACTCAAGGGGGTTGCCGGTGGAGGTAAGACCACCCTCCCAGAGGTGGCATTCGGAGAGGATCTGATCACTGTGCAAGGGCACGGAGATCTGTCAGTGTCCTCGCTCATCGGGCACTACCAACCACAACCCGATGGCACATTCCTCTGGTGCGACGGCCCATTGCTGCGCGCGATGAAGTGCGGAAAAGTTCTACTCATCGACGAAATCAACCGGGCCCCTTCGGAGACGATCGCCATCTTGCTCTCAGTCGCTGATGCCCGCACCCAACTCGTCATCGACGACCGCCCCGACCTGCCGACCGTCCACGCCGCTCCAGGATTCAGTCTCGTCATCACATACAACGAGGAAGGACGAGGCATCCGACCACTCGACAACGCAATCAAGCGACGCTTCCCTTTCGAAGTCACCGTTGAAACCGACTACGACGTTGCAGAATCCGCCGGAATCGACTCCCGCCTGATCAAAGTGGGGTGGAACTTGCTCACCCAGCATGACGAATCCATCGCCACCGGAGGCCGGCCGATCTGGAGACCCCAGATGGCGGATCTGATCGCGGCGCAGAAGCTACTCGACGCCGGCCTGGGCGCCGAGTTCGCCGCGGCCACTCTTGTCGCGGCCTGCCCCGACCCAGATGTTTCCACATTGGTCGCCACCGCAGTCTCGACGTCCTTCGCGATCCCCAACGTCCGTCCTCTGCAGCTTGGAGGCGCAGCATGAGCAGTCTCGCTGTACCCATGCCTACGTGGCGAGCCCGCGGTCCGCTGACCAGTCTCGACGGCACGAACACCACGGGCATCGACACCACCGCTGACCTTCTCGGTGTCACCTTCGCCGACATCCCGGACGATGAACTGGTCCTGCACACTCTGAGAGTTGTCGAATACGCCTTCCGCCGGGACATGTGCGGGCTCCCTGACGTGCAGTCTGAGGCTGGGGCATCAGTTCACGGCAACACCGTTGTCGCCTTCGCTCCTCTGTCGAGGCGCCGATGCAAGACTCGATCCATCGAGCACGGGCTTCGAGCGGCACTGACCAACATCCTCCACATGCACGTCAATGGTTCGCCCGTGCGTGCTGACGGAACACAATTGTTCCCGGCTCTCGCTCGCCCGATCGTTGGCATCCGCGGGTTTTCCCTCGGTCACAGCGATTAGTGACCCCGCCACAACGCCTTCGGCGCCTTTGCGCCGAACCAGCCAGCCGTCCACCAGAATCACGTCGACTCGCCTAAGCCCCATGAAATCTCGCGCCTCCTTCTGATCTCTTCGACACCGCGGGCCATGTCGGACCATCAGGGCACACTGACCGGAACCAACTACGAGAGGATGACAGGCATGAGCAAAGAAATCACCAAAATTCTTGCGGTCGTCGCGGGGATTGGCGGGATCGGCTTCGCGATCGGAACGCTGATCGGGTGTCTGTTCCTTTCCGACACAATGGAACCGTGGCAATTCGGCCTGATCTTCGCCTTGGTCGTACTGTTCTTGGGTCTCCTCGGCGCTGCCCCGCTGGCATCGCGCCTGTTCACTGGACGAAGCTAGCTCGAATCACACGCGCCGCGAACGAAGAGACGTCGCTTCAGCGTCCGAGCACTTGGAATGCGTTGCAGCGCGGCATTCATCACCTGTGGCCACCGAAGGCAAGGACAATCATCGACTTGCAGCAAAGGAATACCGCCGGAGTTGCTCGTCCAGATCGGAATCCGGCAATGCGATGTGCTTCAGACCGAGCGATAGTGACTGAGATCGGAGCTGGACCACAACTCACTCCGCGCGATGTCCTGTTGCCCGTCGCCGCCACCGTCAACGGCGCAGAGCATTGGAAAGTGAGATAACCATGACCCTCGTCCTCGGTATCATCGGCGTCATCGCGCTCTTTCTTCTCGCGTGGCAGGTTTTCGTGAGGCTTCCGGCCACTCTCAATCGCCGCGATCAAGCTCAAGAAGGACAGCCCGATTGGCTGACCGGCGGAGGAGATAAGGACGACGCAATCAGTGGTAGCGGCGCTGTCGGCGACCACAGCGGATTCGATGGCAGCGCAGACTCTTCCAAGTACGGAACCAGCCACCAGGACCAACGAGCACCTCTGGCGAGGACGCCTGACTACAAGGATCACGGTCAGGATCCCGACGAGTATCAAGAATTGGTCAACGTCGATCTTCCGTCCAACACCGCACTCGTTCAACTCACAGCATTTGAAGCCGAACACTGCGCAATGATCATCGGCGCGTACTTACAAGGTCAAACCGGATACGAGCCCGCGGCGCTTGATGTTCGGTGGTTCCTCCTGGCTGCTGCGGCTTCAGCGCGCCACCCAGACAACGACCACCTCGCGCAAGTGCTCGCTTCCCGCCGCGACGCCGTGATGAATTGGCCGTTTCCACGTCCGGGCGGACCACGGGCTCAACCGCGATAACACCTAGTCGTGACAGCGCAGAGAAAGCGGCAACCCAAATCGGAGCTCGAATGCCCACAGGTTGAGGTTGGTCTACCTGGCCGCCAATGTCTTCTCTTGCCGGTGCCTGTAGAACTCACTCCACGATCAGGCCGCGTACTGCCATGATCGGGAGGACGTGCAGGTTCCCATGCTCGTCGGCGAACTGCACCGAACACTCGTTCACCCCAACGATTGTGCCCTTCACCGCATACATCGCTCTGAGATGGGCGACGAACACTGTCCCTGACGCTGCGCCGTAGCCGTTCCCGATACGTCCGGTCAGTAGCGTCGCGACTTGCGCGGCGTGTTCACGGCCGTCGATGACTTCAAAAACAGCAGCATCGGTGGAAGCGACGATCCAGTCGTGGAAAGCCTCGATCGAAACGGACTGTGCCATATACGGGCCGACCGCTGGGATCGACTGCTCATCGACCAGGCCGGCGTAGTCATTTGTCGTGAAGCCCATCGCCTTGCTCCCTTTGTCCTGTGGGGTAGATGCGGTTCACCATCTCGCCCCGCACAAACACGTGCGGCATCAACGCGACTCCGCGAATACGCCTTGGCGTCAGCAGAGTTCGACCACCCACGCATACCACCTGCTCACAGCACGCTCGGAATACCTGACGGATCCCTCTCACTCATCACGACCGCGTCCGCTTCATCGAACTGCTCGACGGACAATCCAGTCTGAGAAACCCATTCACGGCGAAGCTCGTCGAACAGGTCCGTCGGCCACCGCTGGATCAACTTCGGCAACGATCCCGGCACCAAAGCCCCATCGACAGTTGCGCGCACCGTCACTGTCACCGAAACTTCGAAACTTCTTTTATTGCTTTCCATTTCAACCTCCTGTTCGAACAGCCTTCCGCGTGACTCGACTCTGTCTGCCGGCGCACGAGCCTGCGGCACCGACCATCTCGGCCGGACACGAATCTCTGCCACCGGAGGTTGCTTAGCGGCGCGAGCGGAACAGCCAATCAGCTCTTCGTCAGGTAGTGCGCATCGTCGCCGAGAGCAGCCTCAACTTCGCGTTTCATCAGCTGACTGCGGTGCAAGTGTGGGTCACGAGCCAAGATGTCGTGGGCATCCGCCCGCGCTGCGAGATGGATGCGAGCATCATCGATCAGGTCCGCAACCAACAGCCCAGCATCTCGCCCTGCCTGTGCTGAACCGGTCAGGGAGCCAGGCCCGCGGATCTGCAGATCGCGATCGGCGAGTACAAAGCCGTCGTCGGTCTCGCACATCGCATCCATACGCGCCACACCGTCCTCGCTATTGGTCTGTCCGACAAGCCAGCAGTGGCCGGGCCAGCGTCCACGTCCGACTCGGCCACGCAGCTGATGTAGCTGGGCCAGACCAAATTTCGTGGCATCCAAGATCGCGATCACAGTCGCATTCGGAACCGAAACACCGACCTCGATCACGGTTGTCGCAACAAGTACGTCGAGTTCGTGTTCCTTGAACGCGCGCATCATTTCTCGCCGCACGTCCGGCTTCTGCTTCCCAGTCGCCAAACCGATCCGCAAGCCTGCCAATGCGCCGGCCTCGAGTGCGACGCAAGTGTCTTCGGCTGCTGCCGCCATCTTAGTTTCCGAGTCTTGACCGGAGACTTTGACCAACGGGCACACCACGAACGCTTGTCTCCCCTGACTGATCTCGCTACGGATGGATTTCCACACCGGAGAATTCGGGTCGTCCGTCGTCGCGGATTCCAGCCACGTCGTCACTGTCGGGGTTCGACCCGGCGGCTTCTCATCAAGGATCGACAGCTCCACGTCACCGTAGGTCGTGATCGCGGCAGTCCGAGGTATAGGAGTCGCTGTGGCTTGCAGAATATCCGGCGTCGACCCACCCGGGCCCTTCGTGGCCAGCACTGCACGTTGATCCACACCGAAACGGTGTTGTTCATCGATCAATGCCACACCAAGGTTCGCGAACACAACCGGATCCGACAGCACAGAGTGGGTTCCCACCAGCAAGTTCACATGCCCGCCCGCGAGGTCTGCGAGCACATTTTTCCGCGGACGGGGAAGTCCCCGCGACACCAGCAGATCCACTGTCACACCCAACGGACGCAGCACCTCGGCCATCTCCTCGAAGTGCTGGCGCGCGAGTATCTCAGTCGGCGCCATCAGCACTGCCTGGTAGCCACCCTCAATGGCCATCAGTGCAGTTGCCGCAAGTACCAGCGTCTTTCCTGCACCAACGTCGCCTTGAAGCAGCCGGTTCATCGGCCGGGCAGCGACCATGTCTTTGCGAATCTGACCGATCGCTCGCGACTGCGCACCCGTCGGCGTGTACGGAAGGCCAGCCAGCCAAGGATCTACGAGTTTCCCAGTCGGTGTGTGCGTCACACCCGGTTCCGCGGCCTGCGCATTTCGGAGTACGCCGAGCGCGAGTTGCAGTCTCAACAGCTCGTCGTAGGCAAGCCGATTTCTTCCCAAGTCCGCGTCAGCTTTCGACTCCGGGACATGCACCGACCGCAGCGCAGCCAACCGCGTTGGTAGCTTCCGCCTAACCAACAGTGGAGCCGGGATCGGATCGTCGAGCGCCGGGATACGCCGCAACGCGTCAACCGCCGCCCGTCGCAACATCCAAGTGTCTACCGAATGCTTCTGCGACTGTGGGTAAATCGCCAACAGCGGGGCCGTGGAATCCGACATCAGTTCGAGTAGCGGAGAGGTCATTGACAATGCTCCGTTGAACTCGCCGAGATCACCCTGCACGATCAACAGGTCACCACGGTGGAACCGCTGGCCCATCCACATGGCATGGAAGAACATCGCTGAGATGTTCGTACGGTGGTCGCCGAGCGTGAATCGGACGTAACGCTTCTCCCAGTCCGTTTTCATTCCGAGGACTCGTGCAACGAACGTCACCTGCTTTGTCCCGGCGACCAGTGTCTCCAGAGGGGCCAACTGCGTTCGGTCTACGTAGCGGAGGGGCACCCGCATCAGCAGGTCGAACACACTCGAAACTCCGCCAGCCACCATCTTTTCGTTCGTCGTCTCACCAACGCCGTCAAGATCGTCGACAGGAACTCCCCGCAGAGAATCGAGCAGTCCATCGAATAGCAGCGGTTCACCGGAACCCTTCTCCGCGAGAACCGCTGCTGCTGACCTGTTGTCCTCAATATGAGGGATCGCGAGTTCAACACCCACTGCTGCGAACGATTCCGCAACGGTCGGAGCCGCCGCAACTCGCGTACCACTCCCCCACGAGACTGTCGACGCCACCAGTGAGGACACAACCGCTTGCTGAGCCTTCGGCTCTCTGGACGATGGCGCCGCGACTCGTGTCCCACTCCCCCACGGCCAGTCACTGTCCTGCACCGACTGCTCCGCTGATTCCTCGTCACGGCCGCTGTGTCGCACTCCGCCCCCTGGCGCCGACTCACCTGCCCCCGGTGCGCCGGCAGGTAGATCTGGCAAGCTCTCAACTATTACTCCCAGCGCCGGCAACGCATCGGCGTGCGCGCGTACGTCAACGAGGAGTTGCAGAGACAGACGGGGCGGCCACGACGATTCATCTCGAACATTGCGTTTACGAGCAGAATCCATCGCAGGGGTACACACACCAACTGACGCCAACCGGTCCGCTGCATCCCGCAGACGCGCTCGCTGGGCCAAGCTCAGTTGCACGTCAACACGCTCCCTACTGCGGTCGTGGTCACGGATCATTCCGCGCCTCGATTTCAATTCTGCGAGAAGCACTTCCGGTCATGCGGCACTCTGCGTCGTGCCACACACCAGAACCACCCACACCACAATCAAAATCATGACCACCACATCCGGCAGTAACTCACTTCTAACCTGGGTCACAATCATCACTCCGACAAAGCCAATTGCAGAGTGCTGCGCGGAGTTCGGCCTCACCGTGCCGTCGATCCTGTTGGTCTTGGCCACTGATCGCGGCCCATCCACAATGTCCAAACTTCTTGCAGGTCTATCAATTACACGATCCACCGACAAAACGGCTCACATCATCAAGGCCGCAGAACCGTCAATCACCGAATTCGCGATGCAATACCCTGATCAGCTACTCGCCCGCTCCGGAACCGGTCGACCATTCACAGCAGTCGACGACACCGGCATCCCCTACACAGTGTGGGCCAACCTCACAAAGCTGACTTCGGCTCTCAGCATCACTGATTGAACCCGTCACTCGAGATAACCGCATCACCGAATCGAAGCAGCTGAGTGCGAGTGTTCTTTGACAACTTGTCCAAAACGATGATGTCCCCGCCTTCCAGGTGCTGATCGAACGGCACCTCAACGACAGCCCTGACGATATTTCGATAGAAATCCATGATCTTCGCTGTATTGGTTTTCGTCCGGTCGTGCCTCGAATTGACCACCACCACAGCATCATCGAGTAGTCGTTTGTACTTCGGCTTGGCCTCGGCCCGGTCCATCATGCGGTTAGCCGTCCAAGTCGACGACCGAACCCCATCCCCACCCTCGGACACGATCACCACGAGATCCGCATCATCGAGGACAGCTTCCACGACATCGGAAACCATGCCGGCGGCGCAGTCGGTGATCGTCACCTCGTAATGCTCGCGAAGTATCTCGGTCAACCTTACGTAGTCCGTGCTCGTGAAAACAGCCTCCGCCGAGGTCGATGCGTCGGCCGCAAGGACGTCCAAGCCACCGGCCACCCGGTTCATGTGGGCTCGCAGATCATCGAGTGTCCGGATCCGCCCGATGCCTTCGACGACGCTACGTACGTTTCCCGCAGGTCTTTTCGACTCGGGAACTCTGTTTCCCAAGTCACCACAGCCGGGTGATGCGTCGACGGCAACGATCGGACCGTTCCGGAGCGAAGCCAACAACAGCCCGAGAAGCACGGCGGTTGTCGTCTTCCCTGTCCCGCCACCCTCGTTGATGAAGGCAATGTTCTTCGGCTCGTTCAGCGGTCGCCGGATTGACTTCGCCAGTGCCACATCGTCGCCGGGGCCAGTCGCTGCGGTGCGGCCACGCAGCATCGTCAGCCATCGCCCGCGACGCTTCTCCGACTTCGGTGAATCCTCTCGGCGACGGGGCTCCGCTGCCGAAACCGGCCGTTGTCCACCAGCCTTCGTCGTATTCCCGGCGCCGGCCGGCCGCAGAGGTCGTCGGACAGCCGTGACCGACGCCGGAGTCGCTGACTCCGCCCACTGAGTGTTGTCCGCCTGCGGCTCAGCCTCTCCGGGCCCAACCTGGTCGTCGAGCGCCCGGTCATCCCACGGGTTGTCGGATCCACCCCCAAACGAATCGTTGCGCCCGGAGCCCGCATTTTCACTCATCGACGTTCACCTCCTGAAAATCGTTCGCCCACCATAGTGACTGTCACTGTTCCGGTGTTCTGGTCAACTGGTCGCGCCACCGCTCGTGAACAGTGTCCGTCCTGCGATCTACCCAGCCAGTTGTGCAGTCTTCGGTCCACTGACGAAGGCGCGATGTCGACTGAGCGCCCATCCACGCAGCCAGACCTACATCACCGTCCCAACCTTGCCTGTTCGTTGTTCCCACGATGATCAACGGCCCCTGGTGACCTGCGATCTGACCGCACAGTTCCTTCCAGGCGGACTGAATCTGATCTGAGCGCCTGGTGGCGACGCCGATGTCATCTATGAGGATCACCGACGCTCCTCTCAACCAAGCCTGCAATCGTCCTCGCAGTTCCCACGGTGCAACGTCACCGCCGAGAAGCGCTTCCTCCGACACAAATCGCACCTGGTCGGCACCAAACTTTTCAGCGACCGCATTGCAGACAGCGAACCCCGCGAAGGTCTTGCCGATTCCTGTGGGTCCGAAGAACATCAGCCCAGCTCGCGCTCGATCATCAAGTTCACAAGCGGCGACCGCTTCGCATGCTGTGCGGCCCCACCGGGTGTTTCGAACGTCCGGGTCACCCAACGTCGCCGCTTCGTAACCTGCAGTCGCATCGAACTCGGCGATCCTGCGCAACAGTCGACCGCGGGCTTGGCCTTCGAGTTCGCGATCCCATGTCTGCTCGTAGTCCTCTCCGCGACAGCGAGTGCATGTGACGTTCGACTGCCAACCAGGCGGTTGACCTGGCATTCCACTCATGCGCAGAACTTCCTCTCCGCACTGGCGACACTTCACCCTGACCACAGTGTTAGCTCTCGTTTTTGCCATCAGATCCCCCGCACGGTCACCGTGGTGGATCCCACGGCCGCGACACTGTCACCCGCGAGCGTATTCGTCTCGTTCACACCTGCCCCAATACCGCTTCGTGTTCGGATCGATCCTGATGCCATGTCCACCATCGCCTTTCGGATCTTCTCGATCGAGGGAAAGTCGTCGCCTTGTACGTAGAATCGTGCGCGTCCGGCGTCAGGTGCGAGTATCCACAAGATGACTGCCTTCACATCTGCCACAGGCACGGAGGCGCCGCCGTCCGATCCCGTCAACACCTCCCAGATCCTGCGATACGTCACCCCCCGAACGGGAACTTCCCCGTTCTTGAGCAGTTTGCCCAGATAGCACGACCAGCCGCGACTCAACTCCTTGATCGCCTCGGCATGTTCCCCACCGTCACGCACAGGGTCGAAACCGGCACCTGCAGTTCGATAGTCGGCGTACAACTTTTGGAATGTTCGTTCGGTTGGCATGCCCTGGATATTCGACTTCCAATGCGGCTTATGCTTCATCGCCCATGAGATCGCCCCGGAAGCTTCCTCGACATCTCGAATTCGAAGCACAGCCATAGCGTTTCGCCGCCACGCTGTCGTCGGGGTCACATCTCCCACCACCCCGTATGTCCGTACGGTGTTTATCACTGCGCTGATCAAACGGTCGATGCCAGCGACTATGACTGCACCGCTCTCGGACTCGGCAAGTCTGAATTCAGCAAGCATCTGCGAGTACGGCCCCGCTTTCGGAGCCCCCGACCGTGTCGGGTGTGGCGCGGGAATCGGCGCTTCTCGGCTTCTCCAATGAGAGGTTGCACAATCGTTGCCGAGTGCCCATTCCAACACTCCGCGGGGATCACTCGCTCCGCTGGCCCCGACAATCGCGGATGCCCACGCATGTCGGTCGCCGTCGATGAGTTTCTTCGGCGACGTTCTGACCCACTCAAGCAATGTTTCGACGCGAGTTTCGTCTGTTTGCCACGTCGATTCTGCGCGGTGTGAATTTCGAGCAGAGTCACCAGCTGCGAGCGCCTCGGCGATTCGGCCGGCCACCGCGTCTGCGAGTCGTTCGATCAATTCCGGTCGAGCCTCGAATGCGGCGACGATCGATGCTGCGAGTTCCGCCTCGTCCAAGTTCGCCATGGTCCCTCCCGGTCGGGCTGAAGTCGTGTTGGTGTTTCCGATCGCCAACGCTAGGAGCACCGTTTCCGGTGTGCGGCACGTACTCGCGCTGCTTACCGGTTCCTCGGACTGCATCCAGGACACACAAAGCCGCCACTGAGCGCCTCGCAGAAGCTGCGCCGAGGCGTACTCGCGGTCCGTGGTCGCATTCCGCCGACAAATGGCCCACAAGGCCTCTCAGCGGCGATTCCACTCGGAACCTATTCATGGCCGGCGTAGAAGTTCATCCGGGGATGCGCTTGCGCATCGGGGTCTCGGCGCGAAGCGGCGAGGTCGTCAACTCGAGCGAAAACCCTCCCCCTGCACCCCCACCGACCGTAGGGAGGTGGGGTTTTGTTGTGGTCTTGTTCGTGCGCGCGCGGACGCGCGCACGTGCGACTATCCAATACCCCAGCGGATACCCTATCCACCACGGCTCTGACCAGCGAGTTTGAATGCGGATACCCTATCCGTTGACCTATCCGTAGGGGTATCCGAAGACAGCGAAATGGATAGGGTATCCCGTGCGGTATCCACAGGTTTTGAAGCTGATACTCGCTCGTCCGGAGGGGAACTTGAAGTCTGGCCTCAACACCTTTAGTGCCCCTACTCCCTGCGGAGCGGACGACATCCAACCGATCAGGCCCCATGCCTTCGTCGACGAAGGCATGGGGCCTGATTTAGGTAAAGGATGGGCTCACATCGCGAACGTGAGTCCCAGCCTTAGTGATTGCTGGCGCGCGGTTGAATCTGAGTCACTTTGCGATGCTTCCCGAGCGCCTGTTGCAGTGGTCGGTGTAGCTCGGCCTGCACTACACACCAGGTCCGCCGGTCGAGTTCTGTCACGGCTAATTCGATCCCGGGCATGTTGCTCAGCGCCGTGACCATGTAGTCGTTCGGCTGGTCTATGTCGCCGTCCATTGCGTCAGCAGGTGGAAGTGCGGATCCCGTGATTTCGGCCCACAGGAGCGATGCACTTTCATGAAGGTTTGCGGCTTTCGTCTTGTCGAGGTCGCAGAGTCTGAGCTGTAGTAGTTGTGTGCCGAATACGAACCGCAAGAATGGGCTGTCGATCTCGTTCTGAAGGGGATACAACCCGGCGCGCAGGTATTTGGGGTTGTTGAAGGCGTACTGGCGAATCCAGGACACGACGAGGATGTAGTACCCATCGCGGGCTATCAGGCCGCGTTTCTCGAGTTGTTCGAGAGTGCGCTCTGCATGGTCCAGGTTCGTGCCGTCGAGGTCTGCCCATTCGTGGCGCATGTACAAGCTGCCAATGGGCGAAGTCGCCTTGCTGGTGGAAATCATGGTGAAGTAGCCGATCTCCGACAGGTTGCAGCCGAGTGCTGCGAGGTCTTTCCAGAAATCCTTGACCATCGGGACGAAGAATCCGGTCCGGCCGCGAGCTCGTGTTGCCTTGGCCGGCGAAGTGTCGTGCCTACGGGCGTCGACCATTTTCGGCACCTTCCTCGGATGTTTCAGTCAAGTGCCAGTCGTCGAAGGTCCCGGTGACCCTCCCCGCCTCGACCAGCTCACTCCATGCCTGTTGGGGGCTCACCACATCCGAGTCCGGCCCCAGTTGGGTGTATCGCAAACGGTCCGGTAGCAGTTCGGTGGCGGCCGTGGCGTCGAAGGTGGTGTCCGGCGAGCATCGGGCTGCGAGTAGGAGTGCTGAGCCTGCGACGGTCAGGGATTGTCGGCGGCTCATGCTGCACCGGTGCCCATTGCGATCTGCGCTCGGGGCCTTACTACGCCGAGGTGTTCGGCGATTTCGTCGACGGTCGCAGTAGAAATCCAGTGTCCCCACGCTGCACGAACGATGGCGGATGTCGACGCCAGTCCCCCACCCTGGTGGGTCAGGAGAAGACCGACAACAGACTCGCAGTGTTTGGAGAGAGTGGTGGTCATTCGACTGGTGTGGGTTTTGTCGGGGCTCGGTAGGTGGGGGGCGAGTACTGCTCGGGCTGCTTCGATGTCAGCAGCGCCGGCGACATCGACCATGGCGGTGATAGTCGCTTCCCCGAGTATCCATCCCAGGGGGCGGTCGGTTCGTTCGGCGACCTCGTCCAGGAGGGCTCGTGCGTCGCGATGCAACCTCAAAGTGATCATGGGCAGTTCCCGTCAGGTGTAGATGTGTTCATCTCCGATGTAGAGCATGTAAACATGCCCAGTTCCGGTGATGCGGCACATGTATGCGTGACGTGTCACCTCCATCGTCCTGAGCTGGGAAGACGCTGGAAACAGGGTTGGGGCCGTACAAGTGGCTACTTGTACGGCCCCAACTAGGTGGCGATCGGGTCACTCGCTACCGGTTGCGAACTCGCGCGTTCTCTGGGAAGTAGCGGAGCAATCGGTCGGCGTCCTTCTGGTTCTTCGAAATGCGATCGACGGCGAACAGGAGGAGTGCCTGAACGAACGCTGTTTCAGATGCTGTTCCACCGAAGTGCTGCATCCGCGTTGGGTCGGCGATGTGCCAGGCCAACGAGGATTCCGAAACAGCGTCAACGGTGGTCTGCAGCATCGGGAACGTCTTCGTCCTGATGGTGTCTTTCCGCTTGCCTGTCGACCTTCGCGGCGTCGGGGCCGGCGCGTCGTCTGCGGGGTCCTCAAAATCGCCGTAGTCGTTGTCGTCGTCAGGAGTGACCACCGGTGACGCCGCGGGCAGTGGGCTCACCTCGGACTGGGTGTCCTCAGCGGGGTTTGGCACCGACGGTTCTTCGGTGAACGCTGCGAGGCTGGTCCCGCCGGATGCAGCCCGCGCCATCTTGAGTGGGTCACGCCTAGGTCGTTGCGACATCGGTGGTCCCCTTCCTAGTTTTCTTGTCCGGTATTGACTGTCTCAGCGCGACTTTCGAGAGCCGCGTAGATGATGTCCGCGATCTCCTCGGGAAGATCTTCCTTCTCGATTGCGTCGAAAATCGCTTCGAGGCGCTCCGGTGTCACCGCTGCGACGACTGCCAAAGCCACTGCGGCGTAACGGGAGGCGATGTCTGCGTTCTTCAGCTTGCCTGTTACGAGGCGAGAGACAGGAACCATCGACGACCCTGCTTCTGACACGATGGTTCGACGTGGGATCTGCGGATTGAGAACGCCGATTTGCCCCTTGAATCGCTCGTCCATCCACTCCTGCGCTGCTGCGAGGGTCAACGTGTGTTCGGTGGTGCGATCGAGCATCGTCGCAACAACCCCGATACCGTTCACCCGCCGACGGGAAAGACTGCTGAACTTGATCGCAGATTCCACCGTAAGTGTGAGTCCGGAAAGAGCGGCCGATTCGGTCTGCAGCGGGAACACCAGGTGTTCGGAGGCGTACAACGCCAAATAGAGGGTCGACGATGTGCTGGCGGGCGGATCCACGACGATCAGGTCGTAATGCTCACCGATTTCCGATACTGCGAGCGCTTCGAGGAGAGCCTGCTCCGCGTCGGTTCCAGACCTCGATGTCGTCACTTCAAGGCCGCGGTCCGGTGCCGGCAGGATGTGGACCGCACCTCCGGGCAGGAGCGGACCGCCCTGTATCCACGGACGATCGAAGGCAATGTCAGGCTGCCAGTCCACTGGAACTCGGGCCACCTGCTGCGGCCTTGCAGCGCCCACTAGAACGTCGCCGATCGACAACTCCCCTACCGGAGCGACCGTGCCTGTCAGTCGAGACAAGGTGCCGTTGGGGTCAAGATCGATACCGAGAACTTTCAGTCCGAGCCTGGAGGCGTCGGAGATGATCTGCGCAGCTAGAGTGCTCTTCCCTACTCCACCTTTGGAGCACAAGGTCGCAACTGTCTTCGCACGGTAGTCGGCGCGGCTTTCGCCTAGATCGGCCATCGCACACCCTCTCTGTAGTGGCCCGCACTCGATGCCTGATTTCAGTGAGGCGACATCGGGTCGAACCGGCTGTTGTGTTGTCACAGCATATAAGCCGTGGTTCCTGTGTACCTATGACTAGGCGTGCAGTACGTGTTGTGTTGCAGGTAGTGCGTTCACTGGGTCTCCGTGTGATCTGGCGATACAAGCTGATCAGTGAGTACCTGACTTGCTGTGTGGCCTGTCCCCTACGGGTACCTAGTGTCAACTTTGATCTTAGTGTCTACATGCTTGGCTGCGTAACCAGTGGACGCAGTAGACGCCATATGTGCAGTGCCACAATGGCTGTCTTGCTGGACCGTGTTACATGTGCAAGCTGTGGTGCACAGTGCAGTAACTATAACCCATGGACCATTGCCCGCACAGTACATCCGTGCACCGATGTGTGGCTGTGTAGTGCGGGTAGCCCATCTTCCACAGTCATGACATATGACACGCATACACAATCAAGCATGTGTTACCAGTGCAGCACATATCACCTGCATACAAAGTGTCATGTTGCTCGCACTAACAATGGGTGCATCAAGTGATCAAAAGTGTGTGCTGACTACCCGATTACTCTTGCCCCCAAGTTGTACACAGTCGTGCATTGCAACACGTAGTACACAGATGAACCGTGTTAAACATACACAACATATTACATGGATTATAAGGCTTACATAGCTCACACATGAAACACAGAATTACCGTGCCGAATGTAATGACAGTGCCACACACAATGTCAGTTCTAACCAGACTCCACGTATATACACCGTTTACACTGTACATCTGCATACATAGTGTGAGCAATATGCTACTAGCCATACAGCTCTGCCAGTAGTCACGCCACACACTGTTGACACGGACTAGCTGCGATACACGTACATACAATACTTTCTTTGCCAGTTATCACAGCTAGATGCATATTTTCGATCACACAATGAGTCACGTGTTGAAGACTCTCCGCCGCTCTGGGGTTCCAAAATTTGGACCTCCGAACCGACATACCTTCGCTCTGCGCGCTGTTCCGGGTCAGCGCCAGGAAGTCGATAGGGGAGAGTGAGAGATGGATTCTTCGATAATTGCCCGTTCTTCCGGACCTATTCATGCCCCGGAACTCGGTCCGCGCCCGGACAACGAGGTTACCGTTGAGGTGAAACTCTCAGCAGGAAACCTCATAATCTTCGCCGATCAACTCGCTGGTTCCGCAGTCGACTGAAGTGCACGCGACGAGAAGAAGCTGACAGCCATCCGGCAGTTGCGAACAATCGAGGCGCTTCACCATTGCCCAATGAGGGGAGTGATGCGATCGTTTCAGGCACCGCATAGGGAATCCACTGTCGAATACCGGCTCCCACTCGTATATCCATTTGTTCTATCCATAGGAGGGTTCGTGTCGTCAGCCTGGCATATCTGCCGCGGACAGGACGGCCACCTCGAGCGCGATCACAGAATCTTGATGGCTAGAGCGTCCTCTTGGATGACACCAGCGCGGACGCCCAATTGCTGTCTCCGAAGCCCTGCCTAGAGCAGCTCTCGTCAGCTCCTCCTTCACGATTCGTACGGCAGACGCGGACGCCAAGGACTGAGGAATCTTCCAGAAGGAGGCCTACGTCCACTTGAGGGGAGGGCGCAGCAGGCACACGTTTGGAGACGGGATGGTGTACCCGCAACTGGTGGGATGGATTCGGCACTGACGAGCGCCGGAGCGGGATCGACCGAATTTTCGAACCAAGTTTGGCGGGCAGTACCTGTGTTGGAGGTCGCCAGATGCACATCCGGACCCAATCCAGTCAGCCGTTTCCTGAGCGCACTGGCGTCCGATATTCCTGATTCCGAGCCACCTGAAGAGACACTCCGGACGTCAGTCTGACCCCGGGCTGATTTGGTCAATTGTGATTCAGGCCATACGATTTCGCGAATTTGCGACCCTGGAAAATCGTCAAATCGCGGCAATGCGCCCCAGCATCGACGGAGGCTGGACAGACCCCCTCGCCGCGGTAGATGCCTAAGAGGGGGCCCGAATGGCTGTCCATGGCCATCTGGGGGGCGCTATGCCTGTGAACTGCGGTGATTGGCGCGCAATTTCCCGCCCGCGAGCAAACAGTGGATCGAAAATGGAAAACGGCCAGCTCGTCGTGCTCGAGCTGGCCGCAGGGTCGAATCAGGGGAGGGGAGGGGTGCGCTGTCGATCGGAAGCTTCCGATCCCGGGTTGGTCCGATGCGGACCGGTCAGTCGTGAGGCGCCTTGTCTGATGGGGGAGTGATCAGGAAGAGGCCGACAACACCGCCAACACCTATTGCCAGGATCACGATGGACCACACAGCCGGAATGATCAGCAACAGCACAACACCGATCAGAGCGATGAGCCCGAAAGACAAGTAGCCAATCCCGACGATCTGCGCTTGCTTCTCATTCCGGTACGTAATTCTGGGGCGGTGACTCTCTGGTGGCATTGGTGCTCCTCGGGATGGCTGGATTCGACTCAGGCCTGACGTTACGGACGAGGGTTCCGGTGCATCGCCCTGTCAGCATCGTCGACGCCAGCGCTGTTGCCCGATGGAAACGACGCCATCTGTCCTGCGTACACGGGCAGATTGGAGGCTAGTTCGGGGCCGGCTTGGTATCGCAGCCCCAGCGCACGTCGGCGGCATAGTGGCACTGCGATTGACATCGCTGAACGGCGTGGGGAGGCCAGCTTCCAGGGCCTAACGTCCGACAGTTTGCTTGCCAGGCACGATGCGCAGAGTGGGCGACAAGATTGGCAGGCTCAGCCAGCATGAGAAGTACGGTGACCTGCAATTTTGCGCTCTGATTTCGCAGACAACCGTTTCCGGTCTCCGTTGGCCAAGAAGTGAAGTTTCTCGAAATTGGGGGGTTCTTTGCCTCACTCACGTTTGACCCGGTGCCTTTGCGTTCTGACCAACGATAATATTCATTACCGCAGTTCAAGCCTGGAAGGGCCAGGTGAGCGTGTTTTTCGGTGTCCTGGCTCATTGCATCTGATGCGAACTCAGTGAATCTGATCTTTTAGTACGCCAATGTGATGCGGACTCAGTGCATCTGATGCCAATGTGTCATGAGCGCTGCCCACATCAGGTTGGTTGCGGACGGACGGGAGCGCGGAATTGTCGGTCGGACTGCACGCTGTTGAGGACGCATTCGAAATCGGCTTCGTCGGCTCGGACGGGGCACAGGTTCGGTGTTCGCTGGCGGACGCGGTGGCGGTGCGGTTCGAACGGGTTCCGCCGATCCGATCGATTCCGTCATATCAGGGACAGCGGCACAATCCTGGCTTGTACTGGTCGGCGACGGTGTCGGCGCATGTGGAGTATGAGTCGTGGTTGGAGCGCGACGAGGCACTGGCGCTGGACTTCGATCCCGACGTCGTGGGGATCGCGGCGCAACCGTTCTGGCTGTTCTGGCGCGATGGGCAAAGGAGTCGATCACATGCACCGGATTTCTTCGCCCGCCGCGCCGACGGCACCGGGGTAGTGACCGATTGTCGACCTGCGGCACGGATCAAGCTACGGGATGAGGTCGCGTTCGCTGCGACCGCGCGGGCATGCGCGTCGATGGGCTGGGTTTATCGGCGAGTGAGCGAGCACGATCGGGTCTGGTTGGCGAACGTGCAGTGGCTGGCCGGGTATCGACATCCTCGTCACCGCGTGGAATCGACAGCGGCGACATTGGTGGCGGCGTTCGCAAAACCTCAGCCGCTGATCGGCGGCGCGCGTTCGGCAGGCGATCCGGTGGCCGTATTGCCGGTTCTGCATCACCTGTTGTGGTCGAAGGAGCTGATGGTGGATCTGTCACAGCGGTTGGAGTCGATGTCGATTGTATCGGTGGCGGCGGCGAGATGACGAAGCTGCTGAAGGTCGGAGACCGCATATTTTTCGACGACGACGAGCATCTGGTGGTGGCACTGTCCGGTGTACGGGTGAGGTTGGAAGCGGCAGATGGGACCGCGTCGGTGGTTCTGGTGTCGCATCTGGTGGACTCGCCGGGGTTCGCAATCCTCGGCCAGTCCGACGCCGGGTTCGGGTCGGGTGGACTGGCTGGGCAGAGCCTCGCCGACGTTCCTGCTAATGCCACCGAGCGAGCTCGTGACTGGGAACGACACGTCGTCGAGGTCCAAACCGGGTTGCCGCCCGGAGCGGATCCAGGAGCCACTCCTCGACCCGAGTACGACCCGGCGCGGACCACCATTCGCCAGCGCGAGGCAGCCAAGGCCGCCGAATTGACTGCAGCGGGGTTCCCGACCAGCGCGATCACGGTTCAGCGGATGCGCAGCCGCTATCGTTCCGGCGGCGTGCGCGGGCTGGTCGACGGCAGGGTGACACGGCCGTCGTCGACCTATCGGCGCACTGACGAGCGCGTGGTGGCAGCGGTCCTGGATGCGTTGGACGGGGAAACGAAACGGTCCACCGGAACCCGGGATCGACTGCGCCGGCAGGTAGAAATGCTTCTGGTGCAACGGCACGGTGACGGGGCGGTCGCGATGCCGTCGAAGGCGACATTCAACCGGTTGGTGACAGCGCTGTCGACGGGACAGCACACGTTCGGTTCGGCGAAGACGCGGCGATCCGCGGCGAATCGGCCGACCGGCCCCTTCACCGCGACATGGGCGTCGCGGCCGGGACAACACGTTCAGATCGACACGACACCCTTGGACGTGTTGGCAGTCTTCGACGACGGGAGCGCCCGACGAGTCGAGTTGACCGCAGCGGTCGATGTCGCAACGCGCACGATCGCGGCGGGAGTGCTCCGCCCGGTCGGTACCAAGGCTGTGGATGCATCCATGCTGCTGGCGCGGATGCTGGTACCTGAGCCGATGCGCCCGGGTTGGGCAGAGACGTTGCGGATGTCGGTGTCGCGGTTGCCGTATCGCAGTCTGGCCGACATCGACATCCGTATGGAGCAGGCTGCGGCGAAACCGGTAATCGTCCCGGAGACGATCGGCTGCGACCGCGGAAAGGTCTACCTGTCCGAAACGTTCCTGCGGTCATGTCAGACGCTGGGCATGTCGGTTCAGCCGTCCCATCCGCGCACGCCGACCGACAACAGCGTGATCGAGCGGACATTTTCCTCGATCAACACCCTGTTCTGCCAGTATGTCGCCGGTTACGTCGGCCGCGATGTCGGCCGCCGCGGCGCGCATGTCGAGGACGAAGCTGCGTGGTCGTTGGCGCAACTGCAGGATCTGTTCGACGAGTGGGTGATTCACTGGCAGCGCCGTCCACACGACGGGCTGCGCAGTCCCGACAGCGGTCAGGCGGTGTCACCGAACGAGATGTACGCGGTGCTGGTCAGCGCCGCAGGCTATCTGCCGTTGATGCTCAGCGGTGAGGACTACATCGAACTGCTGCCTTCGCAATGGCGCGCCATCAACGATTACGGGGTGCGCCTCGACCGGCGCACGTACGACGATCGCGGGTTCAATCCCTATCGCCGCCAGCATTCCGGTGTCACCGCGCACAACGGGGCTTGGGAAGTCCGCTACGACCCGTACGACCTGTCGCAGGTGTTCGTTCGTAACCACTACGAAGGTGGTTGGATCCGAGCGACCTGGACGCATCTGCCGATGGTGTCGGCTCCGTTCGCGGACTTTACCTGGCGTCACGCCCGCCAGATCGTCGCCGACGCCGGGCCGACAGCTGAACCGGTGGAGACCGCGACCGCGCGGGCGCTGGCGGATCTGCTGGATCGCGCGTCCGCGGGCCCGGATACGCAGTCGGCGGCCAGGACCAAGGCTGATCGCAAGGTGGCGGCACGTACCCGGGCTGCGGCACCTGAGCGAGCCACTGTCGTGCCGGTCGATCTGCGTGTGCTCGACGGTGGTGACGACTTCGACGAGGACAGCGGCGGTGATGAAGGCGAGCTGGGCACTGTGATCCCGTTCGGTGTCTTCGATGCCGCCGCGGAGGCCGAGAGGTGGCTGTGACCAGCATGAGTGAATTCGACCCGCCACCGGACGCCCCACTGACCACCAAGGAGGGCTGGAATCGCTGGGTTGGCCGTGACCGCTCTGCGCCTGAGCTGCGCGGAGATTGGTGCGAGCTGGCACCGTCCGAACGCGCCGACTACGACGACACCCGGCTGGACTACCACTCCGAACTGATCGTGGTGAACACCCCTGCCATCCAGGACATCACGAAAACCGTTCGGCGGCTGTTGATTCTCAATCGCCGCCAGATATCGGCTCGGCGCGGGCTGATCGTCACCGGCGGCGCGGGTACGGGCAAGACCACCGCGTTGACCCAGTTGGGGCTGGCCCATGAGCTTCGAACGCGTTTGCGCAATCCGGTTCGGGGGACACGGATTCCGGTCGTCTACATCACCTTGCCCCCGGCTGCGACTGCGCGCATGGTCGCGGTCGAATTCGCGCGGTTCCTCGGTCTCCCGGTCACGGGCCGCGCCAATCTCACCGACATCACTAATTCCGTCTGCGCGGTCCTCTGCGACGTCGGCTGCGATCTGGTCCTCGTCGATGAGATCCACAACATTTCGCTGACCACCCGAGCGGGTGCAGAGGTCTCCGATCAACTGAAATACTTCTCCGAGCGCATCCCGGCGACATTCGTCTACGCCGGAATCGACGTCGAACATGCAGGCTTGTTTTCCGGCATCCGCGGCCGCCAGATCGCCGGCCGCTTCGCCACTATTTCCACCCACCCGTTCGCCTACGGCAGCACCGCGCAGCGCGAACACTGGCGCGCTCTCATCGTCACACTCGAGCAAGCGCTCCGCCTGCATCGGCACAAACCCGGCACCCTCGCCCGTCAGGGCCAATATCTCTACCAGCGCACCAACGGCATGCTCGGGAGCCTGTCCCACCTCATCCGGGGAGCTGCCATCGACGCAATCCTCGATGGCAGCGAGAAGGTCACCAAAGCTCATCTCGACGCCCAGCGACTCGACCGCGCCGCCAACATTCAGCCGGAGTTGGCTCCCGGCAAGGGTTCGGCCAAGCGAAGTGGCGTTGCATGACCTCTCGGCGGCGCCTGAGCGGGCAAGCGCGCCCGCTGCCCATTCCCATCCCGCCCTCGATGAACGAGACGATCGAGTCCTACCTACGCAGACTCGCCGTCGTCAACCACATCAGCAACGACGCACTGAAGCGTCACCTCGGGCTCGACCCCACGCGGCTGGGATTACGCATCCGGCTCGGTAACCTCGCCAGGCTCGTCGCCATCACCGGTTATTCACGCGAGCAGCTCACACGCACGCTTCCTCAGTTGTCGAACTGGCACACCGACTCTGCCCGCTTCGCGGACTGGCCGCGACCGGCCTGCCCTGCCTGCACGAACCGTCACCGAGGTGGCCCAGTGACCCGCTACTACCCGTCGTACGTCCATGCCTGCCCGATGCACCAGATCTGGTTCAGCGGTGGGCAATTCGATCGCGGCCGCGTGCTCGATGTCAGCGACACACCAGCAGTCCTGGCCGCTCATTCCAGACATCGGCGCTTGGCGCAACGACGCGGACCGCAACCGACCCAATACGCCTTCGACGTCGCTCGCGGAGTGTGGAACAACCTCGTCTCATTTCCCGCGTGCAGCGGCGTCAAGGAAAGACTCGGCATCCTCCAGCCGAATGCGAGGCGGTTCATCGCCCTCGACGACTGCGAATATTTGGCGGCGAGCTACCCCAACGTCGTCAACACCGCCGCATTGCTGGTCTCACCGCACTGGCGGCGGGTCGCTTCCAGACAGCACACATGCAATCTGTTCCTCACCGAACTCGGATGGCGGACAAGCGGCGAACGGCATCCCTACTGGCCACAGGGCAAAAGCGACCCCATCGTGAAATGGATCGAGGGTCTCACCCGGGCCAGCATCGACTGGAACATGCTCTGACCACTGTCGACTTGACTTGTTGCACTAGAGAGCAGCTTGCCGGCGTGTCTGATGCCGCCATCGCCTGAAAATGAGACAGAAATCGGACATTGTGGGGTTGCGAAAGTCGAATGCAAACAAATTGATATCAATTCTGGCACCATTCATTGATGCTGCGGGCGGGCCTGGGCGCGATCCGAAGTATTCACGGCTTACGCGAGGTTCGCAGACAGACCTATGCGCAGACTGAACCCGGCCTCTTCTCCGGATGCGACATCGACTTGTGGCGCAACCGCTTCGAGGCGATGGCAGATCCGAATAGACTACGAATACTGTGCTGCTTGAGCACTGGGCCCCTGTGCGTCACGGACATGGCCGTGGACAGGAATGACAGCATCGGCGGTCTCGCATGCTGTTCGTATGCTTCATGATCGCAAGATTGTTTCGGACACGAGACGGTCGACAGATGTACTACCGATTGGCGGATGAGTTTATGTGCGTTCTTCTCCGCGGGCAGCGTGTCGTCACGGAGAAATCTCTACTCTGAGCGGTCTCGCATCAGCGCAGTACTCTGTCGTCACCAGGTGAACAGCAGTCCGTCGTTATCGCATCGCGGAACGGCGGGGCGCGCGAAATGCCGACACAGTCACGTGGATTTGTCCGGCCACGCTGCAGCGGAGACGGTAGCCGGAATCAGGAGCAGTGCATACCGGTTCTGACGGGCCAGTCGGCTCGAGACCGAGGTGTGGAACAGAGTGCCGCCGGCCGATACCGCTCCCAGGCGCGGAGCGCCGATCACGATGACGAAGGCCCCGTATGTGTCGGCGATTGTCATCAAATATTGTGCAGGTTCGGCGCGCTGGCAGTCGTAGGTCCAGTTACCGGGGAAGGCGTGCAGTATCGCGAGTGCGCGATCGCGTTGGGCGGTGACAGCCTGGTGGAAGCGATCTTCGTAATAGGGGGAATCGGTTTCGACGGGCATGTCTTCGACGTCGATGCAGTGCACGATATGCAATGCTGCGCCCTGCTTCGCTGCGAAATCCGTGGCGAATGTCAGTGCGTTACTGCTAGGGGCGCCGGAACCGAGGCCGGCAACGATGTGACCTGCGACGGGTAGATGTGAGCGGGTTTCGTGCAGATGACAGGTCAGTGGTGAGTGCGCCGCGTGCGAAATCTTCTGCTGGCTGTTCATGGGGTCTCCTGGAACGGTGGACGACCATCGCATCTGGTGCCGGAAGTCGCAGGCTCGCCCGGAATTCGCAGGCTCGCAAGGGCAGTCGCACTGCCGGGCACCGGGACGGGATGGGTGACGCTTTTCATCCGAGGTGATGGTCAGAGGGGTTGCTGATCGATGAGATCGATTCTCCACCTCCCCTCGAGGTAGATGAGCACCTGGTAGGACCCTGTGGGGACGGTGATCGTCGTTGCGTCCGGGTCGATGTGCAGCATCAGTGGCCGGATGACGGCGTCGTGGGTGACGACGATCAACGGTGTCGAATCGGCGCCCGGTACCGCGAATTCGTCGAGTGCGGGCAGGACACGGGTAAGAACCGTCTCGGACGTCTCCACCCCGGGCGCTGCATCGACGGTGCCCCATTCTGCTAGTACCTCACTCTTACGGTGCCCGGTCCAGAACCCGTAGTCGCGGTCGTTCAAGCGTGCATCGATGCGCTGCTCTATGCCCAGCGCCTCGGCGATGATCTGCGCGGTGCGGACGGCGCGGCGGAGTGGACTGGACAGAACAAGGCTCGCTCCGATATCGCTCAGGGCCCTCGCTACGGCGGCGGCTTGTCGCTCGCCGATCTCGTCGAGCGGTGGATCGGCCAGGCCGCGTAGGCGGCCTTCGGCGTTGAGGGCGGTTTGTCCGTGGCGGACGAGGTAGAGCTGCGAGGTCATGACGAGTCCTCTCTCATCGGTTCTTCGATGTCAACGACATTCGGCGCGTCGATGCCATTACGTAGCCATCGGCCGGTCACCAAGCGGAACCCGGCAGGGATGTGAGAGCCGACATGAACCGCGAGAATGGCGGTGGCGGCGGCGAGGAAGCTGGCAATCACGTCGCTGGGGTAGTGCACCCCCAGATACAGGCGTGATGCGGCGACGGTGAGGGCGAACAGGACTGCGAGAAGACGGGCGCCCCTGCGCAGTGCCGAGCGTGAGTGTGCGGTCAGCAGAACAATGATGCCGACACCCGCCGCTGCCACGGCGGTATGTCCAGAGGGGAACGACCAGTGTGTGTCCGGCGTCATCGCCCACAACGACACCGGAGGCCGGGGCTCCCGGATTGCATACTTGGCGACGGTCGAGACGATCAGTGTTCCCGCCATGATCGCCAGAACGAGGATCGCGTCCGAGCGGCGCCGACGCATCCCGAGCCAGGCTGCGAGAACGAAGACGACGCCGACTCCGACCGCAGGTTGCGCACAATCGGTCACCACCTCAGCCAACACGACGCCCCACGATGTGCGGTGGCGTTCGATCCCTTCGTCGAGATCCAGTCCGTGCTCGATGACCCACGTCTTCGAGAAGACACCGACGACGAGCAACACGGCAAAACAGGTGATCGCCGCGATCAGCGGCCGGATCCACGGTTGGCCAGGGGTATCGGGGTGGTGGGACACGAAAGGAACCGTCCGATCGGAGGATGAATTCAGGAAGGGGAACGACTGGTGTGAGATCGAATGTGTGTGGTGCCGATCAGGCACACGACAGCGAGAATTTGAATGGTGACGACGGTGCCGATCAAGATCGGGATCGAGACTTCGTAGAGGAGTCCGGTCAAGGCCCCGCCCACGGCGGTGGCGACTCCGATGATCGCGGCGTAAAGACCGTAGGCGGTGGCACGGCGAGGTGGTGGGACGAGGTCGGCGACGACCGCGCGCAGCGTCGACTCCTGCACGCCGACGGCCGCTCCCCATACCAGCGCGCCGGCGATCACCGCGACCACGGAGTCGGTGAATGCCAGCACAGGCACGAGAGCGGCAAGGACGGGAAGACTACCGAGTACTTTCGCGCCGACCTTGTCGTATGCCCATCCTGTTACCAGTGCAGCGACAGCGTCGGCGCCCATCGCCGCGGCATACACGAGCGGGACGGCAGCCGCGGGCAGGATATTGCGAGCGACCAGATGGAAGGAGAGCACCCCGAAGGTGGCGAATCCGATCATCGTCGCGGCAGAGAACCCGGAATAGACCCAGAACGATTCGGGCAGAGACTGCCACCAGTGGGTTCGAGGGGCGTGGGCGAGATGATCGGGGTTGGTCTCCTCACCTGGCTCGGTGCGGTGGGGAATTTCGTAGAGCACCGGGTCGGGGACGCGGGCTCGCAACCACACCAGCATCGCGATTACTCCCACGCCCGGTAGCGCCAGAATCCCCAATGCAGGCCCGTAGTCTCCGCCGGTGATTGCCAGGACGAGAGCGACCACCAGCGGACCGATCAGCGCGCCGACTTGATCGAGTGCTTCGTGGACGGCGAAACCGCGACCGCGGCCGGTCGCAGCGGTGGCGTGGGAGAGGAGAGTGTCCTTTGCGGGGCTTCGGACGGCTTTGCCGACGCGTTCGGCGATGACCAATGCACATGCCACCCAGAGTGTTCCCGCGATGCCGAGCAACGGAACTGTCACCACGGTCAGGGCATAGCCGGAGATGGTCCATGTCCAGAATTTGCGGGTTCGGTCCGCTAGCGGACCTGAAACCAGTCGGAGCATCAGGGCTGCGGCTTCACCGATACCGGTGACGATGCCGACGACCAGGGCGGTGGCACCGAGTGAGGCGAGTAGCGGCCCGGTGATCGAACGGGCGCCCTCGTACACGAAGTCTGCGAGCAAGCTGACCGTGCCGAACGCGACGATGAATCGCCACGGTGTCAACGGTATGCGGGTAGCAGTGCTGGTTATTTCCTGCCCATCGGTCCGATCAGGCACTAGGTGTGTGTCCTTCCGTCATTCTCTGTCCTCGATGGCGGAGCAGCCATCACGGTGTGGCCGTCCATCCGGAGAACCGGGCCTGCGCCGGAATCATCAACAGCGGCCGGTGGCCTTTGTGGATCAGGTGCGCGGACACCGACTCACCGGACATGCGTTCCATCATCGAGACGAAGCCGCGCCGCGGAGTGCCGATGATGATCATCAGCGCGTCGTGACGCTCGGCGATCGAGATCAGTAGCCGCATCGGATCCTCGTGGGTGCAGTCGTACGACCAGTTCCCGGGCAGCGGTGCGAGCATCGCGCACGCCTCGCTACGTTCGGATTCGAGTCCGTCGGCGAGTTCCCTCTCGTAGTTGGGGGAATCTGGATCGATGGGGAGATCGTTCGGGTCGACACTGTGCGCCACGTGCACACCGGCATTGATGCGCAGCGCGAAGTCGACCGCGAACCGCAATGCCGAATGGGAGCCGGCATTGCGGTCGAAGCCGACCACCAGATGACACGCCGGCGCAGGCACTGCCGGTGGCCCGTCGATATGCAGCGGTTCGAGTGACCTCAAGTTCTCGGTGAACCGGTGACGTGCGTCTTTGCTCATCGTGTTCTCCTCACAGTCCCGCCAACGCGAGACCTGCGGCGCCGGCCGTCACGGTCAGGGCCAGAGTCCCGACCGCATTACCGAAAGCGGGCCAATAGCGTTGGCGTTGAATCAGCCGCACCGTTTCGAAACTTGCCGTGCTGAAGGTGGTGTACCCGCCGCAGAACCCGACTCCGACGATCAACTGCAGCTCGCGCGAGGCGCCGTGGAAGAGGACGGCTCCGGTGACCAGTCCCAGGATCAAGGAGCCGGTGATGTTGATGATCACTGTGGCCCAGGGGAATTCGGCACTACGCCGGGTTCGGATCGCCCCGTCGAGAACGAAGCGGGCCACTGCGCCGGCGCTACCGGCGAGTGCAATCCACACGGTGATCATCGTGCGGCCTCGACACGTCGGGTCCGTACCTGCGCGCCCACGGCGATACCGGCGGTCGTGGCGAGGAGACCAGCGATCACACTGGCCACCGCGTACAGGGCGGCACTGCCCAGGTGGTGATCACGGAGGAGCAGATCGGTGTCCACGGCGAGGGTGCTGTAGGTGGTGAACGAGCCGAGCACACCGGTGCCGACACACAACCGCACCCGCCGGAGCCACCCGGCGTCTTCACCGAGGCGGGTGAGGGCTTCGAGCAACAATCCCAACAGCAGGGCGCCGGCGATGTTGATCGCGAACGTCGTCCACGGGAATTGTCCGGCCGAGGTGGGGAACGCGACGCCCAGTCCGTAGCGCAGCGGCGCGCCGAGCAGCCCACCTGCGGCGACGGCGGCGATGGCCGAGGGGCGCACATGCAGCGGCCCCGGCTCGCGGGGAACGGAATCGGGGTCGACCGGCAGCGTCGGTGCGGGATCGGTGGGGCGGGTCACAGGCACAGTCCTTCCACGGTGGGAAGGAGCCATCAGCCCCGGGAGTGGGGCGGTTCAGACAACCCTCCGGAGGGTGTGTCTAGGCGGAGATCCATCGCCTGTTACTGATGAATATATCCTGACTGGGCCGCGGCTGTCGCCTCCGGGGAACGCTCGAGTCTCACAATCCCCACTCCTCTCGTGGACGAATTCGTCGCCGGCGGGTGCCGGCTTCGAGTCGCTCCATTCCCCCATCGCGGCGTAACGTGAAATCCACGATCATGGCGGTGGGGCTCGCCATAACCGCATTTCGCACCGGACGGAGCGGAACGCCAACGGTCCCTGGTCCAGCACACAACGCTGGCCGGGGCTCCTACCCACGAGGTGTCGGTAGCCGGTCAGCGGCAACCACATCCCGAGGGGGATCCGATGTCTGTCACATTCTCGACCATTCGCGCGGTGGAAATCCTGGATTCACGCGGCAACCCCACCCTGTCGGTCACCGCCGAACTTTCCGATCGGACCGTCGTCTGCGCAGGTGTTCCCTCCGGCGCCTCCACCGGCACCCGTGAGGCGGTGGAGTTGCGTGATCACGACGCAGCACGATTCGGTGGCCGCGGTGTTTCCCGGGTTGTCGCTCACGTCAACGGACCGATCGCCGGTGCGCTGACCGGGCGGGTGTTCGAAACACTCGCCGATGTCGACGCGGTGATGATCCAACTCGACGGCACTGCCGACAAATCCAGATTGGGTGCCAACGCGATCGTCGGTGTCTCCATCGCCGCGGCCCGCGCCTTCGCCGCCAGTGCGAAGCAACCGTTGTGGCGCGCGCTGACCCCGGACGGTGTGCAGCCGCGGCTACCGGTACCGCATTTCAACGTCGTCAACGGTGGCCGCCACGCCCCGAACGCCCTGCAGTTCCAAGAATTCATGATCGCCCCCCTCGGTGCCCCATCGATGGCCGATGCCGTGCGGGCCGGATCGGAAATTTATGCCGACCTCCGAAGCTCGCTCGAACACCGCAACCTCGCAACAGGTCTCGGCGACGAAGGCGGCTTCGCGCCCGAGGTGGCATGGCCGGAAGAAGTGCTCACCCTGCTCGTCGATGCGATCAAGAAGGCCGGCTACATCCCCGGGCTCGGCGACGTGGCGATCGCGTTGGATCCGGCGGCGAGCGAATTCCACACCCACGACTTCTACGAGGTTTCCGGGCAACACGTCACCAGCGCCGAGATGATCAGCCGGTACGAACGTCTGGTCGACGAATACCCCATCTGGAGCATCGAAGACGGATTGAGCGAAGGCGACCTCGACGGGTGGAAACACCTCACCACCACCCTCGGCGATCGGATCCAGATCGTCGGTGACGACAACTTCGTCACCAACCCGGCCATCATCACCGACGCCATCGCCGCCGGTGTGGGCAACGCGGCCCTGATCAAGGTCAACCAGATCGGCACCGTCACCGAAACCCTCGAGGCGCTGAAAATATGTCGAGACGCCGGATACGGGGCGATGATCTCGCACCGCTCCGGCGAAACCGACGACACCTTCATCGCCGACCTCGCCGTCGCATCCGGATGCGGCCAGATCAAATCCGGTGCGCCCGCCCGCGGGGAACGGGTCGCGAAGTACAACCGCCTCCTGCAGATCGCCGACGCCAACCCCCGCCTGCGCTACGGGCTACCGTCGTGACGGAGGCGTCTCGACCTGCCGACCCACCGAACTCCGAACCGACCGACAGTCGCTGGTTGACCCCGGGAGTGCTCGGGGTGGGTGGGGCGTCCCTGTTCAGCGACGCCAGCCACGAACTGGTCACCAGCCTGCTCCCGACGTTCCTCACCTCCACCCTGCATGCCGGCCCGGGGGCGCTCGGAGCGATCGACGGCACCGCGGACGCGTTGACCGGGCTCGCCAAGCTCGCTGGCGGCCCGTTGTCGAACGACCCTGCCCGCAGGTCCAGGCTGGCCGCCTCCGGCTATGTCGGCACTGCGATCGCCACCGCCGCGATCGGGCTGACCACCGCGGTGTGGCAGGTGGCGTTCCTGCGCTCGTTCGCGTGGATCTCACGAGGGGTGCGTTCACCCGCCCGCGACATGCTGCTGACCTCGCTCTCGCGTGACGACTCGTACGGGCGGGCATTCGGTGTCGAGCGTGCGGGCGATAATGCCGGGGCGATCATCGGGCCGTTGGCGGCATCGATCCTGGTCGCCGTCGTCGGTGTCCGGCATGCGATGGTCCTCTCGATCGTTCCGGGCATCCTCGCGGCGGTGGCGATCCTGATCGCCGCCCGCGAAGCCAAACGCTCCCTCGGTGAACCAGCCGGCCGGCGGACCCTCACACTGAACCTGCGGGAGCTGCGGGAAGTGGGGTTCGCCCGCACATTGACGCCGGTGGCAATGTTCGAACTCGGCAATCTCGCCACCACCCTGCTGATCCTGCGGGCGACGGATCTCCTGCAGAGCGGAGGTCGGGATCTCACTGCGGCCACCAGCCTGGCGATCCTGCTCTACGTCGCACACAACGCCGCCGCTACGGTGTGTTCGCTTGTCGCCGGGCAACTCTCGGACCGCATCGGCCCGCGGCTGGTGTTCGCGAGTAGCGCGCTCGTCTACGTGGCGGGGTATCTGGTGTTCGCTGTCGGTCCGCACGCGTGGCCACTGCTTCTGTTGGGGTTCGTTCTCGCAGGTCTCGGGATCGGCGCGGCCGAGACGGCCGAATCGACAGCGGTCGCGAAGACGTTGCCGGAGGGTCTGCGCGGCAACGGTTTCGGGGTTCTCGGCTTGGTGCAGGCGTTCGGTGACATGGGTTCGACGGTCATCGCCGGGATCTTGTGGTCGCTGATCTCGCCGATGGTGGCGTTCGGGTACGTGGCGGCGTGGATGTTCGCGTCGGTGCTCGCATCGCCGCTGCTGCAACCCCGTGACCGCCGCAACTGGACAACGGCATGACCGGGCGACGCTGCGCAGGTACTCGAATCATGCGCTGAGACAAGGACCGAGGGCCGCGTACACCAGCTATCGACGATCTGCCGCACCCCTGCGCGACAAGCGACTCCGAAAAGAGCGAACCACCGGCGGGCAGCGGTTCTCAGCAAATACACAGCGCCATCGGTGAAGACTGCGCACGGAGAGGCCGGTGACGGGCGGCTGGTGCACACAGTGGTGACGGCATCGCGTACCGGGATGGGCAATCGTGGACGATCCGCCACGGGAGTGGGCAGTCGAGTTCTCCGGCGGCCGATTCGCCGGACCGGGTGCTGCGACAAACCGGCGCAACCGACTGACGACGACAGACGAACGAGGACATGAACACACACAATCTTGCGCTCGACGGATCCGGAATCGACGGATCGTCGTATATCGACGTGACCGATTTCGCCCGAGACACACCGTGGCTCAACGAGCCGATGTATCTGTACACCAGCATCGGCATCGCCTTCTTCGGTGTGCTGATCATCGCTGCGTGGTGGAAAGCCCGGCGCGAAGACTCGGCGACCATGGCCGCCGTCGTGGCCGCACCCATCGCCGCGGTCGCCGCGTACCTGGTCAACGACGCGGTCAAAGGGGTGGTCGAGGAGCCGCGGCCCTGCAACTCCTATCCAACTGCGTTCATTCTCGAAAAGTGTCCACCTCTGGCGGACTATTCGTTTCCCAGTAACCACACCGTCGTCGCCGCCGCGGTCGCCGCCGCCCTGTTTTTCGTCAGCTGGCGATGGGGCACGGTGGCAGCGGTGGCCGCCGCCTTGATGGCCTTCTCTCGCGTCTACGTCGGTGCCCACTACCCCCACGACGTCATCGCCGGTCTTGTCGTGGGATTCGTCGTTGGTCTGGTCACCGCACTAGTACTGCGCAAGTATGTGACCGCACTCGTCGAAAAACTCTCGACCGGGCCGCTTCGTCCTCTACTTTCAGGGGCCACTGCGCCCGAACAACCGGAGCACAACGCAATCACCATCACGATGCAAGGTCGGCGTCGAGCAGTGGGCCCGACTAAACAGTGAACAACTCTTCGCCGACCCGGCTAAACCCAGGTAAGAGCACGCCACTCCCGTCGAGAATCGCATCTTTCGTGTCAGGTAGCAGTCAGATCAGAGACGAATGCTCGAGGCGCACTCCGAAGATTCGCTGGTAGAGGTCCTCGCCGAAACTGGTGGGCAACGGTGCGCCCGGGATGATCCGGAAGGTGCGCTCCCCGTCCGGTCTCCGTTCGGCGCGGAGGAAGAGAGTGGTGTCGCTGGCCTCGGTGTGGAGGCTGTCGGCGAGGTCGAACATGTGGGTCACGAAGAAGACGGTGGTTCCGGTGTCCACCAGCCCGTGAAGGATCGAACTCGCTATCTGCGAGCCTTCACGTTCGTTGGTGGAGGCGAAGGATTCGTTGCACAGCAACATCGCGTTCGTCGGCATCAGGTCGATAGTCCGGCTCATCCGGTGAAGTTCCTCGTCGAGTTTGCCGCGCTGCATGGCGGCGTCTTCTTCCCTCTTGAAATGGGTGTAGACGCCGGGGCGCGCAGTGGCCCGCATCGATTGTGCGGGCGCGAACAGTCCGGCTTGCATCATCAGTTGGGTAAGCCCGACGCTGCGCAGGAATCTCGACTTCCCACCCTGGTTGGCGCCCGTGATCATCACCAGTGTGTTCCCGTCGGCGGCGATGTCGTTGCCCACCACACGATCTTCGGCGGTCAGGCTCAGTGCCACGTCGTACATTCCGGTGCAGGTGAACACGGTTTCTCCGGGGCGCGTGGGTTCGGGGAAACAGATGGGTTCGTCGAGTGCGGCGAGGTGCCGGGCGAGATTCAGGGCGCCGATGTAGAAGCCGAGTTCTGTGCGCAGCATCCGAAAGAAGCTCAGGATGTGGTCGGCGGATTGGGCGAGGGCGTTAGCGACGAGGATTACCCCTTGTCCCTTCAGATCGCCCAGTGCCTGTGCGCCGGCGATATCGCGGTCGGCGATCTCGAAGCTGTAGGAGACCGGCTCCTGCATCGCGAAAATCCGTTCCCACCACCGCCGATGAGGCGGTTCGTGGAGAACGTATCTCTCACCTTTGTTGCCCTCGCCCAGGGTGGCACTGAGCAGCGCACCTTGAGGAAAGTGCAACTGCTCGAGTTGGTCCCGCGCGCTACGGAAGAAGGTGTCGTCGAGTTCACGGGCGAGCGTGGTGAACAGTGTCGTGAACCCCTCCGATGTGAACTCCGCGGAATGTTCGGCTCCGATGTTCTTGAGTCGGGCAAGCATGTCGAGGAACATCTCGAGTACCTCAATGGATCGGTGCAGGACCGGATCGGGGGAATGGATCAGCAGTGGATAGTACTGCTTGTGTTCGCGTTCGATCGCCTCGACGGCAAGCTGGTACATCTGCGTGACCACGGCGGGCTGCGCGAAGCAGTCGCGCAGTATCTGTTGCCGGTAGATGATGGCATCCGGGTCGGTCACTGTCGTCAGCAGCGCGGCGTCGGCCACACCGCGCAGGAAAGAATCACCTTCGGCCATTGCATCGAGCATGGTGTCGAGTTCGAGGTCTTTCCTCAGATCGGTGGCGTGAGAGGGTAGTTCGGTTCCGGCGGCGAAGTCGCGGCTGCGGTACATCAGGTGTGCTTTCATGATCGACGTTCCTTCACCTGCTGGTAGGTCAGGCGGTACTTTTCTGCGAGCGTGAGGGCATACGCCAGGCCGTCCGCGCGCTGGCGGACGAGGGTGAAGGTGCGATGCGCCGGATCGTCGGGGTCGACGGCGGCGACCATGCTGACGGTGGCCTCGTTCAGCCTCGACAACTCGTCGACGAACGTGACGTACACACCGAGCATGCCGCGGTCGATGATCCGGTTGAGCACGGCGCCGCCGAGAAGACGGGCGTCCTTGACGGTGGTGGAGGTGAAGGTTTCGTTCATGATGACGATGCTCTCGCTGGTGGCCTGGTCGAGAATGTCGTGAATCCGCTCGAGTTCGTCCTGGAGTTTGCCGCTGAGGTTGGTGATGACCTCCTCGCGTTCGAAATGTGTGAACAGGTGATCGTAGAGATGCAATCGGGCCCGGTGGCCAGGGACAAGGCAGCCCAGGCGGCCCAGGTAGTGCATTTGTCCGAAGGTGCGCGCGAAGGTGGTCTTGCCGCCCTGATTGGGTCCACTGACCACGATGACGCGTTCTCGGCCCGTCAGTGCGAAGTCGTTGCACACCACCGCTCGTTCGGGAACAAGGCGTTCGGCGAGCGCGATATCGAATGTGTCGAACGCGCTGACCTCATGGGACCGATCGGTGACGTGGGGGTAGCAGAACTGCAGGCCGGCGTGTTCGAACCGGTCGAGGTAGTCGAGATAGACGAGGTAGAACTGGATCTCGCGGTCGAAGTCGTCGATGACCCGGTCGAGGAATCCACGGTTGTGCTGACAGAACTGGTTCAGTTCTGCGAACTCGCGGGGATGTAGTCGGGCGAGAAGATCCAGTACGTGCGCTTCGACGTGGTTCAACCCCCACCCGGCGGTGTTGCGGAGATGGTGCTCACGCACCTCGCCTTGCTTGAACTTCTCGAATGTTCTCTCCACCTCAGTGCTGTAGTCCGATTCGCCGTCATATCTTCGGACCGTGATGCGGTCACCCTTGATGATCAGGCAGTACCGGATGCCCGACAGTGCCCGCTCGACATTGTCCAGATCACCTCGCAGCGTGGAGAACTCCGGGCCCTGGAGATAATCGGCGAGGTAGTCGCGGAATCTACGCAGACCCGACGATCGTAGGGACAGAACAGTGAGGTTGTCGGACAAGCGGGTAGTGGCCACGGCGAAAACGCGGACAGCCATGAGAAACCAGGCCTGCTGTTCGCGGGGGTAGTACCGCTTACGGGCACGGGCGAGGTGTGTGCGCATCTCGTGCATCCCGGCCGCGAACTCGTCGACCGCCGACCGCACCTCCTCCATCTGCACGTCGCGGAAGACCTCGTGTCGGTAGGTGATCGCCGCGGTATCGGTCAGGGCCGTGTGGAAGAACTGCTCGAGGTCGTACTCCTCGTGGCCGGCGACGATCGATGTCACGACCTGCTCGAGGTTCAGATCGCCGAAGAACTCGGGCGGATTCGTCTCGAGAGGTGGTGCGGTTGCGGGGTTTTCGAAGAGGATGCTGCGAAAACTCTCGGCTGTCATAGCTGCCGCGTCGTCGTCGGGTGCGTACGTGCGATGAATGGCGTCGACATTGTGCATTGGAAGGGGCGGTCGGACGTTCATCCGGATCTCCTCTCGGTCAGTCGACCGAGCTGTTAGATCCTCGTGATCAGTGCGGCCCCGGTCAGCATCGAATATCTGACCAGGAACCGTTGGCTCCACCCGTACGGATGCCGGATGAGCGCACATTGTGGCGAGTCCCACCGCCATGCAAGCTAACTATCAGAATACTCCGTGTCGATCCTGCCTGACCAGCATGCGGTCACCGAACCCGCGTCGAAGAACTCGAAATCCCGTGCCGTGCAGAAGAACAGCACATGTGAGCGCAGGATGCGCGGACGAGCCGACCCTGTCTGATTCCGAGGCACACGAGCAGGCGGACATCGGAAGTGAGGACTGCTATGGCGGCGGTTCGATCGCCGCGGCACCCCTCACGCGGTATACGACGGAAGGACACCGTCGGGAAGGTCCTCCGGCGTTGAAAACCCGGGAGCCGACGCCGCGGATTGCCCTCGACAACTCCACCGGTGACGACCGAGATCGGCGAGGTTCACCACGACCATGTTGTTGTCGATCGGATCATGGTTGCGGCCCAGACCGTCGATGAGCGTTCGATAACCTGTGCCGTGCAGCAGTGCCTGGTGACGGTGGTGGAAATGGCCGTGCCACAGGCGTGCCGGTTGCACGTGATCGACGATCTCCCGTAATCGTTGCCGATTGGCTTCCGACGCGGCCAATTCCCGTGGTGGGAAGCCGTACCGATCGCGCTGCATTCCGGGAACCGGAATTCCGGCCGGGCAGTCATGACAGAACATGACATCCGCGAGGCCACCGGTGATCGCCGCGTCCATCTCGCCGGTGTCGATCGTTTCCTGCGGCCACCACGACGTGCCCTCGATCCGTAAGAACCGATCGATGGAGTACGCGCCACCCATCGCCAGGCATGTCGTCGATCCCCACGACCACCGCAATCCACGGGGCAGATGCACGATCCGTTCTCGCAGGTACCGAAGACCGTCCGGTGCGACGGGACGCGCCAACAGCGCGTCGAACGCTTCATGATTGCCGTCCACGAAACCCAGGACCAGATCGAACTCGGTGAGAGCAGCGTCGAGTGCATCGAGGTAGGCGTCGGTGAAGCGATACCCGAAGTCGCCGAGATGGACTACCACGTTCGCATTGCGTTTGGCTGCATGTTCGATCGCCTCGACCGCATATCGAGTGTCGGCATGCCAGTCCCCTGCAATCGCAATACGGTTGGGAGAGTTGAGGAATCGTCCCGTCGTGGGCTGGTGAGCTGTGTACATAGCGGAACCTTCGGCCGTGATCTCTGCTGTTCGAAGAATGGTGAAGTTCCGAGCGGTCCTGCGCGTCGACGACGCCCCGAAAGGTGTCGACGATGCCGAGAATCGGCAGCCACACCGTCGCGGTATTTTCCGGTGCCTTCACCGATGCGATGCGGCAGAGCGGCCTACCTTTCCGAGCGATACGTCGCTCGATTCGAGGTAGGGACCGTTGGCGGCGCGAACACCGCATTTGGTGGTGGGCCCCACCACCACTGTTCCGGTCAACTTTACTCCCGCCGGCGTACGTTCCCATACTGCAGTGTGGACGAAACCGCCGAACTCGAAGGTGATGTAGACACGCCACCGTCGAATCGTCACCAAGCCAGGTGTGGTGTGCGGCACCATCTAACCGAGCGTGAAATTACCGATGTCTCCCCGACCTCGTCTCGGTTGTACCCGACGTTCTCGACGAGACCTCACTTACCCAACCCCACGAGTACAGGCAACGCATGTTGAACCGCCGCCCGGCAAGTTCGAAAACCTTGATGTGGCCCGGTGTCGAGATGTGGCGAGGATCGACGGAACTCGCTGCACCTTAAGGACGGCCTTGGCGCTTCTACGCGCCTCAGGTACTTTGAGCCGCACCGAATCCCGCCGGCTCAACCAAAATGATTCCTCCCAGGTCGATGCCGCGGAGAAACATCAGATTCAATGAGTCTGAACATTCGGTGAAAATGGCCGAAATCCCAGGACCGGCCGAATGTCGCCCGGGGAGCCCTTACCCCTACCTGCAGGCGATTCGTCGCTCTACAGGGCCGCTGACAACGACGCTGAAGAGCCTGAACAAGCCGCCTGCTCCACTCGGCAACAACACCGGCTGCCCATCTCACGGTGCCGCACTTACGACAACGCCTTGGTCGACTGTTGCCATGACAACAAAGCAGCCACGCCAAATCTCCCGCACCGACGGCAGCGAGATCCTCGCTGCATCCGATCTCCGGGCCTGCGACGTTGTCCGGATGAAGGACGCCGACGGCAACGTCACCGAACCGACCGTGAAGGCGGTGAAAGCGATCGACCGGTGGTCTACCGAACTCGACCTACTGGACGAAGCGGGAGCGTCACTGGTGACTGTGCATCTCCGGCCCGAAACGCTGGTGACTGTTGTCCGTCCACACGAACACGTCCTTCGTACGTCGAGCCCGGTGGTAGTCGACGGCTCGGCAACCTTGCAGCCGCTGTTCTACGACCGCGACGCGGTTCCCTTCCCGTTCAGCGAAGGTCATCGGGTTGAGATGGTCAATGTTGCGAATGCTCCGGTGCAGTCGGATTCGGACTACGACATACAAACGAGGATCAACCAGGATGAGATGTCGCTGCTCGTGAACGGATCCCTTGTGTGGAACGCCGACCACCTGCGCGCCCGAGCCGCCGGGGTCACCACCAGCGAAGGCGGTTTTCTGGTGTTCTATGTGACCGACCGCTCCCGAAATGAGGAGCAGAAGGTGGGGGAGTGGCCCGTTGACCTCAACGATCGTCATGCAGTTGCTCGGTCCGCATTGCACTTGTTCACTTTGTGCTCGATCTGACCTGCCTCAGTAGGCCCCGATCACTCGATCGGGGCCGATTCATGTCCGGTTGAGTGGCCATCGGGACAGTTCAGCCGTGATGGCCGATTTGTGGATTCGACTCGGCGTCCACGGAGGACTCCACTAGTTGAGGTGCGGGCGTGTTGCTTCCGCGATCGCCGCGTAGAGCTGATCAAATATCGGAATGACACGACCGCCAGCGTCGGCGCCTGCGATTCGCCTTCGCATTGCTCCGGTCCCAGTCGCGGTTTACGCCGCCTTCACGATGCTCGTGCTCGTCTTCGCTGCGTACTTAGTCTTTGACGGCCTCACGCAACCGATTGCCCTACCGAAAGTCATTGCGGGTGCAATGTACGGAGCCATCGTGATTCCAGGAATCATGCTGATGGTCACATACTTTGAAAAGGTCGACCGTCGCACATCGATACGAAGCGTGTTGCTCTCATCCGGATTTGGAATACCGCGCCCCATCAGGATCCCTCACCGTCCCGTCGAGCCATTGCTACTGGGTGTTGTTGCTCCCCTCGTCCTCGTCTTCGTCTGGTTACGGGTGTTGGATCCTCTGTTGCGTTCTGCCACATCGATAACGCCGGCGATCGTTTCCACTGACCGCATCAACTGGTACACCGGTCTCTCCACGGGTCTGGTGATCGTGTCGATCTCAGCTGGTGTGCTCTGGGAAGAGGTCCTCTTTCGTGGCCCCGGGCTGCTGCTCTGACCGTGTCGAGAGCCAGATCAGCAGACGCGCGCTGACGATCGTCTCGATCATTGGTGGCGGTCTACTCTCCACCGTCGCATTCGGCTTCCACCACAGCAATCAAGGCGCATGGAATGTGCTTCTCGCGTGCACGTTCGGTGCACTGTTCTACCCGCTCACGCTGGCAACACGATCACTGTGGCCGTCGATTGTCGGGCATCTGGTGTGGAATCTGGATGCGTGGGGGATCGTGAACTGGCTCCAATGATCGGTCGGTGAGGTCAGAGGGCACCGCTACGGTTCCAGATATGGATCCGTCAACGATTCCGAACCTCCCCGCCACCACTTCGGCTAGAGGACAGCTCTCGCCCTGGGGCAGAGGGGGCGACGAAGCGAAGGCCCGTGTCGTCGAAGCGGTCAGTCAATCGCAGGCCTCGACGACAACCCGCGCGTATCGCTCGGATTGGCATCGGTTCGCTCGTTGGTGCGCAGCGAACGAACTCGATGCCTTGCCGGCGGCCGCGGAGACGGTGGCGTCGTACCTGGCAGAAGCCGCCTCCGAACCCCGGGAGGGCATGGGTCCGTACTCGCCGACGACTCTGCGCAGGTGGGTGGCGTCGATCAATTTCTTCCACAGGGCCGCGGAGTTGCCGCCGCCGGGCACGAGTCAGTTGGTGGCGTCCACGCTGGCCGGTTTGCAACGCAAAGCTGCGCGCGATCCGAACCGACGTAGCCGACAGCGAGAAGCGTTGCTGCTCGACGACATCGAACACATCCTGGTGACTGCTCGTGAGGGGTGCAGTAGTTGGGTTGACCGGGTTCGTGAACGCCGTGACTCTGCGCTGTTGCTTCTTGGCTTTGCTGGTGCGTTCCGGCGATCGGAGCTCGCGAACCTGGTCCTCGCCGATGGCCGGATGCACCGTGAGGACGGACTGCATCTGCGCGTGCGGGTGTCGAAGTCGGACCAGAGCGGTGTCGGACAGACCAAGGTGGCGCCGTTCGGGCGGGGTCATCATCACCGGTGCCCGGTCTGCGCGTACCGGCGATGGCATCAGGTGGTGTGTGCGTTCGATTCGGGAGGCCGGCCCGCGGTGATCGCGGAGCTGGCGCGGACCGAACCGTTCACTCATCATGTGTGCCGCGATCGCGGTGTCTCCCCGGTTGATGGGTTGGCGCCGTTGTTCCGGAAGATCGACCGGCACGGGAACATCAGCGAATCCGGGTTGTCAGGGGCGGCGATTCACAGCGTGATTCGGATGCGGGCCAGTGCATCCGGGTTCAGCGATGAGGAGGTGATGATGTTGGGTGGGCATTCGCCTCGCGCAGGGTTCGTCACACAATCGCTGTCGAATGGCGCAAGTACACATTCGATCATGCGTCAGACCGGGCACAAGTCCCCGGCCACGGTTGAAATCTATGCGCGCGAACGCAATCCGGCACAAAACAACGCAGTCATGGATCTCGGGTTCTGACCACTGGACGCCAGGGCGACCTACGCCCGCCAATTCCCCTCGCGTGGTGCATCTACGAGGGGAATTGGTTGTGCCCACACCGGCATATGTGAATCAGATTTGAATCAGGTCCATGATCATGTGGATGCCGAACGGAGCGCTGAGTAACAGCGCTATCCCGATGAGAGCGGCGACGATAAGTTGTTTGCTCTGGTGGATCTTGAATTTGTTGTAGGCCGCCAAGGACTCTGCATCTCGTCGCGTGTATTCGTCGAGGAGCACTGCATCGGCAGTGTTTGAGGGTCCGCCGTCTCGGAAGATCCGGACCAAGTTGTAGCGGTCCGCCCCGGTGAACCCGAGTGCCACGATGTTTGCGTCCTGGCCGTGCGTTGCGTGATTTGGGACATTCATTGCGCTATTGCCTTTCTGGTCGTGCATCTTCCGAAACGGAGGTTCCGGCGTGGCTGCCTCCTCACGATGCGGGGCCCTGGAGGAGGGCGCGGCACGTGTCCCTCGTAGGAATTGACTCGGCCTTCGAACGATTGACGTCGCACATACATTGTCGAGCACGCTCGGCGCACTCGATCATCGTGAGACCGGAGACTCCCTGGTTAATTGACGAGACGAGGGCTCCCCGGGCTCCAGACATGAGACGAGCGTTCGGCTGGATACCTACTGATTGAGAGCGGAGCTGTGTAGCCGCTCGAAGAGGAGCGCCTGATTGGATGCGGCCAATGCCAGTGTCGCGTAAGCATTCGCGAGCTGGACATGTTGGGTCGCAACGCCATCTGGGTCACCACTCTTGATCGCCGTGTCTGCGTCGTCAATTTGTTCCGTGGCTAGCACCGCGAATTCCTTCGCGCCTTTGCCAACGAGGGTTGCCTGGCCCGCAGCGAGATCTAGGATTTCGTTTCGCACGCGGTTTTTCGCTTCTTCGTCCATCGAATATCTCCTCGGTTCTGGTGGGCTGCTGAGTCCGTCACGTGAACCATAGCGATTTCGGCGGCCGCTGTGGCACATCGTGTTACCACAGCGTGAAGGGCAGTCCGGCCTGTTCTGCGAGATAGATTCGACGGTCGATTTCGGTGCTGTCTTCGTTTCGTTCGAGGCCTGCTCGGACAGCGTCAGCGATGGCCCGGGTGCGGCCGGCCGGTCCGCGTACGTCTGCGAGAGGGCTGGCGATGTTGCGGCGGCGCAGTTCGTATTCGCCGCGGTTTGTGCGACGGGTGCCCAGTCGCAGATGAGTCGGATTTGTACAGCCAGCGAAGTCACACTGATGGCACAGCACGGCGTCGTCGGCATTGGACCAGCCCAACCGTGGAATTACCCCGTATTCGAGCTGAAATGCGAACAGGTGGGCCGGGACTGTTCCCCGACGCGAGGGGCCTGGCAGGCTTGCTGCGCGGAAGGATCCATAGCCTGTTGATGACACCCCGGAAGTCCATGGCCAGCATTGGTCGTCCAGCCGCCGGTATCTTTTGGACTCGAAGCGAGCCACGATCGCGGGGTTCTCGAACCAGGATCGCCATATCCGTTCCGGGATCCGGACTGGTTGAGGTTCGCCGATCAAAGTCAGTTGGAATGCATGAGGTTCCGGCGCGGGTTCAGGCATCGAGGGAAGTGGCTGTGGTGCGTCGTTTCCGAATGTCATCAGCGGTGCACCTCCCGCGGTTTTGGACTGCTACCGGTACCAGCGTAGGCGGCTGGACAGTAATCGCAGACAACCGGGAGCGTTCGCGTACTCGGAACGTGAAGTGACATTGCGAGCGTCGGCGCCGTTCGGGTACGAGCTGGTGTGACGGTGTGCCGCAGCCAATAGGCACGTAGGGAAGAGTTGTATGTGAAATCACCGGCAGAACTCGGTCGGTTCGTACCAACATCATCGGAGGCTCCATGTCCACTTCCCCTGCCCTGACACAGATCCCGCAACTCTCGCCGGAAGCACCCCCGGGCGTCGCTGAACTCGTGGGCAAGTTCGACGGGTTCTGGTGGTTCGCCCTCGTCGTCGGGATCGCTGCCTTTGCGATCGGCTTCGCGTCCTATCAGGGGCGGATACGCATGACGGTGAGTCAGGAGTTCCCGTTGCTCTTCGGCGGTGCAATTGCCGCTGTCGTCGCAGGCGCGGCACTGATTTGGGGCGCGTAGCAGCGACACAGCCGACCCACAAAAAGCCTAAGCGGTGCCCCGAATAGCTATTCGAGGCACCGCTTTCGTACTGGTCGCTGCACGTTGTTGTCGTGTCCGTCGACTTCGCCGAGGCAGGCTCGGATATGGGAAATGGTTGGACAGCCAGCCCCAGGGCCGGCAGGGATGGGCTGGTGTCCACCACGCGGAACTATCAGTCACTGGCGGGTTCTGTCGCACACAGAAATGCCGCAGCCGGAACGCATCACCCGGGGGGAGGGCTGACGTTCCGGCTGCGGGGGAGACCTGCACCCGCTCGGGGGGTTGCGGGTGCAGGTGGCTTTCAGGCCGCGATCTCACGGCGGTAGCGGTCTACGGCGGCGTGCCAGTCAGTGCCCGCGTCGGCGATCCAACCGGCCACGACAGCACCGTCGAAGGTGCGGGCGACTTCCTGGGTCGACACCTCGAGGAATCCCTCAACCAGGACACGAGGACCGGAAGTGGTGGAACCGTCGGCGAACACGACGAGCATGGCGCCCTCGCCCGCTGCGTTGTGCAACGCGGTCGAGATCATGTTGTCGTCGGTGAATGTCGTCAGTGGCGTTCATCGTGTGCTCCTCGGCTCGGCGTTTGCTGTTGGGACAACTCTCTCTGGCGGGGTTCCGGTGTGCGGCACCGTCGAACAGCGCAGCCGTCGGGCTCACCTCCGCGTAGGCCACGGCATTTCCACCGGTGAACGGGGCATTCGACGAACGATTCGTAGGTCCGCGTCGACGGACAGGGTTCAGAGCTTCGGCAAGGAAGCGCCGCGCACGATTTGCGGCGGGACCGTGGCGGATACCGTAGGGCCATGCACGATCACGATGAACTCGAACGCGTGGGCATGCTGCTGCCTGCACGCCATCGAGCGCGGTGGTCACTGTTCACGGATTGGTGCATCGGTGTCGGCGCCACCCCTATACCGGCAGACCGTGAGACGCTGATCGGATTCGTGCGCGCCAATCCGGCGGCGTTGTCGACACAACGGGAACGACTGGCGGCTGTGCGGGCAGCTCATATGCACGCTCAGGTCCCAGTGCCTGCCAAGGCCGATGCGAGGGCCGTGAGAGGCGGTGGCGGTCACGAGTGGCCGTCGAGCGAGGCCGCACAGGTGGTAGCAGCGCTGCCGTCAGCAGGATGGCCGTCGGGATTGTTCGGCCGCCGGGATGCGCTGCTGTTGGTGTTGTCGAAGGCCGCTGGAATGTCCTACGGGCAGATCGAACGGCTGCAACGAAGCCAGGTGCGGGTAGTCAACTCGACGTTGCAGGTTCAGGTTGGCCAGGTGTGGATTCAGGTGCCGGCCAACGATGATCCGCGCATGTGCCCGGCTGCGGTGTTTCTGCGCTGGGCGCGGTTGTTGGCGTATGTGGACAGGTGGCCTTCGACGGCGGCGGTCGCGGCCGCGCTCGCGAAAGCTCAGCCGATGACCGCGCAGTCGCAAGAGTCGTACGCAGCTTTGCCTCAGGTGGTCCGAGACGGCCCGCTAGTGGTGCCAATCGATCGCTGGGGCGGCCTGGGGATGGGGCGGTGGCGGCAGAGTGCGCGCGCTCGGTGGGGGTTGAGCGCGACGGCGATTGGGGAGATCGTGGCCGCGCACCTATCTGGCAATGGTGGCCGGCACGTGGGGTCGGGCTGGGATGGTTTGCCCCGGATGCCCGAGCTAGAGGACGAGCCGGACAGCCCACCGGTGTCGACGCTCAGTGATGTGGATCCGGCAGTGGGTTGGCACGCGCGGGCGCGGGCGCAAGAACAGTTGGCGAATGTGCGGGAGACGCTGAACGACGTGGAGCGGGAGGCTGAGGCGTTGGCGGCGAGGATCGCAGCGATCCTCGCCGATGACAACGAATAGCGTTCACGCCCTTCGTCGATCAGATCCGCGCTTCGGAGATCAACGTGTTCGAAGTCGATGGGCTCTGGTGAAGCTGTAGGCAGAGGCCGTGAGGGCGAGGACTCCCGCGACGAACATGGTCCGGGTGCCAATGACGAAGTCCAGGGCCGCGACAGCAAGGGCTGCGACCCCGAAGACGTTGTGGCGGATCACTCCCGCCCTGGTTCGGTGTTCCGTTTCCGGATTCGCGGGCCGCTTGTTCGCTGGATCGGTCACAGTTGGCCGTCACGGATTTGCGATGTCGTCAACTGTTTTTGGCTGCGAATGACTGCCAGAGCTGCGCGCAGACTGCGGGCTGCGGCGTCGAGGTGGGTGGTGATGTCCTGGTTGGAGGCTTCGCCTGCGAGGAATGTTTCGACTTCGTCCGACGCGGTTGGACCTGAGTACAGGTCTCGGAGGGCTTCGCGAGCATCGCTGATTCCGGCGAGGGAATCGTCGAGGGCGGCGAGCATGGCTCGCAGTTTCTTTTCGACGGTATCAACATCCGCGCCGAGGTTCCGGTTCGGAATGCCCGAGACGGAGTGCAGTGCGGCGCTCATGATGCATCCTCCAGCCGATTGGCGGTGGACGCTGTTCGATCGACTGGTGGAGTGTCGGTATTCCAACCGTGCACTATTCGTTTACGCAGGTCCGCTTGGGTTTTCACTGATGAATCCATATCGCCGCTTCTCATCGGTGGTCCGGGCACAGGAGGGTGGGCGTCAAATTCCACCCACTGGCAGTCAGCCATTGTTGAACAGGAACCGGGAGGCCTTCGACTGTCGCGGCGTGTGCGAAGGTGTCGGCAAGAATTGGACCGTCACCGCATACGGCGCACGCGACGTCGAAAGCGGGTGGCTCGGGTTCGCAATGGCGACAGTGCGAACGGATGACGACCGCATTCGGATCGTCGACATCCGGGTGGAGCCATGCAACGGCCAGGTCGCCGCGTTGATGAGTGGCTTCCGCTCGTGTACTCGGCTCGTAACCACACGTCGGGCAGGTGCGTGGCACTCGCATGGGCACAACAGAATTCACAGGAACGTCCCCGCGAGGATGCGCTGTGGGGGTCGAAGCTGACTTGTTCTTGTTGAGATGGCCGTACACAGTTGTGCGGGGCACGTTCAACATCGCCGCAATCTGCGCGACCGTATTCTCTCCGGCGTCGTACAGCCGTTGAGCAAGTGCGATTTGATCGTCGGTGAGCTTCGAGGGGCGCCCGCCCTTTCTGCCGCGCGCCCGCGCAGCAGCCAAGCCGTCCCGAGTGTTCGCCGTTATCTATACGACGGCAGGAAGGATTCTCCTCTTCAGCTGGGGAATCAGGATATTCGGCGACATCGCTCTGGTGAGTTACATGGGTGACGAGCGGTGGATGCCAGCATGAGGCGATCGGCGGTGTCGCCGATCATGGGCGAGGTTTCGAAAAATGAGGGCCGAGCCCGACACCCTGACATGAATGAAATCCGAGTCGGCGGGTGTCCCTCCGATGCGAGCGAAAGAGGTGTCGAAAACACCGTCGAAAATCAATGTCGACTAACCACCGTCGGGGTATTGTCGACGGATGCTGCTCGGATATGCCCGGGTCTCGACCGCAGATCAGAACCCTGCCCACCAGATCGACGCGCTGCGCCGGGCGGGGGTTACCACTGAAAACATTCACGTCGATCACGTCAGCGGCGCGAAGGCCTCCCGCCCTCAGTTGGATGTGGTGCTCGCCCTGTTGGACGACGGCGACATCCTGGTCATCACGCACCTGGATCGGCTCAGTCGTTCGGTGCTGCACCTGATCACGCTCGGCGCCGACCTGCGCAAGCGCGGGGTAGGTTTGAAGGTTCTCGAGCAGGGCATCGACACCGCCACCGCCGAGGGCCGGGCGATGTTCGAAATGCTGTCGGTTTTGGCCGAACTCCAGCGTGAGCTCGCCGTGAACAATGTCCGGGAAGGTGTGGCGGCGGCCAGGACTCGCGGCCGCAAGGGCGGACGCCCACCGAAACTCACCGACGATCAGGTCCAGCTCGCGCAGCAACTCTACGACGGCGGTGAACACACCGTTGTCCAGATCGCCGACATGTTGGGCGTGCCTCGCACTACCGTCTACGGGCATCTGAACAAAGCCGCAGCAGCAAAAACTACTGGAACAGTCTCTCTCGCAACAACTCCCGAGCCCGCGGCTCCGGAGTCCGGTTCGGTATCCGGCACTGTCCCCCGGCCGAGCCGGACACGCAGGACAACCCGCGCCTGCCCCACTTGCAGGCACGAACCGACCACCCGAGCCGAGGCGGCGCATCAGCGCGACGATCTCGCGGTGAGCTGGCTTCGTCCCGACAAAGACCGGCGTGGCGAGCTGGTAGCCCAACATCATTGTCGCCAGTGCGAACCCGACCTGCCGGTCTTCGACGTTGCCTGCGCCCTGTGCGGAGATGGCCCCATCCTCACCGGAGAGCTCGCCACCGCGGCAAGAACAGTGTTACCCGTACCGGTGCAACGGTGGCTCGCCGACGCCGGCTGGTGCACCTCGCCAACACTTCTGTGCCCCGACCATTCTCTCCAAAGCCGATAGCCACGCGGCCGGTGTAGGTGTTTCGCCGATCATGGGTGCGAGCGGCTGGCTTCTTTCATGTACCGGCGGAGCAGGATGTTCGCGGTCTCGAGGTCGTCGCGTTGCTGGTCGGTCAGCTCGACCAACCGAGTATTGGTTTCGCGTAGCTGCGCGTTGTCGACACGCAGGTTGGCGACGAGGGCCTCGAGGTCGGCGATGCGAGCGGCCAGCTGGGAGTGGTCGATCTGTTCGATTTCGTTGCCGAGGGTGCGTTGCAGCCGCTCACGGAGCTTGCGTTCGGAGGTGCGGAGCGCGGCGATCTCGTGCCGGGCGAGTTCGAGGTCGGTGCGCAGGCTGTCCCCGGACGTGAGGGGGCCTGGCGGGTGTCGGGGTGGGCTCTGTTGGGCCATCGCGTCCCGGATTGCGGTCGTCAGCTCCGGCTGGTTGTAGAGCAGCCACGTCGACACGCCGGCCTCGCGGGCGACCCGCGCGTAGGTGATCCGGGTACCGGATCGCACCAGCTGGTCGAGTGCGCGGAGGGCGTGGGCGTGTTTGTCGCGGCTGGCTTGTCGGCGGGCCGTGAGGAGCCTGTCGGTGCGGGTGTCAGTCATCGACAGCGCCTCTGCGGTGGGCGACGCTCAGCGGCAGAAAGTGCCGTTGGTGTTCGCGGGCTTGGCGGATGGTGCCGATTGCGGCATCGAGGGCGGCGCGTTCGTCGGGGTCGAGTCGGTGCAGGTGGGTGGTCATTTTGGTCAGGATGCCCTCGAACATGGCGAGGTTGTAGCGCAGGTTGTCCACCACTTGCGGTGCGGCGCACAATTCGGCCTCTTTCACGTCGGCCTTGATCTTGCGGATTTCCTGCTCGATTTCGGGGATGTAGGAGGGGTCGGGCCGGTAGTGGTCGCAGCCACCGCATTGAAACCTGATCGGGCAGGATTTGCCGCCGGAGTTGACGTTCGACGGTTCGACGCATCCGCCGAGAAGCGTGGAGACGGTTCGCCGTTCATATTCGATGAGCTCGGGTGTGGGACGCAGCGCACCTCGCCGGTCCATCACCATGTTGCCGACGCGTTCGATCGCCTCGCGCTTGCGGTGGTGTCCGATGCGGTAGTAGCCCTGGGTGACGGCGAGGTCGCGGTGGTCCATCAAAGCGGCGAGCACATCGACGGGAGTGCCCGCGTCGGCATGATTTTGTGCGTAGGTGTGGCGCAGCGAGTAGGCGACCAGATCCCGCCGATCGATGAGGCCACCGGGGTGGGGAACCGTCCGGATCAAGGGCGCCAGTTCGTCGATCGAGTCCACCCACTGGCGGAAGATGACGCCGAACGCGGACGCCTTGAAGTGCTTGTCCGAGCACGGGTCCGACAGATCCAGTTGCGGAAACAGGTGGGCGGTGCGGCGATCGGGCCGCAGGGTCGTCACCCGCGCCAACCAGGCGCTGACCGCCGCCGCGGCAGCGGTGGTGATGTGCAGTCGGCGCCCGAGTCGGTTGGCCTTGGCGTTGGTGTAGATCAGCACCGGGCCGCCACCGGGATCGGTGTCGAGACAGTCACGGCGCAGGGCGGTGATTTCTCCCGGTCGCCGGCCGGTGTCGCGCAGCAGCTGATAGATCGTCTGCCGCATCACTGCGTAGTCGTCGTTCGACCATCCCTCGACGCGGTGTCCGGCAGTGAACGTGGGCCGCAACAACGTCATGTTCCGGTCGAGGACCTCGACGATCTCGGTGGGCAGGGCCCGCCCCGGTTCGTCGTCGTCGCGGTGAGGAGGGACCGGTCGTTGTTTCAGGTGCGCGGCGGTGAGCGCGAATGCCCCGGGAATCTCGTCCATGTGTCCGGCGGACCGGCAATACCCGAGGACAGCCTTGATGTTCCCCAGTCTGTCGTCGGCGTAGCTGCCCGCGAAAGGCGCACCGGTGGCGGCGGTCTTGCGGCGGCAATGGTCGATGATGGCGGCGATGTCGCCGCGCCCCGCAGCACGACGATCGGTGAAGGCGGGGCCGAACTCGAGGGCCTCGGACGCCCACGTCAGTGCCCGCAGCGACGGCCTCAGGTGCTCGTATCGGGGCAGGGTTTCCTTGGCCCATGTCTTGCCGAGCATGCGTAGCCAGCCGCAGCCGACGGCGGACCAGTCGATGACGAGGTTGCGGCTGCGGGTGCCCGCGGCGCTGGGGAACCGGTCGAGGACCTCGGGGCCCCACCGGTCCGGCTCGGTGAGATCGATTCCCTCGAATGCGCCCCGCTGCTGCCGCAGCAGCGGCAACGTCATCCGCAGGAAGCTCACGACGTGCGCGTCCGAGGCGGTGGCCTCGAACAGGGTGCGCGCGCCGTGGGCGGCTTTGACGAGATTACGCATCCGCAAGAGGGAGATTCCGAATCCCCGGCGGTCGCGTTCTTGCAGGATCCACAGCAGCTCCGCTCGCACCAGATCCGTGCACCCGGCCAGGGTGAATTCGTGCGAGCGGATCAGCGGCAGCGCCTGGGCCGCGAACTCGTGCGCGTCGATCGGCGGCTCGCCGCGGTCCTGACGGCCCCGATACTGGCTGCGGTGGGATTGGCATAGTGGTGTCGAGGGGTGGAAAACCTGGTGACTGCAGCCCCCGACCGCGCAGGTTGCCAGCGCACCGAGTGGTTGCGCGTCGGCCATGAACTCGGTGATGCCGATGCCGCGGGTCTTCGCCGCGTGCGCGAACCGGCTCTGGTGTGTGAAACACAAACCGGCGGTGGAGTATCGGGGACGTGCGCAACGGACGTCGGCGGCGGCGACCGTACAAGGTTCGACGATGGTGTCGTGAAAGCGGCGCGTGAGGGTTTTGCTGTGCGGCTTGGCTTCGGTGAGGCAGAACGAGCATATGGTGTTGCGAACCCCGGTCGGGTGCACACAATTCGGATGGGCGCACAAATACACAAAGGTTTTCTGATTGTGTGGATCGCCGGTGAAGATCAGCGTCTGCGGGTCCCATTCGTTCGGGCGCCACCGCTCATCGAGCCGTTCCGTCAGAAACGTGTGCCACCGGTCGCCGTCGCCCGGCGTGATCGCATGGCCGGCGGCGGCCACCGCGCTCATCGGATGGTCTTCGCGTGCGCGTTCCGCCGGTGTGCGACGGCGTCCACGGCGGCCCGCATCTGCTCGTCGGACGGGTGCAGGTATTTCGCCGTCGACACCGGACTCTGATGTCCCATCAACTTTTGCACCACGTCGATCGGGGTGCCCGCGCGGGCCCATGACGTACCCGCCGTGTGCCGCAACATGTGCAGCCGCGCCTCCACCCCCGCACGGCGAGCCACTCGGGTCAGGCAGTTTCGGGTGTTCTGATATCTCATGGCGGTATCGGGCGCCGACGTCGAGTACAGGTTGATGAACACGAAATCGCATCCACTGTCGGGTACAAGCCGATCACGTTCGTACTGGTAGTCGCGGTAGGCCGTGGTCGTCTGCGGGCCGACCGGGACACTGCGCGGGTAGTGACTCTTCGCGAGCGCGTGGTTCTCGTTGGCCCGGCGTCGCACATGCAGATGGGCGCCGGGCAGGGCGCAGCCCAAGGCCTTCGAGTCCGGAAGGAAATGCAGGTCTTCCCGGCGTAACCCCAGGGTCTCGCCGACACGCAATCCGGTCTCGACCATCAACTGGATCAGTAGGAAGTCCCTGACGTTCGCCGTCGCTACGAGGAGCGCGGTCACCTCGTCGTCGCTGAGGGATTCCGGTGGCCGCGTCACTTCCTTGGCCTTGATGACCTTCGCGGTGATGTATCGATGCGCGCCGTTTTCGCGCTGCGGCATCGTCTCCGGAGCAAAGCGCAGATGTTTGGCCTCGACGAACTTGTCGACGACCGCGTCGTCGATCACGCCCATCCGGGCGCAGTACCTGAGAAACTCGACGATCGCCGTGATGTGTGCGTTCACCGTCTTGCCGGCACGCACCCGACCGGAGGGTCCCGGTTCCGCTTCCAGTGACCGCTTGTACAAAATCAGTTGCGGCAGAGATATTTTGGTCCACTCCACTACCTGGAAATGGCACCAATTCAGGAACCGGGCAAGCCGGGGAATGTAGGCCCGCAACGTGTTGACGCTCGCGCCGCCGCCGTCGAGATACAACGCGAACTGGGTGACCTCATCGACCGGATCGAGCCGATCATCGAGCACCAGCCACGTCACCTTGCCGGCGACAGGCCCGATCGCCTTCTCGGCAACAAACGGACCATTCACACTTCGAAGCTAATCCCCGTCACTCACTGGGTGTGGGATATCCGCGAGGGACGTCAGCAGGCGTGTCGTAACCCCATGTCCCTCACAGGAAACCGACGCGTATAGATAATCGCCACAATCAGCTCACGCTGAAGTTCCGCGAGTACCGACAGCATCCCGAACATCGCCCGACCTTCGGCGGTGGCGGTATCGATTCCCTGCTCGAGGACTTTCAACCCGATCCCCCGCCCACGCAGATCGGCACCGAGCGTGATCAGATGCAGAACCGACCGGCCCAGCCTGTCGAGGCGGGTGATCACCAGCGTGTCACCGTCGCGCATTCGCTGCAGAACAGCATCCAACTGTGGCCGTGACGCCTTCGCGCCGCCGGTGTGATCGACATGAATGTTCTCGACCTCGACGCCCGCCCGCGCCAACGCGTCGACTTGGTGAGCGGGATTCTGATCTGCACTGGAGACTCGTGCGTAACCGAACAACATCTGTCGAAAATACCCGACGTCAGGGTTATTCGACATAGTTTTACGACACGAGTTTCAGACAGGGATGAGCTGGGCGTACGTCGACTCAGGACGGTGTCGAAAAACGATCTTGGTCTCAATAGGTCAACGCATCACCGAGGATAACGGATCAACCCCAGAAGATCGGATCCCCACCGCTTTCGATGTGATCGAGCAAATCCTGAACGTGAGGGCTCGGATCCAAGAACTGGTAGCGGTGAAATTTGAGGTTCCGGTCCCGCCAATACAGAGTCCACAGCCCGGTTTTCTTCGTGTAATACAGGCGGGCGATCGGGAATCGCGTCCATTCCGGGCCGAAGTCCTCACGCCACGGCGGCCGGCATTCGCAGATCGTGACATGGCGCGGCGCGATGTCGCATTCGACCCGAATCTCATGACGCAGACGATCGGGAACTCTACTGGCGCAGTACTTCACGATACGGGCGACATCGAGTTCGGGGAGTCCGGTGGCAGCCATGACCATCATCATGCCAACCGCCGTTATGGCCAGCTTTGCTATCCAACTGCGGAGGAACCGAGCACCTGGTCTTCTCGTTGTCGTGGACTGTCCCAGTCGAGCACCCGACGAGGCCGATCGTTGAGTCTCGCCGCGATCGAATTCAGGCCCTCCTGGCTGAAAGTGCGCAGGTCAGCGTTCTTGCGCAGGTACTGGCGCAGGAGCCCGTTCGTATTTTCGTTCGTCCCTCGTTGCCACGGATGATGCGGGGCGCAAAAGTAGACGGGCAGGTCGAGTGCTGCGGTGATGCGCTCGTGCGCGGCCATTTCCAGTCCCCGATCCCACGTCAACGACCGACGCAGATGCGCAGGCAACCGGCCCAGATAGGCAATCAAGGCGTCCGCAACCGTCTCGGCCCGGTACCCGTCCGGCAATGCCACCACATGGGTGACGCGTGATTGCCGATCCACCAAAGTCGCGACCGCCGACGGGCGGGTGCCGAACACGAGATCACCTTCCAGATGTCCGGGCTCGCTACGAGCATCCGCTGCTGGGCTGCGGTGATCGATGGGGACCCTGTTCCGTATCTGCCCGCGCCCGTGGGAGCGTTTCTTCCCACGAGGCCGGCGGATCCGCCGATCAGTACGCAGTTCGTGAAATTTTGTGTCGTCGAATACTTGTCGCGACGGTATATACAGGCAACGGTAAATCGTCTCGTGCGAAACCCACATCTGCGGATCGGACGGATACTCGCGCCGGAGCCAGGCGGAGATCTGCTGCGGTGACCACTGCTCACTCAGCTTCCCTGTGACAACCTCCCGCAGAAAATGCCTGGTAGAGAGAGTCGAGATTTGAGGGCGGCGTGCGCGGACATACGCTGCGGCATCCGCCGGGGTCGCCCGATAGTGTTCGCGGCCGCCGTTGCGGGCGATCTCCCGTGCGATCGTGGACGGGGATCTTCCGAGTTTGTCGGCGATCGTCCGAGCGCTGTCACCGGCGGCGATCCCACGGGAAATCTCTTCACGCTCCCCGGCCGTGAGATGCGATGCTCGCCGACGACGTGGGAGCGGCCGGATACCGCCGGATTTACGCAGGAACCGGCCGATCTGAGGGACACTCTCCCCGAGGACCCGCCCGGTCGCACTCAGCGAATCACCGCGACGCCACATCTCCCAGATCGTGTTCTCTTGATCCATAGTGAACCCGAGCGCCTTGTTGCCCATCCATGCCTCCACGATCACGCATCATGTCACCAGTAGTGATGCGTTGACGTGTTGAGACCAAGATCCATTCTCGACAGGAATTATGACATTCAGCGTTTCTGAGTTCGCGAGTCAACATCCCATCTATGGCATACGGTCGATTCTGCTGACACGCACCAGCGGCAACACAGAAAAGTACTCACCACCCACCCGCTCGCTTACGAGAATTCATGTCGGTACCCTCCTGCAGGATTGGCACATGGAAGACGCGCAGCAACTGGCAGAAGACGTATTCGAGTCATTACGCCGACACGTGATGATGGCTCGGCTAGCGCCATCAGGTGGAGCAGTCATAGCCCTTCTAAAAGTCCGTCAGTCCTATTCCGTGAGTCGAAACCGGCCAATCTACTTGGATTTTGCCCACAAAGATGGCATCCAACTGGTCGTCGAGCCGACGCTGACGACACAGCAGATTGACAACCAGCTCACGACTTTTGGACCTGGAACCGAGATCTTTCGATGGTTCAACCGTGCCTGGATACCTTCGTTCTACGAAGAGTGGGAGGGTGATTACCGACATCGGTTGGCAACGCTCACTGAGAGGAAGTCTGACGAGGTGAAGGTCGGCTATTTCGGAGATCTCCGACTGGTTCGCAACGACATCATTCATCACAGAGCTCAGGTCACGGAGTCAGACCGTAGCAAGTGCGGTGTGCTGAAGTGGTTCGATAGTGGAGATGAAATTGAGCTCAACAACGGTCATTATACGGACCTGTTCGACAAGTTCCCGTGGAACAAATTCGGTGCGACCACTCCTGATCCAGCGTCACCGACGCCAGTCAACACAAGCATCCCTGACTCTCCACTTGCAGCACTCCAGTGGCTCCAACGAAATGGCGGTTTCGTACGATGAATGCGCAGGTGGGTGCCGTAAGCAGGGGCCGTACGAGTGACGCCTTCAACCGAATTCTTCAGCATCGTGAGTGTCGCAATATGTGAAGATGTCGTGAATACCATCGGAAGCTGTCTTCAGATGTTTCGGCGAAATAATCAGCGACGCGCCTCAAGCTTTTCGTAGACTCGTTTACCTAAGAGTTTGTCCACAGGATATCGATCGATCTGATTCAACGTGAGACATGACTCCGGATGCATCAACCGAGACACTGCCGCGACTGAAGGCTCCGGTACATCGAGTGCAACGGCGCGCGCGTCCGTCGAATCGATGTTCTCGTAGGTCCATTCATACTGGTCATCCTCACGGCCATAGTCCTCGGTCAGGTACCAATTCGCTACGAACGCACGACTTTTCGGCAGAAGCGTCCATACCTTTTGCCGATCGATTGCAGCGCGCGCTCCCGGTCGAGTGATCGCAAGCCACTCAAGTTCACCGCTCGACACACGGTTAACTCGCCAAAACTCCCAGCCATCCTTCGCCATCGAGCCACTTCCTCACAATCAGTTGAATTCAATAATTTTTGTTGAAACAGACACTGTCCCGCACCCGTGGAACTGGATGCTGTAGGCGTCGCATAGCGTCCTGGGCTTGGACCGCTTCCGAACTAGGCAAATTATTGCTATCGAATCCGCTGACTGTCGTGCTGGAATGTTTTTGCAAGCTTCCACGATCCCATTAGCCGACCGGAAAGAAAACACAGATTCTGTCAGGAGTGGGACTGTCCGAAATCGAAGAACCATCCGTTCTCGCCACAGAGAGCGCTTCTCTTCACCGTTCCTTTCCCTGGGATTGCAGGAGCATCGTGCGGAAGGTCGTAGTGCGCTATTCGATCTCGAAACCTGCCTGATCGAATTTGAGAACAGTGGCGTTCTCGCTGACTGTTCGGATCTTGTTGTCATCGAACCCTGTAGGAGTCGTTGCAGTGATCTCAATTCTCACTTCGAGTTGCACTCCGTCTGCGGCAGCGAGGTGTTGAATGATCTCGTTGGTGATTTTGTTGAAGTCGCGGACGTAGAAGTCCGAGTTCAGTTCAGTCGAGCCGAAGAATCGGTTCTTTCGCGCCACCACGACCGGTTTTCCGCCGTCTCGCTTTCCTCCGGCGCGAGATACTGCGGATGTCCCGCTCGCTGTTTCACCAGATTCCGCTTCGGTATTTGTCTCGGGATCTGTGTCAGCTCCTGTGGCGCCTTCATCAGAGTTTTCGGGCGGTGTGATAGCTGCGATTTCTCGCTTACGCTGTGCCTCTGCTCGTGCCGGCTGTACCAGCAGCAGCGAATCCGTCATTTGCGGCGGTGTCACCTTGTCTGAGGGCAACACCAGACCGACGTAGTCGGTGCCGTCCCAACTGTCGGCGAACGCGAAACCAGTTTGCTGCCAAATCAATTCGTCGAATACCGAGAGTGCGCCCTCCTCCAATACTGTGCGGTCGCGCAACCGAGCGAGATACGGGTACGTCGTGTAGAAACCGAACAACTGCCCGAAAGTGAGGTGGCCGTCGCGTTCCCAGGCCGCGCGTAGCCGGCCGTCGAGATCGTGTCGGATCAGCGCCGGACCACGCTGAATCGTCAACCATCCCTCGTTGCGCAGGCGCGCGGCAGCCCGGACAGCGAGCTGCTCACCGCTGGAATCTTTCTTCGCCTCGATCGTCAACGGACGGGTGGCGTCTGGCTGGGTGGGTGCCAGCACCCACTGGTAGGTCTCGAGCAGGCGGTCTCGCACAGTCCGGTCGTGCATGGCGACCCGATCGACAGCCTGCTCACGCTGCGCGAATGTCAGGCCCAGACTCTTGTCGGCGTTGTCGCGTACGTATGACCATGCGAGGAAGTCGCGGACCGCGGTGTCGAGTTCCTTCCACCTGGTCGCGTCGGCTGCGAGGAAAGTAACCATGTTCCGATGGCTGCGGGCGGCGTTGCCGCGGTGTTCTGTGACATCGCGGGCCCAAGCAACTGCGTCGGAGTCGGTTTTGGTGTGGGTGTGTGACGGCGGCACGATGACCAGGCGAACCTCCTGCTGGTCGGGCACATCGGCTGAACTCTCCGGTGCCACGTGCACGGCGGTGAACCCGTCAGCGGCGGTCTTGCGGTGAGTCTGCAGCCGTTTAATGACCTCGTTCCAGACCTCCTCTTTGTGGAGTCGTTCTGCGTGGTCACGGGCGGTGCGGGTGGTGTTGGCCTGGGTGTCGTACCAGTACAGCGACTCGGAGTTGTAGAAGTACGTTGCAGTGTTTGCGAGATGGTTGAGGGCCGAGTGGAAGTTGCCGGGAACGTCGCCCGGCATGGCGGTCCCGAGGAATACCCGCTGCTTGTCCAGGCCTTTATGCGCCGATCTCAGGGTCGGGGTAGCACCCATGAACACTGTGCGAGCCAGACGTTGGGTGGTCAGCCGAGTCCCGAGCAAAGTATTCGCTTTGTCCACCTGCGCTGGGGCGGAGTTAGGCCCATCGACGTCGGTGTCGATCAGTGCTTTCCACTTGTCATCGAGGTACTGGGCGAGCTCGGTGACAACCTTGTCGGCGCGCAGCGGCACCGATCCGGGCATGATCAGCGGTGCAGTGTCGTTCTCCCGCCACAACTGCCCGACGATCGTGTTCATCAGCCGCAGCACGCCACGAGTGCGCTGGAACTTGTCCAGCGTGGACCAGTCCTCGTAGAGCCTGTCGAAGAGTTCGGGATGGATCGGATAACAGCGGCGGATTCTGTCCAGATAGTCGTTCTCGAGCACCTCACGAGGGAACTCGGAGCGGTGATCACGGTAGAAGTCGACGAGCTTCTGTGAGGTTGCGTTGATCTTCGCGATGGCCTGACTGTCCGGGGTTTCGAACAACCGGCGGCGGACGATCTCGAAGCTCTCCTCAGCGTTGGCGGCGCGCCACTGATCTGCGACCCGGCCGACGGCTTTGCGGAGCATCTTCAGCGCCTCGCGGCCGTTCTCGCCGCCGACCTCCTCCTCATCACCGACGTACTCGCCGTCCTTCATCTCGGCGGACGCCGGGATGGAGATGAGCACGAGGGTGCCGGGGACAGCTTTCGCTGCTTCGGTCAGCGCCTGCGCGAAGGTGAATTGGGTGTCGAAAGTGCCGTCGGGCAGGTCCTCGCGTCCGTAGAGCTGGCGAGCGTAGGCGACCCACTCGTCGATGAGGATCACTGCGGGACCGAACTGCTGGAAAAGTTGGCGCAGCGCGTCACCGGGGTTGGTGCGCGCCTCGTCGGACTGTCGGATGATCTCGTAGGCTTCGCGGCCGCCGAGCTGCCAGGCCATCAGGCCCCACAGCGTGTTGACCTTGGTGCCGTCTGCCATCTCCTTGACTGCGCCGGCCTGGATTTGGGTGCCGACGAGCGCGACCCGGCGGGCTTTGGGGAGTTCTTGGCCGGCGAGCACGTCTTGGACTTCCTGCGGATAGTCGGCCAGTGGACGACCTGATGCGAGATGCCACACGGCGAGCATCGAGTGGGTCTTGCCGCCACCGAAGTTGGTTTGCAGGTTGATGATCGGTGCTGCATTGAGATCACCTGACAGACGTTTGACTGCACGGACGGTGAGATCACGTAAGCCCTCTGTGAGGAACGTGCGCTGGAAGAATTCGATAGGGTCGGTGTATTCGCTATCGCCCTCACCGCGCGACACCATTGCCAAGTCGGCGGCGAACTCGGCAGCGTGGAAGTTGCCACTGGCCACGTCCTCGTGCGGACGCAGCACCAGGCGCCACGGTTCGAGGCCGGCAGAGCCGACCTCCGCGGCCGGAGAGGCTTTAACGACCTTGCGATCCTCCTTGTCCGAGCTCAACCGCATCAAGTCGATCCTGGAGCGGCGGACCTCGTCTGCGGCGTCGGGTGCGCCGATCGCACGCAGGAACCGTTCGGCAGTATCGAGGGCGCGGTAGGCGTCATCGGCAGTGAAGGAACCGTTGTGCGCCCAAGTATTTCGCACATCACGCAGCTCCGTCGCCCAGCTCTGCTCGGTGCGCGAGAGATGGTCGGAGTACGGGTACCAACCCTTGCGGAGCTGATTCGGGATCTGCTCGGTGACCATACGCAGACCATTCTGCGGATCGGTGCGACTGTAAGTCCTGCCGCTGCCACTCTTTGGAGAATCCTTGAGGGCCAGCAGCGCGGTCCAGTCCTGGCCAGCAGGGATTTCCTTCGCAAGGACGTATGTATGGAACTCGTCGAGCGCAGTGCCGAAGAGTTCGAAGGCGCGGCCGATGCGGTCACGGTTGCTTAGTGCCATGTCGATCCCCTATGCGTCGAACGTGAGTTGGGTTGCCGCGTTACGCGATTCGGCCACAATGTCATTCCAAGCAGTGCCGAGGGCGTTGAAATCAACGGCGAGCTTGGTTTGCTTGCGGTCCTCGGCGATCGCGAACAGTAGGAACGCCAGCTCCTTGCAGAGGTCGCGGTCGATCGACGCCGGGACGTCCGCGAGTATTTGCGCGGCGGCGGGCACGCCTTTTGCTGTAAGCAGACGGGACAGGTGCATCACCACTTCCCACGCGCTGATGTGCTGATCGGTCGAGGGATCGTACTCCTTCTCCGCGTACATCGCGTCCAACGCTTCGGGAGAGAGCAGTGTGACCTTGCCGGCAGGTTTGGTCAGGATGCCGGCACGCTCGAGATGATCAAGCGATGCGTTGCGGGCGCGCGCGAGATTGTCTGCATCACCGAAGGATCCGGCGTCGAAGCCGTGCTGACGGAACCAAGCGATCCCGAAACGGGTATCGACGTCGAAGTCTCCTTCCTGCTCGGCCAGCACCTCATCGAGGATCTCGTTGATCCGGGATAATGCTGCACGGACAGTCATCTTGCTACCGTCATCGGTGAGCACGCCGGAATAGCGGGAGAAAACCCCCATGCCGGGACCGATCGCAGCCTGGGGAAGATCAACAGGGGCGATCGCTCCCTGCTGGAGTTCCTTAAGTTTGGCCGGGAGTTCTTCCTTGAGAGCGTTGATAAAGCCGCGGCGATCGATGGAGGGTGCATCGTCTGGGCGCGGACGCAGGGCCAAAACGATCGAGGAAGCGAGGGCATTAGTGCCCTGGGAAACCATCCGGCTGCCCATCTCGCTGCGCACTGGCCATGTCGCGGTTATCGTCCATCCCGACTGGATCATCCCTTCTAGTACAGTTTCCCATCCAGTTGATGCTTCGCCATCTGCGGTCGTTTCGGATTGCTTGAATGCGTAAAAGACGGTGATTGGGAATCCTGGCAACGCGGATTTTCGGGCGCGACGAAACACCTCCCGAAAGCCGTTCTCAAAGAAATTATGTGCTCCTTCCTTTCCGTTGTGGCGGTACGGGTTGGCGACGAGTTCGTCATTTTTGGGAACCAATAAAGTACTTAGCAGCTTCGGATGAATCGCGCGCAGGGATCGGCGCAGCCACACGTAGAAAAAGTCGGATAGATCGGAATATCCAACATTATCGTAGTATGGCGGATCCGTTGAGAGCAGCATGCCATCTAGATGAACTGATCGTGCGTCCTGCTGCAGCGCCACTGCCATTCTCGTGGTTGAGAGTTGACTTAATCCGTTCGCGTTCATTTCCAAGCAGCTCTTCCAACTTCCGGTAGCTGTCCCAAAAATATTGGTTTCGCCAAAGTCCCACAACATTGGGATTGCTTGGCGCCCGAAAATATGCTGGATCTTTTCGCCTGTCGGATTCCATCGACAATGACTATTGCCCGACATTGCTGCTCTATCCAGTGCTAGTCCTAGATATGTGGCGATGGTGTCGGCATACGCTGCCGCGCCAGTGCCTCCAGCTTCAAGCCGAATGCCCTCATCCATGCCCATGGCCAGCGAATCCGCGAGCACCCGCTCGCGGGCTTCGGGGACCAGGTCACTAAAGGTGGTGAGTGCGGTGAGTTGGCGTGCGGTGAACAGGTCTGCGAATTCTGTCATTCCAAAGGCGGGTGTTGAGAACCATCGGGGATTCGTCGCAATTTCGCCGTCAGGCGAATCCACAGGGCGCGACAATTTCGTCGCCGCTTCGTGTTCTGACGTTGGCTCCAGGTAGATCCGCATTCGCTTGCCCTCTGCGACCGTTGCCATCAGCTGTGAGCCGATGCGCCCTGCTCGTCCTTCAGCGCGGATGTAGTTCAATTCCACCGCCGACCCGCATCCAATACAGGTCGCCCCGGTGCGCCCGATGGTACCGTCGTTCTCCTTGGTCGGAGCGGTTTTAGCGTCGCCTCCGATGGAAAACTCGACCTTCCCGTCCACTACGGATGGGACGACGTACGCCTCCTTATTCTTCTTCTTTCCCAGCCACCACGACCGCACCAGCGGCATAGTAATTCCGCAGGCCGGGTTCGGACAGGTCACCGTGCGCGCCCAGACCCAAGCAATCACCTTTGCGTCGGATGTCTCATTACCGTTGTCCAGCTTTGCCTTCGGGTACAGGTGACCGATTCGTTTCTCGGCTTCGTCGCTGATCCACTGTCCGTAGCGGCGGACATCCTCGGCAAGCCCGGTTGCGCGAGGCCAGTTGTTGATCTGCGAGTCTGCCGTGCCGGGGAACACAGGCGGGCGGCCGGCGAACTTCGGGGGAATTTCGATCAGGGCTTTGTTGATCAACACAGCCACCGGGTTCAGGTCCGAGGCATGGGCCTCGAGCCCCAGACGCTGCGCCTCCATCGGGATGGAACCACCCCCGGCGAATGGGTCGAGAATAGGCGGCGGGTTGCCATCGGTGGAATTCAGGATCTCCTGGTGTGCCTCTGCGAACAGACGTTCGTCATTCGAGTTCTCCCATAGCACGAGACGTTCGATCATCTCATGCAAGCGCTTGCGTTCCTTATTTATAGACTCTTCGGTAGGAAAACGATCGGGGTGGGAGGAGGGATCGTCCACCAGCTGCGCAAACAGCACTGCGCGGGCAGCCGCCAAGGGGCGCCGAGCCCACCATAGGTGCAACGTTGAGGGGTGCCCGTGGCGGATGGACTTTTCCCGCGCCGACTCCTTATTGATCGTTTCCAGAGGTATGGCCACCTCGATCAACTTACGACGAAGCACGGGGGTGGAGGGTTCGGCGGGCACGGGGCGGATCCTTGTCTACGGAGTCGCCGCTGACGCGGCAAGTGTGGTGTGAACATTAGCGGGCGATCCGGCCATCTCCCGGGTCGGTCCTGGTCAGAGAGTTTGAATTGAAGTTATCCCCTTAGGAGGGTGAGGTTCCTTTCGCCCAAGTCTTGGCCCAATCGAGGCGCACCTCGGTGGCGGCGAGGTCGCCCATGTCGATACGACGGAACGGCTCGTGCACGTATCGGAGTTGATCGTGGTCCGGCCCTTGATCGCTGACGGCCACGAGGGCAAGGCGGTGCTGATCGGGGACGTTCTTGCCGTAGAGGACTTCGTTGAATGTGACAGTGAAATCTTCCGCACCTTCGACGCGCCCTTTGACCTCGATAAACACGTAGCGGCCGTCCGCATCGAGGGAGCGGATATCGTAGCCCTTGTTGTTGTGTGGCATCTCCTCGGGGACCCTGCCGAGTGCGCGTTCTGCCGCGAGGATCGCGTCGACCGCGCGGCGTTCGACACGGGCAGTATCCCGGGCGTATGTAGCTACCGGGCCCGGCAGCATCCCTGCCGGAATGATCAGGGCAGCTCCTTCGACGCGGGGTGGTTTCGCCGCGAGCCGGGCGTGCCGGTCGAGCTCGGTGGTTCGGGCATCCAGGCGTGCCTCGAGGTCACGGGCTCGGGCTTCGAGGCGCTCGGGGTTCTGCTTGTTCTTCGTCGGACGACCGCGCTGGGCTGAGGAGTTACTATCGCGGATACGTGCAGCTTCACTGTCGAGGTAGTTGACCTGTTGCGTGAGTCGTTTGTGCACCGCGGTGCGGGTCTTTTCCACCAGTGGCAGTACCCGGGACCGGACTTCGTCCAAGTGCTGGGGTTGGGCGTGGGCGATTGCCCACGATTCGGCGAGCCGATCAACCCCGCCGGCGAGCCACGCCTGCGCAAGCACACTGTCCGCGGCGGTGCGGGCGGTATCGGGCAGCGGGTGCAGGTCCAGGTATGGCGCCGGCCCACAGCTGGTTGCTTGACCGTCTGGGGTCAGTGCGATGAATTCGAAGCGTTTGGAGACCACTTGACCTGTGCCGTCGATGATTTCCCCGGTCACTGCGACGATCAGACGCGGCTGCTCACCAGGGTCTGTGGGATCGAACAGGACTGTGCCCGATTCGAGGGCATGACGGTGAGTCTCGATGGTGGCATCGAGGACTGTGTCGAGCAGAGGATGTCCGGGGGCGAGGAACTCGGCTCTCGTCCCTCCGTCTGCGTCGATGTTGGCGGTGTCGAACGTGACCCGGTGATATCGCGAGGCTATTGGCAAGGCTGCCCCGGGTCGCTGCCGGGCACGTAGTGCGGCCGGGACGTTGGTGATCTCGAATCGTCCGGCTTCGCGGCGGGTGAGACGGCCGCCGGCGCGGGCAAAGGCATCTTTGAAGAACGCGGCAATATAGTGCGGCTGGAGTTTGCGGGCGCGGGCCTCGTCCATCTCGCGGCGTAACCGTTCGAGCTCGTGCGGGTCGAGGCTCTCGCGGGCGAGGGCACGCTCGTCGAGGAGGTCGGAGAGTCCGCGGGCGACCTCGGCGTCGATGATCTGGTTGAGTTTGTCGAGCTGGGCGGGGTCGTCGCCGTAGCGGACGGCATCCATCAACAACCCGCGTAGCGGCTGGTCGGCGAACGCGTCTCCGAGGACATCGAAGAGTCGTCCACCGTAGGCGCGGCGCTGGGTTTCCATTTTCTCGAGGAGTCGGGTGAATACCTGGCCCTCGCGGGTGCCTGCGGCGACGAGGTTCCACAGTCGACAGGTGTGCTTTTGCCCGATGCGGTGAATGCGGCCGAAGCGTTGCTCGATACGGTTCGGGTTCCACGGCAGGTCGTAGTTGATCATCAGGTGCGCAGCCTGCAAGTTCAAGCCTTCACCGGCAGCGTCGGTGGCGACAAGAACCTGGGTGGTGGGGTTGTGGGTGAACTGCTCACGGATACCGCGGCGCTCCTCACGGCGGGTACCGCCATGGATGGTCACCACCGCGTCGGGCCGGCCGAGGATGTTGCGGATCTGCTCGGTCAGGTAGAAGAGGGTGTCCTTGTGTTCGGTGAACACGATCAGCTTCCGCGGTGCGCCTTGTGGGTCGCGCAACAGGTCTGCGTCCAAGAGCAGAGATCGCAGTTCCGCCCATTTCCGGTCCTCACCGGAGTCGCGAACCTGCTCTGCGAGTGCGACGAGTTTCTGAAGTTGGGCGATTTCGACGTCGAGTTCGGCAACAGTGCGGGCAGCAGTCGCCGCATCGACGACCTGTTCCTCGAGGTCCTCGAGTTCGTGGGAGTCGAGTTCGTCGGGGTCGGCGAGCCTGGCCCCGAGTGTGGTGTCATCGAGCAGCCGCGGTTGCGGGGTGAGCATGTCACGACGTTTGCTCTCGAGTCGGTCGCGGCGTCGCTGCAGTGATCGCACGATCGCATGAGTCGAGGACGCAAGGCGACGCTGGAGCACGGTGAGGGCGAATCCGACTGTGCGGGCCCGGGGGTTGTCGTTGCCGAGTTGGCCGGCCTTGTTCATTTCTTCCCGCACATACCGCGTCACTTCTTCGTAGAGGTGCTGTTCCCCGTCGGAGAGGGTGTAAGGAACGGTTTCGGCGATCCGCTCGGGGAACAACGGTTTGCCTTCGAAAGTGAGCAGTTCTTCCTTGACCACCCGCCGCATCAACCCGGAAGTGTCGGTTGTGTGCGCCCCTTCCCGGTATTCGCCCTCGAACCTGTCCGGGTCCACCAAGGCCATGAAAGCCTGAAAGCTGGCTTCGTTGCCCGAGTGTGGGGTGGCGGTCATCAGCAGGAGATGGCGGGTGATCTCACCGAGCTTTTGACCGAGTTGGTAGCGGCGGGTCGTGTCGAGCTGTCCGCCCCACCAACTCGCCGACATCCGGTGCGCCTCGTCGACGACGATAAGATCCCATTCGCTCGAGTCGAGCAACACGAGTAGGTCATCGTTGCGGGCGAGTTGATCCATCCGGGCAATCAGGATCGGGTGCCGGTCGAACGGATTGGTATCCACGCAGGAAGCGATCAACTCCCGAGACAGCAACTCGGCCGCGATTCCGAACTTCGTCGCAAGCTCGTCCTGCCATTGCTCGACCAGTGAGCCGGGTGCGACGATCAGCATTCGGGACAGGTCTCCGCGGAGCATCAGCTCTTTCGCATACAGCCCGGCCATCACGGTCTTTCCTGCGCCGGGATCATCGGCCAGGACAAACCGCAGAGGTGTTCGTGGCAGCAGTTCCCCGTAGACCGCTCGGATCTGATGCGGCAACGGATCCACAGCGCTCGATGCGACGGCGACCATCGGATCGTGCAGACCGGCCATCCGGATCCGCAGGGCCTCGGTGGCAACCCGGAAGTCGGCAGGGTCGGCGTCGAAACCCCACCGCGCTTGGGGGGTCGCGATCCGCAGGCGCTCCTCGTCGAGCCGGTACAGCACCTGCTGTCCGAGGCCGCCCGAGGCGTCTTTGAAGGTCACGGTCACTGCCTCGGTGCCGTACCGATCCACGGCCACGATCGTCACCGGCTCCGAAGCAACGCCGATCAACATCACACCTGACTGGAGGTCCTCCAGACGAGCCGGAACACCGTCAGAAGAACTATCTGCCACGCACCTCACCTTTCGTCAACGAGCAATCGGTTCATCGTGTCACCCTGAACCGACACGTCGACAACGAAATAGTCAATCCGGCTTGCGCGGTATTTGTGTCGGCGACGCCGGCGATGCCCGGTCCGCACCGCCCAACATGCGCCTTTGCTATTGACCAGGGGTGTCCACTCTGTACTTAATCAAGCTGCGAAGGACGACGGAATCGACTACTCGAGAACGATCTTTACCGACGGTTCCCAGGGAGTCCGCCACGTGAGACTCCGCGGAAGGCGCTCTGACGCTGCTTCGATATGTCACTGACGACCTCCTGGCCGAACTTCACCATTGCGTCGTTTCCCACGAACCCCTGGCTTGCCAACTCCGCGCGCAGCGCTTCGGCAATCGACCTCGGCAGATTCTTCATATACCGATCCACGATCCCGGGGATCCACTGCCGCATTTCACGGATTGATGCGCGAGTGGCTGCTTCGCCGAGTCCTGCAAGAACGACGTTGCGCAGCACAGCGACATTCGCGCTTGGCCCCTGAGAACTGGTCTTTCGGGCGTCCCGGGAAACGTTTGCCTCCCTGCCTGAATCGTTGTTCCTCGATGCACGTTTTTGAGATCTGCGACGTTCGAGGGCGAGCGCCTCTTCCATTTTCTTCGCCTCAGCCAGACGAGCGGGACGCGTCGCGTTCCACTCCCTCCGTGCGGACTTATAGCAGGACCGGCACAGTTCCAAGACCCAGTCGGAGACTCCCCCGCAACGGACACAAGTACGTAGAACTGCCATGACTAAATCCTAGGTTGCGGGTTGGAATCAGATTTCAAGGGCGCAGCTAGCCTGCGCTGGGCGATTACGTTCACCGTCCGGCGTGGCCCGGTCGGAAATCTATGGAAATGGCCGAAACACAGTTAGTCCAGTCTCACAATTAATGGGTCGTTCGAGCTGACATAAGGGCGGTTCTCGGACGCCTGCCGTCGACAAGCCGGCTGGTATTTTTTCGGGCTGGTCGTCGACCAAGGTGGAGAAGACCCCACAACCCAAGCAGGCTCCGGCGATGTCGTCGTCTGATCGCGTCGCAACATTCAAATTGCAGGAAGCCCAGGCGTTGCCGCCTCAGACACGCCAAAGGTCCCGGTCAGCAGTGCCTACTCAAGATTGGAGAACCTGAGGCAACGGATGCTGCTACCCGGTCAGTAACACCGACGCTTGCGCTGGCAGTCGACCCTCGTCTTTCCTGCGGAACATCTCAGCAGGCCGACCGTTACCCGGGTTCGACATCTCCCCCGTGCTCTCGAGCGCCTCGATGACATGGCGCCGGAACGCGTCCTTCTGTAACTCACGATCGAAGATCACCTCGTAGAGTTGACGCAGTTCCAGCACGGTGAACGAGTCCCCCAGCAGACCAGCGGGGTCGACCTGCGCCGCATACCGCGTTCGCAAGTCCTCAACCGCCAGCCGCACCATATCGGCATGGTCGAACGCCAACTCCTGATCCACCGTCCCACCCGACACGATCACCAGGATCGCGTCGGCAGGAAGGTCCGCGGCAGGCACGACGGCGGTGTGGGCCATCGATAGGACCCAGCCCCGGTCGTCGCGGGCGAGATCATCGAACATCGCCAGCTGGTGAAACTGTGTACCGACCAGGCCCGCTTTGGTGCGCAGCGCCCGTTCCGCTGCGTCGGTGAGTAGTTCGCCCTCGTGCAAGAAAGTTCCGGGCAACGCCAAACCCCGACGGCGATGCTCGACCACCAACACCTGTAGTGCGCCGCCGGAGTACGTCAACACTGCAACATCCACCGCCACCGAGGGGCGCGCGTAGTCCTCAAGAGTCTTGCCTTTCGTGTCTGTCCATTCATTCACTCTTGCATATTATCTCAAATCTGATCTATGCTTAGCGCAAAATTGATCAAAGGAGACGTAGTGGAGCTGAACACACAGCAGTCCGATCGCGCAGCAGGAGTTCTGCTTGCTACCGCCGCCGGTGACGCACTCGGTGCCGGCTACGAATTCGCCCACCTGAGCGCGGACACTGCCATCGGGATGACCGGCGGCGGGTCGTTGAATTGGGCACCGGGTGAATGGACCGATGACACGGCCATGGCAATAGCCATTGCCGAAGTCGCCGCCACCGGCACGGATATCGGTCACGGCGCCGGTCTGGATGGCGTTGCAGCACAGTTCGTTCGGTGGTTCGAATCGAACCCGGCGGGCATCGGCAAGCAGACCCGCGCAGTGCTCTCACAGCGTCCCGGCAGCGCCGACGCCATGACTGCCCGCGCCCAGGCAATTACCGGACGCAAAGGCGGAAACGGCTCACTGATGCGCACCGCACCCGTAGCGCTCGCCTACCTCGACAATCCAGAGCAATGCATCGACGCTGCCGCTCGAATCGCATCGCTCACCCACGACGACGAACGCGCCGTCCAGGCCTGCCAGCTGTGGACGTACGCGATCCGCCACGCTGTTCTGCACGGCACCTTCGACGGGGTCCGCGGCTACCTGTCCATCGCCCCGGCCGACGTCGCCGAGTTCTGGGGACCGCTGCTCGATCAGGCCGAACACGGCTCCCCCGAAGATTTCGCGAACAACGGCTGGGTGGTACACGCCCTGCAGACTGCCTGGTGGGCGATCACCACCACCGACGCCGGCGACGCCCGCCACCTCCAACTCGCACTCGAAGCCGCGGTCCGCGCCGGCGGCGACACCGACACCACCGCCGCGATCGCCGGTGGCCTGCTCGGTGCCCGGTGGGGCTCATCCGCAGTGCCGGCGCGCTGGCGCCGAATCCTGCACGGCTGGCCCGGATACACCGCGACCGATCTGGTGCGCCTGGCCGTCAAGACCGTCAACGGCGGCGCCGATGTCGACGGCATTGACAGGCGACCTGATGAAGAGGGGCAGAACAGCTCGGATGCTCTGGAGATCGCATCATCCACAACCCTTGTCGAGGTGACACCTGGTGTCGCAGTGGTGTTCGGTGAAGTCCCCGAAGGCCTTGAACTCATCAGCCTTGATCTGGTGCCGTCATTCGACCGAACGCAACTCTTTACTGCTCTGTGCTCGCTCGGCAACGTGGGCACGGTAGTTGGAAACATTGCGGAGGCTGCATCAAGCGTGCAGGGCCTATTTCGGGTCAACGATGCGACGTTGTCTCTGCTGAAGGGCGGCGGGCAGATGGCCGGAAAAGACGGCGCCAAACTCGGAGCGATCCTCCAGAATGGCAAGGTGGTCGCACAGGCACGCTTTATCCCCGTGTCGATGACGGCCGCAACGGCCATCGCAGCGATCGGCCCGGCCGTGGCCATGATCGCGCTCCAGATGCAGCTCGGCGAGATTTCGGGTCTCGCCCGCACCAACATCGCGCTCACCACACAGACACTCAAGACCATCCGAAACGAGCAGTGGGCCAAACTCGAGGGACTCGCGGAGGCCGTCGATGAGGCACTCCAGGAGGCTCACGAACTCGACACCATCACGGACTCTGTCTGGGAGCCCATCGCTCCCAGCGGTCCACTGATCCGCAAAGAGATGAACCAATACCGAAAGAACGTGGACGGACACATTCAGGAAATCCGGAAACTGGACGGGCGTGCGCTCCGCCACTACCTCGAATCCAACGCCGAGGCGATCGTCTTCGACACTCATGCGCTATTCAGTTCCCTGAAGACATACGCCGATTACCAGGCGATCCGTGCTGCGCTCGCCCGAACCCGAAGCACCAACAACGAGAGCGAAGCGCAGCTCGCCGACCTGATCGCGCGGGACTTACCCGCCGAGATCGACGAGTCTCTCCGCGAGATCAGGCAACTCACGGCATCACTCGTGCGTGAGTTGCGGATCATCGCCGAACTCCCTGACCGAGCTACGGCTCCGCTCACGCGAAAGCGCAAGGATACGAAGGCATCCCAACTTACGTGCAAGCAACTCCTCGACGCCATCGAACCCCTGGCCAACAAGCTCCATCCGGCAATCGAGATACCTGCCGTACCAGAGACCGTATGCGCGCCCGAGGGCCTTGATCTTGACCCGTACCTGCGTGTCCTTCGGTGGTTCCTCGAGGACGGCGAGACGCTTCGCAGCGTCGCGTTCCCCTACGAGGCAGGACCTCACAACCTCACTGGAGTCGTACCAGCAATCCTTGCCAAACGAGTTGACGCCACCTGGGACGCACTGGCTCCAGGCAAGGCTGGCGCAGTGGTCGAGAAACTCACTTCGAGCACCTTCATGGCTGTAACTAACCGCCGGATCGTCACCGCCACCCCGAAAACCCTTCTGCGGCGCGGCGAACTCGGCTCGATCTATTCGCTGGATGAGGTTAGGTACGTGCGCCCACGTTCGAATCATGTTGCGGGCGTACGCCCAACCATCGGCATAGCCACGGACCGTCGCGACGTCCAGTGGATGTTCCCGACCGAGGCCGACCCCGAGCACATAGACAACCTGGCTGCGGTGATCTCAGACGGAGCATCAGTCACAACCCGGACTCCAGCAGCGATCGACGAGTCTGCCGCACGAGGCACCACCGTCGGTTCCTGAACTCGGCGACACAGCGGAAACCTTCTGGCCGACGAGGAGTCGGGTCGCACAGGAGGTTTGGACCGCTGCTCGGTTTCTGATCATTGCTCGACATTGACCAAAGGACACCACATGCACTACATCAGCAAGCTCTCTCTCACCATCGCGACCGTCGGCATCGCGGTTAGCGGTCTCGTCGGCTGCAGCTCGGCAGGATCGACTGCCGCACCGCAGGCGGGCTCGACAGCCGCCGTCAACGCGCCGGCCGCAGCTCCCGCCGAGGCGTCGTTCGAGGACAACGTCCTCACCACGAAGGACGTCACGATCAAGATCACCGACGTGAAGACGATTCCAGTAGGTGAGAAGGGCAACGAGCACGGCAAGGAGCCCGTCATCGCATTCTGGTACGACACGACGAACGTCTCCGGCAAGGAGACGGATCCTATGACGGCATGGATATTCCTCTTCGCCGCGTACCAGGACAACGACCCCAACGCTGAGAACAAGCTTGGTGTCGGTTCACTGCCGGACGCTGCTTTCCTCGATTCGCAGACAAGCAAGATCAAGAAGGGCGGCACTGTCACTAACGCGGTCGCATACGAGCTGTCCGACACGACAACCCCTGTGAAGTTGGTTGCCTCCACGATCCTTCAGGACGAGATCGGATCGATGACCTTCGAGCTCAAGTAGGCACCAAGAGACCCGCACGAGGAAGAGCTGCCAGGATGATTGCCTGGCAGCTCTTCACTATTGATGAGCCCGGAAAGCTCTACGACGCGAACGCGCTGTACCTGAACGTGCTTCGCAATGTACTGATTCGCCTTGTTCAAGCGGACTGGTGCATGCCCGGTGGACCGACCGGATTCTTCTACGAGATGTTCCGCAATCTCGCAGGGTTGCCTGCAAAATGCAGTCTTTGACCCGATATATGGGGCGGTTATCGGACTTGACGGGACTACGAAAGAGTCCCCTTGACATCGCCCCGCCAACGACGTTGCTGCTAGTGATCATCTAGTTGTCGTTGATTCGTGGGTTGCTTCGGGCATCGAGGTAGTGCGCCCAGTCGCGGCGAGCGTAGTCGGCCCACCGACTGACGGAATGGATATGCAACCCGAGCAGGTCGGCGACCACCGGTGCAGGTAGATCTTCGGTGAGAGTACGGAGAGCGGAGTTGCGGCTGATCCTGACCGGGATATCGAGGTCGGTCATCGCGACCCCCACCGGGCGGGCATGACGAGCCGTCCCGGGCACGGTGCGGCTGGGAAACAAGAACGGCGAACCAGTCTTTGTAGCCAGAGGATGGGCGATGGCGGTTTCTACCAGTTCGTTGACCAATGTTGCGACCGGCGGTGGCAACCTGACCGGGTTGCGAGCGAAGACGATGTTGGTTTCATCATCTTGTTGCTCGACGGCGCTGGCGGTGAGTGCGAGGATTCGGATGAGAGGGATCCCGTACAGCAGCACCAGAAGTCCGGCGACACGCAGCGGCAGTTCGATAGTGGCGTCGGTGAGAAGTCGTCGGATTCTTCGTGCGTGTTCGTGTGCTTCCGCGACGTCGGTGGGGAATGCCGATTGCCTCCTCGACACGGCGGCGTCACCGATGATGTCTCGTTGTCGTAGCCAGAGGACGAAACCGGTGATCCTATAGGTTCGGTGCCCGTTGATGGAGGTCCAGCGGTCGAGTTGGTGCTGGTTCAGATCGGCTATCGCGAGGTCGTTCTCATCGAGCCATTCCAGTAGGTGAACTGCTCCCCAGATGATGGCTCGGTCACTTTGCGCGCTGGAGTCGGTGTAGCTGCGGCGGACGGCGCGGCGGCGAGCACGGCGCAGCACACTCCATTGTGCGTACGGCCGGATCAGCGCCGCGTGTTCTGCGGTCAGCGTTCCCGTCAGATGGTGGAGCCATTGTTCGAGTCGGCCCAACGGCTCGATTCGAGGCGGGAGGACATCAGCGTGGACGAGGACCGCACGAAGGTAATGCAACGCAGTGGACGGGGGGTGGGCGTCGAGGTCGGCATGCACGATCGGGTGCTCTACTCGTGCGATGTGTTGCAGCAGTGCAATGGTTTTCGGGTGGTCGAGCCATCGCAGAGTCGAGTCGGGACGTCGCTCCTCGGCAGCGAGGTACACGATGAACGGCAGTATCTGGGAGCAGATGTATCCGTGTTCATCCGCCAGCAGTGTTGCTGCCCGGCGCCGCACCGAGCACCGTAAGCAGGTTCGGGCGTAGTGCTGTAGGCCGGGCTGATCGCACGTCGTGCAGCGATAGTCGATCGAGGAGCCTGCGCACGGTCCGCAGACCGCGCGGCCTGTGAGGTCATTTGCGGTGAGGACCCCGATGCGTGAACACGTGGCGCACGGATCCGGGTGAATGAGAGCCTGGCGGTAGCAGGCCCGGCACACCGGCCCTTTCGGCCATATCGCCTTGGCGGATCGCACTCGCGAGCACACTACACAGCGGTGCGTCCGTTCGGGTCGGCACCGTTTACACAGGTCCGGGTGTTCTCCCCCGCTTCGATGTGCGATCGCCACGATGCGGCCGCATCGTCCGCATGGCCGGCGCGGCGGCTCGTAGCAGCGCGCACAGAGTGGCCCCGTGTCGCTGAACTTCTTGGCGATCGCTGTCCGTCCGCACTGCGTGCAGATGTGCTGTGGGCGTGCGCAGGTCCCGCACATCGGATCGCCCGAGTCGTCTCTCGTGGACGGGGCACGGACTCGTCCGCAGCGGATGCTTTTCTCGGTGCGTTGTGGTTCGTGTTGATAACAGGTGCGGCAGATCGTTCCGTCCGGGCGCACCGCAGTCGGATGCCCGGCCTTGCCGCAGCGGTCGCAGGTCACGGTGTTCGCTTTGGTGACGCACCATTCGCAGCATCGTCCTTCGGGAGCGAGGCGGATCAGTCTGGGCCATCGTTTACCGCATCGCGCACACGCGGGAAGTTCAACGCGGCATCCGGCCGCGTGCAAGCCGTACGCCAGGCGCACAGCGGTGATCGGGGCGTGAGGATCCGGTGAGGACAAGCATCCGGGGTGACTCATCAGATACCGGTGCAGGGTCCGTACCCCACGGGGTTGCCATGCCGCCGCGTCCTGGAGTAGTTGTCGTGCATGATCTTCGGTGATCTTTCCGGGCGCGACGGACTGGGTCGCCGCGATCATCCGTGCGCGTATCTCGTCGAGTGGTGTGCTCGGCGGCGTTCCTCGTGGTGGCATCGATCAGTGCTGCGGCCGGCGAATCGTGGTGCGTCGCAGCGGCGTGGGCGCGGAGCGGTCGCTTGCGGCTTTTCGGATCGTTTCGTTGACGATTTTCGGTTCGATGAGATCGTTGGGTGTGCATTCGAGTATGTCGCAGAGCGCAACCAGGGTGTCCATGCTCAATCGTTGCGGAGGTGAGGTGACCAGGCGGTAGACCTGCTCACGGGAGAGCGCGATTCCGCGTTCGGCGAGTAACGGGACAAGGTCCGAGGTGTGGAAGATGTCGCGTTCGGCCATCTTGTGCCGCAAGTGCCAGGCGTAGCCCATTTTCTTGTTCATGATTCGCTCCACAGTTCGCCGTGTCGGTTTCGCATCGCGCGGGTCAACAGTTGATTTCGGTACTCGTTCGAGACGCCGGTGTAGATCGACGTCGTCGATGCATGCGTGTGCCCGACCTGTTCTTGGACGAAGCGCACCGGGTAGTCGAATTCGATCAGATGGGTCACGTAGGAATGTCGCAGGCAGTGCAAGTCCAGGATCGGGTCGAGATTCGCGTCGTCACGGGCAGCAGTAAGCGCGGCGTTGACCGATCGCGGGGAGATGCGACCTGCGCGTTCGGTCACCCACAATGCCGGATGCGCGCCGGGCGCAAACGCTGGTCGGATTTCGGCCAGATAGTGCTCGAGGACGTCGACGATCCAATCGAATTCGGGAACAGTGAGCACAGTCCGGCGTTTCGTCGGCCCGCCGCGCGACGCCTTACCGAATCGAACCGCGACCGAACCCGACGAACCATACTGCGGGGCTTGGGAATTGCGCCGAAGATCTACCAGGTCGATATTGCACACCTCCGAGCGGCGTAGCCCGAAGGCGTAGCAGAACTTGAGCATCGCGGAATCGCGCATCGCCGCGAGGGCGCCTTTGCGGCCATTCTCCCGAATCTTCTCGGCTCGTCCGTCAGCGGCATCGAACAAGGCTTGGATCTCGTCGTACGTCAGCGGACGCCGACGCGGACTGCCTTCGTAGTCCCCAATGTGCAGCACGGAGTTGCCCTCGTGGAACACCAACTGGGGTGTTGACCCGAACCTGTCGGCGCACACCTGCATCCAGCCGTATCGGTGGTCGGTGAGGTACTCGCAGAACAGTCTGACCGTGATTTCGTAGCTCCGGATCGTGGACAACGCGAGCGCCCGGTCGCCGGATCGCAGATCACTGATCCATGCCTCAGCTTCTGCTGGAGTCCACTGCCACGGATACAGATTCGTGAACTCACCGAATCGTCGAATCATCCGAATCCGCGCTGCAATGGTCTGGTCTTTGAGGAATCGGCTGCGTTGTTGTCGCGTCCAGCCCTCGATCATCGCTTCCGACATCGCCGGTGCCGGATCGAGATGGACGACATTCCCCGCGAGTATCAGATGTGCCGATCCCGGCGCCTCGTTCACCACATTAATGTTGTATCAGATGCAACATTGTTACATCCACTCGAAGCGCACGGTCCGGTTCCGTAAATCCAGGACTTACAACTCCCCTGCGGCGTCAAACAGCCAGTCCAGACAGGTCTTTCGAATTGACGCTATGTTGCATCTGCTGCAATACATCCCATTTCACCAGATTCTTGATTCGGTCGGGCCGGAACCCCGCCCAGTGGTCATCTCCGGCGACGACGACCGGCGCTTGCAGATACCCCAAGCTCATGACGTGCTCGCGGGCTCGAGCGTCTTCGGTGATGTCGACGACGGAGTATTCGACTCCAGCCTTGTCGAGAGCGCGGTAGGTGGCATTGCACTGAACGCACGCGGGCTTGGTGTACACGGTCACTGTCATGTCATCCCCCTGGGAAGTGAGTCGATCTTGCCACGATTGTATATCGAAATCTATTGTGCTGCAATAGCTTTCGAGATTCAACCATGATGTTTTGACTATAAAAGCTTTCCGTTTCACCTGCCTGATAGTTACAACGGTTGTACGGCAACAATTTTCAAGAGAATCTCTGCCTACATGGCAGACCTTGATTCGTCGGGCTGGGCGAGATCTGGCTGCCAGCCTCGGCCACCTCAGCGCGTTCGCCGTGGTCTGCATCCAAGTCGACACGACCAGCGAAGCGGCGATGCGGGTCTTTTGGACTCTTAAAATGGGGACAAAAACTAGCATGTATTAGCAGCTCAGAGATGCTGCATAGTATTGCATTCACAGCATGTCCAGACAGTGAATAGTCCACAGTGATATCAGGATGACCGCGCACCCTGAAGTATCCGCGGCCGCCGTGAGAATCGTGTAGACACGAACACCCGCTCAATCCGGAAAGCAGTGGGCGGAACCGCCGGACAGGACCGACGCGGAAATCGGCCGGCGACGGAGGTGGATCCGGTGGGCACAGGGGGCGGCGAGTCACCCCTGCGCCCACCGGCGCTCGCGCCACCGGATCAGACGGAGGCAGATCCTGGTGAAGCCTTGTAGACGGCTTCGGTGTGCCGGTCCTGGTAATCGCTGGAGGGGCGCAACCCAGCTGCGATCTCCGCGGTGACCAGACACGCACCGGCCGACTCGACCCACCACATCCGGCGGGCACGGCCCAACTCGTCGACGACCCGTCGCCGATAGTTCGGCCCGCAGACGGTGAACTGCTCCAACGCCGCCAGCCGATCCTCTGCGTTCGGCACGTTCTTCAATGCGTCTCCACGCTGGTTGATGCTTGACATGATGTCCTCCTGGTCGGGAACCGTTGGTATGTCCACTGTCTCGCCGCTCGGCAGGGTGCGCGGCACGTGGCGCGCTAGCGGGTCAGTGCTCGGCGCGAGCTCATTCGGGCGTTGCCGATATCGGCGCGACCTCCCGCGTTGGCGCCGTCCGCGTGGGCGCGGCCGTCCACATTTCGCCGCACCTTGAGTTGCCGGATATTGGGATACTCGAGCCGAAGCGCAGCGGCTGCACGGTCAGCGTCGTTGACGTGCACCAGATCGCTGCCAACGATGTCGTATGCGGCGTCCTTCTCCGCGACCTCGAGCCGGGTGGATACAGCGTGAATGAATCCGAGCATCCATGACCGACGAGCCCTGGACGTCGACGACGCGGAGACGCCCTTAACCTTGGCTGCACCGGCATTCATCTGCACCGAGAGAAGCGCGAACAGCAATTTGAGCCGCTCGATATTTGCGGCGGTGCCGAACACCTTGCGGCGGTCAGACTTACTCACTCGAATGGACGAGCAGTGCAGTGCCCCGGCAAGCGCGTTGAAAAGGAGACCGCGATCGACCTTGTAGGCGCCGGAGATCTCGATTTCGTAGACGATGATCTCGGCAGGGCCGGAACCGCTTACCCGTCGCACTTCGGCCTCGTCGACACCGTATTTGGCGATCAACTCGAACGCCTTCTGGTTGAAGACGTCCGCTTCGGGTGTGCCTGCAACGCTGTCTGCCTGCGCGAGCAGCTTACGAATCCGGTCAATCCTGTCGTCGCTCATTGCGACCTCCCTCGTCCCGTTCGGTTACCTTCTGCGACTACGTTCGCGAACGACCACGGCGACTGCGGCACCTCCGCAACCTCGGTACCGGCCGATCACCAGCAGCAACGACATGAATGCGGCGGACAGGACTCTCGACTGCGGGCGCCCCTGTTTCGGGCCGCATACACCGGAACCGGGCTCGATACGGTGGCCCTTCGATTCACTCGTCATCGAATGAGAGGACTTCCCATGACTGTTCGCCGAGGTTTGGCCCGGGCGACTGCTGTTGCCGCCTCCGCCGCGATCTGCGCTGCCGGGGTTGCCACGATCGCGGCTGGCACCGCGTCCGCCGCCCCTCCGGCCGCTGTTCTGCAGGTCACCGGCACCGACATCGTTCCTGTTCCTGCCGGTCCGTGCTTCGGCACGATTCACGTCGACTTCGAGGTGGTGCCGGGACATCCTGATCAGACAACGGTGAATCTCACACCGAACGGCACCTACGGCTCGATCCCGGGGTGTGAGGTGCCGGTAAACGTGTCGTGGCAGAACGGCATTGCGCCGTTCAATCACGTTGAGTCCACGCTGGCAGCCAACGGCCGGACCAGCACGACCATCACCGCCGGACAGGGTTTGAGTCTGGTCAGTGTCGGGGCCGGCGCGTATCTGGGTGGCCTTCCGAGTTGGGTGTCGAGCGGATACCTGTGGCTGTAGCTGTAGCCGACTCACATGGGAACGGCCGCAACACACCTAATCGTGTTGCGGCCGTTCCCATGTGTGGATGAAACGATACCGCCGGATCGAAGCGATACGTCTGGATCTGGCGTGGTCGCTCAGGCCGCTGCAATCGGCTCCGTGGGCTGCTCAACGGACACGGGGAAGGTGTTGCGTATGACGGCGTTGGTGAACAGGTGCCGAAGCACGATGTAGTCCGTTTGAACTCTGACGGCGGACTGCGCCAACGGCAACGTCAGGGTGTCGAGGCTTGGTAGCGCGATGGCGATCGGCTTCCTGTTCGATCGCGCCCGAGGAGCGCGCACCAGGGTGGGTGTGGTGACGGCGTCGGTGACGACGACAACCTGATGGGTACGCCGTTCGATGCTGTCGTACGGGCAGAGTACGTATTGCGGAGTCACAGTCTTCTGGAGCGCTTTCAGCCCAGGTAAGACGTTGCGGGAGAAGTCGGTCCAAGTCATGTGGGGGAGAGCGGTCAACGTCATTGAAGATCCTCTGCACTGGTCGGCGATTTGGTCGCCTTCACGATGCCGAAGCTAATTATGTTGTGCGGCAGCCTTTGTCCGTCACGCTATGGTGATGGACCTGGGGCTTGCCAAGCGGACGTCGAGTATTTCAAACACTGCTCGGACAGCTCACAACCGACCGGGAATCCTGTCGTCAGTCGGTTGTTTGTGTCAGGCCCGTTGATGCTAATGGTGCGTTCTAGTTGTCGTAGAACAGCGAAGAACTCGCCCACTTCTTCTTGGGGGTGGAGGTGACCTGCACTCCGCTGTCGAATTCGAGCGAATCAACCTCATTGCCGTTCACCAAGAATCGGAACGTCAATTCGACTTCTACCGACGTGGCTACCTCCATGTAGTGCTTGTTGAAGTCTGCGTCTTGCACGTCCCAATCAACATCGGAGATCGCGAAGTCAGCCTTATGGATCTGACCGCTGCATGTGACAGTAGCCAGGAAGCGAACTTCGCCGATTTGTGTGTCGCCTTCGTATTTCTCGTGCACATCGATGCCCACAGTGTCGAGACGTGGGTCAACTTCAGTGACGATGACGGGACCTTCGAGTTCCGGAATTGTCAGTTTGAAGGCAGACTCGTGAAAGAAGTCGTCGGAGATATAGTCGGGTAGTTCCATGCCCAGTATGTCGTCGCACGCGCCCGGGATCGCAGCCGTTATCAGCTGTGAGATGTCGTCATACAGCTCAAGGTCGTGATCGTCCTCGGACAGTTCTGCGTGAACGGAGTCCAGCTTGGTCAGAGTCATGGCTTCGGGAATGGTCTTCGCCAGGGCGACCGCATTCGGTGTCGCCGCCTTCAGGTCAGCGATCAGATTCTTGTGCAGCTTCCCCGAGTCATCTCCGCTCCCACAAAAATCGTTGTCATTGGTGATGAACACGATCTCGCTATGCGCCGGCGACGCCACGGCGATGGCCTTCACTGTCCCCCAGATCAGGGCGTCACGGTATCCCTTGTCGGTGGTGTCGAATGGTGGATGCGCGCTCAGGGACCACTCGACCAAAACATCGTGGTCAACAGGTGGGATCGGTGCGATCTTCACACCGTGGTCGGCGAGATTGGTCCTCAGCTCGGCAGTGTGATCCACCCGTGAGATTGTCGGGCGGTCACGCAGTTCGCGGACAGTCGGCACTTCAGGCGGCAATTCCACTCCCGCGGCTGCCAAATCTCGAAGGGCAGTGCTCCACGACTTGATTCCGGCTTTACGGAGTGATTCAGCGGCCGCGAATCTGCGGCGGCCGAACTCCCGAACGACCACCTCCGGGACCACGAGCGTGAATGAAGGCCCAAACTCCCTGACCAGGAACATCTTCTTCCAGGCCACATCGTCCAGTCGCGGCGTCCCGAGGACGATGTTGGTATCGAAAATGAAGATGGTGGACGACGTCGGAGTCATGGAATCAACTCTTCCACACGCGAACCGCCCGCCTCGACGGGCTGTCATGGCGGGCGGTCGCGTGGTCGCTACGGTCCGATGGTCACGTGCGATCGATCAGGAATCGCTGGTCTGTATCGGTGTGGTTGTGTCACACAGACGCGCGGAGGGGGTGCTTCTGGCAGACGGGCTGGCGAAGGGGTGCAGCTGGTTCCGACGCACCAGCGGGTGCGACTACGGGCGCTGGCTCAGCTGCCTGGTCGGGAGTAGCCACGGGTGCAGCACTGGGGTGGACGATTTCGAGTGCTGCCGCCGCGCGACTGGCCCAGCCCTTGCGGTCGTAGTGGGGAACCCCACTAGCCTTGGCCAGTGCGTTGAGAAGGATCTCCGTGTGCTCCGGGCTGAGCTCCACGATCTGCCCGTGCTCGTTGGATGTCCCGATCACCACCGGCCCGAAGTAGTAGCGGGTGAGCTGGGGGCGCAACACACGCACGATTGCAGATGCGAGCGGGTTCAGCTGCCCGTCAGCGGTTTCCCTACTGTCGGTCCACATCGCGAGGCTGGTGTTCTCGTCGCCAGCGAGGGCGACAACGTCGACCGCAGGGCATCCGATCTCGACGCGTAGGCCGACCTCGGCGGTCTGCCGCCCTACGGTCAAGTCGACTTTGTCCACGTTTGCATCTGTGCCGACCCGAATTGCGTACATAACGTCCTCCAAGATTTTTGGTGCGGTGCATTCTCCGATGGGATCAACATAGATCGACGGCCTCCGGTGCGTGGCACGTACGTCAAACACCGACGGGTTTGCGAGGGCACGTTTCCACTGGTGAGGCTGTGGAAGGGGCCGGACAGGCGGCCTCATGCGACGCACGCACAACTCAGCCCGCTCACCGGCCGTGGGCTGGTAGGCGGGCTGAGTTAGTTGGTCAGACCGACGCGCTGGCCGGCGCCGGGACGGTGAACCCCAATGCCGCTGCCCTGGTTGCGATCCACTGCACGCGGGCCGCCATGGGCACCCCGGCTACCTCCGCCAGACTTCCGAGAACCTTCGACACGTGCTCCGGGCGGAGGTCGACGGTCTCGCCTTCGTCGTTGGACGTCGCGAACAAGGCCGTACCGAAGTAGTACGCCTGCGCGTCTTCTTTGAGTTCACGGGCAATCCCGGAAGCGGCGAGGTTCGGAGTGCTGTTGTACATGCCCTCGTCGTCGACCCACATATCGAGGCTGGTGTCGTCATCGCCTGTAAGGCCGACGACGTCGAATACACGGCAGTCGATTTCCGCACGCAGCCCGTCACCGATGCTGCGCCCACCTGCGGTGAGGTCCACTCGGGATACGTTGAACTGGGTGTCGATCTTGATTGCGTCCACGGTGATCTCCTGATCGGTTCGGTTGGTTGCTGAAATCAGCTTGCGTGGAGGCACTTTGGGATGCGGCACCACAAAATCAGGCGATCTGGAGAAGCGTCGCCGGCGTTCGCGGCGCCGCAGGCTCTCGACCAGCAACGGGGCGCGGCGGCCAACCGGGCGCTCGGCCGGACAGGATGCAGTTCATCCACTCAACAACGACGCTCGCCGGACAGCGTCTTCACTTGGATCCGAAATCCCAGTACGGGATCTCGAATCCAACACGTTGACCTGCGCAACCTCTACCGATCTGGCATGAAGACACCGATCGTAGAGTCGTTTGGTCGTGTCAGCGTGGTCCCATCGCGGTACGTGATCGTTATCTGATCGGTGGTCGTTGATCCGGTGACCTGCTCAACGGCTCCCACGTTCAGGACATGAGGATTCAGTGCCACCCACATACCCGGAAACACCCTGTCGATACTCGTCAAAATCCATCGACCGTGGACGACGGGCCGAGCTGTGGCGTAGTAGCCCAAAACGCCAATCACCAGACTTAGACCCCAACCCGCGGCAATCAGCGCGCGGTCGACGACAGCGAGTTTGCCAATCGAAAAGACAATCAGAGCCAGTACAACAGCGGTAACGACTCCAACTGACAAGCCGAAGGCATCGAGATTCTTACGTGGGCGACCGAACACGCTGGGCGCCGGTACGCCAAGATTCAAACGCCAGGGCCCGTTTCGTACTACTGAACCCTTCCCCGGTATCGGCAACTCCATGGCGCCCAACGCCTCAACGATCTGCCCCTCCGTGACTGCTTGTTGCATTTCGCATTCGGGGCACACCCACACCAGCGAGGCCGCACTCACGGCCGACAACTCAATCCCGTCGCGAGGGCACGCCAACGGATCCACAGCGAACTCACTGTTCCACCGATTGAGCGCACCAACAGTGTCTGTGGCCGAGTCCTGATTTCCTGTAGCCATTTGGTTCCTCTTTCTCTGCATAGCTCAAATATGCAAAACCCCAGGGGAATACGCGGCGGCGGCGGTGTGCACTCATCGGTCATCGTCGATTCGTGGAGGTATCACTCGCCCCGGACGACCCTCAGCGCCGGCTTCGGCGGTGTCGCCTCCTTCGCACCATCCAACGGCTCCCGGACAGGACAAACGCGCTGCCAGAGCGCATCCCAATCACAGGTGAAATAGCGAGTCAGCACCCCGCCACGGTTGGGCGGCGGAACCGGCTTCCCGTGTTCGTTCCACAGCCGTTGTCGTTCATCGCGCAGTGCCTCCACCTCGGACGTGAGGTGTCGGCGGCAGTAGCCGATCCACACAGATTCTCCGGTAGCCGGTTCTCGGTCGATCCAGACGGTGACAGCGGGCTTGCTGCACTGCCCGCCTTTCCTGACCATCTCAGCGCAGCAACGCATAAGCCCCTGTGTACTTTCCGGGTCGTAGCGGGGAAGATCCCGTTCGACAGCTCGCCGGGCCCAGTAGAACGCCTTTCCTGGGTTGTCGCCGGTGGCTTGTTCCCCGACCTCGAGCAGGAGCCCGTCCAAGGTCTTCACTCGCACCCGTAGGCCGTCGTCGTCGCTCACTCGATCGAGAACGTGACGAAGGCACAGCGCGAACAGCAGGGTGTCGCCGACGAGGTCCGGATCGGAGAGCATCTGGGCAATGCCTCGGTCGCTGTCGGCGATCATGGTCTGGCCTGCCTTTTTGCCTTCGGCGCGGCGAGAACGTCGGCTTTGGACAGGCTCAGCCGCACTCCAGATTTCGGGTCGATCAGCTCTTCGACGATGTTCGCGAGGCTGCTCCTCAGATTGGTGGCAGCGCTGCGTACAGCGACGTGGTCAACTACCGCGTCCGCGATCGTCTCGAGCAACTCCTGATCCTCTGTGCGGGCCCATAACCACAATCGCTTCGCCACGATCTGCTCGTCGACCAAATTCAGTATCCGATGGATCCGCTCCGCCTCGAACTCTCTGGCACCGGTACCCACGGCTTTCACCCGAGCAAGCTCCCGCTGATCGCGCTCGTGCGTGCGTTGCGCTTCCTTCACTGAACGGGCAGCCTCGCGTTCGGCTTCCGAGGATTTCCACGCCTGCCAGCGAGCGAGTTTGCGCCAGGCGGCGCCAGTGTCGATCGGGGACAACTTCGGTGCGGGTCGCAGCACTGCCATCGACACCCCACCTCGCCGGACAGGTGGCGCCATGATGCCCCAGGATTCGGGAATCGTCAGGCCTTCGATGAGGGCGGGGTCGGAGATGACGAGCCACCACTGTGAGCAGTGCTTGGCCCAGTCGTCGTGTTTGGTCGGATTACGTAGTTCTGAGATCACGTCCTGCCTGCTGACTTTGATCTCGTGCCCGATGATGTGGTCGCCATTCGAGTGGGTCAATGGCGCCGCGATCAGGTCGGCCCGCCGATCCGATCCGGGGGCTGCGATCTCCGCCGCGAGTATGAATCCGGGTCGTTGAGCGCTCGGCGGGTTGTAGTGCCGGCGGAGCATCTGCTGCACCTCTGCAGCGGTGAGCGCAACGGCCTTTGTGGATGCATTTTTGGTGGTCATGTCAATGCTCCTGACTGCCAATGATTTCGGACAGCTCGGCTTCGGCCTGCGGATGTTCGTTGTGGCGTCATTCGTACTCCACCACGTCGCCGCACCGGGAGCAGTTCCAACCGAAAAACCGTTCCCCGATTTCGTTCCGTTCCCAATACGAGCCGGGCCTTACGAACCTGCCGCACGTGCATTGAATCCACTGCTGGCGTTTGGCCTCTTCGTATTTCCACTGCTCCGTGAACAGTTGATCGAAGGTCATCAGGTTCATGACTGTCTGACCTTCGGAAGCGTGATGTACGTGCACATTTCCTCGGTCTCTTAAACGACGGGGTGATCGCCAGCCGGCAGGTCGTCGGGATCGAAGTCGTAGTCGGTGTGACCTGTCAAGACGATGCACGTGTCGCCCTGTTGGCAGATCATGTCGCCGATCATCTGGTGTGGAAGGTCGTGGACCTGGCTCACTCCGTCGCGGTCGAGTTGGTTCTGGAGCTCGTTCCGTGGGTTGGTCGGGAGTTCCTTGCAGTCTTCGCATTCCCACCAGACTGTGCACGGTGCGCCGGGATGCTTGTACGGGCACACGATCTCGTATTCGGCGTCGTGCTCGTTGTCGGCGGCGCGCGTGATCCGCAGAATGTGATCACTCATCATTGTCCCTTTCGGAGCGCTTCGGGATCACCACGTCGAGGTGTTCTTGGTGGATTCGGCTGCCGACCCACGCGTTCGGGTGAGGGTTTTCGTTGTAGATGCGGGTCGCGTTCTCAAGGGTCGCTGGCCACACCCAGAGCGGGTCAGGCCAGCCAGGATGGCCACAGAACAGGTATCGCACCTGCACCTTCTCTTTCGGGACGACAACGCTGGTGGCCACGATTGCCTCGGCGACGTGGTGGCGCAGAAGGTAGGAGAGTGCGCCGGATGTGCTGTCGATCGGCGCGGACCGGAACTCGTCCCCCGTGCAGAAGACCTCAGCGCCGCAGGCGCAGTCGATCACCAAGCTGCGTTTGCCGAGATGTGTGACTGTCGCGGGACCGTGCTTGCCCAGCAGGTCCGCCAGTTCGGTCGTCGTGGACCTGGACATGGACTCCGCCTGTGTCTGGGCGTCGAGAGCTGCGATTGTTTCCGTTCGTGACCGTGACGAACGATTGTGATGCGGATCGTCGAGGGCGCCAGCTACTGCGGCCATCTGGTCTCCTCGGTCACCGGTCTCTGCGTAGTACATTCGCGATTCTCCTGACTTGATCGAAAACTGTTTGAGTGAACTGATTTCTGTGTGTCGCGGTCACGAGTTAGCCCCTACGAGGGCTCGTCGATCGACACTCACGGGTGCCGGACCCTCCAAGGCCACTCGTACGCGATCCCCGATCCACCGTGCAGCGTGGACGGATACCGCATTGCCGATCTGCTTCTTCACTTGCTTGGTGTTGCCCACGAACTCGTAGGCGTCCGGAAAACCCTGTCCCCTTGCGCATTCACGGTTCGACAGCATCCGGAAGCGAACACCCTCGTCGGTGACTGTCGCGATGCCGTGGTGATTACCGCCGGCAGTGATGGCAGCGAGCGGATGCGCATCAGCTCTGCGGGCCTGCGCGTTGCGCCGGTAGGTCACAAGGTGCGGGGTGTCGAATTCGGCGATCTGCTCGATCTGTTCCGACACGTACAGCTTGCGGGTGACGATCTTCCCGGGGTTCGGATCAAGGATCGTCGACGCGCTGACCTGCTCCGGTTCGGTCACGGTGAGATCCACGTTCCCGTCGCGGGTGAACACGGCGAAGTAGCGAACACGTCGCTGTGCTGCGCCAACGTCGGCGGCGTCCAGAAGCACGATTTGTTCGCGGTAGCCGAGCATTCGCATCCCGTCCAGCCACCACGGGTAGAGAGTCCAGGCCTGGAATTCGAGGACGTTCTCTACGATCACAGCGTCGTAGCGGTGCACTTCTGTTGCGGCGATGACAGCGAAGGCTGTAGCGCGGTCGATGGATCCCGCGTCGGCACGCAGTAGTTCCTGTTCCACCGGTGGTTTCTTGTGCCCGCCGGATCTGGCGTGCCAGACGCACGACGGGGAGAACCATGCGATGTTCGTTCTCGGGAAAGTGCGCCAGTCGACTTCGCTGAGATTCTCGTTCCGGTGTTCGGTGTTGGGATGGTTCCGTTGATGAGTGGCGATAGCCAGGTCCCAGTGGTTCGCGGCGGAAACGACCGAATACCCTGCCAATTCAAGACCTGTTGAGCTTCCACCAGCCCCCGCGAAGTTGTCGCTCGCAGTCAGTGCCATTCGGCCTCCGTTCAGAACCTGGGACATGTTGGCGGGCGCCTTCAAGTCCATCCAGTTCTACAGATGCGGGTTCCGGTGTGCGGCAAGGAATGCAGCGGTGAGGGCAGCTGGTGTTGGCAACCAGGATGAACAGATGACCACACGGCCCGCACAGGCGGACAGCCTTATCAGGCCCCTCGAAAACCCTTCAAGACCTGCTCAGTGAAGCCTGGCCACCACATTCGGCAGCGTCACGACGACACGTCACGGCGCTCGAGATTCGCGACGACAGTTCCATCGCGAACTCGTGGGCGTCACCTGGCGAGTCTGTGTATATGCCACTGCTATTCCGTCCAGGAAGATCGTGGCCTCAATCTCCCACTCGCCCGCACGGTCAAAGATGCTTCCGCTCAGGGCTTTATCTCCGAATTTGGTGCCCCAGAACATGCACGGTGGTGTGGTTCTGTGCGTCGATGTACGACTGAATTACCTCCGCAGCAGCTCTGATTGCCCACTGATCGGGTGGCTTCGACAGGTCGTCCTGCGCTATGTACGCGGCCTCGATCAACGCGGGTGACGGATTCTCCGGGTCCGGTAGTCGGACGTAGACGGCCACCTCGACCGATTCACTAGGTTCGCTTCCGCCGAAGCAGCCGTCGATATGCTCAGGCGCGTCACAGTCTCCGTCCATCGTGCATTCCTTTACCGGCTCGGGAACGTCGTGCCCGCGTCGCCTTAACTCGTCCCGGCCATGCCGAGCGAGTTTCGTCGCAAAAGGTTCAGTGCGGATCTCCACTGCCCGGGGCTTCGCATGGCCTCCAATGTCAGTCACGATGCACCCCTTGCATATCCTGCCTTGTCGACCATCCGCAACGTCAACTCCGCCAAGACAAGCACTTTGGTGCCATCGTCGGCACACAAGCTCATCGGCTGTGATGCGATCTCTTGGAGCCACATGTCCGCGATCTTGCGCCTGATTGACGTTCGATCCTCCGCGAGCGGCAGTGTGCTCTGTTGATCTGTGCTGCTTGTCACTGGTACGCCTCCGCTAAATCGAGCCGCCGAATAATGCTGTCGTCAGCGATGGTCCGAAGTCCCAGTGCGCCCTTGTACTCGATCGGGGATTCGAGTACTCGCGGATTTCGTAGGCGCAGATGGAAGTGACCCGGTTGCGCCCAGTCCGAGCAGTCACATTCGCAATCCCGGTCATGATGCACACTCGAGAGGTCGACGACACCGATGATCGCACCGTAGTAGTGGATCCGGGGGATACCACGGGGGTGCCTCATCGGAAGACCTCGCAGTGCTTCCATGTCGGGCTTGAGTGAAGCGTGGATAGCGACGGGGCCGCGGTATTTTCCTGCGATGTTCCTCGTCCGGTTCTCGATGTTCTTGTCTCCGTGAACGATTTGCCACGCGTAGGGCTGACGCACGGTCAGGATTCGCATGCTCTTCCCTCCTCCGCGGCTACCGACGGGGCGAGGAGCTTTGCTAGCTCGCGACTCTTTCCCGCGCCTGCAAGATCTGCGATTGACTGCCCCGAGACAAAATCCTTCGGCACCCGCACGGTTACGTAGGCGTGTTCTCCACCGGGGTTGCTGTCTGCTCCTGTGATAGCGCATAACATCTTCGATCCGGTTTCGGGGGGTACAGCAGTGAACGGCGCATGGTCGTTGAAGTCATTCCGCCCCGCTTTCGTGCTCTCCTCGGTGGGCACCATCTGCTCCGCGGTGAGAATGGGGTACCCATTCAAAGGCAGCCAGAAGAGGACTGCGTTGCCTGCCGCCAGGAAGAAGTCCTCGGGATCGGAACCATGGGCGACGCCCTCGCTCGCCTCCAGCGCTACTCTCCCGACATCGATTGCTACTTCATCTGAGTTGTTCAAGTTGTTCATGACATTGGCTCGATTCGTAAGTGGACGGGATGGGTGCGGCGATCGCTGGGCGACGACGTGCTGTCGGGCCGAAATGCTGCGTTGACGGTTATCGTTTCGCTCAGCCAAGTTCTACGAATAAAGGTTCTGTTGTGCGGCATCAGATGCGGCGCTGACGGTAGATGGCGCCGGCCGCCGCGCTGAGTGTGTAGGACAGTCCTGAGGATCCGCGAGCGCGCAGCGCGATCAGATCAGCGCTGATGCACGTCGGGAATCCGATGCAACCCGGTGGCGGGCTGTCACGGTTTCACGGTCACGATGTCGAGCTCGACGAACTTCGACGTTTTCTTCGAGACGGAGATGCTTCCGGCGACCAGCTCACTCAGTCGCGCATTGATGTCCTCGTCGGACTCGTAGCCGTTGCTGAAGATCCTGTCGTCGGGGCCACGTACACCGCGCCGGTTGTCGATGATCGTGTACTGCACTGTCTTTTTGAGATTGAACGGGCTGGTGAGGATCACGAAATTGTTGTCCTCGGACACGGCCCGCACGCGCCACCAGCGCTTGGATTCGGCGAACTGAACCTTCGTGCCTACAGCCAGGGATTGGGCAGTTGTCATGCACTCTCTCCAATGTTCTGAGGATCTGCCAACGAGCGATTATCGCGCTCTGCGCCTATGTCTACCGCTGGCACTTCCGGTCACTGCTGGGAGAAATCGGCAGTGTTTGTCACTCTTTGCTGACTGTGGACTCACCGAGCGGCCGGACTTCGTAGATCGCCCAGCCTTCACCGACCTCGTTCTTCCGCTGTTCGGCGTGCGCCATTTCTTGCCGAACCGCCTCGAGTGTTGTGTGTACAACGCCGTCCCACAGGTCGGCGGTGTTTTCGGGGTTGAGAACCATGTACCCGGTTACGTCTGAGACGTGCTCTGAGGGTGCAGGTACGACGAAGTAGCGCTCGATGTGTTCGGCGATCTCATCAGCGGTATAGGCGATTCCTGAGTTGATGTCGGTGATCACGTTCTGAGCGAATTCTCGGAGTTCCGCGGGTGAGGAGTGCACCACCGCGGGGCCGGCTGGTTTTGCCGGCGCGTCCACAGACAGTGCCTGGTGCAAGTTCGACGCGCGCTCGCGGACTTTGTTGGGGCACATGGTGTTGAGAATCCACGAGATCAGTGCCTGTGCGTCGCCGACTCGTTCTGCGGGCAAGGCTCGGCCTCCGGTGGCGATCAGGTCTGCGACGGTTGTCGCGCTACTGACGGTTGAGGTGGTGTCGGCCATGATCGTTCCTTCGGTCGGGTGAACAACTTGTGGAAGGAAACCTTGGCTGGTGTCTGGTCACGCTGGGGCACTGCCTGTTGGGGAGTTTTCTGGCAACGACTTGTCCGCTGCCGGACTGGGATGGCGTGCTGGCGGAGAGTTCGGACAGCACTCTCCCTGGGGGAGTGGGGGAGTGGGGGAGTCGCGTTTGCCTGCCCGGTCGGGGCAGCCGAACGCCCACCCGCCAGGCGTCGGCGGGTGGGCGCGAGTGGGCCTGTCGCGGGCTCAGCGCAACGGTGCGAGGGGAATCGAGTACTCCGTGGTGTTGTCGTAGGTTCCACGCTGCCCGGGCGGCAGAGCGTGCACCAGCGTCGTCATTTCGCTCAAGTCGACTCCATCGGCGTAGAAGTTGTCGAGGTCGTCGCTCGACGCGAGTACCCGCCCGCCGTCGACCGTGGTGACTTCGTAGACGTTGAATTCGATATCTGCCCGCAGCATCCCGGCCTCGGGCCACACATTGCGCACGAACTCGCTCAGGGCTGCCATAGCGATCTCGTCGATCTGGCGGTCGAGTGCCCTCTTGGCGTCGCACAGTTCGGTGAGCTTGTCCTGGAAAGGGGTGGGCGTCTTCGTTGTCAGCATCGCTGCATCCTTCTGTCGTGTGGTTGACGGTATGCCCCTACTCTCCGAGAACCGTTGTCCGAGTGCGGCATGACAGAAACAGCAGCCGCTCACGCATCGATGGGCCGGACAGCGCTCTCCCTGGGGGACTGAGCCGGACGCATTCACCCACCAGCGTCGGTGGGTGAATGTCGGCTTCTACGCGCCCTGGTACAGCCGGATAACGAAGTCCGGTTCGTGATGGTTGTAGTCCCCTCGCTGAGATGGCGGAAGGTGCGCGATCAACGTTCCGATGTCCTCGACGATGGGTGGCAAAGAATCGTCATTGTCGATCATCAAATACGGCTTGAAGAACTCCTCGTCGGCGAGCACCCGCCCGTCCACCGCGACTACCTTCTCGACGACCCATTCAGGACTGGAGTAGACGATCGCCGCATCCGGCCATAGGGCGCACACGTACTCCCTCATCGCCGGGAGCGCTAGCCTCTCGATCTTCTCGCCCAGATCGACATGCTCCGCGCTCAGACGGAGAAGCTCGTCCTTTAACGTGGCGTGCTGCTCGGGTGCAGTCATGATTGTTTTCCTTCCGTCAGGTGGGGGCCGGGCCGAGGTCAGCCGCCCCTGGGTGGTCAGATCGCGCGGGCGTAGTTGAAGCCCAGAAGGTCGTATCCGGCGTCGCTCAGGATGGCGCGCTCCTCTGCGAGCGTCGCCCATTCCCATCCGAGAATGAACGCGACTTCGGTGCCGTCAAGGGTGGTGACGCTGTAGCCGACTTTGTAGACCGTCATCTGGTCTTCGGCGACGTGGCGACCACTGCGGCGGATGAGGTGGGTGGCGTGTTTGCGCGCTGCAGCTCGGCGCTCGTCACTGATCTGTCGAGACTCGTATGCGGTGGTCGTCATCGTGCCCTCCCAAGGCCGTCGGCGTTCGTTGCCATCGATGACGATCCGCGCCGGCGCCTGACACTGCGGCACTGAGCCACACGCGAGATCCTTTGTCCCCCTGACAACATCGACTGGGTTTGCCGATACGCGACACCCCGAGCCGGACAGCTCTCTCCCCGGGGGAAGGGGGCCTGCCGGGATAGGCAGGAATCCAGCCCATCCCGGGAGGAGGGTCAGGAAGCATCACCACTCGGCAACTGGCCGACAGCGAACAGGACCGGGTGAACGCCGGGCGCGCAGCGACGAGATAGTCGCGCCACGCCCAACGCGACTATTGGCCGCCGCACTGGTCGACCGCGCCCGACCACGAATCGGCGTCAGCCGACCTCGTCGACTGGCCACGGACCTATTGCTGAGCTGAGCTGAGTTCAACTCGACCCGCCCACAACGGCCACGGAACTACATACCGGGTGAAATTCTTTGTCCCCCCGCTGCCCTCGCTGGAAACAGCACCCACACCATTCGAAAGCGGACAGCTCTCTCCCCGGGGGAGTGGGGGAACCGACGGTCAGGCGTCGCCGGGGAGGTACCCGGCGGCCGCGGTGAAGGCGATGCCGGCCGCGGCTTCATCCCGCACACCTTCCGGACCGGCACCAGTCTCGGCCGCCACAACAGCTTCCTTCGCTGCAGCCAACGCTGCGTGCCCGACCGCCCGGACTCGAGTCTGGATCTGACGTGGATCGGTCTCGTCGACCAGGTGCGCACGCCGAGCCGCAGCCGCCGCCAGATCAGCTCCGTTTGCGGCGGCCTGCCGGACGCTGGCGAGTCGCCATGCCCCGGTATGCCCTGCCCCAGGGGGTGTCTCGATTCGTGTCCCCTCCCACGAGGCGCTACGGCGGCTCTCCGAACGGGCCTCGAAACGCATGACCCGTTCAGTCAACGACTGCCGCGTAACCCCACCGAAGACGCCGCTGATCTCATCCCACGACACCCCGACCTCGCGGGCGTTGACGATCGCCGCCGCCGAACGATCCCGAGCTGTCTCCATCCGTTCCCGCAGCGCCGACTCCTGCTTGACCGCATCGGTCAGCGCGCCCACGGCCTTGCCTCGGGCCACATCCGACAGGTCGGTGCGAATCTCAACCACGCCAGCATCATCTCCTCGTAACCGGTGGGCCCTGGACATCACGCGACGGCGCAGGGTGCACATGCACAATCCCACCCCCGGTTCCGGTCACCCACGGACCGTAACGGACGCACCATCGTCGCAGCCCACGTTGATGATCGGCTCCTGTCACCACGATCTCTGCAGCTGTCGGACCTCACGCCACGCGCGCGTTCACATGACGCCGGCGACCGGGCACCCCCAACCTCACGCTCGGAGCGCGGCGCCCACCGACCACCCATCCGGACGAGCAACCTCAACCGCGAGAAACTCTGTCCCCCCACTGACCTCACAACATCACCCCACCCACCGACTCCCACCTATCGCACCCCCAAACGCCCCGATCCGGACAGCCTTCCCCCTGGGGGAGCCCACCCCGACCCTCCCCACAGCCAGCACGCACCACCAACCCAGCCCCGACACCCGGCCACGGCCGACTCACCTCACCGACGGAACCCCCTGCCCCGCAACCACACCCACCCTCCCGCGCCCACCCTCGAACCCTTGTCCCCCCACCAGCCAGGCGCAGGGAGCACCTGCACACCCCACAGGGGGCCCGCAACATCACCCCCACCGCACCCGCCGCCACCCACCACACCTCCTCCCCCCACACCCCCAACCACCCCTAACCACCCGCGCGCTTCGCGCGCGAGGCGACGTCGTCGACGGATGGTGTCTGCAGTTGTTGTCAGCCCCGGTGGGACTGTTTCGTAATCGGTGTTTTGGCCCGAGACGCTGAGTGAATGCTCGGCGAGGAGGTGCCGAGATGACGACACTGGAAGATGTGACGAAGAAGAGGGCCGAGCCCTCCGCGGAAGCTGCGGCGGCCGCGGAGTTGGTGCGCCTGGCCAAGGAGCAGGGCCTGTCGCTGACCGGGCCGGACGGTTTGCTCAAGCAGTTCACTAAAACCGTTCTGGAAACCGCACTGAACGAGGAGATGACCGAGCACCTCGGGCACGACAAGAACCAAGCTCCGGCCGATCGGGAGTCTACGAATATTCGCAACGGGACTCGGTCGAAAACGGTGTTGACCGAGGCCAGTGGGCATGTCCCGATCGAGGTCCCTCGTGATCGGGAAGGGACGTTCGAGCCGCAGATCGTCAAGAAGCGCCAACGTCGATTGAACGGGGTCGATGAGATCGTGTTGTCGTTGTACGCCAAAGGATTAACGACTGGTGAAATCAGTTCGCATTTCGCTGAAATCTACGGGGCCTCGGTCTCGAAGGAGACCATCTCGCGGATCACCGACAAGGTCCTCGAGGAGATGCAGGACTGGTCTGCCCGTCCGCTCGACGAGGTGTACGCGGCAGTTTTCGTCGATGCGATCGTCGTCAAAGTTCGAGACGGGCAGGTCGCAAACCGGCCGATCTACGCGGCGATCGGCGTCAGTCTCGACGGACGGCGCGACGTGCTCGGATTGTGGGCCGGCACCGGCGGTGAGGGCGCCAAATTCTGGATGTCCGTGCTGACGGACATTCGCAATCGCGGCACTCGGGATGTGTTCTTCCTGGTCTGCGACGGATTGAAAGGCCTGCCGGAAGTCGTCGAGAACGTATGGCCGGCCACGACGGTACAAACGTGCGTCGTGCATTTGATCCGCAACACCTTTCGGCTCTCGGGACGTCAACACTGGGACGCACTCAAACACGATCTCAGACCGATCTACACGGCACCGACCGAGGCTGCCGCTCACGCGGGGCTGGACGATCTCGCCGAGCACTGGGGTGAGAGGTATCCGGCGATCATCCGATTGTGGACCAACGCTTGGCAGGAGTTCATTCCGTTCCTCGATTACGACACAGAGATACGGCGAGTGCTCTGCTCTACCAACGCGATTGAGTCCCTCAATGCCCGCTATCGGAGGGCGGTGAAAGCTCGTGGCCATTTCCCTACCGAGGCGGCTGCGCTGAAGTGTCTGTATTTGGTGACACGTTCGCTCGACCCGACAGGCAAGGGCCAGGCACGATGGATAACGAGGTGGAAGCCCGCTCTGAACGCGTTTGCGATCACGTTCGCCGATCGTTGGCCGGGATCGGAAACTTACTGATGGAAAACCGCCGAAACACCGTTAAAGAGATAGACCCCCCCGGTGGCCGGGGTTTTGCTTTTGGCTCGAGAAGGTGACCACGAGGGTTCTGTTGATGTCAGCGATGGTGATGGGGTTGGGGCCGTCAGGCCCCGGCTTTTGTGGTTGGTGTTTGCGGCCGCTGGTGGCTGCGTTGGGTGGTTCGGGTGCCGGTTGTGTTGTGGGCGAAGGGGTGTCTGCCGGACCGGTTGTTGTGGTGGTGGGCTGCCCCGGCCGGCTTCCACTGCGTTCTGCTCGGCGCCGTCCGTGGCTGGGTCCGCTGCGCTCGGCTGCGGATGGTTGCGTTGTGCAGGTGCTCACCCCTCGGTGGTGTCGTTGGGTGTGTGGGTTTGTGTTGGTGGCAGCTCGTTGTCGGCAGCGGTTGGTGGCGGGTTGGCGGTGATGGTGGTGAGGGTTTTCAAGCCGGGTTGTTGGCGCTTCACAGGTGGGCGTTGAGGTCACGAACGAGTGGTGTGCGGGTTCACGATTCGGGTGACGGTTGGGGTCGTGGACCGGCTTCCACTGCGTTCTGCTCGGCGCCGGTCCACGACTGCTGTGGCTGGGTCCGCTGCGCTCAGCTACGGATGGTCACCGCATGCAGATACTCACCCACACGGTGGTGCTGTTGGGAGAGCTGGTTGAAGCTCGTCCGACCCGGGTTTCGGGTTGGCGGCCGCACCAGTTGTCGGTGACATCGACGGGCTGCGCGGCTACCGGCAGAGGGGGCTCACCCTGATGTCGACAACGCAGATCCCAACGAAGACAACACCGTTGACGACACCCCGCCAGGGGTGCGACACACACCCGGCCGGCGGACCCAGATGACACCAACAGCTGCACACAACAGATGACACCAACAGCAGCGACCAAACACTCAGGGGCAACCACCACCCGGGGGCGAGAAGCCACCGACAGAAGCCGACAAGGCTTAGCGCAGCGGACCGACCACCACCAACCGGATACGACCGCAGGTCAGTCGGCCACCCACCCCGTCAGGGCACCGGAGGATGCGAGCGAGCGAGCATTCTTCGGGGCACTGCTACGGGGTGGTCCACGAAGTGGCCGACACCTGCGGCGTAGCCGGAACCCCCATCAACCACGCACTCACACCATCACCCAGACAGCGAAGCGAATCTGTGGTGTGTGTGACGTGCGGTTGTGGGGGTTAGTCAGGATTTTTCTTGGGGGGCTGGATGTCGGGTTTTTCGGATAATAGTTGCTGGTTGCGGCATTTCCGGTGGAAAGTTGTTCTCGACAGCTGGTGTCGGGGTTGGGGTCCGGGTTTTGGGGAGGTTGGTTCTGTAGGGTGTGGGCAGTGCCGCTGCGGTGAGAGGTGAGACGTTGGTTTCGGTTGTGCAGTCCTGGGAGCGTGAAGTTTTGGCGACTCCGGAGTCTGTGTCCGAGTGGAAACGGGCTCGGTCGCGGCGACGGTTCGCAGCTGATGCTGTGCCGGCGGATCGGCGGGGAAAGCCGGGTGGGAAGGGGCCGGCGGGGTGGCGTCGGAAGCCTGCGGATGAGGACTTGCTTCGGTTCATGACGCTGCATGGTGTGGTGTCGTTGCGGCAGGCGGCGCATTGGTTTTACGGGGGGAAGATCAGCACGGCTCGGCATCGTGTTCGGTCGATGGAGGATGCTGGTTTGTTGACGCGGAATCAGGATCAGCCGTGGGCTGGCGTTGTGTTGGTTCCGACGCTTGATGGTCAGACAGTGGGGTTGGAGACGGCGGAGTTTCCGGTGTCGCATTCGTCGTTGCGTGGGCACATGACGGTGCCTGCGAATCTGTTGCATCGGTTGTTGGTTGCGGATCAGACGTTGGCTGCTCGAGCTCGGGGGCGCACGGTGATTTCGGAGCGCCAGATTCGGATGCTGGAGGCCCGCGATGAGAGTCAGTCGCATCGTTTTTTGCAGTCGGTGGGGGTGCACTATTCGTCGGATGGTGTCGCGGCCGGTGTTGTCCCGTCGCGGCTGACGTTGATCGATGAGGGGCCGGCTGGGACGACGGTTGTGGGGGAGCGGAACACGTGGTTGGGGTTGCCGGTTCGGACTGACTGGGACAACCGTGTGGCGCCGTATTCGCCGCAGCGTTCGGGTCTGCGTTTCCCTGATTTCATCGAGGTGTTGGAGTCGGGTGAGTTGGCTGCGGTCGAGGTGGAAGTCGCGACGAAATCGGAGGCACGCATGAAGATGCTCGTCGACGGTTACCGGTCGTCGTTGCCTTCCGTTGAGGACGTCGTTGATGCCAATGGTGCACCGGGGAAGCGGCTTCGGCGCGGTCAGTTCCGGCACTGCCGGTGGGTGGTGTCACCGGAGGTGCGGGTGGTGTTGCAAGGAACGACGAACTTCATCAGCGGTGGGCATCAGGATGGCCTTCTGCAGAAGCTGATGCCGGATGTGTACGCACAGAATTTTGATTGGTCGAAGCAGACTGACAAACTGCCCGTTCGGGTGATCGCGGCGACGTCGGAAGACACCGGCGTGCAGTACGCGTTGGATCAACGCAACCTTGAACCGCAGTACCGGTGCGACTATCGGACATGGCTTCGGTGGCGACGGTTGTGGGAGGCGCAGATACCTGCTGACAAGCGCGCCGTGTATACCTTTGCCCGGTGGATCAGGACGGCTGACAACCTCGAAATCTGCCGTCGTTTGGTGCGAGGCTGATCGTTTCGATTTGGTCGTATTCGTTCTGCCGGCAGACTAGCCTTCCGTCAGGCGGTACGTTCGGCCATCAAAATGTGAGAATTCTTGGGAGAGAATATGACCGACCAGACAGCTGCCGCGAGTGAAGAAGCCGTGCCAGTGGCTGATGCTTACCATGATGCGCAGGGCCAGCCGATCATGGCTGAGTCGATCGTCATCTACATCGACGCGCTCGCAACCAAGACGTTTTGGAAAGAAGAATCAGACTCCACTAAGCTCGAGTTTGTCAGGGACTGGGTACGTCAGTTCAACGAATTCCGAGGGGATCTCGACCTCTATCGAGGCCTAGTCGGCGGACCTGAAACGCCGCAACCTCCCATGGCTGTCACGTTCACGGACAACGTGGCCGTCGCGATTCCACTACCGCCGAAGCATATCGAGACACTTGCTGCATTGGCTGAGCACAGACTTCCAGCAGGTGCTGAGGCCGCGGAGCAAGCTCACGAAGCCTTGGACTGGCTCATGGACATGGTGTTCAGTCTCCAGATTCATATTCTGCGATTGGTGTGGGGACACAGCCGATTGTTCCGCGGTGCTGTGAGAGTTGGCCCTGTCTACGCGGACGACTGGACGATCATCGGCGACGGCCTCATCGACGCTGTAATGGGTGAGGAAAAGGGAACCGTGGTTCCTGCCATTCAGCTCCCCGAATGGATGGTGCAGGCATATGAACTGGATGCCAGTTTCTACAAAAACCACAAAGATTCCTCGCTGTACCAAACCCTTGGACACACGCAGTTCACAGCTGGATATGACACCTACTCGTTTGTGTTTTTGAACTACCTCACATGCCCCGATGGGGCCGAGTACGCGATGTGGCGTGACGAGGTCATCCCCGCCCACAAGGCCATGGTGACCAAAGGTCTAGAAACGAACGCCAACAGCCATGTCCGATTCAAATTCCTGTGGACAGCCGTGTACCACAACTGGGTTGTAGCAGATAACGGTCTCGACGAGTCCCTCCGAATAGATCTCGAAGACGAACTCGCAGCACGCTCCATCATCGTCCAATCGCTCGACAAAGCCACGTAACCGGCTCACACGACTGCGGCAACCAGATCGTGGAATCAAAAACACGCGTATCCAGAGTTCACCTTCAACCGCTGGATGCAGACACGCAACTACCTCGAATTCTGCCGCCGATTGACGCGAGGACAGCCGAATCTCGGACTACCTGTGACACATGCGCAGTGATCGAAGACGTGGGTTTGGAGCCGACGTCTGAGCTACATCGACTCTGCGGATAAGGAAAGATCAACGAATGCATCACTCAGTGGTCGCTCTGGAAAAGTACAAAGGCTGGACGTTCTACGCATCCAGTCACTCTGGGAAAGTCAAACGACTAATTGTGTTCGTGCACGGTTTCGGTGGTAACGCCATCGGGACTTGGAAAAATTTCCCTGACTCGGGCGAGCGAGAATGGTGGCTCGAAGCCGACATGCTGTTCATTGGCTATAAGTCTCGGAAAGAGAACCCAAAAGGTGTAGCGGACCGGATCCGGAGATCGATTGGTGACTTCTTTCCGAAACCCAACGCCGCAGCGCTCACCACCAGCGCTGGCGCCCTTCGGACGGACATCACGACCGAGTACGAGGAGCTGTTTCTGGTCGCGCACTCGTTGGGCGGACTGATAGTTCGCCAGGCACTGGCAGACGCCGCGCAGAAATGGAGAGAGGACGGCTCTCCCGCTGAAAAGAGACCTCCCATTTTGAGTGCACAGACTCGAATGTTCAGCCCTGCCAGTGCGGGATTTCAGGCATCCGGTGCTCTTGGAGCAATGAAGGCTGCGTCCTCAGTGTGGAGCGCTATCGAGGTATTTCTCCGACGAGCACCGGCGTTCAGCGATCTTCAACCCGGTTCCGAGGTCTTGGAAAGGACTCGGCGACGAACAGAAATGTACGTGAAGGAGCCTGGGTGTGAGGCGCTGAAAGCTCGGATCGTGTGGGCTAATCCGGACAACGTAGTCATCACCGATCGATACGACACGGATTTTGTTGACGAATCCATCGATGAGACCTCCCACACTACGGTCTGTAAACCGCGCGCCGCCGAACTAGCACCAAAAAGTTCCAAAGCCTTTGAAATGCCGTGGATTTTCATCGAGACTGGCACCACGGAGGAATCATGAGCACGCGCCCGGACATATCCGAAGAGATCCTGCAAGCACGGCTCACATCCTTCATAGATACGTTGGTTCGTCCAGAAATCGACGCCCTTCCTCCCTCTTACGGCCCCGAACGAGACCGCTACGTGATAGGCCTGACGACAGCCTGGAACATCGATGAGGCTGAGTTTTGGGCGGATTTCCCTGGGCAGGCTGCAAGCATGACAGCGATACTGTTCTTGTTCGAAAAACTCGATCTCCTGCTCCGCGGCCAGATGGCGGGATATTTCACCGAAGGGTACTCAGACGTCACCCGAGTCCTACTGTCGCTCCCTATGGGCCGTGGCGCAAGGCTCGCGAAAGCATTTCAATCCCACTCCTATCGACTGACTGAGGAACGCAAAAATAGCGCTGATTTCGTATCGGATTCCCACGCCCTTGACGACTTTCACACCAGATTTGCAACCATTCTCGACACTGACAGCCCGGAGTTCCGAGAGTTCATACGGCTGGTGCTCTTCGCCTCAACCGATGAGTGGACCTTCCGGATCCAACAGATCCATCTGTTAGCCGATGAAATTCTGCGTGATCCCGCCCTCGCTTTGTCCTCCGCCGAGGTAGACACGCTGTCATGGGCACTGTCCGGAGCTGACGAGGCACGCTTGTACGAAGACAATGGTCATCATTTAGATCCGGCGTCGCCGATCGAAGCGAGTGTGCGTATTTTGACGTACACGTCTCGATTTACAGACCTGGTATCCGCCCGTGACAGGTTGGCCGACATCGCACCAATAGTCACTGCCGATGAAAACACCGCTGCACAACGGGCTGCCACCCTCGAGCAATACATGTCCAGGACGAACCGCAAAGAACGTCCGCAGCCGTCACGCCAATACCCAACTCTTCGAGACACGTTCAACAGGCCCCCACATTTCGGGTGAACCTCTAGCTCCGATCCTCAACAGGGGCGGCGATTTGCAGCGGATTCCATCCGGTGCAAATCGCGTTGGAACTGCTACCGGGTTTCAGTGCGACGGATACGGTGCGGCCTTCGTCGTCGAAGATCGGGGCGGGGCGAACTGGCTTGTTTCCGGCGCTGCGGACAGCGTCGTGGACGCGCCGATCTCAGTGATGGGGTAGGGGACTGCTGCACGCTGCCAATGTGCCGGCTGCGGTGTATGCCAGTCGTGGCATCATTTTCTCCTCAGGAGCGAGAACAGTCGTCGTTGAAAACGACGTGTCAGGCCCAGTCGGCGGCAGCAGTGTGGCGCTGCTGTCGACGTGCACCTTTACCGTCTGAGCCGCGGCGGCCAGGGATGCGGTTGGCTCGCCGGCGTGTCGACGGCCATCGTAAGCTCCCCACTGGCGGCCATTTATGGCGCATTTTGTGGCCATGGTTTCTCCCCGCGTACGGCCAGATAGTTCCCCACCTGCTGTGAGTCAGATTCGGTCCCGGCAACGCTGGGTGGATGAAATCGAGCAGGGAGATCATGGAAATTTTGGAGGCGTACGACCTCACGGGTAGTTATCGGGCGGCGGCGGAGCTGGCTGGGTGTGATCACCACACGGTGGCCCGGTATGTGCAGATGCGCGCTGCGGGGCAGCCGCCGGACCGCCGGCGGCATCGAGCGCGGGCGATCGACGACTTTCTGCCGAAGATCGAGGAGTTGGTGGTCCGCTCGCAGGGCAAGGTCCGCGCGGATGTCATCCACGAACGGATCGTCGCGCTGGGGTTCACCGGCGGTGAGCGGACCACGCGCCGGACGGTCGCGGAGGCGAAGGCCCAGTTTCGGGCTGGTCGGCGGCGAGTGTATCGGCCGTGGGTAACCGAACCTGGGCTGTGGTTACAGTACGACTTCGGTGACGGGCCAACGATTTCCGGCCGGAAGACGACGTTGTTCTGCGCATGGTTGGCGTGGTCGCGATTTCGGGTGGTGATCCCGATCTGGGACAAGACATTGCCGACGGTGGCGGCGTGTTTGGATGCGACATTCCGCCGCTTGGGCGGGGTTCCGGTCTATGTCCTCACCGACAACGAGAAGACCGCGACGATCGATCACGTGGCCGGGATCGCGGTCCGCAATCCGGAGATCGTGGAGGTGGCACGGCATTACGGCACGACGCTGCGGACGTGTTTACCTGCTGATCCGGAGTCGAAGGGAGGAAGTGAGGCGACGGTGCGGATCGCCAAAGCCGACCTGTTGCCGAAGGAGGTGAACCTGCGCGAGCAGTATCACTCTTTCGGTGAGCTCGAGTCGGCTTGCCGGCAGTTCTGCACCGACGTCAACACCCGCGTCCACAGCTCTACTCGGCGGCGGCCGGTCGAGCGGCTGGCCGAAGAGTTGCAGCGGCTGCATCCGCTGCCGAAATCTCCGTTCACCGCGGTGTTCGGCACTACCCGGCGGGTGAACTGGGAGTCGACGATCTCGGTGGAAGGGGTGCGGTATTCGGTGCCGCACACGTTGATCGACACTCGGGTCTGGGCCCGCTTCCATGGTGAGGAGCTGATCGTGACCGCCGTCGACAATGATGGCGGTGCAGTCGAAGTCGCGCGGCACCGCCGCGGCCAACCCGGTTCACCGGTCCTCGACAACGACCACTACCCACCCCGCCCAGACCGCGACGCCGCCGACCGGGTGCCCAAGCCTCGTACCGCCGCCGAGCTCGCCTTCCTACAGTTGGGCCAGGGTGCCAACAGCTGGCTGGTCGAGGCTGCCGCCGCGGGAGCGCGCCGCATCAGGGCGAAGATGGCCGAGGCCGTGGACCTTTCGAAGCTGCACTCCCCGGACGCAGTCGACAGAGCGTTGGGGACGGCGGCGATGACCGGCCGGTTCGCCGATCGGGACCTGATCTCGATCCTCGACTACCAAGTCACCCACGAACACGCTGATCCGGTCCGTCGCAGCGAGAACCACACTCTGCAACCGGGCACCGCCGCCTGGTCCACCTTCGGCCAGACACCAGCGCCGGCCAGCCCAGCCACTACTGACGATGAAAGCGATGACGCCTGATGAGCACCCCTTTGCGCACTGTTACCAGCGCTAACGGCGACCCGTTGGCCGAGGCGATCGACCTGACTAAACGCCTGAAACTGCCCCATATCCGCAGGTCCTTGAGCGATATCATCCCGACCGCGAAAGCCCAACGCTGGGACCCCGCCGAAGTCGTGCGGGTTCTCCTCGCTGAGGAAGCCGCCGGCCGGGACCGGGCGAACCTGCACACTCGCCGCAAACGCGCGGGTTTCCCTACCGGCAAGACCTTCGGCGACTGGGACGAAACGAAATCGTCGATTCCCCGCGCCACCCAGGACGCGCTCCGCACCCTGGAGTGGGTCGGGCGGCGTGAATGTTTCTGCGTCTGTGGGCCTTCGGGAACTGGCAAGTCTCACTTCACCGAGGCACTCGGGCAGGCCGCAGTCGAAGCTGGGCTGGCGGTGTCTTGGTTCACCATCGAAGACCTCGGTGCCCTGGTCCGCCGGCACCGTGCCGACGACTCCATCGCCCGAGCCCTGACGAGGATCATCCGCTCCGACCTGATCATCGTCGACGACATCGGTCTGCTCCCGGTCTCTGAAGACGCCGCCGAAGGATTCTATCGCCTCGTCGACGCTGCCTACGAACGCCGAGCGATTGCCGTCTCGAGCAACCTGCACCCCTCCGGCTTCGACGAGATCATGCCCAAAACATTGGCCACCGCCACCGTTGACCGGCTCCTGCACCATGCGCACGTCGTCGTCACCGACGGCGACTCCTTCCGCCTCACCGAAGCCACCACCGGCAAGGGGGTGAAGCCCTTCAGCTAACCCAAATCAGAAAGCGGGTGGGGAAAAACAACTGGCCGCCACCGGGGAGAACCCGTGGCCACCAGCGGGGAGAACTACTGGCCGCCTACGGGGAGAACTTCGTGGCCATTGACACCGGCGCAAGGCTAGTTCGTGTTGCAGCCGCTCTTCCGACAGTTTTCCTGGGCCGTAAATCTTCGATCCGTTCGCGGTTGTGATCGTTGATGCCATCTTGTCTCTCCTTTCGATTTCTCGGTGTCTGCCCAACAGTATGAACTCACGTTCGGACTTGCGGCACTCATCCGCTGGTGGGTCTTACGGTGTGCTCGTAGTTGTGTGTGTCGAGGCCTTCGCGCATTGTGTTTCTACAGCCGCGACTCGGCGCATTGCGGCTGACCAATCGCAGTGCCCGCCGCTATAGGTCGGGAAGCGCCCGTACAGATCTCGCACCGGAGAGGACGGTTTCGCCGTCGCTGGTGCTGCGCGCCATTCGATCTCACTGCACCACCACGCCCAGACTTTCGACTCGCGGCGGTACCTGGTCTGTCTACGTTCGAGCATCCCTGAGACACCCAGATAGCCTGCGACACCTGCATACACGCGCTCGCGGTTCACCGCCTGCCCGCGATGGATCAGACGATTCGCCGTCAGCGCGGTCAGAACTCCCTCAAACACGTCGATCGAAACGCCCGTCGTATGTCGGAGCCGAGCCCGAGACAATTCCGGGGCAACGCTCAGGGTCCAGTGGACCATCGCGGCTACAGGTCCGAGCTTGTGGTGTTGCCAGACATCACGACCCAAGTGATTGAGGTATGCCCGGGACCGCTCGAGAGCGTGTTCCGGAGCGGGGGGCAGGGGGTGGGTAACCTTGTGTCCGACCTTCTGGACTGCAGGTATGACTAACCGGTACGCGGCGGCCTTCGGGCCTGAATGTGGGCGGGTTCTTACGAGCCAGCCGGCATCTATGAGCTCCCAGACCGTGGCGGCGAGGATAGTTTTGGTAGTGGCGGCCGCGATTGCCCAGCGGCGTACGTCGAGCTCGAAGTCGTCCGTGCTGTCAGCTCGGTACATGAGGTCTGCGATCACTGCGAGTGCTGCCCACCGGCGGAAGCCTTGTGCAGATCCACGGAAGAATGGCGTGTTCTCGGCGGCCGCCAGCGCGGCACGGACGTGTTTGCGTGCATGACTGAGGACGTCGGCCTTGGGAGTAGCTGGTGCGGCTGCTACCGCGTTCAGGGCGCGCTCCCACTGGTGTGCGATGTGAGCGTGGGGGGTCTTCCGTGTTCTGCGGCCGCCATATCCGGCGCCGCCAGGTTCAGTGCGGAGGTGTTCGAGTCCGGGGAGTTGGTCGGTGAGCGCCGCGGCGGTGATGTCGTCGAGGGACCAGTGTGCGTGCGCGGCAGACAACATGATGGACCACGAGATTCGGGACGTGTCGGCGGATGCGGTTGGGGCGGTGTTCGCGAGAGCCCGAATGTGTTCGGGGAGTGGTCGTGTGGTGCCGGGGATCATTCCGCGGGTGCAGTCGATTGTCCGCAGCCGTTTCGTCAGTGTGACGGAATCGCGATGGCGGTCGGTGCGCGTGGAAGCTGGCATGGTGCCGCCCGCCCATGCGGTGAGGTTGTCGACGACGCTGGGGTCAGCGCCGGTGTCGGCCCACGCAAGTGCGGCGGCGGCGTTTCGGCCGGCGGTTCTCAGTGGCTGTGATGGCGCGCCGTAGCGGTGGGGTGATCCAGGTGCGCGCGCACAACCGGATGTGGGGTTGAGGAGGCCGGAGGCGTCGAAGGTGTCTTTGTACTTCTGCGTGAACGCCGCTGCGAGTGAACGAACTTGAGTGGCAGTGACGGTCTCGGAGAGTCGGATCCACAGGTGCCGACTGTGGCGGCCGCCGGAGGCGCAGAGTAGGTGTGGGGTGTCGAGTTGGTGTAGTCGACGACTGACTTGTTCGGCGGCTCTGCGTGCAGCGCCGGGCTGGTTACCTTGCCTGTCGTCGAAGTCGAGGCACAGCAGCCGGAAGCGGCCGCGCGAGTCTGCGAGGTAGAGAGCCCACGGCACCTCCGGTGCCTGGGAAGGCATCCGGGTGGGGGCGTAGGTGTGTTCGCCGGCGGTGTCGACGCGGATGGTGAGGCGCGGCGACCAGCGGCGCACCGTGTCGAAAACGGTGGTAGCGAATGTGCAGTTGTCGGGGTCGGTAGGTGTGACCGACCCGCCCGAATTGGGCAGGGAAGTGGACGCACACCGGGGCGTGCTTGTACCCTGGACATCACGTAGCAAGTGAGTCCCTTCTGGTGGGAGGGACACCATGTCGGATCACCGAGCTCCAACTCGGCCGACCTAACTCGAATACTCGAAACCCCGTTCCTGCAAGAGCGGGGTTTCGTGCATGTCAGGGTGTGTTTTCGCCCCTGAGATGCTTGATTCTGTGGTGCCCTAATATTGAGTTATTGGGGCGCCGTCATCGGCGCAGAGACTAGATAGCCAGCGCCAATACCCCCTGCTCTTCGAGACGGCGGGGAATCGAACTCTCACTCAGCATCTTGCGTGCGAGCTTCGGGTCGAGTGCGAGTTCGTACATGTCGGCGAGCGCACCGGTGAAGGCATCGCCCTCGCAGTTGCGTACGCCGATGGTCAGGAGCGTCGAGAACACGAGCATCATCGGGATCTTCCCGTGAGGGGAGAGCGCGGAGCGGATTTCTCGGGCGCGGGTTTCGACGGGGGTCGGAGCGCGGCCTGTGATGCTGGTGATGGCGTCATGGGCGCTCGGGTCGAACTGCACCTGGCCGTCGACAGTGGTGCGTGTCAGCGGTAGCAGTTCCCTGAAGACTTCGTCGAACTGGTCGATGTGTCGGGTGCCGATGAGCAGCATGGTGCCCACGACGTCACCGAACGGGGTCTTGGTGTTGTCGGCGATGGATCGGATCGACGAATCGACATCCGCGCGGACGCGGGTGGCAATAAACTGCCGGTCGCCCTTGGACGGTCGTCCGCGGCTACCGGCCGCGCTGCAATTTGCAGGCATGGCACGCCTCTCAGATGGTGGTTTCATCTCCGATGTCGGTGACTTTACATCACTGCCGACACCTTTCGGATAAGGCTATGGGTTGATTTCCGCTGCGGGCTGCAGCGACACACCATTATCTGAAAATGGTTCGTGAGAGTGCGGCACGAATTGCCCGGCCCCTCAACACAGGCGGACCAGCAGCGATGCGAATCCGCCAGGCACCGGAACCCCTCGTGGAATGATCGCGAAATCGGAGACACACCGCATTCGGGAGGTTCGCAAATTCATGGGTAAAACGATTGGCGCGGACAGCGATCGGGAATCGGGGTCGAGTTCGAACGCACAGGCACGGTTGATTGCAGCGGTGCTGGCCCTCGCAGCTCTCGCCGCGGTTCCCGGCGTTGTCGTGGCAATCGTGTTCGCAGTCTTGGCATTCGAGATCCGGCGTGTCCGAGTCAAGATGTGGACGATATGGGCGGCGGTGACCGCCATCATCGGCATCGCCGCCGCTGGCTTCTCCCTGACTACCTGGTTGTACTGGTCGACGTCCTTCACCACCCGGATCTGGCTCCATACGCCGGCCGCAAATCTACCGCCAGACAGTTCAGGCCTACTCGGTTGGTCGCGGGCAAATGCTGACATGAGCATCCTGCACGTCATCTGGACCCAGTTGTGGTTCGGCGTGCCAGTAGGTTTCGCGCTCGCCGCCGTCTTGATCGTGCTGTTCCGTAGCCGCCCACGCGCACTAAGAGGCCGAATCGAAGGCGCGGAGCACTCCAACATGCGGCCCGTGGGGATCCTCGATCGTCGGCGCCGTGACATCGAACGAAACAAAGTTGCCTCCGGGCACTACCTGAGGGGCTGATATGTGGAAATCTCGCTTAGGGCCGGTTGTCGCAGTTGGCCTCGGACGGTACGGGCAGCCAGTACTTCGCCCCCTCAATAGTTTTAAGAACGCCACGCTCATCGTCGGCGGATCCCGCACGGGTAAGACCCGACTGGCGTCGTCGATCAGCGACCAGCAAGTTCGGACTTTTGGCGGTGGTTCGGTGACGATCGACTACAAAGGCGACGACGCGGTCGTAAAGGAGAAGGCCCGGCTCGCACAGCAAGAGGGCCGATCGTTCCTCCATTTCTCCCTGCTTCCGCCCAATGGCAGCGGCGAGTACCCGCAACTGCATCCCTATGCGCCGCCAGTCCCCGCACGCTATGACGGATTGGCGCGGGGCAATGGGAAGTCCAAAGCCGAGATGTTTCTCAAATCCGTACCGCGAGACGGTGACGCCGCCGCCTACCTAAGGTCAGCGCAGGAGGTCAGCGAATTAGCCTGGAACATAGCAGCATTGACTGGTTTCGACAGGACTGTTGGCCAAGACGGCAAGACCCGCATCTCTTCGCTGGAAGTGCTGACGAAGATGCTGTCGACGGCGACCGACGGGGAGTTGGAGCGGCAAGCACAAGCACTCAGCATCGGCACAGTGCTCAAGTACTACCCGCACCTGTCCGTACGTGATGCGGAGGTTCGGATCGACTCGCTTCGCGGACGGGTGCAGGCGGTCAGCGCGGAGTTGAAGAAATCAGGCAGCATTGTCGCGAAAGCCGTCTCTTCCACTCGCGAACTGGCCTCCACTTACGTCAATTCCTCGGCGTTCTATCCCGGAACCTTCGGCACCGGTCGAGCGCCTGCCGGTCAAATCGACCTGATTCGTGCGATTCTGCGCGGTGAAATCGTAGTTTTCAGTTTGCCCGCGCAGATCTATCCGGATTTCGCCGCCATGATGGGAACGATGATCCTGCTGGATCTGCAGAATGCGGTGGCGACCCTACGAGGTCGGCAGGCTGCGGTAGCCGCATTCCTCGGTGTACCTCTTGGCGGTGCCGACAGCACCCCGTGGCCACCGTTCGTCGTACAGATCGAAGAACTCGGCTCAGCAGCGAATCAAGCATCAGCGGAGGCCCTGATCAACCTGATCAACAAGAGCGCCGACGTCGGCATTCGTGTTGTCGTATCCACCCAGTCCCTGTCGGACATCCGCACGATCGATGATGGGAAGGGAGTGTGGTTGCAACGACTGTTGGGGCTGATCGCCAACCTGTTTGTACTGCAGATCGGAAGTCGCGACGACGACGAGGAGGTATCCGACTTCTCAGGGTCCGTCACCAAGCAGTACGCAACGAACGAGACATCAGTGTCGAACAATCGCTTTCGTTTGTTCACTGGGGCATCGGAATCGAAGAAGGTGCGTGGCGCCGAGCAACAGGAGAATCGCATCCCGGTCGGCACCGCACAAGCCTTGGACCGAGACCAGCGGGAAATGCTGTTCGTGACCAAAGATCCGAAACTGCAGTCCGTGCACACCACCGCGCCGGAAGGCCCGAACAACTGGTACGAGGTGCTGGAGATGGTGACAGTCCTGGAAGCAGCCCATGGCTACAACCCATTCGACGCTGATCCCGAAGTGATCCAACAGATGCGTGACGCTGCCCGCGAACTTGGCGCAGGGCTCAACGCCGAACTGGCAAAGCCGGATTCGCTTCTCTATCAGATCGTCGACAATTCCGATGCGAAGGTGGATGTAACACCGAAGGCCGGACCGACATCGTTCACGGCGGACGTTTCCGCTGTTAGTGAGCCGCCACCGGAAGATCTCTACGCCGACCCTTACGATGCCGGCGCCACCGTTGACGTCTACGAAGATGTGCCACCCGCGCCCGACCCCGCTGGATGGGATGCCCTGATCGCATCTGACCCGCGAGATCGCTGACCTCGCGTTCTTTGCCGAGTAGGGCCCGGGCCTTCGACGCTGGGCCCTACTGATCTCATACCATTCACGATCCCTCCGCCGGAAAGTCTTGCGCACCAGCAGTTGCGAGGATCGCCGTCTTCCATGAGGCGTTGCCCGCTCAGCCTCACGTCTTCCGAAGCAATCCGGTCACTCCAGCGACAAGGATCGCGGTGAATATCCAGGAGGAAATCCGTAGGACCGGAAACCGCCAGGTCACGAGGACTGACGCCTGTGAGCTCGTTGTCCAATCAGGTCGCAAGTTCGAGTTCGATGCCGGAATGACGTTTGTCAGTGCAAAACTCACAGGATTGAAGCACGGGTAGTCCGGGTAGTTGGCGCAGTCCTCGTTTGCCGTGATCGCATGCGGAAGTTCACTCCCTGGGTTGATCGCGTCGTATGCGCTTGCTGCAGCCCGCGCGGCCGCCGGGTTCGTCGGAACGAAATCCGCGCGGTTGAAGGATACGAGCGTGATGCCGAGAACGAGCGCCAAGAGAAGCCACGCCGCATCACCTCAAGCGAGGCAGCCTGCCTCGTGCAGGCAAGAACCGCAGGTCAAGGAATTCGGAATCGCGTGTTACCCGCAGCCGCCCCCTCTGCATGAGGGATGGCAGTTACAAAATCCGGCGATGACCGGAACACCGTCCTCTATCGTTTCCAGCATCGGAGTTGCATCACAGACAGAGGGCCTAAATTCATGCCTTTACCTGCAGTGATGCCTCATCATGACGGAAGGGGCGAGTGTGTCGCAAGACGCCGAACTGGATGGCCGGCTCGCGGTTGTTCTGCCAGACGGGTTCAATCCCGCACGCGACGACAAGCGGATCCCGGTGCGTCGTATCTACGGCATGTACAACCCCGCACGAGATTCCATTCGGGCCAGTGTCGACCAGCTGCTCGGGAGAAGCCCTGAACCAGTTTCGCAGGATGAGATGCACCGGCCGAGTATGGAGAAGGACCACGCCAGCGTTGTGGCACCCGTGCTCGAATCTGCAATCGCACCAAACCCGAACTGGGACTACGACGGTGACGAGCGTGTCTACAAGTGGATGCTCAATCACCGCGACGGAGTGTTCGTAGCGTCCGACGAGGCAGGAAACGAGCTGCAGGACTCGGCCGGCAAACGAATCTTCGTCGACGACCTTGGCCGTCGGGTCACTGACCCGGATGCCGACACCGCTGTGGACAGCGCTGCCACCGGAGAGAACACCGACAAGGCCCCCACGAAGAAGCGCTGGTTCGGTAGGGGCTCCTCGCTGCTACCTCGAAGCAAAGCGAAAACAGACGAAATACCTGATCTGTACGACCAACACGGAGTTCAGCTCGTCGACTTCGACATCGCCAAAGTCGGCAAGTCCGGTGTCCTCGGAAGTCGATACCGCGGCCGGAAAGCGCTGGCGCTCAGCAGCTCAGCCCTCGCGTTCGTTGCGGTTGTCGGTTTGATCATCGGTGTCACCGTCGGGCGTTCGGCGGTGCCGGCCGAAGGCGCAATCTCGCCCTCCGATGCTGCCGCATATCGACTCACCACCTTCCCCACCAACGCGGCGACAGCATTTGCACAGCAATACCTCACAGTGTGCTTGACCCACGGCGACGTCGAAGCTGTGAAAAAGCGAGAACAACTCCTAAAAGCGATGTCAACGCCGGGAACCGCACCCGGATGTGGCTGGACATCAGGTGGCCTGCAGCAAGAACCCACCATGATCGCGTGGGACGGGACCGTAACTCCTATCACGGAATTCGCCACCGGTGAGGCCGCCTACCTGGGATTCATCGTTTCAATGGCGGATGGCCAATACCAAACCATGTCCGTTCCAGTCTGGGTGAAATCCGGCAAGACCGGCAACGACTTACGGATAGTCGGCGACGTCGGGGTGTCCGCCCCGATGCGCCTGGAAAACCCACCACCGGCGAAGGCGAAGCTGACCGAGGATATGCAACTCGCAGGCCAGGTGAAGGACTCTTTGTTGGCTCCGTTCTTCTCCGCATGGGGCGCCTCGAACGCCGGCCAGCTCAATCTCGTCCTCGCAGATACGGCCGGGCCGCGAGCACGAACCGGTCTGGGTGGTGTCGTGACGAAGCCGCAGATCGAGAAGGTGACGGTGAGATCACCGCGCGCCACCAACACCGCGTCGAATCAAGCGATCGTCTACCAAGACGGGGACATCGCAGTCGCCGAGGTTCGAGTCACATGGAATGTTCCGGCATCTGAGTCGATGCAGGCCAGTGGATACCGCGTCGACGTCGTCCGAAACTCGGGCAAGTGGCTAGTCACCGACATTCGCGCGGGTCTTGTCGACCGTGAGGGCGCAGCGAGTAGTGGATCCGGCCTGGGATCGGCGACCGATCTCGTGCCCGGCGCTGCCTCGACCCGAGGATCCAACGACGGCGAATAGGCCGGTCGTACAAACACTTCCGGTAGACGCCGGCAGAGGAGAAAGGAAGTTCCATGAGAACACACAGCACCGTCCTGGTCGTGGCTGAGGGAGCCAGCGGAATCACCGATTCCATCGGAAATCTATCGACCATGTTGAAGGTCATCGGTGGCGCCCTGCTCGTGCTGATGATGATCGTCATCGCAATCATGATCGCCGTGGCATCCGCGAAAGAAGGCGGGTGGCGATCGAGCATTCAGAAGCTGCTTGGCGTGCTCGCCGCAGGCCTGGTCCTAGGCGGTGGACCCCTGTTCATCGGATACATGGTCGAGGCCGGTGAGTCGGTGCCCGGAAACGGTGGCGGCGGAGCAGGCAACAGCCAAGTCGAGTGACATAGAAATCAAACCGGACGACAACGGCAGCGGAGGACGAATATGCCCGAAGGGCGGGAGGCGCTTGACCGCACACATGTGATGAATCACCGAAACCGCATGTGGCAGTTAGGTAAAGATATTTCCCTTGCGTCGATCGGCGGTGTCGACGGGCAGCTTGCAGCGGTGTCGGTGTCGGCGGCAGCGGTGGCAGGCGTCATTTTGCTGCCGATCGGATTCGCTATCGGAAAGACATTTCTCACTGTTGTTGTCGGAGCGTTGGTCGTCTTCGCCGCGACTTATGTATTGTCCCAATGGAAGTGGGGGAGTAGCCACGAATCGCCTTTCCAGTTCGTTCGGCTGTCTTGGGCGAGGATCTTCAAGAATCCCGACCTGATTTCAGGCGGCACATCGAATAAGAACCCCGGAAAGTTGGAGTGGACCGCGGTCATCTGGCGTCCTGAATGGGCGCGGGTCAATCTCGACACACCCCTGCAACGGCCGGTCTATGACCCGAAACCCGTTGGTACCGGCGATTTCTTCCCGAAGCGGAAAGCGCGAGTCACCTTCGATCAATTACTCGAAACATCAAGTTCAACAAACTACGGTCAGGAGACGCGACCATGAAGATCCTCATCATCATGGCGTTGGTCGGAGTCTGCCTCGCAGGCCTCAGCTATTGGGTCGCGAATCGATGGCTCACCAACAAGGGCGGCAAAAAGTCGAAGGCCCCCAAACGGGGTACCGATCGCCAGCGTCTCGGTGTGCGTTACGCAGAGGACGGCTTGTTCCTGATCGGTGACGGCATGTGGACAGGGGTGATTCTCCCTGGAAACAGTGACGACTTCACCTCAGGCACTCAGCAGGAATTCGCATTCGACCGATCCACCGATTTCTACAAGCAACTCCTCATGTGGGTCGAAGCTGAACAAGGCCGCGACGCATCACTGATCTGCCACGAATTGGTCCGCTATCAGCCCGTCGACACCTCCCGTTGGGAAGACGAACTCGATCGAGCGATGTGGGATCCGTCGAAAATGTTTCAGACGTTGACGACCAAAAAAGTGGCCCCCCACATCTCCGAGACCACACCAGAACCACGGCGGGTCCTGATGATTCGGCTGGGAACTTTCTCAGGCCCGAGCATGTCTGATCCGATGACGCTGATCCTTGGGAAGGCAGACCACGTCGCCGAAGAGCACTTCCGGTCAAGTGATCTTGACCCATTTCGTGACGCTGTCGACACGTTGTTGGGACGGCTGTCTGCGTCCGGTGCCGAATTGGTCACGCGAGCTGATCTGGTTTGGCTCACTCGTAAACCCCTCTACGGACATTTTCAACCACCGACTGATCGCGACTATCAGTCCACACGACCTTGGCGTGCAGGATATTTCGATCAGATCGTCGATTTCGACGCGCACAATCTGACGGACTGCGTTGAAATCACAGAGCCCTTCCCTGAAACGGACGAGCCTCGGAAGAGTTACACGACGACCCTAGTCATCGCCGATGGCGACTCCGTCCTGCCGTTCCACTATCACCGCGCATGGGGACGTGCGCTGCGTGCGATGCCATTTCAGGTCGAGGTGAGCTGGCGCTACAAGCTCATGACATCAGAGGCCTGGAAGAAGCTTGCGAAACGTCGTATCGGACTCATCAAAGATGAAGCGACAGACCGCGGTGGCGCAGGCAAAATCGACGACGCCAAATTCTCCGAGGTGCTTGGCGACGCCTTGGACCTCGAACGCGAACTAGACATCGAACCCACACCCGCGATGATCGGGCAATTACGACTGACCATCTCGTGCCCCTCCCGAAAGGAACTCACCAAAGCCGTCCAGGACGTGCAAGCAGCATTCACCGACTTCACCCTGCACGTCCCGCTCAACATCCAGCATGCGCTTCTGCGCGAGCAGATCCCGGGTGACCCTGATCCGACCTACGTCGGCAAGGTCAACCTTTGCGACGACACGCTCGGATACGACCTCGGTACCCGGTGGACGAACCTCGAAGCGCTTGCACTGGCCAGGCTCGACTCGTCACCAAGCGTCGGGGACGCAGTGGAAGTGAGCCGCAACGGTCAGGTACTTGGGTGGCGCGGCGTCGCCATCGGGTACTGCATGGAGAACGGCGCAGTCGTGCACTTCGATCCCCACGTGCAGGTCGCACGTAACAACGGAGCGGGAATCGGCATCATCGGCGCATCCGGTGGCGGCAAATCTGCCCTCGCGCTGATGTTGTTCTTCTGGATGTCAGAGTCAGGCACTCAGGTGGTGGCCGCCGACCCGAAGAATGACATCGAAAGATTCTGCTACTACATCTCGTTCGGTCCGCAAGTTCTCGACCCCGACTTCGCCAACCACGCCCGCGCCGGCACTCTCGGCACTCCTGAGTCGAAGTTTCAGCCGATCAACCGAGAGTTCTGGGACGAAACTGACATTGTCGACCTCTTCGGCGGCCCGCGAGGAATGCTGTGCGCGTGGGCCTTGACCGACACCTACGAGGACGGTGAAGCGCTGGCCCGTGCGCAGCTCGAGTTGCTGATTCCTGACCGTTCGGATCGGGATCGCTTGGAGCAGGGCTTCTATGCGATGAAGGAGCACTACCGCAGTGCTGAGAGCAGCGGAGAGAGCTACATTCCGACCTTGACGGAACTGTCGGCGTCGCTATACGAAGAAATTGAGACCCTTTCCGAGGCCGCTGGCGAAGGCAATACGGACTGGTCGTCACGGCTGCCGGCGAAACACGAGTTGTCACGCCTCCAAGGGTTGAAGTCGCGGCTGGAAGGTGCCTCCGTAAATCCCTACTCGCGTCTGCTGTTCGGCCAGGCAGACAGGTCTGTTGGCTTCCGAAGCATCAAGAAACGTCGCACTGTCATCACACTTTTCCGGTTCACACCGCCCGACCCGAAAAAGCCTGCTGCGGAGTGGAGCGATACTGAACGTGAGGCTGCAGCAGCCATTTTCACAGCCTTGCACCGGATCAACAATTTCTTCGGTGACGTAACGGAATCGGTCAGTCCGCATTCCAAGCGGCGGGGGCGTCGACCTCGGGCTCTGTTTATCGACGAGGCATACATCGTGACGTCGATTCAGGCTGGACGCGAACTGATCTCGAGGGCTCTGCGCCAGGGCCGGTCACTGAACTTTGTCGTCGTGTTCATCTCCCAGCAGGCCAAAGACATTCAGATGATCGAGCAGGCGATGACCGACGCCGCAGAGACTGATCAAAATCAGTTTTCAACAGTGTTCGTGTTCATGCAGAAGGGCACCGCGGAGGCCAAGTCGGCGTTGGCGCTGTTGCGAGAGCGTTCGGATTCAAACGAGGGGGAGTGGGACGCCCTGGCTAAAAGGTTGCTGCCCTTCACCAAGGGCGGCGACCTGGGTAACGGCGTGTGTGTGATGCGTGACGTCGACAATCGGGTGAGCGTCGTTCAGGTCGACCAGATGCTCGTCGAAATCGCGAACGCATCCGAGACGAACGCGACTATCTCAGCCCACGCGCAGTCGACTCCGATCTCGGCGGACGCGATGGACTGGTCCATCAACCCGCTTGCCCGCGACCACGTCCGGAGCGGTGTCAGTACAAAGGCGATCGCCGTCGCCGACGTCGACGACCACCACAGCTATGAGTTCGACGATTTCGCTGAACTCCTGAGCAACTAATCATGATCGACGAGCGACAGGATCACCCATGGTGACGTTGAGTACGGTGGCACAGGCACCGGCAGCGGTCTATCCATTTTTCGCGCGATACGGCCGAATACTGGAAAAATGGGTGGTCGGCGCGTTGGCGACGCTGTTCACCGTGGCTGGACTGCTCTCGATCGCAGGCATACGAGGATTGGTCGCGTTCGCCATCGTCGGCGGCAGCGCTGTAGGAATCTGGTACGGCGCCAGGCGGTTACCCCAGGCGACCGGCGCTTTGTTGTCGACCCTGACATGGATCGGGTTGATCGGGTCGCTGGCTGCGGCAGTGGGCCCGGTGTACGCGATGGTGCATACCGATTTCCTCGTCCTTTACCCGATCAGCTTGCTGGCGGTTCTCGCCGTTACGTATGTGTTGCACTCCCCGGGTGTGCACCGCGGATGGACCGTCGCAGTAGCGCACGGCACCTTGATGGCGACCTTCCCTCTGTCTGTGGTGTGGCCGAGCACGACAGTTTCTGGAATTGGCTTTCTGGTCGGCACATTCGGAGCTCTCGCGATCGTTCTCTGGCGCGACAGGAAGGGCACCCGGGTAAGGCCACAGCGCACAGGGGGCCGCCGGTGGGTCACTCGGATGGCCCGTGCGACGGCGTACGGCTTGATCTCGGTCGTTCTTTTCGGATCCATCGCTGTTGCGAATCCGATTCCAGCTGAAGCCAGCCCGATCAGTTGGGTCTCGGACAAAATCGGTGGCGCCGCATCCGGCGCTATGTCTGACGTGGTGTGCTCGATCACGCGCCCTGACCTCGGCGGGCAAGGCATCGGGACGGGTCCAGAAGGGTTCTTGTCGAACCGCAACCTCGGCAAGGTCGAGAACCGGAATCGGGAGGTTCCAGACTTCGCCAAGGACGCAACGCAATTCACCCGTGCTGCAACGGCCACCGATCATTCGATGGATTCGTACACGCTCTACGAGATCTCTGGGCTTCGAGGCGTCAAGTGGGTCAACTGGCAGTTGAACGCCGAAGGCGAAGAATCGTGCGCGATGATGCCCTGGATCTCCACGATGGTCGGGAATCTGATCATGCAGGGGAACGTGTACATCCTGCAGGCGACTATCGCCTTGAAAGAATATGCGCAGGCGAAGAACCCGATTCAGGGTGTGTACCAGAATGTTTCACCCGTTGTCTCTAATCTATACAACTACTTTTTCATCCCTATGGCGGGCGTGATGATTCTCATCGCCGCCATTTCCATGGCAGTACGGGCAGCGAGTGCAGGCGGGGTGCGCCAGGGGATCCAAGACGCGGGCCTGACAGCAATGGTGGCGATGGTCGCGGGGGTCATGTACGGCGGTGTTGCGGTAGCTTCCTGGGCCAAACCGGACGGCAACGGCTTCTACATGATCGCCTCTCTCGGAGACCACATCGGAGGAACGCTCAGCAGCGCAATCGCCAACACCGTGTTCGGGACATTGGACCAGCAGGCACAGGGTCTGATGTGCCAGGCACCGCAAGCACTTCCGGGCGCGCAAGCAACCGACCCTGGTCACCGATTCACCTCCTGCGTTCTCGCAGAAACATTGGTTTACCAGCCGTGGGCCGTAGGACAATTCGGCAAGGCCGGCGAGGAACCGATCACTCCCCCTGCCGAGCCGAACCGCTTCGGCAATCCCATCGCCCGTGAAGGGGCCATCAGCCGCAGCGGCGACGAAGACGGGTTGCCCTGCTACAACAACTACCGCGGCTGCAACGACATGCGGTCCTATCTGCTGGCCCAGACCGGCGGCCCGTCGATCGACCGGGCCCGGGCCGATTGCCTTGACGGCGATGACAGCTTCGAAGCCCTCAGCAGTTGCGATCCGACCTACGCCGTAGCCGCGAGCCTGAACAAGATATCGGGGTCTGACGGCAACGATCCCGTTGGGAAGTCGAATCTCACCCCAGACGAGGCGGCTGCGGCGTTGTCAGCGTTCTCCGGCAGCGGCACTATGCCGCACGTCGCGAAAGCCATCTCGGCTCTCTTCGGGACCGTGATCGCTTCCATCGGAATCGCAGCGATGTCCTTGATTGCCCTCTGGTGGCACGTGATGTTGCTGGTGGCGTTCATCCTCGGGCCGATGAGACTCGTGTGGGCGGCGTTCCCGGGCAAGTCGAAAATGATGAAGAACTGGATAGACGACATCGTCTACGCACTGCTGATGGCCACCGTCTATTCCGTTCTGTGCACGTTGATGGTGTTCATGCTCGGAATCATGTTCACCTCTAGCGTCGCTACAGGTTTCAAGCTGCTGTGGAGCGTCGCCGTTCTGGTGTGCATGTGGGTTGCGATGAAGAAGATCGAAGCCGCGGCCCGGCCAGAAGGTGCTGCACAAGTCGGTGCTGCCTCGACTGTCCAAGGTGCGGCTCTCGGAGCGTTGAGCACCGCAGCGGTGATGTCCGCGGCCGCTCGCCGACGCGGCGGTTCGGGACGTGGAAAGCAAGCGGAGGGCGAGACAGACGAGACTGCGAGCCCTGCTCGCGCACAGCGTCGCCCCAATCGACCGTCCCCGTCGAGGCCGAATGCTTCCGGCCCCGGTAAAACGTCTCCGTCAGGCTCAGGCCAGTCGGGGAGCGCTACGAAGCCCGGCGGTGGGAAGGCTGCTGCGGCCGCGCAGGCAGCGGAATTCTTGTCACGGCCTGTCGTCCAAGGCGTCAAACGTGGCGCTGGACGCGCTGCGGCCGCCACTGGTGCTGCAGTCCGAAACAACCCGCTCGTCGCGGGTGCCGAGCAGCTGGGCGGACAAGTCGTGGGCGGCGTGCGAACAGCCGGCGGACGCATCGTCGATGCGGGCCGTGGTGTGGCACTGCGAACCTACGGCGGACAAATCCCATCGGCGACCAGAGATCGATGGCTTCAGCAGAGCGACGGAAACCTGGCAGGTGCCGGGTCCAGGGCTCGTGCGAGAGCAGTCCGAAGCGCACAAACCAGACAAGCACATGAGCAGGCCATGGCCGGATACCGGGAAGCAATGCTCGGCGCTCGAAACCGGAACGACTGAGAGTAGGCAGCGATGAACGAATACAACCCTGATGACTCACGGCTACCCGGTAACGGCGCGATACCCGCAGATACCGAACTGCATGCCCGTATGGCTGCACTGCAGACCCGGCGAGAGGGGTTGACCGTAGCCGGAACGAACTTCGGCATCTTCTACGACGAGAGCGATCCGCGTGAGGCTGAACTGCAGGTGACTTTCGACGACGGCACCGCCCTCAGCCGTGTCGTGCTCGCGCTCGATCCTGCTGCCCTCGTGGAGCTCTCGGATCAAGCCCGAGAGGTATTGCAGGCGCAACGCGCCGCTATCGAGGCAGACCTTCCGCCTGGCTTTGTTCTCGCTGTCGCCGGGCAGGACGCACCTGAGCCCTTGGACGCAGAACATCAGACCGAAGAGGACGAGGAGAACGACGACACTCGCAGCAAGTACGCCCGGGCATCCGATCCCATGAACCTGCGTGGACTCGTTCAGAATCTCCCCCCGATAGCCGGCGTGCCCAGCAGTCGGTGGTTACCGATGGTCATAGGCCTGGTCGTGATTGTCGTCGTGCTCGCCGCGCTCCTGGGCGGCGCTTTGTAGATGGATGAAAACCGCTGCCACAGCGGTCCCATCGCGCGGTGGCGGGCATGCAGGGAGGTCACCGGAACCGCGACCGCCAGAATGAGGGCTATCGGAGGTGCGTACGAATGAACGATAGGCCGAAGAGCCCAGAGAAAACACTGACGTGGGGTCAGTACGGTCAGTTGCTTACAGCGACGATCGCGACTTGGCTGTCCGCTGCGCCTGGCGGCATCGTGGTTGCTGCGCAAACATTTTGGAGAAGTCGCCCTACACGCGTAGTCGTGTTGGCGTTGATCGCTGGCATTGCACCCGCGTGGACATTCTCCTCCGATATCGCGCAGCACGCGAGCTACATCGTCGCATTGGCAGCAGCTGGATGGCTGGTCCTGACTCTGACAGCAGGTGGCGTTCGCGGGGCATTCAGCGTCACCCGACGACGGGGACGCCAATGAGTAGCGTCAGACGCGCGGCCGCGATTGCGTGCATGGGCGCGTTCCTTACAGCGTGCGGCGGCCAAGCTGCGGACCACCCGGAGTCGTCCGCATCGACCACCGCAACAATTCCTGGCTTCACCACAAGCGCTGAGCCATCGGCGCCGCACGAGTATGAGCCGCCGTACGCACCACCGACAGCTATCCGTGGGAACTCCGTCGAAGCGGCGGAAGCGACTGCGCAACGTTTCATCGTCGGGTGGACCACGTTCGTTCCCTGGGACTTCGAACCTGCTGATGACTGGTTCGCACGCTGGCAAGAAACAGCATCGCCAGAATTTCTGGGACAGATGCAGACGTCGGTGAACCAGATGTGGTCCTGGACATGGAATGAGAAGCGTAAGGCGTTCGATTCTCGAGTCGAGCGCGTCGACAGCACCTCGATCAGTCCGGATGGAAAGTCTGCGGTCACAAGGGTGACGATCAGCCGCTTGATTCTCGGGATGGATCAGCGCGTTGACCAAAGAGAGGAACAGATCCTCACCTACGACGTGCACATGGACCTGTCGCGTTCAGGAAAACCGAAAGTGACAGGTGCCGTCGAGATCCGGTCCGATTCTCCGCCGGCCGCTGCCACTGTTGGCGAGGGCAGGTAAGTGGCGGACAACGGAGGAATCCGGAAGATCCCGTCCTCCGGCGGAGCACGGAAAATCGGAGGAAAAAAGGCGGCAGGTGCGGCCGGCCGTAGAACAGGTGGAACCGGAGGCAACCCGCGCGGAGTCGGGGGGAACACCACCGGGGACCGTGCAGCACCAGGGGCACAGAAGCGAGCCGCCGGCAGAACACCGCCACCACCTAACGCGGCAACACCGTCACCGTCGAACAGCGCCCGGCGACCAGGATCTGCAGGATCACCACCGATCGGGCCCGCCGGTCAACGAGGAAACACTGCCACACCCGCTGGCCGCGGCGGTAGCACTCCGCGACGTGGCCGTCAGGGAGAACGTGAACAGCCCAATGGACCCGCCGGGTCGATGAAGGCCGCCGCTGGCAAAGCGAAAGACACTGCAGGCAAAGCGGTCAACCGCTCAGTGGAGACCGCCCTCGCAGCATCGACAGGCGGCACTGCCTCGTTCCTGTATCGGATCATCCCGAAACCGACGGACAGCAAAGCGGAACGACAGAAGAAGACGCAGCGACTGGTTCTGTTCGGTGGAGGCGCCGTCGCGCTGATTTCGATGTGGATGATTCTGACCTTCATCGTCTCCATGTCGTTCCTCGGACTGCTGAGCGGTACCACCGCAGCGATGGGTGCCGCTGGCACAGCGCAGAACGGGTCATGCACCGATTTCTCAGTTCCTCGGGTCACCCAAGGCGGGCCCGGGGGAGCGGCCGGTGTCCTCGGGTTGCCACTCGACGAAAAGAACATGGTCGTCTCGAGTCCGTTCGGATATCGCGAAATCGGGGTCGGCACAAACAGTCACGACGGAGCCGATCTGGCAGCACCGGGTATCGAGGGTGCCCCGATCTACTCGGTCGGTGATGGCGAGGTCCGCGAGGCCGGACCTGCGAGCGGGTACGGAAACTGGATCGTGATCCGCCACAACGTCGGTGGTCAGATCGTCGACTCGCTCTATGGGCACATGTACGACGGGCATGTTTTCGTCAAACCAGGCGATCATGTCACCGCAGGGCAGCACATCGGGGACGTCGGCAGCGCAGGGTGGAGCACAGGCGCTCACCTCCACTTGGGTATGTACCCGGGTGGGTGGATGGCCGGACAAGGTGTCGACCCGATGCCGTGGTTGAAGAAGTTCCAGGACGGCGCCAGCGCGCAACCAAACGCCCCACCCCCGTCCGAATCCCAGCCGTCAACCGGGGCCCCCGATTCGAAAGCTTCGGAAGCTGATCTCGCCGCGATGCGGCCGTACCCCTTGGACGGCGGCGCACAACAGGAACAAACACTCAACACCGAACAACAGGCCAACGTAGCCGCGCTGATCTCGTCGGCACGCGAATCAGGATTGGACCCCGCCGGCCGTGCCGCGGTTATCGCCACAGCGCTCAGTGGCCAATCCACGAATCTCATATCGCAACCTCGCGACGGCAACGAACCGGTCGGCGTTTTTGCCGAACGCCCGCTTGGCGATTCGAAAATCGACAATCTGATCAATCCGAAGTACGCGGCCAAGCAGTTCTTCGGGAAGTTGAAGACTTACGGCGAAGCCCATCCGGATTGGGCAACTCAACCGATCGCTGACGTGATCATCGGTGTCATGCCCGAACGGGCAAGTCTGCGTGATCAGTTCGTGTCGTGGGAACAGGCCGCTGTCGACACCGTTGCTGCCCTGTGGACCAGCGCTGACGCACAGTCCGGAGCGACTTCCCGGCTTACCTCGGCCACAACGAACCCAAATTGTGCGTCAGGTGTCGTCAACATGGGGTTGGCACCTGGTCTGGTGCCACCCGAGTACGTCCAGATCATCACCGAAGCCGGATCGATCTGTGCTGATATACCGCCAGCCTTCATCGCGGCGATCATCGAGCAGGAATCCGGATGGAATCCGCTGGTCACCAGCGGTGGGGACGGCGTCAATTCCGGTGGCGCTCAGGGCATGACCCAGTTCATGCCGGACACATGGACGTCAATGGGGAAAGACTCAGGCCTGGATCGGAACGGTAAGAAAGAAGCCCCCAATGCGCCGGACCCATTCAACGCGTACGACTCGATTCTCTCTGCGGGGCACTACCTGTGCTACATCGCGGACCTCTTGAAACCGAAGATCGCCAGCGGTGAGATCCGCGGTGACCTGCTCGACTTGGCAGCCGCTGGATACAACGCGGGTGAGGGCGCAGTTATGCAATACGGGGGAGTGCCCCCCTACGGGCAGACCCAGGCGTATGTACCAAGCGTGCGCGCCAAGTACGAGAAGTACTCGCAAGCTGGTACTGCCCCAACTTCCGAAGTGCAGTTGGTCAACTTCACTGGTGGTTCCCAATTCGGCCGCGGCGTCGTTGAAGCCGCCATGACCCAGATGGGAAAGCCCTATGTGTGGGGTGGTGGCGACCCGAATGGTCCGACAATGGGTATTTCACATCCCGAGAACCCGGGCACGCCAGGGTTCGACTGCTCCGGACTCGTCGAGTTCGCCACCGCACGGGCATCGAACGGCAAAGCGACGGCAACGGGAAACACCTGGGCGCAGCTGTCACAAGGAAAGACAATCGACGTCAAGGACATTCAGCCTGGCGACGCTGTGTTTTCCAACGGAACCGGCCACGTCGCGATCTGGGTCGGTGACGGCAAAGTCATCGAGGCACCCACCTTCGGACAGAGCGTGTCCATCAACAACTTCGACCTGTCGAAAGCAGAAAACATTCGGAGGTACGGATGAGAAACCGACTACGCGTCGCTTCGGCAGCAGCGCTGATTCTGATGTTTCCGATTCTCGGGGGATGCAGCAACGGGAGCACTTCAGATCCAGATGAGACCACAACAACAACCGTGGCTGCCACACCCACAGAGGAGTTGCCCCGGTCGCTGTCGCCTATCGACATCACGATGATCGACGTTCACGATCCTGATGCCGTCGCGGAGGCCGCGATCGCGGCCATGTACACGTATCTGCCTCGGGTGGATCTCAACCAGAATGCCGCCATGCTCCGCGCTGCCCCACTGCTCAACGAGAAGATGGCCGCCGGCGCATACAATTACGACCCACCGACGGGCCCTGGCCGCACCTGGGATCGTTGGGCGGACAGCAATACTCTCGTATCGGCGCAAGCGCAGGTCATACCTCAGCAGAGGCCCCCGGACGACACTTTCGCGTTGCGATATGTGACGGTGCAACAGACCACACGTACTCAATACAGCACGCAGAAACTGGCACCGATCTATCTGGTCGTTTCGCTGGAAAACACTCCCGATGGTTGGAGAGTGGCGCAGACCTTGCAGCGGTGACGGATCGGCGAACAAGCCGTGCCGCACTGGGATTGAGCCTTTCATACCGTGATGGATGTCAGCTCGCCCCGTGATCGGAAGGATCCACCATGAGCACTCGAATCGCGTCCATCCTGCACAACGCTGCGGTCGACCAGGAAGGTCGCCACCTCGGGTTCTTCGGCTACCAGCCGGGGCAGCCGATGGTTGTCGTGTTCAATGCCGAGATCCCCACGGGCATAACGGCTATCCAAGCTCTCGGCTTGTTGTTCGACGAATTCAACGTCGGAGAGACTTCCAAAGCCGCCGTGGCGTACCGGAAGATCCACGGCCTGCGGTCGCTGTCAGTAGGGGACGTCGTCAAGATCGACGGACAATGGTTTTCATGCGACTCCATGGGCTGGTCGATGCTCGAGTCGGAGCCACTGATCGTGGCGACTGCTGCGCCTCACGCTTGGAAGACGATGGAACCGTGGGGAGATACGGAACTCGACGGTTTAGCGTGGTCCGCATGAGTATCAGCAGACGCGCGCTTGACCGCACTGGGTCGACGAAAAGCGATCCTGTCGAGTCCGCTGCACGAAGCCTGCGCGGAATCGAGCGGGAACAACAACGATACCGCCGTAACCGCAGCGCAATTCGCGTCTCGGCGATTGTGTTGGGTCTGTGCGGTGCCGCTGCCGTGATCACAGGTTTCGTCGCCGACGCTGAGGTCGGAGCGTGGATTCTGACCGTCGCGGTCCTCGGCGCCGCCGGGTTGAACTACGCGGTGTCTTTGTACGGAGCCGCCGTCATGGTGGCGTCGATGGTCGCAGCGGCAGGCACCACCGTGGCAGTGGGGGTTCATTTCGGGATCGGTGTCGGACAGCTCGTCGCGGTCGGTGCTATCGCGGTGGCAACGTGGATCGTCGGCACGTCACGTAGGTTGCGGTTTCCTCGCACGCCCTCTGTCGTCGCCGCACAGTGGTGTGTTCCGGTGTGCGTTGCCCTGGCTGGCGGACTCGGACATGCCGCCGCGATCAGTTTGGCTTTGGTTGGTACTGGTGCTGCCGCCGCTCTCAGCATCGACGTGGGGACGGTGATAGCTGCGCGGCGGGCATCGAAGCGATCTGGGATCCCGATGAATCCTGGAAGCAACTTGGCGCGGAATCTGATCGGGTTCGTCGAGCCACCCTCTATGGATGCGCACAACTTGCAGGCCGGGATCAGCGCAGAGCAACAGACGGCCGCCGAACTCGCCCGTCTCGGCCCGGAATGGACCGTCCTACATTCGCGCTCGCTCCCAGGAACCAACGCTGACGTAGATCACGTGGTAATTGGCCCCCCAGGGGTTCTCGTAGTGGATTCGAAGCACCGCAATGGTGTCCTGACCTACAGCGGCGATGTCGGCCACACTCCGGAGCGCCGGCAGATCGACGAACTGTTCGGCGCAGCAACAGGTGAGCACAGCTGGACTCTGAACGGGCGGGACGCGACGTTCATCGCCGAATCGTCGGTGTTCGAAGCTGCGTGCATCGACGATCTACTGGCGATGCCGCCAGATCGATTGGTTACTCCGACTGTGCTCGCCGTTCATGGCGCGACGATGAACTCTGCCAGCGGGCCGATGGACGTCGCCACTGACGGCGGATTCCAAACGCAAGTGCAGATCGTTGCGGGCCCTCATATCGCAAGTTACCTGCGGTCGTTGCCGACGCTGGGTAGGCCGGCAGAGTTCATCGCGGACTTGGCGGTGGTTGTCGACTATCTGCTGCCGCCCAAGTAAGCCGCGGCTGATCCAGCATTCGATGTCGCCCATGTCGCGATTTCGGGTTTGGGGCGGTGCGCAGGTAGCCGTCTGGACAGCAGTTCCAACTGGCGTGCGAGAACGGCGACGCCGACCGCGTAGAACGGCCATGCCACCCACATGCCCCCGTGCTGGTCGCTCCAGCCGAAATAAGTAAGAGCCAGCGGTGCGAGCGCTCCGGCGAGGTACATCAGGGATCGTGCAGCTCCTGAGTTCCAGACGCGGCGGATCAGCCATACGGTCATCGCCAATGCAATGAACCCGAGTACTACCTGCATGGCAGTTCCTTTCCGTTACGCCCCGGGGTGGGCTAGCTGACGCTGCCCTTCGGCAACGTCGAAGTTCCGGCGCGGAAGTAGTCACTGATCGCCATTGTGAGATCTGCGGCGGGGCCGCTACTGCTGTCGGGGTCGCCGCCGCCGGTGATGTCCGTGCTGACAAAGTACGCGTCGAGTGCCGGGGCCTGATTGTTCAACTGACTCGGGGCGATCCGGGCGTACAACAGCCAGTCGTCTCCGACCACTCTCGTCGCGTTGATTTGGTCTTTCGTGCTGCCGGTCGTGGCGTTGACTTTGCGATATCCGGAGTCGGGTGCTTTACCGACGGTCGTCGACGGGTCGAGGAACGTCTTGCCAGTCGCCGCAATGACCTCTTCCGTGATCAGTCCGGCCTGGTCATAGGCGATGCGGGTAGGACTGCAGGGTGCGGCCGGGTTCAGTACATCGCTGTCGTTACAAGGCCTTTGAATGTCAAGGCCGGCCGGCGCTGGCTCGATCGGTGCAAGCCGCCCGAGGTCGTCAACAGTGGTGGACAGCGGGTTCTCAGCCGCAGGAAGTACTGCGACCGATACCGTGGGCACATTCCACGTCGAGCTTCCGGAGAGACTGAACGTGCAGCTGTTCAAGTTCCCGGGGCCAATCCCCTTGCTGGTCTCGACCTTCAGTGAACTGACGTCGTTGCCTGCCTTCTCGTACTGATATCTGATGATCTCGGTAACCGGGTCGGTGATGTCGCTGCTGCAGGCGTCTTTGCTTGCTGTCGTCGCGAGAGCTGCAAAGTCTGCAAGCGGTGCAGGAAGGCTCGGTGTGCCGGCATTCGACTGACTCGCACCTCCGGCCGACGAGGTTCCACTACCACCGGGGGTTTCTTCGGTGCTTCCACCGCAGGCGGACAGGACCACGGCCGTCACACCGAGGAGTGCGACGGTCAGGGAGGTTCTGGACATGGCCACGGGTGGAGCTCCTTCACTTGGTCGGTAGCAGTTCTAACAGCAAAAGCATCCCGGTGCAGTCGAGAGAGTCCGCGTGTTGGCCAGATCCTCCGGACGGGTTTACCCCGGCTTTGGTTGCCAATCTATCCGGGTTGATTTTGCCGGACGTCGATCGGATCGATGCGAGCATGCGTCGAGCGTCACGGCTACGTTCGCTTCTGCGGCGTTTCTGCTCGGTCGCTGTCCGCTTGTTCGCTGTCCGCTTGGGCGCAGTTTCCTTCGCTGTTCGCTTGGTCGCAGTTTCCTCAGTCGCTGGTCCCTTGGTCGCAGTTTGCGTGACGGGTGGCTTCCGGACGGGCCCAATAAAGCCGGCGAACGGTGCGTGAGCGGCGTAGTCGAGCGGATCAGGGAGCGGCTCGTATCCTTCGGACCGGTCTGCGTAGTCGTGAAGGATCTCGTCGATAGGCCGAGGCGCAGCTGGCGTAGTGAAGGATCTGCCCTCTGCAAGTTCCTGACGCACCGCAATGCGGTCCCCGTTCGACAGTGCCTGCCACGCCCTACCATCTTGGGCTGCTTCGATCACGTGCATGCGTGCGGCGGCAGTATTGGCAGCCTCAGCGCACTTGAAGTGCTCACGGGACCAGTGGTTCCATTCAGCAGGGTTGTCGCCGTTGATGTCCATTCTCACCTTCGCCCTGGCCATGTCGTATCGAGCGTCTCCGAGTTCTCGGTACGCCTCGACTGCCGCGGGGTGAGTTGGCCGGGCCGGCATGGCTGCGACTTGTTCTCGCCGGTACTCGTCCATCAGCCTGCCTTCGATGAGCCTCTTCGACAGCTTTGCCAGTTCTGGATCTTTCGGATCTGCTTCGACACGTCTGTTGATCTCCGATTCCAACTGAGCTCGGACCTCGTCCGTCGAATCGAGCTCGGTTTGCCTCATGATTAGCTCCCGCGCGGAGGACCGGACCTCTGATCCCAGAGCGTCCTGGTCCGCAGCGGATTTGTTCGTAGCCGCCGCATATCTGGCTTGGGCACGGGCAAGCGCGCTACGTTGCGCTGTCACGGCTGCGCCGCGGCACTTGGGGCAGCGGCGGCCCGGCTTGGCCTTACACATGACGCGTAGTCCTTCCGACGAGGTATCCGCATCATTGTTGCCTGGCCGGTTCCGGTGCTCCGAGGTTCGCGGCATGGTGCAGATATGCGAATGGCCCGCTATTGCGGGCCATCACGCCTATCGGAGATGCTCCACATCCATCAGGGGACGCGACGCGAGGGCAACCGTTGAAAGACGCCCGAATAAACGTCCCGGTACCGCACTCGCGATTTTCGGCCTCCCCAAAAGGGAGGCAGCTTCATGATAAGCATGTAAGTCGTCAATCGACAACGTACCTGGAAAAAACCGACCACATGATGGCAATTTGTTCGCTATTCGAAAAAACTGTCAGGTAGCCAGTCCGCTCCGAACAGCTTCGAAATGGCCCCCAGTGCGCTGGTATCGCCATTCACACTCGTCGATGTCACTACCAATCTGTTGATCATCGTACGGGCCGCATCCTCTTCGACGGTGTCGGCTGAATAGATGACAGACCACGGGCAAACTTGCCCGTCACGGTGTGCTCGACCGATTGTCTGGCGCGCTGCGATCCCGGAATACCGCGGCTGATGAAAGAACCCAATCCTCGGAGTCGCGCTCGCTCGCGTCCCATCCGCAAACATTTCCCGGGCTTGCAGATTAATTGCCGAAGTGGTGTTGAAAACCACGACAGGGTTGCGACCCACCTGGAACGACATCCGCTCAGTCTCGAGATCTCCACCACCAAAGATGCGAGAAACACCCAGCCCTTGTTCCTCGAGGAGATCGGCAACAGGAGCAGCAGCAGTAGTGGTGAGTTCGACAGCCACGAGCACCTGATATCCGCGTTCCACTGTCGCAGCCACCAACTCCGCAGTCTGGGGTGCCCGTAGCAGGCTCGCCTTCTGCCGAAACCGCATCAACGCGGCGCGACCGCGGGCCGTGTCCTGACCGGTACGAGCAAGTCGCATCTCGGCACGAAACTCTCCCCAATCCTGGTGGTATGACGCCCATTGCGCAGGTGTGAATTCCACAGGGAGCCCGTCAAGGGGAGCGGGCCCCCCAAGGTGCATCGCGGTGCAGCAGCACTGGTGGGTTCGTGTTCTCCATCCAGCGGCGGACCCTCGTCACCGCCTGATTCTGTGTCGTCGTGGATTCCTTCGCGTCAGCGGTCCACTGCCACTTACCTTTCTCCCAACCCGGTTCGAGCGGCACACCCATTTCGGCGAGCCTGGCGCCGAGGTCGGCCCACTGCTGTGGGCGCTCCCCGTGGATCTGAGCGAGCAGCGACGACAGATAGGTGTATTCGCCCGGGTGGTGTCCGGGTGTGGCTGTCACCGACAGTACAAATGGGGCCTGTTGTGGTGGTGAAGAGAGTTTGTTGATCCGCCGCATGTACTGCGTGCGTTGAGTTGTGATGTGTCGGAATTGCTGTGCCTCGTCGTTGATCACGACGGCGAATACATGCTTCGGCTGTCCATTCTTTCCAAGGAGTTTCTTCAGCTGGTCAGGCGACATGATCAACCAGCGAAAGCCGCCATCTCCACCGAATGAAGCGATCGCATCACGCCAGGCACCGATTGTGATCTGCGCCGGTCGGTCCACCGTGATCAAGATCGTGTCGCCGCCGCCGAGATGGCAAATCGCCTTGGCGGCAAGCACTGCCGTACCAGTCTTTCCGCACCCCATATCGTCGCCGAGCAGTATGCCTCGGTAGCCACTCTTGTACGCGGTGGCGATCGCTTTGGCGCCGGAAATCTGCATTGCCGTAGGGGTCTTCGGGGCGGCCCGCGCGCCCGGCCCTCGCACACCGTTCATTTCGTCCTCGATCCACCGCGCGTAGCTGTACGGCTTGGATGCGTAGACCTGCAATGTTTCCGGCAGGGTCTCCCCGACATAGGCATGCGCGCGAATTCCCGGGTAGTAGTGAGCGCCGGGAGGTGTCGCTCGGTAGGGAACACCGTCGAGAACCCAGACCCTCTGTCCACGCGCGACGGAGGGCACTTCCATACGTTTCGCAGGCGGGGCCTTTCGAGGTTTACTACGTGCCCGTGTTCGTGGTGGCACGTTCGATCAGCCCCAGGGGTCTTCGGTGGCCACGGCTTTCGTCGATGACGCTGCAGGGGGAGCCGTAGGAGTCATCGCTTCTGCAGGAGCAGGTTTCGGGGGAATTGCAGGTGCGGGTGCAATGTTCGGCGCAGGTGCCGGCCTCGAATTCTGCTGCGGAACAGGATTCTTCGGAGTCTCCGTGTGCTGCGACTGATCGCTACGCGGTGCCGTCGATTGCGTGCTCATGGGTGGATCCCGCAACTCCAGCAGCACGCCTGAGCAGCGCAGTACCATCGCGGTATCCCACCGTTTTGCGACGTCGAATAGCGAATCGACTATCGGTCCTGGAGTATCAGCGTTGTCGGCAGCTTCGCGCATCGCCCTAGCGAGAGAGCGAAGGTTGTCCGGGTCGGCGGCTACAACCGCACGTGCATCGTTGGGGTCGATCAGCCCGCAGAGGTGCCTCTCGGTGTTGTTGGGGCCAGGTGCGACCTGTACTGCGTCTTTGATGTTCAGAGACAGCAGCCATGGCCCGGCGCAGGCACCTTCTGAAACCTCGTTCTCGACCTTTTTCGCCACCGTCGACATGAACAGTCGGCGGCTGTCGTCGGTGTAGCGCGCGACCGATGCAGCCATTGTTGAAGCTCCCTACGTTGTCCGCGTGAGCGCGGTGATCACTGGTGTGATTGCCACTGTAGGAAGGCCGGTTCCGGTGTTCGGTGAAACACTGCGCTCGCAACTGCCACCCGTCAGCGGCGTGCCGCACGGTGTCGGGCCTTCATTCGCGGTGCCGCACGGCGGAAGGGCCCTTCGTACCGTCATTGCATCACCAACACGAGATCACAGATTGGAACGATGATGAATGCCCCTACGCCCCTGCAATTGCGTGCCGGCGGTGCCGTACCGCAGCTGAACAATCCACTGACCGCTGTAATCCGAGTCGTGAACCCGCACTACTCACTCGGTGTCGACCACAAGATCATCACCGGAATACTTGCCGACGCAGGCGACACGCTCACCCAGAAAGCGATCTCATCCAGCAACGCTTCCGACAGCTGGCGGGCCAGCGTCCTCGACATCTTCGCTGACCTCTACGAACGCGCGAACGCCGCGAATCGAGAACTGCTTGTGTACATCAGTGACCGGCACGTCCGCGACATGCTGATCGAGAGCGCAGCCTCATTCTCACAGGCGGTCTTCGCAACCAACCTCTACGACCAGCTCGGCTCCCGCCTCCGCCTGCTCTATGACGCCGCCGGCCAACTCGACGCTCGTACGGCACGAAATCTGGAAATGCGACGGCCGCTGGTCGTTTACACCGATGGCTCGGTCTCGGCGACCAGATTGGGCTGCGGAATGGGTGTGGCAACCGATACCGAACTGCACGCAACCTACAAGCCCGACGCACCCAACACTCCAATCGTCGCCGAGCTTCTCGCGATCGAGCTGGCTCTGAAAACCTTTGCCCAGAAGCACCTGGTGATTCGAACCGACAGTCGAGATGCGATCGGCCTAATTGGGCTGACGCCAACTGAACTCGACGCTCGCAATCGGTGCGGCGAACTGCACACAGATCGCTACATCTCATCGGTCGTACGACGAATCCACAATGCCTCCGCCGGCAGACAAGTCTCGTTCAAGTGGGTCAAGGGTCACGATGGCGATCGGCTCAACGAGGCTGCGGACCGCGCCGCCAAATGCGTGCGCAGATTCAACTCCTACAGCATCGGAAGTTCCGCCTTGACCCAGGTTCTCGACAACATTCGCCATGACATCGCAGCGTGAAAGGTATGTCGGTTATAGATTCATGACAGTAGACACGCTCGCATTTCAGGAAGTTCCATTGCCTGGCGCCAGCAAGAAGACCTTAGCCCATAGAATTCGACTACCAGTCGGACATAGGCGAGAGCCGTTGTGCCGCAGGTCTAGATTGAACATGACTACTCACAGGGGGTTCGATGACCAGCGATGAAAGTGAATTCAACACAGCACTCAACCGCGGGCGCGTCTATGACTGTGCCGCCCAGTTACGCACCGCCCCGCAGGGAACGCCGATTACCGATGCCACAGGCCGACATTGGATCCGCGGTTTCAACGACCCCACCGAACGCCGGTGGCGTCGCAGAAAAGCACCTCGGCTGATCTGGGTCGGGATCGGCGGCGATCAAGACCGGTGCCCATCCTCCGAAATCCCTCTACCTGCCCGACATACCACCACCGAGGCCTTCTGGGCACTCGATGGGCTACCCACGACCCTCCTTGAAACCTCTCAGACACCGTTCTCGATCGGCGCGATTGCCGGAGGCTGGGTCGGCGGCACTGTAGACAGTGCGCAGTGGGATCAGGCCAACACCGCTACCCGCGACTACTGGTTGGGGCTCGGGCTGAGCCCGGTTCCAGCCATACCCGTAGCCGGAGGAAGCGTCGGCGGCACTCCCGCTGCCTCACTGTGGGATACGACTCATGCACGCTCCCGTAATGTTTGGGCAGACACCGGGGAATCCAACACCGACAGGTTGGGCATATAACAGCGGAATCGTGACGATGCTGAACGCCACTTTGGATCGCCTATCGACGCCGATCTCCGCAATACCGACGGCTGTTACCAATCCATTTCCCTCGATGTCGCGGAACGAGCCAGGCGAAAATCCGGCAGCGCACAGCTGAAAGGATCTTGCAGCCAACGCATCCGACTGGTTTCTCGTTTCACGGTGCCTGGAATCCAGTCAATTCTTGTCACCAAACCATGTGCTGATTACCGGCGTCGTTACCACACAGATTCCGGCGATCAGTATGAACGTGACAGCCAGAATCCCCATGGCACGTGTCAGTGTGCCGTGGTTAGCAGGTATGGCGAGCGTAAATGCGTTGGCGGACATCGAAGCCACCAACGCACAAACCGCGATTCTCACCGAGGGACTGCGCTTCCCGACCAATCTCGCCCCGAGGGAAATCGCAGCGGAGGCGTTGATCAAGCGCTACGGCACCGAAGGTGTCTACGAATGCCTGCGCTACCTCGACAGCGACGACCTCGAGGGAAACGCGTACTGGCATATCCAGTCCGTGTTCGAGGAGCTGTACCTCGTCGAGGACATTCCGATACGCACAATGCTGCTCGAGATCAGTACTGCCGCGAAGTACAACGATCAGAAGGCCCACGCGGACGAACTCTTGGACACGCACAACCTGTCAGCCAACGCGCAGGGCGTCTTGAAGGAAACTACGCAGTGAGCCGCGGAGGGCACCCGTGGGCCCTGGGTACATCGATCTCCGTCTACGTTGCGAGGAACTCCCTTCCTCAGCGCGACGTGTAGCCAGGCCCCGTCGACGAGAGCGACATTCGAATCGCGCTGGGTAACCAGATAGTTGAATGCCGGGCCCCTCGAAACGCGGTAGCGGCACGCAGTTCGCCTCCCAGCGACCGCGTCGTCGATTCGATACGCTGCGAACATGCGGGTTGACGGCATCAGAGATGAGGCTGTAGCAGAGGCATGTGACGCTCTGCTGGAGTCGCTCGACGTGCTGCTCGAACGCCTCGCCAATCGAGTCGAATCCGCGCCGGCGGCCGGCAGCGCCGAATGGAAAAACCAGTGGAGTGCACGAGAGTCCGCAGATGGACGCGAGCGACTCCGACGACACCTTCTGGTCAAAATCGCAATCGCCACCGCAGCACGCGTCGATCCCACCCACGACATCGAAATGGCCCGACAAGCCGGAATCCCAGAGGCCGACATCGCGCGCGCGTCCGGCCGGAAGACGCAGCGACGAGCACCACACGGAAACGCAGGTCTCACACCCACCCAGACAACTCTCTGGTAGCGCAGATTCGTCGGCGGGGTCGGTGAATGGCCGGGCGAAGCACTGCAGCCTTACCGGGCCTCGCTCTCTACGCATGACCGCACGACTTCGTGTGGGTTCCCGATCGCTTGAGGCGTTAGTCGCACAAATCAGTCAGAGATCTCCGACGAACTGGAGCCATGCCACTGCCGCACGAATCATGGCAGCAAACGATGGGCCGACAAACAACTCCAGATCCAACATCTCAACGTCCCCTCCGGCATCTATCGGCAGTACCCACCAAGCCAGCATGGAGCGTTATCGAGAATTCCTTGCCTGATGTAGTCCGGAATGAGCCAGGCGGGCATGAGCCACCAGATCGGTGGATAGTCCATCATGATCCCTCTCGCCAGTCTCGCCGGGCATCCCGCACGTCGAAACCCTTAATGGTCTCGGCGTGGATACCCAGCGCGTTCGGCAATCAGACGCTGAAAGTAGACCGTCAACAGCGTTTTCCACACCGACAACCTTAACATTAGCCCGTTAAACTTATGCTCGTGAATGACGATGATCGACAGAAGGCCCTTGAGGATGTCGAGGAACTTGCCCGCCTCCTACACGCGCTCCGTGGACTATCCGTTGAGGTCGAAGCGCTACTTGTGGACGCGATGAAGATCGCTCGCAGTTCCGGACTTAGCCAGGCTCTTATCGCTGAGGCGGCCGCGTTGTCTCCTGGTCGCGTCAGTCAGGTGGTCAAGTCCGAGGGAGCGGTGGTGTCACGATCACATCTACACGACCGCGTATTCAATATCAGCGAATGGCCAGGTGAGGCCTTGCACCCTTACAAAGCCTCGTTCACTGGACGCATGACAAGGCCGCCCTACAGCAAGCGGCGCCCTGCCCCGGCCAGTAACGATCGAATGAGAGATGACCTGATGTAGCGCACAACTATCCACAAGGTCTCAAGTAAAAGGTAGCTAGTCGATGTGCGGGCCAAGAGTTCGTTCCCCCGATTGCCATCTGTAGTACAGAGCAACTCCAAAGCAGGCAGACGACGCGATGAGGAGACCGCCGGAGATACGGATGAAAAGCGCATCTTGAGTAATCAGCAGCACAATCCCGACGACGCCTAATGCAGCACCCGCACAAACTCGGCCAAGCTTCCAGGGTCGTGACCCAAGGCCATTTCGTACCGATGTGGGGTTGCTCTCGTCGCGCCACCAGGCGATCCAACCAACGACGACCAAAGTGCTCCACAAGATCTGGATCCAGTCGCCACCAACAATGCCCTCCACCAGCAGGAAAAGCGCTGCCGCGGATACAGCTGCCACTGCGCTCACTCGGAGATACTTGGATTGAAGCATGACTGAGCTTGGGGCTCGACCGCCTATGTCGTCAATGCCAGTCGATCTCACCCCTGGGGCGCTCTAGATCTCGTACGTGTCCGCTAAGTGTCAGGTAGTTGACAGAGGACACTCTGCGGCGCAGAGTAAAGAAATGACAAAGGCTGAGGATTCGAAATCGGCAGGTACTGATCAACTCGCAGCCCTCGCGATATCAGTTCAACTCAGGCGTCGAGTGAACTCGACGAATCTCTTTGGCTACGGGTCGGGTTCGTTGCTCATAGGTCTTGTGTGGATGTTCGGTGAGAGTGCGAGTCAGAACGGTTTCATCGCACTCGTGGTGCCGCTGACTTTTGGAGGCCTCTGGGCTGCGACAGCGATGCGATCCTCGCGGCTCGGCGTACGCGGATACCGGATCGGGTATGGCGCGCTGTTCCTGTTATCGCTAGCCGCTACGGTCGCCGGACTGCTTGTCGCGTCATCGAATTTCGGTGCCCTGACGTTGCTTAGTGTGGGCTTTTTCTGGCTTGGCTGGCGCGAGAGAAGTCAGCTCGTTTGGGGAATGTCGGCGTTCGGATTCATGCTTGGGCTGGTCACCTCCGCGGCTGCCGTGCGGCAGATTTTCGGAATTGTCGAGACGACACGGTCAATGCAGGTCTCGGCCTACATTACGACCGCATTTGCGGTGGTTGTGATCGCGACGGCAGTCTGGTCAATGCTGGATGAGAACCAAAGGCTCACTTCAATTGTCCGATAAAGGAACAGTAGGGGAGAGTCTCGACGAGGTCGTTCATCAGCGCACTCGACTGTCGATCCTGATGTTGCTGGGCGGTGGCGTGGAGGTCGACTTTTCTTTCCTCCGAACGTCACTCGATCTCACCGATGGAAACCTCGGGCGGCATCTGGACGTCTTGGCGGAGGCAGGAATCATCGCCGTGAGGAAGACGTACAACGGACGAAGGTCCCGATCTTGGATCCGTCTGACGGATTACGGGACGCTCAAACTCGGCCAGGAAGCGCGCATTCTGCGGTCGATCGCGGACCAGATCGACCAGGTCAGAGCACTAAATAGTGATGAAACGTACTAAGTCCCTGCACATTTCGCAAGACTTTTGAACTTCTTTACCAATTCCCGGAAAACCGACCACGCGCGATGGTTTCGTTGTTATGGTCGTGATGTCCCGCCAGAGAACATCATTCGAAGGGAACAAACAATGCGCAGATCACTTGCAGTTGTCTCGCTCACTGCCGCAATCGGTTTGATCGGTGGTCCGGCTCTCGCGCAGCCGGCGGAAACGCCACCACCACCTGGTGTTGGCGCCCCGGCCACGGGGATGTCAACACTCGAAGATCCTGTCATCCAGCCGTTCGGAACGACCTGTATCCAAAATTGCACTGGATATGTCGCGGCAAACATCGAAAGCAAGTCCAGCCAGCAGTCCTTCACCTTCCGGGCGAACTTCATTTCTGCCGGCGGAGTCCAGAATCCCCGCCAGCAAGTACGGATGCTTGGCTTCCAAGGTCAAGTGATCGACGAACAGAACCAGTACGGCGGCGGGCGCCAGTACAGCGGCGAGTTCCGGATGGGCCGCTCCTACCTGACGCCCGTGGCATCGGTCTGTAACACACTGTGGGAGGGCGGCGTTCAGCTCGGTACCGCGTGCACCGGCGTTTGACCCTGCTAACCGTGGCCAGCTGAGATCGAAGTAACTGCTTTGGCGCCAAAGCATTTCACGAAGCACAACGAACAACTCATATACAACAACAAAACTGGGCTAGGAGGACCTGCATCAACGCCGGCGCAGGCGCTGGGCCATCAATAGCAGCGGCCGAACCGTCTCGCTCTCCAATTAGCTCGCCGCATCGATGACCTGAGCGTTTTCCTCCCGTCACGGCGAGCGCGTAAGCGGCGTGATCAACAGTTCTGGAAGGCTCCCTTTTCGGTTCACGAGGCCGGTACCTCACGCAGGGGGGAACTGCTCGAAGTCAGCGTCCATCAGCCCTCGTTTTTACGAAAGTGGGTACGAAACCAGTTGCGTCGAGGGAACTCTCGGCTACCAGCATCCGCCTCCATGTCTAGGCGAGAGGTTCCTTCTACTCGAAGTTTCGGCGTTTCGCCCAAAACTGCGGCTCTAATCGCAGACCAATTCGATAACTTCCACCAATCGAACAAATCGAGTGTCGACACAACCCGTACATCGAGAGAGTTCACGAACTCGGGGCGGGTGTAGACCTGGCGCGAGCGGTCACTCGGATCCGTCTTTCGTTCATGATTGACAATCAGTGTCCCGCCGTTGACGGACTCGCTCGGATGCTCGCTCGCCCAGGTGGCGAGGTGCTTCTTGAGATCGCCGACGAGCGCTTCTTTTGCTCTACCGCCCTCCGACTTGACCTCTACGAGATACCTCCGTCCCTGATCATGGACGAGCAGGTCCGCCGACCACGTACCCTTGCCTGTCTCATCCAGATTGAGTATTTCGAGGTGCGCGTCCTCAAACACTCGCGCGACGGCTTTCTCGAGCTCAGTGCCACTCCCGTACAGCAGGCCGTCTCGCATGCTGGTCGCAGTCTCCCTCGCCTCCTCGAGCTCCGCCAGGAGCCGGGCGCACTCCTCCTCGTGCCGCTTCTCCATGTCGGCCAACGCATCCTGGGCTGCGATTTCTCTCGGGGTCTGCCATTCGGGTGCAACTGACCCTGCGATCCTGTACCGGCGGGCGGCCATCGGAGCGAAATGCGGGATCGCTTGCTGAACCAACCAATCGATGATCTGGGTCCAGTCGACCGCATCAGGGATGACGTACCACCGCATGCTGCCGTCAGCGGGCGCCCATGCTGCTACCACGGGATTGCCGAGGGCATCGATCAGGATGGGTTCGAAGCTCCCGCGCGGCGGGCTCGGAGTTTGAGCGCCCGTTGGCGATTCGAAGGCGGTGCCGAGCAACTCCAGGGACCACCACGGTGCGGTAGCGGGGCGGTTGAGCAATCGCAGTCCGAGATCCTTATCGGCGACGTTCAGGCCAGGAGCGAGTATGGGCCAGGCACCGGCCGGAAGCCGCCCGCCGCCGATCGTGCCGCGGGCGTCGGGGAGCAGGAAGGAGCTATCTGAGCCTTGGAAGAGCGATTTCACTGGTTCGGCGCGGCTGGCGGTGCCGAGCATACTGATGACGAGTGCTGGCTCATCTCGCTCGTTTGCTCCGGCTGAGAAGCGTCGAAATTCGTCGGCGCCACCACTACGGTCAAAGATGTGTGGGTCGATCGCGGCCACGCAATCGGCAGCTTCTTGTCCTAGCCACCGCGGCTCAACATCTAGTTGATCCCAGTCGATCGCGGCGGCACTAATCGGTGTCTGCTGATCAGTGTCGTCACCGGTCGCCGAATGCTTCCTGGCCGGTGTGGCTGGTTGCTCGGAGGGAGCTGCACACCCGATGTGCACGGGTAGGGCGGGGGATCGCGTCACCGGTGAATCGTACGGCGGCTCGACGTCGGAGTGGGTCGACGTGGGCGAGTTCTACTCGAGCATCTTGTAGACGGGGTTCGCCGCTGCGGCGACGCGTGTCTCCTGCCCGGCTGCCGCGGTGTAGCGAGACGTCGTTTGAATCGACGAATGCCCGAGCATCTGCCGCAACTCGTAAACCGAGACACCTTGGTCCGCAAGACCGGTGGCGAAAGTATGCCGCAACTGGTGCACCAGAGCTCCGCGCACCTTCTGGTCCTCAATACCGGCCCGGAAGTACGCCCGTTTGGTGCGGTATTGCACCAGCGATCTCGACACGCGAGCACCGTCCGGGCCGACGAACAGGGGATCGGTCGCCCGGAAACGGGTCCACGGTGTGGAATCAGATCGCGCACGTACGCGACCGGTGTGAGGAAAACGGATCGCCCGCGACGCGAGGTACTCACCGAGTACGTCGACCAGGCCAGCTTCGATCGTGACGGTGCGATCCTTGTCTCCCTTTCCTCGCACGCGTACCGCTTTCGCGCCGTTGGCGCCGTCCACATCGCGCAGATCTCGGATGTCGAGGCCGACGAGTTCGGAGAGCCTGCAGCCGGTCAGAAGGGAGGTGAGCACGATCGCCAGGTCACGCTCCGGCCAGGCTCGAGCGTGGGTGTCGTCCGGATCACCCACTGCGGCCAACAATTTCGCGACAGCTTCGCCGTCGAACGACGACGGTTGCCGCTTGGACATCGCCGGCCGCCGAACCGTCGACATCGGGTTGGCTTCGAGGAGATCCTCGGTGCACCAGAAGCCGCACAACGTATTCCACGTCGACCAGCAACGCCGCACGCTCGCCGGAGCGCGGGTTTCGGCGAACCGGGCGAACGCACGGCGCATGTGGTCCTTGTCGAGGACGGCTGTCGTCAGGTGCTCGATCGGAACGGTCAAGTCGGCGGCGAGGGCGTCAGCGATGCCGACGAAATCGTGGCGGTAAGCCTCAGCGGTGTGGGTAGACATGGTTCCGCCCTTGCGCCAGTTCATGAAGGTATCGAACGCGACGTCGAGGGAGGTGCTCACAGTTCGGGGGCCTCTCGTCGACAGCGTGGGGAGTGGGGTCAGGCCCACTCATTTTGCTACATAATAGTAGTTATGTAGCAAAACGGTGGGAAGCACTTTCAGCGTGCCGACTACTCAGCAATCCGCGAACTCCACTGGCCCGGAACCAGATCGGTTCCGGGCCAACAGGGTGTCGAGGCGGCTACTTCAACTTCTTGATGTCCTTGCCGTTGAGACTGTAACCACCCTTGAGACGCGTCCCCTTCTCACGAGTGGCCGTGCGCAAGATCCGCGCGATCTCCTTCTCGCTGCTCGGGAGCCTCACGTCCTTGGCGTACTTGGCGTACTGCTGTCCCAAGCCGGTGCTGCTGTTGCGGGCAACCGGGTCGCCCCCGAGTCCACCGAGAGCCCCGAGGACGCCCACGGTGGCGCCGATCCGGCTCCCGGCCGCCTTCATCTTCTTGAAATCCATGGTGGTCAGTTCTCCTTCGGATTGAGCAGAGCGTGGTGTTCGGTCAACTCGTTGGCCTGACGTCCGATCTCGAGGATGGTCGGACTGTCGAAGGCCGGCGCAGGCACGGCGGTGCGGGAGCCGGCGTAGGAACGGGACGCGCGAATCGCCTTGTCGGCGCTGCTGCCGGTGACCCTCTGCGCCGCGGCCTCGGACGCAGCAGCGAGGGTCCGGTGCAAGGTAGCAAGGACGATCCCCGACTCCTCCACGAGAAGAGCGCGCTGCTTGCCGAGCTGCTGGATGGTCGCTTCACGATTCCCGAGCTGACTGGCCAGATGCTTGACGCGATCGGTCTGATCAGAGCCGTTCTCGTACTCGGACATGTAGTTCAAGTAGCCCGCCGTACCGACGAGAACCGCCAGCAATCCACTCAAGGTCAGCACCAACGCCAGCGGCGTATCCGCTTCCATCCCTTCGGTGAAGATACGGATCCCCATTACCGACGACGCGAAAATCACGATCGCGGCAAGCGCGATCTGCTCGGCGCGCATCCGTTTGCGGGTCGAATCCGGAGCCCCGAGCGCGGTGTCCGCGTCCTTGAACCTACGGTGCCGGGCACCGCTACGGCCCATGATCTCCGCGAACAGCCAGGTACCGAAGATCGCGAACACGATCGCGGTGCCAGCCCCGACCAACGCGGGTCCATCGAGATTGAACACCTGACGCAGGTTGACGTTGAGCAAGCCCATCATCGCCAACAGGAACACCGGGAAATCGAGCATCATCAACCGCCGATTCCGGGCCTTGCTGTAATCGCGGTCGATGAGGTGCTCCTTGGAACCCTCCCCGATCTTGCGCGTGACCTGATCACGCATGGTGTCGTGCGCGTCCTGCGCCTCACCCGGAGTGAGCAACTCCCCGTTCGGACCATGAAGCGACATGATGTCAGCAGCGCCGATCAGCTTGTCGAGCATGTTGATCTGGCCGTACAAGCTGCGGAGCTTGGCGATCAACGGGACCACCTTGCGTTCGACGTCCTTCGCCAACCCCTTCTCCGCACGGCCGACGACCTTCGCGCGCACCGCCTGCTCACCGAGCGTCAGCTCCCCAACCACAGGACGGGTGTCGAGGCGATGGCTTTCGGTGACCAGCGCCTGGACTGCGGGGATCTTCGACGCCGGCATAGGGCCGAGACCGAACAGCGAGGAGATCTTCTCCCCCCGCGGAATCGTCACCTCCCCGCGTGCAGGCTTGCCGGCCGGGTCCTCCCACCGGGCGAACTGGTTCTCAAAGTTCTCGATGTCAGTCATCGTGACTGCCCCTTCGACTCTCACATGCTCCGGAGGATTCCGGGGCGATGAGATAACGAAATCGCCACACACACGGCGCTGTCGTGGGGTTGTGTGCTGTGTGTGCTGTAAATAGATAGGCGCGTACGCGCCTGGTCCGAGAATCGTCTGACCGCCCGTCCGGTCTGAACCTCGAAGGGGCGATGTTGACGAACGAGCCAGAGCTGAGCTGGACACCAGCGCAACGCGCGTATTCGGTATGGCTCGAGGAGACAATCGAGGCGTACCAAAACTTGCCCGCTGTTTACCGGTGGATGCAGCGATACCTTCGCGACCATGACCTCTTGGACGGGCTAGGCAAGGGGTGGCACGTCGGCAATAAGACGCCGTCTAGCGCGTATACCCAATGGAGAAAAGGGCGCGCGGAGGACCCTGCGCCGGTGCCGACGACGCCGGACAAGGATGCCCTACAGCAAGCGCTCATCGCGGTGGTGAGTGACGCCGTTCCGCAGCCGCCTGAGCGTATCCAGAGACTGGGATTGGATCCCGACGGCCGGTGGGACACGTTCGCGAAGGTGTTCTGGGCAGTCCACAATGCGAAAGACGCGTCACGGACGAGTACGGCAAAACAAGCAGCTGAAGGCGCACATTCGGAGGAACGCGCCCGCAAAACCCGCGATCTCACCGCCACGGAACCTGTGTCGGCAGCCGAACTCGACCCGAAAGCACTGAATCTGGGGTCGTCGATGTTCGGCGGCGGAATACCTCCGTACGTCGCGCGGACCGCGGACGTTCAGCTTGCGGAACGGCTCACGGCGATCTCCACAGGTATCACCGTGGTCGTGGGCCCACCGAAATCCGGGAAATCGCGCAGCGTCCTCGAAACACTCGCCGGTGCGGTCCCGGATGCCACGGTGCAATGGATCAACCCCGCCCCTGGGGTCCTGCCAGCGCTGGTTGATCTGCATAGGAAAGAAAAGAACGCCGGCCCTGGCGTTGTCGTTCTCGATGACGCCCAGTTTTTGGGTGTGAACCCTATGGACGGGCTCAACGCGCAGCGGTTGACCGAACTCGCCTCGAGGAGCCGGTTGATCGTCATCGTCCACGAACACGACCTCGGCACATGGCGCAATCAGATCAACAACCGCACCGTCACCGCTGATGCCGATCTGTCCCGGATCGGTGCGACACCTGAACTGATCGAACTCCTCGACGAACACCGAATCTACTACCAAACAATCCTCGACGCCTCCGAATTAGGAACAGCCACAGCACTATTGGACAACGTAACGTCTCCGGTCGCAGGGCTCGATTTCACACGCCTGGCCGAAGCGCTCGCTTCCGTAGATCACTTCAAATCCGAAGCCACCAAAGAACTCGCCGCCGGCGGTATCCGCGCTGCTCTCATCGAAGCGGCGATCGATGCGACCATTCTTTACCCCACCGGCGCCGAAATTAAACAACTCGAACAACTCTGCAAGCTGCACTACCTGCGCTTTCGCCCCAATCTCCCCTGGCGCACTGGTCAATTCGACGACGCCTTCGGCTGGGCCGCCGAAGGTTACAAAGGATCTCCCCACGCCATCCTCATCCGCACCCCCGACCATGATCAGGAGGAGTATCAACTCTTCGACGCCCTCACCCCACACCTGAGAGCTGCAACCCGTTCACTCAATCTCCTGACTGGCCTCGAACTCGATTCGAATGCCGAGTTCCACGCCGGGCAGTGGGAGTACAACTCAGAGCGCTACGTCGCGGCGGAGCATTGGTTCAAAGTGGCATCGGACCATCGTCACAGCGGCGCCATGTTCAACCTCGGGGTGCACGCTCACGACCGCGCAGACGTCGACGCGGCTCGAAGCTGGTGGGAAATGGCCGCCACGTACGGCGAAGCGGACGCCATGTTCAACCTCGCGGTCTTGTGCCATATCGACAACGACATGCCCAGGGCGTGGGGTTGGTTTGCATGCGCGGCTGCCCACGGCCAGACCGAGGCCATGGCCAACCTCGGCAAGAAAGCGCGCGACGACAATGATCACGGCACCGCGAGAATATGGTTCGAGATGGCGGGCGCACTTGGCCACTTTGAATCAGAGGTAGCCGCCGCGGTCCTAGCGTACGAAGACAACGACCTCGTCACTGCACGCGCCATGCTCGAGAAAGTTGCCGCGACATCACCAACTGACATCGCTCAAGATGCTCTCGCTCTACTTGAAGAGATCTCCAATGTGCTTGACGCCTAAGGTCGGGGAAACGACCAAGAAGTTTGAGATCTTCCCAAGAAGTTTGAGATCTTCCGAGGGGAAGAGCCAAATACCGTCCACCGTTCCCACCGCCTTAGTAGTTGGTTCTACTAGTTGATGGTGAGGGTGACGATGCGGTTGCGCACCGCGAGGTCTTCGCGGAAGTTGCCACCGGGCATGTTGTCGATGATCTGCCCGCCGGGGCGGGCGGTCCCGATCGCCGCGATGGGAGCGCCGAGGTCACGGAGTCGGGTGAGGACGGCCTGCGCGCGGCGCTTCTCGAGGTCAGGGCCACCACCCCAACTCTCGTGAGGGACGGAGGCACTGTGGCCGACCGCGTCGACAACCGTCGTTCCGGGGCAGTTGTTCAACTCCTGCGCGATCGGTGCAAGCACGCCATCGACACCGCCGAGCAGGATGTCGCTTTCCGGGGCGAACGCGATGCTGGTGTCGATGTCGATCTGACCGGCGCACTGTGTGCTCAGCTGGTTGAGCTCGACGACGGGTACCGGAGTCGTCGACACCGGCGGCAGATCACTCACCGGCCCCGGAAGCACGTCGCAAGCAGTGGCATTCATCCGCCAGCAGAGACCGGTCATCATGGTCTGCAACGCAGTCCTCACCGCCGGACCAGCGACCGTCTGAGCACTACCGGGAGCCGGGTAGCCCAGGCCGACGAAAGTGATGTTCTTGCCCGCCGCGTCGGGCAGGTTCCGATCATCGATCGCGTCGACGAACTGATCAGGAGCGGTGATCCAGTTGCCGGCGGCGTTGAGATCGATCGGGTCGACCGTGGCGAATCCGCTGCTCATGAGGACTACCCGACCTCCGGAGGTGGTGGCCTCGAGTGCCCGATCGAGGACACCCAACACATCCAACCCGGGGTGGCTCGAGCTGACTGAAGACGCAGTCTGCTGAAGGTTCTCGATGTTCGCGGCGATCTTCTTCTCCGCCTTGCCGTCAGTAGCCTCGACGGCCTCGCCGCGCATCGGAGTCAGATCGACGGTGGTGGTCGTTTCCGGAGTGACCAGGGTGACGATGCCGTCTTCAGGATTCAGAGATCCAGCCGCGTGTTCGGTCAGCAGATCCATGATCGCCTCGGTCGAGGGGGCAGGTTCGTTGCTGGTCGCCGTCATCGCGATCGTCAACGCGGACGGGGATTCACTACTGCAGGCGGACAACGTCGTCACCGCCGTCAGCACCAACAAGGCAGCAGCACACGTGGTGCGGGTGATCGTCATGATCGGTGTTCCCTTCGTAGAGGTCATGCACAGAAACCGAGGCGCGCAGCGGAGCCAGCGAGTTCCGCCAGCTGCGGAAGTCGCTCGGTGTGCCGGCGAAGCAGGTGATGATCTGCCCGTCATGGAGCACGAGAAGGTGCTGTCTGCTGGTGCGGCGAGTGACGTATCCGGCGTCGTGAAGTTTGGCGACGAGTCGGCGCTGTTCCTTGTGCATCCGGTCTCCTCGGTTCTGTGCGGGCCGCAGCGGGGTGGGCTGCAACTTCGCTTCCGATGAGATCGCCACACACACGGCGCCGTCGTGGGGTTGTGTGCTGTGTGTGAGGCTTTTAGAACTTCGGCGGGGTTGG
>NZ_CP133326.1:4152500-6509401 GCF_036669995.1 Rhodococcus sp. DN22 | reverse complement strand
GTGGTTCCTTCCCGTGTTTCGCCGACAGTGGGTGTGCTGCAGCTGCCGAGCGTATGGCTGCGGCGTCGAATGATTCGGTGGATTACCACCCGGGGTGAGAACCCCGTAACAGGCTACGAATATGCCACCTGGGCTGTGTTTCCACACAATTATCCACAGATGTGGACAAACCTGCACTGAGTCGGTTTTTTCGTCAACCAAATTCGTCAAAGTGATCGAGAAATTGATCTACCTGCAACTTTGTCGGAACTCGAGGCGTTCGCCACTTGGTGTCGGGGATGCGTCAACACTCACAGCCCTGTGGATGAATGTGGAAACTCGGGATTCGGGGTCGCGTCCGGCGCTCGTGCCCGTATGTGCTGATGAGGCCTTGTCGAGAGCATGCGCCGGTGGAACTGTCCGGGTTGCCTTCGGGTCACCTGCAGTCCGTAGCGGAACTGTTGCCAAGGTCACACTTGCCGCCTCGCTCGAGGTCACGGCCGTATGCACACTGTGAATGGAATCTGCGGAATGATGTAAGTATCGGCGTGTCGCCGTGGTTGCCGCGGGAGGGCTCCGAATCGGGCTGGTTTGACCTTGGCAACGGTGGTAAGTAACCTCGAACGGTCACCCGCTGGTGGTGATCGCTTCGTGCTGGCTACATATGTCAGGTCGGATCGGTCTTCCAAGCCACAACGAGTGAAGTTGATTGTTCTGTACCTGTTGGATCCAAAGGCGCCGTAAGGCGTCGATCACTGAATGACGCCGGGAGGCGTCAATGAACTTCGAGGAGTGTTGACCGTGGCCAAGGGCAAGCGGACGTTCCAGCCGAATAATCGCCGCCGCGCGCGTGTTCACGGCTTCCGTCTTCGTATGCGTACCCGTGCGGGTCGTGCAATCGTTTCGGCGCGTCGCCGTAAGGGCCGCGATTCCCTCACCGCCTGATCTGATTTCGAGTTCAGGAGCTCGGGGTGTTGCCTGAGCCGTCTCGGTTGCGTCGCCACGCGGATTTCTCCGTGGCGGTGCGACGCGGGCGTCGTATGGGAAGACGCGACCTTGTCGTGCACGCGTTCGATCGCGAGCAAGTAGAGGCGCTGGTAGTAACAAATCACGGTCCCCGTTTCGGGCTGATCGTGAGCAAGGCTGTCGGGCCGGCGGTGATTCGACATCGAGTCGCACGCCGGCTTCGTCATATCTGTGCAGATTTCGTCGGGCAGGTTTCGCCGGAGACGGACGTGGTTATCCGCGCACTTCCGGGTGCAGCTACCGCCAGTTCAGCCGAACTGGCCAAGCAGTTGCGCGGGGGCCTGACCAAAATGAACCTATTGGTGTCGGTAAGTGAAGAGCCATGAGTACTCCGCTCTCTGAGCAGATCGAGACTCCCAGAGCCTCCCGTGTCATCACGGTGTTGAAGGCTGTGCGTCGCGCTCCCGCCACTGTTCTCATCTTCTGTATCGAGTTGTACCGGACGTATGTGTCGCCCTTGAGGATGCCGACCTGCCGGTTCACCCCCACCTGCAGTGAATACGCAGTCGAAGCGCTGCGCACTCACGGGGCGATCAAAGGCCTTTTCTTGACTGTGGTGCGGTTGGCGAAGTGTGCCCCCTGGCATTCTGGAGGGTGGGACCCTGTCCCTGCCCGTCGTGACCGTGATGCGGGTAGCCGCCATAGCTGTCCGGAAGCACGCGCAGCGTGTCACAGTCCGACGGACGAACAGAGGAGTACTTAGAGCCGTGCTCAATTTCATCTACTATCCGGTATCCGCGATTCTGTGGGTCTGGCACAAGGTCTTCGGGTTCATTCTCGGCCCGGACAACGGAATAGCCTGGGCGCTTTCCGTGGTGTTCCTGGTGTTCACCTTGCGTGCGGTTCTGTACAAGCCGTTCGTGAAGCAGGTCCGCACGACGCGTCAGATGCAGGAACTGCAGCCACAGATCAAGGCATTGCAGAAGAAGTATTCGGGCGACCGTCAGCGCCAGGCCGTCGAGATGCAGAAGCTCCAGAAGGAGCACGGATTCAACCCGATCATGGGCTGTCTCCCGGTCTTGGCTCAGGCTCCGGTGTTCATCGGTCTGTTCCACGTCCTGCGCTCGTTCAACCGCACCGGCACCGGCATGGGCCAGCTGGGCATGAGCGCCGAGGACAACCTCAACACCCCGAACTACGTCTTCTCGGCCACTGACGTCCAGTCGTTCCTGGATGCTCGTCTGTTCGGCGCGCCCATCTCGGCCGCGATCACGACGCCGGTTGCGCAGCTTCAGGCCTACGTCACCGAGAACGTTCCCGAGCTTCCGTCACGGCTGAACATCATCCTCGTGGCCGCTCCGCTGATGATCATCGCCAGCATCGCGACGCACTTCAACTCACGCGCTTCTGTTGCCCGTCAGAGCGAAGCAGCTGCCGCGAACCCGCAGTCCGCGATCATGAACAAGCTCGCCCTGTACGTCTTCCCGCTCGGTGTTCTGGTCGGTGGACCGTTCCTTCCGATCGCGATCCTCCTGTACTGGGTGTCGAACAACATCTGGACCTACGGTCAGCAGCACCTCGTCTTCCGCAAGATCGACGCGGAAGAAGAAGCCAAGAAGCAGGAAGCGATCACTCGCCGCAACGACAATGCGCCCAAGCCCGGTGCCCGTCCCGATCCCAGCAAGAAGAAGGGATCTCCGGCTGCGCTGAAGACCGCGGATTCAGCCGACGACGACGGTGACGCCCCGGAAGTTTCGCTCAAGAAGCCACAGCCGAAGCCCTCGGGTTCCAGTGGTGGTTCCACGTCGAAACCGAAACAGAACCGGCCACAGAGCAACCGCGGCAACTCCCCCAAGCGCAATAAACGGCGCTGATCCAGGAAAGAGAACGACCAATGTCCAGTGAAGCTGACATCGTTGTGGATGGAGAGAACGCAGACGTGAGCACCGAGACCACTGCGCCGGTTACCGATGTGGATGTAGACATCGACGATTCCGATGACGACCTGATCGAAGAGGGCGAGATCGCCGGCGACTACCTCGAGCAGTTGCTCGACGTTCTCGATTTCGACGGAGACATCGACCTTGACGTCGAGGGCGATCGGGCGATCGTCAGCATCGACGGCGGCGACGACCTGACCAAGCTCGTGGGACGCAAGGGTGAGGTTCTGGATGCTCTCCAGGAGCTGACTCGTCTGGCAGTTCAGCAGTCGACCGGAGAGCGCAGCCGCTTGATGCTCGACATCGCCGGGTGGCGTGCGGGCCGGCGCGAGGCACTCAGTGCTCTCGGTGCGGAAGCTGCAAAGCGTGTTCTCGAGACCGGCGAACGCGAAGAGCTTGCTCCGATGACGCCGTTCGAACGCAAGATCGTGCACGACGCCGTCGCCAAGGTCGCCGGTGTTTCCAGCGAGAGCGAAGGCGCTGAGCCGTCTCGTCGAGTGGTTGTCCTCAAGGACTGACACTCCCCCTTGATCGAATGCGGGCCCCGGATTTTCCGGGGCCCGCTTCTGTGTCCGAGAGGTGTTTCACGTGAAACCGAATCCGGCGGCACGGTGACGGTCAGGTGCCTATCGTTGTCGACATGTCCCACGAGCGTTCCGGAATCCCTCTCGGATTGATGATCTTGAGTGCCTTACGCATGCTCTTTCTGTATGGTCGGGGCTCAGTCCCTAGGCGGCGATTCCCTCATGGGTGGGTCATTGCTTCTTCGTTTTGATCGGGTAAGCGAAGGCGGATGAAGGAAATCGGAAATACCCATCCGGTTCGCTCGTAGGCGCAATCTCGTGGTCTTTATGACCCGAACGCCAGGGAGCCTGTAGGTTCCGGCATCGATCCAACCCGCACCTCGTAGGACACGCCATTCGACAGTTGTCCCATCACCCAACCTCCTCCCTGCGCGGGCTTACCGCACCAGGCGGTGAGGTCGTAAACCCCCGGCTGGAGATCGTCGCGCGTTAGTTCCACCGACTGCCCGGCCTGCGGCCAGGAGGCATCGTCATCGGTGAAAGGCTCGACCGTGCGTGTGTGGTCATTGGGATCGTTCACCGGTGGTCTCGGTGAGGACGAAATTGACAGGGTGCAGATGCCACTGTCATTCGGGTTCGTGATCGTCGCGGTGATCGATGAATCATCACCAACGAGCGCCACCACTGGCGGTTGGTACGGGACCTGGGCGCTGGCCAAAGCGGGTGCAGCCAGCGAGGCCAATATGGCAGCGGCAACAATTGCGTATCTCATGCCCGATTTGTACCACGCCTAGTATCTTCTCGACCTCAGAACCACTGCGCTCCATCGCCTGGTTCCACCGCACTATGGAGTAAGTCGAGGTACCTCGTTGGATGCCTTTTTGGGATATGAACACCGCCGTGCCGTACGGAACTTCCCAGGTGCGTCGGCGACCTTTTTAACAAGCGAGTCAGAAACGCGATGAATGCATCAATTGAGGGCCGTCCGGACTCTTCCGCCTTCTGTAGAGCAGAACCGCCTTCAGTGGAGTTTGAACTCGTCTCGGTTGTCGAACCGGATCTGCGTATGGCCTTACCGGGTGCTGACATTTCATTCGGCACTGCCTGACGGTTACTCATCTAGACCCGAGAGCCCCGGTCAGGTCGTGATCGCTGCCAACCGGTCGCCTCGAGGCGAGACCACAAGCGATCCGTGGTTCGACCACGCTGGCTTGGTCAGTTCCGGTACGGCAGACAACTTGGCTGATCGACCCCTCGGTCCCGTCATCGTTTACGTCAGTATCCGTCGAGTTGGCGGTATGGTCCATGGCTGCTATTTGCCCGCGAGACATGGATTCCGAGCTTGCCATGAGATTTACCGAAGGGCGGCAGGTTGCCGTATTGCGAGATGCCCCTCTCCCTCGACTCGAAATAGTCGGCCTTCGTTTCACGTGAAACCGGGTCGATGTGGTGCCTCGGTACCAACGTGGAACCGCCGAGGGTTGAGGTTTCGTATCAGATGGGCGGGACTAGCGAGGGTTCTGCTCTCGCCGTCATCGTGCTCGCTGCTGTCAGGGCTCTGGTCAACGGAGCGCTGTGGGCGGCTAATTATGTGGATGGTTTGATCGGCGTAGGCGCCGCGGGCTCTTGCTCTGTTGGCCACAATAATTGGCGGTGCCTTCGTGGGGATTGAGTCATTGCGGTCATCTTCGTCTTCGGATGTCGTCCAAGAACTGGAATCGAAGAAGAACGTCCGCGTCAGAAACCGACTGGGTCAGAGTGACCGAGTCCGCTCGGCAGTCCTACGACAGCGATTTTCGGCAACCACTTTTCGTTGAAAATTGCCCATTTTGGGTCAGAATTCCATCCATGTAACTACCCATGACAGTTTCGTCACTGTGATGATACTAAGAATCGCGCTGCTATCGGCATTTGATCGGAGGGCTATGTTTCACGTGAAACGCGTCAGAATTGGAAGATTTATCAGCGCGATGTTTCACGTGGAACGTGAACCCCTCCCCTCCGCCGCTTGAATTTTGGGCCGAATACTTCCCAAAGAATGAACGAGTCGGCAGACTCACAGCGAGTCGGTGTGCAGAAGCGAACACATGTCGGCTCCAGAGCGGATAATGATTTCGGTCTTGATTGTTGATTTCGCGGTTTACGCGGGAGGATGTTTCACGTGGAACAGAATGGTGCGGCGTCGGTTGACTGGGACGAACAAGAGACTGCGCGCGCAGTGTTCGGTGACAGATATGAGATCGCGGAACGGTATTACCAATCCCTGGCGACGGATGGTGTCGAGCGCGGGCTCATTGGTCCCCGTGAAGTCCCTCGACTGTGGGAGCGTCACCTTCTCAATTGCGCCGTCATCGGTGAGTTGATTGCCGAAGGCGAGTCGGTTGTGGACGTTGGAAGCGGTGCCGGTCTACCCGGTATCCCTCTCGCAATCGCCCGCCCGGACTTGAAAGTGACTCTGGTCGAACCGTTGCTCCGACGCTCGGTGTACCTCGCGGAGTTCATCGAGTCCAACGGATTGGACGTATTGGTTGTCCGAGGGCGAGCCGAGGAATCGGGTGTTGTGAAGGAAGCGGGCGGCGCGGATGTAGTCACCTCGCGAGCTGTGGCGCCTCTCGAGAAGCTGGCACGTTGGTCCCTCCCACTCATTCACGAGCACGGCCGGATGTTGGCACTCAAGGGTTCGAGCGCCGCCGAGGAGATCGAGCGAGACCGTACGGCGCTCACCAAGTTGGGCGCAGGTAAGTTGGAAATACTCGAATGCGGAGCCAAGATTCTCCGCACCCCCACTGTTGTGGTGAAGGCCGAACGTCTCCCGAAGCGCCGCCAGCGTTGATGATTTACACGCATGCAATCGAGAGCAATGTACAGATGATGAGAGCACCTAGTGATCGATTCCCAATCGAAGGAGCAGTCAATGTCGGGTCGATCTGAATCCGCCGTTTCACGTGAAACACCGAAGCAGCACACGAGTGCGGGTGCGGATCAGATCGTCAACGACGACGACAATTTCACCGCCCCCTACGCGGCGATCTCCTCGGAGGAGACCCCCATCGGGGCGGCCGCGCATCGAGCGAGCCAAGTGCTTCATCCCCATTCGGTGACGCTGCCGAAGCCGGCGTTCCGCCGCGTGATCACCATCGCGAACCAGAAGGGTGGCGTCGGCAAGACGACGACCACGGTGAACCTTGCGTCGGCGCTCGCTCTTCAAGGGCTCACTGTCCTTGTGGTCGATTTGGACCCTCAGGGCAACGCCAGCACCGCTCTGGGCGTCGTCCATACCTCGGGCACCCCGTCGAGCTACGAGCTGCTCATAGGCGAAGTGAAGGCCCCGGAGGCGATCCAGACCAGCCCGCACAGTGAGCGCCTTCTCTGCATTCCGGCAACGATCGATCTGGCGGGCGCCGAGATCGAATTGGTCTCCATGGTTGCCCGCGAGAATCGACTCAAAGGCGCGCTCAACGACAAGGTGCTCGCAGAGCTTGACGTCGACTTCGTCCTCATCGACTGCCCGCCCTCGCTGGGACTGCTGACCGTCAACGCGATGGTCGCTGCCAAGGAAGTTCTGATCCCGATCCAGTGCGAGTACTACGCCCTCGAGGGGGTCGGTCAGTTGCTCCGCAACATCGAACTCGTCCAGGCTCATCTCAACCCGGATCTGCATGTCTCCACCGTCCTTCTGACGATGTACGACGGGCGCACCAAGCTGGCCGACCAGGTCGCCGAAGAAGTACGCAAGCACTTCGGTGAGGCCGTTCTGCGCGCTGTGATTCCGCGCAGCGTGAAGGTGTCCGAGGCTCCTGGATACGGGATGACAGTTCTCGACTACGACCCGGGTTCACGTGGCGCCATGAGTTACCTCGACGCCGGTCGTGAACTTGCCGCCCGCTCTGCCACCACGACGACCCAGGAGCAGTGAGATGAGTCAAGCACGCAAAGGTGGATTGGGCCGCGGCTTGGCTGCTCTCATCCCCACTGGGCCGGCCACGGCGCCGGGTCTGGGATCGGCTGCAGCGGACGTCGTAATCGGCGTCGACAAGCGCAACCCCTCCCCTCCCCCACCGACCAAAGCGGCCCCGAAAACGCCGAAAGCCACCAAGGCGTCGGCTGCGAAGGCTCCGGTGGAAGCTGAGCCGGAGACCGAACTCGAGCCGACCGGCGCGGTCTATCTCGAGATCGAACCGAGCCTGATCGAGACGAACCCGAAGCAGCCTCGCAGCGTTTTCGACGAGGAAGCACTCGCGGAGTTGGTTCACTCGATCCGCGAGTTCGGCTTGATGCAGCCGATCGTGGTCCGTCGTCACGGTGACAAGTACCAACTTGTCATGGGTGAGCGTCGCTGGCGCGCGAGCCAGGAAGCCGGGCTGGAGAAGATTCCGGCGATCATTCGTGAAACAGATGACGACTCGATGCTGCGCGACGCGCTCCTCGAGAACATCCATCGAGTGCAGTTGAACCCCCTCGAGGAGGCAGCGGCGTATCAGCAGCTGCTCGAGGAGTTCGAAGTCACCCACGAAGAATTGGCCAATCGGATCGGACGTTCGCGTCCCGTCGTGACCAACATGATTCGTCTGCTGAAGCTGCCGGTGGCGGTTCAGCGTCGCGTTGCGGCCGGTGTACTTTCGGCCGGCCATGCTCGCGCACTGCTGTCCCTCGAGGCGGGTGCCGACGCTCAGGAGGTCATGGCGGCGCGCATCGTCGCGGAAGGAATGTCTGTTCGCGCGACGGAGGAAGCAGTCACTCTGGCCAACCGGGCGGATAATGAGATCGCTCCCCCACAGAAGCGCAAGCCCATCGTGATGCCAGGTCTGCAGGATGTGGCCGAGCGGTTGTCGGACTCGTTCGACACTCGGGTGACTGTCAGTCTGGGCAAGCGGAAGGGAAAGATTGTGGTCGAATTCGGCTCGGTCGACGACCTACAACGCATCGTCGGAATGATGGAAGCGCAGAAATCGACGTAGTGAACTCGGATGCCCGTTTGGTGACGTAATGACGATGACCGGGCACACCACCTATTTTCGTCACTGTGACGAATTTAGGTGGTCCGACCTTCTCGAAATCTTGAACCGGGACGAAAGATGTTGAACAGCAATACATTAGAGCGATCAACTCTCGCGCCACTGCCGACTCGGTACAGCTGGCCTATCCTGGAGAAGAAAAAAGCGGCGGGCGAACATCAAAACCGCTTCGGGGACCTACGGAGAGTGAGTTAGTCAGTGTCGACTCACGTCATCACCTCTCTCACACTCGACAGCCTCGATCAGCTTTCCGCCCATGCGCGCCGATGCGTGTTCTGGGAGATGGACCCGGGCGCGCTTCACGACGCCCGAGGATTCTGTGATCAGGAATTCGAGAAGGAAGCCTGGCTGTCGATGGTCATGCTCGAGTGGGGTTCCTGCGGACAGGTCGCCGTCCGCGACGGAAAGCCGCTCGGCAGTGCGTTGTACGCCCCTCCCCGCATGATCCCGCGCGCGCAACTGTTTCCCACCAGCCCGGTCAGCTCGGACGCAGTGCTTCTCACAAGCCTTCGTCTCGAGCCCTCGGGCATAGAGGAAGAACTAGGGCCGAGCCTGCTGGCCGCTGTCGTGACAGATCTGGTCCGACGAGGAGTTCGTGCGCTCGAGGCATTCGGTATCCGTAGCGACGACTTGGGACCTGCTTCCGACGTGGCGAGTGCAACGGCAGCTCTGGAATGTTCACCCGCAGAATGCATGATCAGTGCCGAGTTCCTCGAGGACTACGGTTTCGAGGTCGTGGCACCGCACCATCGCTATCCGCGGCTTCGTCTCGAACTCAATCGAGATCACGAATGGAAAGTCGACGTCGAAGAAGCCCTCGACCGTCTACTGAAGGCCGCAGCTCTCGAAATGGTGGAGATCAGCGAACTCGCCAGAGTGTGAGCAGGTGCCGACCGCAGGATCTACGAAATGCGGTCGGCTACCGAAAGTTCTTCTGCGAGAAGCTCGGCGAAGGTGAAGGTGCCGGTCGGCTGATCGTCTTGACCCAGCAGGTACAGCCGCTTGACCGAGATCAAGATGGCTTCGGCGATGGTGTCACGCATCCGCGGATTCGTCAGTACCGCAACGTCGGACGCGTTGGACAGGTAGCCGAGGTCGATCTGTACCGTCGGCATGTTGGTCAGGCGCAACAACTCCCACGTTCGACCGTGAGTTCTGCAGTCCCGCAACGGAGTTCGCGCAACGATCTCGCGCTGAACAAAACCGGTCAACACCTGACCGATCATCGAGACCGAACCGTGCGAATTTCCGAAGTGGAAGCTCGCGACGCCGTTCGCAGACGGGCTCGAGTTGCTGTCGCAGCGCAGGGAGATCATCAGATCGGCGTCGAATGCGTTGGACGTCAGCGCGCGCTCGGCCTCGCTCGGATCGGCGTTGTGCGGGCGGGAGAGGAAGGTTTCCATCCCGGTTGCTGCCATCCGCCCCTCGAGGCGCATAGCCAGATCCCACAGGATGTCGGCTTCGGAGATGCCGTTGACGATGGTGCCGGTGGACGGACCACCGAGGCCTGGATCGATGACGATGCGCTTGCCGCCCAGTTGTGGGCCCTTGCGCCTCACCAGCTCCTCTTCGCTGATCGCGTGCGGCGATCCGCCGGTGACGCGAGTTCCCAGCAGTTCCAGCGAACGCAGTGTCTGCGGTCCGCAGATACCGTCGGCGGCGATCCCGATTTCACGCTGGAAAGACGAGAGAGATTCGTGGGTCTGCGGGCCGAAGAAACCGTCGACCCGACCTGCGTAGAAGCCGAGGTCCTGCAGTTTGGCCTGCAGAGCTGCGACGTCGTCGCCGTACAGCGGCGCAGAAAGCTGGTAAATCAACGTACGGGCGCCCAGGCGGTACGAGGCCTCGCGAAGTGACCGATAGGTGGCCGGGCCCACGATGCCGTCGACAAGGAGCCCACGCTGCTGCTGGAAGGCGCGAACGGCGCTGTCGAGTTGATGATCGAAGATGGCGTCGGGCGCAACCCAGTGGGCACCGTCGGCGCTTTCACGTCGAATACCGGAAGTTCCGTGATGGAGGTATCCCAGCTTCGTCAATGTGCCCCGAATCTCGGCGACGGCCGGGCCGTGATCGCCGTGTCGGAGTCTGTGCATGCGTGAAAGCCTCTCGGATCGGTTAACGAATTCGATCGATGTGCCTGGTCGTAGACCCGATCAGGCACATCGATCGATTATCTCAGAAATTCTGTGGATTGCGAGAATCCACGATGCTCATCCAGCCGTCAGAGAACGTCTGCGAGGTCCTTGAGCAGTGCGGCCTTGCCCTTGGCGCCGACGATCGTCTTGATCGGCTTGCCGTCCTTGAACAGGATCATCGTCGGGATCGACATGACCTGGAAATCGCGGGCGGCCGCCGGGTTGGCGTCGATGTCGAGCTTTGCGACGGTCAGCTTCTCGCTGTTCTCACCGGCGATCTCCTCGAGTACCGGGGCGACCATCTTGCACGGGCCGCACCAGGTTGCCCAGAAATCGACCAGAACGGGCTTGTCGCTGCCCAGGACGTCCTGCTTGAAGGAATCGTCGGTGATGGTGACGGTATTCGACACTGTTACTCCTCGAGGGTTGGGTTCGACAGCTTGATGAATCAGGGAGCGCCGACGACGTCGACCGTGTGGCCGGCTGCGTCGAGCGTGTTGGCGGTGATGTCGCCGCGGTCGGCCAGCCAGCGTTCGGCGTCGATTGCTGCGGAGCATCCGGTGCCGGCAGCGGTGATCGCCTGGCGGTACGTGTGATCGACCAGGTCACCGGCAGCGAAGACGCCGTCGACGGAGGTCGCGGTGGAACCGGGAGCGACGCGCACGTATCCGGCGTCGTCGAGATCGACCTGGTCCTTGACGAGCTCACTGCGCGGGTCATGGCCGATGGCGACGAACATGCCGGTGATCTCGAGTGTGGAGGTCTCACCCGTGACGGTGTCACGAACGACGAGCCCGGTGACGCTGTTCTCGCCGAGGACCTCGACGGGCTCCGCGTTGGTCAGGAAGCGGATCTTCTCGTTGGCCTTGGCGCGCTCGAGCATGATCCGTGAGGCGCGGAATTCCTCGCGGCGGTGCACCAGGGTGACCGAGCGAGCGAAGCGGGTCAGGAAGGTTGCCTCTTCCATCGCGGAGTCGCCGCCGCCGACCACGACGATGTCCTGGTCACGGAAGAAGAAGCCGTCGCAGGTGGCGCAGGCGCTGACGCCGCGGCCGAGGAGGCGTTCTTCACCGGGAATGCCGAGGTAACGGGCTGCCGCGCCCATGGCGAGGATGATCGCGTGCGCGGCGTACGTTTCGCCGTTCGCGACGACCGTCTTGATCGGGCCGCTGAGATCGATCTCTTCGACGTCCTCGGTGCGGATGTCGGTATCGAAGCGAAGTGCCTGCTCACGCATCTGTTCCATCAGGTCGGGGCCCATGATTCCTTCGCGGAATCCGGGGAAGTTCTCGACCTCGGTGGTGGTCATGAGGGCGCCACCGAACTGGGTTCCCTCGAAGAGCAGGGGCTGGAGCTCAGCGCGCGCGGTGTAGACACCAGCGGTGTAGCCGGCCGGTCCGGAACCGACAATGATGACGTCATGGACCGCGGGCGTGTTTTCCAGCTGGGTGGTCATGCGAGCCTTCCAATAGTGAGTGCAGACCCTCCGCTTCTTGGAGAGCCGTACCGATCAACACCAGGATAAGGGGTGTTGTTCCCGCACTCGGCTGGAAAGTGGCTCACAGCCGGCAGCTCACAGCGCGGGACTCACTGGGCGGGGCGCGGTGCCTCCCGAACCACCAGCGCGTCCCGAACCACACAGCGCGTGCCGGTGTAGATGGTGGGCATGCACTTGTTGCAGTGGATACACAACCCCTCGTCGACGCTCTCGGCTTGGAATTTGTTGACCAGTTGTGGGTCCCTGAGGAGCGCACGCGCCATGGCGACGAATTCGAATCCTTCATCCAGTGCGTGCTCGATGGTGTCGACGCGGTTGATGCCGCCGAGCAGGATCAGTGGCATCCTCAGCGCCTGTCGGAACTGACGGGCGAAGGGCAGGAAGAAGCCCTCCTCGAACGGGTACGTCGGAAAGAGTTTGGGACCGTAGAACTTCAGCCCGTACCCGACGAGTTTGGGTTGGGAGGCGACAAACTCAGCCAGTGGGACCTCGCCGCGGAAGAAGTACATTCCGTTGAGAAGTGAACTGCCACCGGTCAATTGCATCGCGTCGAGGTGGCCGTCGGCTTCGAGGATCTGGGCGATCGGCAGGCTCTGGTCGAGCCACAGACCTTTCGGCACCCCATCGGACATGTTGAATTTCGCGGTGACCGCCACGCTGGATCCAGCGGCGCGTCGCACCGCTTCGACGACTCGACGCGGATACTCGGCGCGCTTGGCGACGCTGCCACCGTATCGATCGTGGCGCTTGTTCAGATTGGGGCTCATGAACGAACTGAGGAGGTAGTTGTGGCCGAGATGGACCTCGATGGCGTCGAATCCTGCGCCCACGGCGACGCGAGCGGTCCGTTCGAAGTCGGAGACGACACCGTCGAGTTCGGCGAGTGTCGCGCCCTTGACGAGGCCCATCGCGGGCGGACTCAGCCGGGTCGACGGCGCCAGAGTCTTCGTCTTGTTGGAGAGCGTGTTGGCGACCAGTCCCGCGTGGCCGATCTGCGCCGCAGCAAGTGCGCCTTCGGCGTGGACGGCGTCGGTCAGTCTGCGTAGTCCCGGCAGCGCGCGCTCGTCCATGACAAGGGTGTCGCGGTGGACTCGTCCACCTGGTGAGACGGCGCAGTAGGCGACAGTGGTCATCGCGGCCCCGCCGCGGGCCACCTCGGCGTGGAAGTTGATCAGATCGTCCGAGACCGCTCCCCGGGGCATGACGCCCTCGAAAGTTGCAGCTTTGACGATGCGGTTGCGCAAGGTCAGAGGGCCGAGACGTGCGGGTTCGAATATCGACGGTGTGGGCGCTGTGGTCATTTTCAACTTCCTGCGGCGGCCTGATCTTTACGATGCCAGTGGACTCGTAACTACGACGATATAGCGCCTTCTCCCAATCTGTCCGACAATTCGACACGATGAATGCCACAGGATCAGGTCGCCCACGAGACCCACGCATCGACGACACAGTCCTCGAGGTCACCCGAGCGATGCTCCTCGAGGTCGGTTGGGATCAACTCAGTCTCCGGGCGATCGCGGCACGGGCAGGGGTCAGCCGAGCCTCGATGTCGCGGCGATGGCCGTCGAAGGCACATCTTGTTCTCGGGTCGATCCTGGGGGCGACACCGGACCTGACACCGTTCGAGGGCACCGATCGCGACGGCTGGATCCGTTGGGTGGTGGAGGGAAGTGCTCAGCTCTTCTCCCGTCCCGAGGTTCGCGCCGCGTCGCCAGGATTGCTGGCGGCCCTGCGCGACCACGACGACCTGCGCAACGAATTGTGGCGCGGGTTCAGTGGACCGAGTACCCAACTGTTCCTACAGAACGCCGAAGATCCTGAATCGGCACTGCTCGATGCCAAGGCCGTGCTGGTATTGGCGGCCGGGGCAGCGATGTTTTCGAGTCTGATAGCGGTCGAGGATGATACGGACGCATTGCGTGGGAGAATCCTCGAGCTCTTACTCCCGGCGGCAACACCGCGCTGACCGTCGACGTCAGCCGATGTTCTTGACCGACAACGTATTCGGATTCCCGTCGCTGCAGTTGATGCCAACAGTCAGAGCCGTGATCTGACGCGGCTGCGATCCCGTGAAGAGTAGGACTATCGCCGGCGCCCCGTCGATGCGAATCTCGCCGGAACCGAGCAAAGGCCGGCCCTCGTCGATGCCGTTGGCGCGTAGGCATCCGGCAAGTTTGGATGGATCATCCAGTGGTCCAAGGTTTTTGGATCCGATGAGTGAGAGAAGGGACACCGAATCCGGATCGTCGACAGCAGACGTCGCTGGTGTGCTCGGTTGAGCGACAACGCTTTCGGCAGGCTCGGAATCTCGGGTTCCGACCACAACGATCACGAAGGCCACCAACACGGCTGCTGCGGCACCGAGCACCCAGGCTTGTGGGCGTCGCCGGAACGGCACGACGGTAGTCTGTGCTGGCGGCTCGACCTGGCTGGACTGTAGATCCAGTGCCGAATTGATTCGCTCGGCAAGCGAATTCGGAATCCGTTCGTGAGAGGCCTCGCGCGAGTTCAGTGTCGCGAGTGATGCCGTGACGCTGTCGAGAGTAGTGACAAATGCATGGGCGTCGGGGTCTGCGTGCACCAGCGGCCACAGGGCTGCACTGGTTTCGGGATCGAGAACCCCGGCGTGAAGATCCGCTAGTAGGTCTTCCGAATACGGAGGCGACGGAACACGAACAGACGGATCTGTCATGAACCCTCCCTCGGCAGTCGGTGTGGACGCTTACAAGATAGGACGCGTCCGGTTCACGAATGGTTCCCGCCTTCGCGAAAGTCTTCCAACTGGGTGGCGAGGCGCTTACGCGCGCGGGCGCAGCGACTCTTCACGGTCCCTACGGGTACTCCCAACCTCTCGGCGGCCTCGGCCACCGGATACCCCTCGACATCGACGGCGACGACGGCAGCACGCTGCTCAGGCGGCAGCGATGCCAGTGCCTGTTCGACGGTCAGGCTCATGTCCACTGTCGCCGCATAGTCGCGGTGATCGCGGGGTTCCTCCGCGTTCTCCGAAGACAGAGAGAACGCCGCCCGTGATTTGTTGCGTCGGATCCGGTCGAGGCAGGCATTGACCACGATGGTGTGGAGCCAACTACGCACCGCCGCGTCGCCGCGGAACTTCGCCGCCTTGCGATGCGCGGACAGCAGACCCTCCTGGAGCGCGTCGGCCGCGTCCTCGTCCGAGTAGCTCGTACGCCGGGCAACGTGCCATAGATGATCCTGATGCCTGGTCAGTAGTTCACGGAACGCATGCCGATCGCCCTCGACATGAGCAGTCAACAATTCGAAATCCGTCGCCTCGAGATTCTTGTTCTCGAAACTTCTGGATTCGAATTTTCCGGCTCCGCCCCCGGTGCCCCCCCGATAACTGTGCACGGGCGGATATTAGCCCAGTCGGTAGGTTTCAGAAGGGCCAAGGGCGATCACTTTGCAGCAGTGAATGCAATCTCCGAGATGGATGTCTGGTTTTGTCCGGATTCGGTGCTGAGCTGCGTAATCCAAACCAGGACATACTGACCCGAGCCGTCCGACGTGACTGGAATGTCGGTCACGCCGTTCTTCAGGACACCCGATCCGATTTCCTTGGTCTGATCCAGCGAAGTATTCGCAGAAGGGGCAGAACGGATTTCAACGACGGTTCCCGGCGAATCAGACGTGATCGCAACGTTCTTCAGGTTGGCGGCATCGGCAAGCGTCACCATCAGGCCGACACCGTTCTTCAGCGACGGGAACGGCTGGAAGTACGAATCCGACGACCATGCGGTGGCCGGATTGCCGTCGATGGCGTTCTTCGCTGTTGCCGGCTGATCCGGCGTTCCCTGGGGTGAGAACACCGTTACGGCCGAGGAAGCTACCGGAACGGTTGCTGCCGCCGGTGCGGGCGCCGGTGAATTGTTCTCGGGCGCAGTGGCTTCGGTGGTCAGTCCGAAACTCTGCTCGCTGAGCGGGGTGTCGTTACTGCCACCCGAGAGGAAGCTCGCTACCCACACCACAAGGAGAATCAGGACGATCACGGTGAAGACACCGAGCGCCGTCAGTGCCGCGAGCATCCGCGTCGACTTCTTCTTCTCGGCCTCGATGGCTTCGGGGTCGTTCAGTGCATGACCCGACGCACCCTGTTCGCGGTGGCCGAGACGAAGTGCCGGAATCATTTCCGTCTTGTCGTTGACGACGGACGCCTGATCGAGGATGTGCTGCACGGTGGCAGCAGTGCGGATTCCACTCTCCGACTGCAACGCTCGAACTGCAACGGCCGAGATGTCGAACGGAACCTCCGGACGGACGACGCGAGGCTCGACGATGTTCCCGTCGGCGCCGCGGCCGGCGGGAAGCAAACCACCGACGGGACCGGCGGACGGTTCGGCCAGCGGCCAGCGAGCCGTGATGAGCGAGTACAGCATGGCGCCGAGGCCGCGGACGTCGCTGGTGGAATCGGCGTCGGCAAGCGTCGCCGGGAACGCCAGTACGGCGTCACCGTTGATGCTGATGCGAACGCGGTCCGGGTGATCGATGGACAGCGCACCGCCGGTGCGGTGAGCAGCTTCGGCAGCCGCCGCGAGGGCGCGAATGGCGCGGGCTGCACCGATCGGCGACGGCGTCGTCTCGGCCATCTCACGCAGCGAACGGCCGGGAGTCCATTCGGCGACGACGATGCCGCCCGAGCTTCCGCGGACGACGTCGAGGACGCGAGCCAGACCGGGCGAGTTGATTCGTCCCAGGCGCAGAGTGCGTGAGAGAACTGCCTGCGGTCCGGACTGGCTGTCGTCGTCACCGCGCTGATCGGCGTCGACGAACGTCAGGGCTACTTCACGGTCGAGCTTGACGTCGAGAGCTTCCCAGAACTGCAGTCCGCGGGTTCCGCCGTGCGGCGCGAGCAGACGGTAGCGTCCGCCGGCGACAGATGCGCCCGGGATGAGCTTCGGTCCACGGGGCATCGGTCGCTGGGCCGGTCGTGATGCGGATCCGGCGGCAGGTGTGCGAGGTGCAGTGGGCGGTGTCTGAGCGGCAGCCGTCTTCTGAGATTCGGGTGCCTTCTTGTCCGGAGCAGGCGTCTTCGGCGCGGGTGTCTTCGAGACAGGTGCTGAAGGTGTCTTCGACACGGGCGCCGAAGGTGTCTTGGACACACTGACCGGAGGTACCGGCGGAGCGGCCTTCTGCACCGGCGGCTGCGGCTTCTGACCCTGCGGGCTTTGGCCCTGCTGCGGTCGCTGTGCGGGCTGCTGTGGCTTCTGACCCTGCTGTGGCTTCTGGCCGGAAGATGCGGAGGAACTCGTGGATGCAGGTGTGCCCGACGATGCCGTTGACTTCTGTTCGGACGCTTTCACGGCAGAAGTCCCGGCACTCTTGTTGCCGGAAACGTTGTCGTCGCTCACCCTCGCTCCTTCTCCATCGATAGCCCGTCCCCGAATACGCGCGGGTTGCGATCCTGTACGCCCATGACCAGGGTACGGGAGCGCACCCGGTCGTTCTTGCTCGTTTGATTCCGTTCTGATTGCAGGAATCAGCTCGGTGACGTCGTCGTCGGTGTTGTTACGTGTGTCCGGTTCGGCGCGACCTGTCAGTGAACGAATCTTGCGGGAGACCGCAACCGTTACCGACAGGACTTCCGGAACCTTCTTGAAGTAGAGAATCGTGAAGGTGATCGCGAGCATCAGGATGCCGCCGACGGCGACACGAACCATCGAGCCGGGTCCGCCGAAACGCTCGGTGAGTTGATCGAATCCGAGGACGCGGTCGACCGCGAGCATGGTCAGCGAACCGGCCAGCGAGGCGAGTACGACGGACCAGACTGTCTTGCCCACGTTGGCCATCTGCAGGTTTCCGAGGCTGCGGTGCAGGAGGTACCCGCCGATGACGGCGCCGGTGATGTATCCGAGACCGTTGGCCGCACCGAGCAGGATCACGACCTGATCGCTGTTGGATGCGAAGACCGGAGCGAGCGCCGAGAAAGCGATTTTCACTGCAGTGATGCCGAGAACGATCCACGTCGGCGTCCAGGCCTGTTCGCGGGCGTAGAACACTCGAAGTTGGATCAGGACCAGCGCGTACGGAATCAACGTGAATGCCGACCAGCTCACGGCGGTGCCGAGTCGTTCGGCCTGTTCGGGTCCGAAGCGGCCGTAACCGTAGAGTGCTTCACCGACCTGCGGGCCCATGAAGGTCAGGAACATGATGATCGGAACCAGCGTGATCATGGTCAGACGCGTTGCGACCGACAGATCGTCCACGACGGCCGGGGTGTCGTCGGCAGCAGCGTTGCGGCTCAGGCGCGGCATGATCGCCGTCAGAACCGTCACTCCGAGCACGCCGTACGGGAGCTGCAGGAGCAACCAGGCCTGGCTGTAGATGGCAGGGCCGGCTTCGTCGGCGTGGGAGGAGATCTTGGTCGCGAAGATCATGCCCATCTGGCTGATCAGGACGTACAAGACGATGGCGACGGCCATGCCGCCGAACTGGCGCAGGCGGTCGTCGAGACCCCACAGCGGCTTGAGCGAGATCTTCTCGCGGCGAAGCGCGGGGATCAGGCTGGCTGCCTGCACGATGACGCCGATGGTGATGCCGATGCCGAGGGTGAGCAGCTTTGCATCGCCCATCGAGACCGGATCAAGCGAGATCTCACCCGGAGTCAGGCGATAGACCACGAGCACCACGAGGACGACGACATTGTTGAGTACGGGAGCCCAGGCTCCGGGCTTGAAGATCTGTCTGGTGTTCAGAAACGCTGTGAACAGCGCCGACAGCCCGTAGAACAGGATTGCCGGCAGAAGCAGATACGACAGCGCCGTGGTCAGGTCGGTGCTGACCTTGCCGTCTTCGGACAGGAAGACGTATTTGGTGAGTACGGGTGCTGCCAGGGTCGCGAGCAGCGCGGCCATGCCGAGTAGAACGAGCGACGCCGTGAAGAGGCGTCGGACAAACGCTTCGCCGTGATCGGCGTCCTCCCGCTCGGCGCGAACCAGCACGGGGACGACGATGGCGGTCAGCACGGCGCCCAGAACCAGTTCCGCGATCATGTTCGGAATCTGGCTGGCGACGGTGAACGAGCTGGCGATGGCGGGGCCGAGGACCATCAGGATCATCAACTGCTTGGCGAATCCCGTGATGCGGCTCGTCAGCGTCGCGATCGCGATGGAACCCGTTGCCGCGAGGAGTCGAGAGTTCGTCTCCTTGCGTTCCCCGACCTGGACATGGGCGTCGGTGTCGAACTCGTCCGACGTGGTCGTCGCCCGGTCGGCAAACTCCATCTCGGCTTCGCGGTACCGGGGGTAGTCGCGGATCACCGGGATGGTCATGGTGGGTGCGTCGTCGAAACGTGCGTCCGGGTTGACCGGCTGGATCGGGTAACCGCGCTCCCACGGTGGCATCCGAGGATGCGAGCGGGTCGTGGCACTCTTGCGGGTGATCGCCGAGCGGCGACCCTCCTCGGGTGGATTCCCGGTCATGAGCGTTCGTACCCTTCATCTGCTGGGTCCGGCTGACCCTTGAATCGATGCCACAGCCGTCGCCCTGCCAGGAACAGCAGCAACCCTCCCGCTGTCGCCGTCACGGCGGCCAGGGGACGACCGTACGCATTCGACCGTACGGTCACGCTGGTCGGCGTACCCAATTGGCGGCCATCTGTCGTGGTCAGCGAGAAGTTGACTTCCAGCTTGCGAGAATCGTTCATTTCCGCGGGCACAGTCAACTGTCGGCTACCTCGCGGCGGAAGCTGTTTGGGACCGATGTCACTGATCTGCATCTCGGGTGGGGCTTCCACACGCAGGTCGACGTTGATGGCGATGGGCAGCTCGTTGCGCGCCACCAGCAGGAGCGGACTCTGCCCCGACGCGAGGGTGTAGACGCCGCCCGGAGACACCACACTGACGGCCCGGTACATCCCGTCGACGGCTTCGGTGACGTTGTCGGCGCGGATGGTCGCGGCCCGCTCCGCCCGATTGACCGACGCGGAGTCGACGTTGCGGCGATCGGCCAAGGTCATCGAACGGAGTAGATCTTCGCGGAGCGGCGCCGTGAATCCCCGGGGGGTGAGCGAAGCCGCCGGATCGTCCACGAGCGAAGCTTCGAGCCCGTCGATACGCGGAAGTTGGGTGGTTGCGGTCTCGACGACGGACGTTTGCGGACCGTCCTGGGTAGCCCGGTCCGGGTAGTCGAGAGTGGCGGCGTCCGTCGCGCCCGGTTGCCTGCCGAGCAGTGCCGGCAGGGCCTGAGGTGAGGCGAGCCCGGACCGGATGAGGGTCGCGAGCATCGAGAGCACCGCCGTGGCGTCGTTGCTGTCGGCGGTCCACAGTTGCGGCGGCGCGAAGATCTGATTGCGCGGCAGCGACGTCGGCGTCAGCGCGGCCCAGGCCATCGCCCCCAGCGCGTCCTGACGCCGGGCGCTGCGCGATTCGATGTCGATGGTCGGCGCGGTGTCGTCGGGGATGTACGACGGGACCTGCGGCTCCGAGCCGGTGGCGGCCAGCGCCGCTGCCGCCGAGGTGTCGAAGGCAAGCGCGTCGAGTGAGCCGGTTATCCGCGACGACAGCTGCGGAGCTGCCGAGTCGACGGAAGTGTCAGCCACCATCGCTGTGGTGGGATTCACGCTCAGCACCTCTGCGGTGGCCGAGTCGAGGACACCCGAATCCGGCCAGACGAAATCTCGCAGTGAGGTCACGCCGAGGATGTTGTCGACGATGTCCGCCGGCCGTGTGAGCGCGGTAGCCGTCAACTCCGGATTGGCCACCGAGGTGACCGCGGCGAGATCGGACTGCGCGAACGGAACCGCCGTCGTGCACATCGAGGACGCGAGCGTCTTCACCCGGCCGAGCCACTGGTTGGCGGCGTCGCTGCCGCGGCCTTCGTGCGACGGTCCGGTGGGGTCGGACGAGTTGTCGGCCACGAGGTATCCGCGAGTCATGTTCTCGACGGTGATCAGAAGGTCGGGGTCGATTGCCAGGCAGAGCGCATCCGTGACGCGGCGATCGGTATCGCTCTCGGGCTTGGTGGCGTTCTCCACCGCATCGACCAACGCGTCCAGACGGCCGCCGTCGGAAAGTTCGGTGGCAAGTTCGTCGTCGATCAGGCGCACGGGCTCGTTGACCGCGCCCGGGATTCCGCCGACGAGTCGTGGCGCGTCGGCCAGCGGCCACATGAGCGTGACGCCGATCGGGGCGGATGTGTCGGGGGGAACGACTGCCGTCGCCGACGAACTGGGTGTTCCGGATGTGGCGTTCGATTCGGCCGCGGCCGGCACACCGAGCACTGGGAGCAGGAAGCGTGCGTCGTCGAGTCGGGCGGCCCCGCCGTATTCCGGGGTGCCGTTCACGTTGACGAGCATCGGGTAGACGCCCGGTCCGGTGATGTCGAGAGACAACCCGGTCGTGCTCCGGAGCGGCAAGGTGAGTGTGAACTGCTTGGACTGGCCGGTGTCGAGGGTGGTGGCAACGGTGTCGAATTCGCCGACCGTGTCGAAAACAGCCTGGTCGAAATCGAGTGCTGCGCGCACGTCGGAACTGGAGTCGATCGCGGGAGCGCGTTGCAGCCTCACTCCGACGTCCTCGACGGGACGGTCACCGACGTTCTTCACCGTGCCCTTGACCACGACGTTGCGGTCGCTGGTTGTCGTCACGGTGGTCGGTGCGGTGGAGTCGATGGTCAGCTGCAGAAATTTGGCATCGTTGGTGTTTCGCGCCGGGGCGCGCTCACTGGGCTGGCTGGACGGCGCTGCCCATGCGACGGCCGTCGTTGCAGGCCCGAAACCGACAGCGGCCATCACCAGAGCGGCCACACCGGCCCGCCGCAGTGCCATTCTCATCCGGCGTCCGGTTCCTTCGGGCGCTGTTCTTGCCGTATTTCCGTTCGCGGCATCTCGGCGATCATCTGGGACGCGAGTTCTGCGAGTTTGCGCTCGTCGGCGTATGCGAGGCGCGAGTGCAATTCCGTCAGCGGCACCCAGGCGACTTCGGTGACCTCGATGTCCTCGTCGGAGAGTTCACCGCCGAGAAAGCGGAGGAGATAGTGGTGCACGGTCTTGTGGACGCGTCGACCTTCGGTCACGAACCAGTAGTCGATGCTGCCCAGCGGTGCCAGGACGGTTCCCTGGATACCGGTTTCTTCTTCGACCTCACGCATCGCGGTCTGCTCGGCGGTCTCACCTTGTTCGATATGGCCCTTCGGTAGCGACCAGAGCAGGCGTCCGCGGCGGTCGGTTCGGCCGATCAGTGCAGCGCAGAGACGTTCCGGGGGTCCTCCCCAGCCGTCGACGACCAAGCCGCCCGCAGAAGTTTCACGGACGGTTCGCATCAAAGGTTTATCGGGGTTGCCGACGGCAGGTCGACGCCGCGGGTTGCGGCGACTCCTGTTTGTTCGTTCGGCACCAGACACCTCATCGATACTAGTTGGCGTTGCAGCGTTGCCCGGTAACCCGCGCAAAGCGGTCTATCGCGTTCGTATGCGCGTTCTGCTATTTGCGCACCTTAAGTAAGCTCCTTTCACGTGACTGTCCCTACCTCCGACGCTGATCGCCGCCTACGACTGCTTGCCGACGCCACTGCAACGCTCGGCACGTTGTCCGACGTGTTGAACCCGCTCGGTGAGCGTTTTGCTGCGGCCGGTCACGAGCTGTTCCTGGTGGGTGGCAGTGTTCGCGACGCGATCCTCGGCCGCTTCAGTGGCGATCTGGACTTCACGACGGACGCCAGGCCGGAGAAGGTTCAGGCTCTGCTCAAGGGCTGGGTGGACAAGCAGTGGGACACGGGCATCGAGTTCGGGACCATCAGCGCCATCAAGCACGGCCAGGAGATCGAGATCACGACCTTCCGGGCCGACGCTTACGATCGCGTCTCTCGTAATCCGATAGTCGAGTACGGCACGACGTTGGCCGACGATCTGGTGCGCCGCGATTTCACCGTCAACGCGATGGCGATGAAGATCGGCGCGGACGGTTCCTACACGTTTGTCGATCCGCTGAACGGCATGGACGCCCTGTTGGCCGGAGAGCTAGATACGCCGTCGGCGCCGGAAAACTCGTTCAACGACGATCCGCTGCGGATGCTGCGCGCAGCCCGGTTCGTCTCGCAGCTTGGTTTCACGTTGAACAATCGCGTTTTCGAGGCCATCAAGGAGATGGCGTCGCAGATCGAGCGGATCACCGCCGAGCGTGTGCAGGTCGAGCTGAACAAACTGATGCTGGGCATGTACCCGGTGGACGGCATCAACATGATGGTCGACTCCGGACTGGCTGCATACGTGCTGCCCGAGGTTCCGCAGATGAAGCTCGAGATCGACGAGCATCACCAGCACAAGGACGTCTACCAGCACTCCCTCACGGTGCTCCAGCAGGCGATCGATCTCGAAGAAGGCGATCCGGACCTTGTATTGCGTTGGGCAGCACTGCTTCACGACATCGGAAAGCCGGATACCAAGCGTAACGAGCCTGGCGGTGGGGTCAGCTTCCACCACCACGAGGTGGTCGGCGCCAAGTTGGTGCGCAAGCGCATGCGGGCACTGAAGTTCTCGAAGCAGATGGTCGACGACGTCTCACAGCTCGTGTTCCTGCACTTGCGTTTTCACGGCTACGGCAAGGGACAGTGGACCGACTCGGCGGTGCGGCGGTACGTCACCGACGCGGGCGAGCTGCTCCCCCGCTTGCACAAGCTCGTGCGGGCCGACTGCACCACACGCAACAAGCGTCGCGCCGCGCAGCTGCAGGCCACGTACGACGACATCGAAGAGCGGATCGCGCGTATCGCGGAGCAGGAAGACCTCGCTCGGGTGCGTCCGGACCTCGACGGCAACGCCATCATGGAGCTGCTGAACATCCCGGCCGGCCCACAGGTGGGCAAGGCATGGACGTTCCTCAAGGAACTACGTCTGGATCGCGGCCCGCTCGAGCGTGACGAGGCCGAGGCCGAACTGCTGAAGTGGTGGGCTACCCAGCAGGGCTAGTTTCTCGTTTCTTGCGGTTGATCAGCACCGCTGACAATCCGGCGGCATAGACACCCGCACCGGCAACGGCCAGGCCGACGCTCTTGCCGTCGGGTGCGATCACCGTCGACGCTGCCGCGATCGCACCGATGAACGCGACGTTGAACACGGTGTCCTGCAGGGCGAATACCTGACCACGACGGTCGTCGTCGATGTCGATCTGCATGGCCGCGTCGCCGCTGAGTTTCACGGACTGGCCGGCGATGCCGAGCAGGAAAGCGGCAATCAGCAGCGACCCCTGAGTCAGCGTGGTCACGAAGACGAGCTGGACGAGAACCGCGCACACCAGGGCGTAGGTGATCGTCCGTGAGCGACCGATCCGCGGGATGAGGAACGGTGTGATCAATGCCGCGATCAGCATTCCGATTGCCGTGGCGCCGACGGCGACACCGAATCCGGCCATCCCTCCGGGTAATTGGGAGCCGTTCGAGGTGTCGCGTAGGACCAGCACCATGATGAGGGTGTTGATGCCGAAGCAGATGCGGTGCGCTCCGATTCCGATCATCGCCGTGGTGACGCCGGGCGCCTCCCAGACAGCGGTTGCCCCGGTGCGCAGTCCGGCCGTCACCGAACGGACGGCACTGGCGCGGACCACTTCGTCGGCGACCGGACCAAGTGAGCGGGCCGTGAACCTGGCCGCGGCGAGGGCCGCGATCACCGATCCCAGTGCTGCGATGGCCACGGCGGCGCCTGACGCTCGATCCCCCGCGCCGATCATGCCGATGATCGCCACCGCTGCCGAAGCACCAAGAGCGGCTACCACCGAACCAGCCGTTGTGAGAACGGAATTGGTTGCCACCAGCCACGATTGTCGGACGACCTTCGGCAGGGCTGCGGATACGCCTGCCCCGACGAAGCGACTGACTCCGATTGCAGCAAGCGCACAGGTCAACAACAGAGTGTCACCGCCGCCGGCGACCAGCAGCACCGCAGTGGTCAGGATGAAGAGCCCGCGGAGCACGCTCGCCCACAGGAGCACCAGGCGGCGGTCCCAACGATCCAGCAGAGCGCCGGCAAAGGGGCCGATCACCGAATAAGGAAGGAGCAGTACGGCAAAGCCGGCCGCTATCGCCACCGGATCGGTTTCGCGTTCCGGGTTGAAGAGGATTGCGCCGCCGAGCGCGGCCTGGAACATTCCGTCGCCGAACTGGCTGGAAAAGCGGACGAGCGCCAGCCTTCCGAGGCCGGGTGATTCACGCAGGGTGTGCAGTACGCGCTGCCAGGCCTCGCGGCGGTTCGAGGCTCGGTTCATAAGCGGAAACTGTAGTGGGTGGGTCAGGCGCCGATCTTGACGGTGGCCCGCTCGAGGATCGGCGCGACGTCGACGCCCCTCGGCAGCGTTCCGAACACACTCCCCCAGCTGTTTCCGAGCCGACTCGCGCAGAACGCGTCGGCCACCGCGGGGTGCCCGTAGCGGAGCAACAGCGAGGCCTGCAGAGCGAGCGCCATGTCGCCGACGATCTTTCGTGCCCGGTATTCGATGTCGTCGAAATCGCCGAATGCCACCTGGAGATCCCGCACGGCCTGATCGAAGTGGCCGTCCACTCCACTGGCTCGTTTCAGCTCGTCGAAGAACACCTGCAGTGTTTCGGGTTGCTTGGCCATCGCCCGCAGTGTGTCGAGCGCCGCGACGTTGCCGGAACCCTCCCACACCGAAAGCAGCGGAGCCTCGCGATAGAGGCGCGGCATCCGGGATTCCTCCACGTATCCGTTTCCGCCCAGACACTCGAGTGCCTCGGCAGCGTGGATCGGTCCGCGCTTGCAGACGAAATACTTACTCACAGCCAACGAAATGCGTCGTAGTGCGCTGGCGTGGGCATCGCCTGCGGTTGCGCGGTCGGTCAGAGCGGCCAGCCACATCGCGACGGTGGTCGACGCTTCCGATTCCACCGCCAGATCTGCCAGAACGTTTCGCATCAAGGGTTGGTCGATCAGGTTGGCGCCGAAAGCACTTCGATGCGTCGCGTGGTGAACTGCCTGCATGGTGCCGACGCGCATGCCGGTGGCCGTGCCGATCGTGCAGTCCAACCGGGTCATGTTGACCATCTCGATGATGGTGCGCACGCCCCGGCCTTCTTCGCCGACCATCCACGCGAGAGCGTCGAGGTACTCGACCTCACTACTCGCGTTGGAATGATTGCCCAACTTGTCCTTCAAGCGTTGCAGGTACATGTTGTTGAGCGAGCCGTCCGGCAGGACCCGAGGCAGGAAGAAGCACGACAGACCACCCGGTGCCTGGGCGAGGACGAGGAACACGTCCGACATCGGCGCGGAGGTGAACCACTTGTGGCCCGTCAGCAGGTAGCTGCCGTCGGATTGTGGCACTGCCCTTGTGGTTCCGGCACGAACATCCGAACCGCCCTGTTTTTCCGTCATCGACATACCGGCGATCAATCCGGGTTTGGTGAGGGGAGCTTTCAGCGCCGAATCGTAGTGCCGCGTGGTCAGGAGGGGTTCGTACTGCGCGGCCAGATCCGCGTTGTGCCGCAGCGCGGGGATCACGGCGTACGTCATGGAGATGGGACAGCCGTGACCGGCGTCGGTTTGACCCCACACGGCCATCTTCGCGGCGCGGACGAGGTGTGCGTGTGGATTCGGGTCAACCCACGGAGCGCCGTGCAGTCCCAATTCCACTGCGGTGCTCATGAGTTGGTGATAGGCGGGGTCGTAGCGGACCTCGTCGATACGGTTGCCGTAGCGGTCGTGGGTTCTCAGGACGGGTGGGTGCTCCTCGGCCAGATCGCCCCACTCCTGGGCCTGCGCGCTTCCGGCGCGGATCCCTACTCGATGAACCTCTTCGAGTGCATCCGATGCGCCTTCACGGTGGAGTGCCTCGAGGATCGGCGCGTATTCGGCTGCGTCGTAATCGATCAGGGGCGGAACCTGATTGGTGACTTCATGCGTGGGTGTCATCGAAGCTCCCTAACGATCGAAGGGTGAAGGCGAGAATGGCGTCGATCGCAGCGGGATCGGTGGTGCCGCCGCGCAGTGGAAGGATCAGGGCCTCGCCGATTGCCCCGACGATGCACGCTGCCGTCAGAGTGGCGTCCTGTGGCGGTATCTCACCGGATTCGACTGCTGAGCGAATTGCGGTGGCCAGGCAATCGCGGAACGATTCGCGAAACATCAACCGCTGTTCGTCGACGAGAGGATCTACCGGTTCCACCAGCAGTGCATAGGCGAGAACCGGTGCACGCATGGCACGTTCGGCGAAGGTCCGAACCGACGCCGATACCGCGGAGCGGTGATTGCCTGCCAGGCTTCGGGCATTGTCTCCGGCGTCCCGAGCTGCGGATACCTCACGGCTGCAGACTGATTGGAACACTTCGGCGAACAATTCGCCCTTGCCGTCGAAATGTCGATACAGCGTCCCGGTGCCGACGCCGGCGTTCTTGGCCACCGCGGCGATGGAACATCCCGCATAGCCGTGGGTTGCCACTGCCGTCGTGGCGGCCTCGAGCAGTCGGGCGCGTTGGGCGTCCAATCTTTCCTGTACTGCCGGAGTGCGGCGATAGGCCATGTGAAGAAGTGAACACCCGTTCCGTTCTTGCGTCAAGAGCTGACTGGAGCAGAACGGCGACATGACTACTGGAGCATCGTTGAACTTTTACACGCAAACCCCGTGGGTGAGCATTTCGATCAGCCCGTCGGCCGCCTTTCGAAACGGTTCTTCGGATTGGGCAGCACGAGCGAGGACGTAAGCACCTTGCCGCACTGCGAGAATGGTGGTGGCGAGAGCTTCGATGTTCGCATCGGGACGGATTTCACCGTTGCTGCGCCCGTCTTCGAGTGTGGATGCGATGTTCTGTTGAATCCACACGAACATGGTCTGGATCGGTGCTCGCAACTCGTCGTTGGATGCGACCTCGGAGTCTTGGACCAATCTCCCGAGCCGACACCCGCGGAGGACGTGTTCGTCGATCGTGAGGAAGGCAGCGATCTTGTCGACGGTCGTCTCGCCGGAGCTGAGTCGTTCGGTGATTTGCGCTTGTAGTTCGCGCCCCATGAGATGCTCTGCGGCCACCGCCAGGTCCGCTTTCCCCTGGAAGTGGTGGTACATGCTGCCTTGCCCGACGTCAGCCATTTTCTGCACGGCACGTGGGCTCGTTCCGGAGTAGCCACGCTCCCACAACAGTTCTTGCATGCTTGCGATCAGCCGTTCCGCGCTACCCATACAGACATTGTACCTATGGGTATGTACAGTCTCTGTGAAAGCTGTTGTACTTGCAGGTGCAGAAATTCCGGAGACGGGGCCTCCTATGGGCACGAGCAACATCTCTGCTGACAGCTCGGTCGGTGACGCAGTCTCCGGCGGCACGAAACATACTGCGCTGTTGGGTGATTCGAGAGATCAGGCACTGGCACTCACTGCGGTTTGTCTTGGATTCTTCATGATCCTGTTGGACGGGAGCGCTCTCAACATCGCGTTACCGGCAATCGAACGCGACATCGGTGGCTCCGTTGCCGCTTTGCAATGGTTGGTGAACATCTACACGGTTCCTCTGGCCAGCCTGTTGCTCACAGCGGGAGTTCTGGCGGACCGAGTCGGTTCCCGCAGTGTCTTCCTGTGGTCGTTGGGCGGCTTCACGGCGGCTTCTCTGTTGTGCGCCGTCAGCCCAAACCTTCTATCGCTGGCGGCATTTCGTTGCCTGCAGGGTATCGCTGCTGCCGGGCTTCTTCCAACGACACTGGCGATCATTGCACGCACCTATCCGGATCCGATCGCGCGTGCCAAGGCAATCACGATGTGGGGAGCAACGGGCGGAATCGCATTGGTCGCAGGACCGATCGGAGGAGGCTTGCTCACCGAGTTCATCGGTTGGCGCTCGATCTTCTTCGTCAATGTTCCCATCGGCGTTCTAGCCCTCTGGCTGTGCTGGCGGCATGTCCGTGAAACCGCGACGCGCGATGCGGAATCCTATGACGTTCCCGGGCAGGTCCTCGGCATCGCCGGACTTGCCCTCCTGGTAGCCGGTTTGATCGAAGGCGGCTCCCGCGGGTGGGGTGATCCGTTGGCTCTGGCGTTGCTACTCGGATGTGTGCCAGCGCTCGTCGGGTTCTTCGTCGTCGAGGGCCGGACCCGGCATCCGGTTCTGCCGCTGTCGATCTTCCGTAAGCCGGCGTTCTCTGCATCCATAGCGAACGGATTCGCCTTCCAATTCGGGGCCTACGGCATGCAATTCATGCTCGCGATATTCATCCAGTCCTACTGGGGCTCTTCAGCGCTGCGGACAGGACTGTTCTTTCTGCCGTTTGCAGTGTTGTGGACGTTCGGAACGCTGGTCCTCAATCGCGTGTGGGCAGGTCGCGGTATGTGCTGGCTCCTGACTGTCGGTGCTTCCACTGCTGCGATCGGCGCGCTCCTGTGCACCGCGATCGGGGACAGCGATACCTGGCCTGTGGTGATGGCGGGGACCGCCCTCGTCGGTCTCGGGTGTGGTGTGTTCGGCCCCAGCTGCAATGGAGCGGCCATGGCAGTGATCGACAAATCGTTCGCCGGACTTGCCTCGGGGGTACTGAATACCTCCCGTCAAACGGGCATGGCGATCGGCGTCGCGGCCCTGGGCATCGCTCTGAGTGCGTCGAACTCCGTTGGTGGGGCACGCATCGGGATGATCTTCGTTGCAGCGTGTTTCGTGGCCATCGTCGCTCTCAGTCGACGCTATCTCACGCAGATCTGAGTGATGCCCGGCCCACCTCCAGATTCAGGCAGCAGCGGCGCGAGCCTGTTCCTCGCGCCACCACGCGACGGTCTCTTCGGCGGCCTGATCGAGCGGCGTCGGCGAGAGTCCGAGCAGCACTTCGCTGGCACTCGAGTCCATGACGAACGGCTTGGTGAACTGGTAGTTCATCTCCGCGAGTTCGCGGCTGTCGGTGTTGATCTTGCCGGCGGCGTCGAGCACCCAGGCGGGCAGGACACCCACCTTGGCGGGGGATGCCCCGGCGGCGCGGGCGAAGGCCTCGGCGATCTTGCGCTGAGTGAGCGCGGGGCCGGTGGGTGCGTGGAGGACGGAGTTCCAAAGTTCGGGGTTGTGTGCCGCCGCGATCATCGCTGCTGCGAGATCGGGGATGTAGGTGAAGGAGTGCGGCTGATCTGCGGAACCGATGACACGAATCTTCTTACCTGCCATGACTTTCGGAACCATGCGCTCGCCGGCGTGGGCAGTGCGGACGCGGGGACCGAAGAAGTCCGAGGCCACGACGCTGACGGTGGGTGTTGCAGAGGCCTCGCGAGCACGCAGCAGCGCGGTGCGCACTCCGCGCTTGCCGCCGGTGGCGTTGCGTGGATCGGATTCGGTCATCAGGGTGTCGGAGTTGTAGGCGTAGAGGCTTTCGGGGAAGACCACGACGGCACCGATGGATGCGGCTGCGTCGAGCACAACCTTCTCGGCCGCCGGGAGTTCCCGCTCCCAATCGGCTGCGTTGTAGGCGGCGTGGATGCAGTGGTAGATGGCCGTGGCGCCCTCGCTGACCGAGCGCAGGGCCTCGGCATCCGAGACGTCGACGCGTCGGCGGTCGATCAGCGGGTGCTCGGGCCCGCTGCCGGACCTGGTCAGGAGCCGGACGTTGATTCCCTGCTCGGCGAGCTGTAGTGCGACGGCGGATCCGACGGGTCCTGCTCCGGTGACGATTTCGAGGTTCGACATGGCGTGCTCCTTCTTGTTTCGAGTGAACTGAGAGCACTGCTCTCGTTTTCAAGAATGCACCCGCGCCTCAGCGCTGTCAAGAGCAGTGCTCTCTTTTGTTGATACTGCTCTCGGGAATGGGGCAAGATGGACTCATGGTTGGAACTCCCCGTGAGCGGGCGCGCGAACAGACGCTGCAGGACATCACCCGTATCGGACGCGAGCATCTTGCTGCTGTCGGCGCTGCCGCTTTGTCTCTGCGGGCCGTCGCGCGTGACCTGGGAGTCGTGTCCTCAGCGGTATACCGCTATGTCGCCAGTCGGGACGAACTGCTGACCTTGCTGGTGGTCGACGGGTACACGGAACTGGGCGCGGAAGTGGACGCCGCCGTGAATGCCGTTGCAGCAGAGGATTTTCGCGGACAGTTCATTGCTCTCGGGCGCGCCGTTCGGAGCTGGGCGATCCGGGAGCCGGCCCGCTACGGTCTGTTGTTCGGCAGCCCCGTCCCCGGCTACGACGCTCCGGGCGAGCAGACCACCGGCCCCGGCACCCTCGTCGTGACCCGGCTGATCGGGATCATCGACGCCGCCCATCGCGCGGGTTCACTGACGGTGCGAGAGGGTCCGGGCCTGAGTGACACGTTGGCAGCGGACCTCGAGGGAGTGCGGAATGAACTGGGTACCGACCTGCCGCCGGATGCCGCGGTGCGCGCAACTCTCGTCTGGGTATCGCTGTTCGGTTCGGTGAACTTCGAGGTGTTCGGGCAGTACGGAAGCGATACGTTCACCGACGCGAGCGAGATTTTCGAGCGGCATTTGGCACTACTTGCCGATGTGGCGGGTCTGACCTGAACACGCTTGTGTCTCGTTCCTCCGCGCGCAGTTGTCGGTGAGATGATGTCCTTGTGGCGCACGCAGAAGAACCCGAGGATCGAATGGCCTGGATAGAACCGGAGGTTCGTCCGGGCAGTTTGTTGGTGTCGTCGACCGATCTCACGGAACCCGCATTTCGCCGCACCGTCATCTACATGATCGAGCACAACGACGCCGGGAGCCTGGGCGTCGTCGTCAATCGGCCGAGTGAGACGGCCGTGCAGAACGTGTTGCCGCAGTGGTCACCGCTGACCGCGCATCCTTCGGCCCTGTACATCGGTGGACCAGTCAAGCGTGACTCGGCGCTTTGCCTGGGCATCGCTCGCAACGGTGCGCGGATCGACGGCGTCGCCGGCCTGCGGCGGGTGGACGGCAAGGTAGTCATGGTGGATCTGGACTCGGACCCGGAGGTCATTGCTCCTCTGGTCGAAGGGATCCGCATTTTTGCCGGGTACTCGGGTTGGACTCTGGGCCAGCTGGATTCGGAGCTCGAGCGTGAAGACTGGATGGTGATCAGCTCGCTGCCGTCGGATGTGCTGACGCCGCCCCGAGTCGATGTCTGGGCACGGGTGCTACGACGCCAGCCGCTACCCGTGGCGATGCTGGCCAGCCACCCCATCGAGGTGGAACGAAACTGACTTGTCGGAGGTCGATGATATTCCTGTGTCATCGTTTTCGAGAGAGGTGGCAGTAATGCTCGCTGAGCGTCAGATCCAGTGCGCGGATTGTGTTTCGGATGTCGATCACTGCCACGATTCTTTGCTGCGGCATGCCGACGGATCACTCGAATGCACCGGCGCGAACTGCCTCGACTTGGCATCGGTCCGCCATGCGCTGTCCATCGATTGTGCTGAACTGCAGGGCGGTTGCGGCTGCGTCGACGCGACCCGAGGCGAGTTGCTCGCTAGCTGACGCTGACCGGATCCCGATTCGCGAAGCGTTGCGCCATCGCAGCACAGACGATCAGTTGGATCTGATGGAAGATCATCAGCGGCAACACGATCAGGCCGACGGGCTGGCCCGCGAACAGTACAGCCGCCATCGGTAGGCCCGTTGCCAAGGACTTCTTCGACCCGCAGAAGATGATGACGATCTGATCGGGAAGATCGAACCCGAGCTTGCGCCCCGCGAGAGTGGTCACGCCGAGAACCAGCGCGAGAATCAGGCAGCACACGATTGTGAGGATCACGATCTGCCAGATCGTGATGGTGCTCCAGATCCCCTCTTTCATGCTTTCGCTGAAGGCGGCGAAGACAACGAGGAGGATCGATCCGCGATCGACGTACTTGGTGGGTTCGGCGTACTTCTGCAGCCATCCGATCACCAGCGGGCGGATCAGCTGACCGACGATGAACGGGATCAGCAACTGCACGACGATGTCGAGGATCGACGAGAAGTCGACCGTCGCCTGGCCGGTGGTGTTCATCAGCAGAACCACCAGCAGCGGTGTGACGAAGACGCCGATCAGGTTGGAGAACGACGCACTGACGATCGCGCCCGCGACGTTCCCCTTGGCGATCGAGGTGAACGCGATCGAAGACTGAACCGTCGACGGAACCAGGCACATGTAGAGGATGCCGGTGTAGAGCTCGTCGCTGATCAGCGTCGGTGACAGGAATCGCAGTGCTAGGCCGATCAGTGGGAACAGCACGAACGTCGCGGCGAGGACGACGGTGTGCAGTCGCCAGTGCTTGACGCCCTTCCAGGCTTCCTGCGGCGAGAGCCGTGCGCCGTAGAGCAGGAACAAGAAGCCGATGGCGATCTTGGTGGCCCAGTTCAGAATGCTCTCCGTGGTACCCGATACCGGGAACACACTTCCGAGCACGCCGGCGATGATGATGCCGAGGATGAACCCGTCGATGTAGAACCTACTGAGAAACTTCACCTGGCTAAGGATAACGGCGAGCTTCAGCGGGCTCTCGAGCCCCACGAAGGTTGAAGCCCATCACCGCCAGGCACAGCAGCGTCCCGATGATCGACAGCTCGATGATGGCCGTCTGCATTCCCTGGAGGGTGATGGCGATACCCGCGATGATCGACGGGATCGCCAGTCCCGCGTAGCTGACGGTGAAGAACGCGGCCAGAACTCCGCCGTGGCTCTCGCGGGCGTGGGTCCGGGCGGCGGCGTTGACGCGCTTCATGCCGCCGGCAAACGCCAGACCGTGCCCGGCGCCGACCACGACGGTGATGACGCCAAGCAGTGCCAGGCTCGGGACGAGGTCGACCACGAGGAGGCCGATCATTCCCAGAGCGAGGATTCCCAGGCCGGCGGTGACGGACGTGCGCGGGTCCATGCGGCTTCCGCCGAGTTGCGCGACCACCGAGCAGATCATCACCAGTGCGGCCGCCCCGCCGCCGAGTAGAAGGTTGTCGATGTTCAGCAGGCTGGTCATCCACGACGGGACCACCGACTGGAAGAGCCCGACCGCGCCCCACGACAGCGCGACGGCGAGCGAGCTGAGCCAGAAAGTCTCGCGAATGGCGGCGGGAACATGTGGCATCTGGAAGAACCGCTTCGGGCGTGTGACGTCCCCGATCCGCGGAAGTAGCAGCAACACGATCAGTGCCGGGATGAACGCGACGAGGAAGATCAGATACGGCAACCGCAGCGGTTGTGGAAGGTACTGGGCGATTGCACCGGACACGAGTGGTCCGAGCGCACCGCCCAACGCGCCCGTCACCGTCGATACGAGCGCTGCTCGTCGGTGATCGAACTTCGGTTCCTGCTCCACCAATGCGGCGCTGCCCGCCGCACTGGCCGCGCCCACCGCGATTCCCTGGGCAATCCGGCCGACGAACAACCACACCGTCGCGTCGGCAAATGCCAGAACGAGCGTGCCGACGACGCTCAGAGCGAGTGCAGTAAGGAGCACGGTGCGTCGGCCGAGGGCGTCGGACAGCGGTCCGAAGAACAGCAATGCCGGAACGAGGCCGGCGACGTAGACGCCGTAGATCAGCGTCTGGATGGTGGGCGTGAATCCGAACTCGGTCCGGTACAGCCCGTAGACGGAGGTGGGCATGTTCGCGCCCAAGAGGATCACGGTGAGGACGTAGCCCACGCCGTAGAAGTGTCGATTGGTGCGGCGTGTGCGCTCTTCGGTGGCGACAGTTGTGGCGGACGTGGGAAGCCCCTCCTGAAGACAGAGTGCGAAAATACATGGGTCGTCCTACGTATCGTAGGTGAGTGGAATGATCGCCGCTAATGCTGTGAGGATGAGCTGATGACCGTTGTTCGCAAAGAGTCCGCGTACGAGCAATCCCTCGACTGGATGCGCACGCAGATCTCCGACGGCGTCTGGACAGTGGGCAATCGTGTTCCGACCGAGCCGGAGCTGATGAGTGTTCTCGGCGTCGGCCGGAACACCGTGCGCGAAGCGATCAAGACATTGACCTCGACGGGAGTTCTCGAGATCCGTCGCGGATCAGGGACCTTCGTACGCGCTCGGACCGACATCGGCGGACTGCTCGGCAAACACGCGTCCGTCGACGAGATGAAATACGTCTTCGAAGTGCGTCGTGCGCTCGAGATGGAAGCGGTCCGGTTGGCGTGTGAGCGTCGCAGCGACGACGACGTTCGGATACTTCGTGAACTGGCCGCCAAGCGTGATGTCCCAGCGGAGAACTTCGTCGACGTCGATCTCGCGTTTCACATTGCCGTCGTCGATGCCGCCCACAATCCCGTGCTGAAAGATCTGTTTGCCGGAATCCTCGAAACAGTTCGAGCCACCTACGAGGTGACCGAAGGGGTGCATCCGCCGTCGCTGACGTCTTCGCATCATCAGGGAGTTGCCGAAGCCATCGCCGAACGCGATGTCACCAAAGCCAGGGCTGCGGCGTGTGGGTATCTCGAGAAGACTCAGGAAGCGATCGGTTCAGGCTCGGCGGTTACCGAGTCCGGGCGTCGGCCAATCGATTGAGTGACCCCGCGATGTCTTCGGCTTCGGGTGTCGTGATCGTGAGTCGGTCGCCACAAGCGAACGTGATGACCACCGCTGGTCCGGTGCGGGTGACGACGCCGTAGTTACGACGACCCTTGGTCTTGAGTCCCCAGCCGCCGAAGTCCGCGAACGGTTTGATCTCCGCGACGTCGGCTCCGACAACTTCCTCGATGCCGTAGGTCATCGCAGCCATCCCCATGTTGATCACCCGGATTTCCCGTTCGTCGACGATCACCCGGAAGCGAACCAGGCTGACGACGAGCAGTCCGAGTGCCCCGAAGATGAACAACGGCCAGAGTGACCGCATCGCCAACGCCATGATGACTCCGGGCGCCAGAGTGATCGCAGTGAGGATCACCGACCCCTTGGTGCTGAATCCGACGTCGTCGGAGATGGGGAGAGCGCAGCGGCTTCGCGGCAACCCGGCCGAGGGTTCGATCGTGGCAAGAGTGCGGACGCGGTAGTCACGCAGGAAGGAGGCGCCGATCCACCCCAGCACCCCGCCGACTGCAAAGCCGACACCGAGAGACCACAGCGGGAGTGACGTCGTAGATGGATCGGTGACATCGAGTTGGGTGTAGAGCAAAGCGAAGTTCACTGTCGTGATGAGCCCGACCACGCTCAGCCCGACAACCAACATGAATCGGCGCATCATCAGCATCGCGGGAGCAAGAGCAGCAATCGCACTCAGGCCGCCACCGAAGAGCAGCGTCAGAAGTGCAATGGTCCAGGCGTTGGCCGACGGGGTGGAGAATCCGTCCGGCGAGGTGGTGGTCCAGTGAGTCGCGATCTGTTCCGGGAGGCGGGGCTCCCAAATTTTTGTCAAGACGAAGCCGAAGACCGCACACAACAGCGGAACGACTAGCCCGAATACGACCCCGGCCGGGTCGACCACGCGATGTTTCACGTGAATCAATGAGCCGGCTGGCAAGCATCCTTGAGTGCGCAGGCACCGCAGGAAGCGGTACCGCAAGCGGCAGCGTTCGCCTTGGCCTCGGGGGTCTCCGCCACCGGCTCGTCTGCGGCAGGCTCGGAGTGTCCGCCGCAGTTGCAGTCGTTACCGCATCCGCTCTGCTGCGGGAGTGCGGCGGCAGCACGGGCACCGATGCCTCCACCGAAACCGGCGGTGAGGACGGCGACGACGACGGCGATGATCGCGACTGCGACGCCGAAGACTCCGCCGATGGTCAGTGCTGCGACTCCGCCGATGACCAACATTCCGGCGGCCGCGAGCATGGTCGGACCGGCCACCTTGTTGGCGAGGGCGAACGACTCCTCGCTCCGCAGGGAATCCTCGGTGCGGACACCGGCCCAGCGGTTGCGCGGGAGTTTGCCGATCAGTCCGGCGACAGCAACTCCACCGACGGCGACAGCGAGCACGAATAGCACCACAGCGACAACGATCACCCATACAGGATAGGCGCGAGTGGAGTTGATGGTATGCCCGGGTCGTGCAGGCTCTACCCTGGTTATCGGTATTTCCGTCAGCCAAGTAGATAGCGACCACAGTGACCGAGTCTCCGCAGTCCCCCGATTCACCAGCCGACGCAACTCCGCAGCACCGCTACACCGCGGAGCTCGCCGGCCAGATCGAGCAGCACTGGCAGGACCGCTGGAGTGAGGACGGCACGTTCAACGCGCCTAATCCGGTCGGTCCGCTCTCCTCGCCCGACGGTGTTCCCGCCGACAAGCTCTTTGTTCAGGACATGTTCCCGTACCCCTCGGGTTCGGGCCTGCACGTCGGTCACCCGCTCGGATACATCGCTACGGACGTCTTCGCGCGCTTCCATCGCATGCAGGGGCGCAATGTCCTGCACACCCTCGGCTACGACGCGTTCGGTCTCCCGGCCGAGCAGTACGCCGTGCAGACGGGTACCCACCCGCGGACGACCACCGAGTCCAACATCGCCAACATGAAGCGCCAGCTGCGACGCCTGGGTCTGGGCCACGACGAGCGTCGTAGTCTCGCGACGACGGATGTCGACTTCTACCACTGGACGCAGTGGATCTTCCTGCAGATCCATGGCGCCTGGTACGACAAGGAAGCCGGCAAGGCGCGTCGTATCTCCGAGTTGGAAGCCGAGTTCGATTCCGGTGAGCGCGCTCTGGAAGACGGACGCGAGTGGGCGTCGCTGACAGTCGCCGAGAAGGCAAAGGTCGTCGACTCGTACCGCCTTGTCTACCAGTCGGATTCGATGGTCAACTGGTGCCCCGGTTTGGGTACCGTGCTGGCCAACGAGGAAGTCACCGCCGACGGTCGTAGTGACCGCGGAAACTTCCCCGTGTTCCGTAAGCACCTCCAGCAGTGGATGATGCGCATCACCGCGTACTCCGATCGCCTGGTCGACGATCTCGAGTACCTGGATTGGCCGGACAAGGTCAAGGCGATGCAGCGCAACTGGATCGGACGCTCCTATGGCGCCGAAGTTACCTTTGCCGCAGGCCAGTACGGCGTCGATGTGTTCACGACGCGCCCCGACACGCTGTTCGGCGCCACCTATGTGACGCTGGCTCCTGAGCATGACTTGGTGGACAAGCTCGTCGCGGACGAGTGGCCCGAAGGTGTCGACGCACGCTGGACTGGCGGTGCCACGACGCCGGCGGAAGCTGTTGCTGCATACCGTAAGTCGATTGCCGCCAAGACCGACCTGGAGCGCCAGGAAAACAAGGAGAAGACGGGCGTCTTCCTCGGTTCCTACGCCGTCAATCCGGTCAACGGACACAAGGTTCCGATCTTCATCGCCGACTACGTTCTGACGGGTTACGGCACCGGTGCGATCATGGCAGTTCCGGGACACGATCACCGTGACTGGGAGTTCGCGAACGCGTTCGGTCTGGATATTCTCGAAGTTATTGCCGGTGGCAATGTTTCGGAGGCTGCGTACTCCGGTGACGGCCCGCTGGTGAACTCCGACTACCTCGACGGGCTGGACGTTGCCGAGGCCAAGGCGACCGTCATCAGTCGCCTCGAGGAGAGCGGCCAGGGCAAGGGCACCATCCAGTACAAGCTGCGCGACTGGCTTTTCGCGCGTCAGCGTTACTGGGGCGAGCCCTTCCCGATCGTCTACGACGCGGACGGCAACGCACACGCTCTGCCGGATTCGGCTCTGCCCGTGGTGCTTCCGGAGGTCGAGGACTACGCACCCGTGTCCTTCGATCCGGACGACGCCAACTCCGAGCCCTCTCCCCCGCTGAACAAGGCGACCGACTGGGTCAACGTCGAGCTCGATCTCGGTGACGGTCTGCAGACCTACCACCGCGACACCAACGTCATGCCGCAGTGGGCAGGTAGCTCGTGGTACCAGCTGCGCTACATCGACCCCACCAACCAGGACGCCTTCTGCGACCCGCAGAACGAGGCGTACTGGACGGGCCCGCGTCCGGAACTGCACGGCCCCAACGATCCCGGTGGAGTCGACCTGTACGTCGGCGGCGTCGAGCACGCAGTGCTGCACCTGCTGTACTCGCGCTTCTGGCACAAGGTTCTGTTCGACCTGGGCTACGTGTCCTCGAGCGAGCCGTACCGCCGCCTGTACAACCAGGGCTACATCCAGGCATTCGCGTACACCGATGCCCGCGGCGTCTACGTGCCGGCGGAAGAGGTCGTCGAGCGTGACGGCAAGTTCTTCTACGAAGGCGCCGAGGTCAACCGCGAGTACGGCAAGATGGGCAAGAGCCTGAAGAATGCCGTTGCGCCGGACGAGATCTGCGCCGAGTTCGGTGCAGACACTCTGCGTGTGTACGAGATGTCGATGGGTCCGCTGGACACCTCGCGTCCGTGGGCTACCAAGGACGTCGTCGGTGCTGCGCGATTCCTGCAGCGAGTGTGGCGCGTCGTCATCGACGAGGAGACCGGCAAGCCCCGTGTCACCGACGAAGCTCCTGGTGAAGAGACTTTGCGTGCGCTCAACAAGGCGATTTCCGGTGTCATCGAGGATTACACGGCGCTGCGCGACAACACGGCCGCCGCGAAGCTGATCGAGTACAACAACCACCTCACCAAGGCGTTCCCGGGCGGTGCGCCGCGTGCTGCTGTCGAGCCGCTGGTGCTGATGCTCGCTCCCCTGGCGCCGCACCTCGCGGAAGAGCTGTGGTCGCGTCTGGGTCACACGGAATCCCTTGCGCACGGACCCTTCCCGGCAGTCGAGGAGAAGTGGCTCGTCGAGGATACCGTCGAGTACCCGATCCAGGTCAACGGCAAGGTTCGTAGCCGCATCAGCGTCCCGGCGGATGCCGATCGCAAGGCTGTCGAAGAGATTGCGCTGGCCGACGAGAAGATCGTCGCTCTGCTCGAGGGCAACGCACCCCGCAAGGTGATCGTTGTGCCGGGCAAGATGGTGAACATAGTTCTGTAGGGCCTTCGGCCCCTGTGCGCCGTTTTGGTAGTTACCGCTACCGAAACGGCGCACAGTCGTTTCTGGGGATGATTCCCGACGTTGACACCGAGGGGGAACCTCAAAGGCGGGATCGTCAAGTACGGGGTGGTCGGTATTTCGAAATGGGAATGGCTCCACGTTCAAGTTCGAACCGAAAATCGTTGCCGTTGCTCATAATCCAAGGCCAGGTTCGAGTTTGTGACGCCAATCAGTCGTTGTCCTGAATGTCCCGCTCCACGGAACATTTGGTAGCGCGTGTTCGATGTGAGGGCTGTGATGCACGTAACACGTTGCCGAGAGCGGTAGCTGTCGTTCCACTGCACTTCCCCGCAAGGCCCCCGTCGGCGGTATTCGACAGGGGGTCAATCGAATTTGTAGGTGTCCCGAAAGGATCTTCCAGCCATGGCGTCTCACGTCCACAGCTCCGGTTCGTCTCCTAGTGCGCCCGAACCGACATCGATACCGGAGCGTTGGACTCCGCGACTGGTGTTCTCTCTGGCGTCGATCGTTCTACTTCTCGAGATGCTCGCGGTGAGCTACATGATGGTTTCCACTGCGCTGCCGGCCATCTCGGCGCATTATCAAACGACGCAGGGAGCTTGGCTGCTCACGTCGTTCTTGCTGCTGGGGGCGGTCGCGTCTCCTCTGCTCGGAAAGCTCGCCGACATGTACGGCAAGCGAAAAGTCCTGCTCTTGGCGGTCGCCGGCGCAGCGGTCGGATCCTTCATTTCGGCGGTTGCGCCGAGCTATGCCGTCCTGATTCTGGGCCGGTCATTGACGGGTCTGCTCGTTCCCTGCCTCTTCCTGAGCTACTCCCTCATTCGAGATGTCTTCCCGCCGAAAACTGTTGCGCTGGCAGTCAGTATCGCGACTTCCGGTATGGGTCTGATCGCGATTCCGGCGCCGTTCGTCTCCGGTTGGTTGATCGACAACCACGGGTTCCGGAGCATCTTCTGGTTCTTTGTCGTCGGGCTGGTTCTCCTCGGCGGCATGATCTTCGCTTCGACGGCGGAATCGACTGTCCGACTTCGCTCTTCGCTGGACCTGATCGGCGCGGTACTGCTCGGATCGGGCATCGCCGGAATTCTGATCGGCGTCAGCTTCGGACCGACCTGGGGCTGGAAGAACGGTTCGACACTGGCCTACCTGATCGGCGGCGTCGCACTGTTGGTGGCTTGGGTTGCCTCTGCCCGAGCCATCCGCGAGCCCTTGATCGACCTGCGCTATTTCGGCAAGCGTTCGGTGATGCTCACCGCCGTCGGTGCCGGTTTCTGCTACGGCGCATCGGGAGTCTTCACGATTTTGCTGCCGATGATGGTGATGACCCCCGCAGTTCTCGGCCTGGGATACGGATTCGGCGTGACGGCAGAGGGATTCGCGATCTTCCAGGCGCCCCTTGGCGGCATGGTGGTGGTCGGTGGTTTGATCGTGGGCTTCCTCGTGGGGCGCAACATCCGGCCCCGTCTGCTGATGATCATCGGAATGATCCTCATGGCAGTCGGATTCACGTTGACGGCCACCATTCACGACAACAAGCCTCTGCTCATCATCTTTGCCGGAATCTTCGGTGTCGGTATGGGTATGGGCTACGCCTCCATCCCGAACCTGCTCATCGAGGCAGTGCCGCCGCAGTTGCAGGCAACCACGGCGAGCATGGTTGCGGTCTTCCAGAGCATCTTCCCCGCAGTGCTTCCCGTCATCGCCTTCACGGTCTTGAACTCGCACATCGCGATGGCGATGGAGGGCGCTGTCTTCTACACCGACGAGGGCATGCGTATCGCGTTCCTGATCGGTGCTGCTGCAGCAGTTCTCGGCGCGATCGCAGCCGTGTTCCTGCCGCGAAACATCGTCCAGATCGGCGCAGAAGACGGTGTGCAGCAGGAGACGTCCCTCCTCCCTGCTCACTGATCACACGATGATGTGCGGCTACTGGCCAACTTCCGTAGCCGCACATCGCCGTGGTGCACTTCGACGTCATGCAAGATGAATCTCCTGCAGCGAGATCTCACCCCGCAGCGGACGCTCTGCGACCTGTGCCAGATCAGATACGAATGTGTCCGCGATCGATCGGGTGGTGGTGAGTTGTACCGACAGAACATTGTTCGCTTGACTGCACACAGTTGCGCCGTGCCGGTACGCCACCAGCGCCACGGGATCGACGCGTTGGAAAGTCGCGGTGACGTGTAGGCCGACCTGTGGTGTCACCGGAACGAACGGGCCGTGGTCCGTCTTGATGCGAACTATCCCGATGATCTTGTTGAGACGCTTGATCAACATGGCGTCGGAGATCGTTGCCGGGCAACGGTACGCGATCGACATTCCGGTGACTCCCGGCGATGTCACGGATACCCATGTAGACAGGCTGACGACCTCGACGCCGAGCTTCCACCCCAGCGACGAAATACGTGCGAGAACCGCCGCGGTATCGTGGCATTCGACCACCATGGTGCCCACCCGACTCGTATCGGTGCCCACCCGAGCCGCTTCACCCATTTCCTCGACCTCCTCCGCCTAGAGAGGAAGTCCGGGCGCATCGACCCCGATGATTCTCGATCCCCGGAAGAAGTCGAGAAGCTCTGCGTCGCCGTGTGCGCCGATACCGCTTCCGCCCCAGAAACTCTGGGTCGAGTGGTCGTCTAGGTCCAGGAGGCTGGTGGTGTTGATCTTGTTCTCACCGCAATCGATTCGGGTCGCAAGTTCACGAGCGGCGTCGATGTCGGCGCCGAACACGTATCCGGCCAGGCCGGTATCGAGAGCGTTGGCCTCGAGCAGAGCTTCCTCGTCGGTTGATGCTCGGTGCACCGTCAGGATCGGCCCGAAGGTCTCCGATTTGGTCTGCTCCGACGAGATTCCGTGCACCACTGTCGGTGGGAAGAACCATCCGGAATCGTCAGGCACGGGGGTGCTCGAGACGGCCGTGCCGCCCACGCCACGGAGGAACTCGACGGTATCCCGCATCCGTTGGAGTTGAGGCTCGTTCGCCTGCGGACCCATCGTGGTGTTGGCGTCATCGGTTCGGCCGAGTGCGATTTCGGCCGTGCGGTCGAGTATTGCGTCGACAAGCCGGTCGTGAAGGTGCGGCGGCACGAAGACGCTTCCCGGACTCTCACACCATTGCCCGTTGAGTTTGGTGAACCCGTCGACGAGTGCGGCGGCAGTCAGATCGATGTCGGCGTCGGCGCGGATGATCACGGGGTTGTTGCTGCCGAGCTCGAGTTGAAGAGCCTTGAAATCGGTAGAAGCTGCAGCGGCGATGGAACTACCGGCCGCTCGGCCGCCGGTGAACGCCAGTGCTCGGATTCGTCGATCGGAGGCCAGTAGATGCCCGACGTCCCCGCCTCCGTGAACGAGTTGAAACAGAGCTTTCGGCGCGTCGACTTCGGCGATGGCACGTGAGATCGCCTCGGCAAGCACGTTGGGTCCTGACGGAGCCCAGTTGGAGGGCTTGGCGATGACCGGAGCACCTGCGGCCAAAGCGAATGCGGTCTTCTTGGCGGTGATGAAGCTCGGTGCGTTCCACGGTGCGATCACAGCGGTCGGGCCCCACGCCAGCCGACGTAATTGTGCACCTGACGCCAGCTGCTCGAACCCGGAGGAGTTCTTCAGATGCGTTGCAGCACTGCGGAACAGATCGGGAAGTCCGCCGGCGAAAAGTGTGCTGATCGAAAGCGGAAGGCCGTTGTTCTTGGAGTCCTCACGAGCGATCGCCGCAGTCCGTTCTTCGACAAGTTCAGCCGTTCTCTCGAGTAGGCGCACCCGGTCGGCGACCGATCGACGGGTCCAGACACCCGATCGGTGAAGTTCTGTCGCGGCGGTGATCGCCCTCTCCACCTGTTCGGTGGAGGACGAGAGTTGGGCTTGCAGTTTCTCTCCGGTGTCGGGATCGGTGAGAAATTCGCCGAGGTCGATAGCCGGTGTTTCGACGTTTCCGTCGATCGTGTTGTTCTGGGGCACGAGTGAGCATGAAGTGGTCATGACTGTCCTTCGTGGCGAAATCGTTTGTAGGTCAGATGTTGTCGAGGTAGCGTTCGCGTTCCCAGTCGGTGACCGCGGACATGAAGGAATCCCATTCGTCCTTGGCGACCGCCGCATAGTGCGATACGACCTCGGCGCCGAACGCCGCGAGTGCGAACTCACTGGCCTCGAGCGCACGCGCCGCTTCGTCCAGTGTGCCGGGCAGCGGTTGTTGCTTCACCTTCTCGAGTGTGTCTGTGTCGCTGTACCCGTCGCGTCGTACCGGTGCGCCGGGATCGAGCTTTCGTGTCAGACCGTCGTTCATCGACGCCAGAACGGCGGCGAGTGCGAGATACGGATTTGCGTCCGCCCCTGGCAGTCTCATTTCGAGACGGTTGGCGGACGGTGCACCGGTGATGAGTCGGCAGGTGGTAGTCCTGTTGTCGAAACCCCAGGTCAAGCCGTTCCCCGAGAAATCGTGGCTGGCTCTGGTGCGGCGCATCGAGTTGATGGTCGGCGTGTAGAACAGCATGAGTTCCGGGCAGTGCTCGAGAACTCCGCCGACGGCGTGCAGCAGCTCGGCGCTCGCGGTGTTTTCTGCGCTTTCGTCGTGGAATGGGAAGGTGTCGTCGCTCCGCATGGACGCGTGAATATGACACGACGAGCCCATGCCGTCGGTGCTCGGACGTGCCATGAAGGTAGCAGTGAGCCCTTCTGCCGCAGCGACGTCGTGGACGACCTGCTTGAATAGCACATGGCGGTCGGCCATCTCGAGGGCGGTTCCGTATTCGAGGTTGATCTCCCACTGGCCCAGGCCGTATTCGACCTGAGAGACCTCCACGGGAATCGCGCTCTCCTCCAACGCGGTTCGTACCTTGCGGAAGAAAGGTTCCATCGCGTTGCCGGCGGTGATGGTGTAATCCGAGGGCACCAGGGTGGTGGGTTCGAGATCCCGATAGCCGCTGCGCCGCAATGCGTCGGGGGCACCTCGGTAGAGGTGGAACTCGAGTTCCGTTGCCGCGTAGACGGTGTGGCCGTCAGCTTCGAGCTTGTCGATCTGTTTGCGCAGGATCGTGCGCGGTGCGATCGGGACCATCTCGCCGGTATGTTCGTCGACCGAGTCAGCGATGACGATGGCAGTGGACTCGAGCCACGACGCGCGTCGCAGTGTTCCCAGGTCAGGTTGCAGGCGGAAGTCATGCCAGCCGGTGTGTCCGCCGGCGTAGTCGACAACGAGTTTGTCCATGCGTTGGCTGGCATCCCAGGCATACACACAGGTGCACACATGCAGACCCTCGTCGATGTTCGCGAGGAAAATTCGCGTCGGGACTCGTTTGCCGATCAACCGTCCGTAGAGGTCGATACCGGCGATGAGGACGGTGTCGATGTCGGACTCGGCGAGCTCGGCCGTGGTGAGCCGGCCTTTCATCGGGCAAGCCATCCGCCGTCGACGGGCAGCTGGACTCCACTGATGTAGGAGGCGTCGTCGGAGAGCAGGAAGGAGACTGCAGCACCCATGTCCTCGGGGCGGCCGACGCGCGGCACCAGGAGCCTGGACTTCATGAAGTCGAGAACTTCGCCGGAGGAGACGTCGATGCCAGGCAGGAAGGCGGTGGGGACCGGCCCGGGGGCGATCGCGTTGACTCGTACGTTGTACCGCGAGAGTTCGACGGCCAGAGCCTTCGTCAGCATCTTCACTCCACCCTTCGACGCGTTGTAGTGGACCTGTGCGAAGCCCTGGGAGGACACGACCACGTCCGCTTCCACCGTCGACAAGTTCACCACAGCGCCGCTGTTGCCGTCGCGGAAGTACGGGGTGGCGATCTGCGTGACGATGAACATGCCCTTGAGATTGACGTCGAGGACGAGGTCCCACTCTTCGTCGGTGAGGTTCTCGAGAGAACTCATCGTGATCAGGCCGGCGTTGTTGACGAGGTAGTCGAAGCGTCCCCATTCGGCGACGGTGGCTTCGAAAGCGGCGCTCACGGCGGCGCGGTCGCGCACATCGGCCTCAAGGGCGAGCGCGGGTGTGCCGTACTGCGATTCGATAAGTGCGACGGTCTCCTTTGCACTTTCGATGTGAAGGTCCACGACCGCGACGCGGGCACCGTCGGAGGCGAGGCGCAGCGCGATGCCGCGGCCGATTCCGGAGCCTGCACCGGTGATCAGGGCAACCTTGTTCTCATGCGTACGTGACATTGTTGTCTTCCATTCTGTGATGATCGATCTGGTGAGAAGAATTGGTCCGACGGGAGGTTGCAGCGTCGACGAGCCACGAGAAGAGCGGGTCGATTTCGACGAAGAATTCGGGGTGCCACTGCACGCCCACCACGGGGCGATCGGCGGCCTGGATGGCTTCGGCGACGCCGTCGAGCGCGCGTCCGACGATCCGAAGCCCGCTCCCCGGGGTGTCCACGGCTTGGTGGTGAAGGCTGTTCACGTGAATGCTGTTGCCGTACAGACTGTATGGGATGGAGCCGGATTCCAGAGCGACCTGTTGTGGTCGGTAGGAACGCGGATAGCCGAAGAAGCTGTGCGCCTCACCGGCGTCGGTCGGAAGGTCGGCAACCAGTGTGCCGCCGCGGGCGACGTTGACGACTTGGTGTCCTCGGCACACTCCCAGGATTGGCAGTCCGATCTCCCAGGCTGCATCGACCAGGGCGAACTCGAATTCGTCCCGAGCGGGGTCGATGGGTGACGAGTTGGGGCCGGGGGTGCGGCCGTATCGTCGGGGGTCCACGTCGGAACCACCGCTGAGGACGAGGGCGTCGAGATGCTCGACGATTCGGCGCGGATCACTGTGGATGCTCAGCAGGATCGGTTGACCACCGGCGGCGCGGATCTTCGACGGAAAATCGGTGAAGAACATTTCCATCAACGCGTCGCCGACGACGTTGGGTAGTGACGGCCCGCCGCGGTCGACGCGGCCGGTGACTCCGATCAGGGGCATGGCGGGGAGTGCCTCCGCCGTCATCGTGAATTGGGTCATAGGAGCGAGCATAGAACCATTGAATGGCTTTTCGCTAGAGTTTGGCTTGTAAAGTTGGGGTAACGGGTTCGAAGTGCCGCGCGCTGCTGTATCTATTCAAGGACAGTTGCGAATGGGAGCGTTCGATTTCGTAGGTCAAGACGAAGCGTAAGTGTCGGTCCAGGCACCGAGTAGGGGGTACGAGACGTGCAGATCGACAAGCTGCCGGCCATCGAATTCATGGTCAGTGCACCGACGTTGGGGGAGGATATCGCTCGACGCTTGCGACTGCTCATTCACAGCGGCGCGCTCAGCCCCGGTGATCGCCTGCCGTCCGAGCGTGAACTGTCTCAGCAACTCGAAGTCGGTCGAGTCAGTGTGCGAGAAGCGGTCCGAATCCTTCAGGCGATGGGATACATCGAGGTGCGGCGAGGAGCCACGGGTGGATCGTTCGTTTCGGAGTTGACCAGGCCTTATGAAGACTGGGTTGGCCAGTTGAAAGCGCGAGAAGCAGACATCGACGAGATCGTCGACCTCCGTATCGGGTTGGAAATGCGCACGGCAAGCCTCGCGGCGGTCCGGCGAACCGATCGTCATCTTCTCGAGTTGCTCGAATCCATTGAGCAATTGGGGGTTTCCGGAAGTCGGGGATCGTTCCGGGCTTGTGACGCCAGGTTCCACGGCGGTATCGCCAGAGCGGCGGGAAACAGCAGGTTGGAGGCCGCTGTGGTCGAGGCTCGCGGCGAAATGTTCGTCCCCGTTGATCATCTCGTGTTCGAAGACCAGGTCGAGGCTTCGAGGGTGGAGCACAAGGAAATCTTCGAGGCGATCAAGCGGGGCGACAGCGCTCGCGCGGCGGAGGCAATGGAACGTCACATTCTGCACGCAAAAGACGAGCTCAAACGCTTGGCGCTGCAGGAAGAAGGCTGACGGGAGCGCGACGAACGGACGGTTCGTCCCGTTTTTCGCAAGTAAAAGTTTTGTGAATTGGGTCCCGAATCGACTTCAATGGTTCTAACATCGCCCGTATGACCCATACTTCCGTCAATGCTTCACGTGATGCATCCGGCGATGACCGAACTCTTCGAGGCTCGCTGGGTACCGGCTCGATAGTCCTCATGGTCGTTGCCGCAGCTGCTCCCCTGACTGTGATCAGTGGTCTTGTGCCGCTGGGTATTTCCGGTGGCAACGGTGCGGGCTTCCCCATGACCTTCGCCGTGACAACCGGTGTACTTCTGCTCTTCGCCGTCGGGTTCACCGCGATGTCGCGTTACATCCCGGGAACCGGAGCGTTCTATCTCTACATCGGACATGGTCTCGGCCGTGGTGCCGGCGTCGGCAGTGCGATGTTGGCCCTCGTCAGTTACAGCACAGTGCAATTGGCCGTATACGGCTACCTCGGCCCGGCAATGAGTTCGTTGATCACCTCCTACGGTGGTCCGGAGGTGCCGTGGTGGATCTTCTCGCTCGCCTCGTTGGCTCTGGTAGCCGTCCTCGGATTTCGTCATATCGAATTGTCGGGCAAGGTGCTCGGCATCCTGTTGATCGCAGAGGTCGGGATCGTAGTCGTACTCGACGCTTTCATCGTCGCCGACGGTGGTCCGGAAGGCCCGTCGACAGCAATGTTCTCTCCGTCGGAAATATTCTCCGGATCCCCCGGCGTCGCATTGGTATTCGCGCTTGCCGGTTACATCGGGTTCGAGTCGACGGCGATCTTCCGTGACGAAGCGAAGGATCCCGCGCGGACTATCCCGCGAGCGACATACGCCGCCTTGATCCTCATCGGCGGCTTCTACGCTCTCTCCAGTTGGGCGGTTGTGACAGCCTGGGGCGACAAGGGTGCAGTGGACATTGCGGGTACTGACCCCGACGGCATGCTGATCACCACTGCCACCGACTTTGCCGGAACGGTGACAGCCCACCTGATTCAAATTCTGTTGGTGTCCAGTCTCTTTGCCGCAGTTCTGTCTCTCCACAATGTCTTGGCCAGATACATCTTCGTTCTGTCGAACACCGGCGTTCTGCCGGGCGCAGGTGGGCGGACGCACCGCGTGCATGGTTCGCCGCACATCGCGTCAGTGGTGCAATCCTGCTGTGCTCTGGTACTTCTCGGAGCTTGCATCGTCATCGGTCTGGATCCGGTGACACAGATCTTCGCGTGGTTCGCCGGCGTTGCAACGGTGGGGATCGTGGCTCTCATGTTGCTCACGTGCCTTGCGGTGCTCGTCTTCTTTCATCGTACGAAGGTCGATCAGCGATTCTGGCACACCAAACTTGCCCCGAGCTTGGGCCTTGTCGGGCTGATCGGATTCGCGATCGCCATTGCCGGAAACCTTCCGCTCCTACTGGGCGGCAACATTCTGGCCGTGGTGATGACCGGGGTGCTGGTGCTCGCGTTTGTCGGTGGATTCCTCTATGCGCGACGACGGAAGCAAGTGAGCTTCGAACTCCCGTCGTGAGAGGGCTTTCGGTGAAATGATGGGTGCACCCGCACTCGAGAAAGCAGGACTCCCACGACGTTCGCGGATCTGGACGGCGATGAACTGTGGAGTTACCTGACGGAGCGTTCAGGACTGCCCGGCCCGCGCGCGAACCTTGGGCTCATGCTCGAGTTCGCGCGCGGCGCCGATGACGACGACATCCTGCTGGCGGCGGAGTCCGAGGACGAATACATCCGCTGCTGTGGGATCGTCGGGCTCGGATTCATCCTTGTTCGTTCACGCGACAAGGCTGTTCTGAACAGTCTCACGGAGGCGACCACCAGTGCGTCGTGGCGTGCACGTGAAGCTGCCGCGATGGCCGTTCAAGCGATAGGCGACACGGATCCGGAATTGTTCCGGGCGATCATCGAGCAGTGGGCGCGCTCCACCCATCCATTGACGCTGCGCGCAGCGGCTGCCGGGAACTGCGAGCCACGGTTGCTGAAGGACAAGACCAACGCTGCGCTGGCCGTTCAGGTGTGCCGAGACGCTACCGAGTGGATCGTCTCGCAACCGGATGACGCCCGTCGTGACGCCGATACACGGACTCTCCGGCAGGCGCTCGGATACTGCTGGAGTGTCGCGGTTGCGGCGGATCCGGAGAATGCACTGCCGGCATTCCTCTCCCTGGAGGCGTCGGACGACGCCGATGTCGTCTGGATCGTGCGGGAGAACCGGAAGAAGGCTCGCCTGCGCAAGGTGCTCGAAAGCTGACCCGTGGAACAGAGTCGTAGGTTATCCTCAGAATTAGAACCTGTTCTAACTACGAGGGGTAGACCATGGCACCGTCCGCAGAGGTAATCCGCAAGACCGTCGACGCCTACATCGAGACCGTTGCGACGGGCACTGCTGCCCAGGTTGTGGCCCTGTACGCAGAGGGTGCAACGGTTGAAGACCCGGTTGGTACCGACGTGCGCACCACCCGCGAGTCCATTCTCGAGTTCTACTCCGTGATCGAGAATTTCGACCAGGAAGCTCACCTTCAGACCCTCCGCATCGCCGGAAACGAAGCGGCATTCCACTTCTCGCTGATCACCAAGCTCGGCGAGCAGACCCTGACCATCGCACCCATCGACGTCATGACCTTCGACGACGACGGAAAGATCCTGTCGATGCGCGCATTCTGGAACCAGGAAGACATGATCACCGCCTGACATGACGGTCAAGACGATCGACGTCGACGGATTCTGTTGGCAGATCGACGATTCCGGTTCCGGGACAGCTGTGGTCATGTGCCACGGCTTTCCCGGCCTCGGATACAGCTTTCGCCATCAGTCGGCAGCGTTGGCGGAAGCGGGTTTTCGGTCGATTGCACTCGACATGCCCGGTTACGGCGGCACTACCCGCCCCGACGCGATCGAGGATTACACCAACGACGCCGTCGCGAACCGGCTGATCGACCTACTCGACGCTCTCGGAATCGACAAAGCGGTGTTCGTCGGACACGATTTCGGCGGTCCGGTCGCGTGGACGACAGCGCTTCGTCACCCCGATCGCGTTGCGGGACTGGTCTCCTTGGCGGTTCCCTATGCGCCGGACAGATTTCCGGCCAAGCCCTCGGCCATCTACGCCGCCTTGGCGCGCAAGCACTTTCTGCACATTCACTATTTTCAGGAACCGGGTGTTGCGGAGCGCGAACTCGACGCCCGTCCACGTGAATTCCTTCAGCGGCTCTTCCACGCCTTGTCCGGGGCCTACCGGTACCTCGATGTGTGGAAGAACCCCTCCGAAGGAAACGGCTATCTCGACGTACTTCCCGAGGCGCCGGCGTTGCCGTGGTCGTGGCTCACCGAGGATGATTTGGATGTCTATGTAAAGGCCTTTACTGCAACAGGTTTCACCGGTGGCTTGAACTGGTACCGAGCGTATGACGCCAATTGGGAACGCAGCGCGGATCTGGACGGCGCGCACGTCGAGGTCCCGACGCTCTTCGTTGCGGGCGCGGAAGACCCGGTCATCGCGATGAGCGGTCCCAAGGCATTGGACCGAATGAAGGACACCGTCCCCGACCTGCGGGGTGTACATCTCCTCGGCGGTGCGGGGCACTTCGTACAACAAGAACACGCTGCCGAGGTCAATGAACTTTTGATCTCTTTCCTTCGGTCGCTCTAGGCGAAATCGGGCCGAAGGTCTAGCGTTGCGCAGATGCGCACCAGGATCTTCGATCGCGGTATTCGGGTAGGTATCACCGGTGCTCTTGTTGCCGGTTCGCTTCTGGCTCTGGGCGTGTCCGGTGCCGCCGCCGCTCCGCCTTGCCCTGGATCGTCACCCGCCATACTCAGCGCCCAGATTCCGGGTGCTGCCCTCGAGGGTGTCACGGTGGACGGGCAAGGGCGCCTGTATACGACCGACCTGGTGAGTGGGCGGATCTTCCGCGTCGACGGGCCTGGTCAGGCCGCAGTTCCGATCGCGACGGTTCCCGGCGGTGCGGGCGCACTCGCGTGGAGCCCGGACGGTTCACTGCTGGTGGGTACCGGAGCAAACGCCGGCGTGCTGATCGGCGATCTGACGCGTGCTGCGTCGGTCGCGCGGGTGGACGTGAACTCGGGTGCCGTGACGCCGATAGCCGGTGGTCTGAGCGCTGCAAACGGCCTTGCCGTCGCGCACGACGGGACGATCTACGCCACCAACGATTTCGGTTCGCTGATCGGAAAGGTCAGCCCGAATGGTTCCGTCGACCCGGCGTGGGCAACCTTCCCGAGTGCAAACGGCGCTGCCCTGAGCGCCGATAATCGCTGGCTCTACGTTTCGCGCACGTTCGCAAACCCGGGTGTCAGCCGCATCTCCGTGGACAATCCGGGATATTCGGAGTCGTTGGTCGATCTCGGTGGTTTCGAAACCTTCTCTGCCCCAGATGGTTTGACCTTGGACTCGCGAGATCGCGCAATTGTTCCCACGGACATCAGTGGTGAGGTGTGGCGGATCGACGGACCCGGCCAGTACTGCTCGCTCACCAGCGGACTGCAAGCGTCGAGTGTGTTGACCTACGGGCGTGGCAATTCCGGTTTCGCGGCCGGGCATCTCTACCGCGCCGGGTTCGACGGAAAGATCTTCGAGATTCCGGCCGGCTTCGACGCGGGCGCCCAGGCCGCAACACCCTGACGCGACACCCTGACGCGACTTACCCACTACTGATGCCGGGACTGCCGGAATCGTCCATACTGGTCTGCATGGCGGAAACGAGTGAGATCGACGAGGCCGAAGTGGCCCTTCCCGCGATACCGCAGCCGTTGCTGACCCCGCTCACGGAAGCTGCGATCTTCCTGGTTTTCACCATCGACGAGGGTGGTGAGCAGGCAGTTCACGACGTTCTGGCGGATATTTCCGGGCTGCAACGCTCGATCGGATTCCGGGTTCCCGCCGGTGGCTTGGCTGCCGTCGTAGGCATCGGTTCGGATGCGTGGGATCGACTTTTCGACGGTCCACGGCCGGCGGAATTGCATCCGTTCGTCGAGTTGACCGGTGACAAACACCACGCCCCGCGCACGCCGGGCGATCTGTTGTTTCACATCCGGGCCCGTCAGATGGACCTGTGCTTCGAGTTCGCCACGGTCGTGACCAACAGGTTGGCCGGGGCCGCGTCGGTGATCGACGAGGTCCACGGGTTCAAGTATTTCGAGCAACGCGACCTCATGGGTTTTGTCGACGGTACCGAGAACCCGTCCGGGCAGGCCGCTTACGTCGCGGTCACCGTCGGTGACGAGGATCCGGATTTCGCAGGCAGCAGTTACGTCATCGTCCAGAAGTACCTCCACGACATGTCGGAGTGGAACTCCCTGCCCGTCGAGGAGCAGGAGAACGTCATCGGACGCTCCAAGCTCGAAGATCTCGAGATGGACGACGACACCAAGCCGGCCAACTCCCACACCGCACTCACCGTCATCGAGGACGAATCCGGTGAGCAGATCCAGATTCTGCGGGACAACATGCCGTTCGGCCACGTCGGCTCCGCTGAGATGGGTACCTATTTCATCGGTTACTCGGCGTCGCCGACGGTCACCGAGCAGATGCTCACCAACATGTTCATCGGGAATCCCGTCGGCAATTACGACCGCATTCTCGATTTCTCCACCGCCGTCACCGGAATCAATTTCTTCGTTCCGACGGCGGACTTTCTCGACGATCCCCCGGACTTGCCGACCAGGCTCGTTCCCGAAGCGACGTTCACAGCGCCCATCTCTGACGGTTCTCTCGGAATCGGCAGCCTCAAAAGGAGTGCCCAGCAATGACAAACCTGCACCGCGACCTAGCACCCATTTCGGCAGCAGCCTGGGCCGAGATCGAAGAAGAGGCGAGCCGTACCTTCAAGCGTCACGTCGCCGGTCGTCGTGTCGTGGATGTGGAGGGACCGTCGGGTGACGATCTCGCGGCCATCCCACTCGGGCATCAGGTGCCGATCAATCCCTTGGCCGACGGCGTCATCGCACATGCTCGTCAGTCCCAGCCGATCATCGAACTGCGGGTCCCTTTCACCGTCAGCCGTCAGGCCATCGACGACGTCGAACGCGGCGCCAAGGACTCCGACTGGCAGCCCGTCAAGGACGCGGCCAAGCAGATCGCGTTCGCCGAGGACCGCGCCATCTTCGAGGGATACCCCGCAGCCAGCATCACCGGCGTGCGGGCCAGCGGTTCCAACCCGGAACTGAAGCTCCCCATCGACGCCAAGGACTACCCGGAAGCCATCAGCCAGGCGATCACGTCGCTGCGCTTGGCCGGTGTCAACGGACCGTACTCACTGCTCCTGAATGCAGATGCGTTCACCGCGATCAACGAGACCTCCGATCACGGCTACCCCATCCGCGAGCACCTGCGACGCGTCCTCGACGGCGAGATCATCTGGGCCCCGGCCATCGACGGCGCTTTCCTGCTGTCGACGCGTGGCGGTGACTACGAACTGCATCTGGGCCAGGACCTGTCCATCGGCTATCTCTCGCACGATGCGAACTCCGTCGAGCTGTACTTCCAGGAATCGATGACGTTCCTCATGTACACCAGCGAAGCTGTTGTCTCACTTGCGTGAGAGCTTTCGAAACCTCTGATACCAGGGCGGGCGAGGCAGTTCGCCGATGTCCTGGAGATGGGCGACAAAGGCCTGGGCATCCGAACGCGAAGACGTCTTCGGCCGTCCGCCCGCCCACGCTGTGAACAACTGAAGATAACGATCGCCGAGGGTGTGGCGCACGACCGGAAGGTGGTGCGCCACTTCCCCTGCGCGCTTTCGGAGCAGTGCCGCCGAGACAACGGCGGCTTCGTCTTTGTCGAAGCCTTCGGGCAGTTCGCCACCCGCCACCAGTGCGCGAATCAGCGCCTCTTGACGCTCACCGAGCGTGCTCATGTGCGTGACCAATCGGTGCCCGCGGTGATGCGATCCAGACCAGCTGCGTCGGCGATGGCATCGAGCTCGTCGAGCAATTCCAGTGCCGGCGGATAGTTTCCGTCGCGCTCGAGCATGATCGCGGGATGGTGACCGGCGGCGGTGAAATGCGCAAGGAGTGCCAGCACGGCTTCGGGTACCGGATCGGTGTGCGTGTCGTGGTATTTGCCGTCGCTGATGCTGCCACCGGCGATGTGGCAGTATGCGATTCGCTCGAGTGGTAGCCGGCTCAGCTCGGCCCAGGGATCACGCCCTCGGTTGAGGGCATTGGCATAGACGTTCGCGATGTCGAGAACCAGCAGGGCTCCGGTGCGCTCGACGATCTCCGCGAGAAACTCCCCTTCGGTCAACTCGTCGTTCGGCCAGTCGAACAGGGCGGCAATGTTTTCGACGGCAAACGGCACCGGTAGACCATCCTGAGTCCGGGTGATGTTGCGTACCAGGGCGTCGACGGCTTCGTAGGTGCGCGGAAGTGGGAGCAGGTGGCCGGCCTCGATGCCGCCTGCACGCACGAATGCGATGTGCTCGCTCGCCAAGGGAGCGCCCAGTAGCTGGGATGCACGCGCAAGGTGATCGATCCGTGCCTGATCTACCGCCTCGGCCCCGCCAAGTGAGAGCGAGATTCCGTGCGGGATCACCGGAACTCCCAGCGAGCCGAGGTGCGGCGGTATCTCGTTTCCGACGGATTCGGCAATGACTTCGCAGAATGCCAGGCCGTCGAGTTGCGCGATGATTCCGGAGACCTCGGGGCGCCAACCGATTCCCAGGCCGTGCAGGGTCATTCGAGTCACCTCCCGTGTGCAACTGCTAACGGCGACTATAGACGGATCAGCCGGGCAACCAGTTGGGTCCCGGACCGTTGCCTTCTTCGAAGATCAGCCACGTTTTGGTCGAGAGAACCCCGTCGAGTCCCTGGAGTTCTTCGAGAACGGTGTGGCGTAGTTCCTGGTTGTCCGGGGCACGGACCAGCACCAGAACGTCGAAGTCGCCGCCGAGGAGGGAGAAGTGCTCGACAAACGGCAGGGCCTTCAAGGACGCCGCCAGACCTCGCCACGAGTGCTGCCTGATCGAGAGTGCCACGTATGCCGAGGAGCCGAGTCCGGCCTTCTCGTGGGCGATCCGCGTCGTGAATCCGGTGATGATTCCGGCGTCCTCGAGCCTTTCGATGCGGACGTAGGCGTGAGCGCGGGATATGTGCGCCTTCTCGGCCAGTGCACGCATGGAGATGCGACTGTCTGCGACCAGTTCGGCGATGATGCGACGGTCGATCGCATCGAGAGCGTGCGGTTCGGTGGCCATCTGTCCATTCCTGGTTCGGTAGTCGAGTCGGTTGATGGACATATTGCTGCCCGAATCCTCATGATAGGCCGTTTGTCTTGAATCCTCGACGCTCGCTGCCATTACGTCGCCGAAGTGCGAATACTGATGGACACAACGTCTTCTGGAGGTAGAAGTGACACTTGTCGAGCCCTTGGGGGAACTGCGGTATCAGAAGTTCCTGCCGGCCGATTCTGCGGTGCAGTACCTCGACCCTGCCGGAGAACTGACGCGCAGCGAGGCCCGCTACGCAAAACCGAGCGACGATCGCCTGATCGCGATGTGTCGAAAGATGTTCCTGGGCAGGCGTTTCGACCAGCAGGCTACGGCGCTGACCAAACAGGGGCGCCTGGCCGTGTATCCGTCCTCGCGAGGGCAGGAGGCATGTCAGATCGCGGCAGCGATGAGTCTGGAGCCGAGTGACTGGCTCTTCCCCACCTACCGGGATTCGATGGCGTTGGCCGCCCGGGGTGTCGATCCGGTGCAGATTCTGAGCATGCTCGCCGGCGACTGGCACTGCGGATACGACCCGGTCGCACTGCGCAGTGCGCCGCAGTGCACCCCGCTGGCAACGCAATTGCTGCATGCAGCGGGGGTGGCCTACGGGGAGTCTCGACGGGGCTTGAACACCGTCGCCTTGGCGCTCTGTGGTGACGGCGCCACCAGTGAGGGCGATTTCCACGAGGCGCTGAACTTCGCCGCCGTCTTCAAGGCGCCGGTGATCTTTCTGGTGCAGAACAACGGATTTGCGATCAGCGTGCCACTGTCGCGCCAAAGCGCAGCACCGACGTTGGCGCACAAGGGCGTCGGCTACGGGATCGGCAGCGAGCAGGTCGACGGCAACGATCCCGTTGCGATGCTGGCCGTCATGGACGAGGCGGCACGCTTCGTCCGCAGCGGAAACGGACCGGTGATCGTCGAGGCACACACTTATCGCATCGACGCACACACCAATGCCGACGACGCCACCCGCTACCGCGACAGCGCCGAGGTGGAAGCCTGGCTCGGGCGAGATCCGTTGCCGCGTCTCGAAAAGTATCTGCGCGCACACGATCTGATCGACGACGCGTTCGTGGAATCGCTGACTGCAGAGGCAGAAACCGCGGCCGCCACACTGCGCGCCGGCATGAACGTCGACCGCCCGCACGATCCGCTCGATCTGTTCCGGTACGTCTTCGCCGAGCAGACACCGCAATTGCGAGAGCAACAAGCCCAACTCGAAACCGAACTTGCCGCCGAAGCCGCTGACACAGGGGGACACTGACCATGCCCATGCTCACGATGGCTCAGGCCCTCAACACCGCGCTACGCGACTCTCTGGCCGCGGACGACAACGTTGTCGTCTTCGGTGAGGACGTCGGCACCCTCGGCGGCGTCTTCCGCGTCACCGACGGCCTCACCCGCGACTTCGGCGACGACCGATGCTTCGACACCCCCCTCGCCGAGTCCGGCATCATCGGATTCGCAATCGGCATGGCCATGGCCGGTTTTCGTCCGGTCGTGGAAATGCAGTTCGACGCGTTTGCCTATCCGGCGTTCGAGCAGATCGCCTCCCATGTCGCGAAGATCCGCAACCGCACCAAGGGCACGCTGTCGATTCCGATAGTCATTCGTGTTGCTTTTGCCGGCGGTATCGGCGGGGTGGAGCATCACTGTGATTCCAGTGAGGGCTACTACGCGCACACACCCGGACTGAAGGTTGTAGCCCCGTCCACGGTGGAAGATGCGTACTCGCTGCTACGTTCGGCAATCGAGGACCCCGACCCCGTGATCTTCCTCGAGCCCAAGAAGCTGTACTTCGCGCGAGCAGATGTCGAACTGACCGCACGTGAGCCGATCGGTCGCGCCGTCGTCCGGCGCCCCGGTCGTGACGCGACGCTCATCGCCTACGGTCCGTCCGTGGACGTTGCACTGAGGTCCGCCGAGGCCGCTGCAGCCGAGGGCCGGGACATCGAGGTGATCGACATCCGCTCGATAGTGCCGTTCGACGACGAGACGGTCACCGCATCGGTGCGAAAGACCGGACGCTGCATCGTTATCCAGGAAGCGCAGGGTTTTGCCGGTGTGGGTGCAGAAATTGCTGCCCGCGTGCAGGAACGGTGTTTCCACCATCTCCATGCCCCGGTGCTCCGGGTCAGCGGCTTCGACATCCCCTACCCCGCTCCCAAGCTCGAGCGTCACCACCTGCCCAGCATCGACCGGGTCCTGGACGCCGTCGACCGTCTGCAGTGGAACGACGCCCCGGACACCCGTTGGGCGGTGACGGCATGAGCAATCAGGTTTTCATGCTCCCCGACCTCGGCGAAGGACTGGCGGAGGCCGACATCGCGGAGTGGCACGTCAAGGTAGGCGACGTGGTCACCATCGATCAGATCGTCGTCGAGGTGGAAACTGCGAAAGCTGCTGTGGATGTGCCCATCCCGTTCGCCGGGACCGTGATCGAACTACACGGCAAGGGCGGAGACACCCTGAAGGTGGGCACTCCGTTGATCACTGTGAGTGGTGGCGAGAGTGTCGACGCGGTCGTTTCGGCCAACCACGAGCGCTACCGCGAAGAGGAACGCGCCGGTTCGGGCAACGTCCTGATCGGCTACGGCACCAGCGAGGATGCTCCTCTGCGCCGTCGCAGAGCGGCTCCGTCGGTACGCGTGATCTCGCCGATCGTTCGTAAACTGGCCTTTGACAACGATATCGACCTGTCCTTGCTCTCCGGGTCGGGTGCCGGCGGGGTGATAACGCGTGCTGACGTCGAGGCCGGGTCGAACACCGGCCCGGAGACGGAAACGTCGCACGTGAGCGACCAACGCATCCCGATCAAGGGACTACGCAAGGTGGTGGCCGACAAGCTGTCCACCAGCCGCCGTGAGATCCCGGACGCAACAACCTGGGTTGACGTCGACGCCACCGAACTGTTGGCGGCGCGTGCCGTGATCAACAAGTCACTGCCCGATTCCGACAAGATCAGCCTGATGGCGCTCCTGGCTCGGCTGACCATCGCGGCGTTGGCGCAGTACCCCGAACTGAACTCGTCGGTCGATACTGCTCGAGGCGAGATCGTTCGACACGCCCGCACCCACCTGGGGATCGCCGCGCAGACACCGAAGGGATTGATGGTACCGGTCATTCGTAATGCCGATTCGCTGAGCACTGCCGAACTCGCACAGGCACTTCGGGTGACCACCGACCTTGCCCGCGACGGCAAGCTCGAACCCGCCCGCCTGACCGGCGGCACGTTCACGCTCAACAACTACGGGGTATTCGGGGTCGACGGATCGACTCCGATCATCAATCACCCCGAGGCGGCAATTCTGGGGATCGGACGCATCATCGACAAGCCGTGGGTCGTGAACGGCGAGTTGACCGTTCGTAAGGTCACTCAGATCTCGTTGAGCTTCGACCACCGCGTCTGTGACGGGGGCGAGGCCGGCGGATTCCTCAGGCTGTTCGGTGACTACATCGAGAACCCGATCCGCGTCCTGGGAAGGCTCTGATGACAACTGCAGAACCCCACAGCGACGTCGTGATCCTCGGTGGAGGATCGGGCGGCTATGCCTGCGCCATCCGCGCCGCTCAACTCGGATTGTCGGTCACGCTGATCGAAGCGGACAAGGTCGGCGGAACGTGCCTGCACCGCGGATGCATCCCGACCAAGGCACTGCTGCATTCCGCCGAGGTGGCCGATTCGGCACGCACCAGTGAGCAATTCGGTGTCCGGGCATCTTTTGCCGGCATCGACGTCGCGCAGGTGCACGACTACAAGAACGGGACAGTCGAGCGGCTGTACAGCGGTCTGCAAGGCTTGTTGGCGCAACACAAGATCACCATCGTCAACGGATACGGGACGTATGTCGGTGGGCGAAGCATCGACGTCGACGGAACCCGCTACACCGGAACAGCACTCGTTCTGGCCACCGGCTCGTATCCGCGGGAACTCCCCGGCATCGAACTCGGCCGACGGATCGTCACCAGCGACCAGGCACTCGAACTCGACCGGGTGCCCACCAGCGCAACGGTACTCGGTGGCGGTGTCATCGGCGTCGAGTTCGCAAGCCTCTGGCGCTCGTTCGGCGCCGAAGTAACGATCGTCGAGGCACTCCCCCGACTGATCGCCGCCGAGGATCCGTGGTCGTCGAAGCAGCTGGAGCGGGCATACCGGAAACGTGGAATCGTCTGTAAGACAGACACAAAGGTTGCTTCCGCGAAAGAAGCAGCCGATTCGGTCCGCGTCGAACTGGGCGACGGAACGATATTCGACACCGACCTACTGTTGGTCGCCGTCGGCCGCGGACCCCGCACGGACGGTAGCGGTTTCGCAGAAAACGGAATCAACCTCGACAAGGGGTTTGTCGTCACCGACGAACGCCTTCGCGCGTCCGTGGACGGTGTGTACGCGGTCGGTGACATCGTGCCCGGTCTTGCATTGGCGCACCGAGGCTTCCAGCAGGGAATCTTTGTGGCCGAACAGATTGCCGGCAAGGATCCGATACCGGTCGCCGAACATCTGATTTCTCGCGTGACGTACTCACATCCCGAAGTTGCATCGGTCGGACTCGACGAAGAGGCGGCGCGCACGCAGCACACCGACGTCTCCACCGTCATCTACGACCTGGCAGGTAACGGCAAGAGTCAGATCCTGCGAACTACCGGTGGAATCAAAGTGATTCGAAGCGGAACGAAAGGCCCTGTTGTCGGAGTTCACCTGGTGGGAGACCGCGTCGGCGAACTGATCGGTGAGGCGCAGTTGGCCGTTGCCTGGGAAGCACTTCCCGATGAAGTGGGGCGTTTCATCCACGCGCACCCCAGTCAGAACGAAGCGTTGGGCGAGGCCATGCTCGCACTCGCGGGAACACCACTGCACGCCCACAACTGACCCGGAGACAGAAAAGGAGATTCAATGAGTATCGACGACGAACTGCGCTGGGACGGTGAACTGACCGTCACACGCCATGATCGGGAGACCGGTACGACTTTCGTGATTCGAATCGACTCCACCCGTCTGGGACCGGCGTCGGGTGGCACGCGGGCCGCTCACTATCCCTCGATCGGCCACGCTCTGGCGGACGCCGGGAAGCTCGCCGGTGCAATGACTTTGAAGATGGCTGTCTCCGACCTGCCGATGGGTGGCGGGAAGTCGGTGATCGCACTGCCAGCACCGCGCAATCAGATCGACGCCGCAACCTGGTCTCGTATCCTCGGCATCCACGCCGAGAACATCGACAAGCTCGAAGGAAACTACTGGACCGGTCCCGACGTCAACACCAACTCTTCCGACATGGATCAGCTCAGTCGCACCACCAGATACGTCTTCGGGCGTTCGGTTGACAAGGGTGGCGCCGGTTCCAGCGCGCACGCCACCGCTCTGGGTGTGTTCGAAGCGATGAAGGCCACGGCGCGTCGCCGAGGACTCGGAACACTCGACGGCCGAACGGTACTGGTACAGGGGCTCGGCGCCGTCGGCGGCGACGTCGTCCGTCTCGCAGCGCAGGCTGGCGCACGTCTGCTGGTTGCCGATACGGACCCGCAGCGCCTCGAGGCGGCTTCTCTCGCGGGGCACACGGTCGTTCCTGCCGGCGAGGTCCTCCGAACACCGTGTGACCTCTTTGCCCCCTGCGCGATGGGAGGCATCATCGATTTCGCTGCGGCTGCGTCGATTCCGACTCTGGCCGTGGCGGGCGCAGCAAACAACATCTTGACCGATGCCGCTGCCGGTGAGGTTCTGCGAGACCGCGGGGTTCTCTGTGCCCCTGATTTCGTCGCGAACGCAGGCGGAGCCTTTCACCTCGTGGGGCGAGAAGTCCTGGGGTGGAACGAAGACTACGTCGTCGAACGAACCCGCGGGATCGGTCGAACCTTGGACGAGGTGTACTCGTTGAGCGAGGAACGTGGCATCACTACCGAGGCCGCAGCGCTTATGCTCGCCCGGGCGCGGCTATCCCCCGCATCCACCGCCGCCGCCGCCACATCCGCCGCCCCCGCTGCAGCTGCTGCCTCCCCCGCCTGAACCGCCACCGTCCGAACCCCCGCTACTTCCGCTGCCGTCGGCACCGATTCCGGCGGCGGAGGCCAAGGCGGGATTGATCATCAGCATCGCCGAACCGGCGAAGAGAGCAGCGGACATTCCCGCCAAACGCGGTCCGTAGGCGGAGAAGGCGGGCTTGTTGCGCGGGGACAGGTAGGCGTGTGCCGTGGTCAGTTCCGAACGTGCCGCCTTGCCAGAGGTGGTTCGATCGAAGTTGAGCCCGAGCAGCGGGATACTGAACCCGGTGACGAGTACGGCGAGAATCAGAAACTCGACGGGCTTGTCGTTGTGCAGTCCGAAAGCAATGCGGACGATACCCACGGCCACCAGGATCTTCAGCGGAACTGTGGAGAGAAAGATTGAACGCCTGGCGCTGTCGGAGGTCAGGTATCCCCGGTCCGCCAAAGAGTTTCGTAGGCGAGCTGTTTCCACCGTCATACGCTCGGCGAGTTGGCGCCGACGATGGGGTAGAGCCTGCTGGGCCAGGCGCTGGTACACGGTGAGGGTGTACCAGTCCAGGGTCTCGTCGCCAGGGCCCAACGGGCGCAGGACAGCGCCGTCGGTGGTGATCAGGTCAGCGCTACGCAGGATTGCCAATGATGCTGCGATGGCGCGTGACTCGCCGGTGAGCATTCCGACTTCCGGAGGCGTCAGTTGCTCGGCGGAATACCCGTGCTCGGTTGAGTACCCGTGCCGGCGTGCCCGGATCATCAGACGCCACCCCAGAGTGAGAACCATGAGCGTGGCCGAAACGGCTATGTAGCCGTAGAGGAAATCCTCGCTGGGGATCCCCCAGGTGTCGGCTGCATGCGTGCTCATCCCCCACACCCCCCGCCGCCGCAACTGCTCCCACTGCCGCCACCGCCGTCCGAGCCGGATGATCCGGATGAGGAGCCACAACTGTAGTAGCTCGAACTTCCGCCACCCGGGCTGTACGCGGCGCCCGCAGCTACCGCTCCCGCCAGCGCCGGATCGATCAGAACCAGAGCGCCCGCACCGAAGAGCGCCGCCGACAGCCCGGCGAGCGAGGGACCGTAGCTCGTGTACGCGGGCCGCAGTTTCGGTGAGAGGTACGAGTTTTCGTGCTTGAGGCGTCGAAGCTCGCTGTCTCCCAAAGCTGTCCGACGACGCTTGATGCGAAGAAGTGGAATCATCAGAGCGAGAACGATGATGGTGAGGAGCAGGAACCCGACCGGCTTACCGCCGGCGATTCCGGCGACGAGACGGACTACGCCGAGAGCAATGACCGCCACGATCGGAACGGTCCGAAGGGCAGCGGTCAGACCGTCCTGCTGGCGTTGCAAATATCCCTCGTCGATCAACGTCGTACGTAGTTGTGCGAGTGCGACGTTCAGCCGCCCCATCAGACGCACCTGCCGCAGCGGGACTTTTCCGTTGCCGAGCCGCTTGTGCACCGTACGGGTGAACCAGTCGAGACGATTCTTGTCCTCCGCAGTGAGTGCCAGCTTGGTTTTGCCTTCGGTGCTGATCAGCTCGGCGCTACGCAGAATAGCCATCGACGCCAGCACCGCTTGGTAGTCACTGGTCAAGGCACCGATCTCAGGAGGAGTGAGCGGCCGACGGACCGAGTCGACGACCACCGGTGACCGGCGCGCAGTCATTCGGCTGTACAGCGAGAGTCCGATCGCGACGGCAGCCGCCACCAGGTACCACTGAAGGAAAGTCTGGCTGGGGATCCCCCATGTATCCGTATGATCATGCATCGCACACCACCTCTCGATGAACTCCTGAGACAAGTCCAGTCTCTTTGTCCGACAACTGATGTCAGTATCGGGCCAGTGCCCGGAAAAGCGATATCCGGATGGCCATCGTCACCATTCCGTTACCGCCGAACTGGGGATTTACCGGCCGGTAGGTCGAAGCACGATCTCCGTGGGGTGTGCGTCGGACGGTGTTTCGACGGCAGTGAGTACGGCACGCGCCACAGTGGAGGCTTTCAGGAAGCGCTCCGGGTCGTACTCGTCGCCCTCACCCGCGACGATGTCGCGCTGCATGTCGGTGTCGATCCGTCCGGGGTGAATGGAGGTGACCCGAAGTGCCGGCTCTTCCAGGCGCAACGCATCTCCGAAAGCGCGCAGGGCGAACTTGCTGGCCGCATACGAGCCCCAACCGGCGTTGGCGCGCAGTCCGGCACCCGAATTGATCAGCACGACGTGACCTCCAGCCGCACGAAGCGCGGGCAGGAGAACCCGCGTGAGTTCGGCGACGGCGATGACGTTTGCCTCTAGGGTGCGTCGCCACTGATCGACCGAGGATTCCTCGATGGTTCCGATGTCGGCCACGCCGGCGTTGTGTACCAGCACGTCGAGCGTCGTGATGGACGAGGCGGCGGCGACGGCGTCGTAGTCCGTGAGGTCGAGGGGTAGAGGCGTCGATCCGGGCAGTTCGGCGCAGATCGGCTCGAGGGCCTGCGCGGATCGTGCACCGAGCAGCAGGTTGTGTGTCGGCGCCAGTTCGCGTGCGATGGCAGCTCCGAGGCCGCGACTGGAACCGGTGATCAAGGCAGTAGGACGCATGGCCCGAGCCTATCGAGTGGAGATTGTTCGGCGATACGAACTTGTGTATTTGTTTACCCACATATTAGAGTTCGACCATGACGACACGCGACGCGAAGAACTTCCGCCGCCTGGGAATTGCCGCCCTCGCCGCCCTGCTTCTGTCCAGCTGTTCTGCGGTGAGTTCTGGCTCCGACGACGACCGCCCGGTGGTGCTCACCACGTTCACCGTGCTGTCGGACATCGCCCAGAACGTTGCCGGCGATCATCTTCGCGTCGAGTCGATCACCAAGGCGGGGGCCGAAATTCACGGCTACGAGCCGACGCCCGGAGACATTCGGCGGGCGAGCGAAGCCGATCTGATCCTCGACAACGGCATGAACCTCGAGGCGTGGTTCGCGAAATTCGTCAACGGACTGGACGTGCCACACGTCGTGGTCAGCGACGGCGTCGAAGGCATTCCGATCGCCGGCGACGCGTATGCGGGCAAGCCCAATCCGCATGCATGGATGTCTCCGTTGAATACGCAGATCTACGTCGACAACATGGTGACTGCTTTCAGCGACCTCGACCCGGACAACGCCTCGGCATTTGCGGAGAACGGCGCGAAGTACAAGACGGAACTGCAAGCAGTGCAGGACGGCCTGGTCAGTGGCCTGGCGGCATTGCCCGCAGGTCAGCGCGCACTTGTCAGTTGCGAGGGTGCGTTCTCCTATCTGGCCAGGGACGCGGGACTCAGCGAGGCGTACATCTGGCCGGTCAATGCCGAGCAGCAGGCGACGCCGCAGCAGATCATCGCCGCGATCGACTTCGTCCGAGCCAATTCCGTTCCCGCCGTCTTCTGCGAGTCGACGGTCTCGGATGCCCCCATGCAGCAGGTTGTCGGGGCGACCGGCGCGAAGTTCGGCGGAACGCTGTACGTCGATTCGCTGTCCGAAGCCGACGGTCCCGTGCCCACCTATCTGGACATGATTCGCCACGACACCGACGTCATCCTCGGCGGTCTGACCGGCGGTAAATCATGAACGAAGCCATTCGCGTCGAAAACGTCAGCGTTCACTACGGCGAGGTCCACGCACTGGACCACGTCGATCTGACGTTGAACTCGGGTAGCGTCTGCGGACTGATCGGCATGAACGGTTCAGGAAAGTCGACTCTGTTCAAAGTGATCATGGGGATGATCAAGCCGGACAACGGTTCTGTCAGAATCGCCGGTCTCGACGCAGCCGCTGCGCGCAAGAGCGGCCGCGTCGGATACGTGCCGCAGAGTGAAGACGTCGACTGGACCTTCCCGATCAGCGTCCGTGACGTCGTGATGATGGGCAGGTACGGTCACCTCGGATTCTTGCGACGTCCGCGGCGTGCAGATCGCGAGGCGGTGGCAGAGGCCCTCGAGCGGGTGGAACTCACCGAATTTGCGGATCGTCAGATCGGTCAGCTCTCGGGTGGTCAGAAGAAGCGCGCGTTCGTCGCACGCGGCATCGCGCAGGACGCGTCGATACTGTTGCTGGACGAGCCGTTTGCGGGCGTCGACAAGCGTTCCGAGGCAACGATTTCTACGCTGCTACGAGAGTTGGCTTCCGACGGCCGGTCGATCTTGGTCTCGACCCACGATCTCCACGCTGTGCCGAAACTCTGCGACGAGGCGGTACTGCTCATGCGCAAGGTCCTGGTGCATTCCGACCCGGACACCGTGCTGCAACCGGAAAACCTCGCCCTGGCTTTCGGTCTCGACGTGATGGACAGGACCTGATCGATGAACCTCGTAGAACTGCTACTTGATCCTCTCCAGTACGGATTCATGGTGCGAGCGTTGGCCGTTGCGGTTGTGGCAGCGGTTGTCTGCGCGGTGCTCAGTTGTTGGTTGGTGCTCATCGGGTGGTCGTTGATGGGCGACGCCGTCTCGCACGCCGTGCTGCCGGGTGTTGTCCTCGCTTACGTCGTCGGCGCACCATTTGCCATCGGGGCCTTGATCTTCGGGTTGATCGCCGTAGCGCTGATCGGACTGATCCGTAACACCAGTCGCGTCAAGGAAGACGCCGCGATCGGTATCGTCTTCACGACTCTCTTTGCGTTCGGTTTGGTTCTCATCTCGGTGACCCCCAGCCAGACCGATCTCAACCACATCATTTTCGGCAACCTGCTGGGGGTGAGCTCGTCCGATCTTCTGCAGGTCGCGATACTCGGCGCGTTGGCGTTGAGCATTCTGTTGATCAAGCGTCGTGATCTGACGTTGTTCGCCTTCGACCCGATCCATGCGAACGCGATAGGTCTTTCGCCCAAGCGCCTGGGTGCGCTGCTACTCGGCGTCCTCGCACTCACGTCCGTTGTGGCGTTGCAAGCCGTCGGCGTCGTGCTGGTGGTGGCGATGCTGATCATCCCCGGCGCGACGGCCTACCTCCTCACCGACAAGTTTTCGCGGATGCTGGTGATAGCTCCCGTCGTTTCCGCAGTCTGCGCGATTACCGGTATCTACGTCAGCTACTACCTCGACACGGCTTCCGGTGGCATGGTCGTCATGACGCAGGGCATCGTGTTCGCTCTGGTGTACCTGTTCAGCCCCTCGCAAGGGGTGATCGCGAAATGGACTTCGCAGCAGCGTAGGACCCGAGCGGAATACAGCGCCGCGGCGTACGAGCCTTCCTGATCGTTCGTACAGTTAACAATCCGCTACCAAATCGGGTAGGTTCGTACGGGCATTCGTCACCACAACATTCCGGCCGCAACGATGCCGGCTGCAAGACGATCGGTGGTGACGCCTTGAACACCGATGGGTTCTTCGATGACGCAGTTCCGAGCGCGACGCACGTGGCTGGTTCTCGGCGTCGTTGTCGCGGTCATCGCTCTCGCCGGATCCGGGCTGCTCAGCCCACGAACTTCGGTTCTGGTGGACGATATCGCCCAGCTCGTCGGCGGAGCCACCGCAACTGCGGTCTGTTGGTGGACATCGCGGCGCTATCACGGCGTCGAGCGTCGTTGGCGAACTCTGATGGCTCTGGGTATGGCCGGCTGGACTCTCGGGATGTTCTTCTGGGCGTTCTACCGCTCGGTTCTCCACGTTCCACTTCCGTCGCCGTCGATCGCGGATATCGGTTTCTTCATGTTCCCGGTGTTCGCCGTGCCGGCGCTTCTGTCGTTGGTGCGTCAGTCGCCCCGGCGTGAGGCGATCGGTCCTATCCATCTCTGGCTCGTGCTGACGCTCGACGGTCTTGTCGTTGTCGGTGGATTGTTCATCCTCACGTGGACGACGGCCCTGGGCGCCGTCGTTCATACCGGTCCGACGGGATCTCTCGGGTTTCTTGTCGCGGTGATGTATCCGATCACCGACTTCGTTCTGATCGCCATGGTCTTGCTGATGGTCATCGGACCGAAGGCCGTTGCCGAGATCCGCGAACCGCTGACGTTCCTCGGGTGCGGGTTGGTGATGCTCTCCCTTTCGGACAGTCTTTACGCGTACTTGGTGGCGATCGGCGCCGAGAGTATGCCGACCATCGCCGATGCCGGGTTCATCGCGGGGCCGCCGTTGATCGCCTTGGCGGCGCTGACGAAGCGAACCGAGCCTCGGAACCGCAACGCGCCGCAGCAGTGGCGAAGCGATCGGACTCAGTTGCTGCTGCCGTATCTGTTGATCGCGGTGATCGCGACGATCGTGACTGTTCAGGCGCTGATCGTCGGCAACCTCGATGCCGTGGTCGTGATACTCGGCGTCGGCGTGTTGGTTCTCGCGCTGGTGCGCCAAATACTCACGCTCCTCGAGAACGACGCGCTCCTCCAACAGATCTCCGCTGCCCAGGACGAGCTGAGGTACCGAGCACATCACGACCCACTCACCGAGCTTGCAAACCGGGCCGCGTTCGACGAACACTTTGCGAGCGCCATCGAAAACTATCGCCAGACGAACTCCGATTGGGTGCTGATGCTTGTCGATCTGGACGACTTCAAACAGATCAACGATCGATACGGGCACCCGGCCGGCGACCGGTTACTGGTTGCTCTCACAGCACGTCTGCGCGAAGCGGTTCCCGAGGGTGCGTTTGTCGCTCGATTCGGTGGCGACGAGTTCACAGTGCTCCTGCAGGGCACGATCGACGACGCCGTCGTCGTGGCTCGCCGGATCGTCGACGCGCTCAGGTCCGATCAGACTGCAGACACATCGGTGTCGGTGGGTGCGAGCGTTGGTGTCGCGCATTTCGAGTCCGCGCAGTTCGAGTTCGGGGACGAACCGCTCAGCGCGCACACTCTTCTTCGCCAGGCCGATGCGGCGATGTACGAGGCGAAGAGAAGTGGGAAGGGAGCGGTCGTTGTCTACGGCGACCGTCGCAAATGGTTATCGCCGTAGTAGTGCGAAAATCGTTGCCGGTGAACCCGATCCGGCCTTGTTGATCGCACCACCGACAAGGATGCTAGCCCCGGTGGTTGGCAGGGCGGCAAGATTGTTCAAGTTCTCCAGGCTGATTCGATGCTTGTCGTACAGGATTGTCGAGACGGGGTAGGTTTCGTCGTTTCCGAGGTCGGGACCGAACGTGTCGGTTCCCAATGCTCCGCGGGTGCCCAAACGGCCGGTGTCTATCAGCCACCGCGCCGCGTCCACCGAGAAGCCGGGCTGGTGGGTGACGCCCTCGGCATCGGAGTTGGCATATTCTTCGCTACCCCAGCGCGATTCCCACCCGGTCCAGAGAACTACGGCCGCTCCATCGGGGATCTTGCCGTTGCGCGTTTCCCATTCCTGCAGGTCCGCGACCGTGAGCGCATAGTCCGAATCGGCGGCAGCCTTGTCCCGGATGTCGATCTTCACTGCGGGGAGGAAGAGGTCCGCCGGATCGAGTTGGTCGGCTGTGAGGCCGCCTTCCTGGAAGTGTGCGGGTGCGCCCCAATGCGTGCCCGTGTGCTCACCTTCCTTGACGTACTGGAGGTAGTAGCCGTCGTTTGCGATGGTGGCCGCTGTGTCGAGAGTGAACTCGGGGTCGCCTGGAAAAACCGGTGTCGTCGCCGGGTCGTTCACGTGTGAGAGCGAAACAACCGACAACTGTTCGTTCAACGGGCTTGTTGCGTCTTGACTGCTTCCGGAACTGCTACCCATGTCGATCACCTGAGGTCCCGCTACCAGCGCCAGACCTGTGGCTGCGCGCTGAAGTAACTGCCGTCGTTTCATCGATCCCCCGCCAATTTGTCCGAATTGAGAGTGTTGCAATCACTTTCGCTCCTTGAACACTAGGACAGAACCTTAGGCTGCTGCGGACCACGACGACCACTCCACATCGCGGACAGCTATGACCTGTCCGTGCGGTCGGTGATCTACGTACTGCGGATACTTTGCGGCCAAAGCATCGATCGCGCTCTCGGACTCCTTGGTGCCGGGGTCGAGAACCTCCGCATGTCCGTCGACGCGGACCCACCAGAGCGCGGACCAGTCGTCGTCGTAATGATCGACCAGCAGGCTTGCGCGCCCCGTCTCGGTGATGTTCCGGAGCCTGCGAAGAGCGGTCGTGGTTTTCGGTTTGTGGTCGACACAGGAATAGACGGTGCCGCCGACCAAGACGAATACCAGCGGCACGATGTGCGGAACGCCGGCCGCATCTGCCGTTGCCAGGTGAGCCACCCGCGCGGCTTCAAATCGTGCTCTCGGGTCGTCCATATTCACAGCGTAAGGGGATCAAGGGTTGCCGCGAGCCGCTGCTGACGGAACAGTGGTCTCATGGAACCGGATGAAGCGCTTCGGGAGATCGCCTACTGGCTCGAACGATCACGCGCTGAAACGCACCGCGTCAAGGCCTATCGCCGAGCTGCGGAGGTCTTTTCAGGATTGTCCGACGAGCAGAAGGAGTCTCGCCGGAAAGCCGACAGTTGGAAGGCCCTCACCGGCATCGGGCCGAAGACTGCCACGATTATCGCTCAGTCGTACGACGGCATCCCCGAGTATCTCGAGGAACTGCGGGGGCAGGCTGAGCCCATCGGCGACAGCCCATTGCGCCAAGCCCTCCGCGGCGACCTCCACACCCACTCCGACTGGTCCGATGGTGGAAGCCCCATCGAAGAAATGATGCGACGCGCAGCAGCACTCGGCCATGACTACTGCGCCCTCACCGACCATTCGCCTCGCCTCACAGTTGCCAACGGGCTGTCCGCGGAGCGCCTACGGTCTCAACTCGACGTGATAGCCGGGTTGAATGCCGAACTGGCTCCCTTCCGCATCCTCACGGGAATCGAGGTGGACATCCTCGAGGACGGTTCACTCGACCAGGATCCCGATCTGCTCGACGAACTCGACATCGTGGTGGCGAGCGTCCACTCCAAGCTGCGGTCCGAACGTGAGGCGATGACCCGCAGAATGCTTGCTGCAGTGAGAAACCCGCGTGTCGATATTCTCGGACACTGCACCGGGCGTCTTGTCGAGGGTGCTCGCGGAACCCGGCCCGAGTCGCAGTTCGACGCGGAGAAAGTGTTCGAGGCCTGCCGCGAATCAGGCACAGCCGTTGAGATCAATTCCCGACCGGAGCGTCGTGACCCGCCTTCGCGTTTGATCGAGTTGGCCCGCGATCTCGATTGTCTTTTCTCCATCGACACTGACGCCCATGCCCCCGGTCAGCTGGCTTGGCAGGGCTACGGCTGTGACCGGGCCGAAAAGTGCGGCGTCGAAGCCGATCGGGTGATCAATACCTGGACCGCCGAAGATCTTTTGGAGTGGGCGGGCAATTGACGGTCTCGGCACGCGCGCTGCTGTCGGTGCCGTTGGTGGCGTCGCTTTGCCTGGTCACCGCTTGTTCGGCTCCGTTCTGGCGAGATTCGGTGTACTTCACACCTCCTGAGGCTCGGGTGTTCGAGACTGCCAACTGTCTCGGAATTGAAGTCGCATGGGGCCTGTTCGGTGTCGATCTGTATTCGCGTCCGAAACACGAAACAGGGTATCTTCCATCTGATTTCGATCCAGTGGCAGTATTTCGTTGCGAAGTCGGCGAAGATGCCTCCGGAGCGCTAACCGTCGACATGGTTCGACTCGAAGGTGACGTAGCCGCCGTCAAGGATGCATATCGTGTCGACTCCAAACGCTTTCCCGACAATGTCGTTGCGAGTTGTGTCACAAGCGAACTGGTTCCCGTCAAACTGTGGATGGTCAACAGCGCCGGACAAGTGATGTTTCCGGCCTGGCCGTCGAGTCCGTGCGGCTTTCAAGTCGGGCCTCTCGATTCGCTTCGATCTCTGCATGAAGTCGAACGTGTCCGAACTTCGTTGAGTCTTTCTCCGACGATGGCGAATTGCGATCGCTCGTCTGCCGTTCAATTCGACCGGACAGATGCCAGAGAAGTTGACAAGGCGCGCGAGCAGTTCGAGAGAGGCGAAGGCTATGACCCGCTAGACAATGAGCTGGCTACGCCTGTCGCTGATGCTGCAGGACTATCCGTGTGCCGGCATGAATCTCAGACAGACGTGGACGTTATTCGCCTGTCCGAAGCGGAGAGTCGAGACGTGGTTGCCGCCATAGCCGATGCTCCTATAGCTCCGCCTTGTGATCAGATCGCGACAGCGACAGCATCATCAACCCTCCTACGGGTTGACGGTTCTGGTGGTACTCCTGTGAGCGTGGAGTTGGATGGATGTCGCCGCGCCGCCCTTTCCGGCTATCGAAGCACGCCGGAATGGGTCACCGAGGCGTTTGCTCGGTGACCTCCGGGTTCAGAGTCGTGTGGTGGAGCGGAGGGGTTTCCGGTCGGGGTCGATGCCCGGTGGTGGGATGAACCAGGGCAGGTGATCGGTGCCCATTCGGATTTCCCATTTGCCGGTGAATCCGGGTTTTCGGTGCATCAGGGTGTGGTGGGTTCGGCAGAGTAGGACCAGGTTGTCCATGACGGTTGGTCCTCCTTTGGCCCAGTGTTGGATGTGGTGGGCGTCGGTCCAGGCGGGGACGCAGTCGCAGCCGGGGAAGGCGCAGCCTTTGTCGCGGGCGATCAGGGCGGTGCGTTGTGCTGCGGTGACAAGCCTTTTGAGTGGGGTGACGTCGAGTGGGGCACCGTTTTCGTCGAGGAGGACGCTGGAGAGCATGCAGTCGCAGGCGATCATGCGGGTGCGGCCGACGCTCAGTGGTCCCATCCAGGGCATGTGGCCGACATCGAGATCTTGTTTGTCGAGATCGTGAAAGTCGAGATCGAGCATGCCGGGATCGTCGTCCTCGGAGGGGACAGGTGTTGAGCCATCACCCGTTGTGGCGCATTCACGGTGGTAGGCCAGGTCTTTGGCGTTGATGTGCACGTTCAGGTGTGGGCGTTGGCCGCCGTCGATGCCGGTGGCAGCGTTGTCGAGGTAGCGCCGGATGAGTTCTGCCATGGCGTCTGCGTTGCGTGTGGCGGCGGGTCGTTTGTCGGGTGTGCCGTCTTCGGCGGGGGTGGGCATGGAGAGGTTGGAGAGGGCGGAGAGAAGCATTTCGCCGGTCACTCCGTCGAAATCGCCTCGGACGGCGACTCTTCCGTTGAGGGTGGGGGAGATGCGCAGTTCGTTGCGGTCGGTGTCTTCGCTTGGTGGTGGGTCGTCGGATTCGAACATGTGCTCGAGGACGCTGATGGCGTAGCGCAGTTTGACGGTGGTTGCTTCGGTTCCCGATGCTGCGGCGAGGAGTGTGTCGCGGCAGTACGGTAGTGCGGCGTCGGGCATTGCCTTGGGTGGGGATTCGCAGAACGCCACGATCAGTGCTGCGTGCTCGAAAGTGAGGTCACCGGCATCGAATTGGTCTTCGATCTCGGGAAACGACCGTAGCGCTTTGCCCAGGGCTGCGATTCTTCTGCCGGTGGAGATCTGCAGCATGGTGTGGTTCGCGAGCCATTGTCCGGTGCCGCGGTAGCAGAGTACTTGTTCGTCCGGGTTCAACGTCAGGGTGTCGACAGCGGCCACTCGAATGGCTTCCAGGCGAAGGATTTCCGCTGACGCGGTGATGGCGATCTCGCGGACGTCGCTGGGGTGAAGCCGCCACAATCGTCCGCGCACACCCACGGCGGAGTTGTTGACCACGTCGGTGACGGCATCGTCGGTGATGTTGATCGTCATGAGAACCCCCCGTTCCACCTCCCATCATACTCGAACATACTTTCGAGTCAAGGGCTTTTTCGAGAAGGTGAGGTGGGCCCGGCCGTCGTGATTCTGTTGTTCGAGAGCAGATTCCGTCGCTAGAGCATCAGCGCCGGATCTGTAGTCAGTTCGATGTTCAGCCACGGTTCGTAGGGGAGATCGGCGAGGCTGGTGGCGAACGAGCGTCGTACTGCGTCTTCACCGTCGATGTCCCAGCTGTGTGGCGCGACCATGAACGTCGCTTCGACATACAGCTTGCGACCCACCTTGCTCATGGTGAGAGTCGGTTCGTCCAAGCCGAATTCGTCGCGGACGACGGCGATGGCTTCGTGCACGCGGGCCTGAACGTTTTCGCCGGGAGCACCTTCGAGGAGTTCGATCAGTGCGGTTCGCAGAAGTGCGTACGGTTGCGGGACCAGCATCGCGCAGCCGAGGAGGACCAAGACGGAGTCGGCATATCGGTCGGCGTCGGAGAAATCGGTGCGGCCCAGGATCATTGCGACGACAGCACCGACTGCGACCAGCGCGCTGAAGGCAGCCGACGCTCCCCATTGCCTGGCTTCGGCGACGAGCAGATCAGATGTGCGGTCGACTTGTCCGACGTAGCGCCAGATGATGATCGACACCACTGCGCTGACAGCGCCGTATGCCACCAGAGACCCCGCGGTGACGTCGGCTCCGCCCGCGAGGATGACACGAACTGCCTCGACTGCGGCGTAGGCGAGCGTCGCCAGTAGTGCCATGCCCTGGACAGCGATGACGACCGGGATCAATGCCTCCTTTCCGAACGGGAAGCGTGCGGTGGGGCCCGAGTCGGCTATCCGCGAGACCCGCAGTGAGATCGCCGTCAACACCATTCCGATGAGGGCGTACACACCGTCGAGCAGGATCACCTGGGACTGCGAGATCCAGCCCCAGAATGCGGCGAGCACAGCCAACGCCGTTGCGACCACGAGCGAGTACCGCAGGGCCTTGCGTTCGCGGGTAGCGCTGTCTTCCTTGGTGCCCATGAATTCCAAACCGCCTGTCCGTTTCGATATTCGTTCACGTAGGAATACCAGCAACGACGCGCAGGCACGGGATCAGTGGACCAATTGCGCTGCCAGATCGAGAAAGTCCTCGGCGTTGATGTCGAACTCGTCGGAGAAGGACACATCGGGATTGCCCCTGGCTCCGAATTCGAGTGGTCGAGCTATGAAGGCTGTGCGGAATCCGAGAGCTTTGGCCGCCCGGATGTCGTATTTGTGACTGGCAACCATCATGATCTCGGCCGGGTCGTACCCGAGATATCGAGCAGCCAGGTGGTAGATCTTCGGATCTGGTTTGAAGACGCCGGCCATTTCGGCAGTGAAGACGGCATGCCATGGCAGATTTCCGTGCCGGGAGATGCTGACTGCGGCATTCACGTCGGCGTTGGACAAGGCAGCGATTGTGTACTGCTGGCGCAGGGTTGTCAGGCCGGCGACAGTGTCGGGCCACGGGTCCAGGAATTTCCAGGCGGTGGTGAGTTCTTCCTGTTCGGCATCGGAAAGTTCGATGCTCTCGCGGGCCAACAGCTTGCGCAGAGCCTCGCGGTACACCGAATGTACTGTCACCCATTCGCCTGTGGAATCGTCGGCCTCGGAGGTGTTCGCGAAGTACTCAGCGCGCCAGAGATTGACGAATCTTGGCCAGTCCACGTCGGCGTCGGTGATTCGACGGGCCTCTCGGCACAGTGTGCTGTGAAAATCGGTCGCTGTGCCCTGGACGTCGAACAGCAGTGCTTTGATCTTCTCGCGCACTAGGCCTCCACTCCGAGATCACCTGACGGACTTCCTTCATTATTGCGGCTGCAGCGCCGGATTCGTGCTCGGTGAGCGCAAAGGCTCGACGCGTCGCAAAATAGACATCTATGGCCGACCGCGGATTTACCCCGACTCAGCTCGCCGCCCGAGCTGCCTACTTGCTGCGCGGAAACGACCTGGGCACGATGACCAGCGCTGCCCCGAAGCTGTATCCCCACATGTGGAGCTGGGACGCCGCGTTCGTGGCGGTAGGTCTGGCGCCGCTCAGCGTCGAACGGGCGGTAGTAGAGCTCGATACCTTGCTCTCGGCTCAGTGGAAGAACGGAATGATTCCGCACATCGTGTTCGCGAACGGTGTCGACGGCTACTTCCCCGGCCCGACGCGGTGGGATGTCAATGCGTTGGCAGCGCATGCTCCTTTGGGTACCGCTACATCGGGAATCACCCAACCCCCCGTTCACGCGATCGCGGTGCAGCGGATTCTCGATCATTCGCGTCGGCACGGACGTACGACGCGTGCGGTCGCGGAAGAGTTCCTCGACCGGCGCTGGAGCGATCTGGTTCGGTGGCACCGGTGGTTGGCGGAGGCCCGCGATCTCGACGGCAACGGCCGTATCGCGCTCTATCACGGGTGGGAATCTGGGATGGACAACTCTCCGCGGTGGGATCTGGCGTACGCGAATGTTGTTGCGGGACAAGTTCCTGCGTATCAGCGTGCTGATCTCGCTGTGGTGACGGACCTGTCTCAGCGGCCCACGGATCACGAATACGACCGCTACCTTTGGCTTCTCGAAGAGATGAAGGCCGTGCGGTACGAGGACTCGCAGCTTGCCACAGCCATGAGTTTTGCCGTCGAGGACGTGTTTGTCAGCGCGGTCTTCTCGATGGCGTGCGACGTCCTGGCGACGATCGGCGAGGAGCATTCCCGGCCGAACTCCGACGTCCGTGATCTACGCGGGTGGGCAGATCGATTCCGGCAGGGCGTGATTGCCACCACCGATGAACGATCAGGTGCAGCAAAGGATTTCGATCTTCGCACCGGGCGATGGGTTCATACCGAGACCATCGCGATGTTTGCGCCGTTGCTGTGCGGCGGTCTGAGCCGCGATGCCGAGCGCGCTCTGTTGCGCACTTTCGAGGGGCCCAAATTCTGTGGTCACCCGGACATGCGGTTTGCTGTCCCACCGTCGACGTCTCCGGTTTCCGGCGATTTCCGCCCGCGGGAGTATTGGCGTGGCCCGGTGTGGCCGGTGATCACGTGGTTGTTCTCGTGGGCGTTCGCGCGTCGGGGGTGGGCCGAGAGATCGCACGTGTTGCGTTCGGAAGGGTTGCGGCAGGCCAGCGATGGCAGTTTTGCCGAATACTACGAGCCTTTCACCGGTGAGCCGCTGGGCAGTATGCAACAGTCGTGGACCGCTGCGGCTGTTCTCGATTGGCTCGGTTGAGTGAACATTCCCTGAATTAGGGGACAAAACGGACTAGTCGACCTTAGTCTCGGGAAATGGTCGAGCGACGGATCGTCAGGACACTGGGCAAGCTCACCCCGATCGCGATGGCAGCTGCCATCGCGATCACGGCACCTGGCCTCGCCGCTGCCGACGCTCCCCGTGGCCCGGACGTCTCTTCGTGGCAACACGTGGACGGAACCGGAATCGACTGGTTCCAGGTCAAGGCGTCAGGGCACGAGTTCGCGATGGTCAAGGCCACCGAGTCGCTCAACTACGTCAATCCGTACTTCATCCAGGATTGCCTGGTCATGCGTGCTGCCGGCGTCTCGCGCGGGGCCTACCACTACGCAGACGTTCGCCAGTCCCCCGAAGCCCAGGCCGCCTTCTATTCGGCGATCGTCCTGGGTATCAACGGACCTGGTGACCTCCCGCCCGTTCTGGATCTCGAGGACGCGAAGGGACTGCCCGCCGGGCAGGTCATCGACTGGACTCATCGCTACTTGAATACAGTCCAGGCACTTACCGGGCGGCAGCCCATCATTTACACGTATCCCAACTTCTGGCGTACTCAGATGGCCAACACCACCGAGTTCAACCACTACCCGCTGTGGATCGCCGATTACAACGGGCAGAACGCACCGGGGCCGCTACCCGGCGGTTGGTCCAACTGGACTTTCTGGCAGTACACCAGCACCGGACGCATCCCCGGAATCACCGGAAACACTGATATCAACGTCTACAGCGGAGCCCAGGGCGATTTCGATCGCTACGCCAACAGTGTGGGGTTCGGCAGCAGCTAGTTTGCGGCGGGGCCCTTGGCTCCGTGGTGCCCGGTTCGGGCCCTTTCGCCCTCGATGCATTTGCCTCGAGGCACGCGGAAGGGCCCTTTTTGGCACTCTTGTGACGCTTGGCTGTTTAGTCCGGTTGTTGCTCGTCAGTTACGAGAATTCTGCCGGGCGGTAGCCACGGTCGCTGAACTTTCGACTAGCTGAGCAGGATCAGAAAATAGCTATGGCAGAAAATGAGCAGAACTGCTCTGCCTGAAAAGCTACAAAACGGACTTGAAGTTGGGTTTGAATCGAAGGCGGCCGCCCGGTTTCGGGCGAAGTTGGTGCCTCGCAATCCAATTATCGGAGCCTCGGGATGCTTCGTTACCGGCAGCCGTCGCTGAGTGTGGTCTGGATCAATTCGATCAATTTCGACGTGCTCGCACGGGTGATCGGACTCCATTCAGGACGGGGTTTCCGACCGTCGTTCGAGGGTCTGTGGCGCATCCAACAGGCCTTATCCATATTGGGCATTTGTCCAGATTCCGTACCTTCCTTGAGGTTGGTCGTCACCCGATCTGGTCAGCGGAAACGTTGAATGTCATCGCGTTCGCCGCGGTGCCGCACTCCGAGGGCTGAATTGTCCGCTCGGACAACACTGCTCCTCGAAGCTTGTCCGATCTACGAACAAAAACGTCGATCGGTCTGCTTTGTCCGACTTTCGATGGGCAAGCTCCCGGTTATCTGTTATCTTGTTCCTGATAACTGGAAGGTTGCTCTCGATTTGCGCGGATTTCGAGGGCCAAGGTCCTGTTCAGGGCGGCTCTTCCAACACGCAGGTGTTTCCGAAGAGGAGCTCGAATGACAGGACCGGCAACAGCGTCCGGTGTGAGGTCGATCAGCCGAAAACAGGCGCATCGACCCGAACCAACCGATCAACCGGGAGTTCGCGCCAGCGCTCTCGCATCTCCGTCCATCGAACATCGATCAGGCACATCCTGGGGAGTAAGAAATGCCTAACGACATACCGCCGACAAGGTCGGCCATATTCACCGCAGGGCTCCCGCCCTGGGTGCGAGCGTGGACGGTGGTATGGACCGCCATCGCGATGATTCTCGGTATCTCCGGCGCGACGGCAGTGGTTGCGTCAGCGCAGCCGGCCGCGACGCTCGGCGGCCCCGTTCAGGCTCAGGCGCCGGCTCGCGCCGCTGTTCTTCCGGATGAACAGCCTGCAAAAGGCTGCGCATTCAGCGCCCCCGGCACCGGTCCGTTCTCGCAGAACATCTGCTGGATCGATATGTCGACGCTCGATGCGGCAACGGCTGCTTCTGCGGCAGGGCAGTCGATGGAAATCCAGCTCACCGACGGTTACAAGATCAACTTCAAGGCTTTCCTCACCGACTCGGTAGCGGGAAAGACACACCAGGGGATCGAAACGAAGGCATTTCCCACGTTGCACTATGCAGCGTTGGGAACTTCCGCGTACACGGGTGTGCCGACGACGATCAAGCCGGCGATCTACCAAACCTCAGCCACCGCTGGTCAGTCCGGTGGAACAGTCTCGCTGAAGAACATCGTGATGACGGGGCCGAATGGCGCCGTCAACAACTACGGGCTTGTAGCAGCCGACGCCGAGTCGACAGACGCGAATATCAATACTACGAACGACCGTGAATTCCTCACTTTCAATTCGGACAAGCCTCTACGGCAGATCGCACGTACCGTCGGTGACGACAGTGATCCTGCCTACCCCGGAATTCGGGCCTGTGACGGTGGGCTGACGGGTATGCCAGCCAATACCGTCCGATGCGATTCGTGGAACAACGTCAATGGCCAGGGGCGCACGCCCGGAACGCTGGTCGTTGCATCGACTGCTCCGACAAGTTTCGCAGCCACTTTCGGAAATACCGTTCAGGCGACCTCGCGTCAGGGCCTGGCGTTCGGTGTGCTGCTGTCGAAGGTCAAGATCGACAAGGACCTCACGCGCGTCACCCCCGGTGACGATTTCACTATCGGCATGAGCACCGGACACCACGCTGATGCAGGCGCCGCTGCAGCAACCGAGATCAAGAGCACCACGACCGGTGCGACTGATACGACGGCATCGACTGGCTGGCGGACGCTCCTCGCAGATACCACGCCCACCCCTGTCACGTTCTGGGAGAAGCCAACTACCTCGGCGACCAAGACCGCGAACTATGCGACATCGTGGGATTGCCAGGTAAACGGCGTGACCCAGGCCCTCAGGGTCGGTGACGTTGCGCAGGCAGCACTTACACCGGGTGACAACGTGTATTGCAAGGTCAAGAACACCCCGGTTCTCGTGAAGAAGTCGTCGTCACCACCTACCGGTGAGACGGTCAATATCGGCCAATCAATCACCTACACTCTGAATTTCGAGAATCCGGGCACTGCGCCGGCAACGATCGACTACACGGACTACCTCGCCGACGTCATTGATGACGGAACAGTTGCGGTCGGTGCTGCAACCGGCGGACTCACCGCCGCATTGAACGGCGCCGACAAGATCAAGGTCGGCGGCACCTTGCCGGCCGGCGGCAAGGGGACAGTCACATACACCGTCACTGTCAAAGACGGCGGCAACAAAGTTCTGAACAACTATCTGGTTCCGGGGACTACAACTCCCCCCACAACATGTGATCCTGCAACCAATCTCTGCACGACGCATCCCATGCCTGGTTTCACGCTGACCAAGACGGCTGATCCGGTTTCCGGTTCGACGGTTCAGGCCGGCGACACCATTACGTACACCGTCACCGGTGCCAACACCGGCAGGACGGCCCTGACTCCCGCGACGATCACCGATGATCTGAGTGCGGTTCTCAACAATGCTGCTGTCGTTCCGGGCTCGCTGAAGGCGACCATCGACGGTGCTCCTGTTGCTGCTCCGACTCTTTCGGGCAGCACTTTGTCGTGGTCCGCGAATCTCCCGGCCGGTAAGTCTGTTGTTCTGACATACCAGGTGAAGGTCAATGCCGGCGTTGCCGCGGGAACGGTTCTGAACAACAAAGTCACCGGTACTGCGAAGCCGCCGACCGGTCCGGACATCACTCCTCCTCCGGTGGAAACGAATCACTCGGTTCCAGGTTTTACGCTGGCGAAGACTGCCGATCCGATCTCCGGTTCGACGGTTCAGGCCGGCGAGTCGATCAAGTACACCGTCACCGGCACCAACACCGGCAAGACGAAGCTTGATCCGGTACAGATCAATGACGATCTGGGTGCGGTCCTCAATAATGCTGCTGTCGTTCCTGGTTCGCTGAAGGCGACCATTGACGGAGCTTCCGTGGCTGTTCCGACTTTGTCGGGTACGACGCTCTCGTGGACTGGCGTTCTCGAAGCCGGCAAGTCGGTTGTCCTGACCTACGAGGTGAAGGTCAACGACGGTGTCGCTGCGGGTACGGTCTTGAACAACAAGGTCACGGGTACTGCGAAGCCGCCGACCGGTCCGGATATCACTCCGCCGCCGGTTGAGACGAATCACTCGGTTCCCGGTTTCACTGTCGCGAAGACTGCGGATCCTGCGTCGGGTACCGGCGTCAATGCTGGTCAGACGATCACGTATACGGTGACCGGTACGAACACCGGTAAGACGACGCTCAATCCTGTTGTGTTGACTGATGATTTATCGAAGGTTCTCGACAACGCGACGTTGGTGGACGGTTCGCTGAAGGCGACTGTTGACGGTGTCGACGGTGCTGCTCCGACGCTCTCGGGCACCACGCTCACCTGGACCGGTGGATTGGAAGCCGGTAAGTCGGTTGTCCTGACCTACCAGGTGAAGATCAATGCCGGTGTTGCCGGTGGCACGTTGATCAACAACAAGGTCACTGGTACTGCGAAGCCGCCGACGGGTCCGGAGATCACTCCTCCGCCCGTGACGACGGAGCATCCGGTTCTGTCTCCGAAGATTGCTGTGGTGAAGTCTTCTGATCCGGTGTCGGGGTCGAATGTTGTTGCCGGTCAGGACATCAAGTACACGCTTTCGTTCTCGAACACCGGTAACGGTGCGGGTGAGGTGGCGTACTTCGATGATTTGCGTCAGGTTGTGGACAAGGGTGCATTGAGTGGTTTGGCTGCTGATGCTCCGTTGGTTGCGACGATGGTCGGCAGTGATGGTTTCTCGGTGACGGGGACCTTGGCGGCCGGCGAAACGAAGACGGTGACGTATTCGGTGAAGGTCAATGCCGATGTGGTCGGTGGGGTGTTCGTGAACAACTTCGTTGTTCCGGGGACGACTCCTCCGGTTGATCCTCCGGAGGTGTGTGATCCGGTGACGCAGCTGTGCACGACGCATCCGGTGGTCTCTCCGAAGATTGCTGTGGTGAAGTCTTCTGATCCGGTGTCGGGTTCGAATGTTGTTGCCGGTCAGGACATCAAGTACACGCTTTCGTTCTCGAACACCGGTAACGGTGCGGGTGAGGTGGCGTACTTCGATGATTTGCGTCAGGTTGTGGACAAGGGTGCATTGAGTGGTTTGGCTGCTGATGCTCCGTTGGTTGCGACGATGGTCGGCAGTGATGGTTTCTCGGTGACGGGGACCTTGGCGGCCGGCGAAACGAAGACGGTGACGTATTCGGTGAAGGTCAATGCCGATGTGGTCGGTGGGGTGTTCGTGAACAACTTCGTTGTTCCGGGGACGACTCCGCCGGTTGATCCTCCGGAGGTGTGTGATCCGGTGACGCAGCTGTGCACGACGCATCCGGTGGTCTCTCCGAAGATTGCTGTGGTGAAGTCTTCTGATCCGGTGTCGGGTTCGAATGTTGTTGCCGGTCAGGACATCAAGTACACGCTTACGTTCACGAACACCGGTAACGGTGCGGGTGAGGTGGCGTACTTCGATGATTTGCGTCAGGTTGTGGACAAGGGTGCATTGAGTGGTTTGGCTGCTGATGCTCCGTTGGTTGCGACGATGGTCGGCAGTGATGGTTTCTCGGTGACGGGGACCTTGGCGGCCGGCGAAACGAAGACGGTGACGTATTCGGTGAAGGTCAATGCCGATGTGGTCGGTGGGGTGTTCGTGAACAACTTCGTTGTTCCGGGGACGACTCCGCCGGTTGATCCTCCGGAGGTGTGTGATCCGGTGACGCAGCTGTGCACGACGCATCCGGTGGTCTCTCCGAAGATTGCTGTGGTGAAGTCTTCTGATCCGGTGTCGGGTTCGAATGTTGTTGCCGGTCAGGACATCAAGTACACGCTTACGTTCACGAACACCGGTAACGGTGCGGGTGAGGTGGCGTACTTCGATGATTTGCGTCAGGTTGTGGACAAGGGTGCATTGAGTGGTTTGGCTGCTGATGCTCCGTTGGTTGCGACGATGGTCGGCAGTGATGGTTTCTCGGTGACGGGGACCTTGGCGGCCGGCGAAACGAAGACGGTGACGTATTCGGTGAAGGTCAATGCCGATGTGGTCGGTGGGGTGTTCGTGAACAACTTCGTTGTTCCGGGGACGACTCCTCCGGTTGATCCTCCGGAGGTGTGTGATCCGGCGACGCAGCTGTGCACGACGCATCCGGTGAAGGTTCCGGGGTTCACGGTCGCGAAGGCTGCTGATCCGGTGTCGGGTACCAATGTTGCTGCTGGTCAGACGATCACGTACACCGTGACGGGTGCGAATACGGGTAACACGACCCTTGATCCGGTGGTGTTGACCGATGATCTGTCGAAGGTTCTCGACAACGCGGTGTTGGTGGACGGTTCGCTGAAGGCGACTGTCGACGGTGTCGACGCGACTGCTCCGACACTGTCGGGCACCACGCTCACCTGGACCGGTGCATTGGAAGCCGGTAAGTCGGTTGTCCTGACCTACCAGGTGAAGATCAACGATGGTGTTGCCGGCGGGGTTCTGATCAACAACAAGGTCACCGGTACTGCGAAGCCGCCGACCGGTCCGGAGATCACTCCTCCGCCGGTGACGACCGAGCATCCGGTGGATGGCACACCCGCGATCGAGGTACTGAAGTCCTCTGTTCCGTCCACCACGAACCGTGTGGTTGGCGGCCAGGAGATCACGTACACGCTCACGTTCAAGAATGTGGGCACCGCGGATGGTGAGGTCAGCTTCTACGACGATCTCACCGACGTTCTCGACGATGCAGTAATGACGAAGGATCCGGCTACCACTTCCACGCTGGTTGTTTCGGGTGTCGTCGACAACGTCTTCACGGTCACCGGAAAGCTGGCCAAGGGCGAGACCGCGACAGTGACGTACACCGTCAAGGTCAATCCTGAGATCGGAACGTTGTCAGGTCCCGGATTCACTCCGGGTGTCCTGAACAACTACCTGGTGGTTGGTGGCGAGAACCCGCCAGTGGACTGTGTCCCGGGCGACGCTCTCTGCACCGAACACCCGATAGACCCGCCGGAGACCACCACTACGGTGCCGCCGACGACCACCACGACGCCGCCGGTCACGACGGAGCCCTGTGTTCCTCCGACGACGACCACGCGGATGGTTCCGACGACAACGGTTGCGACGACGACGGCTAGCGCGATCACTGCCGGTGACGCTGATGTGACCGGTACGGAGGAATCCACCACCGCGGAGGAGACCACCACAGAGGAGACCACGACAGAAGAAGTTGTCGCGGAAGAGATTGTGGATCCGTGTGGCGTGACGACAACGACGCCGCCGACGACAACGCCGCCGGTCACGACAGTTCCGCCGACCACGACGGTTCCGAACACGACGGTGCCGGTTACACCGACGATCATCATTCCCCCGATCGTCGTTGTGCCTCCGATCGTCGTACCGCCGACGGTTCCGGGTCAGCCGGTTCCGAGCACGGTTCCGGGACAGCCGAAGCCGCCGACAGCAAACCCGGGTCAGCCGGGTCAGCCGAAGCCGTCTGCTCCTCAGGGCGGGACGATCAACTCGGGTGGTGGCGCTGGTGAGAGTGGCGTGAACACCGGGTTGCTCGCAGCAGGTGGATTGGTTCTGCTGCTGGCGCTGGGAACGGGTGTTGTTCTCCTGACGCGTAAGCGTCGCGAGGACGGTGACAACTGATTCTCTTGAGAATCTGAGGTAAACGACGTGGGGCAGATCGCAGAGTATGCGATCTGCCCCACAGTCGTTTTCGTGTGTGTTACGAGCCGAGCCGAGATCCGTCCTTCTTCCAGGCTGCAACTACCGACGGGCGAGGCTGGGAAGAACCACCGTCGGGCCAATGGGATGCGGGGCTTTCGATGCTGGCGTCGTCGGTCTCGCCGGGGTGCTGGACGCAGACGATGACGCGCTTCTCGTCCACGATGGGGCCGCAGGTTTCGGCGCCGACGGGAACGGTGAGGAACTGCTTTGTCTCACCGCGGTTTTCGCCTTCGAGGACAACGCTGAACAGCCCGTCGTTGGACTTGAGTGCGTTGCCGTCGGTGGAGATCCACAGGTTTCCGTGCGGGTCGAAGGCAAGGTTGTCCGGGCATGAGATGGGGCTGACCTTGTTCTTGTCGAAACCGCCGAAGTAGGTATCGGCTGTGGCTGGATCTCCGCAGACGAGAAGGAGATTCCAGCCGAAGGTGGTGCCGGCGTGGTCGTCGGTGATTTCGAGGACCTGGCCGTTCTTGTTGTTGTTCCTCGGGTTCGCCTCGTCGGCCGCGGCGCCACCGTCGACTCCGCGCTTGGTGTTGTTGGTCAGTGCGACGTAAACCTTGCCGCTCTTCGGGTTTGCCTCGAAGTCCTCGGGGCGATCCATCTTCGTTGCCCCGACCTTGTCACCGGCCTGGCGGGTGAAGACGGCGACCTCTTCGGCGCTCATACCGTCTACCAGCGATTCGCCCTTGCCGTCTTCGCCGGTGCGCAGGATGGCTACCCACTCGCCGGTTCCGTCGAACGTGCCGTCCGACGGAAGTTTGCCGCTGCCGTCGATCTCGCCGGCGGAGTTTCCGCTGAGCTTTGCGACGTACAGTGTTCCGGCGTCGAGCAGAGTCATGTTGTGGCGCATGGCTGCTTGACTCTTGCCGTCCTGCATCTTTCGGCTGGAGACGAACTTGTACATGTAGTCGAAGCGCTCGTCGTCGCCGCTGTAGGCGACGACGGTGCCGTCCGCCGTGATGTAAATGGTGGCGGCTTCGTGCTTGAAACGTCCGAGCGCTGTGTGCTTGATCGGAGTCGACGACGGATCCCAGGGATCGATCTCGACGACGTATCCGAATCGGTTGACCTCGTTGGGTTCTGCGACCAGATCGAACCGCTTGTCGAAGCGTTCCCACTTGCGCTCGGAAGCGGCGCCGGCAAGACCGTAGCGCTTCAGTCGCGCTGCGACCGTGGGATCGGTGACACCCTCGGCGTTCGCGAAGTACTGGTTGAAGTTCTCTTCGCCGGAAAGCACTGTGCCCCAGGGGGTGACGCCGCCGGCGCAATTGTTGAGGGTGCCGAGCACTTTGGTTCCCGTGGGATCGGCACTCGTCTTGAGGAAGTCGCTACCTGCAGCGGGGCCGGTCACGACAAATTCCGTGGTTCCGGTGATGCGGCGGTTGTTCGATCCGATCTCCGGTACGAGCTTGCCGTTGTCGGATTCGCCCTTGACCTGGACGACCGACAGTCCGTGGCTGGCGAGGCCGATCTTGAACTGCTCCTCGGTCGGGTTCTCCGCATCGTAGCCGCGGAACATCGCCGGCTCGGTGGAGTATTCGTGATTGACCACGAGTAGGTAGGTGTTGGGCTGCCCGTCGACCGGGAGCAATCCGGCGAAGTCGTTGTTGAATCCGAACTGCAGTTCCTGCGCCGCCGCAGTCTGCTTGTCGAAGTCGAAAGCCGGGGCGCCGGCGAGAACGGCGTCACCCCAGCGAATCACGACGGCTTGATCGTATCCGTCAGGGACGGTGACCTTGTCTTCCTTGTTGGGCGCGACGGCGCCGAAGTTCGTCCCCGCTGGTGTCGATCCGCTGCTGCTGCCGCTCGTCGAACCGGTTCCCGGTTCCGCACTTGCGGATTCGTCCGAACACGCGACGAGGGCGCTGCCCGCTCCCACCGCGAGCACTGCCATGCCGCTGCCCCGGAGCAAGCCGCGACGACTCAGCGCTGTGCGTGCGATGTCGCGGAAGTACTCGCCGCCCGAGGTGTTGGGGACCTCGTGAGAGCACGCGTTTCCGCACTTGTACTGGCAGGTGATCGACGCGCGCGCAGACACGCCGTCGTGTTTGACGAACAAGGCCAAAGGCTTGATAGCCACCGTGAACTCCCGAGATTCGATGTACGGACTTCGGGAACCGTAGAAGCTCGAAGCAAGGGTAAAGGAACGTAAAAATGAACGGCAAAACAACGAGGTGACCCTTACCCGCGGTTTACGACGCGTCCCCGCGGGGACGTCGCATGACATTTGTCATCGCTGATCCGTGACGGTGTCACCGCAGGTGATGACGCTGTGCACTGTTTTCGGCTCTGACTTCCCGCGAAGCTTGGATGCATGAGAGAACCACATGAGGGAAGCCTCCTGACGGACCTGATGGACATCGGACCCGCACCCACGATGGGCCGCGAACTTGTTGTGATCGTCGTGAATATCGCGATCATCGGAGTGCTGTTCGTGATCATCGGCTCCAATCCCGTGTTCTGGATTCTTGTTGCCGCTCTCGCTGTCTATGCGGGTATCCGATTCGTGATCGGACTGCGCGGCTGGAACCGAGCGGAGGCGCAGCGATGAAGGGCGATCCCGTGATCGACGTAGTCGGAATGTCGCGGCGTTACGGCTCCGGTAAGGAGGCGTTCGATGCTGTTCGCAATCTGGATCTGAGTGTTCAGGAAGGCGAGCTGTTCGGCCTCCTCGGAACCAATGGTGCCGGCAAGACATCCACCCTCGAAGTGATTCAGGGTCTTTCACGAGCCAGTGCCGGAACGGTGCGCGTTCTGGGCATGGATCCGGTGCGCAACCGCAAGCAGATTCGCCCGTCGCTTGGCATCATGCTCCAGAAGGGTGGCTTGCCCCAAGACCTGACTGCTCGTGAGAGTTTGGCGATGTGGGCCGGAACCTGCTCGAATCCGCTGCCCGTGGACGAGGTGCTCGAGCGCGTGGACATGCGTGACCGTGGTGATACCCGCGTGAAGTTCCTCTCGGGAGGTGAGGCGCGGCGACTGGATCTGGCGTGCGCGATCATCGGCCGGCCACTCGTCCTGTTTCTCGACGAGCCGACTACTGGTTTGGATCCCGAAAGTCGACGTAACACTTGGCAATTGATCGCTGACTTGAAAGCGTCGGGCGTCACCATCATGTTGACGACGCATTACCTGGACGAAGCCGAGTCCCTGTGCGACCAGTTGGCGATCATGCACCGAGGATCGGTGGTGCGCAGCGGAACCGTGGCGGACGTCGTCGCGGATCATCCTGCCCAGATCAAACTGCACCGTCCCGGTCTTCCGCTCCCGGCCCTGGCCGGCGTCGAGGTACGCGTCGAAAACGATCTGGTGGTGATCACCACTCGCACAGTGCAGGAGACGCTGACGGAACTGCTGCTGTGGGCACAGCACAACAACATCCTGCTGACCGGCCTGGATGCCCGCGCGGCATCCCTGGAGACCGTATTCCTCTCCATTGCAGACCAATTCGATCATCACGCAACTCTCGAAGGAGCGTCGGCATGAACCGCATAGCAACCCTGTCTCGTTCGGAGTTCACGCTCCTGGGACGAAATCGACTGTTGCTCTTCAACGCAATCGTCCTCCCGTTGATCTTTCCCGTGGGGATGCTGTACCTGTCGCGCGATGGCGGGTTGTCCGACAAGTCGGTGTCGGCAGGCCTCGAGGTGTTTGCACTCTTCCTGCTCGTGTTCGTGGTCTTCTACAACCTCCTGTCGGTGTACGCGACGCGTCGTGACGAGTTGGTTCTCAAGCGACTACGGACAGGGGAATGCAGCGACGCCGAGATCCTCGCGGGCCCGGCAGTGCCGTCGTGGGTTCTCACCGGCCTGTTGACGGTGGTGATCGGAATCGCCGTGATGGTTCTGGGCGGTAGTGCTCCGGTCAATCCGGTCCTGGTGCTGGTCGCGGTGATCGGCGGCGCCGCGCTCTTCACGGCGCTGGCGTTGATCACTTCGGCTGTCACGCGAAATGCAGAGGCGGCGCAGATCACCTGCATGCCGATTCTGATTCTGGCGACGGCAGGTATGTCCTCGATCAGGAATGTCGTGCCGGACAACGTTGCTCGCATTCTCGATTTCACTCCGCTGGCCGCAGTAGTGGACCTTCTCAATCTCGGATGGCTGGGGCGGACCACTGGCGAACTGGCTGATCTGGGCGATGCGCCCGGTGCGGCAGCGGGATTTGTCGACACCTTCGGTTCGGCTGCGCAACCGCTGTTGGTCATGCTGGCGTGGATCGTCGGTTCGGTTCTGATCGCGAACGTCCACTTCCGCTGGGAACCGCGTTCGTAGAACTCTGAGAAGGTAGTGGGCATGATCGCGCAGAACTTCGGACGCTGGAATCCGAGACGGACGTGGCGAACCGCGTCGAACGTCGACAAGGTTCGCCTCTACACGCGGCAATCGTTCATCATGGTCGCAGTGGTTTTCGGTGGCTTCGGTGCGGTCACCGAGATAGTTGCGGATCGGTACCTGTCGGGTGTCTTCCTCGGAATCAGTGCCGTTGCGTGCGTCATCGCCGTGTCTCGGATGCCTGATCTGGGCGGAGTCGTGGCCAAGCCCGTCCAGATTCCTCTTGCCGTTATGACGTTGTCGGCGTTCTGCTCGGCGGGAATTGCCTTGGGAAGCAATGGCGAGAACGGCCCGTACTTCTGGCTGGCGGCAATCCTTGTCGTGCCCCTTGCGGGGTTGACGTCGTTGCGCTGGCTGATCGTGGGCTCGGTGGCCGCCGGGGTTGTACTGGGACTGCTTGCGGGTCCGGAAAGCGGCGTGTCTGTCGGAATCGTCGCCGCCTTCATGGGGCTGACCGTCTACATGTCGGTGTGGCTGCTGCGGATGGTCACCGAATTGGACGAGGCACGCGGAGCCGCTGCCGCTCTGTCCGTCGCCGAGGAACGGTTGCGATTTTCACGCGACCTCCATGACGTCGTCGGGCGGGCACTGTCTGCAATTGCGGTGAAAAGTGAACTTGCAGCTACTCTTTCACGACGCGGCGACGATCGTGCCGCCGCGCAGATGGACGAAGTACGCGAACTTGCGCAAGATTCACTCGACGAAGCGCGCGAGTTGGTTCGGGGATACCGGTCCATCGCCTTGGCGTCCGAGCTGGCCGGTGCGCAGTCTCTGCTCGAGGCCGCCGGAATCTCCACCGCGATACGTGGATCGGCAGATCAGCTGCCGGTGGAACTGGCCGAAGCTGCCGCCTGGGTCGTCCGTGAAGGCGTCACCAACATTCTCCGGCACTCCAGTGCCGAGAATTGCAGCATCGAAGTGTTCGCGGACGGCGTCGTGATCGCCAACGACGGCGCACGGATCGCAGAGCCGAACAACGGAACCGGCCTGAACGGATTGCGCGAGCGCGTCGGCGCCGTCGGAGGAATTGTCGAAACCGTGCAGGACGAAGATCGCTTCACCCTCACCGCCCACTTTCCGTCCCGAACGAAGGAGTCTCGGTGACCGAGCCGATCAAGGTTTTGCTGGCCGACGACGAGAACCTGATCCGCTCGGCTCTGGCCATGATGTTGTCGCTCGAGGACGACATCGATGTCGTCGCGGAAGCCGAATCCGGCGAGGATGCCGTGGTCGCTGCTGCAAAACATCAACCTGATGTAGCCGTGCTCGACCTTCAAATGGCAGGTATCGACGGCATCGAGACGGCGCAACAGATTGCGCAGACGGTCTCGGGGTGCGTCTCGATCATCGTGACGAGCCACGGGCGTCCCGGGTATCTGAAGAAGGCACTGTCAGCAGGCGTCCGAGGATTTCTGCCGAAGACGACGCCTGCGGCGACGCTCGCCGAGGTGGTCCGCAGCGTCCACGCGGGCGGGCGGTACGTCGATCCGTCGTTGGCTGCCGAGGCAATCGGCGCCGGCGACTCACCGCTTACTCCGCGCGAAGCGGACGTACTCGAGTACGCGGCCGACGGAGCATCCATCGAGCAGATCGCTTCCCGGGCACACCTCTCGGCAGGAACCACCCGGAACTATTTGTCGTCAGCTGTCACCAAACTCGGTGCAGCCAATCGGCACGAAGCTGCAGTGATCGCCCGCCGGCAGGGGTGGATTTAGGGCCTTCGGCCCCGTGCGCCTTTCTGGTTGCGGGCACTACCAAAAAGGCGCACAGGGCCGAAGGCCCCGCGATGTCGAGAATCCCCGACTTGCTTCGTCCCGGTAGTGAAGTGCGACCAGAATGGGTGGCACCGACACAGAGGAGATTCACGATGGCCAAGTACTTGCTGCTCAAGCACTACCGCGGCGCTCCGGCTGCAGTCAACGACGTGCCGATGGACCAGTGGACGCCGGACGAGATCACTGCCCACGTGAAGTACATGCAGGACTTCGCGGATCGGCTCGAGAAGGCGGGCGAGTTCGTCGACGGTCAGGCTCTCGCTCCTGAGGGCACCTTTGTCCGGTACGACGGTGAGGGTCGCCCGCCGGTCACCGACGGTCCGTTCGCGGAAACCAAGGACCTCATTGCCGGCTGGATGGTGATCGACGTCGACAACTACGACCGTGCCGTCCAATTGGCCGGCGAGCTCTCGGCCGCGCCCGGCGCAGGCGGGAAGCCGATTCACGAATGGCTCGAACTGCGCCCGTTCCTGACCGAGCCGCCGACCATCACGGACTGAAACCTGTCATGGACGACGCCCTGCTTCGGAGTCTGACTCCGAGCGTGCTCGGCATCCTCGTCCGCCGCGGAGCAGATTTCGCGTCGGCCGAGGACGCCGTGCAGGACGCTCTGCTCGAGGCGGTCAGGGTCTGGCCGGACAACCCGCCGCGGGACCCGAAGGGCTGGCTGGTCACGGTGGCCTGGCGGCGGTTCCTCGACGGGATCCGGTCGGATGCGGCTCGCCGTAAGCGGGAGTTTCTGGCTGACGAGCAGCCAGGCGAGCGGCCGGTCAGCGGGTCGGTGCCGGGCGTGGACGACACACTCCAGCTCTACTTTTTGTGCGCGCACCCGTCGTTGACGCCGTCGTCCGCCGTCGCACTCACGCTGCGCGCTGTCGGCGGGCTGACCACCCGCCAGATTGCGCAGGCCTACCTGGTGCCCGAGGCGACTATGGCTCAGCGCATCAGCCGAGCCAAGCGCACGGTCTCCGGCGTCCGGTTCGAGCAACCCGGCGATGTCGCCACCGTCCTGCGTGTCCTTTATCTGGTCTTCAACGAGGGGTACTCCGGCGACGTCGACCTGGCTGCCGAGGCCATCCGGCTCACCCGGCAGTTGGCGGCCGCGATCGATCACCCCGAAGTCGCAGGGTTGCTCGCACTGATGCTGCTCCATCACGCTCGTCGAGCCGCGCGAACTGCCGCGGACGGCAGTCTGGTTCCGCTAGCCGAGCAGGATCGCAGCCGGTGGGACACCGATTCGATTGCCGAAGGAGTCGCAATCCTCCAGTCAGCTCTCGCCCGCGACCGGCTCGGTGAGTTCCAGGCCCAGGCCGCCATTGCTGCACTCCATGCCGACGCTCTCACAGCAGACGAGACCGACTGGGTGCAGATCGTGGAGTGGTACGACGAACTCGCAGCCTTGACCGACAGCCCGATCGTCCGGCTCAACCGAGCGGTGGCGGTCGGCGAGGCGGACGGGCCACGCGCCGGCTTGGCAGCTCTTGCAGCGCTCGACGATTCACTTCCACGCCATGCCGCAGTCGAGGCCTATCTCCGTGAACGCGACGGAGACCTGGAGACGGCGGCGAGGTTGTATGCCGATGCAGCGCACAAGGCATCCAACCTCGCCGAACGCGACCATCTGATGCTTCAGGCGTCCAGGATCAACGCCCGTCGATCTCCTGCAAGCGCCCCTGACTCAGAGAACCTGTGAGAGGAACGCTTGCAGTCGATCTGTTTCGGGATCGTCGAAAAGCTGTTCCGGAGTACCGGTTTCGACAACGGCGCCGCGATCCATGAACAGCACCTTGTCGGAAACGGAACGCGCGAAACCCATTTCGTGCGTCACGACGACCATGGTCATGCCGGACTTCGCGAGATCGGCCATCAATGCCAGAACACCCTTGACCAGTTCGGGGTCGAGAGCTGACGTCGCCTCGTCGAAGAACATGACCTCGGGCTTCATCGCCAGGGCGCGGGCAATGGCGACGCGCTGCTGCTGACCGCCGGAAAGGTTGCCGGGCCGCGAGTCGGCCTTCTCCCTGAGCCCCACCAGATCCAGCTGCTCGAGCGCGAGCGCCCGAGCTTGTTCCTTCGACAAACCCTTGAGCTTGTTCGGCCCGAGTGCGATGTTCTCCGCGACGGTCTTGTGCGGGAACAGGTTGAAGTGCTGGAACACCATGCCTATTCGCTGGCGAAGCTCGTCGGGGTTGTCCTTCAGGACGGACTTCCCGTCGAGCAGCACGTCACCCTGCTCGGGCTCGTGCAGACGGTTCAGCACGCGCAGGAGCGTCGACTTGCCCGAACCGGAGGGCCCGATGACGGTGACGGTGTTTCCGGCGTCGACGTGCAGGTTGACGCCGCGAAGCACCTTGTTGGTACCGAAGGACAGATGCAGGTCCTTGCCGGTGAGCGATACGGACTTCAGTTCAGAGCTGGTGGTCATGTCCTCAGCCCCTTTCCACGACGATGGCCTGCTCGAGCGGATCCAACGTGCCTGAAGTGTCGGCGCGTCCGGTCCGGAGTCGGTTGTCGATGTAGTTGACGAGGTGCGTCAGCGGGATGGTCAGAGCAAGGTAGAACAAGCCTGCCGCAACGAGCGGGGACAGGCTGCCGGTCTGGGCGTTGAGATCACGTCCGACGGCAAAGAGTTCCCGCTGGGTGACGAGCAGACCGAGGAAGTAGATCAGCGACGAGTCCTTGATCAGCGAGATGAACTGGTTCATCAACGCCGGCAGAACGCGTCGTACACCCTGCGGGATGACGACCAGCGACATGGACTTTCGGTAGCTGAAACCGAGGGCACGTGAAGCCTCGAGCTGCCCGGACTCGACGCTCTGGATTCCGGATCTGAAGATCTCACCGATGTATGCCGACGCGAGCAGTGACAGCGCCGCGACACCGAGCCAGTACGGATTGCTACCGGTGATTCCCTTGACGATCGGTCCGACGCCGAGCCCGATGATCAAGATGATGACGACTGCGGGCAGGCCACGGAAGATATCGGTGTAGACGCGGGCCGGCCAGCGCAGCCAACGGGTGCGCGAGATACCGGCGACAGCGAGCAGCATGCCGAGGATCGTGCCGATGATGCCGGACGCGAGCGCAAGGATCAGGGTGTTGGGAAGACCGGTCTTGAGGAGATCGGGGAATGCCTTCTTGTACAGATCCCAGTCGAAGAACGTGTCCTTGAGCTGTTCGAGCGTCGACTTCGGTTGGTACGACGCGGTATCGCCACCGTCGCCGTTCGCTGCGTTTTCCGCGGCAATGGCTGCGAAGTCGGGCAGTTCCGGAGTGGCCGCGGCCTTGGATCCGGGCTTCCAGCCTTCAGGGAGTTGGCGCGGTACCCAGTCGGCGTACAGCTGAGACCAGGTCCCGTCGTCGATGACTGCGTCGAGGCCGGAGTTGAGGGCGTCGATCAGCGGCTGGTTTTCCTTGTTCACCGCCCAGCCGACGAAGTTGTTGACCGAGAAGGTGTTCTGGATGATCGAGGTCGGATCACCGGGAGCGATTGCACCTTCGGCCTGCTGAGACGGAGCTACCCAGGCGTCGATCTGTCCGGACTTGAGGTTCGCGTACGCCGTGGCGTAGTCGGGAAACTTCACGGGATCGAGCTTGAGCGTGTTCACGACGTAGTCGTCCTGCACGGTTCCCTGCACGACGCCGATGCGCTTGGAGGCATCCAGGTCTCCGAAGCCGGTGATCGGGCTGCCGTTAGGCACGACGAGGGAGAAGTATCCGAAGTCGTAACCGTTGGTGAAGCCGACGGTGTTGCGACGGTCGTCCGTGGTGGTGATGGACGACGAACCGACGTCGAAGCGTCGACCGGCAACCTGGGCGAGAAGCCCGGCGAACTCGGTGCCGACGAACTCGACCTTCAGGCCCAGCTTGTCCGCGACGGCCTTCAGCAGCTCGTTGTCGTATCCGGTGTACTGATTCTCGGAGTTGACGCAGATGCTCGGGGGCGCGTCACCGAGCGTGCCGACCGTGATGACCCCGGGTTTGATCAGATTCAGCTTCGAGGTGTCGATCTGATCGGCAGGGGTGACGGTGGCCGTGGTGTAGCGGTCTTCGGCGCCCGCACCCGCTGCCGCGTCCAGATTGGTGGGCGCCGCGGTTGCAGCTCCCACTCCTGGAGGTGCACACAGGTCTGTGGGGGCTGCCGACGAATCCGAGCCACTCGAGCACGATGACAGAGTCAGCGCCAGGAGGGCAGTGAGGAGCAGTGCCACCACCAGGCGGATCTTCGCTGCGACGGAAGAAAACATGCGTGCAGCGTAAACCTAAGGGTAGCCATTTCTCCGTGTAGAACTGTTGACAGTTTTCGGACAAGGGGCCGTTGCGCTGCGGGCATGCCTTCAAATCAGCGTGATTTTAAGTATCGCCAGGTCGGGGAATCTCGTGCCGAAGAGATCGGCGTCAGCGGACGGGTGCGAGTTCGACGCCCGACGGAGGTACCAGGCGACGCAGCGTTCCGTCGAAGCCGGTGACGTAGAGCGCCCAGCCGTCGCCGTCCTGTCCTATACGCACTGAACTCGGCCCGTTCCACCCATTCGACAGACCCGAAGCGACGACGCAGGAAGTGCCGGTTTCAGGGTGTACGCGATAGATCGAGCCTTCGACGTGAGCAGCGGCGTAGAGCATTCCATCCTGCGACATGGTCAGATCGTCGAGTCCGGGTATCAGGCTCGGGACCGTCGCTACAACTGTCCACGCGTCAGGGGTATCCAAGGGCACTCGAATGATCTGACCGGTGAACAGGTCATCGGTGTACACGGCTCGATGATCCGGACTGAGCGCGAGTCCCTCCGAACGCGGCACTGTCGACCAATTGGGAACGACGGCTCCGGAGTCGTGCAGATAGCGCGAGACGCCCTTTGGCGGACCTCCTTCTGTTCCGACCCACGTGGTCAGCAGATCGCCGTCGGGAAGCCGGAGCAGGCCGTTGCCCGCGAAGTCGACGGGTGCGGACAGCTGATCCGTCGAGGTGTCCAGGTGCCACAGCTTGCCGTCCTGTCTGGTGAGGAAGGACAGCCTCGAACCGTCGAGTTGCAAACCGCCAGGGGCAGCCATGTCGTCGAGGACAGTTCGTACCTGTCCTGCGGCGTCGACGTGATAGATCTTCGACTCGCCGGAGAGGTAGAACCCGCCGTTGTCATCGGGCTCGAGGTTTTCGAGCTGTTCCAACCCTTGCGCTACGGTTTCGACCCGCCACTCGCCGCACATCGGCGCGACTGTCCAGGTGGCCCCCGCCGGCGTCACCGCGGCCACGGTCCCGGCTGCGATCGCCGCGACGATCAACAACGCCCGAGTTCGGTTGCGTGATACCCCCATTGCGCACAACTTACGGCAAACCGGACCAATATCAAACGGTCTGGTCGGTATAGCCGACGCCCAGGGGGTCGCTCCAGGTGGTCCAGACGTCTGGCCCGAGTTCGATCTCGGCTGTGGTGAGTAGACACGCGTCGAGTTCTCGGTGCAGTCGAGACGGGTCGATGGCTTGGCCGATGAAGACGAGTTCTTGTCGGCAGTCTCCGACGGGTTCTTCCCACTTGTCGAGGATTCCGTCACGACGGTAATCGTCGGCCGGCCACTCGTCACGGGGTAGAAACTTCCACCAACGGCCGACGTATCCGTGGCGAATGAGATGACCGGCCTGAGAAATACTCCCGATCTCGGTGAACCGGCCGGCATTCCAGTAGTAGCCCTTGGCCCGAAGTAACTTTCCGTTGGTCCACTCGCTGCTGAGGAAATCATGCAGCCGTTGGGGGTGGAAGGGTGCGCGCTCGCGGTACACCACCGAACTGATTCCGTACTCTTCGGTTTCGGGGATGTGTTCACCTTGGAGTTCTTGTAACCATCCGGGGGCCTGTGCAGCCTTTTCGAGCGAGAACAAACCGGTGTCGAGAATCGTGTCGAGTGGGATGCGACCGAGCGTCATCGGAACTATCGCAGCGGATGCGTTCAAAGAGCGCAGGACTGCGGTCAATTCGACCAGGTGCTGGTGCGAGACGAGATCGGCCTTGCTCACCAGGATGACGTCGGCAAATTCGATCTGATCGACAAGCAGATCCGCGATGTCTCGTGCGTCTTCCGGGGCATCGGCTTCGACGCGGCCCCCAGCCGTGTAGTCGCGCAGAAAACTGTGGCCGTCGACGACGGTGACCATGGTGTCGAGTCGGGCGACGTCGGCGAGGGCGTGGCCGTCGGTATCGATGAATGTGAACGTCTCTGCGACGGGAAGCGGTTCGGAGATGCCCGAAGATTCGATGAGTAGGTAGTCGAATCGGCCATCGGCGGCCAAGGCACTGATCTCGGAAAGAAGATCCTCTCGCAGAGTGCAGCAGATGCAGCCGTTGGTCATCTCGACCAGTTTCTCCTCGGAGCGACTGAGCGAGATCTCACGCTCGACTTCTGCACTGTCGATGTTGATTTCGCTCATGTCGTTGACGATCACCGCGACCCGCCGACCCTCTCGATTTCGCAGGATCTCGTTGAGTAGTGTCGTCTTCCCGGCGCCCAGGAAACCTGACAGCACCGTGACCGGAAGTCGTGTGTCGACCATGATTTCCAGTGTCCTTCCGAATGAGAGAATTGCTGTGATCAGGCGGCGGTCACGCGAAACGCTGTGATCGCGTGACCGCCGCCCGGAATGTTGGACGATCAGGCCGCAGGCTCGAGGTAACCCTCGAAAAGGTCGACTACGACGCTGCCGCCGTCGGTGTCGCTACCGAACAATTCCTCGGCGTCGAACTTCACGTGGTACGTCGGTTCTTCGCCGGCGTCGTTGCGCCCGTGGCCGATTGCGTCGGGAAATGGCCACTTCTCGGTAGTCCGATGAGAGATGGTTCCCACTCGTCCGCGGCAGTACGCAGGCATTCGAATATGCCCCGGAACGTACTCGTCGCGCACGCGTACTCGCTGACCGACTTCGAAGGTGGTCGTCTCGACGGGTGCCGGACGCCCTTCGGATTCGCTGGGCCGCGACAGTGGGAACGGTCCCCCTGCAAGGCTTTCGAGTTCTTCCTGCGTCAGGATTCCCTTTTCGACCATCAGTGTCGCGACGCCGATGACGTACCTCTCGTAGTACGGGGTCATCATGTAGTGGCGTGGTTCCATCCGCTCGACGACGTATCGAACTTCGTCGACGCTGAATGCCCCGAGTTCGGCGACACCGGCGAACATCAGGCTGTACGGCAGGTGTTCCCACTCGGCGTGGAAGGTGGGGCCGATGTCGGCGTTGACGGTATGCGGGACTTTGCCGAAGCCTTGAACTCCGGCAAGATCGTGTACTCCATCCATGGTGTGCTTCTTTCTTGTCGGGGTGATCAGACGGTGGGGACCTGCGGGACTGCGACGCCGATCAGGCAGTCCTTGGTGACGATTTCCTGCAGTTGTTCCTGGCTCCAGCCTTCGGTGCCTGCGGGACGTTGCGGGAGAACCATGTAGCGAGTTTCGGCGGTGGTGTCGTAGACGCGGATCTCGACGTCCGACGCGATCTCGGTTCCCATCTCGGAGAGAACCTTCCGTGGCTCACGCACCACTCGCGCACGGTATTCGAAACTCTTGTACCAGGTAGGGGGCAGGCCGAGAATGGGCCACGCGGTGCATGAACACAGCGAGCACACGATCACGTTCTTGAGGGTCGGGGTGTCTTCGACTGCCACGATGTATTCGCCCTGGGGGCCCAGATATCCGTACTGGGCAACCGCGGCGGTACCGTCGGTGAGAAGCAGTTGCCGGAAATCGGGGTCGGTCCAAGCCCGCGCGACCAATTCCGCTCCGCGCCTTGGACTGAAGTCCTCCTCGAAGGTTTTCTTCCATCCTTCGACGTAACCGTCGGGTACCAATCCCTTACCGTCGAGTGCGCGGAACAGGGCCCACGCGCGATCGGAGACCGGCGCCTGGGCCGGTGCGGCGTTCTCCGTTGTGTGGTCGATCGTTACTGACATCTGGTTCACCTTTTCTATGCGGGCTGATCATGTGTGAATCGGTGGAATTTGTTGTGCAAGTGCGGATACAGAACTAGGTGAGGCTGAGTTGTGGTGCAGAGTCGGAGATGTGGTCGGCAGGCGTCGGAAACGCGCCGCGAAGCTTTTCGAATGCGCGCCCGACCCGGAGGACCGTCGCATCGTCGAAGGTCTTGCCGGTGATCATCATTCCGACCGGAAGCCCGTTCACCAGGCCGGCGGGAACGGACAGGGACGGATGTCCGGTCACGTCGAATGGTGCTGTGTTGGCGATCATCCCGAGAGCTTTCGTGATGAAGGTTGCACGATCCACGTCGTTCGCCGGCAATTCGGATGCGACGTAGGGCAGTGTGGGCATCACCAGGACGTCGAATTGTCTCAAGGCAGTGTCGTAGGCGGCGCGGGCGAGCGGTACGAGGTTCCGGGCTTTGCCGTAGCTCGCGCCGCCGAGGGTGGTGATGCCGTGGTGGCCGGTCAGAGCCACCAGTTTGACGGTTTCGGACAGAGCGTCGGCGTGCTGAAGGCGTCGAGAAGCAAAGTGTGCCATCAGTTCCGGATCGTACAAACCTTCGGCGTTCATGCCGTATCCGTTGCCGTCCAACATCTGGTAGGCACCACCGTCCGTGGCGATCACGTTCCAGATGTGGAAAGCATGTAGGTGCCACGGGATGTTTACTTCCTCTACCGTGCAACCGATTTCGGCCAGACTGTGTGCCGCTGCGCGGACTGCGTCGTCGACCTCGGGCTGTGAGACCGCGTGCCCGAAACCTTCTCGAACGATCCCGATTCGCAGACCATCCACATCGGAGTCGAGGGTGGACAGATAGTCACCTGCTTCGACGCTGTCGGCTTGGCGTGGGTCGTTACCGTCGCGACCGGCGATGACCGAGAGCATCAGTGCGGCATCGTGGACCGTGCGTGTGATCGGGCCGAGATGGTCGATTGTTCGCTCGATGGGGAATGCACCGGTATACGGGACGAGCCCGAACGTCGGCTTGTGTCCGACGACGCCGCAGAATGCCGCCGGGATCCGGATCGATCCACCCTGATCCCCGCCGATGGCAAAATCGACGTCACCGTTTGCGACGAGAGCCGCACTGCCACCGGATGATCCACCTGCTTCACGCTGTGGGTCCCATGGATTGCGGACCGGTCCGCTTGCCGGTGTGAAGCTCGAACCGGAGAAACACAGGTCCTCACACACAGCTTTGCCCGCGACGGTTGCACCGGCCGCCAGTAGTCGAGTGACCACAGTCGCGTCGCGAGACGGAGTGAACCCCTCTACTGTCCGAGACCCGTTCATCATCGGAACTCCGGCCACGGTCACGTTGTCCTTGATCGCCACGCGTCGGCCGGTCAGGACGCCGTCCGACGTCGGCGGGATGCTTGTGGTCACATACCAAGCGCTCAAAGGATTTTCGCTCGCTGTTGGCACCGTGTGCTCACGTGACGTGGTCGGCGGGGTTGCCTCGTCGGCGTACAACTGGTCGACGACGTCGTAGGAGCCCAGTGCTCCGTCGATCAGTGCCGGCCACTCGAGCCGGGCTGACTGGTCGAGAGTGATGCCGTAATGCCTTGCGGCGGTGTCTATTGCATTGTCGTCAGGTCGGATTGTCGCCATGAGAAGTGTGCTCCTGATGTGATCGGCTTCACTTGTCTTTCAGACTAGGGCCGGATCCATAATTGCGTCAATAGGTATCGACATATTGACTCGTTAAGTTCGGGTTACGCGCGCTCAGAGAGAGCGGGGGTACAGGCGCCCACGGCGTGATTCAGCGAGCAGAATCGGTCGATGCAGTGGAACGCCGTTGTTCGTAGAGCTTTTCGACGTCGTGACAAGCTGCCGAAGTACTGTTTCCGGATCGCCTGCCGACGTTCGTTCGACTGCGCGTGCGTAAGCGACGATCGCTTCGTATGTTGTCTCCGACAGGGAACTGAGCGGAGGCAGGAGTTCGTTCGAGCTCGCGCTGTATCGCTTTTCGAGGTCGTGATCGCCGGCTGCGGATTGAAAGTAGCCGAATGCCGCCCAGACTCCGTCGGCATCGGAATTGCCGATGAGCTGCTGAGTGGCCTCGTCGAGGACCAATGCAAACGTCCGCGTGGTGGCCCGCAGTCCGTGCTGGGCGCATTGTCGTTCGAAGAAGACCTCGTCATGGCCCACCAGGGTGGAAAGAATCAGTTCGGCCCCGGAGTCGGCTATCGACTCGATGATGCGTGAGAAGTCGGTTGTCCCCAACGGTACGTAGACTTCGCCGGCCACCGAACCTGTGGATTCGGCGATCACACGCCGGGCCGCCCAATGCGCTCCGAACGACCACGAATACTGCTGGCCGACCAGGAACCAAGTGCGAGAACCGGTCTCGGACATCATTGCGGGTATACCCGCTCGCGTCTGGTCGAGTGGTCGCTCACCCAATCGAAGGACTCCCGGACGCGATCGACCTCCCTCGTTGAGAACTGTGTGCACCAACAGCACACCGGTGTTCTGCAATGCAGATGCAGCGGCATTGAAGGTCGACGATGTCACGCACGCGAAAACGGCGCGACATCCGCTTTTCACCAATCGCAGTGCGGTCGCCGCTCCGGCCGCCGAGTCGGAAGCGTCATCGCCGATCACCAAGTCGACGAGAACGCCGCCGATGCCGCCGTCGGCATTGATTTCTTCCACGGCCAGGGATGCGAGTGTTTCTGTCGCCTGGGCGAATACAGCTGCCGGGCCGGATTTGCTGACCAGCAGCCCGATCCGATGTCGGTCGGAACGCGGAGGTTCGGGTGGAGCGAATCCGCGCTTGTTGGCAAGCCAGGAAATGCCGTCCTGATCGAGGCTGGACTCGAGAACGATCCGGGTCCCGGCGCCGTCGGGAAAGAACCGGATCGTCAGGCGGCCGCGCCACGGTTGGTGGTGCACGATCACGACCGATCGGCCCCGCTTCACGCCGGCGACGTATCCCAACAGCGTGATCGGCATTCCGGCTGGCTCTGCGCGTGCGCCGTCGCCGACGGGAAGGGAGATGGCGGCAGCGGCCCCGACCGTCAGTTGCTCACATTCGAGTTCGAGCAGTTGCCCCGTTTCGAGGCGCTCGAAGGCTGACCCTGGTGGGTCGGTCGTCACGATCTGTGCCGTTACAGAGAGACCTGGCACGTTCTACTTCCTGCCTGAAATAGGTGCTGGGGCTCAACAAGGCCTCACGCTCGGCGACGCACCGATGCGACGTCTGAATCCTCAGTCGCAGTGGCCGGCAACTCGGAGGCGTTCGAACCTGCTTCCAGCGCTCGCCCGAGGACGTCGCGCAGGAACTGGAGTGCATCGTTGGCGGGCCCCGATGGATCTATCGAGAACAGGCGATGACGTCCTTGACGCCGTTCGACGATCACGCCGGACAACCGCAGCGCCTTGAGATGTGTGGATACCGTGGTGCGACCGACCGTCGAAATTTGATCGCTGATGAAGCCCGCGTTGCACTCGCCGTGGGTAGCCAGCGTGTCGAGAATCTGTCGACGCACTTGGTCGGCCAGCACAGCAAACGCCAACTCTTCGTTTCGTTGAGTAGTCACTGTCTGCTGTCCGCGCTTCCTCGATGGTCTCTACTGAGATATGTCGACACCCGTCAACATATCTCGAGTTGCCTCCGAGGGAAAGAATGTGGCCGAAGATTGCCGGCGACTTCGGTCAGTGCTCGGCGGTGATCACCGCGTCGCGCAGCATTCCGGTCCCGGGATGGCAATTGATGTACTCGTAGAGCTGATCGGCGGCATCGAATACCGAGACCTCATGGTAGAGACGCAATTTCGAAAGGCCCTCGGCCACCCGGAAGAACGTCGTGAAGATCCGTAGATGGGTCGGGTGGGATTCCGACCACCGTTCGAGTTGGTCGAGGGAGGCCCAGTGGCCGATGTTGTAGCTCAAGTCGAGGAAGTTTCCGTCGATGTCGATATTGCGTACGAATCGGTTGCTGTAGCACCCGACGGCCGGGCCGTTGTCGCGGAGGAAGTCCATGCCCGATTGAAGAGTGGGCAGGATTTCGTCCAGGTAGAGGCTGCGCTCGTCTGCTTCCGCGTCGGCCCAGTCCTGCCCGGACCTGATCAGTGCGATGTTGTCGTGTCCCCGCACTACTACGCGTCCACCTACGGCGGGGTCACCGGCGACGACCCGCAGTTCGCCCGAGGCCTGCATCCAGTCGGTTTGGGAGATCGGAAACCGCTCGCGCATCGAACCCCAGTAGCCGTGCTCGTTGATTTCGCCGCTGACACCGTCCATGACAGATCCCACCCCGGGGAGGTCGTCTTGGAACGCGTAGAGCGTTTCGAATTGTTCGGCTCTCGGTGCCACGATCTCGCGGAAGAACCCCAATCCGTCCGACAGGCGGTCTTCGGACTCCCACCAGGAGGACACTGGAGGTGATGTGCTCCAACGATGTTGGGAAGAAACATCTTTCCAGTAACCGACCACGATGAGGTTCTCGTAGCCCTGGTTGTCGATGTGATGGGTGAGATCGTGGTGTGCCGGTCCGTCCGGCAAGTCGAAGCCGGCGACGATATCCCGCATCGCCCGCAGTGCTGCCGGGCGCTGATCCTCGCCGCGGAACTGCACGCCGAGATAGCCCATCACGACCTGGTGCAATGTGTCGTCTGCGCGCCCGACCCACATGGGAAACGGTGGCGTATAGGTATCCGGAACCCGCCTGGTCAGAGTGCGCGGGCATTGAAGGTGTTCGCCGATTGCAGATTCCATGAGTGCTCCCTGTGATGTAGGTGGTCGAATCGGGCGCCTGGCACTTGGCAACGCCGTGCCGAAAATCTACGCCCGCTCAGCCGAGCAAACTTGGCCGTCAGCGCCCGATACTTGGCCTACCGCGCCGAGAATTGTGGATAGGCGTCGGCGACAGAACGTTTTGAACATCATATTGAATGGTTAAGTGTCCGAGGATGTTACAGATCAGCGGGCAGTACTTGTGGGGGCCACTGCTTGCGACCGGTATTGCCGCGGGCTGATCCCGAACTCCGTCTTGAAGGCTCGACTGAAGGCGGCCAGGTCGGTGAATCCCCAGCGGTGAGAAATCTGGGTCAGCGACCGCTCTACTCCGTGGCGTTGCACGATCTCACGACGGCAACCGTCGAGTCGACGGCTGCGAATCGAACGCGACACCGTTGTGCCGTGTTCGGCGAAGGCTCGGTGCAACTGGCGAATGGAGACTTTGACTGATCCCGCGATGTCCACCGGAGACAGGGCCGGGTCTGCGATGCGGGCGTCTATGACCGACAGGGCGGATTCGTAGAGGCTGGTTCGCCGCGAGGTGATCGGTCGCGCAGTTGTGTGAAGAACGGACTTGACCAGGTTGCCGATCTCGTTGACGACTTCCTCTTCGTCTCCGCTTGCGTCGGACGTCATGCGGACGGAGGCAAGATCGTGAAGAAAGCGACCAAGCAGACCACTCAGGCCCGCGTGTCCGTCGAAGGCGATGGCGGTCAGGCTCGTGACCTCCGCGTCGCTGAGCGACAGGTACGACCGTGGCCAGGTGAACACCTCGAGTCCCCAGATGCCGTCGTGTGCGTGTCCCTCGATCTGCCAATCGAAGGGGCGCGTGGTGTCGTACAGGACGTAGTCGCCACGTCGCAGGACGCATTCGCGGTCGTCTTGGCGCACTACCGCGCTACCGCGGCGGATCATCCCGATCTGCAGATAGTCCGCGCCGTCGCTCTTGATCAGGCTGTTGCTACGGACTATTCGTTGTTCCATCGATTGAACTGCGGATACCCGAACGTGTGCGAGTTGGGCCGAGTGGACGGCCCCGCTGAATCGATCGCCGTCTCCGATATCGGATACGTCGAGCGCGACAAAATGCTCGCGCAACAAATCTGCCCAGTCGCCCGTGAGAGTCGTGCGTGTGGGCAGGGAGAAGCCGGATCGCGCGAGCATTGCAGGGCGCCTCCTCGCAGAAAAGCCGAAGTTCTCGGGTGCTCGATGTTCAGAGAGTAATCCCGCACATCAGACATGTCGATAGAAGTCGACATGTCATCGCGTCGGGAAGAAATTGTTTGCCATACAAACAACGCCGAGTTATTGTTTGTCGTACAAACAAGTAGGAGTTCGTGATGGCCACCGAGGCAGTTCCCGCAGCGCGCGCGACGCGTGAGTCGGGCAAGCAGACGCGCATGGCGCTGTTCAACGCCGCAACCGAGCTGTTCCTCGAGCACGGCGACAGCGTCTCCATCGCGCAGATCTGCACGGCCGCCGGCGCCCATCCCAACCAGGTGACCTACTACTACGGCTCCAAAGAAAAGCTCTTCGTCGAGGTGGCGTGCGCGGCCGTTCTGCGCGCAGGCAAGCGTGCCGAGGTCGATGCCGCCGACGCCGACACGGTCGGCGATTACACCGAGAAGCTGGTCGGATCCCTCCTGGGCTCGGGCGCTCCCAGCGTCGAACTCTTCGTGGAAGCGATGATGATGACGGGTCGTCGTGGTGAACTCCGCGACCTGATCTCCGAAACGCTTCGCACTCTGCACTCCTCGGGCGAAACCGCCCTCCTCCGTACCTTGATCCGCACCGGCTGGCAGCTGCGCGCGGGCATCGACGTCGAGTCCAAGGCCTTCTGGTCTGCGATCTTCGGCCTCGTCATCCAGAAGACTGCCACCGGCGAGAGCTTCGGCTACTCCCTCGAGGAGGCGGTTGCCGTCATCTTCGCCACCCTCCAGATACCCGACGCCGTACTCAACAGCTCGATGGAATGAACTCTCTTCGAGCGTGATTCTCCGACAAGGACTTCGATGAATATCGTTCGCGTATTCGACAGCAACGTCACCAAGACCCCGGACAAACCCTTCCTGATATTCGACGGTCACGATCACACGTACTCCCAGGTTCAGGACGGAAGTCGACGCGCCGCAGGCTATTTGCAGTCGCTGGGCGTGCAGCCGGGCGACCGCGTCGCGCTGATGTGTTACAACACTCCGGGATTCGTGTACGCGATGCTCGGTGCCTGGCGCTTGGGCGCCGTCGTGGTCCCCATCAACCACAAGATGCAGACTCCGGAAGTTGCCTACGTGCTGGGACACGCGAAGGTGTCGGTGTGCGTCTTCGACGGTGAGTTGGCGCCGGTTGTCGGTCGACTGGAGACAACGGCCAAGCTGATCAGCACGGACTCTGTCGCAGACGGTTTCGACTTCTTCGACGACGCCATCACCCGCCAGGACGGCGTTGACGGTATCGACATCGACGAGAACGATCCGGCCGAAATCCTCTACACCTCGGGGACTACCGGCTCGCCCAAGGGCTGCGTCCACAGCCACCGCAACGTCGTCGGTGTTGCCGTCACCGCGGCCCTCGCCGTGTCGACGACTCGGGACGAGCGACTGCTCATGGCCGTCCCGATCTGGCACGCTTCCCCGCTCAACAACTGGTTCATGTCCACGCTCTACATGGGCGGAACCGTCGTGCTGCTGCGCGAGTACCATCCCGTCAAATTCCTGGAAACAGTTCAGGAACAACGCATTACCCTCTGCTTCGGCCCGCCGGTCATCTACACCACTGCACTCAACCTCGTGCCGAACTTTGCCGACTACAACCTCGGAAGCGTTCGTGCGTGGTTGTACGGCGGGGGACCGATCGGCGCGGATGTCGCTCGGCGACTGGTGGAGTCGTACGGCACCACCGAATTCCGACAGGTCTACGGCATGACCGAGACCGGGCCAGTGGGCACCGTGCTGTACCCCGAAGAGCAGTTGAGCAAGGCGGGCTCGATCGGCCGCGTCGCGCTGGCCGGCGTCGACCTGCGCCTGGTTGCCGATGACGGCACCGACGCGGAGCCCGATCAGATCGGTGAGATCTGGCTGCGCGCCGACACCGTCATGCAGGGGTACCTCGACGACCCCGCTGCCACGAAGGCTGCTTTTGCCGACGGCGGTTGGTATCGCACCGGCGATCTGGCGCGCAAGGATGCGGACGGTTACCTCTTCATCGTCGACCGCGCGAAGGACATGATCATCACGGGCGGCGAGAACGTCTACTCCAAGGAGGTCGAGGACGTGATCTCCGGCCACCCGGACGTCGTCGACGTCGCCGTTGTCGGAAAACCCAACGAAGAATGGGGCGAGACCGTCGTCGCGCACGTCGTCTGGCGTGAACCGGATGTCATCAGCGCCGACGACATCAAGGACTACCTCTCGGACAAGTTGGCGCGCTACAAGATTCCGCGTGAAGTGGTGTTCGCGACGATTCTTCCGCGTACACCGACCGGCAAGATCCAGAAGCACCTCATCCGCGCAGCGAGCTGAAAGGCCTGTCATGACTGATATTTCCGAGAAGACCGTCACCCACCCGGCTCCGCATCGCACCCATGCAGTGCTCAACCAGTCGGTACCGCGCACGGACGTCAACGAGTTCCTGCTCGATACGGTCCTGGCCGAAGGCGTCGCGCGTCACGACGCCGATTGGGCCACCAGTGAACTCACCGATATCGGTGAACTGGTCGGCAGTGCCGGGTTCCAGCACGACGCCGAGCTGGCCAACACGGTGATCCCCGAATTGAAGACCTTCGATCGCTGGGGAAACCGCATCGACGAGGTCGAATACCATCCGTCGTATCACCGGATCATCTCTGCCGCCGTTGCGCACGGTGCTCACACCTCTGCCTGGGCTGACCCGAAGCCGGGTGCCAACGTGGCTCGGGCCGCGGCATTCATGCTCTTCTCCCAGGTCGAACCGGGCCACGCGTGCCCGATCTCCATGACGCACGCTGTGATCCCCTCGCTCGAGCTGCAACCCGATGTAGCCGCCATCTGGACCCCGCGTGCCCTTTCTCGGAGTTACACCCCCGAGTTGGATGCTCCCGGAAAGGCATCCGCGATCTTCGGAATGTCGATGACGGAAAAGCAGGGTGGCTCCGACGTGCGAGCCAACACGACCATCGCCAAGCCGGCCGGACGTGGCGGCCCGGGTGCGGACTACCTCCTCACCGGACACAAGTGGTTCTGCTCCGCGCCGATGTCCGACGCCTTCCTGGTTCTCGCTCAGGCCGAAGGTGCTGCCGGCGAGGGACTTTCCTGCTTCCTTCTCCCCCGCATCCTGCCCGACGGCACACGCAACGTCTTCCGCATCCAGCGTCTGAAGAACAAGCTGGGCAACAAGTCCAACGCGTCGTCCGAGATCGAGCTCGACGGCACCGTCGGCACCATGATCGGCGAACCGGGACGTGGCGTGCGGACCATCATCGAAATGGTGTCCCAGACGCGACTCGACTGCATCCTCGGCAGCACGGCAGGTATGCGTCAGTCGGTCGCCGAAGCGGTGTGGCACGCACGGCACCGCAGCGCTTTCGGTGCCGTCCTGGCAGATCAGCCGGCAATGACCTCGGTGCTTGCCGATCTGGCTCTCGAATCCGAAGCCGCGACCATCACCGCACTGCGATTGGCCCGTGCGCAGGACGAGGACGCGAATGAGCAGGAAAAGGCGTTCCGCCGACTCGCGACGGCTGTTGCGAAGTACTGGATCTGCAAGCGCGGCCCGCACCACTCCTACGAAGCCCTCGAGTGCCTGGGCGGCAACGGTTACACCGAGGACTTCCCGCTTGCCCGTCGCTACCGTGAGCAGCCCGTCATGGCCGTGTGGGAGGGGTCGGGCAACGTCATCGCGCTCGACGTCCTGCGCGCGATGACCCGTGAACCCGACTCCGTTGCCGCCTTCGACCACGAGATCAACCTCGCCCGCGGCAACAACCCGGTCCTCGATCAGCACCTCGATCGGGTACGACGCCAACTCGGTGAGCTCGCCACGATGGCACCTGCCGACGCTCAACTCCGCGCTCGGACCGTCGTCGAGGCTATGGCGTTGGCACTGCAGGCTTCGCTCATGGTGCGCCACTCCCCGGCCGCCTCGTCCGATGCGTTCATTGCCGCTCGCCTCGGCGACGACCGTGGTCACGAGTACGGAACTCTGCCTGTGGGAACAGATTTCGCCGGAATTCTCGCGAGAGCCTAAGGCTGCTCCCTCAGTACCCTGGTGACGGTGTGTACTGCCGGCGTCGGATTGTTGGGTCGCCATGCCATCGCGATTTTCAGCGTGGGCGTGGCCCCGGCGATCGGCAGGTACACGACCCCGTCCATGGACAGATGCGCCGTCGACTCCACGACGACGGCGATCCCGACCCCCGCTCCGACCATGGCCAACAGGCTGTACGGATCGGGGGCTTCGTGTGCGATGGTGGGCGTGAAACCTGCTGTGGCGCAAACGGACAACGTTGCATCGCGCACCACCGAGCCGTGCTCGGCGGGATACATCACGAATCGCTCGGTTGCCAGGTCTTCCGGTGACACCGAGTCATGCGTACCGAGGTGATGCCTGGCCGGAACCGCGACCATCAAGGTTTCCTCCCGCACAGTGTGAGTCTCGAATCCGCGCGGAATGGGCAGGCCGACTATGCCCATGTCCAGTGCGCCGCGTCGGAGAGCGTCGAGCACCTCACCCGAGTACATCTGCGGCCGTAGTTCCAGTTCGATTCCCGGATGGGAGTCGGCCAAGGACCGTGTGAGGGCCGACAGGACGGTGTAGCCGCCTGTTCCGCCGAAACCCACTGTGACACGGCCCGTCTCGCCAGTCGACGCGGCCGATGCGATTTCTCGTACCACGGCGATCTGCGCTTCGATGATTCGTGCGGGCGTGACCAAGGCTTCGCCGGCTGCGGTCAGTTGCACTGATCTGGTGGTCCGGACGAACAGGTCGGTGCCGAGTTCGCGCTCGAGCGCCCGAATGGTCTGGCTGAGCGGGGACTGCCCGATGTGGAGTCGCTCGGCGGCCCGGCCGAAATGAAGTTCGTCGGCTACTGCGAGAAACGCGCGCAGCTGACGCAATTCCATGTCGCTCCTCCCAGTCTTCATTTATGTGGTTCTCCCACATAAATGAGTCGAACTAAGTCTTGGACTCTACATGGATTTCGGACGATAGTGATTCACGCCTCACATTGCAACCCTTGGTGATGCCCGACGCGAGAATCAGGGAGAACCGTGGATCAAAACCCAGGTCAAGACACCAATCCGCCTGAATACAACACCAAACAGGCACGCAAGGCGGGAATCACGGCGTTTGTCGGAACGACCATCGAATGGTTCGACTTCAACATCTACGGAACCGCATCCGCCTTGGTGCTCGGCCCGCTGTTCTTCCCGGATGCGTCGCCGGCGGTGGGGACACTCGCAGCCTTCGCGACTTTTGCCGTGGGATTCGTGGCTCGTCCGGTCGGCGGAGTGGTGTTCGGTCATTTCGGAGACAAGTTCGGTCGCAAGAACGCCGTGATCATCACCCTCGCGCTCATGGGGTTGGGAACTGTCGGTGTCGGCCTCCTCCCTACGTACTCCCAGATCGGGATCTGGGCACCGATACTGCTTGTGGCACTGCGTGTTCTCCAGGGCATTGCCATGGGCGGCGAATGGGGCGGTGCCGTGTTGATCGCCACCGAATTCGCTCCCCCGAAGAAGAAGGTGCTCTACGGCGCGTTTGCGCAGCAGGGTTCACCGGTCGGCAACCTGCTCGCGACGCTGGCCTTCCTCGGCCTGACGTTGATGTCGGATTCCGTGTTCGAGTCGTGGGGTTGGCGTCTGCCGTTCCTCGGATCCGCAGCTTTGGTGATCGTCGCTCTCTACATCCGGTTGCACATCTCCGAGACACCCGAGATGAAGAAGGCTGTTGCAGCACAGGAGCGTACACGGATGCCGCTGGTCGAAGTGTTGCGGTCGCATCCCGTCGAACTTGCTCTCGGCGTCGGCGCTGTGGTTGCCGGTGTTGCCATCACGTACGTCAAGACAACCTTTGCGCTCTCTTGGGCGACAACGGATCTCGGCTTCGAGCGTAGTGACTTCCTCCTCGTGATCACCGTGGCACTGGTAGCCCAAGCGCTCGTACAGCCTTTCGGTGCTGTGCTGGCCACGCGGATCGATCCGTCGAAAGCGGTCCGTTGGATGCTGCTTCCGGAGATCGTGCTCCTACCACTGATGTTCGTGCTGGTTCAGACGGGCTCCGTGCCCTTGGCGATTCTGGGTATGGTCCTCGCGACGGCGCCTCACGCAATGTATTACGCCGCGTTGGCCGGCATCCTGGCGCAGGTTTTCCCCACCAATGTTCGGTATACCGGCATCTCTCTGTCGTACCAATTGTCGACCGCCGTTTTTGCCGGAACGGCCCCGATGGTCAGCCAGTATCTGCTGACGCGAACCAACTCGATCTGGCCGGTCGTAGCTCTGGGGCTCGTGTATGTCGTTCTCTCCCTTGTCTGTATGACTGCTTTGTTGCGCAGGAGTGCGCTGCATGCGCAAGCGCCCGGGCCGGAGTCGACGAGCTCCTCGAACATGACCGATGCTTCCACCCTGAAAGGCGTTGACCACTGATGAACTTTGCACACACCGACCCCGCTGTGACAGCGGTAGTGGACAGATGGACCGCCGGGGCGGACCGAGAGACGTTGAACGGATTGCTCGACCGACTGGGCCGAGATGCCGCCGGCCGTTTGTCCGAGCTTGCCGACATCGCGGACAAGAACCCGCCGCTGCTGCAGCAATTCGACAAGGCCGGTGACCGCGTCGACCGGATTTCCTATCACCCGGCCTACCTGGAACTGTGCCGGGCGGCGTACAACGAGTACGGCCTGTCCGCCATGTCGCACCGAAAAGGGTTGCACGGATGGGACTCCGTGCATCCGCCACTCGCGAAGTATCTCGCGTCGTACATCTTCGTGCAGGCAGAGTTCGGGCTGGCCTGCCCGGTGTCGATGACAGATGCTGCTGCGCGGACCCTGCGTATGTTCGGTGATCCGGCCGTGTTCTCGCCCTGGATCGACGCGTTGACGTCGACGGACCCCGAGCAGGCGAAGACGGGTGCGATGTTCATGACCGAGATTCAGGCAGGCACCGACATCGCCTGCACCGAAACACGCGCCGAGCGCGACGGTGACGGATGGGTTCTGACGGGCAAGAAGTGGTTCGCCTCCAACCCGGATGCCGATGTGATCATCACCCTCGCGAGATTCCCGGGCGGACAGGATGGTTCGACGCGTGGAGTCGGAATGTTCATGGTGCCCAAGACCTTAGGATCCGGCGAGCGCAACAACCTCACGATCGATCGTCTCAAGGACAAGCTGGGTACGCGTTCCATGCCGAGCGGCGAGGTGACGCTGAACCGCGCGCACGCACTCCAGGTCGGCGAACTCGATCGAGGATTCCGCCAGATGGCGGAGATGGTCAACACGTCTCGCCTGTCCAATGCGATGCGTTCGAGCGCTCTCATGCGCCGAGCAGTCCGCGAAGCCGTCGAACATTCGAAGAGTCGAGTCGTGTTCGGTAAGAAGCTCTTCGACCAGCCGCTGATGCGGGCGACGCTTCTTCCCCTTGCACTCGATGCCGAGGCTTCGCTGGCCCTGGTCGCGTACAGCGCACAGTGTCTTCAGGCAGCAGACGGCGGCGACGAACAGGCGCGCGCACTGATCAGGGTGCTGACACCGATCGCCAAACACTTTGTCTGCAAACGCGCGCGGGTGGTCACCGGCGAGGCCATGGAGGTGCGCGGAGGAAACGGCTACATCGAGGAATGGGCCAACGCGCGACTAGTGCGGGATGCCCACTTGGGCTCGATCTGGGAGGGCTCGAGCAATGTCATTGCGCTGGACGTACTTCGGTGCCTACGCAAGTTCAACTCGCACCGCACGGTCGCGGAAGCGATGACGGACATCTTGTCCACCGTCGGACCGGATTGCGAAGCCGGGGCCGGAGTTCTGTTGCGGCGCTGGGAGGAACTGGTAGAGGAAGGAGATCGTCTGATCTCCGGATCTGACGATGCCGCCCAGGCCGCCAGCGCAAAGTATGCCGACGAGCTCGCTCGTGCCGTCATGGCGACCCTGCTTTTCGATCTTGCAGACCACGGCATCCGACACGGTAATGGGTACCGGTCACTGCTGGTGGCGAATTCCTACCTGGCCGGTCTTGTGGGGAAGGTGCCGTCGGCTGCACTCGGCAATCTCGACGTGATCACCGACGGCGGTGACGTCGAGCTGGATGATGCACGTGACGTCGTAGCCGAGTTCCTCTCCGTAGCAGGGGTTCACCAGTGAATTCTCCAACAGGCCCCACACCCTTGGCTGGTGTCCGCGTGCTCGATCTGTCGAAGATCCTTGCCGGGCCGTACGCAACCATGTCGCTTGCCGATCTCGGAGCCGACGTCACCAAGATCGAACACCCTGAAGGCGGCGACGCCACGCGTTCGTGGGGGCCTCCCTTCGTCGGCGTAGATGCCGCCTACTACCTCGCGATCAACCGCGGCAAGAAGTCGGTCACGATCGACCTCAAGTCCACCGAAGGACAGGAGATCATCCACCGCATGCTCGAAGAGACCGATGTGGTCGTGGAGAACTTCAAGCCGGGCAGCGGATTACAGAAGATCTTCGACTACCAGGCACTGTCCGAGCGATACCCGCATCTGATCACCCTGCACATCTCTGCCTTCGGTGAAGAAGGACCGCTGCGCGACGAACCGGGGTACGACATGATCGCGCAGGCCGCGGGTGGGCTCATGTCGCTCACCGGTGAACCCGGCGGCGCTCCGATGAAATCCGGGTTTGCGTTGGGAGACTTGGGCGCAGCGCTTTTCGGACTGGTCGGTGTCCTGGCTGCATTGGTCGAGCGAGGCCGGACCGGGCGCGGACAGTACGTGACCACGTCGCTGTACGAGTGCCAACTCGCGATGCACGTCAACTGGGCGACCAGTTACTTCGCCACCGGTGAGCGCCCGACTGCGTTGGGCTCCGGTCATCCGAATCTTGCTCCGTATCAAGCATTTCCTGCCAGCGACGGGTACTTCGTCGTCGCTGTCGGCAACGACGCGATGTGGGCGTCGCTGGCCGAGGCCATCGGAAGGAGTGAACTGGTCACCGATTCGCGTTTTGCCCACAACCGCGACAGAGTGGAGAACCGCGAGAGTCTGGAACGAGAACTCACCAGCGCCTTCGCATCGGAGACCGTCGAACACTGGTGCGCTCTTCTCGCCCAACGCGCCGTACCGGTCTCACCGATCCGGCATCTCGACGAGATCTACTCCGATCCCCACACCGCCGCGCTCGGCATGGTCGGAACCGTCGACCATCCGACGCTCGGACCGTTGAAGCAAGTGGCCTTTCCGGTCAACTTCTCCGGCCAGAGGCCACGTCTGACGTCGGCGCCGCCCGTTCTCGGCGCCGACAACGACGAAGTCCTTGGTACCGCTCAGGCCAGCCCGCTCAACGCAGGCGGCGTGTTGTCGTCGCGCCAACCGATGGCCTCGGCAAGCGTCGTGAGGTCGTAGTCCGGTCCGCTGACGCCGACGGTGAAGAGTGAGACACCGTCGGCGACCAGGTCGGCTGCATTTTCGAGCCCAGGCCACGGAACCGAGTGCTCTACTTCCAGCGGGTTCCGGCCCACGTCGGCGCAGTGGTCGGAGAGGATGTCTGACTTGCGCAGGTGTGTCTCACGGTCGCCGAAGCTGTGCCAGACGTCGGCGTACTCGGCGACCAAGCGCAGGGTCTTCTTCTCGCCGCCACCGCCGATGAGGACCGGGATGTTGCGCGTCGGCGGCGGGTTGCCCTTCGCCAGGCGGCCCGTGATGCGGGGGAGGTATTCGCCAAGCAGTTTCAGCCGTGAACCGGGAGTGCCGAAGTCGTATCCGAACTGGTCGTAGTCCTTCTCGAACCAGCCGGCACCGATACCGAGGATCAGGCGCCCGCCGCTGATGTGGTCGACGGTTCGCGCCATGTCGGCGAGTAGATCCGGATTGCGGTAGCCACCACCGGTGACCAGGGCGCCGATCTCGACGCGTTCGGTTTGCTCGGCCCAGGCGCCGAGCATGGTCCAGCATTCGAAGTGGGCGCCGTCGGGATCGCCGGTCAACGGGTAGAAGTGGTCCCAGTTGAAGACGATGTCCACCCCGGCGTCCTCGGACCGCAAGACGGCGTCGCGTATCAACCCGTAATCGGGTGCGTGCTGGGGTTGGAGTTGAACACCGATGCGTACCGGACGAGTCATGCCACGCTCCTGACGAGAGGAATGGTTGTCTTCTCCCATCATGGCCGGGTGTGCGCGGTACCGCTACCGCCGCCGTCGGTGACGGGTTTGCCCGATCTTGTGCCCACCCCTTTTCGAGCGAACGGTACTTTCGGCGCCTTAGATCGACTGAACGTGCCGTTCGCTCAGAAAGGGGGCAGGCAAAAAAGGCGGCAGTCAACAGGGGGGCGGGTAAAAACAGGGGTGGTCTGCCCACAGCAGACAAGCGGGGCCGCGGCACTGCCGCGCCGGTAGGAATGGATTCATGACTACTGAAGCGCCCACCGATACCGGCTACCGTGACCTGTTGACAGACAGGCTCTTCCGACAGCGAACCATTCTGCTCACCGGCGAGGTCAACGACGCCATGGCCGAACGTGTGTGTTCGGAACTGGTGCTCCTCGCCACCACCGACCCCAAGCGCGACGTCGTGCTCTACATCAATTCACCTGGCGGATCGGTGTTTGCCGGTCTGGCCATCTACGACACTATGAAGCTCATCCCCAACGACGTCGTGACGGTCGCGATGGGCTTCGCCGCCAGCATGGGCCAGGTGCTTCTCTGCTCCGGCACCCACGGCAAGCGAATCAGCCTGGCGCACAGCCGCATCATGATGCACCAACCTTCGGCAGGTATCGGTGGCACTGCGGTGGACATTGCGATCCAGGCCGAGAGCCTCGAGCTGATGAAGCGTCAATCGCAGGAAATCCTCGCCGCCGAAACGGGCCGGACCGTCGAAGAGATCGAGACCGACAGCGATCGGGATCGCTGGTTCACCGCCGAGCAGGCGCGCGAGTACGGAATCGTCGACCGCGTCGTGACGTCCTTCGCCGAGATAGCACCGCAAGCTACCTTCCCCAAGATCGGATTGTGACGTCATGTCCCAGTACACGATTCCCAGTGTCATCGAGCGAACACCAACGGGTGAGCGATCTTTCGACATCTTCAGCAGGCTGCTCAACGAGCGCATCGTCTTTCTCGGCACAGAGATCGACGACGGCGTCGCCAACGTCGTGATGGCTCAGATGCTGCATCTGCAAGCCGACAACCCGGATCGTGAAATCGGTTTGTACATAAACTCTCCCGGCGGTTCCACCACGGCGATGCTCGCGATCTACGACACCATGCAGTTCTTGAAACCGACGATTTCCACGTACTGCATGGGTCAAGCGGCTTCGGCTGCTGCAGTGCTTCTGGCCGCCGGCACTCCAGGCCATCGGCATGTTCTTGCCCATTCGCGGGTGCTGCTGCACCAACCGTCGACGCAAGGTAGCGGCACCATCTCGGACCTCGCGCTTCAAGCAGCCGAGATCCTGAGAATCCGGGAGCAGACCGAGGCGATTCTGAGTAAGCACACCGGTCAGAGCGTCGAGCGGCTCCGTAAGGACACCGATCGCGACAGGATCTTCACCGCCGACGACGCTATCTCCTACGGACTGGCTGACACCCTCATCGAAGGGAACTGACTAGGCCGCCATCAGGACGGGACCCGAGATCGGTGCGGGAGAGTGCCCGAAGGTGAGGGAGTTGAGCGCAACGATCCGGTTGCCCGCTCGGAACAGCAGGTGCTCGAGCGGCATCCCGAGCGCTTCGCAGATTGCGCGCAGAATTTCCGACGACGGTTCCTTCTTGCCCCGTTCGATCTCGGAGAGGTATTGCTTCGACATCCCGACCTTTGCGGCTACGTCGTCGAGAGTTCGGTCCTGATCGCGTCGAACCTCCCGCAGCACTCGTCCGTAGGCTTCACGAATCAGTGGGGTTTTGCGCACGGCAACAGTCGGATCGGGGAGTTCCGACTCACCCTTGACCAGGACCAGTCTGCGCGGCGCATCCATAGGCCGAGTATTCCAGCCGACCGGTACGGACACCACCGGGTTCGCCGAGGGCTGACATCTAGTCCGTTCGAACACCACCGGCAAGGAACATCGCTCGAAGAACGAAGGCCGCCTCGGGCCCGATGATCTCGCCGACAAGGCTCGTGTAGCGGTCGACGAACTCGGGCCCGTGGGAAGCCTCGTCGGAGGCGGGGTCGCCGAGGTGGTGCGCAAGTTCGTGCAAGTCGGCTTCTGTAGACACGCGGGGTGTTACGGTGGTGCTGTCCACATCCGGGAACCCGGGGGTGTTATGGGTGATAGATGGTTGACCGTGCTTTCTGGTGGAAGCCCGTCCGCCCCAACGAACTTGCTCCCCGAATTGGCGTGGGTCGAGCTTGATGAGCTGGAAGCGCAGGCGGGCATCAAGCCCGGAACCCCGGTCATCATCGACCTTGCGCGGCTGCACGCTGACCCGGAGGGATACCGGACAGAATGGGTCTTCACCGAGTTCCTGCGAACTTCCCGCTGGTCACGACTGAAGCAAGGTACACGCGTAACCTATGCGACCGTCTACCCGCCAATCATTCGATGGCTCGCAAGCCGCCCCTTTCCAACGGCGCTCCACGAGATGGACGCGAATGATCTCAACGAGTGGAAGGAATGGCGCACTGATCCCATCAGAAATGAGAATTCCATCAGCGGGGCGACGTGGAACAAAGAGGTCGCGGCGCTCTCACTGTTCTTTTCGTGGGCGGTGAGGAAGAAGTACGCAGCCGAGAATCCGATCGAAGAGTTCGGACCAGGACTTAAGTTCAAGGACCAAAATAGAACCAGCGTTAGGGCCGGCGGGTGGAAGAGCAAGAACGCTCGCATTCGCCGCGTTGATTGGATTGAGCCCGAGACTTTCCGTCTGTGGTCCAACGTTGCGTTCAGGGGGTACGCCGTATCGGCAAGCGAGACAGGCAAACTCGTTGGAGCGGGGGAAGACCAGTCCTTCCGGGGCCGCAATACGCAGCGCAACGCGACGTTTATTGACACGGTCTATTTTTGCGGCACACGCGAAGGTGAAACAAGCCTGCTACTGATATTGGAGTTGCCCCAGAAGAGCGCCAGCGCATTCGCGGAAATGCGTCTGCCCAGTTCCATCACGAAGACTGGACAGTCGCGGATGATTGTCATGCCGTGGCTGGTTGAAGGGCTACTCAGGCGGTACATCCAGCAGGATCGACGTCGAGCGGTCGCGTTGGGGCGACAGCACGGTAACTACAGCGACGCCCAGTGGCACAAGATCACCGACCATCGAGTCAAACGAGGGAAGCTTGAGGTCCAGATCGACGGTGGCCGAACGTGGAAGACTCATGATCAATTACGTGGACCCGCTCGGCGATGGCTATTGATGGAGACAGAATATGGCTGGGAACCGGCCATGCTGTGGCTCACCGAGAGCGGACTGCCTGCCGATCAACGCAACATGATCAAGGTCATTCAGCGCGCAACGTATAAGTGGGAAAAGGCCTGCAAGGCGGCAGGTTTCACGGGTGACGTCCCCTACCCAACCGCGAAGACCCTACGGTACTCGTTCGCTTTGAATTGGCTCATCGCATGGCACAAGGTCATTGATGACGAACTGGGATCGCCACCTGCCACTTACAGCCCAAGCCGGTACGAGGACGCCTACACCAACGTCCAATGGCAACTCGGACACCGTGACCTGCAGACGACGATGGATGCCTACCTCCTTGCGGTGAAAGACCTACGGGGCATCAACATCTTTCGCGAGGCAACATTCAAATCCGTCTATGAGGCGCTGCATTCCAGCCATGAGAGCGTTCTACCGGGATTGGACTACCGAGAGGAGGGCCGTGGCCTTGGCTAGGGGACGGTTCGCGTCGTTGCCTGATGGACAACAAAAGAGCCGAGTGAGTGAAGACGGTTTGAGTGTCACGATCTGGGATGAGGACGGCACCCGACACATGACGGTGGACTTTGCAGGCGCTGCTGGCTCAGAGGAACTCCGCAAGCAATGGGTTGTCTGCATTGCTCGCGCCAACGGACCCTCCGGTTCTTGGCGTTCGATCGAAAGCGCACGCGGCTTGTCCTCGACCAGTCGAGTTTTCCTTAGGTGGGCTTCCGAACGGGGGATCACCAGCCTCGACTCCCTGGCCGCCGACGATTGGTTCGACTTCGTATTATGGGTTCGTGACACCTACCCGGACGCAATGGCGAAATCCCGCAATCACAAACTGACCGCGGTGCGAGGTGTACTCCTGCAGCACGGTGAGTTGCCCCTCGAAGTCGGGCAGGCGCTCTCCCAGCGATATCTGGAGACTCAAGAGAGCACCCTCCCAGATCACTACACTGTCAGCGAACTTCAGCAGATTCGATCCAGCGCGGTCCGGGCACTCCGCAATGCATGGAGCCGGATCGAGCCCAATTGGGCGCTGGCGCAAACGCGCAAGGAATCGGTGCCACCAGAACAACACTGCCGTTGGGAGGCGCTCCATGCTCTCCTTCGTGCGCCCCACAAGCGTTTGGGCAGCGCCGACGGTGCAGCCCTCGGCCTTCTCGATCAATACCACAACGTTCGGATCGAACAGACGCGGTCCTTGCTATTCCTCACGACGCATGAAGGGCTTGCGGCGTATGCCGCCATCGTCGGTGCGACGGGAGAAAACACATCAACGACTGCACGGCGACGGGTGCCAAGCACCGCCGCGTCAGCCGCCTCAGAGAGCCTCACGATCTTCACCTCCGAAAGGGACAAGCGCCGCCGAGGCGGCGGCAGATCCTTGATGTCGGAGAATGCTGTCGCCACTTCCCCCCTCGGCAGAATCCTGCAACTGGTCATGGACTGCACCGCCCCGGCGCGGCTTTCTGCTCACCTCAATCCAGAAGCCCTGTTGGATTGTCAGCCGAGTGCGCACCAGTCCGCGAAGGAGTTGTCCAGCGAAAGCCTCATTCTGTTCATGAGGTACAACGGAGTGCTAGCGAACAGCGTCGCAACCATTCCCAAGTCCATGGCGTGGATGCCCGCCGGGCTACATCTTGACCTCAGACGACTCCACAGGACCTACCTGACGCGGGTGGCACAGCACCCCGTGGACAATCGGCACCTCACGTGGATTGATGCCTACATTCTCAAGGACCCCGAAAGGATTCAGGAACTGGAGGACATCCACCGTGCTGCGCAGCAGAAGGCGCTCGATACGGTGCGAAGCCTCGCGGTACGACTGTTGACTGAAGAAAAAGCGACGGCAGAGGGTCTCGACACGACACCGACAGACAAGGGTACGAGGTGTCAGGACATCCTTCACAACCCGGAGACAGGCACCTACTGCTCGAAGTCGTGGCTCTCTTGCTTGGGCTGCAAGAACGCCTACGTCGTCACGAGTAACCTACCCCCGCTCGTAGCTTTGCTGGATCTGCTGGAGATGAAGCAGCGAGACGATGATGACCGGGAGCGTTGGCGCCGGGAATACCTCACCGCGTGGCAACAACTCAACGCGATTCTGAGCGACGTGGAGCCAGAAACCGTCGCTGCAGCACGCGCGAAGGTCAGTCCGGAGCTGCGTTCGCGAGTCTGGAATACAGTCATTGTGAACAGGGGCGAGTCATGACAACGCAGCCACTCACAGTTGACTTCCCGGAATCATGGAGCGACGACGCTCCGATCATTGCGAATGCCAAGCGCATCGTTCGCGAAGAAGCGCCAATCTCCACCTTCGGCGAGAACGTGTGGAACCTGGCTGCGATGGCACCACCGCGCAAGCGAGCACAACTCACCTGCAACTTCGAGTCGATCCCTTGCCAGTTCAGGCTTCCCGTCAAGAAGGCGGTGTGGCTCCTGATCAATGAGGGAAAGCCGAGCCGCGCAGTTCGGCGCGGCGGCACGACGACCAAGAAATGGGTTTCGACTGGCACGATTGCGCAGTTCACTAATCACATCCGAGCATTCCTGAACTACGTGGCAGTGGAGACGCCCGAGGTCCGCTCACTGCGGGGCATTGTTAGCGAAACCATGGATGCATACGTCGGCACCCTCGAAGGAAAGATGAGTAGGGAGTCGGCCGGGTTCCGCTACGGAAGCATTCGGCTTCTCCACGACCTCACGGCAGACCTCCACGCAGGCGAGAGGCTCAGGGAACCGTCATGGGTCGATGACCAGGTATTCCTCGGCGATGTTGGCAGGTCGGAAAACGCAACGTCACCCATGCCCGACGCCGTTCTTACACCGATGCTTCTGTGGAGTGTGGCGTTCATTGAGCAATTCGCTGACGACATCCTCTCTGCACGTAATGCAATCGATGGCTACATGCCCGCCACGGTTCAGGACTACCCTTTGAGGGCACAGCAGCGCGACAAAATCGTTTCCGCGTGGAGGAAGGACCATGGAGACACTCTGCCTCGGACCGACACCTCACGCGGGGGCATCGCTCTGGGCTATATGTGCTTCATCCTGAATTGGCCTATCCGATTCCAGGGCGGTGGACTCAAGGAGCAACTGAGCGCCGTTCCGGACATGGTGATCAGTGACAGCCCTGCGTGTCCGGTTCCCACTCAGGTGAACGGAAGAGTTCACGGCAGGTGCTGGCAGCCCACTGGCCTGGACTACTACAGGCTGACCGTGCATGAGCGCGATCTGCAAAGCGCCTGCCTGTTCCTACTTGGTCTGAACTCGTCTATGAGACCGGAGGAATTGCTGAGCCTTGAGGTAAAGACCTTGCAAGATGACGGGACGAGCAAGCGAGTAACTGAGCGCGTCCAAGCCCCTGACGGTCAGGTGCGTCATCTGTTGTATGGGCGAACATTCAAAGGGCAGGACGGGGCCGATGGAACTCAACGTGCAGACGGCATCGCGCGTCCATGGGCGATCACGGAGTTGGGCGCATCTGCCGTCACTGTGATTGAGCGGCTCAATGGGCGGCACGGACGACTCTTCGTAGCTGCCGGGTTTGGCGGGCCTGTCGCCAGGGACGGTTTATCTCGATCACTTACGACACAAACGGCGGCTATCAACCTGCGGAAATTCGTGAAAAGAATGCGCAGCCTCGCATCAGAATTGGCGCTCCCCGAAGAGTACTGCTTCCCCGAGGACGCCGAAGACTTCATGACGCTAAGCACGCTTCGCCGCACCGCTGAGGTCCTCACCCAGCAAGAGATAGGCGGTGTCCTTGCTGGCGCACATCAGGCAGGACACCGTGTCGGCGACCCGTACGGCACCCGCGTCACGGAGGGATACGGCGGACTTGCCACACAATCAAAGGTAGGACGCCGTACGTCGGAATGCACAGGGCACGCACTCGCACACCTAGTTGTCGAGTCGCGTCACGGCGTCGTCGGTGGACCCGCAGGAGACCGAGCCCTCGGCGTAGCGAACCTAGCCGCCTCAGAGTTGGAATTGGTCGACCCCGCCAACCTCATGACCCCGGTACTTAGCAACGAGTGGAAGCGGATCACTAAGTCGGTTGGACAATCCGTTTACGAGATCCCGCTGGCCGGCGGCGCGCACGCCTACTGCATCTTCCACCTGCCATGGTCAGCCTGCACCAAGGAAGGCGAGGAGCCCGACGTTGCCGGTTGCAAGATCGCCTGCCCAAACAAGGCACTCACCACGGATTCAGTCCGCGGTCTGCAGCAGCGCCAGCAGGAGCTAGAAGAGTCAAAGCAAGGAGCTACTAGCGAAGAGGTGATCAGGGCTGAGCACTTAATCACGGCCTACGAGGAACAGATCGCTGATTCGGGGCTACCTGTGGCGTCACGCAACAAGAAGCGCGGTACCTCAAAATGACACTCCATCGCGACACCATCCCGTTGGTCGCGGACGAGAGAAATGCAGAGCGAAAGAAGATCGTCGCCGCTATGCGTCGGCTCCTCATCACCGGGAAGCCCCGCGTTGTAGCGCTCGACGACCGACTCGTGATCGACACGCTTCGCAGAGAAGCAGACGTGACGCGGTCGGCACTCACGCACAGGCATATTGACCTCAAAGACCTGTTCCTCGATTGCGTCGCGGAACGCGAGCAGGAAGCCCAAGCCCTCCGCCCTCCGAACGAGGTCGCTCTTGAAGCGCGGGTCGATGACCTCAAGAAGAAGAACCGAGACCTTCAGACGCGTGCCACTCATTGGGAGGGCGCGGCACGTGACCTCGCTCGAACGGTTGCCGCGCTACAGATGCTCTACGCCACAGCCAGCGCCCGGCTTGACGCCATCATTGCCGATGTCGCTCCCGAAGATCCGGGCAGGGGCGCCAATGTCTCTGCCATCGGTGACAGGCGTCAGTAGTGAGCGCTTCAGCGGTCTACGGGGCCGAACACGTGTGGTCCGCAGCCCTCGACAGGGGCGGACTTGTGGACTTCCACGGTTCACATCTCTACGTTCCGATCCAAAAGCGATTCGCCGACATACCTTCAGCGCAGCGGTACATCGACGGTGTGCTGGCACTGGACTTGATTCGCGAGGAGTACCCAAAAGTCGGTCCGGTCCGTGTTAGAGAACGCCGTGGGCAAGGCAAAGCCCACTACGAGCCTTTAACCGCGACATTGGCACTCCCCTTGAAAAACAGGGCGTTTGGTCGCGAGAGCACCTTGTTGCATGAGTTGGCACACCACCTGTCAGTGAGCGAGGGCCTTCCTTCTACGCCGGCCGGGACGCGATGGCACGGAGTGGAGTTCCGCAACGCGATGCTCTTCTTAGTCAGCGCCGTATTGGGGGAAGCCGCGGCATTGATTCTTCGCGCCGCGTACTACGACTCGGGGGTTCGAAGCGGGTAGCGAGCAAGGCTATCAGCGGAAGGCACGACCCCCATCTGTCATCCGCAACACGCCGGCCGGCGTCTCGGGCGCGTTCGCCAGGATGCAGCGACTTAGGCACAAGGTGATTGTCTGAAGCGGCACTGCTCTCAGGGCTCCCTGCGTGTGAGCAGAGGAATCGAAGACAGAACCCCGCACCTGCCGGGGAGGCAGAGTGCTCGGCGGCAATCGCGGGCCTTGCCGGTCGAGCTGAGACGGCCGCCAACGACGCACCCGTGCAAGAAAAAGTATCGCGATAAAGCCACTGCGGTATTGAAGTTTCCGGAGCGCCAGGAAGAGTCAGTTGGCGATGGGCCGTCGCTCACTGGTGGTTTTGAGTGCCGCGAGTTTCTCGATCTCGGGCTTTGACGTTCTCTTCAACTTCTTGTCGATGATCAACTTCGTCCGAGCTGCATTGATTCGCGCGTCAGTCACAGGTGACGGTTCGGATGGTCTTGAGTTCGTCAAGAGTGATCCTCCTCTGCACAGTCAGTATCGCCCCTTGCGAGCACTCCGTCGATATCAGTGGCAGTGACGGGAAGAACCCGATGGATCATACCTACCGAGACCCAACACGCCGGCCGCGATGGTGCGAATCGACTCGTCGCGATCGCGGCGAGCCAGGATCGCCGCACGTTTGTCGTCGTCGATGACAGTGGGGCGACCACCGACGTTGCCGCGCTTGCAGGCGGCAGCGAGACCGTTGCGGGTCTTGCACACGATGTCGCGGCGCGGGTCCTCGGCCACAGCGAGTGCGAGGTCGAGTACTAGCGACCGCTTGGTGTACTCGCCGACCGCGCCGCGCTGTCGCCCTACTCAGTGCGGCAGGTCAACGATTCCGTGTTTGCGCAGCAGTTCCTTGACGGCGTCGTGCTCGTCGTGGATGTATGCCTTGGCTAGGAGGTCGTTGAAGGTGTCGGACAGTTGTGGATCGTTCTCGTCGACGGGGACTACGAGCATCCGGCCGCCGCCGATGAGCAGACTGTTCGCGGCGAACAACGCTGTGCGCTTGTTCCCGTCCTCGAACGGTTGGGCTTTGGCGAGCTCCACGAACAGATCGAGAGCCGTCTCTGTGACGTGCTCGCAGGTCAGCGAGGTGATGAGCTGCTGTAGTCCGGCCTCGGTCAATGCGGGAGGAGTGTGCCGCCCGTAGCGGGTTCTGACGCCGATCTGCTGGTCCTGGGTTCGAAGCGCTCCCGGGTGTAGTGCTCCTCGGCGGGTGATCTGAGCATTGATCGCGCGGACGTGAGCGGCGTCGATCGGCTGATCGTGGTGGTCGATGATGAACTGTGCGACGTCCCGGAGGTCTTCGAGCAGCGCAAGGTCGGCGCGGGAGAAGATTCCGACCAGGCTTCCGGAGCGCAGGAAGTTCCCGGTGTCTCGGCGACTGGTAGCGAGGCCGTCGAACACTTTTCCCGAGGAGTAGACGACGCTGGCCAGGTTGGTGATGTTGATCGCGGACAACTCCTGCATAGTCCTCCGGACATTGCTGACGGCCTTCTCGTCGAGCCGCGGAGCAGCCTCCGCCCGCACCTCACGCCAATTTCGAGCCATGTCGCACACCTCCCAAGTTCATCGCGGTGTCACGGTGGCTCATACGGCCCACCGCTGCGCGTCAGCGCGGGCCAGCTCCAGGGCTGGGTCGACGGGGTGGCCGCTGGTGATCCAGTCGGCCGCGCTGCGGTCGCCGAGTTCTTCCTGTGGGCTGCGTAGCCAGATTGCGCAGGTCCACGGGTCGGCGCTTTCACGAAGCGTCTGCCACAGCGCGATCAGGTGCGGATGCACTGTTTGGGAGTCCGTGAACTGCCAGGTGGGGTACCCCCACTGCCCGCCGTCGAGGCGGCAGGCGATCACGGTGCCGGCAGACACAGCCCTGTTGATGGCTTGCCGGCTCACGCCTCGCCACTGTGTCAGGCCGGTGGTGTCGTAGAACGGGCCGACGAGATGGTCGTAGACGTGACTGCTGGGCAGTGCTGCGGTCATGGAGCGGGCGATCGACTCGACATCGTCGAAGACCTCGGCCGGGACGCCGGCAGCGTGGGCGTCGGCGAATGTCTGGTGGACGCGGCGGGTGAGCAGGTCCATGAGCTTGCGTTCTTGTTCGGCGAGTGTGTTCATGAGATCTCCTCGATGGTCAACCATGTCAACCTCAGTGCCCATTGGTCCAATCTCGTCCGATGCAGTCAGCCCTGCAGTTCGCGAACAGAGCGGGCTGCCGCGACCAGGGCCAGACCTAGAGCCTCAGCTTCGTTCATGTCGTCGATTGTTTCAGGGTCGGCGCCGAACTTATGGATTCGCACGGCTCCTCTTTCGGATCCCGTGTTGAACGACAGGTCAGCTTCGACGAAGGTGGGGACGGTCGAGTCGAGCGCCCAGACCGGGTTTCCGGCGGCATTGAGCCTGTCACATTCAGGCAGCTTGAGCAGGGCGTTCATGTTCGTGGGGGCTTCGTTGTCCATGAGGCGTCTCCGAAGGAAGTTGGTGCGGTTGACAGGGTACGATTGCTTCTCGTAAGCCCCTAGTCAGCTAGCACCCAGTGCCGAGTCGCTAGGGGCAACTGCTTTATTGGGGCAGGTCTCCCGCTCCATCTTCCCTGGAAATGGCTGATTTCGGCTCCGCACAAGAAGAAAGTATCGCGATAGTGCTACCGCGGTATTGAAGCTCCCGGAGCGCCAGGAAGAGTCAGTTGGCTATGGGCCGTCGTTCACTGGTGGTCTTGAGCGCCGCGAGTTTCTCGATCTCGGGCTTCGACGGTCTCTTCAATTTCCCATCGATGATCAACTTGGCCCGAGCCGCCTTGATTTGAGCATCAGTGACACGTGAAGCGCTCGATGGTGTCGAGTCCGTCATGACAGATCCTCCGATTCGCTGTAGGCGGAACCCGCACCTGCTGGGAAGGCAGAGTGCGGGTTCTGTGGTTGGCCGTTGTCGCGCCGGCCCTGAAATAGCTGACAGATGTGCAGTCCCTCAAGAGCCGTTCTGCACCAACACCTGACAAGAGCCAGATTAGCGTCACTGTCGTGGCGGTCAGTAGGTGGACGAACACTCATTTGGCGATGGACGACCGCTGACGTCAGTCAGAGTCCTCGTCAAATTCTGCCCACGCCTGGACAGTGGAGGGACATAGTAAGCCGGTTGTTCCGGGTTCAGCCAGAACCGCAATGTCCTGCAATGCGGAAACGGTCCGACCCGGGAATTCGAGGACCCACTGACCTACTCCAACGATGGCAGCCGACGTAGTCGAAACCACATGGCCTACAACGTGGAACGGTGCAGGATCGAAATCCCGTTGGAAGATCGCCTCGACGAGGTGACCATGCCGAACTGTGGTGGCCCGACTCGATGACACGGACCGCGGGCACATCTCCGTGGCTCGCTCGGCCCGTGAGATGGAGAGGACCGATTTGAGCGGTTCACGCCTTGAACTGACCAACTGCGATCCCAGGTAGAACGCATCCACGATGTCGGAATACATGATGCGTCCAGTCACCGCAAACACCCCGAACGGTTCGACGCTGAGGACGACTCGTACCAAGTCGCCACTCGCAAGTTCCTGTAACAGGAGACGCATCGCAGAGACGGGCCTGCGGTTCGGAGCTGTGAGCAAGCTGGTGACGTAGTCGATATCGACGAAAGCGGGCTCAGTTGGTGGCCACGCCGCGAGCGCTCGGATTGGCGTATGTGAGGCCGCACGGAGGTCGGCTGGAGCGAGTTCCACTGGTCACACGGTACACCGTTGAGACCATTTGGCTCTGGCCTGCTCGGCTCTGTTCATCTGGACTCGATCAATGGTCGAGACACGGGCAACACCCGTTTCGGGTGCTGCCCGCGTTTTCGGTGCTCGTGTACGCGAAGCCCGCCATCGTCACGGATGGAGCCTGGAGACTGCGGCAGAGCACTGTGGTTTCCACTGGACATATCTAGCCAGGGTGGAACGAGGCCAACGCAGCATTCGGCTTGAGAACATCGTTCGCGTAGCGGAGGGTCTTGGTGTCGACCCAGGCGATCTGATAGCAGGAATCACGACCGACTGCGCCTGAGGCTTGGTCCGGCCGTGCTCTTCAATGGCCTCCGCCGCTCAACGTGACAATCGCGGGGTCTGTTTTCCGGATGATTGATTTCTCGGATATTGCATCATGCGGCAAAACGGTCCGCTGCATCGCCCGATTTTCTATTTCGCTGAGCGATGTCGGAGTGCTCGGGCATAGTGCGCGGGGAATCCATCCAATTCGGACCACAGATCAGAGGACACAATATGCCCACAACATCAGATGATCGGCTTGAACTCCTCGCGAAGCGCTGCGACGCCGACCTCGGTGATCCTGACCTGTGGTTCCGCCCCGACGGTTATCCGCAGAGTCTTGCTCTGTGCATTATCGACTCGATCTCATCCACCGGCGCTCACTACAACTCCGTCAAGAACATTCTGCGGCATTACATCGACTACCGAATTGCGCAGGGCGGCGATGCCGATACAGACAATGCCGGCACTCTGTTGGGTACCTTCGACGAACTCGGCGGCCCGCAGGAGTGGGCGGCGATGACGAACAATCGCAAACCGACCTCGACCGCCAAAGGCGCTCCACTCAAGGCTGCGGCCATTCACGAAGCTGCCGGGCGGCTGCGTCAACTGGGCATCGACAGCACCGACGACCTCCGCGCAGCCGACGCGGACGAACTCGAGAGCGCGAAGAAGGCCTGGGCCACAGTGCCTGGCCAGCGTTCCGGGATCACCTGGAACTACTTCTTGATGCTCGCCGGCATTCCCGGGGTGAAAGCCGATCGCATGGTCATCCGCTACGTCGCGAACGCGATCGGCACAACCCCAGAAGATGTGAGTGCAGCCGAAGCCGCGATGCTCGTGAAAACAGTCGCCGAAAAATCCGGCCACAACGTCACCCACCTCGATCATGCGATCTGGCGATTCGAATCCGGCCGACCCGTGAACCAACAGAGCTGAGTTCCTCAGTTCCGACCGGAGATTCTCGGAATCTTCTCAGTACGTCAGACTCAGCGAAAACCGAACTTCCGGAAACCTTCGGATGAATCATTGCTACTCAGGATTAAAGGTTTTCGATAGGCTTGTTCAGTTCACCGGGTTGTCGATTTCACGAGCAAGAACGATGAGTTTCGTGCCCTGGTAGTACCAAACGTCACCGCCGGGGAGGTAATCTCGGCGCTCACCTATGGCCTGTTCGATAATGTGCTTCGCCAAGCTTGTCGGAGCCCAGGTTCGGAGCGGGTCATCTCCGCCGCGCCATTGAAGCGGCTCGGCACGGTTACGCACCCAAGAAGCTTCCCCACGTCCAGGTTTCGCCGCTATCCACATCTCGACTTTTTCCACGACATCGGCAGCGAGGTTCGCACGCAGATTCAACTCCAGTACGGCCTCCTCCGGAATGACGTCATTGTCGTAAAGCAGGTAGGTCGAGCGGTCAGCGCGCTTCTTATTGGCAATCTTCGTAACCACTGCGTCTGCGCTCGCTGCAATTCCAGGGGTGAGAACCCGGGTGGCCGGATCATCCGTTGGGTAGAGCCGACGGAACACTACACACGGTTGCTGGCTCGGACCAGGCAACACGAACACGTTGACGGTGTGCATTTCGATGCTCAGATTCGGAGTCAGCTCGGTCAGCCACGTCACCGTTGTGTATGTCTGCGCGGAAAAGTCCTCGGCGAGCAACACGATTTTTGGGACCGTGAGCACGTCGTCATCCCACTCACCGCCCACGTGTTCTTCCAGTTCCGAGAGAGCCTCGCCTTCGGAGGTTGTCTTGGTTCCGGCAGCGATCCTGTTGAGGTACTCGGCATGTGCGGTGGCGAGTGTTTTCTTGTCGAACCCCGCCACCAGCGCTGCGTAGGTAATTGCCTGCAGGTGGATCCGAGAATCCTTGCCACGCTTGAGTTCGACGACAACGAGCTGACCGGAACGGTCTAAGCCGAGAACGTCGAGGCGTTCCTTCGCTAGATCACCGAACTCTGACGACCACTTGTCGTACTGGGTGGAAACGATTTTCACGTCGTCCCCCAGGACCTGCGGATTGTCGACTACCCACTGCTCGAGGTGCTTCGTTTCGAGGAATCCGAGAGTTTCCAGCCGTCCCTGCGACATCGGAGCGGAGGCCGCACCGTCGACTGTGAACATGTGCATGTCGGTACCCATGATCCGAAGTCTGCCCTGTATCGGGGTCTGGGATGCTTCTGGGTGTACAGATCGCGGCACAAACGAGAAGCTGATAACGAACTTTCGGCCGAGATATGTTGATGCTAATTGTGTCTCGTTCAGGATCGTTCAGGCGTGAAATTACCTAGCACACGAACGTATCTGCAGGCTGACCCACAGTACGTCTCACTCATCAAACTCTGCACCTGGTCGATTCCACAACAGGTGCAACGCCTCGAGATCTTCGTCAGCGATCTCGAGCACCCCATTGATGGCAAAAACAGTGATGTCCCACGGACGTAGCCCGTCATGTCGAGGCGTAAGAAGTATCGCTACCGTCCAAATTCCCTCTCGACCGTCGTGGGGTATCGCTTGAGTCCATTCGTGGTGACGCAGCATCACCCACCGGCGGAACGCTTCCCGATGATTTTCGCTCAGTTGGTTACACACTCCGAAGCCGAGTTGAAGATCTCCCTCTCCGAACACATACCGCCGCAGATCGAATCGCGTCGTTCCTCGTGCAACAGTCGATGCACGGCGCAGCAGGTCGATCATGCGTCTGCCGACTCCCGCTCGCTCGATCACCAATTGCCGATCGAGCAGATGTAGGAGCGTCAATCGATCTTCCTCAGGACGATCCCACGGCGATGCAGCCAGGTCCTCCAGCATCTGCCGGAACATCGCTGCGCCCTGCTCATCAATGCTGGTAGCCGGTTCCATAGGCAGCATCGGATACGAAAAACGCTGTTCTCCACGACCAAGATGAACTGGGGGCGACCCTGAGTCAACTGTGACACGCGCGTCCTCGGTGGCCAGCTGGTAGTAGTGCCCAGGGTGGTCACCAGGAGCAACTGCATCATCCTTGATGCGGTGCAGGTACGCACCCACAGCCGTAACCGATCGTAGGTGGTCGAACAGGAACTCCCATTCGCGGCGCAAGAGTACGACTATCGGTAGAGCTGGGGTGCTCACGACAGGCGCGATGTCGTCAGGAGGGTTGTCGTGGTCGACAATCACCACGCCTACCCAGTCCAGAGAACTTCCATCGACGATAATCGAACGTCCGCGGACATTGTTCATCGCTACAGGGGCCACTGTGAGCGACCGTACCGAGCCCGCGGCTTGGCGTGCACCCTTGCCTGCGTTCTTGGCGATCCACGCACGTTCGCGTTCGGGGTTAGAACCAGCGTTGTCGCGGGCTTTCACTTGGATCGCCAAGGCCCGGGTTCCGAAAACGACAGTGCCATCGCCTAGTTCACGCGTTCCCAACCCTTTCTCAACGGTCAGTGGGGTCAAGACGAAGTCGGGTAGACCCCAGTGCGCGGCTGCTCCCAACGTCGCGTTCTCCGCTGCAATACCGCGTCGTAGATCCGGATCGAGCGCAATGGGTTGGGGCACGGTTCTCCCGAACACGCCCTGTTCGGTGTTGACCAGCATGATCATCTCGTCGCCGTCGCGATACACGGCGAGACCAAGGTCAGATTCGCGTAATGCCGTCGAGAGTTCAGGTACTTCGCTAGCATCGAGCAACGCCCAAGTCGAAGCGTCATCCTCTGTACTCGGCAACACGCGCTCGCCCCGATATTCGGTTGATCTCAGTCCGAAGGAGCGCTCAAACGATCGAACAACCTCCGCCGTTACCGCCAGGAGTTGATGGCATCGCAGATCGAAGGTGTCGTCCGGATCAATCGGCCAGGGCTCTGCATTGAAGGCAATGTCCAGAGCCACCTGCGGGCTGCCACGTAAACGGCGTGTGGGTTCGGCCGGCTCGAGCCGGAACTGTGCGACGGTGTACGTGTCGACAACACGTCCTGCGGGTTCGACGATCAGTTCAGCGACGACCTGTGGCGGGTCGACCAGCACCACGGGAGATGCCGAGTGCGCCCATACCGTGACCACGTCGGAGTGCATGTCCCGCCGAGTGACCTCAGCGAGAAGTCGCATGGTTCGCCGGACCAAGTTCACCGCCCTGGTCGCCTCCGGAGTATCTGCGAAGGGCTGGAAAGCCTTGAGCAGCTGAATGTGATCCCGGCGAAGTCCATCCATCGTTCCGCGTTCGTAGTGCGCCAGGAAGTCATCGAGATTGCTACACAACGGGAATCGTGCCGATTCGTCAGGAGTGGTCAGTGCCCCCGACACAGTCTTCTCCGCGATCGAAACGGCGACATCCAAACAAGAATGCAGCGAGTAAATGAAGTCCCTCGCAGCTTCTTGCAGTTCTTGGGCTTCCGGTGGCCAATCCAGCGTGACAGCGATACTCCCGAAACCATCGGAATCGGCTCCAATCCATGTATCGAATCCCGTCCCACCCAGCTGGTTCCAGGAGGCCTGGATCCGTTTCCGGAAGGCAGCGGCGTTGTCGTGATGTGCCCACGCCGAAGCAAAGTCCTGTGATCGTGAGTCGTCATCAGTGGCCATCCAGATATCTGTACACCCACCCTCCGACAGCCCCGTCGAAAACCCTGAAGCGCATAGCAATTCGACATAGCTTTCCGACACGAGTTCTCGACACATCCGGACAGCTCTGACCTGCCCAAAATTTAATCACCGACAGGTTGTCGGAAACCGATCTTGCTCTCAACACGTCAACGCATCACTGCTGGTGACATGATGCGTGATCGTGGAGGCATGGATGGGCAACAGGGCGCTCGGGTTCACTGTGGAACAGGAGAACACGATCTGGGAGATGTGGCGTCGCGGTGATTCGCTGAGTGCGACCGGGCGGGTCCTCGGGGAGAGTGTCCCTCAGATCGGCCGGTTCCTGCGTAAATCCGGCGGTATCCGGCCGCTCCCACGTCGTCGGCGAGCATCTCATCTCACGGCCGGGGAGCGTGAAGAGATTTCCCGTGGGATCGCCGCCGGTGACAGTGCTCGGACGATCGCCGACAAACTCGGAAGATCCCCATCCACGATCGCTCGGGAGATCGCCCGCAACGGCGGCCGCGAACACTATCGGGCGACCCCGGCGGATGCCGCAGCGTATGTCCGCGCGCGCCGCCCTCAAATCTCGACTCTCTCTACCAGGCATTTTCTGCGGGAGGTTGTCACAGGGAAGCTGAGTGAGCAGTGGTCACCGCAGCAGATCTCCGCCTGGCTCCGGCGCGAGTATCCGTCCGATCCGCAGATGTGGGTTTCGCACGAGACGATTTACCGTTGCCTGTATATACCGTCGCGGCAAGTATTCGACGACACAAAATTTCACGAACTGCGTACCGATCGGCGGATCCGCCGGCCTCGTGGGAAGAAACGCTCCCACGGGCGCGGGCAGATACGGAACAGGGTCCCCATCGATCACCGCAGCCCAGCAGCGGATGCTCGTAGCGAGCCCGGACATCTGGAAGGTGATCTCGTGTTCGGCACCCGCCCGTCGGCGGTCGCGACGCTGGTGGATCGGCAATCACGCGCCGTGCATGTGGTCGCACTGCCGGACGGGTACCGGGCCGAGACGGTTGCGGACGCCTTGATCGCCTATCTGGGCCGGTTGCCTGCGCATCTGCGTCGGTCGTTGACGTGGGATCGGGGACAGGAAATGGCCGCGCACGAGCGCATCACCGCAGCACTCGACCTGCCCGTCTACTTTTGCGCCCCGCATCATCCGTGGCAACGAGGGACGAACGAAAATACGAACGGGCTCCTGCGCCAGTACCTGCGCAAGAACGCTGACCTGCGCACTTTCAGCCAGGAGGACCTGAATTCGATCGCGGCGAGACTCAACGATCGGCCTCGTCGGGTGCTCGACTGGGACAGTCCACGCCAACGAGAAGACCAGGTGCTCGGTTCCTCCGCAGTTGGATAGCAAAGCTGGCCATAACGGCGGTTGGCATGATGATGGTCATGGCTGCCACCGGACTCCCCGAACTCGATGTCGCCCGGATCGTGAAGTACTGCGCCAGTAGAGTTCCCGATCGTCTGCGTCATGAGATTCGGGTCGAATGCGACATCGCGCCGCGCCATGTCACGATCTGCGAATGCCGGCCGCCGTGGCGTGAGGACTTCGGACCGGAGTGGACGCGATTCCCGATCGCCCGCCTGTCTTACACGAAGAAAACCGGGCTGTGGACTCTGTATTGGCGGGACCGGAACCTCAAATTTCACCGTTACCAGTTCTTGGCGCCGAGCCCTCACGTTCAGGATTTGCTCGATCACATCGAAAACGGTGGCGATCCGATCTTCTGGGGCTGATCCGTTATCGTCGGTGATGCGTTGACCTATTGAGACCAAGATCGATAATCGACAGCCATCGCTGATTCGAGTGCCTTCGTAATCGATCATCCCCAACGGGGCAAAGCGCAATCGCTGGGACAGTAGAATGCGGCCGGCACTGGTTGAAGCACTGTTTGCACAGTGAATTTTCATCTCGACCGCCCCGGCCAGGGCGCGAGAACGGACCTCGCGAAGTAGCACATCACAGCCGCGCCGCTCACGTCCCCCGACTGCGGCGTAGGCCCTGCCTCTCAACCACTGCTTTTCTGTCTGGTTGGATCCGAAGATGAAACGAATCTTGTTTGCGCTCGTCATCCCAATCGCGCTGCTCGTGCCCTCTTGCAGCGCCAACGAACCAGCCGTCGCGGCGATATCGACTACGACGACGGTCGTCAACGAACCAGCTCAGACTGTCACGGTAAACGCGACAGATTTGGCAAACGCGATCAAGGCCAAAGTTCCTGAAGTCGTATCTGTCATTACCTACACCGAGTCGAACGACCCAAACAATCTGATCGGCCGACCCAACGGGTACACGAGCGCGGCGCTACTGCAAGATTCCCGGGCGCAGTCGACCGACCTGAGTAACGACTCTGGTGTGGTCATTGAGGTCTTCGCGACGCCGGAAGCGGCGCAGAAACGGTCCGACTACATTCAGGCGATCCTGACTGCATCGCCGATATTGGGCAGCGAGTGGAACCACGTCAGCGGAGCCTCGCTGATGCGGGTGAGCGGAAAGCTGCCGCCGAGCGCGAACGACGAGTACACGGCGGCTTGGAACAACGGCCGACCCTGAACGACGAAAGCACCCCGCTCGATCCGCGACGATCCGAATAGACAATCGAAGCCCTCAACCTGACCGGTTGGGGGCTTCGTCACATCCGATTCGTCCATCGATCCGTCTGTGGCATCGCGCCAAACACACGGCGGTGTCAGCCATGCGACGAACGGTATCGGTTGGATGCGGGAGAGACGAGAGGTTTTCCCAGGTACAACTGGATGTGTCGACCTTTCAACTGTCAGCGAATTCGGTCAGTTCCAGAAGTTGTCTTCGCCGCGGTCCGCGAGATCACCATGCACGATCGGGTATTGGGGGTTCTCGCGAGCAGCGAGGTCGAAGGCATCGGTCGCGGTCATGTCGTCGAGGGCCATGTGTATGAGTCGCCATGCCAGAGCATTCGCTGCGGGGCGGTCTGAGTCGTCAAGCCAGCCGAGTTGCAGGGACTCTTTGTCGTCGGTCCATAGGACACCCAGATTCGGGATGCGCTGCCAACGACCGGAGCCTTCAGGTCTGCCACCGAAACGCCGGCCGACTGTCACGTCCTTCAAGGGATAGTCGGTCAAGAACTTGTTGCTCCCCGGCCGCCGCTTCGCCGAGGTGTCGGGCACGGTCGCTGCTCTGGCTGAACGCTCTACGCCCTGGCGTCCGATCACTTCATGTTCGGTCCGGGCCTCGATGCCCAGCTCCGACGTCAGCAGGTCGCGCAAGATCGTCGCACTAGCCATGAGCAGCTCAACGCCTTCCGTCGGGCAGTCCTTCCAGTAAAGGTCAATAGCAACGGAATACCCGTCGTACTCGGATGCGTGGCGGTCGATGGTGTAAACAATCGTGCGGTCGTCAGCCATCCGATTGACGACGGACTGTACTGCATCCAGGTCGATCCCGTCGGGAAGGTAAACGCGAGTATCAGTCATGTCGTGGAATCCCGTCGAGTGCTTCGCCGTACCCGCGACTGCTTACCTCGTGCCCTTGCTGCCTCACGAGCAACAGCTGCACGTTCGTGGATCAGCTCCCTCTCGAGCTCGGCCAGCGACGCGAACACTCCGGCGACCATTCGGCCAGCGGGAGTCGAGGTGTCGATGCCCTCCCGAAGCGCTCGGACGTAGATGCCGCGCTTACGCAATGCGTCGAGGGTGTTGATCGTGTCGACGAGAGAACGCCCCCAGCCGATCGAGAGCAGGCACGACGAGAGTGTCACCTTCGCGGACGTAATCGAGAGCAGCTGCGAGACCTGGGCGATCCGATCGGGTGCCGGACATGACGTCGTCGAAGATGCGGTCCACACCGACAGCGTTGAGTGCGTCGTGTTGTCCGTCGAGGGCCTGGTGTCCAGTGCTGACGCGGGCGTATCCGACGAGGTGTCCGGTGCGGGATGCTGCACTCATACCCGAAACGTCTCATAAGCCGGCGAATTGAACAACGATGAGACGCTGGTTTTGGTACGTACTTTTGGGAGGCTCCGAGCTGGGGAAACGCCCGATCTCACGCGCTGAGGAGCGAGTGTCTCAATTCCAAGGAAATGAGACGGACCTGTGGCGTGGTTCAGCCGAGCGGTCGAACCAGTTCCCGTCGACTTCGGGCGCGGCGGCCAGGCTGCCTTGTCCTAGTGCTGTCCGCCTTGGCATTCCGTGGTTGGGCTCGCCGCTGCTCCACTTCCGGCGGCCTCGACGAAGAAAGTGGCAGCAGAGACGGATACAGCAAGTCTGTCCACAGCCAGATCAAGTTGAGCAGGCGACTGACTCCGTGCACTGTCCCCAATTTTGAGTTACGTAGTTCCGCTGCTGCGGTGATGATCGTCGAGAGTGAAGCCAGTGAGCCTTTTGCACTGGGATGATCCGGGTTCTGTGTTACGAACCATATCGGCTACACCAGGCCTTCAGGGAACCTGAAACTACGGCCAGATCAGTCGAAGACGTTCCAGGACCTACTCAACCAGCGAGGAACCCCGTACCCAACCGGACAGACAAAGGCCGAGAGCTAAAGTCAACCCATGTCTCGGCTCACTCTTCCCCAGCTCGAACGTCATCTTTTCTCCGCCGCAGACGTACTTCGCGGCTCCATGGAGGCGTCCGCCTACAAGGAGTACATATTCGGGATGTTGTTCCTGAAGTACGCATCGGACCAGTTCGAGGCCGAGCGTGAAAAGGTCATTGCCGACCAGCTCGCCAAAGGACGAGACCAGTCCGAAGCTGAGAAGCGGGCAGAGAACTCCGCCTTTTACGACACCTTCTACGTTCCAGAACGTGCCCGCTGGCCATACCTACGCGACCATGCGCACAAGCAAGTCGGCGACGAGCTGAACAAGGCCTTGCAGGCACTCGAAGAACGCAACTCAGCCCTCGACGGCGTGCTGCAGCACATCGACTTCAACCGCAAAGTTGGCCAGTCGTCGATGTCGGACAAGAAACTGCGTGAGCTGATCATGCACTTCAACAAAGAGCCGCTGCGTCAAGACCGCTTCGAGTTCCCCGATCTTCTTGGGGCGGCATACGAATATCTGATCGGCGACTTCGCCGACTCCGCAGGTAAGAAGGGGGGCGAGTTCTACACGCCCCGTTCCGTCGTAAGGCTCATGGTGCAGATCGCCGACCCGCGCGAGGGTATGAGTGTCTACGACCCCTGCACAGGGTCGGGCGGCATGCTCATCTTGTCCAAGGACTACGTCGAAGAAAACGGCGGCAACAGCCGCAACCTCGCCCTCGCCGGCCAAGAGAAAGACGGCAGCGTCTGGGCAATCTCCAAGATGAATATGCTGCTCCACGGCATCCCGGACGCTGACCTTCGAAATAACGACGACGGCACGCTCGAAGACCCGGCTCATGTCCAAGGCGGCGAGTTGATGCGCTTCGATCGCGTCATCACGAACCCGCCGTTCTCGCTGAACTACAGCAAAGATGCCATCCCGTTCCCCGAACGCTTTCGCTACGGCTACACGCCGGAGACCAGCAAGAAGGCCGACCTCATGTTCGTCCAGCACATGCTGGCCGTCACCCGCACGGACGGCATGGTCGCGACTGTCATGCCGCATGGCGTCCTCTTCCGCGGCGGTGATGAGGGCCGTATCCGCTCCGGTCTGCTCGACGACGACATCATAGAAGCCGTCATTGGACTCGGCCCACAACTGTTCTATGGCACCGGAATTCCTGCTTGCATCCTGATCTTGAGGCACAAGGGCGCAAAGTCCGCTGAGCGCGAGGGCAAGGTGTTGTTTATCAACGCAGACCGCGAGTACCGCGAAGGTCGCGCCCAGAACTTCATTGAGCCCGAACACATAGAAAAGATTGTGTCTGCCTACCGCGAATTCGGCGACATCCCGGCATTCGCCAAGGTCGTCAGCCGCCAGGAACTCGCCGGCAACGACGATAACCTGAACATCCGCCGTTACGTCGACACAACACCGCCACCGGAACCTCAGGATGTGCGTGCGCATCTGCACGGAGGCATCCCGAAGTCTGAGGCGGTGACGAAGTCGAAGCTGTTCACCACTCACGGACTGAATGTTGAAGACCTTCTGGTCGAGCGTGACGTCGACTACCTGCAATTCGCCGAGAGCGTCACCACCAAACGGCAGCTTAAGGAACTGATCGAAACCAACGCCGGTGTCGTTGAGGCTGAAGTCGCCATTACGCAGGTAATCGAAAGCTGGTGGAGGGCAGAGCAAAATCGATTCACACAGCTAGCGACCACAGCTGATCTGATCAACCTACGCAAGCAACTGGTCGCCACGTTCCAGATGGCGCTGGCGCCGATCGGCATGCTCGACCGCTTCGTGGTCAGCGGCATCATCGCCAGCTGGTGGGGCGAGAATCAACCCGACATCAAGACTCTCGCCACCATCAGTTTCAAGGGCTTGATCGATGCGTGGGTCAGCTCTGTGCTCGATGCCTTGGGCGAGGAGAAGTCCAAGGTTGATCCGCTCGGCCACAAAGTCGCTCGGACATTACTGCCCGAGTACCTCGACGGACTGGCAGCCCGCGACGCGGAAACAGCCGAACTCGACGCGGCTATTAAGGCGGCGACCGCACAGCCCGAGGTCGAAGATGCTGACGACGTCGGAGAACAACTGACACCCAGCGAACTAAAGAAGTTGAAGGCACGGCTCACCGCGGCGAGGAAACAACTCAAAGTAGACAAAGCTGCTTTCGCCGTGAAGCTGACCGCTGCGAGTGAATCACTTAACGACGCCACCGCGCAGACGCTCGTGCTAGACCTATTCCGCACCGGCCTCCTCACTGTCGCTGACCAGCGCGTCACCCGGCATCGTCGAGCTGTTGTCGAAGCCTTCGAAGTCTGGTGGGACAAATACCAGGTGACACTCGCCAGTCTCGAACGCGAGCGTGACGCGGCAGCTGAGAAGCTTGCGGGATTCCTGAAGGAGCTCGGGTATGAGTAGTCTGCCAACGGTCGCAATATCGGATATTGCTGATGTGAACCCAACTACATCGATCTCGCATCTGGTCGTCGCATCCTTCGTCGGAATGGAAGATGTATCGGAAAGCTTTGCACTGACCCGTACATCCGATAGAGACGTATCGGCGAGTCGTGGATACACGCGATTCCGTGAGGGTGATCTGCTATTTGCGAAGATAACTCCGTGTATGGAGAACGGCAAAGGCGCTCATGCCAGCGGCCTCACTAATGGAATCGGCTTTGGCAGCACAGAGTTTCATGTATTGCGAGCGCGAAGTGGTGAACCTCGTTTTCTCGCGCAGTGGCTGCAAGCGAAGGATTTACGCCTAGCTGCGGAAGCGCAGATGACGGGATCTGCCGGACAACGGCGCGTTCCTACTGATTTCTTCTCGCGATATCGCATACCTTCGCTACCGATTCCCGAGCAGTGTCGTATCGCGGAGATCCTGGACACCCTGGACGATCAGATCCGAACCACCGAGAAGGTCATTGCCAAGCTAAAGATCATTAAACAGGGTGCTCTAGATGACTTCATGACACGAGGTGTGTCGGATGACGGGGTTATTCGACCTCGAACTGACCAGGCGCCGCTCTTGTATTCCGCTGATAGATCTGGGGTGCGACCGAAGGCATGGACACGCGGGCTTCTCGACAACTTCGCAACCAGGGGGAGCGGGCATACTCCGAACAAGAATGTTCCGTCATTCTGGAATGGAGGAATAAAATGGGTGTCATTAGCGGACTCTTCAAAGCTTGACCAACTTTATATAACTAACACAGATAAAGAGATTAGCGGTGAAGGAATTGCCAACTCGTCGGCGGTTATACACCCAGCTGGTACCGTAATTTTGAGTCGGGATGCAGGAGTTGGAAAGAGTTCAATTCTCGCCGAGGATATGGCTGTCAGTCAGCATTTTATGGCATGGAGAGTGGGCCCTAAACTCTCCAACTTCTACCTGTATTACTGGCTTCAGTATATGAAGCGAGAGTTCGAAGCAATAGCGATGGGTAGCACAATCAAGACGATCCGCTATGTGTCAAGTCAAGTGAGACAGTGACGTTCAGTTGATCTGCGATTCCGAGACCGGTTCGTTGATGAAGAATACGGTCGGCATCTCGGGCGGACTTGGCCGGCGCGAAAACCGGGCAGGGTTCGCGACGTAAGCCTCGTTCAGAGTGATCTGCCGGGCCTCGTCGACCGCGTCAGCGGTCCCGAAGTGCACCGACGCCGGCGTATGCCAGGCAATTCCCGAATGACGGTGAATATGGTTGTACTCGTTGAAGAATCCTTCCAAGAACACTCGTGCATCATCCAGTGATGCAAACGAAGTCGGGAAATCATGCAGGTATTTCAGAGTCTTGAATTGCGACTCGGAGTACGGGTTGTCGTTCGATACTCGCGGTCGTGAATGCGACCGGGTGATGCCGAGGTTGGTGAGCAGTTCCGACACCAATCCTGAGGTCATCGAAGTGCCGCGGTCCGCGTGGACGGTGTGCGGGGTGATGCCGTTGCGCTCGATTGCTTCCGCAATGAATTCAGCTGCCAATTCAGCACTTTCGTGTGCAGCCACGATCCACGACGGGTTGTAGCGAGAGTAGATGTCGATCAGTACGTACAGGTGAAACCACACGCCCTTGGTGGGCCCGCGAAGTTTGGTGATGTCCCAGGTCCAGACCTGTGAAGGTCCGTCGGCGAGGAGTTCGGGGATCGCCTTCGGTGGATGTGTCGCTGTTCGTCGGCGTTCACGGTTTTGTCCGGCCGCGGCGGCGATCCGATACATGCTCGACAGTGAACACCAGTAGTTTCCCTCGTCGAGTTCCCGCGCCCAGATCTGACATATGGCCAGGTCAGCGTTCTTGTCGCTGTTGATGACGGTCAAAACTTTCGCTCGCTCGGATGCGGTGAGCGCTTGGCCGTTGTCCGGGATGGGTCTTGGTTTCCGGGGACCTTGAACGGGTGGTTGCTGGTGACGGTAGTGGGTGGCGCGGGATCGCCCGATCAGGATGCAGGATCGCCTGGTGGGGATTTCGGCGGCTCGCAGGTCGGCGAATGTGCTGTTCAGTGCGTCTTCGGTAAGGGCGGTGTGTCCGTGCTCTCGGAGATGGATTCCAAGAGCACGTGAAGTTTTCCCATGATCTCGAGCGCGGCCTCCGTCTGCGTCAATTGCTTTGCCAGACGAGCGTTCTCGCGTGTCAGTCGGGCCATTTCCTTACGTGTCGCGGCGTCGGTGTCGGGATGGGCGACCGCTTTCGGTCGAGACTTCCCGGCCGCTGCGGTTCTGGCTTGGGCCCATTCTCGGAGTTGAGATTGGTACAAACCTTCGCGGCGCAGGACTGCAGATTTCTCTCCGTGTGGGGCGTTGTTGTATTCGTCGAGGATGCGGTTGCGGTATTCAGTGGTGAAGGTTCTGCGGGTCGGTTTCGGGGCAGGATCCGCCGGCGAATCTGACGGTGTTTCGGGGTTCGGGCTGCTCATCGGTGGTGCTCGTTTCATGCCCTCAGTGAGTGATCTCGGTTGCCTCCGAGTGTCTCACTAAATCCTGACAGAGAGGGATCGGGCTTCCTTACTTCCGCAAGCTTCAGATATCACTCCCATCAATGAGTGAGCAGGATCAAATTGCCAAGTTTCTGCTTCAGACAGACGCGACCATAGATGCTGCATCGAATGAGCTCGGGGGCCTTAGGAGTCTCAAAAAAGGGCTCATGTCCGACCTGCTAACTGGGCGCATTCGTGTGCCGCTGGAGACTGCATCGTGAGCCTCGGGCCCGAATACACCGAGTCTGAGAAGCCACTGCTGGATCAGTTGGTCGGCCTGGGCTGGTCGCACATCGAGGGCTCCAAGTCGGATCCGGCCACGACTGGTCGTGAAACGTTTCGGGGCTTCCTCGTCGAAAGTCGTTTACGCAAGATGCTGCACCAAATCAATCCCGGGCCCGACGGTCATCCTTGGCTCGACGACTCGCGCCTGTCAGAAGCGGTTTCAGCGCTGACCAGGACCGAGACCGGCAAGCTGGTCGAGATCAACGAACGCCTGACGGAGCGCCTCCTCGAAGGCGTTTCCGTCGCAGGGCTCCCGGGGTGGGATCAAGGCCGCAGCCAACGAATCAAGTTCATTGACTTCGACCACCCGGAACGCAACGACTTCCTGGCGGTTAACCAGTTCCGTATGGACGAGCCGGGCGGGCAGACGAAGAAGTTTGTCGTGCCTGATGTGGTGCTGTTCGTCAATGGCATTCCGCTGGTTGTGATCGAGTGCAAAAGCCCTTACGTCACCGATCCGATGGCCGCAGGGATCGATCAGTTGCGACGTTACGCCAATCAGCGCGATCTCGGTGCGCCCGAGGGCAGCGAACAGCTGTTCTGGACGAACCAATTCGTGGTCTCGACCTACGGCGACAAGGCCCGCCTCGGTACCTTCACCTCCGGTCCTGAGCACTTCCTGGAATGGAAGGATGCCGCGCCGCTAAGCCGAGATCAGTTGGCCGACCACTTGGGCAAACCTGCCGCCGAATTGACCGGGCAGGAACTCCTCGTTGCTGGGATGCTCACTCCCTCAAACCTTCTCGATCTAATACGTCACTACACACTTTTCCAAGAAGCTGGTGGCAGGCGCGTCAAGATTGTCGCGCGCTATCAGCAGTACCGCGCCGTCCTCAAAGCTGTCAACCGTCTGCGAACCGGCAAGACCCGCAAAATCGATGGTGAGCATGACCGTCGCGGCGGGTTGGTATGGCACACCCAGGGATCGGGCAAGTCCCTGACGATGGTGTTCCTAGTGCGCGCCATGCGCTCCGACCCTGTGCTGCGCGCGTTCAAGGTCGTGATCATCACTGACCGGACCGACTTGGAAAAGCAACTGGCGGCGACTGCCAAACTGTCGGGCGAGACCGTCCAACGCGCCCGGAAGTCGGCGAAGCTCCGCACGATGTTGGCCGAGCATGGCCCCGCGTTGGTGTTCGCGATGATTCATAAATACCGTGACACCGACACGCAGAGTGCGAAAGACCACGGCCTCGACGGTGATGAGGGAGTCGTTTCGTTCGGTGTGCTCAATACCGATGAGTCGATTCTCATCATGGTCGACGAGGCGCACCGTTCGCAGACTTCGACGCTCCACGCAAACCTAATGGCCGCGCTACCGAACGCCGCCAAGATCGGGTTCACCGGCACGCCGATTATGCGCGAAGGCAAAAAGCGTACTGAGTCAATCTTTGGCGAGTTCATCGACAAGTACACGATCCGGCAGGCTGAGGAAGACGGCGCTGTCGTGCCGATCTTCTACGAAGGTCGGACGGCTAAGGGCGCAGTCGCTGGTGGTAGCGATCTGGATGAGCTGTTCGAAGATATGTTCGCCGACCACACCGACGCTGAGATCGAGAAGCTGAAAACCCGTTATGCCACGGCTGGCTCGGTTCTCGAAGCTCCCAACCCGATTGCGGCCAAAGCGAAATCAATGTTGTGGCACTATGTTTCGACCGTGATGCCGAACGGTTTCAAAGCGCAAGTGACCGCCTCAAGCCGTCTGGCGACGATCCGTTACCAAGAAGCCCTGGCGACCGCCCGCGATGAGTTGGTGGCTCAGATCGAAGCGCTGCCCGCCCATCTGCGTGCCGACTCCAACGGTGATGCGGTCGACATCGACGGCCTGGACCGCAAGATGCAGATGCTAGTGCGTGCGGTTCCTCAGACCGAGTTGCTCAAGGCGTTGGAATTCATCCCCGTGATTTCGGGCAGCCACAACGACGACCCGACCTGGGCGCAGTGGACCGACAAGTCCGGCCAAGATACCGTGATCGAGGACTTCAAGAAGAAGCTTGGTCAACAGGGCGAAAAGACCAGTCCGGTGGCCTTCTTGATCGTACGCACCATGCTGCTGACCGGATTCGACGCTCCGGTTGAACAAGTGCTGTACCTGGACCGCTCCATCCAAGACGCCGAACTGTTGCAGGCGATTGCTCGCGTCAACCGAACCGCCACCGGCAAGAGTGCCGGGCTACTGGTCGACTACTACGGCGTCGGCGCACATCTGCAAAAGGCGCTAAAGGCCTACGCGCCGGAAGATGCCGAAGATGCGATCGGCGCGTTGGCTTCGATCAAGGCAGAGTTGCCCAAGTTACGAGATCGGCACGCACGAGTGGTTTCCGTCTTTGCCCAAGCCGGCATCGATACCTTCGACACTGCCCAGGATGTCGAGGCCTGTGTGCAAGTGCTGGCCGATGAAGCCCTCCGCGCCCGCTTCGGAGTACTCCTGAAGCAATTCCTCTTGACGATGGACACTGTCATGCCGCGCCCCGAGGCCCTTCCGTTCGTGCGGGACGCCAAACGCCTTGGCATTATTTCGCTGGCCGCCAAGCGCCGCTACCGCGACGACGGGCTCGGCGACTTCGATAGTTCCCTATATGGCGAGAAGGTCCGCAAACTTATTGATGAGCATGTGACCGCCCTCGACATCGCCATTAAGATTCCACCGGTGTCGATCACCGACCCCGATTTTCTCGCCAAGGTCCAAGGCCTGACCTCCGATAAGGCCAAGGCTTCCGAGATGGAACACGCGCTTCGCTACCACATTCGGAAGAACTTCGACGAAGACCCGGCTCGCTACACCAAGCTGTCCGAACGGCTCGACGACATCCTGAAGACACTGACGGACAAGTGGGAACAGCTGGCGTTGGCACTGACCGAACTACTCGGTGATGCGCAGAGTGATGACGGCGGAAGCGCAGTGCACGAGGATCCTCTGGTTGCCCGTTTCTACGGACTGTTGGAGGCCGAATTCGCTACCAGCTCAACGCTGTCCGAGGAAGTTCGCATTGACATCGTTCACCTGGCGCAGGAGATTGTGATCGAAGTCGAGAAGCAAGCCAGGATCGTGCGGTTCTGGCACAACCCGCACAAACAAGACTTCCTGCGTAGGCAGCTGATCCACACCCTCGATGATCGCGACCTGTTCCCCTTCGATGAGCAGGCTTCGCTGGCCGACAAATTGATGGAACTTGCCAAGGCGAACCAGTCCCTCATTTCTGCCAGGGCGCGGTGATGAACGTGACCGCGATGACACTGCGACTCGATGGGATGACCATCCCCGTCGAAACCGGCGGCACCAGCCGAAAGGCAAAACTGACCATCGACCGCGACGGCAGCCTGCAACTGAAAGCTGCACCGGACGTCGAACAGGCCGAGCTTGAGCACTTCCTCGCATCCAAGCGGGATTGGATCTACCGCAAACTGGCCGAGAAGGAATCTCTGCATTACGAGCCGGTCACCAAGGAACTCGTTGACGGTGAAGGTTTTCTCTACCTTGGCCGCAGCTACCAGCTTCGAATTGTCGACATCGACGACCGTCGGGTGCGGTTGCAGCGCGGCAAGCTGAACCTCCCTAGAGCTCTCGCTGATCCTGGATACAAGCATGTCATCGCCTGGTATCGAACGGCAGGGCTCACCTGGCTCAAACCCCGAGCCAAGGACTGGGCCAAGCGTCTACGCGTTGATCCTCAAATGATTGAAGTGGCTGACCTCGGTAACAAATGGGGCTCGGCTCTACCCGATGGGCGAGTACGCATTCATTGGGCGACCATGCAGCTACGCCCTGCACTCGTTGAGTACGTGCTCGCGCACGAGCTGGCGCATCTCCGCGAAGCGCACCACGGCCCAACATTCTGGCAACTCCTAACCCGAGCGATGACCGACTGCGATCAACGTAAGGCGGAGCTGGCCAACACAGGAGCGGCCTTGTGGCATGGAGATCAGGCGCAGCTCTCGTAACGACACAAACCGAGGCGAGTCCTTCGGTTGCGATGTCCGTCTACTTGCCTCGACGCTCGTCGGCTACGGAGGGTTAGCCATAAAATCAGGCCGCGAATACCTTCCGCGTTGGCTGTGAGCCGGCGGACTGCCTGACATAAGGGGCGGTTATCGACCGATCCTCGTGTGCTGGTTAGTTGAGGTGGTGCAGGAATACGACGACTTCGTGTGGACATCGCGCCACGATCTGGCCCAACGCGCCCACCGAGGCACACCGTGGGAGTTCTACTTGAACACGATGGTGCAGATCGAGACCGCCGAGGGAGGTGGCGTAGTCCGCCCGTTCGACGAGAGCGCCGGAGAGCTTCATCCGCCGTTCGGGCCGCTGCACGTGGTAACGGCGATCCAACCGGACCCGGAACCGGGCAGCGTTTCTCACGCACGGATGCGGGTGCTCGACCGCTACCTTCACACCGCCGGTATCCGTTCGATGCCCGCGGTCGGGTCCAGCTTCGCCGGTGATCACAGCGAGGCCGGTGATCACAGCGAGGATAGTCGGGCGGTCTTCGGGCTGACCGATGATCAGGCACGCGATCTCGGTGTGCGGTTCGGACAAGTCGCCGTCTTCGCCTGGGCCGGGCCTCACTGGTCACTTCTGGCGTGCGCAGGCGACAGGCAATCTGATCGAGGCTGGCGATGGGAGCCCTCGTGCTTCCAGTAGTCCACCGGCACCTGCACGTGACAGGTGCTGCGAATCCGCCTTCTCGGTGAGCCGTCTGCGGTGCTGGACGCCCCGTAAACCAGTCCCGTCCAACGTTCCCCTTATGTCAGGTATTCCACAGCATTGGTTTGACTGCTCATGTTTATGACAGCTTGAGTCGAGACCACCGTGACGGGTCCGAATCACATTGACATTCTCAGCTCAGGACTCGGCGAACTACCTCGCAGAGAACGGAGTTCAGCACTCCAGAACAGGGTTGGACGCGATGACCGTCCATCCGGACAGGTTCGCTGTCGCTGAGATCGCAATGAGGTCTTTCGCGACGAACTGATGCCGCAAGAGTTCGATCCTTCCCTCATCACGACTGCGAACATGAACTCGCAGTCGTGATCGAAAGCCATGCTCGTCGGTCCTCGCCGTCGTCGGTGAGGCTCGCGATGATGACACTGCCTGCCATGGGGTACCGGCACTGGTGAGCGAATTACTGGAAAGTCTGCCCAGTTTGACCTGGAAGCTTTTTTTCAAAGAGGGTGCCAACGATCAACCGGCCCAATTCGACCCACGTGTGTGGTTCGTATAACGCATCTTCTGCGTCTTCTGCCGGCAGACCGCTTCCGGGAGCCCCCCCGGGGATATGCGCCCAGCCATCGACCTCAAGATCGAACCAAGTGTAGGCCAACAGAAGATCCGTGCCATTACGCCACGAAGCCCAACCGCGTGCGGGGGCACTCGAACCCGGAGAAATATCTTCGTACGGAGAAATGTCCTGCACCCACGTCGCCGTCCACCCCTCATCCCAGTCGAAGGTGATCTCATTCGCGACCGGGCGCCTGTCACCGACGTCAACCATGAACGTAAACGTGAACGCTCCTGGTTTGATCTTGTCCGGGAGGCCGATGGTCGCCGACATTTCGTCGCCGGCCTCCGCAATGGCGCGTTTCAGCGCCGGTGTGCGGTTATCGCTCGCCGCATCGTCGGACCACGTGTGGTCTGGCATACAAGACACCTCCGTACAGGACAATTACTTCAGACGATGGCGGTGAATCCCATCGATTATCTACCGACTTCTTCGTCATCATGCCTTAATCGGTGTTATCATGTCGCCGCAAAGCCAAACCGACATCAACCTTTTTGTAACAGGTCAGAAGGCCCCAACCTCATACCGGAGAACGTGTTCCCAGAGTCCAGAGTGAACTGCTCTACCGGAGGGCCCCGTGAGTTCCTGCGAGACCTTCTGAAATACGAAGCTGGTGACGCCCCTAACCGTTGGGAGAACGTGATCCGAAGCGCAAGCAATACGAACCGAGTCACTGAACCGAGGCTTACCAACACTGGACGCAACATGCGTTAAAGCGTTCCGATGCTCGATGAACCCAATCCAGTGCTTCCGCAAAAGCTCATACTGATACTCGGGTGTCGTATGCCGAATGGCTGCCATGAGCTGATTGATCGCCGCCTGGGGGCCGTTCGCGTCTGGTTGAAGCCCTTCGGCGAGTCCGGCCGCACGCCAGAGAGTCGAACTACACATCACCTCTGGCCAAGGTTCTTGGACCTCAGCCAAATGAATGACATGTTCTACCAGGCCCCGATAGGCCAACTCGACCTCCACGTCGATCGGCATGTGAGCGGGAATAACCGGGAAATTGATATCGAATCGACCAACGACCATTCCGAGGGTCCACGCGATCACCCTAGGGGCAAGACACGACGGGAGGTCTGCGAGGTGCGGCATGTCATTGTTGGCGCGGTCCGCTACGCGGTTACGCAATTGGTTGCTGAGCTCGTCGCATGGATTTTCGGTTCTGAGCGCCGCCAACACCCAGCTTGCCAACAGAGCGTGATCGTTCGAGAGACCAACCGGCTGAGCCGTCGACCCGCTGTCGTGCAGCATCGCGACGTCCGACTCCCATCGGTCCTCGTATGCTCCTGCCGCTTCCCGGAGCCAATCGTGGTCGAGGTCGATTTCTTTGAGGCGTTCGGTGAGCAAGTCGGTGAGCCGAGGATCTGCATCGAGTAGGCGGTACAGCTCAGCAAAGACCAGCGGCGACAGCTCGCATCTCAGCTCCACAGCAATCGCTCCAGCTGTATGGCAAGGGGCCTTGTATCGACTTCGGGCCGGGAGTCGGTCAGCGCTGAGCCTGGAACTGGGAATCTTGAGAGGTCGGTTTTCTTCAAGGCAGGCACCGTCACCCCGGACAGCAAAATCTGTCTGCGGGCATATCCGGCCTGACCGTTCAAGTAGCGCGCGAGCCCCGGGCCTTGGTCCGCATCTATCAGCCTGAGCGCGTACACGTTCTTGTCCACAGCGCATACCCCCGCCGCGGCCCTCGCGTGCGCACGGGTGCCCACCGCTGCCACCAGGACGTCACCCTCGTTTGCCACGATCGGATTCCCCTCCGGCGATACCCAGCGCCTGGCCGTTCCGCCGCCGAGCACACGGATATCGGCAACCGGGATCCCGCCAGGAAGATCCATCGAAGAGAGGTGCCCGGCCGGCCGGCCACGGACAATTTCCGAGCAAATCGCTTCGAGCGGCTCACCGTCTTGCAACACCGCGGGGTTAGGCGTGGCCAGGACGATTCTCCACTCGGTTTCTAACTGCAGATCGACGGTGCGCCACCATGTTTCAACTGCCTCTTCCTCGTCACCTCGCGTTGAACGCTCGATTGTTTCCAACTCGGACCGCAGCGGACTCCCCCACGTGTCGTCATGCACCGGGATCGGGAACTGTTCTGCCTGGCTATGATCCGGCCCCTGCCCCTGGATCGCGATTGAGTGAAGCCCCCGCACGGTACGTCCCGTCTGGCAGTTCAAGATCGCCCAGAGCCAGAGCGGATCGACTGACACGGGACGCACAGCCAAGAAGGATGAGGACACCAATGCACCGAGATGAGCCTCGCTCACCAAGATCACGGGTTGATCAGGATTGGGCGGGATCAAGAGGTCGCCTGGACGCAGCGCATTACCTGACTCGTGAACCTGAAAAACGGGTCCCTGATATTTGCGGGTACGCCTCCGGATCCCACCTCGAACCGGGTGGAGGCCTCCGGGAGTGATGACCGGTGTTCCACGCACCACCGTCGAGTCGGCGGACAGGGGCGCCGTCACGGAGCCAAACTCGACGAGTGGCAGGTCGGTAGGCCACTCGATAAGTGGTGCTGTCAGATGGGCAGGGTTCCATGCCCGATGACTGCGGAGGTCGATGATCACATTGGCCATCACGTGGCCTTGGCCGTCTTGTCATCGAGATGGGCTACCGCAGCAGTTATCGCTGCCCCTCCGCTAGATAGCTGGTCTTCCCAGTCTTCGCCAAGCTGTGAAACGAATGTCTTCGTTGGGGGCAGTTTGTCGATTACGAGTAGCACCGATCCGGTCCCCGTCCCGGGTACGGTCCCACGTGGACACCCGATGAGAGCGGCAACCCGTACGTTCTCCGCAAGGAATTGGCGGTATGCCTCGCCGTTAGCGCGGAAGGTGACGCCCGGACTGATCTGCAGGACTGCGCGTCCTCCGGAACGGAGGCTTCGGATGGCCACATCGATCGAGGCGAGGTCACCGTCTTTGGTCGACGTTCCGTTGAGCAGCTCGTGCTGTGTGGGAAGGCGAAGCCCGAGTGGCGGCGAGGACAATACGAGATCGACATCGGTGGGCAGCTCCGAGTAAGCGTTACCCTGAATTGCTCTTGCCGGCACAGGTGCGGCCGATGCGAGGCTCGATGCAATCTCGATCATCTGCGAACTGAAGTCGACCCCAACCAGTTCCACGGATCGGGAGGCTGCCACGGCCCGGTCTGCGGCAGCCCACAGGAACTCCCCCGTTCCGCAGAACGGGTCGAGGACGGTGCCCGAAATCGCGTCACCCGCAAGTTCCGCGACCGCACGGGCGATCGCGGGGTGGCTGACGAATAGATCGGTGTTCTTGTCCTGTGATGTGAAGGCCGTCAGTGCCCGTCGTCCGGCCCGCCAAAGCACGTCTCTGTCAGCCCGCACGGTGTGGCCGGATCGGGCGACAAGTTCCCCACTCAAGCTTCCCGGTAGGAGATCCGCGAACAGCTCTAGTGAATCGAGTCTCTGACCGTCATGACGTCGGCGGTTGGCAGCATTCCACAGCCGCTCCTGGATCAGAGACGTCGCCAGCGAGACATCCTGTAGCACTCCGTCCGCACCATTAGCAGGAGAGACCGGACCGGAGATCGGCGTGGCGGTACGCAAGCCGCGGTCTGCACGGAACCACTCGCCATCAATCACAACATAGTGGTCGACCGTGCCGAGTTGGTCGCGGATGGTCGCCAGCTGACGGAGCGCCGCCGAGTGGCCGGCCACCTGGCGGTGCTTGACCTCCACAACAGCCCATGGCACGAGAACGCCGTCGTTATCCGCAGCCCATGCAAGAACATCCGGTCGAATGGTCGAGCCCAAACCCTGCAGACGCGGTTCGACCTGGACGAGCGCGTAGCCAGCGTCGTTCAACTGCGTACGAATGGCTGATTCGTCCACGTGGCATCTTTCCCTTCCATCGGCTGCCTCGAGGCAGTCGAACAATGTACCACCTGATTCATTCAGCTCATCGAAATCGGTGTCCGTCCCCCTTTGTAGGGGCGGTCACCCGCGGTCCCCATAGTTAGCCCATTCGCCCCGCACATCGCGATCTCGGTGGACATGCTCGACACCGACATCTATGTCCCGGAAATCGTGAACCTGATGTTCTTCAAGCCGGTACCACCGACGGCCGGGTGTACCGAGGGTCTCGAAACCTTGGAATTGAGACACCCACTCGTTTGTGCGCGCATCGGGTGTAGATAGCAGTTGTAGGTGACGTTCTTTTCGCGGTGCTAAATGTCCCGGGATGAGAGCGCGAACGTGGATGTTCCGGCAGGAACTGGACGCTCTTAGACGCCATCCGACAGGCGAAGTGGCGGCCGCTATGGGGCCACAGCGGGCGCCGGGGCATCAATCGCAAGCTTCACGCCGATTGCGCCCAGGAGTGTGCCCGTGACCCACTTCTGCCACCGCATCCAGGCCGGCTTGCGTTGTAGAAACGTGGCGACTGATCCGGCGGCGATGATGATCGCGCCGTTCACGGCAACGCCGACGAGGATCTGGATCGCGCCGAGCTGGAATCCTTGGGCCACGATGCTGCCTGCGGTGGGGTCGATGAACTGCGGGATGAGCGCCAGGTAGAGGATCGCGACCTTCGGATTGAGGAGGTTCGTCAGGAGGCCCATGCGGAAGAGCTTGCCGAACGAGTCACGCGGAAGATCGTTGGTCTCGAACAGCGACTTCCCGCCCGGGCGAAGTGTCTTGTAGGCGAGCCAGAGAAGGTAGACGGCCCCCGCGACCTTCAGTGCGATGAACAGCCACGGCACGACGAGGAACACTGCCGCCAATCCCAGGTTGGCCATCACCATGTACACCACGAAGCCAACGGCCGTGCCGGACAGCGACATCATTCCGGCACGCCATCCCTGGCTGATGCTGCGAGAGACCAGGTACATCATGTTCGGCCCGGGGGTGAGAGCGAGGCCGAGCTCGATGAGAGCGATGCCGACGGCGGCGGACAACGAGATCATGCACGCTTCTTTCTTGTGGTGGGTTGCGAGGAGGCTTCCCCTCGATGCCGAGCTGCACTCAGTCTTCCACTCCGTGAACTCAGCCAATCGAATCGGACGGGGTGGCCTCTGTCTATGTAAGGGCCCGGACGTCATGGTCTCAGCTGCGCTTAGCGCCCGATGAGGAGAGCCCCCTGGGCGGCGTCAACGGCCTCCGGGGTGAGGTGGGTGCGCTTGTTGATGTCAAGGATGCGATTCACCTGGGTGACGAGCCGGTCGGCGAGGCGAAAGTTCCCGTTGGTCGCGCGGACGATCGCGGCTAGAGCTGCCGTGTGCGCGAGACCTGCGTCGTCAGGGTCGGGGTCCGGGAGGCGCTGCGCGACGACGGCCGTGAGTTCGTCGCTGCGGAGGGGCCGGTATTCGTGGGCGAAGCCGATGCGGCTGTAGAGCTGGGGGTAGCGGGCGAGGCGTTTCTCGATGCCGGGCATGCCGATGAGGATGACGCCCATTCGGTGGCGGTCATAGAAGTCGCGGACTTGTTCGAGGCCTGCGGTCTTGAGCCGGTCGGCTTCGTCGATGATGAGCAGCTCGGTGTTCCCGCTGTGCTGGGATTCGGCGTGAACGTAGGGGTCGACGTGGCCGTGCTGAGCGTAGTCGATGGCCCAGGAGATGTGCTGGCAGGCCCGGGGCAGGCCTTGATCGATCTGCTTGATGGTCGCGGCGACGGTAGGGGTGAAAAACGCGGTTCTGCTTCGTTGAACCGCTTCGGGCACGGGCGGCAGGGCACCGGTGCTGCGCGAGAGCGGGTGCCACTGCTCCCACTCGTCGGTGCCAGCGTAGTGGCGAGCAGAGAGCGTCTTGCCGATCCCGGGTGGCCCGTAGCAAAGCCCGATGTAACGGTGGGAGCGGACGGTGTCTGCGAACTCCTGGAACCGGCGATGCTCCCGCGTGGTCACGAACGCCGCCCGCGTGTCTGCGTGCGGTGGCGCTGCCTCCTTGAATTCGTCGAAGTACCCGCTGAGGAACCGGCGCCCGTCGTCGCCTGGTTCGAAGAGCACGGAGCGAGGTTTGCCGTCGTCTGGCTCAGCCATTGGCATAGGTCCTCAATCCGTGTCGGGCCGGGGGCGGCGTTGCGCGGTCGGGTGCGCTCTCCGGTACCGGCGGTATCTCGGGGCGGTGGCGGGTGTCTTCAGGTAGTGAGCGAGCGTGAGTGGTGAGCTCGCGGAGCTGCTGTTTCAGGGCGCGGCGTTGCGTGTTGCGCGCCGCCTGCAGGTCGGTGAAGGACACGGTCTCGGAGGAGCGTTCGGGGGCGATCGCGCGACACAAGAACGTGTTGTCGTGGAACACTCGCACTTCGCCCAGGTCGCGGGGGTCGTACCGCACCGTGACGTCTTCGCCGACGTATGCGGCGAGGACCGGTGAGATGTATCGGGTCGATGCGAAGCGGATGCCGTCGCGTTGCACACGTCGCGTTGCCGCGGCAGTCAGCAGGAGCGAATCGATGTCTTCCGGGTGGGCGGGCATTCGAGGGATGAAGCTGTCGCTGCGCCAGCGATTATGCGGGGCTGCGCCGGTCGCTGAATGTGGTCGTTCGTTGTACTCGTTGACGATGAATCGCTCGAGCACGTCATCGAGTTGATGCAAGGTCAGCGTGGGGTCGCTGACGGGTGCACCGCCGGTGCCGTGCGGGATGAAGCCGGGCAGGTGCGGCAGCAGCTCGGTCGTGATGGTGCGGTAGAACCGTTCGATCTTGCCGCGCCCCTGCGGAACGCCGACCCGGGAGTGAATCAGGCGCACGTGTAGGTCGAGGCAGACGTGTTCGATCCTGGTCGAGGTGAAATCGGACCCGTGATCGCTGTAGAGGACGTCCGGGAGCCCGGATACCACCCACTTCGGGTTTCGTTTCCGAGCGACCGCTTGATGGATCGCCAGTGCGGAATGCTCGGCCGTGGGTGCTGAGACGCCGAGCGCGTAGCCGGCGATCGCTCGCGAGTAGTCGTCGAGCACGATTGTGAGCCAGGGTCGGACGGGTTGCTGCCGGTCGTTGAGGATCATCACGTCGAGCAGGGTGTGGTCCATCTGCCACTGCTCATTCGGCGCGGAGGTCGTGCGGCGGTAGACCAGCTCGAACTTGTCGCGGTACGCCGCGTCCCCGCCGTCCGCGAGGGCCGTCAGGCCCGGGTCGAGCGCGTGCACGATCTCGCGGACCGTGGTGTATCCCGGGGTCGGCAATCCGCGGTCCCGGGCGATGTCACCGATGCGACGGTGGATATACGCGATCGTCGGCGCGGGCCGGCGCACAGCAAGTGCCTCGATTGCGGTGACAAGTTCGGCGGCAGTGCGAGTCGATCCCTTATCGCTGCGAGTTGCTCTCGCGAGCCGTCCCGTCTCCATCCGAGCTGCCCACCGTTGCAAGGTCCGCACCGCAACGCCGGATTGCTCCGCAAGACGCGTCCACGGCACACCGTCCTGGTGTTGGCGCACAAGCTCGGCCTTCTGCCGGTCGCTGAGGTGCGCCATGATCCCTCGTCAGGCCCGCTCGACGTGCTCGGCCAAGTGCCGATAGATAGTGGGCCGGGACACCCCGAACGTGTCGGCAATCTCCTGCACGGTGTGGCCTCCTTCGTCATACATCGCCCGGGCCTGCCGGATCTTCGTCGGCGTCATCTTGAACTTCGGGCCACCCTTGCGCCCGCGGGCACGGGCGGCCGCAAGGCCGTCGTGAGTGCGTTCCACGATGAGATCGTGCTCGAACTCCGCGATCGCCGCGAGCATGTGGAAGAACAAACGGCCACCCGGAGTGGTGGTGTCGATGCCCTGCGACAGGGCCTTCAACCCGACCCCACGCTGCTGGAGCTCGTCCGCGACTTGTTTGAGGTTTCGGACCGATCGGCCGAGCCGGTCAAGCTTTGTCACCACGAGCGAGTCGCCCTCGCGTAGATACCCAAGGGCCTCCGTCAGCGCCGGCCTTTTCGCCAGGGTGCCGGATGCGTGTTCGACGAAGATCTTGTCGCAGCCTGCCGCTTCGAGTGCATCGGTCTGGCCGTCCGGATTCTGGTCTCGGGTCGAGACGCGGGCGTAACCGATCGTGGCCATGCCTCAGCGTAACGCGAACGCCGCCCGCTTTACATAGATCGCCGACACGAGTCATGAGACAAGACTCGCCGAATCAAGCGATGAGAGTTGTCAGTTTCAGAAGACGACTGCACTTGTTCAGAAGTGGGCTGCGCATTGCCTCTTCAGGCACTTCGAGCGGGGCATGCTTCCGTTCAGTGTTGTCTTCCAACCGCCAGGACTCGTCACCCCGTGAACGCATACCGACCTTCTCGACACTGGCTCGAACCACCCGTCCTACGGCCTCCGATGGACAGATCCGCGCGCGACAAGGTCCACGGTCAGTGCGACGGCGACGGTTTGTGCAAGCAGCAGCCCGCACAGCACCAGAATTTGCACAGCCCCAGCCTGCAGGGCCGAACCGCTGGCCAGCAGTACGCCCACGAATGCACCCGGCAACGTCACCAGTCCCACCGTTCGTGTCTGGTCCAGTCCCGGCAGCAGCGCGTCGTTCGCGGTGGGTCGCACCACCTCCAGCCGTGCCTGACGTTCGGTCATGCCCAGACTGAGCGCCGCCTCCACTTCGCCGTGCCGGTCGGTCAACGCGGCCAGTGCGCGGCGTGCGGACAGCGATGTTGCCGTCATCGTCCCACCCAGGATGATTCCGCCGACCGGCACGATCGAGATTCCCTGCGCCGGAACGACGCCCGTGAGCAAGCACAAGGGCACGACGATCCCGATACCCACAGCGAGGGGAAGAACGAGCCAGATACCGGACCTTCCCGATTCCGAACGCCGACTCGACGTGAACGCCGCAGCCCCGAACATCACCAGCAGTACGAGCAGCGACGACCACAGATGCGCAAGCGCCGCAGCGAGAATCAGCGAGATTGCCGCCAGTTGAACGAACCCGCGAACGGCAGCAGCGGGAGCGGTGATCATGCGCCCGAACGAGGAGACCCGATAGAGGATCGCAGCGAGGGCCACCATCACCAGACAGAGAACCACGAGCGGCGGACCAGGCTCGGCCAGGGAAGTACTCACCGTTCAAGTATGTGGCGTTGCCCCGGTGCATTCGTCTCGCCGCTCCTTAGCGGAGGGCGATCAAGGTGGCCAGGTGACTGCCACCCCTACAGTTCCCTACGTCCTTCGCGCCAGGTTCGCGACGACAGCAGGCGCATCCCGTTGAGAGCGACGAGGACGGTGGAGCTTTCGTGCCCGGCTACTCCGATCGGCAGCGGAAGGGTCCAGAACAGATCCCATCCAACGAGTGCCACGATGAACGTCGCCGCGATCGCGAGGTTGGCGACCACGATCCGGTGCGCACGCCGCGACAGTTCGATCACCGACGACAAGGTTGCGAGGTCGTCGCGCACCAGGACCGCATCGGCGGTGTCGAGTGCGAGGTCTGAACCCTTGCGTCCCATGGCGACACCGATGTCGGCGGCTGCAAGTGCCGGGCCGTCGTTGACGCCGTCACCGACCAGAAGAACGCGGCGCTCGCGAGTGCCGCCGCTCGAAAGTCCGCTGCGCTGCAGTTGCTGCACTGCCGCTGCCTTGTCCTCGGGAAGCAGACCTGCCCGAACGTCGGTGATCCCGATACGCTCGGCCACCGCATGCGCTGCGCGGACGTTGTCTCCGGTGAGTAGCACTGCCGGACTACCGGTTACCCGTTCGAGCTCGCCGATGGTGGCGTCGAGGTTCGAGCGCGCGGTGTCCGCAAGGGCGATCACTCCGATTGGTTCGCCTCCGACGCGCACGATCACTGCGGTCATACCGCCCGATTCACGGTCGACCGCGGTACGTTCGGCCGTCGACTCCCATTCGCGTATCGACAGACGTTCGGACGGTACAGCTTTCGGTACCACGTCAGGTTTGCTCACGGTCACTACCTCGCCGTGGACGTTCGCGCGGACTCCCACACCCGGTGTCGACTCGAATGCCGTCGACGCCGGTATCTGCAGACCTCGGCTGCGGGTGTAGCTGACGATGGCTGCGCCGATCGGGTGTTCGCTGCCCATCTCGGCAGCCGCTGCCGCGGTGAGCACGTCGGTTTCGCTGAAGCCGGTGAATGCATCGACGCGTTCGAACTGCGGTGTTCCTTCGGTGAGGGTTCCGGTCTTGTCGAATGCCACCACCTCGATCGTGCGGAGTTGTTCCATGACGACAGCAGATTTGACCAGAACACCGTGGCGACCGGCGGTGGCCATCGCCGCGAGCAGAGGCGGCATCGTCGCGAGGACCACCGCGCACGGGGAGGCGACGATCATGAATGTCATCGCTCGCAGCAGGGCCGGTTGGAGTTCGTTTCCGAGCAGCATCGGGATCGCGAAAATTGCTGCGGTAGATACGACTACGGTCTTCGAGTAGTACTGCTCGACCTTCTCGATGAACAGCTGCTTCTTCGCTTTCGTGGCCGACGCGTGTTCCACCATGGCCACGATGCGGGTGATGACGGTCTCCGAGGGGTCGACGTCGATGCGGATCCGCAACGCGCCGGTGCCGTTGATGGTGCCGGCGAAGACGCCGTCGCCGACCGACCTGAACACTGGGATCGCCTCACCGGTGATCGAGGACTGATCGACGTCGGAACTGCCGTCGACGATGGTGCCCTCGCCGGAAATGCGCTCTCCGGGTCGGACAATCACGATATCGCCGCATCGAAGATCCGCGGCGTCGATTCGATGCTCGACGCCCGCGGTATCGAGCTTCACGGCGGTCTCGGGCGCGAGATCGAGGAGACTGCGAATCGAGTCGGCCGTACGGCGAGTCAGGACCGCCTCGAGTGCGCCGGAGGTGGCGAAGATGACGATGAGCAGTGCGCCGTCGAAGATCTGCCCGATCGCTGCTGCGCCGAGGGCCGCGACGATCATCAACAGGTCGACGTCGAGGGTCTTCTCTCGCAGTGCGCGTAGTCCCTCGCGTGCCGGTTCCCAGCCGCCGGTGACATAGCAGGCCAGGTAGAGCGCCCAGAACAACCAGAACGGGGCATCGACGAGCTGCGTTAGGAGTCCGAGAAGGAACAGTGCGGTGGCAGCCAGCGCCCACCTCACCTCGGCGACGTCGAGCAGGCGCGTTCGCGAGGAGCCGGGGTTGCGCCGGGCCGTGGGCGCGGCCGCAGTGGTAGTGCCGATCGATGCCATGACTGCCTTCTGCCGACGAATGTGGATGTACGGGTGACTGTACAGGAACATATGAAGATCTTTACATATGTACATGGACTACAGTTGCCGCATGGGACACGAAGTCGACGGGCGGCCACGTCCTCCAGCACAGCTCGACGCCGAATCCGCGGCAACAGTTGCGGCGACATTGCAGGCTCTGGCGACACCGAGCAGGCTGCGGATTCTCACCCAGCTACGGCAAGGCCCCAGTGGGGTGAACGACCTGGCCGACGCCGTCGAGATGGAACAGTCCGCCGTCTCTCATCAACTCCGCTTGCTCCGCGCGATGGGACTGGTCACCGGGGCGCGATCCGGCCGCAGCATCGTCTACCGCTTGTACGACAATCACGTGGCGATGCTTCTCGACGAGGCGGTCTATCACATCGAACACCTCGGAATGGCCGCACCGGATACGGCCGGCACTGTCGATTCCGCCTAGCCAGAGCCCCCCTTCTGGTACCCAGCACACTCGCAGTCACATCGAACCGACGGACGTGGCCGCTGGGCCTGCCTCCTCAACCAGTGGTTACCCCCAGGGGGTATCTCTTGGTATCGTTGGGGGCATGCACTCAGTGAGCCGGCGCGGTCGACGGGGCACAGCTCCGACGGTCTGTTTGCTGATTGCACTGACGGTGTTCGGTGTTCTGTTGATGCATTCGGTAACACCGATGTCGAGGTCCGTGACCGGCTCTATGTCCACGTCGATGAGCGACGGCCATGCTTCGGCGGCAGCACCGTCCCACACCGACGCCGTGGTTTCGGTAATGACCGGGGAGCACGGCTGCCCGTCGGCACACCAGATGATGCATCCCTGTGTCGGCACTACCGCGTCGTGGCCTGCGCTGACGGTCCCGGCTGCGAGCGCAGCCATCGACCTGGTGCCGACATCGGTGAACCGGATCATTGGACGCGCCGATTCCACGCTCGAACGTGCACCGCCGTGGACGTTGTGGGAGTTGGACAGATCGGTGACCTTGCGAGTGTGACGGGGAGCCCGACAGACGCACGTCTGTCGGGGGATCGATACACATTCAATTCTCTGTACTACTCACTCTTGCAAGGAGTTTCCTCATGCGTACCAAAATCATTGCCTCACTCGCTGCTGCTGCCGCGAGCGCGTTCCTCGTCGTCGGCTGCAGCGACAACACGACCGATTCGTCGATGGACGGCCATTCGATGGGCTCGATGTCCTCGGCGTCGCCGGCATCGTCCGCTTCGGCGAGCTCGTCGGCACAGTTCAACGATGCCGATGTGATGTTCGCGCAGATGATGTACCCGCACCACGCCCAAGCAGTCCAGATGGCCGACATGGCGAACGGCCGCACCGACAACCCGGACGTGCTGTCACTGGCATCAGCGATCGCCGCCGCGCAACAACCCGAGATGGACCAGATGACGGCATGGCTCACCGAATGGGGTCAGCCCGCACCCTCGGCCGACATGGGCCAGATGGGCGGGATGGACCACAGCTCGGGCAGCGGCATGATGACCACTCAGGACATGGACGCGTTGAGGGCAGCGTCGGGACCCGAATTCGACCGCCAATGGCTCACGATGATGATCGCCCACCACACCGGCGCCATCGAGATGGCGAACACCGAAATCGCGGACGGGACCGATCCTGACGCCCAGGAGATGGCCCGCACCATCGTCGCCACCCAACAACAAGAAATCGACACCATGCAGCGACTGCTCGGCTGACCTGGCCCGCTACACGACACGATGGCCGCATCCTCTCCGGCGGAGAGGATGCGGCTATCAGCGTTCCACAGTTGTCAGGGCTGCGTTCCCGGTACGAAATCAGCTCTCACAGTGCCGGTTCGCGCTGCGACGGAGGATTGGAACTCCCCTCGTTCACCGCCCCGGCGATGGCGTCGGGTGCGAGGTCGAGGCGACGCAGTAATTGTGCGTTCGCGGCGACGATGATCGTCGACAGCGACATCAGGATCGCGCCGATCGACATGGGGAGTACGAACCCGACCGGTGCCAGAACCCCCGCCGCGAGCGGGACGGAGATCAGGTTGTATCCCGCAGCCCACCAGAGGTTCTGCTTCATCTTCCGGTACGAGGCCCGCGAGAGTTCGATCACCGACAACACCGACCGCGGGTCGTCGCTGGCGAGGATCACTCCGGCCGATGCGATCGCGACGTCGGTACCCGCCCCGATCGCGATGCCGACATCGGCCTGCGCAAGAGCCGGTGCGTCGTTGACTCCGTCGCCGACCATCGCCACGGTGCGTCCTTCGCTCTGGAGTTCGGCGACGGTGTGGGACTTGTCTTCCGGTTTCACCCCGGCGAAGTAGCGGTCCACACCGAGCTCGGTGGCGACGGACTTCGCGACGGCATCGGCGTCGCCGGTGATCATCACGACCGCGATTCCGCGCGCGTGGAGCGCGTCGATCGCGGTGCGGGATTCGGGCCGGATCTCGTCGGCGAGCGCGAGTGCTCCGATCACGGCACCGCCGGCGAGGACGTGCAGGATGATCGCCCCGTCCCCGCGCCACCGATCGGCGACAGCGAGTTCGGATCCGCGCTCTTGCTCGAGCAGCGCTGGCCCGCCGACCTGGATCCGGAGGCCGTCGACGTCGGCTGCGACCCCGACAGCGGGGGACGACTGGAAGTCGGCGGCCACCGGGACCGTCAGGTTCCGTGCTCGTGCGGCCTCGACAATGGCGCGAGCCAGGGGATGTTCGGAGTCCGCTTCCGCGGCAGCAGCGAGTGAGAGAACGTCGGCGGCGGTGCGCCCGTCGGTCACCTCGATCGCGGTGACGGTGGGTTCGCCTTTGGTGAGGGTGCCGGTCTTGTCGAATAACACGGTATCCACCGTGCGCATGGTTTCGAGTGCGAGCCGGTCCTTGACGAGTACACCGCCGCGGGCGGCGCGTTCGGTGGCGATGGAGACCACCAACGGGATAGCGAGTCCGAGTGCGTGCGGGCAGGCGATGACCAGCACGGTGATGGTGCGGATGACGGCGTCGTCGGGCATCCCGACCAGAGTCCACACGGCGGCGGTGATGATCGCGGATCCGGCTGCGAACCAGAACAGCCAGCCGGCGGCGGTGTCGGCGATGCGCTGAGCACGCGAGGTCGAGTTCTGGGCGTCGGCGACCAGGCGGCCGATGCCGGCGAGGGCAGTATCGTCGCCGACCGCGGTGACCTGGATGCGGAGACCTGAGTCGGTGGCGACCGTGCCGGCGACGACCTGGTCGCCGTCGCTGCGGCGGATCGTGCGTGATTCGCCGGTGATCATCGATTCGTCGATGCTCGCCGATCCGGAGACGATGGTGCCGTCCGCGGGTACTCGGCCGCCGGGGCGGACGACAACGACATCACCGAGCTGCAGCTCGGATGGGGACACCGGCACCACGTCGTCGCCGTCGACGCGTTCGGCGGTGTCCGGGAGCAGTGCGGCCAGTGAGTCCAAGGCGGAGGTGGTCTGCGCGAGGGATCGCATTTCGATCCAGTGCCCGAGCAGCATGATCACGATCAGCAGGGCCAGTTCCCACCAGAAGTCGAGCTGGTGATCGAGCAGGCCGAGGCTCGCTCCCATCGACGAGGCGAATGCGACGGTGATCGCGAGGGCGATGAGCAGCATCATTCCCGGTGCACGTGAACGGATTTCGCCGATTGCGCCGGTGAGGAACGGGGAACCGCCCCAGGCGTACATCACGGTGCCGAGTACCGGTGAGATCCAGGCGATCCACGCTGCGTCGGGCAATGAGTATCCGAGGAGCATCGCGAACATCTCGGAGGCGACGATCACCGGGACGGCGAGGACCAGCATGCTCCAGAACAGGCGACGGAACATTCCGACGTGGTCGCCGTGACCGGCATGGCCACCGTGCCCGGTATGGCCCTCGTGTTCCTTCTCGCCGTGTGCGGAGTGGGCTGCGCTGTGTCCGGATGCATCGTGGCCCGGTTGAGTGTCCGCCGTCTCGGCTCCGCCAGCGTCGGACTGTGTGTGGTTGTTCATCGCGGTAGATCCTTCTCTCGAAACAAGGTCGAACGGCTACGCGGTGCGTGAATCCGCGGGTTGCGGTTCGGCTGTGTATCCGGCCTCGTGGACGGCGGCGATGACCCGAACGTGGTCGGGCTCGTCGGTACTGGTCACCGTCAGCGTTCCCGCAGCTGCAGATACTTCGACCGTGTCGACCCCGACGACGGCGCTGACTTCTTCGCGTACCGATGCTTCGCAGTGCCCGCACGTCATGCCGGTGACTCGGTAGTTCGTGGTTATCACGATGCCCCTTCGTTTGCATTCTTGGTAACATACCCCCAGGGGGTATATGACGGGATGGCTTGCACCATACCCCCTCCCCGTATATTTCGACAGGGCGAGCGGCTGCTGTCAGGGGCGAATACAGGTCACCGGAGCGGTGCAGTCGAAGTCGTGTCGACGTTCCCGGCGATTAACGTGTATCCATCGACCTGGCATCGACATCGGTGGCCCGAATCGCTGCACGCCCCGACTTCACACTCGAACGCGCATCGTCGCGGACTTTTGTAGGAATACACAGATTTGGTGACCTGGCGAGCGCGACAAGGAGCCCGGTCGACGCACGCCTGTCGGCGGATCGAAAGACATCCGAATCCCTGTATCGACCACTCATGCAGGGACTTTCTTTGTGCGTACCGAAGTTCGCTGCTGCCACCGTCGGCGCGTTCCCTCGTGCTCGGCTGTAGATCTCGACGGACAGATCCGCGTCCTTCTCGCCGCGCCACCGACCAGGCGGTGAATGACGTGCGGATCCCGTCGAGATGCCGAGAGATGTGTACGACTACGGAGCCGGAGACGCAGCCGTCCGACAAGCACGCAGCTGCGTCATCCCCAGACAGTCGAACCCCAGGACCGGATGCGGGCTCAGCACGACGGCGGTCGGGACGTGCGTCGACTCTGTAGGTGCGTACCAGCTGGCCCCAGGGTCGTTTTCGGTGGCATATCCTTGAACGACAGCCGAAAAGTGAGGTCGAAGCCGTGCGCAGAGAATCCGGACAGTTGGAGGAGTCGATCCTTCGATTGCTCGGTGAGCATCATCAGTTGGCGGTGTCAGAAGCTCGGGAGCTACTCGGATCCGATCTTGCGCATACGACAGTGATGACGGCGCTGGGGCGACTACACGGAAAGAGGCTCGTCGACCGAGAACGACGCGGACGATCGTACGTCTACACCCTCCGCGCTCCCGTCGACGAGCTACCGGCCTTACGAGCAGCGATGCGGATGCGGACCGAACTCGATACGCGAGCTGAACGAGCCGACGTTCTCGCCAACTTCGTTGCCTCCCTCGATCCGGAAGACGAATCCGTCCTCCGAAAGCTGCTCTCGGAAGGTTCCGCACGGAACTCGGACCACCGAACATGATTCTGTTGCTCGTCGTTGCCGCGTTGCCGTGGATCATGTCGGTCGCGTTGAGAACATACTGCGGCCCGGTCGACGACGATGCAGCACCGCTGGCAACGGTGACGGTCATCCCTGTCCTGGTGGCAGTCACGGCCTTCTCTGTCGCAGCGTCCACGACGGCGCTGGCATCGGTACTGATCGCCTCACCACCTGCCATTGCAATTGCCGCCGGCTTCGGGATGATCGGGTGGGTCGTCTACAGGCTCGCACTAGCCGCCGGACACATCGCTCGCGTCGTCGCCAGCTCACGAGATGCTGCGAAGTTCGCAGCCGAGGCCGACGTACGCGGCGGAACCGTCCTCGTCGAATCGACCGAGCCCGACGCCTTCGCCGTCGCCTCCGGTGGCGGCGCAGTGGTGATCACGACAGCGCTCGTCGCGGCCCTGTCGGATGCCGAACTCACTGCGGTGATCGAGCACGAACGCGCGCACCTTCGCTTCCGGCACACCTTCTTCACGCAGACGGTCGAGCTCGCAGCACAGTTCGACCCGCTGCTTCGCCCCGTCGTCGGCCACGTCCGCCACGCGGCCGAACGCCACGCAGACGAGTGGGCTGCGCGATACGACCGACATGCAACCATGTCGGCCCTGGCCAAGACGGTATTGCTCCGCGCCCACCTAGCGCGGCACTCGACTTCGTTGTCAAGCACCGGCGGCGACGTCGTACGCCGTGTCCGCGCTCTGACCGCGCCTCCGCCTCCGCCTCCACGCCGTTCGGTCGTGATCGCCGCACTGGTGTCGATCACGGCTTTTGCGGCGATCTCACTGGGATTGTTCGACGTAGCGCAGGACGTGATCGTTCCGGAAGTCGGCGAGAACCCGACCTCTGTCTTTCGTTGAGGAACTCCCCCCCACCGGAAGGCGTACGTCAGATTCCCGCGACGCCGGCCAGCTGCCCGATGCCGTAGGTGATGATCATGGCGATTGCCCCGCCGGTCACTATTCGCGTCACCGCGGGCCGGCGCGGGGCTCCCCCGAGCCATGCGCTGATCGTTCCGGTCGCGGCCAGAGCTACAACGACCACCGCGAACGTCACAGCGATTCGAATCGGCGCCGGAAGCAGCACGATCGCAAGAAGCGGTAGTAGTGCACCAGTGACGAACGCGATCGCCGATGAGAGAGCGGCCTGCCACGGGCTCGTCAACGCGTCCGGATCTATTCCCAGTTCGATATCGACGTGAGCTGAGAACGGGTCCTGGGCGGTCAGTTCTTCTGCAACGATGCGGGCAGTCTCCGGTGACAAACCTTTGTCCTCGTACATCGCCATGAGCTCTGCGAGCTCCTGTTCGGGTTCTTCGTCCAGTTCTCGGCGTTCTTTGTCGAGTAAGGATCGTTCGGTGTCGCGCTGAGTGCTCACCGAAACGTATTCCCCCAGTGCCATCGACACCGCCCCGGCGACAAGGCCTGCGGTACCGGCCGTGAGCACAGGTCCGCGTTCTGCGGTTGCGGCCGCGACTCCCACCACCAATCCGGCAACGGAGACGATGCCGTCGTTGGCCCCCAGAACTCCCGCACGGAGCCAGTTCAAGCGTCCCCCGACATCGCCGTGGGGTTCGGCCTCGTGTCCACCGGACACTGGATCTGCCATGTTCGACTCCTGTTCAGGTCAGTACCGATCAGTGTTCTCCGAAAGGGTAACTGTCGGCCCTTCGTCGTCACTTAACAGGATCGACTGGTGCGGGCGCGGAGGACACTGCGTCCTCCCACGCCGCGCGTGCCCCGGACTCTCCGATCCGATACACCTGCACCATCGTGGCCACTCCGACCACGACAGCGAGTACAGCGACAGCGATCGATTGCCACCGGACCGGCCGCGTCCCGCGGCGATCCCGAATGTGCTGCGCCACGAGCAGGGCTGCGACAAGAGCCAGTCCCAGTGCGAAGTAGAGCATCGAGTCGCCGAGTTCGGCGTGCGTCTGCACCGAGGCCCCCTCCGGAACTCGCTTCTCGAGCCATTCCCCCGCATCGGTGGTCAACGGCGTCAAGGCAAGTGTGAGGACCGCGAGCACCACGATCAACCAGACGAGCCTGCGGCGCACCGGAGCCCAGATACTCGACACGATGGCGAGCAATGCGGTGAGCGGGGCGAGCACCACGATGAAGTGCACCAGCAGCACATGAGCGGGCAGGCCATTGATCGTCGACACACGGATCTCCTGTTGTCTGGGCGTGCACACCACACGGCCACCACTAAATACTACACGAGTTGTAGTATTGAAGCTGCTGTCGACCACGGCTCTCCCGGGCCGGTGATCATTCGTCGAAGAATTTGCTCGTAGAGTTCCCCCAACGATTGCACCGTGCCTCGATCGAACAATGCTGTGGGGTAGACGATTCCAACGTCCATCCCGATCGTCCGGCCGACGGCGTCGCGTCGCTCGACGAGGTGAAAATGCAGATCACATTTCGCGATGTCCAACGGTCGGGGCGTGATGTCGACGTGCGTGGCGCCGATATCGAAGTGCGAGTCGGTGAACACATCCAACGAGAGCGCAACCTGAAAGAGTGGATGTCGCCCGAGATGCGGTCCTGGGTCGATATGTGCCGCGACCGTCTCGAAAGGGACATCCGAATGATCCAGTGCCCGTACTTTGCTGGCATGCGCAATGGCGATGACGTCCTCGAACGTCGCCGCTGCGGCGATATCGGATCGGATCGCAACAGTATTGACGAACGTACCGACGATCGTTTCCAGCTCCGGATCTCTGCGACCGGCGATCGGCGTCCCGATGACGAGATCGCTCGTGCCGGTAGCACGGGCGAGAAGCACCAGGAGACCGGCCCGCAGAACGGTGAACCGGCCGGTTTCATTGGCGCGGGCGACCCGATCGAGCCCGTCGGTGATGTCGACGGCCAGCTGCAGGTCGATTCTGTCGCCGGTGACGTCCCAGGACGAGGATCTGGGTCGGTCGGTCTCGACAGCAGTATCGAAAGCGAGGCCTTCGAATTCTCGGCTCCAGAAGTCGAGATCCGGCGACCCCGGGCGCTGCGCTGCCCAAATGCTGAAGTCGGTGTACTGCAGCGGCATCTTCGGCCAGCCCGGTGCGCGTCCCGATGCACGAGCTCGGTAGGCGACAGTGAAATCCTGGGCCAGTAGGCGGAGGGACCAACCGTCTGCTGCGATGTGGTGCACCGAGCACACAACAAGGTGGATGCCCGGTGCCTTCTCGAACAGCGTCGCCCGAATCGGAAGCTCACCGCGAACATCGAACGCTGCGGCGAGGACCTCGTCGACCGCGCGCGGATCGAACGCAGTGATACCGAGAACGGACTGCAACCGCGCTGGATCGTCGACAACGACTTGCCGCGGACCCCACGGTGAATCCGGGTAGATGGTGCGCAAGCTCCGATGTCTGACGAGCACATCGACGAAGGCTGCTTCGGCCGCGGAGGTGTCGAACGGTCCGGTGATCTCCGCGGCGAACGGAAGGTTGTACAGCGGCAGCTGTGCTGCGCGGTCGATGTGCATTTGCTGCGGTGCCAGTGGGATCACCGCAATGCTCTCCGCTGCGCCCGGCACCGGACGCCCTGGGCGGGGCCGATCGGCTGGATGCGCCTCGATAAATGTCGAGAGTGCCCGTACCGATCCTGCATCCACCAGGTCTCGTATCCCGATGTCGACACCGAGTTCGGTGTTCAGGCGTGCGATCACTCCGGTTGCAGTGAGGGAGTCGCCGCCCAGGGCGAAGAACGATGCATGCATGTCGATGACCGTAAGGCCGAGAACATCCTTGAATGCCCGCGCAACAGCATCTTCTGTACAGCTCCCGGGTTCTGTGTCCACACCGATTGCGACGTCGCGCTTCGGCTCCGGTAGCGCAGTTCGGTCGAGTTTGCGGTTGACGGTCAGCGGTATCGACTCGAGCACCGTGATGGTCGCGGGAACTGCAGATCCCGGAAGTATGTTCGCGAGAAAACCTCGAACCTCCTGCGGATCGAGCGGCTGCGCTCCGTCGCAGACGATGTATCCGTCGATGCGTAGGTCACCACTGTGGGTACGGCGGGTGGTGGATGCAGCCGCCGTGACTCGGGGGTGCGTCCGGAGTGCGGCATCGATTTCACCGAGTTCGATGCGATTGCCACGGATCTTGACTTGGTCGTCGGTCCTTCCGACGAACGCCAGGGAGCCGTCGGATCTCGCTCGTGCCATGTCGCCGCTGCGAAACAGTCGTCGACCGGCTCCGCCGAGCGGGTCTGCCACGAATCTCGATGCGGTGGCGGCGGCCCGGTTGCCGTATCCCCGTGCGATTCCGGTGGTCGCTATGTAGACCTCACCGACCGCCCCGGTCGGAACCGGTCGCAGGGTCCGGTCGAGGAGGTGGATTTCAGTTCCCACCATGGCGGTTCCGATACCGATTGCCTCTCCGGCGACCAGGGCATCGGTCATGGTGACGCTGCATGTGGTTTCGGTGGGGCCATACGCGTTGAGTAACCGACGCCCTGGGGACCATGCGGCGACGACGTCTCGCGGTGCCGATTCGCCTCCGATGATGATCGTCTCGATGTCGGTGAGGTCGGAGTAACCCAGTGTCACCAACGCAGATGGCGTGATCAGCAGATGCGTGAGGTGGCGGCGCGCGAGCAGTTGCGTCAGCTCGGGGCCCGCGTATGCCTGCGGCGGGGCGATGACCAGGGTCGCCCCTGCTGCCGCTGATGCAAGGTGTTCGACGATGGCGGTGTCGAATCCTGGCGAGGTGAGATGGCAGACTCTCGACGAGGCATCGAGACCATAGCTCACCTCGATCTGCTGCACCAATGCTCCGATGCCCTCGTGGGTGACGACGACGCCTTTCGGCTCACCGGTCGAACCCGAGGTGTAGATCACGTACGCCGCATTCGATAGCGAAGCCTTGCGCGTCGCCGGTCGACGCCGGGTTTCGTCGCTGCCGGCGACGCCGATGTCGAGCCAGTCGATTCCGCCGCCCGTCCAGGCGGGTTCTGCACTCGACCTGAGCCCGAGGACAGCGCGGCTGTCCCGCAGGATGTAGTCGGCCCGGCTATCGGGCAGTTTCGGGTCGATCGGCACGTAGACCGCACCCACGCGAGCGACCGCCCAGAACGCGATGACTGACGCGATGGATCGTGATATACACACTGCGATTGCAGCTTCCGGTCCGGCCCCCCGCTCTGTCAACCTCCCCGCCAGGTCGTCGACACGCTCGTTCAGTTCGAGATATGTCAATACTGTGTCTCCGTCGTCGACCGCAGTCCGCTCTCCCGCGTTCCGCACCGCAGCGTCGAATGCGTCGATCAGAGTCATGCTCGAAGTCGCTGCGGCCCCGGTCGATGCGGTGGGTGGTTCGTCCGGCAGGAACAACTCGAGGTCGCAGACGGCGGTATCGGTGACGTTCGGGTCTGCGAATCCGTCGAGGAGATGAAGAAACCGTTTGTGGTGGAGGGCGAGATCGCCGGCGGGATAGACGGCTGGGTTGGCCTCGAAGTCGATGCGGGGGCCCTGGCCGGTGCGGCCGGGGTAGATGTCGACGGCAAGGTCGGCCACCGGTCCAGTGGTCAAGATGTGGATCTGCCCGTCGACACCGCCCAGGCGGACACTGTTTGCGAACATCATCACGTTGACCGTGGGTCCGAAAGATGCTGCCGAGAGGGGTGATTCACCGGGTGAGGTGGACGATGTGCCGGGCCTGGATCGTTGGTGGCGCAGTACCGTGCCGAGGGCTGTCTCGGTCAGTTTGATGGCACCGCCGACGGTCGTGCGTCCAATGCCTGGCAGGTCCAGGGGCACAACGTTCGAGGTAGTCGATCCGCCGCGCCGTAGCAGCGCAGTGGAGCGAGCGGACACCGGGAGGGACAGTCGCACGTCGGTCGAGTCGGTCATGCGGGCAACAAACACTGCGAATGCTGCGATGACAACGCTCGACGTCGTGCGGCCAGCGAGCGGCGTGAGGACAGCGTGCTGGCTCGATGCGGCGACACCGCCTGCGGTCATCGACATCGGTTGCGGTGCAGCACTGCCCGCGAGCGACAACACCCCGGTACGGGAGTGTTCGAGTGCCGATGCGCGCCAGAAGTCACGGTCTCGTCGTGCCCGCGCCGACCCTTGATACTGTCGGTCTTCCTCCACGAACGCCGCCGGTGACGTCGCATCGTGGGGCGCTGGTTCTTCGCCGGCCATCACGGCGGTGTAGATCGCTGCGCCGCGCTCGAGTACTCGGACCGAGGCGTATCCATCCAGCGAGATGTGGTGGGCGCAGGTGTACCACAGGACATGATCGTCGGACAGGCGGAAGAGCCGGAGCCGGACCAAGCAGCCGTCGAGTGGGAACGGGCTTCGGCAGTCCCGCTCCATCCACTGCAGGGCAGCCTCCCGTGGATGCTCGACGCCGCGAAGGTCGACCGTCTGAGCCGCATCACGGACGCTGCCAGCGAAGGTCTGACTGGGACGACCGGCGGCATCGACAATGCGCATCGGAGCCGACGAATACTCGGTGTGGGCCCGCAGGCCACTGCTCAGCAGCGCATCGACATCGACGCTGCCGGTCAATTCGACATAGTAGGCGATCACGAAGGGGATGTCCGGCGACAGCTGCTGGGCATGCCAGATATCGAGCTGTGGTGTCGTCAACGCCAACACGTCGTCGCCCATGTGAACCCTCTCAGAACAGTTCATCAACTACTACATGATCGGTAGTATCCAGATTAGCGTCGTCACCGAGGCCGCGCATCGACGCAGCGAAGAGCGGCCGACCGAGATACCACCAAACCCCCTATAAGAAGCCTTACTCGCGTGTTGCTGAAGGTCCCTTGAGGATGAACGGGATGGGCTAGAACGGCGCTGGGTCGGACCACTCTCAGCGCTCTTTCAGCACCCTGTGGGCACTATGAAGCCAAGTCCATCGACTGGTCGACCTCCGCAGAACACACAAGGTTCGCGATCGATCGTCCAGGAAAGTTCGTACCCGAGTTGCAGCGCACGCACAGCGTCTTCCCAGCAAACTCGCACACTCTGGATCTCGAGGCCCTCGACCACGCGGGCCGATATCGGAAAGGCCTCGCATGACTACACCGGAATCCGGCTTTCGTAGAACGCGTATCGCCACTGCGGCAGTGGCAGGAATCGGGGTCGCCGTCGTGATCGGAACCTCGACCCTGGCATTCTTCGATACCCAGAACACCGGTACAGCCAACGCAGCGACTGTCTCGGATACGACCTCGACTAAGCAATCAGCCAACGGAACCAGCACCACCACGAACCCATTCGGCACCTCGCCACGTGTCTCGTCGGGATCCGGAACACCACACAGCACCACCCACGGCTCATGAGTACTGTCGCCGACAATGACTCGGTAGCCGAGTCCCGTTGGCAGATATGGAGCACCGACGCTCATCTCGTCGTGACCGACCCGATGTCGCTCGAGGCTGCGGAATCGATGGTGCGCAGCGAACTCGACGCGGTCGATCGCGCATGCAGCAGGTTCCGGCCCGATTCCGATGTCATGAACCTGGCCGGCTCACATATCCGGCCCGCCCCCGTCGGTGCCGTACTCGCCGACTTCGTGCACGCGTCGCTACAGGCAGCCGAATTCACCGACGGTGCAGTGGACCCGACGCTCGGCTCGGCGATGATCGAGCTGGGCTACGACCGGGACTTCTCACTGCTCGAACCACCATCCGAGGGTTCCTCCACACCCGTGTCGTTCGTACGCCGCGCCGACTGGACGATGGTGACCCTGCACGACGGCGTGCTCACGGTTCCGGAGGGCGTTGTACTGGACCTGGGAGCGACCGCGAAAGCGCTGGCAGCCGACCGCTGCGCGGCACTCGTCGCGTCCGAACTCGGCTGCGGAGTTCTCGTCTCTCTCGGAGGTGACATCTCGACGAGCGGTCCGCAACCGAGCACGGGATGGCATATTCGAGTGTCCGACGGCGACAACCAACCATCGACGACGATCACCATCGGATCGGGCGTCGGAGTTGCCACGTCGAGCACCCTGCGGAGGCGATGGTCGAAAGGCGGAAAGACTGCTCACCACATCCTCGACCCGCAACTCTTAGTTCCTGCCGACCCATACTGGTGCACAGTCACCGTCGTCGCACAGAGCTGCTTTCTGGCAAACACGGCCAGTACCGCCGCCATCGTGAAAGGCCCGTCGGCCGTTCGATGGCTGACAGACAACGGCCTTCCCGCCCGAATGATCGACGCCGACGGCGACACGACACTGACACCCGGATGGCCCCATAACAGTGCCCACATCGGACATCCGATCACCGAGGAGCACTGATGGATCAGGCATTGTGGGCACTCGGACGGGGAACAGGCATCGCGGCGTTGGTGCTACTCACCCTCTCCATGGCATCGGGAATGGTGACGCGATCGGGGAGACCGATCCTGACGCTCCCACGATTCGGCGTCGTGGAACTCCACAAGAACACGTCCCTGTTGGGGTCGCTGCTCATCGCGATCCACGTCGGTTCACTGTTCTTCGATCCCTACGCACAGCTGAACGTCATCGACTCGGTGGTCCCGTTTCTCGGGCAGTACCGGCCGTTCTGGCTCGGCCTCGGCACCCTCGCCGTGGATCTGATCATCGTCGTCGTCGCCACCGCTCTACTGAAGCACCGACTGGGGCACAAAACATTTCGAGTCGTCCACTGGTCGACGTACGCCCTGTGGCCGATTGCCCTCGCCCATGCCCTGGGCAACGGAACCGACGTCGGACACGCATGGTTCCTCTCCATTGCTGCAGTGTGCGCGGCACTGGTGACAGCCGCGACGACGTTCCGACTCCGCCACGACTTCCTCGAATTTCACCACACCCGAGCAGGAGCACAGCGATGACGACCTCGAGCCTCACTCACATTTTGTCCGGTGCCGCGTTCGACCTCGACCGACATGCGCACATGTTCGGGCCGGTGCCTGCGGGCGATGATTCGGTCATCGCGGCTGTCTCACGTTCCGGCCTGGCCGGGCGCGGTGGCGCAGGTTTTTCGGCCGGGGCGAAGATGGCCGCCATCACCGGTCGCCGCCCGGTAATGATCGCGAACGGATCCGAGGGCGAACCGCTGAGCAGCAAAGACGCTGTCCTACTGTCCGATTCACCGCATCTCGTTCTCGACGGCCTCTCGATTGCCGCGGCCGCAGTGCGCGCCACGGATGCATTCCTGGTCGTACCCGCCTCGCATGCCGAACGGTTGCGCAACGCCATCGCCGAACGGCGACACAGTCGTTGGGATCGCACCGATGTCCATGTCGTCGCGTCCGCCGGACGCTTCGTATCCGGGGAGAAAACGGCTCTGATCGCGGCGGTCGAGGGGAAGCCGCCGATTCCGCGATCCTCGCTGACATCGTCATCGAAATCGGGAGTGAAGGGGCGCCCGACTCTCGTGCACAATGTCGAGACTCTCGCGCACGTCGCCACCATTGCGCGATTCGGCGTCGACTGGTTCCGAGCGTCCGGAACTGCCAGCGAACCTGGAACGATGCTCGTGACGTTGTCCGGTGCGGTGCACAACCCCGGCGTTGTCGAGGTACCGATCGGAAGCCGACTCGAGTGGGTTGTCGGCGATATCGGACGAGCAGACATAGACCACACTCGCGCTGTCCTGGTCGGCGGTTATCACGGAACCTGGATCAACCGAGCGGACCTCGCAGGGCGACGCCTCTCGAAAGAATCACTCGCCGCGATAGGCGCAAGTCCGGGAGCGGGAGTGGTACACGCGCTTGCAGTCGACACCTGCGGTCTTCGTGCCACGGCCGACATCGTCGACTACCTTGCACGGGAAAGCGCCGGTCAATGCGGGCCTTGCCTGAACGGGCTCCCCCGGCTGGCATCGGTGTTCGGCGACCTCGCCTACCACCGTCCCGGTGAACAGACGCTGAACGAGATCCGCCGCTATGCCGGGCTCGTCGACGGGCGCGGTGCATGCCACCATCCCGACGGAACCGTACGGCTCGTCCGGTCGGCCTTGACCGCATTCGCCGACGACGTGCGCCTGCACAGCACCGGCCACTGCGAAGCGAGAGCTCTCTGGGGAAACCGATGAGAACCGACCGAACATCCGACATGCAGCTTCACATCGACTGGACGCGCTGCGACGGCCGGGGCCTGTGCACCGAATTGCTCCCCGAGATCCTCTCCCGCGACGAGTGGGGATATCCGCTTTCAGCGAGCCCTGCGCCTGTTGTGCGATCGAGATCACTGGGTGATGCACGCAAGGCCGTCGAATTGTGCCCACGGATAGCGTTGTCGTTGCACTCACCGGACCGAACGACACCGTAGAGCCGTCTCGACACGAGACTGTCAGAGGAACCGGGGCCACAGGATGACTCGGTCGATTCCGTGAACCGACGCGATCTCTGCGTTCGGTGTGCCTAGCCGAGCATCCTGCGGATGCGGTGTGCCGGATGTCGCGGCCGTTGCCGTGGTGGATGCAGGTGGTGGCGACGGCGACACACCTCAGGATCGCCGAAGCAATGCGGTCACCAGGCGAACACTTTGCCTTGTGGACAGCTCCGGCAGATACGCCTTGGTGATTGCACTGCCGATGCTCGCCAACGCTGCTGGATCGGGGAACGCCATGTACATCGGGCTGTATTCGGGTTGGAATTTGGATTTGAACGCGAGCAGTGATCGAAAGCCGTACACCGGTTCGAGAGTTCGCCCGAGCAGGTCCAGGGATCGATCCATCACCCCTGTGGCCGGTGAATCCGATGATGCAGCAGTCACCGCATGTGCCAGCGGAGCACCGGAAAGGCTGAGGAACTGTGCGCCTTCGTCTTTGACCATCATCGCAGCCGAAGCGATCAAGAACTCGATGGCCGGCCGGAAACCGTCGGCGCGTCGGCGCATGAAGTCCATCGTCCACCCCACCACGATGCCGTCGCGATAGACGGGCATCCAGGAGGTGACAGCGTGCACCGTGCGGTGCTCGTCCACGGCAATGAGGCAGCGGACATCGCGGTCGTCGAGTTCGTTGAGTCCACCGAGGGTGAACCCCATCTCGGGCATGCCTTTGTCGGTCATCCATTCTTCGGAGATGGCCGCGATCTGGTCGGTGATCGCGAAGGGTGCGTCCGGGTAGGAGAGCCATTCGGCGTGCACAGCAGCTTTCCCGGCGCGGTTGAGTGCTGTACGCACGTCCTGAAACTTCTTCCCGGTGAACGCCAGGGTCGACAAGTTCAGGACCGCCTCCTGGGCGACCTGCACACTCGACCACCCGAGCGTGTCGGTGACCGAACGAACCTCGCCCGACACCGAATACAGGCACGGTGTCCAGCCGTTCCCGACGCAGAAGTCCGCGAATCCGAGCAGCGTTGCGCGCAGATCGCCCGGGGGACACACCGGGCTGCCGGTGGTGACAGCGACACGGCCGATCACCCGATATGCGATGAAGCCCGTGCCCGAGTCGTCGAACCAGTACTGGTTCCCCGGCCACGTGGTCATCCACGACAGTGATCCCCCGCCGAAGGACCGCAGGATTTCGCGGGCGCGGACGACATCACCGGAGTCGACTGTGTAGGCGGGTTTGGTGAAGGTTCGGAACATGGCGACGGTCTGCACGAGCCAGAACACCACTCCTGTCCACTCGAAGAGCAGCGTCGCTGGCGTGTTCGTGGGTAGTAGGCGTGGGTCGAGCCACTGCAGGTCCACCGGTGGGATGAGACGGTTGGGAAATTCGGCGATGAGCGCGGTCGGTGTGGCCACCGGGTCGAACCCTGCCCGTGCAAGCCAGCCGGCACCGACGAAGACCACGAACAGGGTTGCCACTGTCACCGCCGCCGCGTACCCGAACCGGCGGTACGTTCCCGACGGCGCGGCAGCATCGAACAATCCACGCGACCACAGCAACAACGCCACAATGACGATCGGAGTCAGTACCGGTATCGCCGATCTCGCGATCTGCGATGTCTCGTCCAGGCCGTAGAACACCGAACCCGGTGTGACACTGTCGATGTAGCGCAGCACCACGTTGAGCACGGCCAACCCGATCAGCACCGCCTGAGCGATTACGGCGGTCCACCAGGCACCGCGCCGACCACGCCGGAGCCCGTCCGCTACCGCCAGGACGAACACCGTCGGCATGATCGCCAACAGTGTGGGGCCGATCCCGGAAAGCCTCAGTGCAGCAAGCCCTTCCCTGCATTCTTGGGGATCCCCTCCTGCCGCGCACAGTGCGCGGATATCGCCCACTGTGGCCTCGGATCCGCCGAAGACATCTTTCAACCCGGCGAACGGGCCGATCGCATTCGGGGAGAGTGCGGCCAGGATCGGACCGATTGCGCTGGCCGCGACCACGAGTGCAATGAGCAGACGACCCTCTCGTTGCGTTCCCACCATCGGTTGACGCCGCGTCGGCCGACCGAGCAGCAGCGGGCCGACGCTCAACCCGATCGCTGCCGCCACGAGCCGGATGACGTCTTGCAGGTGACCACCGAAGAGCACCAGGGTGATCAACAACGTCACCGTCACCACCCGCACCCGCCACCGCCACAACGTGCTCATCGACACCGTCGACGCCATGAGCACCCCGACGATCCACGTGGTCGGACTTACCGCGACACCACTGTGCAACGTCGAGGCCCATCGCAGGCCGATACGCTCGGTGATCGAGGTGAACAGCACCCCGCCGGCCGTTCCACCCAGTTGTGTCAGCACCGCGGCCGCCACCCATCGCGGCGTTCGGAGTCGCTTCTCGAGCGGTGCAGCGACGAGCAGCACCAGAAGCGTCGCAAGCAGATACCCGGTCAGGCTCGGCGACCACAGACCGGCCGAGAGCAGTGTCCACACTCGGCCCTGCCGCAGTGACTCGGTCCCGACACCGACCTGAGCCAACACCGATGGGCTCGGGCCGTGCCCGACACTCGACGTCGCGATCGCCGCCGCCCACATCACGAGGACGAACAGTGCGCTCGCCGGCGCACGAACTATGTTCTCGCGCAGGAACGCTCCTGCCGAGGCTGTGTACCGGGGTAACGCTCGTACGGCGGATCTGGCGGCGGCGGTGAAGTTCACCGCGCGCTCCTTTACCCGGGTGCTGTGTGGTATCGAGTGCTTCACGATCTCAGGTCCTCCTCGTTGCGGACCGCGCACGAGTGGTCCTCGCGCGGTTCCGATCGCATCGCGAGCCGACAGCTCGCCCGGGTCCTACAAGATCTCCGAATCTTTTCGCCGCCCTGTGGTACTCGCCGCCCGTCGAGTCCATCCGGTCCAGGGGCCAGCGCCGGGTCATGGCGTCAATCCCAACCGGGTTCCCAGCCACGGCAACGACTGCGAGAGCCCCGGTCCCCACACGCTCCAGCTGTGTCCTCCCGGGAGTTCGAGGTAGCGCACGTCCACCCCGGCAGCGGTGGTCGCGGCCAGTACTCGTTGTGCCTGCGGGCCGTACGTCCGGTCCGTGCTACCGGCGACGATGGTTCCGGCGGTGTCGGGCAATCGTGTGCGCGCGAGGACGTCGAGGGGGTTCACCGCGGCGAAGGCGACGGGGTCACCGCCGAAGAACTGGTCCACCGTCTGTCGACGGGTTCCCACTGTCGGTTCGTCCTGCCCGGAAATATCGAGGAACGTGGGATACACGGCCGGGGCGTTGACGGCGAGCTGCAGTGCGCACGTTCCTCCGGCCGACATACCGCCCACAGCCCAGTGGCGAGGGTCGGGATCGATCTGGAGTGTGGAGCGGATCCAGGCGGGGACGTCCACGGACAGGTAGGTGAAGGCGTGACCGGCAGGAGAGTCCACGCAGAGGGTCTGAGCGAGCCTGCTGCCGAGTGGATCGGCCACCACGACGACGGGGGCGAGACCGGCGTTCGCGGCGGCGTAGGAGTCCAGTACGGCATCCAATCTGCCGCCGTCGAACCAGTCTCGCGGTGTTCCCGGTTGCCCGGGGACCAGGACCAGCACCGGTAGCTGCGCGCGCGGAACACTGAGATACGCCGGTGGCAGGTAGATCCACGCTTCCCGAGCTCGGAATCCCGACATCAGCCCCGGGATGCTCGCCGTGGACACGATCCCTGTGCTGGGCATCGACGTCGGCGGTGACCAATTGCGGCTCAGTGGCACTCCGGGTTGCGCGTTCGTCAGCGTCGGTGTCGTTCCTGGTACCCGGGAGAAATCCACTTGCGAGGCCAGGTTCAGCCCGAGGGCGGTCCGCACGGTCGGGTATGCACCGAAGTGGTTGTTCACCTGTGCAGCGCCGCTGATCACCACACAGGCCACAGCAACCAGTGACAGCACCTTCATCCGCACCCGCGCTGGACGCAGCAACGCCATCGCCAACGCCGCTGCACCGAGCCCGGTCCAGAGCACCGCAACCACCGGAAGAGGATCGGGGAACGGTCGCCAGAGAACGTCGACCGACACCATCAGGATCGCTGACACTCCCGCCCCGATGAGCAACGCTGCCGGTAATCGGCGACACCACCAGCGGCGCCCCCGGCCGAGCGCGAGCACCAGCAATGCCACCACTCCGAGCCCGAGCAGGGCGGCGCGCACCGGGCCGTAGAGGACAGGTATGTCGATCATCGACATGACGTCCTTTCACAGGTGACTCCGAGGCCGCCTTGTCCGGTCCCATGCTGTCCCAGCACCGGCCTGCCCGCACGGAGAACGCCCGTATAGGGGGTTGGGTAAGAGGATCGGCGCAAGGAACGTGCGGCCCTCACGCAGGGTCGGGCAGGAGCTCGCCGTTGGCTTTCTGCGGTTCCCCGGTCCGTCGGTGGGTCGGGGCGGGGAGAGTATCGACAGGGCCGTTGCGGACACGGATCGCCTCGGCGACGACGAAGCCGACGAGCACGGTCAGCACTACAGCGGAGGTCCATTGAGTTCCCCATCCCAATCCGCCGTGGTCGGTGGGCTTGCTCAGGAAGTCGCCGCCGGTAGCGCCGAGGGGGCGGGTGAGAACGAACGCGATCCAGAACAGGGCGATGCCATTGACGGAGGTCAGGTAATGGGCTGCGAGTAGCGCGATCATGACCGCGAGCAGGATCAGTGCGCTGGTGCGGAACCCCAATCCGAGACTGTCGGCGAGGAAGTCGCCACTCGAGGTACCGAGGCTGTTGGAGAACAAGATCGCGATCCAGTACAGAGTTTCGCCGCGTGCGGTGGCGATGTTCTCCACGTCGAGGGTCTGTCCGCTGCGCCACCACAGTAGGAACACCACCACCAGACCTGTGGTGAGCAGGACCGCTCCGCCGGTGTAGCCCAGTCCGCCTGTGCGGTTGAGAAGATCCGACAACGTCGTGCCCGCGGTGCTGGTCAACGCGATGACCGTCCAGAACAGGGCCGGGTGGTAGCGCCGGGCTCGTAGCTGGAAGATCACCGCGATCAGGAACAGTGCCGCGAAGACGACGGTAGCGACGAGGTACCCCACGTGCAGGGTCTGAGCGAGCAGATCCCCGCCGGTCTCGCCGAGGGTGGTGGCGAGTATTTTCACCACCCAGAACGATGCCGTGATGTGGGGAAGTTTGCGCGCGACCCGCAGCGCGGATCGGCCTGTCGTGGGCGGGTCGTCCGAAGCGGTCATCGAGAGTCCTTGTCCAGTCGCAGAAAATGCCCACCCGTGCGGGCCACCGCCGGCGCGGCAGATCAGAGACTGACATCTGCTTGTTGAAGAACCGCTGAGAACGCGCGCTCAGCGGTTCAGCGGAAGGCGGATCTCGAACCGGGCACCGCCGGCCGGCGACTGCGACACCGCCACCGTCCCTCCGTGCGCGGCGACAGTGCCTGCGACGATGGACAGTCCCAGCCCTGTGCCGCCTTCATCACGTGTTCGTGAGGAGTCCAGGCGCACGAAACGGTCGAACACTTTCGCGCGCTCGGACTGCGGTATCCCCGGCCCGTCGTCGTCGATCCGGATGATGGCGTGTCCTGCCGATTCGGCGCAGGACACAATGATGCGGGTCCGGGCGTGGCGGACGGCGTTGTCGGCGAGGTTGCGCACCACCCTGCCCAGCGCGCTGGGGTCACCGGTCACCCGAACGGGCACGATCGACGACTCCACCAGTACCTCGGACACGGCCTCGATACGTTTGCCCTCCTCGTACAGCAGGTCGTCGAGATCGACATCGACCGCCGCGACGGGCAGACCGGTCTCGTCCGACCGTGCCAGAAGCAGCAGATCCTCGATCAGTCGACGCATTCGGCGCGCTTCCGGAAGCAAGGACTCGTCGATCATCGCCTCATCGAGAAGGTCGGGCCGCGACGATGCGAGTTCGAGAGCTGCGGTGATCGTGGACAACGGACTTCGTAGTTCGTGGGATGCGTCGCTGACGAAGCGTTGCTGCGCTCGTTGTCCGACCTGCAAGCGTTCGAGCATCGCGTTCATCGTCTGTGCCAGGCGGGCGATCTCGTCGCGGGTTTCGGGTACGGGAATACGTTCGTCGAGTTGGCGACTGGAAATCGACGCCACCCTGGACCTGATCCGTTCGACCGGGCTCAATGCCGCACCGACGAGGCGGTACGTCGCGAACGCGACCAGGGCGATCACGATGGGACCGACGACGGTGAGCAGGATCGCCACTGTGGACACGACGTTTTCCACCGGTTCACGGTCGGCCCCGACCACCACCGTCACCGGCCCGGAGGGCGATGTGGCTCCCTGTGCGGTAACCCAGAAGTCGCCGTCCTCACCGTAGGACACTCGGCCCAGATCACGGGTCGCGGCCGGGGCAACCTGCTCGGTCGTGACAGGCGCAGCGCCATCCCCTCGGGACTGCGCTCGTACCGTCCCCGATCCGTCGATGACCTGAATGATGCCGATCTGCCCGTCCGTGGCCAGTAACGAGTCGTCGATCTGCGCTGCGGTGTCGGATTCGAGCTGTTCGGCGACCTGCAGGCCGCGGGCAGCGGCAGCAGATCGAGCGGAGTTCTCGAGCGAGTTGTACAGGACCCCGAGGAGCGCACCGCCGGCGATGACGAGGCAGACGGCGACAACCACTGTCGATGCCACCGCCGAGCGCACGCGGACGGTCCACGAACGTGGTCGCAACAGATCGAGGGTCGAGTGCATCAGGTCAGTGTCCCGTGTCCCCTCGTGAGAAGCATCTGCTCTTCAGCGTCTCTTCAGGAACGATCTGCCAGAGTCCACGACCATGACCACGACCACCGCGCGCATGTTGGCGAGCAAAGTCCCCGAAGTGACGCTCTTGTTCTGGGTCATCAAGATCCTCGGTACCACCGTCGGAGAGACGGCCGCCGATGCACTCAACGTCGATCTCGGGTTCGGCTTGACCGGAACCACCGTCGTCGTCGGTGTAGTGCTGGCCGCGGCCCTGATCTACCAGTTCACGCTGCGCCGGTACGTGCCGTGGGTCTACTGGCTGGTGGTCATCCTGATCAGCATCGCCGGCACGTTGATCACCGACAATCTCACCGACAACTTCGGTGTGCCCCTGGCCATCAGCACCGGGTTCTTCGCTGCCGGCCTGATCCTGACGTTTGCAGCGTGGTACATCAGCGAGGGAACACTGTCGATCCACAGCATCAGAACCCGGCGCCGTGAAGGGTTCTACTGGCTGGCGATCCTGTTCACCTTCGCGTTGGGCACCGCCGCGGGCGATCTGGTCGCCGAGCAGCTCGCACTGGGATACCTGACATCGGCATCTGTGTTCGCGGCGATCATCGCGGTGGTCACCGCCGCGCACTACGGGCTACGACTCAATGCCGTCCTCGCGTTCTGGATCGCCTACATTGTCACTCGCCCCCTCGGCGCGTCGATCGGCGACTATCTCACGCAAGACAAGAACCTGGGCGGCCTCGGACTGGGACCGACCGTCGTCACCGCGGTGTTCGGCGTCGCCATCGTCGGATCGGTGGCGTATCTGAGCATCTCCCGCGCCGATGTCCTCGACACCACCACCGTCAGCTCCGGGACCTCCGACGCAGCGCACAGCGCATGACACCGCCCGTCGAACATCACCCGAACACCGGCCGGGCGCGGCGCACCACGCCGTGCTCACGTACCCCGCGAGTACCGCGCGGTGCGTGCCTGTCCATTCACCGATAGTCCTGGCGCGCCCCACCGCACCGACGGCCCGCTGTGTACGACCGTGGGCCTAATCGACCGATACCAGACACAGGCAGCGGTCGCTCCCGACCCACCGGGCCGATCTCGAGACGAGGATCGATGACCGACACGGCAGACACCGAACAAGCACGCGTGTTCATCACCATGTTGCACGCCGAGATCGCCGTGATCTCGGCGCGAATCGAAGGAGCCGAGAAGATCGCCCGGACGGCCTGGGAGGTCGGCCGAACATCCTCTCGCCGTTGGTATGCCGACGATGCACGTATCCAACGCACGATTCTCTACGAGCTACATCGTCAACTCGATTCCCTGCACACTCGCTTCCCGGGTGTACGAGTGCCGGAGGCACCGAGGTCACCGTCGACGCCGGAGAGTGCCGGAGGCACCTCACCCCTGACCTCGTCGAGGCCTGCGCCCACTCACCGTGAACGAACACCGTGATCAGGGCCGCAACCGAGAAGTGCAGGACCGTCGACCGATTCGACGAACTACCCCAACTCATCGGAGCCCCTGTAGCTCGCTGGTCGACAGCAGCTCCAGCTGTGTCCGACGATGTGCAGCGGCACTGCGCTGCGCCGCGCGATGTCGACCTCACTCTCAGGTGTCCACAGGGATCCTTCAGGAGCAGTCGAGCATATTCGGGGTTGTACCGCACGCAATCAGATGTGCATCCGACAACCGAAGGAACCCTCGTGAACATCAAGAACAGGATCGTTGCGGTCGCCGCCGTCGTGCTGGCCGGAGCATCCATCGGCGGTGGCATCGCAGCCGCACAGACCCTCGAACAGCCCACAGCCTCGAACAGCAGCGTCGTCGACACTCCCGAAGCGGGCGACACACCGGACGCACCGGGCGCAGCAGATGTGCCCGAGGCCGGCGACACACCCGACGCACCGGGCGCCGCAGACGTACCCGAGGCCGGCGACACACCCGATGCACCCGGTTCCGTCGACAAGCAGGAAACGGGCGACACACCCGATGCACCGGGCTCGGTGGACCTACCCGAGGCCGGTGATATCGTCGACGCCCCCGGACAGTAAGTTCCTCGCTTCACCCCGCAGCGCCCGCAGGCCCGTTGGCCTCCGGGCGCTGCCCCTATTTCATCCCAACCCTGTTGCTTCCGAACGCTTTTCAGTGTTCCTTCAGTCTCGTCCGCGCATGATCGAGATGTACCGGATCACTTCTGGCAGGAGATACCACTCATGCTCGCACCGACTCGCCCGACACCGCCGGACCACAGCGACGACCGACAGATTTCGCGCCGCGAGGTGAAGATCTGGAAGCTTCTCGCGGCGGCAGCACTCGTCGTGCTCACCCTTGCCTCGGTGTCCTACGCGCGAGCGCTGCTGACCCCGGGATATGCGACCTGGAACGACAAGACATCATCATGGATCCGCGACCATGGGGGTGGCCCCGTCCTCAACGCCTACGAGAACTGGCGCTACGCGAGCCCACCGTCGGACACCCCACCCGATCTGTCCGGATTCACCTCGGCCACAGCCATTGCCGGCGGCACCCCGACATCGTTCGCCACTCTCCCCGTTCTCCCCACTGTCACCGGATCGCCGGCTCCGACATGGACACCCGGCCGCACGGGAGCCGATGGAACTCCGGTCGCCTACATTTCGCACTACCAGCCGGACCCGGCCCATCGCAGCGCAGTGGCCGGAGTAGCGATCGTCTCCGGTTCCGCGACGGTCGCCCACCTCGTCGACGGCACGAGCCAACCCCGCACCGACGGCAATGCCGCTGCATCGGTACCTGGTTCCGAGGTACCGAATCTGGTGGCTGCGTTCAATTCCGGGTGGAAGATGAAAGATCTTGCCGGCGGATATTTCTCGAACGGTGTGGCGCGGCAGGACCTGCAGAACGGCCAGGCCTCGGCGGTGGTCGACGACTCCGGGCACCTGAGTGTCATCGACTGGAGCAGCGGCGCGGCAGTGGACCCGCACATCGTGGCGGTGCGGCAGAATTTACCGCTGATCGTCGACCACGGCTCGATCGCCGCGGGCGTGCACTCGAACGCCGACAGCCGCTGGGGCAGCGCGAAGAATCAACTGCAGTACACCGAACGATCGGCATTGGGGACCACCGCGAACGGCGACCTCGTCTATGTAGCGGCGTCGAGAGTCGACCTCTCCACCCTGGCGCAGGCACTCGTCGATGCCGGGGCGGTGACCGGGATGGAGCTCGACATTCACACAGGGCTGACCGAGTTCAACTCCTGGACAGTCGATCACACCGGGACGTTGACACCGACGACGATCTTGCCGGGAGTCCAGAACAGACCCGACCGCTACCTGGCCCCGGATCAACGCGACTTCTTCTATCTCACTCTCACGACGCCGACGCCGAATCAGCAGTGGGCCGCAGCGGACACCGCGTCGACGCCGCCGAGCGTGGTCGACGCCGCGGGCATCTAGGGCGCACCCCAGCGGCCGACACGGCTCCTGTCGACCGAAAGAAGCCACCGGCCAACAGGTGCGGAGTACACGAACGGCGAGGGTGTCGGTGCCGCAGAACGAGGATGCTCAGTCGGCCGCCGCGACGGTGAGGCGGTATCCGACCCCGCGGATGGTCTCGATGCTCTTGAGCCCGAACGGTTGATCGACCTTCTTGCGGAGATAGCCGATATAGACCTCGACGATGTTCTCGTCCCCGTCGTAGTTGACATCCCACACCGACCGCACGATCTCGGACTTGGTCACCACGGTGCCGCTACGCCGCATCAAGAACTCGAGCACACTGTATTCGCGCGGGGTCAGCGCAAGTTCTGCACCGCCTCGACTGACGCGGTGGCGCGCGGGATCGAGTTCCAGATCGCCGGCAGTGAGCACCGCGGGGCGCTCGGGAGCTCCCCTTCGCATCAGGGCGCGCAGGCGAGCAACCAGCACCACGAAAGAGAACGGCTTGACCAGATAGTCGTCTGCGCCGAGATCGAACGCATCGGCCAGATCGTATTCGCCGTCCTTCGCCGAGAGCATCAGGATCGGTGTCCACACCCCCTGCGCCCGAAGATCTCGCACGATGTCGTAACCGTGTTTGCCCGGCAGCATGATGTCGAGAACGAGCGCATCGAACTCCCCCGTCGCTGCACTGTGGAATCCGTTGTCACCATCGTGTTCGACCTCGACAGTGAACCCATCGGCCACCAGACCGCGACGCAGCATCTCCGCCAGGCGCACTTCGTCCTCGACCACCAGTACCCGCATCGACAACTCCGTCCGTATAAGTCTGGCAAGTACAACAGACCCATGCCGAGATACCAGACTCGCTCTCAGCGGTTCTTCAGCAGCTCCCCAGCACACTGATCCCCGTGCTCCTTTCCTCATCGATCTCCGCCGTACACGCCACGGCCACCGAAGTGTTCACCGAAGCCGCAACCGCCGACGTCGAGATCGCGGGGCTGGTGATCGCAGTCGGCCTCATCGCAGCCGGGCTCATGCTCCGCATGCGCCGCGACAGGGCCGGCGCGACGGTCTTCGGCGCACTCGGTTACGCCTTCGCCGTTCTGGTGCTCGCCGTCGCAGTACACAGCAACGGCTGGCTGACCGGTGCCGATACCGCAGTCGCTCGATGGTTCGTCGATCATCGCAGTGCGACACTCGACCAACTCGCCGTCGCCGTCACCACGGTCGGTGGCCCCGCGGAGACCGCCGCACTGGGCCTGATCGTCGCAGTGGTTCTGGTGTGGAGGACGAAACGGTACGGCCCGGCACTGGTGCTGCTGGTGACCGTCGCCTCGGCTTCGATCGCGTGCACGCTGTTGAAGCTGATCGTCGGCCGTGAGCGGCCACCCCAGTCGATCCAGATGATGCTCGAAACCGATCCGTCGTTCCCGTCGGGGCACGTCACCGGCACCGCTTCCCTACTGTTGATGCTCGCGCTCATCGCCGGTGCGCGGCGATCGAGACCAGTACGAGCATTGCTGCTCGTCATTGCCGTCACGCTGACCGTTGCCGTGGCGTGCACGCGGATGTACCTGGGCGTCCACTGGCTCACCGATGTCGGTGCCGGCGCGCTCCTCGCGGCGGGTGCGGTCACCCTCGGCTCCTATGCGCTGCATCGTCTCGACTCCGCCGGCGATGGCACAGAGTCGACGCCACCTCGACTACTCATGAACAGGATCTCGCTATGACATCGGGACTGACCGGCGGTGTTCTCGACCCGAGCACCCTCGTCGCGACATTCGGATTGATCGGTCTGCTCGTGGCGTTGTTCGTCGAGACCGGTCTGCTGATCGGGTTCTTCCTCCCCGGCGACTCACTGCTGTTCACCGCAGGAGTGCTTGTCGCGCAGGTCGATCCGTTCGTTCCCCTGTGGGTGATCCTGGTGTCCGCACCGATCGCAGCCGCGCTCGGTGACCAATGCGGATACATGATCGGCCGTGCCGCCGGGCCCGCCGTCTTCGACCGACCCGGCGCCAAACGGCTCGGCCCTGCGCAACTCGCGCGCGCGCAATCGTTCTTCGACACCTATGGTGCCCGTACGATCGTTCTCGCCAGATTCGTTCCCGTCGTCCGGACACTCGCACCCGTCATGGCCGGTGCGTCGGGGATGAAATATCGAACCTTCCTCGTCTACAACATCATCGGAGCCCTCGCCTGGGGTGCCGGTGTACCGATGCTCGGCTACCTACTCGGCGGAATCCCGTTCGTGCGCAACCACATCGAGATCATCCTCATCGCGGTAGTCGTACTCTCGATACTCCCCCTCGCCATCAACTACCTGCGCTCTCGTTTCCGAGGACACGCACCGGTCAACCGGCCCGACCCGGACACGAGCATGTCCCCGCGCTGAACAACAGAGATCTGACAACACCGGCGTCGAGACCACCGGGCGCATCGACGAACCGAGCCGATCCCGCGGCATCGCCGCACCGACGAACCCGAAAACCCCAACGGTGCTCTTTGTCATCGGAGATGCTTGACTCGCTTGCTGGCGATTTGTATCTGTGGTCCCGATACACCGGGAGTTCAGCCGGGTAACGACGCCGTGTCGGGTAGACGAGAGGAGGAACAGATTTCGGTGTCGATGTCCGCGAGCACTCATCGGTGGCGTATCGCTCGGCACCCCCACGCCGGGAGTGGTGTGGACGCCGTCGTCATCATCGCAGCCGGCACCATCCTCCTCACCCGATCAGCTCTTCAGCTGCTGGGGTATCCGCGGGTCGGTAGCGGTCCACTGCACATCGCCCATCTGCTCTGGGGCGGTGTGGCCCTGACTGTCGCCGCACTGACCGCACTGTCGGTACTCGGCGACCGAACGCGACCGATCACGATCGTGCTCGCCGGGATTGGACTCGGACTGGGCCTCGACGAGATCGGCAAATTCGTCACCACCACCAACGACTACTTCTACAAGCCGGCGGTGGCCATCATGTACGTCCTGCTCATCGCTGTCGTGGCCACCTCCCGCCTGGTCCGTGATCTGGTGCCGCGTCGACCCCACGAAGACCTTGCCGCGGCAGCCTTCATCGCTGCGGACGGGGTCGTCCGCGGACTCGACCATCACCGCCGCGCCCAAGCCCTCGACTATCTCGCGCGCGCGAACGCACACGAACGACGACAGGTCACGCAAATCACCGCACTGCTCGCCAGCTGCACCGAGCGACCGCCGACGCGGTGGCGACGACGATGGTCGACGATCGGGAACTGGCGTGTACTGCGCTACCTCGACCACAGCATCTGGATTCGACTGTCCGCACTGGCCCTGGTGACGTACTCCGCGTTCGGTCTGTCGTCGGTCAGCATCCTCGGCACCGAAACCGTCGACGACATAACGCAATTCGCGCGACTGCTCGATGCGGCAGGGTCAGGGCTTGCGCTCGTTCTCGCACTTCCCGCTCTCGTCTGGCGTACCGACCGCAGGTGGACTCTCGAGGCCGTGCGACTGTCGAGTATCACCACGCTGATCTTGATTCAGATCGTCGAATTCGCGCAGTCCCAATTCTCCGCACTCGCGGATCTGCTGGTCGGACTGGTCACGTTGTCCTTGATCTCCAGGGCGATCGCGGTGCGCGCGCGTCGCCGGAACGACGTCGTCCGTCCTACGACCTGACGGAGTCGACGCTTCAAACCCATGCGCTGCGAACATGCCCGGGCCATTGGACATCCAGCCCGCCGAAACATCAAGACGTAGAAATGACAGAAGGCGCGCACGATCATCGCCGCAGTCAGCGCAGACGATGATCGTGCGGCCAGCTCCCTGATCGATGACATCAGCCGTCGTCGCGCTCCGGTTCGCCGTGTTTGTCGAGAATGTCGACGAGCGAGTGCAAGAGTTCGTCGACGCGGTCGTTGATGTCGTCGAATCGATCGTCGAGATCGGCAAGGCGGATGTGAGCGTTGCGGCGGGCACGAATTCCATGCTCGTAGTAGGCATTGTCCAGAACGACGCTCGAGTAACGTATTTCGTCGTAGAGAACGTCACCGTCTGTGCCGTTCTCCGTCCACAGGACTCGCGGACGATGCTCGGACGGACGGCCGGTCAGGTGCGCGCGGGTCACTGCGGACAACGACTGCGCCGTGAGCGGTTCCGGAATCCAGGGCGTGTAGCCCCAACGGTCGATGCGGACCACAAGTGGCTCACCCGCTTGCTGCGCTGTCACCACCGGAAACGCAGACGTCGGCGGTGAGCGATCGGGGTCGAGAAATTCGCGGAGCACCGAGATACTCGCGAAGCGATCGAGCATCGACTGAATCTGCGCCCAGCGCCGGTACACCGTCACCGGACCGGACTCACCGTGACTGCCGAGCATGTTCGGGGTGACCCGGTACAGGCCTGAAACAACCAGGTCCAGCCCCGCGACCTCGATGTCGCCTCGGCGCAGCACACTGATCTCACGGTAGGTCAGACCGGCGGACACCAAGGTCAGTATCAGTGCATCACGCCGACCGAACAGCCCGTATGGCCATCCGGACGTCGGAATGCTGTCGATGATCGATGCAGCGCCGCCACGGATTTCGGCGAGACGTTCCCGGCGATGCTCCGCGAGAGCGAGTCGAATGGGGACCGAGCGGCCGGGTTCGGTCATTCCGCGAGTGCGGTGAGCGGCGTTGACAGCGGCGACTCGGCGTCGCTGCGTGGCGACGCTGGCGGGATGGTCGGCGAGAAACTCTGCCAGTGTGGATGGTGCAGCCGGCAGCGACGGACGGTCGGTGGCAGCGCACCAGTCAAAGAACAGTGCCCATGTGTGTTCTGCGGAGCGGTCGAGACCCGCGACGCCATGGGGCACCGAGCTGAACGCAATTCCGTTCGGTTTCATAGTCCGAGCTCGGTGACGGCGTTGCCGAGCAGCGGCGCGTTCTCGCGGGCATAGATTTCGACCATCCCAGGGGTCGTGTGGCCTGTCTGGCGCATGATGGCGTGGGCGTCGGCGCCGTTCCGGAATGCTTGGGTGACGAATCCTGCCCGCAACGAATGCCCACCCAACTGTGTGACCGTCTCGGGATCGAATCCGGCGCGAGCGGCGCGGCGACGGATTGCAGCGTGCACCGCAGCCCCGGAGAGGGCGGTGTCGGAGAGGTTGCCGTTCTTGCGGATGGACCGGAACAGCGGCGAGGATTTGTCGGCGGTGGGCAGGGAGCCGCGGCAGACATGGGCATCGAATGGTGTTGCACGGAAGAGCAGTCGAATGACGGCGATTCTGCCGCCGGTGTCGAACGCTGCGACGATCTTCAACCATCGCACCCACGCGCAGACCGGGCAGGATTCATAGCGGTCGGTGAACGGAAGGGCTTTCACGGTTCCGGTACCGTCCTGGTCGGTCTTGGACTTGCGGATCTGTACGTGCGCGCCGTCGAGGCGGTCGCGGCGGACATCGCGGCATTCGAGCGCCACGAGTTCACTGCGCCGAAACGCGCCGGTGTATCCCATCAGCAGTAGCGCGGTGTCGCGGCGTTCGAGCACCTCCGACGCCCAGTCCGCTGCAGTGCGTCGGGCGTGGTCAACGATCGTGGTGATGTCAGCGGTGAGGAGCGGGGCACGGGGATTTCGGGGCCGCTCCCCCGCAGACGCATAATCCCGACGAATACCGGCGAGAGTGGCGCGAACCATTTCGTGGCCGCACGGGTTGTTGTGGCCAACAGCGCGGTGACGGTCGGCGATCGCCGCGATCCACTTGCCGAACGTCGACGGTGCATACGCCCGCGTCCCGTCGACAGTGAGCGTGTCGGCGGCGGCGACGAGGTAGGCCGCCACCGTCGCGGGATGCGCAGGCAACGCGTGGTGCCCGGCGACGGTGCACCAGGTCTCGAAGCGTCGCCACGCCGAATCGTAGGCGCGGCGAGTAGCAGCAGACCGTGCCGATGCCATCGACCGTTCGATTCGCGCGGCGACCTCGCTCGACAGGTCCGGAAACACCGCCGCACCACTCACCGGGACGATTGAACCCACGTCCGGGACCTCGCTGAGCTGCCGTTCTGCCATGGTAGGGACTGTAGCGAGCACCCCCGACAGGCTTCTCAGGTCGAATGCACGCTGAGCAGGCGTTTCAGCGGGGACGGTGCGGGAAGGAAAATTCTCGTCGGTCACCGCACAAATAACGTGGGTGACTACAGGCAGCGATTGTCCTGGCTCATTGCATCTGATGCCGACACAGTAAGTCTGATGCGGCGGAGCGCCTATCTGATGCCTGGCGCAGGAAATCTGATGCGGGCCCCAGGTCACGCCCGACGTTGCGAGGGCTGCGTAGGGCAACCGAAGTGCAATCGGCCTGGGCGACAGTCAACAGATTTCCATGCGCATCAGATTCAGTGAGCCGATGTCGAACGTGGCAACTCAGGCCATCTGATGCACCGCTGGTCGAAGGTTCGTTGCGGCATCAGATTCGCTGAGTCAGGACAGCGATCGATTTCCGCGTAGAAACCAAGGTAGAGATGCGTGTGGTGATCACGCGCGCTTCAGTCCCAGTCCAGTCGAATACCGAGCTCGACGAAGGCATAGGCCAGCTCATCGACGTCACCTTCGGTCCGGCACCCCGTTCGAGCGAATCCGAACAAAGATCGGGCGGCATCGCTGTCGACGCGGGCGGCGACGACCGCCGCATCGATCGCCGCCACCACACCGTCCCAGGCGCTGCGGACCGGTACCGCACTACGAGACCTCGTCGGAGCGGTCCCCGGATCGACCGGCTCGTACCGTCGCGGCCGCAGCAGGCAGGCATCAGCTCCGCTCGCGGCTATCTCATCGTTCTCGACCGCGATGATCGCGGTCGCCGCTGCGAGAAGGACTTTTGCTTGCTCGTCCCACCTCAGGTCCTCGAACGGAACCCACGATGTCCGCAGCGGGCGAGGATGCCCTGTCGATTTCCAGATCGCGCTCAGTGGCTTCGCCCACCATCCGGTGCGGACCAGCGGTGTAGACACTTCGTCGACGACGGTGCGCAGCAGCCTGAACCACACCGCTGCATGAACACGGCCTCCGCCGAGCTCGACCGACCCGCTCGTCAACGCGGCAATGGAGCGTCTGTCGATTTCCGCGACGGCCGCCGCGACCGGTATCGGTGCTGCGTGTTCGTCCGAACCTGCTGGTGTCCTGTCCCAGAAGACCAGGCTGCCGGGTACGACAGCGCAGAATTCGAGCCCACAGTGATGCTTCGTGCAGCTGGACAGCATCGGGTATTGCTGAGCCATCATGACCGCGATATCGGCGTCTGTGTCGAGGTCGTCGATACAGAGAGGGCATGCCCGCGTCGTCAACGTGCTCACCCAGGGAAGCCATGTGCCGGCGGGCGGTGCGCGTCGACGTCGATCGGCCATTGCCAGACCCGGTGGCAATAGAACCGAGAACTGGTGGACGTAGGTGTCGAAGTCGCATTCGGCGGGGTCGGTGCTGTCGAGCAGCCAGGGCGTGCAGCCCGCCAACGTCATCTCCCGCAGCCGTTCCGCCGTACAGGAGCTTCTCTGGGCAAGCGCGGATAGCACCGGCTCAGGTGTGTGCCGGTCCAGGTCCACGCCCGAGGTGTCGACGCTGAGCCCGTCGAGAAGGTCCGCTGTATTGAACAACGAATACAGTTCGCTGGTCCGGGCCAGCCACGACATCAGAGTCTCACCAGGTAGTGGTTTCGGGTGCAGTGGCCACCGCGGATGCGCACTGTGGCCGAGCGCTGTGCGTGCTGCGGGGGCATCGGCTGGTGTCATGCCAGGTGCCGTTCGAATTGGCGGCGGCGTTCGGTGGGCCCGGAGTAGGCGGTCTGCGTCAACACCTGTGAGGTGATCGATTCCTCTCCGGCTTCGAGTGCGGTCACTGCGGCCGCGGTCAACAGCATGGCCAGTTCGCCGATAGTTCCTTCGCAACGGGTGAGGAGGTAATCGGTCATCTCCGCCGATGTCAGGTGCGAGGGCACACGCAACGGAAAGCTGGCGGTGAAGCTCGCCAGCAGGGAGCGGGTGTCGGTGTCGTTGGTCCAGATCGGCAGCGTCATGGGGTGAAAACGGTTCTCCAACTGTGCATCACTGCGGATCGCGAGGTACGCCTCTCGGGTACCGACTCCGACGAGAGGGATCCGCAGTTCGTTGCCCATAAACCGCAACAGGTTCAGGAATTCTCGGCGCACGTTGTCGCGGCCGGCGAGGACGTTGTGGAGCTCGTCGATGATCAGCATCCGAACCCCGGTCGCTCGCAGCAGCGTGATCGCTTGCTGTTCGAGTTCGTGGACTCGGCTCCGTGGCCGGATCGGCGTTCCAAGGGCAGCAAGCATCGCCAGGTAGAACCGTGCGGGTGCCGGGTCCGGAGGCATCTGCATACACAACACCGGTATCTGCTCGCGATCGGACAAGCTGACAGTGGGGTGTGCACGGCGGAACTTCTCAACGATCATCGACTTGCCGTTGTTCGTCGGTCCGATCAGAAGCATGTTCGGCATTCGTTGTCGATCCGGCCACCCCAGCAGCGTCTCGAGGTGCTCGATGACCGACTGTGCACGCGGATACCCGATCCACCGTTCGGCCCGAATGTGTTTGATGCGTTGTGCAGCAGGCAGAATCGCGATCGATCTGACCGAAATTCGCAGGTGGGTGAGGTCCGCGCGATCGACGTCGATGTCGTCGTCGCTACGGTCGTCATCGTCGCCTTCGGGAGCGCTGCGGGCGTCGCTGTTCATCGATTCACCATTCTTCGATGTCGTCGAAGATCGGAACCGACACGTCGTCGGTGCCTGGATCATGCTCGGGCGGGCTCTGCGTGTTCGGTGGTGTGGCGATGCTGCTCAGGTGGGCACGGCGAGTGCGATTACGTCGGGCTCGTTTGGTGTCCCTCTGCGCGGACGTGGCTATCTGACGCATCTGCTCGATCATCGCGAACAGAGCGTGTTCGTCGATGCTCGCTCGGCCGTGTTCTCGAAGGCGCGTGACCGCTGCGCGGTGTTCCCACGATGTCACCGCCGGATGCGACATAGTCCGGTACGGCACCTCGACATACCCGCCGCCGCTGTCGGGGTCCAGGACCCACACCCTGCTCAGATCTCGTGGATCACGCCGGATCACGAACTGCCCCAACTTCTCTCGCCTGGCGATCCACGGTTTCAAAGCATTGGAGAAGTACTGGATGTGGTCGATGACGAACCCTGTCCGGGTCAGGCGGCGCCGCATGACCGGAAGGAAGTCCACCAGGAATGCGGTCTCGTCCACCACTGTCGACGTCGGCAGAGCAGGGTCGGCGTCGATGCTGCTGGCCCACTGCGCAGCCGGGCTCCGGCTCAGGCCGGCGTGCACGTCCGCGTGATACGCCGCGATCGCCAGGATCAGCCAGCGTTCCAATTCTTGTAAGGCCAGTGCTGCTGTGCCCTCCGAGTCGTAGCTGCCCCGCTGCGTTGGGTTCGAGAACGTGGTGCCGGGGAGTTCGTGGACCTGGGTCATGACGGTGCCGATGATGCGTTCGACGATCCCGCCGTAATGCGGCCGGCCGGGTGGTCGGTAGCCGAGGTCGATGCCGTGCTGCTCGCAACCACGCTGGAGCGCTTCGCTTTTGAACTCGGCGGCGTTGTCGACGTACAAGCGGTGCGGCTTTCCGCCCATCGGCCACCGCACATCCGCGCCAAGGCCCAAAGCGTCGATCCGTACGCTCTTGTCCGAGCACACCCTGCCCAGACACAACCCGACCGACACTGCGGACGGCGGATCGAGTGTGACGACGAACCCTGGCACACAGCGGCTGAAGACATCGATGGCAATCGTGAGATACGGACGTCCGATCGGTGCCCGGTCGTATTCGTCGACGATCATCAGATCGACCACGGTGTGATCGATCTGGACTTGTTGCAGAACGGCCGTCACCGGCGGCGGGACGTCGCCAGCGGATTGCCGCGATCGGGCCGCGTCCGGTCCGCCACGTGAGCGTGCGACGCGGCCCGGGTGCATTGCTGCGATCCGCGCGTTGACTGTGTTGCGGGCTGGGATCGGGAGTCCGGCGCGGCGGCAGGCGAGCGCGATACGACGATGCAGCGCAGCGACACTGAGCTTCTGGCGAGCCAGAAAGTCACGGTTGATGTGCTCGGCGATTACCACTTCCACCTCGGTCGGCACGCGGGAGCGTCCGCGCCCGCCTGACGGTGCGGAGACCAACAGATCGGTGACCGCCCCTCCCCCATTCCGGAGCCTGGACAGCAGCACGTACACACGCCGCGGCGAGACCCCCAACTGCTGCGCTGCATCCTCGACCACTGCGGTACCAATCGAGGATCGATCCGCTAGTTCGCTGAGCACTGCAAACCGCGTCCGTGCCTGCTCCCACTGCTCGGCCGACGCGGTCAGCACACCGGTCTCGGCGACGTCGAACTTGTCCGCGTCCATCGCAGCCTCCGAACGCCCAGCCTGGGTGACCGATTGTGCAGTGCACTTCTGCACTCAGAATGTCAGAAGACGACTGCAATCGGAGGTGAAACCCCAGGAAAGCATGACGCGCACTCCTGAAACTGACAAGAGTGTCGGCTGACTTATGAACGGTCGTTTACGGGATCTGGCGTCACGCTGATTCACGTCTGAGTTTCTGCGTCGACCAGGCGTGCGTTGCGAGGAGGGCGAGCGCGATAGCGCTGAGGATTAGCGTGGATACGAACCCTCCGGCGTAGTGGTTGGTCGGTATCTGCCCGTCGGCGGCAGCGACGATGGCGAGGCCGAAGCTGTTTCCAAACTGCTGCGCGGTTGTGAGCACTCCGGAAGCAGCTCCGGCTAGTGCTGCGGGGAGCAGGTGAGTCGTGCCGTCAGCGATTGACGCCAGTGCGATACCCATGCCGATGCCGAAGATCCCGCTCGCCGCAATCAGGGCCGCGGGGAAGGGGGCAGCAGAGAAGGCCCAGATCGCGGCCAGACCGGTTGTCATGATGAGCGCGCCGAGCGCGGTCGTTCTGTCTGTCCCGAGCCGCCGCTGGAGCCGGTGACTGGTGGCTGCGGCGAGGAAAGCCCCGAGTGATAGGGGAAGGAATGAGAGACCGGTGGCGAGGGGGCTGAGCAGGTGGAACAACTGCAGGTTGAGGGTCATGAAGTAAAAAGTGGCTGTCATGGCTCCGCCGATGAACATCATCGCGGTAGCGGGCCGCCAGGCGCCGGTTCGACCGAGCGCTACAAAAGGGATCAGAGGTGATGCCGCGCGCTTCTCGATGAGCACGAATGTGACGACACTGACCAGTCCAAGGAAGGCCCACCCGGCAGCGGTGAAAGAGTTCGAAACCGACATGACTGCCAGTACAAGTGATGCCGTAGCTACTAGGAACGCGGTGCTGCCGGCCAGGTCGAGATGGGGCCGTGCGGTGGGGTGCGGCGTCCGGTTACCGAAGATGAGCAACGCCAGAAGTGCGAGCCCGATCGGGACGTTCACCAGCAGAGTCCACCGCCATCCTAGGGTTTCGACGATGACTCCACCGCCAAGTACTCCGAGAGCGCCACCGCTGCCGGATGCCGCGCCCCATAAGCCGAACGCTTGCGCGCGAGCTGGGCCCTGAGGAAAGGTCTGCGAAAGGAGTGCGAGCCATGCCGTCGACCCTTCCCCGCGGGCTGTGAGTGACGCTGGCATTCACCGATATGCAATCGCGGCAGGAACCCCAGATCCGAAGTGACGTCAGGATCTATCAACAAGCGACGTCAACATTGGCCGACAAAGCCATCTGGGGTACCCCGTTGACACACGTCTCGGTGTCGACGGCGGATACTCTCTCGAACCTGGGGCGGTCCTGCCGCCGATCTTTCTTTCCACAGATGAGGCGCTGGCATGTGCTCTCGCGCTTCGAAGGTGGAAGGAAAGCTCTGATCCAACCCTGACCGCCAGTTCTCTCGGCAAGCTCCTCGCATCACTGCCCACTCATGTGCGGTGGGTCATCGATGCGGTAGCGAAAGTCACGATCGATGCGCCAGTGGACGGTCTCGAACCAATAGACTCCCCGGTCGTCAACATCGGGGTTCTCGGTGAGCTGGCAAGAGCATGTCTGCTCGGCCGTCGAGTGGAGTTCAAGCACTCGCAGCGAAACGGAGCGACGAAGGACCGACGGGTTGATCCCCTTGCGATGGTCAACACAGTGCGGCGGTGGTACCTCGTCGCCTTCGACGTCGACACCGACGATTGGCAGACGTACCGTGTCGATCGCATCTCCGACGTCGCCGTCAGCCAGATGCCGATCCGATCGCATACGTTTCCCGGCCCGAGCGTCGATGAATGGGTGACTCGGCAGCTCAGCGCGGGGTGGCAGCAGGTGACCGCCACCGTCCGCGTGCACGCAACAGTGGATACGGTGCAGCGCTGGGTTGCGCCGGCATGGGGAGCTATCGAACAGGAGACAACTCGGACCACGATCGTGCACGCGGGAGCCGAGAGCTACGAGTCCATCGCCAGATGGCTCCTGCTCCTACAAGCCGACATCGAGGTGCTAGAACCCAACGAGCTACGGACCGCGTTCGTCCACGTAGCGCAGCAAGCTGCTCGCGCAGCGCAGCCAGGTTAACCAGAGTGGGCCGGCCATCGCACGACCGGCCCACTCTGGTCAGCAGAGAGGCCGGAAGAACTCCGTCAGGTCTGCGATAAGGAGCTGCGGTTCTTCGAGGGCGGCGAAGTGCCCGCCACGGTCGGTCACATCAGTCCACCGAGTGATGGTGTTCTCCAGTTCGGCGTAGCGGCGAATACCGACGTCGTGAGCGAACATGATGACCCCGGTGGGAACACCGGAGGGCTCCTTAGTTGCTCCCCACGCTGAGTGCTGCGCGTACCCGATGTAGGCAGCTGTGCCCGCGGTCTCGGTAAACCAGTACAGGGAGACGTCGGTCAGGATTCGATCGAGGGGGATGATCGTTTCGGGAAGCTCCTCGTGCGGAACGGTCCACTTCTGGAACTTATCGATGATCCACGCAAGCTGGCCAGCGGGAGAATCCACGAGCCCCGCGGCGAGAGTCTGAGGTCGAGTGGACTGGATCGCGATGTAGCCATACTCCTCCTGCATGAACGCCTGAACCCGCCCCAGACGGTCAAGCTCCAACGGAGTGAACGACGCAAGATCTGCTTCGCTGGGAGCCTGCAACGGCATTCCCATCGAACCATTAACGTGGACGCCGACCACATGAGACGGTGCCACTCGCGCGACCTCGGGAGAGACGGCAGCACCGATGTCACCACCCTGTACCCCGTATCGGTCGTAGCCGAGACGTTCCATCAGTGTTGCCCACGTCCGCCCGATTCGAGCCGCGTCCCAACCGCCCTCAACCACCGGGCTCGAAAATCCGAATCCCGGCAGCGACGGAATGACCACATCGAACGCATCCGCCGCCGCCCTTCCGTGCGCTTCCGGATCAGTGAGGGGGCCGATGAGGTCCACGAACTCAACGAACGACCCCGGCCATCCGTGAGTGAGCACCAGCGGCAGCGCGCCCGAAACCTTCGATCGGACGTGGACAAAGTGGATCGTCTGCCCCTCGATCACAGTCGTGAACTGCGGAAGCATGTTCAGCGACGCTTGCTGCTCCGCCCAATCGAACTCGTCAACCCAGTACGCGACCAACCGTCGCAGATAGCTGACCGGCACTCCTGTCGACCAGTCATCACCAGGCAGCGGCGGCGGAAACCGGGTCTCGCTCAACCGGCGTTTTAGCTCCTCGACAGAGCTCTCGGGGATGTCAATTCGAAACGGCTGTACTTCTGCACTCATACAAAGTTCCTTCCATCGCGTGCTGGCTCAGATGGACCACGCCACGACGACGACGCTAGGAACGAACGAGGACATACCCTGTCCCCCTGCCGAAAATGATCGTTTGGGAGCCGCGGGTCGGCACAGCGCCCGCGACAGCTATCACCGTAAAAGGCGTGCCACCTAAATCCGCGATTCACACGATCGCGCCGATTCGGGCCGATTCGTGGGCCGAATACGTTCGTTTCCGGTCATGCCTCGGATCGAAGTTGGTGATCGGCGTTGCGCTGGAAAGCACCCGGAAACCACTAAGAGCTACGTCGCCAGCGGTGCCGCTCCTGACAGATGGGGTGAACCCCTTACTGAGGTCGTTTCGATTCAGGCCCGCGGCTCAGCTTGACCTTCATGGCCGCAACAATGACTGCAAGCGATACCGCTGCTGCGATCGAGTTACCCCATCCGAGTGCGAAGAAATTCGCGGATGTATCGAAATCCACTGTCTTGCAAGAGGCTACGGGAAATGGGATCCATGCCCACCCCGCTTCTTCAAGTGTGCCGCTTGCATACAAACTTGCTCGGCAGAGCTCTGACGCAGAGGCTGGGAACCCCCACCGTGAGGTCGCACCGAAACTGACGATCAATCCAAGTATGCCAATAGCCAGCACGAAGGAGGAGGCATTGAAGAAACCTCGTCCTACACCCCCGGATGGATTCATGTGCACAGCGTACGTTCTCCCTCCCGGTAGATACGGACCAGTCTGATTTGTCGTCAAAATGTGACCATCCGTTTGGTTTGAAGTCGCCTTCGGTCGGTTAGCGTCGACTCGTTCTGATCGATTCATGATTTCGACAGGAGGGCACGTGCGCGAAATTTCAAGGTTCTCACGGCGTCGAAGAAAAACTGGACGAGATTTCCGAAAGGTGAGAAATCTGGCCCGTACGGTAGTCATCGCGGCTGGGCTGGCCGGCCTCATCGCTTCAACTCCCGGCGTTGCAAACGCCGATCAGTTCCGAAATGGCCACTGGGTGTTTGGTTCCATCGAACGGGAATTTCTTGATTTCCTCAACGCACAGAATCAGTCCAGCATCGGTGAACCGACGAGCGATGAACTTCTTGCGGGAGTCAACGGTGAGGGGCGCTGGCAGGAATTCGGTTACGGAAACCGGATTCTGTGGAGCCCGAATGTTGATATGAACAAGGGGCGTCAGGTCGGCGGTCTCATTCTGAACAAGTACCTGACACTTCCCCCGAGAAACTATAAAGAATATGAGAACGGCCCGACGCTCTCAGAGAAGCGAAACGACGAACGTGGTCGCTTGGGTTATCCGGTCACGCGCGAGCTCCCTGCGGTCGGGGGCCGATACAACAACTTCCAAGGCGGCGGAATCACCTACAAGTTTGGTGCCACATCGGCCTACGCGACATGGGGAGACATCCGGAATTAGTGGGGAGCACAAGGGTGGGAGACCGGGAACTACGGGTTCCCGACCAGCGACGAGTATCTGTGCCAGAACCAGTCGGACTCGGACAATGCGTGGGAACTCTATGGCGCTTCTGGACAAAACTTTTCGAACGGAAAGTACTTGACCTCAGGTCGACGGACTCCGACTATGCCCGCAGGAAAGGATTCCGTCGTGGCCGGCTCGATCAATTTCGTATCGACAAGTAGCTATACCACCCAGATTGATCAGGCCATAGCAGCGTGGGCAAACCAAGGTCCGATCAAAATTAAGCCGAACGATCCGCTGAATCCGTCCTATATCTCTTTGGAAATATCCGATACCAATCGCCCGGATCTGAAATGGGCTGGGCTGCACCACTGGGATCCCCTCGGCGTCGATACACTACAGATGAACACAGGGACAATTGTTTCTGCGGCGAATGCGCGAAATGTGATGGCCCATGAGATGGGGCACGCGTTGGGTTTCGAACATAATTGCCAGTCTCAATTGATGGACCCGCGCAGCAATAGTTCAGTATTTTTACCGCAAAACATGGACAGCGAAGCGTACCATTCACGGTGGGGGTATTGAGATGAAGCCAATTAGAAACAGAAAGCGTCTCCTATTCTCGGCCATGGCTCTCGCGGCCTTGACCATATCCGCGTGTTCGTCAGACCCTGGAGCCACTCCAACTTCCTTTCCTTCAGCTGCTCCAGAGATGTCGTCTTCAGATGCCAGCTGGTCATTCGACATCACCGATCCGGCGCTGTTGGCAGGGGCGTCCGACGCCATATTCGTCTGTACGGTGATCGAGCAAACGGGAACCAAAGCGTTGAGCAAGTTTCCCGAAACCCAGTTCCTTGTTCGCATCGCTGACGGCGGAGTGTTGAAGGGCGATGTCAGTGGAGACATCACGGTGAACCAGCAGGGCGGTTTGCAACCGGACGGAACGATGGTCCTTTTGGACGACGACGAGATGGTGACAGTCGGTCAGTCTTACCTGTTCGCGACCGGCTATCTACCGTCGGAGGGGTGGTACACCGTCGTGCCGCATTCGGGGCACCAACTGATCACCGATGACGAGGTGTCAGTTCTCGAAAACAACAGCAGATCGCGCGGTGCTCCGCAGGAAGAACCTGCGGGAGTCGCTCACATGCGTGACGCCATTGCAGAGGGGAAGGTTCCGGACGCCGGCGAGGATCTCCCCCCAGTGAACTCTGAACCCGACGGTGGCCACGATGTTCCATCCTCGATTCCACCTACGACCACAGTGACACCAACCCCTACCCGCTGAGGACAACCTCCGCGCCGTTGCACTGGCAGATCGGCCTAGATCTCGCTCCGGAATGAAATTACATTTCGGAGCGAGATCTCTTTTGTACGTGAGGAAATCGAGAGTTCGTTCATCTCGAATTCGAGAATGTTCACGGCCGGGGGCTTTTGCTGTGGGTCGATTCGATCCCGGTAAGGAGGATCCGATTTTCCTCGCCGGTGAGTGCGCCGCCCATCACATCTTCGACGAGGTGGGCGGTGAAGGATGTCTGCGCGTCCGCGACGTTCGTCGGCGTGTTCAACGTGCGTTGGCGGCCGAGTAGTTCGCCGAGGTCGATGACAGGAGCGATCTGATTGATGGCGCCTTTGAGTGTTGTTTGGGTCTGCTCGCTCATCGGTTCATCTCCGTGTGATTGTTCGGCCATACAGCGGTGCGCTGCGCCTGTTTGGTGGTGCGGTTGGTGGGGATCGGCGCGAGGTGGTGGATTCCGGGGAGGCTGTAGGCGGTCAGCGCCAGTCGGGTGCGCCAGGCTTTGTGTTTGAACGCCCAGATCCAGTGTCCGGTCATCCAGATTGCGAGGCCGGCGGTGAGGATGGCGTAGGCGGTGGGTGTGCTTCCGGTGAAGCCGATGCGGAGCAGACCTTCGAAGACTGCGATCGCTCCTGCAAGTCGGGCGATGATTGATCCGAATCCCCAGATCAAGAGTGCTGCTACGGCGATGATCGCGGCGATAGCCATGCGGTTGTCCTCCTTCTCGTGGGTGATTCGGGTGTGGTTCGTAGTGGTCGAGCGCCGAAGAGTGCGCTGCTAGCTTTGCCCGCGGTACCGGCGCCATACGTAAGGGGCGGCGCACAGGAGAACCAGCAACAAAGAAACCAACGCGAAGATCATGCCGAATTGCCACGGTCTCATTGCGTCGGGAACCAACAGCCAGCCGATCAGTGTTCCGAGAACGAATCCGGCACCTGCTGCCACGGCACCTACTCCTGCGACTGGGGCAAGGATGTTGGTGATCTCCTTGTTCATGAGCGTTCCCTCCTGCGTTTTCCGGTGAGTGTGCCGTGTAGGTCCGACAGGGATTGCAGTCTCGACCGGTCAGAACAGGGCGTTTTGGGTGAGGGCTGCAGCGCTGTCGGTGCGTTTCTCGTAGGCGGCGGCGAGGGTTTGCGCGGCGGTGGGGCTGCATCCCATTTCGATGCCGATGTCTTCCCAGCTGGCTCCGTGGTCGTGCAGTTGCCAGGCGTCGTGTTCGTCGTCGTTCATCACTGGTGTTCACCTTTCACTGAGGCGGAGTGTGCGAACCGCGATGAAGTAGTGAAATGCCAACGCGGCCAACCCTGTTCCGGCGAGTACCGCGAGGACGGGGCCGTCGGTGGTGCCGGTGACGGCGACGATCAGGACGAATACTGCGAGCGCCAGGTAGAGGATCCCGAGGGCGATGTTGGCGATGAAATGTGTTGACCTGGCACAGTGTTTCGACTGCGACTGGGTGTCGGTCATGGCCTGCCTTCGCGGATGACGGCGAGGCGTTGGGAGGCGGCTCGGCGTTCGCGGCCGATGCTGAGCAGGTGCTCGAACAGTTGGTCTTCGGGGAGTTCTTCGGCGGCTTGGGCGAGGGATCGTGCTGCTTCGCGGAATCCGCGCCGGTAGGCCTGGGTGAGAACGGCGGCGATGTTGTGCTCGAGTTCGGCGGAGGGGACGCCGATGGTGGTGATGTCGGTGAGTGCTTTGGTGAGTTGTTTCCCGAGGTGTCCGCTGGTGCGTCCTTCTTGCTGCAAGGTGGTGAAGACGTGGGCACTGTTGTGAGGTTTGCCGGCAATGACTAGCTCCTCGATGGCGGTGAACAGTGCCGCGTTCACGGGCCGGTAGAAGTCTGCGCTGTTCAGAGCTGTGACGGCACGTTTCGCGCTTTCGGCCGGCGCCCAGAGCAGCGAGCACAGGAGTTGAGCTTCGACGTCGAGGGCGGTGCTGTATTCGTCGATCTCGGCTTCGTTGTCGGTGAGGTCGTCGAAGTCGGGGACGGTGGCCAGTGAGAGTGTCACGTCGGGGTCCTACTTTCTTAGGTGCGGGTTTGATCCGGTCATTCGTAAGATCGGAGAGCCCCTGGGAGCTGCGGGTATGGCTGTCATGTTGGTGCGGCACGGACTGCTTCAAGGACATGGCCACCCGCAGCTTCTGCAACGACTCGACTGCTGATTGAGAATCGCGAGCCATCGCTGCTGTAGGACTGAGCCGGGGAGGTCGTTGCCAGGGAACCGCACGGATGGAGCAGATCGATCGAAGGGTGAAGCTGGTGCCGAACAAGTTGTGGGCTGGAATCGATATCGGTAAAGAGCATCACCACTGTGTGGTGATCGACGAGGCCGGTCAGCGGTTGTTCTCGAGCCGGATCGCTAACGACGAGACCGCGTTGACGACTCTGATCGACGAGGCACTCACGCTGGCAGCTGGTGGCGAACTGTTGTGGGCGATCGACCTCAATCGAGGAGGTGCTGCCTTGGTGATCGGACTGCTCGCCGCCCGCAGTCAGCCAGTCGCGTACCTGACCGGCCTGATGATGCACCGGGCCGCGGCCGGGTACCGAGGTGAGGGAAAGACCGATGCCCGCGATGCGTTCGTCATCGCCGACCAGGCTCGGGTCCGCCGCGACCTCGGCCTGCTGCGGCCTGGCGATGACATCGCTGTAGACCTGCGCATCTTGACTGGTCACCGCCTCGATGTGGTCTTCGACCGCACCCGGCAGATCAACCGCCTGCGGGCACAGTTGCTCGAGGTCTGTCCAACGCTCGAACGTGCCCTGACCCTGACCAACCAAGGGCCTTTGATGCTGCTGACCAGGTACCAGACGCCGAGCGCGATCCGCCGCGCCGGAGTCGCCAGAATCGAAGCATGGCTGCGTAAGCAGCACGTCCGCGGCGCAGCGGCATTGGCACAGAAAGCCTCGGTAGCGGCCGCGCAGCAGAGCATCTCGCTGCCCGGGGAAACGGTGGCCGCGCAGATGATCGCCCGACTTGCGCAGGCGGTGATCACCCTCGACGCGGAAATCGCCGAACTCGACACCGCGATCGAGGAACGATTTCGCCGACATCGCTCCGCCGACATCATCGTGAGCCTGCCCGGTTTCGGTCCACTGCTGGCCGCGGAATTCCTCGCCGCCACCGGCGGCGACATGGCCGCGTTCACCAGCGTCGACCAACTCGCAGGATTCGCCGGCCTGGCACCGCAACCCCGCGATTCCGGACGGATCAACGGGAATCTGCGCCGTCCCCGGCGATACCACCGAGGTCTGCTGCGGACGATGTACCTCTCCGCCCAGATCTCGACCCGCCGAAGCGCACAATCGCACGCCTTCTATCACCGCAAACGCTCCGAAGGTAAAACACACAAGCAAGCCGTCCTCGCCCTCGCCCGCCGCCGCGTCAACGTCCTGTGGGCCATGCTCCGAGACAACACCATTTACCATGATTCACCTCCCGCCACGGGAGGGTCTATCTCTTTAACGGTGTTTCGGCGGTTTTCCATCAGTAAGTTTCCGATCCCGGCCAACGATCGGCGAACGTGATCGCAAACGCGTTCAGAGCGGGCTTCCACCTCGTTATCCATCGTGCCTGGCCCTTGCCTGTCGGGTCGAGCGAACGTGTCACCAAATACAGACACTTCAGCGCAGCCGCCTCGGTAGGGAAATGGCCACGAGCTTTCACCGCCCTCCGATAGCGGGCATTGAGGGACTCAATCGCGTTGGTAGAGCAGAGCACTCGCCGTATCTCTGTGTCGTAATCGAGGAACGGAATGAACTCCTGCCAAGCGTTGGTCCACAATCGGATGATCGCCGGATACCTCTCACCCCAGTGCTCGGCGAGATCGTCCAGCCCCGCGTGAGCGGCAGCCTCGGTCGGTGCCGTGTAGATCGGTCTGAGATCGTGTTTGAGTGCGTCCCAGTGTTGACGTCCCGAGAGCCGAAAGGTGTTGCGGATCAAATGCACGACGCACGTTTGTACCGTCGTGGCCGGCCATACGTTCTCGACGACTTCCGGCAGGCCTTTCAATCCGTCGCAGACCAGGAAGAACACATCCCGAGTGCCGCGATTGCGAATGTCCGTCAGCACGGACATCCAGAATTTGGCGCCCTCACCGCCGGTGCCGGCCCACAATCCGAGCACGTCGCGCCGTCCGTCGAGACTGACGCCGATCGCCGCGTAGATCGGCCGGTTTGCGACCTGCCCGTCTCGAACTTTGACGACGATCGCATCGACGAAAACTGCCGCGTACACCTCGTCGAGCGGACGGGCAGACCAGTCCTGCATCTCCTCGAGGACCTTGTCGGTGATCCGCGAGATGGTCTCCTTCGAGACCGAGGCCCCGTAGATTTCAGCGAAATGCGAACTGATTTCACCAGTCGTTAATCCTTTGGCGTACAACGACAACACGATCTCATCGACCCCGTTCAATCGACGTTGGCGCTTCTTGACGATCTGCGGCTCGAACGTCCCTTCCCGATCACGAGGGACCTCGATCGGGACATGCCCACTGGCCTCGGTCAGCACCGTTTTCGATCTGGTTCCGTTTCGAATGTTCGTAGACTCCCGATCGGGCGGAGCTTGGTTTTTGTCGTGCCCGAGGTGCTCGGTCATCTCCTCGTTCAGTGCGGTTTCCAGGACGGTTTTAGTGAACTGCTTGAGCAAACCGTCCGGCCCGGTCAGCGACAGGCCCTGCTCCTTGGCCAGGCGCACCAACTCCGCGGCCGCCGCAGCTTCCGCGGAGGGCTCGGCCCTCTTCTTCGTCACATTCTCCAGTGTCGTCATCTCGGCACCTCCTCGCCGAGCATTCACTCAGCGTCTCGGGCCAAAACACCGATTACGAAACAGTCCCCCACGGGAGTCGTTGCTGCTTGACAACAAGATTGAGATGTCCTTGCTGTCGCCAGTGGGCATGGGAGGTCAGGGTCGCGGTGAGGTGAGTTGCCGGTGACTGCGCAGGATCTCGGCGGCCGCACGGAGGTTGCGGGCTGCATCGGCGAGGTGAGTGGCGATGTCTTGGTCATGGGCGGCAACGCCTTCGGCGATTTCCGTGTCGGGGGCGGTGTAGAGGGTGTGCAGTTCTTCGCGTGCGTCACTGATTCCGGCGAGGGAGTCGTCTAGGGCGGCGAGCATGGTGCGGAGTTTGCGGTCGACGGATTCGCTGTCGCGGCGGAGCTCGGCGTCGAGTGCGCGGTCGACGAAGTCTGCGTCGGGGGTGAAGGTGAATGCTGCTGCGGTCATCGTGGTCCTCGTTTCGCTGGCGAAAGTGCGTGGTTAGGCGGCCGGGACTGGTGGAGTGTCGGTATTCCAACCGTGCACTATTCGTTTACGCAGGTCCGCTTGGGTTTTCACTGATGAATCCATATCGCCGCTTCTCATCGGTGGTCCGGGCACAGGAGGGTGGGCGTCAAATTCCACCCACTGGCAGTCAGCCATTGTTGAACAGGAACCGGGAGGCCTTCGACTGTCGCGGCGTGTGCGAAGGTGTCGGCAAGAATTGGACCGTCACCGCATACGGCGCACGCGACGTCGAAAGCGGGTGGCTCGGGTTCGCAATGGCGACAGTGCGAACGGATGACGACCGCATTCGGATCGTCGACATCCGGGTGGAGCCATGCAACGGCCAGGTCGCCGCGTTGATGAGTGGCTTCCGCTCGTGTACTCGGCTCGTAACCACACGTCGGGCAGGTGCGCGGTACTCGCATGGGTACAACAGAATTCACAGGAACGTCCCCGGGAGGTTGCGCTGTGGAGGTCGAAGCTGACTTGTTCTTGTTGAGATGGCCGTACACGGTTGTGCGGGGTACGTTCAACATCGCCGCAATCTGCGCGACCGTATTCTCTCCGGCGTCGTACAGCCGTTGAGCAAGTGCGATTTGATCGTCGGTGAGCTTCGAGGGACGCCCGCCCTTTCTGCCGCGCGCCCGCGCAGCAGCCAAGCCGTCCCGAGTGTTCGCCACAATCAGCTCACGCTGAAGTTCCGCGAGTACCGACAGCATCCCGAACATCGCCCGACCTTCGGCGGTGGCGGTATCGATTCCCTGCTCGAGGACTTTCAACCCGATCCCCCGCCCACGCAGATCGGCACCGAGCGTGATCAGATGCAGAACCGACCGGCCCAGCCTGTCGAGGCGGGTGATCACCAGCGTGTCACCGTCGCGCATTCGCTGCAGAACAGCATCCAACTGTGGCCGTGACGCCTTCGCGCCGCCGGTGTGATCGACATGAATGTTCTCGACCTCGACGCCCGCCCGCGCCAACGCGTCGACTTGGTGAGCGGGATTCTGATCTGCACTGGAGACTCGTGCGTAACCGAACAACATCTGTCGAAAATACCCGACGTCAGGGTTATTCGACATAGTTTTACGACACGAGTTTCAGACAGGGATGAGCTGGGCGTACGTCGACTCAGGACGGTGTCGAAAAACGATCTTGGTCTCAATAGGTCAACGCATCACCGACGATAACGGATCAGCCCCAGAAGATCGGATCGCCACCGTTTTCGATGTGATCGAGCAAATCCTGAACGTGAGGGCTCGGCGCCAAGAACTGGTAACGGTGAAATTTGAGGTTCCGGTCCCGCCAATACAGAGTCCACAGCCCGGTTTTCTTCGTGTAAGACAGGCGGGCGATCGGGAATCGCGTCCACTCCGGTCCGAAGTCCTCACGCCACGGCGACCGGCATTCGCAGATCGTGACATGGCGCGGCGCGATGTCGCATTCGACCCGAATCTCATGACGCAGACGATCGGGAACTCTACTGGCGCAGTACTTCACGATCCGGGCGACATCGAGTTCGGGGAGTCCGGTGGCAGCCATGACCATCATCATGCCAACCGCCGTTATGGCCAGCTTTGCTATCCAACTGCGGAGGAACCGAGCACCTGGTCTTCTCGTTGGCGTGGACTGTCCCAGTCGAGCACCCGACGAGGCCGATCGTTGAGTCTCGCCGCGATCGAATTCAGGCCCTCCTGGCTGAAAGTGCGCAGGTCAGCGTTCTTGCGCAGGTACTGCCGCAGCAACCCGTTCGTATTTTCGTTCGTCCCTCGTTGCCACGGATGATGCGGGGCGCAAAAGTAGACGGGCAGGTCGAGTGCTGCGGTGATGCGCTCGTGCGCGGCCATTTCCTGTCCCCGATCCCACGTCAACGACCGACGCAGATGCGCAGGCAACCGGCCCAGATAGGCAATCAAGGCGTCCGCAACCGTCTCGGCCCGGTACCCGTCCGGCAGTGCGACCACATGCACGGCGCGTGATTGCCGATCCACCAGCGTCGCGACCGCCGACGGGCGGGTGCCGAACACGAGATCACCTTCCAGATGTCCGGGCTCGCTACGAGCATCCGCTGCTGGGCTGCGGTGATCGATGGGGACCCTGTTCCGTATCTGCCCGCGCCCGTGGGAGCGTTTCTTCCCACGAGGCCGGCGGATCCGCCGATCGGTACGCAGTTCGTGAAATTTTGTGTCGTCGAATACTTGCCGCGACGGTATATACAGGCAACGGTAAATCGTCTCGTGCGAAACCCACATCTGCGGATCGGACGGATACTCGCGCCGGAGCCAGGCGGAGATCTGCTGCGGTGACCACTGCTCACTCAGCTTCCCTGTGACAACCTCCCGCAGAAAATGCCTGGTAGAGAGAGTCGAGATTTGAGGGCGGCGCGCGCGGACATACGCTGCGGCATCCGCCGGGGTCGCCCGATAGTGTTCGCGGCCGCCGTTGCGGGCGATCTCCCGAGCGATCGTGGACGGGGATCTTCCGAGTTTGTCGGCGATCGTCCGAGCACTGTCACCGGCGGCGATCCCACGGGAAATCTCTTCACGCTCCCCGGCCGTGAGATGAGATGCTCGCCGACGACGTGGGAGCGGCCGGATACCGCCGGATTTACGCAGGAACCGGCCGATCTGAGGGACACTCTCCCCGAGGACCCGCCCGGTCGCACTCAGCGAATCACCGCGACGCCACATCTCCCAGATCGTGTTCTCTTGATCCATAGTGAACCCGAGCGCCTTGTTGCCCATCCATGCCTCCACGATCACGCATCATCTCACCAGTAGTGATGCGTTGACGTGTTGAGACCAAGATCGATTATCGACTGGCGATAGCGGATTCTGGTTCCTTCGCAATCAACAATCCACAACGAGGTAAAGCGCAATCGCTGAACAATCGGGTGCAGCCGGCACTGTTGAGAGCACCGTTTCCACAAGTTGATCTTCATCTCGACAGAGCTGTCGACTAGTTCCAGAAGTTGTCTTCGCCGCGGTCCGCGAGATCACCATGCACGACCAAGTACTTCTGGTTCTCGCTGGCGATCATGTCGAACGCTGCGGTCGCGGTCATGCCGTCGACAGCCATCAGAACCATCCGGCGAGCAAGAGCGTTTGCGGCGTCCTGATCTGCATTATCGAGCCAACCGAGCTGCAGAGCTTGTTTGTCGTCCGTCCACAGAACACCCAAGTGCGGAATCCGCTGCCAACGACCCTCGCCCTCGGGCACTCCATCGAAACGTCGACCGACAGTCACGTTATTCAGGGGGTAGTCGATCAGAAACTTGTTGCTCCGTCGTCGGTGCGGTTGCTTGTCCATCGTTGTGTCCTGTCGGTGGTCAAGGTTTCGATCGCGTCAACGAGGGATCGGCCCAGGGCGGGTACGACAAATATGCCACCTTCTCGGGCACAGTCGAGGGCAGCAGAGAGGCCAGGACGATCCGAGCGGGCGTCGGCACAGGATGTCGTCGAGCGGCCCGCGCCGAAATGTTGTGCCATCCTGTTGTCCGTCGTGGGGTCTCATAAGTCGTCCCATTGAACAACGGCGAGACGCCAGTTTTGGTACGCACTTCTGAGACGCGGCGAGCTGGGGGCACCCGATTCCACACTCCGAACGGGCTGGTGTCTCAATTCCAAGAAATTGAGACACCGGTCGGGCGACCGAACCATCCAACAGGAACGGGCCGCTGCTTGTTCGAACAAGCAGCAGATCGCCGGATCCTGGCATCAACCCGCGGCATCGCAGAGACCGGACTGCATCCCCCGGAACGGCTGTCTTGCGTCAACCTAGCGACTGGATAGCTGACACCGCAAGGTCCGTCGACTGCTGACTGGCCATTACCCACGGCAAGAGTGAACGCACCGATCGCGGCCGAAGTATGCCTGCAACCTCGCGCGGTTCCCCACAGGGTCCGTCGCAGCCTCGCGCAGATCAGCAGCGATCTGCTGCGCATCATCAGCATTCGCAGCACGGCCGGAGATCATTGGTGTCCGACAGATAGGTCTGGGTATAGGCCTGCCCACTCGGCTGCCAGGGTTCGGTTCAATCGTGCCGTCTTCCTGTTGGCCTGAGGCCCGGTACGGGAGGATCCGTTGTCGCTGTTCGAGAGTCTCTCGGAGGATCGCTCACAGTGGCAGGGATTACGCCACTCTGGCGGCAGCACAGGGTCGCGGAAAAATGGCGGTAACCAGCTAGTATCCCATTGTGAAAAGTACCGACCTTGCCAAAGTGCGCGCGACTCTGTGGGCCGCCGCCGACGAACTGCGAGCCAACTCGAAGCTGACGCCGGTTCAGTACCGCGATCCAGTGCTGGGGTTGGTGTTCCTTGCATACGCCGAGAACCGCTTCGAGGCGGTTCGTGGCCAAGTCGAGGCGAAGGCCACCAAGCGCAACCCTGCGACGGTCGCGGACTTCAAGGCGAAGTCTGTGCTCTACGTGCCCGATGAGTCGCGCTTGTCTCACCTCGTCGACCTGCCTGAGGGTGACGACGTTGGCAAGGCGGTCGATCAAGCTATCAGGGCTGTCGAGGAGGCGAACCCGGAGCTCAAGGACATCCTGCCGCGTGGCTACCAGAAACTGGAACGCTCGACCCTGATCGAGTTGCTGCGGCTCTTCGCGCCGTTACCTACACAGCTAGAAGGAGATGCTTTCGGCTTCATCTACGAAGACTTCCTCTCCAACTTCGCAGCGCAGGAAGGCAAGGGAGGGGGCGAGTATTTCACTCCGTACTCGATTGTTCGCCTTATCGTGGAGATACTTGAGCCGTACCGGGGCCGTGTCTTCGACCCGGCGTGCGGGTCGGGCGGCATGTTCGTGCAGTGCGCAAAGTTCGTCGCACGCCACCATGATTCGGCCACCCGCAAGCTCTCGGTTTTCGGTGCGGAGAAGACCGAGGACACAGTCCCGTTGGCGAAGATGAACCTGGCGCTTCACGGATTGTCGGGCGATATTCGCCAGGCCAACAGCTACTACGAGGACCCACATAGCGCGGTCGGCGCCTTCGACTATGTGATGGCCAATCCGCCGTTCAACGTGGACAAGATCAAGAAGGATCAGCTGACCGGTGACAAGCGGTTCCCATTTGGCCTGCCGAAGGCCGACAACGGCAACTTCCTGTGGATCCAACAGTTTTACGCGGCGCTCTCCCCACAGGGTCGCGCAGGCTTCGTCATGGCGAACTCGGCCGCAGACGCGGGCCACTCCGAGAAGGAGATCCGCAAGCAGTTGATCCAGTCCGGCACCGTCGACGTGATGGTCGCGATCAGCACCAACTTTTTCTACACCGTCACTCTGCCAGTGACGCTTTGGTTCCTCGACAAGGCCAAGGTTGGTACACCGCGCGAAGACACCGTGCTGTTTCTCGACGTTCGGCACATCTACCATCAGATTGACCGGACCCACCGCGACTTCACGCCAGACCAGATCGAGTTCCTGGCCAACATTGTGCGTCTATACCGCGGCGAGGAGATTGAAACCACGGATGGCAGTGGAAGTCTGCTCCAACAGAACTTCCCCGATGGCAAGTACGTCGACCTCCCTGGTCTCTGCAAGGTCGCTACCCGTGCCGATATCGCAGCCCAAGGATGGAGCCTCAATCCCGGCCGCTACACCGGCACAGCAGCGGTTGACGAGAGCGATGTCGACTTCCTGGGCGATCTCGAGGCATTGTACGAAGAGTTCACGCAGCTGAGTGACGAGGCCGAGGGGCTGAGGTCGAGGGTCGATGCCTCCGTCACGGGGATTCTAGGCTTATGAGCGATTGGCGCGTTCTACCTTTGGGGGAAGTGTGCGAGTTGAAGCGTGGCTACGACCTGCCCAATAGCTCGCGAAAGGTTGGTCGAATCCCCGTTGTCTCATCTTCTGGGTCCACTGGGTGGCATGACAAGGCGAAAGTTGCCGCACCCGGCGTTGTGACCGGCCGATACGGGACGCTTGGCCAGGTCTTTTACGTGACTGAAGACTTCTGGCCTCTGAACACCGCGCTATATGTGCGCGATTTCAAGGGCAATGATCCTAGATACGTGGCGGCCCTGCTCCGATCGATGGACTTGGCGCAGTATGACGGTGCCGCAGCCGTACCAGGTCTCAACCGAAACCAACTGCACACTGTGCGCGTCCGGGTGCCGGCGGTGCCGGTGCAACGGGCACTCGCTGATGTGGTTCAGGCATTCGACGACCTGATTGAGAACAATCGTCGGCGTGTGGAGGTGCTGGAGGAGATGGCGCGGGCTATCTACCGTGAGTGGTTCGTGAAGTTCCGCTATCCCGGCCACAGCGATGTGTCCATGGTCGATTCAGCCCTTGGCCAGTTTCCTAAGGGCTGGGTACTTGCTCACGCCTCAAAGATAATTACAGTCAACCCTCGCATCAAACTCGACAGAACGGTTGAGCATCCCTTTATCGCGATGGGTGATCTCGACGTAAAAAGTATGGGGTGTCGTCCGAGCCAGGTTCGTTCTGGGGGGTCGGGCACCAAATTTGAACAAGGTGACACGCTGTTTGCTCGCATCACGCCGTGTTTGGAGAACGGAAAAACTGGTCTTGTTCAGACTCTAGAGGAAGGTGAAGTCGGTCTCGGCTCGACTGAGTTCATCGTGCTGCGAGGTCAGGACGTTGGGCCCGCATTCACTTACTGTCTCGCACGAGAGGACAGCTTCCGGAAGCATGCCATTGCAAGTATGAGCGGAGCTAGCGGTCGCCAGCGTGTCCGCACCGAGTGCTTCGATAGTTACTTGCTCGCTGTGCCGCCCCGAAATCTTGCGGATAAGTTCGAAACGATGATGGAGCCGCTCTTCTCCCAGGCTGCCGTTTTGATGGATGGGGTGGGGAGCCTACAGGCTCTCCGCGACGTGCTGTTGCCCAAGTTGGTGACTGGGCAGATCGACGTGTCGTCGCTCGACCTGGATGCGTTGCTCGGAAAAAAGGTGGCGTGATGACTCCCACTGGTCCGGAGTTTTCCTACGTGGAGAAGCCGAGCATGGAACTATTGGAGCGGCTTGGCTGGACCTGTATCGATGCCTTCCGCGAGACGCTCGGCCCCCAGGGAACCTTAGGGCGGGATTCGCAACGCGACGTCGTCCTGACTCACCGGTTGCGGTCGGCGATGCGCATGCTCAACCCTGAGCACGTGCCTGACACGTCGATCGACGAGGCCATCGAGATACTCACCAAGGACCGTTCGGTCATGAACCGAGTGCGTGCCAACCGTGAGGTCCACGACCTGCTGCGTGATGGCTATCAAGCCGAGTGGACCGACCTCAATGGCGACCAGCAGATCGAAAGGCTCCAGTACTTCGACCTGATCAACCCTTCGAACAACGACTTGTTGGCTGTTCAGCAGATGTGGATCAAGGGCAATCTCCATAGCCGGCGCCTTGATGTTGCGCTGTTCGTCAACGGCGTTCCGTTGGTGTTGATGGAGTTTAAGGAACCCAATGAGCCGGTCAAGTCGGCCTACGACAATAACCTGACCGACAACCGCGACACCATCCCCCAGCTCTTCATTCCGAACTGCTTTGTTCTGCTGTCCAACGGCGGACAAGCCAAGATCGGGTCGACGTTCTCGCCGTGGGAGTTCTTCAATGACTGGAAGGTCATCGACGCTCACGGCACGCGTGGCGCTATCGCTTTGGAGACGGCTCTGCGCGGCACCTGTGATCCGGCGGTGCTGCTCGACTTGTTCGAGAACTTCGTCGCGTACATGGAGCGCGTAGGCGGACTGATCAAGGTATTGGCACGCTCGCATCAGTACCTGGGAGTCAACGCGGCGATCGAGAACCTCCGCCGTGCGCGAGCAGAACAAGATAAGCGTCTCGGTGTCTTCTGGCACACCCAGGGCTCGGGTAAATCGCTGTCGATGTTGTGGTTCACGCAGAAGGTGCTGCGCCAGGTGGCGGGCAAGTGGACGTTCGTGATGGTCACCGACCGAAAGGAACTCGACACGCAATTGCATGGAGAGTTCGCCGCGGCGGGGGCGATTTCGCCGGAGGCTCGGGTGCATGCGGACTCCATCACGCACTTGCGTGAATTGCTGGCTGCCGATCACCGGTACGTATTCACTCTGATTCAGAAATTCCAGCTGTCCAAGGGCCGAGGTGAGCGGCAGATGCCGATGCTCTCGGACCGGTCCGACGTCATTGTCATCACCGATGAGGCGCACCGCAGCCAGTACGACACGCTCGCCCTCAACATGCGCACCGCGCTCCCTAACGCCTCGATGATGGGCTTCACCGGTACTCCTTTGATCGCAGGGGAGGAACAGGCCACTCGCGAGCAGTTCGGCGATTACGTCAGCGTCTACAACTTCCGCGACGCCATTGAGGATGGAGCGACGGTCCCGCTGTACTACGAGAACCGCATCCCCGAGCTTCAGTTGATAAACGAGAACTTCTCCGAAGAACTCGACGCACTCCTTGAAGAGGCCGAGCTCGACGAGGACGCCGAGGGCCAGCTGGCGCGAGCTTTCGGCACCCAGTACACGCTCCTCACTCGGCCAGAGCGGTTGAAGACCCTCGCCAGAGACCTCGTCACACACTTCGTGGGCCGCGGATTTAGTGGCAAGGCAATGTATGTCGGACTCGACAAAGCCGCCGCCGTGCGCATGCATGACCTGGTCAAGAAGGCCTGGGCAGAGCATCTGGACGAGTTGCAGGCCCAGCATGATGCGTTGCCAGAGTTGGAGCGGCCCTGGCTGGCGTCGCGGATCGAACTGATGCGCACCACCGACATGGCGGTTGTGGTCTCACAGAGCCAGAACGAACTCAAAATGCTCGACGAACTGGGACTCGATATCCGGCCGCACCGTGAGCGGATGAACCGGGAAGACCTCGCTGAGAAGTTCAAGGATCCCGCCGATCCGCTTCGCTTGGTGTTCGTCTGTGCGATGTGGATGACCGGTTTCGACGCGCCGAGCGTTTCAACGATCTACCTGGATCGGCCGATGAAGAACCACACGCTGATGCAGACCATCGCCCGCGCCAACCGCGTATTCCCTGAGAAGGACAACGGTCTGATTGTCGACTACGTCGGCGTCTTCCGAAATCTGGAAAATGCTCTAGCGATCTACGGTGCCGCAGAGGCCGGCGAATCGCCTATCGAGATCATCGATGCGCTATCTGCCGAGTTGGAAGCTGCCGTCACTGAGGTGTTCACCTTCTGCAGTTCCGTCGGTGCGGATCTTAAGGCGATGCGGGATGCGGAAGGCTTCGACCATATCGCCAAGCGGGACGCAGTGGTGGAAGCGCTGCTTGTGGACGAAGATGTCCGGGTTGATTTTCAGCAGAAGGCCCGACGGGTACGCAAGCTCTTCAAGGCACTGCTGCCGAACCCGGACGCTGCCACCCACCAACGCAATGTCGCTGCCATCCGGGTACTCGCCGAACGCATCGCGGACGTCACCCGGCCGGCCGAAGCCGACCTCGGCACAGTCACCGATGCGGTCGACGCGCTGCTCGACCGATCCGTGGGTGCCGAGGAATACGTCATCCGAGCGGCCGCCGAGGGGACAAAATCCGATCCGCTGATCGACTTGTCACAGATCGACTTTGAGGGCTTGGCGGCGAAGCTGGCAGGTCGTAAGCGAGCCGAGACAGACCGGATGGCCCAACTACTGCGCCAGAAGGCCATCGGAGCCGCTACCCGCAACCCGACCCGGTACGAGCTTGTTGAGCGTATAGAACAGCTCATCTCGGACTACAACGCCGGAAGTGTGAACATCGACGAGTACCTGAAACGCCTGATTCTCTTGTCTGAAACGCTGACCGAAGAAGAAGAGCGCTCGGCGCGAGAAGGCATGACCGAAGCGGAGCTGGCGATCTTCGATCTGCTGACCCAGCCCGAACCCGAGCTGACTGATGTGGAGCGCGAGACGGTCAAGGTAAGCGCTAAAAAACTCCTAGAGCATCTGCAGGACAAGCTGGTGCAGGACTGGCGTCGCAAGGTCGACGTCAAGAATGACGTCGACAGCACCATTCGACGGATCCTCGATGAAGGGCTGCCGGTAGAGCCTTACACGCCCGAGGTTTTCAGCTCAAAGGTTCAGCGCGTCTTTGAACACGTCCTTACCGCATACGGCGACAACGGTGAGAGTGCCTACAGTCAACGCCCCGATATCAGTTTCCCTCAGAAAGTGGACGTCGACCTCACGGGTCCGCTCGACTTGAACAAGATCGCTGACGACGTGGTGGTGCGCCTCCGCGCCGACCCAGCGTTCGCAGTCGAGGTCGCAGCGCAGATTCAGGCACGAAACTTAACTTCACCGTGGTCACCCAACATATCGAGGTCCCACGGTTTTCTGCATTGATTCATCGGATGCAATATGTAGTCTTGGACCTGACATAAGGGGTGGTTATCGGCCGCGGCGGCTACGCATAGAACGAGGTGCCGGAAATAGATCTTGCTCTCCACATGTCAACGTTCCATCTCTGGCCTTCGCGTCTGCAGCCGCCATGGTCACATCTGCATCGGGCCTGACAAGTCACTTACTCGTCGGCAGGCTCGACGAGCTCGCTGACCTGTTCCAATGAGTCGAGGAACGAGATCAGCTCGACCGGAATGGTTTGTTCGGGACCTTCGTACATCTTTCCGTACCCCTGAGCGGTCACCGTCCAGCGCGCGATCACATCGGCGCTGCCTGCGTCTCCGTTAAGGACCAGAACGATATCGTCGGTCTCGCTTTCCCACACCGGATGTGGGCGAAGATGCCGTAGATCAAGGATGATCTCCACAGCCCCGTCCAAGTTCTTCCAGGTGACCGGGTAATCGGCGATCCGTAGTTCGTCGTAGAAGCTCAAGTCGACTGCATACGGTTCTTTCTGTGCGGGTACGACGGGCGGCAAGAGTTTGGCTTGATCGAATCGGTCACGGTGCAAGTACTGCAGGCCGCGGACGCCACTGATCGTGATGATCACCTGAACATCGTTGAGGAACACTTCTCCAGTGTTACGAAGGCGAAACTGCAGACCGGGCCACGCGGTACTCGCGAGGTGATCTTCCGCTTCCGGCCAGGTCAGCCGAACACGACGTTCCCAACGTTCGATTCGTTCTTCGAGCTCATCCTCAGTCAGCGGTTCCGGTGTCGGCTGCATCCAGGACAATTGCAACGCAGCTGCGGGGTTCCGCAGGCTCTCCTGACTGCTTCGGATGCGCCGCTGACGTGCCTTCTCTGCAGCGTCCTCGAGCCACCAGTCGAGAACCTCTTCGCCGCCGACAAGTCGGCGCACGCTCCCGATGATGTCGAGATCAACCGAGATCGGGAGTGGTCCGAGTTCGATGTCGAGGTACCGCTTGCGGATCACCGCCATCGAGGGTTCGTCGAGAATGTGCGCTACGCGCTCCAGGTGGAAAAGGTCGAGTATCACGTCGGCGTCCGCCCCGAGCGACATCAGGTCGGCACGTTCGCTCAATCTGAGCTCCTGGTTGGTGATGAAGGCAAGCCCGTAGGGAGCGTGCTTCAGAGCGCCGGCGAGGTCGGATTCGACTTTGGCCTTGATGTCACTAAATGTCTTCTGATCACGGGGGAAGTAGACGGCCATAATCCACGGGCGACCGGCCTTGGAACAGGAGGCATCTCGTCCTCCGTCCTTGCCTCCGAGTGGATGTGACGGATCGATGTCCTCGAAACCGGCATACGAGAGTACGTGTGCCGCAAGACGCTCGGACGGGGCCTGGCCCTGAGTCCATTGCAAAAGCCGAAACCATGTCTCATCCGTGCGTGTCATCCCTGATTCATACCGTGGCCGGCTGACAGACGGCACCGCCGCCCCACATCGGTAGGTTCTCATCGCATCTCAGACGTACGTACCAAAACTTGGGCCCCACCATTGCGAAGCGCATCGACTACGAGCTGGGCTCACGTTTTGAGCCCAGTGATCTGCCCCGACATATCAGCGGCTACGCCCGCGCTCTCAAAGAATAAAGTGTTGAAAATTATACGGGTATGCCATGGACATCATGGATTGCGCTTGAAACTTTCTGCGCACAAAGGGGTGAAACGCCTTCCACTCTTGATATTCCCTCCACGTCATCCGCCTTGACCCTGTTCGTTATTTCCCCAGAGCTTGCTTCTCCCGCCGCATATTGAGATGTCGCGTGCGCGCGCAACTGAGCGACCGTGAGCACAGTCCCGATCGGATACTGTTCGAAAACTTCGTTGATATGAGTGGCTATCTTTCGTCCCGAATTGGTTCCATTTTCGGAGCGCTCAGTGCTCCGAGCATCGGAATCATCGGCCTGGACAGTGGAATCCACTTCATTAACGCGCAGTTCACTGACCGGAGGTACCGCGCCCATAACTGGCGGAGTTTTTACTCCGTTCTGTGGTCGTGCCCATTCTCGGCAGATTGCATCTGCCAATTGTGACGATCGGTCGAGAATTTCGTCTGGTCCCCATTCGGCGCTTAGAGACCGATTGAGCGCGAGAGCGCTGTGCGCCAATATCGCTGCGCGTTTGGTCTGCCAACTGCTGTTGGAGAGTTTAGAATTGAGTTTCGTCGTGACCAAGGCGAGATTTCCGATCGTATGAACGAGACGCTCACGTCGGGCAGTTTCAGCTTCTCTCAACTCTGTGGAATCGGTGAGGATGGGCCAATGTGTTTCCCACTTTTGCGGCATGAGATGTTCGATCGGTAGAGGACCGGAGATACGCATAGCTTCTCCATAACCGTTTTCGGATTGGCTGTCGCACCCCTCCAACACGATCCGTAGCCGCTTCTGAGTCAGTTGCTGGTACAGCGGTTGAGTGAGGCAAATACCTCGGATGTCGTCATCGGTCGGCCAGAATGAAGTGACGGCGTCCTGCCCCAGTATCAGATCTGTGACGGCCGTTCCTGGATCGGTGGTTTCTGTCAGTTTGGTAAGCATGCTCAGCAGGAATCGGTTGTAGTTCTTCGTTGTCAGTCGGCACAGCATGCGCCGTACGAACCAGGACTCGATGGCATCGAGTGCGGGTGCGCGTGTGGTGACGTCGTGGGCACCGAACAGATACAGGATGAATGGTGTGACGGTACTCGAATCCATCGCTGCGAGCCGCTCCAAGAATCGGGTCTCGCGGTCACTTTCACCGTCGCATTCTGTGATGCGATCGTAGATCGCTGCGTATCGGTCGATCTCGCGCATCGTCTCCTCAAGTTTTTCTGGACCCGAATTGACGAGATAGCTGCGAAATTCTGTGAAAAGAACTGGACTGAGCACTTCATGTTGCAGCTGCATCGTCAGAAAATGTGTGAAGAAGAGGTCCAGTGCCGATCTCTTGGTACGTCCGATAGTGATCTCCCGTTGCCATCTTGGCGCTTCGAGCTGCTTCCAATATTTCTCGTAGAGCGCCTCCGAATCGAGGCCGAGTTCTTCTGAGGTCTGAAAGATCAAATTCTTGATGAGATCACTCGGAAGTAGTGGCGTGCCACGGTCGTTGAGACTTTCGAAGATGACTTGCGCATTGTCGTTGGGCCCGAGGTCGATGACAACGATTTCGAGTTTGCTCTGCAAGATCCGCACGAGAGCCTCGGCAGTAGCCTTCTGTTCTTCCGGATCGGTAAGGCCGGTCAGCCATGTCGTGACCTGCGTATAGAAATAGCGGTAGGCATTGGTGATGGGAGATGTATCTGCGCTTGCCAGAACCGTCTCGGCGTCATCGTCACTCGCGATGTCGATTATCGAGGAGAATACGTCTCGGTCAGCGAGCGTCGGCCACACCTTGTAGAGAGTCCGTGGGTCTTCGGACATCTCGTCCTGGTTGATCGTCAGCTTGTGAAGTGTGTTCACGTACCGCGCCGGCAGGCCTGCGGCACGGTAACTGTCTCGCACTGCGGCGAGAAGAATTTGCAAAGTGGTCAAGCGCTGTTGCCCGTCGATGACTTGACGGGCAGGAAGCGATCCGGTGGGAGTACGCAGGTGGTCCAGAACGACCGCGCCGAGGAAATGGGAGGAGATGTTGTCGTCATCGATGTATCTGTCGACCAGCGACATCAGGTCCTGCCACAACGGCGCCCAGTTACGGTCTTCGCTCCATACGTACCGGCGTTGGAAGATCGGCACCACCAGTCGCTCGTCGTAACCGAAGATCTCACGAACACTGAGCGGTCGAGCTTCCACAGGTTTCTCCTTGGCGCTTTCTAGTTCACGAAAAACAACCGGTGCAGGTGCCGCGCACGTCACGCGTATCGGGTCGCTATTGTGAGGCGATCATAAAAGCACTTCGTATTCGCGTGTGCATCGACATGGAAGAGAAGGCTTGTGGATGCGGAGGATCGGCTCGTCGAGCTCCTGAGTCAGGAGCCGGGCCAGAGCAAATATCAGCTGTCTCGGCAAATGCCGGCTCCGTACGATCTGACCTCCGAAGTAAACAAAGTCCTCTATCGTCAACCGCACCTTTTCGACCACGACGGCCAGACACCACCACGATGGAGATACATCGGGGTCTCTCAGAAGTCCGGTGTAAATATCGCGCCGCCCCAGACCGTTCGCGAACCGGAGGGATCCAACTCCGCCGCGAGCGAACCCCTTTTCGTGCTCCCCACACTTGCCCAAGCCTTCTACGGTGGACCTCCGCTTCGTCGGTGGCAGGCCGCGGCACTTCATCGCTGGGATACCGCTGGCAGGCGCGGAATCATCGAGGCCGTCACAGGTTCCGGAAAGACCGCCATCGGCGTTGCGGCGATCAGTGTGGCAGTAGCGTCTGGGATGAAAACGCTCGTCATCGTCCCGACGCTCGACCTGCAGCAACAGTGGTCACGGGTATTGCGTAAGCAGTTGCAGGGCGTCCGGATAGGAGAGCACGGGGGTGGAAAACGACAGAGTCTGAGTTCCTGCGATGTCCTCGTCTCCACCGTACATTCGGCCGTAAAAACCGAACTACCGGATAACGGACATCTTCCAGACTGCCTCCTGGTCGCTGACGAAGTACACCGCTACGGCGCCACCGCATTCGCAAGCGCCCTGTCGTCGACGTTCATTCATCGACTCGGGCTGACCGCAACATTGGAGCGATCAGATGACGGCGTCGAATCGCTGCTCCGACCGTACTTCGGAGCCTTCATTTCCGGTTGCGACTACAAGCGAGCTTACGACGATAGGATCCTTGCGCCGGTCCGAGTAGCGCTTGTAGGAGTGGCGTTTACCCCAGAAGAGCAGCAAAAATACTCGGATGCCGACGAGATCGTAAAACAGACACGTTGGACGTTGGTATCGAAGTACGGGCTCCGCGATGAAGAATTCGGCCAGTTCATCGTTGACGTCCAGAAATTTGCGGGAGGCCATGAATCTCAGCAGGAGACGCGGGTTGCTCGCCGATACTTGAAATCCTTCAACGTCCGGCGTGAAGTGCTTGCTCAGTCCGAAGCAAAAGCTCAGTTGCTCAGCCGATGGGAAAAACCGTTCCGGTCGTCAGGACGATCTTTGATCTTTACAGACACTGTGGCTGTAGCCAACCGGTCCGCTCTCCTCGTCGAGGCTCTTGGTGTCGCGGCCGTTGCCGTCAGCTCAGAGATGTCCGCCCGCGAGAGGCAAGCCACTTTGGCGAACTTCGCTGCAGGAGATGTGAGGGTCCTGTGCGCACCACGCATACTCGACGAAGGCGTCGACGTCCCCGAGGCCGACCTCGCCGTCATCCTTTCGGCGAGCAGAAGCAAACGGCAGATGGTTCAGCGCATGGGTCGGGTGATTCGCCCGAAGTCGGACGGCCGAAACGCGATCTTTGTCGTCGCCTACGTCCGAGGAACTTCGGAAGACCCCGCCAGTGGTGCACACCAGGACTTTCTCAGGGAACTGCTCGAGATCGCGGAGACCGTAGAGGTAGTTGACGCCGAGAGCAGTTCGACACTTCTCTCCCAGTGGCAAACCGTAAAGGGCACTCCGAGTTCAGACTCCGTCCAACATCATTCGGAGACACTCGATGCCCACTTTCCACTTCAGCAACTAGATACCCTTGCGAAAGAGAACTTTCAGATCGAGCGGGTTCTCGAGGACAGATTCCTCGCACAAGTGCTGGCGGTCTTCGACGACCGTGACCATATCGCCTCGCTTTCCGAGATCATCGAATATCTGTCACTACAACGCGGCGAATCGTTTGGTACGACCGAACGCAAGTTGGCGCGACTGGATCCTGCTGGGAAACTGACCTGGATACCGATCCGAGGCCATGTTGTCGGTGCCGGCGGCACCGCCGCTACAACGACCGCCACACGCCTGAATCTTTTGCGAGCGTTCGAAGGTTGCATCGAGATAGTGGCGCAAACCTCGTCGGAATCGATGCGGATATCGGAACTGGCGAAACTAGTATCAGATTCTGGTCTCGCCACAGTTCCTCTCGAACGCGCATCGGAGCTGATAGAAGTCGTACTGGAGACAGCAGTTGGTGACTCAGCTATCGAACCAAACGTCGAGGTGCTTGATCATGAATCAGCGCCCGCCAAAGCTCCTCGATACATGGCAGGAAAGCCCGAATCCGACGAGGAGAATACTTCATCTCACAGGAGAACCAAAAAGAAGAAAGACAAATCATCAAAGAATACCATATCAGAGATAATCGATAATCTCTCCCATCGCAATGAATCAGAATCGGATTACTTCGGAACTTACATCCGTTACGACGGAGAGAGATACCCACTTTTAGGGCTATGGAAGTCAAGTCACGACTACATCGACTGCAATTCTCCCCCTGCGTTTAGATCAGAAACTGAATCCATCACAGAGAGCGAGAATCACCTCGAAAGCATAGCTTCAAATATGGGGTGGTCGACGTCAGCCCTGATCGCAGTTCATATCGATAAAAAGTGGGTTCCATTGAGTTTCATCTCAGAGGGTGAGGAATGGTCTGCGAATGAGGATGAATTAGATAGATACTTCCGATCCAGGTACTGCAAATAATAAAGTCATCCATTTCAGCATCGCCGAATGACGTTTCATAATCGGCTGTTTTGAAACATCAGTGATCGCTGGGCGAGGAGGCGGCCTGGCGGTGTCTCTGCCAGAATCAGGTCTATGGCCGACTCTGACGCTCAACCTACCGATCCCATCGCCGTCGGTTCCAGGGTCGCCGTCCGGACCTCCGGATCCCGGTCTCGCGATACCAAGCCGCAAGTCGGTATCGTGGTCGAGGACTTCGCCGATACCGTCATCGACGACACTGACCTGGGTCGGGATTGGGCACCGGTGAAACGGTGGGCGATCGCCCTCGACGACAGTCGATTGGTCTTCGCCGCCGAGGGCGGTCTCGAACTAGCCTGATATCAGCAAACGACGAAGCTGTTCACAAGCCTCAGTGCGCGGCGTCGAAAGCATCGATGACGTCGGCTCTGACCCTTCCACGGGGGGGAGACGTCGAAGCCGTTCTTGCCAGCCCACTCCCGCACTGCTTTGAGTTTCTCGGCTGATCGACTGGATCCTGACGGCTTGGTCGCAGAGGAGGTCTTCGCACGGGCTTTGCCTGCGGAAGAGACCTTCTCCGCCGCCTTTACATATGGGGCAAACGCAACTTCAATCTTGTCGGCATGTAGGTCGAAGATCAATCCGATAGTCGGCACCCTGATAGGAGAAGGTGACTTCGTGCCCCAATCCGGGGTCGATGGGTTTTCCGTCGAGATCGTCGATAAGTTGACGAATAAATATTTCGGCCACAGGAAATCCTTACGTGTTGGATGAATGTCCAGTTCATATTATCCGCAGTATCTGATAACTCAGGACACTCCTACCGGCGCCGCGCCGACCACCCCCTGCCGATGGCCTCGAACACTCATTTCGGTCTTGGCAGTCGATCGGACCCGTTTTCGGCGTCCCTGAACGGTGTTTCATAAACGTTGCCTTTCGGGAATCAGGGAACAATTTTCGGTCACCTGGACGACGCATGTTCGGAAACTCATGTCCAATATTGATGGTTCGTTATATGGATAATCGACGAGTTGTGGAACACCATTACTTGTGAGATGCGCCCAGTTCTCGGGCTGCAACTCCCGGAATTATTTGGCAATGCGGGGCCCGTCAGGCGAGATGCCGGTGGAGTTAGCCTGAATCCACCGACGAGCCCGTGAAAGTCAATCTGAATCGAAGGCCCGAGCATGAGCTGCTTGCAGGCATGGTGTGCCCGCTGGTCTACCGAGATTTTCCACGATTGAACGGTGTCGGTCCGATGCCGGCGATTCGGTCAAGTTTCAGGCTATGGATGGCGGTCTGTGCCCGATAGTCTTGGCCCACAATCGAAGTCACGCAGCAGACTACGGCCAGTGAGTCGGTAGTCGCAGGACAGGTCACCTACTCAGCAACGAGCACGACATCCAGGCGTAAACAGCTATGAAGTGTCCAAAGAAGACAACGAATTCGCGTAGCGCCCACCGGCCGTCACGGTCGTCCGGGACGGCGATGACGTCGTTCGAGTAGTGAGCGGCGGCATTGCCGCCGCGGGACCGTACGGACACCGGAATGGTTGCGCGAGTCCAGGTCTCCCGTACCCAATTCAGCCCGAGTAGCTGATCGCAGTACGCCTGGACCGACTCCACGGAACCGAATTTGCGCTCGACCGGCAAGGTGATGGTGGAACCCATGACCTCGACGCTCCGAAGTCCACGCTGGTCGGCGCGATCGAACATGGTGCGCACCAAGGTCTCTGCCTCGTAGACGGCGCTCCGCTGCGTATCCCTCACGAGTCCAGCTGCCCGCGCACCCCGCCGATCTCCGGAAGGTTCCCCAGACGTGCGGAGCGCGCAGCCCGATCACCCGCTCGTCGAGCATGCGAGGAATGCCCGGCGCTTGCGCGGCCGCCGCCCCGCCACGTCCCACGCGCTTTGGAGTTGGACGAGTAGTAGTCCTTCAGCTCGATTTCCTTGTTACGCAGCACGAGTGCGGTTTCGGAAGACGACGTGGCAGATTCTGCGATCGCGGTCTTCTCCGTCTCCTGCTTCGTCTCGGCCAGCCGAGCGCCGATGCGGGACGCGTACGCCATCTGGAAGTTCAGGCGTGCCGTCACTCCGGCCACCGGCTTGCGGACCTGCGTGCTGACGCGTCGTCGTCCACGAGTTTCGACGACGGTCCGCACGGACGTTTCGCCTCGGTACGCCCCGGAACGCACGTACGCGTCGGAGTCGCGCACCATCTGGAAGAGCAGGCTCGAATACAGGGCCTCGCACACGTCGATGTCGCCGGCGAAGCCGTAGGCGTAGATGACGGCCGACGTCTGCGCGATGTCGCATTGCACGTCGTTGGCAGCGGCGATGGCGATGAACAACTGGGCGTACGTTCGCAGTCCGCGCTTGCCCGGTTCGCCGATGGTGATGAGCCGTTGAGTGGGCGTCGCACGCTTTTCCGAAGACGCGGTGTGCGCACGCGCGACCGCCAGGTCGATCGCGGAACTGGTGGCCAACCGCTGAGCGGCAGCCATGAAGGCTTCACCTTCGTGTGGATTGTCGGTGGACTCCGCTTGGCGAAGCAGCGCACCGATGCGGGTCAGCATCTTCTCCGAACTCACCGTGAAAGACTACGCTCGCGCGCCGACACGGACGTTTATGCTGCTAGCGCACACGCTCACCCTCGACTTGGATCGTCCGGCACGTTCCTGCCGGTAGAAGGGATCAACCCCGTCATGGCTTCAGTGACTTTCGAGAGCACCACCTGCCTGTTCCCCGGATCGAACACTCCGGCAGTGGACAAGCTCGACCTCGAGATCGAGGACGGCGAGTTCCTCGTCCTCGTCGGACCCTCCGGCTGCGGAAAGTCGACCACCCTGCGCATGCTCGCCGGGCTCGAAGACGTCCACAGTGGACGCATCCTCATCGGCGACCGCGACGTCACCGGTCAGGAGCCGAAAGAGCGCGACATCGCGATGGTCTTCCAGAACTACGCGCTGTACCCGCACATGTCGGTGGCCGAGAACATGGGTTTTGCGCTCAAGCTCGCCGGAACCAACAAGACGGAGATCCGCGCCCGCGTCGAAGAGGTCGCGAAGATGCTCGATCTCGAGCCGTACCTCGATCGCAAGCCCAAAGCGCTGTCCGGTGGCCAGCGTCAGCGAGTGGCGATGGGCCGCGCCATCGTCCGCCAGCCGCAGGTCTTCCTGATGGACGAGCCGCTCTCGAACCTCGACGCGAAACTCCGTGTGCAGACACGTACGCAGATCGCTCAGCTGCAACGACGCCTCGCGACGACGATGGTTTACGTGACCCACGACCAGGTCGAGGCCATGACGATGGGTGACCGCGTCGCCGTCCTCGAAAAGGGAATCCTGCAGCAGTGCGCCTCGCCGCGCGAGCTGTACAACAAGCCGAAGAACGTCTTCGTCGCCGGCTTCATGGGTTCACCCGCGATGAACCTCTTCACCCTCCCCGTCGTCGACGGCGGCGTCGCATTCGGTGACGGGATCGTTCCGGTTCCGCGCGAGACGATGAACGGCGTCGTCGAAACCGAGGTTGTTCTGGGTATTCGCCCCGAGCACCTCGAGATCGCCGCCGAAGGCCTGCCGATGGAGGTCGACGTCGTCGAGGAACTGGGCTCGGACGCCTACGTCTACGGCCGGACCACGATCGGCGGACGGTTGCAGCAGATCGTCTCGCGTGGTGACTGGCGCAATCCGCCGCAGAAGGGCGAGCGAGTCAACCTGCGCGTCGACCCCGAGAAGGTGCACATTTTTGCCACCACCGACGGGCGTCGCCTGGGTTAGGTCGACCTGTCAAACGACACATGACCGATTCAGGTTCGGCGTAATACCCACAAGTACGGGTGTCTCGTGCCACAGTAGGGGCCGATGCCGGGAGCCGGCACTCATGGCGCATGCCGTGAGCAGGCTCTCGGTGACCGTCTATTTGTCATACACATACGGGGAGCGAATCCATGGTTCTGAACTCGAAGGCGATGCGCCGCGCTGCAATTGCAGCCACGGCAGCGTCCATGCTGGTACTGGCAGGCTGTTCGTCCGATTCGGACAAGGACAGCGGAACCAGCACCACGGCCGCATCCGGGGGATCGTCCTCGAGCGAAGGCCGCGGACCCATCACGATCGTCGAGGGGCAGGATGCCCTGAACGAGGCGCTCGAAAACATCATCTCCGACTGGAATGCCGAGCATCCGGACGAGAAGGTCACGCTCAAGCCGCTGGCGAAGGAAGCCAACGCGCAGGTCGACGACATCACCCAGCGCATGCAGGCCAAGAGCGACGAGTACGACCTCATCGGCGTCGACGTCGTCAACACCGCCCAGTTCGCCGCAAACGGTTGGCTGCTGCCGCTCGAGGGTGACCTCGCGATCGACGAGTCCGGCCTCCTGCCGTCGACCGTCGCTTCGGGCACCTACAACGGCAAGCTCTACGCAGCGCCGAAGAACACCAACGCCGCCTTCCTGTACTACCGCAAGGACCTCGTCGAGAAGGCCCCCACCACGTGGGCCGAGCTCAAGGAAAACTGCCCGAAGGCTGTCGAAGCCGGCATCTCCTGCTACATCGGTCAGTTCAAGAACTACGAGGGCCTGACGGTCAACACCACCGAGATCACCAACGCCTTCGACGGACCGTGGGTCGGCCCGGACGGACTCACCCCGGCCATCGACGACAAGACGAAGGCAGGCGTTCAGTCGATCGTCGACAACTTCGCCGACAACACGATCCCGCAGGAAGCGCTGACCTACTCCGAGGGCGAGTCGCAGACCGCGTTCGGCGACGGCAAGGCACTCTTCATGCGCACGTGGTCCGGCTTCTCGGTCGACGGTGAGAAGACCTCGGTTGCCGGCAAGTACGGCTACACCGTTCTTCCGGGTGTCGACGGACCGGGCGCTTCGACCGTCGGCGGCTACAACGTCGGCATCAGCGCGTACTCGGACGCACCCGCCACGGCTCGTGACTTCCTCGAGTTCATGCAGACCAAGAAGTCGCAGACGTACTTCACCGAGGTCGGCGGCGCACCCGTCCTCTCGGCTGTCTACGACGATCCGGCAGTGCTCGCTCAGTTCCCGTACTTCGCGACCCTGAAGGAAGCACTCGCCACCGCTCAGCCGCGCCCCGTCACGCCGTACTACACGCAGGTGTCGAAGTCGATCTCCGACAACACCTACGCTGCTATTCGCGGCGAGAAGACCGTCGAGCAGGCTTTGGCGGACACCAAGGCCGGCATCGAAACCGCCGGTAACTGATCTACCAGGAGCAATAAGCAATGGCAGAACCGCAGGATCCTTCCGCGGCTGTGCCTACCAACCCCACGGTCGGGGCCGGTTCAACCGGTCCCGACCGTTCGGGCGTTGGTGGGAGACACCGTGCACCGGAACCGCTAGAAGAGCCGTCGGCATCCGAGGCAGCAGGGACATCCCTGACCAAGGTTCTGCCTGACCTTGCAGCTACTCCACCCCCGCCGACCTCGCCCCCGCCTGCGTCGGCGGACAAGCCGAAGAAGCGTCGACGAGTTCCGGTGTGGGCGTTCGTCGCACCGTCGCTGATCGTTCTCGCCGTCATCATTCTGTATCCGCTCGGACGAGCGATCTGGATGTCGATGCACAGCGACGGCAAGAAGCTCGATCCCGAGACCGGCATGTTCGTCACCGGTCAGTTCACGTGGTTCGACAACTACAAGAACTGGATCACCCAGTCCTGCAACACCGCCAACGGCTCGATTCCCTGCCCGCCCGGCACACTCGGATCGCAGTTCTGGCAGTCGATCGGAAATACGTTCGGCTTCACCGTCGTCACCGTCCTGCTCGAGACGGTGATCGGTCTGTCGATGGCGTTGATCATGGCCAAGACGTTCCGCGGACGCGGTTTGCTCCGCGCTTCCGTGCTGATTCCCTGGGCCATCCCCACCGCCGTCACCGCGAAGCTCTGGTTCTTCATCTTCGCCAACGACGGCATTGCCAACAAGATCCTCGGCACCAACATCCTGTGGACGGCGGACCCCTGGCCGGCGCGATTCGCGATCGTCGTCGCCGACGTCTGGAAGACCGCGCCGTTCATGGCGTTGCTGATCCTCGCGGGTCTTCAGATGATTCCCGCCGACGTCTACGAGGCCGCCAAGGTCGACGGTGCGACGGCGTGGCAGCGGTTCCGCATGATCACGCTTCCGCTGGTCAAGCCCGCACTCATGGTGGCGGTGCTCTTCCGCACGATGGACGCGCTGCGCATGTACGACCTGCCCGCGATCATGATGGGATCCAATCCCGCCACCTCCACCATCTCGGTTCTGGTGGTCGATCAGATGCGCGTCGGCGCCAATTCGGCGTCGGCACTGTCCACCATCACGTTCCTCATCATCTTCGCTGTGGCCTTCATCCTGGTCCGATTCCTCGGAGCAAATGCGGTCAGCACGCAGGAAAAGCAGCGGAAGGGGGAGCCGGTATGAACAAGGCACTACGCGGCAAGATCGGCACCTACATCGGCGTCGTACTGATCATCGTGTGGGGACTCGCTCCCTGCTATTGGATGATCGTGACGGCGCTGCGCGACCCGGCGGACACGTTCTCGACGTCGCTGTGGCCCACCAATCTCACGCTGTCCAACTTCACCGCGGCGCTCGATCCCGACGCGAAGGTGAACTTCACCCGTGCACTGATGAACAGCCTCATCATCGCGGGCGCGACCACGCTGATCGCCTTGGTCATCGGCGTGTTCACGGCGTACGCGCTCTCGCGTTTCGATTTCCGTGGCAAATACTTCGTCACCGGAATCATCCTCGGCGCGTCCATGTTTCCGGTCGTCGCCCTCGTGACCCCGCTGTTCCAGTTGTTCACCGACATCGGCTGGATCGGCAGCTACAAAGCGCTGATCATCCCGAATATCTCGTTCGTGCTGCCGCTGACGGTCTATACGCTGACGTCGTTCTTCTCCGAGCTTCCGTGGGAGCTCGAGGAGGCGGCGCGTATTGACGGCGCCACCCGTGGCCAGGCCTTCCGTCTGATCATGCTTCCGCTCGCCGCGCCGGCACTGTTCACCACCGCGATCCTCGCCTTCATCGCAACGGTCAACGAGTACCTGCTCTCGCTCCAACTCTCGAGTGACAAGACCGCACCCGTCACCGTGGCGATGGCCAAGTTCTCCGGAACGGACCCATTCGTCACGCCGTACACCTCGATCATGGCCGGCGGAACCCTCGTGATGGTCCCGCTGGTCATCATGGTTCTCATCTTCCAGCGACGCATCATCGCCGGTCTGACCGCAGGCGGCGTCAAGTCGTGATGCGCGCTTGCGCACGGTTTCGATGAGGCGGGCTTCGCGCGCCCAGCGTATGGAGCTGATTGCCGGCTTCATCTCGGTCTTCGCCCTCATGGCGTTGATCGGCGCTGTGGTCGCGATCGTCAAGGGAGACCCCGGCGTGATGCCGTCTTTGGTGCTGCTCGGTTGCGTCGTCGCTCTCGGGCTCGCGTTCCGCGGATATCGGAACGCGGTCCGAGCAGAACGTCGCGAGTAGCCAGCCCGGTAGGGTGACATTTCGGTATCGCAGTTGCCGGGAGTTATCTGATCGAGATATCACCCTGGTGGAATGGTGCCGGTAAGTCCGGATCCACGACCGGGAGTGTTGAGTGAGTCCATCTAACAGATCGAGTGCGACGGGTGGCGATCAGTCGTCGGCTCGATCGGGCAAGTCGGCTAATTCGCCCCGGTCGAACAAGTCGGCCAAGCCCGCGAAAAAGCAGCGCTCGAAGTGGCGGTACGTCCGGCGGACCATCTACGTGCTCGTGCTCCTGATGGTCATCGTGCCCGCGTCGGTTTTTGCTGTCGCGTACAGCCGGACCGACGTCCCGCGCCCCTCTGACATGCAGACCAATCAGGTGTCCACCATCTACATGGCCGACGGCACGACCGTGCTCGGCAAGGTAGTGCCGCCGGAGGGAAACCGGACCGAGGTCGCTTTGTCGGCCATCCCGATTCACGTCCGCGATTCGGTGCTCTCGGCGGAGGATCGTAACTTCTACACCAACCCCGGGTTCTCGATCTCCGGATTTGCTCGCGCTGCCCGCGACAACGTGATGGGCAAGGAAAGTGCCGGCGGTGGCTCGACGATCACTCAGCAATACGTGAAGAACGTCTTGGTCGGTGACAAGCGCAGTATCGACAGGAAGCTGCGTGAGCTCGTCATCTCCGCCAAGATGGCGCGCGAATGGTCCAAGGACGACATTCTTGCCGCGTATCTCAACACCATCTACTTCGGTCGCGGTGCGTACGGCATCGCCGCCGCGTCGAACGCGTACTTCGACAAGCCGGTCAGTGAGCTGAGCGTCGAGGAAGGCGCAGTTCTCGCGTCCGTCATCCAGAGCCCGTCGTTCCTGGACCCCGAGACCAATCTGTCCGCGCTGCAAGCGCGCTGGGACTACGTTCTCAACGGCATGGTGGAACTGGGCAGCCTGACCAAGACGGATCGCGACGCGATGCAGTTCCCGGTCGTCGCCCCCGCCAATCGGCCGACCGATCTGAACCAGGCGCCAGGACCCGAAGGCCACATCAAGACCCAGGTACTCAAGGAACTGGCCGAGGCCGGTATCAGCGACCAGACGCTGAACACCGCTGGTCTGCAAATCACGACAACCATCGACCCGGTTGCGCAGGAAGCTGCGCTGAACGCCGTCAGGCGGAATCTCGAGGGCGAGCCGGAAGACCTGCGGACCGCAGTAGTGTCCATCGACCCCAAGACCGGTGGCGTCGACGCCTATTACGGCGGTGACGACGGAGCAGGCTTCGACTACGCCCAGGCGCCGCTGCAGACCGGTTCAGCGTTCAAGGTCTTCGGCCTGGTCGCAGCATTGATGGAAGACATTCCGCTGTCCGCACGGTTCGACAGTTCACCGCTCACGATCAACGGTGTGACCATCGGAAACGTCGGCGGCGAATCCTGTGGTCGATGCACCATCGCCGAGGCACTCAAGCGTTCGCTGAACACCAGCTTCTACCGGTTGATGCTCTCGATGGAGAACGGTCCCCAGAAGATCGCCGACGCCGCCCACCTGGCCGGCATCCCCGAGCACATTCCCGGACTCGACTACCCGACGCTCACACAGGAGGGTGGTCCGCCGGAGAACGGAATCGTGCTCGGCCAGTATCAGTCTCGCGTTATCGACATGGCGTCCGCTTACGCGACGCTCGCCAATTCCGGTGTGTACCAGCAGCCGCACTTCATCCAGAAGGTCGTGACGGCCGAAGGTGAAGTCCTGCTCGATCGCCCGGTCTCTCCCGGTGAGCGTCGTCTCGATGCTGCCGTTGCCGACAACGTCACGCAGGCGATGCTGCCGATCGCGTCGTACTCGAACGGTCACGCGCTTGCCGGTGGACGCCCGTCTGCAGCCAAGACCGGTACCGCGCAGTTGGGTGACACGGGCCAGAACAAGGATGCGTGGATGGTCGGTTACACGCCGTCGCTGTCCACCGCGGTGTGGATCGGAACTTCCGACGCTCAGGCCATCACCAACTCCTACGGTGGTTTGATCTACGGCTCCGGAGTGCCTGCGGACATCTGGAAGAGCACGATGGACGGCGCGCTGAAGGGATCCGACTGGGAGAGCTTTCCGTGGCCGGACCCCATCGGCGGGCAGGCCGGCGTTCCCGCGAACTCCGGCGTGACCTCGGGGGACGGGACGGGCACGCCCACGACGGGCGCGGTCGCTCCCCCGGCGCCCATCGAGGTGCCCGGCCTACCGCCGATCGAAGTACCGCCGCTCCCCCAGTTGCCGCGTCAGATCGAGATCCTGCCGGGCATCGTCATCCCACTACCGGGCTGACAAGCAGCGCCCGATTTCCGGTTCTCAGGCCTGATCGTCGAAGAGACCGAGTTGGGTGGGCGCTGCATCCTTGGCGGGCAGTACGACGACGCGCAGTCCGCGCCTGAGGTTGCGGATCGCGTGCGTCCACGCGCGCTTCTCGCCCGCACACAGGTCGGTGTCGTCGTCCTTGCGGCGGATGGACTCGGTCAACGCCTCGTGCCAGGCAGTCTCCTGCTCCTGGCTGATCCGCAGGTAGTCGAGAATGGTGTCGCGGTCGTGCTCACAGATCACGGCAACCTCTTCGGCGCTGAGCTCGCCCGTTCCGTCTGCGTCGAGTTCGAGGAGCGCCATGAGAGCCGGCGGAAATTCGTGGCACTCGTGTGACTCGTATTCGGCACCGGGATCTTCGTGCTCGGAGGCCATGCCGTCGTTGAAGGCGGTGTCTCCGGTTGCGCGGATGGGTTGCCCGCCCAGTTCTTCGGCGAGTTCGTCGGATGCTTCGGCCAGTTCGGCGAACGAGCGCAGAGCCCGCAGCAGGTGCTCGGCGACGAAGGGTGCGCCGTCCACGCGGACCACGCCCAGCACACTCTGCTCGACGAGAATGAGCTTGATGGTCGGCCATTGCCGATTGAGCTGAGCAAGAATTACAGCAGCGTTCTCGAGGTTCTCCACCGAATGCACGACCCGCGAGAACACCTCTACGTACTCGTCGTCCTCGAGGACACGAACATAGGTGACCTGCTCACCGCGGACCAGCGGGATATCGCCGTCGTCGTCACGCTTGGGCGGATGACCGAGAAGGCGCTCGACGGCCCCGTCGACCAGGATCCGCAGCATGTCGCCCGAACCCGAGGGAGCGTGAGACGGCGTCGTGGCGAACGCCGGCGTCGACTCGCGCCCACTGGTGCTGGCACGCAGGAACGACGGGTGCGCAATGCTCCACATTTCACGGAAGACGCGCAACACCTTTGTCACCAGTTCCTCGGGACGAGCGCGGTCGACGTCGATGTAGAAGGACATGGACCCATTGCCCTCGGGTTCGTGCTCGCACAGATCGGGAGCGTTGAACCCCATGTCGAGCAGCGCTGAATGGTCTTCCGGTTCGAGCATCCGCAGTGGATGTAGAAACCTGTTGGAAGGAACTTCACAGCGCACGGAGGTCTGGTTCCATGCGAAGAACTGGATGCACGCGGGCGCGTCGGCCAGTTCGTCCATGCTGTCGTAATGCGACTCCACCACGAGGGTGTCGTCGTCCTCCATCACGGAGATGTAGCGAGCGAGATGAGTCTCGAAAGTAGTCCAGGCACTCAGGATTTCCAGATCGAAAGTATTGTCCGACATCGTCGCTCCTCTGGTCCGGGGGCGCATGGGGCCCTACCGACGACTCGCCGAAACCCCTGCTTTTCAAACCCCGCCTACGACGGTAGTCCTGGGGTCCGACAGTGAAGATGTAGTCCCAGACTGCCGTGGCGCTGGGACTGACAGTCGGCCCGATGCTTGCCGATTTTGCATCCTTGTGTAAGCCGCAGGACTAGCTCCGTCTCGCGTACCCCCGCTGCGCTGCCGATACTTCAGGGATTTGGGGGATTCCAACTCGCTTGAATGGCGAATGAAGGGGCGATCCGCCACGGACCGCTTCCCATCCCAGCGAGGCACTCTGGTGGGCCGCCGCACACACCACGGAATTGAATTGAATCAGCCAGGGCTCGTTCGACCTGTCGGGTTAGTCACCAGCGATGGGCCGCTCAACGACTGTCTGGCCATGCTGTTCCAGACCAAGGAAGACCTGCCGTGACCGCCGTAGCTAGTGCTTAGACCGGCTCGGGATTGGCGTCGAGCCAGAGCTTCAACGCTTCATCCCCGATTTGGCGGCGGCTTTTCCGTGTGCGCTTGAGGACATCTGCCCTGACGCGGATGTCCTCAACCAACTCTGGCGCTACTGGCCAGGGAAAGTTGATTGGGTTCGCTGCAGAGGCTCGGGTGGGTGTAGCCATCAGCTCCGCCCGGGGAAACAGCTCGATGAGTGTGATCATCTGTTGGACTGTGATTTTCAGAGGCTCGTCCTGGACACCCCACGTCAGCAGGGTGTTACGTATTGATTCGTCTGCGGTGCCCTGGTTGTGCACAAAGTCATTTCTGAGGGTGCGAATATCTCCGAAAAGCGGAATCAGGATATCTGTTCGGCGCCAGCGTTTACCGTCAGCGGCGAGTTCGTGGGCGAGCGCGAGTCGGCCTCGATAACGTTCTTCCCACACCGCGAAGATGTGGGTGAACCACTGGCCATACAGCATCGCTTGTACCTGTGGGTAAGGGCCGATATCAAGCAGCCCTTCACCGAGGACGTGCGTCGTCACGCCGGCAGAGGTAGCGGACGCGACGTGATGCATATCGATCCGGCCCTGCCCAGGGGAGTCGACGATCCGGAATGTCGCCACGTCCAGGAAGCCAGGTAGCCGTCCGTTCGAGTGCCACGAGTTCACCTTGGCCGCAATCGCACCTTGGCTGGTCAACGTAACAGCAAGAGAAAGGAGGTAGTCGCGCTCGAACTGGTCGACGAGTTGCTCCACTGTGACCTCGTTCGGGATCACAGCGTCGAGCGCGCTTAAGGCGTCCTCAGCTGCAGCTGTGATGGAGTGCATGTGCACTACCAGATCGCGGCCGGTCATGACTTTGGGGCGTAGTAGATCACGGATTCTCGCGATTGCGGGGTCAACGGCCCGGACTACCGCTTCGGTAGTAGTTGCGGACAGCCGGTCAAAATCGGACACCGTGTCGCCAAACGGCGTTGCGTCGAGTGCCTCGATGTATGGCCCAGCCATGGGCTTGTCCGCCCCCCCATTCATCGGTTGGCGTCCCCACGCCGACGACAGCTCGCGAACCGTGACAAGGCGGAGCTTCCATTCCGTGACGTCGTTATTCATGCCGTCAGGCTAGGTGTAGTTCCCGACAGGTCTCTAGCTTCGAAATCATCGTCGGTTGTTCTTCACGACCGGTTAACGATTTTCGCGGCTCGTGAGGGTCGGCGAAGTTGCCATCCGGCAGGAGTTCCTTCCGGGGCTGCAGACGTTGTGGCAAAACCTCACATCGTCGGCGCCGTCGGTATGTGCATTGTGGTCGTTTCTCGGTTCACTCGCTGTCCTTAGGCTCGGCAGAGGGTACTGGCAAGGAGAGGCGTGCGATGAGTCGTGAGAGCTGGGTGGGCCGTGATGCCCGATCCATCGCCGAAGCCGTGCGGTCGGGTCAGGCGTCGGCGCGGACCGTCGTCGAAGACCACCTCTCACGGGTCGACGAATGCAATGACGAACTCAACGCACTGGTCACCGTGCGCGCCGAGGAGGCTCGCACGGCCGCGGATGCCCTGGACGAACGACGCCTTCTCGGTGAGACACTCGGCCCCCTTGCCGGGGTTCCGTTCACGGTCAAGGACCTGATCGCCACTGCCGGCGTGCGCACCACTGCCGGTTCTCGCACTCTGGCGGACAACGTCCCGACCGTCGACGCCCCGGCCGTCGCGGCATTCAAGGCTGCCGGTGCAATTCTGATCGGCAAGACCAACACCCCGGAATTCGGCGCGTGCGGCCTGACTCGAAACGAACTGTTCGGAACCACGGCCAGTCCGGTGCGACCGGACGGCGTCGTCCGGTCCCCCGGCGGATCGAGTGGCGGCGAGTCCGCGTCGGTTGCTGCCGGAATGAGCGTGCTCGGACTCGGTACGGATTTTGGTGGCTCGGTGCGTTGGCCCGCCCACTGCACCGGCCTCACTTCGGTTCGCCCGACGCTCGGACGTGTCGATCCGGAAGGTCAGTATCCAGGCGTGCTTTCGGATGGACGGGTACTCGCCAACCCTGCGACGATGCACGGCACGATCCAGACCATCGGCCCACTGGCCCGCAACCTCGGTGATGCGGCGCTTGCGTTGCGCGTCCTGTCGAAGCCGCATTTCTCGTGGACCGAGCCTGATTCGGTCGACGTCGACGACCTCGACATCCGCTGGGCCACCGGCGAGGGAACGATTCCCGTCGACGAAGAAATCCGGTCAGCGGTTCGGACGGTGGCGATCAGCCTGGACGCGAGCGAGTACGACGGTCTGGCCCTGTCGCGGGCCAACGCGCTTTTCGGTGCGTTGCGATCGGTCGAGACCCACGCGGACATCTACTCTCTCGCAGCAGGTTCAGCGCACGCTTTCGACGCGGACATCACCGCCATGCTTGCGGCAGGCCGTGATCGCAGTTCCGCCGAGGTGGAAGCGCTGTGGGCGGATCGCGCGGTGTTGATCAGCGAATTCCTCGGCGAGATGGGAGACGCACTGATCCTGCCGGTTGCGTCGGTGCTCGCTCCGCCGCTCGGTGTGGAGAGCTTCGAGGTGGACGGTCGCGAACTCACATGGATGGATGCGCTCGCGAGTTGCCGGGCGATCAGTGTGCTCGGTCTTCCGTCGGTCGTGGTTCCGGTAGGACTCTCCCGCAACGGTTTACCGATCGGGGTGCAGGTGGTGGCGAGACCGTTCCGCGAGCACGTTGCGCTGTCCGTGGCGGCGCGAATCACGTCGAAGGCGCAAGCTCTAGTCTGACTTCCATTTTTCGGTTTCGGCTGCGAAACGTGTTGCGTACGAGTCGGCAAGGTCGTGAAGAGTGGTGACGCAATCGCCGTAGTACGTCGGTGCATGCATGGTCGCCAGAATCCGCGGCTCGAGGTCGGCCAGGGCACGGATCGTGGGTTCGAGATCCGGGGTGAGGCAGGTGGCGTGGCCCAAGTCTTCGGCTTCCAAAGCGGGACCGACGATTTCGTGCTCGGTGGTCGCGGGGTGGTGCCCGAACGCGGTGAAGAGGTCTCCGCAGAACAGCGTCGACGTCGTCTCCTCGAACATCAGGCCCGCGTCCCAACCGTGTGGGACGTGTGGGGTGTCGATGTGCCGGACTCGGCGGCTGCCGGTTTCGAGTACGTCGCCGTCCTGCAAGGGAAGTGGCGCCCGATCGGCCAGATCGTTGACCTGGACGAAGCACCCCATCGCACCGTGTGCAACTTGCGCTTCGGGGGCCGCTGCAAGCCAGGAGTTCATGGACCCGCATTCGTCGGCCTCGACGTGACCGAACGTGATCCATTTCAGACGGTCGATGTCGATCAGCGTGGAGAGTGCGTCGGAAGCCGAGGTGAACAACGCTCGCTGCCCGGTGTGGAAGAGCAAGGGTTCCTCGCCGTCGACGAGAAACTGGTTCATCGTGAGGTTCGCTTCGTCCACGAAGGTCGACAGTCGGTAGATGTCCGGCGCGATTTCGGTGATCGTGGTGGTCATCGCTGTGCTCCGATCAGGGCTGTTGTACACGTCAATCTGTCTTCTTCAGCCTTCTCGCCGCCCCGCGCCTGCACAAGGTTCTGGACGTGCTTACGGCTCTGCAATAGTGGAGGACGTGTTCGTACTGCTGCTGACAGGCCCGCCGGGCGCGGGGAAGAGTTCCGTGCTGACCGCGCTTCACGATCGACTCGGTGAGGCCGGGGTGAGCAACGCGATGATCGAGGTGGACGAACTCGAGCGGTGCTACCCGCCGCTGGGAACCGAGCGGGCAATCGCACACGTCGGGATGTTGTGCGCGTCGTACAGGGAAGCGGGGTACGAACTCCTGTTCCTCACGGCGACCGTCGAAGACGACGACTACGGGCGCGCCCTGCTGGCCGCGACCGGCGCCGAGGGGCACCTGCTGGCGCGCCTCGAGGCCGATCCGGATACGTTGCGTACCAGAATCATCGAACGTGAACCGGCCGGCTGGGCCGGGTTGGACGAGTTGGTGGAGGCGTCACAACTGCTGGCCGGTTCGATGCCGACGCTCAGTGGAGTCGACGTGGTTCTGAGCACCGAAGGCCGCGATCCCGAAAGTGTTGCCGACGATCTGGAAGCGGCTCTGCGAGAACACAGTCCGTCGCTTCTAGCCGTCGGTGTTCAGAGCGGTGACCACTGAAGCGAACATCGTCGACTTGATTGCCCCCAGTGTGCCCGCATTCTTCGGGCCGATCGGTGCAACCATTTCGATGGCCTTGGCGGTCAAAGCGTCGACGGATGCGGTGAAGTCCACCAAACCGGCTGCGAATGCGTCACTTCCGCCGTATCGCCGCCCCGTGGTCATGGCGACGATTGCCGACGCGGGGCTGAGTTTGGCCTGGATGAGAGCTGCCATTCCTTCAGTGAAGGGGATGTTGATGTCCACCTCCGGGAAGCAGTAGTAGCCGCGATCATCGCGCATGACGCGGTAATCGTGCGCGATGCCGAGCATGGCGCCGGCTCCGAAGGCGTGGCCGTTGATCGCCGCGACGGTGGGCATCGGGAACGTCAGCATCCGAGCGAACAGCGACTGCACCTGCTGCACATACCACTTCGCCTTGTCGCCGTTCGCGCCCAGCCAGTCGAGGTCGAGTCCGTTGGAGTAGAACTTGCCCGTCGCCGTGGTGACCAGGGCGTGTGCGCCTTCACTCAGAGCCTGGTCGAGTAGCTTGTCGACGGAATCGAGCCACTCCGGCGAGAATCGATTCTCGTCCTCGCCGAGATCGAGAACGGCGATCTTGTCTTCGAAGCGCAGAGTTGCGGTCATGATTGGCCTTTCCTGTTGCGTGGCTTGGGCAGTGGTGGGTCGAGATGCAGAACCGCTCGAACGGCGGCATCCAACCGCGCGCGTGCTGCGGCGTCGGGGACTCGCCAACCGTCGGCGCGTTTGGCGGGATGGATGAGCAGTCCGGTAGGCAGGCCGACAACACAGGCCTCGATTGCCTCGACGGCTCGGCCGTCCTTGCGGCCCCAGAGCGCGGTCGACAACCGGATGAACAACTCGACCAGAGACCGGTCGAGTTGTGTGAGTTGCTCGGCGATGTCGGCAGGGACGTCGGTGCCGAGCAGTTCGTCGCGCTGGATCGTCAACAGCAGCAACGCGGATTGTGGGTAGTCGAGCGCGAAGACGGCCGGAACTTCGGCGGCTGCGACGACGGCGGAAACCGCCGAAGTCGGCGACGGGTCCGCGAGAGCGTCGTCCACTCTCGATTGTTGAAGCGCGAGAAATCGTCGCGCAGCACGCAGCCACGCGCTACCGACCAGTCCACTGCGAGAGCCGAATGCGTGATAGATCGCCCCGTTGGATACACCGGTGGCGTCGGAGACTGCCCGGACCGTGACAGCGCTCGGTCCGGCAGTGGCGGCAAGTTTTTCGGCAGCGTCGAGCAGGGTGTCGAGGTCGTGGACGCGTGGCCGAGGCATGAACGCACAGTAACAGAGCGTCTGCTCTGTTACTAGTGTGCGGTCAGATCACCGAATTTGCGCGAAGATCCTCGATCTCCTCCGGGCGCAGGCCGAAGTCGGTGAGTACGTCGTCGGCGTCACCGCCGAGAGTCATGGGTGGCGCATTCCTGACGGGAAGGGTCTTGCCGTCCACCCAGAACGGTCCGCGGACAACGGGAATCGACGTTCCGTCGGCGCTCTGGGTCTGCTCGACCATCTGCAATGCCTCGACCTGCGGGTCGGAGAACACCTGATCGATCGAATGGATGGGGCCGCAGGGGATTCCGGCACCGCGGATCTCGGAGATCCATTGCGCCGCGCCCTTCGTGGTCAGTAGGTCCTCGAGTTCTTTGGTCAGTTGGTCTCGGTGCGCCAAACGTTCTTTACCCGTGGCATATTCGGTACGGAAGGCGAGCTCGGGGTCACCGAGTACCGAGCACAGTGCGATCCAGTGCTTGTCCGAGCCGGTGGCAATGTTGATCGGGAAGTCGGCAGTGTCGAAAGCGCCGTACGGTGTGATCGTCGGGTGCGTATTGCCGTTCGGCGTCGAAACCCGCCCGGTGCTCAGGTAGTCCTGCGCCTGGAAGGTCATGATCGAGATCGCGGATTCCAGCAACGAGGTCTGCACGCGGTGCCCACGACCGTCGCGTCCGCGCGAAGCCAGTGCCGCCGTGATTCCCAGTGCCGCGTAGATGCCCGAGACCGTGTCGATGATGGGGATACCGACCCGCATCGGGGTCTGTTCCCCGGCACCGGTGACCGACATCAGCCCGGACATGCCCTGGGCCACCTGATCGAGTCCGGGCGCGAACTGGTCCGGGCCCACCGGGCCGAAACCACTGATGCTCATCACGACGAGCCCTGGATTCTCCTGCTCGAGCGAGTCGGGATCGAGCCCCATGTCGGCCAGTACTCCCGGACGGAAGTTCTCGACCAGCACATCTGCGTCGAGGGCCAGGCTGCGAAGCAGTTTCCGCCCGCGGTCACTGCGCATGTCGATGGCGATCGACCGTTTGCCGCGGTTCACGGAAGCGAAGTAGAGGCTTCGATCGCCGTCGAACGGCGGCCACTGACGTGAACTGTCGCCGGAGCCACGGGTTTCGACCTTGACCACGTCGGCGCCGAAGTCCGAGAGCAGCGACGTGCACAGAGGGCCCGCGAGAGCGCGGGTGAGGTCGAGAACTTTGATACCGCTGAGCAATTGGTCCATGGGGGAAACCTCGGTTCTGTGGTGTGCAACGTCGCCCACTCGATCCGTCGCACCATCTGCGTGAATTGCCGCTGCAGTGATCGTCGGAGAGGGGAAGAATGAAGGTCAGGCCTGCTTTCGGCTGGGCTCGGTGACAACACTGGTCGAGAGCGCAAGGTGATGCGACGGCGACATTGCACAACTGCAGGGCCCGGATTTAGGCGCATTGTGTGACAGGCAGGATTGCGGTGGGCCGATACCGTGAACTCTCTACGGACGGCGATGCAAGCGGGAGGCGAGGCGATGCGCGACATTTCCACTCAGCTGGCGCAGTGGCACGCCCGCGGCGAGGATTTTGCACTGGCGACGGTTGTCCGTACCTGGCGATCCTCACCGCGCATGCCCGGTGCTTCGATGGCCGTCTCACGCTCCGGCGAGGTGGTCGGCAGCGTTTCGGGCGGGTGTATCGAGAGTGCACTGTACGAGATCGCCCAGGAGGTTCTCGCCGACGGCACCAGTCGTGTCGAGGTCTTCAGCGTCTCCGACGACGACGCCATCGGAGTAGGGCTGACCTGCGGCGGAACCATCGAAGTGTTCGTCCAGGCCGTCGGAGCCGATTTCGTCGAGTTCGGTCAGGTCTGTGAACGGATCGAGGCCGATACGCCCGTCGTCGTGGTCACCGAAGTGCGTCCGGGAGCACCGGCACGGCACCTCGTCGTCGAGCACGGCCGACGCAGCGGAGATCTGGATGCCACGGAGGACGAGGTGTCCATCCTGCTGCGCACGATGGACACCGGTGAGTCCGTCGCTTTTGTCGCGCCGGCGGGAACTCTCATCGATTCGCAGCACGACCTGCTGGTCGAGATCTTCGCGCCACTACCGCGGATGTACGTGTTCGGGGCCATCGACTTCGCGGCCTCGATGTGTACGTTGGGCGCCTTTGCGGGTTATCGCGTGACCGTCGTGGACGCACGGCCGGTCTTCGCGACACGGGCGCGCTTCCCCGACGCCCACGATCTGGTCGTCATGTGGCCACACAAGTTCCTCGAAACCGCACCGATCGACAACAAAACCGTCCTGGCCGTGCTCACGCACGACGAGAAGTTCGACATCCCCCTGCTCGAGATCGCGCTGCGTTCGCCGGCTGCGTACGTCGGCGCGATGGGAAGTCGTGCGACGCATGAGCGTCGGGTGGCGCTGTTGAAGGAGCGAGGCGTCACCGACGCCGAGTTGGGGCGTCTGCACTCACCGATCGGGTTGGATCTCGGCGCGAGGACACCGGAGGAGACTGCAGTGTCGATCCTCGCCGAGATGACCAAGACCCTTCGCAATGCCTCCGGTTTGGAACTGCGGGATCTGCAGGGGCCGATCCACCCGCCACCTCAGGAGAATCCGACCGCCCTGCATCGAACGGCCTGAGTCGACTGCGCTGAATTCGGACATCTTGTGTTCGGTGGGGATAGGATCGTTTCTTTCGTGAACCATCTTCCGTGATCCGAATGAAATCGAGGTGCCTGCCAAGTGGCAAACCCGGCCGTACCGGCATCCGAGGTGAATGCTGTTCTCTCCGAACTTCTTCGAACCCAGCTCCTTCCTGGTGTTCGAAAGGTCGCCGGCGGCTGCGAAGACCCGACGGTAGCCCGGGTGGGATTCATGGCGGTTCCGGACATCGGACCGTGGCTGCGGCACGGACAGTTGCTGATCACCACGCCGGAAACCCTCGCCAGGGTCACCGAAACCTTCAAAGCATTTGTCGGACGGTTGTCGACGCGAGGTGTTGCGGCACTTGCCGTCCAATTCGGCGCAGACGGGGACACTCTCGCGCCGGAGCTGGTCGACGCGGCCGAAAGCGCCGGCTTCCCGCTCCTGGTTTTTCACGGTGCGTGTGATCACCCCGCGGCGAGAGACCGTGAGCAGACGGAGTCGGCCCAGATCGACGCCATGTTCGGGGCCGAGCGCTTGCGACGGCTGCTGGTCGACGTCGTGATGGGCGGCGGCGGCCTCCCGCAATTGACCGAGGTCATCGCACGGGAGATGAAGGGCGCCGCCCTGATCACCACCTCGGACGGACGCGAGATCTGCCGCGCCGGGGACGCCGCGGAGCGCAAGCATCTGTCTGCCTGTCCCGCCGTCGATTCCACCGGTCGTCTGCGGACCGACACCGTCGAGGGCGGGTTGGGTCTGCACGAGTTCGACGGTCAATTCATCGCGGTGTCCGCGATTTCCGCCAATCACATCGACCACGGGCGTCTCGCGTTGTTCACCGGTGAGCGCGTGATGACGAGTTACGACCAGTACCTGGTCGAGCGAGCGGCGTCGGTGTGCGCGTTGGTCATCACCCGTGAGCAGGCCGTGGCGTCGGTGGAAGAACGCCATCGCGCCAACTTCGTTCACGACCTGCTCCTCGGCCGGGCCGGGGACCACGATCACGTTGTCTCCCACGCCAAGACGTTCGGTTGGGACTTCGATCGCCCGCTGGTGATCGTCTCGATCGAGCCTGACCCGATCGACGAACCGGCCTCGGCGGCGCCCGCTCGGCTGCCCGTCGTCGATCGCCAGGCGATGGCGTTCTCCGGGGCGATCGCCCACCGCGATCCCGGTGCGGCGGTGACCGCGCTGACGGGCGAGACGGTGATCGTCATGGGCGTCGGCACCGACACGATGGCATTGGTGCGGGACCTCGTCACGGTCGTTCGCGGTGAAGGTGGCGGCGGGAGAAGGCCGTTCAGTGTCGGGGTGTCCCGGCCGACAGCGGCGATCGACGCCGTCCCCGCGCTCTACAGTCAGGCGCGCACCGCACTGACCGTCGGGCGACGGATCTCCGGTCCGTGGACGGTGACTCAGTTCGACGATCTCGGTGTGTACAGACTGCTCAGTCTGGTCGAGGACGAAAACGAGCTGGAGACGTTCGCGCGGGAGACACTGCGGGAACTGACGGAGGAAACTGCCGAAGCGCAGGACATGCGCAAGACATTGGAAGTCTTGCTCGCGACCAACATCAACATCGCCGAGACAGCGCGCAAGCTCCACTTCCATTACAACACACTGCGTTACAGGGTCGTTAAGCTGGAGAAAATGCTGGGACCCTTCACGGCGCAACCCGAGCTACGGCTGGATCTGTCTCTAGCACTGAAGATAACCGCGATGCGCGGCATCAATCACTAATATTGCCAATCCGAGTCCGTGGGTTCTGGCAGATTGTCATCACGTCGATACCCCTGCGCTGTAATAGCGTTTCACTCCAGTCACGGTGTTTTGTGAGCTGGAGCACACTCAGCGTTCGGACACCTTCCTCTGCACGAAAGGTCCCATCATGCCGATTTGGACGTTGCACGGAGATGGAAAGAACATCAAACCGGGTGAAGTGGTCGCTCCCGGCGAGCGGCTCAGCTGGGGAAGAACCATCGGGCTGGGTAGCCAGCACGTGGTGTCGATGTTCGGCGCGACGTTCGTGTTCCCGATCATCATGGGCCTCAATCCTCAACTTGCCGTGATGATGTCGGGTTTCTGTACGCTCTTCTTCCTGTTGGTGGTCAAGGGACGCATTCCCAGCTACCTCGGTACGTCGGCGGCTTTTGTCGGTGGTATCGCCGCCATTCGCGCCCAGGGCGGAACGTCCGCAGAGGTGACCGGCGCGATCCTGGTGTCCGGACTGGTCCTGGCGGCCATCGGTATCGCGATCCACTTCCTCGGCGGCCGGGTCGTGTTCAAGGTTCTTCCGCCAGTGGTGACCGGCGCGGTGGTGATGTTGATCGGATTCAACCTGGCACCCGTCGTCGCGGGGCTGTACTGGCCGCAGGACCAGTGGGTGGCTCTGATCGTCATGGTGGCCCTGATCGTCATGAGTATCGCGCTACGCGGCTTCATGGCGCGCATCGCCATCTTCCTGGCGCTGATCTTCGGTTACGTCCTCTCCTGGATCCTCGACCGGGTCTCGGGGACGATCACCTCCTACGACGCAGGCACCGGTCAGATCACCGAGCACTTCCGCGTCAACTGGGATTCGGTGCAGTCGGCGTCGTGGTTCGGCCTTCCCCCGTTCTCGGACGAGGCCAACGGAATCGTCGGCATCCACGCTCCGTCGTTCAGCCTCACGTTCATCATCCTGGTCCTTCCGGGTGTCATCGCGTTGATCGCGGAGAACGCGGGCCACGTCAAGGCCGTGGCCGAGATGACCGGGGACGACCTCGACCCGTACATGGGACGTGCGCTCGCCGGTGACGGTTTCGCCACCGCTATCGCCAGCAGCGTCGGCGGTTCGCCCACCACGACGTACGCCGAGAACATTGGTGTCATGGCAGCGACCCGTGTGTACTCCACCGCCGCCTACGCGGTTGCCGGCATCGTCGCCATGATGCTCGGCTTCTCCCCCAAGTTCGGTGCCGTCATCTCGGCGACGCCCGGCGGTGTTCTCGGCGGAATCACCGTGGTGCTCTACGGCATGATCGGTCTGCTCGGCGCGAAGATCTGGAAGGAGAACGGCGTCGACTTCGGCAATCCGCTCAACCTCATGCCGATCGCGGCCGGCCTCATCATCGGTATCGGCGACACGGCTCTGAAGTTCAGTGACACGTTCTCGCTCAGCGGGATCGCGCTCGGCACCATCGTCGTGATCGGGATGTACCACCTGTGCCAGTTCATCGGTTCGAAGAACCCGGAACTGAATGCGAAGAATCCGGAACCGAACAAGCCGGATTCGAAGACTCCCGGCGGCGATCGGGAGGAACCCGCCAAGCAACTCACGTGACGCTTGGCTGAGTGTGCTCGATCGACGAAGGCCGGACATCCTCCGCGGAGGATGTCCGGCCTTTCCGGTGTTCTGGGTACTGATCGATCAGACGGAGGTACTGGCTTCGACCAGGCCGATACGGTCGATGCGTTCGGTGCGGGTGTTGAGCCGTTCAGTCGCATCGGTAGTACTGAGCACGCTCAGCTCGTAGTGCAGTACCGCTCCGACGCGAGTGCAGAAGGCGGCGGATTCGTCCGCGGCATCGGGAAATTCGGGGATGACCCGATCGACGATGCCGCCCGCGAGCAGATCGAAGGACCTGATCCCTTGACTGGCTGCCATGTCCGGCGCGTGCGTGACGTCGTGGAACATGATCGCGCTCGCACCTTCGGGAGGTAAGGGCGAGAGCCAACCGTGGCGGGCCGCCAGCACTCGATCGGCCGGAATCAGTGCCAGGGCGCCGCCGCCCGTGCCCTGCCCGAGCAGGAGGGAAATGGTGGGGACCTCGAGTGAAATCATGTCGGCTATGCACCGAGCGATCTCGCCCGCCAGTCCGCCTTCTTCGGCCTCCTTCGACAGTGCCGCGCCCGCTGTGTCGATGATCGTCACCAGCGGCAGGTCGAGTTCTGCGGCCAACCGCATACCTCGCCGAGCCTCCCGCAGAGCGCCGGGGCCGAGTGGGGAGTGAGCAGTCTGTCCGCGCCGGTCCTGTCCGAGAAGGACGCAGGGCATGTCGCCGAAGCGAACGAGCGCGAGCATGATGCCGGGATCGTTCTCGCCTTGGCCGGTTCCGTTGAGCGGGAGCATGTCCGAGGCGGAATTGAGCAACACTTCCCGTATCCCCGGTCGGTCTTCGCGCCGGGATGCGACGACGGATTCCCACGCCGACGTATCGGGTGGGCAATCGTACGAGCACGGGTCACTGGGCAATAAGTACCCACGATGCGCCCCGGTGATGATGCGCAATGCGCGTTCGACGATTTCGGCGAGCTGGTCTGGCGGCCTCACTGCATCGATGAGTCCGTGCTCGTGAAGGTTCTCCGCTGTCTGGACACCGGCGGGGAAAGGTGAGTTGTACAAGGCCTCGAACACTCGAGGGCCGAGGAATCCGACGAGGGCCCCCGGTTCCGCGATCGTCACGTGACCGAGTGATCCCCAGGACGCGAATACGCCTCCGGTGGTGGGGTTTCGGAGATAGACGATGTAGGGCAGGTGCGCTTCTTTGTGCTTGATGAGCGCCGCGGTGATCTTGACCATCTGCAAAAACGCCGTCGTCCCCTCCTGCATACGCGTTCCCCCGGACGTGGGAAGCGCAAGAAGGGGCAGCTGCTCTTGCGTGGCTCGACGGATGGCGACGACGAGGCGTTCTCCCGCCGCCACGCCGATCGAACCACCGAGAAAACCGAACTCGCAGACGATGATTGCCACACGGCGGCCTCGGACGGAGGCGCTTCCGGTCAGGACGGACTCGTCGAGCCCGGTCTTCTCCTGGGCCCGCAGAAGTGCTTCGGCGTAGTCGGAGTCGGTCGCGACGGGAATCGGAGGGGTATCCCACGATTCCCAGGTGCCGGCATCGATCACCAGGTCGAGCAAGTCGCGAGCCGTCAGGCGGTTCATCGGGTGAATCCTTGTAGCCACGACATGATTTCGTCAGTGTCTTCACCGAGAACCGGAGGTGCAGTGTGGCGGGTCTCCGTCACCTCGGTTCCGTCCGGATCGAAAAATCGTAGCGGTGGACCGGGCAGTGTGATGTTTCCGAGCGTGCTGTGGTCGACGTCGACGAGCAATCCCTGTGATCGGGTCTGCTCCCATTCGTACACTTCGGAGATCGTCCGAACCCGTCCTGCCGGTACTCCGATGCGGTCGAGTTCGGTCAGAAGCTCGTCACGCGAGTACGGCTTGAAGGTACGTTCGATCAATTCGACGACCTGGAAATGATTTTCGACGCGTTCGGCGTTTGTTGCCATACCCGGGGCGTCAGGGTCGAGGTCGAATCCTTCGCAGAATCTTCTCCACAGGCTTTCGCTGCCGACCGAGATCTGCACTGCGCCATCGCCGGTACGAAAGAGTCCGTACGGTGCGATGGAGGGATGGTGGTTGCCCTGCGCTGTGCCTACCTCGCCGGCGACGGTCCACTTCGTTCCTTGAAACGCGTGAACACCGACCACGCTGGCCAAGAGCGACGTTCGGACAACGCGGCCTCTCCCCGTCTGCTCGCGTTCCTTCAAAGCCGCGACGACACCGAACGCCCCGTACATTCCGGCGAGAAGATCGGCGATCGGAACTCCGACTCGTTGAACGTCGTCCGGACTCGAGCCGGTCAGCGACATGAGTCCGGCTTCCCCCTGGGCGATCTGGTCGTAGCCGGCGCGACCGCCTTCCGGGCCGTCGTGGCCGAAACCGCTGATGGACAGAACGATCAGTCGAGGATTGAGTTCGGCCAGCCGCTCGGTCGAGAATCCGAGTCGATCGAGAACTCCGGTGCGGAAGTTCTCCATGAGAACATCGGCGCGGCAGACGAGATCTTCGAGGGTCGCGCGCCCACTGTCGGATTTCAGATCGAGCGTGATCGACTTCTTGTTCCGGTTCGTGGACAGAAAATACGTCGATTCCCGTTGCGTGTTCGGTGGTTCCAACGTGGGCTCCACAAAAGGCGGCCCCCACCCACGGGTGTCGTCGCCGCCGTGAGGTGATTCGACCTTGATCACGTCGGCACCCAGATCGCCGAGCATCATTGCCGCGTGAGGACCCGCGAGTGCGCGCGTGAGGTCGACGACTATCACGTCGTGTAACGGACCACTACGAGCACTTGTGTTGTGAGGCTTCGAAGTCGAGTTCATGTCGCACCGCCGTGTTCTGGTGTAATTGGCTGAGCCAGTTGGTGGTTGAGGCCTCCGTAGTTCGGTCGACTCCGGTCCGCTGGACCGAGAAACCGGCCAGGGCCACTGAAGGAGGTATGTGCGGCCCGTCTTTCGAACCGTAAGCGGGCACCGGTGAACGGCACATGGGTAACCTTGCCGACGACGGGTGTCAGTGGTGGGTAAGAAGTGACGAACGCTCACCGGGCGGCGCGATTGCGGTTGTATCGAACCGTTATCGGGACGTTCTGTCAGCTCATATCGTGCGAAGTCATGACATTTCGTGCATCTTCATGACCTGCAGGGCGAGTGAGACGTTCAATCGAAGGACGGGGTCGTCGGTGAACGATCCGACGACGCTCTCCAGCTTTCCGATTCTGTATCGCAAAGTGTTGTAGTGCATGTGCAGCGCCCGGGAGGCCTCGGCGACATTGCAATTGCAGTCGAGCAGGGTCTGGAGTGTCAGACGCAGGTCAGCGGCTTCGGCGTTGTCCGCCGACAAGGACTTCAGAACGTCATCGGTGAACGAACGCAGTTCGCTCTTGTCCGTCTGGAGCGAGAGGAGTCGGTGTACACCGAGTTCGTCGAAGTGTGCGATCTGCCCCGGCCCGTTGATACGTCGGCCGACGACCACGGCTGTACAGGCTTGGTCGTAGGCCGCGGGTAGATCGGCCAGGGAGTAGATCACCCGGCTCACTCCCGTGCTGAAGGATCGGCGGCCGCTGGTGCGATCGCCGGCAACCTTGCGCACCAACCCTTCGATGTCCCGAACCGCACGGTCGGTGCTGGTCGGGAAAAGCGTGACCACCTCGTGTCGAAACCCGACGGACGGCGCCGTCCGCTCGTGTGTTCGTACCACTTGTTGCCAGCCGTCGCTGAGTCGATCTTGGTCCGTGCGAGTGGAATTCGCGTGCTGGGATTCCGGGTGATCGACGTCGAGTTCTGCAACCACAACGGCAAGTGGACGAGTGACATCCCACCCCAACTGGGTGAAGTGCGCGCTCACTTCCGCAGGCGAGCCGGCTTCGCCTATCAGTGCGTCGCGGAGGAAGTCGCCGCGGAACTTGGATTCCACTGCCGCAACTGCCAGCTGTTTGGTGACGGCCAGCGCGGCAACGGTGGCCGCTCGCTCCAGCGCTTGAACGACAACTGCGCCGAGTTCGTGGGTGCCGGCGTACGCCACCATCCGGCCGTGGTCGGTGCCGCCGGCCACCACTCGGGTGAGCGCCAACTGGCCGGGAAATCCCTTGGGCGCGTTCTGTAAACCGACGGCGACCCGCTCGGTCAGGAACCGACCGGTGCTTTCGAACAACGGAAGCGCATTCAGCGCGGCTGAATCCCCGGCCTCGGTCAATACCCTTCCGTCCGGCGAGCAGATCAGAACGCTGACGTCGAAAAGCGCGGCGAATTCTGCGGCAATCTGAGGTAGATCGCCACCTTCCAAGACGATCGACGTCAACGAGCGGTGAAGTCGATCGGCAATGTCGAGTGCCGCGGACTGCTTCGCCACCAACTTGGTGAAGACCTCCGAGATCACCTCGTCGAATCCCGCGGTGACGGGAAGAACCAACAGCGGAATCCCTCGCTGCTCTGCCATGTGCAGCATCGCCTCGGGCAGCTCGTCGAGATAACGGCCCGTTTTCACGGCAAGTGCCGCGACTCCTCGACGTGCAAGACCGTCGACGAGGTCACTGAGATCTGTGTCGTCGAGAAGCTCGCCGGTTCGCCCGTAGCGCAGCGGGAACCCGGTTGTCACCAACAACTCGTTCGGCTTCACCCAAGCGAGGATGTCCGGTACTTCCATCACGTTCACCGATTGAACGAGGTGGCGTAAGCCCCCGTGCCCGGCAAGGACTTCGGCTCCACGCAGACTGGGCAGCTCGAGGACATCCCGAACTGTGAGTCTGTAGTCGCCACCTTCTGGCAAATGTTGAAGCTCTTCGCTCGAATATTTGGCAGATCTATCCATGTCGCGAGACTACGCTCGATCACGCGACGAACATTGTCAACAGTTGACGAAAATAGCCTCTCGGAATGAGCGGTTCTCCGTATGTCTGCCAACTACCGCGGCCCGAATTGGCGATCGCCCGCGTCTCCGAGTCCAGGTATCAGGAAAGCATTTTCGTTCAGGCCGTCGTCGATGCTCGCTGTGAGGAGCCGGACCGGATGTCCGGAGTTCTTCAGTGCTTCGATCCCTTCCGGAGCCACGACGACACATATTGCAGTCACATCGGTGGCTCCGCGTGCAATGAGCAGATCGATTGTGCGGACGATGGATCCACCGGTCGCCAACATCGGATCGAGGACGTAGACGGGGGTGCTCGACAGATCAGCTGGCAGGGACTCCAGATACGGAACCGGCTGGTGTGTCTTCTCGTCTCGTGCCATTCCCACGAAACCGACGCCTGCCTGCGGAATAAGGGCACTCGCCTGTTCGACCATGCCGAGGCCCGCTCGCAAGACCGGGACCAGGAGCGGTGGATTCGCCAGCCGCACCCCCAGCGTCGGAGCAACTGGCGTCTCGATGTCGAACTGTTCCAGTTCTGCGCCGCGCATGGCCTCGTAGACCAACATATGGGTCAGTCTGCGCAAGGCGGACCGGAACGTTGCGTTGTCGCTGCGAGCGTCGCGCATGGTCGTGAGCAGCGATGCCGCCAGCGGATGGTCGACAACAGTGGTGTCCATGGTCGAATCGTAAGTGAGAACCGATGGGGCGGCGCACAACCGGTGAATCGGAGTCGAAATAACCAATCGCGGTTTTCGTTTGGGCAAGTATTGACGATGCCGATGGGTTCGAGTCGTCATAGCGTGGTCGACACGGCAGTTCCGAACCGCTCGGCTGGACTGAGCGCCCGGAGCTGTCAAGGCTCAATTTTGCCTCCACGATTCCCTATACAAGGAGATGCCAATGCCCGAAGCAATCGAGGTCCGTAAGGTTCCGCTACACAGCGTCTCCGACGCCAGTGAGCTCGCCAAGCTGATCGACGACGGTGTCCTCGAGGCCGACCGCGTCATTGCAGTCATCGGCAAAACCGAGGGTAACGGCGGCGTCAACGACTACACGCGCATCATCGCGGACCGAGCGTTCCGAGAGGTTCTCTCCGCCAAGGGTAATCGCAGCCCCGAAGAAGTGGCGGAGGTGCCGATCGTCTGGTCCGGCGGCACGGACGGCGTGATCAGCCCGCACGCGACGATCTTCGCGACCGTGCCGGCAGACAAGGTCACCAAGACCGACGAGCCGCGACTGACCGTGGGTGTCGCCATGAGTGAGCAACTGCTGCCCGAGGACATCGGCCGTACGGCCATGATCACCAAAGTTGCTGCGGCAGTGAAAGACGCGATGGCCAATGCCGGCATCACCGATCCCGCCGACGTGCACTACGTACAGACCAAGACTCCGTTGCTGACAATTCACACCATCCGTGACGCCAAGAGCCGCGGCAAGACTGTGTGGACCGAACAGACTCATGAGTCGATGGACCTGTCCAACGGCGGAACGGCTCTGGGGATCGCGGTTGCGCTCGGCGAAATCGACATGCCGACCGACGAGGATGTCATGCACAGCCGCGAACTCTTCTCCTCTGTCGCATCCTGCTCGTCCGGCGTCGAGTTGGACCGCGCGCAGATCGTCGTCGTCGGTAACGCACGCGGCGTCGGCGGACGCTACCGGATCGGCCACAGCGTGATGAAGGATCCGCTCGACCAGGACGGCATCTGGGCGGCGATCCGTGACGCCGGACTCGAACTTCCGGAGCGGCCGCACTCGAGCGACCTGGACGGTCAACTCGTCAACGTGTTCTTGAAGTGCGAGGCCAGTCAAGACGGAACGGTCCGTGGCCGTCGTAATGCGATGCTCGACGACTCCGACGTGCACTGGCACCGCCAGATCAAGTCGTGTGTCGGCGGAGTCACGGCAGCTGTCACCGGCGATCCGGCAGTGTTCGTCTCGGTATCGGCAGCGCACCAGGGTCCCGAGGGCGGCGGCCCAGTCGCTGCCATCGTCGATCTCGGTCAGTAGTAGGCAAGAACCTCGCTGGAAACCTCGACAGTCGCGCCGCCACCGGCAATTCGTCCTCGAATCAGTTGCCGGTGTCGGCGAGTCCGCCGCGGCGTACCCCACTTCACTGCTTGAAAGGATTCACGATGGTTCATGCTGCTGACCCTGTCGACGAGAGCGTTTCCGGTGCGCCCGAGAATCGCGAACTCGTCATGGCCGATGCGGTCACGCTCAGTGGTCTGATACGCAGGCGTGAAGTGTCGTGTGTCGAGGTGATGGACAGCTTCCTCGATCAGATCGAATTACATAACCCGGCGGTGAACGCGATCGTCGCATTGCGGGATCGGGAAGCGTTGACGGCGGAGGCGCGCGAGCGTGATTCGCAGTTGGCGAGTGGGGAGTATCTCGGTTGGATGCACGGGTTTCCGCATGCGGTGAAGGATCTTTCGGCAGCCAAGGGTCTGCCGTTCACGTCCGGGTCGCCGATGTTCGCGGATCGAATCGCCGAAGATGACGAACTGTTCGTCAAGCGGATCAGGTCTGCCGGTGCCATCGTGATCGGCAAGACGAACACACCGGAGTTCGGGCTCGGATCCCAGACGTACAACCCGGTGTGGGGTACGACGGTGTCGCCGTACGACAATTCGCGCACTGCCGGCGGTAGCAGCGGTGGCGCCGCAGCGTCGTTGGCGCTCCGCATGTTGCCGGTGGCTGATGGAAGCGATTACATGGGTTCGCTCCGAAACCCGTCGGCATTCAACAACGTTGTTGGGTTTCGACCATCCTGGGGTCGGATACCGGAGACGGGATTCATCGCTCAGGGCGCCGTTGTGGGCCCGATGGGCCGAACCGTCACCGACGTGGCTCACCTGCTTTCCACGATGGCGGGGCCGGATGCTTATGCACCGTTGGGGATTCGTGAGGATCCCGCGGTATTCACCGAAAGCCTCGCACGTGATCTGAAGGGCTCTCGGATCGCATGGGTCGGTGACTGGAACGGTTACCTGGCAACCGAACCTGGAGTTCTCGAGTTGTGCGAATCCTCGTTCGAGGTCTTCGAACAGTTGGGGTGCCGCGTCGAGGCGGCGCTTCCCGACTTCAAACCCGAGGACATCTGGCAACTGTTCTTGCGGTGGCGTTGGTGGGCACAGCTCGGCTTGATCGATCAGTACAACGATCCGAGCTTGCGCGAGTTGATGAAGCCCGAACTGTTGTGGGAACTCGAGCACGCGGTCACACTGTCGGCTCTCGACGTGACCAAGGCCGCGGAGGCCCGCAACGGCTGGCTGTCGGCCATTACCAAGATGTTCGAAACCTACGACTACATTCTTGCGCCCAGTGCCCAGGTGTTTCCTTTCGACAAGAACACTCACTGGCCCGAGACCGTCGACGGCCGGTCGATGGACACGTATCACCGGTGGATGGAGACGGTTGTTCCCTGGACGATGGCCGGGGTTCCGGTTGCGGGGATGCCGGTCGGCTTCGACGATCGTTCGCTTCCCATGGGTATCCAGATCATCGGTCGGCACGGAGCCGACTTGGACGTACTCCAACTCGCCTACGCATTCGAGCAGGCAACCCAGTGGGTCGAGCGGGTTCTTCCGCCCGCACTCCGCGTGAACTGACCGATCTATTTCGAACGTATCCAGTTGGGAGAGAAAGACGATGGCTTCGGCATTGTGGCACGGGTTCGCGGACATGGGCGCTGTGGAGAAGAACGGCGCGTTTGTCGTCTCTCGCGGTGAGGGCGCGTACATCTGGGACCGCGAGGGCACTCGGTATCTGGATGCGACGGCGGGTCTGTGGTTCACCAATGTCGGGCACGGGCGCACGGAGATCGCGGATGCGGTGGCGGCTCAGTTGTCGAAGATCGCTCATTTCTCGAATTTCGGTGATTTTGTTCCCGAGACCACGCAGGTGTTGGCGGAGCGGTTGGCGGCCATTGCGCCGGTTGCCGGGAGCAAGATCTTCTTCACTTCGGGTGGTTCGGATTCGGTGGACACTGCGGCGAAGCTTGCTCGTCGGTACTGGCACGAGGTGGGGCAGCCGGAGAAGGCGATTATCGTCGGTCGTCAGAAGGCGTATCACGGAATGCACGTTGCCGGAACGGCTCTCGCTGGTATTCCGGTGAACCGTGAGGGGTACGGCGAGCTGATGGCGGATGCGGCGACGGTCGGCTGGGATGATGCGAAGAGTCTGCTCGAGTTGATCGAGAGGGTCGGTGCGAACAAGATCGCTGCGTTCTTCGCGGAGCCGATCATCGGTGCGGGTGGGGTGTATCTGCCGCCGGAGGGGTATCTGGCGGAGGTGCGTGACATCTGCCGCGAGCACGACATTCTGTTTGTCGTCGACGAGGTGGTGACCGGTTTCGGCCGGATCGGTGGTGAGTGGTTCGCGTCTACTCGTTTCGATTTGCAGCCGGACATGATGACCACGGCAAAGGGTTTGACGTCGGGTTATGTTCCGATGGGTGCGGTGTTCATCGCGCCGCGGGTGGCGGAGCCGTTCTATGCGGGTTCGTGGTGGCGTCATGGGTACACGTACGGCGGGCATGCCGGTGCTGCTGCTGCGGCGATGGCGAACCTCGACATTCTCGAGCGTGAGAATCTGCTCGCGGAGTCGAAGCGTTTGGAGGCGTCGTTGCATACGCATCTGCAGCCGTTGGCGGAGCATCCGCGGGTGGCGGAGGTTCGTAGTGGGCTCGGTGCGGTTGCTGCTGTGCAGTTGGCTGATCCGGCGGAGGCGTTGCCGTTCGTGAAGACGCTTCGCGAGCACGGTATTTCGGGTCGCGCGGCGGGTCAGGGTGCGATGCAGATTTCGCCGACGTTTGTGATGACCGATGATCAGGTCGCGGAGATGGCAGCGGGAATCCTCGCAGCCCTCGGCTAGGACTGTCGTTTTCCGTTGACAGACATCGTGTTACGGAATCATTAAGCCGAAGAAAATGTTTGGGCCCTTCGTGGCGTGGTCCTCATTTCGGTCGAAACTGCCTCCAACACTGACGATGACCCCTGCCCGCATCATCTGCCACCATTGTTGCCAATCTCGGTGAGTGGGTTCTGGCAGATTGTCATCACGTCCAAATCTCGGTCCTGCATTAGCGTTTCACTCCAGACACGGTGTTTGTGAGCTGGGGCACAAAGCATTTCGAACACCTTCCTCCTTTGCGAAAGGTCTCGTCATGCCGATCTGGACGTTGCACGGAGACGGAAAGAACATCGGAGCCGGCGAAGTGGTCGCTCCCGGCGAGCGACTCAGTTGGGCGAGAACCATCGGGTTGGGCGGCCAGCATGTCGTGTCGATGTTCGGCGCGACGTTCGTCTTCCCGATCATCATGGGCCTCAATCCTCAACTTGCCGTGATGATGTCAGGCTTTTGTACGCTCTTCTTCCTGCTGGTGGTCAAGGGGCACGTCCCCAGCTACCTCGGAACATCCGCAGCTTTTGTCGGTGGCGTTGCCGCCATTCGTGCCCAAGGTGGAACGACGGCCGAAGTGACCGGTGCGATTCTGGTGTCGGGGTTGGTTCTGGGATTCGTCGGCATCGCCATCCACTTTCTCGGCGGTGGCGTCATCAGTAAAGCGCTACCGCCGGTGGTCACCGGCGCTGTGGTGATGTTGATCGGCTTCAACCTGGCGCCTGTGGTCGCGGGGTTGTACTGGCCGCAGGATCAGTGGGTGGCACTGATCGTGATGGTTGCACTGATCGTGATGAGCGTTGCGCTACGCGGCTTCCTGGGACGTATCGCCATTCTCGTCGCGCTGGTTTTCGGCTACATCTTCTCGTGGGTCCTCGACCGGCTCTCCGGTCCGATCACGTCCGCCAGTGGTAGCGGCGCACCCACCGAGCACTTTCGTGTCAACTGGGATTCGGTGCACTCGGCGTCCTGGTTCGGGTTGCCGCCGTTCTCGGACGAAGCCAACGGGATCGTCGGTATCCACGCTCCCTCGTTCAGCCTCACGTTCATCGTTCTGGTGCTTCCCGGTGTCATCGCACTGGTCGCGGAAAACGCCGGACACGTCAAGGCGGTCGCCGAAATCACGGGCGACGATCTCGACCCGTACATCGGACGCGCCATTGCCGGTGACGGTTTTGCCACCGCCATCGCCAGCGCAGTAGGCGGCTCCCCTACGACGACTCATGCCGAGAACATCGGTGTCATGGCTGCCACGCGGGTGTACTCGACCGCCGCGTACGTGATTGCGGGTTTCATCGCGATCCTGCTCGGCTTCTCGCCTAAGTTCGGAGCAGTCATGGCGGCGACGCCCGGCGGCGTCCTGGGCGGAATTCTTGTGGTTCTGTTCGGCATGATCGGTCTGCTCGGCGCCAAGATCTGGAAAGAGAACGGCGTCGACTTCGGGAACCCGCTGAATCTGATGCCGATTGCCGCCGGTCTGATCATCGGTATCGGCGACACGGCGCTGAAGTTCAGTGACACGTTCTCGCTCGGAGGTATCGCGCTCGGCACCATCGTCTTGATCGTGATGTACCACCTCTGCCGGCTCGTAGGGTCCTGGAACCCTGAACTGAACAGGCCGAAGTCCGGCAGGCGGCCGGGCGCAACGCCGGGGGCGAATGCGTCAGATGACGAACGCGAAGAGCCCGTGGCGCAGCTCACGTGATGCCAAGTTGAATGTATGCCAGGTATGACCCGTGACCGTTGTCACATCTGCACAAAACGTGAAGTGACTCATAGAGGCAGGATTGAGTAATGAAACCGTCGCCGCTGACTTATCACCGACCGTCCTCGGTCGAGGACGCGTGCCGAATCCTCTCCGAGGTCTCTCACGAGGGGAAGGTGCTCGCCGGTGGGCAATCGCTTGTGCCGCTGCTGTCCATGCGCCTCGCCGCGCCCGCCCACATCGTCGACATCGGATCGATCCCGAACCTCGCCTCGGTGACCTCGTCCGAAGACGAAGGAGTGCGGTTCCAGGCCCTGGCCACGCACTCGGTGCTGGCGGCCGACGAAGGTGCTCGTCGAGTCCAGCCTCTGCTGAACCGTGCTCTGCAGTTGGTAGCGCACCCCACGATCCGTAACCGCGGGACGAGCGTCGGCTCCATCGTCCATGCCGATCCGTCGGCGGAGATGCCGGCAGTCCTGACGCTGCTCGGGGGCAGCGTGACCGTCCAGTCGGTGCGTGGCACCCGCGAGATCGCGTCGACGGATCTCTTCGCCGGCCCTCTCGAGTCGAGCCTGGAATCAGACGAGATCGCGGTGTCGGTGTCGGTGCCCGCCGCCGAACCCGGCGTGGGAACCGCCATCGACGAGATCGCGCGTCGTCACGGTGACTATGCACTGGTCGGCGTCGTCGCCCGGATTCGCGTGGTCGACGGTCTGGTGACCGAAGCGCACATGACGTACGTGTCCGCCGGAGAGCTGGGGCAGGTCGTGGACTACACGGACGTACTGGCGGGGGCGTCCGCGACGGATCAGCGGGACCCGCGGTGGCGCACCCTCGGGGAATGCGCCCGCGCGCAGATAGATACCGAGGCAGACATTCACGGGACGGCGGCGTACCGCTCGCAGTTGGTGTCCGCGCTCACGGCGCGGGTCGGCTTCGCGGCGGCAACGGATGCTCTCAGTGAGAACGCAGTACTGGCAGGAAAGTGGTGACAATGTCCAAAAACGATCGCTCCATCGATGATCAACTTGCCGAGCTGGCAGCAGATACCGGTGAGCACCATGTAGCTGTCACGTTCACGCTCAACGAGGTGACGAACACCGTCGTTCTTCCCTCCCGCACTCTGGCTTCGGATGCCATTCGTCACCACCTCCGTAAGACGGGCACGCACGTGGGTTGTGAACACGGCGTGTGTGGTGCGTGCACCGTGCTGCTCGACGGAAAGCCTGTTCGATCCTGCCTTGTCCTCGCGGCCAGCCTCGAAGGTCGATCGATCACCACCGTCGAAGGCCTCGTCGAGCCGGACGGCACTTTGCATCCGGTTCAGCAGGCGTTCAAGGATTGTCACGGTCTGCAGTGCGGATTCTGCACTCCGGGATTCGTGACGACCATCGCGGCATTTCTCGAGGAGAACCCCAACCCCACGCGGGAGGAAGCTACCGACGCGATAGCGGGAAACCTCTGCCGTTGTACGGGGTACCAGAACATCAGGGCGTCGGTTCTGCGCGCAGCCGAGATCAAGCGTGAACGGGCCGGGCAGTTCCCGCTCGGAATCGACGACGCGTCCACTCGGGAGGCGTTGGATCGCAAGGTGCGGGGAACAACGAATCCTGTCGGAGGACGGGCGGGTAAGGCATGAGTACTCCGGTCAAACCAGCAAAGCGCAACGGGGCGAAGCACCCCGCTTCCGATCATTCGACGGCCGATCATTCGGTTGCCGACGACGGCAAGTTCTTCGGTAAACCGATTCCGCGCGAAGAAGATACGCGTCTGCTCAGCGGGCAGGGGCGATACCTCGACGATCTGGGCCACAACGCGCTGATCGCGGCATTCGTCAGGTCGCCGCACGCCCATGCGCGAATCATCGACATCGACATCGACCAGGCGCTGGAAGTGCCTGGCGTACATGCCATCTACACCTACGAAGATCTCCTCGCGGACACGCCGGAAATGGCGGAGAACCTGCCACTGCTCATTCCTCATCCGGGAATCATCGCTCCGCGCAACGGGTATCCCCTCGCGAAGGACGAGGTGAAGCATGTCGGAGAAGCCATCGCCATGGTGGTCGCCGACAACCGGTACATCGCCGAGGACGCTTGCGCGAAGATCGACGTCACCTACGAGGCGCTGAAGCCTGTAGTGGGGATCGACGTCGCTCGCACCGCCGCGAACGCCGTCCACGCCGACGTTCCGGACAACGTCGCCGCTCACCTGCAGCACGGGTTCGGAGATCTGGATGCCGAACTGGCCGCCGCGCCGCACCGACTGACGCTGGATCTCGAAATCGAGCGTTCGGCTTCCATGCCGATGGAGGGCAAGGGCGTCTACGCACGTTGGGACGGTGACGAGAACACCCTCACGTTCTGGACCTCCACCCAGACGTCCACGTCCGCCCGCGCCGCAATCGCCGCGCGATTGGGGATGGCGCTGAACAAGGTTCACTGCATCGCTCCTGACGTCGGCGGCGGATTCGGCGTCAAGATCGTTCACCCGTGGCCCGAAGAAGTCATGATCACGTGGGCCGCTCGACGCCTCGGCCAGGCCGGTATCTCCTGCGAGGTGAAGTGGGTCGAGGATCGCCGTGAGCACTTCATCTCGAGCGCACACGAGCGCGGGCAGATCCAGAAGGTCGACATCGGATTCGACGACGAGGGTCGTCTGTTGGCGTTCGACTTCACGTTCTGGCACGACAACGGTGCCTACCTGCCGTACGGGATCATCGTCATGATCAACACCGCGACGCAGGTTCTCGGGCCGTACAAGCCGAAGTCGTTCCGGGTCAACGCCTATTCGCTGTACACCAACACCGTGATCGTGACCCCGTACCGCGGCGCCGGACGTCCGCAGGCCGTGTTCGCGATGGAGCGATCCATGGACGCCATCGCCAAGTACCTGAACAAGGACAAGATCGCGGTGCGGGAGGCGAACTTCATTCGCCCCGAGGACATGCCGTACGACTTCGGCCTGATGTTCCAGGACGGACGCCCGTTGATCTACGACACGGGCGACTATCAGGCAGGCATCGAAAAGCTCAAGAAGCTCATCGACTGGGACGGATTTCCCGAGTACCAGAGGAAGGCTCGCGCCGAAGGTCGGTCGGTCGGAATCGGTATCGGTGCGTACGTCGAGGGAACCGGACCCGGACCCTACGAGGGTGCGCACGTCGTGGTCGAGACGTCCGGAAAGGTCAAGGCCGCAACAGGCCTGACGACGCAGGGTCAGGGCCACCAGACCGCGTTCGCCCAGATCGTTGCGGACGACCTCGGAGTCAAGGTCTCCGACGTCGAGATCGTCACGGGTGATACCCGCCGGTTCGGTTATGCCGTCGGCACTTTCGCCTCGCGTGGTGCGGTCATGTCAGGTTCGGCCTTCCACGTCGCAGCGCAGATGGTCGCGGAGAAGGCGAAGAAGATCGCGTCCGGAATCCTGGATCTGCCGGAAACCGAACTGGAACTCCGGGAAGGCCACGTGTGCAAGATCGGCACCGAAGCCGGCGTGGAAGGTACGTCCGTACCGCTGAGTGTTGTTGCCGTGCTGTCAAACCCGCTACGATATGCGTTCGACCGTGAGTCGAAGCTGGCCACCGGTTTCGCCAAGACCGACACGGACATGTCGAAGCCGCCGATTCCCGAGGGCGAGCAGCCCGGTCTGGAAGCAACCGGCTACTACTCGCCGCCCAGTTCCACCTTCGCTTCGGGAGTGCACGCGGCGATCGTCGAAACCGATCCCGTGACAGCGGAAATAACGGTGCGTCGTTACGTTGTCATCCACGACTGCGGAAACGTGATCAACCCCCGCATCGTCGAAGGTCAGGTCATGGGCGCCGTTGCGCAAGGTATCGGCGGCGCACTCTACGAGCGGATCGTCTACGACGAGCACGGGCAGATGCTCAACGCGTCGTACATGGACTTCTTGATGCCGTTCGTCACCGAGATGCCGGATTCGCTCGAGATGGATCACACCGTCACGCCGTCGGGACTCAACCCACTCGGAATGAAGGGTGCCGGTGAGGCGGGTGTGATCCCCACCAGCGCCGTCATCGCGGCTGCCATCGAGGACGCCGAAGGAATCTCGATCACGTCCATGCCCATTTCACCGTCCGAACTGTTCGAACTTCGACTCGCACACGCGGGTTCGTCATCAGAGGAGAATGCATGAGAATCGCCGGCACCGCGCAGCTGACGGCACCTCGCGAAGAGGTCTACGACAAGCTCCAGGACGGTCGTGTACTGGCCGCGACCATTCCCGGTGTGCAGTCGCTCGAGCAGCTCACGGACAATCACTACAAGCTCTCCATCATGGCGGGAGTTGCGTCGATCAAGGGCGTCTACGACGGCGAGGTTGTTCTGTCGCAACAGAATCGGCCCAATTCGTTTGTCATGACGGCATCGGGGGCGGGTGCTCCCGGCACGGTGAAGGCGGACGTCACGGTCACCTTGACGGAGAACGAGGGTGGCACGCTGCTTTCGTATGACGCCGACGCCGTGGTCGGCGGGATGGTCGGCGGCGTCGGGCAGCGCATGATCACCGGTGTAGCCAAGAAGATGGCCGGGGTGTTCTTCAAGAGCATCGACGGCGTCATTGCCAACGGCATTCCCGAGAAGGTCACTGCCGCCGTGGCGGCGGCGGTACCGGCAGTGGCGGTCGAAGGCGCGCCGGTAGTTTCCGGAGCTGTCGCGGCACCGGCGGTTCTTCCGGCCGCTGCACCGACAGCGGGCGGCACAGATGCTCGCACGGTGATGGTCAGCGCCGTCGTCGGCGCAGCCATTGCTTTGTCAGGTGTTGCTATAGGCGGATTCCTGGCGCGTTCTGGTTGTCGCGAGTAGTTCGCGTAGGTGTCAACAGCTGATTCACGATGAGGTAAACGCCCCGAACCGACCAGGTTCGGGGCGTTTTTCACGTCCGCGTAACCCACTGGGGCGCCGGCGAAGATCCGCTCGTGATCGTGCGCCGAACCTTGGTCCCCCGATTCGGCGAATTGTGACAAAGAATCCGCTCTTCCGAACCTGTGGAATAGCTCTACACGTCAGGTACGAGCCACTTACCGGCTAGGCCGCAACCGTCGATCGGTACCAGACGAGACGAGCCAAAGATCTCAGGAGGAAGCGTGGAACCTAGGAAGATTCGGGTCGGTATCGATACCGGCGGAACGTTCACCGACATCGTGGCAGTGGACGACGAAACCGGCGCCATCGTCACCACCAAGACCCCGTCCACCCCGGCGGACCCCGCCGAGGGCTTTCTCGCCGGTATCGAGAAAGTGCTCGCCAAGCTCGGTGAGAGTGGCGACTCGATCGGTGCGGTCAGCCACGGCACGACCGTAGCGACGAACAAGCTGCTCGAAGGCAAGGTCGAGAACCTCGGCTTCATCACCACTGAGGGCTACGAGCACGTTCTCGAAATCGCTCGTCAGTCGGTGCCGGACGGTTACGGCAACTCGTACTTCTGGGTCAAGCCCGAACGCATCGTCCCCGCCGATCGTGTACGCACCGTCGGTGGACGCCTTTCCTTCGACGGCAGCGAGATTCGTCCGCTCGACGAAGAGAGCGTTCGCAGCGCAGCGCAGTTCTTCAAGGACCGCGGGATCCGGACCATCGGCGTCTGCCTCATGCACTCGTACGCCGATCCGACGCACGAGGAGCGCGTACGCGACATCCTCTTCGAAGTTTTCCCCGATGCGACGGTGAGCATCTCGAGCCAGGTGCTGCGTGAGTACCGCGAATACGAGCGGTCCATCACCACACTCGTGGACGCCGCGGTCAAGCCGAATATCCGCAACTACGTGAACAACATCGCGAATCGTCTGCGTGAGTTCTCGACCACCGACGGTGAACCCCGCGACATCCCGTTCTACGTCATGAAGTCCAACGGCGGTGTCCTGTCGGCCAAAGAGGTTGTTCACCAGCCTATTACGACAGTCCTGTCGGGACCGGCCGCCGGAGCCCTCGGTGCTGCGCTGATCGCCGACGCCGCCGGCGTCGAGCAGGTGTTGACCTGTGACGGCGGCGGAACGTCGACGGATGTCACCGTCGTGGTTCGCGGCGAGCCCGCGCTGACCACCGAAGGGCGAGTAGGCAACTACCCGTCGAAGATCCCGATGATCGACGTCGTGACCGTCGGCGCCGGTGGTGGGTCGATCGCGTGGATGACGCCGGAACACACCCTCCGAGTCGGCCCTCAGTCGGCCGGCGCCGATCCCGGACCGTTGTGCTACGGCAAGGGCGGCAGCGAACCGACCATCACCGACGCGCACGTCCTGCTCGGTCGCATCCCACCCCACCTACTCGGTGGCGAGATTCCTCTCGACACGGAATTGGCACGCAAGGGCCTCGAAGAGCTTGCAACACAGCTCAGTCTGGGCTTCGAAGAGTGCGCGGTCGGCGTCCTCGAGGTCTCGGCATGGAACCAGGCCAACGCCCTGCGTCAGATCACCGTCAAGCGTGGCCTCGACGTTCGCGACTTCACCCTCGTGACGTTCGGCGGCTCCGGCTCCCTGCTCGCCTGCCGTCTCGTCGACATCCTGGGTCTGAAAGACGTTCTCGTCCCGCTCAATCCGGGTAACGTCTCCGCGTTCGGTCTGCTGACGGTCGATGTCCGCAACGACTACGTCCAGACGCACGTCAGTCGTCACGACCGGTTGAAGGCTGAAGACCTGCAGAGCCAGTTCGACGCGCTGGCCGGCGAAGCCGAGATCGCGCTTGCCGAAGAGGGTTTCGACGAGACGCAGCGCAAGTACTCTCGCACTGCGGATCTGCGTTACCTCGGTCAGGCCTTCGAGGTACGCGTCCCGGTGGCGGAAGGTACCGTCACGACGCAGATCATGGACGACGCGGCCGAGGCGTTCCACCAGGCGCACCGCGAGCTGTACGGCTACGACTTCCGGGGAGACCCGTCGCAGCACGTGGAATGGGTCAACCTGCGCGTGAGTGGCATCGGCCCGATCAAGCGTCCGACGCTCAAGGAGATCCCGGCCGGCACCGGCGCCGACACCGCTCGAACCGGTTCGCGTCAATCGTATTTCGACAGCTGGGTCGAAACGGCCACCTACGATCGCACACTGCTCGGTGCGGGTGACGTCATCGAAGGACCGGCCGTGATCGAGGAGTTCAGCTCGACTGTCCCGATCCATCCCGGATTCTCGGCACGTATCGACACCTTCGGGAACATTCGTATCTCGAAGTCTTCCGACTCGAACGGAGTGAAGTGATGACCGCCATTCTCGATGCTGCTGCTGCCACCGCGGCCAAGCCGTACCGACTCACCGCTACCGACGGCGCGTCACCTGATCCGATTTTGGTCGAGATCGTCGCCGGTTACCTCGCCAGCGTGGAAATGGAGGTCGAGACCTCCATTTCGCGCACCTCGCGCTCACCGATGATCCGTGACGCTCACGATTTCCGCGCCGGTATTCACGACCGGAACCTCCGCAAGCTCACGGGCCGTTCGTATTCCGCGCTGGTGCATCCGATCGCCCGGGACTTCCCACTCGAGACGATGAAGCCGGGAGACGTGTACTTCCACAACGACGTCTACCTGTCCGAAGGTGGCATCGGCCATCTCCCCGACCTCTGCGTCACGGTGCCTGTCTTCGCCCGCGTCACTCCCGATGCCGAGCCGAAGGTTGTTGCGTTCGTTCAGGCATTCGGTCACCACGACGACATCGGCGGTTGCTGCCCCGGCTCCATGCCGTCCGGCGCCACCACGGTGTACGAAGAGGGACTGATGGTTCCGCCGATCAAACTGTGGGACCAGGGAGTTCCCAACGAGGCGGCACTGCGCATCATGACGCGTAACTCCCGTATGCCGGATGCGTTGGCAGCTGACCTCGACGCCGAGTGCTCGGCGTGCCTGATGGGTGCGCGTCGACTCACCGAATTGTTCGAGCGCTACGGCGTCGACACCGTCGAGTCGTGCTTCGACGCGATGATGGACGCGACCACCGAGACGTACCGTCGCGAGATCCTCAGCAAGATCCCGGTCGGTGAGTACACGTGGGAGGACTACGCCGAGCACGACGGCGTCGACGAGCCGATGCTCCACATCCAGCGCATCACGCTCACGAAGACGCGGCCGGAGGACGAGGGCGGCGAGCGACTCATCCTGGACTTCAACGGAACCGGACCGCAGGCAAAGGGTCCGATCAACCACTGCGGTGACTACGCGGACGGAAACTTCCTCATCAAGTGGTTGGCCCCGATTCTGCGTAACCTCGCGGACACCCCGGAGCGCATGGCCGAACTGGATGTCAACGAGGGCGTCGTACCGCTGATCGAGATGAAGTTCCCCGAGAAGGGAACACTGATCACCCCGATCTTCCCCGCTCCCACCAACGCGCGCACGTTTGTCATCCTCCGTCTGCTCGGAGTGCTGGCCGGCGTCGTGGCCAAGGCTGTGGACGGCAACATGCCCGCCGATCAGGAGACCATCAGGTACACCGGTGTTTACGGTGAGGACTTCGAGGGTCACTCGTACCTCATGCGTGAGGTGCTCGGCGGAGGTTCCGGCGGACGCTACTACGCCGACGGCGAGGACACGATTCACGTCGTTCCCGATTCACGGAACCTGCCGACCGAATTCACCGAGAGCCGTTTCCCCTTCATCGTCGAAAAGCTCGGTCTGGCCATGGATTCGGGCGGAGCCGGACGCTACCGCGGCGGTCTGGGATACGAGAAGCACATCCGCATGCTCAAGGATGCTCACTTCATGTCCATCGCGGACCGTTCGATCCTCGCCTGCTGGGGAGTCAAGGGCGGCAAGGCCGGTCGGCCGTTCTCCGTCGTCCTGGATCCGGGTGGACCGAACGAGCGTGAGTTCGACGCGCTGACCGATGCCGAGCCGATCAAGGCCGGCGAGGTCGTACGGATTCGCACCACCGGTGGTGGCGGTTGGGGAGATCCACTGGAGCGCCCGACCGAAGAGGTCTTGCGAGACATTCAGTGGCGCAAGGTTTCCGTAGAGGGTGCACGCGACGACTACGGCGTTGTCGTCGTGATCGAGGGTGACGAGCCGACCGTCGACGAGGCTGCTACCACGGAGCTACGGGATCAGTTGCGCTCGGAACGCGGTGAGAACGAACCCTTCTTCGATCGGGGTCCGGGCTACGCGCAGCTTTCCGGTGGCGCCACCTCAGCGGTCTACGACTACGTCTAGGACGGAAAACTCTCATGGAGAACGGAATTGCTCGCGGCGCCGACATCGCGGTGATCGGCGCCGCGGGTAAGACCGGTGAGGCAGTCGTCGCTGCACTGCCGCCGAGCGTGACAGTTCGGCGACTGGTGCGAAAGGCGCGTGTCGACGGGGACTTCGAGGTAGAACTGGAAACCGGAAGCGGACTGCGCAAGGCGCTCGCCGGGTGCCGAGGCGTGTACTTCATTGCCCCGAACGTCCATCCCGACGAGCCCGCACTGCTTCGCAATGCGCTGACGGCAGCGGCATCGGCGGGAGTGGAGCACTTTGTCTATCACTCCGTCGCGTGGCCGTTCAGCCCGTCCATGCCGCATCACCTGGACAAAGCCAGGTGTGAGGACGAGCTGCATCGTTCACCCTTGAAATGGACTGTGCTGCAACCGTGTGCGTACGCGCAGAATTTCGAGGCGGTACTCACTGGTCGGTCTGACACCATCGTCCTGCCGTACAGCGCGGAAACGAAGTTCTCGTTCGTGAGTTTGGCGGACGTGGCGGCTGTTGCCGCGGTCGTACTGAGCGAGGGCTCGGGTGAACATCACGGAGCGACGTACGAGGTGGGCGGCCCGCAAGCTCTGAGCGTCATGGAGGTGGCACAGATGGTGGAAAAGCAGACGTCACGGACCGTCGCGATAGATCAGATCAGCGTGGATCAATGGCGCGAACAGATCGGCAGCAGCCTTGACGTCAACGCCAGCTCGCGTCTGGCGGCGATGTTCGAGTTCTACAACCACCATGATTTTCTTGCCGGCAGCGCGGCCGTCGAACTGCTTCTGGGTCGCCGACCGATGGGCGTCGAGAGCCTGATTCGCTGAATCCGGCTACGAAATGCCTCCTGCCGCCCAGACCACCAGTGGGGGCAGGGCGGCCAGGATCAGGCAGACCGTTCCGTTGAGCCACTTGTGCTCCACCGTGACGGCGGCGAACTCGCGCAGAATGGCGCTCGGCAGGTAGTACCGGGCGGTGTGGGAACCGATGACTTCCGCATCCAGATCGAGGCTTCGGGCAAACGTCGCGGTTCGGAGGATGTGGAAGTTGCTGGTGACCAGCACCATTCGAGGCTTCGTGGTGTTGGCACGGAGAAGGTCCCTGGTGTACTCGAGGTTCTCGAGCGTGGTGGTCGAGCGGTCCTCGAGAATCACGCTCTCGCGCGGTATCCCGTGATCGACGAGGTAGACGCACATTGCCTCCGCCTCGCTGACCACCTCGTCCGAACCCTTCCCGCCGCTCACGACCAACAGTGGTGAACGTCCTTCGCGGACCTCGGCGCGAAAGACGTCGGCCGCCTTGTCCAGACGGCTGGCAAGCAGGGGCGTCACGTCGGCGCCCGAAAGCCCGGCGCCGTGAACCACTATCGCGTCCATCCCGGGCTGGTACTTCTGGCGTCCGTAGACGTAGGAGTAGAGCAGAAAGCTCGTGAACAGAAACCCCAGGTACGACGCGACCAGGCTGAACGAACCGAGAACGACTGCGAGCCAATATCTCTGCGTCAGCAGCGCTGATGCGAGCAACAAGTAGGGAACGAGCAGGCCGAGTCCGGCGACGAGTGAGAGCAGATTCGCGACGCTGAATCCCTCGCGCCGCAGCATCGTGATTCCGTTGACGATCAGGAATCCTGCAAGCAGGAGCACCAGCAACGGCGAGAGCAGAGCGATCGTCGCGATGACGAACGACGGGACCTCGGTGCCTGGCGCACCCGACTGCAACATCCACAGACCGGTGAAGATCAGTCCGAGAAGTAGATAGACGCCGTTGCTCAGCCTCCGTCGATCCTGCCTGAACCGGTAGCCGCAGAATCCGAGCAGCGCGAGGCCGATGAGGAGAAGGATCACGGAGCCAGCCTAGGCGAGGCGCTTACGACACGGGCGCCACCACCTTCGACTGCTGGATCGCGGACAGGACCCTGGTACGGCACTCGATGAACAGTGGGTCTGCCTTGGTGGTCAGTTGATCTCGAGCTCCGGTCAACGGGACGTCGACGATGTCCTGCATCAATGCCGGAGTTCCGCCGAGGACGACCACTCGATCGGACAGGTACACCGATTCGTCGACGTCGTGGGTGACGAGGAGGACGGTGATGCCAAGATCACGCTGAAGCGTCAGCAGCAGGTCTTCGAGTTCCGCGCGGGTCTGCGCATCGACCGACGCGAAGGGTTCGTCCATGAGGAGTACCTGCGGCCGATAGGCGAGAGCGCGAGCTATCGCCACTCTCTGCTGCATTCCGCCGGACAACTGCCAGGGGTAGGAACGCGCAGCACCGCCTAGACCGACAACGGCAAGTGCATCGCTAACCCTCTCGTTCTGAACCTTCCGCGCCAGACCGTTGCCCCGTAGCGGCAGGCGAACGTTCTCGCCCACTCGAAGCCACGGCATCAGTGTGCGTCCGTAGTCCTGTGACACGAGAGCCAGCGTGGCCGGCGGTGCATCGATCGCGATCCCGGCGATGCGGACCTCACCGGTGGTCGGCTTCTGCAGACCGGCGATGCAACGAATCAGCGTGCTCTTGCCGATGCCGGAATGGCCGACGATGCAGACGATTTCTCCGGGTGCAACGGACAGATCGATGCCGCGGAGCACTTCGCGGCCGGTGGGACCGCCGTAGGTCACCCCGAGGCCGCTCAGTTCGACTGCGGGTTTCGATGCCGCAGATTCTGTGGATGACATCAGTTTCCTTTCACTGCGAGAGCGTCGTGGGTCCGCGGCTGCCATCTGAGCAACCATCGTTCGATCACGCCGTATCCGAGGTTGAGCACGTATCCGATGATTCCCAGCAGGAGAATTCCGGACCACATGTCGGCGATCGCGAAGGTCTGTTGCGCGACGATCACGAAGTGACCGATTCCTGCAGTGGAGACGTACATTTCGCTTCCGACCATGATGACGACACCGATCGCGAGACTGGTGCGGATACCGACTGTTATCTGCGGCATCGCTCCGGGGAGGAGTACCTGCGTCACCAGGAGGGGTGTACGGATCCGGTAGCTGCGCGCCACCAATCGGATACTCGGGTCGATGGAGCGAATGCCGTCGAGGGTGTTGAGGAGTATCGGCCAGACCGCGCCGAAGGCGATGGCGGCAACGTTACCCGTCGAACCGGTTCCGAAAACGATGAAAAGAGCGGGTAATACGGCCAGCGCCGGAATAGCGCGGAAGAACTGGAGAAACGGATCGGCAATGTCGGCAGCCAGCGGGAACAGTGCCAGCAGGAGACCGGCGCCGACGCCGACCACCAGTGCCACGGCGAGACCGAAGGCAAGGTTGGTCAAGCTCGGTACGACATCGTGGGCGAATCCCGGACCGAACCAGTTGTCCACAAACGCTTTCCAGATACGCGACAGCGGCGGGAAGTAAGGCGACTTGCTCGACTCCGAACCGAAGTACCATACGACGACGATCAAGATCGGCAGCCACAACTCCCACGCGAGGAGTCGAAGTCCTGACATCATCTTCACGTCGTCATCCTCCTCGGGATGTAATGCCAGGCAAGTAAACGATTCTCGATCGCCATCACGGCGAAGGCGAGCAGCATTCCGAGTAGTCCGGCGACGATGATCAGTGCGAACATTCGATCGGGGACGGATTGGCTCAGCAGGATCTCCTTACCGAGTCCCGGCACGCCGGCGATCAATTCTGCACCGATGGTCAGCAGCAAGCTCAGTGTTGCCGAGATGCGAATCCCGGTGAAGATGTAGGGCATCGATGCCGGTGCGACGACGAGAGCGAGCCTGCGCCACAGTGGAAGTCGGAAGGATCGTGCGGTGGCCAGCAGTTCCGGGTCGACGTTGCGCACACCGTGAATCGTCTGGAGCAGAATCGGCCACACACTTACTGCCACGATCAGTGCCACCGCCATCCGTTGCGTCGGGCCCATGATCAGCAGAAAGAGCGGAATGATTGCGAGCGGCGGAACGGTTCGGCAGAAGTCGATGACGAAGCGGGAGGAGACCGTCAGGAACGGGTGCGCGGCGAGCAGCAGCCCTGCCGGGATTCCGATCACCAGGCACAGTGCCAATCCGATCGCCGTGGTGGTCACCGTTTGTCCCAGTGATGTCCACAACGAGGACGTGCCGAGTTCGTTCACAAAGGCCACTGCCACGTCGCTGAACTTCGGAATACCTTTGACGTCCTCGTCGCCGAGCATTCCGAAGATCTGCCAGGCGGCTGCCAACGCGAAGAGCGTCAGCAGCCGACCGAGCAGAACCTGCCTGCGGCGAGTCTGCAGGGTTGTCAAGGCGGACAACTCAGTTGGCCGGGGTCAGCAGGGATTCGGCCTCGACCGAATCCGTCAGTACCCCGTACTTGACCAGCAGTTCGATCTCCGTGCCGAGAGCACCCGGTTCCACTACTGCGACGAACTGAGGATTCTTGCTGTTGGCCAGCATTTCTAGCGGAATCTTGGCTTGTGTCGAGAGTGCAGCCTTGACCGCGCCCGGATTCTGATTGGCGTAGTCAACTGATTTGGCAAGCGCGGTAAGGAATTTCGCGAGTGAGTCAGGGTTCGCATTGACAAACGATTCCGAAGCGACCAGCGAGGTCCCTGGCACACCGGGTGCGGCCAAGGGGAAGGGGTGGCCGAGGATCTTCAGCCCCGAGTCGGTTGCTTTACTCAGGAACGGATCGATGAGGAATGCCGCGTCGGCCCCGCCGGTGGAAACCAGGTCGCCGAGGTTGGGCATGGGCGCCTGAATGAACGAGATCTTGTCCGCTGCGCCACCGGACTTCTCCACCGCGGCAGAGATGACTGCTTCGCTGACGGACTTCAAACCGCTGATCGCGACGGTCTTGCCTTCGAGGTCACGGAAGCCGCTGATGGAACTGTCCTTGGCGACCACGAGACCGGACTGGTCGACGCTGTCATTTGCGGCAAAATTCGTGAGCCCGCCGACAATGGTGACGGGCATGTTCTGGCTCCGTGCCTGAATTGCGGCAGCGGCAGTCGTGGCTGCCATATCTGCATTTCCGCTGAGCAACAACGGAATTTGAGCCGAGGAACTAGCGCCGCCCTCCACGAGTTGGATGTCGAGTCCCTCATCGGTGAAGTACCCCTGCTCCATGCCGAGCCAAATCGGTGTGAAGTCCGCGATCGGCTGAGGTGCGATTCGAATCGTGGTGGTCTGGGTGCCCCCGTCGTCGGAGGCCGTGGCGTCGCTCGAACAGCCTGTCAGTGCCAATGCCGCGGTCGCGACCGCGGCTAGGGCAACAACTCTGAACCGTGGTGTCGACCGAAGGGTAAGTCCAACCGTCATGTCCGAAAACCTCTCGCTGGGAAAGATATGACTTCCTTGCCGGTAATCCGGTGGGAAGGTGAAGACGCTCAAAGAATTCCGTACGCCGGAACGATTGTTGTGACTATAGTAATTTCCTAGGCGAATGCCAAGGGTTTTCCAAGAACACGAGATTTCGGATCGCCGGGTACATCCACGGCACCGGGAGGGGATCGGATGACGAAGGGTTCTGCGTCCGCCGTCGACAAAGCGCTGGATCTACTCGAGGCCATCGCGCGCTCGACTACGCCGATGAAGCTCAGCGAACTGGCAGAAGAAGTCGGGATGCTCCGCCCGACTGCGCACCGAGTGCTCGGAGAACTCGCGAACCGTGGTTGGGTCTTCCGCTACGACGGTCGCTATCTCCCCGGCCCGGCTGCACTGCAGGTTTCCCACGAAGCGGCAGCGCATTCGTTGGCGGCCTTGTGCGATCCGACCATGCGGGTGCTGTCCGAGAGCACGGACATGATGGTGAATCTGCAGGTTCTCGAGAGCGGCGGGACGCGGATCATCGCGGCGCTGCGTCCCGAGCGACTCAAGATGATCACTCGGATGCTCGGGGATCTGCTTCCGCCGCACCGGTTCGCGGGTCCGCTCGCGTTGGTGGCGGCACTCGAGGACAACACCCGGGCGCCCTACCTGGCGATGGTGGAGAAGAGTGGCTATCCGCTGGAAGGACCCACCGGCTTTCTCGCCGACATCGCCGAGACGCAGAAAACCGGATTCGCCGTTGTCCACAAACGATCTCAGGACATCATCGGTTCGGTCTCGCGTGCAGTGTCTTCCCGTAAGGGGGCTCCGCTCTGTGCGTTGACGGTGATCGGTTTCGATACCGACTTCGATGCGAAAACGACGCGAATGGTCGAAGAACACCTGCTGCGGGCCACCGATGAAGTGCAGCAACTCCTCACTGACCACACTTCGGGCAAGCGCCCGTCCGACACAGGAGAACAAGGATGATTTCACGGACCGAGGGCTTCATCACCGTCGCAGACGGCGAACGGGTCTGGTACGAGACTGCCGGCGAGGGCCCGGATCTGATTCTCACGCACGGTCTCGGCGGAAATGCGGCCGTCTGGTACCAACAGGTACCGTACTTCGCTCAGCACTATCGGGTGATCAGCTGGGATCAGCGAGGATTCGGCCGCTCTACCAACGAGAACGGCAACCACGGCCCGGTAGCGGCAGTCTCTGATCTGATCGAAATCATGGACCTGTTGGCGGTTGATCGAGCGCACGTGGTCGGCCAGTCGATGGGCGGTTGGGCCGCATTGGGGGCCGCGATCGCTGCTCCGGACAGGGTGGAGTCGGTAGTCCTGGCCTGCACGACCGCCGGCATTCCCGTCGGCTTCGGTCCGGACAGCGCACCGCCCCTCACCGCGGCGCCCGTCACGGCGCGGCCCCTGGGGGAACATCCCGCTGTGGGCGGACGGTTGCCGAGCTTGGATATGGCGAGGGCATACCTGTACCAAGCTCTCGGCACCTTCGGCCATCGCCCACCTGACACCGAGTTCTTCCGAATTCTCAAGGCCCACAACTATTCGGTGGCCGAACTCGCGGCGGTGGCGGCGCCGGTTCTGCTGATCGCGGGTGAGCTGGACGATTTGATGACACCCGAGCGGATTCGCAGCGCCGCCGAGTTCCTGCCCCACGCCGAAGTGGTCGAACTTGCCGACCGCGGCCACTCCCCCTATTTCGAGGACCCACACGCGTGGAACGAGTTGGTGGCGCACTTCCTGGCCGATGTTCGTGCGCGCCCAGTGCGCTGAAACGCCAACTCGTCACGCATATTCCAACTCCGAGGAGATCTAATGGATTCATCTCAGACCGTCGAGTTCATACCACCCGCTTTCGATACGCCGTTCTCCACCGGAGTGCGCGTCGGAGACGTTCTGTATCTGTCGGGTCAGATCGGCATGCTTCCCGACGGGACCTTGGCAGACGGCTTCGAAGCGCAGGCTCGCCAGACGATGGAGAATATCGTGGCTTCGCTGATCGCCTACGGTTCCGGTGTCGAAGCGATCTTCAAATGTACTGTCATGCTTGACGACATGTCACGTTGGCAGGAGTTCAACAAGGTCTACCTCGAGTACTTCCCGGCGTCGAGACTGCCGGCCCGCAGTGCGTTCGGAACAGACGGACTGGCGCTGGGTGCGCACATGGAAGTCGAATGCATGGCCTACACCCCGCGGGTCTGACTGCTCGCGGGCACTAACCGTCCCAATCCACACGTTCAGCCAGGCGCAGCAATGTGCGTCGGCGTGTAGTGCTGGTTTCGCCGATGTGCGCGATCCGGCCGTAGATGTGGGCGCGGAAGTTCTCCACGCCATCCCGATTCTGTTCCTGCGCAGAAGTACTGGCGGCGTTGTGCAGCAGGGCACGCAAGCGATCGTAGTCGTCGCGCGGATACGAGGGTTGGTCGTTGATCACCAACCCGGTGAGGTGTTGGCGTCGATGAGGGCGCATTACCTTGGTCTTTCGTGGATGGATGGCAAACCCTTCGTCCCCGGCGATCTGCTCGACCGTCCAGAGGAGGGTGCCGACGTCGGCTACTTCGATTCCAGAGAACGCGAGGTCGTCGGCGTATCGGGTGTAGGTGAGCCAGTTCGCTTGTGCGAGTCCACTCAAGTGGATGTCGAGTTTGCGTGCGACGAGATTCGCCAGTGCAGGCGAAGTTGGCGCGCCTTGCGGAAGATGCGCGGTGCGTAGCTGTGATGCCTGTGCATACGGAAGGCCGCGCAGGGTATCGGCAGGTGTTGCAACAGTGCACAATCCGGTGAGAACACCTGCCACTGCGGGTGGATAGCCGAGGGCTGTGAAGACGGCGTGAACGCGGCTGCCGCTGATCGAGGGGAAGAACTGCGCGAGGTCGACGCCGATCACGATTTCCGACTGTGCGTGCGGCGCTGCAAAAGTCAGAGGGCTTCGACCACGGACAAATCCGTGTGCCGCGTCGTGCGGGGGCACCAGGTCGAGGATGCGGCGCAGGATCTTCCGCTGAATTTCGCGCAATCGGGGTTTCGGTACCTCGAGGAGGCGAGCGCCGGCCTTCTTGCTGATCTGCATCGGCCGGTAGTGGCGTAGCGGTCGGGGTTTCGTGCGGAGCCATTCCCCTCGGTCGGCGAACCACTCGAGTTCGGAGATCGTCAGATCCAGTGAACGAGCCAGGTCCACACTGGTGTTGTAGCGGGGAACGTCGAACCGCCACAACGAGGTTTCATTGGTGTCCAGTGAGAGAGGAACAGGCCGCAGGCGAGGTAGTTCGCGAAGCAATCGATACAGAGTCTGCGGTTCGAACGGTGGAGCGGGCATGAGGTCGAGAACGCGCACGGCCAGGAGCGTCGGGGAAACGCCGAAGACGGTTCCGAATGCCTCCTCGAGGCCGCTGAGGGTCCACGGAGCGTCAGCGGCCGCAACGGCCAGACGACGCGCCAACTCGGGATCGAGCTCGAAGTCACGCATGATTCGACTCCGGGATGCGACGGGGCGGGGTGACCAAATCCTTTGTCCGGTGCGGCGGCAAGCACGCGGAGCGTGCCGAACGCCGGTGGACGCAGTATCCAATTCTTCTGGCCGACCCAGGGGTTACCCCTGAGACTGGTCGCGTGGACCAACTCTCACCCACGCGCCGCCGCATTCCTTCACAATGGCAGACCGTTCGGTATCTGTCACGTGTGAAGCGGATCTGTCAGGAGTGGGTCCTCAGATCGACGAACGATCCGAACCGACGAACTCGCTGATCCACGGCACGACTGCTTCGCGGACGGTGACCGCCTTCGGTAGTAGTCCGTTGCTCAGCAGGAGATCGGCCGCGCGCTGCTGCTCGTCCAGGAACTCGTCGGTGACAGGGTTGACACCGAAAGGACGTCCGCGCAGTGCAGCTTCCCAGGCATCGAGGCTCGCGGACCCGCCACGCTTCTCGACGTCGTCGACGAAGACCTGGGCGGCTTCGCGGGGGTTGGCTTCGATCCAGGCGTCGGATTCCTGCAGGGCCTCGATGATCGCCTGGAGGGCCTCCGGGTTGGTATCCGCGAAATCGCGCCGGGTGAACCACAGTGAGGGGTGGCTGAAGAGTCCGTCGGTGGCGATCAGCGTGCGCAGTTCGTGGTTCGCTTCGATGTCCGTCAGCCCCGGGTACGCGCCAACCCAGGCATCGATGGTGCCGTCGACGAGGTCCGCTCCACCACCGCGTACGTCGGTGTCGACGGGGACGATGTCGGACCAGGTCAGCCCCGCCTGATCCAAGGCGAACAACAAAAGTGTGGTCTGCCACGATCCGTGCGCGATGCCGACGCGCTTGCCGCGCAGGTCCTCAACCGTGTTGATCTCGGACTCTGCCTTGACTACCAGGCGCCCGTTCTCCACACGTGGGCCGGAGATTCCGATGTAGACGAGATCGCGGCCCTGAGCCAATCCGGTGACGGGCGGCGTGAATCCGGTTCCGATCACGTCGTATCCGCCCTCCTCGAACAGCCAGTCCGAGTGCAGGGTCGGCAAGGCGTTTTCCGGGTTCACTGCAGGCTTGGCGGGAAGCTCACGCAGGTCCACCCACTCGACATCGGGGAGACGGCGTTCGAGGATTCCGGTGTGGCGCAGTACGAACAGCGAATTGTTGTGTGGGAAGTATCCGACGCGAACGGTCATGAGATCTACGGTTTCCTGTTCTGAATCAGTGATGGGGGTGGCTAGATGAGGCCGCGTCGACGCGCCTCGTCGGCGAGTCCGCTACGGCCCCACTGCACGGCGAGGTTGGACGGATCGAATTCGACCGAACCGCCGAGGGATTCGGCGATCGCCTGGAACTGGGCGCCCTCCTCGAGGAGGACGACGAACTTCGCGAGGTCGAGCAACCCGCTGCGGCCGATGACGTTGACCCCGCCGTTGGCTTCGAAGATCGCCACCAGATCGGGATCGTGTTCGAGACGCTCGAGAATGAAATCGCCTGCAGAACGGGACCGATCGATGTGCGGCGGAATCTCTCGGGAGAGCGTCAGCCTCTGCGAAGCCGCATAGCGGATGGGTAGCGTCCGATGTGTCTGTGCCCAACCGCCGAGCCACGGTGTGTGGATGTGGACAACGCTGGTGATTTCCGGATGCTGACGGAAGACCGATGCGTAGCCGGTGACAAATCCGGCCGATCCGTTGCCGGACAGCACCTCTCCATCGAAGGTGGCGACAACCGGTGACACCGACGGATCGTTCGCCCACGGTCCCGGATCGTTCAGGGCGACCGCGATTTCGGTGCCGGGTACTCGTTCGACGAAGTTGACGGTCCCGTTGGCTGCAACGGTTCCGGTCTTGCGGAAGACGTCGAATGCTTTGTCTGCTGCTTTGCGAGCTTCTTCGACGAATGCTGCGGTATCGGTATCGGTGTCGAGTCGAGTTTCGGTGGTGGTCATCGAGTCTCCAGTCCAGAAGGTGTGATCGGGGTGCGCTGCAGGAGGGGAAGAACTTCTTCGCCGACGCGGTATGCCTCTTCGAGATGCGGGTTACCGGCGAGGATGAAGGCGTCGACGCCCAGTTCGCGCAGCTCGTCGAGTCTTTCGGCGACCTGCTCGTAACTGCCGACCAGTCCGAACGCCGGTCCGCCGCGGATGAGGCTGAAGCCGCACCACACGTTGGGTTGCACTTCCAGATCTCGGTAGCCGGTGATGTGTTCGGGTACCCAGCCTTTGATGCGGGCGGCGCCCACCGAGTCACCCTGGGCTGCACGGTCGGCGGCCCCCTTGTCGACGAAGGCCCAGCCTTTCTCGATCTCGGCCCACGCGGCTTCTTCGGTGTGCCGGGCTACGACGTCGATGCGTACGGCGAATTTCGGCGTGCGTCCCAGTTTGGCCGAGTTCTCCCGCACTCCGTCGATCTTGGCTCTGAGATCGGCGTACGGCTCCAGCCAGGAAAGGTAGTAATCGGAGTGCAGTCCGGCGGCGGCGACGGCTGCGGCCGAAGATCCGGAGAAGTACACCTCGGGAAACGGTTGGCCGGCAAGCCCGGGTGGCAGTGCGGCGCCGTGGGTTTGGAAGAAGCGACCGTCGAAGTCGAAAGGTTCGCCGTCCCACACACCCTTGAGGACATCGAGGAACTCGGACGTTCTGGTGTAGCGATCGTCGTGGTCGACTTTGTCGCCCCACCACAGCTGAGGCGCTCCGCCTCCACCACTGATGATGTTGTAAACCAGACGTCCGCCGGTTGCTCGCTGCAGACTGGCCGACATCCGCGCTGCCTGTACCGGGTGAAGGAACCCCGGTTGGAACGCAACCATGAAACGGTAGGTGGTGGTCTCGGCGGCCAACGCTGCTGCGGTCGCCCACGGATCCTCGGTCATCGGGAAAGACGGCAGAAGTCCACCGAGGAACCCTGCGGACTCGGAAGCCTTTGCCACCGCTGCCATGTGGTCGATGTAGCTGTATCCGTCCAATTCGCCGCCGCGGATCGCGGGAGCAATGTTGCCCGGCCCGTATCCACCGGCATCGCCGCGGTTGTAGCGACGCGGAGTACGCAGCGACGCGTGGTCGCCTTCCATCCCGATCCGCCAATAGAAATCGATGCTCATGCGGTGGCCTTCTCTTCTGTGGTGGCCTTCTCTTCCTTGCGAATCCGACCCTCGGGATCGACCAGGTGCAGGAGATGCTCGCCCGCCCGGTGCAGCTCTTCGATGTGTGGCCGACCGGACAAGACGAAACCGTCCACGCCGATATCGCGATACGACGACAATCGCTGCGCCACCTCCTCGTAGCTTCCGACGAGGCCGATACTGTGCTCGTAGCCGATGCGGTCGAATCCGGACCACAGGATGCCGCCCCGATCGATCTCGAGTGCAGCGGAATCGGCTTCTCTCAGTTGCCGTTCGACGCGAGCCCAGGCTTCGTCCGCTGTTTCCCTCGCGATGATCGGGATGCGCAGGACCTTCTCGACGGTCCTGCCGAGTTCGGATGCTCGGTCGTCGAGGGTGGTGATCCGTGTCGACAACTCGCCGCCGGCAAGGGTGAACTGATGGACATCGGCATGGTGGGCCGAGAGTTCCAGAGCTTCCGGTGAGTCCCCGGTCAGATGCACTCGGGGAAAGCGGAGTCCCGACAAGATGCCTCGGAATCCGCCGCCGAGTACGTCGTAGTACTCGCCGTCGAAGTCGTAACCCGTGCCGCCGAATCCGCCAGGGAGAATCTGCTCCTCGTTCCATACGCCACGGGCGACGGTCAGGAACTCCGCGGCGCGCGCGTAGCGGTCGGCTCCTCGAACCACGTCGCCGCGAGCAGCGGCGTCTTCGGGGTCCGTCTCTACCTTCACTCGCCATTCGAGACGACCTGCCGACAGGCGCTGAAGTGTCGCCGACATTTTGGCGGCGTAGACGGGGGTGCCGAAAGTGGGGTGAAACTCCACGACCACTCGCGAATGACGCGTCTGACGTAGGGCGGCGGCAGCAACGATCCAGGATTCTTCGCCATTCGGATCGTACGGTGCGACAACGCCGTCGACGCCCGACAGTTCGGCTGCGAGAACGATCTGTGCCAATTCGTCGAAGGGCCCGAAGTTTCCGGGACGAACATCGGTCGCAACGGTAGTCGGTCGCTGCGGCCCGAAGCCGCCGCGACTGTTCAGTGCGGCCACCGCCCGGCGTCCGTCACCGCGAGACGGTAGCTCCCAGTAGACGTCCGTCATTCTGCTGTGCCCTTCTGCGCAACAAGGTTGCGTGCCTGTTCCAGTGGTTCGTGCGCCACCCAGGACTGCAGGTCGAAGTCGGCGGCAAGGAAGCCGTGCGCATACAGGAATTGCTTCTGCACCCCGAGCAGGTCCACACGCTCGTCAGACAGGCTCAAATGCAGTCCGGTGTGGAAGTTCTCGCCGTACGCTGCCACCACACCTTCGGGCCCCGACTGTGTTTCGGTCTGCAGAACGGCTCGGACCTCGTCGATGTTGGCTGCGGCCCAGTCCGCCGCTCTCAGGCTCTCGGCGAGGAAACCCACGACGATGTCCGGGCGTTGTTCGAGTAGGTCGGCATGAACTGTGATCGGTCGTGGGGTGCCGTTGTTGACGCGATCACGTAGCGATGCAGTGGAATCGAGATCGACGGCCACGGCGAGGCCATGTTCGCGGGCAACTTCCTGGGCGCGGGCACCCTTGACGTAGATGGCGTCGACGTCGCCGCGTAGCAGGGATTCGACGCCCCACGTCGTGTTGCGGGTGGACGAGGCGGTGCGGACCTCGGGGGCTGCCGTCGTCGCAACCTCGACGAGAGTGACGTCGGCAAAACTCAACTCGCCGAGTCGAAGTGCGGAGGCGAAGCCGTGCAGGGCCATGGCACGGGGGAAGCTCCTGGCCTGATCTGCCGCCCAGGCCGGGATGCCGATCCGAGCGCCTGCCAGAAGACCGGCTTCTCGGATGTCGGAGTCTCCGCGCACCAGGATTGCCTGGGCCTCGTCGATCCAGGTGAGCCCGATGAGCCTCGTCGGAGAACCACTGGCACGCGCGGCCAGTGCGGGGACGTTGCCGCCTTCGCGAATGAGTCCGGAGAGGTGGTGATCGAAATGGCGCACTGCCAATTCCGGTCCGGCATCTTGCAGTACGCCGAAACGCACTCCGGATTCGTTTGCCGTCCGGTCGAGCCAACCGAGACTGTTGGCGAGGCCGCTGGCGGTGGGAACGGGGCAGCGGGTGTACCAGAGTGTGTCGATTGCGGAATCAGCGATCAATGTCATGACTGTCCTGTCCGTCGGGGAAGGTGCGACCGACGCCGAGTTCCTTCAGGAAACTCGCTCGGTAGCGCAGAGATTCGGGATCGTTCCGATCGCGGGGGCGTGGCAGGTCGATGTCGACGTCCACGGCAAACCCGCCCTTGTCGAGGATGAGCACACGGTCGGCAAGTCGTACGGCTTCGTCGACGTCGTGCGTGACGAGCAGTACTGCCGGACGGTGGCGGGCGACCAGATCGCCTACCAGGTCTTGCATTTGGAGCCGTGTCAGAGCGTCGAGGGCTGCGAACGGTTCGTCGAGTAGCAGCAGTTCAGGTTCACGGACGAGAGCGCGCGCCAATGCGACGCGTTGGGCCTCGCCGCCGGAGAGGGTGGCCGGCCAGGCGCGGTGCTTGTCCGCGAGGTTGACCTCGGCGAGTGCGTTGCGTGCATTGTCGGTCACCTGACGTGACCGTTTCTGTCCGACTGTGACATTGGCCAGAACTCGCTTCGACGGTATCAATCGCGGTTCCTGGTAGACGACCGTGCGGTCGCGTGGGACCAGCACATCACCGCTGTCCGGTGCTTCCAAACCGGAAAGCACTCGCAGCAGGGTCGTCTTGCCGGTACCGCTGGGGCCGAGGAGAACGACGAACTCGCCGCGCGTGATCTCGAGGTCGATACCACCTAGAACAGTCTTGTCACCGAACGACTTACGCACTCCGGTGAGCGAGACCGCTACCGGTGATCCGGCACGTCGCTCGGCCGCGGTGGTGCCGGTCCGCTCACGGGCTGCCAACGGCGGCAGAGGTGCTTCGGTGGATGGCAGCGAGCCGATGGTTGTATTCGTCATCGCGCCACCGACAATCTCCGCCACGGCATGGAGTACCGCTCGATCAGTCTGACGATTGCGTCGAAGATGAGTCCCAGTGCCGCGTACATGACGATGCACAGAACCATGTAGTCGGTGCGGTTGTACTCCTGCGCCAGGGTGACCAGATATCCGATGCCCTCACGTGTGCCGACCTGCTCGGCGGCGATCAATCCGGTGATGCTGAGCGACAGGCAGATTCGAAGCCCCATCAGAACACCGGGGAGGGCGGTCGGAAGAATTGCTCCGAACACCAGTCGCCAACCCGTCAGGCCGAAACCTTGTGCCGCTTCCACCATCTTGCGATCGACTCCGCGCACTCCCAGGTAGGTGTACGCGTACATGGGGGCGACGGTCGCGACGGCGATCAGGACTACCTTGAAGGTTTCGTCGATACCGAACCAGGCGATGAACAACGGAACGAGCGCGAGGAACGGAACCGCGCGGTTGATCTGCATGGTCGAGTCGATCAGTTCTTCGCCGAGCGAGGAGAGACCGGACAGAACCCCGAGCACCAATCCGACGATCACACCGACCGAAACACCGAGTGCGGCACGTTGAAGCGACGCGAGACCGAAGTCGACCAACTGACCCGACTGGTACAGCTCGGCGAATGCCGTCCACACCGCCGGAGGTCCGGCCAGGATCTCTTCGCGGATCAGTCCGGTAGCGGATCCGATCCACCATCCGGCAACCAGCAGCGCGGGCACGAGGAAGCGGAGTGGGATCGAGACCCACTTGGGCCTGCTGCGATTGCGGCGGTAGCGGGGCGTTTCGAGTTGCGGATGCTCCACTGACGGCGACGCAGTTCGTGCGGGCCGGGTCAGCGTCACCATCGGGTCACTTCCCCTCGGTGGTGGGTGCTGCCGCTGCCGAACCTGCCACAGCACCCTGGAGGTCGAAGATCACGTCACTGCCCTTGATCGGCTGCTGGATCACCTTGTTGTCGGCGAACAACGTGGAGATCGATTCGAGGTCGGTAGCGTCGGCTGCAGTCGGGTAGCGGAAGTTGGTGATCTGGCCGCCTAGGGTGATCGCGTCGTCGAGTCGCTGTCCGGAGAGTGCGCGCGGACCGGTCTGTTCGAAGACGTTCTCGAATGCTGCCGGGTCGGCCTGCTGCTTCGCGGTGAGTTCCTGGGTGACCTCGAGGAACTTCTGGACCACTTCGGGATGCTCTTCGAGTACTACGGTGCGGCCGGCGATGATGGTGCTGTCCACGGAGTCGATGCTCGCCTCGGTTGCGATCTCGATCGCGCCCTTGGCCTTGGCCTCCTGATACGGAATCAGGAACGATGCCCACGCGTCGACCTGCCCGGTGGAGAACGCCGACGCCGCGTCAGCCTGTTGCAGCGGAACACGTTCGACGGAATCGATCGGCACTCCGGCCTGCGTCAGAGCCTTGAGCGTGATGTACTCGCCCTTGCCTGCAGGGTTGACGGCAATGCGCTTGCCGGCCAGATCTGCGACGGTCTTGATGCCGGACTCCGGAGTGGCGATGATGCCGGCCTGGTCCTTGTTGTACGGGTCGGACGTGGCGAAGATGCGGACACCCACGTCCTTGGACAGTGCGCCGACGACGGGACTGTATGCGCCGGTTTGGATGTCGAGTTCACCGCTGTTGAAGAGTTTGAGGTTGGAGCTGAATCCCGGTGTGGTCTTGACCCATTCGATCTTTGCGCCCAGCGGTGCCAGCGCCTCGTCGTAGGTTCCGTCACGCTTGCCGACGGCGATGGCACCGGAGTTTCCGGGATCGAAGACCTTGAGCGTGAAGTCTGCGCTGGAATTGCCTGCGGCGCTGTCGGAATCGGAAGACCCACACGCCACCGCCAACCCGGCCAGCGGGATCATGGCGAGCGCAGCGGCAGCTCGTGGCAGTCGGCGGAAGCGGGACATGTATGTGGCTCCTTCAGGCGTTGAATCGTCAGAACTGACGACGATGACGCTATTGGGTGCCTGTCCGTTTTACCCCCGTTTGTTTTCTGGAGATTGGAAATCTTGACAACATCGGAAGTCTGTTCATCTGGGCTTTTGTAGGTCCACGTTCGGTTCCTTTCCATCTGATGGAAAGGATGGCCGGACTGCTGGGTCCGTGTTAGCGTCCGATTCTCAGGTCGATCAGGCCACAGCGAAAGGATCGTTCGTGACGGACGCACGCGGCGCGGGAGTTCAGACGGTAACCCGTGCCCTGACCATGCTCACATGTTTTCGCAGTGGCGAAGAACTGGGAGTCTCGGAAGTTGCGCGGCGACAAGAGCTTGCGGTCAGCACCACGCATCGATTGCTGCAGTCGCTCGTCGACGCGGGATTTCTCGAGAAGGACGACGCAACCAGTCGGTATCGCATCGGCGCGGCGCTGGCGGCTTACGGACAGGTCTCCTACCGGCAGCATCGGATCTATCTGTCCGAGCCCTATTTGGAGCAATTGGCCGCGACGACAGGAGCATCCGCTTCCCTGGCAGTGCGAAGCGGAAGTGAGGTGGTGTTGCTCGGATTCAGTCGGTGGCGCGAGGCCGACGGGCACGTGCTGCAGGGTGTCCGCCTTCCCTTGCATGCGAGCGCACTGGGTAAAGCCTTTCTGGCTTGGTCCGATGTCGACGATTCCGAGCTGGCTGCGCTGCCACGTGAAGCGACCACTCAGCGTGCGATCACCGATGTCGCCGGTATCCGCCGGGAACTGGAACTGACTCGTGAGCGAGGATACGGATTCAACGACGAGGAGTTGACCCCGGATTTCCGAACGATCGGAATTCCGATCATCGATGGATCCGGCACTGTGCGTTACGCTCTCGGGCTTCGTGGTCCGGTCGAGCTGATGATCGACGAACGGATTCCGTTTCTCGCCGACCTTGCCAAGGTGACTGCACGACAGATCGGTGAGGTCCTTCTCTGACGTGATGTGAAAGCGCTTGTGGCAGATCCGGCCGAGCGTGATTACCGTTGAAGTCGAGGGCGCGATCGCACAATGGCTACGCGACGTGACCGCGTCCTCGCGAGCGTGGAGACGAGTGATGACGACGATCGGTGTCGTTGCCCTGTTGCTGGGCGTCCTGTTGATCGTGGTCGAGGCGCATGCCCCAACCGCGGGGGTGCTCGGTGCGCTTGGAGCACTCATGATCGGTGCCGGCGTCTGGATGCTCTTCACATCCGACGGTATCGGCCAATTGATCGCGATCCCGGTGACGGCGGGGGTCGCGGTAGTCGGCCTGGGCGTGGTGGCGGTAGCGAGTCGAAAAGCGCTTACCGCGCGCCGCGCTCCCGTGCGTACGGGGACGGAATCTCTTGTCGGCTCGGACGCGACCGTTCGCAGTTGGACCGGTGCGCAGGGTCAGGTCGAGCTCGACGGCGGATTATGGCGTGCTCGAATGGAATTCGGGTACGACGATTCTGTGCCTGCCGTGGGCGAATCCGTCGTCGTAGAGCAGGTTCGAGGCCTGACTCTGAAAGTGCGCCGTCGTGAACCGTGGGAGCTGCCGCTATGACCACCGTGCTTGTCGTGTTGTCCGTGGTTGTCGTGCTGATTGCAGTCCTTGTGGGCATGTCGGTGAGAGTTCTGCGCGAGTACGAGCGCGCGGTGGTGTTCCGCCTCGGTCGACTGATCACCTTGAAGGGTCCTGGTCTGGTGATTTTGGTGCCGGCGATCGATCGCATGGAGCGGGTCAGTCTGCGAACCGTCACGCTGAAGATACCGGTCCAAGAAGTGATCACTCGCGACAACGTCCCCGTGAAGGTCACCGCCGTCACGTACTTTCGGGTCGTCGACGCTGACCGTTCGATAGTCGAGGTCGAGGATTTTCTGGCCGCCACCTCACAGATCGCCCAGACCACACTGCGCTCCATTCTCGGTAAAGCTGAGTTGGACTCGCTGCTCTCCGAACGTGAACGGCTCAACGAGGACTTGCAGAAGGTAATCGATCAGCAGACCGAGCCGTGGGGAGTCAAGGTCACGACCGTCGAGATCAAGGACGTCGAGATTCCGGCCAACATGCAGCGCGCCATCGCCAGGCAAGCAGAGGCCGAACGAGAGCGGCGAGCCAAGATCATCAACGCCGACGCCGAGTTTCAGGCTTCGGCCAAGCTCGCCGAGGCGGCCGAGGTGATCAGCCGCAATCCGACCACCCTGCAGTTGCGTTATCTACAGACGCTTCACGAGATCGGTAGTGAGAACAACTCCACCGTTGTCTTCCCCTTGCCGCTGGATCTTGTCCGGCCCTTTATCGGTGGCGGAGTTGCGGCAACTCCCGCGACCCAAGAACCTGCCCGTTTCGTCTGGAATGCGAAAGTTGTTGATTAGCATCTAGTTTCGGTTACCATCCCTTGTATTCGAAACTTTGTTCGATTAAACTTTGAGCATGGACAGTCGGGATGCGTGGCAACTGGATGGTGAGGGCCTCAAGGGGGAGGTTCTGGATCTGGTGCGTGTCCGGCACGAGTTGCAGTCGCGGATGGTGTTGCTGATCGTGGAGATGTTTTCCCGGGAGGTTCTCGGTGGGAAGGGTTTTCGGGCGATCGCGCAGTGGTTGCATGGTTCGACGAATCTGGAGATCGGTGAGTGCAGTCTGCTGGTCGGGTTGGCGCGGTTGTTGATGCTCGAACCCGTTGTGGGCGATGCGTTTCATCGCGGTGACGTGGATGCGTTGAAAGCCCGTCAGGTGGCGTCGTTTTGTCAGCATCCGCCCAAGAACATGACCCTGGCGGATGTGGACAAGGCCCGCGGGATCTTGCTTGGCCTGGCGTCGAAGAACATCGCGGATTGTGATGCGGTGCGGGCGGCGATCCGGCGGATCGAGAAGCAGTACGGAAAACGCGAGGACGGCGTTCCGGTTGGTGAGGATTCGGAGCGTAACGAGTTCTACGCCTCGAAAGGCTTGTTCGGGCGAGTGTCGGTGAAGGGTGATTTGGATGCGATCAACGGGGCCCGTCTGATCACGTTGCTGTCGAGTCTGTCTGCGCCGACGCCGGAGAAGGACGGCGTCAAGGACACTCGCACGCCGGCGCTACGGCGCGCGGACGGGTTTTGCGAACTACTGCGGCGGTACGAGCGGGCGGGGTTGGGTCCGATCGAGGGCGGAGTGAAACCACACATCACCGTTACCGCGTCGGCGAAAGACATGACAGACCTCAAGGCGTTGAAGGACCTCTTGCCGTCGACTCAGGAACTGGGGTTCGCGTGGGCGGATTGGGTGGGCCCGATCAGTATCGATACTGCCCGGATGCTGGCGTGCGACTGCACCGTCACCCGGATCCTCCTGGACGAGAACGGTGTTCCGCTCGACTGCGGCAAAGAAGCAAGGACCGCGACGGTACCCCAGCGGCGGGCGTTGGCGGTTCGTGATGGTGGGTGTGCGTTTCCGGGATGCGGGACACCATCGGGGTGGTGCGATGCCCATCATATTGTTCACTGGAACGATGGTGGCCCAACAGATCTCGACAACCTGATCTTGTTGTGCGGTCATCACCACCGGACGCTGCACCACACGGAGTGGCGGGTGGAGATCGGCCCGGATCGCAAATCGGTGTTCTACCCACCGATGTCGATCGATCCGTATCAACAGCCGATCGGCGGGAACAGCCCACCTACAGCAGCCTGAACGGGCGCAACTGAATACGTACACACCGGGGCATAGCCATGCCCCGGTGTGTACGGCGTGTGCGGTCAGAGCATCGTCGAGATATGGTCCGGAAGCGCGACACCTGAGTCGAGATCCTCGGACGGGATCGGTTCACCGAAGTGCGTAGCTGCGGGAACTACTCCAGCCCAAACGGTTTCGACACCGATGTCGGCGGCATCGTCGCCGGGGCCGCCGGTGCGAGCCTTGACGGAAGCCTCGTACAACGGCAGTGCAAGAACGATGGTTGCCGCCATTTCCTTGCGCGTGTGATCCCGAAGGTGTTGGGAACGTCCGGGAACCACCTGGTCGACGATCAGATTCAAAGCCTTCACGCGCTCGTCGCCGTCGGTCACGACTCGAGGTGATCCGATGATGACGCCGCTGCGGTAGTTCATCGAGTGGTGGAAGCCCGACCGAGCCAACACGAGCCCGTCGAGGATCGTGATGGTGATGCAGATTTCGCTGTCGGGAGCCAAACTCCGTGAAGCGACTGAACCGTGAACATAAATAGATCCGCCGCGGTCGGGGCCGTCGAGGTCGAACCCGTAGGCGGTGGGAAACACCATGGGAACTCCGCCGACGGTCACACCCATGTGGCACAGCTTCGCGGACTGCAAGACGTCGACGAGTGCCGCGCGTTCTGCGACGCCGTGGTGGCGGGCGCGCTTGTGCGTCGTACGTGCTGTCGGGGACAGCGGAATAGGTGCAGTGGGGGCAGGAGCAGGGGCAGCAAAGACAACGGAATCTGTCATGCAGACAATGCTGGTGGCAAAGTGGCTTCAAGTCATGGTCCAATCAGTGGAGACTTCGATAGGCCACTTCGATTTGCCACTTCCGGGAGGGTTCTGAATGTTTCTGCCTTCGGCGGTAGCCGTCGTCCTCGACCGGACAGATCGGCGGGCGCTCCCGGTCCAGATTGCCGACCACCTCAGAGCTGATATCCGCAGTGGTAAGGCGGCAGTGGGTCTGAGGTTACCCAGTTCCCGGAAGCTGGCGGCGGAGCTCGAGGTGGCGCGGGGCGTCGTGGAACGGGCGTATGAGCAGTTGATCGCCGAGGGTTGGCTTGTCGCTGTGCACGGCTCAGGCACCTTCGTTGCCGAGGCGCCCTCCCCCATGGTCACTCCCACGACTACACCGAAGAAGGCCGCCGACAAGATGTCACCCAGGGTGCAGCTCCGGCCGGGCGTGCCGTGGACGCCACCGCGTGCATCGGCAGCGTGGCGGCGGGCGTGGCGTGACGTCGGGTCCAAACCACCACCTTTCGAGGATCCCGATCCTGCGGGTGACTACGAATTGCGTTCGGCACTATCGGAATTACTGGCAAGAGCCCGCGGAATGTCGGTTGAACCCGAGAGAATCCTGATCACCTCAGGTGCCACGCATGGTCTCGGCCTCGCCCTGTCGGCTCTGCGTACCCGTGGTGCTGTTCTGGCGATGGAAGATCCCGGATACCGGTATGCGTCCTCGGCCGCTACAGCCTGTGGATGGTCGCTGCTCGACGTGCCCGTCGACGCTCATGGTCTCTGTGTCGACCAACTCGAAACTGCGTCGGAGAGCGTCCGTGGCGTGTATGTGACACCGTCCCATCAGTATCCGACGGGTGGGCTGCTTCCGGTAGGTCGGCGCAACCAGTTGATCGAGTTCGCCCGCGTCCGCGACGTCGTCCTGTTCGAGGACGACTACGACTCCGAATTCCGTTACGACGTAGCGCCTTTGCCTGCGCTTGCCCAGTTGGCTCCTGATCGGGTGGTGTATCTCGGAACAGTTGCAAAGACGCTCGGCGCCGGAATTCGATTGGGCTGGTTGGTAGCTCCCCTCGACCTGGTCGACCGCATAGCAGTACACCGCCAGCGAATCGGCGACTTCCCGTCGGTTCCGCTGCAGCAAGCACTCCTGTCCCTGCTCCGTGACGGCGAATGGGATCGAGCGGTGCGTACCGCCCGGCGCAGATACCGGGAGCGTGATCGGGCGGTCGAGGAAGCGCTGTCATCGTTCGGTGAACTGCGGGGTCTCGGCGCCGGCATGCACACGACGCTCATGCTCGACGCGGATCTGGCAGCGACCGTCGCTCGCGAGGCGCTCCTGCACGGCGTCGAAGTGCCCACCCTGGTCGAGTCCACCCGAACGCACGGAGACCCCGGCGGATTGGTCATCGGCTACGGGCGAGTGGAATCCGCGGACCTCGAATATGCGCTCGAGGTGATAGCCGAGTGCCTCGCACGTCACAGCGCGTGAAGTCTCGTTGATCGGGAGTGCGGCAACGGATGGGCGTGGTCCAGTTCTAGCGTCTGCTCGTGACGATCCGAAGCCAGACCTTTCCGCACCTGCTCGCACCAGGCACCATCGGCCCGATGACCGTGCCCAATCGCGTGGTTCTCCCTGCGATGGACATGAACCTGTGTGAAGACGGGGAAATCGAAAAGGGCGACATCGACCACTTCGTGGCGCGTGCAGCTGGTGGAACGGGTCTGATCATCACCGGTTGCTGCGCTGTTGCGTATCCGCTGGGCTGCACCAGCCGCAAGGAACCGGGGCTTTCGGAAGACCGGTTCATCCCCGGTCTCAAGGCGTTGGCCGACGCAGTCCACGACGCAGGCAGCAAGCTCTGTGTGCAGATGACACACCACGGCAAGGTGGCGCGCATCGATACCCTCGACGGCCGACCGCAGTTGGTCCCGTCCACGCCGAAGCCGCCGGGTGACATGAGCGCGATGGCCGATTGCACGCCAGAAGAACTGGGCAAGATGGCTGCCATCAACGAGGGCAAGAGGGCTACGTACCACGAGGCAACCAAGGAAGATCTTGATTGGCTGGTTCGCATGTTCGCCGAGGCTGCCGGACGGGTGAAGGCGGCGGGCGGCGACGCCGTCGAGATTCACTGTGCCCACAACTACGTCCTCGGAGCGTTCCTGAGTCGGTACACGAATCAGCGCAGCGACGAGTACGGAGGTTCCATGGAGAACCGTGCTCGCCTCGCTTGTGAGGTCATTCGGGCGGTCAAGGAGGAGGTCGGTGGTGCGCTTGCCGTCATCGTGCGTCTGGCCGGTCAAGAGTACGGCGAAACCGACGGGCTGACGGTCGACGAGGCTGCTGCGGCCGCGAAGATGTTCGAAGAGGCCGGAGCTGACGCCATTCATGTCACCGGTACCGCGCTGAATGCTTTTGCCAACTTCACCGACGGACCACTGCCCGACAAGGTCGGCTACTACACCGACAATGCAACGCGAATCAAGCAGGCGATATCGATCCCCGTGATCACCGTCGGACGTATGCTCCCCGAGGTCGGCGAGAAGATGATCGCGGAAGGTCGCACGGACTTCGCCGCAATGGGCCGCCAGCTCCTGGCCGATCCACAGTTGGTGAACAAACTCAAAGACGGTGTACCCGAGCGGGTTCGGCCTTGCATCAATTGCTACGTCTGCGTGCAGGAGAACTTCTGGGACGAGACCCCGCTGTGCGCTGTCAATCCCGCGCTCGGCAACGAAGCGCTTCTCCCCTTCGTTCGGACCAGCACTCCGAAACACGTTGTTGTGGTCGGAGCGGGCCCCGGTGGTCTCGAGACGGCCCGCGTGGCCGCTGAACGTGGGCACCGAGTCACGGTGTTGGACAAGTCCGATCGCCTCGGTGGCACCCTGTGGTTCTCGAGCCTCACTACCCCGGACAACGGGCGTCTGCTCAGCTGGTTGAAAGTGGAAATCGAGCGTCTCGGTGTCGATGTTCGACTGAAGACCGAAGCCTCGGTTGCTTCGATCCGGGCACTGAACCCCGACGCCGTAGTCGTGGCCACCGGTGCAGTCCGTGAGCGGCCTAGCGTTCCGGGCGGCGACTTGCCGCACGTGCACACCGGTGATTCGTTGCGCGCGTTGATGACCGGAGCGGGAGACGTCTCACAGGTACCGCCGTTCCTGCGGACGATGGCCAAGTTGGGCAAGCTGTCCGGTATCACCAAGAGCCCCGCGGCGATCCGAGCTGTGACCCGCAAGTTCCTGCCCATGGGTAAAGACGTTGTCGTGATCGGTGGTTCGCTTGTCGGACTCGAGCTTGCGGAGTTCCTGGCCGAGCGAGGTCGCAATGTGACGCTGATCGAAGAAGGCCAGCAGTTGGGTATTCCGATGGCGATGCCGCGCCGCTGGACGGCGGTGCGCCACGCCAAGCATGTCGGTGTGGACATTCACCGCAATTCAACGGTGCAGCGAATCACCAAGGAGCACGTCGAATTCCGTTCCGGTGACAAGACACGGACCGCTCCAGCCGACATGGTTGTCGTCGCGTCGGGAGTGTCGGCGCAGGCGCCACTGGCCGATTCTCTGATCGGTGTCGTGTCCGACGTACATGTGGTCGGTGACGCGGTGAACGTCGACTACATCGAGGGCGCGATGCACACGGCGTGGAAAGTCGCGATGGATCTGTAGTTCAGCATCAGGTAGCGCTTTGTGCCGCAACGATGTCCGGCCACCAGCGGGCCGCGACATCGGGGTGCGCACGTAGTCGACTCTTGAGGGCATTCGCCCCGTAGGAATCGTGGATCGGGTTGTTCGCGTCCACGGTGACGCCGGTGGCGCGCGCCGCCAGCTCGGGAGGTAGGTCGAACTCCGGGATCTGCGCTGCGTAGTTCGGGTTGAAGAAGAACGGCACCGAGATACGTTCACCGTCGCCCTCGGGTGAAACTACCCGGTGCACAGTCGCTTTCAAGTAGCCGCCGGTAGCGACCTCGAGCAGTTCGCCGATGTTGACCACCAGCGCCCCGTCGATCGGCGGCGCGTCGATCCAGTCGCCGTCGTGCTCGACCTGCAGACCGCCTTTGCCCGGTTCGACATAGAGCAGAGTCAGCACACCCGCGTCCTTGTGTCCGCCGACGCCCTGGGAGCCGGCACCTTTCGGGCGGCCCGGGTAACGCACCACCTTGATGAGGATCGACGGATCGTGAGCGAACGCGTCGTCGAAGATGTTCGCATCCTGGCCCAGGGCTACCGCCCATTCGCGTAAGAGGCTCAATGCGATCGAGGTGAGTGTGTCGTTCCACTCGGTGATGACGTCGCGAAGTTCGGGAAGGGCGTCTGGCCACTGGTTGGGGCCCTGCAGAATCTCCCAGGCCGGTGAGGTGTCGGTGCGCTCGGCCGCGGGCTGTTCGGCGCCGATGTCGATCTGCTCGCGCCAGTCCTGCTTGCCTTCGGTCAGTTCGCCGCCGAGCCGGGTGTACCCACGGAAGTGCGGGCTGCGGACGTTCTCGATCGCGAGCTTCTCGGCAGTCGGCAGCGCGAAGAACTCGCGGGCGACGGCGAGGAGGCGGCGCTGCAGTTCGTCGGGAATTCCGTGGCCGACCAGGTAGAAGAATCCGACCTCGTGGGTGGCCTCGCGGAGCTGAGTGCGGAACTGCTCGGCGGTGTCGGGGTTCTGCGCAAGCGATAGATCGAGCACTGGCAGCGACGTAATCGACATGGGGTCCTCGATCCGTGTGATGGTTCTGATGTCCATCATTCCACGCTGAGCGGCACCCGGACCCGCACGGCAATTCGGCAGCCGCAGGCGTGATTACCCGCGCGGATGCGGAAACACCCTGCGGATAACAGAATCGGGGCCTTGCGCCATTGGCGCAAGACCCCGAATCAGTGTGAGTCGAATTAAGCTTCGTCAGCGCCGATGATGAACGCTTCGAGCTCGATGCGAGCCTTGTCGTCGGCCATCTGGACCGGCGGGGACTTCATCAGGTAAGCGGAAGCCGGGTAAACCGGTCCACCGATGCCGCGGTCCTTGGCGATCTTGGCTGCGCGGACGGCGTCGATGATGATGCCGGCAGAGTTGGGCGAATCCCAGACCTCGAGCTTGTACTCCAGGTTCAGGGGAGCGTCACCGAAGGCGCGGCCTTCGAGGCGGACGTATGCCCACTTGCGGTCGTCGAGCCACTCCACGTAGTCCGAGGGACCGATGTGGACGTTGCGGTCGTGAACCTTGCCGGCAAGTGCGCCGGTCAGGTTGGACGTCACGGCCTGGGTCTTGGAAACCTTCTTGGACTCCAGGCGATCACGCTCGAGCATGTTCTTGAAGTCCATGTTTCCACCGACGTTGAGCTGGTAGGTGCGGTCCAGCACGACGCCGCGGTCTTCGAACAGCTTCGCCATCACGCGGTGTGTGATGGTGGCGCCGACCTGGCTCTTGATGTCGTCGCCGACGATCGGGACGCCGGCGTCCTTGAACTTGGCAGCCCACTCCGGGTCGGAAGCGATGAAGACGGGCAGAGCGTTGACGAATGCAACGCCTGCGTCGATCGCGCACTGTGCGTAGAACTTGTCAGCGTCGTCGGAACCGACGGGCAGGTAGGAGACGAGGACGTCGACCTGAGCGTCCTTGAGTGCCTTGACGACGTCGACGGGCTCGGCGTCGGACAGCTCGATGGTCTCGGCGTAGTACTTGCCGATGCCGTCGAGGGTCGGGCCACGCTGAACGGGAACGTCCAGGGGCGGGACGTCGGCGATCTTGATGGTGTTGTTCTCGCTCGCGAGGATCGCCTCGGAGAGGTCGAAGCCGACCTTCTTGGCGTCGACGTCGAACGCAGCGACGAACTGCACGTCGCGGACGTGGTACTTACCGAACTTGACGTGCATGAGGCCGGGGACCGTCTGGGTCTCGTCGGCATCCTTGTAGTAGTGGACGCCCTGAACCAGGGACGAGGCGCAGTTACCCACGCCCACAATGGCTACGCGCACCGCGGTGCTGTTCTCACCCATGGTCGGGTTCTCCTTCTTTCCGGGATGTTCCTGTTGTCGATTGCTCGGCTGCGATCAATTCGTTGAGCCAACGCACTTCGCGTTCACTCGATTCGAGTCCGAGCTGATGGAGCTGACGGGTATAGCGGTCCAGCGATCCGCTGGCCCGACCGACGGCCTCGCGGAGCCCCTCACGGCGCTCCTCGACCTGGCGTCGCCTGCCTTCGAGGATCCGCATCCGCGCTTCTGCGGGGGTGCGGCTGAAGAAGGCGAGGTGAACGCCGAAACCGTCGTCGGTGTAGTTCTGCGGCCCGGTGTCGGCGACCAGTTCGGTGAACCGTTGCCGACCTTCCGGAGTGAGCTGGTAGACGCGACGCGCCCGACGCTTGAGCGTGCCGGTGGCAGTGTCGACGTCTTCCGAGATCAATCCGTCGGCTTGCATGCGCCGCAGTGCCGGGTACAGCGATCCGTACGAGAACGCGCGGAATGCGCCGAGCAGACCAGTGAGCCGCTTACGCAGCTCGTATCCGTGCATCGGTGACTCGAGGAGCAGCCCGAGGATTGCGAGTTCGAGCAACTGACAAACCTCCCGAGTCGTTGAACCTAACCGCTTGATGCGATAACCAACTATATCGCGCCGATATATAAAACCACACTGCGGCCCGATACGTGTACCAAGGTGTCACGGCTAGATCAGGGGGTGAACGGGTAGATCGACATGATTTCCCCGTCGAGGCCAGCGGTCAGGTACCCGCTTTCGTCGAGGTCGTTGCCGACGTGGATCTCGATGGTCGGCACGGTTTCGGTGCTTCCGACAGAGACGTACCGAGTGGTCGGATTTTGCACCGACGTTGTGGTTCCGGCGCCGTCGAGCAGGGCGATCACGATGCGAGGATCGAGCTGTGTGACGTCGATCTGTGTCACGTCGGGTTCGCGCGATCCTCCCGAAGTCGTGTCCTCGAGGTCGCCTCGGTAGTAACTGTCGAGGCTCTTGCGCTGCGCAGCAGGATCGGCGCGCGTTACGCGTGCATAAGTGGGATAGATGGTCATCTCGTCGACCAGTCCGCTGCCGTACTCCGTTTCGATGGCATGGAACATCGCCCCCAGGCCGTCGACGGTGTGTAACTGTGGCTCGGGGCTCGAGAAGATCGTGACGTCGGACGCGGCGTATTTGATTCCGAAACCGACAGCCGAGACCAGTGACAGCGCGATGATCACAACGGCAATCCAACGCGTGTCGAGCGAAGGTTCTTTCCGAAGAATGGGTAGGGACGCCTCAGTCTGCAGATCGAACGTCAAATCTTCGAGATCGCCGAGAGTGACTGCCACCGCGGCGAGTTCGGTCAATTCGTCGTGCTCGGTCGCCGTGAGTTGTCCGTCGGCGAAGGCGGAGTCCAGCACTGCGCAGGTAGCCTCGCGATCGGCATTGCGAGCGCGGGTGGTCCTGGTTAGATCGTTCGGCATGTCCGGGGCCTATCGAGGAGTGAAGGGAGACAAGCGGATCGGGCGTCCGTCAGGCGTCAGATCCATCCACCCGCTCGCGCCGAGGTTGTTGCTGGCGTAGATGGAGACGCGTGGATCGTCGCTCGACGAACTCATGCTGATGTGTGTGATCTCGGCGTCGGGGACGTTGAGATTTGCGGACACTCCTGCCAGATATCCGGCGAGTTTGTCGATGTCGACGGCAGCGAGGTCGAAGGTGACGGTGCTGGCTGCTCGAGTCGACGTGCTGTCGCGTGGTGTGAAACCGCCTCGAAAGTCGATGTCTTCCTCCAGGTTCGGCGAGACAGCGGCGGCGCGAGTGACGCTTGCATAGCCGTCGTAGAAGTTGGCGGAATCGATTATCGTCGTGCCGTACTTGGCGCTGTATCTGGTGATGAATTCCCCGATCCCGCTTGCGGTGACCGTGTTCAACGTCGAACTCACAATGGGGGCAAGCGGTTCGACGTTTTCGGCTGCCGCCGGTGGAGGCGGTGGGGGTGAATCGTCGGCGGACAAGGTGAGGTACCCGATCAGGCCGGCGAAGATAGTCGATGCGGCTGCGAGGTACCAGATCTTGTCGATACGGCGAACTTTGGCGACGGCGTTGCGCAGCGTTGCTTTCTGCAGATCGCGGACCAGCAGATCGAGCTGTCCGAGCGTGGTCGCGGTCATGGCCGCAGCCGTCCGGTTCGCGTGCTCGTCGACCGTGATCTGGCCGTCGGACAGAGCCGTATCGAGAACGGCGCAGGTATCGGAACGGTCGACGTCGCGCGCACGGGTGCGCGTAGAGGTAGTAGTCGGGGACCCACTCACCGGCTCACCCTAGCTCCCGTACGGGTAGGAACGAGAGATCTCGCCCCACGGCGTGACCTCGATGCGTCCTTGGTGGCCGAGTCCGTTCTCTGCATAGATCGCGATCTCCGGGACGCCGTAGTTCGCGTCCACGATCAAGTGGGTGATCGCGGCGTCCGAAACATTGACATAGTCGCCGATGTTCACCATGTACGGCGCGAGCTTGTCGATCTGGATGGAACCGAGGTCGAAGGGCGTCTGGCCAGTTCGCCGCGGAGTGGACGTCACTTCCCTCTCGAAGCCGTCGCGAAAACTGATGGACTCGGTGAGAGCGGGAGCATCGGGGACGGCCCGGCTCACTGCGGAGTAGTCGCCGTGGAAGCTGGCGTCGTCTACGAACATGTCGCCGTACTCGTCGCGATACCTCTCGATGAATGCGCCGATTCCTTCCGGCGTCAACGTGTCGATGTGTGCGATCAGGATCGGTTCGACGGTCGGCTCCGGCACCGGGGTGGTGGTCGGCAACGGCGGAGCGAGGGAAGTAGTGCTGGCATAACTGGCTGTGATGTCTTCCGAGGGCGTCAACGGTGACCGACTCCACGCCACTGCGGCGATCGCGCCGACGACGATCAGAGCAGCAGCACCGACGAACACGGCCTTTCGTGCCGTCGACGTCCGAGGCACCGTTTTGGTCTCGATCTTCGGCACCTGCAGATCGTTGACCAGGCGTGCGAGTGCGAGCAGGGTCTTCGCGGACTTCGCCTTCTCGGTCCGGTCGAAGTAGTCCTCCGCGCTCAACTGCCCTTCGGCGTACGCGGCGTCCAACACATTGCACGTTTCGACGCGATCAAGATCACGAGCACGCGTCATCGGAGAACGAGAAGACTTCACAGGAAGTGATCGTAATGGCTGGTCGCCATGCCCCCAGCCCCCGAAATGTGTTCATCGTGACCCTCCCGAACCGTCCGTCGCGGCACGGACGCACGTACGCTGGTCAGGTGCGGATACAGCGGCAAGTTGTGGACTACGCGCTCGCGCGTCGGTCTGTGCTGGCCGAAGTGTCTGCGGGTCGGACCGACGTCAAGCAGGTGTGTGACGCCGATCCGTACCTACTCAGAGCCGCGAAGTTCCACGGCCGGGGCAGCGACGTCGTCTGCCCCATTTGCCGCAAGGAACAGTTGACGCTCGTGTCCTGGGTGTTCGGCGACAAGCTCGGTCAGGTTTCGGGATCGGCCCGAACCTCGGACGAGCTCGCTCGGCTTGCGGAAACAGCAGAGGAGTTCACGGTGCACGTTGTAGAGGTGTGCCGTACCTGCAGTTGGAACCACTTGGTGCAGTCCTATGTGCTCGGCGCAGTACCTGCGCCGCCGCGACCGCGGCGAGCACGCCCACCAAGCCGGCGCACCGCCAGCGAGTAACGCCACACCCGAAGAAGGGCCCGATCGAAGTCTGCACGTGATCGGTCCGTGACCACTGGAGATTTGATTCGTGAGTTCCCCCAGCAACAACAACCCGGGCGGCAACAACCCGGGTGGCCGTCCCGTCGGTCCCAACCGTCCCGCCGGACCTCCTCAGGGTCGTCCGCCGCAGGGACGTCCCATGGGCCCACCACCGCAGGGACGCCCTCCGATGGGTCCGCCCCCTCAGGGTCGTCCGCCGCAAGGTCGTCCGATGGGACCCCCGCCCCAGGGTCGCCCGCCGCAAGCCCGACCTTCGGGCCCGCCTCCTCAGGGCCGCCCCGCCGGTCCCCCTCCTCAGGGTCGTCCGCCGCAAGGCCGACCTGCCGGCCCGCCGCCTCGAGATCGCGCCGTAGGCGCTCAGGCGAACGAACCGACCCAGCGCGTCGCGGCAGCAGCAGCGACCACCCGTAGCAACGCGGGCACCCGCCCGCCGGTCGGACCTCCGCCGACGAAGCCGCCGACAGGTGGCTCCGGTGGCGGTGGCAACGACGGACAACCCCCGAAGGGAAGAAAGAGCACCGTGAAGAAGAAGTCCAAGTGGCGCACAGTTCGCCGCTCGGCCTACGTCTTGGTGGCGCTCGGTCTTGTTCTGCCCGTCCTTGCCTTCATGGCCGCGTACATCGTGCAGGACGTCCCCAAACCCGGTGACCTCAAGACCAATCAGGTGGCGACGGTCTTTGCCGCCGACGGCACCACGGTGATCAGCACTGTCGTCCCGCCAGATGGCAACCGCGTCGAGGTCTCGCTCGATCAGGTACCGCCGCACGTTCGCAACGCTGTTCTGGCCGCAGAGGACCGCGATTTCTACTCGAATCCGGGCTTCTCGATCTCCGGTTTCGCACGCGCAGCCCGTGACAACGTCCTCGGTCGCGACAGCGCCGGTGGTGGCTCGACCATCACGCAGCAGTACGTCAAGAAGGCGCTTGTCGGCTCGGAGCGTTCGCTGACGCGAAAGATGAAGGAACTCGTCATCTCCTCGAAGATGGCCAACGAGTGGTCCAAGGACGACATCCTCGCCGCGTATCTGAACACCATTTACTTCGGTCGCGGTGCGTACGGCATCGGCGCAGCATCCAAGGCTTACTTCGGTAAGCCCGTTGACCAGCTGTCCATCGAAGAAGGCGCCGTCCTGGCGTCGTCGATCCAGCTTCCGTCGCTCCTCGATCCCGAGACCAACCCGACAGGCGCGAAGTCCCGCTGGGATTACGTGCTCGACGGCATGGTGTCTGCAGGCACGCTGGATCAGGCCGCGCGCACGCCGATGCAGTACCCCGCTTACATCCCGCTCGCCCAGGTCGACAACAGCAGCCAGGGCTCGACCGGCCCCGAGGGCCTGATCAAGCGTCAGGTGCTCAAGGAGATCGGCGACGCTGGAATCAGCGAGCAGTTGCTCAACACCGAGGGCTTGCAGATCACCACGACCATCGACCCGCAGGCTCAAGCCGCAGCGGTCGAAGCAGCCCGTTCCAATATGGAGGGCGAGCCGGAGAATCTGCGTACCGCAGTTGTCTCGGTCGATCCGAAGACCGGAGCCGTCAAGGCGTACTACGGCGGTGAGGACGGCGCGGGATACGACTTCGCGAATGCCGGACTTCAGACCGGTTCCTCGTTCAAGGTGTTCGGCCTCGCAGCCGCCCTGGATCAGGGAATCCCGCTCTCGCAGATGTACGACAGCTCACCGCTGACCGTCAACGGCATCTCCATCGGCAACGTCGAAGGTGAAAGCTGCGGCACCTGCACCATCGCAGAGGCGCTCAAGCGTTCGCTGAACACCAGCTTCTACCGCCAGATGCTCAGCCTCGACGGCAACGGCCCGCAGGAAATCGCGGACATCGCTCACAAGGCAGGCATCCCGAAGGACATCCCGGGCGTCGGCCCGTCGCTCACCGAGGCCGACGGTTCCGGCCCCAACAACGGCATCGTGCTCGGCCAGTACCAGGCCCGCGTGCTCGACATGGCGTCGTCGTACGCGACACTCGCCGCGTCCGGTACGTATCACGCACCGCACTTCGTGCAGAAGGTCGTCGCGGCCGACGGCACCGTGCTGCTGGACCGCGGCGCGCCCGCCGGTGAAGACCGCATCGACGCTGCCGTGGCGGACAACGTGACGGCTGCGATGCAGCCGATCGCGGCGTACTCGCGCGGTCACAACCTGGCCGGCGGACGTCTGTCGGCGTCGAAGACAGGTACCGCGCAGCTCGGTGACACCGGAGCCAACAAGGACGCGTGGATGGTCGGCTACACGCCGTCGCTTTCGACCGCGGTCTGGGTCGGAACTCCCGACGGTGAAGCGATCACCAATTCCGGTGGCGCGATGATCTACGGCTCAGGTCTGCCTTCGGACATCTGGAAGGACACGATGGACGGCGCCCTCGAGGGCACCGACAACGAGAAGTTCCCGACGCCGGGCAAGATCAACGGTCAAGCCGGTGGTGTTCCGGAGTACACGGCTCCCGCACCGCCCAAGACGTCGGCGCCGCCGACCACCGCACCGACGACGACGGAAACCACTCCGCCGCCCGTGGTGACAACGACGCAGGTCGAGGTTCTGCCGGGCATCACGATCCCGATTCCGGGCATCTCCCGGCCGACGACAACCACGCCACAGGTACCAGGGGCAGGCGAGACCACCGAGGAAGAACCGGCAGGTGTGAGCCCCGGCCAGTAGTTGGAGGGTGGTCGGTTCGAAAGACGGTAACCTCGCGGAGTGGCCGCGAATGCTGATGATGCCGAACCGACCTCCCCCGCTCCGCTGGCCGAAGATCTTCGTTCGGCGGATTGGCGGGACGTTCCCAGTCGCAACGACGCGATGGTGTCTGCGCTGTCGGGAACCGTCGGCGGTCCGGTAGGTCGTCACGCACTGATCGGGCGCACTCGCTTCTTCACACCGATGCGAGTGATCCTTCTGCTCGCCGTGGTGTTCTTGGCTTTCGGCTGGTTCGCCAAGGCGGGCTGTATTCAGCAGGCGCCGGTCGGCGAGAGCGGGCAGGTCGGCCTCGACTGGAGTGGCAGCCGTCAGTACGTGGCGATGTGTTACTCCGATACCGTTCCGCTGTACGGAGCCGAGCGCCTCGATCAGGGAGCATTCCCGTACAAGACGTCGTGGGAAGAAGTACGCGGCGACGGTTCGATCCAGATGCGGTACATGGAGTATCCGGTCATCTCGGGGCTCTACCAGTACGGCGCAATGAAAGTCGCGAAGGCGTGGGATTCGATCACCTGGCTGCCGGGCGCGATTCAGGTGGCGCTCTATTTCAACGTCGTGGCGTTCGGGTTGGCGTTGGCGTGGCTGGTCACCGTGTGGGCGAGCACCCTGCTGGCCGGACGACGAGTGTGGGACGGCGCTCTGATCGCGTGCTCCCCTTTGGTGATCGTGCACGTGTTCACGAACTTCGATCCTCTGGCGACGGCGTTCGCGGCGGGTGGGTTGTTGGCGTGGGCACGCAAGCGGCCCGTGCTCGCGGGAATCCTGCTCGGCCTGGGCGGCGCCGCAAAGCTCTACCCGCTGCTCCTACTGGGACCGCTCTTGGTCCTGTGTCTGCGCGCGGGCAAGACGAGGGACTGGCTGGTGACCGCTCTCAGCGCGGTCGCGGCATGGCTTGCGGTGAACCTGCCCATTGCCGCGCTGTACCCCCATGGTTGGTACGAGTTCTTCCGGCTCAACTCCGAACGCGGGGCCGATCCGGATTCGCTCTACAACGTGATCGCGTCGTTCACGTCGTGGAAGGGCCTCGACGGTCCTCTCGCACAGGGTGAGTCGCCGTCGAATCTCAACGCCGTCTCTCTGCTTTTGTTCGTGGCCGTCTGCATCGGTGTCGGATACGTCGCCCTGACGGCGCAGCGTCGTCCGCGAGTTGCGCAGCTGTGCTTCCTGTTGGTGGCGGGCTTCCTGCTCACGAACAAGGTGTGGAGCCCGCAGTATTCTCTGTGGCTGGTGCCGCTGGCCGTGTTGGCCTTGCCGCACCGCAGACTCCTGCTCGCGTGGATGACCATCGACGCCCTGGTCTGGGTTCCACGAATGATGTATTACCTCGGGGTGTCCAACAAGGGGCTGCCCGAGCAGTGGTTCACCGGAACGGTCGTGATCCGGGACATCGCGGTACTCGTTCTGTGCGCGCTGGTGCTCCGGCAGATCTACCGGCCGTCGGAGGATCTCGTGCGGTACGGGTTCATCGACGATCCGGCGGGCGGTGTTCTCGATCAAGCACCGGACAAACAACCTGCCTGGCTACCCGGTTGGCTGAAGCCGTCCAAGGCGAAGGAACCGGAACCCGTCACGGTCTGAGGTCACCACTCGTCGAGGGTGGTGTACCCGTCCTGGACCGCGCGGGCAAACAATGCTGCCTTCGTGGGAGCCGGCCGCCCGACGTCGCTGTACTTCGTGCGGATCCGAGTGATGTGTGTGTTGACGGTGCAGACGCGTAGGCCGAGTGTCTCGGCGACCTCGGACTTGGAATCCGAACGTAGCCAGGCAAGAAGTACTTCGATCTCACGGACGCTCAGCTTCGGCTTGTGCTTGCCGTGCTTGGGGTTGCCGACTCGGGACACGTTTGCCTCGATCTTCGGAGAAATGCCGATTGAAGACATGCGAGTAGCGCCTTTCGACGGAGGGGATGGGCGTCGACTGCCGTATTTGCAGAAGGGCTGCTGGCTCAGGGTGCGACTGAGACGAGTATTTCGATCGAGGTGTCTCAGTGGAACGGGTGCAACTCTCTCGATACAGAGTCCATACAACGGACAAATCCCCTACCTGCTCCGATAGAGTGCGTCGCTATGAACTCGAAGGCGGAAGCCGGTACGCACAATCAGGTCGATCCCGCCCGGATCGAGTCGCGTGGGCAGTTTGCTGAGACGCTCACTGCACTGCGGAACGCAGCCGGACTGACGGTCCGCGAAGCCGTCGAGCGTTCGGGTGGTTTGCACGGAACCGTCAGCGGATGGTTTGCCGGCCAACACCTGCCGACGCCGGCGAGTACCCCGATGTTTTTCGCGCTCCTCGAGGCCTGCGGCGTCGATTCCGAGGATGAGCGGCAGCGCTGGATCAGTGCGGTGCAACGAGTGAGACAGCTGACGGCCAGACGACGCGGCGACGCCACCGTTCCGTATCGAGGTCTCGAGTCGTTCCGGCAAGAGGACGCCGAGTGGTTCTTCGGTCGAGACGAACTCACTGCCAACTTGGTTGAGCGGGTGGCGTCGGCGATACGAGGTGTCGGTCGCCGTCAGTTCATGGTGATCGGTGCCTCCGGATCGGGTAAGTCGTCGTTGCTGCGGGCCGGGCTCGCCCCCAAGATCGCCGGGGACGATCCACGGTTCGACGGTTGGCGGGTGGAAACCCTGCAGCCGGGTACGGGAGGAATTCCGTCGTCGATCTCCGACGAACCAACCGTCTTGATCCTCGACCAGTTCGAGGAACTGTGGACGCAGTGCGACGGTGATCGGCGCGAGGAAATACTGCGGACCCTCGCGGAACTCGGTGAGAACACGATCGCAATCATCGGAATGCGCGCCGACTTCTACGGGCTCGCGGCGGAGGAACCACTTTTGGTGCCGCTGCTCGACGATTCGCCGATGGTGGTCGGGCCGCTGACCGACGAACAATTGCGCGAGGTGATCGTCGAGCCGGCGGTCAAGGCCGGGATGACCGTGCAGAGCGAATTGGTTCAGGTTCTGGTCTCCGAGCTGACACCACGCGGCTCGCGCACGGCGAGCGACCCCGGAGCTTTGCCCTTGCTGTCACACGCACTGTTGGGGACCTGGCAACGGTCGACGCGTAAAACTCTGACCGTCTCGGATTACTACGCCACCGACGGGATCGCCGGAGCTGTCCAGCAAAGCGCGGAGGAAGTGTACGGCGAGCTCACAGAGAGGCAGCAGCAGTTGGCGCGCAGGATCTTCCTGCGATTGGTCAACGTCGACGAAGTGACGCAGACGCGTCGGCGGGCACCGCGCACCGAACTTTTCCTCGGTGACGACGTCGACGACGTGAATACCGTCATCGACCGGTTCGCCTTACGCCGCCTTCTCACCGTCGACGAGGAGACCGTCGAGGTTTCGCACGAGGTCTTACTGTCAGCGTGGAGTCGGCTTCGCGATTGGATCGACTCGGACCGCGCCGGCCTGGCGGTTCATCGCCGGTTCACGTACGCGGCGCAGGTGTGGGAAGACAGTGGACGCGACCCCGGCGCGCTGCTCGGACCCGCACGTCTTCACCTGACGGAAGAATGGCTGAACTCGGGTGAACTCGGTCTCCCACTGGAACCGAGTCGGACCCGCGCCGCCGACCTCAACGCCACCGAGCGGGAGTACCTCGCCGCGAGTATCGAGCATCGTGATCAGCAGGAATTTGCCGATCGCCGACGTACACGCGTGCTACGACGGCTCGTGACTGCGCTGGCAGCCGCGTCGGTGATCGCTCTGGTGTTGGCGGTGGTTGCCACCGTCGCCGGTATCGGCGCCAATCGTCAACGTGTCCAAGCAGATACTGCGCGCGACGAGGCGATGTCGCGTCAGGTGGCCACCGAGTCGATCAGGATGCGTGAGCGGGATCCGTCGCTGGCGTCGCAGCTTGCTCTGGCGGCATTTGCGGTCAACGAAACGACCGAAGCCCGCTCGGCATTGCTGGATGCGTCGGGCGTTCATTCGGCTACTCGCATCATCGGACCGCCCGGCGCGATGAAGGCCCGGATCAACCCAGCTGGAACTGTTGTGGCGGTGGGTGGTTCGGACGGGAAGGTCAGGCTTTATCCGATGGTGGACGGTGTTGCCTCAGCCGTTCCGCAGGCGGAGTTCCTCGGAGTCTCGGAGGGCACGGCCCTCTTTGCCGTCGCCTACAGCCCGGACGGACGGCTCCTTGCGACCGGTGGTGCCGGCGGCGCTGCACTCTGGGATGTGTCGGACCCGAAGAATCCGGTCCGTGGAACACTTCCCGTCGACGGTGAACGCGTAGTGCAGGACATGGAGTTCAGCCCAGACGGAACCAAGCTGGTCGCCGGTACCTCGACGCCCGACGTCCTGCGATGGAACATCGACACCTCCACGAATGCCGTTGCTTTGCCTGCTCTTCCGCATCCAGCTGACGGCATTGTCACCGCGACGTTCAGCCCCGACGGACGTTTCCTCGTGACGGGCGGGCGTCAAGCGACTCTGCGCGTGTGGGACGTCGCGAAGTGGGGTGAGGAATCGGCGCCGATCTTCGCGACCGAGCCCAACGGCACCACCGTCCACTACCTCGGCGTCGCCTTCAGCCCGGACGGACGTGAGCTCGCGGCGGGAACGACTGGCAGGGAGGTGGTTCGGTGGGACATGAGCGATCCGGCGCGCCCTGCTCCCCTCCCGGCGCTGACGGGATTCTCCAGTTACGTCAACGAACTCAACTACGGTAAAGATGGAACACGCCTTGCTGCAGGGAGTTCCGACAACTCCGTGCGCGTGTGGGACCCCCGAACCGGGGCATTGATCGAGACACTTCCGGACAGTGGGGCGGTGACCACAGTCGACTACAGCGATGACGGCCGCAATCTGGTCACCGGGGGACTCAACGGTGTGACTCGCGTGTGGGCTCTTCCGGGTCCGGTCTGGGCGGGAGCTCGGGACACGATCTTCACCAGTCCCTTTGCCGCGGACGGCTCGCGTCTGGTGGCCGGCGTCGGTGCCAGGGGTGGCGCGATGTTGGCGTGGAACACCGAGGATCTCGATCGCCCCGCGGTGATGCCGGAGTTGAAACCGCAAGGGGACGACTCTTTCAGCGGTGCGTCGGCGGTGTCGGCAGACGGGAACCTGGCTGTGAGCGGCACCGGCGGCGGCGGTGCATATCTTTGGGACCTGAGTGATCCGGCGTCGCCACGTATCTACGGCGAGCCTGCGGTATATGTGAAGGGCATCGTGGCGGTTGTCGCGCTGAATCCCGCCGGAGATCTGCTGGCGGTGTCCTCGCAGGACGACAACAGTATTGCGTTGGTCGACGTTTCCGACCCGTCGGCTCCGAAACTGTTGTCGTCGACCGATGTCGGCTCCTACCCGCAGATGATGGCCTTTCAGCCAGGTACCGACATCTTGGCGATCGCGAACGCCAAGAACGAAGTGGATCTGTGGGACGTGTCGAACGCAGCGTCGCCCCGGGTGGCGGCGACGGTGGGTGGATTCGAAAGCTACGCATTAGCAGTGTCTTTCAGCGCCGACGGAACGCTGTTGGCCGCTGGAAGTGCGGATCACGGTGTCGCCGTGTGGGACGTACGCACACCGTCGGCACCCGAGGAACTCGCTCGTCTCGTCGGCCCCGAGGGCGCAATCTATTCGATCTCGTTCAACCGCGCCGGTGATCGGCTCGCTGCCGGTGTCGGCGACGGAACCGTCTGGCTCTGGGACATCGAGACTCCCTCGCAGGCAACACGATTTGCGACGCTGTCCGCCTACCCGGGTCGCGTCAACGACGCTCAGTTCGCCGGCGAGAGTGACATGATCGCGGGTAGCGGGTCGGACAAGACCGTTCGCTTGTGGGGAATCGACCCCGACGGCGTCGTTGATCGATTGTGCCGCACCGCAGGATCTCCCATCACGGAAGCCGAATGGGAGCGGTACCTGCCCGGTGTTCCCTATCAGGATCCGTGTGCCGGCTGACGTGGGTCAGTTCATCCAGAACTCGAGCGCCGGTTCCCGACCCAGCTCGCCTCCGCTGCCGGTGATCACCAGTCCGGCGGAGGTGAGCTTGTACGTCACGTCCTTGTTGGTGACGGTGAATCCGTTGCCGGTGGGCGTCGGATCGTCGAGTTCGATGGTGGCGCCGTCGCTCAGCCGTTGACCCTTGTAGTAGTAACGCCCGACTCCGGTTTCGCAGATGACGATTCGTGATCCGGTCGTGACGGCGATGGCGACGGCAGGATTGGTGGAGTTGCAACTGGGGCCGCCGGAGATGAAGCCCTGACGGTTGGTGCCCGAGACGGTCGGCGCTGGTCCGATCGAGGTTGTGACGCGTGGGGGCGTCGTCGTTTTCGGCGCTGTGGTGGGTGCACTCGGCGCCCGAGTCGTGGTCGTGGAGTACGAGTACGGCGTCGTATAGGTGAGACTCCGCGAACTCGCTTCATTGGCGGCGTTGCCGAAAGCGGCGGCGAGCAGCCCGAAGAACGCGATCCACACGATCACGGCCAGGATGCCGAGTGCGGTGAAGATGTAGCCGATGATCAGTCCGGCAAGGGCGAGTCCGTCGCCTTCTTCGCCGGTCCGTTTGATCTGGCCGCGAGCGATGTGCCCGAAGACGATCCCCAACGGCGCGATGAGGAACGCGAAGACGAGGGCGAGTACCGCGAGTGTGTTCGTCGGCCGCCTGCCGTACGGATCGGGCTGCCCGTACGGAGCCGGTTGCCAATTCTGATTGCCCTGGTACCCGTACCCACCCTGATCGCTCATGAGGTGAATCTTGGCATGGACTTCGTCGAAGAGTGCAGGTGATGGCTAGTTTCGGGTACGTGTCTCGAGCTGAGGTGCGATGGTCGGCCAATCGTCGTCGGTCATCGCGAACAGCGCTGTTGTACGCCAACTGCCGTCGACACGGCGTCGGTGCTTGCGCAGCAGGCCCTCGAACTGAGCGCCGAGCTTTGCGATCGCGGCCCTGGATTGATCGTTGAACTCGTCCGTGTGCCACTCGACGCGTACGGCTTCGAGCTGGTCGAAGGCGTGACGAAGCAGGAGCAGCTTCGATTCGGGATTGATCCCGGTTCCCTGAACCGATCGCGACAACCACGTGTATCCGATTGCAAGACTGCGGTTTACCGGGTCGATCTGGTACATGGACGTGGTGCCGACCACGGCGTTCGTCACGATGTTCACCTGCGCAAAGGCGATCCGATTAGGGTCGTCGGTTGCTGCAGCGATGTACTTCTGTGCCTGTTCCCGATCGGTGATGGGCGATGCGGTCCAACGAAAGATCGCCGGGTCGTCGGCAGCAGCGAGCAGAGCGTCGGTGTGCGCGACGCCCAGGGGTTCGAGTCGGACACGATCACCGGTCAGCGTCGGTGATTCGAACCATGATGCAGTCATCAGGCGTGCTCCCGTGAGTGAGTCGGAAGGTTGTTGTCGGAGTTGGCAATCTGATCGGTCCCACCGGCAAGCGGATACCGCAACGGGACTCGCAGGAACAAGAAGAAGAACACGGCGAGCAGGATGACGTGGCCCCACACGCTCGCCTGGACGACGGCCTCGTACTTGCTCGGATCGAGATTCATGTCCAGTTGGTAGAAGTACCGGAAGATGCCGATACCCAACGCTGCGTCGGCGATCAGATAGGCGACGATCCAGAACCACCGGATCTTGAACAGTACGAGGAAAGGCAGGATCCACAGTGTGTACTGCGGTGAATTGACCTTGTGCAGCAACACGAATCCGCACAGCATCGCGGCACTGACTGCAATCCACGGAAAGTAGCCGTCGCGGACGTAGCGGCGCCAACCCAGATACATCGCGAGCGCGAACGACAACAGGATCATCACCGGAGACAGGATGCTCACCAGTGCGTCGTAGTCGGCGTTGAGTTCGCGAACTCCGAAACCGTAGAAGGGGCGCAAACCCCAGAACCACACCGAGTTGGTGGTGATGTCCGCGCTTCGCTTCTCCTGGAAGCTGAACGACGCGCGCCAGCCTTCGTAGGAAATGAGGGCGAACGGCAGGTTGACGAGGACGACGGTGACGATCGCCGCGCCCGCCGTCATCAGCGCTCCACGAACGTCGTAGCGCTTGCCTTCGGTGCCGCGTAGAAGCACGTAGGCCATGAGCGGCAGCACGAACATTCCCGGGTACAGCTTCAAACAGAAACCGATCGCCAGGATGACGGCCGCCAGAACCGCGCGAGTTCGCAGCGGGATCCGCTCGAACGTCATCAGGAAGATCGCGCCGACGCTGGTGGCCACCACCGGGAGCTCCCAGTTGTGGAATGCGTACAGAACCAGGGGCGGAGTCGCCGACCACACGAGCGCGTACGCGCCGCTCATCTTGCCGAGCATCCACGCCGTGAGCAGTCCGAAAGGAGCCAGGATCAGGGCCGAGTGCAGAAGGAAATCGGTGTCGGTGTGTGAGCCGATACCGCCCAGCCACATCAGAATTCCGCTGAGCACCGGGTATTCGACGGTTCCGCCGGTCAGGAATCCTTCGGGCGTTATCCCTCCGGTGACGAAGGGGAACAGATGCTGATCGATACCTCGTCCGAGCCAGAGCAACTGAATGTCGGAGTAGCAGACGTCGATGTTCTTGTTGACGTCGAAGTTCAGGCTTCGTCCGTCGGGCGCGAACGGTGCACCGCCGCATCTGGCCTTGTTGAAATAGCCCAGCGCCATCGTCAGCCCGCACAATCCGACGACCAACGCCAGGATCGACGCCGGGGTCTTGCGGTCTGTTCGCATGATTCTCACCCTAAGGGGGCGCAGTGGCTCGCGGGGTGATGCGTCTGCGCCACGCGTCGCGCATCGACCTGGCGGTCTTCCCGGAGGGCCGGGACGATTTCCCTGGTCAAGGCCCCTCGTGTAACCTACGAGGGTTGCTGACGCAACGACCCTCCTGCCACGGATAGTCCGTGGCCGTTTTCACTTAGTCCACAGGAGGTGATGAGGTCTTATGCGTCATTACGAATTGATGGTCATCCTTGACCCCAGCCTGGACGAGCGCACTGTCGCTCCTTCACTGGATACGTTCCTCAATGTTGTGCGCCAGCACGGCGGCACGATCGACAAGGTCGATGTCTGGGGTAAGCGTCGTCTCGCCTACGAGATCCTGAAGCATGCTGAAGGTATCTACGCGGTGATCGACATCAACGCCACTCCCGCCACCGTCGCTGAGCTCGATCGTCAGCTCGGTCTGAACGAGTCGGTTCTGCGCACGAAGGTTCTGCGCCACAACAAGTAATTACTGTCGGTAGCGAGCTCTACTCTCGCGCCCAACGGTCTTACATCAATGCAGGAGGAACCACATGGCTGGCGACACCATCATCACCGTCATCGGAAACCTGACGGCTGATCCTGAACTTCGTTTCACCCCGGCGGGTGCCGCGGTTGCAAACTTCACGGTTGCTTCCACGCCCCGCACCTTCGACCGTAATTCCAATGAATGGAAAGACGGCGATGCGCTGTTCATGCGTTGCAACATCTGGCGCGAAGCAGCCGAGAACGTCGCGGAGAGCTTGACCCGTGGTTCACGAGTAATCGTGAGCGGCCGGCTCAAGCAGCGTTCGTACGAAACTCGCGAGGGCGAAAAGCGAACTGTCGTCGAGCTCGAAGTCGATGAAATCGGTCCTTCACTGAAGTACGCCACGGCAAAGGTCAACAAGGCCAACCGTGGTGGCGGCGGTGGAGGCGGCAACTTCGGCGGTTCCTCCGGCGGATCGGGTGGCGGACGTCCGAGCGCTGCACCTTCGGGTGGAGACGATCCTTGGGGCAGTGCGCCTCAGGCTTCGGGCTCCTTCGGTGGTGCGGGCAGCGACGAACCGCCCTTCTGATCCGTACCTGATCAGGAACATCCAGAAAAGAGCAAAGACATGCCGAAGCCGCCCTTGCGCGACAAGGTTATGAAGAAGAAGGTCTGCACCTTCTGCAAAGAGAAGAACACGCAGATCAACTACAAGGACACGACGTTGCTTCGTAAGTACGTCAGCGATCGCGGAAAGATCCGTGCTCGCCGTGTCACCGGCAATTGCGTCCAGCACCAGCGCGACGTTGCCATTGCCGTCAAGAACTCACGTGAGGTAGCACTGCTGCCTTACGCCACCGTGGCTCGCTAAGGAAAGGGAGGAAAGAACATGAAGCTCATCCTCACCGCTGACGTGGACAACCTCGGTGCGCCTGGCGACACCGTGGAGGTCAAGGACGGCTACGGCCGTAACTACCTGCTCCCCCGCGGACTGGCAATCGTCGCCACCCGTGGCGCCGAGAAGCAGGTCGAGGGCATCCGTCGTGCACAGGAAGCGCGCGCTGTGCGCGGCCTGGATCACGCCAAGGAGCTCAAGGCAGCTATCGAGGGCCTCGAGTCCGTAACGCTGACGGTCAAGACCGCCGGTGGCTCGGGCAAGCTCTTCGGTTCGGTTACCGTCGCTGACGTCGCTGCTGCGATCAAGGCTGCCGGTGGACCGGTTGTCGACAAGCGCTCCATCGTGTTGCCGAAGGCTCACATCAAGAACACGGGCAAGCACGCCGTGGTCGTGAACCTGCACCCCGATGTGGTTGCCAAGTTCAACCTGAACGTAGTCGGCGCATAGTCGACTGTTCGTCTCGCCGGGCCCCGCACACTTCGGTGTGCGGGGCCCGACGTTTTGTTTCGGGGTGCGGTGTGCCGCCTGACAGCGTCCCGAATCGGACCTGGGGATAACTCTCACACTGTGATGTTCGACTTGGTGATCAGTGACGAATCGGGCGAGGCAACACGCCCGACACGCCGACGCGCCGACTGTGGAAAAACTATTTTCATCAACAGGCCTGTGAAATTGTGGATAGTCATCTACCTGGTCTTTTGTGGTTGCTAGGCAAAGTAGTCCCCAAATGCTCCACAGGCGGTGCACACCGTGGGGCGGGAGTTTCCACAAAGCATCCACAGGTTTATCCACAGTCCGGTTTGTATGCGGACCTACTAGTCCCTAACGTCATCTCGGCGTCTATCTACAGCCCGGCCGAATGCGGCTAGGGGATGTCGGTGGGGGCAGGTACAAATGATGAGGGCGCTGCGGTTTCTGGCAGTGTCGTCGAGTGTTTTACGGGAAGGTCTCGCGTGTGGCTGTTGTAGATGATCGAGGACCTTCCGACTTCTCGGGGCCGGACTACCCGGGCCCTCCCGAGGCCGAGCCCGACCAGGAGTTCGGACGCCAGCCACCTCAGGACATGACTGCCGAGCAGTCGGTGCTCGGCGGCATGCTGCTGAGCAAGGACGCCATCGCTGACGTCCTCGAGGTACTGCGTCCGGGTGACTTCTACCGGCCCGCTCACCAGTCCGTCTACGACGTGATCCTGGACCTCTACAGCCGTGGCGAGCCCGCCGACCCGGTGACGGTCTCCGCCGAGCTCGACCGTCGAGGTGAGCTCCGCCGTATCGGTGGTGCTGCCTACCTGGTGACGCTGACCCAGACAGTGCCCACAGCCGCCAACGCCGCCTTCTATGCCGAGATCGTGGCCGAGAAGTCCGTGCTGCGTCGTCTGGTCGACGCCGGTACTCGCATCGTCCAGTACGGCTACGCCGGCACCGAGGGTCAGGACGTGGCCGAGGTTGTCGACCGCGCGCAGGCCGAGATCTTCGAGGTCACCGAGCGTCGAACCACCGAGGACTTCGTACCCCTCACCGAGCTCCTCCAGCCCACGATGGACGAGATCGACTCCATCGCCAGCCGCGGTGGAATTTCCCTCGGTGTGCCCACCGGATTCAAGGATCTCGACGAGATCACCAACGGTCTTCACGCTGGTCAGATGATTATCGTCGCGGCTAGACCTGGTGTGGGCAAGGCTCTTGCCCTCGACACTCCCCTCGCGACCCCCAGTGGCTGGACCACGATGGGTGACGTTGCTGTCGGCGATCTGTTGATCGACAACCACGGCAAGCCGACGCGGGTTGTTGCCGCTACCGACGTGATGGTTGACCGTCCTTGCTACGAGGTCGAGTTTTCCGATGGAACAGTGTTGGTGGCCGACGAGCAGCATCAGTGGTTGACGGAGACGCGTGCTTCGCGCCGTTCAGCGCAGAACGCCAAGACAGGTTACAACCGCTATAAGAATCAAAAGACATTCGCCGAGGTCCGAACCACGGCGGAGATCGCATCGACGGTGCGATGCGCAACGGCGGATGGCCGCGTTAATCACTCTGTCGTGAATGCCAAGCCGCTCGACCTACCAACGCAGGATCTCCTTGTCCCGCCCTACACACTTGGCGCTTGGCTAGGTGACGGTTCTACTGCCTGCGCACAATTCACCACTGCTGATCCCGAGATCATCATGTTGATCGAGGCCGAAGGCCTGGTTGCAGTTCCGTCCAAGTCGGCGCATTTGCGCTACAGCCTTAAATTAGCCCCGGAAGATCCCGTCGCTCCGCGCGATTGCGTTGTGTGCGGAAAGAGCTTCGTGCCGTTCACCAGTCAGGTGCGAACATGCGGTCAATCATGCGGCGGCAAAGCACGTTTCATGTCTGACCCTGTACCTGCGCCAACCTGTTCACACTGTGGTGGACCTTCGATCGGGCTGCGACTGTGCCAGAAGTGCCGCAATGAGTACGGCACGGTTCAAGGACGCCTACGTACGATCGGTGTTCTGGGCAACAAGCACATCCCTGTCCAGTATCTCCGTGGGTCCGAGGCGCAGCGTCGTGCGGTTCTTGCGGGGCTTCTCGACACTGATGGAACTGTGACTGCCGGTGGCTCCGTTCAGTTTTCGGTAACCAACGAGCGCCTCGTCCGCGATGCCCAGGAATTAGTGGTCAGTCTTGGCTATCGCTGCCAAATGAGCACAAAGCGAGTCAACGGTCGCACCGAGGCTTCGTCGACTGCATTCACCTTGACCTTCTCGACTGATGACGAAGTGTTCGGTCTTACGCGGAAAGCGATGCTGCACAAGGAGCGTCGAGCGAGTAAAAGCACTGCGAGCAGCGGATCGCGCTACATTGTCGATGTTCGACCAATTGCGAGTGTTCCGGTTCGCTGCGTCGAGGTCGACAACGCCGACCACATGTACCTGGCCGGTCATTCGATGGTCCCGACGCACAATTCCACGCTCGGAATGGATTTCCTGCGTTCCTGCTCCATCACGCACGGCATGGCCAGCGTCATGTTCTCGTTGGAAATGAGCAAAACCGAGATCGTCATGCGTCTGCTGTCCGCAGAGGCAAAGATCAAGCTCGGCGACATGCGCTCCGGAAAGATGACCGACGACGACTGGACCAAGCTCGCGCGTCGCATGAGTGAGATCAGTGAGGCGCCGCTATTCATCGATGACTCCCCCAACCTCACCATGATGGAAATCCGCGCAAAAGCGCGGCGGCTCAAGCAGAAACACGACATTCGCCTGATCGTCATCGACTACCTCCAGCTGATGAGCTCGGGTAAAAAGGTCGAGTCCCGTCAGCAGGAAGTCTCCGAATTCTCCCGTAGCCTAAAGCTTTTGGCGAAGGAGCTCGAAGTTCCGGTTGTCGCGATCTGTCAGCTCAACCGTGGTCCCGAGCAGCGAACCGACAAGCGTCCCCAGGTCGCCGACCTTCGTGAGTCCGGTTCACTCGAGCAGGACGCCGACATGGTGATTCTGCTGTACCGCCCCGACGCGACCGAGCGAGACGATCCCCGTGGCGGTGAAGCCGACCTGATTCTGGGTAAGCACCGTAACGGCCCGACCGCGACAATCACTGTGGCGCACCAACTTCACCTCTCGAAATTCGTCGATATGGCGCGGGGATAGTGGCTGCCGCCATCGCCTGAAGGTGGGACGGATTTCAGATCTTGTGAGATCCTGCTACAAGCACCAATTCGATTCCACTAGTGCAAAATTCGGTTTTTCTACAGGTGGGGTAGTGCTGCAGTGAGGAAGACGGCGCCGAAGGCGATTCCGGCAATGCCGGTGAGGATCCCGACCACGCCGGCGGTGTTGTCGCCCAGATCGCGTCCGGGGGTGTCGGGTCGGCGCGCTGCCAGGGCGGTTCCGATGGCGGCGGCACCGAGGAGGATTCCGAGGCCGAACATCCAGAACGTCAGTATCGAGAGTGCACCGAGCATCAACGCCATGTCGCTGTATTCATCGCTGGTGATCGGACGGTGGTGATCCCACCAATCGGGTGGAGTTTGCGCGCGGGATTCGGTGTTGTCGGTGTTGTCGGATTGTTCGTGCGGGGGGATAGTGGATGCAGTCATGGCAGCTAAAGGGTTCTCGCGCTGATTCTTTCGTGTGGTGGATGTACCGGTATGCGCCACGGGTGTGCAGTGGGAGATCGAAACGATGGTGGGTGAGGCCCGAGAACCCATCGCGTGTCCTCGGGAGTCACCCCACCATCAAGCGGTGTTCGGGCCAGGCGGATCAGGCTTCGATCTGCACCTGTGTTGTCGATCCGGCGTTATCGGTTCGGGAGGGTGGTCCGGAGGAGACCTCGATCCGCCGCGGTTTCGCCTTCTCTGCGATCGGCAACGTCACCGTCAACACGCCGTTGTCGTACGAGGCCTCGATCTGTTCGGCGTCGATGTCGTCGCTGATGGACAGCTGCCGTTTGTATGTTCCAGCGAAACGCTCACTCGCCAGCCAGCTCACACCCTCTTCGGAGAGGGCCGTGCGATGCGCGGTCAACGTCAGAGTCGAGCCGTCGATGTGAACGTCCACCGAGCCGGGATCGACGCCGGGAAGATCGGCGTGCAGGACGTACTGGTCCTCGACCTTGTAGAGGTCCATCGGCATGAACCGTGGACTGCGTCCGTTGCCGGTTCCCGCGGCGAGGACGGACTTGGTGATCGCATCGATGTCGGTGAAAGGATCGAAACGAAGCACAGCAACACACCTCCCATGTCGTGAAAAGAAAGGTCACCGCCACTGTGGCGGTTGACCGAACTTACTGTGCGAGAACATGATAACCACACGAATTAGCACTCTGCAACCGAGAGTGCCAGAAGCTTTGGGGAAGTGTTCCGGTCCCTGAAGATCGCTGCTTTGCCTGGTCCCGACAAAAGCGGTGGCCGCCTTCGGCCTCGATTCGAAGCGGGCGGCGCGGTACGGCACTTCGTCAGTAGCGGCGGTGCGGCAACGGATCCGCCGGAGCCCCGACTCTGCGTGTGCGAGTCGGGGCGTATGACCGACGTCGGCATTGAGCACACAACACCGATGACCCACTATCCGTGCGAAGTGGACGTTCATGTCGTCCGCACATCTTCAACCATAAACAGTGCGATCGGTATAAATCATGTTCAGTCGCCTTCGATGCCAAGAAGTGACATGGCCGTTTGCATGGCAAGGTGAACATCTTGGTCGTCACGCTAGCGGCGCAGTAGCCGCGGTGCCTGGAAAGGTGGCCCGTAACTGGTATTTGGTTTGCAGACGTCTGTTCCGAATGCTTTTGCAAAATAGGTCTTTTCCCGATGTTTGCGGGTGGATCGGGCATCGAACATCGCGGGTGCTCGTTCGTCGGAGTCGCTGCGAACGATGTCGGTGTTCGTGCACACACCGAACCGGCTGTAAGGGAGAACACTTCGGCTACCGTCAAAGCTTGCTCATCACAATGGAACTGGGACTTTCGACCCTGTCGTCTACAAGCAGTGCGCAATAACCTTCGTCGGGTCGGGGGCACCCGTTCCGTTCGAGGGGGCAAACAATCGGGCGGGTGTTCGTCAAGGCAAGGCCATACCACCCTCACTGGTCTCCTTGCCGGGCCTTGAGCTGTGCGCGCCCAGAAGTGCTCAGGGCCCGCCCGATGCGGGGATCGAGAAAGTGAAGACGAAAGGTTCTCAGATGAGCCGAAGGAGTGATCGGCGATCGACAAGTTCTGCTCGCCGCCTGGCCACGCGGACTACCGGTGTCAGAGGTTCGGCGTGTAAGCCGAACTCGCTCACGGCAGAAGATCTGAGGGCTGTAATCGAGTCCCTCACTGGAGTTCTCGCTGCTCGAGAATCGAGCGCGGAAACCGCACCTCTCGCCGGAAATCCTCCGTCGTCGACGCCAACTGACAGGCAGTTCTGAATCGCACCGGTATTTTCGCAGCCGGACAGCATATTCGAACTCCGACGCGCTGTCAGCCGGGACGGGTGGTAATCACAGAAGTAGGTGGAAGATGTCGAAGGCGACTGTCCATTGGGCTGTGCCGGGGTTCTTGCGGTCCGGTTCGACCGTGGCGAAGGTTTGCGCCAGCGCTACGCTCAACCCTCCTGCGATCAGCGGCAGTCGTTGCTCTGTCTCCTCTGAGAGGGCCACGTCCAAGGGCGGGCGGGCCGTGAGCTGATCGAGCAGCGGTTGAAGTTCGATCTCCTCGTCGAGTTTTTCGAACCGGTGGATGCTCTCCTGTAATCCCTTGGTGATCGGCAGGTCCCACGGTTCGATCACGTCGCGCAAGTTTGCTTTCGCGGAGGCTTTCCCGATCAGGATCACGTCGTAGATCTTGTCGTCGATGAAATCGGTATAGCGCTTGAGATCGTTCCGGTCGACCTGCAGTCCGGCCGCTGCCCTGAAGAACCGCTGGAATTTCACGGTGCCCATTACTGGCATGTCGTCAGCTCCTTTCGAAGTATTCATGGATTTGGCGTACGGCCATCGCTCCTTCACCGACGGCGGATGCGACTCGTTTCACCGAACCGCGGCGGATGTCGCCCGCCGCGAACAGGCCGGGCAGGCTGGTTTCGAGCGTCCTGGACAGGCCGCCGTTGATTGGCAGGCTGCCGTCCGCTCGCGCGTGGATCGCGTCCACACCGGTGAGGACGAAGCCGTGGTCGTCGAGTGCGATCGCGTCGGCAAGCCACCCGGTGTGCGGTACCGCCCCGATGAAGACGAACAGGGCGCGCACCCGAATCGTGTCCTGGTCGCCGGTGCGATTGTCCTCGACCGCAATTGCTTCGAGGTATTTCTCGCCGTGGACCGCACGAATCTCGGTGTGCCGGTGCACGGTGACCCGCGGATGGTGTTCGATCTGGTCGACCAGGTATCGGGACATGCTCTTCCCGAGGTCATCGCCGCGGATGAGCAGGTGCACCTGTGAGACGTGCTCGGCGAGGAAGACGGCGGCCTGGCCGGCGGAGTTGCCGCCACCGACGATGGCTATCGGGTCGGTGCCGCATATCCGTGCTTCCTGATGCGTTGCGGCGTAGTACACGCTTGTTCCTTCCAGCGCCTCGATCCCCTGAACGGCCAACTTGCGGTACCGCGCCCCGGCGGCGAGCACAACGGCCCGGGCGTGCACCGACCCGCCGTCCGCCAGTCGGAGCACATGGTTCCCGGCCTCGGATCCCAAACCGGTCACTTCTGCCGACACCAGGATGCGGGCGCCGAACTTCCCGGCCTGGAGCACGGCTCGCTCGGCCAATTCGGAGCCGGAGACCCCGGCGGGGAATCCCAGATAATTCTCGATCCGGGATGAGGTACTGGCTTGGCCGCCCGCAGCGATCCGCTCCAACGTCACCGTGTTCAACCCGTCCGAGGCGCCGTACACCGATGCGGCCAGGCCGGCCGGTCCGGCACCCACGACGACGAGGTTGTAGACGTCCTTGGCTGCGTCCGCGACGGGTGCCGGGACAGGAAGCCCGACGACGCGTGCGAGTTCCGCATTCGTCGGATTGCGCAGCACCTTCTCGCCGTGCCAGATCACGACGGGTGTGTCCTCGGGTGCGACGTTCAGGCTGCGTAGCAGCTGCTCCACTCGTTCGTCCTGTTCCAAGTCGAACCACTTGTGGGGCAGACGGTTTCGCCTCGCGAACTCACGAAGTCGCAACGTATCCGGGGAGAAGCAGGAGCCGATGATCCGGAATCCGGAGCCGAGCCCGATCAGCAAGTGCCGACGCACAAGGTAGGCGCGCAGGATCAAATCGCTGAGCACGGGATCGTGGGCAATCAGCTCGCGTACCTGCTCGGCCGGGACGACGAGTATCTCGCCGTCCTCGATCGCTTCGGCGGTGAAGAACGCCACCTGACCTTCCAGGAGTCCGAGCTCGCCCAGGAAACGCCCAGGACCGTGCACGCGCAGTATCCGGCGCTCGCCGTCCGCGTCGCCTTCGTCGACGACTACGATCTTTCCGGAAAGGACGACGACGAAATCGTTGTCAGGCGCGCCTTCTCGGATCAGCACCTCGCCGGCGTGAACCGGTCGACGCGAGCCACCGACCTCGAGCTTCGCGACCTGGTCGTCCGTCAGCCGCGGGAAGGCGCCCTCCTCGTCCGGGGTCTCGTCGTCGACCGGCGGGCTGTACCCGATGGGTGAGGCGCCCTCAGACGAAGTTCTGGTCGACATAACACCACCGCCAATCCTCGCCGGGCTCCATCGACTGGACGATCGGATGCCCGATGGCGTGAGCGTGAGCACTCGCGTGCCTGCCCGGCGAAGAGTCGCAGCAACCGACGTGTCCGCACGTCAGGCACAGCCTCAGATGCACCCACGGGGTGCCGAGGCGAAGACATTCCTCGCAGCCCTGCGGGGTACGGGGCACCACGGCCCGGATCGCGGTTACATGTGGGTCCGCATGGACAGGACTCATGACTTCGCCTCCTCGCCGGCATTTTCCGAGAGCGCCTGATCGAGCCACGTGCGCAGCTGGGGGACCGGAGCTGCGCCCGACTGGCGAGCGAGAACCTCACCCCGGTCCATCACCAGCAGAGTCGGCACGGCGCGGACGGTGAATCGTTCAGCCGTCCGGGGTGCAGCATCGACGTCGACCTTGACCAGCTTGATCTGGCCGGCGTGTTCTCTGGCGAGCTGCTCGAGCGCGGGGCTGACCATGCGACACGGGCCGCACCACGTCGCCCACAGATCCACGAGCACAGGCACCGAGGATTTTTCGACGATCTCCGCGAAGTCACCGTCTCCCGCCGCGGCGATCCAGGGCAGCGGCTCGTGGCAGTTGCCGCAGCGAGGTTTTCCTTCCCCTGCTGCCGGGATGTTGTTGGTCTTGCCGCAGTGCGGGCACTTCACCTTGTCGGATCCCATGACGACACCTCTTCTCAGGCCGCCGCGACGGCGGGTTCGGCATACGCGACGGCAAGCTCGCCGCCGTCCACCGTGACGCTGATGGTGCCGTCCGGTTTGATCTCGCCGCGCAACAGTGCACGGCCGATCTTGGTTTCGACCTCGTGTGCGATGTATCGGCGCAGCGGCCGCGCACCGTAGACAGGGTCGAACCCGTGTTCGGCGATCAGTCGGCGTGCCTCCGGCGTGATTTCCAGGTGTATCTGGCGCTCCGACAACCTGTTTCGAAGGTCGGTGAGTTGCAGTTCCACTATGTACTCGATCTGGGGCAGGGTGAGTGGGGAGAACAGCACGATGTCGTCGACCCGGTTGAGGAATTCGGGGCGGAAATGCCCGCGCAGTTCTGCCATCACCCGTTCCCTGGCGTCCGGCTTGATTTCGCCGTCGGCTGTGACCCCGTCGAGGAGATGCTGGGATCCGATGTTGGAGGTCATGATGATCACCGTGTTCCGGAAATCGACTTGCCTGCCTTGAGAATCGGTGATCCGGCCGTCGTCGAGCACCTGCAGCAGGGTATTGAAGACGTCGGCGTGGGCCTTCTCGATCTCGTCGAAGAGCACCACGGAGTACGGCTTACGCCGCACCGCCTCGGTGAGCTGGCCACCTTCGTCGTACCCGACGTATCCGGGAGGTGCACCGATGAGCCGACTCACCGTGTGCCGTTCCTGGTACTCGCTCATATCGAGGCGCACCATGTTGTCTTCACTGTCGAATAGGGCGCTGGCCAATGTCTTTGCAAGCTCGGTCTTTCCGACGCCCGTCGGGCCCAGGAAAATGAACGAACCGATCGGTCGACGAGGATCACGGATACCGGACCTCGCCCGGATCACAGCGTCCGCGACCAGTTGCACCGCCTCGTCCTGACCGACGACCCGCTCGTGCAGGATCTCGTCGAGCTTCAACAACTTCTCCCGCTCACCTTCTTGCAGCCGGGCGACCGGGATACCCGTCCATGCGGCCACGATCTCTGCGATCTCGTCTTCGGTGACCACTTCACGCAGCAACGGATTTCGGCCTTGTCTGGTGGCCAGTTGCTCCTCCGCCGCCTCGAGCCGGCGTTCGAGCTCGGTGATCTCGCCGTATCGCAACTCGGCTGCCCGATTGAGGTCGTAGTTGCGTTCGGCGGCCTCGGCCTCGACGCGCAACCGTTCCAAATCTCCTCGCAGTTCTTGCACCCGCCGGATCGCCTGCCGCTCCGCCTCCCATTGAGCGTGCCGGGCGTCTGCCTCGGCCCGCAGGTCGGCCAGCTCCTTGCGCAATTCTTCGAGGCGCGCTTTGCTGGCCGCGTCCGTTTCCTTGGACAGTGCGGCCTCTTCGATCTCCAGACGGGTCACCTTCCGGGTGAGCTCGTCGAGTTCGGCAGGCATCGAATCGATTTCGGTGCGGAGCCGAGCGCATGCCTCGTCTACGAGATCGATCGCCTTGTCCGGAAGGAAGCGGTCGGTGATGTACCGGTGCGAGAGGGTCACGGCGGCCACCAATGCACCGTCTTGAATTTTCACGCCATGGAACACCTCGAGGCGTTCTCGAAGTCCGCGCAGAATCGAGATCGCATCCTCGGCACTGGGCTCGTCGACGAGAACGGTCTGGAATCGACGCTCCAGTGCCGCATCGGATTCGATGTGCTTGCGATACTCGTCGAGAGTGGTGGCACCGATCATGTGCAGTTCGCCGCGTGCGAGCATCGGTTTGAGCATGTTGCCGGCATCGAGAGACCCCTCGCCGCCGACCGAGCCTGCTCCGACCACGGTATGCAACTCGTCGACGAACAACAGGATGCGCCCCTCGGCAGCCTTCACCTCGGACAGCACGGCCTGCAGTCGCTCCTCGAACTCGCCGCGGTACTTCGCACCGGCCACCAGAGAACCCATGTCGAGCGAGAAGATCGTCTTGTCGCGTAGGCCCTCGGGCACGTCGCCGCGGACGATCCGCTGGGCGAGGCCCTCGACGATCGCGGTCTTACCGACGCCGGGGTCGCCGATCAGCACCGGGTTGTTCTTCGTTTTCCGGCTCAAGATCTGAGTTACCCTGCGTATCTCGGCATCTCGGCCGATGACCGGATCGAGTTTGCCTGCCCGCCCCTCGGAGACGAGGTCGCGTCCGTACTTCTCCAATGCCTCGTACGCCCCCTCCGGGGTGGCCGAGGTGACGCGCTGATTGCCGCGCACCTTCGTCAGCGCTGTGAGGAAGGCGTCCCGTGTGACCCCGTGACTGGCGAGGACCCGCCCGGCCGCGCTGGCCGATCCTTCCTCGGAGAGGGCCATCACAAGATGCTCCACCGACACGTAGGAATCCTTGAGTCTCTTCGCCTCCCGCTCTGCGGCGTCGAGCAGCTTGGCCAGACGCTGGGTGATCGTCACCTGACCGGGTGTCGCGCCGGGGCCGCTGACCTTCGGCCTACGCGACAGTTCACGTTCCAGATCGGATCGAAGTGCTTCGACATTCGCGCCGGCCTGTTCGAGCAGTCGGGGCACCAACCCTTCCTGCTGATCGACCAATGCGAGCAGCAGGTGCTCTCCGTCGACTTCGGTGTGGCCCATTCTGGTCGCGACGTTCTGGGCTTCCTGCAGGGCTTCTCGTGACTTTTCAGTCAGGCTGCCGGTGTCCATGGGGGTGTCCTCCTTCTGCGGGAAGCTGCTTCGAGTTTCTCGATTCGATCCAGCAGATCGAGCACGAGCCCGATTGCCGAGTAGTTCAGGCCCAGGCCGGTCCGCAGCCGTTGGATGCGGGCGGCGTGGGTCACTTCGGATGGTTCGAACGACATCTCGCCGCCGGCGTCGCGGTGGGCGTCGAGCAGGCCGAGAGCCACAAGCTTTCGTGCCAGGTCGGGGTGCAGCCCGGTACGTTCGGCGAAGGCATCCGGCGACAATCCGGCACGGCGAACCAATACGTACTGAGTGATCGGCGTTGAGGTGCTCATGTCTCTTTCCTCGGATCGAAGTTCGATTCGGCGCCCAACTGCTCGAACAGTTCGCGTTCACGTGCTGTCGGTTTCGGCGGCACCATCACCTTGATTTCGGCGTAGAGGTTGCCGTTGGCGCCCCGCGGATTCGGCATTCCTTCTCCGCGCAGGCGCAGCTTCCTACCAGTCGAAGAGCCAGGCACCACTTTGACTTTCGCCTCTCCGCCCGGTGTGGGAACGACGACTGTCGACCCGAGAACCGCCTCCCATGGCGATACGGGCAGATCGACGTAGATGTCCCGACCCTGCACGCGGAACCGTGAATGCGGTTTGATCCGCACCACGAGGTACAGATCCCCAGGCGGCGCGTCACCGTTGCCTCGGCCTCCTTGCCCGGCCAACCGGATTCGCTGGCCGTCCAGGACGCCGGCTGGAATGTCGACGTCATACTGCCGTCCGTCCAGTCTGAGAGTGCGTTTTCCGCCCTGATAGGCCTCTTCCAGAGCCAGTTCCAGTTCGGCCTCCTGATCGGCGCCGGGAATCGGTCCGAACCCACCGCCTCCGCCGAACATCTGCCCGAAGAGGTCTTCGAAGTCGACGGCACCCTCACCACCGACACCGTGACCGAAGTGCACCCGTCTCCCGCCACCGCCGTACCCGGCGGCGTTTGCCCGCACCCGTTCGTCGTAATCCTCGGGTACATGCCGGAAGTCGTCACCGAATCGGTCATAGCGTTTCCGGGTGTCCGGGTCGGACAACACCTGATAGGCCTCGTTGACCTCCTTGAACCTGTCCTCCGCAGTGGGATCCTTGTTCACATCGGGGTGGTACTTGCGGGCCAGCTTGCGGTACGCCTGCTGAATTTCGTCGGTGCCGGCGCCCTTCGGTACGCCGAGTACTTCGTAGTAGTCACGGGCCATCGGTGCTCACCCCTCTGGGCGGCTGACGACCACCGCGGCGGGCCGCAACTGTCGCCCGTCCTCTCCATAACCCGGGCGCAAGACCTCGACCACGGTCCCGGACGGAAGGTCGGGTCGGGTTACCACACTGACCACTTCGTGGAGTTCCGGGGAGAACGGCACACCGGCCTCGTCGTGGCGCTCGAAGCCGAGTCGTGAGAGCACCTGTACCGCCTGGTCCCGGATCGCCTTCACACCTTCGACGACGGCCTGCGGATCGCTGCCTGCGTGTGCAAGCGCAAGCTCCAAGTTGTCCAGTATCGGCAGCCACGCCGCCGAAACCTTCGCTACTTCCGCGGCGCGTTCACGGTCCAGATCTTTGGCGTATCGCTTGCGCAGGTTGTCCAGATCTGCGACGGCCCTGCGCCAACGGTCCTCGAGTTGAGACAGCTCGTCTGCCGTCTCGGCGCGATCGGACTCGGTCTTGCTTTGATCCGTGTCGGCGCTGTTGGTAGTCGGCTCAGTCGTCGAATGATCTGCAGACATTTCCATCGTGCGCCTCAGCTTCGATCGAATTCGGCGTCGATCACGTCGCCGTCATCCGACGACGCAGCATCAGCGCCGCCTGCTTGGCCGTCGTCCGACTGGTCCGGCACAAGTCCGTAGAGCAGCTGTTGCAGCTCCGAGGTGAGTGGCTGAACCTCCGCGGATGAAGCGCCGTCCTGCACGGCCTTTCGGGCGTCGGCAACCAGCATCTCGGCCCGCGCCTTCTCATGCGGCGGGGCACTGTCACCGAGTTCGGCGAGTCGCCGCTCCACTTGATACGCAACCGAATCGAGCCCGTTGCGCGCGTCGACCGCCTTGCGCAGCGCCTCGTCCTCACCCCGGTTCCGTTCGGCCTCCGCCAACATGCGCTCGACCTCACCCTGATCAAGGTTGCCCTGTTCACTGATCGTGATGCTCTGTTCCTTGCCGGTATCCTTGTCGCGAGCGGTGACGTTCAGGATGCCGTTGGCGTCGATGTCGAAAATGACTTCCACCTGGGCCTCGCCACGTGGCGCGGGGCGGATGTCTTCCAGCCGGAACCGGCCCAGCACCCGGTTGTCGGCCGCACGTTCGCGTTCGCCCTGCAACACCACGACGTCCACGGCGGACTGATTGTCTTCCGCCGTGGAGAACACTTCGCTGCGCCGTGCCGGGATCGTCGTGTTCCGCTCGATGATCTTCGTCATCACCCCGCCCTGCGTCTCGACGCCGAGGGACAGTGGGGTGACATCGAGTAACAACACATCGGAAACCTCGCCTTTGAGCACGCCTGCCTGGACTGCGGCTCCGAGGGCAACGACCTCGTCCGGGTTGACGCCCATGTGGGGGTCCTTGCCGCCGGTCAGCCGGCGAACCAGCGCCTGTACAGCCGGGATACGTGTCGAACCGCCGACCAGTATCACTTCGTCGATGTCGTTGGCGGCGACCTTGGCGTCACTCATGGCCTGCTTCACCGGGCCGAGGCACCGTTCCACCAGATCGGCAGTCAAATCATCGAACTTCGATCGCATGATCGTAGTGGTGAGATGTTTGGGACCATTCGCGTCAGCGGTAACGAAAGGCAGGTTTACCTGGGCCTGGGTCACCGAGGACAGCTCAACCTTTGCCTTCTCCGCGGCTTCGAACAGTCGTTGCAACGCCTGCGCATCCTTACGCAGATCGATGTTCTCCGCGCGCTGGAATTCGTCGGCGAGGTAGTCCACCACGCGTCGATCGAAGTCGTCGCCGCCCAAGTGGGAGTCGCCGGCCGTGGAACGAACCTCGACTACCCCCTCTCCGACGTCCAGCAGGCTCACATCGAAGGTTCCGCCGCCGAGGTCGAAGACCAGTACGGTTTCGTGGGTCTGTTTGTCCATGCCGTACGCGAGTGCCGCAGCGGTCGGTTCGTTGATAATCCGCAAAACCTCGAGGCCTGCGATACGGCCGGCGTCCTTGGTGGCGTTTCGTTGCGCGTCGTTGAAGTAGGCAGGAACAGTGATGACCGCTTCCTTCACCTTCTCACCGAGGAACTTGCTCGCGTCGTCGACGAGCTTGCGCAGCACGAGAGCGCTGATCTCCTCTGGTGCGTATTTCTTGCCGCGCACGTCGAAGCGGGCCTCACCGTTGTCACCCGCTACGACGTCGAAGCTGACCGCTTTGGCTTCCTCGGAGATCTCGTCGTAGTGACGTCCGATGAAGCGTTTCGCCGAGTAGATCGTGCCCTTCGGATTCAAGATCGCCTGCCGTCGGGCAAGCTGGCCCACCAGACGCTCACCGTTCTCGGTGAACGCCACCACCGAAGGCGTCGTCCGTGCTCCCTCCACATTGGAGATCACCACCGGCTCGCCGCCTTGCCAGCTTGCGATGACCGAGTTGGTTGTGCCCAAGTCGATGCCTACAGCAGTTGTCATGACTCAATTCCTTTCGATCGGCCCGGCCGTTGAGCAAGTGCGATTCCGCCCGCAACTTCGCTCGATGTCGGCAAGGACTTCGTAGTTCCCTGGTTTTGGCGAGTGGATTGGGTGAAGTCACGGAGACCGAGCAGGGCGCCGATAACGGCGCCCGACACCAATCCGTGGATGGCGGGCGTGAGGCTCGAGAGCGGCCGAGGGTAAGGGTTTCCGCCACTGTGCTTTGACATCACGCCCCTCAGCGTTGATGTTGTGGGGTTCGCCGGGCCTGTGTGTACTGACAGGGCCCGACCGCCGGTCAACCGGTTGAGCTCACGAACCACCCAGCCATGATGAGTCTTTTCGTCCACCTAAAGGGCGTCAACAACATTCGCCTGATGGGCGGGGCGCAACGGGGCAGTGGCGACCACACCTGCCCTTGATCGAAGATGCCCGCCGGAACCCGATCGAAGCGGCCATCGCATGAAACTCCGAGTATCGGCTTCGACACGAAAACTCGAGTGTCGGCCGCTACTGCGGTACGTCCACACTACCGCGGCGCATGCAAAAGGAGAACTCCCTTTGCGAAAGATCGTCACAGTCAGTGAACAGCAGCTCCGTTGAACCCGGACGAGATTCATTGTAGTTCTATCGAATCGCCTTGTGACAGAAAGGTAATGAGCCACTACTGGCCGGTTCCAATTGGTTGCGAGTAGGTGGCGAACACCCGCGTGCTGCACGGTTCAACGTCCCGTTCTGTGGCTGGTCAACAGACCGCTCAGGCGGGAGCTATTGCAATTCAAGATGTTTCGGCCACCGTCACTACGGGACTTACGTGGTTCTCGTCTATTCCTGTGCTACATCCTTTGGCAGGATTTCGATCGAGGGGTCGGTTTGCTCTCGCCCCCGTGGTGGCGCAGGTGTGCTAGGTCTGGCCGTGGTTGTGTTCGTCTCGGCTCGGAGCCGCCTCAGGGATGCAGTACGACTTTGGTCCAACCGTCGTCGTGAGCGTCGAAATGCTGGTCGCCGGATTCGGTTTCGCCGAGCGGGCTTGGCCGGCGTCAATTCACCTGACGCGCGGATGAAACAGAGCTCACAGCGCCGCCACGGCCGCCTCGGCGACGGTCTTGTCCTGCTCCCCGGTGCCGCCGCTGACGCCGACAGCGCCCACGACCTGGCCGTTGTGCCGCAGAGGCACACCGCCTGTGAAGATCATGATGTGTCCGCCGTTGGAGGCGTGTATCCCGTAGAACTGCTCGCCCGGGCCCGCGTTGGCCGCGAGGTCCTCGGTCGAGACGTCTAATGCCCGCGCGGTGAACGCCTTGTTGATCGAGATGTCGATGCTGGCGATCCAGGCACCGTCCATTCGCACGTGAGCCACGAGGTTGCCGCCGGCATCGACCACCGCAATGTTCGACGGCGACTCGATCTCGGTGGCTTTGGCCTGTCCTGCGGCGATGACCCGCTGCGCATCGTCGAGGGACACCGAGGTCTGGTTCACGGTCATGACGCACCTGCCCCGAGCTTCGCGAACTGCTCGACGATGGCCTGACGGAACGCAGGAAGGTCGTCGGGCGAGCGGCTCGAGATCAGGTTCCCGTCGATCGCGACCTGTTCGTCTACGACTTCTACTCCTCCGGCCCCGTCGGCAGTCGGTATCGCTATCTGCTTGCCCTGCAGTGGCATTGGCATCGTTGTGCTCCTCTCGGTTCTGGCCGTGTCAGGGATGCAGGACGACTTTGGTCCAGCCGTCGTCGCGAGCGTCGAAGTGCTGGTAGCCGGATTCGGCTTCGGCGAGCGGGAGTTCGTGGGAGATGATCCAGGAGGGCTTTGCCCGGTCTTCGTGGATGAGGTCGCGCAGTTGCCGGTTGTAGTGTTTGACGTTCGCTTGTCCGGTGCCGATCTTCTGGCCCTTGAACCAGAATTTGCCCATGTCGAAGGCGATCTTGCCGTTGCGCTCGAGTTCGTCGGGGCCGTTCTGGTCCTGGGGAAGGAAGATGCCGACCACCCCGATGTGGCCGGTGAAGCGCACCGAATCCACGAGCCGGTTCATCGTCATGGCGGCGTCCTCGTGGCCTTGCGGGTCGTGTGCCTGATAGCCGACGCACTCGCACCCCTTGTCTGCGCCTTTCCCGTTGGTTTGCTCGAGGACCTGCTCGACGGGGTCGCCCTTCGAGTCGTCGATGGGGACGACGCCGATCTCTTCGGCCAGGCGTAGTCGGTCGGGGTGGCGGTCGACGATCATCACCTTGCTCGCTCCCTGGATCATCGCCGAATACGCGGCCATCAAACCGACTGGGCCAGCGCCGTAGACCACCATCGAATCGCCGGGTTGCATGTCGGCCAGGCGGGTGCAATGCCATCCGGTGGGAAAGATGTCCGACAGCATCACGTAGTCGGTTTCCTTGTCCTGGGCATCCTCGGGCAGTCGCAGACAGTTGAAGTCGCCGAACGGCACTCGCAGATATTCCGCCTGTCCGCCCCAGAACGGGCCCATCCCCGCGAAACCGAATGCAGCGCCGGCCATCGTCGGATCGGGGTGCACCGTCAGGCAGAATGCAGTCAACCCTTCCTCGCAGTTTCGGCAGAAGCCGCAGCCGATGTTGAACGGCAAGCACACTCGATCCCCTGGCGATACTTTGACCACTGCATTGCCGACTTCGGCGACGATGCCCAAGTTTTCGTGACCGAGGACCATTCCGGGCTCCAGATCGGTGCGGCCTTCGTACATGTGTAGATCCGACCCGCAGATGTTGGTGCTCGTGATCTTCACCAGCACATCTGTCGGATTCTCGATCCGCGCATCGGGCACGTCCTTGACGTGGACCTCTCGAGGCCCGTCGTATACAAGCGCTTTCATCGCGGCACTCCCTTGTCTTGTAGCTGCGGCTTTCCGGTTGATCTCGTCGGCCGCAGGCGTCCACGCGTGAGCGACCGACCGAATGAATCGTGCTGTTCGGGGAAGGTCCACGGGGCGCAGAAGTGAAGACCGCACCAAAATGTCGGCGCACCAACATTTTTCCTGCCATCGACGCAACTGCGGCTGCATCCAGGCATCGCATTCCCTCACCATGGAGTCTCCTCCTTCGGCTCCACGATCGCTAGGGGGTTGGGATCGGTTTCCTCGAACGGTGGGTTTGGGTACCTTCCATTAACCGATGGATGGTGTGATGCTTGACAGTGTTCACCACCTCGAAGAGGAGATCCGATATGGCCACCAAGGCGCTGCTGGTCCGACTTGAAGCGAAGCCCGGCAAGGAAGAAGCGGTCGAGGAATTCCTCCGATCGGCACTGCCGCTCGTCGAGCAGGAGCCCGGCACGAAACCCTGGTTCGCGGTGCGGTTCGGGCCCTCGTCGTTCGGCATCATCGACGCATTCCCGGACCAAGCTGCCCGCGAGACACATCTCAATGGTCCGGTCGGCAAGGCCCTCGGCGAACGCGCCGACGAACTCTTCGCTGCGCCGCCCGAAATCAGCTACCTCGACGTTCTCGCTGAAAAAGTCTGAACAACCGACTGGAAAATGTCTTGTCGATGGCGGTCACATTCGGTTGTGAATACAGTTGTGCCACAGCCATACCCGAATCACGGTAGCTTTGCCGGCGTGCGCGGCTGTGGCGTACTGTCCGTCGCTCGCTTCCGCCCAGGTATCGGTAGATCACGAGCAGGGCACTCAGTCGAGCCAACTCGCTACCCGTGTAGGAAGAGCATTTCAAACTCGTTTCATTGCAAAGTGTTTCGAGTTTGAGGTGACCTGCCTGGAGTGAAGTAGGACTCCTTGTTCTTGGAGGAGGGCTTAGTGGAGCACCACGGATCATCGAGCAAGGACGATTGGTGCTAGTCCTGTTGGAAAGATGGTCATAGACGATGGCAAAGGTGAGGTCGGATGGATTCACCATCACCGTGCGCCGGTCACCGACCTGGGGTAGCACGTTACCTTTGGGTGCCTCGCAGTCAGCGTCGAACGTGTCCAAACCCGGGCCGCTGATACGGACGGTCAGTTCGGCGGTGTCTTGGCCCTCGTTGAGGTCCCGGATGCGGTTGACGGCGAAAATTTCTGCAGTCGCTGCAATACCGACGGCCCGGAATCGCTTTCCTCCCAGCGCCATCCATAGGTACTGACTGCAAGCCCGATTCCGATCGGGAAGGTGAAGACTCCCCACTACACGGCCGGTCGATCGAGTACGTCATCATCCCGGCGGCGAAACCGATGAGTTCGACCTGCCGCGGTTTGTCCGTGTTCTTGTTGGACAAACCGACACCCTAAGTGAGGGGGTGGTTTTCGGGTGGCTGTTTCAGGATTGAAAAGCGGTGATGCCGCGTCCCCGTGTGGTTGGCGTCGGAGCGGTGTGAGCCCGGATTGCCGTGGACTGAATATTGTTGCAGTCGTTAGCTGTTCGCCGTTTGATGCGATCTCGTTGTGTGCGGTTTTGTTGGTTGCCGACCATATCATGTTGCCGTTGTTGCAAAGCGCCAGTAGGTGTTTGTTGGCATCAACGACGGCTGAGGTTGGAAACGACATGGACGATCTCCGCTGGCAAATTATGTAAGGGGTGGTGGGTGCCCCTTGGAGCGCTCGGAATGCTCGTGGGAAGTCGCGGCCACACCTGTTGCCACAGAACCATGGCGATAGGTCACCTGTCGGGTCGGGGCCTGGTGCTGGAAAGGTTCGAACCTAGTCAACAGTTTCCGTCGGCAGTCACTCCCGGTCCTCGACACACTGGTGAATCCTGACACCCCGTGCCTCGTTCGTAGCTCCGTTGCTAACGGTTTCATCCCGTCGAGTCCAGGGAGAGGGGCAGTGTTGACCGACTGCTGGTGGATTGTTCTCAGCTGTCGAAAAGGCCATCTTTGCCCGGAATTTGAGCGCCAACTGTCGCGTAGTTTTTCGAAAGTCGCAGGTTGATCTGACAAATAGATCGGAATCTACAGCCGCCATCGCCTGAAGGTTGGACAAGAATCGGTCGTGGTGGGATTCGGGGCGAGCACCAGCGATTATGTCGATGTTGGGCGGCCGCCGAGCGGTTACGGTGTTCGTCGAATCAGTCTCGGAGCCCGACGATCATCCGGCCACGACAAGTGCGACCGTAGCGAGAATCGCAACAGAAGGGATGGGTACGCGGCGACTGTCACGCTGGACTCCGTTTCCTCGGTTTCGCGAAAATCGCCAGGACAACCGGCTCTCAGAATTCACTCTGAGCCACGAGATGCCTGTTTTCGATACCCTCCGCCAGAGAGTGAGCCCGGGAACGCGCGTTGGTGAGCAGCGCTCTGCGGGGCGGCAAACTGAAGGAGCGGCAGCACCAGCTCACCCGAGAAGACGTACATCCCTTGCGATTTTAGAGACCGGCCAGCCATAAACCGAAGTTTCATCAGGTCGATCATCACGAGTAACGATCAGTACCAGCATCTTTCGAACGCACCCAGCTCAACGATTCCGGTGTCACTGCAAAGCCGAGAGAACCGTGTCGACCCGCCCACGGAGTGGGCCGTCAAGCTCGACAACTACCAGGGAGTCACACACCTGCATCGGATCGGCGTACACCAAATCCAGCAACGCGTCGTTCACCGCGCGCTGCAGCTCCGGCATCCCCACCGCAGGCAACTTCTGCACTGTTTCGACGGTAATCGGCACCACAACCAGCACGTCGAGAGTACACAGCGCGGACCTCACAATCGCCGCCTCGACTTCTGCCTCCGGATCGACACCACACGCCGACAAGTACGCCAGGAAGTCGAGCGGCGTGCGATCGAATACAACACCAGAAGAAGGTGTAGTCAGCAATCGCAGTGAACGACGAAGCTGCGCACGGTAATCATCAGCCGAGGGTGGAAACTCGAACTCGCGCCCCTCCTCTTCGAGCACGAAATACGGTTCATCGACCCGAATGTGCCCCGCGAGGCGGCCACACAACTCGTCGACCAGCGTGCTCTTGCCGGTCCCGTGCGGGCCGGATACTCCAATACGCATTAGTGGGGCCCTCTCGAAGAAAGTTGCGGAACTACTTGTCAGTTGAGCACCCGTCGACCGTCGGCTCGATACCGGCCCCTGGATGCCCTGACCCGTCGACAATTCTCGTTGCACCTCGGTCGAGTCGTACTGAGGGTATCGAGGTGAGATCGGATCACCGTGGTGATCTGCTCGGAGTCGGTGGGCATCTTCGACGACTGCCTGCCCTCGGTAGTGGGATCTGCTGAACTTATCGTGCATCCCGAGAGCAGCAGTGCTGCAAGGGCTCCGCCGAAGAGGATCGATTCCACCGATCGCCGGCGGTAGTGGTTTATGGGTGGATTCACCGAAACTCCATTATTCGTGAACATGTTGCGCCCGGAAAGTCATCCAGCCGGCGGCCAGAAGACAAACGCGGCGGACAGCAGAGCAAGGCTGAGGACCGCGGTGGCATTGGCGGCGCGAACAAAGACGTACTGCTCCGCATCCTCGGCGCCGAGACACAGCGGGGTCAGCTGCAAGGCCAGCGACAACATCCCGGTACCGAGCGCGCCGAGGGCGAACAATTGTCGAGCATCCATCAGCGGTATCCAATCCCGTTGCAGTCCAAAGGAACAACGAGCTGGTCACATGCGCGAACGTAGACTCGGCGAGAGTTCTCCGCACCAGCGGCCGAACTCCTGAACCGAGGATGCAGTCGAGAAGCTGCAGGGGGAGATTTCAGCATCTGGTGAGGACTCCCCGGCAAAATGCGACACAAAACGTCGCTACTTCAGGTGGTTGGGCCGAATCGCAATCCGCGGAGCAGTCGGCGGTAGGAGAAGCGGTCGTCCCAAATGCGAAGCAGGCCGTTTGCGAATGTGTAGTGGCCGTCTACGTCGAGGTGCATGGCAAACCATCCGATGCGGATGATCTCTCGTCGCCGGGAGGACACGGTGTTGTGGTCGGTGGTCATCGTGAGCACTTCCACGACCTCGTACCTGGTGATCAGGCGAGAGACGATCGTGAGCGCCAGTTCGACGCGTTTGCTTCCACGCACGCTGGGCAGGCCGGTATTGCGCCATTCGATGTCGGGATCGACGAGTGCGCGCACGGCATCGGCGTCCATTTCTTCCAGTGCGATCAGCAGGTCCACCACCCGCGATGTCAGTTGATCGTCGTTCAACAGGTACTCCGGTTGTCTGGAATTGTGTTTTCTCATCGGTGGATTCATGTGGTGACCGTCAGGCAGGGACTGTTGCTCCGCGAAACGCACAGGAGCATCTTGCCGGCGGCGCGCTCGGCTGGGCTCAACGAATTGTCACGATGATCGACGTCGCCGTCGCTGACGTGGACCATGCAGGTGCCGCAGAAGCCCTGACGACATGAATAGGGGGCTTTCGGGTTCACACGCAGCACCGCGTCCAGTGCGGTCTGGTCGGCGGCGACATCGATGACCTGACCGGTGCGAGTCAGTTGGATGCGGAAGGGTCGTCCATCGACGACCGGTGCGGCGGAGAAGCGTTCGGCGTGCACTTCCACACCGGGCTCGTTGCGCACACTAGCTGTGATCACGTCCATCATCGGGACGGGACCGCAACAGTAGATCGCGTCGCCGCTGCGGACATTCGGCGGGAGAAGATCGTTCGCTGCGGGTAGGCCGTATTCGTCGTCGGTGCGGATGGTGACCCGATCACCAAACGGCGACAATTCCTCGAGGAACGGTAGTGTGCGGCGCTCGCGACCGACGTACATCAGCGACCAATCCAGGCCCATGCGCTCCGCCTCGCGGACCATCGGCAGTATCGGTGTGATGCCGATGCCACCCGCCACGAAGTGAACGCGCTTCGCGCGCTCGATTCGCCCGGGTTCGACGAACCCGAATGCGTTGCGTGGACCGCGAACGCCGACGACGGTACCGACTGGCAACTCGTCGTGCACCTCGTTCGATCCGCCGCCACCATCAGGAATCCGGCGTACCGCGATCCGGTAGCAGCGTCGATCGGCGGGATCGCCGCACAGCGAGTACTGACGTATCCGTCCCGAGGGCAGGTACAGGTCGAGGTGTGCCCCGGGATACCACCGTTCGAGGTCGCTGCCGTCAGGTGCTCGCAGTTCGAGACTGACCACGTCGTTGTCGGTGGCCACCGTCGTGCGCTCCGACACCGTGAGCGTTGTCTTGTACTCGTCGATCCGGTTTTCCGGTGGCTCGTCGCGATGAATCAAGACCGCCAACTTGACCTGCGTGGAGACCAGGACGTCCAGAATGCGCAGAATCGAGTCGCGGCGCTTGCCGCGACGTAGGTCGACCGGGATCTCGCGGGGGGCCGGCCACCGCTGTGTGAGTTCGGGCGCGTTGGGTGTCATGTGTTGACCCGCTTGGCCGCTGGCGATTGCGCGACGTAGGCGAGGGCCTGGGCGGTGGACCCCACACTGTCGGGGTGAAATCCCGGCACGAACGTCGACACACCGCTCCAGAACCATTTCGATACACCAGGCACCAGTCCGCGGCGTCCGGCGCGGACGAATTCCAGTAGCAATCGTGGATAACCGATGTTCGGCGTGTTGGGGTCGTTGCGACTCAGATACATCGCAGCACGGAGCAACCACCCCAAAAAGATTGGCCACGTGATGATCATGGAGATACAGCGGCGAAAGTAGCCGACTCCGAAGTACGTGGCGACCTCGTGTGCCACGGCACGATGCTCGACTTCTTCGGCCCCATGCCACCGATAGAGGTCAAGCATCTGCGGATCCGCGCCGAATTTCTCCAAGTCCGCGTTCAACGCCCAGTCGCCCACGAACGCGAACATATGCTCCGAAGACGCGCAAATCCCGAGACGCTCGATCAGACGCTGCCGGATGGCCCGCGGATCGGGGTCGTCACCGACGCCCAAAGTTCTACGGAAGAAATACTGCATCTGGCGGTTGAACGGGGCCGGGTCGATCCCGTGCCGTGTGAACACCTGATTCATGACCTCGTCATGCGCCTCTGCGTGCAGCAGTTCTTGACCCATGAAACCGAGCATGTCCTCGCGAAGCTTCTCGTCGTGCACGTCCGGGAGGGCCTGCTCGAAGGCCTGGATCATCATCCGTTCGCCCTCCGGGATGACGAGGTTCATCGAGCTGAGGAGGTATGAGGCGATCGGCTCGTTCGGCAACCACACCAAAGGCGCTTTCTCCCAGTCGAAATCGACTCGCCGCGGACGGATCGCTACCCGGCCGGGCGGTGCGATCGGACTCTGTGTCAGTCCACTCGTAATTCGCATGACCACTCCTCGTTCATAAGTACGTAGCAGTACTTATGAATGAGCATGGCGATCTACCCTTGGCTTGTCAACACCGGACTACGAAGGGTTGGACGAGAGATCCAGTACCCGTTCAAGGAAGGACATGATCGGCGCATGAAGATTCATGTACGAATTCGACCCGTCAACCACCTGGCGGTAGAACAACTCGTTGCAACCGCCGATCGCCGCGAGAAACACTTCACGCCCCGGGGCTTCTGAAGACTTGGACGAGTAGCCGACGAGCAATGCATCGGCGAGCAGTTCCACGTACTCGTTGCGCTTCGCCACCCCGGCCGGGCCGGCCACAGGTAGGTCCACCACCCAGGCTCGCACGAACTCCGGTTCGGACGAACACGTCTCGAGATACTTCTCGATGACAGCCGAAAGCTGTTCGTGTAGAGATAAATTGGCGGTCGAGCTTTGTGTCGAGGTGATGTTGGAGACGATCACCTCGATGCCGGCGTCGATCGCCGCGATCAAGCACGCTTCTTTGCTCTCGAACTGCTTGTAGAAAGCTTGACGAGACACCCTGGCACGCCCGACGACATCGGCGATCGTGGTCGAGGCGATCCCCTTCTCCGCCGTCGACGAGATCACCGCACGCAGAATGCGATCGCGTTGCGCGTCTTGGACCTCGTCCACAGCCAGTCGGCCGCGGCCACGCGGCAACCCGGGGAGGTCACGATCGAACGATCCAGCCAGCCTGCGCATACCGAAATCGTAGCCCGCCTGGCGCCATCGGTTCTCTCGCTCACCACGTCTGTGGACCAACAGCCATGCGAGTGGACCGATGTCGAGTGGAATTGCCCCCGAGGTGCTCTGAGGCAATCTCCCATCGCGACACGGTTGCGTCCAGTTCGTCGTTTCTCCGTGGTGGGGCTGCTCCCTGTGACGAGTCCAGCCGTGGTGCGGCGGAGGGCATCGAAAAGCCTCCTGCATCGACGAAGGCCGTCCGCTGTATTGCATGGTCGTGGAGTGTTGCCTCGTGGAGTGTGAGCACGGGTGTGACACAAGCGTTCAGGCCGTCGAAGACCTCGACCCAGGCGTCGCGATCGTGTGTGGCGAAGGTTCTGCCGAAGCGTTCGGACAAGTCGTCCCAGGTCGATTGGTCCCAGCGATTCGGCAATGAGGCGGGATCCAATCCGAGTCCGAACACGAAGCGGTCGTAGTACACGTCTTCGAGGGCCCCTACCGCCATGTACCTGTGGTCTGCGCACTCGTACGCGCGGTAGAACGGGGCAGATCCGTCGAGGAGGTTGGTTCCACGACGGGCTGACCAGCGGCCGGCATGCTGCCACGATCGGACGAGCGCAGTCAACGAACTGGCGCCGTCGACCATCGCTGTATCCACCACCTGGCCTCGGCCAGTGCGTTCTCTTTCGTGCAGCGCGGCAAGTACTCCTACGAGCAGGAACATCGATCCGCCGCCGAAGTTCCCGACGTAGTTCAGCGGCGGTGACGGCGGCCCGGAAGCCGGTCCGAGCTGTTCGAGCGCGCCCGAAAGCGCAAGGTAGTTCAGGTCGTGCCCGGCTTCTCGGGCCATCGGTCCCTTCTGGCCCCAGCCACTCATTCGGCCGTAGATCAGCCCCGGATTGTCCTGCAGGCAGATCTCGGAGCCCAGGCCGAGCTTCTCCATCGTGCCGGGCCGAGAGCCCTCCATCAGGACGTCCGCTCGGCCGATCAGCCTGCGCACCTTGGCGAGATCTTCGGTCTTGGTCAGATCTGCAGTGAGTTCGGTCCGCCCTCGGAGCATCCCCGCATTCGCATCGTCGATTCCGTCATCTGCTCCCATCGAGATGGGGCGCACGATGCGCACGACATCGGCGCCAAGATCTGCCAACATCAGACCGGCGTGCAGTAGCGGCCCTATGGCCTCCATTTCAATGACCCGGATACCCGACAGCGGCCCGCCGTGCACTCCGCCGGTGGCTTCGTCCTGCATGATCACCCTCGCGCGGTCGGAGTCGGGACCGACTCGGAGCGTGCCGGCTCGGTACGAAAATCTGCCGGGTCGACTCGGTAGGTCATGGCCCAGTAGTCGTTGATCCGCCATGGAAGGACCGACACGACGCGACCGTCCGGGTTTCGGTACCAGTTCTCCATTGCCGGATGGGTCCAGACCATCTGTGCGTGCTGTCGGTCGACGGCCTCGTTGTATCGATCGTTGACCTCGGCCCGGCACTCCATCGCGCCGAGGTTTTCCGATTGCATCAACTTCAAGGCATCCATGATGTAGCGGACCTGACATTCCAGGATCGTGATGAAGCTCCCCCCATGTCCCAGGCCGGTGTTCGGTCCGGTCATGACGAAGAAATTGGGGAAGTCAGGAACTGTGATTCCCAGGTAGGCACGCGCGTCGTGCTCGCCCCAGATTTCTCCGGTGGACCGGCCGGATCGACCGACGATGTCCATCGGGTAAAGAACGCGCACACTGTGGAAACCCGTCGCCATGACAATGACGTCCAGCTGGTGCTCGACGCCGTTCGTGTCGACGAGTCCAGAAGGTGTCAGGGCGTCGACTCCGTGGGGCACCAGTGTGACGTCGGGCTTACGAAGCATCGTGAACCAGCCATTGTCCAGCAGCATTCGCTTACCAAAGGGCGGGTAGTCCGGAAGAGATGCCTCGATCAGATCTGTTCGATCACCCAGCTGATCGCGGAGATAGCGTTCGTAGAACTTGCGATGACCATGGTTGGTCGCATTGATCGAGGCGCTCGGCTCTGGCCAGTCGGGGTCGACCTGGAGGGACGAGTACACCTTGTCGTTGAAGATCCACGACAGACGCGCCCGGTACCACTCGCGATAGCCGGGGATGTTGTCCATCAGCCAGTGGACGCCGTCGTCGATGGTCGTGAAGTAGTCGTCGTTCGGTGCGATCCACTGTGGTGAGCGCTGGAAGATCGTCAGCGATCCGACACGATCCGCGATGGCCGGGCCGATCTGCATAGCACTGGCTCCGGTACCGACGATGCCCACTCGCTTTCCGCGGAGCGACTCGGGATCGTCGAGCTCGTTCGGCCACTCGGCGGAGTGGAAGAGGCGACCACGGAAGGTCTCGATTCCCGGTAGATGCGGGATCTTGGGACGATTGAGCAGACCGACCGCGCTGATCAGGATGGGAGCCTCGAGGGTCTCCGGCGCCTCACCTGGTCGCTGGACGGACACACGCCAACTCTGTTTCGACTCCTCGAACTCGGCGCGCGTCACCTCATGGCGGAAGCGGACATTGCGCCGGATGTCGTTGGCCTCCGCAAAGTCCTCGAGATATCCCTGAACCTCGTCGCGCTTGCCGAAGTGGGTCGACCAGTTACGAGGGAACGACGAGATCGAGTAAAGGTGGCTCGGTGTATCAACTCCGGCGCCCGGATAGCGGTTCTCCCACCATGATCCGCCGACGTCGTCGTTCTTCTCCAGGATCACGTGAGGGATTCCAGCGCGGGTGAGCTCGACGGAGGCCAGCATCCCCGCGATGCCGGCTCCGATCACGATGGCGTGGAGTCGCTCGTCGCACTTGGTGGTGGCAGGCTTGATCTGCGGACCATTGACTATCTCCGCCATCATCGGCGCGAAGTCCGGCGGCACGGTCTCGCTGCAGGTGAAGTTGAGGATTCGCTCGACTTCCGAGCTGTCCAGTGTCCGCCGGGACGGCTCGTCCAGCGTCCACCAGCGTTCCACTGCGTCGATCAACGCGCTCCGGATTTCGGACTGAACTTCCTCCGGAAGTCCTCCCGTGGAGTTGTCATCCATGCCCCGACTGCGCGTGGGTTGATAGCGGGGTGCCACCCACCGCTCATCGGCGGTCAGCTCCAGCAACACGGCGAGCATGGTCGGAACGTTGCCCCGTAACACCGCCGAACGCAGGTGGTCACGGTCCAGGTCAGTGACGATAGTCATGTCATGCAGGCTAACAGTCGTTAGCGACACAACCAAGTGTGATTTCGATATTCCCATTGTTGCTTGGAAACTCTGCTTGACCCGCGTGGATGCCGATGACAGTATGAGCCACATCATACTAACCGCGGTAAGCATTCAGGAAGTTGAGGAACCATGGATCTGTCGACAAGTGTCGAATCGGATGCCACTGATGTGCGACGGAGTTCAGGTCCGCTTGTCCGATCCCTCACAGCGACCCAGTCGTCACCGCTAGGGCGAGCGACGTTGGGCGACCAGCTACGCCGCCACTCGCAGAGTCGATACTCGAAGCCGGCGATCGTGTCGTATGCCCCAGGTGGTCGACGCACCGTGACCACCTACGGTGCGCTCAATCAGGATGCCAACCGGGCATCCCATATGTTCCTCGGACTCGGTGTTTCCCGCGGTGACCGGGTCGCCGTGATGGCCCGCAATCGCGTGGAGTCAATCGTCGCCTACTACGGTGCTCTCAAAGTAGGGGCGGTGTACTCCGGCATCAATGTCCTTTTCGGACCGAACGAAGTGGCTCAACAGATCGGGCACCTCGAGCCCGCGGTTGTGGTCGTGGCCGCGGAATTCCTGCCGGTACTGGAAGAAGCGCTGGCGGGACTCGGTACCCGCCCCGAAATCATTGTTCTCGACAGCACGGACGAGTTCGGCGGCCACTGCTTCGATCAACTCCTCGAGTCCTCGTCGCCGACAGAGCCGGATTGCGATGTCGACGAGCACGATCTCGCAATGATCGTGTACACCAGTGGAACCGAGGCGGCTCCGAAGGGCGTCATGCTGCCGCATCGCAACTACCTGGTCTCCACCGCACCTGCGTACACATGGGGACTGCGATGCCTGGACGATGACGTCTGGCTCTACGTCATGCCATTCCACACTATTGCCGGAATCGGCTCCCTGACCTCGCTCCTGCTATTGGGAGCGACGCTCGTGCTCCCGGCCAGCCTCGCGCCTGCCGACGCTTTGCACATGATCAAAGCGGAGCAGATCACCGTCCTGGCTCAAACCCCGACGTTCTTCATCTCGCTCGCAGATCATCCTGACTTCGGTCCTGAGACTGTCGGGACCATCCAGCGCTGCCTGACCTATGGAGGTCAGGTCTCGCCGCGAACGGTGGACGCATGGCACCACGCGGCGCCCGCATCGGTGTGGGGCACCTACTGGGGTCAGTCCGAGTTGACGCAGTTGGGCTCCGTCGGCTGGTTCAAGCGACTCGAGGACATTCCCGATCAGGATCCGACCTGGATCGGCAAGCCTGTAGGCCATCTCGAGGTCAAGGTGGTCGATGCCGACGGAAATGAAGCAGAGCGAGGTGAACTCCTCTGTCGCACGCCGTCGGTGATGCTGGGTTACTACAAGGATCCCGAGAAGACCGCCGCTGTCCTCGACGGTGGTTGGGTCCACACCGGCGACATCGTACGTCGCGATTCGGAGGGCAACATGTTCTTCCTCGATCGCAGCAAGGACATGATCAAGACGGGCGGCTACAACGTGTCCTCGCAGGAGGTCGAGCGCGTACTACAAGCCCACCCCGAGGTGTCGCGCGCCGCCGTCGTGGGACTTCCGGACGAATACTGGTCCGAGGCGGTCACAGGCTTCGTCATCGTCATAGACGGCAGCGACCTCACCGGCCAGGAGTTGCGAGACCACTGCAAGACCGTGCTCGCAGGCTATAAGGTTCCAAAGGCGATCAAGATTGTGGATGAGCTGCCCACGGACCCTCAGGGGAAGCTGCTCAAGAGAGAACTACGCCGCCTGTATGCAAAGGACTGAAACGCTGAACATCGATCCTGCCAGCAGCGCGACACCCGGATCCGGTCGACCACGGCTTGAAGGGCTTCCAAGCAGACGTGACGACATACTGGCCGCGGCGGCCGAATACTTCGCTGATCAGGGCTACCACTCGGCAGGCATGCGTGGCATCGCAGATTCGGTGGGAATCAAGGGCGCGAGCCTCTACAACCACTTCACCTCGAAAGAGGAGATCCTCTACGCGATCGCGCTCAAGATGACTCGGGACCCGGTCGAGGAGCATCTACTTGTCCTCGACGAGACTGGAACTCCGGTCGAGCGACTCACCTCGCTGATCGATGTTCATCTGCGGTATTTGGCGATGAACAGGGTCGAGCATCTGGTAAGCCTACGAGAGATCTCGGCGCTTACCGACGAACACCGTATGAGGGTGCTCGAGTACCGCAAGTACTACCAGAGGCGTGTGCGCGATGTGATTGCTGCCGGGGTCCGCGCCGGAGAGTTCGAGATCGCCGACCCACAGCGTGCGGCTGTTGCGGTGCTCGACCTCATGAATGGCGTGAGCTGGTGGCTTCGAGACGACCACGATATCGAGGCGCTGGTGGCAACCTACGTGGATTACATCGTCGTCGGAATTCTCCGTCACCGTCCCGGAACGCAGAGTGGTAACGGCGGTACGCCCAGCTGACGGTTACGCCCGTTCAGCCCGAAAACAAGTGATCCCCCTCCACCCGACGTGGAGGGGGATCACTTGTTTTCGAGCTCGATCAGAGTGCCCGCCGCAACAAAGGAACCAAAGCATCCGGATTCGCGATGGGGTTCGGATTGGTCCCGCACCAGATGTCCTTGAACGTGTACGTAGCCAGACTGGGGAGGTCGTTTTCGGTCAGCCCGACTTCTCCCAGCGATCTCGGCATGCCGAGCCGCCGGATGAGCGAGTCCGCCAACTCGTGTGCGGGCGTTTGCGGCGCACCCAAGGACGCACTGATCAGCGCCTGGCGATGCTCGTTGACTTCGCGGTTGTACTCGAGCGCGAAGGGCGCCATGACGCAGGAGGTGTACCCGTGTGGGACGTTGAACGAACCGCCGAGTGCATGCCCGACGGCATGGCTGACGCCCATGTCGAGGCCTGCGACGATCGCGACCATTGACGACCACGCACCGACCTGGCACATCAGCCGCGCATCCACGTCGTCGGTGTTCTCCTTCACTCGGACGAGTCCTTCGGAGAGCAGTCGTATGGCATTCATCGCCATCCCGTCGTAGTACCCGTTCGATTCGAGTGAGCCCAGGGTCTCGAAGGCGTGGTCCAGTGCGCGAACCCCGGTCGACAGCCACAGCCACTCCGGAGTGTGCAGCGTGAGTGCAGGATCGAGGATGACAGCCTTCGGGGTCATCGCCGGATGCAAGTAACCCTCTTTGACGTTGCTCGTCTCATCCGTCGACCCGGCCAACGCGTTGAACTCACCTCCCGCCAGGGTCGTGGGCGCCACCACTACCGGGATCTTCGGGGCGGAGAAGGTGGGGGCGGTCACCGATGTGTCGGGATTGACCTGCAGGTGGTAGGCGTCCATTTGCGACGCCTCGCGAACTCCGTGCTCCAGAGTGATTGCAAGGATCTTCGCCAGGTCCGTCGCCGATCCGCCGCCCACGCACAACAGCATGTCCGGATCGGCGTCGGCAGCAACTCGGGTGGCAGCAATGACGTCTTCGCGCGGTACATGAGGTCGAACCGCATCGAACAGTCCCACGAATCGATCACCCAATGCCTCGATCACCCGAGCGATCTCGTCGGTCTGCGAGTTGAGCGTCCCGCTACATACGACGAAGACTCGGTTCGCCCCGAGCAACTCTGCTTCCTGGGCCGCGGCCTCCGCGACCGGAGCGCCAATGCGGACTCTCTCCATGGACGGCAGAGAGACAAGTGATGACTGCACGGCAATACCATCTTTCTTTCTTGATCCTCAATCCACCACGACGTCGTCAAGAGCGCTCAGCTCTCGCTCGGTCTGTTCAGGAGTGGGATAGAGCGTGGATCCGGCGCTGGGAAATGTCTCGCACCCCGTCGCAGGCTAACAGTGGTTACCCTATAGGAGATTTGTGGCGCACGCCACAATCGTTTGTCTTTTTGCCAGTGGAACCAGAGGGCGAGGTTAGTCCGTGGGCGTCAATACTGACTTGATCTGCAGTTTTTCAGAAATCCTCATGGCTCTCGGCGGCGCGCCGTTGCATCTCCAGTGGAGGGCGAGAATCGGTTACGGTGGATTCGATCCCCAAAAGGTCGAATTACCTAACCGCCGATTGCCTAATTTCGGGAACAGCTGCGTGATGACGCCTGGGTTGAGTACTGGGGCTGTAGCCATCACTGGCACTCTGGTGACGGACGCCGAATCCAGTGCGCACCCTTCCCGGCACTCAGGTGAATGGTGTCGGCGGCGCGACATGCATCGACTTCGCCGTGGAGAAGCGCCTCGAACTTTCCTTGGTCGGAACAGCGGCACTGAGGTGAACAATTATCGCGAGGTATGCCGCGGGTTGATCCAGCTGGTTCGTGGTGGCAGCAGATTGACCGTTGCTTGGTCGACGTGCCGCGCGCCAAACAGGCGAACTATCTTCTGGTGCTGCTGAGTTCGCTCGCGGTGTGGTTGATTGTGCTGCGAGGCAGATCTCGGTTTGCGGCATTTCACCAGACGCCTCGCCGTCGGGTCACGAAACATGGCTACCGTGCCGACACGGTGTTCAGGTGGGCACAGAACCTGCACCAGAGAACCGGTCTCAGTCGGATGCCGACGCGATTCGTGGCCATACGACGAACACATTTCAACCCACCAACCAGTAGTGACAAGGGCTGTGAGGACCGTGGGATACCAAGTGCTCCCGGGCTTCCAATCTGAAGGCCGGGACCTCACCGCATCCACTACGCCTGTTCAGTTGCTGAAAACGCCATCATCGCCAGGAAATTCGGTGGTGAATGGCGCGGAGGTTGTCGAAAAGTACAGGCCGATCGGGCTAAGTAGATCCGGAACCTACGGCCTTCTGTCGTTGACGTAATCCTGCGAGCGGAAGCACGACTACACGGTCATAGGTCTTGGCACCGGCATTTGTGCGAATTCGGCTCCATTAGTCCTGGTAGGCATTGGTCCGTGGCGGAAAATCGACGACGGGTCGGTCTAAGGCGCCTCGGTTACGTCGATCGGGTCGCACGAATCTCCGGCGGGAAGGCTATGCCTCGCAAATAGGCGGCGAGGATGGATTCAGGGGATGTGTTCTCTTGGATGATCGTTCGGTGAAAGACCAGCGCATCCGTGAGGGTGATCAACTCGTCGACTCGTTCGTCGGAACTCGGCAGACCTGCTCTGTCGAAAAGTATCGCTGTCACTTCTCGGCTTATGGAGTGAACCTCGGACTGTGTTGTCAGCTTTCTTCGAAGCAGTGGTTCGTCACCGAGTTCGAGAACAAGGGCGTAGCGCGCCTTCATGTCGTCGCGGCGGTCCGAAAGTGTCTCGACAAGTTCGGTGATCACGCCTGCCAGATCAGAAATGCTCAGTTGGTGCTCACCTTGTGCCGTTGCATTGAGAAAGGCTGCAGCTTGTTTGGCGTCAGCTATCGCGCGTTCGGCAAGGGTGTTGACGATGAGTTCGAGGAGCGCGAGTCGAGTTCTTGCATGGTGCGAGGTCGCGCCCTGGGGGATTCCGGCTTCTATATCGACCACTCGGTGAGTGAGCGCGCGAACTCCGTCACGGGCAATGACACGAATGGCGCTGTTGGCGATCAGCTCTCGACGGTCATGGCTGCCAGCCGCTTGTGTAGACACGATTCGATGCTACAGGTGTAGCGTAGCAAACATGCTGCTGCTACAGGTGTAGCGAGAATGTCGTGCGTGATATTCGAATACGCGCTGGGTCTATTGCGCGACATGGGGAGATAGGTCGGACAAGGAGGCACCACGTGATGATCGATTTCGTTCCAGACAAGACTGTGTACCCGTTCGAGTCGCGCTGGTTCGACTCGTCTGCCGGTCGAGTTCACTACATCGACGAGGGGACGGGTCCGCCGATTGTGTTCTGCCACGGCTCCCCTACATGGAGTTTCCTCTATCGGAAAGTCGTGGCGGGGCTGCGCGACCGGTACCGGTGCATTGCGGTGGACTACCTGGGTTTCGGGTTGTCCGAGCGGCCGCACAATTTCGGATACAGAATTTCACAGCACACGACGATTTTAGGTGAACTGATCGACCATCTTCAATTGGACGGCTTTGTCTTGATGGGGCAGGACTGGGGTGGACCTATCGGGCTGGGCACGGCAACTGAGCGGGCAGATCGAGTCAGAGGGATCGTGCTTGGCAACACGGTGTTCTGGCCGATCGAGCCACTGGCCAATCAAGCATTCAGCGTGATCATGAGTAGCCGACCCATGCAACGCCGGATACTCGAGCAGAATCTCCTTGTGGAGCGTTTCTTGCTCGGGGAACTTGGCCGCACGTTAACCGAGGAGGAGGCTGACCACTATCGCAATGTGCAACCTACAGAGGAATCGCGGCGTGGACTCGCGGTCATGCCCAAGGAAATCCGTGCCGCACGAACACAGTTGGCCCAACTCGCCCAGGACGTGCCCGCGCTGCTGGGGGACAAACCGGCTCTTGCAGTGTGGGGGATGCGGGATAGGGTGTTCCGTCCGAAAGCGTGTATCCCGCGGATACGCGAGACGTTCACCGACCTTGACGTCGTCGAACTACCTCATGCACGGCATTTCATCCAGGAGCACGCGCCCGATGAAATCATCGTGGCCATTGCGAATCGATTTCCGTGATTGTCGGGTCATCCACGGCTGCTGTTGAACTCAGAGTTCAGCTCGTGGTCAGCGAACCAAAGACCCTACGCCGGCCACGATCGGGCTGCACGCGAGTGAGGGGACCGCTTCGGTCGACGGCATGAGCGGGGTCAGGTAAGTGTCAGGCCCACCCCGGTTTGACATCGCGACGCCTGGGGAGGCCGTCCCATTCGACGAGCGGAGCGGATTGCCACCACCAATCGGGATCGGAGTGAACGCCGTCGATGGAGAATCGGCCGGCGATGGCCAGCAGTAACTCGGGCGCCCTGCCCAAAGTCAGATCGATCCAGGGAAAAACCCGCGACACTGTTCTCGCACAAACATTTTCGGGAAGAATCAGCCCGACACCCACGGCACGTGCTGCGTCGGTGCCGTGAACCAGTATTTCGGTGACAGCCATGCCAGCCCACCCTGGCGCGTCAGCTGCTCCGCTGGGGTGGAACGCACGTTCCTCCGCGAGGTCGCGGAGCAGAGCGGCGAGTACATGTGCGGACGAAAGGACGTTGTCGAGATGCTCGGATACGGGGGCATCGCGACCGTCGCGCAGGACCTGTAGTTTGGCGTCGGCCCGTCTCGCTACCTGTCCGCTGTAGAAGAGCAGCGCGTCGCTGATGTGCTCGATCGTGTGCGTCGCAGTCCATTGAGTCGGTTCTGCCGTGTTCGACCACCGCGGTGAGTGGTCCGGTATCGCGGTGAGCGCGTGCAGCGCTTTTGCGGCCGACACCACGTCGTCAGGTGTCGGTTCGGCCGATGCGGTCATGGTGTTCGGATCTGTGGTCGTGTCGGGTTAGGGGCAGCGTAGCGCGTCGACGAGCATTCCGTCATCCGGGCCCGACTGGTGCGATTCGCATGGGTTCCACGGCTCTGCTTCCCTGAAGTAGCCGAGAACCGTTGTCCGCCTTCATCTGATACCCAACTCGGGCCTTCGATGACGACGAATAGCTGCACAGTCGTGTGGATGCCTACCTATCAAGGTGTTTGGCCATGCACCACGCGACATGAGTCTTAGCTCTCCATCGTCCGTCGACCGTGGGTCCGGGAATGGAGGTACTACGTTATTTGCATGCGCAAGGTGTCATCGAGGAGCAGATCACGGTGATGCTGTTCGACGCTCCCTGCCACCGTCCTCGAGAACCGACTGGATACCGCATGGTCCTCAAGGACGGTGGCGCGATTGTCAGTCTCGTGGCTCCTTCCGATGCGTTCCTCGTCCCGACGTCAATGATCGTCTGGATGCACCCGAAACGATCGAGTGGCGATAAGAAGCCGCGAGGCGATCCGGAAGGGCTTGTCGTCACCGCACGACGCATCGAGGACGAGGTGTAGGCGGCATGCGGGTCGGCGAGCGTGACGGCAGGGGCATTCGCGAAGAACTGGCCGACGGTAGCGCCCAGTGGGTTCGGACAGCGTCAAGCGCTGACAGGGTCCAGGAGATCGGCAAGCCGACCCGCAATCAGTGCTTCGGCCTCTGTGACAATTCGTTCCACCAATTCACCCACTGTGGGGATGTCGTGAATCAATCCTTGCACAGTGCCAGCCGTCCAGATGCCAGCCTCCTGGTCGCCGCTGTCGAACACCGCTCGGCCCCGCGCACCGGCCACAAGATGTCGAACGTCTTCGAATTTGCCACCACTGGAGAGGATTTCGACAACTTCTTGGCTGATGCTGTTGCGTGCTACCCGTGCGGTATTGCGTAGTGACCTGAAAATCAGTTCCGTGTCGACCTCCGAGGCAGCGACTATCGCCTGCTTGATGTTGTGGTGAATCGGGGACTCCTCGGTACACATGAACCGAGTGCCCATGTTGATGCCGTCGGCGCCAAGCGCCAGGGCGGCCACCAATCCTCGCGCGTCGGCAAATCCACCGGACGCGATCATGGGAATGCTGATCCGCTCTGCTGCTGCAGCGATGAGGACGAGACCCGGTACGTCGTCTTCCCCTGGATGCCCGGCACATTCGAACCCGTCGATGCTGATGCCGTCGACACCGAGGGCCTGGGCTTTGACCGCGTGGCGGACGCTGGTGCACTTGTGGAGAACCTTGATGCCTGCGCCGTGAAAGTGCGGCAGATGGGGCGCGGGAGACGATCCAGCTGTCTCGACGACTTTCACTCCGCAGTCGATGATCACGTTGCGATACTCATCGTAGGGCGGAGGTGTGATCGTCGGGAGAATTGTGAGGTTGACCCCGAAAGATTGATCGGTGAGCTCGCGCGTTCGGGATATTTCTCGGGCAAGATCGTCAGGTGTCGGCTGTGTCAGGGCAGTGAGCATGCCGAGCGCGCCGGCGTTTGCAACTGCCGCTACGAGTTCTGCTCTCCCCACCCATTGCATGCCGCCCTGCACGATTGGGTGGCGAACTCCGAATGTCTCGGTAAATGCGGTGGTCAGCACTGGACATCTCCTCGATGGTGCATGGCTATCTGTTTGTCAGTTGCGTTGGTGCAAAGTCAATTTCGACCCGAACGGCGCATTCAGCGCGTCGATGTTGTCCACTCGTTCAAGGCCGGAACCTGTGAAAGTTCAGTTCGTGCCATCGGAGGTTCGGCGCGATAGGGCATGGCAGGCGTCAAATACTGTTCGCCATGTTCGTTGGTGCCGGGGATGAAGGTACGGTTCGCAATCACATCGTCGGCGCAAATTACCTGGTCGTAGTCACGCACAACTGCGGCAACCACTCCGGCCGCAGTGAGATGCTCTACCGCTTCCGCGGCGCTACGGTGGCACAGCTGCTTCTCGATCGTGGCGACGAGGTCAACACGGTTTTCCACGCGCAGCGCGTTGGTGGTGAACCGCGGGTCGTCGGCCAACTCCGGCAGGTCGATTGCCTTGCACAGTTCAATCCAGGCTTGCGGTTGGTATCCGCTGATCACCAGCTCGCCGTCGACGGCACGAAAGACGTCTGCCGCCGGTGCGACGCTCGGTTGTCCGTTCCCTTTGCGACTCATGGGCTTTCCGGATACCTGCCACTCGATCCAGTTGGCGGTTTGCAAGTGGATTGCGACGTCCAGCAGGGAAACTCGGACGGAGGAGCCCCTGCCGGTGCGTTCGCGCCGCAGTAGCGCTGCCAGTACCGCTTGAGCGACAACGTAGCTCGTTGCATGATCTATGACCGGTGCGCCCACACGTTGTGGTGGGCTATCCGCCTCACCCGTCACCGACATCAGTCCGCTCTCTGCTTGCGCAGCGATGTCGAGCCCCGCGCGGGTGGCGGACGGGCCTTCCGCCCCGTACCCGCTCACCGAGACGGCGATGATTTCCGGTCGCAGGCGTTGGAGTTCGGTAGAGGAGAATCCCAATCGATCGAGGGTTCCCGGGCGAAGATTGTGCAGCAAGATGTCGCTCGATGCGATCAGATCCCGAGCTCGCTGCAGATCGGCGGAGTCTTTGAGGTCGAGGCAGATTGAACGCTTTCCACGGTTGTACCCGTAGAAGATGCCGCGCGCGTAGTCGGCGTCGATTTGTCGGGCCGGTTCACCGCCGGGGGGCTCGAGCTTGATGACCTCCGCACCGAGGTCGGACAACTGCTGCCCGGCGCTGGGTATTGCGATCAGCTGACCGATCTCCACTACTCGGACACCTGCCAACGGCAGGTCTACTTCGTCGGTCATCGAATGATCTCCACATGAGGCGAAGTGACATCCTCAGCGGGCTCCAGGCAGCGCGCCAACAGAATTCCTTCGGTGTGGTTGCAGGGGTTCAGTCGGTTTCTGTCACCTTCTGCTCCCCCGATTCGGATCGTCACCGTTCCATCGTCATTGCGTTCGAAGTGTGCGTCGTTGAGGTTGACGGTGTGGTCGCGGTACTCGAAGGACTCGAACCAGTGGTTGTACAGCATCACTCCGAAGTAGGTGCAGTCCGGGAGAGTGAATGTAATATCCACGGCAGTAGCGTCTTTCAGTGACCACCAGCCGGCAACGTATTGGTTGGAGCTGGTGCCGTAGAAGTCTCCCCACCCTCGCTGCTCCGAGGTCACGCGAATCTCGTTGGGAGACTGACTGAGTGTTTCGATGAGCTGAAGACTGCGTCGAAGGCTCACGTCCATGCCACGAGCAAGTTTCGTGAGGCGCTGGGTCAGCCACGCCGTGTCGAGATCGGGGCGTGCACCAGGCGGCGGACCGAGGCGCTCGATGTGGAGAACAGGATCGATCTCCGTGTTACGCGTCTTGTGATACACACGCACTACTACGTCGAAGCAGCGCTCATCCAGCCGAATGCCGCTGCGCCCCTCCAGCTCTTGTGCGACGAAGATCTCGAAGTTGCCGTCCGCGTCACACACCTTGTCGTCGATGACGATGTTGTCGGCGACCCTGTCGGTCCCAGACGCGCCGACGCGATTGGCGAGGACGGCGACGTACGGCACTGTGCCACGGTTACCGTGAATACGGTATGTCTCGTTGGGGTCGATCATCGCAGTCCAGTAGTCGACGTCGATGCCGTCTCCCCAGAACTTTCGCATCGGTGACATCAGGGTGAAGAGTTCAGGCCGGAGCACGTCTTGGCGCTCGATGTTCATCTCGGCGAGGTATCCGAACAGACGAAGTGCGTGCCGTACACCTTCGGCGCTGTCCAGCGGCGATCCGGTAGCGGCAGCGGTCGAACCGAATGTCGCAAGGCTGTCGGTGACTGCAGACCAAGCCTCGGTGAGCTGCCGGCGATCGTGCTGGGATTCGGATTGTGTTGACTGGTCAGCGAGTTGTGTCATCTTTTCTTCTCTCTCGTGGTAGACGAACTGGATTGTGTATGGGAGGCGTTGGTCAGCAGAGGGGGTCGAAAGGGACGTCTGCGTCGGACTTGCCCGAGGTCTGGTTGTTCACCCATGCGACGTTCTGGGTCCATCGGTCGGCTGAAATCTCGACCGGCCAGAGGGTCTTCTGCGAAGCCCACACCTGGTTGGCTTTGTCAGCAGGAACATTCATTCGCTCGGTGAGAAGTTGAGCTCCTGCTTGCTCGTTCGCGGGATCGGCTATCCACCCTGCTGCGGCCTCGAGCGCAGCACACACGGGGGCAGCAGCATCGGATTCAGCGAATGTGGCTGTCGTGACGAGCACCGTGCCCAGGCCGTATGAACTCACGCCGTCAGAGCCCACCGGGTCTACTTCTGTAATCGCCGTCATCGGAATTCCTTGAGCATCGAATACGGCCTGGCTGGCAGCGGTGAGAACGGCGGCATCTATGTCGCCCTTTCGTGCGAGTGGTATCTGACTCGCGGTGGGTGCCGCTGCGATGAATTGAACCGTGGAGGCGTCGATGTTTCTCTCTGCGAGAAGCTGATTGACGAATTGCTCGGCCGCGCCGCCACGTGACGGTATGGCGATCCGCTTGCCGGGCAAATCCTCGATGGTGGTGATGCCGCTGTCTTTCGTCACGGCGATCGCAAGATCGATCGACCCGTAGGGGGACAGTGGCCGCAGACTCTGCCCTTGCTCTATGGCCGGCACGACGGTTCCGGGTGCACCGACCGCGAGATCGGTTGTACCGCCGATGAGACCGCTGATGAGTTCGGGCCCGTTCTTTCCGTCGATGAGCTCGACGTGGAGGCCTTCCTTGTCGAACATTCCTTGTTGGACAGCGACGTAGACAGGCAGGGACAAAGCACTCGCAGGGTAGACCCCGATGGCGACGCTACCGTCGTTCGGACGCCCTCCCCCTCCACACGCGGAAAGCAGTAGGGCCGCTGCAATGACTGTGCCGACAAAAGGTCGAAGTTTCATGGGATTCCTGTTCCTTGATGGTTGGGCGCATCAGAAATCAAGCTGAGTTGGCTGGGCACATCAGTGGTCGAGCTGACCACGCAGCCGGTTGAAGATTTCGATGTATCGAGGTTCGGCGGTGAGGGTTTCGAGTTCGCGGGGGCGTTCGATGTCAATGCTGACGTCGTCGATCACCCGGCCGGCCCCGAGCAGCAGAACGCGGTCGGAGAGACAGATGGCTTCGCCGAGGTCGTGGGTTACGAAGATGACCGTCCGGCCTACCTGGGATTGCCAAAGCTCGAGGAATTCTCGCTGTACTTCGACTCGGGTTTGCGCATCGAGGGCGGCAAAGGGTTCGTCCATCAACAAGATGTCCGGATCCAGTGCCCACGTTCGGGCCAACGCGACACGCTGGCGCATCCCTTGGGAGAGTTGCCAAGTCCACAGCCGTGACGCCTCGGACATTTGAACGGCCGCAAGCCAGCGCGCTGATTGAGTTCGTCTCTCCGCCTTGGGTACTCCCCTCAATTCGAGACCGTACTCCACGTTCTTCTGCGCTGTTCGCCACGGGAACAGCGCATCTCGGGCCATCATGAAGCCCATCCGAGAACGAGCGTCGAATGGTGTTGTGCCGAGGACCTCAGTCTTCCCTTCTGTTGCGTCCACCAATCCAGCGAGCGCGTTGAGCAGAGTGGTCTTTCCGCAACCGCTCCTGCCGACCAAGCTCACGAACTGTCCGCGAGGGATGGTGAGGTCGAGATTGTCGACCACAGTTTTCGTCGACCCGTCGGGTGAGGGGAAGGATATCGTCAGTCCGTCGAGTTGTACGGCGGGTGTAATCACGTTGGTATCCATGATGATTCCTGTCATCGTCGAGCCGGCGGCTGCCACCGAAGGAGGTAGCGCTCGGCGAAGTTCATGACCTGGTTGAGGACGACTGCGACGATTGCGAGAAGTATGAGGATCGCGTAGACCGCTTCCATCCGGAACTGGGCCGAGTAGATCGACACAAGCTGGCCCAGCCCGTCCCGTGACGAGATCAGTTCCGAACCGACAACGCCAAGTAGCGAATAGATCAGCCCCAACCGAAGACCGGCAAAAATGCCAGGTGTTGCGACGGGGAGGAGGATGTGCCAGAACACCTGTGTCTTACTGGCATTCAGGACAGTGGATAGTCGGAGCCATTCGTCGTCCACCGACTTCACACCGGCTCGTGCACTCGAGCAGACGATGAAGAAGACGAGTGTGAACGCGAGAGCGACCTTCGCCGTCATCGTGATCCCGAAGATGACGATAAGCAGAGGCGCCAGCGCAAGACGTGGCATGGCATTCGCCGCATCCAGGAACGGACTCATGATGCGTTCGAGGGTCGGAAGCAGTCCGAGAGAGAGTCCGACCGCCACCCCGACTGCGCTAGCGAGGATCCACGCGATCACGACGGCAGTCATCGTGGCACGCAAGTTCGACGAAATCTCGCCCGACTGCACCGCTGCGGTGAAGTAGGCCCAGGCCTCGCCTGGCGTTTTGGCCAGAACTGGCTCGATCCAACCGTGCGATGCGACGAGCTGCCACGCTCCGAGTAGGACCAGAAGCAGCGCGACCTGGGCCAGTCGTACCCCGATGGTGAGTCGCGTACCGGATCGACGCTGTCGAGCGGGCTTCGGCTCAGAGCGCGCCCGCCTCACGGAACGGGGTGACGTAGCACCGGATGGCGAACTTGCGGTGATGGTTTCGGTCATTTCGGCGCCTCCTCCGTAGTGCTCGCAGGCGGCGATAGGTGCTCGACAAAAGCAGACGGGTGCCTCTGGTCGAAGCTCCCCGGGTTGTTGCTCACTGCGTTCATATGTGAAGCAGATCACGGGATTCTTCTTCCCGTCTACGCCACATTCGAGAGGTATGCCATAGGGTTTCCCTATGTCTGACGGGCGCAAAATCGGGTGCGCGCGAGGACTGCCAGGAGAAGGGAACCCCGAATGGACCGGCGTCATCTGGAATACTTTCTCGCCCTTGCTGATCGGGGCAGCATTTCCGCTGCGGCTCGCGGACTGGGGGTCAGCCAGCCGACGATCTCGGAGGCTCTGGCCAGGATGGAGAAAGAGTGCGGCCTGACGCTCGTCCGCCGTGGCTCGCGGGGAGTCACCCTGACCGACGCTGGACGCGATCTCACAGGTCCGGCGGCCCAAGTACTTCGGGCATACCGGGATTTGGATCACGCTTTGCATCCATTGAACGTCGTGCAGCGGGGTCGGCTGACGGTCGTGTGTCCGCGAACACTGGCGCGTGATCCAGCGGCCACGGCCCTGGGTGCGTTCAAAAGCAAGTTTCCGAACGTTGCGGTGACGATGCTCAGCAACGACACCGACGGAATCGGAACGGTGGTCGCCTCGGGTCAGGCTGATATCGGCCTCGGGGTGGACGAGGTGTTCGACGAGGGTGTTGAACGTATCCTTCTCGGCAGGCAACAAATCGTTGCGCTGGTGCCCGCCGCACGAAGTGAAGGCGAGGGGGTAGCGACGTTGACGGATCTGTTGCGAATCGGATTGATCACCAGCCCGCGTGACGATGTCACTCGGCGACTGTTGGCGGAACGCCTGGGCGAAGGCACTGTGGACGAGGCGGTGGTTGCGGAGACTATCTCTGTGGCCTCGATGATCCCACTGGTACGCGCGGGAGTCGGCGTCGCCTTCCTTCCCGAATCTGTCGCCGATACAGTCGGAGAAGGTGTGGTGCTGTGTCGTACTCGGCCCCCACTCACTCGTGATATTTGGATGTTCCACGGTTCGACGCCATCGCCTGCGGCACAAGCGTTTATCGAGACGACCAGCCGATTACGTGACGAAGGTGGGATGGGGAACGCTGGATGAGCAACTTCGGAGAGTCCGCAACCCCGCGAATCGATCCGCGGCAGCTACAAGACTTCCTTGCCGTCGTCGAACACGGCAGTATCACGGCGGCAGCGGCAAATCAGTTCACGGGAACATCGAGCGTCTCTCAATCAATTGCGCGGCTCGAAAGACGCGTCGGAGGACGGCTTTTCAATCGAGGCCGGACCGGCGCGACGCTGACGGCGCGCGGACGGAATCTCATCGATCCAGCACGCGAAGCGCTGGCCGCGCTCGACCGATTAGTGGTCGACAGCGAGTCCTTACTGCCAGCAGTCCCCCGCCTCAGTGTTGCCACGACAGCGAGCCTTGCGGACGATCCCGCAGCGGTACTGCTCGGAGCGCTGCGCACGGAGGTGCCGAACCTGAGGATCACTATCTCGGATCCGCCTGGGTCATCCGTGGCCGATGCGATTCACCCGGTCATGGCAGGCACCGCTGACGTGGCAATAATGGAGTCGCCGCCCACCGGTGTTCCCGGGACGCGCACGGTGCGCCTTCCGGACCACAAGTTGCGGCTCGTCTGCCCGCCCGGTACCCCGTCACCGGTGGACGGGGTATTCATCGGCGAAGATCTCATGCGCATCGGCTTGGTTGTCGCACCACGGTTCGAAACTTCCGATGTCTATCGCCATCTGCGGTCGATCGAACCGCGAATCGACCACGCATTCATGATGAGGTCACAGCACCGCGATGCCTTCGCGGATTTCGCGTACGAAGGGATCGGTGCTGTCATCCTCGAACTCTCCAGTGCCGAGCGAGCATCCGAACGCGGGTGCACTGTGGGCGAGATATTCGAACTGCCCCCACGGAAGATCGCAGCCGTGGCAAGGGACGGCCAGAACACGCAGATCGTCGAACATTTCCTACGGCTGTGTGCCGAGCAATCCGCGCGGAAGCCGTAGGCCGAGGCGATCTCGACCTTGCGCTCTGGGTATTCGCGTCGCCCGGGCATCCACCGAGAACGATGATTTTGTCCACAGACACAACACTTCTGGGATAGTCCGTTTCCTGAAACAAAGCCGACGGGTTGCCTTCCCGTGAATATGTAATACACGTCACTCCGGATCAACTTCGAAAGGTTGACTTTCATGCGAAAGTCTCTGAAACATTTCGTGAATGCTGCAGCGGCGGTTGCGTTGTGCGCGACGCTAGGACTCACGGGCGCAACCGGAACAGCGGCTGCCGATGCGCCCGGCATCCCGAGCGTCGGGCACGATTGGGCGAGTGCAGGGCCGTACACGCCGAACGTCTCGATCGGGCTGGTGCACACTCTGTACTACCCGCGCCAGCTCGGCGCGCGCGGCGAGAAGCACCCTGTTGTGATCTGGGGGAACGGGACCGGTGTGCTCCCCGGTGCGTACACCTCCTTGCTGCGCCACTACGCCAGCCACGGATTCATCGTGGTCGCCGCCAATACACCGGCAAGCAACTTCGCCATCACCATGCGGTCGGGAATCGACCTCATCGCGGACAAAGCGGCCAACCCGTCGAGTGTCTTCTACGGCAAAGTCGACCTGGAACACATTGGTGCGGTGGGGCACTCGCAGGGCGGGTCTGCGGCGATCAACGCGGCGATCGACGACCGCGTCGACACTGCCGTCGCGATCCAACCAGGCCCGCTCAATGATGTCGATCTCATCGACGAGCCGGTTCTCTATCTGGCCGGCCAGGCCGACGCAATCGTTTGGCCGGCGATCGTGCGGGCGATGTACGAGGACGCAGACCACGTGCCTGCCGAGTATCTGGAACTGCGCGGCGCCACGCACTTCGGTACGGCGATCAACGGCGGCGATATGCGCGGGCCGAGCACGGCGTGGCTGCGGTACTGGCTACTCGACGATCCGAACGCTCGCACCGAGTTCTTCGGAGCGAGCTGTGGATACTGCACTGACACCCAGCAGTTCTCCGACTTCGACCGCAACGATCTGGCCCGGCAGATCCCGGGCTGACGGTAAGTCGGGAGTCGAAGACGAACGACCTGTCTGTTCAGATCGGCGGAGTTGCGAAGCTCAAATGACGACGTAGCCGTACATTCGTTCGCCCTGAGCCACAGCTCTGGTCGCTAGTTCGACGAAGGCGGTCAGGAACGGCACTGAGTCCTCCGACGGTTCACTGGTCTCGTCGATCGCCCAGGCGGCCGCAGCGGCCGCGACGCCTTCTGCGTTCAATTCCGCTAGTGCATCACGCAATTCGTCGGTAACCGTGAGCACGAGGGTGTCGCCGTCGTCGCTCATCGCGACGAGTTTCCCGCAGCGTGGACCTTTTGCAACTTCGTCGTAGGGGCGAGCGGTGAGGGCTGCTTCCAGTCGGCCGAGCGCGACAACTGGATCGACGCCTTTCGCCTGCAGAACTGGAGTCCCACTCGCAGCCAACTGGATCCGCGGGCGAGAAGCTGCGTTCGCCTCCATCACCTCTGGTTCCAAGTCGACGAGTCCCTCGAGGGCAGAGGTGGCATGTTCATCCGTGCGCGCGGTGAAGTAGTCGGTGATCGCAGACATGGCGCGATCATCTCACACACGATGCATCTCAACGCCCCGGACTCCTTCCGCGACTTACTGATCGACGTCAGGAGGGACAGGTGTGTGCTTCCTCGATTGCTTTCGCGAAAGCGCGAAGTCGTGGGCTTTCGAGATCGGTACGCCACACGAGACCCAAAGCAGATTCGGGTAATCCGTTGATCGGTACGAATGTGATGTCCGAGCGCTGGCTGTATGCAGCGGTTGCAGCGCAGAGGATGAGGCCGACCTGACTGAATGCGACCTGCGATAGGCCTTCCTGAACGGTGCTCGCCCCACCCTGCGTGGGAATCGTGGCTCCGCCCGGCGTCGTGCTCGGGGAATTCACACGCTGCCAATAGTCGGGGGCGGGGCCGGTGATGGGTACCAGGCAGATCTGCGCCAACTGCTCGGCGTCGATCACGCCCAGTTCGCTGAACGGGTGATGGACTGAGACGGCGAGGGTCTGGGGCTGTCGAGAAAAGACGAGCCCGGTTGTCAGTTCCGGCTCATCTACGGGGAGAAGGACCACTGCCGCATCGATTCGCCCGGCGAGTACATCACTGAACGGATCACCCAGGGGTAATTCTTTGATGGTCACGCATGTTTGCGGATGTTGTATTTCGAAACGAGAGACAGCAGCCGCGATCGAATCGTAAATTGCTCCTTGGAAACCCACCCGAAGCGGCGCCGGCATGTTCCGTGCTCTTGACTGAGCGTCCTCGATTACTCCGACAAGCGCACGATGCGCGGGAGCCAACGACGCAAGAAAATCGGCACCGAATTCAGTCAGGTGCACGCGGCGACTGGTCCGCGCCACCAGGCTGGTGCCGATACGACGCTCCAACGCGCTGATCAGCTGACTCACTCGGCTCTGGGAGATGAACAGCCGCTCGCCGGTGCGACCGAAGTGCAGTTCTTCAGCGAGAACGAGGAAGCACTCGATCTCACGTATCGGGGGCTCCGACATTTTCACTCCGACCCTGGACTCATTCGACCACTCCATCATGGCTCATCGATGAATTGAGCTAATGGTTGGATGAGCGATTCGCCGTTGATCCATCGGCGTGCAGGAGCTTCTCTGGTTACATGCCCCACTCCGCATCTGCACAGAACAGCCCTGCGTCCACGTCCTCAACCCACGCACACACCATTGAGAACCACTGGGCTGCGGTCGCGCTGATCGCAGCGTCCACCTTCATCGTTGTCGCGGCAGAGATGATGCCGGTCGGGCTACTCACCCCGATCGGTGCTGCTCTGGTGGAAAGTGAAGGGACCATCGGGCTCTCACTGGCCATTACCGGATTGGTGGCAGCGGCCACTGCCCCGTTTGTGCCCATCGTGACCCGGCGCTTCGATCGTCGGTCGACGCTTATCGTTCTGATGCTTGTAGTCGCCGCGGCGAACGCCCTCACGGCCCTTGCTCCGAGCTTCGTTTTCCTCGCTGTGGCTCGCGTCCTTCTAGGCGTGAGCATGGGTGGAGTCTGGGCACTCGCAGCTAGTCTGGCACCCAAATTGGTGGGTTCCAGATCCGTCGGGTTGGCGACCACGATCATCTTCAGCGGAATCGCTGTTGCCTCAGTTCTTGGTGTCCCTGCGGGGACGTATATCGGGGCAGTCGCCGGATGGAGCGTGGCGTTCTGGACTCTCAGCTGCGCGGCGACGCTGATCGCGATCGCCATGATCGCTGTCCTACCCACGATGCCAGCTGATCGGGCCTTGTCGATCGGGAGTCTCGTGGCGGCCTTTCGGAACCCAGGAGTCCGGGTCGGATTCGCGATTACCGCGCTCATCGTCACCGCTCATTTCGCGGCGTACACCTATGTGCGTCCGGGGCTGGAGTTCTTCGCGGGGTTGAACGCTTCGCAGGTCGGCACAATGCTCCTGATCTACGGTGCATTCGGTGTCGTCGGCAACTTCATCGCCGGGCCGTCCGCTGCAAAGTCCCCGAAGGCGGTGGTCGTCAGCCTCAGCGTGGGAATAGCGGTCACACTCGCCCTGTTTCCGATCTCGGCTACCACCTTGATCGCAGCTGCTCTGCTCATGGCGGCTTGGGGCCTCTTCTACGGTGGTGCATCGGTGAGTACTCAAACATGGATTGCACAAGCAGCTCCCGTTCACCGCGAGGCCGCTTCTGCTCTGTGGGTTGCAGTCTTCAATGCAAGCATCGCGCTCGGTGCGTTCGCGGGCGGACGCATTCACGACCACTCCGGTTCCGAAACGGTCTTCTGGACAGCCGCGGGAATCGCAACTCTGGCAATGCTGCTCGCGACATTCCGCAGTCCCGTCGTGGCAAAGCGCGAACTGACAACCTAATCGCCTACACAAACCTTCATAGAGGCAGGACAACAGATATGCACCAGACACCCGCTTCGGCATTCATGGATGTGGCCGAGATGCTCGAACGCTACCGGGACAAATCGCTTTCTCCGGTGGAAGTGCTCGAGTCCACCATCGAACGTATCGAGGCGCTCAACCCAACCTTGAACGCAGTGGGACACACTTTCTTCGCTACTGCACGAGCACAAGCGAAGTCAGCGGAACGCCACTACGCCCGCGGCTCGGATGTCAGCCTTCCGCTCGCCGGTGTTCCCGTTGTGGTGAAAGAGGATGAACCGGTGCAAGGACAACCTTGGACTCAAGGGTCCAAGGTCTATGAGGATGTGATCGCCACTCACACTTCCACTTTCGTGCAGCGAATCATCGACGCCGGTGCCATCGTCCACGCGCGATCGACGGCACCCGAATTCTCCTCGTCCGCGTTCACACAGTCCGAGTTGTGGGGCGTCACTCGCAATCCGTGGAACACGAAATACTCCTCCGGCGGGTCTTCCGGTGGATCGGCAGTCGCACTTGCCACCGGTATGACGCACTTGGCTACCGGTTCCGATGTTGCAGGTTCGATCCGAACTCCGTCGTCTCTCAACGGAATTGTCGGGTTCAAGCCACCGCACGGCCGTGTCCCCGTCGATCCGCCATTCAATCTCGATCGCTACTGCCACTGCGGTCCGATGGCTCGCACCGTAAGTGATTGCCTCACACTGCAGTCGGTCATCGCGGGACCGACCTCCACTGACATTGCCTCGCATGTACCGGCATCGCCGCTGTCCGGCCTCGCAACGCATTCGTTGACAGGAATGCGTATCGCCGTGATCCCCGCGTTGGGTGACTGGCCGGTTGATCCGGACGTTGCCGCCAACACCGCCAAGTTGGTGGACACCCTCACTGCGCTGGGCGCACGCGCGGAGATCATCGAAGTCGACTTGTCACGCGCTGCAATCATGCGTGCGGCCGCCATTCACTACGATCACGTGTTCGGTGCATCGATCTCCGCCGAAGCGTCCGCGCACCCCGACAAAGTCACGGAGTACGCGAAGGAATTCGCGCGATGGGCACGCCGCACCCGTGGTGACGCGACTTTCCTCGACGGACTCGCGATCGAAGCCGAACTGTATTCGTCGATCGGATCCCTGTTCGACACCTATGACGCGTTGATCACTCCGGCAGTGGCGACGGAGGGCTTTCTTGCCGGCGACGACTACGTGGGGCACGGAATCAATGTGGCTGGAACAGAATTGGAGTTCTACCTCGAGGCTGTACCGGCAATCACCTTCAACATCCTGAGCAGCTGCCCGGTGCTGACAATCCCCACCGGTTTCGCTCGGAACGGAATCCCCACGGGCACACAGATAGTTACGCGACCGTACGACGACCAAACGGCCTTTGCGATTGGTCTCGCTCTCGAGAAGGTCCTGCCCTATCCCGGCAATCACCCGGACTGCCATGCGGCCCCGTAGGAATTGTTCGGCGTTGACACGCGCTCTGGTGGAGGGTTGACCAGAATGTAGTTAGGTGCCATATTAGTTGCATGGCAGTGGACGGAACCGATCACGACTCACCCACTTTGGATCAGGCGCGGCGGCAGTTGGAGCATTACGGCCTCGGGTCCGATCCGCAGGCGGTGCTGGTTGCGGTGCGGCTGATCTCGGCGGGCGCGCGGCTCGGTCGAGCGACTGAGGTTCACTTCGCGAGGTATGGGCTGTCGACCGGCCGTTACCGACTGCTTGCGGATCTGGAAGACCACGACGGGGAGAAATCTCCCTCACGTCTGGCGGCTGATCTCGGCGTCTCGCGAGCCACGGTCACCGGCTTGGTCGATGGGCTCGAGCAGGAGGGTTTGGTCGCTCGACGTCCGTCCGCGGAGGACGGGCGTGGTGCGGTGGTCGTCCTGACTGCTCGCGGCGCTCAGCGTTTACGTGACATGGCGCCCGAACACTTTGCTCGTCTCGAGGAAATGGTCGACGAGCTCACTGTCGACGAGCGAGCGGTTTTTTTGGATCTGCTCTCGCGGGTCGTTCGCGGTATCGGTGCGCTGACTGCGGAGTAGTCGGCTGGGATTCCAAGTATTCGCGTAGCGATTCGAATCGTCGTCAATTCTCGACAGAGATTTCTCTTTTCATGCCCAAATAGTTAGCCACCTAATTATAATCGGAAAGTTGGTCTCCTTCATGTCCGGACTCACCCCACCGATCCGTCGCGAAAACAAAAGGGAGATAACCGATTCCAATCGACTCGACCCGGTTGCCGATCGTCGCGGCGCACGACCTTTCATCCTGTGGAGAGAGGTGCTGGTCGCCTACCTTGCCCCTGCGCTGATGGCGGGTGCGGGCGGAGTCGCATCCGGCCAATCGGGCCTCACGATGGCGGCATTTACGTCCATCGCGGGCACGTCGGCAGTGGTGGCGTTGCTGATCGGCTCCTGGCTGCTGCGTCGCGGGAGGTCACGGCCGTGGACCACGGCCCTGCCTCGCATCATGGTGGCGGCAATTCTTGCCGTCGGAGCCGCTGTGATTGCTGGTCTCGTCGGGTGGTTCGCCTCCCGTTGGCTACCAGCACACACGAGCGTGGTCGACACTGCTTGGCTTGCTCGCCTGCAACTCGATCTACCGATATCTGCCGCTGTCGCTGCCGTCATCGTCAGCTGGCGATGGCGCCGTCAGAATCCCTGACAGACAACACATGTCAACGATCCCCGGCTTCCCGGGGAAGACCGAAAGGAACACGATGATCGTCATCATGGGAGCGTCCGGAACCACAGGCGGCGCGTTGCTACACAGTCTCGCATCCTCGGGTGTGCCGAGCCGAGCGCTGTCCCGCGACCCGGACAGGCTGAGCGCCCACCTCGGCGACTTGGCCGACGGTTTGGTCGAAGTAGTGCCGGCCGATGCCGCAGACCCAACTTCGCTACGGACGGCTTTCAAAGGGGCCGAACAGCTTTTCCTCGCCATGGCCAACGGACTCGAACAGGTCGAGCTCGAAACGCGTGTGATCGACATAGCCGCCGAGAGCGGCGTCGAACACATCGTCAAGATCTCCGACCCCGCCGCCGCGGCCGACTCCCCCATCGCTCTCTCCCGCGGCCACCACGCTGTCGGTGAACACCTGCGCGCATCCGGGATCCGCCACACTCTGCTCCGCCCCTATGCGTTCATGCAGAATCTGTTGCTCCTGGCTCCGGCGGTGGCTGCGCAAGGGGTGATTCTGGGCGCGATGCGGGACGCGCCGTGCAACTGGATCGACTGCCGAGATATCGGTGACGTCGCCGCGGCCGTGCTCACACGCGCCGACCTCGCCGGCGGTACCTACGTCCTGACGGGCAGCGAGGCAGTCGGCTACGGCGGCATCGCCGATTCTCTGACCCGCATGCTCGATCGCCCCGTCCAATATATCGACCTGCCACCGCACGAACTGCGGCAAAACCTCGTCGATCATGCCCACATGCCTCCGTGGCTGGCCGAGCACATTCTGGAGATCCAGCAACTTGCCGTCTCGCGCCCGGAGTCACCCACCGACACGGTGGCACGTGTCCTGGGGCGTGAGCCACGAAGCCTGGATGCGTTCCTGCGTGAGCATCTGGACCGTTTCCGCTGATTCACGCTGCGAGAGCAGCGCCGCCAGAAGTCACGCGGTTGATCAACGAGCCCACCGAATCCTGATCGGACCTCGTACGGATTCCGGGTCGACGACTTCGCCGCCTTGGGTGATCTGCACTTCGCCGTGGGCCACCATGTGGCGGGCAGCCTCTCGGACGGGTTCCATCAGCGGACGCCAATTGTCGGGTGCTGCTGCGCGGGCCACGTCGGAGGGGCAGATGCTCGACTCGGCCGATCGGGCATTGAGTAGTTCGCGGATCTTCGCCGCCAGTTCTTTCTCTTCCACCATATGACCTCAGTTTCCGGACGTGACCGTAGGCCTTCAACAGAGTATGAACCTTCGGTTCGGCGAGTTGTGGCGAAGGAATGGTGCACATCGATAATCATTGACGGCGTGGAGAATTCGAGTGCAACGCGCCGCGACGTAGTCCGAGAGTCGTATTCGGCCAGATCCCAGGAGTACACGGATCTCTTCGGCTCGATGGATTCGACGCACGTATCTGATCGGGCCCTGGTGACCAGCTGGGCTGCCACTTTGACCGGCCCCGTGCTCGACGCCGGGTGCGGGCCGGGGCAGTGGACAGACTTCCTGGCCCAGAGCGGGCTGGCTGTGAGCGGAATCGATCTCGTGCCCGAGTTCGTCGAACGAGCCCGCACCCGATACCCGGATCTCTCCTTCGAGGTCGGGGGCTTCGAGGCATTGGACGCGAAAACGAACTCACTGGGCGGCGTGCTGTCCTGGTACTCGCTCATTCACCATCACCCGCAAGATATCGAGGCAGCGCTCGCTGAATTCGCGCGCGTGATCCGCCCAGGTGGTGGGTTGCTGGTGGGCTTCTTCGAAGGCGCAACGGTAGAGCCTTTTGATCACGCCGCGACGACTGGTTATCGATGGCCGGTGACCGAACTTGCCGAGGTGCTGGTCACAGCGGGTTTCGACGTGATCGAGACCCATACCCGGACGGGGAGCGGTTACAGGCCGCACGGCGCAATCACTGCCAGCCGGCGCGGCGTCGAATAGCGGATCGAGACAGCGGATCGAGACAGGGCGAGCAATTCTCTTTCATTCATTTCGTGTGAGTGGTGTGCTGGATGAGTCACTCCCCGGCTTTTTCAGCACCGGATCATCCACAGTTGAAAGAAGGCGCCATGACCACGATCCATCTTCACAAGACGACCACTGCGACGCCCGAACAGGTCCTTGCCGGCCTGACCGACTTCGGCCCGGGCCGTGAGGAAATCTTCGGCCGCAGTGCGGACAGCTACCTGAAAGTGCACCAACAAGGACCCCACGATGCTGATGTCACCGAGGGCTCCAGTGGTATCTGGGAGCGTCTGCACTACGACTGGACCGACCCGCACCGCGTCGTGATGACAACCACCGACTCCAACCTGTGGGGCGGGGCGTCGAGCCATACCTACACGCTGACCCGGCAGCCGACGGGCCTGACCGATGTCGACGCCGTCGTGGTCCGGGACGGCAAGAACCTCAAGGGAAAGCTCCTGGCGTCGGTACTCGGACTCGTCGGCACCCAAGTGCTGGGAAAGTCGTTCACGAAGTCCATCGATGCCATCGAAGCTCGCAACGGTGGCGCGAGCGGCGGCAACCCATAGTGACAAGAACCTGACGGACTTGTCAGAGAGCTTCGAGGGCGTCCGTCATCTTCTTCACCGTCTCCGGTGCCACTTTGGCTTCGAATCCCGCCTTCAGGAGAGGCGACGCAATCTTGGCGGCACCGTTGAACTCGACGTTCGCGTGATACTCGATCTCGGTCGAGTTCGGACCCACCGAAGTCAAGGTGATGTCGTCGGTACTGGTGGCAGTCTTGTTCTTTCCTTCGAGAACAACGTGATTCAGCTCGTCGGTCACCAGCGTGTACGTCAGTTCCGTGGTGACGCCGAACAGCTTCGACACGTTGTGCCATTGGGTTCCGACGCCGACAGGACCGTCGGAGATCTGCGTGCAACTCTCGGTGCCCGGATCCCACGTCGGCGCATTGGCGAAGTCGCGGAGAAACGCCGCAGCCTTCTCGATCGGTACCTCGGCGGTGAATTTGCGGGTGACGTCAACCATGCGGTGGGCCTTTCGGTTCATTTTTCGGCGGTAGTGCCGCGGTGAGAGTTCGTTCCGACGCCCGGGCTACCCAAACTCGACAAACGGTAACCGTCTTCAGAGGACTGCGCGGTCCAGTGGACGCGGAAGCGGATCGAGTGCGCCGGTCTCGCGCAGGCGCTCGTAAGCCAAAACGACCCCATCGCCGGCCCCGATCTGTAGCAACACGCCGCCCGGTAACGCGGCAACGCCTGCTGCGAGGTCACCCGGGATCGCGTCAGCACGAGCGGACGAGAGGTAGCCGACTCGGCCGATCACGGGATCACCGACGCGATAGTCGGACTCGTCTTCGAGAGCGTCGAGGATGTTGTCGTCGGTGACGTCTCCGAAATCCGGTTCCCATACAGCGGCGAGCATCCGAAGTAGTTCTGTCTCAGGAACTTCGGCGGTGTCCGGAGCAATGACAGCAAGAACCATCGACTGAAGAATAATCTCCGGTTCGCCACCGGCTAATCCAGATAGCTCAAGTCCCCAATCGGGATCGCTACCGGATACGAGCCCCAATCCAATTCCCAGACGATCCGACCAGTCTTCGGCAGCCTGCGCGTTCTCTAGCAGCTGTGCCAACTGGTCGACGGTTACGGAAGTGGCAGGTCCGGAGGAATGGACCTGTTGCCACGATCCGTCGACCGACTCGGGCAACAGGAACACGACTTGTTCCAAGGTTTGGCGCCACCGGGAGGCCACGGCCGGCACCGATTCCGGCCGTCGTCCCCAGAAAACTCGAATAGCGCGCCGTGTCATCGAGTCCTCCGGTAAGGATCGTCCATGGGTAGCCATATCCCGTCTTCGTGGATTCCGAGATCAGTGGCACCGCCGGTGAGAGCGTCGACGGCCGCGAGAACGGCAGGGCGCGTTTCGTTCTCACGACACAGGAGTGACCACGTCCAGATTGCCGCCGGGTCGATCATCGGGCGTGCCGTGAGATCGCTCGGCAGCGTGATGGTCTGCCCTTTGGGCGAGTTGACGACCGGACGGCCGACGGCACGGACGTGATCGAAGAATGCCGGACCGGTGATACCACCGTCGTTGATGCGCAGGATCTGTGCGCCGGTATCGCGAGCGAATTCTTCGGCGTAGACGTTCCACGAATACCAGGAGGTGGTGTCGTCGTCGACGAGTACGACGACGTCGCGTGCCCGCACCGGTGTGGTGTCCTCTCCGGTGGAGACCGCGTACAGCCGATCCGCACCGAGCAGTCTTGCGCTCAGAGCATGTTGGGCGACATCGGTTTTCCGCACCCAGGCGATCGCCAGGTCGAGGCTGCCGTCCGCTACCCGCGCGGCCTGCGCGTGCGAAGGCACCACCCAGGCGTCGACGTGCAGTTGCGCGACCCCTGAAGTGCGCGCGATCAGATCCGTGGGGAGCCAATTGACGTAGCCGATCCGGACGGGCTCCGCTCCGGACAGACGCTCCGCGCGGCGTCGCAGATTCTCGGCACTCTCGAGTAGCGCACGGACATCGGGGAGCAGCGCCGCGCCGGCTGGCGTCAGAGCGACGGAACGGCGGTCGCGGACGAACAGCTTGACGCCGAGATCGCGCTCGAGTGCCATGATCTGCTGCGACAATGACGGCCCGGCTATCAGTAGTCGTGCCGCGGCTCGGCCGAAGTGCAGTTCCTCGGCGACGACCTCGAAGTATCTCAGCTGACGCAGCTCCACGATCCTTCATGCTACGTGCGGTGGGAGGTTGCGCCTATCAGTCAGGAGCAAAGCGGTCGTGGCGGTCCGGCGCGGCCGGGGCACACGATAAGACCATGAGCACAGTCCACAACGGCGTCTCCCCACGAGCGCACGCTGTCCAAGCTGCCGCTGCGCTGGCGGCGAGCATGGGAATCGGTCGATTCGTGTACACACCGATTCTGCCGTTGATGCACACGCAGGCCGGTCTGTCCGCCTCGCTCGGCGCAACCTTGGCGACAGCGAACTACCTCGGGTACCTCATCGGCGCGCTCGCGGGAATCCTCATTCCCGGCGCGGTGCGCTCGGCAGCGGTGATGCGCACGTCGTTGGTGGTCCTCATCGCGACTTTGGCGCTCATGCCCACTACCCACGACGGATCCATCTGGTTCGCCCTGCGGCTCATCGCAGGCATTGCCAGTGCCCTCGTCTTCATGATCGCCGTCAGCGCTTTGCACGCGCACCTTCGGGGGCAGTCCCAATTCCTGGCCGGATGGGGATTCGGCGGAGTTGGGCTGGGTATCGCCCTGTCCGGGGTCCTCGTGTTCGTCGTCCGCTTCATCGGTTCCTGGGGTACTGCCTGGCTGGCGTCTGCGGGCCTTGCAGTGGTGTGTGCGGTCGCCGCCTGGGGATTGACGCCGGAACCGCGTCCGATCATCACGCCGGACGCGCCGGGAACTCCCAGTTCCCATCGCTGGTTCACCGCCCTGGTCATCAGTTATTTCCTGGAAGGCATCGGCTACATCATCGCGGGCACGTTCCTTGTTGCCGCAATCGATCTCGCCGCTCTGCAATGGGTGGGCAGCGGCGCTTGGATAGTGGTCGGTCTGGCCGCATTTCCCTCGTGCGCCCTGTGGGCTTGGCTCAGCCTGCGTTGGTCGAGGCCGACTCTGCTTCTCGTTGCCCTGTTGATTCAGGCGGTGGGCATAGCGCTTCCTGCTGTGATCGGAGGCGTCGGCCCCGCACTGATTTCAGCTTTCCTGTTCGGTGTCACCTTCCTCGGTATCGGGTCAATTGTGTTGGCAATCGGCGCGCACCTGCAGTTCCCACGCGCCGTGGCGTTGCTGACCGCTGGATACAGCGTCGGTCAGATTCTCGGCCCACTCGTTGTCACTCCGTTGCTGCGAGACGGGTATCGCGACGCTCTGCTGTTGGGTGCGGCCGTCGTCCTGGGCGCGGCAGTGGCCGCCGCGGTTTTGCGGTTCCGATTCCCTTCCGATCTCGATGCGGACCCTCGGACGGCCACCTCGACTGAGGAGGTAGTTTTTGATGTCAGATGACGAAACCGCCGGAGCACTACCCGACGTAGGACTGGAGATGTTCGAATGAGCGCACTCACAACCGATCTCGACCTGAAGGTCCCTGTCATCGCAGCCCCCATGGCCGGCGGCGCTTCCACACCGGCACTAGTTGCTGCTGCCTCTCGCGCAGGCGGTCTCGGCTTCCTCGCCGCCGGGTACAAGACGCCTCAGGCTCTGTCCGACCAGATCGACGCCGTGCGCGCCGAGGGAGTGTCCTTCGGTGTCAACGTCTTTGCGCCCAACCCGGTGCCTGTCGATGTCGATGCCTACCGTGCCTATGCCAGGGCGATCCAGGTCGAGGCGGATCGCTACGGCATCACACTGGCTGACGGTGAGCCGGTCGAAGACGACGACTACTTCGAGGACAAGATCGATCTGCTCCTGGCCAGCCCGGTTCCGGTGGTCAGCTTCACCTTCGGCTTTCCCGCACCCGGCGTCATCAAGGCGCTGCGCGCTGCCGGTTCACTTGTCGTCCTCACAGTGACTTCGGAGGCAGAGGCGGTCCTTGCCGTCGACGCCGGTGCCGATCTGCTTGTCGTGCAATCGTCGGCTGCCGGCGGCCACTCCGGAACGCTCACCCCCCTGCAAGTTCCGGCAGAAACACCGATCACCGAACTGATCGCACAAATCCGTCACCGCACGTCGGTTCCGCTATTGGCGGCCGGTGGACTGGCGACCTCCGCCGACGTCGCTGCTGCCTTACGTGCCCGAGCGGACGCGGCAGTGGTCGGTACTGTGCTGCTGCGCACCGAGGAGAGTGGTGCCTCGGCTCCGCACAAGGCAGCTCTGGCCGACACGTCCCGCGGGAACACGGTCGTCACAAGAGCTTTCACGGGACGTCCTGCACGGGCGCTTCGGAACGAGTTCATCGATCGCTACGACGCACAAGCGCCCATCGGGTATCCGGCCATCCATCACCTGACCAACCCGATGCGCAAAGCCGCTGTTGCGCAGGCAGATCCCGAGCGAATGCACCTGTGGGCCGGTACTGGCTATCGCCACGCGACGGAGGAACCAGCCGGGGTAGTGCTTTCGCGATTGGCTAACCTGTGACGGCGCGGACACCGAACATCACATTGCCCGAGGTAGTGACATACGACGGGTTGCCCGGGTCCGCCGGTGGTGCACACTCGCTTCGAGTCAAGCGTCCCGATGTTGCATTTCAGCGGCTGCAGACATTCCTGGAATCCTGCACCGAACCAGTGTCGTTGCCGTCGTGGACGTTCGAGATCTACCAGAGGGGGCCATCCGAGCCGACCGCGCAGTTGTCATCGTTCGCTACCGAGCTCTTCGGTGGGCCCCGCTACAAAGCGCAAACCCATACCGAATGGAACGTCCCACCTGGTTCTGTCAACGAAGCGCTCGATGCCCTCGTTGGTTCCGATGCGGTCACAACCCACGGACGTTCTTTGGCGGCACTGACCTGCAGCACGCCTATACGCCTGATCGACCCCAACACGCGCGCGCCGTACCCTGACATCACCCCCGACGCGTTCGGCCGTTTTGCCGTGGATGGATACGGCCGGACTCTGGGTGACTCAGGCATACGCGCAACCCTTGGCAACGCGGCATCCTCACTGTCCCTGTGGCTCAACCTGCCTGCAGACGAACGGTTGTCGTCCGGTGCTCGTCACCTACAAGACCATCTCCCGTTCCGGTTGTCCGCGAAACACTGGCGTCTCTGGCGGCCGAACCGGAGCGCAGACTCTTACCGTTCCAACAAGATTCCGTCGCCGGTTCACGACCACGTTTGAATCACGCAGCAAGCATTCCGAGTTGCGCACCACCCATACCGCGCGTGGCACGTTGTCAGAATGCGTCTTCCTCGAGTTCCATGATCTCGTTGTCGAGGGAACCCAGGATTTCTTTGGTCGACGCGAGGATAGGCAGGATGTTCTTGGCGAAGTACGACGCGATGACCACCTTGCCCCGGAAGAACGACCGGTCCTTTGCAGGCGCTTCACGGTCCAAGGCTGCCAACGCGACTTCCGCTTGCACCAACAGGCGCCATCCGATGAGCAGGTCGCCTACCGCGTACAGAAAGCGCACCGAGCCGAGGCCTATCTTGTACAACTCGGAGGGTTGGTCCTGGGAAGCCATCAGATACCCGGTGAGCGTCCCGGCCATCTCCTGCACGTCGGTCAAGGCGGTCTCGAGTAGGACTCGCTCGGCCTTGAGTCGACCGTTCCCGGCCTCACTGTCGATGAACTCTCGTATGCGACCGGCTACGTGAGCGAGTGCAACGCCGCGGTCGCGTGCGATCTTCCGAAAGAAGAAGTCCTGCGCCTGGATTGCCGTGGTGCCCTCGTACAGGGTGTCGATCTTGGCATCGCGGATGTACTGCTCGATGGGGTAGTCCTGAAGATAACCGGAGCCGCCCAGGGTCTGCAGGCTCTCGGTGAGCAGTTCGTAGGCCTTTTCGGAACCGACGCCCTTGACGATCGGCAGCAGCAGATCGTTGACCCGCGCCGCCAATTCGGCATCCGCCCCCGAAACCAACTCGGCGACATCAGCATTCTGGTGTGCAGCGGTGTAGAGGTAGACCGCTCGGAGGCCTTCGGCGTAGGCCTTCTGCATCGCCAGGCTGCGTCGGACGTCGGGGTGATGCGTAATGGCCACACGGGGTGCGGTCTTGTTTGTCAGCTCGGTAAGGTCTGCACCTTGAATTCGTTCTTTCGCATACTCGAGGGCGTTGAGATAGCCGGTGGACAGTGTTCCGGTAGCCTTGGTGCCCACCATCATTCGAGCGTTCTCGATGACCTGGAACATCTGGGCGATACCGTTGTGGACATCACCCACGAGCCAGCCGACGGCAGGAACATCCGTCGCTCCGAAGGTGAGCTCACAAGTTGGGGAAGACTTGAGACCCATCTTGTGCTCGACGCCGGTGACGTACACGCCGTTGCGCTCTCCCAGTTCAAGTGTGTCCGAGTTGAAATGGGACTTCGGAACGTAGAACAGGCTCAAACCTTTGGTTCCTGGACCGGCGCCCTCGGGCCGGGCAAGCACCAAGTGGAAGAGGTTCTCGGCCGTGTCTCCGACGTCGCCACCGGAGATGAACCGCTTGACGCCCTCGATGTGCCAGGTGCCGTCGTCCTGCGCGATTGCCTTTGTTCGGCCTGCGCCTACATCGGATCCGGCGTCTGGTTCGGTGAGCACCATCGTTCCGGCCCATCCGCGCTCGAATCCTTCTTTGGCCCAGTGTTTTTGCTGTTCGTTTCCGATGGTGTAGAGCACGCTCGCCATCAGTGGACCCATGTTGAAAAAGCTTGCGGATCCGTTTGCCGCGACCAACATTTCGCCGATCGCCCAGACCAACGGTGCAGGAGCAGGAACACCACCCATGCCTTCTGGTAGGCCGAGTCGCGACCAGCCGGCCTCGTTCACCGCCTCGACCGTCTTGCGCAGAGGTTCCGGGACCACAACTGCGTGATTGGGTGCGTCGAATTCGACAGGGTTCCGATCCGCGTCGGCGAAGGACGCGGCGACCGGGCCTTCTGCCAGTCTCGCTACTTCCGCAAGAATGTTGCGCACAGTGTCGGTGTCGAGGTCCCCGTAAGCGCCGACATCCAACAGTTCGCCGATCCCGAGTACCTCGAACAGATTGAACTCGATATCACGCACGTTGCTTTTGTAGTGACCCATTGTTCTCCGACCTTGGTTCGTCAGCAATACGATTCGTCAGCAGATACGGCTCGTCAGCAGTACACAAGAAAGCCTGCCCCACAAGGAATTCAGTACGCAACCGTAGGTAGAGACGAGTGCCGTTGCTACAAAGTAGCGCCGAGTCGCTCTCAATGAAACATTCACTCGTACAATCGGTTTCCGCTGGTGGGGGCGCATATCAGTCGCGTAGCATCCTCTACGATCAAAGCAGCTGCGCACCAATTGAAGTGCCCGTCCTCACCTTCGGCATCATACGCATTCGGTGTGATCAGTGAACATGCTGATCGGTAGACCAAGAGCGCCTCTCGTTGGTAGCCGAGACGTTCCTCGACCGGCGTGTAGAGCCAGTTCTGTTTCGTGAGCCTTTGGTATCGGTCAGAGGGTGAGTAGCACTTTGGTGGCGCGCCGCTCGTCCATCGCCCGGTAGCCTGCGGCGGCGTCCTCCAACGGGAGAGTGAGGTCGAAGACGATGCCTGGGTCGATCTGGTCGGTCATGATGAGCTCGATCAGTTCGGGTAGGAATCGCCTGACCGGCGCGGGACCGCCGAGCAGGCTCACCGTCGCGAAGAACAGGTTCATGCCGTCGAGTTCGACGCCGTGGGATACCCCGACGTAGCCGACATGTCCGCCGGGGCGGGTAGCTCCGATAGCCTGCATCATCGATTCTTGGGTACCTACGGCTTCGACGGTCGAGTGGGCGCCGTAGCCGCCGGTGAGTTCCTTGATCTTCGCGATGCCCGCGTCGCCCCGCTCTTCGACGATGTCGGTGGCGCCGAATTGTGTGGCGAGTGCCTGCCGGTCGGCGTGACGTGACATGGCAATGATCCGCTCGGCGCCGAGTTGTCTGGCAGCGAGGATCGCCAAAAGTCCGACTGCGCCGTCGCCGACGACGGCGACCGTTTTGCCAGGTCCGGCTTCCGCAGCTACGGCGGCGAACCAACCGGTGCCGAGTACGTCGGAGGCTGCAAGGAGGCTGCGGGCCTGCCGCTCGGTCGGCTCTCCGTGGACAGGGACGAGGGTGCCGTCCGCGAGCGGGATGCGAGCGTATTCGGATTGGGTGCCGACCGAGCCCATCATGACCTGGTGGATACAGCGAGACTGAAAGCCGGCCTCGCAGATTTCGCAGGTGTTGTCCGACGCGACGAACGAGCCCACGACGAAGTCCCCAACTTCGATGTCGTTGACGTCGGGGCCGACCTGTTCGACGACGCCCACGTATTCGTGTCCCATCGGCGTCGGGCCATTCAGCTCTTCGATGCCGCGGTACGGCCAGAGGTCGGAACCGCAGACGCAGGTGGCTGTAACGCGAATGATCGCGTCGGTCGGTTCGACGATCACCGGCGCTTCGATCTCTTCGACCCGGACGTCGCCGGGGGCATGCATGACGACAGCGCGCATGACGTGGCTCCTCACCATCGGTTTTCTCGTGTCACTTCAACCTGATCACGATTTGGCGGCGTGCGGGAGTCCCGCGCGATAGTGGTACTGCGAGGGACTCCCTCGCTACCGGTCACTGACTTACGCTCGATGGCATGGACGATCGAGCGCAAGTACGCGAATTCCTGACCTCGCGGCGCGCCCGAGTCACGCCCGAACAAGTTGGACTTCCGGCCGGATCGAACCGCCGCGTGGACGGTCTACGTCGAAGTGAAGTGGCAACCCTCGCCGGCGTGAGCGTCGAGTACTACACGAGGCTCGAGCGCGGAGCGATCAGCGGCGCATCGCCGGGTGTACTCGACAGTATCGCGAAGGCCTTACGACTCGACGACGCCGAGCGCGCCCACCTTTTTGATCTCGCGCACGCGGCAAGCCCGGTAGCCAGACCCCCGCGTCGGCGAAATGCGAAGGGCTGGAAGCCCCATCAGAGCCTGCAGTGGGCGCTTGATGCAGTCACCGCGGGACCCGCTTTCGTGCGGAACGGTCGCATGGATCTTCTTGCTGTCAACCCACTCGCGCGTGCGTTCTACAAGGACCTCTACGACATGCCGGGGCAGCCCCCGAACATCGCGCGCTTCACGTTCCTCGACGAAAGGGCTTTCGAGTTTTATCCGGACTGGAACGAGTTTGCCGAGGTGACCGTCTCGATTCTGCGAACCGAGGCCGGGCGAGATCCTCACAACAAGGAATTGCACGATCTGATCGGTGAACTCAGCACTCGGAGTGAGGAATTCCGGCGTCGGTGGGGCGCGCACGACGTCCGCCATCACGGCACCGGATTCAAGACATTTCACCACTCCGCCGTGGGGGAGCTGACGCTTGCCTTCGAAGGTTTGGAGATGGCCGCCGAGCCGGGGTTGACGCTCACGATCTACACCGCAGAGCCGGGATCGCCGTCCGCGGAACGGATGCAGTTACTCGCCTCGTTGGCAGCCAGTGAGAATGCGGACTCTTCGCCTCACGTGTCGGAGCGGTCGCTGACGGACGGCTGACGAACTGCGCGACGGTTGATCGGGTCGTCAGTTGACGACTTCGACGGCGGTGCGCTTCGTGCGTTCCTTGCGCAACAGGATCATCAGCGGCAGAAAGTAGAGAGCGGCAACGCCGGTGCCTACCAACACCGGCCCAGTGGCACCGAGACTCGAGGCGAACGCAAACCCGGCGATCCAGGAGCCGACCGCCGTGCCCAGATTGAACGACGAGGTGCTGAGAGCAGAAGCCATCGTCGGCGCCTGATCGGCATAACGCACAGCCATCCCGATCAGGATGGGATTGGTCGACATGCCGAATAGTCCCAGCATTACTACGAGAATCACTGTCACGATCACGTTGTGCGAGAAGAGGCAGAGCGCCCCGAGCACGAGAAACGTCATCGCTGCCGAGACGAACAAGACCCCGTACTGATGCTTCGCACCGAGTCGACCGCCGAGATTGGAGCCGACGAACGCACCGAGTCCGTAGCCGACAAGCACTAGCGGCACTGCCGACGCAGCAAGTCCCGTGTTCTCGGTCAACAGCGGAGAGATGAAGCTGTACGCCGCCAGCGACGACCCGCACACGACGGCGCAACCGGACAGAACGAGCCAGATGCGTCCGTCCCGTAGGCTCGCGATCTCCGCTCGCCAGGACGGCACCGCACCGGAGTCGGTGTCGGCGGGTACCAATCGGTGGACGACGGCCGCGGCGACGAGTGCGAGGGCGGCGAGGGCCCAGAAAGGACCACGCCACCCGATGCTCTGACCGGCCAGAGCGCCGAGCGGAACACCGATGACGTTCGCGAGCATGCCTCCACCCAAGACGATGCCGAGCGCGCGCGAGGAAGACGCCGGGCCTGCCGCTTTTGCTCCGACCACTGCAGCGACTGCCCAGAATGCGCCCGTCGCCACGGCTGTGAGGAAGCGGGCGCCGAGAATGAGTCCGAAGTTGGACGAGAGCGCGACGATGACGTGTCCGATCGCGAAAACAATCAGGGCCGAGCTCAAGGTCACGCGTCGGGGAACCCTGAGTGTCAAGATCGCCATCGCCGGCGTGCCGACAATCATTCCGATCGCGAAGACGGTGATCATCAGGCCGACGTTCGCGATCGACGTCCCGAGGTCACCCGCAATCTCGGGAAGAATGCCGGCGACGACGAATTCGGTTGTGCCCATCAAGAAAACTCCGACGGCCAGCACGTAGATCACGAGCGGCAGGCGGCCGGTTTCTTCGACGGTCGGGGCGGAAATCATGAGGTGGTCAGTTCTCTTTCTGTTGACGACGCGCATGTCGTGGCGCACCCGTCCAGGGCATCACGCCTGTCGCCTGCGAGGGAGTCCCGGTCGTTGGGGGTACTCGAAGGGACTCCCGGTGTGGCCGATTGCGCGCTACCGTCGGCGCAAAGACTGCCTGAACCCGGGAGGCGCGCCCATGACACGACGACAGATCCGAGGGCTCGGCGCCGCAGTGCTCCTTTCGGCCTTCCTGACTGCCTGCGGTAGCGAGGATCCTGAAGGGCCCGGTCCGCAGGCAAGCACGACAACACGATCGGCGCCCGCCGCGGCCTTCGGTGAACCCGAGACCGTCGCCGACGGCTTGGACGCGCCCTGGTCGATCGCATTCCACGGCGATACACCACTTGTCAGTGAGCGCGACAGCGCGCGAATCCTCGAACTCGACGCCGGCGGAAACAGCCGCGAGGTGGGAGTCGTCGACGGCGTCAGCCCCAGAGGTGAGGGTGGTTTACTAGGGATCGCAGTACGTGAAAACCGCCTGTACGCGTACTTCACCGCGAACGGGGAGAACAGGATCGAACGCTTCGACATCATCGGTGCTCCGGGGGAATTCGCGCTCGGGCCGGCCGAGACGATTCTCGACGGGCTCGCTTCGGCCAACTACCACAACGGTGGTCGCATCGCGTTCGGCCCGGACGGGATGCTGTACGTGACCGTCGGTGATGCCGGTAGTCGAGTCAGAGCTCAGGACCTCGACTCGATGTCCGGGAAAATCCTTCGAATGACTCCGGATGGCGATGTGCCGCTAGATAATCCATTTCCGAACTCGTTTGTCTACAGCTACGGCCACCGCAACTCCCAGGGCATTGCCTGGACCGAGGACGGCACGATGTACGCCAGCGAGTTCGGGCAGGACACCTGGGACGAGCTCAACAAGATCGAAGCAGGCGGAAACTACGGGTGGCCCGAGGTCGAAGGGATTGCGGGTGAAGACGGATTCATCGACCCGCTCCAACAATGGTCACCGGATGATGCCAGTCCCAGCGGAATCGCCATCCACGACGGCACGATCTACATCGCCAATCTTCGTGGTGAGCGACTCCGCACGGTGCCCTTGACCGATCCCGCGACCGCCGACGAGCAATTCGTCGACGAATACGGGCGCCTCCGTGATGTTGTAGTCGCACCGGACGGGTCGCTGTGGATACTGACGAACAACACCGACGGTCGTGGCGACCCCAACCCCGGTGATGACCGCATCCTTCGCGTGCCGTTGCGCTGATGTCGATTTCCGGCGAACGCAGTACTTCCAGCCCGAGGGTCCTGGCCGAAGCCTGTGATTCACTAATATCTTTACGACAGGTGCGCCGGGTACGGATCGGAGAGACAGCATGGGGACTTGGGGTTCAGGACCTTTCGACAACGACGTAGCGGGCGACCTGCTCAGCGCAGTACAGGCGGGTGACTACGACATCGACGATTACGCTAGCCACCCCGATGGCGGTTATCTCGATGCCGATGATGCTCAAACAGCAATCGCCGTCGCCGAGATTCTTGCGGTTGCGCACGGCGTTGCGCCGAAGCCTGTGCAGCTGGATGGAATTGACGCCGCCGGGTACGTCAGCACCTTGAGCCCGGAGCAGAAGAGTTGGGTCCTCTCCGCACTCGAGCGTGCAGTTTCCGACAGCGACACTTCGGAGTTGTACGAGTTGTGGGAAGAGAACGGTCCGGAAGACCTCGCAGCTTGGCGGGCACCGATCCTGAGCAGATTGGCCAGCCTCAAAACGGTGGGGTAAGCGTCACTCGTCTGCAGTCCCTTGCTTACTCGGAGTTCGACGAGGACAGACTCCCCTTGACGTACCGGGTGGTGTCGTCAGCGAGGATCTCGGCGAGCCCGCTTTCGATACCGTCCAGTGCTTGCGCGGCGACGTCGGCAGGATCGATCTTCTGTTCGGCGGGTACGCCAGCGGCCATGTCGGTATCCATGTATGCGACATGCAGTGCCGATACGGAGATTTTGCGCGGCGCAAGTTCTTCTCGAACGGCGTCGGTCATCGCCCAGGCCGCTGCCTTCGACGACGCGTAAGACCCGAGCGCGGCTGGATGGAACCAGGACAGCACCGACAGAACGTTGAGTATTGTTCCGCCGTCGTTGTTTTCGATGACAGGAGCAAACGCCCGGGTCACGGCGAGCGGGCCGTAGAAGTTGACGTCCATCTCTCGTCGAATGTCATCGATGTCGCCCCCGATCAAGGGCGCCGAGGTAGAGATACCTGCGTTGTTGACCAGCAAGGTCACATCCGATGCGATTTGCGCGGCGGCGGTTATCGATTCGGCGTCCGTCACGTCCAACCTCAGGGGGATGACGCCGGGTAGATCGACAGTTTCCGGATTGCGCGCAGCCGCGTACACCTTTGCGCCGCGCTCGACGAGTCCCGCAGCCAGATGGCGTCCGAGCCCGCGATTGGCTCCTGTGACGACCGCAACCGTCTTGTTCAGGTCCATGATTCTCCCAGAGTTGTGATTGCTCGTGACGTTTAGATTATGAATCAAATCTAAGTGTCGGCTAGGATAGATGTCAAGTGAAATCCAAACTGGAAGGCGTTGTGATGGGCCGCGTATCGCAGCAACAAGCGGAAGAGAACCGTCGGCGCGTCGTGGAAACCGCAGCCCGACTGTTCCGAGAGAAGGGCACTCACCTCAGCGTCGCCGACCTGATGAAGGCGTCGGGGCTGACCCACGGTGGCTTCTACAAGCAGTTCGCGTCCAAGGACGCTCTCATCGACGAAGCGACCACCCACGCCTTCAAGGAACTGGCTCAGCTGCATTCTGCGGGACTCGAAGAGCATGCAGGGCAACGTGACTCCGCCCGAAAAGCTTTGATCGATACCTATCTCTCGGTGGCGCATCGCGACAACCCGGCAGACGGATGCCCCGCTGCTGCGCTCGCCGCCGACATGGCGCGCGAGCCTGCAGACAGCGAGGCCCGTCGGGTTTACACGGAGGGAGTGGGGGATTTTGCCGCAGCTCTTGCCGACGACGAAGCTGTCGGTCTCCTCCGGCTCTCCACCATGCTCGGTGCACTGGTTCTTTCGCGAGCTACCAAGGGTTCCCCGCTCTCCGAGGAAATTCTCGATTCCGCGCGCGTCGAACTGATCAGAGGGCTTCGAGAGCCGCTGTCATCTTCTTGACGGTCTCGGGTGCCCCTGGCCGCGAATCCCGCTTTCACGAGGTCCAGTGCTCGCGGTTCCGAGAGTCGGACTCTCGATATGTCGATTGAACGCTCTAGTTGATTCCGACGACTTCCTGGGCGATCGCTGCGAGTCTTGCCTGGGCAGCGGATACGACGCCGTGTCGGTTCTTGTGCGCTTCCTCGTACGCAACGATGTCCCGCACCTGTGCGGCGTCGGTCAGTTCCTTCACGGCGGAGACGGCTTGGGTGACGTTGAGTTCGTCGAAGTCTTCGATGGGAAGTTCAGTGGGGTCGAGTAGCCCACTCGACTTCCGTACCGAACGGAAGACGTCGGCGGCACCGTCAGCACCTTCTCGGCGAGTGACCTTCTCAGCCGTGGCGATGGCCGCATCCCTACTGGCCGAGAGTGTTTTCACAGTCACGTCACCGGCATATGCGCCCCAGCTGATCAGCTCACCCAGTACCGGCGGTGAGGTGCGAACAGCGTCGATGGCACGGTCGAGACTGCGGGTGGACCAGGAGACCGGAACGTTGACCAGCCGTATCGCCGCGCCGGTGGCAGCTTGCATCGGTGTGCGGCGCAAAGCTGCCGGTCCACCGAGTGCCTCTTCGGCCAAGACAGTCGTGAGCCAGTCCACGGTCGCGGAGTGTGCAGCGATGAGGCGGTCGGCCAACGCCGCGACGGTCTGATCGCCGCCGGCAGTGGCCAGGGCCTTGAGGTAGCGGGAGCGGTCGAGGAGTTGATGTTCGAGCGCAAGGTCTCCCAATACCGCTTCGTCGAAGGGCTGAGCCTGTTCGACCATCGCTTTCACTCCGGCTGTCGCGCGTCCGATGAACGGACCGACCAATTCCGGCACGCCCCCCAGATCGCGAACAGTGGACTCTATGGAACTCGCCCTTTCACGGCCGTTCTCTGCGTTTTCCGTCAATTCGCGTCGAACAGCCTCGGTTCTGGCCTGTGCGACGCGCGTTTCGGCGACCTGGATCTCGGTGTGCGTCAGACCGAGGAGGATGCGTAACTGGGTGATCAAGGCGGACGTGGTTTCGGAGTTGCTCATATCGGGGTCGTCCCTTCGTCGGTGCGTGCTTTACGTGATGTTCAGCTTCTGCTCGACGAGTGCTCCGCGGGTCGCGGAGCCACCGCCGCTACGCGGGCTACCCCGACCTACCGCGTAGTAACCACAACGAACAAGTGGGGTCGACGCACCGAGATCGTCGGCGCCAGGACGAGTGAGATCCCGGCCACCCCGAGGTTTCGATTTCTATTCGGCGGGAAGGAGGCATGTGCAGTGCATCCATCCAGAAGCCCACGAGAAACTGCGTCACCTGAGGAGTATCGATATGCCGGACCAGTACGCAATGCAGGACCCGACCACGCGGTTCCCCGCTCCTGTGCGTGAGCGGCAGGCGGAGATCGCACATCCCGGTCTCACCGCAGACATGATTTCTCCTCCCGACCACGGTGAAAACACCTATCGAGGAAGCGGTCGACTCGAAGGAAGGCGTGCGATTGTCACCGGAGCGGATTCGGGCATCGGACGTGCGGTCGCGATTGCATTTGCCAGAGAAGGCGCGGACGTTGTCCTGAGTTATCTCGACGAGGAAGAACAGGACGCTCGGGAAACCGCTCGCTGGGTCGAGGAGGCAGGTCGCAAAGCCGTCTCGGTGCCGGGAGATCTCCGAAGCGAGGAACACTGTTCTGCTTTGGTCGAAACCGCGGTGCGTGAACTCGGCGGACTCGACATCTTGGTGAACAACGCCGCGTTTCAGATGGTGCAGATGGGCGGCATCGCCGATATCACCACCGAACAATTCGACCGTGTGATGAAAACCAACCTCTACGCACTATTTTGGCTCTCCAAAGCAGCGATCGCGCAGATGGAGCCCGGATCGACGATCGTGAATACCTCGTCCATCCAAGGTGCGTCCCCGTCGCCCGAGCTGCTCGATTACGCCACGACAAAGGCGGGCATCATCGACTTCACCAAGGGACTGGCCGCCGATGTCGCACGAAAGGGAATCAGGGTCAATGCCGTTGCACCTGGACCGATTTGGACGCCACTGATTCCGGCTACGATGCCCAAGGAGAAGTTCGAGACGTTCGGGGACGACGTTCCGCTCGGGCGGGCAGGTCAGCCGGCCGAGCTTGCTCCCGCCTATGTATTTCTCGCCTCTGGCGAATCCAGTTACACCACTGGGGAAGTCATCGGCGTGACGGGTGGAAAACCGCTCACCTGAATGTGCGACTAGACAAGGCGTACGACGACGGCGTAACGGTCAACCGTTGTCGAGGCCCGCGGCGACCATCGCTGCGGCGGTCTCTCGTTCGGAGAATGAGCCCTTCTCCAGACCCCGGATGACGCCGGAGCGATCAGCGGGGGAACGGTTTTGATTCAACTTCGCTTTTCCGTAGACACGGGCCACGTGCAGTTCGATCCCCACAATCCCTCGCAGCTGCGCATCGACGAACTGCGGCGGCGCGTCGGTGACCTTCCATTCGTTCTCACGGCCGGATTCATGTCGAGCTGTCAGTGCGGTGACGTGCGCACGCAGCCACTGCTCGTCGTCGTGCGCAACCAGTTGGCCGTAGACGTAGAGAACTTCGTAGTTCCACGTCGGGACGACCTTCCCGTGGACGCTCTTGCTCGGGTAGAACTCGGGGCTCACGTAGGCGTCGGCGCCGGGGAGGATCACCAGAGACTCCGATGTCCCGGTGTATCGCCAATGCGGATTCGTCCGGGCGAGATGCCCCTCCAACACGTTTCCTTCGGCGTTGTACAGCAGTGGCATCGACGTGACTTCGAGGGTCTCGGGGCCCGGTGTGACCAGGTGTCCGAATCCACCGGCGTGGAGAGAGTCGGCGACCGCGTCGTCGGAGAGGCGGAATTGTCCGGGCAGAATCATGTGTCTCCTCACAGATTTTTTGTCATGTGACAATGTGTCACAGCGTGGAGGTTTTGTCATGTGCTAATAGAGTGAGCCTGTGACCAGCACTGTGGCGGACCAGGTGAGGCTCTATGTCGTCCGCGGGACAGCGGGCGAGATTTCCGAGGGCATCCGCAATCTCATCAGTGCTGGGGTACTGGCTCCAGGGGATGCGTTGCCGCCCATACGGGCCTTGGCCGACGATCTCGAGGTTCACCGGAACACAGTTGCCGGAGCCTATCGCTTGCTCGTGGCGGCGGGAGTTGTGGAGACACAGGGCCGGCGCGGCAGCTTCGTGCGAGCCATACCGTTCCTGGAAGGAGAAGGCGGTATCGCTCTTCCTGGCAGCGTGGATCTCGCCAGCGGAAATCCTGATCCGGCATTGCTGCCTGATCTCAGAGCCTCGTTGGACCGGACCACTTACACGCCCCGGTTGTACGGCGCCGCAGCCACCGAGCCTCTACTCGATTCCTGGGCACGTTCCTCGATCGAGGACGAGGTTCTAAGGCCGTGCTCGATCACCATCACCAACGGTGCCGTTGACGCGGTCGAGCGACTGTTGACCGCTCATTTGACCCGAGGTGACGCCGTCGCGATCGAGGATCCGTGCTTCCTGGCGAGCATCGGAACGCTCAAAGCCAACAGCTTCCGAGCGGTACCGATGGACATCGACACTTCGGGTATTACCCCGCAAGGGCTGCTGCGTGCTCTCGAAAGTGGTGTGCGCGCGATTATTTGCACCCCTCGTGCGCACAACCCCACCGGGGTCAGCATGAGCGCCGACCGAGCGGCGATTCTCGGAAGCATCCTGGCCGAGTTCCCTCACGTTCTGGTAATCGAGGACGATCACTTCTCTGCCGTGTCCAGCAATCGGTACTGTCGGCTCGCTCCGATGAGCACGACGCGGTGGGCGCTTGTTCGTTCCGTGTCGAAATTTCTCGGGCCCGACCTGCGCGTGGCAGTGGTCGCCTCGGACCTCGACACCGGCATTCGGCTGAGCACTCATCTCCGGTCGGGCGCCAACTGGGTCAGTCACCTGCAGCAGCGCTTGAGTGCTGAACTGCTGAGTGATCCGACGGTGATCGACGGCCTCGCCAATGCTCGCGCTGTCTACGAGCGCCGCCGAACCCTTCTGAAATCTGCACTGTCAGAACATGATATCGAGGTTCCTGACACTTTCGACGGACTCAATGTCTGGGTTCCGCTGGATCGGGATTCCGAACCGATTGTCGAGCGACTCGCCGAGTCTGGCTGGCTCGTGCGGGACGGAAGTCAGTTCTCGGCGACGCCGGGTCAGTGCCACCGGGCACTTCGTGTGACCGCCTCCACCATCACCTCTGACCAAGCACGCGAGTTCGCCAGTGCCCTGGCTGAAATATTGGCGAGCCCGTAGTTGTCCAGCTGCACTACGGTGCGAATCTGAGTCTCTCGCTTCTCGACGAAACTACCGGCGACGGCTGGATCGATAGGATCGGTTCGAGCGACGACGAAGGGTGTAATTGTGGCGAGGGCGGTTGTTGTCGGTGCGAGCCGAGGTCTCGGTCGTGCTTTGATCGAGGGACTGAGGAGCGACGGCCACGAAGTTCTCGGCATCTCTCGGCGGCGCCCTGACGGGTTCGACGTCTCCGAGTGGATCGAAGTAGACCTGACCGACCCTGTTACGGCGGCGAACTCGATCGATCAGGAGCTTGTCGGAGGTGTAGACACCCTGATTTGCAACGTCGGGATTTGGGAAGGGGACGCCTTCACCACTGACTATGCATTCGCAGAACAATCGGACATGGAAATGCTCGAAATGATCAACGCCAACATCACGGCCACAATTCTCCTGCTCAAGCGCCTGATCCCGAGAATGATCGGCCGTCCTCGACCTCGGATCATCTTGACCGGGTCCACCTCGGGACTCCCGCGAAGCGGTAGGCCGGAGGTTGCGTTCGGTGCATCGAAGTTCGCGATCAACGGCATTGCCGACGCGTTGAGAGAGGGCTACCGGAAGGACAGACTCGCCGTGACTGTCCTTCATCTCGGATATCTCAATACAGAAGACGGACTCGACGTGCCCCGAGACGTCGCTGCCGCCAGGGGAGAGGGATCTCTGGTCCCGGTACATGACGTTGTGGATACGGTGCGCTCGATCTCGAGTTTGTCGTCTTCGACGTCAGTGCGGGAAGTAGTCCTCACTGCGATCGACGATCCGCGATTCTGATTTGCGGCTGTCGACTCAATCTGGTTGCTGAACAGACGTATTCAGAGAATCTAAACCCCGATCAAGAAGTGAGCTCCGGTCAGATACGTCAGGGTGAGGCCCGCCAAGGCCCACGCCATGTACGGCCGGATGTAGAGGCGCCGCAGGCGGTGCAATCGCAGGGAGGCTCGCAAGAACGCGCCCACGGTCCCGAGCAGCAACATCAGGCTCGGGACGAAGACCGCCAGTCGGCGATCCTTCTGTGAGCACAGCAAGGTGTCGGTACCGAAGCATTCGCCCCGCCGGGAGCCCAACCACACGATCGCGATAACCAAAACCGCGGTAGCCAGAACGACTGACACGCCGTACGTCAGGGTTCGCCTGTTGATCTTTCGCTCTCGACGCTGAATTACATCTGACGCGTCAGAACTGTCGGTCATCACACCGGCTCCTGTACATCGCACCTCACTTCGTGGATCGGCGGTGGGAGAGGGCGTACAGCACTACTCCGACGGCCAAGAGTAATGATGCGCGTAACCACGTCGCAGCGCTCTGCTGGGTGAGCAACGCAACGCACGTACCGAGAGCGAGGATCGGGAAGATGATCGGCGTTCGGAAGTGTTTGTGTTGCACTGCGTCACGGCGCAGAACCAGGACGGCGATGTTGGTGCTGATGAATACGAAAAGCAGCAGGAGTACCACCGTCTCCGCCAGGGCTGACAGCGATCCGGTGACGCAGAGAGCCATGGCGACGGCGGTGGTCGCGATAATCGCCACCCAGGGGGTCCGTCGCTGCGGCAGTACCCGAGCGAAGACGCTCGGGAGCAAGCCTTCCGATGCCATCCCGTATGTCAGCCTGCTCGCCATGATCATTGTCAGCAGTGCGCCGTTGGCGACGGCGACCAACGCGATCAGGCTGAACAGGCGAGGCGGAACGCCGACGTCGGCAGCTGACACAACTTCCAGCAGTGGCCCGGAGGATGCGGCAAGTTCGTCGGCGGGCAGGACCACCGAGACAGCCAGGCCGACAAGGACATAGGCGGCGCCGGCTGTCAGCAATGCTCCGAACAGTGCGCGTGGGTAGACCTTGCTCACGTTCTTCACTTCTTCGGCGACGTTCGCGGACGTTTCGAAGCCGACAAAAGAGTAGTACGCGAGGAGTGCCGCAGCCAGCACCGCGAGTGCAGGCGATCGGCTGTCGTCGAACTCCACGACGCGGCTCAGGGTTCCGTCGCCGCGCCCGAGAACTATGCAAGCGAGGACGACAACGAGGACGAGCCCGGTGACCTCCACGACTGTCATGACGACGTTGGCGCGCATCGACTCCTTGATGCCTCTGGCATTGAGAAGTCCCACCAGGAGCAGGAATACGAGCGCCGCTGGAACGGTTGGGACGTCGATGAAGGCTTTGAGATAGTCGCCCGAGAATGCGAGGGCGAGTCCCGCCGCACTGGTTACGCCGGCCGCCAGCATCGAGAAGCCGACAAGGAACGAGATCAGTGGTTTCCGATACGCCCGTTGGGCGAAGACGGCTGCGCCGCCCGCTCGCGGATATTTGGTGACCAGTTCGGCATACGACGTTGCTGTCAGCAATGCCATGACGAGCGCTACGAGCAGTGGTACCCAGACGGCTCCACCAACTTCACCGGCGATGACGCCCACCAACGCGTAGATACCGGCGCCCAGAACATCTCCGAGGATGAACACGAAAAGGAGTGGGCCGGTTATCGCCCGGGTCAGAGTGTTCGTACCGCCGCCTTCGTCGCGGCGTGCGGTTTCGTCCACGTTCTCGGCCCTCGCGGCGCGTCGCATGTGCAAGGTTCATCCTGTCTTCATGGTGACGTGCCGCCACCTCAGGAGCAGTCATGTACCCATTGGCCGAGGTTTCAAACGTAGGTCGCCCGCCTTCCCGTGCTTTGCTTGTAGGGGAATCGCAGAAGTAGTGACTGGAGGACGAAGTGGCCGAAACGACGGTTGCCGCGGTGATGGACGAGTTGGCTGCTCTCGAAGATCCGAAGGCGCGTGCGGTGAACGAGAAGCACGGTGACGATCACGGTGTGAACCTCACAAAACTGCGCGCTGTTGCGAAGCGATTGAAGACTCAGCAGGAACTCGCACAACAGCTTTGGGCGACGGGCGATACCGCGGCGCGATTGTTGGCCCTTTTGATCTGCCGCCCGAAGGCGTTCGAGCGTGACGAGTTGGATGTCATGTTGCGAGAGGCCCGCACTCCGAAGGTGCAGGACTGGCTCGTCAATTACGTGGTGAAGAAGAACCCGCATGCCGAGGAGTTGCGGGTGGCCTGGACCGCTGACCCTGATCCTGTGGTCGCTAGCGCCGGGTGGGCTCTGACCACCGAACGTGTCGCGAAGAAGCCCGAGGGACTTGACCTTTCAGGGCTACTCGACGTCATCGAGGCGGAGATGAAGGATGCTCCTGACCGCCTGCAATGGGCGATGAATCACTGCCTGGCTCAGATCGGGATCGAACATGCCGAGTACCGCGCCCGGGCAATCGAGATCGGTGAGCGACTGCGGGTGCTCGAGGATTACCCGACTCCACCGAACTGCACCTCGCCGTTTGCGCCCATCTGGATCGCGGAGATGGTGCGACGACAGAGGGCAAAGTAGAGCGCACGACAACTGAGGATAGGGTTACCTTCGTGCTACGTTAGGCGCCGTCACCCGCTCGGGGTGTCTGAGCAGGTCGATCGACCGGGAGGTCCTGGCGTGGCGAGAATTTTGGGACGAGGGCTGTCAGAGCGACGAAGTGGTGGCAGCCGTGTCCGCCGGATGGTAGCCGTCGTGGCGGCGTGCGGGCTGGCGGCCGGAATGGCGGCCTGCAGCAGCAACGGCGACAAAGACAGCACCCGGACTTCATCCGCAGTCGACGCCGCGTTCCCGGTGACGATCACGTCGGCCCTCGGCACGGCCGAGATCAAGGAGGAGCCCAGGCGGGTCGCAACCTGGGGATGGTCCAATCAGGACGCCCTCCTGGCGCTCGGTGTCGTCCCGGTCGCGATGCCCACTTTCTCCGGACCTCAGTACGGGGCCGACGCGCAGGGCATTCTGAAGTGGGACGCCGAGGCACTCGACAAGCTCGGTGGCGAGCAGCCGATCTTGTTGTCGGGTGACGGAACGGGCGAAGCACCTGTCGAGCAGTTCGCCAAGGCTGAACCAGATCTCATCTTCGCCCCGTACTCCGGGCTCACTCAGCAGGAATTCGACGCACTGTCGAAGATCGCGCCGGTGGTTTCCTTCCAGGACGAGCCGTGGACCGCGTCGTGGCAGGACCAGGTGACCATCGCTGGTCAGGCGCTGGGTAAACAGGCCGAGGCCGGCACGCTCATCGACAAGACCAACGCCGCGATCAGCGCGACGGCTGCGAAGAACCCTGCGTTGCAAGGTAAGACCGTCACCATCGGACTCCCGAACAGTCCGAGCACCTTCGCGGTGAGTAAGAACGCCGACGTGCGTGTCGAGTTCCTCGAGCAGCTGGGTCTGAAGAACGAGCCGACGATCCAGCAGGCCGATCCCGCCAAGGATCCCGAGGCCGTGTACTTCGAGCTGAGCACCGAGCAGGCGCCGCTGATTGCGTCTGACGTGCTGTTCGTGGTGGCCTACGACAAGGACTCTCTGAACGCGTTCCTCGCCGAGCCACTGGTGGCAGCTCAGCCGGTGATCGTCGATGGGCGTACGGCATCCACCAAGGACTTCAGCGTCGACAAGAACTTCGCGTTCGGCGGACTGACGGTCCTGACCATCCCGTACATCCTCGACGACGTCGCCACAGTTCTGAACACCGCTGCCGGCAACGTCAAGGGCTGACCGGCCCGCTAGCGGGAAGTTCGAAACTGCGTCCGGTATCGCTGTGGACTGGTACCGACCAGGTCTCGGAAGCGTTCGCGGAACGTCGTGACAGCATTGAATCCGACCTGTCCCGCAACACGTTCGATCGAGTGGTCGGTAGTCTCGAGCAGAAATTGCGCTTGGCGGAGCCGCGCGTGATGGAGCCACTGCAACGGCGTCGTACCGATTTGTTCCTGGAATCGGCGGTTGAGCGTGCGAGTGCTCATCGTTGCCTTGGCCGCGATTGTCGTGATGTCGAGTTGCTCCCCGAGGTTCTCTTCCATCCAGTTCAGTAGTGGTCGAAGGGTTGTCCCGCTGGGTACGGGAGGCTCGTGAACGATGAATTGTGCTTGCCCTCCGGCACGTTCGAGCGGCATCACGCTCAGACGTGCCGTGTCGGCGGCGACGGCAGACCCGTAGTCCTGACGGACCATGTACAGACACAGGTCGAGTGCGGCCGCGGCGCCGGCGGAAGTCAGGACGTGCCCGTTGTCTACGTAGAGAACGGCGGCGTCGACGTCGACAGCCGGGTGCCGGCGGGCCAACTCCGACGCAGCCGCCCAGTGCGTCGTCGCGCGAAGTCCGTCGAGCAGGCCTGTGTCGGCGAGGGTGAATGCGCCGACGCACAGTGATGCGATGCGTGTGCCGCGATCTGCGGCTGATCTGAGGGCGTCGATGATCTCGGCGTCGACCGGCACGTCGAGATCGGCGGTACCGGGGACGATGATCGTGCTGGCCTGGGCGAGACGTGACAGTCCGTGCGGTACTCGCATCGTGAACGTTCCGGTCTCCACCTCCTCGGTGAGCGCGCACACGGCGGTCCGGTACGCCGGTGCGCCTGAGGGAAGCCTGCATCGTCCGAAGACTTCGAGGGGTGCTGCCAGGTCCATCGGCACCACTCCGGGCAACGCGAGAACTGCAACGTCATGCATGTCTGAAACGTAGCGTATGTGGCGCGAGATTCTGCGATCTCGTGTCGTGAAATATCCTCTCAACTGGTATTTCGCAGAATATGTGAGGTTGGCTGAAAGCCGTCGAAGGTTGGCTTTCAGCCGTCGCCGCAGGGGTCAACTTCCTCCTACTGTCGTAGGAACAGCGACGCGCACAGGAGCGCGTCGCACAAAATCGGAGGTTGCAGTGCACGCGCAGATCGTGTTGTTCGACGGATTCGATCCCATGGATGTCGTGGGTCCGTACGAGGTGCTCTACGCCGGGGGTCTCGCCAGCGGTGGGGCGTTGAGTGTCGAACTCGTCAGCGCGGAGGGGCCTCGGACCGTCCTGAGTGGAAGTGGTGAACTCGCTATGACCACCACTGCAACCCTCGATGTCGAACACGCGGATCTGATCATCGTTCCCGGAGCATCGGGTCTCTTCGAACCCGATGCGGACCAGCCGGGCACCAGTTTGCCGGAAAGACTCGCGGCCACAACGGAAACCGAACTGCCTGTCATGATGCGGCGTGCACTCGACGATCCTGGTGTTCTTGTTGCGACCGTCTGTGGAGGATCTTTGGCGCTGGCGATGGCAGGGCTTCTCGAAGGGCGCCGCGCCGTGACGCACCATCTTGCCGTGGACGCACTGGCGGCCGGCGGCGTTATTCCGATCCAGGCGCGAATCGTCGACGACGGTGACCTGATCACCGCCGGCGGTGTGACATCCGGTCTCGACCTTGGCCTGTACCTGTTGGAACGATGCCTCGGGCCCCGGATAAGTCTCGAGGTCGAAGCGCTCTTCGACTACGAGCGTCGTGGAACGGTGTGGTCGGCCAAGGGCGCCGAGCCCGTAATCACCTTCGCCCCGGACGCTGCGTGAATACGCTTGTGCGTACCGAAACGCGAGAAATCCCATGACCGGAATCCTGCTGTCCCTCCACGTGATTGCGGCCATTCTTGCCATCGGCCCCGTCGCTGTGGCGGCGAGTATGTTCCCGGTGGCGAGTCGCGCCGCGCTCGCCGATCCGGACAGCGCCAGTGTTGCGACGACGGGCATGCTGCATCGCATCGTTCGGGTGTATGCCACGATCGGCGTTGTCGTTCCGATGCTCGGTGTCGCCACCGCCGTCAATCTCGGAGTGCTCGGTGACCTGTGGATCCTCACCTCGATCGCACTCACCGTCGTTGCCGCCGTAATACTCACCGCGGTCGTGCTTCCCGCCCAACGGCTGACAATGGCGGCGATCGAAGGAACCGGGTCCGTTGTGGATGTCGCAACGCGGCTCACCCGTCGACTGGGCACAGCGACGGGGATCTTCAATCTGCTCTGGGTCGTTGTCGTCGTGCTGATGATCTTTCGGCCAGGATCGACAACCGGCGTGTGATCCGAGGCGATATTTCCCGTGTCGGAGACAGCGACGCTTGACCTTGACACAGTGACAAGGACTCCAATGGTCGACGAAGGAGGTGGTTGTCGTGAACACAACCAACCATGGTGGGCGGAATGCTCACCTCGTCGACGCATTGGCCGCGGCTGATCCCTCGGTTCGGCTGCGTGCCGCGCTCGCTGTCGGCACGCGCCCGGACCCTGAGCTGACGGATGCCCTGATCGATCGGTGCGCCGTCGAGCCGGACTTCTTCGTCCGCGACATGCTGACCTGGGCATTGTGCCGCTTGCCGGCCGAAATTACGGTGCCGAGGCTGATCCGTGAGCTCGGGGCCGATTGTTCGCAAGCCCGCAGTCAGGCGCTCCACACCTTGTCCAAGATCGGCGATCCGATCGCGTGGCCCGCGGTCTCTGCGCTGGTGCACGACCAGGACGACGAGGTCGCGCGCAGTGCGTGGCGCGCCGCAGTGGCACTCGTGCCGGCAGGAGTCGAGGGTGCACTCGCTGCGGATCTGGCGACCGAACTCGGGCGGGGTGAACTGCAGATGCAGCTCAGTCTGAGCCGTGCTTTGACCGGACTCGGCGAGGCTGTACTCCCGGTGCTCGACGCGGCCGGTATGAGCCCGAATCCGCGTGTCCGGGCGCATGCTGATGCTACAAAGCAACTCTGGCACGACCCCGACGGTGGGTTCGCACTCTCTCACGAGTTGGCGAAGCGCGTCGCGGCAATCGGCCCGGACGCGTAGGAAGGGGAGACGGATGTTGATCGGCGAGGTCTCGCGGCGTTGTGGTGTCAGCACACGGATGCTGCGTCACTACGACACCTTGGGACTGGTGAAGCCGACGGGCCGCACGTCCGGCGGTTACCGGGAGTACTCCGCCGACGACATCCGTCGACTCTTCCACGTCGAGAGCTTGAGGACGTTGGGGCTCTCGTTGAACGAGGCCAAGCGTGCACTGGACGAACCCGACTTCGCGCCGGCCGATTTGGTGGGTGAACTCATGCAACACACTCGGCAACGGATCGCGGCGGAGGAGGAATTGCTGACCAAACTCGAAAGGGTCGACGCATCCGCCCCTTCGGAGTGGGATGACGTCCTGCGCATGGTCTCGCTGTTGCGTGCACTCGAATCCGAGTTCGCTGCCCACCGTCAGCAAGCGATCCTGTCGCAGGATGCGAATGCGGCATTGCCTGTCGACGCACTCGTCGAGGCCATCCTGTCGGAGAAGGATGCCAACGTGGCCGGCGCGTTGCAATGGGCGTTGGCGAGAACCGAAGGTGCGGGCCTTGCAGGTCTCGCGAAGGGGCTCGAATCGGAGGACGTCGAGGTGCGGCGCCGCGCGATGTCCGCCATCTCCGGGATCCACACCGAGGAGGCAACGCGGTCTCTGAAGCGAGCTCTCGATGATTCGGACGCGATAGTCCGCGCCGACGCTGCTCTCACCCTCGGATCTCGCGGAGAGACCGTTTCGATGCCCGCTCTCCTCGAGATGGTCGCCGACGGGCGACGCGACGTCGAGGCCGGAGAGGTGCTCGGTCTTCTCGCGGAGCACTCACCGACAAGCGGTGAGGTCGTCGATGCCGTGCAGGCAAGGCTCGACGGCACTGACGACGCCCCGACGAGGTTGCGAATCACGCAGGCACTCGCTGAGATTCCCGGCGCGGCGGCCCGGGAAGCGCTCGCCCGGCTGACACGCGACGACGACAAGACGGTCGCGTCCACGGCAGCGGCGATCCTCGCGATGCGGGACCGTGGACCACGCCGACGCGAACGACCGCGTATCGGGAACTGAAATCGGAGAACTAGGGCACCTCTGAAAAATGCGGGCCCGGGTGGTCAGCGCCGCAACGATTTTGCCGCGGCGTTGCCCTTCAACGCTGCACAGAGCAGGACAAGGAGCACCGCTAGAAACACGACTGTTGAGGCGACAGCCGACACCACAGATCCGAAACCTGTCACGACACCGATGGTGACCTGCATGCACAGTCCCACTACGGCTGTCCACACCGTCCGGCGTAGAAGGGGCCACGCAATCCGATGGGCCAATTGCCACGCCTCGGGGCTCGAGATCGTTGCCTTCGTTCGTATGCCGACAACGGGATTCGGTTCATCACCGACCAGTCGCGGCATGAGCCCAGCAACGAAGGCGAGGATAAGCGTCGACGACGACAGTGAGGCCGTCAGACCCAGTAAGTCAGGCGATCCCACCCGTCCAGCCCCCCTGTCGGCAGATTTGACACAGCGGACATTCCAGTCTGGGGTGCCGCTGGGACACATCCGACTGTATGCGAACGAATGTATGTACTGCTGATCGGGTGACGCACTTTCAGGCTTTGTCGGATGAGCAGTGGACTCGATCTCGGACTAGTTTTCAGACAAGCCCTAGTGTGGATTGCCTAGGCAGAAAAGGTTTCCCGCCGGATCCGCCAACACGTGCCGGATGATCCGCCCGAATCAAGTCGAGGTGAACCGTATTCCTTTGGCTGTGAGCCTGATCGATCTCAGGCAAAGCCTCGAAGCTGCTGCGCACCCGCTGCGCGGTGATCAACGGATATGGTCTCTCACGTGGTGGATCAACGGCGAATGAGTTTGCGACGCAGGTACCTGAGCCTCGGTCTTGGCGAACTGGCCGCCGCGGGAGTGTTTGCCGCCGTGGCTGTCAGCGTCGTGATGCCTCGGCTCGAAGGTCCGAAAGACTCCGCGGCGCTGTGGTCGGCGCTGGCCCCAATGCTCGTGGTTCTCGTGCAAGCGGGTGTCTATTGGCTGCTTGCCCGAGGCTGGGTCGAGCAGGCGCCGATGCCTGCCCGCCTCGCGGCGCTCTACCGTGTGTTTCGGGTCCTCGACATTGTCGTCTTGGCGGTCGGTCTCCTCGGCGTGCTCATTTGGCTACCAGATCATTTCGTCACTGCGGCGGCCATCATGGTGGTGTGGGCTTTCGGCGTCGTCGAATACGTCAATTACTTCGTGGCCCGTCTCGCTTATCCGCTGCGGCGGTGGCCGTTCGAGGTCGGCAAGTGGCGGACGCCTCAACTTGTGCGCGACCTGCATTCGGCGCGGTGATACCGGCAATTAAGCGGGCCTTTGCCGCAACGGCAAAATTTGATGCGGGATCGGCGTGAGTTCGGAAGGATCGGTACTGCCTATCCAGGAATGAAGCCTCTTCGTCGTTCTTCACCGAGGAAGGAGATCCACCATGGCAACGTCGCGTCGGAGCCGCCGTGATGTCCCACCGCCCCGGACAGGGATTAGCGAGACCGATACGCTGCGCGCGTTTCTCGACTACCTGCGTGATTCGATCGCTGCCGAGGTTGAAGGTGCTCCGGAACCTCAGGTGCGCACCACAATTGTTCGGTCGGGAACAACCTTGCTCGGGCTGGTCAATCATTTGACCTTTGTCGAACGATCGATGTTTCTCGCCGAAAACGTGACGGATTGGAAAGCGACGTTTCAGCGAAGAGACCGGGCGCCATGCCGGGCACGCTGACATCCTCCGCGAACTTATCGACGGTTCGACCGGTCGGTGACATCGCAACATCGATCACAACAGTGGTTCGAAGTCGTCCGTCTCGCCGACAGCTTCCGCGCTTCATTGAGGCGAATGTCCACTACCGAAATCGGGGCCCACAGGTATCGGGTCGGTCGCTCCGTCGGGAGTTGTTACTTCCCAGTGCAGTTCGGATGCAGTCGGGGGAACGAGCGCGCCGACCCACTCGGCAACGACACCGACGATAACTTTCTCGAGTTCCGTGCGTGACCACTCTCGCGGACGAGTGGGAACCGGTGGCTCCCAGCCTTCCTCACCCCAGATCACGCTGAAAAGCTCCCGCTCGTCGCCGATCTGCTGATTCAAACTGAACGCATCCGGATCGTCGAATCGCGCCCAGACGCCGAAAGTGCCCTCGCCGTCCTGGTCCACGGAGACGTCGATGACAATGCCTTCGGCATGTGCTGTCGCCGCGGCGCGCATCGCCGCCAGCCGGCTTTCGGCTACCGACGATGTGGTGTCGAGGACGGACCTCAGCGAGTCACGGTATTCGGTAGCTTCCACGGACTCAGAATATAGAACTCGTGGCTTCGAGCATGGTGGTATCGGGTCTTGGCCGAAATGTGGAGCGATGACGAGACCTGGGGGACTCGCAGTGCATCTTCGTGTCAAAGGATAACCATTCGCCTGCAAGCATTTTCGGAAATCGATAGGGTTTGGCTTGTATTGATGTGGGGAGACTCGCAGCGTTGAGTGCGGAATCTGCGCACGACGGTTTCGCTCCTCGAGATCAGAGCGGTGAAGGTGGCATATGTCCGTTATCTTTTAAGCGGTGGTCCCATCTCCGGCCGCCACGCACTTGCGAGTGCGGACTGCAAGTGGAAGGCGGCCCTCGTGCAACAGGTATCGAGCCGAGTCTTGTGACGGCCCTGCGAGTGGTCATCGCCGACGACGACGTGCTCCTACGGGAGGGGGTGGCCAGCCTGCTCACTCGGGCAGGCCTGGAAATCGTCGGACAGGCAGGGGATGCGGACGAACTGCTGACACTGGTCGACGGGCAAAATCCGCAACTGGCCATCATCGACATCCGGATGCCACCGTCACACACTTCGGAAGGGCTCGACGCAGCGCTGCGTATAAGAAGAGAGTTCCCCTCCGTTGCAATGCTTTTACTGTCAGCACATGTCGAGGTCGATCATGCGTTGGAGCTTCTCGACGGAGGGAAGGGGATCGGGTACCTCCTCAAGAGTCGAGTGACCGACGTAGACGATTTCGTCGCGACGCTCGACAGGATCGCAGCTGGCGCCTCGGTCATCGATCCCGCTCTGGTCTACGAATTGGTGGCGGCCAGGCGACGTGACGACCCGTTGGCGGCACTTAGCGTCCGCGAGCGAGAAGTGCTGACGCTGATGGCAGAAGGCCTGTCGAACGTGGGGATAGGGCGTCGGCTGTGGATCACCGAGGGCACCGTCGAAAAGCACGTGCGGAGCATCCTCACCAAGCTCGATCTGGAGAGTACCGCCGACGACCATCGCCGCGTGCGCGCAGTCATCATGTATCTCGATGCCGTCAGCTGACGGGTGTCTGCGTTTGAATCGGCACACTCATCCTTGCGAAAGAATCCGCGCAATCGAGTCTGCGGACAGTTCGAACTTCGAGAGGAATCCGATGGCTGAACTCGATTCGACAAGATCGGCGAAGTCTTCTTCGTCGTGTGTCGACACAAGGATGATGGCCGGCGTCGGCGCCAAACCGGCGGCGTGGAGAATCTCCACCACGTCGAATCCGCTTTCGAAACCGAGGTCGATGTCCACCAGGACCAGGTCGGGGTGGGTAGCTTCGGCCACTGTGATGGCCGTGCCGAGGCTGGATGCGGTTCCGACAACCGTCATACCCGCGGCCTCGAGCACTCGTCGTGCAGCGGTGCAGAATGCATCGCTGTCGTCGACGATGAGGCAGCTCCGGTCGGAAGACTTCACCCTGTCAAGGCTGTCAGACGTCGGCGCACCCGGCATTACCGCTACCCGTAATTTCTCGGGGAACCCGGGCGTCCGATGACTTCGTCAGTTCCGTTGCGCGGCCGTCTCGTCACGTCCGTGCTGCGTCCGAGCGCTCCTCCCCTCGGTTGGGGCATCGCCCTGGCTACGGGATTGATTGTCGTGGAGATTCTTCTCGTTCTGATGTTGAAGCGGATTGCACCCGAGAATGCGTTCGGCGCGGTTTTTCTTTTCGGTGTCCTCGTCGTTTCGGCAGGCTGGGGATTTCGGCTGTCAATTGCGACGGCGGTTGCCAGCACTGCCGCGTACGCCTACATCCACGTCGTCGAAAGCCGTGAAAGCCTTGTACCGGCAGTGGTGGTTTTTCTCGTCCTGGCCTTGCTGACCAACGTTCTCGTCGGTCAGTCACGTCTTCGCGCCATGGAATCGGATCAGCGTCGTCGTGAGGCGGATCTGTTGGCTGCGCTGGCTCGGACGATGCTTCGGACGTCGAATGTAGTGGAGATGCTTGACGACGCGAGCGTGCGATTGTCCGCCGTGCTCGACCTGCCCGCGCCGTATGCGAAGTTAGGGCCCGCGGATGCCCCGGTGGGGCGCGGGCAGAGGCGGATCGTTCTACGGGATGGAGCCTGTGTCGCGGGTTCGCTACTTGTACCGGCAGAGTTGACCCAGGCCGATGCTCGCCGCGTTCAACGAATCGTACCGTCGCTCGAGGCCCTGCTTGCAGCTGTGCGAGATCGCGGGGTACTTCTCGAACAGACTCTCGCGTTGGCGCGTCAGCAGGCTTCACTGCGACGCGTAGCGACACTTGTTGCCTCGAGAGCCGAACCCGACGATGTCCATCATGCTGTCGCCGCGGAGTTGGCCGACGGACTGGACATCGAACACGTGTCGGTCGTGCGTTACGACGACGACGACTACTTCACAATTCTCGCTGCGCGGGACGATACTACAACCGGAGAACGATTGATCCCGGGTGAACGCTTCCCTGTCGGTGGATACAACGTCTGCACGATCGTCGAGACTTCGGGTGCGCCGATTGCCATCGACTTCACCACTGCGACAGGGGCGATCGCGGGGAGGCTGCGCGGACGCGGGTTGCGTACGGGAATCGGGGTACCGATCAACGTCGACGGTCGGACGTGGGGAGCTGTAATCATCGGCGGTACGGGACGTGTTCTCGCGAGTGACGTCGAGGACCGGTTGACCGACTTCGCAGACCTGCTCGCAACCGCGGTCTACAACGGTGAAACCAGGCGCGAGCTCACACGGTCCAGGGCGCGCGTCGTGGCTGCAGCCGACAAAGCCCGCCGAACCATCGAACGTGACCTGCACGACGGGGCGCAACAGCGGATCGTCACTCTCGGGATGGAGTTACGCGGCGCTCAGGCCGCAGTTCCCGACGGATTCGATGAGCTGCGAATCAGCTTGGCCCGCACCGTTGAGACACTGGCTCAAGTCAATACCGATCTTCGTGAACTCTCGCGAGGGATTCACCCGGCGATCCTGTCCCGCGGGGGTCTCGCGCCGGCGCTGAAGACTTTGGCTCGCCGCAGTCCGATCCCGGTCGCGCTCACAGCCGAGATCGTCACTCGACTAACCGATTCTGTGGAAGTCGCGGCGTACTACGTTGTCGCTGAAGCGCTCACCAACACCGCGAAATATGCCGACGCGTCCGTGGTTACGATCGCGGCCGTCTCGCAAGAGGGTCGTCTGGACCTCACCATCAGTGACGATGGCAAGGGGGGAGCAGACGCCGAAAGCGGTTCGGGTCTGATCGGGCTGCAGGACCGCGTTGCCGCGGTTGGAGGAACTCTGACGATCTCGAGCCCGGTCGGTGGTGGCACCACCATCACCGTTCGCATCGATCCCTCTACCAGTTAGCCGGTAGTGGGTTCCCCGGGTAGCGCTCCCCCACAATGAAAGCCAGCAGCGACGACATCGCTCCTGAAGTGGACGAATGTTCTTGTTACCCAACGAGAACCTTTCGCCCAGGAGGACATCATGCCGTACATCACCACTTCCGACGGAACCGAGATCTACTACACCGAACAGGGCGCCGGGAGGCCTGTGCTGCTCAGCCACGGTTGGCCCCTCTCCTCGGACGCCTGGCAGTTGGAACTCAAGGTGCTCGCCGACGCCGGTTACCGTGCCATCGCACACGACCGTCGCGGCCACGGCCGGTCCTCGAAGACCTATCAGGGCAACGACATGGATACCTATGCCCGTGATCTGGCTGAACTCGTCGAAGCGCTCGACCTCCACGATCTGACGCTCGTCGGTCACTCGACCGGAGGCGGCGAGGTCGTTCGGTACGCAGCGCAACACGGCGCAGGGCGTGTTGCCAAGGTGATCACCGCCGGCGCCGTTCCGCCGATCATGGTGAAGTCGGAGAACAACCCGGAGGGCACACCGATCGAAGCGTTCGACGACATCCGGTCCGGAGTTCTCACCGACCGTTCGCAGTTCTATCGCGACATCGCCGAGCCGTTCTTCGGCGCAAATCGCGAGGGGTCGAACGTGTCCCAGGGGGCGAAGGACGATTTCTGGCGCCAGGGAATGCTGGTCAATCTGGCAGCTGCCTACGACTGTGTCAAGGCGTTCTCGGAGACGGACTTCAGCGAGGACTTGAAGGCGTTGACCGTTCCCGTCTTCATTGCGCAGGGTGACGACGACCAGATCGTTCCCATTGGCGCAGCCGCCCTCAAGGCAATCGAATTGGTCAATGACGGCACATTGAAGATCTACAAGGGTGCGCCGCACGGAATCTACGGCGACTACCAGAAGGCTTTGGACGCAGACATTCTCGACTTCATCGCCAAGTAAGCCATTCAGCCCAGGCCGGTGGTGACCGTATGGTCACCACCGGCCTTTACGTGACAGAGTCCCGCCCTCGTCCGGAGACGGGACTCGGGTATCAGAGAACTCGGCAGCGCGTCAGACGGCTTCCTTGCTCGCCTGCGCCGCAAGGGTGAGCGCGATGTCGACGATCATGTCCTCCTGACCACCCACCAGACGGCGGCGTCCAGCTTCGAGCAGCAGTGTGCGAACGTCGATTCCGTAGCGCTCCGACGCAGCTTCGGCGTGGCGCAGGAAGCTCGAGTACACGCCGGCGTAGCCGAGAGTGAGGGTTTCGCGATCGACGCGGACCGGCCGGTCCTGCAGCGGTCGGACGATGTCGTCGGCGGCATCCTGCAGGGCGAACAGGTCGCAGCCGTGCTCCCACTCTTCGATGTTGGCGACGGCGATGAAGGCCTCGAGGGGGCAGTTGCCGGCACCGGCGCCGTGACCGGCAAGCGAAGCATCGACGCGGGTGACGCCGTTCTGCACGGCCACAACAGAATTGGCAACCGAGAGTGAGAGATTCTCATGGGCGTGGATACCGATTTCGGTGCCCTCGTCGAGGATGTCGCGGTATGCACGAACACGATCCGCGACGTCGTTCATCACCAGACGTCCACCCGAGTCGGTGACGTAGACGCAGTGCGCGCCATACGATTCCATCAACTTGGCCTGCTTCGCCAGTTCCTCGGCAGGCGCCATGTGGCTCATCATCAGGAAGCCCGAGACGTCCATGCCGATCTCGCGGGCGGTTTCGATGTGCTGCGCGGAGACGTCGGCCTCGGTGCAGTGCGTGGCAACGCGAACCGAGCGCACACCGAGGTCGTAGGCATGCTTGAGTTCACTGATCGTGCCGACACCCGGAAGTAGCAGCGTGGTGAGACGAGCGTGCTCGAGTACCTCGGCCGCTGCTTCGATCCATTCCCAGTCGGTGTTCGAGCCGGGGCCGTAGTTGAGCGAGCCGCCGGCGAGGCCGTCACCGTGTGCTACTTCGATCGCGTCGACGCCGGCAGCGTCGAGAGCTGTGACGATCCGCTTGACGTCGGTGGGCGAAATGCGGTGGCGGACAGCGTGCATGCCGTCGCGAAGGGTGACGTCCTGGACGAAGATCTTGCGGTTGCTCACTTGGTTGCTTCCTTCTGCTGGGCGATGCGCTCCGCGATCTGCATTCCGGCGGACGTCATGATGTCGAGATTGCCGGCGTACGCAGGCAGGTAGTGTGCAGCACCCTCGACCTCGAGGAACACCGACACCTGATGGGTGGGGCGATTGCCGTCGACGAGCAACGTCTCGACGGGCTGGTCGGCCGGGATCTCGGTGATCTGGACTTCCTGCTTGAGCCGGTAGCCGGGGACATACGCGGACACGTCGCCGACCATCTTCTCGATCGACTGACGGATCTCGTCGTGAACAGCCGGGTCCGGTGCGTCGACGAGGCAGAAGACCGTGTCGCGCATGATGAGCGGCGGCTCAGCGGGGTTGAGGATGATGATGGCCTTGCCGCGACGAGCGCCGCCGACTGCCACGATCGCCTCGGACGTGGTCTCGGTGAACTCGTCGATGTTGGCGCGCGTTCCGGGGCCGGCCGACTTGGAGGCGATGGACGCGACGATCTCCGCATACGCCACCGGGACGACCCGAGAAACAGCGGCAACCATCGGGATGGTGGCCTGGCCGCCACACGTCACCATGTTGACGTTGGGTGCGTCCAAGTGCTCGTCCGCGTTGACAGCCGGTACGACGTACGGTCCGATCGCGGCAGGCGTCAGGTCGATCATGCGCTTGCCGAGGGGAGCCAGCCGCGCGTTGTTGGCCACGTGAGCCTTTGCCGAGGTGGCGTCGAAGACGATCTCGATCTCGTCGAAGTTCGGCAGACCGACAAGGCCTTCGACGCCTTCTGCCGTGATCGGCACGTTCAGACGCGCCGCGCGAGCGAGGCCGTCCGACGCGGGGTCGATACCGACCATCGCGCCCATCTCCAGGTAGTCGGAGTTGCGCAGCACCTTGATCATCAGATCCGTGCCGATGTTGCCCGATCCGATGATCGCGACCTTGACCTTGCTCATGCGTTGTCCTCTTCGCTGGAGAAACTGGTGGTGACGGAACCGAGCCCGGAGACGGTCACGGTGACTACGTTGCCTGCGGTGACCGGTGCCATGGGGCCGAGAGCGCCGGACAGGATCACCTGCCCTGCGGTCAGCGGCTGCCCCAACTCACGTGCAGTGCGGGCGAGCCAGACGACGGCTTCGATCGGATCGCCCAGGCAGGCGGTTCCGACGCCGGTGGACACCTCGGTGCCGTCGACGGACATCGACATGACGACGCCGGCGGGTTCCACCTCGTCGAGGGTGCGTCGTTCGGTTCCCAGGACGTACACGCCCGAGGACGCATTGTCAGCGACGGTGTCACCGAACTTGATGTCCCACGACTCGATGCGGCTGTCGCAGATCTCGATCGCGGCGACGGCGTAGTCGATCGCACCGCGCACCTGCGCACTGTCCAGCGGTCCGTCCACGAGGTCGGCACCGAGCACGAAGGCAACTTCCGCTTCGACCTTGGGCTGGATCAAACGGCTCATGGGGATGGCGCCGCCGGCGGGGAACTCCATGTCGGCGTACAGCACGCCGAGGTCGGGCTGGTCGACACCGAGCTGCTGCTGGACTGCCACCGAGGTCAGGCCGATCTTGCGGCCTACGACCACGGCCCCCGCCTGCCGACGGATTTCGTCGACGCGGCGCTGGACGGCATAGGCGGCGACGAGGTCGTCGGCGCCGATCAGATCGCGCACGGGCGCGCAGGGAGTGCCGCTCGCGATGGCGGCTGCGAGGCGGTCCGCAGCAGCTGCGATGTCGGTCTCGCTAGCTGTACTGGTATTCGTGGGCTGGCTCATGGCCACTACTTTCGCCGCGGCACCGAGATTGCGCCAGGGAACTGTCTCACTCAGCGATACGCTGGGGAGGTGACTGGCAGCGCAAACCTCGACACCGTGCTCGGCAAGGCGGTGACGATCCTGCGCGCCTTCCGGGCCGACGACCACGTGTTGCCTCTGGCCACCCTGGTCCAGCGGACGGGCCTGCACAAGGCGACGGTGCACCGCCTGGCCAACGAACTGGTCGCGAACCGGCTACTCGACCGTATCGACGGTGGCTACCGGCTCAGCGGCGGCCTCTTCGAACTCGGCATGCTCGCCTCTCTCGAACGTAGCCTCCTGGAGATGGCGATGCCGTTCCTCCAGGACCTGTACGAGCGGACCCACGAGACAGTCCACCTGGGGGTCCGTGACGGCCACGACGTCGTATACGTCGCGAAGATCGGCGGACACCGGCAAGCCAACTCGCCGTCCCGGACCGGTGGCCGGATACCGCTGTATTGCACCGCAATCGGCAAGGCGCTCCTGGCATTCTCCGACAACGAGTTTCGCCGCGAGGTGCTGTCGGAGCCGATGACGCGCCGAACCCCGCACACAATTGTTGCGCCCGGCATTCTCAACACCCAATTGAACCGAGTGGTCGAGACCGGTATTGCGTTCGAGCGCGAGGAATCAGCGCCGGGTCTCGCATGCGTTGCGGCGCCGGTATTCGGAACCAATGACAAACCCGTCGCGGCCATCAGTGTCACCGGTCCCACCAGTCGCTTCGTCCCCGAGAGCCAGGTGTCCTACGTGCGCGCTGCTGCCGAAGGCCTACACAGCACGATCGCTCGCCGCGAACGATTGCGGTGATCTGGCCGTCCCGACCCGGACGAGCCCGGTCAATGCGTGCGGCAATGGCCCCTCGTGTAGGACGCCGAGACGTTGGGTCGCGCGGGTGAGGGCGACATAGAGTTCAGACGCACCGCGTGGGCCGTCGGCGATGATTCGCTCCGGTTCCACGACGAGCACGGCATCGAACTCGAGGCCCTTCGTTTCCGAAACCGGCACAGCGCCGGGCACACTCGTAGGTCCGATGACGACGCTCGTACCCTCGCGTCCGGCCTCGTCCTGATTGAATTCGTCGATGGCGGAGGCTAGTTCGTCGGCGGAGATTCGCTTGGACCACGGTTGGACCCCGCAGGCGCGGACGGACTCGGGTGGCTGGACGTCTGGCGCGAACTCGGCGAGCAAGGCGGCGGCGACGCTCATGATCTCGGCGGGGGTGCGATAGTTCACCGACAGGGATCGGTAGATCCAGCGGCCGGGGACGTACGGCTCCATCATCGTCGCCCACGAGCGAGCACCTGCGGGTGAACGTCGTTGCGCGAGATCACCTACTACCGTGAAAGACCGGTCCGGGCAGCGGCGCATCAGGACTCGCCAGTCCATCTCGGACAGCTCTTGTGCCTCGTCGACCACGATATGCCTGTACGTCCAGTCTCGGTCAGCAGCAGCGCGTTCGGCGAGCTCCCGGGTATCGCGTTCGACGAAACGATCCGCCAGGTCCTCGGCGTACAGCATGTCCTGGGCGAGGAGATGATCCTCGTCGTCCATCAAGTCTTCGCGACTGATCATCATGTCCAGCACGCCCGCTGCATATGCAGCCTCGTCGCGGCGTTCACGTTCGGCACTCTGGTCGACGGGCTTGTCCCGGCCGAGCATGTCCACCAATTCGTCGAGAAGCGGAACGTCGGACACCGTCCAGGCATCGCCCTCTCGGCGCAACAGTGTCTCGTCTACGCCTGCCTTGCGTAGGCGTTCCGGCGAAGTAAACAGCTGTGTCAGTAGCTCTTTCGGTGTCAGGATCGGCCAGAGTGCGTCGAGTGCGGCGGCAAACGCGTCATTCTCCGCCAACTCTGCGGTCAGATCTGCGCGCACTTGTTCCCAGGCTTCACGGTCACTGCGTGTCAACCATCCCTTGCCGATCCGCGCTATCGCCCGCTCGGTCAGTGCCCAGGTGACGATTTCGGTGAACACAGTGCGAGCGTCGTTGTGGGGGAGTCCGCTCGAACGAGCTTCTTCTCGGGCCCACTCCGCCGTTTCGGCGTCGATTCGCACTGTGACGTCCGCCAATTCGATCAACAACGGGTTCTCGGGCAATCGCTGATGATCGGCAATCGCTGCGCCGAGAACGTCCAGGATCTTCAGCGAGCCTTTGAGCCCAGCGGCCTCAGGAGCGTCCTCGGCGGTGACGCGTAAACCCGGAACGAGATCACCGGTGGTCATGAACACCACGTCGGACTCGCCCAGCGAGGGCAGTACGCGGCCGATGTGGTTCAGGAACGCCGGGTTCGGCCCGACCACGAGAACGCCGTGACGTTCCATTCGCTCTCGCTGCGTGTAGAGCAGGTAGGCGACGCGGTGCAAGGCGACGACGGTTTTCCCGGTACCGGGGCCACCTTCGATCACCAGCACCCCGGGGTGTTCGAGTCGGACGATGTCGTCCTGCTCGGCCTGGATCGTGGCCACGATGTCGCGCATGCCCTCACCTCGCGGTGCGTTAACCGCAGCGAGCAAGGCGGAATCGCTGTGGGTGTCGTGTTCTGCGCCGTCAGGGCGCCCGAGTACCTCGTCGGTGAAATCGACCACGTGTCGACTGCGTGTGTGGAACTGACGGCGTCGACGCATGTTCTCCGGGTTTGCAGCGGTGGCAACGTAGAACGGGCGAGATGCCGGCGCCCGCCAATCGAGCAGCACCGGTTCGTAGTCGTTGTCCGCATCGAGAAGGCCGATTCGGCCGATGTACGAAGTCTCACCCGACAGCGAGTCCAACCGGCCGAAGCACAGGCCGTTGTCGGCTACGTCCAGCCTCTTCACCTCTTTGGCGAGCGCGCGCACCTCTGCATCGCGTTCCATGAGTGCTTCGCCGTTTCCGCGCAGAGCGGTGCTGTACCTGCCCTTGACTCGGGCGCGCTCCGCATCGAGGCGTGCGTAGAACGCCTCCACATAGTTCCGCTCGGATCGCAGTTCTTCTTCGTATCCCTGGGTTGGCACGTGCCCTCACTTCCGCTGGCTGTTCCGATCCCGTAGTGGGTCGTGCGGGATCGGAAGAGCCATTCTGCGGCACTACCCGGGCCTTGCCGCAAGGCCCCCGGTGCGATATACATTGATAGTGGAAGGGAGTGTCGATCCTCCCTCGGCTTTTTCCCACAGATCCTCTCGCGACCCCCCAGCCTGATGCACGGCTCCCAGCCTGGTCGATGTTTGGACCCCGAGTGTCACGGGTACAAATCCAGTGACCGGTGTTCCAAAAACGGTTCCCCTCATGAACTTACGTGGATCGAGGGATTGTGAAGGCGATACTGGCAACGGCCGCGAGCATCCTTCTGGTGGTTGCCTTGGCCGTCGCCGTCTTGCTTCTCCTTTCCGGATCACCGCGCGAAGGTACTTCGCACGAGCTCGCCGATACGGTTCACACGATCGGTGGGAAGCCGACAACCTGCACCGAGTTGTTCGGTGAAACATGCAGCTTTGCTCTGCAGTCGGACTACAACCAGTGGGGACAAAACCTCGAGGGTTTTGTCAATGCCGGGACCCTCGGACCTTTCGCCCGCAGTATCGGCTTCGTGGCGGAGGCGAAACTGAGCTTGCAGGCATGCGAGGTCAGCGCAACCGCCGGGCGGACGATTCTCGATTTCTACACTCTCGCCGAGATCGACCACCCCACGGCCACCACCACTGACCTCTTCCCCTTCTGGAACGAGTCCCGCCAATTCCTGTGCCCGGTAAACAGTTTCTGAGAATGCTGTTTGCTATTTGAGATGTTCGAGACGCGTCGCTCGCTCGGAGCCAGGTCGGGCGCAAGCGCGCGAATCGTGGACAGCGTTCCGCCCACGGGGGGATCGGTCTGTAACTGGCTCATGAGCACTGAATAACACACGAGAGTGAACGGCACTCCCCTCGGTGGCCGCTTCTTGTACGCGTTGCGGCGTGTCGGTGCACGGATGTTTATGCGAATTTCGACGGGGTAGGGCCTTCTGTGTGGGAGTCCTACCTGTGTGGGATCCCCGAGCGAGAATCCGAAACGTATTGGAGGGTCAACGTGCCAGATGACAAGAGCGGTCCCAGCGAGGGAATCAAAGGCGTCGTAGAGGACGTCAAGGGTAAGGCCAAGGAAGCCGTGGGTGCGGTTTCCGGAAACGACAGTTTGACCCGAGAGGGCCGCGCCCAGCAGGACAAGGCCGAAAGCCAGCGAGAAGTCGCGAAGAAAGAGGCAGAAGCCGAGAAGGCTCGCGCAGAAGCGGCCGCGGACGAAGCGCGACAGAAGTCCGAGCAATAGCCCTGACACACTCGTCACCCTCGGCCTGGGATTGATCCCAGCCGGGGGTGAGTCGTGGCTCCGCGTTCAGTTTGAAATCTCTACTTACATAAGGCGTAACAAGATTCTTGCGCCCAGCATGACGATCAAGAGGAGCTGTTCGATGCCTTCATCTCAGTCCGTCCCAGGTGCACCGGCCCCGAAAGCGCCGGACCTGAAAGAGCCGGTCAAGCCTCGACAGCCGTTGCCGCCCAAGGATGACCAGCGGCAGCCGGAGGTGCGTACCGTCGCGGGTGCCGAGGAGAAGGTGAAGGGAAATGGTCGCGGCCAGCGGGGGGAGTACCTCACCACCGCAACCGGTACACGTCTCTACGAGACCGACCACTCACTCACTGCCGGCGAGCGTGGCCCGACTCTTCTTCAAGACCACCACCTGCGTGAGAAGATCACACACTTCGATCACGAGCGAATTCCGGAGCGCGTCGTCCACGCCCGCGGGGCGGCCGCACACGGAACGTTCCTGGCGAATGGCGCGGCCGGAAACATCTGTAAAGCATCGGTGTTCGCTTCCGGTGCTCGAACCCCGGTGTTCGTGCGGTTCTCGACGGTGCTGGGTTCACGAGGTTCGGCGGACACCGTACGCGACACACGCGGTTTCGCCACCAAGTTCTACACCGACGAAGGTGTCTTCGACCTGGTGGGCAACAACATCCCGGTGTTCTTCATCCAGGACGGCATCAAATTCCCGGACATCATCCATGCCGCGAAGCCCCACCCGGACCGCGAGATCCCGCAGGCACAGAGCGCACACGATACTTTCTGGGATTTCGTGTCGCTGCACACCGAGGCCACGGCGCACACATTGTGGAACATGTCCGATCGCGGCATCCCGCGCTCCTATCGCATGATGGAGGGCTTCGGTATTCACACGTTCAGGCTCGTGAATGCCGACGGCGAGACGAATCTGGTGAAATTCCACTGGAAGCCGGCCGCCGGAGTGCATTCACTCGTGTGGGAGGAAGCGCAGATCGCCGGCGGTGTGGATCCGGATTTCCATCGACGCGATCTTGCCGACGCCATCGAGGCGGGCGCATATCCGTCCTGGGATCTGGGCGTGCAGGTGTTCCCTGATACCGAAGACGAAATGTTCGAAGGCATAGATCTATTGGATCCCACCAAGATCGTGCCCGAAGAACTCGCGCCGGTTCAGGTCATCGGAACGATGACACTCGACGCCAATCCGACGAACTTCTTCGCCGAGACCGAGCAGGTTGCATTCCATCCGGGTCACTTGGTTCCGGGTGTCGACATCACCAACGATCGTCTCCTGCAGGCACGTTTGTTCTCGTACCTCGACACCCAGATCACGCGACTCGGTGGCCCCAATTTCGATCAGATCCCGATCAACCGGCCTCACGCGCCTGTCAACGACATGCTTCGCGACGGCTTTCATCAGGACGGTGTACATACCGGAGTTGCGCCGTACCATCCCAATTCGTTGGACGGTGGGTGCCCGTTCTTGGCCTCGGCGGAGAGCGCGGCCTATATCGAGGTGCCCGAAGAAGTTTCAGGGCGAAAGGTGAGGCAGGCGCCGGCATCGTTCGACGATCACTTCTCGCAAGCTCGACTCTTCTATCGCAGTCTCTCCCCTGTCGAGCAGGAGCACGTCGCGCAGGCGTATACCTTCGAATTGGGTAAGTGCTACGAGGAGAACATCAAGACCCGGAATCTGGGCATCTTGGCGAATATCGACGCGGGTCTCGTGTCGATCGTCGCAGGGGGGCTTGGCCTTCCGGTTCCCGAACCGACCGAGCCGTTGAGTGATCCGGAGCTCAGCCCTGCACTGTCCCAGATTGGTGCGGAATGGCCGGTAGACGGAAGGATCATCGCACTACTGGTCGATGAGAACTCCGATCTCGAAACGGTTGTCGCCGTTCGAGACAAGATCTTCGACGCCGGCATGGTGCCGCTGATCCTCGGCCCGCACGGCGGAACCATCGGGGACGGTGACGACGCGGTGACGGTGCAGCGAACGTACCTCACAGCTCGTTCGATCGAATTCGATGCAATCCTGCTGAGCGGCGACGTTTCTCGGATCGGCGAGGGCAAGTTGGATCCACGGGTGGAGACTCTGCTGAACGAAATGTATCGTCACAGCAAGGCAATTGGTGGTTGGGGAGAGAGCATGAGTGCGCTGGCTGCGGCCGGTATCGACGAGTCTGCATTGGGAGTCGTCGTCGATGCAGACGCGGAAGGAGCGCTCGCCTCGCTGGCTCAGCTTCTGAAGACGCACCGCGTGTGGGGGCGTTTCGAGGTGCCGCCTACATCCTGAGTGCCGACGTACGTTCGAACCTGCGGTGTGGCCGAATTGCCAGTTCGGCCACACCGTCGGAGTGAAGACGAGTGAAGGGACGAAACAGTGGCTCGCAAGGACTCACAACCTCAACTCAAGGATCAAGAACTCTACGAAGAGCTACGCGAGAAGGGCGATTCCAAGGAGAAGGCGGCCCGAATCTCCAATGCGGCCGCCAATCGAGGGCGGTCGAATGTCGCCAAGTCCGGCGGACAATCCTCGCCGTACGAGGAGTGGACAGTCGACGAGCTGAAGAAACGTGCCAAGGAACTCGATCTGCACGGCTATTCGAAGCTGAACAAGGGTGAGCTGATCGAGCAACTCCGCACTCACTGAGCTGTGTTCTGCTCGAGTCGTATTCTGCTTGTGCAGAATACGACTCGAGCGGTCGGTTCAGTGCCCTTCTTGATCGAAGAGTTCCTGACCTTCCAGTCGTTTGACCCGTCGGTGTTCCATCAAGATGGCCAGTGTTCCGACGATGAAGGACACCACACACACGACGCCGGCAATGACTGCCCAACCACGAAATCCGTAACCTGCTGCCACCAAGGTCAATCCGAGTGTTGCCAGGCCCAGCCCGATCAGCAGGTATCCGGGATAGTTGCGACCGTCGCTGATTGCCTCCCCTACGTGCGATCGATTTGTGTGTTCGTCATCTACCGGTGAACTTTCGCTCGCGTTTGTCACGGCACACTCCATCCTGAGCTCATGAAGACTTGCGATTCTTCGCTCGTCGTCGGTTCACAGGGCAACTACCCGATCGGCCACTGGATGAAACGGTTGGAGTAGTGCCGAAAGGGGTAGAAGGTCGTACGCTCGAAGTATCGGATGTGGATGAAAACCGGTGCGAGGAAGCCCTATGAACGCGAAGCCGACTCCCGACATATTCTCGGTAGGTACACCGACTCTCGGTGTCGAAGAGGAGTTCTTGCTCTGCGATCCGCAGACTGGACATCCCACTCTGCGCAACTCCGAGGTTGCTGCCGCCGGGCGGGAACTCGGTATCTCGCTGCAACTCGAACTCACGCGCTGTCAGGTGGAGACGTCTACGTCGATCGGAAACCATATTCGTGATCTTCGTGATCAACTCTGTGAGTCGCGTGCCGTCACCGCCGACGCCGCTGCCCGTGTGGGTTGTCAACTCATCGCAGTCGGGACGCCGTTCTACGATCCGCCGGTGGACGAGATCACTCAAACGTCGCGATACCAGCGAATGGCCGGTCAATTCAGAGCGATCACCGAAGGTGTGATGTGTGGTTGCCACATTCATGTCGGTGTGGAAGATCGAGAACGATCGGTCCAGATCATCAACCATCTGCGCCCATGGTTACCGACCTTGTTGGCACTGACGGCGAACTCTCCGATCAGCGCCGGTCGCGATACCGGTTATGCGAGTTGGCGTTACGTTCTGTTCGGCCGATGGCCCAGTTCGGGTCCGCCGCCCTACTTCGAGTCCGTGGCGCACTACGAAGATGCTGTTGCAGCAATGCTGGAGACAGGGGTCATTCTCGATCCACACATGGTCTATTGGGATGTGCGCATGTCGGATCACCTTCCCACCGTGGAGATTCGGATCAGCGACGTGCCCGCCACCGTGGAGGAGACGATGACTCTGGCCACACTGGTGCAGGCACTCGTCGGTACCGCATCCGCCGCGATCACGAAAGGTGAAGCAGCGCCTGCTGTCGATCACGAGCTACTCCGCGCGGCTTGCTGGCGGGCGGCGCGTGACGGACTCGACGGGAGGTCGCTGGACGTGGAATCCGTGCGCTTGCTGACTGCACACCAGGCGGTTCGGCAATTGGTGGATCACGTCGAACCTGCGTTGACTGCATTCGGAGAATTCGAGCAGGTCACGGCCTCCTTGGACAAGGTGTTCAGCAACGGAAACGGGGCGATCGTGCAGCGCCGTCAACTCACGCGTCGGTCACGTGTAGCTGATGTGATCGACGAGTGCGCTCGACGCACTTTCGAAGGGTGCAGTTCGCAAGGGGGCAGTGAGCTGTAAGGCACGGTTGGAATGGGCATTCGAGAACTTTCAGTGTCTTGTCGAAGTCACCGATCGGACTGCAGGAGGAGGAACATATGAATGGCGATCCACGACCCGAGCTTCCGTCGGACAAGGATCTCGACGATATGTGCAGGCAATTGGCTGCGGCAGTAGAGGAACACGGTCTGTCGGTGGCGACGGCGGAATCGTTGACTGCCGGGAACATCGCCGCACATCTGGGAAAGGCGCCGGACGCCGGATCGTGGTTTTGTGGTGGGATCGTCGCGTACACCCGCGAGGTGAAACATTCCGTACTTCATGTTCCGGACGGGCCAGTGGTCTGCGAAGAGGCAGCCAGGGTCATGGCGCACAGCACCGCCACACTGATGGGTGCGTCGCTGGCGCTGGCCGTCACCGGTGAAGCCGGTCCTGATACCCAGGAGAACGTTCGACCCGGAACTGTGTGGTTCGGAGTCGTCGACCATGGGACCGCCGAAACGGAGAAGCAGGTTTTCTCGGGCGACCCCGAAGCTGTCCTCGGTGCAACTGTCGAGCACGCGATCCAACTACTTCTGCGTCACGCATCCGATCGCCACACTCCGAGTTCGCGAGTTGTGTACTAGTCGAGTTTTCAACTCTTCGAACGGTTCTTCTTGTGACGACCTGTGTGTTTCGCAGGCGCCTGCGCGGTTGGAACCAGATGACCGTCGGCCGTGTATTTTTCGACTACGAGGTTCTTGCTGACTCCTCGGTTCGCATCCACTGCGCAAGTGATTGCTTCCTTGTCGGAGTTGAAAGGTTCCTCGGTCGAAGAGCCGTCGGGCATCGTGATTTTGTACCGATCCATACATCGACTATTGCGGGTTGATCCGTCTCCGACAACCCGAGCTCACGGAAATATCGGTCTGGAATCAGGCGGATCAGCGGGTCCAATACTCCTCGGGACGTTGACCCGGACGGAATCCGTAGTGCGCGAGCATCGCGGTCGCTTCCGGAAAATTGGCTGCCAGAGCTTCGGGCACATGTGCATCGCTGCCGAATGTCACCGCTTTACCTCCCTCTTCGCTCCACCATTGGGGTATCCAGGGCAACAGCCGACGGGTGTTCATCTCGAGGATCCGGTCGCTGTCGGCGATGGCGCGCATCGCATTTCGGAATCCCTCTTCGAATCGACGGGGATCGAAAGGTCCGGCGCTTTCGATCGGCCATGCACGCACCGCGTAGTCGATATGGGTGAACACCTCGAAGGTCCGAGAGCCAGCCACCATACGCGGGATCTCATCGAGGTATGCCCACATGACTTCGTCGGCACTCCACTTTCGAAACAGAGTGTTCGGTTCACTCCGATCGTCGCCGACTTCGAGCGTGTGCAAGGAACCCAATACCCGGTCGATGACACCGAGATCAAGGAGGTGCGACGCCTGCGCTTCGTGCAGGTGCGGTTGTCCGAACTCGACGCCGGTGAGTATCCGCAATTCAGGAAAACGGTGTCGGCATCGTTCGATGCTGTCGAGATAGCCGTCGACGTCGAGGATCGGTGCGCGGACATAGCCGTCGGTGCTCAGCAGGTGATGTTGATGGGGCATCAGATCTGCGGCGGTTGTGCGCCACCGAGCATCGAAGTCGAGATGCTCGGTGAACACCAACGCCGGCAATCCGATTGCTTCGGCACGCGCGCAAGTCTGTTGCATTCGTCCGGATGCGTGCGACAGCGGTCCGCCGGTGTCCCACGACCACTCGCTGTGAACATGACTGTCCGCGGGTAGTTGCATGTTCAGTTCGTACCAGAGCCGGGAGTTTCGAGGGGCGGTTAAAGCTCGGACTGTCGCGCGAATTCGCTCTGTGCAGTGGTTCCCCAGATCTCGGAGGACTGAGTCTCGGGCTCGCTGTCCAGCTTTCGGACGTCGTGAATGAACTCCACACCGTGCAGTTCGTCGGACGGAACCGACAGAAGCTTGCACGTGGTGCTGACGAAGAATCGCTGGACATCTTCCAACTCGAGACGCCCACCGGGCCGGTACCAATGCGCGACCCCGGTACACATCTCGAGTATCGCGAGTCGGCTCAATGCCAGATCTTCGATGTCGAAGGCGCCCACGCGTTGTCCGCGTTCGAGGATCTGTCCGAAAAGTTGCTCGTACTCGTCGCGCAGGGTCTGCAACTCGATGCGGTTGTCTCCGGTCAACCCGCGCATCTCGTACTCGGCGACGCGGGCAGTCAGTTGGTTGACGGCGGTAATGCCGACGTGTGACGACACCAGGCCGGCGAGCTGGACTACGGGATCGGCGCTTCGGCGCATTGCCCGCTCTCCCGACTGCGTCAGCTCGTCGAGGCAGGACCGAATGATCGAGGCCAACAGTGACTCTTTGCTGCCGACGTAGTGGTAGAGCGTTGCCGAGTTGATGCCGGCTTCGGCTCCGAGCTCACGAATGCCGGTGGCGGCGAATCCTTTCGTCGCGAACAGCGTGACTGCCGCCCGTTGAACGCGCCCCAGGTCCATGATCCTCATTTCGGTTGGTTGCCCAATCATGCTAGCATCGCCGCCGAAATCGACCGGCTGTCAATCAGTCGATTGATAGCTGTTTGTGAACTGGCAAATTGCATCTCAACTAATCAATCGATCGATTGAAATACGCTTGACTGTGCCCTGGGTCACTGCATAGTCTCCTTGTCGAGCCTCCCTCTCGGTGCGAGAGCTAACAGGGCACTCCATACAAGGAGCAATGACATGAACGACGCGAATCCCCCATCTCCCGCAACTGTCGACAGGCCTGCCCTGCGGCGTGTGGCCGGATCGGTTCTGGTCGGCACCACGATCGAGTGGTACGACTTTCAGATCTACGGCGCCTCCGCCGCGTTGGTCTTTGCGCCGCTGTTCTTTTCGGGCGCAGACCCCGCGCTGGCGACAATTCTTTCCTTCGCCACCTTCGCTGTCGGCTTCCTGGCGCGGCCACTCGGCGGTGTTGTGATGGGCCACTTCGGCGACCGCATCGGACGCAAGAAGGTCTTGGTGCTCGCACTTCTCTTGATGGGAGCAGCGACGTTCCTGGTCGGCGTCCTTCCGACCTCCGCCCAGATCGGTGTGTGGGCCCCGATTCTTCTCGTATTGCTGAGACTGATTCAGGGCTTCGGCGTCGGGGGTGAGTGGGGCGGTGCAGTTCTGACTGCTGTGGAATACGCACCCAAGAACCGCCGCGGTTTCTACGGCAGTATGCCGCAGGTCGGTGTGCCTGCTGGCCTTCTGCTGGCGACGGCCGTCATGTTCGGCACCAAGACGCTCACCGGGGACCAATTCCTGGTGTGGGGGTGGAGAATTCCCTTCCTGCTGAGTATCGCGTTGGTCGCCGTCGGGCTTTACATTCGCACCGCGTTGGAAGAGACTCCCGCATTCGCTCGCGTGAAGCAGCAGAACACTGCGGTCAAGATTCCGATGGTCGACGCGTTCAAGAACTACCCTCGTCAAATCATTCTTGCCGCAGGTTCGATGATCAGCACGGGCGCTTACTTCTACATCCTCAACACCTACAGCCTGACCTACGCCGATCAGTTCGATGTGCTGTCCGGAAACCTCATGCTCGGAGCGGTCATGGTGTCCGCGCTCGTTGCAGTCATCTTCATTCCGATCTTCGGTCAACTGTCCGAAAAATTCGGCCGACGCCGGATCCTGATGGTCGGCATCACCGGCATGGGAGTGTGGGTCTTCGTTGCATTCGCCGCGATAGATACCGGCAACTTCTGGATCACCACCGGCGCATTGGCAGTCGGCGCATTCATGCTCAGCATCTCGTACGGGCCGCAGGCGACGTTCATCGCGGAACTGTTCGACGCACGGGTGCGGTACAGCGCAGCGTCCATCGCTTTTCAGATCGGGGTGCTCTTGGGTGGTGCAATCGCGCCGATGGTTGCCGCCATGTTGGTTCGCGCAACCGGTGGATCGCTTGCGGTCGCTGTGTATATCGCTGCCCTGTCTGTTATTTCGCTGATCAGCGTCTACTTCGTCCGTGACACCGACCTCGACGAAGGAAGTCGCGACATGTACATCGATGACAACGGGGCGTATCTGCCGCCGGTCGATCAACGCTCCACGGTTGTCAACTAATAGAGGAAACTTCAATGATCACAAAGAGTTTCGAAGAGATCTCTGTCGGAGACATTGCGGTGACGGACCCGCGGGTCGTCACCGAAGACTATGTGCGAAGTTTCGCCGACCTCACCTGGGACCGCCATCCCCTTCACCTCGACCCCGACTACGCGCAGCAGACGCGCTTCGGTCGCCAGATCGCCCACGGTGCCCTCATGTTGTCCACCTTGCTCGGTCTGGTGGAGTTGGACCCCCGTTACCTGCAGTGCTTCTACGGGCTCGATCAGGTCAGATTCCACCGGCCGACTTACCTCGGCGACTCGGTGCATGCGGTGTCGGAAGTGCTGTCGGTGCGCCCTCGCTCGGACGGTGAGACCGCGATCGTGACGTCGAAAGGCTCACTCGTCAACCAAGACGGAGACCTTGTCTTCTCCGGCGAATTCTCATTCCTGGTAGGCGAGACCCATTCCCTCGACCTCGAAGTGGGTGCTCGGTGAGTTCTCGGCGGCATATGTCATGGTGGCAGGACCTCGAAGCAGAACACTTCGAATGGGCTGTGCCAGAGCACTTCAACATTGCGCACGCATGTGTCGATGTACAGAATCCCGATGATCTGGCCCTCGTCGTAGACACCGGTGGGCACTGGGCGCGGTACACATTCGGTGAAGTCGCCACGATGAGCCGAAAGTTCGCGACCGTGCTCGCGGATCTCGGCCTGGTCTCAGGCGATCGCGTCGGTGTGATGGTCCCACAGGGAATCGAGGTTCTGGCGACACATCTGGGCGCCTTCCGATCCGGAATGGTCACCGTTCCACTTTCGGTCAAGTTCGGATCGGATGCGTTAGTACATCGGATGCGTGACTCCGGCGCGAAAGTTCTTGTGGTCGAGAAGGACTGCTATGAAAGAGTTGCCGACGGAATCGGTGAGATACCGGGTCTCGAAGCCGTAATCGTGGTCGGAAGGCTCGATCGGCTCTCCGATTCGACGCCCGTGCAAATCCTCGATTTCCACAGCCTCGTCGACGATGCCGCAGAAAGTAGTGAACCGGTAGCCACGGGCCCCGATTCACATGCCATCATCATCTACACCTCAGGGACGACCGGGAATCCGAAAGGCGCGCTCCACGGGCACCGAATTCTTTTGGCGCACATGCCCGGTATGCGGACGGCGTTCGACAATGCTCCGCAGCTGGGAGACGTCTTCTGGACGCCGGCAGACTGGGCCTGGATCGGTGGTTTGTTCGACGTACTGTTCCCCGCACTTGCGTTGGGGTGCCCCGTAGTTGCGACGCCCGACAAATTCACGCCTTCGCGTGCGGTCGAGATTCTGAGCCGTCACAAGGTGACGGGCGCCTTCATTCCGCCCACTGCCCTCAAGCAGATGCGAAGCATCGGCATCGACAAGACTGCTGCACGTGGTATTCAGTTGCGGGCATTGGGAACTGGTGGTGAGGCGCTCGGTGACGCCCTGCAAGCCTGGGTTGCGAGCACGCTCGGTGTAGATGTCAACGAGTTCTACGGGCAGACGGAAATGAATCTGACCATCGGCACGTCGCGGTCGAAGTGGAGTCCCGCCAGCGGCTCGATGGGCCGCGCCTTCCCCGGCTTCGAAGTCACCCTCCTCGATCCACTCGGCGAGCCGGTCGAGATTGGTGAGGTAGGCGAGATCTGTGTGAAGGCAGGCAATCCCGGACAGTTCCTCGGATATTGGAACCAGCAGTCGAAGACCGATGAAAAGGTGTACGACGGTTGGATTCACACCGGTGATCTGGGTCGGACTGATGACGCCGGGAACTTCTGGTACCAGGGACGTGCCGATGACGTCATTTCGTCCGCGGGGTACCGAATCGGCCCCGGAGAGATCGAAGAGTGCCTGCTCTCGCACGACGAGGTAGCCATGGCAGGTGTCATCGGTGTTCCGGATCCGTTGCGCGGCGAAGCGGTTCACGCTTTTGTCGTACTGTCCGAGGGGTCGAACTCCTCGGAGGACCTCCGTCAGGAGTTGCAGACCCACGTGAAAAGTCGCCTTGCTTTCTACCAGTACCCGAGGGAGATCACGTTCATCGACAGCTTGCCGCTCACCACTACCGGCAAGATCCTCCGACGTGAACTCCGAGCGCTGGCCACCTCCGCGAACGGACTCGGCTAGCAGAGGGCTACATGTTGGGTAGGACCACCACGAAGAACCAGCCGCTCAGTGCCAGACCGATGAATCCGGTGAAGAGGCCGACTATTGCATCCCATGGCAGCTGGCGGGCATTCGAGAGCAGATGCCCGCCAGACTTCTTCGGGTGACGTCGGAGCGCGAAGATTCCTGTTGTGATCGCGCCGACGCCCAGCAGGATGCCGAAGCCGAAAGCCCAGAACAGGAGTACCGACAGCGCGCCGAGCATCTCAGACCGCTCACTCCAGCGTGCGATGCGCTGTGTTTCGGTGGGCGGAGGCCACTTGTGTGAAGGCGAGAGAGCTGCTCCGAAACGGCGGGTGTGGTGACGAATTGACTGGTCGCTGAGAAACATTGTCCACCACGCCTGGAGTTGAGTCGATGTGCCGCTGGTATCTACTCGTCTACCCCGTCTTCGCGGATATATGCCGCCGATTTCGAGGCTAGGTGCTTGCCGCTTCTTCCCAGGAGTTTCCGTTCCACACGATGGAGATGGGGTATTCGTTGTTGACCCCGTTTTCCCAGTAGTCGATGACGCCGTGGCGCTCCGATTCGAGTTCGATCCAGCCGATGCTGAATCCCCCTCGAAGTACGCATTGAGCCCGGCGGTCGATCTTGTCCAGGGAACTGCAGAGTCCTCGCACGCGGGAGTCGATCCAGCCCGCAGAGGCATCAAGAACGGTGATCTCGACGATGCTCGCGTCGCTCAGCGGAATCTCGATGAGAAGCTCGCCGGAATCTCGTACCTCTCGAGTCGATCGATTCTCGTAGGCGTGCAACAGCTCTCGCGGTTCGAACACCGAAGGGTCGCCGTCGGACCGTCGAGACCAACCGAAACGCTGCACGGACACATTGTCTCCCACGAATTGCAGGAATGTCATTCGATGTGAATGAGGCCGTCCAGGGCGTCCAGTACCCGGTCCAGCCCGAACTCCCAGGCCGCCTCGGGGCTGTACGGGGAGTTCTTGGCCTCGCCGGCCGCCCCTCCGACTCGCTGCGCCAGCGGGAAGTCGTCGCCGAGATAAGCAGCCAGACGCTGGTTCCAGGACGACCACACCTCGGCCATGTCGGCTGCTCGGGGGTCAGGGCGCCGCGCTTGCGCCGAGGATCGGGCGAAGTCGGCGACAAATGTCAGGGCGGAGTCCCGGTCGATGTCGCTCAGTCCCGTGCCGTCGAAGGCGTGAAGTTCGTGGTCGTACTTCGCGATAGTTCCCGGACCCAACGCGGAGCGCTGATCGGAGATGTCCAGGAGCCACCAATGCTCCGTATAGAGGGCAAGTTCTTCCTCGGCGACCCGACGCACACGTTGGCGCCAGGTCATGTTCCCGTACGGCAGGAGTGGGCTGTGTCCGTGTACGGCGTCGACCATGAGCACCAGCAGATCGTCGCGGGATCCGACGTGGGTGTACACCGCCATGCCCGAGATTCCGAGTTCGGCGGCCAATCGGCGGACCGTCACGGCGTCGAGGCCGTCGGTATTCGCGACGGAGATCGCGACGTCGACCGCCTGTGAGGTGGTGACCTTCGCTCGCGGGCCGCGGGTGCCACCCTTCGGCGCGAGGGGGTGATCGCGCCAGAGCAGGTCGATCAGTTCGCGTGCCATCAGTCGTCTCCAGAAATCGGGAATACCTCAACGGTGGTATACCTTATACGGTGCATACTGTATGCACTGCATAAGGTTTATCGATCATGGGAGGCCCACGATGAAAATCACCAGCACTGCTCTGTCCTTGAACGTCGCCGACACCGACGCATCGGCAGACTTCGCGAAAACCCATTTCGGTTTCACCGAGGCCATGGCCGATGACGGCTTCGTTTCCCTGAATCATCCGGATGCCGGGGTCAACGTGGTCTTCCTGCGCACCGGGCTCGGGACGTTCAAGCCCGACTTCGTCGCAGGTCCGGCCGGTCAAGGCTTGCTCATTGCATTCGTGGTCGACGATGTCGACGCCGAGTTCGCCCGCATCGCTGCTGAAGGTGCCTCCGTCGTCACCGAACCGGAGACGGAACCGTGGGGTGAGCGTTACTGCCAGTTCGTCGACGCCAACGGAATCGTGTGGCAACTCGTTCAGTGGGTGTGAAGAACCCGAGCGCTCGGCTCCGCGGCGCGCGGCACAGAACGTAACCAGAGGGCGCGTTCGACGGACTGGGCTTGGAAGCGCTGCGGTGAGATCCCGTGCGCAGTGCGAAACGCTCGGCTGAATGCGGGCAGGTGCGCGTAACCCAGGTTCCTCGACACCGTGCCGGGTGCAACCCCGAGTTGGAGTTGGGTGCGTGCCTGGGTCATCCGTGAAAGCGATCGCCACTGCGGATACGTGGTGCCGGTTTCGATACGGAACTCCCGGCGCAGCCTGGCCGCGTCGGTACCGAACTCTTGCGCCCACTCGTCCAGAGTGCGAGGGTCGGCCGGGCGGGCGGCGATCGTCGCTGCCAGTCGTGTGGCAATCGAATCGGCGGGCGAGGTGTTCGAAACCGGTTGTGCAAGAGGGCCGGTGGCGATGATGTCGAATGCCGTGGCGCTGTCGTGGCCGCGCGGGCGCAAGGGCGTGTATGCGGCGACGAAAGTGTGCAGCAATGCCAACTCGTCAGCGGGGGAGAACTGCACGGTCTCGAGGGCGTCGGCAGATACGGTCGACCCGTTCGAGGAACGGAAGCCGAGCGGCAGAAGCAGTGAACCAGTCGGAACCGTGACGGTATTGAGGACGCCTGCAGGAAGAATCATGGCCTCTCCGGTGCGCAGTTCCCAGCTGCGGTCCGCGACGTCCACCCGGGCTTGGCCTCGGTAGACCCACACGGCGACGTGGGCGCCGTTGACGCGCGGCCACGTCGCATTGGCCGGTATCGGCGGCGCTGTTTCCCCGGGCTGCCTGGGCTCTGCGAGCATGCGGACCAATGCTTGATCGTTGTCGGTGTCCACGCTGCGATCGGTTGGACCGGAGAGGGCCCGGCGGCGATAGTCACTCGGGCTCTCTCCCATCTGGGCCCGGAACGCACGCGTGAATCCGCTGCCCGTTTCGAAGCCGACTTCGTTTGCAATCCAACCGATCTCGCGGTCCTGCTTCAGGTACTCCAATGATGCGGCGATCCGAGCTCGTAGCCGCCAGCGCGTGAAGGTGAGGCCGGTTTCTTCCACGAAGTACCGCTGGAGCGTTCGAATGCTGATCCCGGCACGCTTCGCGAATTGTGCCTCGGTGTCGTCGGTGCCAGGTGTTCGCAACAGGGCGTGCGCGATCTCGAACGCTTCCCGTGATTGCGGCAATTGCGGCAGCGAGGTGGCCCCGTCGTCGGCCCGGGTAATCATTTCGAACAAGGACGACGGGTGTGCAGCGTCGCCGCGCAGATAGCCCAGGTTGTGAACGAACTCGTGGATCAGTCTGTCTTCCCATCCGGGCGGAACGCGCAGACGCGTCACGGTAGCCGGCCCGGCGCTGACGCCGTTCGAGGGCGGAAGCAGGATGGGAAACGCGACGGAATCCGAGTCCGTCTCCATCGAATATCGCACGCCCGCCGGGATCCACAACAACTCGCCCGCCGGCACCTCGTAGACGGTCGATCCGGTCCTGACGCGTCCACTACCTGCGAGAACCCAGAACAACAGCGGTGAGCGGCCGATGCTTGGCTCGGTGCGGCAGGCGCGGATCGGCCCCAAGTCGATTGCGTCCGACCTTCCCGATAGTGGTAACACGTTGGCGCTCCTGGACAACCCTTGCGACTTAAGTATGGCTAACTTTACCTCTGCCGACTGTGTTCGCAGCGGCGCACTCTCGTATCTTCAGAAAGCCACATACTCATGCGCAGATCTCTACGCCCGGCGGCGGCAGTACTCGCCGCGGTCGTCGCCCTCGCTCTTGCCGGCTGCTCGAATTCGTCAGGTAGTGACACCGGAACCGAGGGCACCCAGGAAACCTCCGGGGCCACCGAGGGCTGGCCGCGCACCGTCGATCACGGCGGCCGTAGTACCGAGATCACTGCAAAGCCGACTCGGATCGTGTCCACCTCGCCGTCGTTGACCGGCACGCTGCTTGCGATCGGAGCGCCGGTGGTCGCGAGTGCGGCGACAACGCCGTCGGGAATGACCGATGACCAGGGGTTTTTCTCCCAGTGGTCGGGCGTGGCGGCTGATCGTGGCGTCGCGGTGCTCTACCGAAATCTCGAGCTGGACCTCGACGCGATCGAGACCTTCGAGCCCGATCTGATCATCGGCTCCGCTAACGGCGGCGACTCGACACTCGATGCCTACTCACAGCTGAGCGACATCGCACCCACTGTTCTTCTCGACTACGGCGCCAGCTCCTGGGAGGAGCTCGCTGATCAGCTCGGGACTGTCACCGGACTCGAGAGCGAGGCCGCCAAAACCGTCGACGAATACGACAGCTGGGTCACCACCCAAGCCGCGAAGATCAAACTTCCCGAGCAGCCGGTGACGGCACTGGTCTACATGGGTGCCGACGGTGTCTGGACGTTCCGAGCCGACAGCCCGCAGGGCAATCTGCTGGCCTCGCTCGGCTTCACCTATGCCGAGCCCGCTGAGCAGTTTGTCGCTCCGGACAAGCGGGGTGCCTCCGGCGTCGCGATCGTCAGCTCCGAAAACATGTCTGCCGCACTAGACGGGGCGCAGACGCTGTTTGCCGTCTCGATGGGGCCCAAGGACGTGGAGAAGCAACTCGCGGCCGACCCGCTCCTTGCGAATCAACCTGCGGTCAAGGGTGATCGGGTATACGCGATGGGAACGGCAGCTTTCCGTCTCGATTACTTCAGTGCAAAGCAGACGGTCGAGTCGCTGGTGTCCACGTTCGGTGGATGACCGCGTGGGCGTTTCTGCGCAGTCCCGGACCGAAGCGCCACCGCGGTCCGGGACGGCCGCGCGTGCGGGGTTGTTGGTCCTCGTCTCCATCGTTGTAATCGTGCTGGCATCCGTCGGCGGACTCGTCATCGGCTCACACAACATCCCCGTCTCCACTGTCCTCGATGCAGTTCTTTCCTACGACGCCGGTAACAACGAGCACCTGATTGTGATCGAATCACGTTTGCCTCGAACAATTCTCGGGCTTGTGGTCGGGGCCGCGCTCGGACTGGCCGGCGCGCTGATGCAGTCGATCACCCGCAACCCTCTGGCCGATCCGGGACTACTCGGTGTGAACGCCGGAGCATCAGCAGCAGTCGTGATTGCGATTGCCTATCTGGGGGTGACTTCGGTCGGCGGCTATCTGTGGTTCGCGCTTGCCGGCGCGGCCGTTGCCTCGGTAGGTGTGTACATGTTGGGGTCGGCGCATCGCAGCGCCGCGACCCCAGCGCGCATGGCGCTTGCCGGTGCCGCTGTTGCGACGGCGATCACGGCTCTCACCAGCATGGTTCTCATCAGTAACGAGGCCGCATTCAATCAGTTCCGATTTTGGGCAGTGGGTTCGTTGCAAGGCCGCAGCGGAGACGTGATCGTCACTGTTCTGCCCTTCGTCATCGTCGGTATCGTGTTGTCGTTGTTGCTGATTCGTCCACTCAACGCAATCGCGCTCGGCGAGGATGTCGCCAAAGGGCTCGGTGCCAGCACCGGACCCGCACGGGTCGGATCCGCTGTCGCAGTCATCCTGCTGGCAGGGGCCGCCACTGCGGCGGCTGGACCGCTCGGATTCGTGGGCCTGGCTGCGCCGCACATCGTGCGCGGTGTCGTCGGGCCGGATCTGCGATTTCTTCTGCCGTGCGTGCTCGTTGTCGCCCCGGCATTTCTGCTCTTGGCCGACGTTCTCGGTCGCGTTGCCACAGCGCCGGGAGATCTGCAGACGGGGATCGCCGTGGCGGTGCTCGGTGGCCCCTTGTTTGTTGCGCTCGTGCGCTCGCGGCGGGTGGCGTCGCTGTGAACGCGATTGCAGCACAGCCGGTTCCACCGCTGTTCCGCGGTTGGGTGGTTCGAATCGGGTCGTACTCGTGGCGGATAGTTCCGCGAGTGCTGTTCGTAACCGTGACAATCAGTGCGGCATTGGCGGCGCTCTCGTTTGCCACGCTGATGTATGGAACCCTGGATCTGTCCTTGGGCGAAGTATGGCGTGCCCTGCACGGCGAAGGCGCCCCAGCGGCGGTTCGGTCCGTCCAGAATCGCAGGCTGCCGCGGCTGATCACGGCGATCGGCGTGGGCGGAAGCCTCGGTGTGGCCGGCGCGGTTTTCCAGACGCTTTCGCGCAATGTTCTCGGATCGCCGGACATCATCGGTTTCACCACCGGCGCTGCGACTGCAGCCGTGGTTCAGATCGTCTTCTTCGGAGGCGGGGTACTGCAGACCGCGGGCGCCGCTGTTCTCGGCGGCATGCTGACGGCGCTTCTGGTGTACGCGCTGGCACGCAAAGACGGCGTCAGCGGCGGTCTTCGACTTGTCCTGGTCGGTATCGGCGTGGGCGCGATGCTGAGCGCCGTGATGTCGTTCCTGGTGGTGCGTGCGGATATCGACGACGCCACCGTTGTGCAGCAGTGGACGGCCGGCTCGCTGACCGGGCGCGGTTGGCCACACGCGGTCAGTGTTGCGATCGCCGCCGGTGTTCTCGTTCCTGCTCTCGTCGTGGTGTCCCGGCGCGTCACCATGATGGAGATGGGCGACGACGCAGCGTCCTCGCTCGGGATCTCCGTGGAGCGATACCGATTTGCCGGCATTCTGCTTGCGGTCGCGCTCACCGGCGCGGCGACCGCGGCCACCGGCCCCATCGCATTTGTGGCGCTCGCCGCTCCCCAGATCGCACGACGGTTGGCACGGCGCAGCGGTGTTCTTGTCGCGCCTTCCTTCCTCCTCGGCGCAGTTCTGCTGGCGGGCGCCGACTTGATCGCGCAAGCGGTCGAGGTCGGTCTCCGCACTCCGGTCGGTCTCGTCACCAGTCTGCTCGGTGGTGCCTATCTGATCTGGCTGCTCGCTCGCCAGGCCTGAAAAAAACTCGCTACGAAAGAGATTCATGACTACTGCCACCCCAACATCGCGGCTGCGCGCCGAGAAGATCGAATTACGGTACGCCGATCGAACCATCGTGGACGAGTTGAGTCTCGAGATCCCCGATGGAGGGTTCACCGTCGTCGTCGGACCGAACGGGTGTGGCAAGTCGACATTGTTGCGTGCGCTCGGCAGAATGCTGACACCTCGATCGGGTCGTGTTGTGCTCGACGGTAACGATATTCGGTCCTATCGAACCAAAGAAGTCGCCCGGCGAATCGCCCTGTTGCCACAGTCCCCGCTCTCGCCTGGAGCGATCAGTGTCGCAGACCTCGTATCCCGCGGCCGATATCCGTATCAGAGCATGCTGCGCCAGTGGTCACCCGAAGACGAGCACGTTGTCTCCGAGGCCCTGAATGAAGTCGGAATGCGATATGCAGCAGACCAATTGGTGGACGAGCTGAGTGGGGGACAACGTCAGCGGGTATGGATCGCCATGACGCTTGCGCAGCGCACCCCAGTGTTGTTGCTCGACGAACCGACCACCTTTCTCGACATCGCACACCAGATCGAGGTTCTCGACCTCTGTTCCCAACTCCACCAGTCCGGTCGAACATTGGTCGCGGTCCTGCACGACCTGAACCTCGCGGCCAGATATGCCACGCACGTAGTTGCCATGCGGTCCGGAAAAATTGTCATGCAAGGCAGTGCCTCGGACGTCTTCACCCCTGAGTTACTGCGCGAAGTCTTCGACCTCGAGGCGCTGGTTCTCGAAGACCCGGAAACCGGACGGCCACTTGTTGTTCCGCGTGATCGAAGACCTGTCAGGCAGCTACCCGTCCACAACTGAACCACCGATCAGGAGATATCAATGACTACCGCATCTCGACCTGAAGAAACTGAAACGTCTGCGTCGGCAAAGGCGCCACGCGGAGAAGACCACGACCGCGGTCTCAACGACGTGGTTGCCGTCGTCGAACGCGTCGAACGGCCGACCGAGAGCATCTTGCGCATCGCCGTCCAGTTGACTTCGTCGGCGGACGACCCGAATTGGTTGCGGCCCAACGTCGCATTTCGCATCCAGCTCGGTCCGCAGTACGGCGACGTCTCTCGCGTCTACACGGTGCGCACCTGCAACGCGCCGAGCAGTTCGATGACCTTCGACGTAGTGCTGCACGGCCACACCAGCCCGATGATGAGGTGGGCCGCCGACCTGCGTGTGGGTGACACGTTCTCACTCACCGGTCCTCGCCCGCACTTCCTCGTTCCCGAGATCGCTGGTCGCCGCGTCGCACTGTTCGCCGACGACACCGCGATACCTGCCCTCTATTCGATTCTGCTTCAGTGGCCCGAGGGACTGACCGGCGTCGGCTGGGTCGCCACCGGTGACGCCGAGGCCTTCGCGGAACTGCCCGTGATCCCCGGCCTCGAGCTGCACCATGTCGAAGGTGGCCTCGCCGAGTACGCCGTCGAACTCGAAAACCCAGGAGACTACGCGGTGTGGGGTGCCGGGGAACGGGACGAGATGCGAGCCATTCGAGCGCATTTCCGCAAGACAGTCGGCCTGGCGAAGGACGATGTAGTTGTCTTCGGGTACTGGAAGCGAGGGGTCAGCACTACCGAGATAGATCAGAACCGACTTCGGAACTACACGAGCATCCTCGAAAACGGCGGCACGCTCGCAGACATCGACGATCTGGCAATCGGTATCTGATGCGACTGTTGGATTTGTCAGCCCGCCGCGTGTTCTTCCGGCGCCAGGGAATTGCCCGGTGCGATGTTCGAGCAGTTGTTCGGCAACTGACTTCCGTTGAAACGGTCGTTGAGCCAGGTGATGGCGCCGGGGAGCCACAGCGCGCCACCCGGAACGTGACTGATGGTGTCGTACTGGTCGTACTGGATGGACAAACCTGCGTCGCAATAGCGAGTGGCGAGTGAGCGGACGTCCCCGGCAACCATGACTCCGTCGCCAGGGCCGACGCCCGGTCCACCTGGCTGGGTGCCCTCGAGGGCTCCGTTTGCGGCTTGAGCGATGAACATCGGGATGGTGGGTATCGGCGCGTTGCCCATGTTGATCTTGTTGGCGACGTCGACGTACTCGGGCACCGAGTTGGGGTTCGCATACTCTGGTTTGGCAAGGTCCTGCCAGGTCACCCCCGGGTACTGCAGGATGACGTTCCCGATCGAGGCATCCTCGATCCGAGGTAGGAGTTCGCGTCCGCGATCGCCGAGATACGGATCGAAATCTATGTCGTAGGCACGGGCAAGTCCGACGACTGCCATCCCGACAACGCCTGCCCAACCGATGCTTCCGTTTGCGTACCGGAGGTTGTTTGCCGGGTTGACCAACAGACCACCCTGGGCGGCGCCGATCAGGTCCTCGTTGATGTCCGGGGCGTAGTCCGGAGCGAGGATGGACGCCCAGTTGGTGGCGATTGCTCCACCCGAGTATCCCATCAGACCGATCTCGGCTGAGTCGGAAATACCTGTCTCGGGAGTGTTGCGAGCGGCACGGAGGGAGTCGAGAGTCATCATTCCGTATTCGGGTCCCGCCGCGAAGTCCGCGTTCGGGCCCTCGGTGTCGGGAATGACGACGGTGTAGCCCAGCGCCAGTAGAGGACCGAACATGACGGCTTCGCCGGAAGCGAGAGTCCCGCCGAAGGCGACATTGCGCCCGCTGGCGGTAAGGCTGCCGATCGGGGTGTCCCCCGCGATTGCTCGTGACGGCCCGTCTTCCGGGTTCAGTGAATCGTAGGCCGACTGGAACGAGACAACTTTGTCCGGCTGGGCATTGGGTGGTCGAAGAATCGATGTGACATTCGCAGACGGCCGGCCGAGAGCGTCGGTCGACCGGTACAACACCTGTACGGCTTGCAACGGGGTAGGAATGTTGACGACGTGATAGGGCAAGGTTCTCGTTTTGAGCACGGCCCCAGGCTGATACGACGACAGCGGTGCCGAACCGTCGTACTGATAGAAGGAATCCGCCGACGGTTGCGCGGCGACAGTAGGTGCTGTGATGCCTGTGAGTGCAATGGCTGTCAGCGCCACCGCTCCCTGAAAGAGAATCTTTGATGCCACGATCGACCCTTCGGTTTCGTATGTCTCTCGGTACTTGACGGGCTGGTGTGATGACGACCACACGCTATCTTACTTTTGAGTAATAAACGAGAGGCTTGCGCTAGTTGTTTGAATCATGCATGAACGCAATGTGATTGAGATCTTTGAAGCGGCCTTGATAATTCTGCTCAGGATGCCATGTGTACGATACGACTAGTAGCTGTCGCGACGAGCTGCTGCCTTGGGCTGTTCCGGGTCGTCCGATTCCGGGAAATGTTCTGTGCTGCACGGTCTTGAAGGACGAAGGAGTGGACATGGGTAAGCGCGCTCCCGATGACGGCGTGTTTCGAGACTCGGCCGGCGCCCAGGCTGGACTGCTCACTCCTCCGAGCGGTGCACGTAGCGAGGCGGCCCACGAGAAGGCCCTTCGGTCAGCGGAAGCGCTTCTGAAATCCGGGGGAATGAAGGCGGCGACCATCGATGCGATCTCCGAGCAATCGGGCGTCAGCAAAGTAACGCTGTATCGGCACTGGCCGTCGCGGCAGGCGATCGCCGCTGAAGCGTTCGGTGTGCTCATGGCCCGGCACTTGACGTTTCCGGAGACCAACAGTGCGCAAGACGATTTGAACGATTACCTCGAGGACATCGGAAGGTTCTACCGAGGTCCACTCGGGTCGATCTTTGCCGAACTTGTCGGCGCGTGTGCCAACGACCCGACGACGGCTGCATATTTCCGTACCTTCTTCCTCGACGAACGTCGTCGCGGCTTCGCCGAACTGATTCGACGATGTGTTGAGTCCGGATACTTCCGCGACGACATCGAGATCGAGGAAGCGATCGATCTCTTCTTCGGTCCCTTGATCTACCGGATGTTGGTGGGGCACGCGAGTATCGACGACAACACGGTGCGCTCGATCATCGATCATGCAGTTCGTGGACTCCGGAACGGTGTCTAAACGGGATATTCGCTGAAATCCTTTGCGCTGGAGAGGGTACTGCCCTCTCCAGCGTTGCGCGATGTGTGTCAACTCGGCACTGTCAGCTGAGCATTTTCAGCACGCTCTGGTACTCACCGTTGATCTCGGCATGACGAAGTGGCTTGGCCGCTTCGACCACAATCTCTGTGGCGTTGTCGTCAGCTTTCAGTAGAGCAATGGTTTCTTCGATGTAATCATCAAGGGGTAGAGCCGATTCAGAGTTCTCCTGGTTCATCAGTGTGGTGCGGACGCCCGGTGGGATGAGTTCGATGCACTGGATCGAAGTATCGGCGAGTTGAACGCGCATGCTCTCGGTGAAGAGATGAACGGCAGCTTTCGTGGCGTTGTACGTGGGCGTGATGGGAAGTGGGACGAAGCCGACGGCGGATGACACGGTGGCGATGGTGGCGGTCGGCTTCGTCAACAGATGCGGAATGAACTGGCCGACCAGTCGAATAGTCCCGAGTAGGTTCGTCGTGATCGTTCGTTCGGCGACGTCGAGGAAGTCCGGGTTCTTCAGGTCCTCCGGGTACATGATTCCCGACATCGTCACAAGGACGTTCAGATCGGGAAAGTCCTCCGTTACGGATTCATACGCCGTTCGAATGGATTTCGGGTCGTCTACGTCGATGACGACGGTACTGATCTTCGGATGCTTGCTCGAGATCTCTTGCAGCAGAGTGGATCGCCGTCCACCGATGATTACCTTGTTCCCCTCGTTCTGCAATGCCAGTGCAAGTTCGAGGCCGATTCCGGAGGTTCCGCCGGCAATGAAGATGGTATTTCCCGTGATGTTCAACTTGTGATTCCTTGCTTTGACGGGGGAGTCGACGTGACTACAGTGATTGATTTGAGTTGGGTGTATTCGTTGAGCGTTTCGAGGCAGAACTCTCGCCCGAGACCGCTTTCCTTGAACCCTCCGAAGGGAACGCCGCCTCCCAGGTTGAAATACTGATTGATCCAGATGCAGCCCGCCGCAAGACGATTGGCGGTTTCCATCGCGTTCTTCAAGTTCGACGTATAGATCCCAGCAGCGAGCCCGTATGGAGTGTCGTTCGCTTCTGTGATCACTTGCTCGTAATTGTTCCATTTGAGGACGCACAAAACAGGTCCGAAGATTTCGTCCTGCGCAATTCGCATCGAGTTCGTGACCTCCAGAATTGTCGGTTCGACGAAGTTTCCGGCTTCGAATCCCGGCACTACCGTTCGTTTGCCGCCGGTAAGTAGTTGTGCGCCTTCTTCGATTCCGGAATCGATCATCGAGATCACACGATCGGCATGTTCTTGGTGAATCAGGCCACTCAGTTCGGTGTCTTCACTCAGAGGTCGCCCGACTCGCAACGATCGGAATGCGGCGACGAGTTTTTCCACGAAGGTGTCGTAGATATCCTCGTGGATGAACAGACGTGTTCCGGCTAAGCAGGATTGACCGTTGCACATCAGGACGCCGGAGGTCGCGTCTGCGACTACCGCATCGACGTCGTCGATGTCAGGAAAGACGATGCTCGGACTCTTGCCGCCGAGTTCGAGAGTGGTCGAGATCAGTCGGGATGCTGCGGCGTGTGCCACCAGCCGGCCGACTTCGGTGCTCCCGGTGAAAGCGAGTTTGCTGACTTTCGGATGACCGATCAGGGCTGCGCCGGCCTCTTCGCCGAGGCCGGGTACAACATTGAGAACGCCTTTCGGGAACACTTCGGCGGCGATCCTCGCCAGTTCCATGACTGAAACACAGGCATTTTCATCAGGTTTGAGTACGACGGTGTTTCCGGCAGCGAGAGCGGGAGCAATCTTGAATGCCGTCATCACAACGGGATCGTTCCAGGGAATGATCTGTCCGCACACGCCCAATGGTACCCGTTTCGCAACCAGATACCCCGAGGCCAATTCGCGGCCGAAACCGTGGTGCGCCAACGAAACTGACGCAAAGTATCGTAGGTGCGACACTGCGGCCCGATAGTCTTCTCGCATCTCCCTGATGTGTCGCCCGGTGTCCATGCACTCGAGTTGGGCAAGCTCTTCAGTTCGTTCCTCCACCAGTGCGGCAAACTGCAAGATTTGTGCGGACCGTTCTTCGGTCGTCAGGCCTGCCCACGCCGGAAATGCCCGTCCGGCGGCTTCGACCGCATCATTGATTTCTTCTGCCCCGCATCGGGACAGTGTGGCGAGCAGAGCGCCGGAAGCGGCGTCACGCGCCTCGAAGGTGGATGTGCCGATGGCTCGGAACGCTCCATCGATGTACGCACCGTATTCACGAACTGCTTGACCTTCCATGGATCCTCCTAGATCGGTCAATCGGTGAAGTTCGAAGTGTACTGTACGTTTCGTACACTTGTCGATGGTTGCCTTGCCGCGCATGGATGGCGTTAGCAGAAAGAACAGCTAGAACAGTGTTCTGGTCACATCGTCAAGGCGTGGCTCCAGCAATTTCAGCCGCCTGCTTCATAGCCTGTGAGACGTACCCCGTGCCGATTCTGACGCCGCCCAGCCACTCGGTGAGGCGCGCCGCCTCGGCATCGAGAGAACGTCGCGCAGACGCTGACACGGTCTCGAGCAATCGAACGTGCACCACACCGGTTTCGTCTTGGATCCAGCACCCAACGACGCGACCGTCGACCCAAGCGGTGGTGCCGGCATTACCGCGGGTGTCGAAGAGTTGGTTGCGGTGCGGGCCGAGGTAGAAGTCACGGTTCTTCCACCCCATGATCGTCGGGTCGAGCACCGGTAGGAGTGCCACCCAAGGACCTGGATCAGGCACCGTGGCGACGTCATCCGGTAGCAACCAGCCGGTGTCGCCTCCGTCGAGTGAGACTGCAACGGCGTCGAGTTCGGCGAGGGCGGCCCGGACGACCGTCTTCGTCGAGCCCAGCCACCAGACGATGTCGTCTTCCGTGCCCGGTCCGAAGGTGTAGAGCCAACGGCGGACTATTTCTCGATAGCCGTCTGCAGATTCGAGATCGACGGGGGCGTCGTCGAGCCAGTGTCGAGTGAGAGTCCACAGTGGGCGTGAGACGGGGAAGCGGGCGGTGTTGGTGCCGCGCATGATGTCTGCGGTCGCCCCGAGATGCGTGAGAACCCTGGGTGCCGACCAGATTTCACCTGCCGAACCCTCGACCTTGACGTCTATCATCGGCACGGCCTGACGAATCTCTACCGCTGAAAGCCCTTCAGGCCTATCGGTGAGCAACTTCAGCACTTCCGTCCGTGCGCGATCGAGCCAGTCGTTGCCGTCGACGGCGAGTCCGGCTTTGACGACATCCTTGGCCATTCGTGCCCGCTCGGTGTTCGCGACGCGGGCGGACGCACTCGACCACGCGGCCGGCAGCAAGTCGCGGGGAAAGGTGAAGAGTGTGCGGCGCATTGCCAATTGCTTCACGAGACTGCGTTGGTCGTACAGGGCGCGGTCGACGTCGGCGGCGTCCACGGACCGAACCCTCGCCCAGCAAGACAGATAGACCGTCGCTGACTCGGTGGCGTGCAGTACCGTCATCGCCCGCGTGGCAGCTTCCGGCGAATCGACGTGAAACATTGGCTCCAGCGCATGACGTACTCCTATGCGAGCACGGCGTTCGTCGTCGGAGACATGGCGCATCAGGCCATCGTGCCACAGTCCAGGTGCGTCGTATCAGCTAGTTGCACGAGGGTTCGGTTGCGCCAGTAGTCGTCGTGTCGGAGATGTGTGATTGCACCCGGGGTGGTCGCGAAGGTCGCAAATCCTGCGGCGTCGACGGGAATCTGTAGCCAGGCGGAGACGACGAATGTGTGTGCAAAGCCGTGGGTTACGACGATGTGATCGTGATCGAGATCGTCCATCAGTTCGCGCATGCATTCGTGAACCCTTGCTGCGATGTCGCGGCGGGTCTCGGCACCGGCAACGGGGCCACGGTGATCGAGGCGGTTGTTGTCAGGGGCCGGGACCTGCCGCTGGGCCAGCCACGAGTTCGGGCGTCCTTCGGCTTCGCCGAAGCTGATTTCGCGCAATCGAGTGTCTGTTGTCGCCGGAGCATCGAGTGTCCGGGCGATGATCGTGGATGTCTCGGTGCACCGTTCGAGGTCGGACGAGGTGATGCGGACCGCGCGCGAAGTTCCGGTGCGTCGTCGTTTCAGTGCTTCGGCGATCAAACCTGCATCGCGTCGACCAGCGGGGGTGAGAACCGAATTGTGCCAACCGCCGACTACGTCCTGCGCTGTGTGTTCGGCATGAGGATGAGTGACGACGTAAAGATCCTGCATGAGACCCCTCTTGCTTACCCGACTTTTTCCGGCAACAGTATTCCAGGGTTGAGGATTCCACGGGGATCCCAGGAGGATTTGATCAACTGCATTGCGGCGATGTCGGTTTCAGTGCGCCCCAGCGATATCCACGGCGACTTCGCGCGGCCTATCCCGTGCTCGGCGCTGATGCTTCCATGGTGGGCGGCGACGAGTCGGAACACCATATCGGTCAGTTCGTGTGCGACCCTCGGCTCGGCGTCCAGAAGGTTCACATGAATGTTTCCGTCGGCGAAGTGCCCGAACAGGATTGGCCGCACGAGGGGGAATCGTTGTGCCAGGCTTTCTCGGAGGTTGTCGATGAACATTCCCATCACGGACAAGGGGACGGAGATGTCGAGTTTGACTACCGGCGTCGTCGACGACGCGCTGATGCTTTCGGTATGGCTTTCCCGCAGAGTCCACAGTTTTCGAGCCGGCCCAGGCTCGACCGTCGCGTCCTCGATGAGGTCGGCAGAGTCGGAGAGTACTTCGAGGAGCGACTCTTCCGTTTCACGCGGTGATGACACCTCGATGAGTGTGTACATCGGTGAAGGGGTTCCGAACGGGCGACGGGCATCGGTGTGTGCGCAGACGAGGGAGATGCCGTCGTCGGTCATGATCTCGGCGGCTTCGACGGTCAATCCGCTCTGACGCACGCGATTACACAAATGAAGCGCTTGATCGACGTCGCGTACACCCGCGAGCACGACCTGGGTGTCGGTCGCCGGGGTGACCAGCTTCATCAGGACCTTGGTGATGACTGCGAGCGTTCCCTCACTGCCGGCGAGAAGTCCTGGAATGTCGTATCCGACATTGTCTTTGACGAGTGGAGTCCATCTACTCAGTACCGAACCGTCCGCGAGCACGGCTTCGATACCGAGTATCTGTGCGCGTGTATTTCCGTATCGGACCATGCGCGTCCCACCGGCGTTGGTTGCGACGATGCCGCCGAGTGTTGCGGATTCCTTTGATGCCAAATCGATTCCGAAGCGGAGACCGTGTGCCGATGCGGCCAGGTCTGCGCGAGCAACGGTCACGCCGGCGCCGGCTGCGATTGTCCGACCGATGGGGTCGACGGCTTCGATCGTCTCCAGACGTCTGGTACTCAGCACCACGGACCCAGTCGAGGCGATTCCACCACCGACCAGTCCGGTGTTGCCGCCTTGCGGTGTGACGGGAACCCCCGCGTCGAAGCATGCTCGAAGAACCGCAGACACTTCGGAAGTGTTGCCGGGGCGGATGACCGCGATCGCGTCGCCGATCCAACGTCCCGTCCAGTCACGTGTGTAGCCCTCGATCAGTTCGGGATCGGTAAGGACATGCGTGTGGCCGACGATCTCAGCTAGGGCGTCGAGAAGCCTCGCGTCTGTTGCAGGTTCAGTGAGTGTTCGGGGGTTCATGTGCAACCTTGTGATCGTTCGGGTGACAATTTTCGGGAGACAGACGGTGGATCAACGTGAACTCGATCCTCCGACCTCAGGTGATGCCGTGTCCAAGACCAAGTAGTGACACCACCATCTGTTTTTCTTATAATCGCCGTATGAACCTGCAGCGTGCCCGTTATCTGATCGCTCTGTCGGATCATGGGAGCTTCACTCGAGCCGCTGCGAACGTCCACGTCGCGCAATCGGCCCTCAGTCAGCAGATCAAGGTTCTCGAGCGCGAACTCGGAGTTCCGCTGGTGGATCGTCGGGGTCCGCAGTTCACCTTCACGGAAGCCGGCAAGGTGGCGGTACGAGAGGCGCGCTTTTTGATCGGGTGTGCGGACCGGGCGGTCGAACGAATTCGGTTGGCCGCGCGCGGTGTGGACGGAGAACTGCGCATCGCGTACACCCGTTCGTGGGCGGGCGGCGCAGTCGCGGATCTGGTCAGCACCTATCGAAGGCTCTACCCGGGCGTCGAAGTTGTCGTTCATCGTGGCACTTCGGCGCAGACTGTCGACCTCGTCCGAACCGGAGCCGTCGACATCGCGGTTGTTCGCCCGCCGCTCGATGAAGACGATCGAGAACTTCCCCTGATCGTCCTCGATACCGAACCTATCCTGGTCGCTGTTCCCGTGGATCATCCGTTCGGTGGTCGAGCGACGCTCGAACTCGGAGATCTGGTGGACGTCCCCGTTGTGTTCTGGCCGGAGGCCAACGCCCCGGGGATGTATTTGCGTACGCTCGACCAACTTTGGCCAAACGGGGCGCCCAGCATCGTTCGATTCGAGGCCGACGACGAGCAGGTGCTGCATGCCGTCTCGGACGGGGTGGGTATTGCGCCGATCCCCCAGGGCAGAGCGCGGATGCTCCGCATCCCGGGTGTCCATCTATGTGAGATCGCCGGTGAGCAAACAACTCTCGACGTGGCAGTGACCTACCGGCCGGATAATCCGAATCCGGCGCTTGCGCCGTTTGTTGCGCTCGCTGAACGCGAAAGATCGTCAACCACTGTGTAGTACCTGTGATGCGCGGTGGGTCCTATCCGCCATCGAGGACCAGCATCATGGCCGTTGCGCGTGCTCGGTTCTCGATGGAATCGACGTGGAATCCGACGTGCTGGGACAGTTTCGCCAATCGGTGCGCGACGCTGCTGTGGTGAAGATGCATGGAATCTGCTGCGGCCCTCAAGGTTCCGGACTGCAGGTATGACCTCAAGGTTTCGAGTAGTTCTAACCCCTGTTTGGTATCGCCGATCTCTTCGGCACGAACCAGATCCGGTATTCGCGAGTGATCGATGTGTGGTCCCGGCGCCAAGAGGTTGAGGGCGCCGAGATTGTCGGCGTTCACGATCGGTGTTGTTGCCGACGCCTGTGTACGAGCGAATCGTGCAGTGCTCAGTATTGTGCTCACTTCGGAAGCGGGAGCAGTCAAAGATATTCCGGCGCGAATGAATGACGACAGCGCGGCCTCGGACAGCTCGGGTGTCGCCGCGAACGAACCCGTCACGAGATTCAGATACTCGCCGTCAGCGTCTATCCCAGTGGCTTTGCCAGGTTTGTAATCTGGCGAAATGACAAGGTGTGCAGCACCTTCGGCCGTGCCTGAGACTGCCTTGGTTGCCATTACACGGACTGGGGTATGGGGTTCGACACCGAGACCGGCGCAGGAGGTGAGCACCGCGAGTTCATCCATCGGGAACAACAGATTTCGAGTGTGCTCGGCTTCGGTAGGCAGGCGTCGCGGTTGCAGAATTATCGCTGCGGTCAGGGCCATCCGGTCGACGAGCATTTCGTCGAGTGGCAAGCTGGCCCCGGGTCGTTCGATCCATACCGTTCCGAGAACCTCGTCGTCTACGGCAATGTTTCTGGTCATGCTCGGTGGGAGCTGAGGATCGGGTGACCATCGGCCGCGCGGATCGCAACGGCGCAAATTCTTCTTGCTTCTGCCGCGCTCGACGATCTCGATACCCACGACGCAGTCCGCCAACTGCGCGCTCGCACGAAGCAAAGACGCGGTGTCGGAGCCGTGCCGCACGAGGGCGTCGAAGTAATCGATGACACGTACCAGGCCTGCCGAGTCTGCATCGAGCTCGGCAAGCCGGTACATCAGTCCTTGCATCTCGCAACGCTACGAGACCGGCGAGAGCGAACGCAACCCTCTCCTGAGCGCAGTGAGGGCTTCGGCGGCACCTCTTTCGCTGACCGCGGCGGTCGCGACCAGTGCCGACCCGTGAAAGGTTCCGGGGAAGGAGTGCAATTCGACGCTGACTCCCGCTTGCAGCAGCCGAAGGGCGTATTCGATTCCTTCGTCGCGGAGCGGGTCGAGTTCCATGGTGGACAGGTAGGTCGGCGGCAGACCGGTGAGGTCGGTAGCCCGGGACGGCGCAGCGTAAATGGACACGTCAGGATCTTCGGGACCGGAATACGACCCGCCGAGATAGTACTTCCACGACAGGATGGCGTTAGGGCGGTGCCACAAGGGGGTGTCGACGAAGTTCGTCATCGAGACCGTCGCCAGGCGGTCGTCGAGTTCAGGGATTTCGAGGAATTGGAAGGCCACGGGCACAACGCCCTCGTCACGGGCTTTGAGGACAGTGCCTGCGGCCAGTCCACCGCCTGCGCTCTGCCCTCCCACTGCGATGCGGCGTGGATCGACCCCCAGCTCCTCGGCATGGGCGTGGATGTAGAGGAGTGCGGCGTAGCAGTCGTCGACGGGGCCGGGGAAGGGGGTTTCGGGGGCGAGGCGGTACTCCACGTTCGCAACGGCGAATCCGAGTTCCCGCGCCACCTCGACGCAAAATGGATCGCTGGATTCTGCGGTGCCGATTGCGAATCCGCCGCCATGGATCCAGAGCAGAACGGGGACAGGGCCGGCAGTGTTGTCCGGGGTGAAGAAACGAATCGTGACCTCCGGATCGCCGTCCAGGCCGGGTGCCGACAGTTCACGAAGCGTGACTCCGTCGAATGACAGGTCGGCCAACATGGTGCCGACCAGAGCGTCGTAGGTGGCCCGTGCGTTGGGGAGGTCAGCGAAGTCCACCTTCGGGAGCATGGTGAGTGCCGCGGCAAGTTCGGGGTCGAGAGTCGGGAATGTTGTCATGCACCCATCATCGAGCCTGATTGTGGCCTACGTCACCAGCGGATTGTAGGAAATCGGAGAGTCTCCCTCCGACACCCGTCGGATCTCCCTAGGATGACGCCGGTGGACAGGGTACATCTCGGGGTGGGTTCGAGCGATTCGAATAGTGGGGCACGGATTGGTGGACGACCTCCGCAGGTTTTCGCTGGTCAGGCGATTCTGCGGTCGCACGAGTACCTTCTGACGCTCGAGGCACACACGGCGCCGTGGCTCGGCGTGCGAGAGCTTTCGATCTTCATCCGTCGAGGTTTCTCCATCGGCGACGACGACCTCGAATACCCGGACATCGGGGTTAGGGCAGTCCTGCACTTGCCGTCGTCACGAAGTGCGGAATCGGCGGGCAGCCATGCGGGCCTTGGCAGCGCGGCGTTGATCAGGATTCCATCGGACGACGAGGTGATGCCGTTGGTGTTGATAGCTCCGCAACCGGTGCTCATTCAGAACGAACCGTCCTACGCCGATGCCGTTGAGGCGGATGGACACAGCTTCCTGTTCCAGATCAACGAAGAGGGGTGGCCGGTGGTTGCCGAGTCCCACCCCGATTTCGTAGAGGAGTACCTATTCGGTTACGGGTCGGTGTATTTCTACGGGAGCTCTGACGCGACCGGGCTCGTTCGCGAAGTTGTACCGGGATTTCTCGACTTCTGACCGGCCAGACGGCCCGTCCGCCGATACCGTGGGCAGCGTATCGCGACCGGCGGTTATGTACTCGGAAAAATTGTTGCGGAAGTTTGTCGATCGGTGAGTGCGCCGTTCGACGTGTAAGCAGAGGGACCGAACAGAGCGGTCCACGAACGAAGGAGATTCTCATGAAGTACATGCTGATCATGCGTTCCACCGATGAGGCTATCGAAGCATCCAAGGACATGGACTTCGACGAGATCATCGCGGCGATGGGGCAGTACAACGAGTCCCTGATCAAGGCAGGTGTCTTGCTGGCCGGTGAGGGACTGGCGATGGAGGAGGGATTCATCGTCGATTTCGAGTCCGATCCTCCGCTGGTCTCCGACGGCCCGTACGGGGAGACGAAGGAGTTGTTCTCGGGATTCTGGATCATTCAGACGTCGACCAAAGACGAAGCCTTGGAATGGGCGAAGCGCTGCCCGCTCGGGCCGGGAAGCAAGCTCGAGGTACGCCGCGTGAGCGAGATGTCGGACTTCGATCAGGACAACGAGTACATCCAGAAAGAGGCAGGCTGGCGTGAAGAGCTCGGTACCGATCGTCCGGTCGCAGGCTGACCATGACCGACGAGGCGGTGCGAGAAGAAACGAGAAAGGCTGTCGACGCGGTCTGGCGTATCGAATCCGCGAAGATTGTCGCCACGTTGACTCGCACCGTCGGAGATCTTGATCTCGCCGAGGATCTGGCCGCGCAGGCTCTGCTCGAAGCCGTCGAGCAGTGGCCCGCGACGGGGGTTCCGAGAAACCCCGCTGCCTGGCTGACATCTGTGGCGACACGACGAGCGATCGACGGGTGGCGACGACGTGAGAGGTTGGACGAGCGCTACGCCCACTTTGCGCGTGAACTCGAGAACGACGCTTCACATTTCGACGACGTCAGCTGGGATCCGGACCGCATCGACGACGATGTCCTTCGCCTGATGTTCATCGCCTGCCATCCCGTGTTGAATCGAAAAGCGCAGGTGGCGTTGACGCTTCGGGTGGTGGGCGGTTTGACCACGGAAGAGATTGCGAAAGCGTTCCTCACGCCGACGGCGACGGTGCAGCAGCGGATAGTCCGCGCGAAGAAGGCGCTGACTGCCTCGAAAGCGGTTTTCGAAGTTCCAGGGCGAGAAGAGTTTTCGCGCAGATTGAGCGCCGTCCTCGGAGTGCTGTACCTGGTGTTCAACGAAGGCTATGCAGCCAGTTCCGGGGACGAGTGGATGCGGGCGGAGCTCAGTGCTGAGGCTCTGCGGCTCGCGCGAATACTCGCCGAATTGGTCCCCAGGGAGTCCGAGGTACACGGCCTTGTCGCATTGATGGAGCTGACAGCCTCGAGATTCGGCGCTCGGACAACCTCGACCGGTGAGCCCATCCTGCTGGCGGACCAGGACCGGACGAGGTGGGACCGTCTACAGATCTCGCGTGGGCTTGCGGCGCTGGAACGAGCTGACGCCGTCGGGCGTGGACGAGGCCCGTACGGCCTGCAGGCGGCGATTGCCGAATGTCATGCGCGAGCAGCAACTTTCGAAGACACCGATTGGAAGAAAATAGTCATCCTCTACGAGGCTCTGGCGCAACTGGCGCCATCGCCCGTGGTCGACCTCAATCATGCGGCGGCGGTATCCATGGCATACGGTCCTGGCCCTGCGCTCGAATTCGTCGACAAGCTTGTCGCTTCAGGTGAACTGGCCGACTACCACCTGCTTCCCAGCGTTCGGGGGGAGTTGCTCAGTCAGCTCGGCCGATCCGAGGAGGCTAGAACCGAACTCCTCGAAGCGGCTCGTCTGGCCGGGAACGAGCGTGAGCGCGCTGTGCTGGTCGCGAAAGCAGATGCGCTGCTGCCGGATCGGTAGTGACGCGATTGTTAGTCGCGCGATTGATAGTCAGGGCTGAGTCGGATCATCATTCGGCACCATGGGCGGCATCCCGACTCCGTAGGGATCGAGCATGTCCGATACACGTCGACCCCACCGTTCATGCGCGGACTGACGGGTCATTCCGGCAGCGCGGCCGATGGTTGACCATGTTGCGCCGAATCTACGCAGGCTCATGACGCTTGCCGTCGAATCGATACCCGCGGCGAGCTGAATCCGGAAACAGGCCAACTGCCACGCCATCTGACGCTGCGCCGGGATGTCGGTGTCCTGTTCTGCCTCCCACTCAGGGCTACCAGGTAAAGGATCTGTTCCGACAATCTTGTCTGCCTGAGTGCCGGCCTCGGTGATCGCGGCGTTGACCGTGGTGATCGCGGCGGTCTCGATCTTCGCAGTCAGGGCGCGTTCGATCAGGTCTTCCATGAGAAGTTCTCCTTTCGTCAGGACCAGCCTGACAGGCGCTCTTGAATTCTGTCAAGAGTTCCCTGACGGACTTTGAGTTTAATTAATGCACGATTTATTTGTGTACTATCTAAATAGTCTCCGGTTCTGTTGACCGTCGTCGAAGGGGTTGCTGGTGAAAATCGTGGTTTTGTCGTTCCTGGTGGCGTTGACTTTGATGACGGTCGGGATCATCGCCGCGCGCAACCGCAGCACTCGACCTGCCGTGACCGGGGCAGTTACTGCGGCGTCAACGGTTCTCGCTGCCGCCTGGACACTTTTTGCCGTGGCCTTCGTATTGGCCTGATCGTGCTGCAGTGCCGGTGCGCCGGTAGTGGTGGTGAAGGAACTTTGCAGCAGGTCAGATGCGTTTTGTGTGCGGCGCGATGCCGCATACTCTGGCAGACGTGGCAATTGCTGAAACAGACAGAAACTACGGCGGAAGGTCGGTCGCGGCTCGCAAGGCCGAACGCCGTTCTCTCTTTTTGAATGCTGCTCTCAGCGTGTTTGCGGACCAGGGGTATGCCGGAAGTTCGGTGGCGGATATCTGCGCGTCCGCGAGTCTGGCCAGAAGGCAGTTCTACGACGAGTTCGGTAGTCGCGAGGATCTACTCCTCGCGCTGTATGACCAGATTCAACTCGACGCCAGAATTGCAATGGTCGACGCACTCGATGCAGAGCCTTCGGTCAATCTCCGTGACAAGGCAGCGACGGCCATGGCCGCCTTCGTCGAGTCGGTCGGAAGTGACCCACGACGCGCACACGTTGCCTTCATCGACGTCGTAGGTGTCAGTCCCCGGGTGGAAAAGCATCGTGTGGACCAACGTTCGGTCTGGGCAACATTTTTCGAGTCGATCATCAAAGGGATCGTGGGCGAAGATTACGAACCGCCGGGTGGTTACCGGTGGGCGTCCACCGCCTTCATCGGCGCGCTTACCGCGCTGGTGCACCAGTGGAGCACTGCAGAGCCTCGTCCTCCCGTGTCGGTACTGGTCGATCTGATGACGGTGCTCTTGAATGCGTTGATCGACGACGCGCCCCTTCGCACCGACGAATAGGTCACGAACACCAGGGGATTGTAATCCGGCCCACAACGCTCTACTCTCGTCCTCAATGTGTTAGACACTCGCATCTAACTTGTGTGCTCGTGATGAGAACTGCGGCAACACAAGGCAATCTGTGCTTTTCCGGGGAGGAATTGGTATGGGACGACGCTGGACAACTGACCGACAATGCGGGGGCCTCGCAATTGCCGTGATTGCAGTAATCGGGCAGATCGGACTTTCGGCACCTGCCTCAGCGGCACCGGACGAAGGTGTTCCCGCCCAAATTCAGGTCCAGCCTGCCCTGCCGCCTGCGGTTGCACCGCCTTTGCCTGAACTGGACCAGGCCTTCTATGAACCGCCTGTCGAGGTCGTCGAATCCAAGCAACCGGGTGAGATCATCGCCGCTCGTGCGGTGAATCTCGGTACTCTCAACCTGATTCCGACCAACGTGGATGCGTGGCAGATCTCGTATCGATCCAATAATGCTGCGGGCGAGGCAATTCCTGCTGTCACCACAGTGATCAAGCCGCGTGGCGACACTCGCGATGGAGGCCCGCGCCCGCTGCTGTCCTTTCAGATGGCAGAGGATTCACTCGGAAACTACTGCGCACCTTCGTATGTCATGCAGCAAGGCGCGTTGCCGTGGCTGGTGACGGGCGCTGCGACCGGTGGGGCTCAATTCCTCGAAGTCCAGGCGGCACTGGCGCAGGGTTGGGCATTGTCGGTGCCCGATCATCAGGGACCCAATTCTTCCTTCGCCTCCGGCCCCGTCGCGGCCCGGATCACGCTCGACGGTATTCGTGCTGCTGAGAACTTCGAACCCATGGAGCTGCAAGGGCGGTCAACTCGCGTAGGGCTGCTCGGCTACTCGGGTGGATCGATTCCTACCGGTCACGCAGCTGAAATACGGCAGGCGTACGCGCCGGAACTGAATATCGTCGGAGTCGCCGAAGGTGGTGTTGCCGCGGATCTCGGCGCTTTGCTCGACAATGCCAACAACGCTCTCGGGGCCGGGATCGTCGCTGCCGGTGTAATCGGAGTGAGCCGAGAAGATCCTGAACTTGCAGGTTTCATCGATCAGCACATAAACCCTGCCGGTCGAGCGCTTTTCGCTGCCAAGGACAACCTGTGCATGCTCTGGACGTCGGCTGCAGTGCCCTTCCTCAACATCAAGGGCTTCCTCGATGTCCCGGGAGATCCGGTCCAACACCCCACGGTGAGAGCTGCGCTCTCCCGAGCTGCCATGGGTAAGTCTGTTCCTGACGTGCCGATGTACATCTATCAGTCGAATCCCGACTGGTTGGTGCCTGTTGGGCCGGTGAACAAACTTGTCGATACCTATTGCCAAGATCCTTCTGCGAGTGTCGTTTACACCAGAGACCACTTCAGTGAGCATGTCAGCATGGAAGTCGTCGCTTTGCCGAGTGCTCTACTGTGGCTTCGCGATCGGTTCGCTGGTGTGCCTGCTCGGCAGGGATGCAGCACCTTCGACGCTGGATCCATGGCGCTTGATCAGAGGACCTGGCCAGTCTGGGTGGATGCGGTCGGTGAACTCGTCGCAGGCCTGTTCGGCAAGCCGATCGGGACCTGACGGGTGACGTGATTCTGCGGTGGTGAGGAATTCTCACAAGGGCAGCGTGTTGCACTGACTGGACGTTATTTCATTGATCGGGCCTTGAAGATGGTGTCTTGTCACCAATGGGTTCCTTTTACCGACGAAAGGTTGCGCGATGACAAAGCTGTTGTTTGCGGTGACTTCTGCAGATCACTGGACGCTGAAGGACGGAACACCCCACCCGACCGGGTACTGGGCGGAAGAACTGGTCGAGGCGCATCGCGTTTTCGTCGACGCCGGCTACGAGATCGTGATCGCGACGCCTGGCGGTAAAGCTCCCGTTGTGGACGAGGGAAGCCTGGCGCCCGAGGTGAACGGCGGGCAAGAAGGCGCCGACCGTATGCGCAAGTACATCGCCGATCTGCAGCCGGTGCTCGATTCGCCGGAGATTTTGGAGAACGCCGATGCTGCCGATTACGACGTGGTCTTTGTACCGGGTGGACATGGACCGATGGAGGATCTTGCGGTGTCGGCATCCTTCGGTGAGCTTCTCGTGAACTTCTTGGACGCGGACAAGGTGGTCTCGGCGGTCTGTCACGCGCCGGCGGCACTCCTGCCGGCCCAGAGACCCGATGGAAGCTGGCTGTTCGACGGCTATCAGCTGACCGCGTTCACCAACGAAGAGGAGACGCAGGCTGGTCTGGCGGACAAGGCTCCGTGGCTGCTCGAAACTCGCCTACGCGAATTGGGCGGCAAATTCTCGAAGGCTGAGGCGTGGTCGCCTTATGTCGTGGTGGACCGCAAGCTCTACACCGGTCAGAATCCGGCGTCGTCACGGCCTCTCGCCGAGCGGATTGTCGCCGACTTGGGCTGAGCATGTCTTTTGGCGCCGCATCGAGGTCTCCTCGATGCGGCGCTGGTCCGTGTTCTGTTGTCGCCAAAGAGGTTTGACCTCTCAGGTTTTGAAGGTGGTGTTCGCCGGTCGCGGGTGCTGCTGCGGGTCGATCGAGGGTGGCGGGATGAACCAGGGTTTGTTGTCGACTCCGATCCGAATCGCCCACTTCCCGACGAACCCGGATTTGCGGTGCATCAGCCGGTGATGTGAACGGCACAGCAGGACCAGGTTGTTCATCACCGTCGGGCCGCCGTTCGCCCAGTGCCGGATATGGTGCGCATCCGTCCAGGCAGGCACACATGAACACCCCGGGAACGCGCAGCCTCTGTCTCGGGCAATCAACGCCACTCGCTGTTCGGCGGTGACCAACCTCTTCCCTGGTTTCGCATCGAGCGGCGCGCCGTGATCGTCGAGCAGGACGGTGGAGAGGAAACAATCACACCCGAGAAGCCTGGTCTGCGACACCGAGAGTGGTCCGAGCCAGGGCATGTGCCCGACATCAAGATCCGACACAGCCATTCCACCACCATCGGGCGAGGGTGTGGCGGCGCAGTCTCGGTGCTCAGCGAGATCACGGGCGTTGATGTGCACGTTCACGTGCGGGCGCTGACCACCGTCGGTGCCGGTTTTGGCGCAGTCGAGGTACCGGCGGATCAGTTCGGTGAACCCGTCGGCCGTCCGCTTGGCCGCCGACCGAGAATCCGGGGTTCCGTCCGGTGCCGGGGTCGGCATCGTCAAATTCGACAACGCCGACAACAACATTTCACCGGTGAGGGCATCGAAATCACCACGCACCACCACCCGACCGTTCAACGTCGACGCGATCCGCAACTCATTGAGATCGACATCCTCGGCGGGCGGGATCTCATCGGATTCGAACAACCGCTCCAAGGTCGCGATCACGTTCCGCACCTTCGTCGTCGTCGCCTCCACACCCGACGCAGCCGCAAGCAGTAGGTCGATACAACGAGGGAGCGCCTCCTCCGGCATCCCCTTCGGTGGTGATTCACAGAACGCCACGATCAACACGGCATGCTCGAAGGAGCAGTCCCCACAACCGAACCGAGCAGCCACACCCGGAAGCGGCCGCAAAGCCGCACCCAACGCGGCGATCTTCTTCCCGTCCCGAACCTGCAGCATCGTGTTCGCCGCCAACCAGGACCCCACACCGCGGCTCGCAATCACCTGATCATCCGGACGCATCGACAGTTCGTCCACCACCGCCACTCGAACGGCTTCCAGGCGCAGAATCTCCGCACTCGCCTCGACAGCAGCAGCACGCAACTCAGCAGCAGACAACTGCCACAACCGTCCGCGTAACCCCACCGCAGAACCCGACACCACGTCCGACAACAAGACACTCATTGAATCCCCCGATCCCCTCCCCAAAGGGTACTCGAACATGCGTTCGAGTCAAGAGGGAATTAGGCGAGGGCGCGAAGGAGTGGAGTGGGGTCGGCGACGACGAACAGATGGCCGCCTCCGTTGATCTCTTCGAAGCGAGAGTCGGGAATCAACGAGTGTGCCCAGCGGGCTACTTCGATGGGTACGTTTCCGTCGTCGGTTCCGTGTAGGAAAACCGTTGGTACCGAGATCGATTGGAAGAGTCCAGGCACCTCGAGGCGATACCGAGCCAAGTCGACAACCCCTGCGGATCCACCCTGTGCGATCCCTTCGGATGAATCCAACTGGAGGGCGGGGCGATGTACCTCGTCGGTCATGACTGCCTGATCGGCGGCCGGCCAGATCGAGACTGAGTCGCTGCGTAGCTTGGAGAACACTCCGGTTCCTGCGAGCATTGCGCCGGCCACACGGGGAGCCCAGGTGGCGGCAAAGTACAACGCAGATACCAGTTTTATTCTGCGTCGCAAAGTATCTCGCGGTGCCCCGGGGATCATGGCGCACGCCAGCACCAGTTTCGAGACTCGTTCGGGAACGGCTGCAGCGACTGCGAGCGCGTAACCGCCGCCTCCGGAGAATCCCATCAGTGTGGCCGAGCCCAACTCGAGGTGATCGACCAGGGTGACGAAGTCGTCGTCCCAGGAATGAAATCCCTTGTCCGTGTAGGGATCCGTGCGTCCGAAGCCGGGTCGATCGGGGACTATCAGCCGTATGCCTGCCGTCGAAGACGCGTTGTGGAGTGAGAGCCCTTCGTATCGGCTGCCAGGTGATCCGTGGGCCACGACTACCGGGTGGCCAGTCGGATCGCCGTACTCGCAGAATGCGATACGACGCCCCGACGCGTCGCGAATTTCGGTTGTGGTCACGCTGCTCGTCATGGTGTGGTTCCTTGCTGCGCGATCGACGCCACACCGTCCAGGATGAGGGCGACTCCGAACTCGAACCTTCGGGTGGGATCGTGATGAAGTGCGAACACCGATGCCTCGCGTCGATCGGCAGGTGCGCTGTCGAAAGCGCCGCGTCCCAATTGAATTGCGACGTGTCCGGTGACGAAATCATGCAGCGCGCCGTATGCGTACGTGGCCTGCTCGTCCTCGAGGCCTGCCAAGGAAAGGGCGCTCACGACTCGGTGGGCGGTATCGTCGGCCCCGGGTGCTTCCAGTGATGCCTGCCGATGGGCTTCCAGGACCAGGGGATGGCGCATCAGGAGGTCGTGGAGGCCGTAGGCGAACGTGCGGGCAACCCCGCGCCAGTCGGTCGGCCAGTCGATCGACGAGACGGCTTCGCCTACGAGAGTCGAGATCAGATCTCGCCTCAAGGCGTCGATGCCGCCGGTTGTGCGGTGGACGGACATCGGCGATATGCCGAGTCGTTCGGCGAGCACTCGAAATGACACCGCATCCAGGCCGTCCGTATCGGCGATCTCTGCCGCGGCATCAAGAATCTGTCTGTGACTCAATGCTTTTGGTCGACCAGCCCTTGCAGAGCTGGTGGATTCGGATACCATGCTGACAACAATAGCGATACGCGTATCGAAATTACAAGTGTCCATCGACCTCCAAGGAGCGCTGCCCGATGACCGATCTCCATCAACTGTCCGCCGTCGAACTTGCCGGTGTTATCGCCGCCAAACAGATCTCGATTCCCGAAGTCACCAGGTACTTCGTCGACCGTGCGACCACTTCCGATGACGTCGGCGCCTTCACGACGATCGCCGGGGAGCACGCAGTCGCCCTCGCCGAACAAGCGCAGCGCAGGTTGGACGAGCGGGACGCCGGGCCCCTTCCGCGTCTGTTCGGCGTTCCGACGGCAATCAAAGACCTCGACGCAACGCGCGGCATTCGCACGACCTTCGGATCGGCGCTCTTTCGCGACTTCGTGCCGGACGCTGACGACGAGATCGTCGAGGCGATCCGAGAAGGTGGGTTGATCGACATCGGGAAGACGACGGTGCCCGAGTTCGGGGCAGCCTGTTACACCGAGCCGGAAGTCGCTCCGCCTGCTCGCAGTCCGTTCGATCGCACGCGGAGTGCCGCCGGCAGCAGTGGCGGCGCTGCTGCCGCCGTCGGCGCTGGTCTGGTGCCGTTTGCACAGGGAAGTGACACCGCCGGTTCGTTGCGTTCGCCGGCAAGTACGTGCGGAGTCGTCGGCCTCAAGCCGAGCCGCGGTTTGATCACGATGGGCGTGGCGGGGCATGACAACTTCGGATTTGCGAGCAAGGGGCCGATCGCCCGGACAGTTCGCGATACCGCTGCGCTGCTGGACGTTCTGGCGACGCGACCCGGCGCCGGAACTATCCACCCGCCTCGGCCGAAGTCGTTCGAAGAGTTCGTCGTACAGGCTGGGGGAGTTCGGGCTCGCCCCTTGACCGTCGCTCTTGCTCACGGATCGGTCTCCGGCGGAGCCGTGGATGCGCAGCTCTCGGCTGCTGTATCGAAGGTTGGGTCTGTGTTGGAGGGTCTGGGTCACAACGTGTTCGAGCGACCGCAGGCTCGCGATGACATTTTCATCGATGCTTTCGTCAAGATGTTCTCGTCTTTGGCGGGAACCAAGCCGATCCCGGAGGAGTACGAACACCTTCTGCGTCCGATAGTGCAGCACTTGCGAGTTCAAGCAAACGAGGTGTCTTCGGGTGAGCTGGCCGCGGCAATCGGTATTGTTCAGGCCTGGGCGCGGCGATGGAGTCTCGACTACGCCGACGCCGACCTTGTCGTCACTCCGACTGTGACGAGGCCGCCGCTTGCGATCGGGGAGTTGCGCAACGACGAAGATCCCGCGACCGAACTGATCGACATGGTCGCTTTCACCGGAAACACCGTCGTCGCCAATGCAACCGGTTTCCCGTCGATCAGTCTGCCACTCGGTTGGACGGAAGACGGCGTTCCACTCGGCGTGATGATCTCGGCGAAATGGGGTTGCGACGCGGAATTACTCTCTGCCGCTGCAATGCTCGAGGCCGAGATGCCGTGGAAGGATCGGTACCGATTCGACCGCGCAACCGTGCTCTAGTTCGGGAGCGGTACCCGGTCGCTCGCCGATGCGAACCCCAACCACGTGTGGCGGTTACCCCACCAGCACCACCCGACTTTCGGGGCGTTGCGGTTGTCTTTGCCGTCGCGACCGGTTCCGTTGCTGATCCACACGGCGGGAGTTCTGGTGTCGAAGGATCCGTCAGGTTTGCGCAGTCGGGAGCCGATGGTCATGAAACACTTTCCGCGTTCGAGAAAGTCGGGGCGCTGCAACAGCCAGTGGATGCCTTCGGTAAGCGTCAGCGGCGTACGGTCTGCGTCGACGATTGCGGGCAATGCTTCGTCCGGGCTCCAGTTGGCTAGGTGATCCCCGCGGTCGACTCCACTGAGCAGATGTAATGGGCTTTCGGGCAGCGTTGACTGCTCGGTGGGGGTGAACAGATCGACGTCCGCCATGTCGACGACTATGAATCCGCGCTTGTTCTCGAGCTCGAGCAGCGGAGTCAGAACTGAAGCCGGAGCCAGTTTTTCGTGCACGGTGAGTAGTCCGACATCACCGTGCCCGGTTGCGGCCTCCCTGACATCGCCGGCAGAAAGTCCGGCCATCTCGTGAACACCGAGTTCGATCAATCGCTCGGCTTGCTGATCGATGGGCGGGAGGTCGAAATGCATATCTGCGATCCTACCGATCGTGAGCAGAGCGATCGGAGGGTTCGGCCGCGAGGGAAGTCGGCCACGCAACGCCCAACGCGCGCATGATGAACGGGACGGTGGTCGCTACGACGGCGTCCACTCGGTCGCCGGCCATGAGCATCGGGCGTCGGCTTTCCACGCAGGCGAGGATGAGTTGCGCGGATGCGGCAGCATCGGAATCGACAAAGACACCGGCGTCGACACCTTCCTGGACGAGCTGTTCGACCAGAACCGACAGCGGGACAATATGTTCGAGGAAACTTTCGCGATCCTGCGCTGACAACAATTCGACCAACGCGATTCCTGTGAATCGTTGCAGTGAGAACTCGACGAGTGTCAGTTTGACGAGGATTTCGAGTCGGTCCACAGGATTCTCGCGGTCCGCGAGTTCACGCTCGGCCAGGAGTAGGAATCTATCCATCTCGCGGGTGGACCAGGCGAGCAGCAACGCGGATCTGTCGGGGAAGTAGTTGTACACCGCTGTCCGCGAGACGCCGGCCGCCTGGGCCACGGTCTGCAGCTTCACGTTTTGCCAGCCCTGCTCGTGAAGTTCGCGAATGAATGCGTCCAACATGGCTTCTCGGGTGGCGATTTTGTGCTCTGCGGTTGTCGCGCCACCGGTCAACTTCGGCATGGTCGATCCTCCTGGGTCTGATTCACGGTCACGGGGAGGTCGAACAGGTCCGCAACAAGGCGCGGATCACCTTGCCACATCGAGACGGGTGCGAGCATCATCTGCTGCGCGATCGAGCGTACGGATCGGCAGACCTCTTGTTCTTCGGCGAGTGTGAGCGTCGTGCGTTTGCGCAATCGCTCCATCTCCGCGGTAGTGAGATCAGTGATCCATTCCTCAGCTGCAAGCGAGAGGGGTGAATCCGGTGTCACGACCGATCCAACTCGGCACTGGAGAACCGCGAAGTCATCACGGACAGCGTGATGACGGCGACGACCGAGACGGCGTGTGCCGCCGCCAGCCAGAGCGACGCGGGTGCATGTTTGTGAAGGGTGGGCGCCATCAGCATGGCCATAAGGAGGGCGAGACTCGACAACATCGCGGGACCGTTGGGGCGGCCGACAAGCAGGCTGACCAGAAGAACGAGCGCGACGACGCTGCACGCCACATCTACAGGCGGGTACGTGGCCGGAACGATTCCGCTGACAGTGTCGGTGAAGTTCAGCCCGATCGACACCAATTGTGCGAGACCTGTCGCGCCGGCCAACCAGGCCGTCCAACGTAGTCCGTGGAGTCCGGCTTTCCGAATGCCGGTCAGGGTTCCTTCGGCGGATTCCCACGCTTCGGACGTCGGTGTTGTCACGGCTACTCCTTTTTATGACGAGGTGTCGTCATAAAGTAGCAGTGCGCGATCGCGAGATTCTTGCCGGTAGGTGACTGGCCTGCTTCGAAGGGATAGCGTCGAAGTACCGGCCGAAATGACAATCGCGGGGAGGTGGCTCGATGACGACCTCTGCCCACACGGATCGGCCCTCGTCGAAACAGAGTTGGTTGGCGCGCGCAGCCTTTGCGGCCCTGGTTCTTGCAGTCGCGGTGCTCCTGATCTTCGCCGGACTGAAAACCTTGACCATGCTGATCCTGGGGATCGGTGGGGTGGTCGTGTGCGTCGTGGCCGTGTACTGGTTTCTGACGACCCGCGGATTCCTCCGCTGGCTCTCGTTGGCCGTGGCGGTTCTGACGCCGATCGTGGTGCTCACGTTCCTGGTCCGAGAACGCCTCCTGTGGGTGGTGCTCCTCGCGATCGGATTGTTCGTCGTAGCCGGTATCTTCGCTCGCACCGCTTTGGAGGGGGAGGAGAAGGAATTGCCGGTTGTCGAGCGACCGGCACCGCCGCCCGTCAAACCGTTCTTCGTGATGAACCCGAACTCCGGCGGTGGCAAGGTCGAGAAGTTCGACTTGAAACGCAAGGCCGAGGAACGGGGGGCCACGGTCGCACTGCTCGAGGGGCCCGAGAAGATCGACGTGACGGCCTTGGCCAGGCAGGCGGTCGCGGACGGCGCCGACCTACTCGGTGTTGCCGGTGGCGACGGAACGCAGGCACTGGTTGCTGCTGTCGCGGCCGAACACGACCTGCCCTTCCTCGTCGTCAGCGCGGGAACGCGCAACCACTTCGCCGCGGATCTGGGGCTCGATCTCGAGGATCCATCTCGGTGCCTCGACGCGCTCGTCGACGGCGTCGAGGTCACGGTGGATCTGGGAAATGTCGGCGGTCGAACTTTCGTCAACAACGCATCGTTCGGGGCGTATGCCGAGGTAGTCCAGAGTCCGGAGTACCGCGACGCCAAGACCAGCACCTTCTTGCAGATGCTCCCGGATCTCCTCGCCGGACGTGCCGGAGCGGTGCTGACCGCGCGCTCCCCGAGCGTGTCCGCGGTGGGTCCACAGGCTGTGCTGGTCAGCAACGGCCCGTACGAGATGAACGACCTGGCGGGGCTCGGCCATCGGCCGCGATTGGACCGGGGCACTCTCGGAATCGTCGCGATCTCCGTCAGCAGTGCCCGTCAGGCCATCGGGTTGCTCCATCGGGCGCATCAACACGGTCTGGCTCAGGGCACCGGATTCGAGGTGATCGTCGACGCCGACACCGACGAGATTCCGGTCGGCGTCGACGGCGAGGCGCTGGTGATGCCAACTCCGGTCAGATGCACGGTCAGTCCGCAGGCGCTGAGGGTCAGAGTCCCCCGAGATCGACCGGGCATCCGTCGCCCCCGGCACGCCTGGGATCTGGTCCGGTTGCGAGAGTTGGCGAAGTTCAGGCGATCCGGCGCATGACCTGACCGACGGCCAGGACTCCCTGCGGATCATGCGTGTCCGCCAAAGCGCTCAGCCAGTGAGCGGTGTCCTCGTCGTAGGTGCGGGCGATCTTCTCCGGGTCGACGCTCGGCGCGAAGTTGGGCAGTGCATGCCCGTTCGTCCATGGCGCCATCGTTCGTCCGAGAGTCTCGGCGTGCGGGACTACCGCGTCGACCATCGGTGGGGCAAGAACTCCGACGGTGAACAGCGAGAAGGCAGCGTCACGATGGCAGAAGGCGCTGCGGTGCTCAGGTTCCCGTGCGAGGGCGCCCCCGAGGAGACGTAATTCGACGACGGTTTGGGGTGAACCGGATCCGGGGCCGGCAGCGGCCAGCAATGCGTCGACGGCCTCGTGTGACAGCTCGTTGGTCAATGCCGTGGATTCGTGCGTCGGCATCGGGTCGACGGGATCGGCGTGCACTGCCCCGAGGGCGGCATAAGGCAGCACACCGACTGCGTCGATCAAGGGTGTTGCGATTGAACGGATTCGGTCGATCAGTGACTTGGCATCGGATTCCTCGGCAAGACTTGCGAATCTGACCGCGACGGTGAGCCTGCCGGCCAGCGGTGGCGGAACCTGTGGAAGGGGTGGAAGTTGCAGAAAGGCAAGAGAGGTCGAGCTGTGCTCAGGCAGGTCGGCGCCCCAGTCCAGCCAGGCGTGCGCGACCGCGCTTGCATCTGCGCCGTCGAAATAGAGTGCACCGCCGTAGAAGTGGGTGACCGGTAGTAGGTCGATCTCGATGGCTGTGACAATGCCCAGTGTGGCCTTGCCGCCGCGTAGCCCCCAGAACAATTCGGCATGTTCGTCGGGGGTGACATGAATGAGTTCGCCACTGCCGGTGACGATGTCGAACGAACGAACGTGATCCGACGAGAGCCCGTACGTGCGCACCATCGGGCCGATGCCGGCGCCGGTGAGGAAGCCGGCGACTCCGACCGTGGGTGAAGAACCTGCCAGTGGCGCCAAGCCGTGGGGTGCGGCAGCGTCGATGACGTCCTGCCAGATCAAGCCCGCGCCGATTCGGGCAGTGCGGTTTTCGGGGTCGACGACGCATTCCGTGAGCCTGCCGGTGTGGACGAGGAGAACGTCACTGCCGAGAGGGACCGCGCCGTGGCCGGTGCGCTGAACACCGACGCGCAGACCCAACTTCGCCGCAAATCGCACCGTTGCGACAATGTCTTGCGCGCTCTCGACTGCCACCACAGCGCCAGGCGCGACGGGAACCGCTGCATTCCACGGAATCGCCAACTCGTATCCCGTTTCGCCAGGCAGGGAAACGGAGCCGGTCACCTCTGCGCGCAGTGATTCGACCGCGGCGTCGAGCGTGGGGGTCTGAAGGTTCATGGTCTTCCTTTCCTCATCCGTCTTTCGGTCAAGGGAAGGATGTCCGAACAGGCTTGGGTGGTTCTTGACGTATGTATCCCGAGCGGATCCAAGTTTTATCCAAGCGCATTCTCGCAGTTCAGGGCCATGTCGATCGCGCTCGTTCAGCTACGCCTCGCATGCCGAGTGTCTCCGATTCGGCCGCCACTTCCGTCAGCTCCCGTTCACGTTCGGCGGACGGCTCTCGGAGCTGCGCCCGAAGCAGTCGACAGCGCAGCAGTGTTGGTGCTCCGCCGGAGCCAGTTGCGATCTTCTCGGCCTGATCCAGGAGAGTCGATGCCTGCTCGACGTGACCGAGAAGCGCGTGCAGACGCGCGGAGGCTTCGGCAACCGAGCCCAGTTCACCGACATGGCCTACCGTTGCGATGCAGCCGGTGTGTGGCGAGAGAAGGCCGATGAAGGTGTCGGCGTATTCGACCAGTTCCAGATCTGCCACGACGCGTGCAAGTAGTGTCTGGTGTCCCAATGTCGTCCACGTCTGTGGCCCGCGATTGATCAGCCACTTCTTGATGCCTTCGGAAGTGGCGTCGCGCTCGCCTCGGGCGGCGTCGATGGCGATGTTCCACGAATCAGGTTCCACGACACCGGGATCAGATTCTGCCAACGCACCTCGCTCCCACTCCAGAGTGTTGAACGCCAGATCTGCGCTGCCAGCCGTGTACAACTCCGTTTGCAGATGGATCTGCCTGGCCGTCTCGTACTGCCGGCGGGCTTGCGCGAAGTCTCCGTACCATTCGGCGAGAGTTGCTTCCATCCAGCGTAATTGGACCCGAACCACCGGGAGTCTCAGTAGCTCGCAGCCGATGATCCCCTGCCTGACGTGTTTGACGGCAGCATCGACATTGGCCAGATTCATCTCCGTCATGCTCGCGACGGCGTGTGCGACGACGCTGTCGACACGCGATTGTTGGTGCGGCAGTTCGAAAAGCTCGCGCAGTAGGCGCATGGACTCCGCGCTGTGCACCGCGACTCCGGAGAAAAGCAGAATCCGTCCGAGCAGCGCGTCCGCGATCACATCCGGATCGTCGAGTTCGCGGGCGATGTCGAGAGCACGGGCGCTCCATCGATTCGGGATCTCGGCTTCGGGGTGGTAGCAACTTCCCACCGCCAGCGCAGCAAGAACCCGTGCGTGAGCTGACCTGTCGTTCTCGACCAAGGGCTCGACCGCCGCGAGCCGTTCGAGCAGTGGTCCCGGATCGGTACCGTAGGAAACCCACGGCCACGCACCGGCGGCCCGAAGTAATGCGCCTGCCAATCGTCCGACGGCGGAGGTTCGCCCCTCCCGAACAGCCTCGAGGAGACCAGCATTGACGACGTCGAGAACTGTCTGCCCTCGACCTGCGCGGGCGAGGGCCTCGACTCTGGCCACCAGCAGGTCGTCCCGATCGTCAGCGGATTGCTGGGACACCGGAAGTAAGTCGAACGCGCGGACAGCTGCCTCCCACCACTCGGCCGCGGTCTCCGAACTCCACCGATCGGTCGCATCCTGAGCTGCAGCCGTGCATGCCTCCAGAACGACGAGTGGATCGACCAGGGGAAGTGCCGACATCAGATGTTGCGCGCGGCGGCTCAGCCGGTCCGGATCGGAGGAATTTTCGAGCACTTCGGCAACTCGGGCATGTATCCGCTGGCGACGAAGCGTGGGTATCGCTTCGAGGACTTCGTCTCGGAGAAGGCCGTGAGCAAAGACGTAACCGCCGTTTGCCGAGTCCGCGACGATGATTCGTTCATCAGCAGCCGCGTCGAGATGGTCGGCGAGAGTGTCGACATCGAGACGGGTGGCTGCGGCCAGTGTGTACACCTCGATGGCGTCGCCGATAACTGCGGCAACCCGAAGATCTTGCAACACTGCCGGTTCGACTGCGGCAAGGCGTCGACCGAGGACAGATCGAACGGCGACGGGGATGCCGTCGCCCAGTCGCTCGTTCCGGGGAAGCCTGGCGTACTCCGAGACGAACAGCGGGTTGCCGCCGGTTCGTTCCGCCAGGGTTCGCGCCTCCGCGTCGTCGAGCGTGTCCCCGGAGACGCACCTTGCGAGTGTTGCAACCTCGCCCTGCGCGAGCGCCGGCACAATCATGGTTCGGTTTCCTTCGCCGTGGAGTACGGCTTCTTCGAACTTGCGCACTGCCGGCCCGACTTCCAAGTCTCGGAGCGTCGACACGAACCAGACTCTGGCACTGGTCATTGCGCCGACCAGGTAGGTCAGGCAACGAAGGGACGTGGGATCGGCCCATTGAATGTCGTCGATGACGACGGTCAACAGTGCATCTTTCGCCGCAGCTTCGATGGTGGTGCGAACCCGTTCGTAGACGGCAAATCTCGCTTCGTCCGGATCGATGTCCGTCGGCGGCGTCAGTACGAAATCGGCGTCGGCTCCGAGTTCCCGAACCAGTCGGCGGATCGGCCACCACGGCGGCGTTCCGTCGTCCTCCGGGCAACGTGCCCAGACGGTGGCTCCTCGAATGGACGTTGTTCTCGACGAACACTCCTCGGCGAATCGTGTCTTGCCGATGCCGGCGGGGCCGGTCAAGATCAACCAGCGAGGTGAGCCACGGCGAACGTCGTCGAGCATCTTGTCGGCGACAATCGTCTGAGCGTCGCGCCCGACGAACAAGCGTGAGGAATCCGTCTCGGGCATCGCTGCTACGGCTGGGGGAGAAGCCGGGACCGAAACTTGTTCGGCCCCCGTCCATCCCGGAGTGCGCGGCCAGGCGGCCAGGCCGGGTTCGTGGCGCAGGATCGCGCCTTGCAATGCTGTCAGCTCCCCGCCGGGCTCCAGTCCCAGCTCGGCGTCGAGCCGAGACGCGTGTAATCGAAACTGTTCCAAGGCTTCCGGTGACCTGCCCGCCCGATGCAGGGCAACCATTCGCAGCCAGCAGGTCCGGTCGCGGAACGGGTACTCGCCACAGAGTTGAGCAGCTTCGACCAGCGCGGGTGCCAGGCGCCCCAGAGCCAGAAGCGCCGTTATCCGGGTCTCCCGGCACTCGGTCCGCACTTCCTCGAAGGCTGCGGCTTCCACCTCCACCCAGTGCGCGTCGTTCAGGTCGTCCAGAAGCTGCCCCCGGACCGAGGCGAGGGCACGGTCAGCGGTCGTCAAAGCCTCCTGCCACCGTTCGTTCTCAGCGTGTTGTCGCGCCGTTTCGGCGTCGTCGAGAAACACCGACAGATCGACGTCTGCCGGAGCGACCTCGAGGACATAGCCAGGCGATTGACGCACTATCGGTGACGCCGTACCGGTTTCGACGCGTAGCGCTCGGCGCAGGTTGGAGATATACGCCTGGATGCTTGCCATCGCACTCGCCGGTGCGTCGTCGTGCCAGAGAGCATCGATCAGCCGGTCGGTGGAGACGACGCGACCACGGTTGAGCAGTAGAACGGCAAGGACCGTTCGTTGTTTTCGAGGGCCCAGATCGATCACGTCGCTCGTCGCCGGACCCCGTGCGACCTCCAACGGCCCGAGCAGTCGATAGATCATCCGTTTCCCCTCGTACCTGCGGACGCAGGACGGTTCGATTCTAAGGAGCGAAATTCATACACGCAGGACAAAACGGTCAACTAGTTCTCGTCAACATCTGCTCGGATTCCTCGGAAAGAGTCTGGTTGACGCTGGTAGTGCGCAGCGTCGCCGCACAGACCAACGCACCGAGAGCTGCGATGAAGGCTGCGACAAACAGAGCCAACCGAAGTCCACCGACAAAGTCGTCCGGTGGTCCGCCGGGCAGCATCGACTGCGCCGGAAGGAAGGCGCCGAGCACGGCAACCCCGACTGCGATGCCGGTCTGCCGGAACGCGTCGTTGATCCCTGCGGCCAATCCGGAATGGTTCGAAGTGCTTTCGCCCAGAACCAACCCACTCATGACGGGGTTGAACACCCCGGCCCCCACGCACGCGACAACAAATCCGGGAAGTATCGCGTACGGCGAACTGGTCACGTCGACGACGGTCATCATGACCAGCCCCACCGAGACGAGTAGAAGCGAGCACGTCAACGAGACCGAGACGGGGATGCGCCCGTCCAATTTCGCGGTGGCGCCCGCGACGACGAACATCGCTATCGTCGCCGGTAGATACACCAGGCCGGCGTCCACGGGAGACAGATGCAGCACGTTCTGCAGGTAGATGGTCGTGTAGACGAACACCGCGAACAGGGAGGCGGAGATCGAGAACGCTGCGATCTGCGCTCCGGCGAAGGCCCGATTGGCGAGCAGATGCGGGGGCAGCATGGGCTCGGTGGTACGAAGCTCGTGCAGGGAGAAACCGATCATGGCGGCCGCGGCGATCACCGCGGCGATCATCGGCTGCGGCTCGAACCACCCATCCTCGTTACCGCGTAACAAACCGAACACCAGAGCTGCCAGGCCGGTGGACACCAGAATCTGCCCGGGCACGTCCGCGCCGCGAGGTCGAGGATCGCGTGACTCGGGAACCCACCGCACCGTCATCGCCAGTGTGATCAACCCGATCGGAACGTTGATCAAAAAGATTGCGCGCCAATCCAACAACTCGGTGAGCAACCCGCCCACCAGTGGGCCGACGGCAAACGCGGCCCCGATCGTGGCGCCGTATGCAGCCAGAGCAGTCGCGCGCTGGGGACCCTTCTCGAACACGTCCGCCAGCAAGGCAAGTGAGCAGGCGAAGAGTACGGCACCGCCGATACCCTGAGCGGCCCGCGCGAGGTCGAGCACCCAGATGTTCGGCGCCAGAGCGCAGAACAGAGATGCCGTGGTGAACCACAGGATGCCGATGATGAAAACATGGCGTCGACCCCGTCGGTCTGCCCACGATCCGGCGCTGAGAACCACCGTCGCCAATGCCAGCGTGTACGCGTCGATCACCCATTGCAGGGCGCTGACTCCGGTATCGAGATCGGATGCGATCGACGGCAGGGCGGTGTTGACGACGGCGATGTCGAGCATGAGCATTGCGGTGCTCACGCATACTGCCAGCAAAGTGGCTCGTCGTACTGCGGTGTTCTTCGGGGTGATCGGTGCGGTCATGGCCCGTCCTGATGGTCGAAGGGGTGTGTACTCGGAACACCCTGCGCTCCGACGCTTGGGACATATCGGGCGAAATGCTTGGAACCCGCATGGTTGATAACTGCCGTGTTACTCGGAATCCGTCACCACCTGCTCGGTCGAATACGCACTCTCCCAACGGTTAATCTCTGGTCATGGAGACCAGCCAGTGGGTGCGACGGGTGTTGGTGGTGGAAGACCAACCACTGATGCGTGCGCTCGTCGGTGACACGCTCACACACGCCGGGTTCGTGGTCCATACGGCCGGATCGGCGGTCGAAGCGCTCACGGAGTTCGACGGATTCGATCCTGACCTCTTGGTCACGGACATCGACCTTGGCGTGCGGCCGAACGGCGTCGATCTCGCGAACATCGTCACCGTGAAGGCTCCGCATTGCGCGATCGTGTTCCTGACGAACTACCCCAACGCATCGACAGCGCCAGGTTCTGCGGGTGTGCCGCCGAAATCGCTGTTCGTGGACAAGGCGGCTGTCCAGTCGGCGGATCAGTTGATCGGCGTAGTGGAGGCCGCGTTGACGGAAACCGAGCCACCGACGCTCGGGAGTGATCCGGACTCCGCCTTGTCGAGCCTCACCAGATCACAGCTCGATCTTCTGCGTTACATCTCGCTCGGGTGGTCGAACAGCGCAATCGCAGCGCATCGTGGGTCCTCGATCCGAGGTGTGGAGAAGCTCATCGCGCGCACTCTCGAGAGCCTGGGATTGACGCACGATTCGTCCACCAATCCGCGAGTGCTTGCTGCGAGTATCTTCATCCGCCATTTCGGTGTGCCCGAAGTGACCGACTCGGTGTGAACCCGCGCGAGTGGTGGCTTCGTCTCGGTGATCGGAACATCGTCACCAAGTGGTCCTGGATTCTGACGCTGCCGTTCGCGGTGACCGTGATGGCCAACTACTACCTGTGTACCGGGGTGCGCGAAGTAGGCGTGATGGCAGTCGGCGCCTTCGCGACCCACTGCGTTGTCGGGGTGATGCTGCTGATGGCGAGGGCTGTTCTTGCAGCACACCGATCGCAGCTCGCAGCCCTGGCCCTGTTCGCAATGATCGGCGCGATCCGCCCGTTCGTCCTCGACGCGATCACCCGCTCGCTCGAACTCCCCGTCGACCCCAGACCGATGCTCGTCCGTGTGGCACTCAACGTCGTGTGCAGCGTTGTCTTCTTGTCGTTGACCGCCGTACTGGTAAGCGCTCTCCGTGACCGCCTCGCGCTGCAACGGAGTTTGAAGGTTGCCGGGGCCGCCGTCCAACTCCAACAGACCCGGGATCGATTCCGCCTCGGCCAAACCCGTGCGCAGTGTCGGCGAGAGCTCGAGCGCAGTATCGAGACGGTCATGCACGCGGTTGCTGAAACGGAACTCGAGGGAGTGCGAGGAGCAGCGCTCTTGAAGCGAATCTCGGACGACGTGGTTCGCCCGATGAGTCATCGACTGTTCCGGGAGATTCCCCCGATCGAATCACCGACGCCGACTGTGCGGCTGACGGCGAGAGATCGACTGATCGGCGTCGTACGCAGTGTTGAACCGGCGCCACTGTACGTACCGGTGTTCGCGTACACGGCACTGGTGACCGTCTACCTGCTCACGACTTACGGCGTGACGTTCACGGCGGTCCAGCTCGGCGTCGGTTTCTGGCTCTTCGTCGGTGGCAATGCGTGCGCTCGCCGAGTTGTCAGCAGCGGAGACGGCCCTCTGAGACGGATCGCGACTCTTTCTGCGGTGTACTGCTCGAGTGCGTTGATCAGCAGTACCGCGACGTGGCTGCTCCTGACGGTGTTCGGCCGTACCCCGACTTTCTATCTCTCGTCGATGGCCGTCTACCCGTTGGTTGCGCTGTCCGTCTGTCTGATCAGGGCTGCGGATACGCAGCGTCAGGACGAGGAGCGTCAACTCCGCAGCGCCCTGAGCCGGCAAGCGCTCGATGCAGCTCGTATCCATGCCGAGCTCATGCACACCCGACGCGGACTGGCCAGGTTGTTGCACTCGTCGGTGCAGGGCGAACTCGTAGCGGCCGCATGGTCTTCGGGCGCCGTTGCCGGTCGCCCAGTCGATGTTGCGGCAACCATTGCCCACATTCTCGACGGCTTGGAAAGCGACCTGTCTGCGTCATCCGATCAGCCGGCTGACTCCGATGCCCGAAAGCGTATCGATGATCTTGTCACGGTGTGGCGCTACGCAATTCCGGTCGTCAGTCACGTCGACGACGAAGTCTGGGCGGTGATCGGTTCCGGCTCCGCTCGGCTCGACAGCGTGGTGGAGATCCTGTCGGAGGGACTGACCAACGCCGTGAAACACGGTGCAGGAGGGCCCGTCTTCCTCGAGGTGACACTCGCCGATGCTCGGGCGGTAGTAGTGCGGATCAGTTCGCCGGGTCGGATGCCGGTGGCACGGGACTCAGGGATCGGGCTTGAATCGCTCGCCGGTACGGTAACGTCCCTCGAACTTGTCGAAGAGGAAGACCGGGTGGTCCTCACAGCCGTGCTTCTGTGACACCGTGAGTGGCGATGTCGTGGAGGCCGAACGTTTCGCCAATGGCCGGATTGGCCGCTTGTACGGTCGCAGAAATGGAATCGATTACTGCGCAGCTCATCCCACTCGCCACCGGCGTCGTCATCAGCCCGATTCCTCTGGTTGCGATCATCGCGATCCTGCTGTCCACTCGGGCGAAGGCAAATGCATTCGCGTACACCGCGAGCATCGTGCTGGCCGCGACAGCGATCACAGCAGCGACGGCACTCTCGACCACCGAAGTGGAATCGAAGTCCAGCGGCAGCGCGCATACCGTCCAGACGGTGTTCGCCGTCGTGTTCACTGTCGGTTTTCTGGCGCTCGCGTACTCGAGTTGGCGTGGCCGTCCGAAAGACGATGCCGAGCCGGCGATGCCGTCGTGGCTGGCACAGATCGACTCGATGCAACCGGCCAAAGCTGCGGTTCTGGGACTGTTGTTGACCGTACCCAACGCGAAGAACCTGCCGCTCGAACTCAAGGCAGGTTCGATCATCGGTGGCGGGCACCTCGGCTGGGTATCAGTGGTCGCGTACTCCGTTCTGTTCGCGGTAGCGGCGTCCATCGCTTTGATCGTGCTGTCAGCATTGGCTGCCGTGCCCTCGGCGAAGGTGACCGATGCACTGAGCGCCACCAAAAGCACTCTGATCCGCCACAATGCAGCAATCATGACCGTTTTGTTCCTGATGCTGGCAGCATTGGAACTCTCGCACGTTGTCGAAGCCCTGTCGAAGTAGCAACTTGTTTTCGAGGAGAAATCGAATGACGATCACACCCAGCGAAGCGCCGGTAGTCGAGACAACGTACGGGCCGGTTCGAGGATCGACGGAAGGCTCGGTGTCGAGTTGGAAGGGGATTCGTTACGCGGCACCTCCGGTCGGTCCGCTGCGATTTCGCGCGCCGGTTCCGCCGAAGCCATGGACCGAGGTCCAGGACGCAACAGAATTCGGGCCGTGTGAGCCGCAAAGTCGACTCGCGATGATCCCGCTCGGTGAGAACGTTCCGATGGACGAAGACTGCCTGTTCCTCAACGTGTGGGCACCGGGCCCCGTCGGTTCTGATGCGCCGGGTAAACCGGTGATGGTCTGGATTCACGGCGGAGCGTATTTCCGCGGAGCGTCCAGCCAACCACTTTTCGACGCAACCACATTGGCTGAGAACGGCGACGTTGTCGTCGTCTCGATCAACTACCGCATCGGTGTGTTCGGCTTCGTCGATTTCTCGTCCTTCAATTCGAGTGAACATACCTTCGAGCCCAATGTCGCTCTCCGCGACATGATTGCAGCGCTGCAATGGGTTCAAGGCAACATCGCGGCTTTCGGTGGCGATCCCGACAAAGTGACGTTGTTCGGCGAGTCGGCAGGTGGCGGCGCGGTGACGACGCTGATGACCGTCCCGTCCGCTCGCGGCCTGTTTCATCGCGCTATTGCCGAAAGTTCGCCCGCCACTTCGGTGTACGGTAGTGAACGTGGTGAGATCGTCGCGAAGCTGTTTCTCGAGATCTTCAGCGGCGGAAGCGATCTGGGTCTGTTGCGGTCCACGTCTGCCGAAGACTTGATCGGGCCGTCAGACGAACTGTTTGCTCGCGTCCCCCAGGAGACGCCTGGCACTTTGGCGTTCGCGCCGATCGTCGACGGTGATCTGCTCCCTGACTACCCGGTGCGCGCGTTCCGTCACGGCAATGCACACCCGATTCCGCTGATCATCGGAACCAACAAGGACGAATCTTCGCTCTTCCGGATGATGAAGTCGCCGTTGATGCCGATCGATCCCGTCGTGATCACGTCGATGTTCGCGGAGATCGCCGACGAGCATCCAGGACTCGAGCTACCGGATCATTCTCAAATCGAAGGCGCGTATTCGGGACTGTCCAAGTTGGGCGCCGGTCTCGGTTTGACCCGTGATTTCGGATTCCGGCTGCCTACGTTGTGGATCGCCGAGGCGCACAGCAAGGTTGCGCCGACGTGGTTGTATCGCTTCGACTACGCGCCGCCGATGCTCAAGGCGCTGAAGATCGGTGCGACCCACGGCACCGAACTTGCCTACGTCTTCGGCAACATCAACCACGGGGCACGAGACATTACCTACAAGTTGGGTGGCTTGAGCGCGGCGCGTCATGTCTCTGAGCGCATGCAGGCGAGGTGGTTGGACTTTGCCAGAGCTGCAGGCGATTACGACGCCGGGGACGATCGCGAACTGGGTGCGGACCCGGGGTGGCCCACTTACGACACCGACACACGCTCGACACTGTTGATCGACAAACGCGATGCCGTCGTCGCTGATCTCGACCGCGAGATCCGGGAGGCGTGGGGTGAGACGGTGATTGCATTCACCTGACGGTTCAGCCCTGCTCCAATTCGGCCAGGTAGTGCGAGACGGGTCCCACGGTGAGCATTCCGCTTCCGGCGCCGGCTATTTCGGCGGCGGCAGGTAGGAGCGCCGCTCGCGCACGCTCCTTGACTCGACGGTCGCCGACTGCAGTCGCCGCTGCGGCAGTCAAGCACCACAGTGCCTCGGAGAGTAGGTCTTCGGGCGGGTCCGGCAATGCCTCGACGGCCTTCGCTGCTTCGTTCGTCTGCCCCTGTGCGATGAGCAGGTGTGGCCGGGCCCAGGGTTCGTACGGGCCCCACTGCGTGGTCGGGTCGAAAATCGCCGGCAGTCCCCGCCATACGCGGAGGGCGAGAATTGCGAGAGGGAGTATGCCGTCCGCGAGACCCGGCATGCCGGCATCGGAAAGATTGACCGCCGCAGCTTCGTACAGCTTCTCGCAGTGCGCGGCCGCCGCGCCGGCAGCGGCAGTACGCATAGCGCGAAACCAGGTGGTGAACACCGCTGCCAACGGGCGTTCGTGACGTCCGGCCAATCGATCAACCGTCTCGGAATGTAGCTCGGCTGCATCGAATTGCCCAAGGGCGCTGAGGGCTTGCATGCGGATCAGATGGCCGAGGATCTCGAAGGTAGCCAGGCCGTGTCGAATGGCGAGGTCGACCAGTTCACGGCCGATGTCGTCGCGCTCGGAGGCCAGACCGGTAGTCCAGAACGTCTGCATGAACAATCCGTTCAGAGCGAAGGCCAGGAGCCCTGGATCGTCGAGAGCGCGACCGATCTGTACTGCGGCACGGGCACATTCGAGACCGTGATGACCGGGCAGTCCGCGCGATTCGAGTGCGATTGTCGCCAACAGTCTCGCCCGAGCGGGTTCGTTGCCGGCCGGAAGTCGATCGAGAGTGCGCTGAGCGGCCTCGACGATCTGCGTAGCCTGCCGATGATCGTCGGATCGCGTCCAGATCCCGGGCACGTCGTAATTGCCGATGATCCGCGCGGTGAGTTCGACATCGTCCAATTGTTCAGCGGCGCCGATGATTGTCAGTCGTTGGTTTCGGGCAGTCTCGAGTCCGCTTCCGCCCGCAACTGCCAAACTTCGGAGGAGGCCGACGGTTGACTCCAATCTCGATTTCGATCCTGCCGCTACGGTCCGGTCGTACGCTGCCGAAACCTGACTGAAGATCTGTTCTGCCCCTACAGGATCCAGGCGGGTTTCCCGGCGGAGAATGTCGGACTCGAGGTCGTTCAGTCGTGGACCAGGGTCGATGCCCAACTCTTCGGCGAGTAACTTCCGTGCGCGACGTAGGACTGCCAGAGCATCGCCTTGACGATCGGACCGGTACAGCGCCAGAGCGAGTAGTCGCCAACCCTCCTCACGCCAAGGGTGTTCCGTCACGTGGGCATCCAGATCGGGAATCGCTTCGGCAGCTCGCCCGAGATCGAGCTGCGCGGATGCCAAGCGTTCGACGGCAGTCAGACGCAGTTCCTCCAAGCGTGATCGCTCCGTTCGGGCCCAAGGCTCGTCGGCGAACTCCGCGTAGGCCGGCCCTCTCCACAGCTGCAGCGCGGTTCGGAGCAGTTCGAGTGATTGCGCCGGCGTCGAATCTGCGGCTTCTCGCACCAGTCTTTCGAATTCCCAAGCGTCGACCGCGTCGGGTGCTGCATGAAAGGCGTAACCGGGCCCTTCGGTGACAATGACTTTCGGCTTCTTTCGCGGCGCGCGATCCGGTTCGAGCGCACGCCTCAATGCGGAAACGAACGTACGTATTGCGCTGGTAGCGCCGGACGGAGGATCGACCCAGAGGTCGTCGACAATCACGTCCACGGGAACAACACGTCCGCGGGCGACGACGAGACGAGCGAGGACCGCTCGGTGTCGTGGACCCTTCAGATCGATCTGGTGTGAAGACTCGTTCCACGCGACCACGGGTCCGAGCACTCCGAAAGCCGGGGCTTCAAATGTGTGGTCTCGCATTTCCCCACGCTATCGCGCTCATCGAACGCTCATCGACTGCGGCGAAGCTGATTGCCATCACCCCGACCTGCCATCACCCCGACCTGCCATCACCCCGACTAACGAGAGCGATCGATGACTATCACCATTCCAGGCTTCGACTACCAGCAGATTTCCACAGCAGACGGAGTGCGGCTCAACGTCGCGGTCGGCGGAAGCGGAACACCACTCGTCCTTCTGCACGGCTTCCCTCAGACTCACCTCATGTGGCGTCACGTAGCCACTGCCTTGGCGTCGGATCACACCGTCATCTGCCCGGATCTACGCGGATACGGAGCCAGCGACAAACCGGTCGAGGAAAACCCGGACACCTACTCCAAACGAACAATGGCTGCCGACATCGTCGAGGTGGCCAGGAAATTGGGACACGAGAAGTTTGCCCTCGTCGGCCACGATCGTGGCGCACTGGTTGCCGTCAGAGCGGGGCTGGATCATCCGGATGTGATCACGCAACTCGGCTCGCTGGACGTGCTCCCCACCCTGGATATGTGGGACATCCTGCATGGATCGAATGCTGCTGTGGCGTTCCATCTCTATCTCATGGCTCAGCCACCTGGTCTTCCCGAGCAGATGATCAGCGCCAGCGCCGATGCGTTCTTCGAGTACTTTCTCGACGTGTGGACGCAGAACCGCGAAGCGATTCCGGTAGACGTGCGGGCGGAATACCTGCGCGCCTCACGGGAGGCGGTGCCGTCGATCGTTGCCGATTACCGGGCGTCGGCAGGCATCGACATCGAACACGATCAGTCCGATCGGGAGGCGGGCAACCAACTGCACATGCCGGTCACGGTCATTCAGCAGGACTGGGGCTCGATGCTCGGCTACGACGCCGAGGCCCTGTGGAAAGCGTGGGCGCCCGATCTCGAGCACCGCACGCTGTCCGCAGGTCACTTCATGGCAGAAGAGGCGCCTGCCGAAGTGGTCGAGGCGATCCGGACCCTACTCGAGAGGTAGTTTTGACGCTTCTCGGCTGTCGAGGTACTGGCGAGCGCATCACGTGCGTCGCGAATGGACGAGGGGGATCGATGGGTTTCTCGCTGCACTTCATGCGGGTGACGAAGGACGTGCAACTCGATGTTGATCGGGCGGCGGTCGCCGCTTTCCTCGATCAGCACGGGCTGCGCGTGGTCGAGAGCCCGTACGGAGGCGAGATCGTCGACCGTGACGACAGGGCATTGACGATCGACGGGGCCTTCTCCGACCTTCATCTCGACTCGCTCGAGCAGAGCGATCCACTCAGTGGTGGAATCTTCCACGCGACGCTGTCGCCTGCCGAGTGCGCGTTCGTCTACGACCTCTGCGCGGCGGCTGGGTTCCTGATCGTCAACCCTCAGGGTGACCCGACGTTTCTCGTTCCCCAGCGCAATCACGAGCCCGACGACGTTTCCGAGTTGGAGGACGTCGTCTGGGTTGAAAGCGCCGAGGAACTGGCGCGGGCGCTCACCGGTGGTTTCCAAGCGTTCCGCGAGTTTCGGGACCGCGTGACAGGACGAGCCGCCGGTGCCGAATGATCGGGGCCCATCGGGTTGACGAAGGTCGGGTTCTACCGCTTGACCCCGGCCGCCAAGTCGTCGACGAGAACCTTGGCGGTCAAGGCGTATCCCGCGGCCTTGTAGTAGTCGAAGGGAATCACTCGACCAGCCTGCGCAGCGGGCAGACGCTGCCACGTCGGCGAGGTGTACACGCTGCCGGAGGCGCTGCGATCCAAGGCGAAGATGACGTCGGCTTCTTCGAGACGGTTGAACTGCTCCGATCCGAGCATCACGCGAAGGTCGGGGCCTTCACGGAGCACCTCGAATCCCAGGTCCTCGGCGACGGCGGTGCGGAAATCGTTCTGGAACCACGCGATCTGATCCTCCGCGGCGGCGACGAAGGCAACCTTCTTGCCGGCCATCAGCGGTTCGACGGTCGGGCGGACCTGAGCTACATGGGCGTCGTACTCGGCGAGTACTTCTTCGGCGCGATCGCTGCGCCCGATGCCGGTGAGGAAGTCCGACATGACCTTCCGCCACTCCGGGGTGAAGTCCTTGCCGACGGGCAGGACCGGTGCGATCTGCTGCATCCGGTCGTTGCCGTACGACCCGGTGTCCCACCAGCCGGCGCTGAGGACGAGAAGGTCGGCGCCGAGAGTCGAGATGTATTCGAAGTTGGGATCGGAAGCACCTTCGGCGAAGATCTCGACACCCGTGGCATCCGGGACCTCACGGCGTAGGTGATCGGCGGCGCCGGTCGGGTAGGCGGTCACCGGGTATCCGGCGAGGATCGACAATTCGAGGCCGTCCCGCGGGTCGAGGGCAACGACGTTCTGTGGGTCCGTCGGAATGATCAGCTTCTCGTCGCCGCGCGTGAACTCGAAGGTCTCCGCGTTCTCGGGCGTCGAACTTTCCGTGCTGCCGCAGGCGGCGAGAAACGCGGCCGCAGCGACGCCCGCGCCGACGCCGAAGAAACCGCGTCGCGTCAGGTTGTCCACGATCGCCCAGTAGTCGCGATCGGTCGTGGAGGGAGAAAGGAGTCGAGTCATGCTTGTTAGGTTAGCCTTAGGGGCTGTCTTCGGGAATGCTGAAACAGCTCCCGCGAACGCCAAGAAATACGGCGAACACGCCAGCACAGAGAGTGTTGTCCGCGTCACCGGCAGGTCTGATTCACAACCCACTTTCGACCTCTGACGTGCATGACGTCACAACCGGCCGCCTCCTCGATCGCGATTTGGCCCTGATCGCGCCGACTATGCTGAGTTGACCAGCAGTACGATTTCGGAGGTTGCAATGCAGATCACCAGCGTCGGCCACGCAGGATTTCACATCCAGACCGAGGCCGGATCCATCCTGTGTGATCCATGGGTGACCCCGACGTATTTTGCGTCCTGGGTGCCGTTCCCCGACAACACAGAGTTGGACTGGGACGCGCTGGGCAATTGCGACTACCTCTACGTCTCGCACCTGCACAAGGACCACTTCGATCCGAAGAATCTGATCGCGCACGTCAACAAGGACGCCACAGTCCTGCTCCCCGATTACCCGGTGCCGGACCTCAAGCGTGAACTCGAGAAGCTCGGCTTCCACAAGTTCTTCGAGACGGAAGACTCCGTCAAGCACACCGTCAGCGGTCCCAAGGGCGATCTCGACATCATGATCATCGCTCTGCGCGCTCCCGCGGACGGTCCGATCGGTGACTCGGGCCTCGTCGTCTCGGACGGGGAAACCACCTGTTTCAACATGAACGACGCCAGGCCCGTCGACCTGGACCCGCTGACCGACGCCTTCGGGAAGGTCGACATCCATCTGCTGCAGTACTCGGGCGCGATCTGGTACCCGATGGTCTACGACATCCCGAAGGGCACCAAGCGCAACTTCGGCAAGCAGAAGCGTCAGCGCGGCATGGACCGCTGCCGCAACTACATCTCCCAGGTCGACGCTGCCTGGGTTGTCCCGTCGGCCGGCCCGCCGGTCTTCCTCGACGACGACCTGCGTTACCTCAACGACGATCACGGCGACGAGGGAAACATCTTCCCCGACCAGATCACGTTCCTCGAGCAGATGCGCATCAACGGCAACGATCGTGGTCTGCTGATGATCCCCGGCTCGGCCGTCGAACTTCGCGGAAGCGAGAAGGTCGCGCTGACGCATCCCATCCCGGACGCAGACGTCGACAAGATCTTCTCCAACAAGGCCGAGTACATCGAGAAGATGGCGCAGAAGATGGCACCGGTCATCGCCGCGCAGAAGGCCACGTGGGCTCCGGCCGAAGGCGAGCCGCTGCTCGACGGTCTCAAGGCCAAGTTCGAGCCGATCATGGCTCAGTCCGATCTGATCTGCGACGGAATCGGCTACCCCGTCGGACTCGTGATGGGAGAGGAGACGGTCGTCCTCGACTTCCCGAAGCGGATCGTTCGTGAGCCCATCGACGGAGAAGGCAAGTACCGCTACGGCTTCCGCATCGCTCCCGAACTGGTTCGCACCGTTCTGCGCGACGACGAGCCCGACTGGGTCAACACCATCTTCCTGTCGACACGCTTCACGGCGTGGCGCATCGGTGGGTACAACGAATTCCTCTACACGTTCTTCAAGTGCCTCACCGACGAGCGCATCGCGTACGCCGACGGCTGGTTCGCCGAGGCCCACGACGACAGCGCGTCTATCGAGTTGGGCGGGTACGAGATTCAGCGTCGTTGCCCCCACCTCAAGGCGGACCTGTCGAAGTTCGGTGTCGTCGACGGCACCAACCTCACCTGCGATCTGCACGGCTGGCAGTGGGATCTCGAGACCGGCCGCTGCAAGACGTCCAAGGGCCACGAGCTGCGCACCAGCAAGCTGAGCTGAACCGAGCTCGTCGGGTGACGGGATACAGCAGGTCGCTGATCGGCCTGGCGACAGCGCTCGCCGGGTTGGCCGGTTACGTCGACGCGCTCGGATTCATCACGCTCGGTGGGCCTTTCGTTTCGTTCATGAGCGGCAACATGACGCAGGCGAGCGTCGCATTTGCCGACGGGGTGTGGTCGACCGCGAGAGTTGCCGGCGGAATCATCGTGCTCTTCCTCCTGGGAATCGCGCTGGGAACCGTCGTCACCCACTTCACGGAGCGCTATTCGGTCCGGGCTCGCAAGGTCACGGTGCTCGCGGTTGTAGCCGGGCTGCTGTCCATCGGTTCGGTGATGAGCAGCCTCGACGTCACCCCCGGCGCGATCTCGGCGATGGCCTTGGCGATGGGAGCCGTCAACTCGGTGTTCCAGCGCGACGGCGAGGTGACGATCGGTGTCACGTACATGACCGGTGCGCTGGTCAAGATGGGCCAGCGTCTGACCGGTGCCTTTCTGGGTGGCCCGAAGTGGGCGTGGCTGCAGCACTTCGGGATGTGTGCCGGGTTGATCGCGGGCGCGGTGGTCGGTGCGTTGGTTCATCGGTGGATCGGTCTTCACGCTCTGTGGCCCGCATCGGCGTTCACGGTTGTTCTGATCGCCGTTGCCTGGCAGGTCTCGCCCCCGTCTCCGGCAAAGGTGTAGAAAGAGCCAGACACAAATCCGGGGGTACAGGGGGAAGCAGTGGATGCTCTGATCATCGTGGTGCTCGGACTGCTCGGAATCGTCGCGGCCTCGACGCTCGGAGCGCGGATCGGAGTCGCAGCACCGTTGATTCTGGTGATGGCCGGGATCGTTGTCAGCCTCTTACCATTTGTCCCAGCAGTGGACATCGACCCGGAATGGATTCTGGCAGGCGTGCTTCCGCCACTGCTGTACTCCGCCTCGGTCTCGATGCCGTCGATGGAGTTTCGGCGTGAGTTCGGTGCCATCGGTGGGCTTTCCGTTCTGCTCGTGGTCGTGAGTGCGCTTGTTCTCGGTGTGTTCTTCTCCTGGGTGATACCAGGACTCGGTATCTGGTGGGGCATTGCACTCGGTGCGATCGTGAGCCCGACGGATGCCGTCGCGACGTCCATCGTCAAGAAACTCCCGGTCTCGCCGCGGGTGGTGTCGATCCTCGAAGGCGAAAGCCTGCTCAACGACGCCACCGCTCTGGTTCTGTTGCGTACTGCCATCGCCGGGGCCGCCGCATCGGTGTCGCTGTGGAGTGTGTTGGGCAAGTTCGCTTTTGCCGTCGTCGTGGCCGCGGTCATCGGAGTTGTCGTCGGCAAGGTCAACCTGATGGTTCGCGCCCGTGTCACCGATTCGACGGTCAACACGGTCATCTCGTTCACGGTGCCGTTTCTGGCGGCGATCCCCGCCGAAGAGTTGGGTGCGTCAGGGTTGGTTGCTGCAGTCGTGGCCGGGCTCGTCACCGGCTACGACGCTCCTCGGAAGCTGTCACCGCGACACCGGTTGTCCGACTCCCAGAACTGGCGCACAGTCGAATTGGTCCTCGAAGGTGCGATCTTCCTGGTGATGGGCCTCGAACTCTCGTCGATAGTCGACGATGTCCGGGTCGACCACGAGGGCATATCCACGGCGGTCTTCGTGGCGGCGGGTGCACTGTTCCTCACGATCTTGGTGCGGGCTCTGTACGTGGCCCCGCTCCTGCGAGCGCTCCAAGCGCGGGCGAATTTTCGTGAACGCATGAAACCCAGACTCTCCGACATCGCGAATCGCCTCGACAACCCCGAGGATTACCCGCCAGACGAACGACGCAGCAGGCGCCGGGCACCTTCGGCGAATCAGATGGAAAGGTTCAAGGTTCGGGTTCGGCGGACGGTTGCCGATATCGACTACTACCTTGCTGCGCCGTTGGGATGGCGTGAAGGCACGATCGTCATCTGGGCCGGCATGCGCGGGGCGGTCACTCTGGCTGCAGCGCAGACTCTGCCGGAAGACACCCCGAGTCGATCGCTCCTGATCTTGGTTGCGTTCCTGGTGGCAGCAGGCTCGTTGATCCTTCAGGGAGGAACGTTGAAGCGCGTCGTAGTGGCGACCGGTCCGGCAGCGCAGGACCTCACCGAATCCGAACTAGACGGGCATCGCAGGTTGCTCGACCTCCTCGAAGATGCTGCTGCGAGTGTCGTTCCGCCAGAGGGTCGGTCGAAGAAGAGGATCCGCCTCGACGTGATCGACGCGCAGCGTCAGGCACTGCTCGACGCACGTGACGATGGCGTGTTCGACGCACGGATGCTCGGATCGGCACTTGCCGCGCTGGATGCCGATCAGATCAGCCTCGAACTCAAGGGCGGTCCGGACGGTTGATCACGTGCACAGTCTCTTTCGAGCGGACGTCATCATTGCCCGCGTGATCACGCCGTGCAGTACCTGAACGGGTGCGAAGTAGATTCGGCCCGCGCGGTTCTTCAGCTCCACGGCGGTGACGACGTGCAGGAGGCCGGCGTCGTTGTCGGCCTGAACCGAGGCGACGAATCGTAGGTGTTTCTCGTCCGCTTCGATGAGGGCCTCGCCGTCGGCGATCTTGTCGACGGCAAAGGTGTCGGGGCGTCCCTTGGCGATGCCGAGCAGTCCGACTATCCGCTCCCTGAGCCAGAACATCGCGAGGACGGGTGCGGGGACATTCCTGACGTCGAAGACTGCCTGCGCCCACTCCTCGGATGTATGGGTCGGAACAGACGGGATGGTGATCGTGGTGGCTTCTGCCCAGTCCGGTGCAGGCATTGCCTTGAAAGCGAGTGTCATTTCGTCCTCCGTACGGTGCCGTATGGAACTTACCCATACGGTACCGTACGGAGGTGACGAATGCCCGCGCCCGACTCTCTCGCGACCAGTGGATCGATGCAGCTTTCCAGGCTCTGACAAGCCATGGGCCTGATGCAGTTGCAGTGGAAAAGGTGGCGCGCACGCTCGGATCGACCAAGGGTTCCTTTTATTGGCACTTCGCCAACCGCGACGAATTGCTGCAAGCTGCGCTCGGCCGGTGGGAAGTTTTGGCAACCGAGAGACTGATCTCCTCCGTCGAGTCCTCTGGTGAACCGGCGGAGGTGAGGTTGCGTCGTCTGGTGGATTCGGTCACGACCGGATTGGCCGGTCGCCGTGCGGAGTTGGAACTGCTTGCCGGGATCGGCCATCCTTTGGTTTCGGCGGCGGTTCGACGTGTCACCGAGCGTCGAGTTACCTACATCGTGACGTTGTTGGTCGATCTGGGGATGGGCAGGCAGAAAGCGGAACATCGTGGCGTACTTGCCTATTCGATGTACCTGGGGCAGATGCAATTGGTACACAGTGCGCCCGATGTGGTTCCTGGCAGCGGTGCGGACGCTCAGGCGCTCGCCGACGAGTTCGTGAACATGGTTCTGGCCAGGTAAGTCCGCCGTCGAACGCAGCGTGATCTGCGCATCACCCTGCGCTTTCAGGTGAGGGACCACACATTGCGCGTAACCCATAGTTACAGATACTTTGAGGTCAGCTGAAGTGGGGTGCCGGATATGTCGACATTTCCCGGAGGCGCAAAACCGTTTCACGACAGGAAGAAAGGTGACTCACCATGAGCGTTGTGCTTATTTCGTTGCTGGTCGCCGCTGGACTCACCGTGCTGGCCACCAGTGACGGTGCCGGTCTGGACTTCGGGAGTCGGCAGCTGAACCGCCAGTTGAAGACCCGCACGCACCGGTAACCCCGGAAATCGGCCGGCTCCACGCGATACTTCGCGGAGCCGGCCGATTGCGTTGCTCCGGTCAGTTCACTCCGAGATCTACCAGCCAGGCCCGGGTGCTGCGGGCGACGATGCCCAAGGCAACGGCAGAACCCGTCGCGGAGTCGAACGCGACGCTGTCGGCAGATTCGAGTCCCGTGTAGAGCTGGGAAACCCCGGCTGCTGCGCCCCCTCCGATGATCGGCGCAATCGACGCACCGAAGGCATCGGGCGTCACGGCTTCGAAAGTTACCGTGCGCGAGAAGTGTTCGGCGAATGCCTCGGCGAGTTCGATGCCGGTGATCGCCGGAATCTGTCCGATGTCGACCGCGTCCGGTGCTACGTCGAGAGTCAGGGCCGCAACGGCTGCATCAGCGACGTCGAGATGTGAACTCCATGCGACCGCGAGATCGGCACGTAGTGGGTAACGCAGGACCCCTTCGTCTTTCACCCCCGACAGCACGGTGGGCAGAAGAAGATTCTCGAGGAACAAACGCGGGGTCAGGACGGTCACCGCGATACCTTCGGCGCGGAGTCCGTCGACGAGCTCGGAGAGAACGGGTGTGTTGGGACCGGCAAGCGGCGAAGTAGCGTCGCCGGTCACCGTGCCGCTGGTAGAGATCACGAACCGCGAAGGACGTGTCACTCTTGCTGCTGCCAGAACGTTGTGGGCGTAACCGGCTAGCGTCTCGGTGTCACCGGCGAGTGGCAGGTGGAAGAACACCCCGTCTACCCCGCGATAAGCGTCGGCGAGAGAGTCGACTGACGCATTATCCGCGACGACGGTGTTCGCACCCTCGAACGTCTGGTCGGGGTTGCGGGTGATTGCTCGGACTTCGGCACCTGTCGATCCGGCGAGAGCCGCGACCAATCCCGCGAGAACGGGAGAACCCTGTGCGCCGGTGGCGCCATGCACTGTGTAAGTCATGACGCCTATAGTTCAGATTGGGAACCAGTTACTTCAAGTGAACTAATGGGGAATCGATGAGTGAATCAGGTCACGTGCTTCCGGAGTGCGGCGTCGCGCGCTTTCTGCTGGTTCTGGACGGACCGTGGGCAACGCTGATCGTTCGTGAGCTCACGCACGGCCCGATGCGCTTCACGGAACTACGACGCGCATTGCCCGGCATCAGTCCCAGGACACTGTCCGCCAGGCTCAAGCGATTCGAGGAGTTCGATCTGGTGACCCGGACTGCCTACGCCGAGGTGCCGCCGCGAGTGGAGTACGAACTCACCGCGACGGGGATGGAACTGCGCTCCGTGCTCGAAGCGATGGTCGAGTGGGCGGATCTGGCACTCCCCGTTTCGTGACCCTGCCCTCAGTGCGGGCCCGAAAGTCCAACCCGCAGAGCGCCGCAGGCCTCGAACATCGCATCTTGACCGGTATGGCCGACACCGGTGGTGTTGACGAAGGCATGGATCAATCCATTGTGACGCCTGAGTGCAACCGGGACTCCGGCCTCTCGCAGCCGGTTCGCGTATTCCTCACCCTCGTCGCGTAGTGGGTCGAAACCGGCGACGGCAACGTACGCCGGCGGTAGGCCGGCCAGGTCCGGAGTGAGCAGCGGGGAGACTCGCGGGTCGAGGGCCGAAGCGCCGCCCGACAGGTAATGGGCCGCATACCAGTCGAGTTGGGCGTCGGTGAGAAAGAAGTCGGTGCCGAACATCTTGTGCGAAGGGCGCTTCGACGAAAGGTCCACCCAGGGGAAGAAGAGCAGTTGGAATACTGGTTTGACGTCGTCTTCGGTCGTGGACTGCGCGACGACGGCAGCCAAGTTCCCACCCGCGCTGTCTCCGCCTACCGCAATGGATTTCGGATCTGCACCCAGCTCTGTGGCATGCTCGACGCAGTACCGGAATGCGGCGACGGCGTCATCGACCCCGGCGGGGAACGGGAACTCCGGTGCTAACCGGTAGTCCACCGACAACACACTGACCTCGCCGTGGCGGGCCAGGAAGCGGCACACACTGTCGCCGCTCTCGAGGCTGCCGAGGACGAACCCGCCGCCGTGGAAGTACACCAAAAGTGGAGCGGGCGTTGAGACTCCGGCCGGGCGATACAGCCGAGCCGGAATCGCGTGATCCCCGGCCGGGATCTCGAGGTCACGTACCGTCTCGATGTCGATGGGCGTACCGCCGAACAGTCGCGATTCGGCGTCGATCTGAGCCCGTCCCTCTTCGACCGGAAGATGCTCGAAGCTCGTACCTTCGACCGCTGAGAGCAATCTCAGCGCAAGCTGGATCTCGGGGTGCAGAGTCTGCCCGTCGATCTCCTTCGGCTTGCCACCGAGAATGCGCTGCGCGCCGGTCGGTAAGGCGCCGACGACATCGAGCACCACCCGCGCAACACGATCTTGGACAGACATCTTCTCCGTGGACATACTCGCCTTCCGTCGGCTGATCACCCGTCGCTTGTACGTTACGAAAGAACCGGACAAATATCCAGGAATCTCGGCGCTCGCGGTCAGCTTGCCGGTGTCACCGTGACTGTGACGGGGCCCGCGTCGTCCGCGGTTTCCACTGTGAGAAGCCGGCTTTGGGGGTTCCAGTTAACGATGTCGGCGCCCGCGACGTCGACGCCGCCGGGAAAGCCGCTCTCGGGTAGATAGATCTCGGTCGGTGCCGTTACCGCGGGGTTCGGGGTGAACGTCAGCTGAAGGCGGTCAACGGTCGAGGACCATTCGGTGGGTGTGCCCGCGACGGCTCGCGGATATGGCTTGTTCAGGGTGTCGACGAGGAGTGTCTGCGATCCGTCCGGCAGGTACGGGCCCCAAGGACCTGGATCACTGGACCAGTAGGAGACACCCGCACCGAGTTCTCGGGCGGTCGTGTAGACGCGGTCGATGTAGTCGGTTGCGCCGGGCAGTGTTGTGTCGAGCCCGAATTCGCCGAGAATGATCGGAACGCCGCCGAGTACGTTGCCTGCGATGTGTTCGACGCTGTCGCGCCAGGTGTCGATGGTCGCGTCGGTGAGTGTGCGTGAGAGGCCGGAGTATCCGTCACCGAGGTCGAGGGGCAGCGGGTACAGGTGTGGGCAGTAGGCGATTCGCTGTTCGCCGGCTCGTGGGTCGTTGATCTTCGTGAGCCCGCTGGGGACACCTTGGTTGACGCCGACGGCCTGCGGGGCCACACACACCCAGCTGTCCTGATCAACTTCCCTGATGGCGTTGGTGGTTCGCTGATACAGGGCAGCGAGGGGCCCACCTTCGAAGGCGGGGCCTTGGAGGGAACCGCCCCACGGCTCGTTCATCAGGTCGTATGCCACGACGGTGTCATTGCCTGCAAAACGTTCGGCCACCGCCTGCCAGGCGTTCGCGTAGTGCTCGACCAGTTCGGGATGTTGGCCGGTGGTGTTCCACAAGTTGTCGAATGCACGCATCACACCGGGTTGGACGTAGTACAGCTCCCAGCGGTCTTGAGGGGTGACCGGAAGGCCGTCCATGTAGGTCGCCCAGGCCGGCGCGCCGTTGCCGATGTTGCCGGCGCCGTTGCCGCTGTTGCCCTCTGGTGTGATCGCGCCGGAGTAGACGTCCTGATGCATGTCGAGCATGACCTTGTAGCCGCGCTCGGCGTACCAGCTGACCCGGTCCTCGACGCGGTCCAGATATTCCTGGTCGTACTGTCCCGGCGCTGGCTCCACCGAACGCCAGGAGATCAAGAAACGCACGAAATTTGTTCCCATGTCGGCATGTTCGCGCTCGAGATCGGCTTCGGTGAACTTCGGCATGCCGTCGGGTGCGCTCTTTGCGCTCGACGCCGTGTTGAACCCTCGCAGGATCAGGGAGCGCCCGGCGTCGTCGGTCAGGTACGACGGTGGCACCGACGTGCCATCGGCGCTCCCCCACCGTGGGCAGGCTGCCCTGAGCCGCGGCAATTCCGCCGCCCAGTATCAGTGAGCCCGCGACTATCAGTGCTGAGAGCGGGATACGACGCACGGAAACTCCTTCTGGGTGTGTGGATGGATTGACTTGTCCGAATGGGGATTCGGCCCTGGGCTTGAACGCTCGGTGTCGATTCACGTCGGTTGGCTTACACTGGTCCGCCCGTTTTCGATGTGTCCGACGAGCACGCGCTTGAATTCAGGATCTTCGTCGACCGTCACGGTGGCCTGATACCAGCCGTCCACCGACGCCACTGCCCACCGGCCGCGTGCGCCGGCAGCGAGCTTCCGTCGGTCTCCGTCGACGTCGACGGAGAGTGCACGACTTCCGGAATTGTTCGCGGTCAGTACAAGCGCGCGCGTCCCTGCGTCGATGGTTGTCGAGACGTCGAGCGAGGCTGCCGCACTGTCTGTAGCTCCACTGAACTCGCGCCTGAAACCATTGGGACCCAACAGGGTCAGGCTGTAGACGCGATCACTGAGCGCAACGGTGTCATCGACCTCGCCCAGGAGGTCGTAATGCCGTGGCTCGTCGAACTCACCTGCGTACGGGTACAAGGCCAGGTGAGTTGATGCGGCACCGGCATTGACCAGATGGACCGTCAACGAGTCGGTTTCCGGGTTCACCGTCGTGTAGGCGTCGGGCTGATAGGGAAGGGCCCGTGCTGGTCGAGTGCCGCTTTCCTGCAGGGGCATTCTCTGTTCGGTGGGTGGGGTCGGTGTCCACCGTGGTTCCAGAGGCGGAGTGGGCTGCGGGCGCGCCAAAGTCGGTCGGCTACGCGGGTTGGCGAAGTCGAACGCCGACGTCAGGTCGCCACTCACCGTGCGTCGCCATGGGTCGATTTCCGGCTGCGTGATTCCGAACCGCTTTTCCAGGAACTGCGTGACGGACGTGTGGTCGAACACTTGTGAACAAACGAAACCGCCAACAGTCCACGGCGAGATGATCGTCATCGGCACCCGCGGGCCGAGACCAAGCGGCTGATTGCCGACCCATTCGGCTTCGACCGAGCGCGGCGGTCGAGGTGGCGGTACATGGTCGAAGTACCCGTCGTTCTCGTCGAAGTTGACGATCACGGCCGTCTTCGCCCACAGATCCGGATCGGACGCGATGGCGTCGAGTACTTGATAGAGCAGTGTTGCGCTCGCCGCAGGTGACGAACCCGATGGATGCTCCGAATCCACCTCGGACGGAACGAGATAACTGACTTGCGGCAGTCGGCCCGACTCGACGTCCTTCCTGAACTCGGCGGCCAGTGTGCCGGGCCGGGATCGGTACAGTGCGCGATCGTAGAGTTGGCGATCAGCAGGCGACAGTTGGTCTGCAGCATTCTCGAGGGCCAGTGCCGCTGCGTCCTGGACCGGCGCCGGCATCGACGGCAGGGCGAGATAGAACCCGGCCAAGGTCTGGATTTCGTAGGGGAGCAGGCTTGGCCGACCAAGCAGCCCTGCCGCCACTTTCTTGAAGGCAGTGAAGTATTCGAGGTTGTTGTCTCCGAAGTTGTCCCACTCTTGGTAGGTCTTCCAGGAAATGCCGGCGGACTGCAACCGCTCGGGAACCGTCGTCCATCCGTAGCCGGCGTGCCAGGGGTTGTAGGCCGCATTGGTTACAGCTCTTCCCTCGGGGCCGGGCGGATCCGAAGGCAGGACCGACTCGGTCGGATTAGGCGAAAGTGGCTCGTATCCGGTGTATCCAGAGACCCAATAGTTCCGGTTGGGGCTCGTCGATGTCGGTACGGAGCAGTGGTAGGCGTCGCAGATCGTGAACGCGTCCGCCAGTTCGTAATGGAACGGGATGTCTTGCCGGTCGTAGTACGCCATTGTCGTACTGGTTTTTGCCGCGATCCAACCGTCGTGCCAGCCGTCGGCGAGTGCGGCATGTCCGCCCGCCCAGCTGTGGTCGAGTCCGGTCACGTTCTGGGTGTCCATGCGTTGTGCCGCAGCGGAATCGCGGATGGGGAAGGGGAGCACAGGACCGGTAGGACCGGGTTGTTCGAAGACGCTGTAGCCGCTGCGTAGACGCAACGCATTCGGATCACCGAAGCCGCGAACACCCCTCAGCGCGCCGTAGTAGTGGTCGAAAGATCGGTTCTCCTGCATGACGAGGACTACATGCTCGATCGAATCGAGCCCGCCGGAGTTTGCGGGTGTCGCCAGTACACGTTGAAGCGACGGCGGCAGAAGGGAAGTAGCGGCGACTGCAGTTGCACCGACCCCGGCGGCGAGAAACGACCGTCGAGAAAGAGAATTCCTGGACACTTGTGCTCCATCGATAAATCAATCAGTTCTATGACCACGGCCGCGACATGCTGCTGCCGCTGCTCCGAATCGGTGCAGCGGCAACAGTGTCGAGAAGAATTCGATCAGGAACCGAAGAGACCGCCCAGTGAACCGAGGCTGCCCGAACCGCCGTTCCCGCCGTCGTCAGGCGCAGCAGAAACCTTGACGACGGATTCGTCCGACGCGGACTGTGTGAATCCACTTCGCCCGGCGTATGACGCCTTGATCCGATGATCGCCCGTCGATGCGAAAGTGTGCGTCAGTCGCGCCACTCCATCGACTCCGACGACAACGGGCTGTCCGATGGGTTGGTCGCCGTCGTAGAACTGAACCGAGCCCCCGCCGGGGTTGGGGGTGACCGTCGCCGACAGTTCTGCCGCGACATTCTGCTTGGTCGTCGCGGGAGCTGCCAGTGAGGTCGAGGTGGTGACATCGGACGGTGCGGGATCAGACACGGTGACCGTTTGAGCGGGTGCCATCGACGGCATGAATCCTGTTGCACCGGAGTAGTAGGCCGAGACGGCATGAGATCCAGCCGAGGTGAAGGCATGTTCCAGAGTGGCTTTGCCGTCAGTGCCCACCGGGACCGGAGCGCCGATATCTGCAGCGCCGTCCTTGAACTGGAGAGTGCCACCGGTGGGTGTCGGCGTGACCTGCGCCCTCAGCGACACCGAAACGCCCGTCTTAGCATCGGTGGGAACGTTCACGGCCGTGTCGGTCTGCTTGACGACAGGTGCGGCAGTCACCGTGACCATTGCCTCGGTCGAGTTGGAACTCTGGAATCCGTTGACGCCCTGGAACGTTGCGGAGACCCGCGCGGTTCCGGCGGTGAAGAAGGTATGCGGTAGCCGGGCAGTGCCGTCGGCACCGGGCGTGACCGGTGTACCGACGTCGGCGCCGTCCACCCTGAACTGCACGTTTCCGTTGACCGGGGCCGGATCCACCTTTGCGACAAGCTCGGTCGGTGTGCTGGCTTGGATCGAGCCGGGCATCTGGATTGTGGTGGTTGTCGGTTGGCTGACGTAGATGGTGGTCAGGGCCTGCCCGCCGGCGTTGAGGCCGGAGTTCCTGTTGTCCCGCGGGGAGCAGTTGTAGCGCTCCCAGTAGTTGACTCCGAAGACGTCCTTTTCGCGCTGGACGAATGTGAGCGCATTTCGGTCGTCGTCGTAGTTGGCGGATCCCGGATCGGAAACTCGCAGTGAAGGCTTGATCTCGCTACCGGCCGCACCGGCTTTGACTGTGACGTCGACTGCGGGGAGTCGGAACTTGGTGTTGGCACCGACGATGATGCCGTCACTCGATCGAACTGCGGAGGACGGACCGTTTCCGATGGTCCGATTCGATCCGGAGATACGCAGGTGCGTACCGGATGCCGATGGATTACCGCCGTCGTCGATCCGTGTGACTGTCGGAGTGGCACTGTCGGATCCGAGGCCGTACGCACTGTCCGCCACAAGCTGGGAACTCACGAATTCGACGCCGGACGGGATGTCGAAGTCGTACTTGATCCGGGCCCAATGTACGACTCCACGGCTGGCATGACCGCCGCTGTTTGCCTTCATCTCGTTCGGCTGCACGCGGTAGGTGACGGTCTCACCTGGTGCCGCGGTGGTCGGCGCGGTGATGGTGACTCCCGAGCCGAGTGTCTCGTTGAACGTGATCGGGCTTGCCACACCGTCCATCTCGCGCACATGGCATGCAGTTGTGAAGGCCACGCTCTTGGTCTCGGGGGCAGCCGAGGCGATCCCGCCGCCGACGATGGAGAACAAGCCGCCGGCCAGTACCGAGACGGTTGCAATCGCAGAGCCGCGTAGGAGTTTCGAGTTCATCGTCGAATCCTGGTTTCTGTTCACAGTTTTCACGACCCGAATCCGGGGGTACCAAGGCTGCCGAGGCTACCGGTGCCAGGCTCGGGCTCGGACGGTTCGACGACGTTGATCGTCACGGCGCCCGACATCGACTCCATGAAACCGGCCGATCCCGTGTAGTACGCCGTGATGTTGTGGTCGCCCGCTGTTGTCATCGTGCGGTTGGCCTTCGCGACGCCGTTGACGACGGCCACCGGAGCGCCGAGGTCGACCCCTCCGTCACGGAACTGCACTGTTCCTCCCGACGGCCACGGAGTGACCGTTGCCGTCAGTTCCACGGAGTCACCGACGACGGCCTTACCGGGTGCGTCGATTCGCGTCTGTGTCTGAGCGAGGCTGGAGTCGACGTTGATCACGGCGAGCGGCCGGCCGCCGGCGTTCAATCCGGCCGAACGATTGTCGCGTGGTGAGCAATTGGTGGTCAGCCAGTATTTGACGCCGCCGAGCAGGGTCTCCTGCTGCAGGAAGGTCAGGTAGTTGGCGGCACTGTCGTAGGAACCCGAGTTGGAGTCGGACACGCGCAGCATGGGCTTGATCTGGGTGCCGACAGCCCCTGACGTGACGGTGACGTCGACTGCCGGGAGCTGGAACGTCTTTCCTCCACCGACCTCGATTCCGCCGCCGCCGTTGTCGTCGGTGTTGGGTCCGTTGCCCGCCGTGATGTTGTTGCCGGAGATACGAAGATGCGTCCCATTCGGATCGGGTGAACCGGCATCGTTCACCCGCGTGATCGTCGGGGCGACCCCACCCAGATTCGAGCTGGTGCCGGCCACGATCTGCGCCCCCACGTAGGAGGTGCCTGCAGGGATGTCGAAATCGAACTTGAGACGCGTCCAGTTCACGACGGACCTGAGGTCGTAACCGTCCTTGGGGACCGTCATCGGCTTGGGCGCGAGGCGGTATGTGAAGGTGGAGTTCGGCGGGACCACGGCCGGCGCACTGATCGTGACGCCGGAATCACGCGTCTCGTTGTGCGTGATCGGTCCGGGGAACTGCCACCCGTGGCACGATGCCGTGAACGGAAGGTCCACATCAGCGGCGGACGAGACTCCGGCTCCGCCGATCACGAGGGCAACGCATCCGGTCAACGACGCGGCCACCCCCACTCCTCGGCGCATCAACGTCGACACCATTCACATTCTCCTTGAGTAGCGCTCGACAAGATCGAGCTCTCGGCTTGAAGCCGGGTCCGGGAACCGGCCTCGAGCTGACAGAGAATCGAATACGTCTCGTCGTTTGCTCACTACCAGCTCAAACCCTGGAGAGGAGTAGAACACAGAGCGAGCCGCAAAATATGCGATTCGGACAAATTGTTGGACAAACGTCCAACCGGTGAAATTTCTCCACTTCTCCGACCGCTCTGCACTGCCTTAACGTGGCGTGAAGTGGGCCCGGTAAACGGTCAGGCGATCGCGCGGCGCATCAGGTCTGCCGTCTCCTTGTTGAATGCCACCAGTGTGACCGTCTCGACCTCGGTCTTCGCCGTGCGAATCGCTGAAACGGCCTGTCGGACGGCATCTTCCTTCGGCCAGCCGTAGACCCCTGCCGAGATCAACGGAAAGGCGACGGTACGGGCGCCGATCGAGTCGGCCACGGCGAGGCTGCGGGTGTACGCCGACCGAAGCAGACCGGATCGGTCCTCGGAGCGCGAATACCTCGGGCCGACGGTGTGAATCACGGCCTTGGCGTGCAGCTTTCCGGCGGTGGTGGCTACTGCCGCACCCACCGGCAGGCCGTCGGGAAGGCTGGTGTTGCGCAATACCTCGCAAGCCTTCAGGATCTCCGGTCCCCCGGCACGGTGGATCGCGCCGTCGACACCGCCGCCGCCGAGGAGCCTGGAGTTGGCCGCATTGACGATGGCGTCGACGGTCAGCGTCGTGATGTCACCTTCGACGACTGTAATAGCGGGCATGGATCCTCCTGTGTATCCGACGGCTGTGTGTCCGACGGACGCGTTTCCGACTGCCGTGTTCCAGAGTTCACGCTTCGGGCGAGCCCACGGCGTAGCCGAGCGTACGTCGTAGGGATCACGTCCGATCAACATCGAGTATCGCGCTGCAACCGACGGCGTGCGACTGTGCGCCTGAACGCAATGGAGGAGTACGCGCTTTCCCTCGGCCCGCAACGCCTGGACGGTGCGCGCTGCGTCGTCGAGAACGAACTCGAGGTTGGCGTTGGAATCGTGACCGTCGTCGACCAACCAGAACTCGACGTGATCAGGGGCGACCTGTCGTGTTCCCATGCGGCACAGGCTGACCACGGCGTCGTAGTCTGCAGTGGACACCGCATCGACGCCGCCGAGCATGACGCCGTCGTCGTGCGGGTGCGTCGTCAGGTGGTGGGTTCCGCGAAACCTCGAGTAGTCGAGTTCTGCCGTCGACGGCCATCCGTTCTTGTCGTCGGTACCGCCGCGAGCAGTCTTTATTGCCAGGCGAATCAGATCGGAGGAACGGTATCCCGGCCAGCCATGCATGATTCGGCGCCAACGGGCGGGAACCGCCGACGCTCCCCAGCGGGCGCCGAGGAGGCCACCCGCGATGGCCGCCGTCGTGTCGGTGTCCCCGCCGGCTCTTACTGCCGCTTCCAATGCGTACTGGAGGTGGCGAGCATCGCCATTGTCCGTGGAAGTGATTGCCCACCAAGCAGTCTGAAGTGCATGCACCACCCAACCGTTCTTGGAGAAGTCCTGCGGGTTCCCGGTTTCGGCCTGATCGAGCAGCGGGCCCCAGTATTCGGCGACGTCCTGATCGGCAACGGAGAGGAAGCCGCGAACACCGTCGAAGTTGCCGGAGACAACGGCATGGCGGATGGCATGGGTCCACAACTCGCACGCCTGTCCGGCACGCGGGTCGTCGTGCGTGAGTGAACTGATCCGGTGCGCTGCCGACCTGGCACCTTCTGCATCGTCCAAGTAGGAGAGGGCGACGGGAGCAGTCCGCATGAGCGAGCCGTTGCCGGCTTTGCGGCCGCTGATCGCCCGCGCACGATCCGCCATCGCCGCTGCGCTTTCGGAGCGGACGGACAACACTGCTCGCGTCTGGTTGCCGATGTCCGCGGGCTTCGAGTCGTACCACCGGATGAACTGTGCTGCAATGGCATCGAGACCGTCAGAGCTTCCGATGTCGATTCCGGTCGCGGCCACCTCGGCGATCGCAACTGCCATCGAGGTGTCGTCGGTCCATTCTCCCGGCGCCCAGTCGAACGGGCCGCCACCGATCATGTCGATCGTGACCTCGGCCTTCGGGTAGGTGAATTCGTAGCCGGCGCCGAGCGCGTCTCCTGCTGCGGTGCCGAGCAGAACGCCGGCCGCTCGATCGGACTGCTGTGCGGTGAGTTTCATAGCCACCTCTTCGGTTCGCGATGATCGTTTGATCAACTTTGCGCTAACCATAGATCATGTTTGAGATAACATGCAAGGGTGAATAAATGGACAGGCACGAGCGGCAAGGGATTGACGGACTATCCGCGTCCGTCTGTGGCAGTGGACGTCGCGGTGCTGACGTACAGCGGTGGATCTCTGAAAGTTCTGGTGGTTCTGCACCGTCTCGGTGCGCTGGCGCTACCGGGAACATTTCTGCACGAACGCGAATTGCTCACGGCCGCAGCCGATCGTGCCCTGTCGGTCAAGGCAGAGTTGGCCCAGACGAGCTTCCACCAGTTGGCGATCTTCGACCGACCGGACCGCGACGACCGTGGATGGGTTTTGTCGGTCGCACACACGGCTTGCCTACCGGAATCGGCACTGCCCGATTCGGCGCTTCTCGTCGATGTGTACGACGACGAGGCAGTGAGCGGACTCGCATTCGATCACGCCGACATGGTGCGACTCGCGGTCACGGACCTACGCACGAGGTATGCGTCGTACGTGGATCCGGACGGATTGTCGGGCGGGACGTTCACCGTCGCCGAACTTCGGGGACTCTACGAGGTGATCTTCGATCGTCCGTTCCAGAAGGACAGCTTCCGCCGGCAGGTGTTCGACGCGCTCGAAAGTACCGGCGAGATGAGCAGACCAGGTAACGGCCGACCCGCCGAGACGTACCGGAGGCGGGGTGACGGCGCACTGACTGCGCAGGCAATGGCATTTTTGACCGGATGAAGTGAAACGAATTCTTGCAGTTCTGCTGACCTGACGCGCTGAGCTGGGTAATGTCCGATTGATGGGTGCAGTTTCGAATGAAGCCGAGTCCAAGATTCCGACTGTCGTGTGGGGTACCGGCAACGTCGGGCGTGCATCGATTCGCGCTGTGACAGCCAATCCGGCCCTCGAACTTGTCGGCGTCATCGTTGCGAACCCCGAGAAGGTCGGGCGAGACGCCGGTGACCTCGCCGATCTGGGAGTGCACCTGGGCGTCGCGGCTACCGACGACGCCGATGCCGTGCTCGCAGCGTCTCCCGGCGCGGTGGTCTACGCGGCGTCCGGCGACATTCGGCCCGACGACGCGGTTGCCGACATCACGCGGGCACTGGCCGCCGGAGCTGTGGTGGTCACGCCGTCCGTATATGCGCTGTACGACCCGAAATCTGCGCCTCCCGAACTTCGTGATCCCGTCGAAGCTGCTGCCAAGGCGGGCGGCGGCGCTCTGTTCGTCTCCGGTATCGACCCAGGCTGGGGCAACGACATCCTGCCGATTCTCGTCAGCGGGCTCGCGGGGACAATCGACCAGATCCGGTGTCAGGAAATCTTCGACTACACGACCTACGAACAGCCGGATTCTGTCCGCTACCTGATCGGGATGGGTCAGCCGATGGACTACGAACCTCCCATGGTCGCGCCGACCGTACCCACCATGGTCTGGGGCGGGCAGATTCGGCTCATCGCCCGGGCACTCGGGGTGGAACTCGACGAGATCCGCGAGACCTTGCTGCGCCGCCCGCTCGAGGAAACCGTGTCGACCGAACATATGGGGGAGTTCGCGGCCGGCACCCAAGGCGCACTGCGATTCGAGGTTCAGGGAATCGTCGGCGGGGAACCACTGATCGTGATCGAACACGTCACGCGTATTCATCCGTCCTGTGCCCGCGACTGGCCGCTCCCGCCCGACGGCGGCGACGGCGCGCACAAGGTGATCGTCGAAGGACGACCACGAATCGAGATCAACGTCGAAGCCACCGATGAAGGTGGAAATCGCGCGGCCGGTGGAAATGCCACGGCCGTAGGACGTCTCGTCAACGCAATTCCCTGGCTACGTCAGGCTGAACCCGGTCTCTACGACGCGCTGGACGTTCCGCTCACACCCGGCGTCGGCAAGCTCGGTGCCCGAAACTCGGAGGTACTCACATGAATATCGACATACCCGAAGGCAAGAATCCGATCGGCTACGTGTGGGGAGAGATGGTCCCCGGCATCGGACCCGCGGCCGCCGGGTTCTCCCAAAAGGTCTACACGGACGGCACTCTCGGACTCCGCGAGTTCGAGGCGGCCAGGCTTCGGATCGCTCAGATCAACGGGTGCATCTTCTGTCAGGACTGGCGCACCGAGCGTGACGGCGAGACTGTGGAGTCGACGTTCGATCAGTCTGTCACCGACTGGCGCACCACCGATGCCTTCGACGACAGGACGCGCCTCGCTGCCGAATACGCCGAGAGATACGCCCTCGACCACCACGGACTCGACGACGAGTTCTGGGAACGCATGACCGCTCACTATTCCCAGCGAGAAATCGTCGAGTTGAGCATGTGCCTCGGATCGTGGTTGGCCTTCGGCCGGCTCAACCACGTCCTCGGCCTCGATACTCAATGTGTGTTGCCCGGTAACTGAACTAGTTGCCCAGCGTCGTCAGATCCGGGTAGTTCGAGACCTCCCAGCCGCCGTCGACGACCAGACTGGTTCCGGTGATGTACGAGGCGTCGTCGCTGGCGAGATAGAGGCAGGGGCCCGCGATCTCGTCGGGAGTTGCCGCTCGGGACATGGGGATTCGGCTGAGAAACATGTCGCGGGCGGGTTCGTAGTTCATGACCGGCGCGACCAGTGGCGTGTCGACCAGGCCGGGTAGAACGGCATTGACCCGGATCCCCGACGCAGCCAGTTCGATCGCGGCATTCTTGCTGAACATCTCGACTCCGGCTTTGCCTGTCGCGTATGCGCTCCCGTAGGGGCTCGGCACGTGCGCGTTCAATGAGGACACGTTGACTATCGCACCACCGCGACCGTGCTCTCGGATATGCCGCGCTTCATGTTTGGTGCAGAGGAAGACGCCCTTCTGCACCAGGTCGATGGTGAAGTCCCAGTCGGCCTCGTCGAGGTCGACGATCTGCCCCACCCTCGACGCACCGGCAACGTTGAAAGCCAGATCGATACCGCCGAATTCCGCCGCCGCCGCGGCAAGGGCCTCGGCAACATCGGATTCCTTGGTGACGTCAGTGGGAACGGCGAGGAAGGCCCCGCCGTGCTGGGAGGCTATCTCTTTCAAACCCTCTGCAGCGATGTCGATTCCAGCTACCTGTGCGCCTTCGTCGATAAGCCTTAGTGCGATGGCTGCACCGATACCTGATGCTGCTCCAGTGACGACTGCTGTTTTCCCGGCAAATCTGGACGTGTTAATGGGCACCTGCTTTCAAGAACTTTCCGGTTCGGCGGTTGCCGAGAACGGGTGCTGCTTCTCCGTCGCCGAAGACGTACTCGCCGCCGACGAACACTGCGGTGACGGTCTGGTCGTTGCGATTGACCATGCGGGAGAGGTTGTCGTACTCCACAACCGGGCTTTCCGCGTACGCGTCGAGCGAATCGTCGAGATGAGCGGGATCGATCACAACCAGGTCGGCGCGATCACCTAATCGAAGGTGCCCGGCATCGATGTCGTACCACTCGGCGAGTTCACCGGTGAGACGATGCACCGCTGCCTCGACGGTCATGAACGGACGGCCGACCTTTTGGGCATCGTAGACACGTCGTAGTAGGCGTAAGCCGAAGTTGTAGAACGCCATGTTGCGCAAATGCGCTCCGGCGTCGGAGAACCCGAGTTGGACGCCATTGTCCTGGGCGAACTTGTCCAAAACCTCCGGCCGGTGGTTCGAGATGGTTGTGCGCCAACGCACTTTCGTGCCGTGTTCGAGGACCAGATCCAGGAATGCATCGACAGGGTGGAGGCCGCCACGTTCGACGCCGACCTGCCCGAAGCTCTTGCCGACCAGGGATTCGTCGGGGCAGGAGACGATCTCGGCGTCGAAGAAATCGCGATGCCAAACTTTGACACCGAACTTCTGGTCGTAGTCCTTGCGGAATTGTCGACGGTAATCCTCGCTCTGCATGAGGACGTTGCGTTCCATCTCGTCGGTCAGATGCAGTGCTGCAGCGCCAGATCCGAACTCCTCGAAGACAACCAGGTCGATGCCGTCGGCATATACCTCGAAGGGAACTGGCAGGTGCTGCCAGCGCAGGTCGCCGCCGAGTTGATTGACCAAGTGTGCCAGTGGGCCGAGTATCACCACGGCCAACTTGTTGGACTTGATGTCGGCCGCCGAAAGCATGCTCGTCTTGAGTCGCTTACGCCAGATACCCGCGCTGGAGAACGCCATCGCTCCGGTACTCATCGGGTTGGAGAGGTCAGGTCCGGCCTGAAATACCCGTCCCCGACGGCGCAGGATCGCATTGAGTCGGCGTCGTTCTTTCGTGGTTGCATACGTCGACGGCAGCGTGCGTGAGCGGCAGGTCTCGCCGTCGAGTTTGTCGAACAACAATTGCTGACTGGACATCCCGACGAATCCTGCGTCGAGAGCTTCGGTCAACTGTGCTTCCATCGACGCGAGTTCGGCGTCTGTGGGATGGACGTCCTTCCTGGTAGCACGATCCAGTCCCATCTCGGCGGCCCGCATATCGGAGTGTCCGATGAAGGCTGCAACGTTGGGACCTAGCGGAAGCGCCTCTAGTGCAGCAACATACTCGCTCGCAGAGTTCCAGGTCTTGGCACGGTTGAGTGCGTCGACGACGTGCTTACGCGGAATTGCCTCTACTCTGCCGAAGAGATCACCCGCGTCGGAGGGGCTGGCGTGAATGGTGGACAGGGAACACGATCCGACAAAGATCGACGTGACCCCGTGTCTGAGCGATTCGCTCAGTGCCGGGCCTTCGAGGATCTCGACGTCGTAGTGGGTGTGGATGTCCACGATGCCCGGGATCACCCACTTGCGTCTCGCGTCGATGACACGGGGACAGTCGGTTTCGTCGAGTGGATCGAGGGAGATGGCAGTAACCAACCCATCGCGGATACCCAGATTGCGGACAGCTGGTTTGGCCCCGGTGCCGTCGAACCACAGACCGTTGTTGATCACGGCGTCGTAGGTCATGAGAGAACCACCTTTGCACGTATCGTTTTTCCGGTTGCATTGCGGGGCAGAGGAGTTGTGCTCAGTTTCCACTTCACCGGCACCTTGAAGTAAGCCAGTCGTTCGGCGACGTAGTCGCGTAGTTCTTCTTCGCCGGCGGCTCCCTCACTCCGCAAAACGACGACGGCTGCAACTTCTTGGCCGAGGTCTGCCGAATCAATGCCGATCACAGCGCATTCGAGTACGGCGGGATGCTCGTCGATGGTCTGCTCGATTTCGAGAGGGTAGACGTTCTCGCCGCCGCGCAGGATCAGATCGGACCGGCGACCCGTCAGACGGAGCCGGCCGTCCTCGAACACTCCGAAGTCGCCGGTTCGGAGCCATCGATCAGGACCGATAGCGGCTGCAGTCGCGGTCTCGTCGTTCCAGTACCCCAACATCACATAGGCGCTGCGCGCACAGATCTCACCTTCCTCGCCGTCGGGGACTGCAACACCGAAGGGGTCGCGCACCTCCACGCTCACCCCGATGATCGGCCGGCCGAGAGTTCCGGGGAACGCGGCAAGTTCCGGTGGTGTGGCAACTGAAATGCCGGTGGAGGATTCGGTGAGCCCGTAGCTGTCGACCAAGGTGTGCTGCGCAAAAGGCAGTCGTGCGCGCAGTCGGTCCTGCAAGGCCGGAGATGACGGCGCAGACGCGAGCGCAAAGGCGCTCAGTGAGGTCAGGTCGTACTTCTCGAGACTGCCGTACTCGAGGAGACGGGTTGCCATGGTGGGGACCACCGCCCAGTTTGTGACCTTCTCGCGTTCGACGAGGGAAAGGACTTCGTCGACGTCGAAGGCGCCCTGATGGATGACCACCGCTCCGCCCGTCGCGAGTCGTGGGATCGCCAGGTTATGCAGGCTTGCAATGTGAAACAGCGGCGCGGTCAGCAGATACCGCAAGTCACTCGGTCGGCCGTCGCTGGGTTTGCCGGTGAACGCCGCAGCGAGGCGATCGCTGTAGCGGTGGTAGTCGATGACGGCCAACACGTTTCGGTGACTGTGAACAGCCCCCTTGGGGCGGCCACTGGTTCCGCTCGTGTACAGGATGACGGCCGGATCGTCCTCGTTGACGGAAGTACGGGGCAGTGTCGATCCCGAATACTTCTCCATCAAGGTAGGTAGATCTTCTTCCATCGTGAGTACGGGAACATCGGTGTTCAGTTCGGAAAGAATCTGCGCGCGTTTGGCGTCGGCGATCACCACTGTGGGGGTGGTGTGATCGATGCCGTACGCCACCTCGCGGGCCACCCACCACGAGTTGAATCCGACGGCGATGGCACCGAGGGACTGAGCCGCCCAGAAGGTCATCACCCATTCCGGCGTATTGGCAGCAAGTATGCCGACCCGATCACCCTTGCGGACGCCGTACCGCTCGCGGAGCGCCGTCGCCAATGCTGCTACGGCCTCGCCGTGCTCGAGGTAGCTGAAGCGTCGGTCCTTGGTCACCAGATAGTCGCGTGATCCGTAGTCGAAGGATGCAGCGAGCACGTCGCCGAGTGCCTTGTCACGGTTCTTCATGACGGGCATCGAACTGCCCAGTACATCCTCGACTTGCATCTCGAAAGGACCACCGGGGCCGGTCAGCCCGGCCATGACGGACGCGATGAATGCTTGTGTATCAGCGGAAGTAGTCACGTGAAGTGCCTTTCGAAGATTAGGGTACGAGCACTGCGCGTCCGGTGACCTTGCCGTGTTCGAGACGGTCGAGTGCGTCGCGGGCATCAGCGAGGTCGAAGCGGGCTACTTCTACCGTTACCAGACCGGCCTGTGCCAGGGCGATGGAATCGACGAGGTCGTTTCTGGTGCCGCCGTACGACTTCCGGATCGATGCGCCCCACGGCCAGCCTGGTCCGCCGGCAGCTTCGGCAGTGATTCCGGGGTTTCCGCCTCCGAGACCTACCATGCGATACGCGCCGTTCGGCGCAACCGCTTGAACGGACATCTGTGCAGTTGCGTCGATACCGACGAAGTCGAAGATGACTTCTGCGCCTCTGGCCGATGTGAGGTCGAGGATGTGCTGCGCGGTGTCCGGTCCCGATTCGAGCGTGATGTCGGCGCCGCAACGTTTGGCGAGATCGAGTTGATCCTGTCCGACATCGACGGCGATGATGCGCACGGCACTGATTGCGCGAAGTATCTGTACTGCAACGTGACCGAGTCCGCCGACGCCGATCACGACGGCGGTGGCACCGGGCTGGAGATGTTCGCGGGCACCGCGAATGGCGTGGTAGCTCGTCAGTGCCGCATCGGCGAGAGGTGCGGCCTGCAGGAAGTCGAGGTCTCCGATGGGTACGAATGAGCGAGCCGGGATCTTGACGTACTCGGCCATCCCGCCTTCGGGACCAAGCCCGGGGCAGGGCGGCATCGCGGTGCGTCCAGCGGCGAGGCACATATTCTCGTTGCCGCTCATGCATTCTCGGCACTGTCCACATGACCAACAGAGGTAGACGACGCCACGCTCTCCGACGGAACGGCCGTCGACGCCACTCCCGACGGCTTCGATCGTTCCGGCAATTTCGTGGCCGATAGTCAGCGGTTCTTCGCGCATCTTGTACGGAAAGTGCAGGAGATGGAGATCGGAGTGGCAGATTCCAGCTGCGCCCACCCGAATCAGTAGTTCCGACGGGCCGATCTCCGGGACCGGCACGTCGTTGATTTCCAGGAGCCCGGGCCCCATGAGCTGGGCTGCCTTCATGAGCTGACCTCGCTGACCTCGGAGTTGTATGCGGCGCTCAGGTACGCGTTGCTGCGGTCGGATCCGATCAGGCCCGGTGCCATCTTGTTCATGACGTAGGCGAAGGTCATCCGTCGGTCCAGATCGTTGACCAGCATCGAGCCGCCGATACCTGCCCACCAGCAGGTGCGCCCGTCGGGAATCAGTGGCGCGGTAACCGGATGTGGCAGTCCGTAGCCGATGCCGAACTTGAGTGGTGTCATGATCCCGAGATCGATACCGTCGGCTTGGATCTCGAAGATCAGGTCGATGGTGCTCTGCGAGAGCAGCTTCCGGCCGTCGAGCACACCACCGTTCGAGATCAGGGATTGGACCCGAGCGATAGAACGTGCGTTGCCGTGGCCGTTGACTGCGCCGATCTCGGCTTCCCGCCAGGGTGCGGTGTTGACCTCGGGGTAGTCGAGCAGTGGGCAGGTCAGGGTCTTGATGAAGATGCTGTCCTGGTCGAGCGTGGACAGGTCGAACTCCAACGCGGGCGGCGGAACCATGGTGGCGATTCGACCGAAATGCTCTGCGGACGTGCCGATATGGAAGTCGGCTCCCAGTGGACCGGAAAGCTCTTCGGCAAAGAACCTGCCGAGAGTTCGCCCGTCGATGCGACGAATGACCTCACCGACGAGATGGCCGTAGTTGATCGCGTGATAGCCCGACGCCGTACCCGGGGTCCACCAAGGCTTCTGGGTAGCGAGGCGAGCGGTGGACGCCTCGAGGTCGTAGATGTCCGTCAGTTCGATCGGGCGCTCCCAACCGGAGACGCCAGACGTATGCGACAGGAGGTGGCGAACTTCGATGTCTTCCTTACCGTTTGCCGCAAATTCGGGCCAGTAGTGAGCAACTTTCTGGTACACGTCCAATTGGCCGCGTTCGACCAGCAGGAGCGCACACAGGGCCGTCATGGTCTTGGTGATGGAGAACGTGTTGACGATGGTGTCGCTGCCCCATAGAGTGGTACGGGATTCGTCGGCGTACCCGCCCCAGAGATCGACCACGGATTCTCCGGCGACGGTGATGGCAACAGAGCCGCCGAGTTCTTCACCGGATTCGAGTTGAGCCTCGAAGGCGGTGCGGACGGCGTCGAACTCGTTGTCGCAGTGACCGTTCACCAGACTCATGCGCGATCCGCCTTCTCGAGTTCGTGTGCTGCTGCACGCGCGGCAACAGGTAGCTTGTTTCCGGAGGCCGCAGCACGCTTGGTGCCCTTGGCGATTTCCTTGTTCATGTTGCGGACGTAGGGATCGAACTCGAGCTGAATCGTGTGGCGTGGTGACTTGTAATAGGGGGCGAGGAAGTACGCCTCGTCGGCTTTGGTGATCTCCTGCATCTCGTTCGCGGACGGCAGTTGGTATTTACCGGTGAGGTAGGCCGCGACGAGCTTGCTCTGCTGCTCGGCGAAGTTGACGAGCGTCGGCATGGGCTGCGCGAGTCCCATGAAGAAGAGGTTGTCGATTCCGGGCTTCATCATTCGTTTGAACAGTGGGAATCGGTTGTCCTTGTCCGGCAGCAGATTCGGATCACTGAAGAAGGGGAAGCTGATGTTGTAGCCGGTGGCGCAGATGACCACGTCGACGTCCTCGGCGGTGCCGTCCGCGAAGTGAACCTGCTTTCCGTCGAGTTTGGTGATGGCAGGCTTGAAGGTTATGTCGCCTGACCCGGCGCGTCCGAGGAACTCGCCGCTGGCCGACGGGTGGGCCTCGAAGGGGCGGTGGTCCGGCTTCGGCAGACCGTAGCCTTCCATCGTTCCCAGATTCTTGCCGAGGAATCGACGACTCAGGAACAGTCGTAGACCACGCGGCATCCAGGGCGGGGTGATCAGTTTGTCGCCGGGTACACCGCCGAGATATTTCGGCAGTACCCAGACTCCACGGCGAGCCGACACGATGAGCTTGTCGGCGAGGTATCTCTGGCCCAGTTCGGAGGCAATATCCAAGCCGGAGTTGCCCATTCCGACCACGACTACCTTTTTGCCGCGCATGTCGACCGGGTCGAACGGGTCGTTGTAGCTGTGGCTGTGCATGAGGACCCCGTCGAACTCACCGGGGTAGTCCGGGATGTTGGGATCCCAATGATGTCCGTTGCAGACCATCAGGACGTCGTAGGTGCGAACTTCGCCGTCCGAGCGCGTGATGGTCCACAGCCAGTCTGTATCACGTTCTGCTGCAACAACACTGGTGTTGAAGATGATCGACTCACGCAGTCCGAAGTGCTCGACGTAGTCCTTGAAGTACTGGAAGAGTTCGGAGTGGTGCGGGAAGTCGGGAAGGTCAGCGGAGACCGGGAAGTCCTCGAATGCCAAGCGCCACTTCGACGTGTCGATATGCAGGCTCTGGTAGCAGGCCGACATCCCGTTGGGATTCTTGTAGTACCAGTTTCCGCCGACCTCGTCGGACGCTTCGTAGCAGTCGAAGGGTATTCCGAATTCCTTCATTCGCTTGGCCGTCGTGATTCCGGTAGGCCCGGCGCCGATGATGCACACGCTCGGCAAGGGGGAGGGGCTCATACGCCATCGCTTTCTGTTCTGTCTCGGGCGTGCGAGAAGAAGAATCGAATCCCGAGAAGTGACTTGAGTCATAGTGCGCCACTCGCTGACATTGTGTCAATGAATGACGCAATGTTTTTTGGTGACGGCGAGTCGGTGATTTGCCAGGAGGTTGAAATGCGAGCAAGGTGGGCGACGTGAGCACGACTACGGACGGCCCGAAGAACAGGCGGGGAACACTTCGCGACGAGCAGAAACGCGCGACGCGGGCCAAACTCGTGGACGCCGCACGCACTCTGTTCGAGGAGCGGGGATACGCGGCCGTGACGGTCGATGACATCGCCTCGGTCGTCGGATGCAGTCGAGCCACGTTCTACGTGCATTTCGCCAGCAAGGTGGAGATGCTCAAGACGATCGGCGCGGCCGGGATGGCGGCGAGTGCGTTCGCTTTCTACATCGATCTCGATCGGGTTCTCGACACGAACTCTCGCGTGGAATTCACGGCTTGGCTGGAGCGTGCCTTCGACTGGTTCGACGAGAACAAACGCCTGCTGCCGGCCTGGGACGAGGCCGTGGCACTCGAACCGGAGTTCCGCGAGACAGCGCGAGACGGTATGACCCAACTACCGAATGCCATGCCCAAGTACCTGGGCCGTTGGCCGGCGGAACAGCACGACGAGGCACGGTTGCGCGTCGAACTGCTCGTGAGTCAGTTGGAGCGATTCTTCACACGCTGGGCCGTGCAGGGGACAATCGATGTGACGCGGATTCAGGCCGCCGAAGTTCTGACCGACATCTGGTTCCCGGCTCTGTCTCCGCAATCGAAGGGCGTCGGCGAGCGGTAGAGGCTAGCTCGGATCGATCTCCACACTGATCGCGCCGGTGAGCAGTTCTCTGGCTCGTTCGATGGGGATCGAGCCGCTCAGCCAGCGCTCACTCAAACCCTCGACCAGGGCGGTGAGTCGCTCGGCGGCGTCGGCCGGGCTTGCCTTCGGGTCAGCGAGTCCGGCGTCCTGCGCTTGGCGGATCAAAGATTCGACGTCGTCTGCCCACTCTTGCGTCGTGGTGCGTAGCGGTTCGCGCAGTTCGTCGGCGAAGACTGCGCTTGCTCGGAGTTCACCCCAGGCGATGCTGTTCTCTCGAATCTTCGGGGCATTCTGAAACTCCAGCAGGAGCATCTGCTCGAGCTGCGCACGAGGGTCTGTCTCCGTGAAGGCGCTTTCGGTGTACAGCGCGGCGCGATCGTTGATGTGATCGAGGGCCCGGCGCAGCACACCTGCACGGTTCTGGAAGTGGTAGTAGATGAGTGCCGTCGACACTCCGGCCTCGGCAGCGAGCGTCTCCACCCTCAGCCCGCGTACGCCGTGTTGGGCAATGACGCGGACTGCTGCTTCCAAGATTTGCGTTTGGCGGTTCGACACGAGTCCGAATTCTACGAGGGTGGTCGGGACAGGTTTCTAGTCCGCGGGTTCCTGCTGGGTGGTGCAGTGAATGCCGCCACCACCCGCGGCGATGGCGTCGATGTTGATCTGCACGACACGGCGGTCGGGGAAGAGGCGCTCCAATTCACTTCTGGCGGCCTGGTCGGCCTCGGGGTCACCGAACTCGGGTGCGATGACCGCCCCATTGCATACGTAGAAGTTGATATATCCGGCTGCGAAATCGTCCGATTCGAAGTCGGGCCTGATCGCGACCGGCGCCTCGAGGACCACCACTTCCAGCTTCCGTCCCCGTGCGTCGGTCGCGTTCTGGAGAATCTCGAGGTGACGTGCGGTCACGTCGTGGTCGAACGACTCCGGGTCTGTGTCGAGGCCTGCGACCACGACACCTGGGCGTGCGAAACGGGCGTAGAAGTCCGTGTGGCCGTCCGTGATGTCCTTGCCGGCGATTCCCGGTAGCCAGATGATCTTGTCGAGACCGAGCAGGGGGCCGAGTTCGGCTTCGACGTCCGACTTCGACCATCCCGGGTTGCGGTTGTTGTTGAGTACACAGCTTTCGGTGATGATGGCTGTGCCTTCGCCGTCGACCTCGATGCCGCCGCCTTCGAGGATCAGGTCGGTAGGCAATGATTCGACTCCCGCGCGGGCGGCAACGAAAGCTGCGACCTGGCCGTCCTGATCAAAATCCTGCTTCTCGCCCCAACCGTTGAAGTTGAAATCGATACCCGCTTTGGTCCCGTTGCCTTTCACGAATACAGGGCCGGTGTCGCGCATCCAGAGGTCGTCGAGAGGCGCGGCGATCAGTTCGACCGATGGGCCGACGAGGGAGCGAGCCAAGTCCAGTTCCTCGGAACGAACAAGCATCGAGACGGGCTCGAACTGCGCGATGGTCTGCGCGATCGTCGCGAGGTTGCGCTGGACCTCGGGCAGGAGGGCTGCTCCCCAGATCGCTTCGCTGGCACCGAACGCCATCCAGGTGCGCTTGTGCGGATCCCCCTCTTCCGGCATCACCCACTCGCGAAGATCGTTGCTGCCATCGCTCCCGCGCGAGGCTGAGTCGGAATCGCCGCAACCTGCCAAAAAGAGGCCACTGAGCGCAGCGGCGCCTGCCTGAATGAACCGACGTCTTTGCGTTGCGGTGACTCCTTGTGCTGTGTGCGTGCGCGCCCGGTCCGCGTCCTGCTTGCATGGAGCGTAAACCTTGACTGAAAATTTAGTCAAGGAAGTAGTGCCAGTTTGAGACCGTTTCGGCGGGCGACACGACGGATCGAAGGACTCATCTGTCGGAAGGTCACGAGTCGATGAGTCCTTCGACCGTTCCCCGCCATCCGCGGCGCTGGTAGTCCCGGGGCGACATGCCGTGGGCACCGATGAAGACCTTGGTGAATCCGGACGCGTGCGCGTAGCCGAGTCGACGGGCGGTCTCTCCGGCCGAGAAGCCCTCCTCGAGATAAGCGCGGGCGAGGGTCATCCGCAACTGACCGCGCCAGCGCGGGAAGCTCTGGCCGGTGGCCGCTACGAAGCGTTTGTGGAGCAGGCCCTCGTCGACGCCGAGTCGAGCGCTCCACTCCGGCAGCGTGCGCGAATCGGTGGGGTCCGCGCGGAGTGCGGTAAGGATCGTTTCGACAGGATCGGTTCGGCCGCCGGGTGTCCGCGTCGCCGCGCTGTTTCGGATCAGCCTCGAGATCCTCGCTGGGTCATGGATCTCGGGGCGCAGAAGGGTGTAATTCGCAACGACCGTGTGCAACAGATACGCCTCCGCTTCGCGCGCGAAGTGCAGCACTCGTGGCGGCGGTGCAGTGACGGGAGAGTCGCCAGGCTGGGATCCGAGCGGAAGTAGAAGCGAACCCTCCGCGATCTCGACGCTGTTGCGTACTCCCGCGGGAAGCCACATCGCGTCGCCCCGCCTCAGATTCCAGGTTCGGTCGCCGAAAGTGACCCGGGCGGAGCCTCGGTAGATCCAGACGACGACGTGAAAGTTGTTGACCCTGGCCCACGTTCCGCTTGCGGGAATCGTCGGCGGTATCGGCGCCGAGCCTGAGTGGGCGCCTTCCTCGGACAAGAGTGCGACGCTCTGTGCCAAGGTCTCGTTCTCATGGATCGGCGCTGAGCCTTGGTTTGCACGTGTGTAGTCACTGGGTGTCACACCGGTGTGTTCACGGAAGGCGCGGGTGAATCCCGCGGGCGTCGCGAATCCGACCTGCCCACCCGTCCATCCGATTTCGCGGCCGGAGTTCAGGTATGCGATTGCTGCCGCGATCCGGGCCGAGGTGCGCCAACGCGCGAAAGGCAACCCCGTCTCCTCCGTGAATCGGCGCTGCAGGGTGCGGACGCCGATCTTGAGTTGCCGGGCGAACTGGGAAAGCTCCGTGTCGTCGGCTGGCGTCCGTAGAAGCGTGCGAGCGATCTCGAGGGTCTCGGCCGAGCGTGGCAAATTCGGTGGGGCGTACGACACCGAAGCGTCGGCGTCGTTGGAATGGGCCCCCGCGACAAGCTCGAGTAGTCCGGCCCCCACAGTCGCCCCACCGCGCAGAAATCCCAAGTTGTGCGCGAACTGGTGGACGAGCCAGTCCTGCCAGGCTGCCGGGATCTCGAAATCGATAATCCGGTTCAACGTGGGCGGCAGGTCGGCAGCGGGCATCGGAATGGGAAACGCGACCGCTCCCGGGTCGACTCGGATGCTGTAGGCGATTCCCGCGGGCACCCAGGTTGCCGCCCCAGCGGTCACGCTGCGGGTGCGGTCGCCAATCTGTAGTTCCGCGTGTCCGGTGTGTACCCAGAAGAGCAGTGGCTCACGTGCATTCGCGATCAAGGAGAGTCGGGACGCGGGGATCTCGGGGACTTCGCCCGCGGAGAACACCAACCGTGGTCCCACGTATGCCCTCCCGATTCAGATGCTTTCTCACGCAGCCACCGATGAGTGTAAGAAGTCGGCACGCACGGATAACCGTAACCGATTAGGGCAGGCTAGCTTTATTCAATGGCCCTCCCGCCGTGATCGAGCGTGGGTCGAACCCCCCGTCTGTGCGCTTCCGAGGAGTCTTTCCGTGCCCCGAAACACCCGTCCGACAACGGCGTACTCAGTCACCTTGCGTGAACTCGAGGTACGTCGGGTGACAGACGTGACGCCGGGCATGCGGAGAGTGACGCTCACCGGAGCGCAGCTCGACACCTTCACAAACCCCGACGGCTTTGCCGAGCCCGCCTTCGTCAGCACCGGCTTCGACGACGACCTCCGATTGTTGTTCGCCTATCCTGGCGAAACCGATCCGGTCTTGCCGGTGATAGTCGACGGCACTGTGACTTTCGCAGCGGGACGCCGTCCACTTGCCCGCGCGTACACCGTGCGCCGTTACGATCCGCGAACAAGGGAACTCGACGTTGATTTCGTCGTTCACGGCGGTGGAGTTGCTACCACCTGGGCGCGCGACGCCGGCCCGGGCGACCGAATGCACATCGCGGGTCCCTCTGTATCGCAGGGACTCCCGGAAGATTGCGAGTATCTGCTCGTCGTCGGTGACGAGACGGCGCTACCTGCGATCGCACGTCTGCTCGAGGAATTGCCTGCCGATGCCAGGGGGCATGTGTTCGTCGAAATTGCGGACTCGGCTCACATTCAATCGGTGCGCGAGTTGCCCGGGGTGAGTGTCACGTGGTTGCCACGCGAGGGGGCGGAGCCCGGCACTACTTCTTTGTTGCTCGACGCGGTCAGTGCAGTCGAATGGCCTGACGGACGCGTATTCGCTTGGCTTGCAGGCGAACAGGCGACGATTCGCTCGCTTCGGCGTCATTTGATTCGTGATCGAGGAACTGCGAAGACCGACATCGATTTCACCGGCTACTGGAAACGCAGCGACACAGTGCGCACAGATTCCTGACCCGGCTCCATCGCTCGGTAAGACCGAAGCGCTCGATAACACCGAAAGGCAGAAATGACAGTCCTGCGCACCAGACGATCACGGATCATCGGACTGATCGGGGCCGCGCTCGCCGCAGCGCTCCTTGTGTCCGGGTGCTCGGCCTCGGCCGAAAACTCGAAAACGGCGTCCACTCCCGGTTCGGAGGGGAACGCCCTTCCCGCTGCGGAAGGAACGACTACTTACCCGCTGACCCTGGAATCGCCATATGGTACAAGTATTCTCGAGAAGCGCCCGGAGCGGGTTGCCGCAATCGTCCCCAATGCCGTCGACACGGAAATGCTCCTCGCGCTCGGCGTCAAACCCGTTCTCTCCTCGTCGATGGTCAAGGAGTCGGCTTCCCAGTCGTACTTGCTGCCTTACGGCGCAGAGGATCTCGACACCTTCGAGTTCGCGATGGGCGGCACACTTCCCGTCGAAGCGATCGCCGCGAGCGAACCTGACCTCATCGTCGCCGTCGGCTGGGCCGACGGCCTGGGTGGTTTGTCGATGGGCGATTACTACGAACGTTTGTCCTCCATCGCACCGGTGGTGACGAGCCCCGACACGAAGTCGCGGATGCTCGTGCCGTGGAAGGAATCGATCCGCGTACTCGGCGAGACACTCGACCTCTCGAAGGCAGCCGAAAAGATCGTGGCGGACCATGATCGGTATTTTGCGAAGGTGCGTCAGGAGAACCCTGAACTCACTGGCCTGACCGCAACCTGGGCGATCTTCTACGGAACCGGCAATGGGCTGCAGTACCTTTCAGCGCCCGATTCGGCTCCGGCAACTTTCTTGGGCGAGCTCGGTTTTGCCGAGAACCCGCGTGCACAGGAGTTCGTCACCCAAAGCACTGTCGGCGAGGAACTTCTCGAGAACATCGATGCGGACTTCCTGCTGATCGGCCGCAGTGCCGCCGGCAGCGAGGAGGATTTCGACAAGCTGACCGGCGGGAAGCTCTTCCAAGCGCTGGGAGCGGTGTCCTCCGGTCGTTGGGTCGCTCTGCCTCCTCGCACCGCCGACGGTGGCGACGTTCTGTGGGCAATCACGAGCGGTGGCCCGATCGGAACGATGTGGGCGGCTGAACATATCGTGCCGCTCATCAGCGCGAAGCTGTAGGCGTACAACTGGAGAACGGAAAGTCCTCACCCGTCGCCACACGATTGTGTGGCGACGGGTCGTTCGTACAGCAGGTGTCCCGGGTTTGAGGGTTGCCTATGGGACGAAGAAGGTTGCGAAACCCGGGGTGACAGGTCCGGCGGCAGGCAATATGGCGACGGCAACTTGCCCGGCTCCAGTCTGCAGGGTTGCCTCTCCCGGGGTTCCTTGGTTGTCGCCAGAAAGCCGACCGGTGCCGGAGGCTCCTGTCGAGAGGTTCATCCAGCGCACTTCCGTCGAAAGCATGCAACCCCACCGCTCGTCTTTGGCGCCGGTGATCGTCACCGTGCCAGGTTGTTCGCCGACTACCGCCACACAGTGGACAGGGGGTGCGTCGAAGCTGCCGTTTGGGTTCCCGAACGGCGCCGGGTTGATTTGGAACGGAACGGTGACCGCAGCGGAGGCAACGGCTGCGGGCGCGAGAACCGATACGGCCACTATGGATACGCAGGCAGATAGTCGGCGTACGAGATTCGTCACGGTAACCTCCGGTAATCGAAGACGGTGTGGTGCCCATGCTCTACCCGGAGCGCAATTACCGCAAGGGGATCCAGTTTTCGAGCCAGCGGCGGTTCATGAATCGCTGAGTGCGTGACCGTTTGTAGAATCGTTGTCCTGCAACGCGTATCGGTATACGAAGCCTGTATTGGGCGGTGAATAGCCCAATCGTGCTGGGCTCCACCGAAAGTACTAACTTTCCAGCCATCGGCCAGCCGGCTTGCGGTGTAGCTCGACAAAGCTGGTGTTGTTCGCAAGGCGGGCTGAACGATTTCTCAGGGAAGGCAATGGATATGGATGATGCGCTCGTTCCGCTCGAAGATGCACTCCCGCAGCTGTTCTCGCATCTTTCGCGGTTTCACGCTGGCGTGAGGAGTCTGCGGCGTGGGCAGCCAAGCCGCGTTTGGGGGTCGAGCCTCTAACTGTCGAATGATTGCGACAGCAGTGGATTTCGTTGGATAGAAGTGCGGAGACCAATCCTGTGGTGGTGGCTGCGGGTCTCGAAATCACGTTTCATCTACCAAACAAATGCTTGATCGCTAGAGTGTGTGCGACATCGAAAGCCCGACAAAGTTCGATTTCGAAGGAGTTCGTATGGTTGCACCTCAGGCTTATGTCGTCGATGCGCTCCGCACTCCGGTGGGTAAACGGCACGGCTCGCTCGCAGGAGAGCACCCAGCGGACATGGGGGCCCACGTGATCACATCGATTCTCGACCGCACTCGACTGGACCCGATGGCCGTCGACGATGTGATCTTCGGTTGTGTCGACGCTATCGGGCCGCAATCGGGCAACATTGCCCGCACTGCCTGGCTTTCAGCAGGCCTACCGTTGGACATCCCAGGAACGACAGTCGACAGACAATGCGGATCTTCACAGCAAGCCGTCCACTTCGCAGCGCAAGCGGTCATGAGCGGGACCCAAGATGTGGTGCTTGTCGGCGGTGTGCAGAACATGTCCTCGATTCCTATCTCGGCGGCGATGCGTGCCGGCAACGAGTACGGATTCGACACGCCCTTCAGCAAGTCCCGGGGGTGGGCAGCACGATTCGGCGAGGCCGAAATCTCACAGTTCGTCGGCGCCGACCTGATTGCCAAGAAATGGGGTATCAGCCGTGAAGACATGGAGGAGTGGGCACTGCAATCGCATCAGCGTGCCCGTGCTGCCATCACAGACGGCCGATTCGAGCGTGAGACAGTGTCATTGGGCCAATGCGTCGTTGACGAATGCCCACGAGAGACATCCATGGAGCAGATGGCTGCACTGCCCGCATTGAGGGATGGCTCGTTGCTGACGGCTGCTGTGGCTTCGCAGATCTGTGACGGCGCATCAGCGGCCCTGATTGTCTCCGAGAAGGCGCTCGAGGTTCATGGATTGAAGCCACGTGCGCGCATTCATCATATGAGCGTGCGCGGCGACGATCCGATGCTGCAGCTCTCGGCGCCGATACCCGCGACGAAGTATGCACTGGCGAAATCCGGCATGGCGATCGGCCAGATGGATACCGTAGAAATGAACGAGGCATTCGCTTCGGTAGTTCTGAGCTGGTTGATCGAGACGGGTGCAGATCCCTCCCGGGTCAATCCCAACGGTGGTGGAATCGCATTGGGCCACCCTCTTGGGGCCACTGGCACCAAGTTGTTCGCCACGATGTTGCACGAGTTGGACCGCATTGATGGACGGTACGGACTCCAAACCATGTGTGAGGGTGGCGGGACCGCGAACGTCACCATCATCGAGCGGCTGAGCTGAGCTCGAGAAATTGGGCGGCATGGAAGACCTTCTGTTGTAGCGCTTTGTCGGGTGCAACGCGCCCAACAGGGGTGCCGTGGCGCGGTGTGCGACGATCCGAGTGTGGGAGAACAGGCGGATCGTCTTGCTCGTGGTGAGTGGTATCTCGATGATGACGAGCTGAGGCAGCGGCGGCTGGAGTGTTGGCGTCGACTCGACTCGTTCAATGGGGCTGCGGCGGACGACGACGCTGTCCGCTCACGGGCTCTCGCCAGCCTTTTTGGTGAGGTAGGTGACGGAGCTTTGGTGGTGCCGCGGTTCCAATGCAGCTACGGACACAACATTCGGCTCGGAGCCAACGCATTCGTCAACGCGAACGGGTTCTTCATGGATGATGCGCTGATCACGATCGGCGCGGACGTGAGGATCGGGCCTGGAGCCCAGCTGATGACAGCGTTGCACCCTGTCGATGATCATCGACGGCGCCGCGAGGGATGGGAGCGGGCTGCTCCGATCGTCATCGGTGAGAACACGTGGCTCGGCGCCTCAGTCACTGTCGGTGCAGGAGTTTCGATCGGTCACAACGCCGTGATCGGCGCGGGAAGTGTGGTCTTGCATGACATTCCTGATCACGTCGTTGCTGCTGGATCGCCGGCAAGGGTTATCCGTCGGACACCTGCCGAAGTTGAGGGACTGCAACGCGAGCACTAGGGCATGCGATGTCAGAGGGTGATCGTGCGGGTGGGCTCCCAGATGGCGGGGTCGCGGTGGGTGACGACGAAGACGGTGGCCGCCAATTCCCGCACGGCGCCGGCGATACGGCGCTCGGTGGCCTCGTCGAGGGCCGAGGTGGCTTCGTCGAGAACCAGGACGGGAGCGTCTTTGAGGAAGGCGCGAGCGATCGCCACCCGCTGACGTTCGCCACCGGAGAGAGCGGCACCCTGGTGTCCGATGTCCTGATGAATGCCGAGCGTCGAGCGGTCGAGAACGGCGCCGAGGGCAGCGCGCCTGGCGGCGTCCTCGATCTCGGTTTCGGTAGCGCCCGGTCTCCCCAGTCCGATGTTCTCGCCGAGGGTGCCCGAGAACACGAGTGGGTCCTGCGGCACGTAGCCGATATGTGCCGCCAGAGCGTCGTAGGGCAAGTCGCGCAATGAAACTCCGCCCAGAGTGACGCTGCCTTCGTCCGGGTCGTCGAAGCGCATGAGCAGCCCGAGAAGGGTGCTCTTCCCCGTACCTGAGCGCCCTGCGACGAGAACACGCTCCCCGGCGGGGATCTCCGCGTTGATACCGCGCAGAACCGGAGCGTGGTCCACTCCTACGACCTTGATGCCAGTTCCAACAGGGCGCGCGGCGTCCTGGGACGCGGGCTCGGGTAGTGCGGGAGCCGAAGTCGCGGCCCGATAATCGCGAACCGTTGCACGCAGTTCATTGACTCCGATTCCGGCCAGAGCGAGTTCGTCGAGCGGCGCAGCGGCGCGAGCGGTGAGGATGACGAGCGCGAGAGCGGCTGCGGGATCGTCGAATCCGGTGGCGGCGAGGAAAATCACTGCACCTGCCAGCGGCACAATGGTGGCGATCGCCGAGATGAATGTCGCTGGTGCCGCGGCGAGATTTGTCCGTGCAAGCGCGGCTTCCTGATTCCGCCAGCTTCGCTCGATTCGTTCGACGGAACGTGTGGGACCGGCTGCCGTACGCAGTAATTCGAGGTGGTCGGTGAGCTCGAGCGTCGACTGAGTTGCTGCGAGCTCGGCTTCGTGTCGACGCTCGTCCGCTCGGCTGAGCGCACGTTGGGCCAGCGTCTGAGCGACGAGCGACACGGCGAGCAGTCCACCGACGAGCAGCATGACACCTGGCCCCGCGACGACCGCGATCCCAGGAAGCAGGAGCAGCGGGATCAGCGGTGCAACCAGGAAGGTCTGAAGTTGGTGCGCGGGAACACTCATCAGCGACGGGATTCCGCGCCCGGCGACGGTGGCGAGCAGTGCCCGGTTGTCGTCGGTGAACCAGGACAGTTTCGCACGGGCGAAGGCATCGCCGAGAGCGTCGTAGAGATCGCCGACGAGTCGAGCCCCGGTGAAGTAACCGCCCCGCGAGACCAGGACGGTCACGAAGAGAGCAATGGTGGCCGTGGCCAGGACGAGAACCGGCGACCGGTGATCAGCGATCGAGAGCGCGAGGGTGGTGTACGCGATCGCTTCGAGGACAGCGACGGACACCCAACCGAGTCCGATGGTGATCAAGCGTCGTCGGACTGCATTGGCGCTGTTCATTATTCGGCTCCAGTCAGGGCTGCATTGTGCGACGCGGCGTCGTTCACGTTTCGACCGCCGAGGTCGAGTCGATCGTCGGCATCGTCTGCAAGAGCGGGGTCGTGGGTGACGATCACGACCGTCTTTCCTTCGTCGTGCGCGAGGTACCGCAATTCTTTCAGCAGTTCTGCCGCTGTCCGATCGTCGAGTGCACTGGTCGGCTCGTCGAGCAGCAGTACTGCTGCGGGCGAGAGGAACACCCGAGCGATCCCGACTCGCTGACGTTCTCCGCCGGAGAGTGAAGCTGCGTGGGCGTCGAGGCTGACGTCGATCTGTGCCCGGCGTAGTGCGGCGGTGTATTCCGCGTCCGTTGCATCGGGGGCGGCCAGCGCGATGTTCTCGCGCACCGTGGCAGGTAACACGTCTGCGCCCTGGGGTGTGAGCAGAACGGACGGTGGCCGCAGGTTCTCGTCGATCGCGGTGATGCTACGACCTGCGTAGCGGACGGTACCCAGTTCCGGGATCTCGAAGCCGGCCAATGCTTTCAGGAGCGTCGACTTGCCCGCTCCACTCGGTCCCGTGATCGCAGTGATCGCGGCTGGGCGGAATGCATGCGTGACGCCGTCGACGACTCTGCGGTCCGTGATCGTGACAGTCAGGTCGACGATCTCCAGGTGGTCGGAGGGACTCGCCGCCGGAACGGTGAGTGCTTCACCGGCAGGGAGAGTGGGTTCGTTCAGGGCAGTGGCGAGCCGGACCGCAGCAGAGCGTCCAGCCGCGACGTAGTCGAGGCCGTGCCCGAGTCGCAGGGCCGGTGTCACGATTGCGAGGCTGAAGAGAATGGTGGCGGCCAACGTCGTTGCATCCCAGTGAAATCCGACGGCATAGGCGATCGCGAACGTCGCTGTCGCCTGCATGAGGGCAACGGCGACGGCCGCAGGGGTAGCCACGAGTCGAACGCGCTCCTGCATTCCCCGGGTGAACCGTGCTGTCGATTCTGCATAGTCGGCGGCAGCGCCGGTCTGCGCGCCGTAGATCCGGCAGACGCGGATGCCGCGGGCATAGTCGTCCACGGCAGTCACGATGTCGCCCATGACATCTGCACTTTCGGCGCTGTGCCGAGCGGCCATTCGGGGGATCACGACCAGGTAGAACAGAGCTGCCACGATGCCGGGAGCCAGAGCGAGAAGCGCCACGGGGCCGGCTGAGGCAACCAACGCCGCGATCGTGACCGCGGGGACCACGATGAGTGTGGCGAACTCGGCCGGTAGGTGCGCAGTCATATGGTGCAGCGCCGAGATGTCGTCCGAAACGAGCCTCCTCAGCGCGTCTCCGCTGTAGCGGGACAGCGTGCTTGCCGGTAGGCGAACGAGGTGGGCTGCGAGTTGGCGGCGAACCCTTGCCTCGAAAAGCGATTCCGCGTGGTGCGAGAGCCACGACGATGTGGCAGCGAGCGCGACGCCCACGAGCCATAGCGCACATGCCCACCCGGCCCAGCTCATCGACGGTTCACCGATGAGTTGCACGACGCACCAGAGCGCCCCGAGCATCGCGACCCCCGACGCTGCGGCCGCGACGACCCCGGCAGCCAATGCAGGCAGCGCCGGGCGCAAGGCCGGGACCAGCGACGGTTCGACGAGAGGGCGGGGCATGGATAACTCCTTGAATCAGCGTCAGAGTGCAGGCACGACAAATGACCGAGACCTAAGGTTAGGGGTCGATGGCTCCATGTGGTTATCGCCGTACGCCGATTTCTTACACTTGCCCAGCATCCGTCGGTGTCAGGATGCGGCCGAGATGGAACTCATGACGTCTTCCCACACGCCCATGACTGCGGGTTCGGTTGGACCCGTTTGGGTGAAGACTGCCACGCATTTGCGGCGGAAGTCGTACATCTCGATCGAGCTGGTCAGGCCGTGAACGCCGTGGGTGCGGGTCAGCCAGCACTCCGAGACACCATTCAGGTCGATCATCGTCCGGCAGGTGTCCGAGGCTAGAGTCAATGTCCCGCCGAACATGGCTGCGGCGTCGAGGTCACCACGGTGGATCTGCAGGCATCCGTTCCCGGCGACGACGGTCGTGACGGGCAGTTGGTGGTAGGACAGGTGCTCCATCCCGGCAGCCATGAGGTGAGGATCGACTCGCCGGTAACCGAGGGCGCCCAGAGCGACCAGGCCGCTACGACGTTCGCTGCCGCCGTCCGCGAGGATGAAGTCGAGCTGTGTCAGCTGATCGGCTTCGGCCCAGAATGCGGGCGTATTCGATGTCTGGATGGGAGGGCTTGTTTCCCTCGCAGTGCTCGGCGCAGTTCGCATCGCTTCGAAGGCGAGACGATCCGAGGCCGGGGTCAAATACGTGGTGTGTGAACTTGATCCGTGGATGTCGAACATGCGGAGCGTCGGCGGTAGGTGCTGCTCTGCGTCAGTGGTCACCACCGAGCCGAGGGAGGCAACGTTCAAACGTAGAGCGACGAGCCCGGGCGCGCAGACCAACGGATCGCCGGGAACTGTCGGAACGGAGTACTTGCCCGAGTCGTTGACAGCCACCGGGCCTGCGACGGTGATTGCTACCGTGTCGTCCAAGAGCGGCAACATTTTGCCGACTACGTCAGGTGCGGTGTCGATCAGTCCACCACGGAACCCCGGACGCGCAAGCAGTGCGTCCAGGTCCGACATGCGTGCCAAAGCTGCGCAACGACATTCGCCACGGTGCGGGCACATCTCAGTAGACATCCCTTAGGTACCGCTTCGATCGTTTGAGGTTGTTGACGTAATCCTCGGCGGCGTCCGCATCCAACCCACCGTGCTCGGCGACGACCTCGTGCAATGCGTCGTCGACGTCCTTTGCCATCCGAGTGGCGTCGCCGCAGACGTACACGTGCGCACCGTTTTCGAGCCAGTCGAACAAGTCTCGGCCCTGCTCGCGCATACGAGTCTGGACGTAGATCTTCTCGGACTGATCGCGCGAGAAGGCCAGATCGAGGCGAGTCAGGACACCGTCACGGGTCAGCCCGTTCAACTCGTCCTCGTAGATGAAGTCGCTCGACTGATGCTGATCGCCGAAGAAGAGCCAATTCTGCCCCGACGCGTTGCGCGCGCGACGCTCGTGCAGGAAAGCGCGGAAGGGTGCGATACCGGTGCCGGGTCCGATCATCACGACGGGAGTAGTGTCATCGGCAGGTAGGCGGAACGAATTGTTCTTGGAGACAAAAACTCCGACCCGATCTCCCTCGCCGACGCGGTCCGCCAGGTACGTCGAGCAGACGCCGCCGCGGTCCCGCTCGCCCGAGCGGTAGCGCACACTCGCTACCGTCAGATGCACGGTGCCGTCGTGGGCCAGCGGGCTGGAGGAGATCGAATAGACCCGATGTTGCAGCGGGCGCAGAAGTGCAAGCAGATCTTCGGGATTCAATCGAATGCTGTTGTCCAACTGCAGGAGATCGAGAACGTCCTTGCCCCACAGCCACGCATCGAGCGCTTCCCGATCTTCCGTGTCGAGAATGTGCTGCAGTTCGGCGTCGCCGCTGCGTCGGGCGATGTCTTCGATCAAATCGCGCGAGGGAATCGAGATCTCGTAGTCGCTGGTCAACACCTGGTCCAACGGTGCGGACGAGCCGTCTTTCGCGGTAACCACGTAATCGCCGCTGACACCGAGCTGATGGATGATCGCCTCGACGAGGGCGGGGTCGTTGATCGGGCGGATGCCCAATCCATCTCCGGCCTCGTAGTCCAGACCGTCCTCGCCGAGCGCAAAGGTGAAGTGGCGGACTTCCTTGGCTGAGTCCTCGCCGGACAACAGCCGGTTGGCGAGGACGGTTGCAGGATAGGGGTTCTTGCGAGTCCACTGGGACTTGGTCTTCGTCTGAGCGGGCGCAACCGGCGAGGCAGCGGCCCCCGCATCACCGTCGACACCGGCCACCGCAGCGACGGCCCGAACGATCCACTCGGCCGCCGGATCCTCGTAGTCGACGTCGCAATCGGTGCGGTCGACAACCCGGGTCCCGCCGAGCGCTTCGAAGCGGGCGTCGATGTTCTTTCCCGACTGGCAGTACCCGTCGTAGCTGGTGTCACCGAGTGCGAGTACTCCGAAGTAGAGACCCTCCAGCCGGGGCGCACTCTCGGATTCGACTGCATCCCAGAACAGCTGCGCGTTGTCGGGCATCTCGCCCTCGCCGTAGGTGGAGGTGATGACGAGCACCCGGCGCATGGCGGAAAGTGCATTGATATCCACGGTGTCCAGACTCGCGACAAGTGGTTCGAGACCGTGGGCACGAGCAGCTGCGGCCGCGTCTTCGGCCACGGACTCCGCGTTGCCGGTCTGGCTTCCGTAGAGGATGTGCACTGCTGCGCCGGCAGTTCTCTCCACTGTCGCTGTTGCAGAACCGGTTTGACCGGGCATGACAGTTCGTGAGTGTAGACCGGCCAGGAATCCGGAAAGCCACGCGCGTTGGTCGCCGTTGAACGGTGCGTATTCGGGGATGTACGGGATTTCCATTTTGAAGCTCACCTACGTTCGGGGGAGGAGGTCAGGACACCAGGTCGGGGATCGTGCGCGAAGCGAACAGTTCGTCGAAGTTCGGCAGTGATCCGAGCTTGTCCCGATTCTTGTTGTCTTGAAACAGAATCCACCCGTACGTCGCCGGGCTGTCCATGGCCAACACGTTGCGCAGGCTCAGCGCCTGTTTGTAGTCGTCGACGCGCTTGGCTGCAATCAACGCAGCCAACTGTTCGTCGTCGTAGCCGGCGAGAATCTCTTTCGAGTACTTGACCAAGTGCTGGACGAGGGCGAAGTCCTCGGTCAGCACCAGGTTTCGGGCCGCCTTCTGCACTGCTGGATCGTCGGGTCCGGACGCACCCGGCGTGCGGGCGGCGGCGAGTTGTTGTGCGAAGTGAAGCACGGTGTACGCACTGAGCAGCGCATACATCGTCGCGGTATCGGTCTCGCCATAGGCGGGGACTGCTCCGTTCAGTGCGGGGCGCCCATCGCGCACTGCGAGTTTGAACGTGCGAACCTGACGTGCTGCGATGGCGGACGCCAATTCTTCGAGAAGCTCTTTGTGCGACTTCGCAGCCAGGATTGCATCGCTGTCCTGGTAAAGCATCAATGCCTTGGGCATGGCGTAGACGAACGAGTGCTGTTCGACTTCCCAGTTCTCGAGTAGTCGGGTTCCGAGCGCGGATCCCGTTGCTTCCACATGCAGTTCGAGCAGGAGTTGTACCGCGTGGTTGTGGACGGCGGCCAGAGGATCGGTCGCAGCGGTGATCGAACCCAGCAGTACGGAATCGGTACTTGCTCGCAGTGCCAGTTCGCCGCGAGGGTCGTACTGGTAGAAGAACCCGCCGCTCATGCCGTTGCCGACACCCTTGCCGAACTCGCCGAGATTCACGACAGCACCGTTGGTCATGTACTCGCCGGCGAAGTCTCCGACACCTTCTACGACAGCACTGGCGCCGGAGTTACGAACTGCGAAGCGATCGCCTGCTTCACCTTCGACGAACACTCGTCCACCGGTGGCGCCGAAGAGTGCGAAGTTGCCGATCAACACGTTTCCACCGGCGTCACTGGAGCCGCCGCCTGGGCTGCGCACGGCAATCACGCCGCCGCTCATGCTCTTTCCTACGCCGTCGTTACATGTCCCGGTGTGTTCCAGGTGCATGCCGTCGTTGCAGAATGCGCCGAACGACAGGCCCGCAGATCCGGTCGTCAGGACGCGCACGCTGCCCGGCGCCAGATACCGTCGCCCGCGCTCGTCGGTCAGTACTCCCGGAGCGAGAAGCCCGGCCGCTCCGTAGTTGAGTTCACGTTCGAGGTCGATCGCCAACTGACCACCGACGCTCTTGTTCCGGTTACCCAGGTGCAGTGCACCTTCGGCGAATTCAGGTCCGGACACGGCGACCGAGGCCTCGCCACGGTTGAAGAACACCGTGCGAACCTCGTCCATGATCTTCTCGTCGAGCGCGTACTCACGTTCGAGGTACACAGGATTGTCGATGGTGATGTTCGGAGCGGTCTCGAACATCGCGTCCAGTTTCAGATTGCCGACAATAGACGGGTGATCGAGCAGATGCAGGAGATCCGTTCGACCCCGCGCTTCCTGAAGGGACCGCATTCCCAGATTCGCGAGCAGTTCCCGAGTTTCGTGAGCGATGTTGAGAAGGTACTGCGCCATCGCGCGGGGATCGCCGTCGAACAGTTCCGGGTTGGTGGTCAGACCGGCGGGGCACTTGATGTTGCAGTTCTTGGCCATGACGCAGCCCATCATCATCAGCGCCGACGTACCGAACTCGAAGCTGTCTGCGCCGAGTAGGGCGGAAGTGATGATGTCGCTGCCGGTCTGATGCGCGCCCGAGCATCGCAGAACGACTTTCTGGCGAAGGCCGTTGGCACACAGAGCTTGATGGACCTCGGCGATACCGACCTCGGCCGCACGGCCCGCGTACTTGAGGCTGGTCACCGAAGCGGCGCCGGTGCCACCGGTATTTCCGGCGACGTTGATGACGTCGGCGCCGGCCTTGGCGACACCGACGGCGATGGTGCCGATTCCTTCCGAGGACACCAACTTCACGATCACCCGAATGCGAGCTGCCTTGCAGTCGTGGATGAGCTGAGCGAGGTCCTCGATGGAGTACGTGTCGTGGTGAGGCGGCGGCGAAACCAGTTCGACGCCGGGCGTTCCGCCGCGGGCGGCAGCGATGTCGACGGTGACCTTGGCGGCCGGAAGCTGCCCGCCCTCACCGGGTTTTGCGCCTTGGCCGAGTTTGATCTCGATCTCTTCGAGCATCGGATCGGCGAGGTAGCCCGCCCAGATTCCGAAGCGTCCGGATGCAAACTGCTTGATGCGCGATGCACGAATCGTGTTGTAGCGCGAAAGGTGTTCGCCGCCTTCGCCGCTGTTGGACATCGCACCGACCATGTTCGTGCCGTGCGCGACGGCTTCGTGCGCCGGAGCGTTCAGTGCGCCATGGCTCATGGCACCCGACGCTAACTTCGGGGTGATGTCGCTTGCACTCTGTACCTCGGAGAGAGGTACACCTGCCGGTGCGACCCTCAGCTTGGAAAGGAACTCTGCCGCAATACCGGTTGCATTCAGCACCAGATCCGGGTCGGTGGCCTCGATGGTGACGTCGTCGGCAAAGGCGACGGAAAGAGCATCGCCGAGTGCTACCACCCGAGCGGTGTCGTCGGCCAGTGGACCGTCCAGGCTAAGTGTGTACCGGCCGTCCGCGGCAGATTCACACCGGATTCCACGCATCACGATCGTCTTATTGCCGCGCACCGAGAATCGGCAGATCTGGTCGGTGAACTCGGCTGTCGTCACCGCAAATGTGACATCACCGGGCACGGAGATGACATCGCGCAACGCGGCGGGACGACTCGATCGTTCCGCAGCCATCACAGTGGAAAAGTCCCGGTACCCGGCGGTGATGTCGAAGTCGTCGATCTGCTCGGTGGCCAACCGGTCGAAGCTCGTCGCCCGGTATGCCCCGGCGTCGAGGCGGAAGGCATCGTCGAGCCGTCCGAGCGGCAGTAGACGTAGAGCCTCGAATTGTTCTGTTCCGGAGGGACTGTCGAACGCGATCTTCTCTTCGGTGAGTTCGACGTACTTACGGACCGCGGTGGTACCGAACGAATGCCCTGCGCCGTCTGCACGCTCCTTGAACAGGCCGAGCAGTGGCAGATCCTTCTCGCCCCCGACTGCGCTCGCACGCTCGTGCCACTGCTTCGAGGTCACCGCGACGGTGTCGAAACCGACGCCACCCACCGGTGACTTCATGTTGGGGAACCACTGGCGCAGAACAGGGTCGGACGTATCGAGGAAGTTGGGTTCGAAAAATTCTCCGCCGATGTAGCTCTCGACGGTGCACAGACCGACGCGTCCCATCGTCTTCATCAGGGACTTCTCGGCGGCCTTCGCGAAGCGTCGGAACGCGGCATCCGGGTCAGCGGCGAACTTCTCCTCGGCTCGCAACTGAACGGACAGCGGGTAGACGGCGGAAGCGCCGAAACCGAGTGCGGCCGCAACGTGGTGTGAGGACTCGATCTGGCCGCTCTCCACGATGAGAGAGACGCGCAATCGCAGGCCCGCGTCGATGAGGCGTTGGTTCAATGCTCCGACGACCATGATCGCGGGAAGTGTTGCGCGCTCGTGAGATACGTGGCGGTCGGTCAGGACTGCGATTCCGCCCTGTTCGGCCGCGAAGGCTACAACAGCGTCGCCGAGCGCGGTCATCGCGTCGACCATTGCCTGCGCGTCACCCTCGGCGGGGTAGAGCATTTCGAAGCGGCGGTGCGGAGTGTGGTTCTGTTCGCGGATCTTGAGCATGTCCAGGTGCCCGAGGATCGGCGAGGCGATGACGATCTGCTTGCCCTGTCCGGGGGACATCTTCGCACCCAATGCGACCCGGAGGGTCATACCGTCCGCTTCACGGATGCTGTCGAGCGGAGGGTTGGTGACCTGGGCGAATCGCTGTGAAAAGTAACGTGCCACACCGCCTTCGCGGTCGCTGAATGCGTTGATGGCGTTGCCGTAACCCATGGCGGAGACCTTTTCGGCTCCGTGCGTGAGCATCGGATCCATCAGGAATTTGAAACTTTCCTGATCCAGGGAGTACGCCATGTAGCGCTGATGTATCTCGAAGGTGCCATTGTAACGGGTCGGGGAGCTGACTTTCTCCGCTGGCACGGCGGGAATGTCTTCGATCAGGATTCGCGATTGCTCCAGCAACGACTGGTAGTCGCGCTGAGCGGCAATCTTTTCCAGAGCTTCGCGGGCAGCGTAGGTATGGCGATCGCGATGATCGAAGTACAACATTCCGCCGGCCTCGACGCGGCCACGGTGAATCACCGTCTCGGGTGCGAACGCGATCTGTCCGGCTTCGGAGAATGCGCACACGTAGTCGTGTGTCTCGATCGTGCGTAGTGGACGCAGACCGAGGCGATCCAGGCGCGCACCGATGATGGTGCCGTCGCCGAACACCAGCGCTGCCGGTCCGTCGTTCTTCTCCTCGTACAGCGAGAAGTACTCGAACATCGCACGCACTGCGGGGGAGAGAGTGGTGTCGTTTTCCCAGGCCGGCGGCATCATCGAGACCACAGCCGTCACCAGGTCGACACTGTCCTCGATGACGCGTGCTTCCAGGGTCTGATCGAGTCGGCAACTGTCGGACTGGCCGGGCGGACGGACGATCGCACGTCGTTTTGCACTGGCGACAGCAGCTTCGGAGAGCCGATTCTTCTTGTCCGTGTTCAGTTCTCCGTTGTGAGCCATGAACCGGAACGGCTGCGCCATCGTGGGATGCGGGTCCGTGTTGGTCGAGAACCGCGTATGGAAGTACATCGTGTGCACGGCGTGATCGGGGTCGACCAGGTCGCGGAAGTACGGGATCACTTCGTCGGAGTTCAAGCGACCCTTGAGAACCTGAGTTCGCGCGCTGAGCGAGAGTGGGTACAACCCGCGTAGTGCAGGGGTGTTGTACGCGATGACTTCGATGGCGAGCAGAGCTTCGTGTACGAGGCGATCGACTACCGCAGGCTCGGGACGCGGAGTGGGGACCTCGAAAATCCACTGCCGGATCGGAAGCTGATGCGCGATGGCTGCCGGCCGAATCGCCGAGTTGTCGACCGGGACGTCGCGCACTGCGAGAGTGCTGAAACCGCGATCGAGAAGTTCACGTTCGACCAGGGCGGCAGCGCGAGCGTGCTGGGCGTCGTCGTCCGGAAGGAAGAAGTTGCCGACGCAGAAGCGTCCGGCGCGAAGGTCGGAGCGCCCGGTTACCTTGCGGAAGAACCGGAGGGAGAGGTTCACCGAGACGCCGCCGCCGTCGCCGACGCCCTCGGAGGACATACCGCCGCGGTGCGGAACCGAGCAGAGCGCTTCGCGGCCCTTGATCAGGACATCGTGGGTCTGCACGCCGTCCTTGCGCGTGATGAACCCGACCCCGCAACTGCTCTTGTCATCTGCGGGGTCGTACAAACCGACGATGGACGTGCTCACTGCAGCAACCTTCTCCCTGTCCTGGTTGCCCGGAGATTGTTCGACCGGGCAGATACGACGGCATGTATTCCGTCAGGGCAGGGCGTCGCTGCTTCGATGAAGCGGCACCCGAATGGGATCAGACTACTGAGTAGAGGCTTACCTTAGTCAAGTCTACTTGGTGTGACTTGGATCTGAGCAGGTCAGAGGGTTGCTTTGTAGGCAAGTGCGTAGGCGATCTTGCCCGGCTTGTCGTCTGTGTACGGCTTGGACAGCTTTGCGAACTCGCCCTTGGACTCGGCTTTGCCGTCGTTCCAGGCCGACAGGACGCCAAGATCGGTGGCAGTGAATCCGCTGTCGACGACGGCATCGCCCGTCAACGCTGTCTGTGCTTTGGTCACCGACTTCACGGTGCCCAGGTAGCTGGAGAGATCATCGCGATTCCAGTTGGTGGGGTCGACGGGCGCGGTGTCGCGGACCCAGGCGCCCCAGTAGAACTCCTGGAACGGAATCGTGCCTGCGGCGAATCCGATGTCGCGGGAGAAGTACATCAAGCTGCGGTACTTGTCGTCGGCGAAGTTGGCCAGGCCGACGCTCTTCGGCAGAGCCTGGACCGGTACCTGGTTTCCGTCGACGTCACGCGACCAGACCCACTTGTTCTTTTCCATCTCGGTCCAGAAGGCGCCTTCACTCAGGCCACTGAGGTTGCCGAGAACCCGCAGTCGCACGTGCAGGTCGGGGCCTCCGTCGGCCGTCTCGATGAAGGACGTGAGGGTGTGGTGACCGTCGGTCAGGTAGAGATCGCCGCGGGGTCCGACGACCACGGTCTTCATGGGCGCGATGCTCTCGGCGGTTTCCTGACCCACTGGAATCTGGCAGGTGAAGGACGACGGGTCCTTCAGCGTCGACGCCGCAGTAGCGGTCGCGGCCTGGATCTGACCGTTAGCCTCACACCAGTCGTCGAACTTCTTGTTGATCGTGTCTTTTCCGAGCGTGTATCGCCCGAGCTTGTAGTACACCTCGTCGTAGCCGAGTGACGGTTGTGTCGCGTGAACGTCGCCGATGCGCACGTCCAGGAGATCACCTTCCTTGGCGCACAGGTACTCCGATCCGCCGGCGGAGCCTGAGAACGAACCGGTGGAGATTCCGCCACACGCGAGGGGAGCGGCGACAGCGGGAGTGCTGACCAATGTTCCGGCGCCGAGCAGTGCCAGTGTTGTGAGTGCCGAGATGGCGGAACGACGCATGTGGGGATCTCTCCTGATGATGGGTTCGCACGTGAAGAAGCTTGCGTCACAATCGCTCAGGGTGTTTCGGACTTACTGACAACAGACATCCGCGCGGTGGCTACCACGTGAATTCACGTCGTAACCACCGCGCGGTGAGCCGGTTGGTTGATCAGCCCTACAGTTGATCAGCCTTGCAGTTGATCAGCCCTTGTAGTTGTAGAAGCCCTCGCCGACAGCAACGCCGAGCTTGCCCTCGTCGATGTAGTTCTTCTTGATGTAGTCGGCGAATTCGCGCTGCTTCTCGCCGCCCTGGGAGGAGATGTTGTAGACGGTGGTCAACCCGACGACGTCCATGATCTGGAAGGGGCCGAACGGGGCTCCGGTGCCGATACGCCACGTCTTGTCGACCATGTCGGGATCGGCGATGCCGTCGATCAGCAGGTCGGAGGCCGCGTTGAGGAGCGGGACCAGGAGCGAGTTGAGTACGTAGCCCGCCTTCTCCTTCTTGAGTTCGATCGGCACCATGCCGATGTTCTTCGCGAACTCGACGACCTCGCGGTACACGGCGGGGTCGGTGGACTCGGTGCCCATGACCTCGGCAGTGTTGTTGACCCACACGTGATTTGCGAAGTGCAGTGCGAGGAACTTCTCGGGGCGGCCGGTGAACTCCTTGAGATCGCTCGGCAGCAGCGTCGAGGAGTTGGTAGCGAACACCGTGTGCTCAGGAGCAACCGTGGCAAGCTTCTCGTAGGTGTCGCGCTTGATGGCGATGTCCTCGGGAATTGCCTCGATGACCAGGTCGGCCTTGGCGACGGCTTCGCCTAGATCGTACGAGTACGTAATACGTTGCAGCGCTTCGTCAGCCTTGCCTTCCTTGGCACCCTCGACGTTCTCGGCCTTGTAGGCCGCGGCCAACGAGTCGAACCGAGCCTTGGCCTTTTCGATGACCTCGGCGTTGATGTCGTACGCGACGACGTCGAAGCCGTGATAGGCGGTCTGATAGGCGATCTGTGAGCCGAGAACTCCGGTACCCAGAACGGTGATCTGCTTCAGTTCAGTCATTTTCGATCCTCAATCCTATTCGGTGGGTAGTCCGGCAAGCGTCAATCGGACTTGTGCGGCAACGATGTTCGTGAGTTCGTCAGCCGTGATCCGGTCCAATGCCGCGCGGGCTATTTCGAAGTGCAGCACGTTGGAAATCGTTCGCGCTGCAGTGGTGGTTCGGGTGGTGTGGTTGGGGTGTGCCTCGTGCAAGATTTGCGCAATCCGCGTTTGCAGGCGCTGCGAGAGTTCCAGGCCTTCGGCCCGGAAACACTCGCTGGGCTCACCGAACAACACCTCGCGTTGGTAGATGCCGGTGTTCTCGTCGTTTCGGCGACTTGCGATCAGCAGGGGTGAAACCAGCTCGAGCACACGATCTTCTGTGCCGGTCGACTTGGCTTCACGCTCTTCTCCCAATTCGATCTGCTTGCGGTATTCCGCGTTGTACACCATGAGCAGCAACTCGGCTTTGCTTGCGGCGTAACGAAAGAGAGTGCCGCCGGCTACATCGGCGCGGTCGGCAATTTCTTGAGTTGTGACTGCGCTGTAGCCCTTTTCCGCGAACAGTTCGGCAGCGGCGTCGAAGATGCGTGTCTGCTTCTCGAGTTTGTTGCGTTCGCGACGGCCCAGCTCTTGGTCCGGCTTCGTCATCCCGCTCACCTCGTTCCATTTCGGATCACGCTCATAAATGAGTCTACTCCGAAATATCGGGAGGGTGGAGTCTCCTCCGTCACATCACCGCAGTCCGCTGACCCAACCGGCGAACACGTCGGAGAACACGTCCGCTTCGCACGCATGCGCCGATTCGGGATAGGCGCACTCTGGGTATCCGGCGACGACGGCGGCAAGTTCGACGTTGCAACACTGCGCCAAGAGGCCACGCAGGAGATCCGCAACCGACCAACCCGCGACGGATACCGCAGGGATTCCCTCTTCCTCGTACACCTTCACCAGATCGGCGTGCCTCCAGGACAATTCCTCGGCCACCAGTGCATCAGGGTTGAAAGACATGGCGCGGTCGAGTGATCCGCGCAGAAGTGAGTGCGGATCGTCCTCGCCGCGAAGCCTGGTCGCGAGGTCCGCCGGCGCCTTCTGCATGACGAACATCCAAGGTTTGCCGTCGGGAAAGACTCCACCGAAGCCTGCCACGTTGAACGGTAGGTGGCTACTGAGAAAATCGGTCTCCACATCGACGTGTTGATCGTCGCCCAGATGAATGAAGTGGCCGGAGGCAATCTCCTCGCCCATTGCCGGCTCAGCCCATGTGTTGTTCCACAGATCGGTCATCCGACTGCCTTCGGGAAAATCGAGAACCTCGAAGAGAAAACCCATGTCTCTACAACTCCCCGTCGAAGTGGGTGGTTACTCCACCGGTCAGTCGAGAAACCGTCTGCGCCGAGGTCGCGAGGACGACTCGGCTTGTCTCGAAGGTCATCTCGTCGCGTTCGGTGTCCTCCGATTCGGGATCTTCGGCGAGTGAGAAGTCGAGTTCCACCTCTCGATCGGTGCTGGAACAGACCGAGATCATCAGCCCGAGTCGTTCGTCGGTGAACGCCGGAAGCGATTTCTCGGGATGGAAGTCTGCGGCCGCGTGAAAGAAGAACGCCGCCAGCCGTTCGACGAATCCGTCGTCCGTATGTCGGCTGAGATACTGATTGAAGCGGTCGGGGCTGAGCAGCCCGACGTCGAAAACGAGTGTGGGTACGTCGGATTCGAAGACAGTGGCGGGAACCGCATGACTGCGAAGGAAGACTGCGGCGCCGCCGTATCCCGGCAACCTGAACCCATCACGCATCTGGTGTACTCCCGTCGCAGTGGTGTCCTGTCCACGCTAGGCCATTGCTCGGCCGCGTGCTGCCTACTCGAGTAGGCAGCTTGATGGAAGAATCACCGCCTATGACTGCTGTCCTGTACCCGCCCGTCGAACCGTACGAGTCCGGTCTGTTGGAAGTGGCGGATGGTCAGAGTCTGTACTGGGAGACAGTCGGCAATCCGGCGGGCATTCCGGTTCTCTACCTCCACGGCGGTCCCGGTTCGGGATGCACTGTCGGCGCCAGGCGTTTCTTCGATCCCGAAGTCTTTCGCGCAGTTCTGTTCGATCAGCGAGGCTGTGGGCGCAGTCTTCCGCTAGCGAGCAGTCCGGACGTCGATCTGACCGTGAACACCACGGCGCACATTGTGGAAGACATCGAGCGTCTTCGTGAGCATCTCGGTATCGAGCGATGGATCGTGACGGGACTTTCCTGGGGCGTGAGTTTGGGTCTGGTGTACGCGCAGGCGTTTCCCGCGCGGGTGCAAGCGATGGCCCTGGGCGCGATCACCGGCGGGACGAGGGTCGAAATCGAGTGGATCACCCGTGCCATGGGCCGGGTATTTCCGCGTGAATGGGAAGAGTTCGTGGCGCCGTTGCCGGTGGACGAGCGTGACGGAAACCTTCCCGCGGCGTACGCGCGACTGCTTGCCGATCCGGATCCTGTTGTGCGCGAGAATGCCGCGTTGCAGTGGTGCCGTTGGGAAGACGTGCACGTGTCGCTGATGCCGGGGTGGACTCCGAGTGTTCGATACCAGAATCCGGACTTCCGCCGGGTGATGACCAGGCTGGTTACGCATTACTGGGGTAACGACTGCTTCCTGGCGCCGAATCAGATATTGGACGGAATGGACCGTCTCGCTGAGATTCCCGCGATTCTCGTGCACGGACGGTATGACATTTCCGGGCCACTCGACACTGCCTGGGCGATCCACCGGCGTTGGCCGGGTAGTGAGTTGGTGGTACTCGACGGCGCCGGGCATGGCGGCAGCGGATTCAACGAGGCAATCGTGGAAGCGCTGAATTCACTGGCTCATTCGGCCTGATCGAGTGCCCCGGCACGGGCCGCAGCCAGCGCGCCGGCAGCAGCACGATCGGCAACCGACTGGTCGACGGGTAGATCGGCGACCAGCAGGCGATAGTAGATGGGTGCGGCGACGGCCGCCAGAAGATCAGCGGCCGAGACCTTCTCGGAGATCTCCCCGCGCTCGACTGCTCGGCGGACGACGATGTCTGCCAGTTCGTAACGTGCGGAATAGAACTCGCGCTTGAGTCTCGCGACCTCGGGCGTGCGGACCGCGTCGGAGAACAGTGCAGCCACCAACGCGCCGCCCGACTCGCTGGTCACCAGTGCGACTATCGATCTGGCCATCTCGCGCAGGTCGGATTCGATGTAACCGGTATCCGGGATGGGGACGGTGGTTGCCGATACCTCGATCGCCGCGTCGGCCACCAACTGGGACAGCGTGCTCCACCGCCGGTAGATCGTGGTCTTGTGGACTCCGGAGCGGGCGGCTATGTCCTCGATAGTCATCGCCGCGAATCCGCGTTCGGACAATTCGGCCGCCGTGGCTGCCAGGACGGCCTCGCGCACCCTGGCACTACGCCCTCCGGGCCGTTGTGGTGTCGAAGTCATGAGCCAACCTTATCGCAACAAGGTGTTGTGTTAGCTGGAGGCACGTGGTTCACTGAGCTAATGCAACTGATCGTTGCATTAGAGATGAATTGAGGGGTGTTTTCCCATGTCATACGAATTTCCTGTCGATCACCGAGGCCTCTTCGAAGAGCGCACAGGACAGTTTCTGAGCTTCGGGCTCCCCGTCTCGGATCTCGAGGAACTGCGCGCGTCCATCCACTCGACCTGGGCCGACGCGCCGGGTGGTTGGTCGTACGAGTGGTCGGCGTTGGCAGCAAAGTACTCCGCGGCCGGCAATCATTCACTCGCGGCGATGATCTACGGAATCGCCAAGTTCCCCGTCCTGGCCAACGATTCGCGGCGCCGGGCCCTGCAGAATCAGGTGGACGAATACGTCAAGGCAGCACCGGGATTCGGGCTCGAGTTCGAGCGTCGAATCCTGTCCCTGCCCTACCGAAACGGCGAGATCGAGCTACCGGTACACATTCTCTCCGTGGACGGAAGGTACGAAGACGCACCCGCCCTGTTGCTCAGCGGCGGCGTCGACGGCTGGAAGATGGACATGCATCCGTTGGTCAGTGCGTTCGCGAAGAACGCCGGAGTGACTGTTGTCGCTTTCGACCAGCCGGGAACTGGTGAATCACCGGTTCCTCTCGACGCTTTCGGTGACGAGGTGATCGACGGACTGGTGGCGACGGCTCGCGCCCTCGGCAATGGCCAGGTGGCACACCTGGGAGTCTCCTTCGGTGGCAACTTCGCCGTGCGGTCGGGGTTGACCGGCGCCGTCGATGCGGTGATCAACATCGGCGCCCCGGTCAAGGGCGCGTTCGAGACCGCGAACGCGGAGCGCCTGGTCTACGGCATGGGTGACATCGTCGGAAACGCACTGGGTTTCGATGCACCGGCAACCAAAGAGGCGCTGGTACAGGGTCTGCGTGCTTTCGATCGCAGTGTCTTGATGACCGCCGACGACGGCCGGACCCCGATGCTTGTGGTCAACGGGGCCGACGACGTTCACATCCCGCTCTCCGACACCACTCTCTTCGAGGAGCGCCCGAACACGCAGGTACACGTCATCCCGGATGCGGGGCACTGCGCAGTGACCAAGCTGCCCGAGTTGACGCCGATGATGATCGAGTGGCTACGAGATGCCCTGTCAGGAACCGCTCCACGAACCGGTCGATGATCCGCCGCCGAGGCTGGCAAAACGATACGTCGCAAGAACGGCCTTGTGATCGGTCGGCCACGGCGTCGGTGAAGCGATGAAGTTGTCCTGGGAGTTCTCCTCCACTCTTTTGTTGTGCACGATCGTCTTTCGCGGGCCGATGATCCCGACGGATCCCAGCTTCAGGTCGGAAGCGCGGTCGGCGAAGATGTAGTCGATCCGATCGCGTTCGTCTGCCTCGGGTGCCCAGGTGAGCTGTGAGGTGTCGACGTCGGGATTGTCGGACGGCCAGGTGAAGCCCGGGTGTGTGGCCGGGTTCGGGTACTTACTGCGGTAAGCGTCGACGAATCCGGCTTGGTCGAGCAGGCGGGTGGATTCCCAAGGAACGACTACACCGTTGTGGTCGAACAGATTTCGCGTGCCGTCGGTCCAATCCAGGGCCGACGGTTCGTTGAAATCGCCACCGAGGATGACGGATCTGCCCTTGGCCCGTTCTTTTGCCGCATCGTCGACGAACGTCGAAATTGCCTTGGGTCGTCCCGAATTGATGTTCACGCGCTGAACCGTCTCGGGGTCCGTGACCGGACCGGACGGCATCTTGTTCCAGCCGAACTCGGAGAACTCTCCGGGCTTGGGAACACCCGCGCCGTATCCGCGCGGTAGATACGTCGCGTAGGACGTGTAGGCCAGATGTGCCGAGTAAGCAGCGATTTGTTTGCCGTCGACCGTCACGACTGCCTTGATCATCGAGTTCAGGTCGGCTGTTTCCTCGATCGGAAACTTGGAGAGAATCCCCACGTCGGAGGACGCTGCTCCGTAGAAGGTGGTTCCTGATTTGGTCAGCATGTCGGCCAATGCAGTTGTCGCAGTGCCGGCTTCCGACAGGAGAACTATCGACGCCTGTGTCGAGATGATCATGTCGGCGATCAGCTGCAGGCCACCGTTGATCTTGGTTCCGCCGTGCCAGGTGTTGAGGGAGAGCACTTTGATCTCCTGCGCGGGGCTCGCCCCCGCGACGGAGGTATTGGCACCCAATGTAAATGCGCTCGCGGTGACTGTGCCCGCGGCTACCGCCATCGCCTTGACCATCTGGCGGCGCGTCAATCCATTCATCAAATCCCGGCTCTCGTTGTCGTGTGCTCGAACCCCCGGAAGATGATTACCATCGCTACCTAAACGGACAGTTAACCAATTGTAAAATGGCAGATTTCCACAGAACGCCGTGCGGGCAATAGTCTTCTGATCGTGGTACTCAGTGAGCGTTTCCCCGGTAACAAGACCTTCGCGAAGGTTCGTGTCCTGCCGCCGGTGGTGAAGCTGCTCCTCCTCTCGATGGTGCTGTTCAACATCGGGTTCTATCTGGTTGTCCCCTTTCTGGCGGTGCACCTTTCGGAGGACCTCGGATTTGCGGCCTGGATTGTCGGCCTCGTCCTCGGATTGCGGATGTTCAGTCAGCAGGGCATGTTCTTCATCGGTGGAAGCCTCGCCGACAGGTTCGGCAAGCGTCCGATCATCCTGCTGGGCATAGCCGTTCGTGTAGTCGGTTTTCTGATGCTCGGTCTGGCAGAAAGCATGAGCGCCGTGATCGTCGGCGTGCTCCTGGTCGGCTTTGCTGCCGCGCTCTTCGCGCCCGCAGTGGAGTCGGCCAACGCGGAGTACGGACGCGAACTCGAGTCCGCCGGAGTTATGCGTCGTACCGATTTGTTTGCAGTGGAACAGATGTGCAGCCGCCTGGGAACAGTGATCGGTCCGGCGCTGGGAGCTGCTCTGTTGATGTTTCCGTTCTCGTGGACGGCGTCGAGCGCCGCGTTGCTCTTTGCGATCATGTGGGTCGGGTTCTTCATCTGGTTCCCCCGACCGGGCGATGCCCACGACGGCCCGGTGTCGACCTATACGCTGCGCGATGTCTGGCGAAGCGTCCTGACCAACAACAACTTTCTGCTCTTCGCGACACTCTGCAGTTTTCAGCTGGTTGCGTACAGCCAGCTGTACCTGATGCTTCCGGAACAGCTCGAGCGCGGAATCGGTTCGCAGTCGGCGCTGGGATGGTTCTACGTGGGCGCGGCGGTGTTGGTGATCGTCGGGCAGGGACCGACGGTCGCGGTTGCCCACCGCATCGGGCATCGGCGCGCGATCACCTTCGGGCTTGTGCTCATTTCGGTGTCGTTCCTGGTTCCGCTGGTCACCGGCGTCGACTCCGCAGCTTCGGCGTCGACGCAGATAGTCGGTCTGGCGGTGTGGATCGGGCTGCTGCACCTGGGACAGATGTTGATGGTGCCGCCGATGCGAGACACCATCGCGATCCTCGGTCGTGAAAGCAACCTCGGAGCGCACTTCGGCATGCTCAACACGATCGGCGGTCTGCTCGCGCTCCTGGGAACCGTGGGAGTCGGATTCGTGTACGACCTCGTCGACAACGGCCACGCAGCGCCGGCGTCACCATGGGTGATCGTTGCGCTCTGCGTGGCCGTGTCGGCTGTGGTGTTGTGGGTGTGGTCAGGCCGAACGAAAGTTATCGACCAGCGATCGTCTGATTGATCTTTGCGACGAAATCTTCCAGCACAAACGGAATGGTGAGTGGGTTCGGCATGGACACCGCGTCACTGACGATGGGGTCCAAGCTGATCAGGCCTCCGGTCTCGACCACGTTCAGATTGGTGAACGCCGGCTGCGACTCCATCTCGGCGCGAGCCTTCTCGTAGTTGTCGAAGAGCAGGTAGTCGCACTCGAGGAGGTCGTAGTTCTCGGCGGAGATCTCGTAGTTCAGCTTGCCCGCGAACCGATCCTTCAGTGCGGCAGGCGCCGTGAATCCCAATTGCGTGAGCAGCTGAGCCCGCGCTGCCTCGGGGCTGAACGCTCGCAGATTTCCGTCGCTCCAGCGAATGACGAGAGCTGCTGTCTTGCCTTCGAACTGGGGGTTCTCCGCGCGGGTGCGAACGATGAGGTCTTCGACTTCCTGGACCTCCTTCTGTGCCTGCGCGGGAACGCCAACAGCCGTACCGATGCGGGTCGTGACTTCCTGCCAGGGCAGAACCCAATCCGTCTGATCGGCGGCGTGCAGCACCGTCGGCGCGATGGCGCTGAGCTGCTTGTACAGATCCTCGTCGATCGCGTTGTTGACGGCGATGATCAGGTCAGGCGCTGCAGCCACGATCGTTTCGATGTCGAAATCGGTGGTGGCGTTGGCCAATGGCGTCGGCTCGGTGCCCTGGACTGCAGAGTCGGCCCAGACGCCGATTCCGTCGTCGGTCGATCCCTTCCACACCGGGACCAGGACGGGCGTCAGCCCGAGGGAAAGCAAAACGTCCGCGTCGCCGATACCGACCGCTGCGATGCGGCTGGGTGCCTGCTCGATGGTGGTGGAGCCGAACTTGTGGTCGATCGTCACCGGGAAGGCGTTGACCTCGGCGTGAGCACCTTCGGTGCCGGGAGTGGATTCGTCTTTCGCACTGTCGCCGCAGGCAGCAAGGGCGAAACCGGCTGCTGTTGCGAAGGTGACGGACAGCATGGCACGGCGGCTCAACATAGGGTTCACGGCAACCTCGGGTTTCATGGTTATGGGACCCTAACCATAGTGGAGTTGCTGCGTCGGCAGTGTTTGTTAACCTCCGCCCATGACGGCGGTTCTCGACTACACATCAGCAGGACCGTTCACCCGCATCGACGGGGTGGACATGCTCGCCCTCGAGTCGCTCCCCACCGACCCCATGCAAATATGCCGGGTAGTGCCGTACCTGGTGGTCCAACCCACCGATGCACGGTCGCTGAATCTGCCCACCGACCGATTCGACGAAAACCAGATCCGGCCGGCAAGCGTTCTGCTTCAACGCCTGCTTGCGCTCGATCCGGCACCGGTGACCTCCGCCCGAGAACCCGACAAGCGGCTCGTCGGAACCTGTCGGCACTTTGCTGTTTTGAGTTGTGCGTTTCTGCGCTATCGCGGAATTGCCGCTCGCGTCCGCTGTGGTTTTGCCACCTACTTTCAACCGGGACAGGGCGTGGACCACTGGATCACCGAGTACTGGGACGACGCCGGCAAGCGGTGGATCCGCATCGATTCGGAGATCCTCGGACAAAACGTCCTTCCTCACGCCCATAACCTGCAGCCGGGAGAATTCCTCAGTGGTGGTGAGGCGTGGCTGGCGTATCGACGCGGCGTGATCGACGGGTCCCAGTTCGGGGTGTACGGCACCGAGAACTGGGGGCCTGCCGAGATCCGCGGCAACGCAGTGAAGGATCTTGCCGCGATGAACAAGGTCGAAACTCTGCCGTGGGACGAGTGGGGTCGTATGACGGACGCCTACGACGGAAAGACAGGCGCCGACTACGACCTACTGTTGGACGATGTCGCCGCGGTGTGCGCCGCCGACGATCCCGTTGCCGTGCGAGCACTGTACGAGCACGATGACTTGCGCGTGCCGGACAAGCTGATTCGTTTCTGAGATGCTGGTGCGATGAATCCGGAGCATCGCCAACTCGATTACGGACTTCGATTCGACTGGGGGTTGCGCGGCGCCGAAGCGATTGCTGCCGGCGTCGATGTGGCAGTGGTGGTAGACGTTCTCTCGTTCACGACGACGCTGAGCGTTGCCGCCGACGCGGGAATCGACGTACTTCCCTTTTCCTGGAATGACGAGAGTGCGGTCGACTACGCGCGTGATGCCGATGCGGTTCTGGCTGTACGGCGGAGTGTGGCCAGAGAGGGTCAGATCAGTCTGTCTCCCAAGACGATTCGCGAGACCGAGGCGCCAAGTCGGCTGGTGCTGCCGTCTCCGAACGGGTCGACTATCGCGTTTGCGTTGGCGTCCGAGGTTGCGGTGTGTGTCGGCGCTTCCTTGAGGAACGCTTATGCCGTCGCGGATTGGATTGTGCACGAACATGGTCCGGGATCGCGGGTTGCGATAGTCGCATCCGGGGAGAAGTGGCCCGGTGGAGAGTTGCGCCCGGCGGTGGAGGATCTGTGGGGCGCCGGTGCAGTTGTCACGGCGCTGACCGCTGCTGGTTGGGACGGCCACGTATCGCCCGAGGCTCGGATGGCGGCGGATGCGTGGGCGGCGGTGGCGGATTCGTACGAGGACCGCCTGCGGGACTGTGCCTCAGGACGTGAGTTGATCGCCATGGGGTTTCCACACGACGTCGCCATCGCCTCGGAACTCGACGACAGCGACACCGTACCTGTTCTCGAAGATCGTGTGTTTCGAGGTCAGCGCACCGGGCGTCGTTGAACAAACTCCGTGCCCAGAGGTAGGAGAGGAAGGTGATTGCGACGCACCATCCGATCGCGAGTATCGCGTTGTTTCCGATGGCTTCGCCGAGAAGAAGTCCTCGAAGAGTCTCGATGATCGGAGTGAACGGCTGATACTCGGCGAACCATCGCAACACGGTCGGCATCGAGTCGGTGGGGACAAAGCCGCTTCCCAGGAACGGCAAGAGGATCAACACCATTGGAAGGTTGCTGGCCGTCTCGACACTCTTGCTGACGAGGCCGAAGGCGACCGACAACCAGATCATGGCGATGGAGACCAGGACGAGGAGTGCAAACGTCGCGGCCCACTCCACGAAGCCTGCAGTGGGCCGGAAGCCGACGGCTATCGCTACGGCGATGACGACAACGAGGCTCACGATCGTCTGAAGGAGGCTGCCGAGAACGTGACCGGTCAGGACGGACGTGCGCGTGATCGCCATCGTTCGGAATCGTGCAATGATCCCGGCGGTCATATCGGTTGCGACGGAGATGGCAGTACCTTGTGCCGCTGATGCCACGGTCATCAGAATGATCGCCGGTGCAACGTAATTGACGTACTCGGCTCGACCGCCACCGCCGGGGCCGAGGCCGTTCCCGAGCGTTCCGCCGAGCACGTAGACGAACAGCAGTAGGAAAACGACTGGCATTCCGACGAGCATCACCGTCATCGACGGATATCGAAGGATGTGTCGAATACTGCGACGCAGCATGGTTTTCGAGTCCTGATAGGCAAGCGTCATGGTGGTCATCGCGCGTCGGTCCTTTCGGTGGCGGTCAGAGTCAGGAACACGTCGTCCAGGTCGGGTGTGTGCACGGAGAGTTCCTTGACGTCGATCGAGTGAGCGTCGAGTTGGTCGAGAAGAGAGCGCAGCGAGCGGACACCCCCGTCGCTGGGGACCTGGAGGACATAGGCGGCATCGTCACGTGATGATTCGTCGAAAACAGCTGCAGCAGAATCGAGCTGATCTCGGTCGAAGAAGTGAAGACGAATGTGGCCGCCGGGGATGTGCCGTTTGAGTTCCGCTGCCGTACCTTGGGCGACGATCCGTCCCTGATCGAGGACGGCGATGTGGTCGGCCAGTTGATCAGCTTCCTCGAGGTACTGGGTCGTGAGGAAGATGGTGACACCGCCCTCGACCAACTCCCGGATGATCTGCCACATGGTGCGTCGACTCCGGGGGTCGAGACCGGTGGTGGGTTCGTCCAGGAAGATGATCTCCGGCCGCCCGATCAACGTCATTGCCAGGTCGAGCCGTCGACGCATGCCGCCCGAGTAGGTCGACGCCAGCTTGTCCGCGGAGTCGATCAGATCGAACTTCTTCAGGAGTTCTTCAGTGCGCGTTCGACGTTCGTCCTTGCCGAGATGGTGCAGGTCGGCCATGAGGAGAAGGTTTTCCTCACCGGACAGATAGTCGTCGACCGCTGAGAACTGCCCGGTGACGCCGATGCGCGAACGCACCGCGTCGGGATCGTCGGAAGGGTTGTACCCGGCGATGCGGATGTTGCCGCCGTCTGCCGGAACGAGGGTCGAGAGAATTTCCACGATGGTGGTCTTGCCGGCGCCGTTGGGGCCGAGGAGCGCAAAGACGGTTCCGCGGTCGACGGAGATGTCGATTCCGTCCAGTACCGTCTTGTCGTCGTAGGCCTTCTTCAGGCCCGTCGCGGTGATGGCTGGTTTACGGGACATCAGCGTTCCTTTCGCTAGATCTTCTTGTTGGATTCTTCTCGAGGCTCCGAACGTCGAATGACGATGTCGCCGTAGCTGGTGTGCGCCCGGACGTCTACCCGGCGTTCAGTGGAAGCCGGACCGTGCGTGGCATTCATCTGGTTGTCGACGCGGCCGAAGGACGTATGAGCGTCGAATCGTGCGGCGGTTCCGGATCGAACGCCGATATGGATTCGCCCGGCGGCCGTCTTTGCGGATACGACTCCACTCTCGATGGCCTCGAAGCGGATGTCGCCGTTGGCGGTTGCGGCGCTCGCATCGGATTCGGCGTGCTCCACGGCGACACTGCCGTTGGCGGTCTTCGCCTTCAGTGCGCCGGTGATCGTGCCGATGTTGATGTCGCCGTTGGAGTTCTTGACCTCCGCGTTGCCGTCGACGCGGCCGATGCGGATGCTTCCGGACCCGGTGCTCGTGTCGATGTCACCGGCCACGTGCTCGACGATGATCGCGCCGGCCCCGGTGCTGACGTTGAGCGGCCCGGTGGTTTCCAGTGTGCAATCGCCCGCGGAAACCTTCACCCGTGTTCGTCCGAGAGTGCCTTCGCTACGGAGGCTGGCAACTGCAGCAGTGCCTTCGAGTTCCGAGCCGGAGGGAAGCTGAACGGAGATGTCCACAGATCCTGTCTTCCCGAAGATGCCGAGGCCGCGCTGTTTCGGAGTCTTGATCTGCAGCCGGCCACCTGCGAATTCGACGCGCGTTTGTTCGGCGACTCGAACGTCGACCTCGCGAGACGAGTTGCTGGGCAACACTTCCACGACAGTGTCGTTGCGGCTGCTCGCCGTGATCCGGATGTGTCCGACTGCCACGTCGAAGTTCAAGGTGATGGGGTCAGGTGTGCTGAATGTAGGCATGGTGATACTCCCGATGAGGTTGTCTCGGTTGATGAAAGAGGGTGGTGCGAAAGATGAAGCCGGTGTCAGTGCACCCAGCCGCTGAAGCTTTCGGAACCTTGGGACGTGCGCTGTCTCGGAGTGCTTCTGTTCGCGCCGCCTTCCAGAGCCGTTGCAGCCGAGCGAACCAGCCACGCGTTGACGGAGATGCCGGCTTCCCGGGCCGCCGCCTCGATCCGGTCTTTGAGGTCTTGCCCCAGCCGCAGGTTGATTCGAGTCATCGAGGCGTCGTCGGACTCCGTGACGGGGCGCGGTGCCGGAGTCGGGTCCTCTTCGACAGGGGCTGGAACCGGTTCACTGATGGCTGGTGCCACCACGAATTCGGGTTCGCGTCCCCGCAGACGCAGGTCCACCGAACCCGGGGCGAGGTCACGCGTGATCTCGGCGGCTGCCGCAGACAATGCGTCGAGAAGGGTGAGTCGCACTGCTGATTCCAGCGGTGCGGTCAAACGATCGGCGAGTGCCTTTGCGTCTTCTCCGCCTGCTTCGGCCGCCACCGCGAGTTCGTGGCGAAGGTTGTCTACGTACGGTGTCAAGTCCATGGCATCACTATGGCACCACTTTGGTGCCACCGCAATAGTTTGGTGGCACATTCGTGTGAATTTGGTGAGAATTGCCAGGTCATCGGGGTGGTTGGCGATTCGGTCCGCGGCAGGCTGGCACACTCGTAAGGGTGAGTCCTGCCGAATCGAACCGCCGACGCCGCATCGTGCTCTGGATTGCCGGGGTGCTCGGCGTCGTGATCGTGGTTGGGGTGGTGGTCGTCGCGATCGCACCATCGCGGTACCTGCCCTGGGACACGGCTGAGTTCCCGGCGGTGGACGCGAGTGCGCTCACGTCTGATCAAGGTCGGGTGCTCGAGCTACTGCAATCCGAGCATGAGCAGGACCGTCCGGGCACCTTCTATTCCGACGGCATCGACGAAGAGTGGTGCGCCGACTTTGTCAGCTGGATCATGAGGGAAGCGGGTCGACCGTTGTCCAACCCGAACTCCGGAAGTTGGCGCATCCCGGGGGTGTACACCTTGCAGGAGTATTACCAAGGGATCGGCGCGTACGCCGAGAACGGCAGCGGGTACACCCCGAACGTGGGTGATGTGGTGATCTACGACAGTTCGAGATGGGTCGGTCAGCACACCAACATCGTTGTGGCAGTGGACGGCAACTCTGCGATCACGGTTGGCGGCAACGAGTTCGGCAAGGTGCGGGTTCATGATCTGGACTGGCAATCCGACTCTGCCGTCGTGGGATTCGGAAAACTTCACCCCTGATCGTTGCTCTTCGGAGACAAGGCGAACCACCGCGCCGACGCACGTGCCTCGTCGCCTGCGTCGATGTGCAGCGTGTTCGTGCCGGTTCGCACGCTCACCTGCTCACCTCTCTTGATGGGCTGGGTGTACTCGAGGATCGCGCGAAAGGGCCCGCTTCGTAATCTGTCGGGCAGCGCATCTTCCACGGGCTGCCAGTAGATTGCGTTGTTCACGTGATCGAAGGGGTCGAAATCGCTCGAGCGCAACGGGAACGGCGTATCCGCTGACGGCGTCGTGTCCGGGGTCGGGTCGATCCACCGACGCCAGTGAAGATGCTGGTCCACGGCCGTCGATGCCAGGGCGGCGGTGAACTTCTCACTGATGGATGCCGGCATTCCCGTCTTCGGGTCGATGTTGATCCAGAACGCCTCGGTTTCGATCAACCCGCCGCCATCGGATCTGATGCGAACTCGCATCGAACACCACTTGTTCGACAGGCCTGAACACCAGCGCTGCAGGTGAACTCGATCCGGCCAGACGACCGGTTCGAGTACATCGATCACCGTTCTTCGTACCATCCACAGCGGGTGTGTATCCATGGCGCCGCGGTCGACGAGATTGTCGAAGCCCGCGTCTTGGAGGTAGCGCGCGATCGCGTCGAGGCGCAGTTGTTTGTCGGTGTGGATGTCACCCGTACGCACCGGCCACGAGGCCTGGAAGATGCTTCCGGTTGTTGGTAGTTCGGCCATCGCTACGTGGTCGTCGACTTTTGTACGGTTCATCGGATGTGGGCTCCCGGTGTTCGCCTGGTTGGGTGGCTTCACGCTTGCGTTACCCGATGGTGGGATCTTGAACCATCGGAGTTCATCGTTTTCTGAATCCAGTTTTCGATGTACTGTCGCACGTATGGATATCGCGGGCGTAGATGTGGTGACCAACGTGGCGGTGCTTGCGAGGTTCGGGCATGCACTGTCCGACGAGACTCGGACACGGATACTGCTCGAACTGAAGACCGCGCCCCGGTATCCGTCCGACCTCGCTGAAACACTGGCTGTGACCAGGCAGAAGCTGTCCAATCATCTGGCTTGCCTGCGCGGTTGCGGCTTGGTGGTGGCCGTCCCGGAAGGGCGCCGGACCAGATACGAACTCGCCGATGTACATATCGGTCGGGCCCTCGACGACCTGCTCGGGGTCGTACTCGCGGTGGATCCGTCGTACTGCCCGGACAGCGAATCAGAGGGGTGCTGCTGATGGTTGCGCCCGTTGACGGTGTCGGGCTCTCGACTGACCGGCGTGCGCTCTTGTCGAGAAGAATTCGCATCTTCGTGGCGATCACGATCAGCTACAACGTCGTCGAAGCGATCATCGCGCTGGCGGAGGGCACACGGGTGTCGTCCGCAGCACTGTTCGGTTTCGGCCTCGATTCGGTGATCGAAGTGTCCTCGGCGGCAGCGGTTGCCTGGCAGTTCTCGGCGCCGGATCCGACGAGCCGTGAGAAGACGGCACTGCGAGTGATCGCATTCTCGTTCTTCGGGCTCGCTGCGTACGTCTCGTTCGACGCGATTCGGTCGCTGTTCGGTCTGGGGGAAGCTCAGCACACGAGCGTCGGAATACTCTTGGCTGCGGTGAGTTTGGCGATCATGCCGGCCCTGTCCTATGCGCAACGCCGAGCCGGTCGGGAGTTGGGTTCGCTGTCGGCGGTCGCGGATTCGAAGCAGACGCTGCTCTGCACTTACCTCTCTGCTGTCTTGTTGGTCGGTTTGCTGCTCAACTCGCTGCTCGGCTGGTCGTGGGCGGATCCGATTGCGGCACTGGTCATCGCCGTCATCGCGGTGAAAGAAGGCATCAACGCGTGGAAGGGTGATCCGTGCTGCCCGGTTGTGGCTGTGCCCGAGAGCGGTGACGAGTGCGACTGCTGCTGAGTGAACACAGGTTTTGTCGAGTGAGCACTCCCTGCGGTGCGTCAGAGCGGGTGTTCACTCGATGAAAGGCGTGCCGACTTCTGCGCGGCCCTTGATGTGCGCGGCGCGTTGCTCGAGAAGGCGCCGCAGATACGGTCCGACAGCCAACCTCAGTGCCAGGTGTCCGAGCACTCCGAAGGGGGCCGTAGCCGTGAAGCGGTCATGCATCCGCGTCCACCCACCCGGCTGAACGTCGAAGACGTGCTCGTGCCGCATTGCGGCAAACGGGCCGCGGACCTGCTCGTCTGTGAACGAGTACGGACGGTTGTACTGCGTGATCCGGCTTGTCATCGAGAATCTCCACCCGAGATGCCGAGCAGTGAACGACACCTCGTCGCCCTCTCCCAGCGTCGATCTACCCGTACTCGTGACTGCCACCTCATCTGTTGCGCGGAGCGAGGCCGAGTGTTCGTCCATGTCGAGTTCGAGATCGAAGATCACCGCCGGTGGAGCATAGATATCGGTGATCACGACTACGGTGTGTTGCACAGTGCCAGTCTGCCAACATTGGTTTGCGATCCCGGCAAACGGGTACGGGTCGGTGACCTGCGGTTCATCCGCGACGGGTGATGTTTTCGCCTTCCAGCCCCTCGAGACTGAGTAAGGGAAGTGCATTCTGTCGAAAGGAACGCTGATGACTGCTCCACCGCGGGAACCCGCGAATCACCCTGTCCGGCAGGGTTTCGCGGTAGGTACGACGTTTGCAGCAGCAATTCTGCTGCTCACCGCAGGCATTGTCGCTCTGCTTCAGGGCATCGCGGCCGTTGCCGACAACAATCTGTTTGTCGTGGGTATCAACTACACGTACAAGTTCGACATCACGACGTGGGGTTGGATCCACATCATCTTGGGCATCATCGGGATCGTGGTGGCCCTCGGCCTCTTCACCGGTGCAGTGTGGGCCAGGGCGGCGGCAATCGTCATTGCGTCGCTCTCGATCATCGCCAACTTCTTGTGGATGCCGTATTACCCACTGTGGTCGATCCTGGTCATCGCGCTCGATGTCGTTGTGATCTGGGCGGTCGCGACCTGGGACAGGGACAGAGTCTAGGCACCGAACAACCCGAGAGCAGTTGGTCCCGACCGAGTCGACTCGGTCGGGACCATCGCTCGTGCGTGGGACATTTCGACAGGGTGTGGCTCGGATCAGTCTGGGAGTCGACGCATTTCGGCGACGGTCAGGCCGAGGGAATCGAGACGGGCCATGATGCTCCGCATAGCCGTGTGGTCCGCGACGGGTCCGTACAAACTGGTGAACCCGCCGGCGGCACTGGCGACACTGAGTTCAGGAAATGCGGCCTTGACGCGGTCCGACACTTCGCCGTCGATGAGGAATTGATACCGAGTGGGAGCATTCATCAGTATCCGCTCCATTTCGTAGGGCCATGAGGTTCGAGAAGGCAGCGCTCCGAGCCTCGAAATCGCATGTCGTCAAGTGCAATCGGCGTCGCTGCCCGATCCAGGACTCCGCATCCGTGGGATCCAGTCTTACTCCCGTACGCGCTCGGGGCGTCATCCCCTACGGGTGAATGTCGTCGCGGGTCCGTTCATCCCTTTTGTGTGAGGCTCCGTAGAGTCGCCACCCCTAGTGTCGACCGGGAGAGAGAAGAGGTCGGCATGGGATCTGTCATCGGGGATCTGTTACCCCTCGCGGTCGGCGTTGCGGTATCGCCGATCCCGATCATCGCGGCAATCTTGATGTTGTTGTCCAAGCGTGCCGGCAGCACGAGCGTCGGGTTCGCGCTGGGCTGGATACTGGGAATCGTCGTCGCCACCGTGATCTTCGTGCTTCTGTCCAGCAAGCTCGGTGACTCCGAAGGTGATCCGTCAGCGACAGTGTCGTGGATCAAGCTGGCGTTGGGTGTATTGCTTCTTGCGTTCGGAGTCAAGCAATGGCGCGGACGCGGAGGCGAGCACGAAACCCCGAAGTGGATGCACGCCATCGATGACATGACCGCTGTCAAAGGCCTCGGCTTGGGCTTCGCTCTGGCTGCGATCAATCCGAAGAATCTGATGATGTGTATCGCGGCCGGAATCTCGATCGGATCCGCGTCATTGGGCTCCGGAGAAGTTGTTGTCGCCATTCTGGTTTTCACGATCATCGCGGCCTGCACAGTGTGCGTGCCCGTGATCGGCTACCTCGTTGCCGCGGAGCGACTGCGTGGTCCGCTGGCCAAGCTGAAGGTGTGGTTGCAGGAAAACAACGCCACGGTGATGAGTGTGTTGATCCTGGTTATCGGTGTTGTTCTCATCGGCAAGGGCATCGGCGGTCTCTGACAACTGGAGGTAGTTATGGGATCGCTGCTACTGCAACAGATCCCGCTGGCGCTCGGGATCATCATGAGCCCGCTGGCGGTTGTCGCCGTTGTGGCCGTACTGTTTTCCGAACGAGCGCGTATCAACAGCATTGCGTACCTGATCGGGTGGTATCTCGGAATAGTTGTCGCGCTGGCCGGTTCGTACGTCATCTTGACCGCACTCCAGGTTCATCAGCGCACACACCTTCCGCTGTGGGTGCCCATCATCCATCTCGTTCTCGGGGCAACTCTGCTGGCGGGTGCCTGGTTCGTCTACTCACGCAGTCGTCGCGGGGTTCAGGCGATGGCGGCTGCAGTTGCCCCTGGCGACGTTGTGGCTGCGGCCCCTCAGCTGCCGAAGATGCTGCAATCGGTTGAGCACTTCCAACCAATGCGATCCGGTGTGCTCGGTTTCGCGCTGTTCGTTCTCAACCCCATCGACATGTCGTGTGCCATCGCAGCAGCGATGAACCTTCGTCTCAGCACCGTGGCACCGACGTCGCAGATCGTCTCGGCCGTGATCTTCTCGTTGGTGTCCGTGACCTCGGTCGCGGTACCTGTTGCCCTCCTGCTGATCAAGAAGGACGAGGCAACCGAACCGCTGCTGAAGATCCGCACCTGGATAGCCACCAACACGCACTTGCTGAACGTCGGGCTCCTCGTCCTGATCGCGGCGATGCAGATCAGTAAAGGGGTGCAAGGACTATGAGTGCTCCGCACACGCGGACCTGGTGGGTCTTCGGATCGTTGTCCGACTATCAACGCGCTTGGCTTCGCCCCGACATCATTGCGGGCCTTACGGTGTGGGCTGTCCTTGTTCCGGAAGCGCTCGCGTACGCCACCATCGCCGGAGTTCCGCCGGTGGTCGGGCTTTATGCTGCGGTTCCGTCATTGATTCTGTATGCAGCAGCCGGCAGTTCGCGCCATCTGATCGTCGGGCCGATGTCGGCGACCGTAGCGTTGTCCGCGGTGATGATTGCGCCATTGGCTTCAGGAAACGACGGCCGATTCATCGCGCTGTCGGCGGCATTGGCGATCGTGACCGGGCTCGTCGGACTGCTCGCAGGATTCATGCGCCTCGGATTCATCGCGTCCTTCATCTCCGAGCCGGTTCTCAAGGGATTCATCGTCGGTCTGGCGCTCACGATCATCATCGGTCAAGTACCCAAACTCCTGGGCGTGGACAAGGGGGAGGGAAACTTCTTCGTCCAGACGTGGACAGTGGTGAAGGAACTGGGTGAGGTCGACCTACCGACCGTGATCATCGGATTGCTCAGCCTGGCAATGGTCCTGGGCGTCAAGCGATGGCTTCCGCTCGTACCGGGTTCGCTCCTCGTCGTGCTGCTGGGCATTACCGCAGTAGCGTCGTTCGGCCTCGACGATCGTGGCATCGACATTGTCGGACACATCGACTCGGGCCTGCCGTCGATGGGTCTGCCGAGTGGTGTGGGAGCCGAGGACTACCTCGACCTGGTCGGACCGGCGGTCGGCGTTCTGCTCATCGGTTTCGCCGAAGGTCTTGGCGCTGCAAAGACATACGCGGCCAAGGCCGGCTACACCATCGACGCCAATCGTGAACTGGCAGGACTGGGTGCGGCCAATCTCGGATCGGGTCTCTGCTCGGGAATCGTGGTCAACGGCAGCCTGTCGAAGACCGCCGTCAACGGAGGAGCGGGCGCCAAATCTCAGGTCAGCGGACTGGTGGTCGCGGCACTGACGCTGGTGACACTGCTGTTTCTCACCGGCCTGTTCGAGAAGTTGCCAGAGGCGACGCTCTCGGCTGTGGTCATCGCAGCAGTGATCGAACTGGTCGATTTCTCCTCTCTCGCAGCGCTGTACCGGGTGTGGACGACGAGGTTGGGCAGTATCTACGGGCACGCTGCCCGGGCCGATTTCGCCGCGGCGATCGCGGCGATGTTCGGGGTTCTCCTCTTCGACACGTTGCCCGGTCTGATCATCGGAATCGCCGTCTCGATGTTGCTGCTCCTGTATCGAGTCTCCAAACCGCACGTAGCTGCTCTGGCCAAGGACGGCACGCGCTGGGTCGACATCAGTGGGCATCCTGATCTGAAGACACTCGACGGCGTCGTAGTGGTCAGGGTCGAAGCGGGGATGTTCTTCGCCAATGCCGATCACGTGCGTGATCAGATCACCGGTCTGGTGACCGCCGGCACCACCATGGTCGTTCTCGACGCCGAGACGTCACCGTTCATCGACGTCAGCGCTGCGCAGATGTTGGCTCAGCTTCGAGATTCGTTGGCACGCAGGAATGTGAGCTTCCGAGTGGCACGCGACATCGGGCAGTTCCGCGACGTTCTGTCCGGTGCCGACCAGGGCGCGCTGAAGGTCGACGTCTATCCGACCGTCTCGCAAGCGCTTGCAGGTCGAGACAACACCTCAGCGTGATGTCCGTAGCCAGATTCCCAGGGGACCGGAATCTTTGGCCACTGATCCGACGATCGACGACGCGACAACCACGATGGCCGAGAAGATGAACAGCCAGCCGATGACGGTGAACATCACGCCCAGAAGACCGAACTCGTCCTGCGACGTCTTTGTCATTCGGGGGAGGAAAAGAGTGCCGGCCACGTGCAGTCCGGTCAGGCCCGTCGCGGTGAGCAATCCTGACCCGACGCACATTCGAGTGGTCATGCGATTGGCCGTCAGCAGCATGGGCACGGCTGTCCACACGAGTGCCCACACGACGTAGACCGCTGTGAATTCCAGGACTCTGCCCACTCCCGGAACACCATTCAGTTCACGGCACAGGGCCGCACCGACCACCGACGCGGCCACGACGCACACTACCGCGAACCACCGCCACGCCTGACGGAGTGTCGCCGTCGGCACGCTCCAGATCCGTCCGTACATCCGGCCGAGAGCGCGAGCGTAGGACGTGGAACTGATCAGCAGCATGAGCAAGCCGACAATCCCGAATGCTGCCGCGGTAGAGGTACTGGTCAATACGGTGTCGGGGAGTTGGACGCCGAGGTCGTCTTTGGCGGCATCAGCCAACGGCTTCAGCTTCTCCAAGGTCGACGCTGCAATCATGACCGGGAGCAATGACGTAAAGGCCTGGGCCGCCAAAGTCATGGCGCTGTCCACGAGCCCGACTTCGAAGACCCCGATGGTTGCATCAGTCGCCAACCGTCGACTGGGTGTACGTCTCGCCCACACGGTCAATCGATCGCGCGTATCGGAATACAGCTTCGGGGGCATGGAAGCAGTCTTGCTCAGATGAGTCCGCCGCGTCGCGCAGCCTTGAGCGCGTCGCGTCGGTTGCTCACTTCCAACTTGCGATAGATCCCGCGAAGATGCGTCTTGATGGTGTTGACGGAAAGGAACAGCGTGTCGGCAATGGACTCGGTGGTGTCTCCGGAAGCCAGTTCACGGAGCACGGTGTATTCGCCTGGCGTGAGGATCGGTGCACTCACCAATTCTTGTGGGCGAATGCGGCTACGTACCTGTTCGGCAAATGCTTCCTGATCGCCGAAATGTCCACTGAACTCGTCGAACACCGGCCGCAGGGATGCGCCGTAGTCGAGGAAGGGGCGTAGCAGGCTACCGGCTTCCGCGGCGCGCAGCGCTTTGTGGAGGGAGCGAAACGACTTGCGCTCGTGACCTGTTGCAGCGTGGATCCCGGCTTCGAGTGTCCAGGCGTAGACGTGATGTGTGAGCAACGGGATTTCGGAGGACCCGAGAGCTTCGGAAACTTCGACGAGTGCTTCCGCGAACTTGTTGGACGAGAAGGCGACGGCACCCCGTGCGAGATGTATCTCCGACGTTTCTCCGAATTGATCGGCTGCGTCACGCACGAGTCTCGCTGCCCATTCCACCTCGCCGACGGAAAGGCATGCGTGGACGACGGGTGGTAGAAGAGCCAAGGTCGCGAACGCGAAGGTACGTAATTCGATCGCGCTGAGCATCGCGTCGCGGACATCGGCGGCGGTCGAGCGTCGGTCGGTCGAGCCGTTGAGACTGTGAAGGCCGAAGGTTACGACGGAGTGCCACCCGAACACCGGCGCGCTGGCGCCGAGAACGTCTGTGCTCCGGTAGTTTCCGATTGTCGGGATGCGGTACGGGAGTTCGCTCGAAGCGCAGAGATATGTGGCAAAGGCGGCCACCGACGCGGACAACTCGTACTCCGCAGTCGTCGTGATGCGATGTTCGACCGCGTAGTCGAGAGCGTAGACGGAGTGAGCCCTCATCGCCCCGATGTCTCCGCTGAGAGAAGCTACGTAGCCCAGTCCGGTCAGCGACTTCAAGACGAATCGCGCCCTGCCCCGTATTGTCCCGAGTGCGACGGCTTGAGTGTATTCGACAGTCGCCCTGTCGAACTCACGTCGCAGTAAGTGTGCCGTCGCCAATTCCATGTGTGCGTAGGCTTCGATGTCGGAGTGGGTGCTTTTCTGGCGCTGCTCCAGACGTGCCGCCAGCGGCTCGTTGTCGGAAGTCGCCGTAACGCAGGAGATTTCCAGGCTCATCGCCAGGAACAATGGATCTTCTGCAATCGGTGGATGAGTTGCCTCGAGAAGATCGAGGCACGTGGTCGCCGAGGTCACGTCACCGGAGTGGAGGGCGGCCGCCGCCAGCACCAGTCGGGTGATCGGGGATTCCGAGACCTGCGTCGACACGGATTCCAGGACTCGCACGACGTCCCCGCAGTGCCCGTCGAGTACGAGGCCCAGCCCGCAGCGTTCGAGAAACGCGAGAATGCGGCATGGGTCTCCGATCGACACCTCGAGTTCGAGCGCCTCGAGTTCGAAGTGATTGCTTTCGAACCAGCTTGCTGCTCGCAGGTGTACGCGGTTTCTCTCGACGTGATCGACGCGACGGAACTCTGCCCGAAGGTGCTCGCGCAAGAGAGGGTGATAGCTGAACCACGTTGTGTGGTCGGCGGAATCGGTACGGGTCACGGGGAAGTTGAACTGAATCAGCGAGTCGATCTCGGATAGAGCGTTCGAGTCCGTCAGAGTTTCCGCCAGTTGGGCGGAGAAAGAATCGACCACCGATGTTCGCAACATGAACGAGGTGACATGTTCGGGCAAGGACGTCAGTACCTCGTCGACGAGAAAGTCGGCGATCGGGCGGGGTGTGTGCGTGAACTCGTTCAGTGCATCGCCGATGTCACTGCGGCCGGCCAGAAACGCGGCGGTCAGGCGAACGACGGCGCCCCACCCCTTGGTGAAGTTCTCGACGATTGCGAGTTCGTCGTCGCGCAGCGTGATGTCGTACTCGCCGAATATCGCGGTGATCTCGGAGCGATCGAAAGCGAGATCGGTGGATGCAAAGCGGGTGAGTCGGCCGTCGAGAGCCAGACGATGCCACGTGAGCGGTGGTTCGTAGCGGGCGGCAACGATAATCGACAGGTTGCCCGGGGTCTGTGTGAGTATCCGATCGAGGAGACCGATCGACATCGGATCGTGGAGGGTGTGAACGTCGTCGAGGATCAACGTTGTTCGGCGCTCGTGCGTTTCGAGGGTTTCCGCAAAGTGCGCGAGCCACTGCTCGACGGGCGGCCTGGATCCGGTCTGCACGGGGAGCCTCTGGCCGGCCGCATCGACGGAGGTCGCGATCGCCTCGGCGAGGGATTCACACAGTATCGACACGTTGTTGTCGCGCTCGGCCAACGTCAGCCAGGCCAGCGCAACATCAGGGGAGGCTCGGGAATATTCGCGAGCCCAATCGGCCAGAAGTAGGGTCTTCCCCGCACCGGCCGGAGCCGAGAGCAACCCGACAGGCCCGGGGCCTGAGCCTTTGGTGGCAGTGGATGCGGTGAGTTTGCGGTGCAGGCGCGGACGCGCGACCAGTCCTTTCACGGCAGTTGGCGGGTGAAAACGACCGTTGAGTGCGGCGCCTGGCACGTGCGCTTGCCCGACGCGGTGAGACGCGTCGAGCGTTACTGCAGCGGCATCACGAAATGGGCTGCTCATCCGACTCCTGTTCGACTGGCTGCACTGGACGTGACCGCTGGATCGAAATTTTGAACGAGTTAGATGATGTGAAACTACCCAATTCGGACACCAAATAAGCGTCCAAGTCGAATATTCGGACCAAAGTCCCTGATTTAGCGGAGTGAATTTCGAACAATGAATGGTGTCGCTAGTTCTACCGCCCGAACGGCGGGGTGCGAGCAAACCTCGAATAGCGGTCGAATACCTTTTCCAGGCCCACAAGATCCGGATCTGACAACAAGGCTGCCAGAAGTACACGTGCCTGCCCGGCTCGAAGATCGGTGGAAAATACAGCGCCTGCGGCGATCAAGTCGTGCCCGCCACCACCGCCACCGTAAACCGGGGAGATTGGCCCCGAGGGCACCCGAGTTGTCACGGCTACCGGAATGTGAGCGCCTACGCAGTCTCGTACGGCCTCGACTATCGTCGGATTGGCATTTCCCGAACCGAGTCCGTCGAGAACAAGTCCCTGCGCCCCGGCGTGCACGCAGGCGTCGATCTGTACGCGGTCTGCCCCGGGATACACGGCGATGATGTCGACGCGGGTGTCCGAAATCGGATGCCACGGCAATGGTTCGGGAGTACGCAGCAGGAGCGGATCGATGTGCACGCGGCGGAAGGCATCGAGTGCCGTCGTATCGGACTTTCGCGTACCTGCGGCTGGATGGACCGAACCGCCGAAGGCGATGAGGACACCACGCCCGTGTGACGAGATGTCCAGTCCGGCTGAGATCGCCGCGGCGAGATTCGAACGAGCGTCGGATTCGGGATGGTCGAAAGTGCGCTGCGCGCCGGTGAAGACCACCGGGCGTTGGTCGTCGTGGTGCAGGTCCAACAAGAACGCAGTTTCCTCCATCGTGTCGGTGCCGTGAAGCACGACCACCGAGTCGAGTTCGGGATCTTTCAATTGATCGGCTACGGCGTCGCGAACACGATCCATGTCCGCGAAGGTCATGCTCGAGCTGTCCTTCGACATCACGTCGACGACTCGAAGCTCGATGTCGGTCTGCTCGTTGCCGACCAGATCTGCACCGGTGATTGCGGGCCGGCTGATTCCATGCGCATCCCGGGTGCTGGCGATGGTGCCACCGGTAGTGACAACTGCGACTTTCGACACTGTGGTCCTTTCACGTCAAGCTGCGGGGTGGTGGATGGCCAACTCGCGAATACGATTCCTGGCGGCGTACCAACCAATCATCAAGAGCGGTGCGATGATCGCGATGGATCCGACGGTCCACGTTCCAACAGGGTTGTCGAATGCCATCAACACGATAACGACCGCAAGAAAGACCAGTGTCGCGATCCCGGTGTACGGTGCGCCGAATATGCGGAAGGCAGGGCGAGTGACTTTGCCTTGTTTCGCAAGTTGCCAGAGCCTCAACTGGCACAGCACAATTACCGCCCATGCACTGATGATGCCCAGTGCCGCAAGATTGAGGACTATTTCGAAGGCTTGCGCTGGGACAACAGCATTGAGCCCGACGCCGAACAGGATGACCACGCCGGTGAGTGCGATTCCCCCGTACGGCACTCCGGCTTTGTTCATTCTGGCAGCGAAGGCAGGCGCCGAACCGGCCGTCGCCATCGAATGGAGTATTCGTCCGGTCGAATACAACCCGGCATTGAGGGAAGACAACGCCGCCGTGAGAACGACCAGATTCATGATCGCATCTGCGCCTTGGATGTTGATCGAACCGAAGAATGTGACGAATGGACTTTCACCGGCGTGGTATTCGGTGTACGGGAGCAACAGCGAGAGCAGCAGGACCGACCCCACGTAGAAGACGAGGATCCGAATGATCACTGTGTTGATCGCCTTGGGTATCACCTTCCGGGGATTTTCGGTCTCTCCAGCCGTGGTCCCCACGAGTTCAATTGAAGCGTAGGCGAACACGACGCCCTGAATCACCACGACTGCCGGCAGTATTCCGTTGGGGAACAGCCCACCGTTGTCGGCGATCAGGCTGAATCCGGAGGAATGCCCTTCGATGGGTGTGCCGAAGAGTACGAAATAGACACCGAACCCGAGGAATGCGGTCAAGGCCACGACCTTGATCAACGCGAACCAGAACTCCAACTCTCCGAAGACTTTTACGGACACGAGATTCAGTCCGAGAACCAGCAACACCGCGATCAGAGCGAACATCCACTGATCGATGTGTCCCAGTGGCGCCCAGTACTTTTTGAAGAAGTTCATGTACAACGCCACAGCCGTGACGTCGACCACGGCAGTCATTGCCCAGTTCATCCAGTACAACCAGCCCGCAGCGAAAGCCATCTTTTCGCCGAAGAATTCGCGTGCGTAGGAAACGAAGGATCCGGAAGTCGGTCGGTGCATCACCAGTTCGCCGAGCGCCCTCAGGATCAGGAACGCGAAGAATCCGCACAGCGCGTACACGAGAACCAAGGCCGGGCCCGCCTGTTGTAGTCGCCCTCCCGCCCCCATGAAAAGGCCGGTTCCGATCGCGCCACCGATCGCGATCATCTGAATTTGTCTGGGGCCGAGCGCCTTCTGATATCCGAGATCCTCCTCAGTGGCAACTTCGGCGCGGCCTGTCTCTTCCCGTTCGACGGTCATCAAACCTCCTCCGCAACAGCGGTGGCATGAGGCTTCTCCCCCGAAACGCGGAGATTGGCGAGATGTTCGGGGCTGAGCAACCGATCGAGTTCCTCGCGGTCGAGCAGGCCGGCTTCGATTACGAGATCGGCGACGCGACGCCCGGAAATCAACGCCTCCTGGGCGATCCGAGTGGACGCGGTATATCCGATGTAGGGGTTGAGCGCGGTGACGAGGCCGATGGAGTCTTCGACTCGGGCGCGCAGCAGTTCAGTGTTAGCCGTGATGCCGAGTACGCACCGGTCCGCCAAAATGCGGCAAGCCGCACCGAGGTGTCGCATTCCTTCGGACAGTGAGTGCACGATGATCGGCTCGAAAGCGTTGAGTTGGAGCTGACCGGATTCCGCAGCCATCGTGATCGTCACGTCGTTGCCGATGACTTCGTACGCGACCTGATTGAGGACTTCGGGAATGACAGGATTGACCTTGCCCGGCATGATCGACGAACCTGCCTGCACCGGTGGAAGATTGATCTCGTTCAATCCGGCTCGCGGGCCCGAAGAGAGCAGCCGGAGATCGTTGCACACCTTGGACAACTTCACAGCGACCCGCTTGAGGACGCCGGAGAGGTGGACGAACTGGCCCACGTCTTGGGTCGCTTCGACAAGATCCGTTGCCAACACCAGCGGCAGTCCGGTCAGTGCGCCCAGGTCGGAACAGGCCATCTCGGCGTAGCCGGCGGGTGCGTTGAGGCCAGTGCCGATAGCAGTCGCACCGAGGTTGATCTCGTGAACGAGAAGAGCGGCCTCAGCCAGACGCGCCCGATCCTCCTCGATCATGACCGCGTAGGTCCCGAACTCCTGACCCAGGGTCATCGGCACGGCGTCCTGCAGTTGGGTGCGTCCCATCTTCACTGTGTCGGCGAACTGAAGAGATTTGGTCGTGAATGCGTTCTGGAGTGTAAGAAGTGCATCCAGCAGGTCATCGATCGCGAAGATCGTCGAGATATTCACGGCCGTGGGGTAGACGTCGTTGGTCGATTGGCTCAGGTTCACGTGTTCATTGGGGTGAAGCCGTTCGTAGTCGCCGCGCTGGTGGCCGAGGATTTCCAACGCGCGATTGGCGATGACCTCGTTCGCATTCATGTTCGTCGACGTGCCGGCGCCACCCTGGATGACGTCCACCACGAACTGTTCGTGCCACCGCCCGTCCACGATCTCCTTGCATGCCTGTGAGATGGCCTCCGCGCGCGGGCGGTCGAGGATGCCCAGCTTTTCGTTTGCGCTGGCTGCGGCCCACTTGACGTAAGCGATGCCGCGGATCAGATGCGGGTTCGTGGAGATTGTTCGACCAGTGATCGGGAAGTTCTCCATTGCGCGCAAGGTGTGGATACCCCAGTACGAATCGGCTGGAACCTCGCGATCGCCGAGCAGATCGTGTTCTGTTCGCGTTTCGAGCACTTGATCAATTCCTCGTGTCTCTTCGCGCAAGCATCACTCTCCGCGGTGGGTGTATTTCGGGATCGCAGCGCTGACGGTCGAGTTATAGTCCCGCCCTGCTATCGGGCTATCAGGCTGTCTGACAGGTGTAATTGTTACCTCGCTCACTCCGGCACGTCAACCCTTCATCAAGTGCGATGTTTGACGCGGGACTTCGGCAGTCGCAACAATGACGGCATGAACCTGTCAGACAGCTGGGCCACCAGGCGACCCGTCGCCTCGCGGGTGAGTGCTGCCGAGGCGGTTCTCGCCGACCTCCGTGCCGCAATAACCTCCGGCGAACTGGCAGTCGGAGAGCGTCTCCCGTCCGAGGCGTCCCTGGCCGAAAGACACGGGGTCAGTCGATCGGTCATCCGTGAAGCCCTGCGCTCGTGCCATGCCCTCGGGCTCACCGAGACGAAATCCGGGCTCGGCACCTTCGTCGTCAGCGATTCGATAGCGCGAGACCTCGACTTCGGCAGCTACGCGGCCAACGAGTTGGTCGAAGCGCGGCCGCATGTCGAAATTCCGGCCGCAGGATGGGCTGCCCAACGGCACACAGCGGAGGAACTGACGGCCCTCCGCGGACTGGTCCAGCAGATGCGTGACGAGGATGATCCGCTCGTATGGGTCGCACTCGATGCGCAGTTCCACGGACTGATCGCGAAAGCCAGTAGGAATCGGGTCTTCGAGTCGGTAATCGTCGATATTCGTGAAGCGTTGACAAGGCAGTCCGAGACACTCAATCTTGTTGCCGGTCGCCAGGAAAGGTCGAACGAGGAACACGAACGAATAGTCGAAGGAATCGCATCCGGCAGCTACGACCACGCCTCCAGAGCGATGGCCGAACATCTCGACGCCGTTAGGCTGACGCTTGAAACTCTTGTCCAAGAAAGTAATCCGCTGTGACGGCGCTTCCGGGTAGGTCTGCCCTCGTCTGCGTTATCCTCGCGGTATCAGTGACCGGGGCGTTGGCCGGCTGCAGTTCGTCCGACACCCCGGTGACGTCGACGATCGCCGCGTCAGCGACGACAGCGGCAGCTGTATCGATTACGGGCGTAAAGCCGCCATCGACGCCGGAATCCGAACGGGCGCTCTTCGATGCGGTGGACCGCAATGATCCGGCAGCGATCACCGCGGCCCTGGCTTCGGGCGCGAACATCGAAGCTCGCGGCGAGGGCGAACGGACTCCACTCGTCGAGGCCGCCAAGAACGACGCTGTCGCTGCGGCTTCTACGTTGATTCTTGCCGGAGCAGACGTGAACGCGAAGGATTCCATGCAGGATTCGGCCTTCCTGTATTCCGGAGCCGAGGGTTTGAACGAGATTCTGGCGCTCACGCTCGCCCACGGCGCGGACGTCGACAGCGTGAACCGTTACGGCGGTACGGCGCTGATTCCCGCGAGTGAACACGCGCATGTCGAGAGCGTCCGGATGCTGATCGCTGCCGGGGTTCCGGTCAATCACGTCAACGATCCCGGGTGGACGGCGCTACTCGAAGCCGTTGTGTACGGCGATGGTTCGGTGCGCTATATCGACGTGATCACTCAGCTTCTCGACGCGGGGGCAGATCCCTCGATCCGGGATGCATCGGGGAAGACCGCGTTGGACAATGCCGAAAGTCGTGGTCAGTCAGACGTTGTGGCGCTGCTTCAATCGCGGAGCTGACGCCAACGAGTCGGGCTCAGCCCGTAGGCCTGTCGAAAGCGTCGGCTGAAGTGTCCGGCGTCGACAAACCCCGCCCGGTGCGCAACGGTCGCGATCGGCAGATCGACGGTAGCGGGTCGAGCCAGTTCGTCCCGAGCCTTCTGCAGGCGCTGGGTGATGATCCACTGTTCGATCCGAAAGCCGTTGTCCGAGCAGATCTTGTACAGCTGTCGCAGTGAGATGTTGTGGGCTTGAGCAATTCGTGCGGGATTCAGTGTCGGATCGTGAAGGTGTTCACGGATGTATCGACGGATCGAAGTCATGGCAAGGGCCGATCTCGGAGCGGATGCGTCAGGATTCGCATGTGCGATCGAAGCGACCAAAGCACGTGCGAGTTCGATCGAGGCCTCGCCCAATTGTTCGGCGGCAGGATCGGTCTCCAACAGAGCGGCGCTGCGGAACAATTCACGAACGTGCGCGATCATCACGGGGTACAGATTGCTGTGATGAGGCCGGGTAGCTGCGTCCCGCACGGTGTCGATCGGCAGTCCCAGCCGATCCATCGGAACGTAGAGGCACTGGGAAGCGCCCGTTCCCGGCCAGGAGAAATCGTAGGTCGACGTCAGGTCCGTCATCAACAGCTCACCGGCGGGCACTCTGCGTTGTTCGTCGTGCTGATCTAGATGGCCGATCCCGATCTCCTGCAGGGCAATCGCAAGGACGGGCATCGACGCGGACCGGACGTGACGTGGTGTTCGGGTCAACCGCATACCGGTCGACTCGGAGCGGAACAGTGATGCTGCACCGAGGTTCCACACGTTCATTCTCGCGCTCACCCGTTCCGGGTTCTCCAAGTGGATTGCACACGGGACCGAGGCACGACCCATCGCGTCGACAAAGGCGTCCGCGCGTTGGTCAGGCTCCAACACGGAAGTATCCAGGAGCAAAGCCATGCAGCCCTGATACCCCGCGATGCGGACGCTCAACCAGAAGTTGTGCAGTGTGAGCTCAAAAGTCTGCACGGACAGTCACGTCCGTCGCAGCAGGTATTTCTAGGATCGAAACGGGCGTGTCCCGGCCTACCGCAGTTTCTCGCTTTTCGACGAGAGTGAAGGAAACGCATGAAGATCTCACGTGTATTCACCGCAGTTCTGGCGTTACTCATGACAGTCGCGGCTGGAGTGATCTTCGGCTCCGGCGCTGCGGTGGCGAGCCCCAAGCCAACCGTCGTTCTCGTCCACGGCGCTTTTGCCGACGCGACCAGTTGGGACGGCGTTGCCGCCGACCTACGCTCGCGTGGCTATCGCGTCGTGACGCCGGACAATCCTCTACGCGGGCCCGCTTACGACGCGTCCGTGATCGAGAAGACGGTTGCGGACATCGACGGACCTGTCGTGCTCGTCGGACACTCGTACGGCGGCGCGGTGATCACCAATGTTCACGACCCGAAGGTGCAGTCGTTGGTGTACATCGCGGCGTTTGCTCCGGTTCAGGGTGAGCCGGTGCAGATCACGATCGATCCCATCAGGTTTCCTGGCAGCCAATTGCTTCCTCCGGCTCTGGGATTGAAGATCGTCGACGATCCTCACGCGATCGGCGGGAAGAACGCCGACGGCTACGTCACGGACGAGTATTTCCATTCCGTCTTCGCTCAGGATGTTTCCGACGAGACAGCGGCAACGATGTTGGCGCATCAGAAGTCTGCGGCTTTGTGGGCGAACCTCGAGCTCGGCGGGCCACCGTCGTGGGCGAACACACCGAGCTGGTATCTGGTTGCCGGTGAGGATCGCGTGATCCCAGCATCGGCGCAGCGGTTCATGGCAAACCGGATGGGCGCGAACACCAGCGAACTCCCGACCTCGCACGCATCGCTGGTTTCCCGGCCAGGGGCAGTGGCAGACGTGATCGTGGCGGCCGCTCACGGGTGAGTGTGCGACCGCCACGAAAGTAGAACAGGGTCAGGCGGAAACGATTACCGAGGAGCCGTGTCCGAACAGACCTTGGTTGGCGGTGATACCGATGCGGGCGCCTTCGACCTGACGGCCTTCGGCCTGTCCACGAAGCTGCCAAGTGAGCTCGCACACCTGCGCAAGTGCCTGTGCGGGAACGGCTTCGCCGAAGCACGCGAGACCGCCGGACGGATTGACCGGGATGCGGCCTCCGATACTGGTGTCACCCGCACGCAGGAGGTGCTCGGCCTCGCCCCGCTTGCAGAGGGCAAGGTCTTCGATCCAGTCCAGTTCCACGGAGGTAGCGAGGTCGTAGACTTCGGCGACGTCGACGTCCTCGGGAGAGATCCCGGCTTCTTCGTATGCGGCGTAGCCGATGGATTCCTTGAACGTGCGCTCCGGAGCGGGAACGGCGGAGCTGGAATCGGTGGAGAAGTTCGGCATGTCCATGATCGTCTGGGGGAACGTCGGCGTGACCGTCGAAATAGCCTTGATGCGAACAGGTTCCGCGATGCCCATCTTGCGGGCGTATTCCATCGACGTCAGCAAGATTGCGGCGCCGCCGTCGGACGTCGCGCAGATGTCGAGCAGGTGAAGGGGATTGGACACCACGGGGGAGGCCAACACGTTCTCGACGGTGACTTCCTTGCGGTAGCGCGCATTCGGATTGCTCAGCCCGTGCCTGGCGTTCTTGACCTTCACGTTGGCGAAATCCTCCGCGGTGGCGCCGTAGAGGTCGATGCGACGACGCGCGTTGAGCGCGAAGTACGCCGGGTTGGTCATACCCATGAGGCGGAAGCGCAGCCAGTCCGGGTCGTCCCAACGCTCACCGGCGACGGGAGCGAGGAAGCCCTTCGGCGTGGTGTCGGCGCCGACGACCAGGGCAACTTCGCTGAGGCCGGCCAGGATTCGTGCGCGAGCGGTGTCGAGTGCCTGGGCTCCCGTCGCACACGCGGCGTACGACGTGGCGACGCGAGCGCCGTTCCAGCCGAGTGCCTGCGCGAAGGTGGCTCCGGCGACGTATCCGCCGTACCCGTTGCGGACGGTCTCGCCGCCGACGATGAAGTCGACATCCTGCCAATTCACACCCGAATCGGCGAGCGCGGCGCGAGCGGCCGCAACGCCGTATTTCACGAACGACTGCCCCCACTTGCCCCAGGGGTGCATACCGACACCGAGTACTGCGACGTCCTTGCTCATGACTGCAACTCCTGATCAGCTGCGGCGACAGGCTTCCATCGCCACGTCGTACGTACTCCGGTTTCGTCGGTGTACAGCGGCTCGACAACCAATTCGACGGTATTGCCGACCTTGAGATCGTCGACGCCGAATCCGTCGGCCACCTGGCCGAGGATGACGATGCCCTCGGGCAGTTCGACTGCTGCGAGAGCAAAAGGCTCGTACGGATCCGAGCGCGGGATGTACGGCGGCGGGGGCTGGTACTGCGCGTCGGTGTACGACCAGACAGTGCCGCTACGGGAGAGTTCCACATCGTCGAACTCCTCGCTGAAGCAGCTCGGGTTCTTGCAGAACGTCGCCTCACGAGGGAAGGAAATGGTGCCGCAGGATTGGCACTTCGTGCCGATCAGAGCAGGTTCGTCGCCGGTGGTGAACCAACCCTCTACTGCAGGCGTCACACTCCCGTTCGGCGCCGGCGTTGCAGTCTCGCTCATGCAATCCTCATCTGGTTGGCGAGCCTGATCCGGGGGATCGTGGGCCCGCTGTGCCGCTTACTGGAACAGGTTGCAGTATTACACGATTTCGGCCGCTGACGGGCAAAAATTTTCGCTGAGTGGGACGCTGCCGGAACGCAGACGGCCCCGCCGGGCAGACGAGTCTGCAGGCGGGGCCGTGTGCGTGAAAGTAGCTGTTTACCTGTAGCGGATCAGCGAGCGCGAACGGGTCGACCGAATCGACGCGCCGGTTTCACCCGGGCCGCAGCGTCGAGGATGGAGGTGATCTCGACCTGATCCAGAACCTTTTCGCGGACACGGTCGTGCGCAGCGCCGCGTTCCAGTTCCGCCTTGTCGATGGCATGCCAGCCCTCGCGGTCGACGACGTCGGACTGTCGCGCCCGGACCAGACGATCGACTGCGGAGTCGTCGGCGACCGGGTTGGTCAGGCGTCCGTCGTTGAAGTCGTCGACGAGCATCCTGATCGTTTCCTGCGCGCAGGACTTGTTGGTGCCGATGAACCCACTCGGTCCGCGCTTGATCCAACCGGTCGCGTAGACCCCGGTGGCGGGATCACCGTTCGGAGCTTCGAGGACTCGGCCGTTCTCGTTCGGAATGACCGACGCACGCTCGTCGAACGGGACGCCGGGGATGGGCACTCCGCGGTAGCCGATCGAGGTGAGGACCAAGCCGGTATCGATGGTCTCGGTATCGCCGGTTGCTTCGATCTGCACGGTTCCGTTGGCGTCGACAAGAGCGTTGCGAGCGAACTCGATTCCGCTGACCTGATCGTCGCCGGTGATCGAGGTCGGCGTGAGCAGGTAGCGCAACGTGATGCGCTTGTTGCCGACGTCGACGTGATCGCGGTTCTTCAGGGCTTCGAGGAGACGCAACTTCTGCTCGACGGCATGCGGGAGTTCGCCGCGTTTTGCCAGTTCTTCGGTGGCCGAGTCGAGAACCATGTCGTCGGGTCCGACAGAGAGTTCGATGTCCGGCAGTGCCATCAGGCCGGTGAACTCGGGGACCGTGAACGCGGACTGCGCGATTCCGCGTCGACCCACGATGACAACTTCTTCGACGCGACTCTTCCGCAGAGCGGCGAGTGCGTGAGCGGAGATGTCGGTACCGGCCAACTTCTCGGGATCGGCCGTCAGAATGCGAGCGACGTCGAGCGCGACATTTCCGTTTCCGATGATGACCGCGCGGCGATGCGAGAGGTCGAAGACGTCGTCGGCGTGATCGGGGTGGCCGTTGTACCAGGCCACGAAGTCGGTGGCCGAGGCCGTGCCAGGCAGATCAGCGCCCGGAATGCCGAGACCACGGTCGGACGAAGCGCCGACTGCGTAGAGCACCGCATGGTGATTTTCGAGCAGTTCGCTGTGCGAGATGTGCTTGCCGATCTCGACGTTGAGGTAGAACTCGAAACCCTTTTGTGCGGCGATCTTGTCGAACAAGCGAGTGACCTGCTTGGTCTTCTGATGGTCCGGAGCAACGCCGGCGCGAACCAAGCCGTAAGGCACAGGAAGGCGATCGAAGACGTTGACCTGCACGTCAGGCTGAGTCAGTAACTCGTCCGCGGCGTACATCGCCGACGGTCCGGAACCGACGATCGCAACGCGCAACGGCGGTCGGCCCTTGTCGACGTGGGCTGCCGGGATGACCTTGGCGAGAAGCGGCCTGGGTCGCTCTTCCTTGTAGAAGTCCGAATTGATGGACAGGAAGACTCGCTGCGGGTCGGTCAGCTTCGACTCGGGGACGATGGCGTCGACCGGGCAGGCCGAGACGCATGCGCCGCAGTCGACGCAGGCCTGCGGATCGATGTGCAGCATCTCGGCGGTGAGGAAGTCCGGCTCGTCCGGCGTCGGATGGATGCAGTTGACCGGGCAGGCGTAGACGCACGAGGCGTCGCTGCAACAGGACTGCGTGACTACGTGTGGCATGGCGCTATGAGTCCGATCTCGACTGTCCGGGAGCTACGCGGCGGCGTTGTGCGAGCTGCGGTGAGGTTCGCTACGGAAGCGTGATGCGCGGCCGTCCATCTTGCAGGCCTTCCACACCAGGCGCGAGGCACGGTTCATCAGGCCGGTGTCGGTGGCCAGCATGCGGACGTCACCGAAGTAGTTGCGCAGGGTCTGGCGCGACTCGGGCAGATCCCAGAACAGGTCCTTCTTCACGGACTTCGGGATGTCGAACTGCTTCCAGAAGGACTTCGGCGGGATGACGATGGCGTCACAGAGAATGCGCATGACGATCGGGAACAGCAGCGAGAGGACAAACCGGTTCGGGCGTGACATCAGCGGGATGCGGCGGCTCAGAAGCTTGTGCGCGAACGAGATATGACGCGCTTCCTCGGCTACGTGGATGGCCATGACCGACTGCATGATCGGGTGGATCTGGCCGCCGGCGCGCAGGATGCTCTTCTGAATGTGGTCGATGGGCTCTTCACCGGCGAGGACACCGACGAAGAACAGTTCGGGGAACGGACCCGCAGCGAGGGGGATGAAGGGTGCAAGCATCTTCATCGGACGGCTCATCCCGGGAGCGTCGGCACCGATGCGGTTGACCATCTCCTGGAACATCATCGTGTGGTTGCACTCTTCGACCGACTCGTGCGTGCAGTAGCGCGCCTCGGCCGAATCGTTGGGCAGTGAGAAGACGTACTGCATCATGCCGCGGATCAGGATGTTCTCGAATTGGAGACCGACCTTCGCGACATTGGCCTGGCGCCACATGCCGATTTCGATCTGCCTGGCCTCGGACTGCGACTGGTACCACGGGTGTGCGCCCAGCGGGTCAGTCTCGGCCGGGAGGATCCAGCGGCGATCGTTCGGGACGACGGCAAACTCGGGGGAGTCCCAGTCGATGTCGAGGTACGGGTCGAAGTGCTTGTGCACCGAGCCCTCGGACAGGAGTCGAAGCGTCTCGTTGTACGAGTCGTCGGATGCTTCTCCGCGCTTGTCGAGCGGCGATGTGAGCGTCATGGCGTCTCCTCTTCGTTTCGGTCACCGCTGGTATTTCTCGCGGTGTTCGGTGGAATCGAGGGCCGGTTGTGTGATCGCTGGCACTCGGTCTGGATTTAATGTAACCCGAGGTATCAGGAAAAGCTAGTGGCAGATACTCCTGAATCCCGACGAATTCTTGACACGGCCGAAACGGCGCCATAACTTACTTTTGAGTAATTTCCGCGGTGCGTCCGAAGTGGGCTGTTCAGGGACGGGTTCGCACCGAATCGCACGCGAAGATCGAACCGAGGCCGACGTGATCAGATCGATTCTCAGCAATCTTGCATTGAGTCCGCCGACGCGTCTGCGCTCCCTTGTTCCGTCACGCGGCGTCACGCTCTCCGACAAGACGATCGTTCTGACAGGAGCTTCCTCGGGGATAGGTGAGGCGACAGCTCATCTCTTGGCTCGTCGGGGAGCCGAGATGATCCTGGTCGCGCGCGGTGAGGAAAACCTCGAACACGTACGGGACGAGATTCACCGCAGGGGAGGATGGGCACACATCGTGCCTGCGGACCTCTCCCGCGGTGAAGCCGTTGACGAACTCGCGGAGACGATCGCGGATCGATTCGGGTCGGTCGACATCCTCGTCAACAATGCGGGTCGCTCGATCCGGCGTACCGCGTTGGATTCGGTCGACCGATTCCATGACTACGAGCGCACCATGGCGCTGAACTACTTCGGGCCGACAAGACTGACGTTGCGGCTACTGCCCGCGATGCTCGAGGCGAAGTCCGGACACATCATCAACGTCGGAACCTGGGGAGTCACTGCGGGCGTGATGCCGAGGTTCAGTGCCTATCACGCGTCGAAGTCTGCTCTCAGTGCATTCGGCCGAAGCCTCGGCGCGGAATGTCACGGCACCGGTGTCGATGTCACCACAGTGCAATTCCCACTCATACGAACACCGATGATCGCGCCGACGGCGGATTACGTGAGCCAACCGGCGCTGACGGCCGATCAAGCTGCATCGTGGATCTTGAGGGCGATCAATACGCGTCCCGTCGAGCTGTATCCGCGGTACGCGGGGCTGTTACGAGCGATTGACGTTGTATCCCCTTCTGCCACTGACGCTCTCGTGCGAAGGGCTGGGATCTGAGGGGCTGGGATTTGAGGGGTTGGGATCTGACCAGAAACGTGCACCAGCACCGGGGCATGGTTCGTCCCCGGTGCTGATGTATTCGATTGTCGCGATTCACGCCGCTGTGGGTGGGCTGTTCCCGCCGATCGGCTGTTGATACGGATCGATCGACATCGGTGGATAGAACACCGTTTTCCGATCCGGTCCGATCTCCACCCGCCATTCGGTGTGGTGCATCGTCCGGTGGTGATGACCGCACAACAAGATCAGGTTGTCGAGATCTGTTGGGCCACCATCGTTCCAGTGAACAATATGATGGGCATCGCACCACCCCGGCGGTGTCCCGCACCCCGGAAACGCGCACCCACCATCACGAACCGCAAGAGCCCGCCGCTGCGGAACTGTCGCCGTTCTCGCTTCCTTGCCGCAGTCGAGCGGAACACCATTCTCATCCAACAAAATCCGGGTGACCGTGCAGTCGCAGGCCAACATCCGTGCGGTGTCGATACTGATGGGGCCCACCCAATCCGTCCACGCGAAACCCAGTTCTTCGGTGGACGGCAAGAGGTCTTTCAACGCTTGCAGGTCCGTCATGTCTTTTGCCGACGCAGTCACCGTGATGTGCGGTTTCACCCCGCCCTCGATCGGACCCAACCCCGCCCGCTCGTACCGGCGCAACAATTCGCAGAACCCGTCCGCACGCCGTAATGCAGGCGTGCGTGTGTCCTTCACGCCGTCTTTTTCCGGTGTCGGAGCCGACAGACTCGACAGCAACGTGATCAGACGGGCCCCGTTCACCGCATCCAGATCACCCTTCACGGTCACCCGCCCGTACAAACCTTTCGACGCGTAGAACTCGTTACGCTCGGAATCCTCGCCGACCGGAACGCCGTCCTCACGCTTGCCGTACTGCTTCTCGATCCGCCGGATCGCCGCCCGCACCGCATCACAATCCGCAATGTTCTGCGACGCCAACCCCAACAGAATCCCGCGAGCCCTGTCCACATCCGCCAGGGTCATGTTCTTGGGCGGATGCTGACAAAACGACGCCACCTGCCGCGCCTTCAACGCATCAACGTCACCACGATGAAACGCATCCGCGACAACCGGTTCGAGCATCAACAACCGCGCCAGACTGACCAACAGACTGCACTCACCGATCTCCAGATTCGTCGAACCATGCAACCACTGCGCGATCGCCCGAAAACCCTTCCCGCCAAGAACCTCACGGGAAAACATCTCCACGATCAGCAACACCATCCGCGACTGCAACTCGTGCCGGGCGCGCACCAGATCGAGAACCTCACCCTTGAGGTCCTCGCCATCCAGCTGCCACGCTCCCCGACTGTCCATGCCGAAAGTTTAATCGAACAAAGTTTCGAACACAAGAGAATGTTGGATCGAAAATTGCTGCTATCAAATCGATTTCGACATTTCGGACATTCGGTTATAGGCGGGTCGCCGACGTAGTCCACGTGCGCCGACGAGTGCGAGCGCCACCATCAATCCGGAGCTCAACAGCATCACGTCGGAATTGTCTGAGCCCCAGCACATTGTGTAATCGGCGTCGATCATGTTGCCGCCTGTCCCCGGCAAGCGTATGGGTCCAGCCGAGCACCAGGCCCAGGCGTGTAATCGCCAGCGTGATGGGAACGAAGACCACCAGGACCGCAAGAAATACCCTCGAACACGGCCGGTGGATTCGCGAAGATCGACGAGTAGTGGAAGCGCCGGATGCGACGGACACCGATTTGTTACTCATCGGTCTGGTGTCGAGTGCGCATCTGCAGTCCCGAGCCAGAACCAATCTTCAGCGCTTCCGGCGGCCGAACAATACGCCGACAGCCGAGATCATGATCAGCGTCACAAGAACGACGACGATGTACGACCTGTCCGCGGCCGGTGCCACCGTTTCGCTTTCTTTGGTCACTGCATCAGTGAATGTACAGCTCATGCCGGGAGGGAACCATCCCCAGAAGTCTGTAATTCCTGCCGCTACCCTCTCAGCCCGGCTGGGAAGGAGATAATTGAATCGTGATGGGATTCCATAGTGATCAATGCACCAGCTGGGCTGATGTTGGAGGCGCAAAGAAAATGCGTCCAACAAATAGACCAAGGTTAGTGCGATCAGCGATATTGCTAAAGACGCTTGGCTTGCTCGTAATAATCGAATCTTCACGACCCGCCCGCAACAGTCACGTCATCATGAGGTGACGATGGTATTGGTTGCTGCGATCCACCGAATCCAGCCGTGCTCAAAATTGACCTGTCGACTTTGGGAGTCGCCGAACTCTCCTGACATCGGTAGTTAAAATCGACCATCCTCGCAGCCCTGCCTCCCATAGTCAGCAAAGATAGCACCGTGGACACTTTCTCCGTGCCGAGAAACAATCGATCGTGAGATCGGGGAAGTGGTTACTGCTAGTCCGCGACAAACAGCTCGCTATTCTCATCGAATGGATCAGGCAGTGTCGAACTCGCAGGCAACGAGAAGGTCCGGTGCTCTTCGTTGGGTTGCTTTGGTAAACGCACTTATCGCAGCGTCGGCTTCGGCGATGTATGTCGCAGCGAAATGCCATCTCACCTGGCCCGAACCTGCGGATAGTGCACTCTCGATCGCCGGTGCGGTCGTTCTCTGGGTCCTCACGGCGAGTGTTGCAATCGTGCTGCTCGGAGTGTGCTGGTGGCAGCGACGCCGATGGTCGTGGTCCGATGTCGCTGTTCCGGTTCTCGTGGTGATCGCACTCGGGATCGCGGCCGCGGGGCAGCCACATTTCGATCAGTATCGGGCAGACTTCGAAACCGTTGCACAGCAACTACTTCAAGAACCTGACGATCCCTATTCCGATGGGTATCATCGTGATCTACGAATCGGCAGATTCGATATCTCCTATGCCAACGTCAGCAGTGAAGGCCACGTCTATTTCTATGACGCACGAGATGGTTTGGACATCTTGGACAATCCCGGCTGGGTGTACGCACCCGATGGTGTGTCCGACAAGACCTTCAATCAGCTCCGGCTGGAAGACATCGGGGGCGGATGGTACCGGTTCCCTCATCTTGTCGTTGACAGCTATTGAAACTCAAACCACCAGACACTCCGCTCGAAGTCTCGGGCGAATGTGGTGACGCCGACCAGCATTCCTGAGGCGAACGGTAGTAGGAGTACGAAAAGCGCCGTGAAGGTCAAGGCGGCGTCGGAGCGGCAACTGCCACCTCCGTCGTACCAGCGTGAGCAGATGTCGCCGAAGTCCCAACTCTCGCCCGAACGCTGAACGAACCAACCTGAAATCGCCGTTGTCAGGATCAGAAGGAATATCACCACCGATGACCATACGATCTGCCCTCGGCATTGCCGCCAGGTCGCGCACATCATCGGCGAATGCAGCTCGGTGAAGTGTGTATGCGTCTCATGATGAAACAATACTGTCCGTTTGACGATTCGCACTGATTGCGAAAGCCGATACCCCGGACTTGCTCCGAGGTATCGGCCTGAGGTCAGAGGCAGAAGAAACTGAGCGAACTGATTGCCGCGTTCTGCTCGAGTTGGCCTGCGTCTCCGACGTTGCCGGCGGCGACTGACAGATCTTGAAGGGAGAGAATAGCGTCCATTGTCATTTCCTTTGTTGATCGGCATGTTTACCGATGGATTTGATCGATCGAATTGTCTTGCGGTGCTGATTCCATTTCAGATTTTTGGCCTGATGCTTCTGTGCTCCAATCTTCCGGGGTGATAACTTTCCGAACAACTAGGCGATGTGGCAGTTCGACGCGCACATCAGTGGAAACGACTGTCGGGCAGTTGCCGATCGGGTATATCGGAGCAACGCCAGTATTCCTGCAGATCCGGTTGCCCAGTCTGTCGAGAGTCTCAGGTTCTGTTCACCTGGAAAGTGCAGGCCTCCTGCGTGATTGAGGCTGTGCAAGCCCAGAAGCTGAAACTGCTGTGCAAGCGTCTGTTCACAATCGGCGCCGGCGTATGGAGTCTTGGAGAGTTCGCTGAGAAACAGAATCAGCCCGGCTCGCCCGTTGAGTAGTCCGGCTTGGGCAGTGAATTCGACTGTGGCGGCGCGGGATATCGCACGCACCGCAGCTGCGTAACGCGGTTCGTCGACATGGCGCAGAAGTTGTAGAAGTACCAGGCCCACACCGACAGACCCGGATCCGAGATACGGCATCGTCCGGCGCTCCTCTCTCAGCTGCATCGACCCGTCAGGGCACATCGACATCACAGACAGATCGATGTCGACGAGCTGGCGTGCGTGTTCCAGCGATCGAGGATCACCACTCAGTTCGTAGTGGCGAGTCCAGAACAGTGCTTGTCCGCTCGGTCCCCGCATCAGCCCACCTCGGCCGGCCACTGCCCAAGGTGTTCCGCCGGCGTCGCGGACATGCAAGCGAGCAGCTGAAATTCGTTCGCGCAGAGTCTCGGTCACGACAGCGAGAGTGGGTGACACAGTCGGTCGTGAAACCGATTCCTCGAGTAGGAGGCAACCGATTCCGGAAAGGCCGCTGAAAAGGCTGGAGTCGATGTCGTCGAGTGGGGCTCGACGCAAAGTCTCGACCCACCTGTCGGCTGTCGAATGTCGCCCGTGATGCCGAAAGGTGTGCACCGCACCCGCGAGCCCGTCGAAGAAACCGAACTGTGGTTGCGTATCCGAATCAACTTGATGTTCAGTCCATTCCAGAACTGTCTCCAAGGTGTCGGTGGGAAGATCATCGGCGAGTAGGTTTCCGCACGAGCCGTGAGCAATGCCGTAACCGTTCACTTCGAACTGGGCGATGTCACCGGGAAAGAGTCGATCAGGGCGGGAGAGATCAAGCGAGGCGAGGATGCCGCAGCGCAATAGAGCGGCCGCCCGTTGCAGGTTTTCCCCGGGCGACGTGTCCCAACGATGCGGGCGATTCTCCGGCTCCGGCGCCTGTACGTCGAGCATCGAATAGAGCGAGGCACCGAAGGCACGAGGAAGATCGAATCGAGACACCGCATAGTCGATGAGTTCGGGAATCTTGTTGCAATCGAGAGGGAGCAATGTAGTAAGTGGGACAAAGAGTCCCAGCTCGATGCATCCCAACGAGTATCGATCCGCCGCGATTCCTGTCAACTGTCGAGGTGCTGTGTATCCGGGGGCTCCGGTGGACCGGGGCGGATGCTCGTCGATGTTGTGGGCCATCTCGAAGTCGATGAACCGAATACCGGACGGTGAGCACATGACGTTGCCAGGGTGAAGATCGGCATGAACGATTCCGGCGTTGTGGAAGCTCTCGACTGCGGTAGTCAACTGTTGTGCAATGTCGAGTGCCCAGGTTCTGTATTCCGTTCGGGAACTGAGTGTCTGGTCCGCACGTATCAGTGGGTGACGGAGCGCAACTTCCTGATTCAGGGGAGTGCCGGCAGCGCGCTCGGTGACAAGGAAGTGGTGTCCCTCGCGCTCGAACAAGCTGATCGCAGAAGGTGTGTACGGGTTGTCGGCAAGGTGAGTCAACTTGTCGTACTCGTTACGGATGCGGTCGATTGCGTACCGGCCGTTTGCGTCCGGGGCGGTAAAGGGACGGCCTTCTTTGATGACCAGATCGATGCCGGCGTCGTCGAATGCGGAGTAGATCCCCCCGCTGTTGCTGAAGTGCAGGGCTTCATTGATCGAATAGGGGAATTCGTCATGTGATTTCAGCTTGTCTTGCTGCGCGCGAACGAAGTCCGGGATTTGTACCCAGTCCGGAGTTCTGAAGGAAGTGCCGCGCACATCGGGTTCGAGCGATCCGTCAGGACGCCGAATTGCCGGGACGCGATCGCCGAATGAATCGTAGGTCTGCATGGGCAGATACGCGCCGTACCGTAAGTAGAGCGGTCCCCGGTTCCATCGCACATCGCTGAGGATGTACGGCCCGTCGGCACCGGCGACAAGCTTGTCCAGTTCGGTGATGACACGTTGTGTGGCAACACCATCCGCCGGATAGATCGTGATGAATTTTCCGCTGGAAGTTCGATTGGCCTGCTTGCTGTTGGACAACATGAGGTCTGCTGCCGTCCGAAGAAATTTGAACGGCACATGATTGTGACCGCAATACACGGAAACGGTATCGAGCAGCTCCTGCGCGTTGGCTCGGGTAGCGGAGCAGTGAATCTTCCATCCTTGTTCTGGCAGCAGACCGTCGGGCGGTTGGAAGTAGTTCCACGGTCCACTTTGGGGACCGCGCCGCCAGAGCGACCAATCCACCGACTTCGCGGGGATAAAGTGCTGGTCAGTTGATGTATCTGGTCGGGTGACCGTTCTGATTCGGTCGTAGAAATGCGGGTCGGCACGCGTGAAGGCAACGTATCGCAGGTCCACGCCAAACCTCCCGGTCAGTCCCCCTGCGGTTGTCATCGATTGGTGCCACGCCCCGAATCCCCTGTGGCTTGGATTGCTTGTGGCGGAAGGTTATCCGATTCCGGACATTTCGGGCGAAGATTGAAAACCTATCATTCGAAAGTACTAATGAATGGCGTGGGCCAGGCGAGGTCACTGATCGCCCAGCTTTTAGTCGGCCGCATTTGTTTCGAGTTCGGAGGCCCCCTCTTGACGAGAGGATCAAGTCGGTGGTAGTTCTTTAGCGAGCGCTAAGTCAGGGTGCTCCCTCGATCTCGGTCCGGTACCCGGCGCCACGAAACACGGGTGCCGGACCGCCCCAGCAATGCACGTCCTCGAAGGGAACGAAGATGACCAAGGCAGTGATCGTCGATGTAGTCCGGATCGCGTCCGGCAAGGGAAAGCCGGGCGGAGCACTGTCCGGGACGCACCCTGTCGAACTGATGGCCCACGTTCTGCGTTCCATCACCTCGCGAAACGGCCTCGACCCCGCCCTGGTGGACGACGTGATCGGCGGTTGCGTCGGCCAGGCCGGTGAGCAGGCGCTCAACATCACCCGCAGCGCGGTCCTCTCGGCCGGATTCCCCGAGTCGGTACCCGCCACCACGATTGATCGCCAGTGCGGATCAAGTCAGCAAGCTGCGCACTTTGCGGCGCAGGGCGTGATCGCCGGGGCCTACGACATCGTGATCGCGGCAGGCGTCGAATCCATGAGTCGTGTCCCGATGGGTACCACGACGATGGGGAAGGACGCTTCCGGTCCGGGCGTCGCGGCTCGCTACCCCGAAGGCCTGGTCAACCAGGGAATCTCTGCAGAATTGATCGCCGCCAAGTGGAAGCTTGACCGCGACGCTCTCGACGCATTCTCCGCGCAGTCCCACCAGCGGGCAGCAGAGGCAGCGGCGAAGGGGCTCTTCGACAAGGAGATTCTGCCGATCTCGGTGACCAACGCCGCCGGTGAGACCGTCTCGCATATCGTCGACGAGACGGTTCGCGCGTCTACTACCGCCGAGGGACTCGCCGGTTTGAAGCCGTCGTTCTACTCGGAGAAGTACGCGCAGCGCTTCCCCGAGGCGCAGTGGTCGATCACTCCCGGTAACTCGTCGCCGCTCACCGACGGCGCGTCCGCAGCACTGATCATGAGCGAAGAAATGGCGTCGAAGCTAGGGCTGACGCCGCGAGCTCGTTTCCATTCCTTCTCCGTTGCGGGCGATGACCCGATCTTCATGCTCACCGCACCCATCCCAGCCACCCACAAGGTGCTCGCTCGCGCGGGTCTGAGCATCGACGACATCGACACCTACGAGGTCAACGAAGCCTTCGCTCCCGTTCCACTCGCCTGGGCTCACGAGTTCGGCGCCGACCCGGCAAAGCTCAACCCGTGGGGCGGCGCGATTGCACTCGGCCATGCCCTGGGGTCCTCGGGTACTCGTCTGCTGACCACGATGGTCAACCACCTCGAGGCCACCGGCGGACGCTACGGATTGCAGACCATGTGCGAGGGCGCCGGCATGGCCAACGCCACAATCATCGAACGCATCTGAAACACATAACCTTTCGAAAGGAACTCTCATGATCGTCAACGACAGCGTCGCCGTCGTCACCGGTGGAGCATCCGGCCTCGGCCTGGCTACGACCAAAGCCCTTCTTGCCGACGGTGCCAGCGTCGTCATTATCGACCTTCCGTCGTCCAACGGTGAAGCCATCGCCAAGGAACTTGGCGACCGGGTCCGCTTCGCGGCTGCAGACGTCACCGACGAGGCTGCGGTCACCGCGGCACTCGACGTGGCCGAATCCCTCGGACCCCTGCGCGTGGCAGTCAACTGCGCCGGAATCGGCAACGCAGTCAAGACGGTCAGCAAGAAGGGCGCTTTCCCGCTCGACGCGTTCAAGAAGGTCATCGACGTCAATCTGATCGGCACCTTCAACGTCCTTCGTCTTGCTGCGGAACGTATTTCGAAGACCGAGCCGATCGACGGTGAACGCGGCGTCATCATCAACACCGCTTCGGTCGCAGCGTATGACGGCCAGATCGGGCAGGCTGCGTACTCCGCGTCGAAGGGCGGCGTCGTCGGTATGACGCTTCCCATCGCCCGTGACCTCGCGTCGCTGCTGATCCGCGTCAACACCATTGCACCCGGCTTGTTCAAGACCCCGTTGCTGGCTGGACTGCCCGAAGCAGCCCAGGCGTCGTTGGGTCAGCAGGTGCCTCACCCCTCTCGCCTGGGTGATCCCAGCGAGTACGGCGCGCTTGCTGCGCACATCGTTTCCAACCCCATGCTCAATGGTGAGACGATCCGCCTCGACGGTGCAATCCGTATGGCACCGCGGTAATTTCGGCTATCACATGACTGGCGAGGTGGAGTCGGTGAGCTCGGTGGCAGTGGACTGGAGGTCCTTCCCGCCGCTGGTGATGACCGACATCCTGACGGCTTCGCTCGAGCTGTTCGACGAGAACGGTTACCACGGCACGACGGTGCGCCAGATTGCCAATCGTGTCGGGGTAACCGTTCCCGCGCTCTACTATCACCACGCGAACAAAGAGGCAGTCCTCGTCGCTCTGTTCGAGATCTCGATGAGTGAGCTGAATACCAGAACCGAAGCGGCAGAGGTGGAGGCCGGCGAAAATCCGGTACGACGCTTCGCCTTGGTGGTGGAGGCGATTGTTCTCTATATGACCCACCGGTCGCGGCATGCTGCGTTGGACACCGAGATCCGGCATGTCTCACCGGAAAGTCGAAGTCGGTACGCCGCCAGTCGTAAGCGGCTCGAGTTGCTGATGCGCAGGATCGTCGACGACGGTGTGGCATCGGGAGATTTCGCGGTCACCGATACCGAAGAGACCGTCCGGGCAATACTCGGTATGGCGCAGTCACTGCCGCGTTGGTTCCAGACCGGCGGTCCGATGTCACCGTCGCAATTGGCGGAGAAGTACGTCGACATCGCTTTTCACACGGTCGGCTATCGGCCGTAAAGTGCATCGCTCGTGAACGAAGGTGGGCAACAGGTCGAAAACCTGTTGCCCACCTTCAGTATTCATACTTCGGCATTCACTCGGTGTCAGAGTCGCGTAACTTCGAGTCCGCCCTCGTGGTAGTCGGCGCGAAGGCGTTTCTTGTCGAACTTGCCGACGCTCGTCTTCGGGACTTCCTGGACCACGGCCCAGTTCTCGGGCAGCTGCCACTTGGCAACCTTGTCCGAAAGGTACTGTTGCAGTTCGGACATGGTGGTTTCGGAACCAGCGCGAAGAACAACCGCAACCAACGGGCGCTCGTCCCACTTCTCGTCCGGCACGCCGATGACGGCAGCTTCGGTGACGTCAGGGTGACCCATGACGGCGTTCTCGAGGTCGACCGAGGAGATCCATTCGCCGCCGGACTTGATGATGTCCTTGGAGCGGTCGGACAGGCTCAGGAAGCCGTCGGCCGTGATGGATCCGACGTCACCGGTCTTGAGCCAGCCGTCGTTGAACTTGTCTTCCGCATCGACGCCGTAGTACGACCCGGTGATCCAGGGGCCGCGCACTTCGAGCTCGCCGACGGAAACGCCGTCGTGTGCAACAACTTTGCCGTCGTCGTCGATGAGACGTGCCTCGACGGATGCCGGGAAGCGGCCCTGAGAGTAGCGGTACTTCCACATCGCGTCGCCGGTGACACCGGCCGGCGGGCGGGCGACGGATCCGAGTGGGGAGGTTTCGGTCATGCCCCAGGCGTGCAGGACGGAGACGTTGTGGTCGGCTTCGAATGCGTGCATGAGGGCCGGCGGTACCGCGGACCCACCGATCAGAACCTCGCGCATCGAGGAGATGTCCTGCGGGTTCTGCTCGAGGTAGAGGTGCAGGCCCTGCCAGATGGTGGGGACGGCTGCGGCGAACGTCGGCTTCTCGCTGGCGATGATCGCAGCCAACGGGGCAGGCTGGAGGAAGCGGTCGGGCATGATCAGCGAAGCACCGATCATGAATGCGGCGTAGGGAAGTCCCCACGACATGGCGTGGAACTGAGGCACCACGGCGAGTGCACGATCGCCCTGCGCGAGGTTGGGGCCGTCGCTCATGCAGACCTGCATGGAGTGCAGGTAGATCGAACGGTGGGAGTAGACGACGCCCTTGGGGTCACCCGTGGTGCCGGACGTGTAACACATTGCGGCAGCGCTCAGTTCGTCGACCTCGGGCCAGTCGAACTCGGTGGGCTGATCGGCGATCAAGCCCTCGTAGGTGTGAACCTGCACTCCCTCGGGAGCTTCGAGTCCTGCAGTGGAGGAGCCGGTGACGACGATGTGTTTGACGGTGGTCAGCGACGGAAGCTGCGGAGAGAGAAGCGGAATCAGGGACGGGTCGACGATGATCACGCGGTCCTCGGCGTGATTGGCGACATGGATCAACTGCTCGGGGAACAGACGAATGTTCAGGGTGTGGAGCACAGCGCCCATCGAGGGGATCGCCAGGTACGCCTCGAGGTGCTCGGAGTTGTTCCACATGAACGTGGCGACTCGCTCGTCGCCCTCGACGCCGAGCCCGCGCAGGGCGTGCGCAAGCTGAGCACAGCGCTTGCCGACGTCAGCGTAGGACACACGGCGCGGGCCGGACTCGGTCCACGTGACAACCTCGGAGGCGCCGTGAACGGAGGCACCGTGGCGGAGAAGTTGAGCAATGGAGAGGGGGGCGTCTTGCATGGTGCTCAGCATGGGCTGCTCCTGTGTGGTGTGTGAGACCGGTGCTTTTGCCCACGGGTCGTCACAAACGATGTGCTGTGGCTGCCAGATTAGTCACAGCCCCGAAGTGCTCGCTAGTGACCCACTGCACTGGCGAAGAACCACGCTATGAGTAGCGCTCCCGGATCGACTACTCCGCGAGCGGCTTCGCCCACATAACTTGCACGTCCGCGGTTCGCGAGCATGGTTTCGGTCGACTCCGCCCCGGCCGCTGCGGCTTCCGCTGCGCTCGCCAGCGCAGCATCTCGATCGGCTTCCGAGCTCACGGATCGCTCCAACGACTCGACCGCCGGAACTATCGCGTCGACCATCGTCTTGTCGCCGACGCGTGCGCCGCCGAGCGAGGTGATGTTGTCGAGTCCCGCTCGCGCTGCAGCCGCGATCGCGCCGAGGTCGAGTTCGGAGTCCGCCGAGTCTGCGGCAACGCGGAAGAAATGCCGGAACCAGATGCCGAACAATGCGCCGGAGGTGCCACCGGCGTGGCCGAGGTACGCCTGTGAGACTGCATCGAATATCGTTGCGGTGGAGTACGTGTCACGGATCGCCGAGATGTCGAGTTGATCCAGTGCGGCCACCATGTTGGTCCCGAAATCGCCGTCGCCCGCTCGTCGGTCGAGATCGGTCAGTGCCGGTTCCTGATCCAGTACCTTCTCGGCCCAGTCCGCAATCCAGCTTCCGACGAAGCTGCTTTCGGCGGTGCGTGAGGTGTCGGGTGTGAATGTGGGACCGAAAGATTCGCGCGTGCCCATGCCGGTGTACTCACGCGCTATAGCATTCGGCCAGGCGGGCGCTTTTGTTGGTGCGTCCCATAATTCGAGGATTTCTTTGTCTGTGCGAACAAGGGTGATGGACGCGCCTGCCATGTTCAATGCAGTGACGAAGGTTCCGATCAGTGTCCGCTCGATGTGAATTCCCTGTTCGTCCAGATAATCTCCGAGTTCGGCGAACAGAAGTTGCAACTCCAGCGGGTGGGTGGCGCCGAGACCGTTGACGACGGCGATGACGCGGTCGCCTTCGGCGAGACTCAGGGACTTGATGATCGGGTCCGTCAGCCGCCGCACCAATTCCGGTGCGGGCAGGGCGTCCACGCGTTCTGTGCCGCGTTCGCCGTGGATGCCGATACCGAGTTCCATCTGACCCGCCGGCAAGTCGAACGACGGCTCGTCAGCCCCCGGCAAAGTGCATGGGCGAAGGGCGACGGCCATGCTCCGAGCGGAGTGCGCGACGTGTTGTCCGATCCGGGTCACCTCGGCCAGGTCGTCGCCGCGGGCGGCGGATGCGCCGCAGACCTTCTCCACCACGATGGTTGCCGCAGTACCGCGTCGTCCCGGACCGCTGCCGTCTGCGCGTTCGGTCGCGACGTCGTCGTCGACCAGGACGACGTCCGTATCGATCTTGTCCTCGCGTAGCAACTCTCGGGCGATACCGAAGTTCATCACGTCGCCGGTGTAGTTCTTCACGATGTGAAGGACGCCGCCGCCGGCGTCGGCAGCCTTGGATCCCTCGTGGATCTGAAGTGCATTGGGTGAGCTGAAGACCAATCCGGGGCAGACGGCTGTGAGCATTCCTTCGCCGATGAATCCGGCGTGCATGGGTTCGTGGCCTGAACCGCCGCCGGAGACGAGCGCGACCCGTCCGCGGGGAAGTGGCCTTGCGCGTGTGAGGTACCCAGGGTCGGGATTCCACGCGATGTCGTCGGTGGATGCGATCAACCCACGGAGTGCGTCGGGAACAAATGTCTTTGCGCTGCGCATGAACATCACTTCAGAGTAGGTCTAACGTCGACTTCGGGCACGGATCACGATCGACGAGAGGTGGACGGCGTGAAATTGGGGTTGGTACTTGCCGGTGGCGGCGTTGCGGGAATCGCCTGGGAAACAGGTTTTCTGTTGGGCCTTCAGGACAAATCACCGGACACTGCCGCTGCGCTGCTGACGGCGGACGTGTTGATCGGCACTTCCGCAGGTTCCACGGTGAGCGCTCAGATAGCGAGCGGCGTGACACTGCAAGAACTTTTCGACGCACAAACAGCGGAGGCGACCGGCGAAATCGACCCGAAGGTCGATGTCGAGGTACTCGGTCAGATGTTCGTCGACGCGATCGCAGGATCGCAGGACCGGGCCGAGCAGCTCCGTTTTCTCGGCGAAGCAGCGATGAGAGCCGATACCGTCGAACCTGCCGTGCGTCGCGCGGTCATCGAGGCGAGGCTGCCCAATCGGTTGTGGCCCGACCGGGAGTTGCGCATCCCGGCGATCAACGCACAGACCGGTGAGTTGAGGGTGTTCGGCAACGCTGACGGCGTAGAACTGATCGACGCAGTCGGAGCAAGTTGCGCCGTACCAGGGGTGTGGCCGGTAGTCGTGATCGAGGGCGAGCGGTACATGGACGGCGGAATGGCGAGTGGCTCGAATGTTCATCTGGCTGCCGACTGCGATGTGGTCGTGGTTCTTTCACCCGCAGCCGACCCCGCCCCGAATCTTCTGGGCGGCAGTCTACGAGAGGAAATCGACGTGATGACGCCCTTGCCCGTGCTGCCTGTCTTCGCCGACGACGCCGTCGTCGAAGCGATCGGAACGAACTCGCTTTCACCGACAACCAGGCGCCCCGCAGCCGAACTCGGCCGCGAACAGGGCCGTCGAACCGCCGACGAGATCGCCGCGTTTCTGGTGACGGCATGAGCGCCGCACGGATTGCCGTCGTCGTGCGCCCGGAGCAATCTCCGGAAGATCTGGTTCGACATGCCAGGTATGCAGACGAAGTCGGTATCGACGAGGTCTGGTTGTGGGAAGACTGCTTCTTCGGCGGAGGAATAGCCACTGCTGCAACTGTATTGGCTGAGACCGATCGCGTGGGTGTGGCGATCGGTGTGCTGCCGACCCCGATGCGCAACACCGCGATCACGGCGATGGAGATTTCAGCGCTGGCCAGAGTTCATCCGGATCGACTACGGGTTGGCTTCGGTCACGGCGTTCAGAGTTGGATGCGGCAGATCGGGGCCAAAGCCGAATCGCCGTTGACCCTCCTGCGGGAGCAGTTCGGAGCAGTCGAGCGGCTACTGGGCGGTGAGTCGGTGACGGTGTCCGGTCGATACGTGAATCTCACGGACGTCACGCTGGCGTGGCCACCGGAGACGGTGCCGCAGTTGCTCGTCGGCGCCACGGGGCCAAAGACTTTGGCGCTCAGTGGCGAGTTGGCGCAGGGCACCGTGCTCTCGGGTGGGACGACCCCGGACGGCGTGCGTCGGGCGATCGCTCACATCGGGGCGTCGGATCACGAGGTCGTCGTCTACGTCATCTGTGCTTTCGGTTCCGGCGGTCGTGAGCGCGCCCTTGCCGAGGCCGCAGCGTCCGGTAGCGAGTCGCCGGAGGATGCGATTGCCGTGGGCAACGCGGCCGAAGTCGCGGCAGCAACACGGCGATGGGTTGCAGCAGGTGCAACCACCGTGGTACTCCAACCGACTGTTGACGAGCCGGATGTCCGCGAGTTCATTCGCTTTGTCGCGCAGGAGGTTCAACCCCTGGTGGCGTAGTTCAGAAGGTTACTCTGGACAGAACCGCGTCGATGTCGGCAGTGCTCACGTCGCGATGTGTCACGAACCGAACCTTCCCGGCAACGGTGACCGCGCCGACATCGACAGCGGCGAGCTGAGCAACGGTGACCGACGGATCGGCTGTCGCGGCCAGAACGATGTTGGTGGCAGGTTCGTCGACGGCCCAACCGCGTTCACGAAGCCCCGACGCGAGGCGCTGCGCGTTGTCGTGATCGTCGGAGAGGCGAGCTTGTGAGCGCAACGCGACGATGCCGGCTGCGGCCAGCACTCCGCCCTGACGAACGCCGCCGCCGAGCATCTTGCGGATCCTTCGGGCTTCGGTGATCAATTCGGGTGATGCGGCGAGTATCGAGCCGACCGGCGCACCGAGTCCCTTACTCAGGCACACCTGAACGGTATCGGCGCCGGAAGTCAATTCGGTGGGCGAAACATCGAGTGCAACAGCGGCATTCCAGAGACGGGCGCCGTCGAGGTGAATCTTCAAGCCGCGTGATCGCGCTGCGTCGACCAGCTTCGTCCATTCGGTCGGATTCATGACGGCACCGCCGGCGAAGTTATGAGTGTTCTCGAGACAGAGCAGCGTGGTGTTCAACGCGAAGTACGGGCCGGGGGAGCCCGCCGCCTTCACGACAGTCTCGGGGGTGGGACGTCCGGGTCCGCCGTCGTGCGGCAACGCCATCGGCATTCCCTGGGCGAGCCAGGCAGCGGTGCCCAATTCGGAGCCCAAGACGTGAGAGTGTTCCGGTGCCAGGAACTGATCGCCGCGGTGAAGGTGCAGCATCAGCGCAATCAGGTTGCCCATCGATCCGCTCGGCACCCACAGTGCCGCCGGTAAACCCAGAGTGTGCGCCACCTCTTCCTCGAGCGCCGCCATGGTCGGGTCGTGATCGAGGACGTCGTCACCGACCTCGGCGTCGGCCATCGCCTTCCGCATCTCCGCATCAGGCTTGGTGACGGTGTCCGAGCGTAGGTCGATGTACGACGAAGTCATGGCTCATTCGATCAAGCCGCGTGTTCCGGCGTCAAACCGCGGTATTTCCAGGACGGCTCTTCCGGCCTGATAAATCGATATCGCTGAGGATGCTTTCCGTGTGATGATGAGCGCCGGCAATCGCCGGTGACGAGAACAAGAAGTGGAAGGGGACAGGCATGCGCGACTGGAAGCAAGCGTTGCACCTGCGCGGGCACTCACCCCGCGGTATTTCCCATCCCGCATTCGGGGAACAGAGCGGCGCTGGATATATGCCGTTCCCCATTTCTTGCATTTGCTCCTGACCCGTCTTCGTGTCCAGGAGTTTCACTCCTCGACGCGAACTGAGAACTCTCATGCGGAACCCGAACCGCGCACTTGCTCACAGTTGGATGAACCGCCCCGTCCGGGTACTCAACGCCACGTACGAGTACCTCGGTGAAGTGAGCGCCGATCGTGCGATCGTCCTGATCGCCACCGGCTCCGCGCAGTCCGCCGAAGACGTGATCCCGATATTTCCGGTGCGCTCCAAGCACGTCGAAATCCCACTTCCGAGGACGATCCTGCTCGCCGAGTACGTGTACGTTGCTCACCGGGTGACGGTCACCGATTCCAGTCGGGCCACTTTTGCCGGTGTCTTCGACCGGGACGGTCGTCGATGTGCGTACTGTGCCGCCCGGGCAACGACCATCGACCATGTCCAGCCGCGGAGCCGTAACGGGCCCAACACGTGGGGAAATCTGATGGCGTGCTGCAGTTCCTGCAATCAGCGCAAAGCGGATCGCACACCGGCCGAGGCCGGTATGCGGCTGCTGTGGGAGCCGAAGGCACCTCGGCGCATCGAGAAAGTGCAGCAGGAGATCTGGCGTCGATTGAGTCGGACGTGACGGTCGGAAGGAGTAAGTGATGTGCGCTGACGAAATCTCGAATCTAGCTGAGCTTCTGCCGATCTCGGACGACCGAACCTGGTGGCAGGCGGAATGTCGAGGAGACCCCGAGCCGGACCGCTGGTTTCCCTTTCCGTCCGAGGGATACGACTACGCGACCGACGTGTGCAACAGGTGCCCGATTGCGGAATCGTGTCGCGAATTCGCCTCTGCCACTGGCCAGACCGGAATCTGGGGAGGAGTGAAGTTCGAGCAGGGCAGGATCGTCGCGGCGTGAGGGATCAGATTCCCGGCTCCGCGGCGATCGTACCGGCCGATACCGCCCGGCACAGAGCGTCGTGGTCACGTTCGGTTTGATCGGCGTAGAGCCGAGCAAACCGGGTGAGGGCGGTGTCGACCGTGTCCGAGGTTCCCAGGTAACCGGAAATCAGTGACGCGCCACTGGTTCGTGCGTGTCCCTTGGCCAGTAGGCGACCGCAGATCGCGACATAGTCGGTCAAGGCTGCTGCATCGATATTGTTCAGGTCCACAGAACCTTTCATGTTCCGGAACTGACGGACGTAGTACTGGCGGTCGTCCACGGTGCACCACCCGAGCAGTGGATCACTGACCGTCTGGAGAGCTTGCTGGTATTCCGCGACGCGTCGTCCTTGGTGGTCGTGCCAGGCCGAGTCGCCGTGCACGAAGGGCGCAACTACGGATCGGCGAGCCTGCTTGAGCTGCAAGAAGATGACGTCGTCCGGGATGCTCCCTTCGCACAAGGCCACATAGGCGCGCAGAGCGACACTCCCGACTCCGACAACCCGGTGCGCGACGTCGATGACGTTGTATCCCGAGACGACTCGGCGCCAGTGTGGTGCAAGGGTTTCGAGATACTCGTCCAGACCCTCCAGGAGGAAGTCGGTGTCCTGCGGCGTGAGTCGTGTTGTGAGCGGCGGGTTCTCGACCAACTGGCGCCGTCCGTGATCCTCGACGGTGAACCGCGGCACCGCATGGTCACTCGTACGCCGCCGGGCGCGCTCCGCGGCGCGCCTGATCTCGGCCAGCAACCCAGGATCGGTGACGTGGTCGGTGAGTCCGTCGAGATCGACCCGGTCGAAGGAGCGATCGAACAGCGGACGCTCGGAGAGCTTCGCCAAGTGGAGGCGATACGCGGACACACACGAGGTTGTTGCTGTTTCGCATTGAGCTTCGGTGAGACCGTTCTGCCGACCGGCCACCCAGATGCTCGCAGCCAGCCTTCGTAGATCCCATTCCCAGGGGCCGGGATGTGCTTCGTCGAAATCGTTGAGGTCTATGACAAGTTCGCGTTCCGGAGATCCGTAGAACCCGAAGTTTCCGACGTGCGCATCTCCACAGATGACGGGAGTGATGCCGGTGGACGGCAGCTGCGCCATGTCCTCTGCCATCAATCCGGCGGTACCGCGCAGGAATCCGTATGGCGAAGCGACCATTCGCCCCACACGGATCGGAACCAACCAGTCGAGTCTTCCCTCGTGTGCCGTGTTGACCTGATCGACCGGGTCACGTCGATCGGATGGGGGCGTCCAGTCGCCGAGCGACGATCGCGCCACTCGCTTGCGCAGGCCTTTCCCGATCTTGCGACGCTCACTGCGGGGCGTCTGACGCGCCCGCAAAGTCGCCCTGCCGTCCGGTTCGTTCTCGAGAGCCAGCTGACCGGCAGGCCTGTTCAGCGGGTCCATGTCGGGCTCTCTTTCGTCGGGCGTGCGAAACTCGCGCTCGATCTTATGCCCGCCGGATTGTGCGCCGCGCGACGAGTTCCTTAACTACCCGCCTGGGCAATCAACTCGACAGCGCGGTCGGCGCACAGTTCAGGATCCGGCATTCTCCCGATACCGAGGCATTCGACAACGGCGAACGACGCATCCGGTGTGGTTTCCACGCCGAGCGCCCACCCGAAGTAGTGATTCCAGGCGAGTACGGCTCGGTGGCCACTGTGCTGCGGAATCTCGCTGCCCAGAACGAGTACTGCGTCGAACGCGGGGCCGTCGCACCAGATGACCGATTCGGCGAAGGTGGAGCTGGCGACGGCGACTACGTACCTGTGACAAGTCGATTCACTCGGAATGGCGATGTGTGCACGCATGGTCGCTCCTCCGGCTCGGTTGCGATCGGAGGGTTCCCCGTTGCCGGCGCCGAAAAAACGCTTGTCAGATTACGTCCCGGCCACAGATCTACGACGCAGACGGTGCCTGAGATGTTTTTGTGCTGCCCGCGCGACCGAGCGAGTCGAGAGATACTGTTCGGCCGGTATCAACCGGGAACCGAACAAGTAGAACCTTCGGGCTTCGTCGTGGTCGTGGGTGGCCGCGGAGATGAGCAGACGTTCGATCGCGGTGAACTTTCGCCCACCGGCGTAACCACTCATGTAGTCGATGTGATTCGTCATACTCGCTCTGGCGCTACGGTATTCGGTCAATGCAGCGTTCACGTTCCGATGTGAGTCGAGTGTGTCTGCCGGCGTCTCCGTCAGCATGTGCGCGGTCGCATCGACCAGCATCTGAGCGGTCTCGAGTGCCCACGAGCATCCGATACCCCACAACGGGTCGTTGGTTGCCGCAGCGTCGCCGATGAGTGCGAACCCGTTACCTACGGGTTCGGTGAGGGTTGTGGAGAAGTGTTTGGTACCAACGATCTTTCCGACGATGTGCTCTCGCCGAACAAGCGGAGCGCCGGGTAATGCGTTGGCGTACTCGAGGAAAGCAGTAGACAGGTCGTCAGCGAACGAGCCGAGCTTGTCGAGGGCAGGGAAGACCACCAGCACGCTGATTCCGCCGTCGTTGGGGAGCAGATAGGCGACGTCGGGATCCATGAACCACGACAATGACGTTTCTCCGCCGGGTCGTTCAAGTCCGGAGAGTTGGGCGAAATAGCTGAAACGCCCGTTGGATGCAGTCACGGAGTCACAACGAGCGGATCGTGCGACGGTCGAATCCTTGCCGTCCGCTCCGACGGTCAATCGTGCTTCGACAGTGAAGACCGAACCCTGTTCGGTGCCGTAGACGCCTGCAGTAGTGCCGTTCTCGGTCAGTAGTCCGGAAACGCGATGCCCGAGAAGAAGGTCGACGTTCGGGTAGTCGTTCGCGAGTTGGCGCAGTAGGGGGTCGAGAGTTTCCCTTCGGACGTTGAACCCAGGTGGCGGTGAGTTCTCTGCGGCATCAGGGGTGATCATTCCCCACGGGGTCCAGAATGTCGGAACGGTTTCCACCATTCCCAGGGCGAGCAGTTTTTCCGTGGCGCCGAGTCGTTGCAAGATCGGGGCACCGCACGGTTGCAGGTGGTGAGTGCACAGGACTTTGTGCGCCCGGATGTCGGAGCGAGCGTCGAGAAGCGCTATCCGCAGACCTTGCTGGGCGTACATGATTGCGGCCGCGCATCCCGCGATGCTCGCGCCGACAATCACAACGTCATACTTTTCCCGTGCCTTCGAAGTCACTCGATCAGCTTAATGCATAAGGTTATAACTTAAATATGACTGGATTCAGTCATCGTGTTCGGGCGTTAAGTCCCGAACTGCGGCCCGGATGGACTGTTCACGAAGCTCGTTCTCTCTGCGCAGTTCACGACGCCGACGCCCGGCCTCGAAACGCTGCCTGGCGATTGTTCCGGTCGGCCGGAGTTGGGGTACCTCAGCCGGTTTCCCGTCGCTTCCCATCGCCACCATCGTGAAATAGCAACTATTGGTGTGTCGAGATTTTCCGAGAAGAATGTCTTCGGTTTCGACTCGAATTCCGATTTCCATCGAGGTGCGCCCGGTGTAATTGACGGAAGCGCTGAACGTGACGAGTTCGCCGACATGCACCGGTTCGCGGAACACCACACGATCCACCGACAGGGTCACGACGTAGGTCTGCGCGTATCGACTCGCGCACGCATAGGCAACCTGGTCGAGAAACTTCAGAATCGTTCCGCCGTGCACGTTGCCCGAGAAGTTTGACATGTCCGGCGTCATGAGGACGGACATGGACAAGGTTTGTTTCGATGCTTGCTGCGATGCTTGCTTCAATTCAGGTAGGGAGTTCGATTCAGACATCAAGCGGGCCTCTTCGGTTCGGTGGACGGTGAAGAGACCGTATCCGGCAAAGAGGGTTACCCGCGCGTTCGGAAGAGCGCGGTGTCAGAGTTCGGGACAGTGCCCGTGTGGAGGACGTATTCGCTGGTGGCGACGGGGCCGGCCGCGCTCGACCTGAGACAGGGTGCGAGCGTCGAGCGGAGGTGCGCTGACATCGAAGCCCAATTCCCTGCGCCTCGAACCGCCTCGCGAAAGTTCTTCAACGCCGGCGCCTGGTCGCACAGTTCCTCGACGGGATCCGAACCGGCTGGTAGTTGCCACTCGAGCAGGTGCGAGGCCGAGCTCACCGACTCCAATCCAGCTGCTGCCTTCTCGAATTCGCTCGGGCTCGACCATGTCGTCGGTAGTGGTGTGATGCCATTCCACGCCGAGGCGGCCTCCCTTCGGAGTGCTGCTGCCCACCCGTTCTCCGACCACGTTGCGACACAAATGCTTCCACCCGGGCGGGTCACCCGCATCATCTCTGCGAGGGCGATCGCAGGGTTGGGACAGAAGATGATCCCGAAGATGCTGACACAGGCGTCGGCGCTCGAATCCGACCACGGCAGAGACTGTGCATCGCCGATCGTGAAGGTGGGTTCGGTAGTTCCGGGGCGAGGAATCCAGCGTTCGCGCGCGACCTCCAGCTGGCTGGCGGAGAGGTCGAGTGCGTGGACCGCGATCCCGGACTGGGCCGCCGGGAGCGTAAAGTTCCCCGTTCCGGCGCAGACGTCGTACGCCGTGCTCACGTGCCCGATCGAGCGCAGCGCCTCTGTCGATGCAGGTGAGAGTTGTTCGGCAAGAGGGGAATATGCCGCACCGTTCCAGTTTCCCCGATTCACGACAAGCTCCTTTCGACTGCGTCGATGACCGTATCGAGCGCTGCGCCTGCCGCACGCGCTGCTTCGCCGGGGTTGCGTTCCTCGATGGCAGCGATCAAGGGTCGGTGCTCGTCGACGTGGAAACCTGGACCGACACTGACGGCGGACAGCGAATCCGTCACGGCGGCAAGGACTCCCCGGTAGACGTCGATCAGTGCGGAATTGTGGGACGCCTCGACGATCGAAAGGTGCAAGGCCATGCCGGCTTCGACAGTGAAGCCGCCGACGTGACCGGGGTGGGCATTCCAGGCTGCATGTATCCGCGCGAGATCTTCGGGGGTGTGGCGCTGCGCTGCAAGTCGCGCGGCTTCGACCTCGAGTCCGCGTCGCAGGCTCAGTACGTCGAGAACGTCACCTATGGCGAGCCTGCGCCCGAGTAGTCCTTCGACCGGCGACGCCGCCATGACGTACACGCCGCCACCGTGACGAACGGACAGAACTCCGGCGTGGGCAAGCGCCCGTACCGCTTCGCGCATGGTGTTTCGGGCGACTCCCAATTCTTCGACCAATGCGGTCTCCGGCGGGAGTTTTGATCCGACGGGCCATCGACCGGTCGAGATCGCCTCCTCGATCGCCGCGGCGACGATGTCTACCTTGCGTCCGGAATCGGCCATGTATGTCACCTCGGATAAGTGGGTCAATGACTTGATCGAGGTTAGCGTGCCCGACCAAGTGGGTCAATGACTCGGAAATTACCCGCGTACGTCCAGGCTGCGGGCGTAGTGCTCCTTGAATACCTCGAGATGTGCCCAAGATTCCAAGCCGCTGACACCGTCGATCCCGCGGATTCGTTCGGACAGCGCATGCAGGTCGCTCGAGGAGTTGGCGGCAACCGTCGCGATCACGTCGTATCGTCCGAGGGTCCGGGCGAGGAATTCGATTCCGGGCAGCGACTCGATCTCCGATACCGCGTTGTCGTCCCGTGAGCCCAGATTGACGCCGATGCCCATTGCCAGCGTTCGGCCACCACCTCGCCGCTTGACGACAGCGCCGACGCGCAGTGCCGTGCTCGCGATCAGATGATTGACCCGGTTGCGCACGGCGCTCGGCGACAGTCCGGTGTGTTCGGCCAGCTCGAGAAAGGGCATTCGCCCGTTGCGCTCGAGCAGTTCGATCAACGCGACATCTGTCGAGTCGAGTCGGATATCGGCTTGTAAAGCGGTCTCGGGCATGAAGATTCCCTTGATGACGTCGACGTAGACCAGCGTGCTCACGGATCGAACGCCACGTTGTGAGCGGAGTTCGGCGATGGCACGGTACAGATCGTCGTGACTGGGCACCCGAAGTTCCGCAATCACGTTGTACTGCCCGCTGACTGCCGAGATGTAGACGGCGGCCTCGGATGCGATCAACGCGTCCAGCACCGGGGTCATCGGTCCGGACACTGCGATCGAGACGTGTGCAAGCGCCTTCAGCCCGAGAAGTTCGGGGTGCGCGACGGCCACTACGGACACCGTTCCCGAGTCGAGTAGCGCCTGCACTCTGGTGGACACCGCCGCTCGTGGGGCGTCGACCGCCACGGACAGTTCGCGGTACGTCGCTCGCCCGTTGCGCTGAAGTGCGGCAATGAGCTTGGAATCGAGATCGACCGTCATGGTTGCCCCAACTTTTCCAGAGATTTTTCTGTATGAGCTTCCTATTAGAACAGTCGCATGTGGCCATGGATGATGTGGATAAGTGCAGAAATGCTCGAAAACTCATACAAAAAAGTTGTATACCGCCTGGTCTGAAACTTTGATGCATTGCATAGCTCCAGGTCAGGGCGTAGTTTTCGCTCAACACGCAGTGACCTGCACCACCATCTCGACGAAGGACCACCATGCGCAAGTTGCACACGCACGAAGCCTCGCCTCTCGACGCCACCGGCACGATCTTCACCGGCGCCAAGATCCACACCGTTGACGACAGCACGGTGGGAGCCGAAGCGTTCCTGGTGTTCGGAAACCGCTTTGCAGCGGTGGGAACGCTCGAGGAATGCCGCACGGAGGCGCGTCGGCTGAGCACTCGCACAACCGCGGTGGTCGAACTCGACGGCGCCACCGTCGTCCCCGGCTTCGTCGATCCACATGCACACCCGTTGATGTACGGGCAGATGCTCAGCTGGGTGGACTGTGGGCCGGAGAAGGCACATTCCATCCCCGGAATCATTGCGCTACTTCAGGAAGCGGCGCTCACAGCACCTGCGGGTGTCCCGATTCGTGGTTACGGCTACGAGCACCGCAACCTGATCGAAGGGCGTCACCCGCTCAAGGAAGAGCTCGATCAGGTGGCCACCGATCGCGAGGTCTACCTCATGAACGCGAGCGGTCACGGCGGCGTCGTCAACTCCTTCACTTTCGACAAGCACGGTATCGACGCGAGCACCGAGAATCCGGCCGGTGGCGAGTTCTTCCGAGATGAAGACGGCGAACTCACCGGTGAGCTCTCCGACGCCGCGTGCAACATTCTCACCGGCGTCAACGGAGTGAAGGTCGGCCATCACGGCCCCAACTTCCATCTCGAGGACGAGCCGGAAGAGCACCTTCGCCAGCTGTCGGTCGCTCAGGACAAGTTCCTGGCCGGTGGCGTCACCACCATCGGTGACTGCCAGGTGACCCGGCGTGAATTCGACATGTACCTGCGTCTGGCCGAGCAGGATCAGCTCAAGACCCGCGTCAGCATGTACATGCTCAGCCACCTCCTCGATCACGTCATCGACACGGGAATGCACGGCGCCTTCGGCAATTCGCGGCTCGCGTTCGGGGGCATCAAGTTCTACGCCGACGGCACACTCGGCGGCTGGACCGCATACTTCCCCGACGGCTACGTGGGCGACCCGTGCCGCACCGGGCAGCTCTACCACGAGCCGGCGGACTACTCGGAGCTGATTGCCAAGGCACATTCGGTGGGTCTGCAGACCGCCACGCACGCTCAGTCACCGACCGCCATCGACATGGTGCTCGATGCCATCGAAGCTGCGCAGAAGGCTCACCCCGACGCCGACGCTCGTCACCGCATCGAGCATTGCGGACTCCCGACGGCCGAGCAGATCGCAAGGATGAACCTGGCCGGTGTCTACCCGGTGAACCAGCCACAGCACTACTACAACTGGGGTGAGGGCGTGACCGCTGCGATCGGCACTCCGGGCGAGCGGTTCAACCCGCTCGGCGAGTTCATCGCTGCCGAAGTTCCCGTGACCATCAGCTCCGACGCCCCCGTCGCAGAGCCGAAGCCGCTCGAAGCAATTCAGGCAGCCGTTACTCGTGTGACGCGTCAGGGCCATCAGCTCGGCTCCGATGCACTCCGCATCACCGCCGACCAGGCATTGCAGGCTCATACCCTCAACGGTGCGCGTGCGCTGGGCCGCGAAGCAGAGCTGGGCAGCATCTCGGTCGGCAAGCGGGCCGACTTCGTCATTCTGGGCGCGGATCCCCTCGAGGTTCCGGCCGACGCGATTGCGCAGATCGAGGTCCGAGAGACCTGGATCGACGGCGAACTCGCACATTCAGGTCATAACCACCTATTGTCGAGCACTTCGACCACCGAGGAAAAGTAATGAACCGAGAGCAACAGATCGTGAAGGCCCGCAAGGCGGGATTTGCAGCCTTCGTCGGTACAACTATCGAGTGGTACGACTTCTACGTGTATGCCACGGCAGCCGCCCTGGTGTTCGGTGACATCTTCTTCCCACCCGGAACCGACCGCCTGACCGGCGTTGCGGCGGCGTTCGCGACATACGCCGTCGGTTTCTTCGCTCGCCCGCTCGGCGGAATCGTGTTCGGCCATGTCGGTGACAAGATGGGCCGACGCACCGCATTGGTGGTGACTTTGACGCTGATGGGTGCAGGCACGTTCCTCATCGGCATGTTGCCCACTTACGCGTCGATCGGGTTCTGGGCGCCGTTACTGCTGGTACTGCTCCGCTTCGTCCAGGGCTTTGCCGTCGGCGGCGAATGGGGCGGCGCGGTCCTGATGGCCGTCGAGCATGCACCCGAGGACAAGAAGACCTTCTACGGCGGTTTCGCTCAGCTGGGCAACCCGGCCGGCGCGCTCCTGGCCACAGGTTTCTTCAGCATTCTCTCCACCTTCGGCGACGACGCTCTGCGCGAGTGGGCTTGGCGACTGCCGTTCCTCTGCTCGGCGCTGCTGATTCTCGTCGGCTTGGTCGTTCGCCTGAAGGTCGAAGAGTCCCCGGTTTTCGAATCCGAGGTGAAGTCCGCGGACGTACCGGAAATGCTCCCGCTCAAGTACGCGCTGGTGACCAACTGGCGCCCGATCATCCTGGGCATCGGCATTCTGCCCGTCGCAGTCGGCGGCTACTACCTCGTGACGACCTTCATCACGGCATACGCAACCGACCCCGATGTCGGATTGTCGGAGACGTTGATTCTCAACGCGCTGAGTGTCGCTGCAGTGGTCGAATTGATCGCGACTCTCGGCGTGGCGTGGCTCGGCGACAAGGTGGGACGCGTCCGCGTCGTCATCTGGGGCCTTGCGGCAGTCGCGATTCTCGCAGCGCCGCAGTTCCTGGTGCTGAAGTCCGGATCCGTGTTCCTGATCTTCCTGACCTTCGCTGTCATGCGACTGGTGCTGGCGGCCACGTACGGCCCGATCGCCGCCGTCCTGTCGCAGATGTTCAAGCCGCAGGCCCGCTACACAAGCATTTCGTTGGCGTACCAGGGTGCAGGCGCGATCTTCGGTGGGTTGTCTCCGCTGGTGTCGACGCTGATGTACAAGGCAACCGGCAGCATCTGGCCGGTCATCGCACTGCTGATCGGCATGTGCGTCCTGAGCATCGTCTGCCTGCTCTTCGCTCCGCAGCATGTGGACGAGGCGACAGATACCGACGGTGCTCCGCAGGGCCTGAACAAGGAATCGGCTTCCGCCTGATTGCCGAGAGTCGGCTTCCGCCTGACAACTGAAAACACGACAGCTGGGGCAGTACACGATTTCCGTGTACTGCCCCAGCTGTCGTTTCAGGTCAGTTGTCGTTCAGCGCCGGTTACGCGCCGACGAGATGGCGATGAAAATGATCGCTGCGTCGGTGGGCCTGGCTGAGATTTCTGATCTCACGCAGCCAGAAGTGAGACGCCAGCGTGTTACTGCTTCCGTAACCAGTGCCGGACGTGTCTTCGTCGATCAGGGCGACAAGCGCTTTGATCAGGCTGGTGACCTTGAGGTTGTTGGTCTGAGAATGTCGGAGCAACAGCTCGGCGGCTTCGTCGGTGCTGCAACGGTAGAGGGTGCAGACGATTTCGATACCGCGCTCGCGGATCCGGCCCGAAGTAGTCGGGATCCGTAGACCGTTCGTCGAGTTGCTGTTCGTCTGGTTGTTCGTGTCGTCGGGGTGAATCATGGTGTTGATCAAGGTATTCCTTTAAACCGCAGGGTCTTTGGGCCCGTGCGGTGTGTAGCGCATGTTGATACTGGTGCAGTCGGTACGCGATTGGCGGCGGACTCCGTCGGAGCCTTCGGCCTGGTCAACAATCTGCGGGACTGATGAAAGTGCGTAGTGATCAAAGGCGCGGATTTGCACCGAACTGGAAGTCTGCCCCTGGAACGAATACTGGAACTGTTGTTCCGGGCGAAGCGACCGGCTGCCTGACTGACGGCTGCCCTCTGATAACCCCACCGTACGTCATCGATTGAGTTTCAGCTAATTCTATTTCGAGCGGCTGAGAGCACTGTGGCCCGTATTACCTGCTCAAGAGGCATTTATGTGGCCGATTATTGCTTGCTTGGTGGTAGCCCAGGCGTCGGTCGTCGGGTTGCCGAACTCGCCGTGGCCGACGCCGGGAAGTTCGATCAGATCGACCACGTCGCCTGCTGCTCGGGCGGCACGGGCATAGCGCCGACTCTGTTCGACCGACACGACCTTGTCTCCGAGTCCGTGGATCACCGTGACGGGGAGGCCGGTGGGGAGGTGCTCGATCGGTGATGCGATGCGGTAGCGATCGGGATGATCGGTAGGCATGCCGCCCAGAAGATTTCGAACAAATCGATCTTTGCCCGCGGTTGCGGCGAGCGTCATGTCGAAGACGCCGGCCATGATCGTCGTCGAGCGAACCGGCACCGAGAGGTTTGGTTCCGGGGCGTCTGCACCCTGTTGGGATCGCGATGCGACCCAGGCGGCAAGTTGTCCACCCGCGGAGTAGCCGGCGATGTGTACACGGCTCAAATCCAGTCGCCCGGAGGCCTTTTCCTGAACGATGCCGGCCAGAGCGTTGGTGGCCGTAACGGTATCGGAGAGCGTGGTCGGCCAACCACCCTGACCGCCGACGCGTCTGTATTCGATGTTCCAGACCGCAATTCCGTACGGGGTCAGGGTTTTTGCCCACGCGCCCGCGTATTCGAGATTGCTCTTCTGGGCCCATCCACCGCCGTGAATGAGTACGACGACCGGCAGGTCACCGTCCGATCCTTCTGGAAGATACAGATCGCCGAAAGTGTCTGCGGCCGCGGCGTAGGCGATGCGGACCGGAGCGACGTCGCGGTCGAGGCCGGTCGCACTGCTGACAGATGCGAGGAGGGCGAGTGCACAGACCAGCACTACGGCGAGATACCCGGCCAAGCGGTCGCGGGAGCGGTGCGCGATGACCTGATTCCTCTCGGCAGGCGACGGACGATAATTCGGAAATCAGTCTATCGGTGCCAGGTGAATTTATGGTGTGAGCGAATGGGCCGTGCTCGCTCGCACGCGGAGTTCGCTACGCGTATAGCTCTGAACTGGGGGTTCGTCACCGTTGACCAGAGCCAACAGTGCATCTACGGCCGCTGCCGCCTGTTCTTGGGGGAAGAAGTCGAAGGCAGTGATCGGGGGCTGGGAAACCAGCAGGGCGGGTTCGTCACTGTCCTGTGCAATCAAGACGTCACCCGGAATCGACAGCCCGAGATCGAGGGCCGCTCGCGCCGCTGCCGGGGCGCAACCGAGAATCAACGACAGGATCGCGTCAGGCGGAGTCGAGGAGTCGAGGGCCTCGCGGGTGGCCGCATACGCGGCCCCGATGAGGCCTCCGACGGTGCTGGCGCCCGGAAACGACGTCAATTCCTCGCTGGTGCGTGGTGCCACGCCTCGGGCGCGGCACCACTCGAAGTAAGCGAAAGTCGTTGCGCGGGTCCACTCCGAATGCATTCCGGGAGTGAGGACGAAAATGTCCCTTGCGCCACGTTCGGCGAGGTGGTTCAGAAGAGTCTCCGTGGTGGAGACGAGGTCCGGTGAGGTGGAGTATCCGAACTGCCCGGATTGTCCAGGACCCACTGCGACAGAGGGGATTCCGATCTTCTGCAGAACCTCGACGCGCGGGTCGTCGACCATCGGGTCGACGACCAGTACGCCGTCCATCTCGATGCGCCGCAGTCCGTTCGGATCTTTCATCGACGGCAGTAGGAGGAGTGAGTGATCGGCGTGGAATGCAGCCTGGGTCGCGGCGGTCGCCACGCGCCCGTACCAGTCGAAATTGAGGTACTCGGCCGATGACAGTTGGTCGGGAGCGGGGAGCATCAACCCGAGGGTGGCAGTCCGGCCTGACCTGAGATTCTGGGCCGACCGATTGGCACGGTATCCAAGGCGGTCGGCAACCTCTCGAACCCGAGCGCGAGTGGCCGCGTCGACCCGGCCCTTGCCGTTGAGTGCATAGGAGACCGTGGACACCGCGACGCCGGCGGCGTTGGCGACATCACGAAGCGTCGGCGAAACAGGGGTAGCCACTGCGGATCGTTTCTACTCGTTGGTCGGTTTGTCTCCAGCCTATCGATCAATCGTTTCGGCATGTTGCGTGCACCGGTGAGGGGCACCTCAAAACAAAACGTCGAATCGTTTCAGCGCAGGTATTGACACTGATGAAACGATTCGGCACTCTCTTAGGAACACCGGGCGAACGTCGAGAGAAATTCGGGCGAACCTCGGGAAACCTGACCAGGCAGGCGCATACTTGCCTTAACTCGCGGAGCCTCCCCATGACCGAAAAAACCGACCCTCCCGGTGCAGGAACGCATTCTGAATCCGGTTCTCCCACGTCATCCTCGGGCCTGCGCGCCGGAACTATCAACAGCCGTCATCTGGTCTTCTTCGTCATCGCCGCAGCGGCGCCACTGACGATCCTGGTGGGATTCGCGCCACTGGGCCTGATGGTTTCCGGCGCTGCGCTTCCGGTGGGGTACGTCGTTCCCGGGATCGTCTATCTACTGTTCGCCGTCGGCTTCACGGCGATGAGCAGGCATATCCGCGGCGCGGGCGCGTTCTACGCCTACATCACCGAAGGGCTCGGAAAAACAGTCGGCGCAGGCGCCTCTGTGCTGGCTTACATCGGCTATCTCGGTGGCCAGATCGGATTCGTCGTCGCTTGCGGCATCTTTCTCTCGTCGACGATCGAGTTGTTCTTGGGAGTAACCGTTTCCGTCTACACCTGCGCATTGGCGGTCGCAGTTCTGGTCGTGGTGGTGGGATATCGCAGGGTCGATATCGGCGCGAAGGTGCTGGCCGTTTTGATGGCGCTCGAGCTCGGCGTCCTCGCAGTCTTCTGTGTGGCGGTTCTGTTGAAAGGCGGCCACGAAGGACTGTCGCTCGACAGTTTTTCGCCGTCGACCTTCATGACAGCCGGACTGGCGAGCGTCTTCGTGTTGACCTTCACCTCCTTCGTCGGTTTCGAGCAAACGGCGATCTACAGCGAGGAAGTTGTCGATTCCAAACGCACAGTGTCGCGTGCGACCTACACAGCAGTCACTGTTCTGGCTGTGGTCTACGCATTCTGTGCTTGGGTGATCGTGCAGGCCGTCGGCCCGAGTCGGATGGGCGACCTACTCGGCGGTGACCCGTCCGAGCTGATCTTCGATCTCAACAATGAATTTGCCGGCTCCATGATGACCGACGTGATGCATCTGTTGATCGTCACGAGCTTCTTCGCGGGTTGCCTTGCCCTCCACAATGCTTGCAGTCGCTATCTGCTCACCATGGGGCGCGCGAAAGTCTTTCCTGCCGCGCTTGCACGGGTTTCGCCGACCACTGGAACGCCGAGCGTCGCCGGAATCACACAAGGCGCACTGGTATTCGCGGCAATCGCCGGCTTTGCGCTGACGCCCGCAGACCCGTACACCCAAGTAGTCGTGTGGACGAATACACCAACGATCATCGGTGTGCTGGTGTTGCAGGTTCTCACTTCCGTCGCCGTGCTCAGGTTCTTCTCGCAGGATTCTCGCGGTGAAGGTCTGTGGCAGAGGTTGATTGCACCCTCGCTCGCTGCAGTGGCGTTGATCGTCGCGCTCGGATACCTCTTGATGAACATGAGTGACCTGACCGGGTTGACCACCGCGCAAAACTTCTTGTTGGCAGTGCCATTGCTGTTGGCTTTCGCATTCGGCGTGGGACGCGGGATGCGCGTACGTGAACACTCGGTCGAGGAGTTGTCGGCATGAGCGAATACGCATGGTCGGTCCCCGGAGGGTTGGTCGAACGTCCCGGAATTGTTCCGGGCGCTCCCGAGATATGGGTCTATGCGGACAGGTTCTCGTACTTCGGTGGTGACACCGTCTCGATCCGAGTGCATACCACCGCAGAAGAATACGACCTCGAAATTGTTCGAGACGGCGCCCGGCCGCAACAGGTCGCGCAATACGTCGGTCTGCCGGGCAAGCAGCAGCAGACGCCTGCCGACGCGTACGCAGTGGGCTGCGACTGGTCGGAATCCCTTGCCGTCGAGATAGATCCGAAGTGGACGTCCGGCATGTACTTGGTTCTGGTCCGGATGCTCCACGAAGGGGTGACTATTGAGCGGGAGGGCTTCTTCGTCGTCAAGGCGCGCGAACCCGAGCATGCCGACTTCGTACTCATTCACACCACCAGCACGATGTTGGCCTACAACGACTGGGGTGGGGCAAACCACTACCGAGGTGTTCCGGACGGCTCCGGCGATGTGCCGACACCGATTTCCTCGACGCAGCGTCCCGTCGCGCGGGGGATGTTGCGCAAACCCGAGGGCGCAGCACGCAACATCCACACCGACACACCGGGAATCGGATGGATACCCCGTCACCCGCCGTACGAATGGGCGTGGGTGAACGGCTACTCGCGTCACCATGCGGACGCCTTCTGGGCCACTTACGAGAGGCCGTTCACGGTCTGGGCGGAAGAGCAGGGGTTCCGCGTCCACCACGTGACACAACACGATCTGCATAACGATCCGTCAGCGCTGCATGGATATTCATGCGCAGTTGTCGTCGGTCACGACGAGTACTGGTCCTGGGAGATGCGTGACCGCATAGATGATTTCGTCGAAGAGGGTGGTGGTCTGGCGCGATTCGGCGGGAACTTCCTGTGGCAGGTACGCCTCGAAAACGACGCACAAGTCTGTTACAAGAATCCGTTCGACGATCCGATGCGAGAAGTCGACCCGACCCGGGTGACGACGGCGTGGGATTCGCCCGAGGTTGCCCGACCGGGGGCGTGGACGATGGGATTGACCGGCATGGCCGGTGTCTACAATCGTTACGGTGCAACAACTCCCAGGTCTTCGGGCGGTTTCACGGTATACCGGCCGGATCATTGGGCGTTGAACGGAACCGACCTGTACTACGGAGACAACTTCGGGATCGCCCCGATCTGTGTTGCCGGATTCGAGATGGACGGCGTGGATTTCACGTTCCGGAAGGGCCAGCCGTATGCGACCGGCGTCGACGGCGCTCCCGAGGATCTGGAGATCATCGCGATGGCGCCGGCAGTTTCGGGTTCGCGGGACAAATGGAACGGGAAAGTTCCGATCGGTGCGCCTTTCGCCGAAGTGCAGGGAATCATCGAATGCTTCTATGGCAGTGAGCCTCCAGATCACCTTCGTGATCTCGAATACGGATCGGGAATGGTCGCCTGTCACAAGCGAGGTCTCGGCTCCGTGTTCAACGCAGGTTCCACCGAATGGGTGAACGGGCTGATCCATCACGATCCGTTCACCGAACGAATAACTGCAAACGTACTGAATCTGTTTGCTGCACGAATTTCCAGCTCCAACACGAAGGAAAAATGACATGAGTGTCAACGACATTCGAATGTTCGGGCCAGGGCAGGGGACGCGGTTCATCCCGGAGTGGGGTGACGACGCGAGCCCGAACTGGTCGGAATCCGAATGGAGGTCGTTCGGAGATCCGAACGGGGAATACTTCGGCGGTGGTTGGGAAGGCGAGCCCGGCACGCTCTTGTGCGACCCGTATCCGTACGACGAGGTCTGCATCATGATCAGCGGCCGGGTGGCGCTGATCGACCTCGATGGAAACCGTCGCGAATTCTCCGCTGGGGAAGCATTTTTCGTGCCGCAGTCGTTTCGCGGTACCTGGGAGACGGTTGAGCCGTCGAAGAAGTTCTTCGTCGCGCTCCCCGGATCGCGCTCATGACGGTGGAAACTTCGATGACTGTCGCAGCGTTTGGTCACGTGATCAACGGAACGTGCGAGAGCCCGGCAGGTAGACTTTCCGTGCTGGTCGATCCGGTGACCGACAATGTATACGCCCGTGCTGCCGTCGGTTCCGCCGATGACGTCGACCGAGCCTGCCGTTCGTCCGAGAAGGCTGCGCGGTCCTGGCGCCGGTCCACCCCTGCGCGCCGTCAGGAGTTGCTGCTGGCCCTCGCGGACGCGCTGGAAGCAAACGCGAAATATTTCCTCGAGGTCGAATGCCGCAGTACCGGCAAGCCTCTCAGGCAGGTGCGAGACGACGAGATCCCGCAGTGTGTTGACTTTCTGCGGTACTTCGCGGGTATTGCCCGCTCTCTGCCGGGCGTTGCCGCAATGGAGTACACGGAGGGTGCTACGTCTTATGTCAGACGTGAACCCATTGGCGTGATCGGTGCGATCGCTCCTTGGAACTACCCGTTGATGATGGCGGTCTGGAAGATCGCGCCGGCACTCGCGACGGGAAACACCCTCGTGCTCAAGCCGGCCGAGGAGACGCCGGAAACCGCGGTGATGCTGGGAGTGCTTGCAGCGCAGATCTATCCGCCCGGGGTGTTGAACGTAGTGTGCGGCGATCGCGATACCGGAGCCGCGCTCGTCGCTCATCCGGTTCCTCGGATGATTGCGCTGACGGGATCGACGAGAGCGGGTATTTCGGTCGCAAAGGCCGCGTCGGAAGACGTCAAGCTGTTGCATCTCGAACTCGGAGGCAAGGCACCCGCCGTTGTTTTCGCCGACGCGGACCTCGACGGCGCAGTCGCGGGGATTGTTGCCGGGGCCTTTTACAACAGCGGTCAAGATTGCACCGCTGCGACGAGGATTCTCGTTCAAGAGGAGGTTGCGGAGGAGTTCACCGAGAAGTTGACGGCTGCGGCCGCGGACTTGAGGTTGGGCGGACCGGAATCGGGCGATTGTCTCGGCCCCCTGGTCAGCCGCGCTCACCGTGATCGAGTGGCGGAGTTGGTAGAGAGACGCTCAGAAAATACGAACGTATGTATTGGCGGGGGAAAGCCAGCTGGACCAGGGTTTTTCTATCTGCCGACTGTTATTTCCGGGGTGCAGCAGGAAGATGAGCTGGTCCAGGAAGAGATATTCGGGCCGGTTGTCACCGTACAGTCGTTCTCCACCGAGGCTGAAGCGATCGAACTTGCGAACGGGACCAAGTACGCTCTCGCGTCGAGCGTGTGGACGTCCGACCACGGCACCGCGATGAGGATGACGGCCGAACTGGATTTCGGCTGCGTCTGGGTGGGAGCCCACGGAATGCTCGCCGCTGAGATGCCTCACGGTGGATTCGCCGGGTCGGGTTACGGCAAGGATCTGTCGGAGCTCGCACTGGCGGAGTACACGAGGGCCAAGCACGTCATGCATGTGACGAGCGTCTGACTCCTCGGCAATATCCAACGACGGCCACCTGCCCGCGCTGCGGGACGGTGGCCGTCGTCGTGCCTCGGTGGACCTGCAAGCTGCTGTTTGAATATGTTGCAGTGCAACATGTTTAGAGAGAATTTTCGTTGATTCGGGTCGCGAATGCCGGTAAAGTGACGTGTGCAACATTGCGCACTTCGGCGCACATTCAACCCCACTTTCAATTCTGACTCCAGGAGACTGCCATGGGTTCATCCGACACCGATCTCAAAGCGCTCGACAGCGTTATCACCGTCGCCGGTGCATTGGCGGCGATATTCGGCGGAATCGCCGGAGTTGCCGGGCTGGCCACTTTTCTCGGAACCGGCGGCGGTTCTTAGGTTTTCAGCTGACATCAGTGAGGCTCGGACCGTTCGATTCTGACGATCAGATCCGCGCGTGGCCTGACTGCGCTGATCAACTCGGCGTTCGGCTGATCTACCCGTTTCACCCACTCTGCAGCCGCTTCGGAACTCTTTCCGAAGCGGCTGTGGCGTTTCACCAAGCGCTTCGTCCGAGTTTCCTCCGGAACGTCGAGATACCAGACCTCGTCGAGTGCTGCTCGCACTTCCTGCCATCCACCACTGGGTAGGAGGAGATAGTTCCCCTCGGTGACTATCAGCGGTGTACATGGATCGACAGCCGTTGTGCTGCCTATTGATTCGTCGAACTCGCGATCGAAGACCGGAGCATAGACCGTCGAGTTCGAGGCTCGGAGTCGGCGTAGTAGAGCCGCGTAGCCGTCGACGTCGAAGGTGTCCGGTGCGCCTTTGCGTTCATGCCTGCCGAGTCGGTCGAGTTCCCGATTGGCAAGATGAAAACCGTCCATCTCGACGATGGAGCAACGAGAACCTAATTTCCGCACAATTGCCTGTGACACCGTCGACTTTCCGGCTCCCGGTGCGCCCGTGATGCCGAGGATTCTCCGACCGTCGTCGGTGATCAGGGAAGCAGCGCGTGAAGCAAGTTGGTCGAGCGTCAGCGAGACGGTCGGCGGTGAGGTCGTCACGTGTTGCTCCGATCAGTCCGAAGGGCTGGTGCATCGAGAGTACGCCGGAGGCTTTCGGCCATTGACAGTCTGAATGGACTGTGAAACTGTGATCCATGCCACTCGAGAAGTTGGAGGTGAGACCGTGACCCTGCGCGATGCGCAGCGCGAAGCGACGCGCCACCGGATTCTCGATGCGGCAACGGATTTACTGATAGCGGACGGTTATTCATCTCTGACGGCGCAGTCGGTGCAAACCGCTGCCGGAGTCAGTCGGGGCGCTCTGCTGCACCACTTTCCGAACATGCAGGAGCTCACTGCGGCGTTGGTGTCGAACATCGTCGTACGGAACGAGGTGGCGGTAAGAGCTGCCATGTCTCGGCAGGATTCGTCGGTTGACACGATCGAGAACTCGATCTCCGCTCTGTATTCGGCGTTGACTCAGCCGCCATTTCAAGCGGAACTCGAACTGTGGTCCGCAGCGCGGACGGATCCGGTGTTGGCCGAGGTGCTCCGGGAATCGGAGCGAATCGCCGGACGGGATCTGCGGCGAGTTGTCCACGACGCTTTCGGTCCCGAAATTGTTGCTTCCGAGAACTATTCGCAGATTGCAGATCTGACGGTGCTGATGCTCCGTGGTTTGGCGCTGTCCCGGGCAGTGCAGAAGAGCGACGCGTCTGCGCGTCGTTCGATCAGTCAATGGGCAGGCGTCGTTCGCCTGCTCCTCACCCAGAACTAGCGCAACTCGTTCCGAGCGAGGCGCGCTCTGTCGACAGGACCGATGATGACGGATTTTGCGACCCTGAAGTACGAGACGTCCGGTGGTAAAGCGTATATCACGCTCAACCGTCCCGATCGGCTCAACGCGATCGACGACCGGATGCCGTCGGACATTCGAAACGCGGTGGCAGCAGCCAATGACGACGACGAGGTCCGTGTGATCGTCTTGCAAGGTGCGGGCAAGGCGTTTTGTGCCGGGTACGACCTCAAGAAGTTTGCCGAAGGCGACCTTGACGGAAAGTGGAACCAGGGCCCGGTCTGGGACCCCATCAAGGACTTTCGCGGGATGAAGCAGAACACCGACGACTTCTTTACGCTCTGGCGATCGCTCAAGCCGACGATCTGCAAGGTTCAGGGATATGCGATTGCCGGTGGGAGTGACATCGCGCTGTCCTGCGACATGCTGATCATGGCCGACGACGCTCGCATCGGATACCCGCCTGCGCGTGTGTGGGGTTGCCCGACGACGGCGATGTGGGTGTACCGGCTCGGAGCCCAGCGTGCCAAGCGAATGCTGTTGACGGGAGACACCATTGACGGTGTCACTGCGGCTGACTGGGGATTGGCGCTCGAAGCGGTGCCGGCCGACGAATTGGACTCGGCGGTGGAAGCGTTGGCGGATCGCATCGCCGGTGTTCCGCTCAATCAGTTGGCCATGCAGAAGATGATGATCAACCAGGCGTACGACAACATGGGATTGCAAGGCACCCAGGTACTGGCAACCCTGTTCGACGGAATTACGCGTCACTCCCCGGAGGGGCGCTGGTTCAAGGATTTTGCCGAGCGCGACGGATTCCATGCCGCGGTTCAGTACCGCGATTCCGGACGCAAGATTCCAGACGGAGGCGGGCCGCTCCCCGCGTCCGACACCCCTCCTCGATAGAAAGTGGATGTGAGATGAGCAGTGTTCTCGAAACGTCGTACTTCCCCGCTGACGTGTCTGACCCGATAGAGGAGCAAACGGTGGGTGGGCTGCTGCGAGAGTGCGCCGCGGACTCGCCGAATCTGATTGCAATCAGAGAAGTGGTTCCGACGCAATCGCATTCGCTTTCCGGGGCGGCTGAAACCGATCGCACGTGGACCTTCGCGGAGCTTCTCGACGAAGCAGAGGGGTGTGCGCACTACCTCTTGTCTCGGTTCGACTGTGGAGATCGGATCACTGTCTGGGCTCCGAACGTTCCGGAATGGATGATTCTGCAATACGGCGCCGCGCTCGCCGGGATGGTTCTGGTGACCGCCAATCCGGCGTTGGGTGCGGAGGAACTCGCGTACGTCCTGTCGCAGTCCCAGTCTCGGGGGCTCTTCCACACCGGAAAGTTCCGCGGTGGCGATATGGCAGCGGTTGCATCCGAGGCGATTTCGATTTCGGGAGAAGAAGTTCTCGCAGTCAACTTCGAGGAGTGGGATCGCCAGGTTCGAGGTTGGGCGGGCGAGCGGGGCGCTCTGCCCGAAGTCTCGCCTGACGACAATGCGCAGATCCAGTACACGTCGGGAACCACCGGGGTTCCCAAAGGTGCTCTGTTGCATCACCGAGGATTGGTCAACAATGCCGATTTCGTGAGTCGGAGAGGCCGATTCCCTGAGCGGGGTTCGGTTGTGTCGGCCATGCCGCTGTTCCACACCGCCGGGTGCGGCATCCTGGTTCTCGGCGCCGCGCAGCGAAGAATGTCCATCGGCCTGATCCAGTACTTCGATCCGACTGCGGTTCTCGATGCGGCGGAACGCTTTCACGCTGACGTGATCAGTGGAGTGCCGACGATGCTGATCGCGATGATCAACGACGCCAGCTTCGCGAGCCGCGACTTCTCGGCCTGTTCGGTGGTCGTATCCGGCGGGTCGTCGGTCCCGCCCGAACTCGTCAGCACGGTGGAGTCGGCCTTCGGGGCGGGGTTCAGCATCGTCTACGGACAAACCGAGGCCAGCCCCGTCATCACACAGACCAGCCCGGCCGACACCCACGAAGACAAGTCGGAGACGGTCGGACTCGCGTTGCCGCAGGTCGAGGTGAAGATCTCCGACGTCGTGACCGGGGACAGCGTGCCGCTCGGCGAACAAGGCGAGATCTGCGCGCGCGGGTACCTCGTCATGACCGAGTACTTCCGTAATCCGGAGGCTTCGGCCGACACCGTGGACAAGGACGGTTGGTTGCATACCGGCGATTTGGGGACGATGGACGAACGTGGATACGTCCGGGTTACCGGCCGCCTCAAGGACATGATCATCCGCGGCGGTGAGAACATCTATCCGCGTGAGGTCGAGTCCGTGATCTTCACACATCCGAAGATTCTCGACGTGGCGGTCGTGGGTGTGCCCGACGAGGTGTGGGGTGAGCGAGTTGTCGCCGTCATCCGCTGGAAGGACGAGTCCGACCAACCGACCGCCGCCGAGCTGGTCGAGTTCTGCACCGAGCGACTGGCGCGCCACAAGGCGCCCAAGGAGTGGTTCAGCGCGGAGGCGTTCCCACTGACAGGGTCGGGCAAGATCCAGAAATATCGAATTGCAAGCCTGGTCGGCGAAGGCGTGTACGGCGTCGTCAACTGATCGGTGCACATAGCACGTCGGAGCGATTCTGTCTGGGTTATCCCCGTAAATCGCTTCGACGTGCCCTGTTTATCCTGGTGCCGTGAGTTCAACCTTCGGTGAGACCGGACACAACGCCACCTCCAACCGCATTCGCGCCACAGCGTTTGCGTCGAAGGTGATGTCTGCGTCCGACGCCGTGAAGTTCATCAACCCGGGCGACACCGTCGCGATCAGCGGTTTCGCGAGCGCCGGTACACCAAAGGTTGTCATTCCGGCCCTGGCCGAGCGCATTCACCGGACCCGCGGCAACGGATCGAACTTCACGATCAATCTCCTGACCGGCGCTTCTGTGTCCACCGAGACCGAAAGGCTGCTCGCGGAGGTCGATGGAATCGCGCTGCGCATGCCGTATCAGTCCGAGGCCACCGCACGTCGCCGGATCAACGACGGTCGTATGGACTACGTGGACATCCATCTCTCCCACGTGGCTCAGCAGGTGTGGGAGGGCTACTACGGCAACGTAGACGTCGCGGTGGTCGAGGTCGCCGGTATCACCGAATCAGGGGAACTGATTCCCTCCGCGTCGATTGGCAACAACAAGACCTGGCTGGACGTCGCCGACAGGGTCATCCTCGAAGTCAACTCGTGGGTGCCCGAGGCGATGGAAGGTATTCACGACGTCTATTACGGCACCGCGCTGCCGCCGCATCGCAAGCCGCTCGAGATCATTCGTGTCGAGGACCGGATCGGCCAGACCACGTTCCGAGTAGATCCCACGAAGGTTGTGGCCGTTGTCGAGACCAACTGCCGTGACAGCGCGAGCCCTCTCACTGCACCCGATGCCGTCAGTGAGGCGATCGCCGGCCACGTCCTGGAATTCTTCGACTTCGAGGTGCGCGCCGGACGGATGCCGGCCGATACGTTGCTTCCGCTGCAGGCGGGCATCGGCAATGTCGCCAACGCGGTGCTCGGAGGGCTCGATCGGGGGCCGTATCGCGGCCTGACCTGCTACTCCGAGGTCATCCAGGACGGGATGCTGAAGCTGATCAAGGACGGAACCGTCGCGCATGCGTCGTCGACGGCTTTGGCGCTCACCGAAGAGGGCATCGAAGAACTGACCGCGAACATCGACTTCTACCGCCACCACATCACTCTCCGTCCGCAGGAGATCAGCAACCACCCGGAGGTGGTGCGCAGGCTCGGAATCATCGCCATGAACGGCATGCTCGAGGCCGACATCTACGGCAACGTGAACTCGACGCACGTCATGGGGACGAAGATCATGAACGGAATCGGCGGCTCGGGGGACTTCGCCCGCAACGGCTACGTGTCCATGTTCCTGAGCCCGTCGACGGCCCGCGGCGGTGAGATCTCGGCGATCGTGCCGATGGTTCCGCACGTCGACCACACCGAGCACGACACTCAGGTGTTGGTGACCGAGCAGGGGTTGGCGGATCTGCGCGGTCTGTCGCCGCGGCGACGCGCGCGCCTGATCGTCGACAAGTGTGCTCACCCGGAGTTCCGGCCACTGCTCCACGATTACATCGCTCGCGCCGACGCTCAACCGGGTGCGGGGCAGACGCCGCACATCCTGGGCGAGGCATTCTCGTTCCATCAGCGGTACATCGACACGGGTTCGATGCGCTTGTCCTGACCTTCCGATCGGTGCTTGTACGATCTTCGGACGCCGAGCAAATCAGGAGTGAAGAGCGACATGGCTCGACCGTCGAAACCGTTGATCAGCCGAACCACCGCAGTTGCCGCAGCAATCTCGATTATCGATGCCGAGGGCTTGGACGCTTTCAGCCTTCCGCGTCTGGCTAAGTACCTCGACGTCAAAGCTCCGTCGTTGTATCACCATTTCTCCGACAAGAACGAGATTTTGACGGAGGTTGCGCGAGCAATCGTGTTCGAGACCAGGATTCCGCGTCAGCCCGCGTCAGGTGATTGGCAGGACTGGGTTGTCGCGTACGGCTTGAACTTTCGGGATGTGATTCTGCGTCACCGCAATGCCGCGCCGGTGATGTTGCAGTTTCTTCCGCGAGACCTCGTGACTGACATGTTCGAGGCTGCAGCAGATTACCTCGAGGGTTCGGGAGTTCCTGTGCGGCTGCATGTTCAGATCCTCGACGGCCTCGAGAAGCTGACCTTGGGTGTCACGCTCACTGAGGCGGTGAGGCCCGAGGCCAAGCGTTCCGCCGTTTTTGCCAACGTAGATCGAGTTGCCCACCCGGTCCTCGACGCCGCACTGAAGTCCAATCAACGTACGCCCCGGCAGTTGTACGAACAGATGATGCGAAGTTTCCTCTACGGGGTTCTTCACGCCGACCAGGTGGACAACTCGATCTGATCAAGCGGCAGGTACAGATGCCTTTTCGCCGTCGACGGCAAGTGCGACGGATTCCTTGGTATTGCGAATCTGTGCGTATGTGATCGTTGCGGTGGCGAGCAGGGTCGGTACGACGAAGAGGAAGAAGATGGATTCTGTCGTCCAGGAACGGTCGACGAGTAGACCGATCCCCAACGGCGTCACGATACTTCCGATGCGGCCGAGTCCCGCTGCGATTCCGAGAGCGGAGACACGTGCTTCGGGGCGGAAGAGGATCGGCACCATGACATACAGGCCGGTGTAGGCCGCGGTCATACACAGCCCGAGCAGAGCTGACGCCACCAGCGCGGGGCCGAGTTGAGTCGAGACCAGAGCGAGGACGCCGAACAGTAGCGAGCCGGCGAGGATGAAGCCCATCGTGATCCACATCGAGGCGAATCGAAGGGCCAGGCCGGCGAAGACCAGCGTTCCGAGCGCGCCGCCAAGCGAGAACATCAGTCCACCACTGATTCCGGCGTTGTTGGACATGCCGGCAAGCTTGAGAAGTTTCGGTGTCCAGGTATTGCCGAAGAAGTATGCGATGTTGACCAGGCCGAAGACGATGCATGTCGTCGCCAGGGCCCAGGACTTCAGGTGAGCAGATCCGGAGACGTTCGGTGACCGCCGCACGGGTGTCGCGTGATTACCCGTGGCCGGGACTCCGGTCAGTTTCATCTTGGAAATCAGTTCGTCCAGCTTCTTTCGCGACGACTCGGTTCCCTTGGCGGCGAGGAAGTCCGGCGATTCGGGGATTCCGAAATAGGCGACACCCGCCATTATTGCCGTGACGACCGCGCCGAGCAGGAATGCGGAGTGCCAGCCGTACGTCGACATCAGCACCGCTGCTCCGGCGCCGCCGAGTACACCCCCGAGTGGAATGCCGATCGCGAACAGCGCGATGAGCGTCGAGCGCTTGCGTGCAGGTGCGTACTCGCCGACGATGATCGGCGAACTCGGGATGATGCCGCCCATACCGACGCCGGCCAGCAGACGCGCAAGCGCAAGTTGTGTGACGTCGCCGCTCGCTGCGGACAGTAGAAGACCGACTGTGATGACGACCAGCGAACCGATCAGCAGAGGGCGGCGCCCGTATCGGTCGCCGACCGGTCCCAAGGCGATCGAGCCGACTGCCATGCCGATGAGACCAGCGCTGAAAAGCATGCCGGACTGGGTGCCGGATATTCCCCAGTCGTCCGTGATCGGCAGTATGGCGAGTGACATCGAAAGGATGTCGTATCCCTCGGCCATATTGACCAGCGTGCACAGAAGGACGACCCGTATTTGGAGTCTGCTGAGTGGAGACGCATCGATCAGTTCGCGTGCTGAAGCCATCGTGTTCCTTAGTCGGAAGGGGTGGTTGCGGGTGTGACTTGGCTTGTGCGCTCGGGTGTTGTTCACCAGCAGCAGTTTTCGAGTGGGCACCGAGTCGGTGTGCCTCAAGTCACATTCGTCAATCTAACGCAGTTCGGTTAAATGGTCAAAGCATGCGCCGCCGGTAAACCTAATGACGTATGGTTTAGTGTACGAGACGGGATGATTCTGCTGAGTCTGTTCGACCGTTGGCTCTATTCTGTTGTCGTGCAACAGTTTTGCAGTTGTCGATGGTTGACAGGTCGGTCAGGGGAGCCTACGTTTCGGCGAGATGTAAACAGTTACTGACAACTTCCTGGGACGCTGCGGCCCGCAGGAAGGAAGGAATGGTTTCCCATGGCCCTCTCCGATTTCTTCGACCAAGGGTGGAGCGTCGATCCCGCTGCCATCGCATATCGTCACGGCGACGTCGACTGGACGTTCGAAGAAGCGGGTTCGCTGTCCTGTCGTGTCGCGAACGCGTTGCTGCGAGACGGAATGAAGCCGGAAACGAAGATCGGCGTTCTCTCTCCCAATGATCCCGCGGCGTGGTTATGCGTCATCTCTGCCTGGCGTGCCGGTGGAACCTGGGTGCCTCTCAATCCGAACAGTCCGATCACGGACAGCATCGGGTTCATCAACCAGTTCGATTGCGAGATCCTCTTCTATCACCCTGTGCTCGCCGCAGCTGTAGACGAGATTCACGCTGCAGTCGGCGACCGCATCCAGTACATCCGCCTCGAAGGAGAAGCGGACGCCGCCGAGTGTGTTCGTGACTACGCCCGCGCTTTGACGGACTGGCTCGGCGATTCTCCGTCGACGCATCCGAGGGTCGACGTTCCGCAGGATTCCGTGGCGATGATTTCGCCGACCGGCGGTACGACAGGCGCTCCCAAGGGTGTGATGAACACCCACCGCAGCTTCTCGATGTGTGTTGCGCAGCTGATGCTTGCCATGCACTATCGCGCCGACGAGAAGGTGGTCAACCTCGCGGCTGCCCCCATGACGCACTCCGCCGGAATGCTGACCCTGCCGGCAACTGCCCGCGGCGGCGCCGTGGTCGTGTTGAAGCGGCCGGATCCGGAGACCCTGCTCGAGTCGATCGACCGATACAACGTCACCGACCTGTTCCTGCCTCCCACCGTGATCTACCGGTTGATCGAACATCCGGATCTGGCGAACTACGATCTCACGTCGCTGCGGTACTTCCTCTATGGTTCTGCCCCGATGTCGGCCGAGAAGCTGCGCAAGTGCTTGAAGGTTCTGGGTCCGGTGATGATCGAATGCTTCGGCCAGACGGAAGCTCCCGGCTCCATCAGTTTCCTGCGCCCCGAGCAGCACTTTGTCGCCGGCGAGATCGCCGACGACGCCCGATTGCTGTCTTGTGGTCGGCCGTCGCCGTTGATCAGAGTCGAAATCCGCGACGACGAAGACAACGCGCTTCCGAGCGGTGAGCGTGGCGAAATCTGCGTACGCGGAGACCTGGTCATGAAGGGGTACTACAACAACCCCGAGGCGACCGCCGACACCATACGTGACGGTTGGCTTCACACCGGCGACATCGGATACCTCGACAACGAAGGGTTTCTGACGCTCACCGACCGCAAGAAAGACATGATCATCTCGGGCGGATTCAACGTCTTCCCAGCTGAGGTCGAGCAGGTGATTTGGTCGCACCCCGCTGTGCAGGACTGTGCCGTCATCGGCATTCCGGACCCGGAATGGGGCGAGGCCGTCACCGCTGTCGTCGAGCTCAACGAGGGCGCAGAAGTAGGTGCCGACGAGCTGATTGCTCTGTGCCGCAACAAGCTCGGAGGTGTTCGTAGTCCCAAGCGAATCGACTTCGTCGAACGACTCCCGCGCAGCGTCAACGGGAAGGTCCTCAAGAAGGATCTCCGAGAACTCTACTGGGCTGATCAGGCTCGACGAGTCTGAAGAACAGGACTGACGAATAATGCACCCTTCATTCGACGATGCCGCCCTGCGATGTGAAGGCACGAGCATCAGACTGCTGGCTTCGCAGTGCAGTCGGTGCGAGAACATCAGCTTCCCTTGCCGTGAGCGTTGCGCCAAGTGCTACGCCCCGGCGACCCAGATCGAACTGGCCGAGTCCGGTACCGTCTTATCGCATTGCACTGCAGCATTTCCGATTGCCGGAGCGCAACCTCCCGTGACCATCGCGCAGGTGCGTATCGGTGACGCCGACATCGAAATTCTGGGAGTCAGTGCCGATCCCGTTCGAATCGGTGATGTGGTTTCCGTTGTTCCCCGGAGTGCGGGCACGGAAGACTCACTGTTCACGACATACGGTTTCGAAAAGGAGTCGCGCGATGCGTGAGGTATACATCTCGGGCGTCGGAATGACGCCGTTCGTTTCCAAAACGACGACACCGCCACATGTTCAGGGTGGACAGGCGTTGAACGCGGCCCTCGGGGATTCCGGACTGGACTGGGCTGAAGTCGGCCTGCTCGTGGTCGGTGCCGTCGGTACCGGAATGTCGACCGCTCCGCTGGTTCTGCACGAAATGGCGTGGACCGGGATTCCTGCTGTTGCGGTAGAGAACGCATCAGCCACCGGCACAGCGGCTTTCGAGCAGGCCCGCGCTGCTGTGGCATCGGGGCAGGTGGAAACTGCCGCGGTGGTCGGAGTCGGAAGCCTCGGTGCTCTCTTGATGAGCCGCGCTGCCGAAGGGGAACGTGAACCGGACTTGATTTCTGTATCCGGCATGGCAGTTCCTGCTGTTCCGTTTGCGTTGATGAAGCAGGCTCGCATGCATCGACACGGCGAATCGGCCGACGCCAGCCTCCTGGTGGTGGAGAAGAACCTCTTCAATGCAAGCCGAAACCCCATGGCACAGCGTAACAAAGCATTGACGATGGACGAGTTGAAAGCTGCACCGATGCTGGTGGATCCGCTCCGGCGCGTCGAATCCTGCCCGATCGGTGACGGCGCAGCGGCAGTCGTCATCACCAGCAGAAAACTCGCGAACGCCAGTCGGGCCGTCCGAGTGGCTGCCGCCGTAGCGGAGACGGACAAGTGGCACGGGGCTGCCGCGTTCATGCCTGATCTCGGTGTGACCAAGCGGGTCTCCGCCCGTGCCTACGAGCAAGCTGACATTCGCCCCGACAACGTCGACGTCGTAGAGGTTCACGAGGCTTTCAGCGTCGAAGAACTGCAGTACATCGAGGATCTCGGGTTGGCGGCGGAAGGGAAGGCGTCGTTCGCGATGGCAGACGGCGATTTCCACATCGGAGGCCGTGTCGCGGTCAGCCCCAGCGGTGGACTGATCGGCCGTGGGCATCCCGGTGGAGCTACCGGCCTGTCCCAGTTCGTCGAGATCACGCAGCAGATTCGTGGGCAGTCCGGGGTCCGTCAGCACGACGGTGCGCGGATCGGATTCGCGCAGATGATCGGAGCCGGCGGAGTGAGTTACGCGCACATCCTGGTCGGCGAAGACTAGCGGTTCCGGTACGACAGTCCCCCCGCCTTCGGAACGTGGTGGAAGAATGCGGGGGGTGAACGCAACCGGAGTGCCCACAGAAGTGCTTTCCCGGGTAGCCGCGGCAGGGGCGGACGACGCCGGTGGCCTACCCGTCGAACTGCTGGGTGATTTCCTGGACGTGCTCAGTGTCGCCGTATGCGAGGGGAAGCCGCTGCAGCGTCGCCAGCTGCACCGCTTCCGCGCTCGCGGGGAAGAAGCAGCGCAGCAGGGTGTCGCCCTGCGAGCCCTGCTCGATCTGTATCTCTCCTCGGCCTGGCGTCTGTGGCGTGAACTGCCTGCTGTTATTGCGGCACAATCGGATCCGAATGCCGTCGTCGCGGCCGGCGAAGTGATGCTGCGTGCCGTCGACGATGCCGTCGCCGAACTGGCCGAAGGGTTTCAGTTGGCCAGACGTTCTCTGGTCCGCTCGCAGGTATCGGCACGCCGCGAGTTCGTCGACGACTTGTTGACCGGCGGCGCTGACGTCGTCGGATTGTTGGATCGCGCTTCAGGATTCGGTCTCCACCTCAGTGGTCCGCATGCCGTGGCGGTAGTGACCGCCGCCCGTGAGTTCACCGACGACAACCCTTTGGTGCGCGCCGTCGAACGTGCCGTTCTGGGTAGCAAGGGTGACGCCGACGCGTTGGTCGCCAGCAAGAGCGGCAAACTGGTGGTCGTTTTCGCGGCGCCGGATCGCGATGCCGTCGACCACGTGCTGGCAGGGATTCGTTCGGCTCTCGGACCGGGGACCGATGACGATGGGCGAGTGCAGTTGCAGCGGCGTCCTTTGGACGGCACGTGGCAGATCGCTGTCGGGCGCCCTCGAACCACCGCTTCGGGCGTGGTGGCGTCGTACCGGGAGGCGCTGGACGCACTGGACCTGGCGCAGCGCCTGTCGTTGACCGCACCGATCATCGATGCTCGTGACCTGCTGGTCTACCGGGTTCTGGTCAACGACAGACCGGCGGTCACCGACCTGATCCACACCCTTCTCACACCGCTGCTCGAGGCGCGTGGTGGCGCTGGACCGATGATCGACACACTGCTCGCGTACTTTTCCGCCGGCGGCAATACGGCTAAAACCGCCCGAGACCTGCATTTGTCCGTCCGCGCCGTGACGTACCGGTTGGACCGCATCCGTGAACTCACCGGTCAGAACGTCAACGATCCCAACGACAGCTTCGCGCTCCACGCTGCCGTACTGGGTGCGAAGCTGCTCGACTGGCCGGCCACCGAGCTGACCTGATCAGCTTGCGCGGGCGCGTTCTTCGTAGGCAGCACGTGCCGCGGTGTCGACGTCGCCGAGAAACTGCGTCTCGACGCCGAACAGTCGGCTCAATGCCTCGTACGGCCGCCGGGGGAAGAAGCCCTGTGCCTGCACGAGCAGCCCGGACACCCGCGTAATGCGTACGCGTGGGCGCGGTTTGGTGATCAAGCCGACGACGGCTTCGGCGATTTCCTCCGGCTGAACCTCTCGGAATCCCTTCATTCCCGAAGTGCCCGAGGTGAGTTGGGTGTTGGTGAGCGTCGGCAGCACGGACGAGATGTGAACTCCGGTGCCACGAACTTCCTTGCGGACAGAATCGGTGAAGCCCAACACCGCATGCTTGGCGCCGCAGTACGTCGACAAACCGGGGCACGGGAGTTCGCCTGCAAGCGAAGCGATGTTGATGACGTGTCCACGTCCGCGCGGAAGCATCCGTCGCAATGCGAGCTTGGTTCCCGTGATCACGCCGAGGACGTCGATCTCGATGATGCGTCTGGTCACGGAGTCGTCCTCGTCGACGATCCGTCCGACCGGCATGATGCCCGCATTGTTGACCAGCACGTCGATCGGGCCGAGTTCACCTTCGACGGTGTCGAGGAAGTCGAAGAACGAGGCGGGGTCGGTGACGTCGAGGCGCCCGAACGTGCGGATGCCCAAATCCTTGGCTGCTCGCGCGAGAGTGGCTTCGTCGATGTCGCCGATCGCGACCGTCGCACCCAGGCTGATCAGCCGCTTCGCGGTGGCGTATCCGATGCCCCGGGCGCCGCCGGTGATGACCACTACCTGACCGTCGAAAGGTTTGTTCATTTACTCCAGCGTCTCCAAAGATAGGGGTTGGTTGCAGTGAGATGAATCTGCAGGGATGTGATTGTGGACCAGTCGAAACCGGGTTGCTAGGGCTTCTTGGCCGAAGTGAGACGATAGATTTGTGACTAAGTCACAATCAGGGTGACAAGTCGGGGAGGCGCCATGGACACATCGGAGTTGGACGGCTGGATTGCAAATCTCGCGCCCATCTATCTCCAGCCGGAGGTGATCGACGGTTTCGTTCAACGCATCGACGACGCCATTGCGGTGGCCAATCCTGAAGTGGCGGGTGATCGGGAGCTACGACGCGATGTGGATGCGAGCACTGCGGCGCAGCTTCGAGTCATCGTGGCCGCGATCGCGGGCGGTTCCCAGGAGGTCACGCCGCCGCCGGAGTCGGTTGCGCTTGCACTCACCGTTGCCAGGCGCGGTATGGATCTTCGAGTCCTGCTCAAGATCTACGGTGCCGGACGCCTCGCGATGCTGGGCTTCGTCGACGAGTCGATAGAAGCACTCCCGATCGGTCCGGAACTCAAGCGCGCACTTCTGGTCCGAGTGTGGGGTTCGGCGATGAGATGGCTGGAAGTGACCACCGAATTGTTGGTGGCAACGTATGCGAAGGAGCGTGAGAGCTTGGCGCGCGGCGCTTTTGCGCGTCGGTCCGAGACGGTGCACGCGATTGTCGCAGGCGAAGCACTTCACTCCGATGAGGTGTCGCAGATTCTCGACTACCCGATGCGGCGCCACCACACTGCGTTTGTTCTCTGGACGGACGACACCGATCCGGCCGCCGACGTATTGGCCCGATTGGACTCGTATGCGCGTTCCTTTGTGGACGAGTCGAATGCCGAGCGCGTGCTGACGCTGCCTTCGGGGGCGCGCGAGGTGTGGTCGTGGGTCGCGCATTTCGACGACCATGAGTGGGCGGCGCTCGATCGTGCTCGGAATTCGGATCTTCGTGTCGCGGTGGGGGCCAGCGGTTACGGAATGGAAGGATTCGCGCGCAGTCACCGCGAGGCTCTCGCCACGCAGCGCATCGCGGTCCGTTCCACGGGTTCGCCGGGGGTCACCGTCTACGAAGATGTTCAGGTTCCCTGTCTGCTCACCGAAGATCTGGACGAACTGCGTGCGTTGGTGGCTCGGGAATTGAAAGGCCTCGCCGGCGCGGACGGCGTCACGACGCGTATCCGAGACACCGTTCGGGTCTATTACGAGAACAATTGCACTGCAGCCGCTACCGCCGTGGCGCTCGGTCTGCACAAGAACACCGTGCGGTATCGACTCGATCAGGCCGAAAAGCTGTTAGACCGCAGCGTGGACCAGCGTCGGCTGCCAACAGAGTTGGCGCTCATCGCGCTGGAGAGCTACGGAGCCGCCCTCCTGGCGAACCCGTGACTCGCTACTGCATGTCGTCGAGCCCGGGGAGCGAATAGCCGGAGCTGTCATCCCAATCGGCGGGGGTGTCGTCGAGTGAAACGTCCCAGTCTGCGTCGGGCACCGCTCGCCGGAGTTCGGTCAGAGCGTTGAACCAGTAGACGAGCGAAGGGATTACCTCGGTCGGGTCGCTCGAGATCTTTGTCGAACCGTTGAGCAGAGTGTCGGGGATATCCGACGGATAGAGGTCCAGGACCTCGTAGTCGAACGGAAATTCGTCGTTGTGGACGGCGATGAGTCGGTCGACTTCGGCCTTCTCGTCGTCGGTCAGCGGTGTGGTGCGGACGGCGGAGTAGTACAACGAGGTGCTCATGCTTGCCAGGCTAGAACAAGATGCCGTCCAGCGGCGGTTTCGGACGCAACACCCTCAGATTGCATGGTTTCGGCAACTTCAGGTGTGAAAGTCGTCGATATTTCGACCGGGATGGATAGAAGTCGGCAAGGAACACTGGAGAAGACGGCGAGACGGCCGTCCGAACCCAGTGAAGGAGCTCCCCGTGACCGCAGTCATCAGTGCCATTCGGGTAGGTGGTCAGCGATGAACGTTCCCATGTGGGCGTGGGCCGCGTTCGCCGCAGTCATCGTCGTCATGTTGCTCATCGACCTGCTCGCCCACCGCGGCGCGCACGTCATCGGCTTCAAGGAAGCGGCCTGGTGGAGTGCACTCTGGGTCGGTTTGTCTCTCGTATTCGCGGTGGTCGTCACCCTGACCTTGGGGGTGAACTCGGGCGTCGAATTCACCACGGCCTGGCTGTTGGAGAAGAGCCTCTCCGTCGACAACCTCTTCGTGTTCGCCCTGATCTTCGGTTACTTCAAGGTGCCCCGTGAATACCAGCACCGCGTGTTGTTCTTCGGTGTCATCGGCGCCCTGATCTTCCGCGGTATCTTCCTCGCCGCCGGCGTTGCCGTGGTCAGCAAGTTCACGGCCGTTCTGTTCGTCTTCGCCGCCATCCTGCTCTACAGCGCCTACAAGCTGCTCAAGGACGACGACGAGAACTTCGATCCGGGAACCTCGCTGGCGGTTCGCTTGCTGCGCAAGATCATGCCGGTCCGTGAGGAATACGCAGGAACCAAGTTCTTCGTCAAGGAAGCCGGAAAGCGCGTCGCAACACCACTGTTCGCCGTCGTCGTCGCCATCGAAGCTGCCGACCTCGTGTTCGCAGTCGACAGCGTCCCGGCAGTGCTGGCAGTGAGTGACGATCCATTCATCGTCTACTCCAGCAACGCGTTTGCGATCTTGGGTCTGCGTGCCCTGTACTTCCTGCTCTCGGGCCTGCTCGAGAAGTTCCACTACCTGTCCAAGGGTCTGTCGATCATCCTCGCCTTCATCGGCGTGAAGCTGATCATGCAGGCCAGCCACAAGGTGATCAGCACGTCGATCCCCGAGATTCCCTCACTGGTCAGCCTCGCGGTGATCATCGTGGTGTTGGCAGGCTCGATCATCCTGAGTCTCAAGAAGCCGCTACCGGAAGAGCCTGAGGCCGAAGAGGTTGCGACCGGTGATGCACCGATCGACCTCGAGAAGTCAGGTGCTGACGGCAGCATCGAGAAATCCGGCGTCCAGCTCGCAACCGGCGAGCGCGACGACGATGACGACAAGGTAGATGCTCGGCCCAGAGGCTGACGCCTGATCGGCTGAACGAATCGAAAAGGGAGACCACACAACGACGTGTGGTCTCCCTTTGTCAAATCATCACCAACTGCTTCCCCCGGTTGTGCCCCGAAAGCTGCCCGATCAAGGCCGCTGGGGCATTTTCGATGCCCTCGGTGACATCGTTGCGGTAGCGCAGTCCACCTTCGGCGATTCGAGCGGACGCCCACGCCCGGTACTCCGGGTACCGGTCGTAGTGGTCGTAGCAGACGAACCCTTCGATGCGTAGACGTTTGCGTAGTACAGGGCGTAGGGGAGGCCCGACTTCGCTTTCATCCTGGTTGTATTCGCTGATCATTCCGCACACGACGACCCTTCCGAAATCGGCCATGCGATCGAAAACCGCTCGCGTGATCGAGCCTCCGACGTTGTCGAAATAGACGTCGACGCCCTTCGGACACAATTCGTCCAACTGCTCGCCGATGTTCGCCGTCTTCCTATCTATGCAGGCGTCGAACCCCAATTCCTCCACAACGTATTCGGTCTTCTCACCCCCGGCGATTCCGATCACCCGGGCGCCCGCCAGCTTCGCGATTTGGCCTGCAACCATGCCGACTGCTCCGCCGGCCGCCGAAACCACGACTGTGTCTCGCTCTCGGACGTCGGCGACCAACCGCATTCCGCAGTGTGCGACAAATCCTGGCTGTCCTAGAATTCCGAGTTCATCTCCTAGGGAAGCTCGATTCTCCCTCGGTATGCGGTCCAGGGCAGCGCCTTTGATTGTGTGATAAACCTGCCAGTGCGTGCCGCCTCGAACCAAATCACCTGCCGCAAAGTCAGGATGCCGCGAAGAAATCACTTCGCCGACTGCGATGCCGTCCAAACCGGAGTGCGCAGGCACCACTCCAGCCAAGACGACGTCGCCGATACCGGCAACAGCTCCCAACGGCCCGGGGGCAGAGCTGGTGGACGGTAGGCGTCTTCGTATCGCCGGATCGATCGAAAGATAGTGGGCGCGGAACAGAACTTCGCCGTCCGCGGGCGGCCGGATCGGAACCTCGTCGATCCGAAAATCTTCTACGACAGGCAAGCCGCGGGGAGCTCGAACGACTCGCACAGCGCGGTTCACATATTCGGTCATGCGCAATTTCCAATCTGCTTCGACACCGGTTCGCATCACTTCTCGGGACGATTGCCCGGAATTGATCTCGCCGCCTTACTGATTCACGGCGAAGACGTCTGGGAATTCTGTCCTCGAGCAGCAAGGAGCGCACCTTCCCGCCCGCTCAGTGAGAATGTGGCAACCCGACGTCCGGAGCGCGACTTCATTTCCCATACAGCGGGCGGTTTGTTGGTTGCCTCGTAGTCCGACTGTGAAGCTCTGCGCAGTTCAGTTCAGCGCAGCGCTGACGCTCGTCACCAGTGGTATTCGGCTGTGGATTTTTACGAGGGCGTCAATGATCTGCCAGATCTTGTGTGAGTGATTTTGTCGAGGACGAGAGGTTGACTATGACTTCGCCGGTGGGTTCGGAGCGTGCGGTTCATGACACAACGGATTGGCTCAGAACGGGATTGGTCGATCCAACGGAGCCAGGCTTCCTGTCCGATCCGTACGCGCGGTACGCGATTGCGCGAGAAGTTGCTCCGGTACAACAGCATTCGAATGGCGTATACATGCTTTTCGCCTACGACGACGTGAAACGCGCACTGGCGGACAAGTCGCTGAGTTCGTCGGAACAGTATGCACTCGAGGCACCGCGCAATATGCGGATCAAGGCGGCCGGTGGCAGCGACGCCTACTTGTTGCGCCCATCGTTGTCGAAGCTGGATCCGCCGGACCATCTGGCATTGCGCAAGCTACTGGCGCGCCCGTTCACGCCCAGGGCAATCAAGCGTTACGACGCGCGGGCGAAGGAAATCGTCGACGAGTTGCTTGCCGATCATGGACGGGGCTCCGAGATCGAGCTGGTGACGGAACTTGCTCATCCGCTACCGATTCGCCTTGTCTGCGAAATTTTCGGTATCCCCGTACCTGCCGACACCGATACGATGTTCGAGTGGACCCGTAAGGGACTCAACCTACTCGATCCGTTTCTGACTGCCGAGCAGACCAGCGACTACATTTCCGCTCAGCGTGATTTCTCGGCACACCTTCAGGACGTTATCGCTTGGAAGCGCAACAATCTTGGCGACGACATCCTGTCGGACTTCATCTCCGCCGGCGACGAAGGCGAGATAATCGGGCCGGATCAAGTTGCCGCTACCGTGCAGACTTTGGTCATCGCCGGACTGGACACCACAGTCAATCAGGTCGGTCTCACCATGAATGCACTTATGGGCCATCGTGATCAGTGGGAACGACTCGTCGACGACAGGGCACTGCTCGATCACGCGGTAGAAGAAGTCCTGCGCTATGAGCCGACGGCGCAGTTGATGATTCGCATTGCTCCCGAGGATTACGCGGTGGGAGATGCGGTGATTCCGGCCGGAAATCACATTGTGACGTGGCTGGCGTCGGCAAACCGCGATGAAACTCGATTCGGTTCGAACGCGGACAGATTGGACTGGTCGAGGTCAAATGTCCGGGACCACATCACGTTCGGTCACGGTGCGCACGCTTGCCTCGGTGCGTGGTTGGCCCGGCTGGAGATCAAGACCATCCTGAAGGCGTTGATCGACAAAGCGCCGAAGACCGAGCTCGTCGACGGTGGAGTGACGTGGGGTGGCACGGCCTTTATCCGCGGTGTCTCCGAACTGCGATTGAACCTTTTCTGATTGCACGAATTCGTGAACAGACCACTCGGTGGGCAAGTCGGTGTCAGATGGTCGACGTCTTGTTAGTCTGGGCCGGTGCCTGATCCCGCAACTGCGTGTTACCCGGCATTGCCCGCGACAAGTTGGGCAGTGCTGGGAATGCTCACATTCGGAGAAGAACTCAGTGGCAGCGATCTGAAAAGCTGGGCCGACTGGAGCATCGGGTTCTATTACTGGAGCCCGTCGGTGAGCCAGGTCTATACCGAGCTCAAAAAGCTGGAAACGCTGGGATTCGTCAGTTCGCGGGAGGTTTCGGAATCGGGTGGGCGTCGTCGACGAGTGTTCACGATAACCGAATCCGGTATCGAGGCTCTCAGATCATGGTCACGCCGATCGGAGATCGAAACCCCCGTTCTCAAACATGGAGTGATGTTGAGACTGTGGGTCGGCCACCTCAACGACCCCGATCAGCTCAAGTCGATAGTGCTCGATCACATCGACAACCTCGAGGCAAAGAAGCTCAAGGCAATCGAACACGCCGATAACTCGGAGAATGAACCCGCCTGGGCATTTACCGAGATGAGTCTGCGATGGATAGGCCGCCATTTTCAGATGGAGATCGACCTCGCCGCTCAGTTGCTCGATGACATCGATGAGGCCGCCGCTCGATTCGCGCAAGGCGACGCCAACGCTCTCGGCTTGCCGCAGCCCGTCAATGCCGGTAGTTGGAAGTTGATCTGAGCGTGCGGAGGTACAACTCTCCAGATTCTGCCCCACGCCAATAGAATTGTGCTGTCGAGGTTTTCGTGCCCAGTCTTCGTGCCCAGTCTTCGTGCTTAGTCTTCGTGCCTACTGAGCTCGCATGCTTTCGGTGGTCCGGACGCCCGCATTTCGCCACAGGGAAGCGGCTGTTTCCCGAAGAAGCCCGGTGAGAGGCGAGTTCCGCTCGTCGAGCGGCATTTGTCGGAGCGGTCCGCAGATCGACAGCGCGGAGGTCGCGACGCCGATCGGGCCGATCGGAGTGGCGATCGTGCCGAATCCGTCGATCGGCGTGTCACGGCCGTATCCCACGCCGGTTTTTCGGACCTCGTCGGCCGCCTCTCCTCGCTCGTTGTTGAAGGTGTGGAGGACCCTGCCGACGAGAGTTCCGTCTGCGCGCGTGCTGAAACCGATCCGATTCGGAATCATGCTGGCGAAACGACCTGCCATGTGGGCGCGGCACACCACATTTGAGCCGTCGAGAATCGTCATCTCGACGATCAGTCCGGTACGCCGGTGCAATTCGTACAGGTGCGGATGCGCAGCTGAGTGAAGTCTGTCCTGGTACACGGCCAACGAGCCGAGTTCCACGAGCCGCAACCCGAGTGTGTAATCGCGGCCGCTGCGGTGCAGCCACCGAAGTTGGACCAGATGGTCGAGTATGCGGTGGGCTGAAGACCTTGGAAGCCCGGTTCGTCGGACAATCTCGGCGAGGGTGAGACGATCTCGACCGCCGAACGCATCCAGTAGCAGAGAGACTCGGTCGAGGAAGGCGTTCGGCGTTGCGGGATCGACCTCGAGCTGGAGCGACATGTGTTCCCTCTGCTATCCCGTAGTCAAGTTGGACAACTGCCCTGGACAAGGCTATTTCGATTAGGAATGATGACATGTTTTTTCTGCTTTGTGAAGAAGGCCACCCTGTGGATCGGACGCCTCCGGTGCTCGTCGGCGGAAACGGACCACTGATCGGGAGAGCGGGTTCCTTGCTTGGTGGTGGGCGATCTACGTTGACGTGATCACACGCCAAGTGGACAAACGCGGATGCCGGCGCAGACGTAGCGCCACCCGCCGGGCTGAGAGACCAGGAGACGATATGACGATTCAAGCGGAAGTCACCACGATGCTCGCAACCCTCAACGCTGGATTCCCGGATGTCACCAGTGTCCCGCCGTCGGAGCTACGAACTCTGATTCGGAACCGACGTGCGCCGCTGACGGGTCTTCCCGACATGCTTTCAGTCGAGAATCACGTAATCGACGGTCCCGGTGGAGATCTGGCAATTCGCGTCTTTCGTCCGCATGGAACCTCGAACGACGTTCCTCTCGTGGTCTTCGCTCACGGGGGCGGTTTCGTGTTCTGCGATCTGGACAGTCACGACGAATTCTGTCGATCGATGGCGCAGGGAGTCGGCGCAGTAGTGGTTGCCGTCGACTATCGGTTGGCGCCGGAGCATCCGGCACCGGCAGCCCACGACGACGTCTACGCCGCGGCGGCGTGGGCCAGCGAGCATGCTGCCGAATACGGTTCCGACGCAGGTAAAATCGCACTTGTGGGCGACAGTGCGGGAGGGAACCTCGCGGCGACCGTGGCTATTGCCGCTCGGGATCGGGGTGGTCCGGAAATCGCCCTTCAGGTTCTCATCTACCCCGTGATCGACGACGACTTCGAAACCGAGTCGTATCGGCTCTACGGCACGGGTCACTACAACACCACCGCAGCGATGGAATGGTACTGGCAGCAGTACGCGCCTGAAGGTCGCGACGACGCCCGTGTGATTCCTACGCGTGCGGAGACGCTCGCCGGTCTTCCGTCTGCTGTCGTCGTGACAGCCGAACTCGATCCGCCGTGTTCGTCAGGTGACGCGTATGCGCAGATGCTCGCGACGGCTGGCGTTTCGGTGCGCCATCATCGCTTCGAAGGATTGTTCCACGGCTTCCTCACTATCCCGTCTTTGTCACTGACCGAGCCTGCGCGACAGAAGCTTTGGGCGATGACGCGCGAGGCGCTCGGTAGCGAGTAGGCAGATCACTTCACTGTCAGGAGTCTCTCGGTGAGATTGCCGAACGTGTGACAGATTCTGTCGTGGACCACGGCCTCGGGACATTCGGGGTCGAACCACCGGTCCACCACTGCCCAGTGAATCGGATGATCGAGGTACTGGGTCTGCAGTGAGCCGAGGTCGGTGAACTCCTGCTCCCAGACATGAGTCCATGGTGTGTGCCCGATCGCTGCGTCGACTCGGCTGAGACGCCAGGCGCAGATCGACGAGATATGGGTAGGCATCCTGAGCAGATCCCGTTCGAATTCCTCGAGTACGTCCTGGGGTGTGCTGGGGGATACCCGGATGAACAGCGCTCGGTACACCTGACCGGCGGCTTCGGCGCCGGAACGTCCCGTGGTCCCGGACGAGTACTCGGCACCGTGGAAGTGGTCGACGGCGGCGCAGCGCAGGCTGTCGTCGACCGCATCTCGGGCTGTCTGCCAAGCCATCTCGTCTTCGAACTGAAGATGGACGATCAGATCTCCGCCGTTGATGACGCCGGGAAGTGTCGTACAGACGAGACGACGCAGCGCGTTCGACGATTCGGCAACTGCGGCAATGTTCTTCACTGCAGCGGTCCACTCGTCGGCGCCCGCCCCGTTGGCGGCGTGCACGACTCTTGTCACGTTATACATTGCTCAGTCCTTCGATGTCCTTTGCTGCGGCGGCCATGGAGCGACTCCGTTCGATTATGAGCGGAGCCATTGCATCCCACCACTGCCTGAGGGTGGAGTCTCTGCGGCCCTGGCGCGTCATCGACCACCAGCCGGCCGTGCCGTCGACCGTCCAGGTGACGGTCAAGGTGTTCGGGTCTTGATCGCACCACAACGGAGGGCTGACGAGTACGTCGGCGAGTGTCATGCCGCGACGCTGTGCACTCGGCAAATACTGGTCGAGTAGCGCGTCGACGAACTGTCGACCGCATCCCGGTTTCGTGACTATCCGATCGATCACGTAGAGCGTTTCATCTGCCATTGGTGAAGACTACTTTCCCCTAACCCGTTGTGATGCTTTCGATCTCACACAGCGGGAGATAGCGAATTTGGTCATGTGCCCGGCATTTCGACACCTCCCGTCAGGCGGGAATCGTTGCTGTGCAACAGAATCGGATGATGCAACATGGCGGACAACGATTGCGTGAAATGCAGTCGAACTCAGGTCGAACACATACGTCATGTGTTCGATGTCGTGAAGTGGAAGAGCCTTGGAGGAGCAGTTGAATCACTCGCTGGTAGGGAAGACCGCGCTGGTGACCGGGAGCAGTCGAGGCATCGGCAGGGCGATCGCCAGGCGACTGGCGGCAGAGGGGGCAACCGTGGTCGTCACCGCACGGTCGACTCGGCCTACCGCGGCAGTCCGTGCCGACAGTAATGTCGTCATCGGCGGTACGTTGTCCGAGACCGTCGAGATGATCGAGTCGCAACACGGTCGTGCACTTGCCATTCCGGCCGATCTCGAGGATTCCGAGGCTCGCGACGGATTGATCGAGAAGGTCGTCTCGCGGACCGGAGGTATCGACATCCTCGTGAACAATGCCGGGTTTGCCGACTACGCGCCGATCGAGAAGATGTCGCTGGCGACGTTCGAACGGACCCTCGACCACTACATTCGCGCGCCGTTCGCCCTGTCGAAGGCAGCCATCCCCTACATGCGAGAGCGCGGCGCAGGCTGGATCGTGAACATCGGTTCCTCGACGGGACTGAATCCGATCAGGCCCTTCCGCGACTACAACAAGACGTCGGGTGACGTGATTTACGCGTCGATGAAGGCAGCACTGCACAGGTTCACACAGGGCCTCGCCGCGGAGGTGCTGGACGACAATATCGCGGTCAACTCGGTGGGGCCTTCCACTGCGATCTCGACTCCCGGCGCCGACGCACTCATTCCGGATGGATACGAAACCGAGCCCGTCGAGTATCTTGCCGAGACGGTACTGGCCATGTGTTCTCTTCCCGCGGCCGAGCGGACCGGCCTTGTAGCCTTCAGTCTTCATTTTCCCTGGTATCAGGATCTGGTCGTGAAGGCGCTCGACGGGCAAGGGCTGATGCCCAGACGTGAGCCACCGACGTGGTGCAATCCCAACATTCTGCCCGAAGGAATCTGAAGTCTTTGTCGAGCAATAGTTTCGGCGACACAACCCGAGGAGTGGAGATGTCCCACGCTGAACGCCGGTTCGGTACCGGTACGGCCGTCGTGACCGGTGCGGGGGCCGGTATCGGTGCAGGGTTCGCCCGTCACCTTGCGCGGCTGGGAATGACGGTGGTCGTTGCCGACATCGACGAGGAGCGTGCGTCGCTCGTCGCCGAGGACATTCGCGCGGCCGGTGGGAGAGCTGACGTCCATGGAGTGGACGTAGCGGATGCCGATGCCGTGAAGAGGATGGCGGACAATGTGTTCGATCGTCACGGCAGCGTCGAGTTGCTTGTCAACAATGCCGGAGTGGAGACGGCCGGGTTGCTGTGGGAAGTCAGTGGTGCGCGGTGGAGACGGTTGATGGAGATCAACGTCGACGGCGTCTTCTATTGCCTTCGTGCTTTCGTGCCATTGATGTTGAAGGTGGGTAGGCCGGCGTGTGTGGCCAATCTGTCTTCTGTCGGCGGGATCAACAGCGCCGCGGTGCAAGGACCGTACATCGTCAGTAAGTTCGCTGTGCTGGCGATGACCGAGAGCTTGCACCAAGATCTGTCGTTGGTCGACTCTCCGATTCAGGTCAGTGCTGTTGTTCCACACTCGATCCGGAGTGAGATCTTTCGTGCGGCCCAGCGTGACGCGCCGACTACGAACGTCACGGCAAACGCTGTCTTCGATGCAATGCAACAGGCGAACGTCGAATCCGGACTCGACCCGCTCGATGCCGCCGAGCACATGACCGAAGCAATAGCGCGTGGGGACTTCTGGGTGTTCTCCGACGACGACGCGTGTCGGCAGTTCACCGACCGCCGAGCCGCTCAGCTTCGAGACCTGCTACCTCCCGCCGATCCTCGCACAATGCTCACACGCATGGGCATCTCGTGAATGCGGAGCTGTTCGGAGCAGGCCTGTTCACGCGCTGCCGTTGACAGACGTCGACGCACTCTTGGGGAGGCCTGACCAACCCACCAGGCCGACCAGAGCGAAAGCTACGGCGGCAGTGACGAAGGTGACGGTGAAGGCGGATTCGCTGGGCAGAGCGGATACGCCCTCTGGCAGGTTCGCGATGGTCATCGAGGCGAGAATCGTAGTCACCACTGCACTGCCCATGGCGCTGCCGGTGGAACGGGAGATCGAGTTGATGCCGTTGGCTATTCCACTCTGGTGTCGCGGAACGCTCGACATGATGATCGCGGGCATGGCCGCGTAGCCCAGGCTCACGGCGGCGCCGATCACGATGCCGGCACCGATGACCGACGCGGTGTGCGTGTGGTCGTACGCGAGCCAGGCGAACGGCACCGCACCACAGATGGCGGTGAGTCCCAGGACGAAGCGTGGCCCACGCACTCTGATGAGCCGCCCACCGATCGGTGCTGCGATCAGCGAGGCAATCGCACCCGGCAGCAGGAATTCCACCGACGCACGCAGAATGCTGGCGTCGAATCCGTATCCCGTGAGGGCGTGGGGAAGCTGCACGAGATAGGAGATGCCCAGGAAGTTGGCGAACATTCCGAAGCCCAGCATGACCCCCGCCAGATTCGCCATCATCACGGGCCGGTGGACGAACATTCGCATGTCGACCAGTGGTTCGTCGACGATCTTCTCGATCCAGACCCAGACTGCGAACATCACGATCGAGCCCAGGAAAACACCGATGGTCACGGGTGAGAACCAACCCCATTGGTGGCCTTGCGAAATCGACAACAGGAGCAGAAGGAGTGCAGCGCCCAGGCTCAGCGCGCCGATGACGTCGACGCGCCCGCCGCTCTTGTGCTTGGTTGCCGGAACCAGCGTGATGACGGCGACGAGGGCAAGCAACGCGAACCCGGTGGCCATCCAGAAGGCGTTGCGGTAGTCGGCATCCGGAGCCGATGTGAGAAGTCCGGTGGCTACGAGGGCGAGCCCGCTGCCGAATGCGAGAGTTCCGCTGACCAAAGCCATCGCGCCGGGAAGCTTGTGTGGGCGGACCTCTTCGCGCAGGACCGACAGAGCCAGCGGGAAGATGGCGGTGGCGGTCCCCTGGAGGACGCGTCCGAGGATGAGAAGTGGCAGATTGTGTGCCAGTGCGGCGACGATCGAACCGATGACCATGACGACCAGAACGCCGACCAGCGTGCGCTTCTTGCCGTGCTGATCGCCGTAGCGGCCCAACAGGGGAGTGAAAACGGCGGCCGACAGCAACGTCGCCGTCGTCACCCAACTGATGCCGGCCGCGGATGCGCCCAGATCGGACTGAATACGCCCCAAAATCGGGACGGGCAGTGTCTGCATCATCGAGACGATCATCGCGGCCAGGCTGAGCGCCCCGATGATGACGGCCTCGCGGCGCGGCGATGTTACGACGGATACATCCGGGGTGTCGTGGACCGTTGGCTGCGCAGCGCTGTCGGTCGTCACTGAATTCGTCAAGTGGGTCCTTCTCGGGAATTACAAGAGAAATTGCTTAATGTGCCGAAGTAATTTTCTCTGGATGGTAAGTCCGCGAGATCGATCCCGTCAATGCTGGTCAGTGAGCCCCTGGGGTCAGTTCGGTGTATTCAGGACCAACTCGGCGTGTTCCGGACTAGAAGGGGTAGACCGGGAGTGCGCTCTGCGCAGTCACCCACTGCGTTTCGGTGAAGGCGTCGAGGTTTGCGCCGATACCGCCGACGCGGCCACCGTTACCCGAAGACGCCATACCGCCGAACGGGATGACTGCTTCGTCGCCGACGGTCTGATCGTTGATGTGTACGAGGCCGGTGGGGATTTGTTGGGCGAGCTCGAGCCCGCGCATGGCGTCGGAGGTCAGAATGCCCAGTGACAGTCCGTACTCGGAATCGTTGGCTATGGCGACGGCCTGTTCGACGGTGGCGAAGGAGGTGACCGGTGCGACTGGCCCGAAGACTTCGTCGGCGAATGCCGGCGCGGTGAGTGGGGTGTCGGCCAGCACGGTGGGCCGGTAGAAGAGATCTTCGTAGGTGCCGCCGGCCGCCAGTTTTGCTCCGGCCGCGATGCTTCCGGTGACCAGGGAGTGGATGTGGTCGCGTTGTCCGGAGTCGATGATGGGTCCGAGTGCGACCTGACCGGTGAACGGGTCGCCTACCGGAAGCTTGTCGGCGTGTTCGGCAAGGAGTGCGGTGTAGTCGGCGGCGATACTTTCGTGGACGAGTTGGCGGCCGGTGGTCATGCAGATCTGCCCCTGGTGCATGAAGGATCCGAAAGCGCCTACAGATGCGGCCTTTTCGAGGTCGACGTCGTCCATGACGATCAGTGCGTTGTTTCCCCCGAGTTCGAGGTGTGCTCGTTTGAGATGGCGGCCCGCCAGTTCACCGACAGCGCGTCCTGCCCGGGTCGACCCGGTGAATGCGATGACGCGAACGCTCGGATGAACCACGATTGCCTCACCGGCGTCAGCGCCACCCGGCAGCATGCCGAACACTCCGGCAGGCAAACCGGCTTCTTCGAAGATGCGGGCAAGAACCACACCGCCACAGATCGCCGTGCGCGGATCAGGCTTGAGGATCACCGAATTGCCCAGTGCCAGTGCGGGAGCGACTGCACGGATCGACAGAATGATCGGGAAGTTGAACGGTGCGATGACGCCGACGGTGCCGACGGGGACGCGACGAGAGAAGCTCAGCCGCGGTTGCTCCGAGCGCAGCACCTCGCCGATGGGGTGTGCGGCCAAAGCTGCTGCGTTGTAGCACTCTTCGGCAGCGGTGTGGGTTTCCAGTCCGGCTTTGGCGGGAATGCTGCCGGCCTCGCGGATTACCCATTCGCCGATTTCGTCGGCGTACTGCTCGAACAGTTGACCGGCGCGGCGTAGAACGGCGGCTCGTTCGGTGTACGGCCTTGCTGCCCAATCCTTCTGAGCTGCAGCAGCTTTTGATGCAGCGGCTGCCACGTCGTCTGGTGTTGCCATGCCGACCGTCGTCAACTGCTTGCCGGTGGCCGGCTCGACGACAATACGATCGTCGGCGCTACCGCGAACCCATTCGCCGTCGAAGATCTTCGATTCCCACACAGGTTCGCTCAGCAAACGCGTCATGGCCGCTCCTCGGTAAAGGGATGCAACCGCGCGCCGCATCACATGGTTGTGCACCACGTTGCTCCGTGAGGGGAGTCGATCACCATCGCACTTTCACTCAGTGAAAGACGGATTCATGGCGTCCTTGAGCGCTTGGATCAGATCGGCGAACTCGGTCGAGTGGGTGGCGCCGCTGCGGGTCACTCCCGAGACGGGAATTCGCAAGCGGCCGTGCGATTCTCGCATGAAGCTGATGCCGGCGCGTGGAGATTCGCCTGCGGTGATCGAATACAGCAGGGTCCAGGCGCGCGGGTTGGTGATCACGTCCAGCGTGGCTGTGTGATCGCTCGGAATTGCAGGGCCCAGTTGGACGCGTCGATCTATCTCGCGGAACGCGTCCTCGACCACCTTGTGAATGAGCACCTGGCTTTGGCGCGGCGGCAGGAGCAGGGGGTATGCGGCCAGATCATTGAGGTCGACGCTTTGCTGGCCGGCCAGGGGGTGCCGGCTCGACATGACGACCAGGAGATCTTCGACGCCGAGGTCCAAGGGTTCGAGTCCGGGGCGGTCGACGCCGCCGCGAATCAGCGCGATGTCGGCGTCACCGGAGGCCACGGCGTCCATGCGGTGGGCAAAACTCTTGATGACGAACTCGACGTCCAGGTCCGGATGAAGTTCGCGCACGTGTGCGATGGCGTCCAGCGTCTGAGCGGCGAAGCTCATGTTTCCGGTGATCCGGATCCGGGCTCGTGGGTCCCGTGCGACGGAGTAGGCCATCGTTTCGAGGCTGAGGACTTGCTGCGCGATGGGCACGAGTCGCGATCCTGCCGGGGCAAGGCGAACGGCTCGGGTCGAGCGTTCGAAGAGTGTCGCGCCAAGCTCCTTCTCCAGTCGGGCGACCTGATGGCTGATCGCCGACTGCGAGATGAAGCAGCGCTCGGCAGCGCGACTGAAGCTCAGTTCCTCGCTCACGACGAGGAAGTACTTGAGTTGGCGGAAGTCCATGAGGACAGCTTACTTATGAGCAATCGAGATAACAGTCTTGCGAATACTCCAGCTAGCTGGACCCGACCCATGATCAGTCCATACCGTAATAGTCATACTTTCAATTTGGTTGAGGAGATTTGTTGTGGATAGAACAGCTGCGGGTCGCGCTGACATCGACGCGACTGGACACGAGCAGACTCAGGTAGTCATCGTCGGTTCGGGATTCGGAGCCCTCGCCGCGGCCAAGACCCTCGCGAAGTCCAAGACGCCGTTCGTCCTCATCTCCGCCACCACCGAGCACCTCTTCCAGCCTCTGCTCTACCAGGTGGCGACGGGCGTTCTGTCGGCAGGCGAAGTTGCTCCGCCCATCCGCACGATCCTGCAGAAGTACCCCAACGCCGACGTGCGTCTCGGTCGCGTCGTCGAGGTCAACGCCGAAGAGAACACCGTCGTCTACGAGGCTTCGGGCACCCGCCACACTCTCGGATACCGCTCGCTCATCGCAGCCACCGGTGCCACCCAGGCGTACTTCGGTCATGACGAGTTCGAAAAGGTCACCTACAAGCTCAAGACCGTCGAGGATGCCGAGGTCCTGCGTAAGCAGATCCTGCGTTGCTTCGAAGAGGCTCACACCACCAACGACGCGCTGGTTCGCCGCAACCTGCTCAGCTTCGTTGTCGTCGGTGCAGGCGCGACCGGCGTCGAGCTCGCCGGACAGATCAAGGAACTGGCGCGTCGCTACTTCGCCAAGTCCATCAACAACATCAGCGCCGACGAGGTCACGGTCACCATGGTCGAGGGCGCGGGCGTAGCGCTTCCGGCCTTCGGCGGCAAGCTCAGTGAGTACACACAGGCCTCGCTCGAGAAGTCGGGCGTCGAGGTTGTTCTCAACACCATGGTCACCGCCATCGACGAGCACGGTGTCACCGTCTCTTCGGCAAAGACCAAGGAAGAGAAGCGCATCGACGCCGAGACCGTCATCTGGTCGGCCGGTGTTCGCGCCAACGACTTCGCAGCAGTGCTCGGCGAGGCGACCGGTTGTGAGAGTGACCGTGCAGGTCGTCTGCTCATCAATCCGGACTTGACCGTCGGCGGGTTCGCCAACGTCTTTGCCATCGGCGACATGACTTCGCTGAACGGTCTGCCGGGTCAGTCGCCCGTTGCAATGCAGGGTGGCCGTCATGCAGCGAAGACTGTGAACGGAAAGGTCAAGGCCGGAACGCCTTTCAAATACTTCGACAAGGGCAGCATGTCGATCATCAGCCGATTCAGCGCTGTGTGTCGCGTCCGCAAGGTCGAGTTCAAGGGCACGATCGCCTGGTTCATGTGGCTGGCCGTGCACGTGATGTATCTGGTGGGCTTCCGCAACCGGTATGTCGCTGTGATGTCGTGGTTCGGTTCGTTCATCGGTCACCGTCGTCCGCACTTCCACTACGCGCAGGAGCCGATGAAGATCGAGGCCACGCCGCCGGTGACCGAACGCGAACCGGAATTGGCGCACTCCGCGTAGCTTCGCACCGCCTGAACACGTTTCGCCTGATGTCAGTCACACTGTGTGAATGGCATCAGGCGAGCGTTCGTTGATCGGCCGGGCATTTATCGTGCTCGGTGCCTTCGACGCGAAATCGCCGCGGTTGACGCAGTCGGAGATCAGTCGTCGCAGCGGTTTGCCTCTGCCCACCGTCCATAGACTGTGTGGGCAGTTGGTGGCTGAGGGCGCACTCGAGCGTCGGAGTGACGGCAAGTACCAGGTCGGAGTCCGGTTGTGGGAGATCGGCGCTCTTGCTCCCGGCGCTCACGGCCTACGGCAGGTGGCGTTGCCGTTCCTCGAGGACCTGTACGAGGTCACCCGAGAGAACGTGCAGTTGGTCGTTCGTGAGGGCACCGAGGCTCTGTACCTCGAGCGCTTGTCCTCGCGTAGCGCCGTCACCGTGGTCGGCCGTGCCGGCGGAAGATTGCCGTTGCACGCGTCCAGCGGTGGATTGATTCTCCTCGCGCACGGCGGAACCGAGCTTCTCAACGACGTCCTTCGCGCCGGCCTCGAGTCGTTCACTCCCAAAACCATTACTTCCGAGCGGATTTTGCGAGCAACTCTCGACGAGATCAGGCGCGCCGGATTCGTGGTCTGTCGCGAGTATCTGAACGTCGGAACCCTTGCCGTCGCCGCTCCTGTCCGCGAAGCCGGGGGCAGTGTCGTGGCAGCGGTCTCGACAGTTGTTCCGGTGGAGCAGGATCCGGCTCCTTTACTGCCGGCGTTGGTCGCGGCCGCCCGTGGAATATCACGCGGGCTTGGTAGCGGTGGGTTTCGATAGCTCGTTTCGGTCTTTCACTGAGTGAAATTGCAGCTGTTCAGAGGAGTGATCGTGGTCGAGGGTGGTCTCAATCGTCACTCACCTCAGGAGCTCTCTGTATGTCTTCTTCACGCACCCAGGTCGGAATCGTCGGTGGTGGTCCCGCCGGGTTGATGCTCTCGCATCTGTTGCATCTGAAGGGAATCGATTCGGTTGTCCTGGAATGCCGCACCCGCGAAGAGGTAGAAGGCACCATTCGTGCCGGCGTGCTCGAACAGAACACGGTTGATCTCATGGTCGAGACCGGACTCGGTGATCGACTGAAGCGGGAGGGCCTCGAACATCACGGAATCGAGTTGCGATTCGGTGGACGAGGGCACCGAATCGCGTTCGACGAACTGACCGACGGGCGAGCAGTCACGGTGTATCCGCAACACGAGGTGCTCAAGGATCTGATCGCGCGGCGTCTCGCTGACGGCGGGGACATTCGATTCGGAGTGTCCGACGCGCAAGTACACGATCACGAATCGGATCGCCCGAGTATCACTTTTGTCGACTCGGACGGAAATGATCAGAAGCTCGAGTGCGCCCTGGTGGCCGGTTGCGACGGTTCACGCACCGGAACGCGAAAGCTGATTCCCGAACCGTCGATCCGAACGGATCATTTCCGCCAGTATCCCTTCGCGTGGTTCGGCATCCTGGCCGAGGCGCCGCCGTCGTCCGAAGAACTGATTTATGCCAACCATGAGCGCGGGTTTGCACTGATCAGCACACGGACGCCCGAGGTACAGCGTCATTACCTTCAGGTCGATCCGGACGACTCCGTGGACAACTGGTCCGACGATCGAATCTGGGACGAGCTGCACATGCGCGTCGACGGTGAGGGGGCGGAGATCAAGGACGGCAGGATCTTTCAGAAGTCGATCCTCCAGTTCCGCAGCTTCGTGTGTGAGCCGATGCAGCACGGCAACCTGTTTCTTGCAGGGGATGCGGCGCACACCGTGCCGCCGACCGGCGCGAAGGGAATGAATCTCGCGATCGCCGACGTCTACGCACTGGCGAAGGCAATGGACGGTTTCTTCACCTCGTCCGACCGAAAGATGCTGGACGGGTACACCGAAACGGTGTTGCCGCGTGTGTGGCGGACGCAGCACTTCTCGTGGTGGATGTCGTCGATGCTCCATCGCTTGCCAGACGACAGCGGTTTCGGGCATCGCCGACAGTTGGCCGAGTTGGACATGGTCACGCGTTCCGTGGCGGGACGAACGCTGATCGCCGAGAACTACGTCGGAACTCCCTTGCATCAGTAGGCCGATTCGCAGGTTGCACGGTGCGAAATCAGGGGGAGTGGGGTGCCAGGTGTCACCAGGACCCCGAAGTTCTTGGTATGTGTCCGCCTGGCGGGAAGCCGCCGAGCCGAAGTAGCGGGAGCTTTGTAACCTCGAACACGTCCTTGTCCAACCGAGGGTGGCTGATGCTTCGACCGCACTGCGGGGGAGTCGTCGTATGACTGAGCGTTGCAAGAAGTGACTGTTCAGGATCCACTGTCTCCCAAGCCGATCGGTGCGAACCGACTTCGAGCTCATCGAGGCACTTCAGTCGCTCCGGTCAACTGAACAGAGGGATCTGCCGATGAAGTTCAGCCTCGCCGTGGCGATGATTCCCCTCTCTCAACTCGTTGCACTTGCGAAAGTGGCCGAAGAATGCGGCTTTTCTTCGATCACGATGCCCGACTCACTGTTCTTTCCCGAGCGGGGCGCTACCGGGTATCCGTATACCGCTGACGGTGTGCGGATGTGGGACGCGAAGACACCATTTGTAGACCCCATGATTGCCGCGGCCTTCATGGGACCCGGAACGTCGAAGATTCGCTTTTATCCGCAGGTGCTCGAGCTCAGCTCACGCAATCCTCTGCTGCTGGCAAGCCAGGTGGGGTCGGTCGCGAATCTGACAGGAGGCCGCTTCGGTCTCGGGGTCGGTGTGGGCTGGGCGCCAGAGGAATTCGAGTGGTGCGGCGCTTCCCCCAAGGATCGAGGCCCGCGAGTCGACGAGATGCTCGAGGTACTGCGACTGGTTCTAGGCGGCGGTATGGTCGAACATCACGGCAAGTTCTTCGACTTCGACAGGCTGCAGATGAGCCCGGCGCCGATCGATCCCGTCCCCATCTACATCGGAGGACATTCCGCGGCCGCATTGCGCCGTGCAGCGCGAGTGGGTGACGGTTGGACCTCGGCTACAGTCTCTTTCGCTGATCTGCAAGCTCTCATCGCGAGGATCGGCGTCCTGCGGGTCGAGTACGGGCGGGCCGAGTCCCCGTTCGAAATTCAGGCCGTCTGCGCCGATCGCTTCGGTCTCGACGGCTCCCTGGAACTGGCCGATAGCGGAGTGACGGAATCGATCGTCATTCCTTGGGCCATGTACGGCCTCGGGTTCGACTGCGACCTGGAAGCGAAGAAAGATGCGGTACGCAGGTTCTCCGAGGAAGTCATCTGCAAATTCTGAATTCACGTAGCGCACCCGTGCTGCAATGACCCGTGTGCGGGGATCAATCCGTATGCGGGCGTTGCGGCTCCAACATCCGTTCGCGCAGACTGTCGTAGATAGGTGCCGACCCTGCCGACGTGGTGACGAATACCGCTGCCGCAGTGGCAGCGAGCATCGGGACCAGCGTCGACGTCACCGCGGTCATTTCGACCACGATCACGATGCCGGTGAACGGTGCGCGTACTACGGCGCCGAAGAAGGCCGCCATACCGACGGTGGCCATGGTGACCGTGAGCCCGGCGTCCACTCCGGGCACGAAGCTCGACAGTCCGGTGAAGATCGACCCCCAGAGCGCGCCGAGAGCGAGTAAGGGAGCGAACAGTCCGCCGGGAGTTCCAGCGGCATACGAGAGCGGGCCGGTGAAGAACCGAACCACCAAGTACAGCAGCAGGATCGGCAGTACGAAGGTCCTTCCGCCGACGATCATCTGTGCAAGAACGTCGCCGCCCCCACTGGCCAACGGGTCGAGGAACAGCGTCAGGCCGATGACGGCGCCGATCGTTGCGCCGATGACAGTCGGTGGGATCTTGTCGAGCCGTGCCACGATGTCGAGTAGTCCTAGAATCAGGCGGTTGTACGCAATACCCAGTAGCCCCGTGAGGATTCCGAAGACGACGAACAGTGGCAAGAATGCGAGTTGCGGTGTCGGGACGGTGCCGACCTCGAAATCGGGTTGATCACCGATGACGATCCGTGCACAGCCCACCGCCACTGAAACACCGAAAAGCGTTGGCAGCACGGTGCGCAGCCGGAACGAGTGCGTCACCTCCTCGCAGACGAACAGTGCCCCCGCGATCGGCGCGTTGAATGCGACAGCGAGACCTGCTCCGGCCGCGGATGTTTGCAGCATGGCGACGTCGGGTTCGGTGAGGCGGGCTCGCCGTCCCGCTTCTGCTCCGATCGCCGCACCCATGTGTACGGTGGGGCCTTCACGGCCGAGAACCAGACCGGAGCCGATCGCCAAGAGGCCGCCGATGAATCTGGCGGGCACGAGATTGATTCCCGGCGGTTTCGCTTCACCGCGGGACACCGCCTCGACGTGCTGGATGCCGCTTCCCTTTGCGAGGGGCACTCGTCTGACGATCAGTACGGCAAGTACGGTGCACAGGGCCACCAGGAGGACCGGCACGAGCCACCCGACGTACGGAACGTGATGCGCCCAGTTCACGATCGCCTGACGAAGTTCGTCGGCCCTGATCAGACACCAACGGAACGCGCCGCCGACAAATCCGACCCCGACGCCGGCGACCGCAGCGAGTAGACACAGCAAACCCAGTCCGCGGTTGGAGTCACGCGGTTCGGTGCCGCCATCGTCCTCGGTCATCGTGATCAGCCCTACCTGATGGTCACAACTCGCGACAGGTGAATTGAGCTTCCTCATCTTGGACGGTAACCCATCCCGCTACCCGCAGGGTCGGATCGAGGTTGTGCAGCCTGGTCACAATTCGACAAGCAGGCTGATTCCGAGAACTGTCATCATCACGGCGATCAGAGCATCGAGAACCCGCCACGCGTTGGGTTTCGCGAAAAGCGGCGTCAGCAGACGTGCGCCGTAACCGAGGGCGCCGAACCAGACCACACTTGCCGTGATGGCACCGGCTGCAAACCACCAACGTCCGATCTCGCCGCGACCGTTGGCGATAGAACCCATGAGCACCACGGTGTCGAGGTACACGTGTGGATTGAGCCAGGTGAGGGCCAGTGCCATCGTGACGGCGGCAAGCCTCGACCCGTCGCCATGTCGATCCGGTGCCAACGTCTGGGGGTGAAGTGCCCGCTTGGCGGCGAAGATCGCATAGCTGAGGAGGAAAACGGCGCCGGCGATACGAACGAACGTGATCATCGACGGTGCGTGTTCGAGGAGGGTCCCGATTCCGCCGACGCCCGCGAGGATCAGAATTGCGTCTGACAACGCGCACACTGCGACGATCGGGAGTACGTGCGATCGCGTCAGACCTTGGCGAAGAACAAACGCATTCTGGGCGCCGATTGCGACGATCAAAGACAGTCCGACCCCGAAACCGACGAGGGCCGACGCAGGGTCGTTGGTGCTGAGCATGTCGTCGAGCCTGCCGCTCGGATTTCAGTCAGTCCAGCTAATGATTCTTAGGATGCATCAGAGTAGCTTCAGATTATGTTGGATTTCGAGCAACTGAGGGCATTGCACGCCGCGGTCGACGAGGGAACCTTCGAGGCGGCGGCGCGGAAGTTACACATCACGCCTTCGGCGGTCAGCCAACGAATCAAAGGTCTCGAGACCTCGGTTGGCCGGATCCTGGTGCAGCGCACAAAACCCATCCGGGTCACCGATTCGGGGAGAGAAGTCCTGCGTCTTGCCCGTCAGATAGACGCACTGTCGCGTGACACCGTGCGAGAACTCGGCCTTGAAAATGGTTCAGGGATGTTTGCACGCGTCTCGATCGCGGTCAATGCCGATTCGCTGTCCACCTGGGTTCTCGGGGCCCTCGCGGAGTTCACGCAAGAAGTCAGTTTCGATTTTCATCTCGACGATCAAGACCACACCACTGAACTACTGCGCGACGGTTCGGTCATGGCTGCCGTCACCTCTGTTGCGTCACCGATTCAAGGGTGTACCTCCAGCCGTTTGGGCATCATGCGGTATCGGCCGATGGCGAGTGCGGAGTTCTGCCGTCGTTGGTTCGCAGACGGTGTCACGGCCGAATCCCTTTCGGAGGCGCCGCTGGTTGTGTTCAATCGCAAGGATCTACTGCAGGATCGCTACCTCGATCAAAAGGTCGGCCACCCCGCCGATCCGCCCCGTCATCTTGTTCCTTCATCGGCAGACTTCGCGGACGCCGTCAGGCGGGGATACGGCTGGGGATTGATACCGGACCTGCAGCGCGGCGACGACGATCGCTCCGGCGTGCTGATCGGATTCGATCCGGACTTCGTGGACGACGTTCCGCTGTACTGGCAGCAGTGGAAACTGTCGTCACCTGTCTTGCGCCGGATCTCCGAGGTGGTGACCAGACGCGCCCACGAGGTGTTGCATCAGCCGTCGAACTGATGCATACCGTACGTGTGGTGTTGTGCTCAGGGAACAAAGAACCTGGACAAGTTGATCCCCTGGGACCGTTTCTTCGGCCGCAGGACGCCGATAGTGTTTTGAGTCACACACGAATGAAAGGTGCTGACTCTCGTGGCGAACCTCGGATATCTGGCTTGGGATCTTGCAGAGAAGTACGGGCAGAAGCCGTGCTTGCGGGACGACCACGTCGAACTCACGTATGAAGAGTTCGCAGATCGCACGGAAGCTGTTGCCGCGCAATTGGCCGGACTCGGAATCGGCCTCGGTGACGTGGTGGCGATCATGCTGCCCAATCGCGTCGAGTTGCTGATCGCGATCATGGCTGCCTGGCGCATCGGTGCTGCCGCTACACCCATCAATCCGATGTTCACCGCGAACGAAGCGGACTACCAGATCGCGGACTCCGGGGCCGAGTTGGTCATCACCGCCACTGCCGACGCACCCTCGGGCGGCCGCGCAGTGTTGGCCGTCGAGGATCTGGCGACAGTGCCGCCGACCGATCCCCGACCCGGAATCGATGTTGCAGCAGACGATCTGGCGTTGCTCATCTACACCAGCGGCTCCACCGGACGGCCCAAGGGAGTGATGCTGACTCATGCCAACCTGCAGTTCATGGCTTCGTCGATGGGCAAGAACATCGGTGTTACCGGCGCGGATCACTGCCTGCTGATTCTGCCGCTGTTCCATGTCAACGCGATCTGCGTCAGCGTCTTGACGCCCTTACTTGTCGGCGGACAGGTGAGTGTCACCGGGAAGTTCTCGGTTTCGAGATTCTTCGACGACGTCGCGCGGCTTCGCCCCACGTATTTCTCGGCGGTGCCGGCAATCTACGCGATGCTGACCTCACAGCCGGAAGACCCTTCGATCGACACGTCGTCCTTGAGGTTTGCCGTGTGCGGTGCGGCGCCGATCAGCAAGGAACTCCTCGAACGCGCTGAGCAGCGTTTCGGTTTCGTGATCGTGGAAGGTTACGGACTCACCGAGGGGACCTGTGCGTCGGCCTGCAATCCTGTGGACGGCGTGCGCAAACTCGGTACGGTCGGCCCGGCGTTGCCCGGCCAGCAGATTTCCATTCTTGCCGAGGACGGAACCTTTGCGCCCGCCGGGACTGCCGGAGAGGTGGTCATCAAGGGTGGCAACGTGATGCGTGGCTATCTGGGTAAGCCGGAGGAAACTGCGAAGACCGTCAAGGATGGTTGGTTGCATACCGGTGACGTCGGAGTCCTCGACGAGGACGGCTACCTGACCCTGGTCGATCGCATCAAGGACATGATCATCCGTGGGGGAGAGAACATCTACCCCAAGGAGATCGAAAACTCGCTCGCTACACACCCTTCCGTGCTCGAGGCAGCCGTCATCGGCGCTCCGCACCAGGTCTACGGAGAGGTGCCAGTTGCCTATGTTGTCGCCTACCCCGATGCGCCCGTCACCGAAGACGAACTGCTCGAACATGTCACGGCCTTGCTCACCCGAGTAAAGGTGCCAGTGGCGATCTACGTCGTCGATGCGCTTCCCCGAAACCCGGTGGGCAAGATCGACAAACCTGGAATGAGACGAGCTCTGAGCGCAACTCCCGCTCACTAGTCACTTCCCCGTAGTACCAGCACAACTCGACGACGTCCGTCGAGTCGATCCGTCATGCCCACATTCCGTATTTCAGGAGCACATCATGGGATTCAAAGAAGGAAACTTCCCTCCCGTCGATCCGGCAACGTTCATGGACAAGCCGTTTCTCGAGCGTCTGCGTGACATGTCCACGCACTGGGTGGATTACGGCTTCGGTACGCCGAAGATGGTCCACACCGTCTACATCATGAAACTGTTGTTCCTTTACCTGGCAGCTGGAACAGCCGTTGCCACTTTGACTTCCGGCCTCTCGTGGTTCGACATCGGATCGTGGTGGAACCAGCCGATCGTCTACCAGAAACTCATCATCTGGACGATGATGCTCGAGATGCTGGGCTTGGCAGGATCCTGGGGGCCGCTCGCCGGCCACTTCAAGCCGATGACCGGTGGAGTTCTCTACTGGCTCCGCCCCGGCACCATTCGTCTGCCACCGTGGCCGGGCAAAGTGCCGCTCACCTCGGGTGACACCCGCACGGTGTTCGACGTCTTCATCTATGTCGCCGCAGTCGCCAATCTCCTTGTTGCCGCTGTTCTCTCCGGTGTTCACACCACAGGAATCGACTCGGCAATCGCTGACAATGCCGGACTGGTGCGCCCGACGGTCTTGTACTCCTTCCTGGTACTCATGGTGATTCTCGGGTTGCGGGACAAGGTGCCCTTCATCGCTGCCCGTAGTGAGCAGTACCTGCCGGCGATCTTCTTCTTCACATTCCTGCCGTTCGTCGACATGATCCTGGCGCTCAAACTGCTGATCGTCATGGTGTGGATCGGTGCCGGTGTCTCGAAGTTCGGTCGCCATTTCTCGCTGGTGGTTCCTCCGATGCTCAGCAATACCCCGTGGATCCCGTCGAAGAAGATCAAGCGCGCCCACTACCGGAATTTCCCGGAGGATCTGCGGCCTTCACACCTGGGCGGCGGCGTCGCACACGTGGCCGGAACGATGGTCGAAATCGTCACCCCGTTGATACTGCTGTTCTCGACGAACAAAACCCTCACGATCCTCGCCGTGATCCTCATGGTCGGATTCCATCTGTTCATCGCGTCGACCTTCCCGCTTGCCGTCCCACTCGAATGGAATCTTCTGTTCGCCTACGCCTCGGTCTTTCTGTTCCTGGGATTCCCGGCATGGGACGGCTACGGACTCGGCGCCATGTCCTCACCGTGGATTACCGCGGGAATTGTTGCAGCCCTTGCCTTCTTCCCCATTCTCGGAAACCTTCGACCCGATCTGGTGTCCTTCCTGCCGTCGATGCGCCAGTACGCCGGCAACTGGGCATCCGCGACGTGGGCATTCGCGCCGGGCGCTGAAGCCAAGATCGACCAGTTCATCAAGCGTCCGTCGCCGGATACGCGCAATCAGTTGATGACGATGTACCCCGAAGATGTGTCCGATGTCGTTCTGCATCAGCTGTTGGGCTGGCGTTCCATGCACAGCCAGGGGCGTGCGCTGTTCTCTCTGATGATCAGGCACCTCGGCGACGACATCAACACGTACTCACTGCGGGAAGCAGAGTTCATGTGCAACTCCATCGTCGCCTTCAACTTCGGTGACGGGCACCTGCACGACGCGAAGTTGATCGCAGCCATTCAGCGTCGCTGCAATTTCGCACCCGGTGAGTTCCTGGTGACCTGGATCGAATCGCAGCCCATCCACAAGGGAACGCAGGAGTACCAGGTGATCGATGCCGCTCTCGGTGTCATCGAACGAGGTACTTTCAAGGTCGCCGACGCAGTCGCCGAACAGCCGTGGTTGCCGAACGGGCCCATTCCGTTCGACGTTCAGTGGACACTGGACGTACGGGCCGACCGCGCGGCAACGGATCCGCAGGTTGTCTCCGAACCGAAGATGCGTACGAGGGTCAGCGGTAGCGAGCAAGAGGTGAGTAAGTGACAAAGGCCGTAGTCGTCGGCAGCGGGCCCAATGGGCTCGCTGCCGCGGTACACCTCGCACGTAGCGGTGTGGACGTGCAGGTGCTCGAGGCTGCCGACCAGATCGGCGGAGGCACCCGCTCCGGTCCGATCGACGTGCCGGGGTTGATCCATGATCACTGCTCGGCGTTTCACCCGATGGGTATCGGCTCGCCGTACCTGTCCAAGCTGGACCTCGAGCGATACGGGCTGATCTGGAGATGGGCAGAGGTGGACTGCGCGCATCCGCTCGACAACGGGGACGCTGGGGTTCTGTACCGCTCGCTGGAGCAGACGGCTGCGGGACTCGGCGCTGACGGGCCTCGATGGCAACGCATGTTCGGTGACTTGTCGACTGGGTTCGATGCGCTGGCGTCCGATCTGATGCGCCCGATCGTCAATGTTCCGCACCATCCGCTGCGGCTCGCAGCTTTCGGTCCGCGAGCGCTGCTTCCGGCAACGGTGACCGCCAAACTGTGGAAGACGGACAAGGGGAAGGCGCTGTTCGGCGGGGTTGCCGCACACGCCTTCTATCCACTCAACCGTCCGGCCACCTCGGCGGTGGGATTGATGATCACTGCTGCTGGTCACCGCTACGGTTGGCCGGTTGCCGAGGGAGGTTCGCGGTCGATCACCGACGCGATGGCTGCGATGCTCCTCGATCACGGCGGCAAGATCGACACCGGCGTTCGGGTTCGTACGGCCTCCGAGATTCCGGACGCCGATGTTGTTCTGCTGGATGTCAATCCGGGGGGTGCGCTCGAAATTCTGGGCGATCGACTCCCTGGCCGAGTGGCGAGGGCCTATCGAAAGTTCAAGCAGGCTCCCGGAGCATTCAAGGTCGATTTTGCGATCGAAGGTCATGTGCCGTGGACCAATCCGGACTGTGCTCGGGCCGGAACTGTCCATCTGGCAGGTGGTTTCGACGAAATCGTGGCCGCTGAGCGTGAGACGAATTCAGGCCGCATGCCGGACCGGCCGTTCGTGCTGCTAGGTCAGCAATACCTGGCTGATCCCACCCGATCTGCCGGGAACGTTCATCCGCTGTATGCCTATGCGCACGTGCCTCACGGTTACGCCGGCGACGCTACGGAGGCGATCATCCGTCAGATCGAGAGGTTTGCGCCAGGATTCCGGGAGCAGATTGTCGCGACGTCGAGCAGTGGTACAGCTGACCTGGCAGAGGACAATCCGAATCAGGTAGGCGGCGACATCATCGGAGGTGCCAACACCGAACTGCAGGTTGTCTTGCGTCCGCGCGTCGCAGTCGATCCGTACAGCACGGGGATCGCGGGCACTTACCTGTGCTCGGCCTCGACCCCGCCGGGTGCCGGAGCACATGGAATGTGCGGGTACAACGCAGCCGAATCGGCTCTGAAGTACCTGCGACGAAAGGGTGCGGAAGTTCTGTGAGTAGTCCATCGCACAAGGAGCGAGGCGCCGGTGCGATGCGGCGCCTCGCCCGAGTGCCTGCAGCCGCGGAGCCGGAAGTGCTTGCGGTGGTTGCCGAGTTGGCACGACGACTCGACGAGCGCAGCGCCGACATCGCGCGTGAGATGGCCTTCATGATGGCTCACGAAATCGACCAATTGGATGCAGACGCCAAATTGCTCGAAATGCTCGAGGCCAGCGTGCAGGGAAACATCACGACGATCATCCACGTATTGGCCAACGACATTCCGATCGATCATCTCCAACCCACGACTGCTGCAGTGGAATACGCGCTGCGTCTGGCGCAGCGGGATGTCCCGTCCAACTCCCTTGTCCGGGCCTATCACATGGGCCAAGGCGATCTGATGCGGATCTGTCACGACGAGATCAGCACACTGGATATTCCGGCGCGACTCACTTTGGCTGTCCTGAAACACACTTCGGACGTGGTCTACAGCTACATCGACTGGATCACGCTCTACGTCTTCGACGCGTACGAGCGGGAACGCAGTCGATGGATGGCAGCGCAGGGAAACCTCCATTCGGCCGCAATCCACGCCCTCCTGTCCGGCACCAACGCAGATACCGCTGCTTTCGAAGCGGAGACCGGGTACCGCCTGGGTCAGAACCACGTCGCCCTGGTGGTCTGGTCGACGTGGGATGCCGACGTCATGGGCATCAATACGCTGGACCGACTCGTACGTGATCTCGGCGCAGCGGCGGGAGCGGACAAGCCGCCGATCATCACCGCCATCGATCGACGCACGGTGTGGGCGTGGCTGCCGTTCGGTCGCCGGGTGCCTGCGCCGGATCCGGAGGTTCTCGCGGCGGCAGTGCCGTTGGACGGCGGGGCGCGGGTGGCAATCGGACTGCCGGGGTCAGGGGTCGACGGTTTCAAACGGTCCCACGAACAGGCAACCGCCGCCTATTCGGTTGCTGCCGTCCCGGATACACCGCAGCGACCTGTGGTGAGCTTCGGAGACCGCGGCGTCGCTGTGGTTTCACTTCTGTCCGAGAACATCGATTCGACGAAGTCATGGGTCTGGGAGGTGCTTGGCCCGTTGGCGGAAGATACGCCCTCTGCTGCATCCTTGCGGACGACGTTGAGTGTGTACTTTGCACATGGTGAAAGTCATCTGCACACTGCCAATCACATGAATCTGCACCGGAATACGGTGAAGTATCGCATCAACAAGGCGCTCGGCGATCCAGTTGCTGCCGGCCGAGACAAGTTGGATCTTGCTCTGGCCCTGCAGGTTTGTGAGTTGTTGGGCAGATCGGTCTTGCGCCCCGCGCGAACGTCGTGAGTTGTGGAAAGTTGTGGACGCGCCACGGCCTGTGGGCTCCGTATCGGGTTTTGATGTCCGATGCGGAGCCTGGCCGTGTTCTGTTGTCGCCAAAGAGGTTTGACCCCTCAGGTTTTGAAGGTGGTGTTCGCGGGCCGCGGTTGCTGCCCGGGGTCGATCGAGGGCGGCGGGACGAACCAGGGTTTGTTGTCGACACCGATGCGGATTTCCCATTTCCCGACGAACCCGGATTTTCGGTGCATCAATCGATGATGTGAACGGCACAGCAGCACCAGGTTGTTCATCACCGTCGGGCCACCGTTGGCCCAGTGCCGGATATGGTGCGCATCCGTCCAGGCAGGCACACATGAACACCCCGGGAACGCGCAACCCCTGTCTCGGGCGATCAACGCCACTCGCTGTTCGGGGGTGACCAATCGTTTTCCGGGTTTCGCATCGAGCGGTACGCCGTGATCGTCGAGCAGGACGGTGGAGAGGAAGCAGTCGCAGCCGAGGAGTCTGGTCTGTGATACGGACAGTGGTCCGAGCCAGGGCATGTGCCCGACATCAAGATCGGCCAGGTCCAGAGAGTCGTCATCACCCGAATCCGAAGACTGTGCGGCACAATCCCGATGCTCCGCCAGATCCCGAGCATTGATGTGCACGTTCACATGCGGACGCTGACCACCATCGGTACCGGTTTTCGCGCAGTCCAGGTAACGGCGGATCAGTTCGGTGAACCCGTCCGCCGTGCGCTTCGCCGTCGACCGAGCATCCGGGGTTCCATCGGGTGCCGGGGTGGGCATCGTCAGATTCGACAACGCCGACAGCAGCATTTCCCCGGTCAGGGCGTCGAAATCGCCGCGCACCACCACCCGACCGTTCAATGTCGACGCGATCCGCAACTCATTGAGATCGACATCCTCGGCGGGCGGGATCTCATCCGATTCGAACAACCTCTCCAACGTCGCGATCACGTTCCGCACTTTCGTCGTCGTCGCCTCCACACCCGACGCAGCCGCAAGCAGTAGGTCGATACAGCGAGGGAGCGCGGCGTCCGGCATGCCTTTCGGGGGTGACTCACAGAACGCCACGATCAACACAGCATGATCGAACGAACAATCCCCGCAATCGAACCGAGCCGCCACAGCCGGAAACGGCCGCAACGCTGCACCCAGCGCGGCGATCTTCTTCCCGTCCCGGACCTGCAGCATCGTGTTGGCCGCCAACCACGCACCCACACCGCGGCTCGCAATCACCTGATCATCCGGACGCATCGACAGTTCGTCGACCACCGCCACTCGAACGGCTTCCAGGCGCAGAATCTCCGCGCTCGCCGACACCGCAGCCGCACGTAACTCAGAAGCAGGTAACTGCCACAGACGTCCGCGTAACCCCACCGCAGAACCAGACACCACGTCCGACAACAAGACACTCATTGAATCCCCCGATCCCCTCCCCAAATCATATTCGAATATGTGTTCGAGTCAAGCGGTCATTCACCAACGAATCGGCCTGACTCTGTGATGTCAGCGGGTTGTCATACTGTGGTCGAGTGACTTCGCCGTGGACAGCTGGGCAGGTGGCGTCGGTAGCTCCCGACGCCGCATCGCTGGCCGCTGCGCGCAAGTTGGCTGGTTCGTGGAGCCATGCCGGCAACAGGGGTCTCGCGCTCTGGGGGCTGTGTCAGGGCAGCGGCTCGAAGCCGTATCAAGCAGTGGTCGACCTGCGGGGCCCTGCATACAAGTGCTCGTGCCCCAGTCGAAAGTTTCCGTGCAAACATGCTCTGGGGCTGTTGGTGGAATGGTCGGAAGGGCGTGTGCCGTCGGCGGACGAGCCCGCCGACTTCGCGGCAGAGTGGTTGTTGCGCCGCGAGGAGAAGGCCGAGACCCGCGGCGAAAGGGCTGAGACCGGCGACGAGGCTCCCAAGAGGGCTCCCGACCCGGCGACAGCGCAGAAGCGCGCCGACCGCGTTGCGAGCGGTCTCGTCGAATTGGACCTGTGGATCACCGATCAGATTCGCAGTGGTCTGGCAGCGATGGACACATCCTGGGCGGGCTTCGACGCAGTAGCTGCTCGAATGGTGGATGCTCAGGCGCCTGGTGTCGCAGGCACACTTCGAGCCTTGGCGGGCACCGTTGCGTCTACCGAGAACTGGCCCGAGAAAGTCCTCGACGAGTTGGCTCGGTTGCACCTGCTGGTTGCTGCGCATCAGAAGCTGTCCGAGTTGCCGGAAGATCTTGCCTATTCGGTGAAAGCACACGTCGGCTATCCGGTCTCAACCGAGAGTGTGATGGAATCGATTCCGGTGAAAGAGAACTGGATGATTCTCGGTTCCGGGATCACCGAGGAGAAGCGACTGTTCACCCGAACGGTGTGGATGCTCGGCAGGAATTCGAAGCGGTGGGCCATGCTGCTCGACTTCTCCCACGGGTCGGCCAATTTTGCCACCGAAACGCCGCCAGTCGGGTTTCTGCTCAACGCCGATGTTCATTTCTATCCTGGTGCCGCGGCATTGCGGGCGCGGATAGGGGTCACGCACGGAGAACCGGAGCCCTTCACAACCATGCCGTTCGGAAGCATCGACACTGCGTTGCAGCAGTTTACCGATGCCCTCGCCGCGGATCCATGGTTGCGCTCGTGGCCGGCAGTGATCAGTTCGGTGGTCCCGTCGTTCGTCGACGGATCATGGTTTGTCGTCGACGAATCGGGCACAGCGCTTCGGGCAGAGGGTGATTCGGATCTTCTGTGGAAGTTGCTCGGCATTTCCGGCGGTTACCCGGTCACAGTCTGCGGAACGTGGAACGCGCTGGCTCTTACTCCGATCTCGGTTTTCACGGGAGGGCAGGTGATCGTGCTGTGAGTACATTGATCTCAGCGGCGCTCCTTGGGACAGCCAGAACAGCAACAACATTCGAGGAGCTGCCGGCTGAAGTGCGTGGCTACGCTCGCGAACTCGACGGCGATCCTGCCGAGATGCTTCTCGCAGGAGCAGCGTTGGAGAGGGCGTACCGCCGTGGTGGTGCGGGCTCCACCACGGCGGCGGTGCCGACACCTGCGCCAGACGATGTTCGATTCACGCTGCCGGAATCCTCATCGGCGCATCTGCTGTCGATGCTCGCGGCCAAGGCGACCTTGCTCGACGAATGGTTCGCAGTCGCGTTGGAGCACAATTACCGTGCGCCTGATCATCTGGTCGCCGGGTTGCTTTCTTTTGCACGTGCAAGTGAAGCTCACCGGGAGAGCATCCTGCAGATTGTCGGCGAGCGTGGTCGATGGCTTGCCGCGCAAAACCCCGAGTGGAGCAAACTCGTCCGAACCAGGGATGCCAACCCGGACGTGTGGCGTCACGGAAGTTCGTCGCAGCGCACACAGTGGCTGATAGACACTCGTCGAACAGATCCCGCGCTGGCGCTGGCCGAACTCCGAAAGTCCTGGGGCACCGAGCGGGGCGAACAGAAGGCTGCCTTCGTCGCGGCGCTGGCAAACGGACTGAGTGCGGATGATCAACCATTGTTGGAGGAAGCCCTCGACGACCGTCGCAAGGACGTGCGACGCGCGGCAGTGGAAGTACTCGGACAACTCCCCGAATCGGAGTTCGGGGAGAGAATGGCTGCTCGGGTTCGGAAATGGGTGCGGGTGGAACGGAAACTCGTTCGGTCCACGCTCGTCATCGTCCCGCCTGAGGAAGTCGATTCAGCGGCGAGGCGAGACGGCATCGAAGACCGGCCGAATCCACACACCGACTATCGTGCCGAGTATGTGCGTCAGGCGATCAGTTCTGCGCCGTTGTCTCTGTGGAACAACATGATCGGTGGACCAGGCAAGGTCTTGGGGATGGGCGTTGACGGAAGCTGGGAGCCGATCCTTCACGACGCGTGGTCCACCGCCGCAGTCGCGCAGAACAATACGGAATGGGCGCTGGAACTCTTTCGTATGCGCGGCACCGCAACCGATCGACGCGTGCTCCCGTTGGTGCAGGCCAAGGCGCTGGCTGATCTGTTGAGGTCCGGAAACGGCGACGCCAACGTTCTGCACCCGGGCCGGGCAGCGATCTACGACGCTCTGCGAGGTCCATGGCCCGAGGACATCACCCGGGCAGTGGTAGCCCAGTGGGAACGAGTTGCGGCCAGACGTGCCGACGGAGGCGCCAAGGCCGGCGAATTCTCACGCTACAAGTACGTCGCATCGCTGCGCCTGGCCGAGACTCGATTTCCTTACAGCGCAGTAACTTTGCTGGAGCGTGCGGCGGAGCGTGCTCGTGACCCCGACTGGCGGCAAACCTTCGCCAGAACTGCCAGTGCCATCACCCACCGCAAGACTCTGCTCGAGGAGCTCAAGTGACTGACAGCGTAACCGTGCCCACCACGGAACCGGAAAAGCTCGCGCAACCGGCAAAGCTGATGCGGCCCCACGCAGAGCAGGAGTACGCGCTCGAACTCGAAGCACTGGCCGCGCAGGATGCTCGTCCGCGTCCACCGTCGTGGAACTTGTCGCCCTGGGCCGTCGTGACGTATCTGTTGGGTGGCACTCTCGACGACGGAACCGTCATTTCGCCGAAGTACGTCGGTCCACGGCGGTTGATGGAAGTGGCCGTCGCAACTCTTGCCACCGACCGGGCGCTACTGCTGTTGGGGGTTCCCGGTACGGCCAAGACCTGGGTCTCCGAACACCTTTCGGCCGCAATCTCGGGTGCGTCGACGCTCCTGGTTCAAGGCACGTCGGGTACGCCCGAGGAAGCTATCCGCTACGGCTGGAACTACGCACGTCTTCTCTCCGAGGGGCCGACCGCCGGTGCGCTGGTGCCTTCTCCCGTGATGACGGCGATGGAAACCGGGAAGATCGCCCGCGTTGAAGAGTTGACGCGTATCCCGGCCGACGTGCAGGACGCTCTCATCACCATTCTCTCCGAGAAGACGTTGCCGGTGCCGGAACTGGGCATCGAGGTGCAGGCAGCCAAGGGCTTCAATCTGATCGCTACCGCCAACGATCGCGATCGCGGTGTCAACGATCTGTCGTCCGCACTGCGTCGACGGTTCAATACCGTAGTCCTCCCGTTGCCGGCCAGCGAGGAAGACGAGGTGGCCATCGTGGCACGTCGAGTCGAACAGCTGGGCGCAGCACTGGAATTGCCGACAACCCCCGCAGCAGCCGAGGAAATTCGCCGGGTCGTCACCGTGTTCCGGGAACTGCGATCAGGCGCGACCACCGACGGCCGCACCAAGTTGAAGTCCCCGTCCGGAACTCTGTCGACGGCGGAGGCGATCTCGGTGGTCACCAACGGTTTGGCGTTGTCTGCGCATTTCGGGGACGGCGTACTGCGGGCATCCGACGTCGCTGCCGGAATCCTGGGTTCGGTGATCAAGGATCCGGTCGCAGACAAGGTGGTGTGGAACGAGTACCTCGAGGCAGTAGTGCGTGAACGCGGCGAGTGGTCCGATTTCTACCGGGCGTGCCGCGAGGTCACCGGGTGACCATCGTGATTCCGGACCTGCGTGTCCGGGTCTTCGGTATCCGTCACCACGGCCCGGGATCTGCTCGTTCGGTTCGGCAGGGTCTGGAAGAGTTCTCGCCTGACGTCGTCCTGATCGAAGGGCCTTCGGACGCAGACCCGTTGGTGATGCTGGCGGCGTCGGAATCGATGAAACCGCCGATTGCGTTGCTCGCGTACGCCACTGGCGAGCCGTCGAAGGCGGCCTTCTGGCCGTTTGCGGTGTTCTCACCCGAATGGCAAGCGCTGCAGTGGGCTGCGAAGAACGGTGTGCAGGCACGGTTCTGCGATCTGCCCGCCTTCAACGTGTTGGCGGATCAGGGGATTCGTACTGTCCGCGAGGGCGATCCTCTGTCGGAACTGGCCGCGGCCGCGGGTTTCGACGACACCGAACGCTGGTGGGATTCGGTGATCGAATCGAGCTCGGGCGCAGATTCTTTCGATGCGATCACCGAGGCGATGGAGGCGCTGCGTGAGACAGTGCCGATCGACGAGGAGACAGCGCATCGCGAAGCGTACATGCGTCAGGTGCTGCGAAAGACGTTGAAAGATGGCGCTGAGCGGGTAGCGGTCGTCTGCGGAGCCTGGCACGCGCCGGCGTTGGTCGGAGCCTTGGGGCCGGCGGCACCCGATGCTCGCATCCTCAAAGGAATGTCCAAGGTCAAGACCTCGCTGACGTGGGTTCCCTGGACTCACTCACGTCTGGCATCGGCATCGGGTTACGGCGCCGGAATCACCTCGCCGGGCTGGTATCACCACCTGTTCACCGCGAACGACAAGACGATCACGCGGTGGCTCACCAAAGTTGCGCGGGTGCTCAGGGACGAGGACCTTCCGATCTCGAGTGCTCACGTCATCGAAGCTGTCCGGTTGGCAGATACGTTGGCGGCACTGCGTTCTCGACCCTTGGCGGGATTGTCGGAGGTCACCGAGGCAACGAGGTCGGTGATGTGCGACGGGAACGACGTTCTTCTGGATCTGATCACGCGAAGATTGGTTGTGGGCGAAGCGCTGGGCGCGGTGCCCGAAGAAACTCCGACGGTTCCGCTCGAAGCAGACCTGCGAGCACGTTCAAAGACTTTGCGGCTCAGACAACAAGCGGGAGCCAAGAATCTCGATCTGGACCTGCGACGCGATATCGACGTCGAGCGTTCCCAGTTCCTGCACCGACTGGGGATCCTCGAGATCGATTGGGGGACCCCGGCCGACAGTGAGGTCCGTTCCACCGGAACGTTCCGGGAGACTTGGGCGCTGCAATGGAAGCCCGAATTCTCGGTCTCGGTGATCGAGGCGTCGCTGTGGGGCACGACGGTGGCTGCAGCGGCAACATCACGTGTCGTCTCGAAGATCAACGAGCCGGACATCTCTCTCGCGTCACTGATCGGACTACTGGAGAACTCGCTCCTGGCGAACCTGCCGGCAGCGTTGTCCGCTGTGCTGGAAAGTGTGAAAACGGTTGCGGCACTAGATCATGACGTGTCGCACCTGATGGCGGCGCTGCCCACGCTGACGCGAACGCTGCGGTACGGCGATGTGCGCGGAACCGACGTGTCGGCATTGGTCGACGTCGCCGACAGCCTGTTGATCCGCATTTGCACCGGCCTCGTAGTCGCCGTCACGGGCCTGGACGATCCCAGTGCCGAGGAGTTTCGCGAACACCTCGACAAGGTTCACTCGGCAGTCATGGTTCGTGACGATCGCGATGCGAGCGCACGGTGGCTGCAGGCCATGGCCGGCGTGATCGACCGTGACGACGTCAACGGATTACTCGTCGGCCGGATGGTGCGGCTACTGCGCGACAGCGGTTCGATCACGGAAACCGCTGCAGCCCAGCGCTTGTCTCGGGCCCTGTCCGTGGGAAGCACGCCGACCGCCAAAGCCGGGTGGGTCGACGGGTTTCTCGGTGGAGGAGGGCTTGTGCTCGTTCACGATCGAGCGTTGCTCACGCTGATCGACACGTGGGTTCGCCAACTTCGTGAGCAGGACTTCATCGACACGCTTCCACTGCTTCGACGTACGTTCGGAGCGTTCGAGGCGGGGGAGCGTCGAGCGATCGGTCAGGCGGTCAGAGGTGGACGACGCGTCGAAACGACAGTGGAGACCGATGCTCGACGCGGCAGAGCGGCAATGGCGGTCGTTGCGGACATCTTGGGGGTGGGCGCATGAGCGACGACGATCAGCGCCTTCGACGCTGGAGACTGATGCTCGGGGAATCCGCCGAAGAATCGACGGGTGGGCTGGGCCAACCGGGCGAGCGTCGAATGGATGCAGCTCTTGCCGCACTCTACGATTCGTCCGGCCCGACCAAGGGGCGACGCCGCTCAGCCGGATTGGGGGCGTCGGCTCCGTCCGTCGCCAGATGGCTCGGCGATATCCGGACGTACTTTCCCAGCACGGTGGTGCAGGTGATGCAGAAGGACGCGATCGACCGACTGGGTTTGGCGCAGTTGCTGCTCGAACCGGAACTGCTCGATGCCGTCGAGCCCGATGTGCATCTGGTCGGGACGCTGCTGAGCCTCAACCAGGTCATGCCGGAGGCCAGCAAGGCCACTGCTCGAATGGTCGTCGGCAAGGTGGTTCGGGAAGTCGAAGAGCGAATCGCGCAGAAAACGAAGGCCGCAGTGACCGGGGCACTCAATCGTTCGGCCAGAACGTCGAATCCGAAGTTGCGTGACATCGACTGGGACCGAACCATCCGAGCAAATCTGTCGCACTACCTTCCGGAGTATCGAACCGTCGTCCCCGAGCGGCTCGTCGGATACGGCCGCAAGTCGAAATCCGTGCAGCGCGACGTAGTCCTGGCGATCGACCAATCGGGTTCGATGGCGTCCAGCGTCGTCTACGCGTCCGTGTTCGGCGCGGTGTTGGCGTCGATGCAGGCGCTGAAGACTTCGCTCGTGGTTTTCGACACTGCCGTCGTCGACTTGACGGACAAACTGTCCGATCCAGTCGACGTCCTTTTCGGGACCCAACTTGGTGGGGGCACGGACATCAACCGCGCTATCGCGTACAGCCAGTCACTGATCTCGCGTCCTGCCGAGTCGATGTTCGTTCTGATCTCGGACCTCTACGAGGGCGGTATTCGCAACGAGATGTTGCGCCGGATGGCCGCCATGAAGAACTCCGGCGTTCAAGTCGTGGTTCTACTGGCACTCTCGGACGACGGGGCACCGTCGTTCGATCACGACAATGCAGCGTCGCTGAGTGCCCTCGGGATTCCCGCGTTTGCGTGCACGCCGGACAAGTTTCCGGAACTGCTGGCGGTGGCTCTGGAACGCGGGGACGTGTCGGCTTGGGCGAATCAGCTCAGCCTCGAACAGCACTGACCGGTCTGCTTCGAGGACCTGAACACCGGGTACACCCGCACGATGGGTGACGGACAGGTTGCTGGTTCGACGACGCAAGCGGGTTCAGGACTGGTTCTCACGGTGTTGGCATCCAGCCAATTCCTGATGACCTTGGACAGTTCGGTCATGAACGTTTCGATGGCAACCGTCGCCGAGGACGTCGGCACGAGCATCACCGGTATTCAAACCGCGATCACGCTGTACACCCTGGTCATGGCGACGCTGATGATCACGGGCAGCAAGCTGGGGTCGATGATGGGTCGTCGCCGGGCCTTCGCGCTCGGCTTGATCATCTACGGCGCTGGTTCTCTGACAACGGCGCTCGCTCCCAATCTTGCGGTCCTGCTGATCGGATGGTCGTTCCTCGAAGGCGTCGGTGCGGCACTCATCATGCCCGCGATCGTCGCGCTCGTCGCCACCAACTTTCCGGCGCAGAAGCGCCCGGCTGCCTACGGTCTGGTCGCTGCCGCCGGCGCGATGGCCGTGGCGGTCGGGCCGCTGATCGGCGGCGCCGCGACGACATTTGCGTCATGGCGTTACGTGTTCGTCGGCGAAGTCGTGATCGTTGTCCTGATCTTGCTGGTGCTGAGCAAGGTGGTCGACGTCCCACCGTCGAAGTCGCGCCTCGACTACGTCGGATCGATCTTGTCTGTGGTCGGGCTGGGCATGATCGTCTTCGGCGTACTGCGCTCGAGCGAGTGGGGTTGGGTGCAGGCCAAACCCGACGGACCGCAGTTGGTCGGGCTTTCCCCGGTGGTGTGGCTGCTGATCGCCGGGCTCCTGGTCGTGTACGGATTCCTGCGCTGGGAGGGACGCCTGGCCGCTGCGGGGAAGGAGCCGTTGCTTGATCCGGCGATGCTGCGAAACCGCGAGCTCAGTGGCGGGCTGTCGATGTTCTTCGCGCAGTTTCTGGTGCAGGCGGGCGTGTTCTTCGCGGTTCCTTTGTTCTTGTCCGTAGTTCTGGAACTCAGCGCTCTCGAGACCGGAATTCGCATCCTGCCGTTGTCGGCGGCGCTCGTCGTGGCGGCGATCGGTATTCCGAAGCTACGGCCTACCGCGAACCCGCGACGCGTGGTCCGAGTCGGATTGTTGGTCATGGTCGTCGGCATTCTGATGCTCGTTGCAGGCATGGACCCCGGCGCCAATGCGGCGATCGTGATGATTCCCATGCTGTTCATGGGTTTCGGCTTGGGGTGCCTGTCTTCGCAGCTCGGAGCCGTCACGGTGTCCTCGGTCCCGGACGAGCGCAGCACCGAGGTCGGCGGGTTGCAGAACACCGCCACCAACCTCGGCGCTTCCTTGGGAACTGCCCTGATCGGATCGGTTCTCATTGCCACTCTCACGACGTCGGCGATCGCCGGAATCGAAGACAATCCGGCGGTTCCGACATCGGTGCAGCAGCAAGCGAGCACCGACATGGCCTCGGGCGTGCCGTTCCTGTCGACGACGCAACTCCGATCCGCTCTCGATGACGCCGGCGTCGCCGAGTCCACGGCGGATGCGATCGTGGACGTGAACGAAGAAGCCAGGCTGGACGCGTTGCGTGTCGCTTTTGCCGTGGCAGCGCTGCTCGCAATCGCCGCGTTGTTCCCGACCGCTCGAATCCCCCGCGTCGCGGTCGGCGACAAACGTGGTTCGAGCTAAGAATCAGCAATCGCGAATCGACCTGGACGATCGACGGAACGACCTCTGGATATAGTGATCTGCGCACAATCGATTCGTCAGATGGCTACCGTTGTGAAGGAAACAAGCAGCGAGTCTGAAACACTGACGTTTCACCGGATAAGGGTTCGGTGGGGAGCCAGGGGAGGTTCGGATGGCCAGGCGAGCGGATTCGACGCCCGCTGATGGCGCCTGCGCAGATGTCGGGATGCCTCGCTGATGAGCCGTCCGAGTCGATTGGGCAGGCAAGATCCTGCTTCGGAGGCCGACTGCAACAGCCTGTTTCGCCGTCAGATAGACGAAGCTGCAGCCGTCGCGCCGTTCGCCAATCTTGCGTACATGGCGAGTTTGGTCGTGATTCTGACCTACACCGTCCCGCCCGGACGTCAGACGCTCAGGTGGTTGGGTGGCGCCCTCATCTTTCTCGTCCTCGCGAATTCGATCCGAGTATGGATTCCCCTTCGCTGGCGGCCGTCGAAGCACACCCCGCGCTACGACTACGTGGGTCTGCTCGTCGAAGTGATCGTGGTCGCGACCCTCGACGTCACACTTTTCGCTCTGCTCTTTCACGACATGGACGTCTTCCGCGACTTGGTTCTGATCGCGACGATGGCCGGGATCATGGGCGCCGGGACCGTGACGTTCTCGAGTCTGAGATCGGTGAGCCTGACCTGGATCTACATTCACGGCCTCGGCGTCTTCACTGTTCTCGTCGTCCACGCCGAACCCCACTTTCGCATACTTGCGATTCAGTTGTGCATCTACATGTTTGCGCTCACCGTAGGGGCGGTCTATCTGTCGGCCTCTTTCCAGAGACGTTGTCTCGCAGAGTTTCAGGCGGAATCCGAGCGTCAGACTGTGGCGTTGTTGCTCGACGGTTTCGAGGGCGGTTCCCGCGACTGGCTGTGGGAGTGCGACACCAACGGCCGGTTCTCCCACACCTCGGCACGTCTCGCCGAGGTCGCAGGTATGACGGTGGACGAGTTGCAGCAACTCACCTTCGGACAACTCCTCACCAGACTCCAGATCGCATCGAGTCCGGAGGGGCGTGCGGCCGCGGCCCAGATGATCGACAAACTCGAATCGAGTGCTCCCTTCCGGGACACTGTCGTGCCGGTGCATGTCGACGGTAGGCGACGCTGGTGGTCTCTTTCCGGCAATCCACGGGTCCTCGAATCCGGCGTGATTCTGGGTTGGCGCGGTGTCGGTTCCGACATCACGGAGAGGTATGTCCACGAGCAGGAGATCCTTCGCCTTGCGGCCACCGACTCGTTGACCGGGTTACCGAACCGTCGTGCGTTCGGAGTGGCGCTCGAGGAAGCGATCGATTCCCGCGTGCCGGAGAAGCAGGTTCTCGTCGGGATTCTCGACCTCGACAACTTCAAATCGGTGAACGACACCCTTGGCCATCCGATCGGGGACCAATTACTTCTCGAAGTCACGAAACGCCTTCGCGACGTGATCGGTTCGGACATGTGCTCGCGGATGGGCGGTGACGAATTCGGGCTGATCGTCTGCACCTCTTCGCGCGACGATCCCGGTGTGATCTTCGATCGGTACCTGGAAGTGCTGCACGAACCATTCTTTGTCGAAGGCAATCGGATCGAAGTGCGGGCCACGATCGGTTACTCGAGCGCGCCCGAGGATTCGACGGACGCCGACGGATTGGTGATGCTGGCGGATCTGGCTCTGTACGAGGCGAAGTCGACGGGACGCAATCGAGTGGGTAAGTTCTCACCGCTGCTGCGGGCGAGGGCATCGGCGCGGGCGACGGCGTTGCACGAGCTGGACAGAGGGATCGAGGAAGGGCAGTTCGATCTCCATTACCAGCCTCAGGTCGACACTCAGACCGGTGAAGTGGTGGCCTTCGAGGCTCTTCTTCGGTGGAACCATCCCAGCCGCGGCCTCATCGGGCCCAGCCAGTTCATCTCGGTGGCGGAGGAAACCGGAATGATCATTCCCCTCGGCGCGCAGGCAATGGCGATGGCGACCGCCGCTGCTGCGGGGTGGCCGACCGGAATTGGCGTCTCGGTCAACGTTTCACCAGTGCAGTTGGTGTCGCGAGAGTTCGGTGCGATGGTGAAGAAAGCGCTGACGGATTCGGGCTTGCCTCCGCAACTGCTGCAGCTCGAAATCACCGAGACAGGTGTTGTGGACGATCGCGCGATCCGGGATCTCTACAAGCTGCGTGAGCTCGGGGTTACCGTCGCACTCGACGATTTCGGCACCGGCTATTCGTCCTTCGCCACGCTCCAGAGACTTCCAATCGACGTTCTCAAGATCGATCGCATGCTGGTCACCGACTCGGACGATCCGAAGATGTCCGTGGTGAAGTCCATTGTCGAATTGGCCGCGGCCCTCGGTATGAAATCGTTGGCCGAGGGCGTGGAGACCATCGAGCAGTTCCGCCGCGTCCAGTGGGTCGGGTGTGACCTGGTCCAGGGTTACCACATCAGCAAGGCTCTGACCGCTGAGCGCGTCGATGTGTATCTTGCCGCGACGGACACGGAAACCGGGCGCAGCGTCCACCCACTTACGTGGCTGTGAATCAGATCTGAGCCGAGCGGATCGTATTACCGCCTGCCGCCTTCGCTTGATACATCATCGAATCCGCGACATTTGTCGCCGCCAGGATTGCGGAAGCACCGCCGCTCCACGCCTTCGATTCGGCGGTCATCATCACCGCTCCGACGCTCACCGTTGTGGGGATCGCGTCGGAACAATCCGACAGCGCCGCGTTTATCCCTTCGATCAACAGGGTTGTCGATTCGGGATTGCCGGCGATGACGGCCAGGTATTCTTCCCCGCCGGTTCGAGCGATGACTCCGCGTTCGCCGAGATGTGTGCTCAATCGGTTCGCGGTTCTCCTGATGACATGATCGCCTTCGGCATGACCGTGAAGATCATTCACCGTTTTGAATTTGTCGATATCGACGACGATGAAGGCGAGAGATGAAGAATCGTCTCGGGCGCTCTCGAAGAGATCGCCGACTGCCCCTTCCAGTCCCCGACGGTTGAACAGTCCAGTGAGGGGATCCCGGTCCGAATACTGGGCATCGCGGTAGAGAGTGCGCCAAGTCAGGTGCGCAAAAATGGGAACGAGTGTGACAGCTCCGAAAAGAACGGTGCCGCGGGCCAGAAGCGTCGTGATATCGACGTCGCCTTCCAGATATGCAAGAACGAAAACGGTGGTCGTGACGGTCGTCGACCAAACGACATGAGCGACAAGCCACTTTGCGCTGACAAAAAGCGTCGCAAAGGTTCCGGTGACCGCGAAGACGATGCAACCGAACGTCCCGGACGAGCGATCCGGCACCAGGAGGACGGCAGCCGCGATCCCGAGATCTGCGAATATTCCGAATGCAAGCAACCCCCGGCGTCCGGGAAACGGTTGTGTGAACCAGCATGCGGCGATTCCCACACACGTACAGATCATGAAAATCGAAAGAGCTTTGCCGGGGGTGGTCGGCGGCGTATCTGGACCGATCAATTTGTAGAAAGCGGACAGTCCGAAGATGATCGTCATCATTCCGAGCAAGGTTCGGAAGATCGGAATGATTGCCCGGCCGGATCTCTGGTGCTTTATCCACTCGTAGTCGTGTGGTTCGTTGAACCATTCGTGAAGTGTTCGCCAAGAACTGTGCCCCTCGGAGGCGATGACAGGGCTCGGCATGCTGTCCATTTTGCCTTGAATTTAGGTAAAGAGAAAATCTATGTTCGACCGCTTCCATCGGATCGGCTCTTTTCGGGGAAGAGGTTCAATTATCGAGTCGAGCGCTTACTCGATGCTTGTTTCAAGCTTTCTTCGAACTGCTGTGTGCGTTGTTCGAGGCGGTCGCGAACGATCCGACTTTTCGCGTACGAGACTTTCTCACGCCGTAAGCGGCGAGGATGACCCCCAGCGCGACCAGGCTTTGGACGAATTCCGCGCGCGTGGGTTCGTTGAGACCCATTCCCACCAGGATCACGAGAATCAGACCAGTGACCACTATCGGCAGGCCGGGATACAACCAGACACGGAATTTCAGAATCTCGGGGCTTTCGCGTTCCCATCGGCGTCGGAGGCGTAGTTCGGATACACAGATCAGGATGTAAACGAACAAGCAGATTGCGCCCGACGAATTCACGAGGAACAAGAAAATCGTATCCGGCCAGATGTAGCCGGCCGCGATACAGAAGTACCCGGCCACGGTGCAGGCGAGTACGCCCTTCACCGGCACGCCGCGGCTGTTGGTCCGTGTCATCCAGGCCGGCGCGTCGTTGTAGACGGAGAGTGCGAAGAGCATCCGTGACGCCGTGTACAGGCCGGAATTGAGGCAGGACAGCACCGCGACCAGAACCACGAGATTGAGAATGTCGGCGGCGCCGGGAATTCCGAGCAGGTCGAGTGCGGAGATGAACGGAGAATCGCCGACGACGAACGAATCCCACGGCAGCATCGTCACGAGGAGGAAGGTGGCGACAACGAAGAACGCGAGAATGCGGAAGACGACCGTGTTCGTGGCCCGCCTGATCGCTCCGGCGGGTTCGGCGGATTCCGCTGCGGCGATCGTGACCAGCTCGGCTCCGGTCATGGAGAAGATCACGGCGACAACGCCCACCAGTACGGGGGTGAAGCCGTTCGGCAGAAATCCTCCGTGGCCGGTCAGATTGCTGAAATCGACTTCACTGCCGGGCCAGATGCCGAAGACGAACAGACTGCCGAGCACGATGAAGCCGATGATGACGGCGACCTTGATACCCGCAAACCAGTATTCAGCCTCGCCGAAGTTGCTGACGGAGAGAAGATTGACCCCGGTCATCACCAACAGGAGTACCGCTGACATGAGCCAGAGCGGGACACCATGGATCCACCGGGAGAGCAAGGTTGCTCCGACGACGGATTCGATGCCGACGACGATCACCCAGAAATACCAGTAGAGCCAGCCAGTGGTGAAACCCGCCCAGTCGCCCAACGCCATGCGGGCGTATTCGGTGAACGATCCCGTACACGGCTTGGCCACGGCCATTTCGCCGAGCATGCGCATCACCAGGAACACGATGATGCCGCAGATCGCGCACGTGATGACTGCGCCGGGGCCGGCCTGGTTGATGATTCCGCTCAGCCCGACGAAGAAACCGGCGCCGATGACGCCGCCCATGGAAAGCATGGTCAGGTGGCGCTTCTTCAAGCCTGTTTTGAGTGTCGAATGAACGCTGGCGGCTTCGGCTGTTTCGGTGCTGCTGTCGGGCATCTGGGCTCAGCTCCTATTGCATGACGCGATCAGTTCTTTCGGAGAGACGCTAAGCTCATCGTGTGATCCAGAACATGGACTTGATGTACAAATCTGAACTGGAAACTGTCAGTTCTGTCCACTGCCCATTTATCCACTGCCTTTCTATTCACTGCCTTCGGAGGTTCCGGTAATGCCGATGACTGTCCGACGGCTGGCTGCCACCACCTCGCTCGGCCTCACGATCGTTGCCGGTCACGACGACGTGGATCTGTCGATCAGCTGGGCGCACGCAATCGAATTGCAGGATCCGACCCGTTGGCTCGCCGGTGGAGAGCTTGTCATGACGACGGGGCTGCACCTTCCGCGTTCGGCGACAAAGCAATACGAGTACGTCGAGCGCATCGCGCAGACCGGTGCGGTGGCACTGGCGTTCGACACCGGCACCGTGCACGAGAGGGTGCCGGACGCGATCATCAGGGCCGGCGACGAACTGGGTTTTGCCGTGCTTTCCGTCGCCAAGGAGACGCCGTTCATCGCCATTTCGCGGGCCGTGATCGACGAACTGACCGCCGACCAGATACGAACGGTGCAGGCGGTGGTCGACGCGCAGGAGAAGTTGGCGCGTGCCCTGCTCGACGGGGTGCCGGCTCTGATCACTGCCCTGGGTCGAGCCGTTCACGCAGCAGTCTGTGTTCTCGATCGGGACGGCGCGGTGCTGGCTCTGACGGAAGGTGCGAGTTCGTCTCTGCCCGAACGCATCAGGGAGCGATCAGGTAAGGAGCGCAGCCGGATCGTGGTGGACGACGACGGTCACCTGGCCATTCACCGCCTTGCTGTGAGCGGCACGCTGGCCGTGGCGTCCGAGGCCGCCTTGGATCAGTCCGAGCGATTGTTGGTGGGCCACACGGTGTCGCTGTTGACCATCGAGCTTGCCAAGCCGTTGCGGGTTGTCGATGCCGAACAGCGGCTGAGGTTGGCCGTTACGACGATGGTGCGCCAGGCCGGCGGTGACGTCGACGAAAGTCTGTTGCGGTACTTCGGATTCGAATCCGAAACCACGGTGGTGGCAACCGCCTTGACCGATGTCGGACCTTTGCTTGCGGCCACCGACATCACTTCAGCGGCCCTGGAAGAAGAGTCGGTGCCGTACCTGTTGGCCCCGCTGACTGACGGAACCGGTGTGTGGTTCGTCGTGAAAAGTGAAGTTGCGGAGAAGGTCACACGCAGTGTGTACGCGAGAGTTCGGGAGAATTCACGCCGGAGTATCAACGGTGGAATCGGTGGCGTCCGGCCGATGAGCGGTGTTGCGGCCAGTCTGCGCGAGGCCGTCTCTGCTGCCAAAGTGGGGCAGGTCGAAGGACACACGCTCGTTCCGTTCTCGGAGCTCGGGACTTTCAGTCTCTTGTTGAGTGTGCAGTCGAGCGAAGTTCTGCAGTCGATCGCGGCCGGTGGTCTCGGTGTGCTGGAAGGCTACGACGCCGAGAACGGTTCCCGTCTGGTGGACTCGATCGAAGCGTTCCTGCACCACAATGGTCAATGGGAATCCGCTGCAGCGCAATTGGGTGTTCACCGGCACACGCTGCGTAACCGCATGGACAAGGCTGCCGAGTTGATCGGCCGAGATCTCGATTCCGCCCACACCCGGTCCGAGTTGTGGATCGCACTCAAAGCTCGTGAACTGCTGCAGGCGGAATCGAATTCAGATCACGCTCGGCCGCCCCTGAGATAGACGGTGGTGGTGTGAGTGAAGAACTCTCGTGCCGCGTCGCCTTGTTCCTTGGGCCCGTATCCACTCCTCTTCGCACCGCCGAAAGGTACGTGGGGATCAGCGCCCGCCGATTCCGAATTGACGTGCAGGATCCCCACGTCCAGATCGTCGACACCGGCAAGTGCACTGGTCAGGTCTTGCGTGAACAATGCTGCGGACAAACCGAATTCGCCCTCGTTCGCCAAGCGGAATGCGTCTGCGGTTGTTGCTGCCCGCTGCACCGCCAGTACCGGGCCGAAGAGTTCCTCGAACCACAGTTCGGTGCTCGACGGTAGTTCCAGCACTGTCGGTTGGACGTAGTAGCCCGACTGCGGCGCTTCGGCGGTGGCCACAACCCTGGCGCCGCCGTCGACGGCTCGATTGATCCCCTCGATGATCGACTGCTGCGCGTATGCGCTGACCACGGGACCTGTCGTGACGTCGGGATCGAGTGGATCTCCGACTCTCAGTTGCTTGACTTCAACGGTCAGCCTGGCCAGGAATTCCTCGGCGATGGATTCATGGAGCACCAGACGTGAAGTGGCCGTGCATTTCTGGCCGCTTGACCGAAATGCGCCCAGCATCACCTGCTCGACCGCAAGCTCGAGATCTGCGTCGGCAAGTACGACGGCTGCGTTCTTTCCACCCATTTCCGCCTGTACCGGAACTCCGCGCGCTGCAGCAGATCCCGCGATCTTTCGGCCGACGCCGGTGGAACCGGTGAAGGTGACGGCGTCGAGGTCCGGGTGATCGACCAGCGCTTCACCGGCCGCGCTGTCGGCGAGGATCATGTTCAGGACTCCGTCGGGTAGGCCCGCTTCGGTCAGTGCCTGCGCGAGACGGAAGGCCAGAAGGGGCACCGCGGCAGCCGGTTTCCAGACGACGGTGTTTCCGTACACCAAGGCAGGCGCAATCTTCCATGCCGGGATCGCGATCGGGAAGTTGAACGGCGTGACGACGCCTACCACGCCGAGAGGTTTGCGAGTGACGAGAATCTGCTCGCTGCTACGTGGGGAGGAATACACCGTTCCGGTCTCGCGGTCGGCGGCGTTGCCGTAGTAACGCAGAATCTGCGCTGCGCGGCGCACCTCTCCGATACCCTCGGCCAGCGTTTTCCCTTCTTCGCGGGTGAGTTCTTCGCCCCAGGCCTCAGCGTTGGATTCGATGATTTCCGCTGCGCGAGTGAGGTATGCGCCGCGTGCGGACATCGGCAGGCGGGCCCAGTCATTCGCGGCGATGCGGGCGACGCGAACACCGGTCGCCATTTCGGAGGCACCGGCGCGGCCTCCGGTGGCGACAACCTCGTCGGGACGGGCCGGGTTGGTGTCCGTCAGTGTGCCGTCGCTGCCCGTGACCCAAGCTCCGCCGATCAAGCTGCGCACTGCGACGCTCATCGGACTGCGGCCACAGCGTCGCGAAGAATACCGAGTCCTTCGGTCAGCAACTCGTCGGAGATGCTCAGCGGCGGGAGGAAACGGACGACGTTTCCATAGGTGCCGGCGGTGAGCAGAAGGAGACCGTGCGTGTGGGCGTAGCTGACGATCTGGGCGACGGCCTCGCGATTCGGAGCCTTGTCCTCGTCGTGGACGAGTTCGATTGCAATCATGGCGCCGCGTCCACGAATGTCGCCGATTATGTCTGTGTCCGAAGCGATTTCGGACAAACCTGTGGTCAGAATGTCGCCGATGTCCTTGGCGCGGTCGAGGAGCCCTTCCATCTCGATCGTCTCGAAAACTGCCAGGGCGGCCTCGCAGGCAACGGGATTGCCGCTGTACGTACCGCCGATACCACCGGGATGCGCGGCGTCCATGACGTCGGCACGGCCGGTCACGGCGGCGAGTGGCATTCCGCCGGCGAGACCTTTTGCGGTTGTGATGATGTCGGGGACGAAGTCCTCACTCTCGCTGGCGAACCAGGATCCGGTTCGTGCGATACCGGTCTGGACCTCGTCCGCGACGACGAGAATGCCGCGCTCACGGCAGAATTCCGAGATTCGCTTCAGGAATCCCGGAGCGGGAACGATGAAACCGCCCTCACCCTGAATCGGTTCCACGACCACAGCGGCTACCGATTCGGCGCCGATCTGAGTGTCGATCGCAAGACGGAACTGGGCGAATGCTTCGTCGGCCGCGTTTTCGGGGCCGCTCGGCCAACGGTAGGGGTATGCCATCGGAACCCGGTAGACCTCTGGTGCGAACGGGCCGAATGTGGCCTTGTACGGCTGGTTCTTGGCTGTCATCGTCATGGTCATCAACGTGCGACCGTGGAATGCGTGGTCGAAGACGACAACTGCCGGGCGACCGGTGGCGGCACGTGCGTATTTCACGGCGTTCTCGAGCGCTTCGCTGCCGGTGTTGAACAGCGCTGTTCGCTTCTCGTGATCTCCCGGGGTCAGGCGGTTGAGCGCTTCGCAGACCTCGAGGTACCCCTCGTAGGGGTTTGCGAGGAAACACGTATGGGTGAACTGACCGAGCTGGCGCGTGGTGCGTTCGACCACGCGCGGCGCACTGTTTCCGACGGTGGTCACGGCGATGCCGCTGCCGAAGTCGATGAACGAGTTGTCGTCGACGTCGACGACAACTCCTCCGCCCGCTGCGGCAACGTAAATGCTGGATCCGCTGGTCAGCCCGGCCGGCAGTGCGGCGCTCCGGCGCTTTGCCAAAGCGCGCGAGTTGGGGCCGGGCACTTCGGTGACGAGGCGTCGTATCTGGGGAAGGGTCGGTCCACCGATGCACGTTTCCGTGCCGTGCTCGAGAATGGTCATCGCAGTGCCTCCAGTCGTTTTCCGAACTGTAGGACGGCGATGAATGATCCGGACATGGCCGGATTGTCGAGTGGCTTCTATCTCATAGGACGCCGCGTCCAGCAGGTTGTCCAGCAGGTTACTGTGCGAAACTGCCGAGGAATCGTTGCAACAGTGGGTTGTACACCTCAGGGGCTTCCCAGAACGCTGCATGCCCCACACCGGGAATCACGTGATACGTGCCCTCCCAGAGATTCGCGAAGGTCAACGACGCGACATACGACGTGTTCACGAACGGGTCCTCGGCGCCGTCGATCACCGCGAGAGGCACAGACGCCGCTGCAACCAGAGCCTTCTGATCCGATTCGCGGCCGGCGCCGAATGCGTCGAACATGATCTTGCGAGCGCGTCCGTCCGTGCGTATTGCGGCGTCGAGGGCAGCCTGCTCGAAGGGAACGGCGGTCATTCGTGCGTAGAGTTCGGCTTCTTGCACGGTGATGACCTCGGTGCCGCCGATGGACAATCCGTCGCCGGCATTGAAGGCGTCGCCGAGCGTCTCGGGATTTGCCGGCGGCGTACCGGTGATGACGATTCCGGTGAGCCCGGGGAATTTCGCGATCAACTCGAGAGCGATGTGTCCGCCGAGCGACCAGCCGACGACAACGGCTCTTTCGACGCCGAGTTCGGTCAGAACATCGACGATGGCGTCGGCGTAACCGTTCTGCGTGTATGCGGCTTCGGGATCGCTCGCGTCCTCGGAGTCGCCGTGGCCGAGTAGGTCCAGAGTGATCATGCGGTAGTCGCCGGCCCAGTCGGCGTCGACCTGATGACGGAAGATGGAGCGGCTGGCCGAGTTCCCGTGGATGAAGACAACCGGAAAACCGTCGGTGGCACTGTCGTCGACTGCCATGACGCCATGCCGGGTTTCGATCTTGGTGGTTGTCATCGGAATCCTCATCGTTCGAAGTGCACGGTCAGCGGGTATCCACGCTACCGGGCATATGCGGCATAGAGTTCACCCGTGGACTTCGCATTGCGCTCGTGCAGTTGGCACGGTCACGAGACCTACGCTCCGGACGAACCTGAGCTGCGGGATCGACTACATGTGGATACTGCGGTGGGTCAGGCGTGGCGGTGCCTACGTTGCGGCAACTTCGTCCCGGGAGCGCCCCGAGCATCGGGACCGGCGGACGCCGCCCCCGAGGTTCCGCGGGGGAGGCTGCTTCGCGACCGGTTGATCATGCGACTTCTCGCCACCGAGAGAATGTTCCGCGCTCTGGGTTTGGTTCTTCTGGCGATCGGTGTGTTCGAACTGAGATCGTCGAAGGGTCGCGCCGAGGACGCCTTCGAGAACGAATTGCCGTTGATCAGGCCACTTGCCCGTCAATTGGGCTGGAACATCGACGATTCCAAACTGGTCCATCACATCGAGCAGGCGTTTTCGTTGTCCGCTACGACGCTCACCTGGATCGCAGTCGGGCTGTTGGTCTACGCCGGCCTTCAAGTGATCGAGGCAGTCGGCCTGTGGATGGTCGAACGCTGGGGCGAGTACTTCGCGGTGGTGGCGACCAGCTTGTTCCTGCCCCTCGAAATCTACGAATTGACCGAGAAGATCACGTGGTTGAGGGCCGGGTTGCTGCTGGTGAACATCGCTGCCGTCGTATGGCTGATCTGGAGCAAGCGACTCTTCGGTGTCCGCGGCGGCGGCGCGGCGTATCACGCCGAACATTCGGAGGAGAGCTTGCTGACGGTGGAGAGGGCCGCGGTCAAGCAGGCTTCGTGAGACCAGCTTTCGACGCGGCAGCACCCGCCAGCGTTGCTGCACCGATCGTGATCATGGCGGCGAGGAGGATGGCTGCGGGTTCACCGTCGCCCATCACCCCCAATTGAGTGCCCACCGTAACTGCGGCAACCGGTACTCCCAGTTGTGCGGCGGACAGCACGCCGAGAGGGAGCGGGAGACCGAGGGCGCGTATCGCGGCGTGAACCACGAGAGTTGCTCCGCCCAAGACCAATCCGAGCCAGATGGCGGACGGATGGGTGACGAGGTCGCGCAGATTGATCGCCGCTCCCAACCAGACGAAGAAGAGGGGAGCGAAGAAGCCGTCGGTGATGGCGAAGAGCTGTTTGGCGAGGCGGCGGGGTTCACCGATCGCGGCAAGAACGAGCCCGAAGGCGAAGCCCGCGAGCATGATCGACACGTGAGTGCTCGACGCCAGCGCTGCCAGAGAAAAGAGGATCACCAGATTGATCCGGAGTTCGAGTGCAAACTTTCGTTTCTCCGAGAATTTGTGGAGCCTTCGCCAATGGCCGGACCGGTGGAAGGCTCGCAGTACGAAGAACAAGGCAACCGCACACGCCGCCACAGCCAGTGCGCCGACACCGGCACGAGGGGCATTGTCCGGATCGATCACCAAAGGCAGCGCAACAATGCAGACGGTGTCCGCGATCGCGACCTGGGCAGTCATCTGCAGAACCGAGGTTCCACCGAGCCCCAGCGAATCGACGATGGGGAGAATCAACGCCGCGGACGACGACGCGATCAGGACCGCGTACAGCGCGGCGTGACCGGTGCCGAATGCCGTCGCCGCACCGTAGCCGGCAACAACCGACAGAAGTCCGACGACAACCGAGCGAACGGCACCCTTGCCGATTGCCGCACGGACTGCCGGATCGCGGACCGGGACGTGTGAGCCGGCCACCATCATCGTGAGCGCGAATCCGATATCGGCCAGGAACGTGAAAGTCTGGTCCGAAGAGTCGAGCAGCCCGAAACCGGTGACACCGAAGACGACGCCCGCGGCAAGTTCGCCGACCACCACGGGGACATGCCAGCTGACGCGAGCGCCGAGCAGCGGGCCGAGAATGCCGGCCAGCGCGACGAGGGCAAGGATGCCGAAGGTCATCGACGACCTACGAGTTAACTGTCGAGGGTGCGATCTTCGCGGGGATGGCGGTGTTCTCGTCCACGTGGTAGCTCGCACAGACACGGTGGTAGCCGTCGGCGATCTGCGCCGGTACTCCGGCGCGGAAGTCTCCCTGCACCAGCAGGATCGGCGACAGCGCGATCCCCTTGCGGATCTTCAACAGGTCGGCAGCCACGTGTGGGTTGTCGACCGGAAGCAGAGGGAGCCCAGCAGCCCGCAGGATGTCTTTGGCCTTCTTCGAGACCAGCGTCGCCGTCTCGAGGGCGTACACGAGAGCTTGGACCTGAACCGGCGTCGCGCCCAACTGGAGGTAATCGCGGGCCGCCGGGTAGTCGTGCTCGTCCGGCAGGTCCTTCCAGAGAACGGCGGGAGCCTTCTCGGCTACCTTCGGCTCTGCTGTCTTGGGAGCCTTCGGCTGGGCTGCCTTCGACGTTTTGCTCTTGGCCATCTGTGCTGTTTCCTTCAGTGTCGGTCCGCGAGTGGAGCTGGTGCAGAAATCGTGCACCATCAGCGCCGCAGGCACCACATCGGAGCTGTTTGGCCCCCTAGGCGGCGGGTAATCAGCAGACTGCGGGGGAACGAGCAGGAGGCGAAGCAATGAAGCGGATTCTCGCAGTGCTCGCAGCGCTGATCCTGGCGGTGTTCGCACTGACCGCGTGCAGTGACAACAACGATTCGTCGGACAACGATTCGGCCGATCACGACGGCATGGCGATGACCAGTATGCCGATGACCAGCATGCCGACCAGTATGTCGATGCCGAGCATGCCTCTGGGTATGTCGACGCCGGGAGCGTCGTCGATGGGAATCGTGATCAGCGGTTTCGAATATTCGACGCCGGAGTCGGTGATGCCCGGACAGGTACTGACCATTCAGAACAACGACACCGTCGAGCACTCGGTCACGTCCGATACCGCGGGGTTGTTCAACGAGGACATCGAAGCGGGTGAGACGGAAACCATCACGGTGCCGAACGAGCCTGGAACGTACACGTTCCACTGCACCTACCACCCGAGCATGCACGGCACCTTGACGGTCAAGTAGAGGTCGGCCCGTCCGGCGTAGCTTTTGCTCCGGAAACTTCGGCGGCGCGCAGCCGATCAGGCTGGTGGAGAACAGATCCGGGTGTACGGTTTTCAGGTGCGCCGGAGAATTGCGATCAGTGTCGTCACGCTCGTGGTTTGCGCCCTCGGCTTTTCGCCGCCGGCGCTCGCGGATTCACCGAACGGCTCGTATTCGTCACAGCTGCTGTACTTCTCGGTCGATGTCGGGCCTGAACTCTCGACGCCGTGCACCGTCGTCGGTGAACTCTTTGTTCCCGATGGTGTCGACGCTGACAACCCAGCTCCCGCGATCCTGACCACCAACGGGTTCGGCGGTTCGTACAAGGACCAGATTCCTGCCCTGCAGAACTTCGCCGAGAACGGGTATGTCGGACTGACGTATTCGGGATTGGGTTTCGGCGGCACGAGTTGCAAGATCACACTCGACTCTCCCGCATACGACGGTGTCGCCGCTTCCCAGTTGGTCAGCTTCCTCGGCGGCCAAGAAGAGATTGCCTTCACGGATCAGGCTCTGACGCAGCCCTATCCGGCGCTCACCGCGGTGGTACAGGACTCCGTCGATCACACCGGTGCACCGTCGACGAACGACCCGCGGGTCGGAATGACGGGTGGCTCTTACGGCGGCGGCATTCAATTCGCCGCCGCGAGTGTCGATCCCCGCATCGACACCATCATCCCCATGATCACCTGGAACGATCTCTCGTATTCCTTGGCGCCCAACAGCACGGGAATCATCTCCGGTGTGTCGACAGCGGAGCCGGGAGCAGCGAAGGTGCTCTTTGCATCGCTGCTCTTCGGCGCGGGCATCGCGAATCCCGGTGTGGACGGTTACATCGCAGATCCCGCACGGCTACCCGGCTGCCCGAACTACGTCCCTTACATGTGCAACGCGATCGCCGAGGCAGTGGTGACCGGCGATATCGGACCGCAAGTAGTGAGTGAGCTCCGAGCGTCGTCGGTCTCGTCGTTCGTCGACCGGATCAACATTCCGGTACTGCTTGCTCAGGGGCAACAGGACACCCTGTTCGATCTGAACGAGGCAACCGCGACTTACGACGCGCTGAAGGATCGTGGCGTCGATGCCAAGATGATCTGGCATTCGTGGGGGCACAGCCACTTGGCCGCGGCGCCGGGCGAGTTCAGCTTCTCCGCACCCGACGAGGATACCCAGTACGAGACCGGTCGCTTCATGGACTGGTTCGATCACTACCTCAAGGACGAGAACACGGAGACCGGACCGGAATTCGCGTATTTCCGCAACTGGATCGACTACGAAGGAAACGCGGCCCCGGCCTACGCGACGTCCGACACCGTCGATGTCGGGACCGCCCGCGCCTTCCATCTGTCCGCTGACGGGGGACTGCTACCGGACGGCGCGCCGGTGATGCCGGGTTCGAAGACGATCGTCACCGCACCGGCTGGGCTGCCGACGGGCGTAGAGCCACTCAATATCAATCCGGCCGGAAACATTCCGAATGCGCAGATTCCGGGAACCGAGGCGCTCTGGACCACTGGGCCGATGACCGAGGCGATGGACGTGGTGGGAGCCCCCACTGTGACGCTGCGTGTTGCGGCGCCCGGACAGCCGGTGGTGTTCGCGAAACTCTACGACGTGGCTCCGGACGGAACTTCCTCGCTGATCAACGGACTCATCGCGCCCATACGCATCAGTGATCCGTCGCAGCCGGTGCCGGTGACGATGCCGGCGATAGTGCATCGATTCGAGCCGGGGCATTCTGTTCGTCTGGCAATCACCGGTGGCGACATCAGTTTCCGTGGGGGATTGCAGGGCATGCCGGTGACGATCTTCGCCGACGGGTCCGGCCCCCTCGAACTTCCCGTCGTGGGCTGAATTTCAGCGGGTGATGGTGCGACTGTCGCCGCGGAACTCGGCCACGACGGTGTCGCCATTGCGAACGGTCACGTCGTAGATCCCACTTCGGCCGCCTCGAGCCTTCTCGGTGGCGACCGCGGTCAAGGTGTCGCCGAGACGGGTCGGACGCAGAAATCTGATGTCCGCGCGCGCTGCAACGGCTGAATCCTCGTAGCCGTTGCAGGCGAGCGCAAACGCGGTGTCCGCGAGCAGGAAAACATAACCGCCGTGTGTGATTCCGTGACCGTTCACCATGGTTTCGCCCACGGTGACGGTCACGGTTGCGCTACCGGGCGCCAGCTCGGAAATCTCGATACCGAGTGCCTGCGATGCCTGGTCCGCGTCGAACATCTCTCTGGCGGTGATGCTTCCTGTACTCACGAGACAACTCCTGTGGGATCGGGAAATTGCAGGGGTCTAGAGGACCGAGACAACTTCCTGGACATACATGTCGACCGTGCCGGTGGCAAAGTTTGCGACATCTTTTCCAGCGGCGCCCATCTCCGGGGACTTCAGGCCGCTCTGCATCGTCTCGAGATCGGGAAACTCGAGGTTGGCGACGGCATAGAAGACGGGATCGGAGCCGTCCAGCGTCGAGCACTTGCTGAACGTGAAGTCCGAGAGCCCTGGCACTGCGCTGGCGAGCGGGACGTGGATCTCGTTGTAGTACTTGTCGAAAGCCTCCGGATCGGTGGGGCGTCCGTAACACACTGCTACTCGATAGGTCATGTGCTTTCAATTCCCTTCGGGGCGAGTCTTGGCTACCAGAGTCAGGACGTCGTATGTCGCGACCGGATCGTTGTCCTGGTTCGTCACCACGGCGTCCCAACGAACCTCACCGTAGTCGGCGCTGCTGCGAGGTGTGATGGTCTTGGCTGTGAGGGTGACCGTCAGGCTGTCTTCGGCTTTGACCGGAGTCAGGAACCTGAGGCTGTCCACGCCGAAGTTCGCGAGAACCGGGCCGGGAGCCGGGTCGACGAACAGGCCCGCAGCGAGTGAGACAACAAGATAGCCGTGCGCGACGATGCCGCCGAAGAGTGGATTCGCCGCAGCGGCCACCGGATCGGTGTGAGCGTAGAAGGTGTCACCGGTGAACTCTGCAAAATGATCGATGTCTGCGAGTGTGACCTGGCGCGGACCGCCGACAACAGTGTCACCGATCTTCAACTCGGCGAGACTCTTTCGGAATGGATGTTCGGATCCGGTCGTGCGCTGCGATCCGGTGAACCAGCGCTCGCCGACTGCGGTGAGGACGTCGGGTGTGCCCTGTACGGCGGTCCGCTGCATGTGGTGCAGAACTCCGCGGATGCCACCCAGCTCCTCACCGCCGCCGGCACGGCCGGGACCGCCGTGTACGAGGACTGGAAGGGGAGAGCCGTGGCCGGTGGATTCCTTGGCGTCGTCGCGGTTCAGCACGAGCACTCTGCCGTGAAAAGCTGCGAGACCCAGCACCAGTCGACGTGCGATGTCGGTGTCGGCAGTGACCACCGAGGCGACGAGGCTTCCCTCGCCACGGGCCGCGAGTTCGATCGCATGATCGATGCCGTCGTATCCGATGACGGTGCTGACGGGTCCGAAGGCCTCCAGTTCGTGTACCTCGTGCGCATTCTCTTCCGCCCGGAGAAGGACTGGGGAAAGGAAGGCTCCTGACTGGCCGTCGGCACCGACCACGTCGACGTTGTCCGGGTCTCCGAATACGATAGTTGCCGACTTCGTCAGACCGCGAATGGATTTCAAGACCTCGTCACGCTGTTCGATGCTGGCGAGAGCTCCCATAGTGACGCCATCAGCATCGGGGTGTCCCACGACCACTTTGTTCAGTCGCTCGGATGCGGCATCGACAACGGCGTCGACCAGCGAGAGCGGGACCAGGGCGCGCCGGATCGCCGTGCACTTCTGGCCCGCCTTGACCGTCATCTCGGTGACGAGTTGTTTGACGTACAAATCGAATTCGGGCGTTCCTGGTACGGCGTCCTCGCCGAGGATCGACGCGTTGAGTGAATCGGCTTCGGCATTGAAATGGACACCCTTGCCGACGACGTTCGGGTGAGCACGCAGCGTTGCTGCGGTGTCGGCGGATCCGGTGAATGCCACTGAGTCCTGCCCGCCGAGGTGATCGAGGAGGCCGCGTGCACTACCGGAGAGCAGTTGGACGGAACCCTCTGGGAGCAAGCCTGACTCGATGATGCGCCGGAAGACGAGTTCGGTGAGATATGCCGTGGAACTGGCAGGTTTGACGATGGACGGCACCCCCGCGATGAATGCCGGTGCCAGCTTCTCCAGGAACCCCCACACCGGGAAATTGAAGGCGTTGATCTGCACGGCGACGCCGCGACGTGATGTATAGATGTGTTGCCCGAGGAAGGTTCCGCCCTTGCCGAGAGGCTCGACGTTTCCGTCCAGAAAGACTGTGCTGTCGGGCAATTCGCGCCGAGCCTTGCTCGCGTAGCTCAGCAGGGTCCCGAATCCGCCGTCGATGTCCACCCCGGAATCTCGCGTCGTCGCGCCGGTGGCAGTGGAGAGTGTGTAGAACTCGGCTTTTCCTGCCATCAACGTGAGGGCGAGAGCCTTGAGCGCGCCGGCACGTTCGTGGAAGGTCATCGCGGACAGTGCAGGCCCGCCGACCTCGCGGGCGTACGTAACCATCTCGGCGAGGTCGATGCCGGTTGCGGAGATCCGGGCCACCTCCGATCCGTCCACTGCGCTCGGCAACGGGGTACCTGCGTCCGGTGCGGCGTACCACTGACCGGCCACATAGCTTTCCAACAGTCTGCTCACGACAACTCCATCTCACCGTACGTTCGGTCGGTAATTACGATCGCCCGGTAACGCCGCGTTGTCAAGGATTCGGCAGAACTGCCTGGAGTCAGGCCTTGCGAAGTCCGTCGAAAGTGACGGCGACGACCGCGTCGGCGATGTCGGAGACGGACTCACCCGCTCGGGGTTTGTACCACTCGATCAGTGAGTTGACGGTGCCGAACATCAGCTTGCTGGCGAGGGCTGGTTCGATGTCCGGGCGCAAGTCTCCCTCCGCTGCGGCGGACGCGACGAGACCTCCGACGAAGTTGTCGAATTCGCGTCGACGAGCTAGCGCGGCGCGCTCGACCGTCGTGTTGCCGCGGACGCGCAGGAGCAGGGTGACGTATGGAAGCTCTGCGACCAGCACCTCTACGCTGCGCCGGACCAGGTATTCGAGCCGGTCGATGTACGGACCGGTGGTGGCGCCCTCTTCGGTCGTGACCGCAAACAGGGCGTTGAGTGCACGCGAAAGGGCGAGTTCGAGAAGTTCTGACTTTCCGGACACATGGTGGTAGATCGAGGACTTCGTGATGCCGAGTTTCTTGGCGAGCACCTCCATGCTGGCGCCGTCGTAGCCCTTGTCGTTGAACACCTTCACGGCCACGGCCAGGAGCGAATCGAGGTCGTAGCCGGGACGTCCGGGGAGGCCGGTGCGTCGAGTGGGGCGTGCCGTAGTCATGTCCCCATCTTCTCAGTTCGGGCAAAGCTGTGCACCATCCTCGTTCTCTCCCTTGCCAAACGACCGAATGTTCGGTTACTAATGGAGAAGAGCGAGAAGGAGCGAATGTGAACACCCTGCACGTGGACGAGCGCGAGGATCGCGTCGTGGTCACCCTCGACAGGCCCGCGCAACGCAATGCGATCAACGCGGAAATGATCGACGAACTGCATCAGGTTTGTGGACGCCTCGAACGGGATCCGAAGCTGCTCCTGCTTGCGGGGCGCGGCGACCACTTCGCAGGCGGCGCTGACATCGCGGAGCTCCGAGAGCGCGGACGAGAGGAAGCGTTCGCGGGTATCAACCGCACGCTGTTCGACCGAATCGGAAAGCTCCCGCTTCCCACCGTGGCCGCCGTGAGCGGCTACGCGCTCGGCGGTGGGGCAGAGTTGACCTACGCCTGCGACATTCGCATCGCGACAACGACGGCGGTCTTCGGGAATCCGGAGCCCAATCTCGGCATAATGGCAGCCGCCGGCGCCAGCTATCGATTGCCGAAGCTCGTCGGCGTCTCGATCGCGAAGCAGGTGCTCCTCGGTGCCAGGAACCTCGACGCCGAGCAGGCGCTACGAGCGGGCCTGGTTGTCGAGGTAACCGAACCGAACTGCCACGTCGACGCAGCGCATCGGCTGCTCGACCGCATTTCCCGACTGTCCCCGCTGGCACTGCGATTGACCAAGATCATCGTCGATGCGCCGGGATCGCATCCGTTTGCCGACGACATCGCCCAGGCCGTCCTGTTCGAGAGTTCGGACAAGCGCGATCGCATGACGGCCTTCCTGGAGAAGAAATCATGACTGAAGCAGTTGCACCGAAGACCGTCGGAGTCATCGGCGGTGGACGCATGGGTGCGGGTATCGCCCAGGTGTTCGCCAGTCTCGGCGGGGCGGTCACCATCGCGGAGAGTGGCGACACCGCGGCCGCGTTGCAGCGTGTTTCCGCCGGCCTCGACAGAGCTCACGAGCGAGGGAAACTCGACGACCAGGACCCCGCGACGGTGCTGGCGCGCGTGAGCACCGTGGACGCAGTGACCTCGTTGCCACCGTCGCTCGACCTGATCGTCGAGGCGGTCCCGGAAATTGCGGCCCTCAAGGTCGAGGTGCTCGCCGCTGCGGAAACCGTTGCCGGAGAAAGCACCGTGATCGCCAGCAACACCAGTTCCATGTCGATCGCCGAACTCGGCGCAGCGCTGACGGATCCGGGCCGGTTCATCGGTATGCACTTCTTCAATCCAGTCCCGGCGTCGCTGTTGGTCGAGATCGTCCGGGCGCCTCAGACCCGCCCCGAGGTTGTCGACTCGGTACGAGCATGGGTGTCGATGCTCGGCAAAGCCGAGGTGCTCGTCAACGACTCACCTGGTTTTGCAACCAGCCGGCTTGGTGTCGGTCTCGGGCTCGAAGCCATCCGCATGCTCGAAGAGGGTGTGGCGGACGCGGAATCGATCGACCGAGCAATGGAATTGGGGTATCGGCATCCGATGGGCCCGCTGCGTTCGACAGATCTGGTCGGGTTGGATGTGCGCCTGGCGATCGCCGAACACCTCGCGAGCACGCTCGGTGATCGATTTGCACCTCCAGCACTGCTGCGAGAGAAGGTGGCTCGCGGCGAGTTGGGGCGCAAGACGGGACAGGGTTTTCACACATGGAGCTGAACCGAACTTCCTGCGAAAGGAACATCGATGACTGACGTGATTCGCTTGGAGATCGAGCGAGGTTTGGCGACAATCACTCTCGACCGACCCAAGGCCGCCAATGCCGTCAACGGCGAAATGAAGTCTCAGATGCTCGAAGCGTTGCTGCAGGTCCACGCGGACGCAGAGGTTCGAGCGGTGTTGATTCTCGCCGAAGGCAAGAACTTCTGCGTCGGTCAGGATCTGGGCGAGCACGCCGCAGCGTTGGATGCTGATCCGGCGCACGCGATGGATACCGTCGAGGCGCACTACAACCCCATCGTCACGGCGCTGTCGACGCTCTCTGTCCCGGTGGTGGTGGGTATCGGCGGAGCCTGCGTCGGGGCCGGGTTGGGAATCGCGTTGGCCGGAGACATCCGTGTCGTGGGGGCTCGCGCGAGCTTTGCGACGGCATTCACCGGCATCGGTCTGGCCAGTGACTCCGGGCTCAGTCATGCGCTCGTGCACGCGCTCGGACCTAGCCGCGCCAGTGGCCTGATGTTGCTCGGCGACAAGTTCGACGCGCAGAGCGCGCTGGAGTGGGGCTTGGTTCATCGCGTGGTGGCCGACGAGGACGTCGCCGCTGAGGCTCGGGTACTCGCGCGTCGGCTTGCCGACGGACCCACCGCGGCCTTCGCCCACGTGAAATCGCTGATCCGTGCCGTTGCTCCTGGGCTTTCCCAGACGCTGGCGGCCGAGGCGAACGCACAGGTGGAGCTGGGTTCCACGGCAGATCATCGAGGCGCAGTCACGGCTTTCCTGTCGAAGCAGAAGCCGGTTTTCGAGGGCCGCTGATTTCTGGTGCGGCGAAAGATTCTCTTGTGTGCTGGGACACCTCGGTGCATACTAGTTACCAACCGATCATTCGGTAATAAAAGGTAGGTACGATGACCAACGTGGAAGCTCCACAAGATCTGCAGAACCTGTTCGACGAGACGATCGCGGCAGACCAGCGCATCGAGCCTCGCGACTGGATGCCGGACGGCTACCGCAAGACTCTGATCCGTCAGGTTGCCCAGCATGCGCACTCCGAAATCATCGGAATGCAGCCCGAGGGAAACTGGCTCACCCGTGCGCCTTCGTTGCGACGCAAGGCGATCTTGATGGCGAAGGTCCAGGACGAAGCCGGGCACGGTCTGTATCTCTACTCCGCGGCCGAGACGCTCGGTGCCGATCGTGGCGATCTGACCACCAAACTGATCGAGGGAAAGCAGAAGTACTCCTCGATCTTCAACTATCCGACGCTGACATACGCCGACGTGGGAGTGATCGGCTGGCTGGTCGACGGAGCTGCTATCTGCAATCAGGTTCCGCTGTGCCGCAGCTCCTTCGGGCCGTATGCGCGCGCGATGATCCGTGTGTGCAAGGAGGAATCGTTCCATCAGCGGCAAGGCTTCGAGCTGTTGGCGACGATGATGCGCGGCACGGAAGCTCAACGGGCAATGGTGCAGGAAGCCGTCGACCGATGGTGGTGGCCCGCTCTGATGATGTTCGGACCGCCGGACGACGAATCGCCGAACACCGAGCAGTCGATGAAGTGGCGCATCAAGCGGCACACGAACGACGAACTGCGGCAACGATTCGTGGACATGTCGATACCGCAGGCCGAGATACTCGGTGTGACCTTCCCTGATCCCGACCTGCGCTGGAACCCCGAGCGTGGCGCACACGATTTCGGCGAGCCGGACTGGAGCGAATTCATGGACGTGGTCCGCGGCAACGGAGCGGCGAGCGTCGAGCGGATCACCAATCGGAAAGCCGCACACGACAACGGGGCCTGGGTTCGCGAGGCCGCGTACGCCTTTGCACAGCGCGAGAGACTCGCGCACGATCGCACGACTGGGGAAACATCATGAGCGAGAACGATCAGGTACAGCGCGATCAGGTGCGGGGCGAATGGCCTTTGTACGAGGTATTTCTGAGGGGAAAGCGCGGACTGAACCACGTGCATGTCGGATCCCTGCGCGCGGCAGACGATCAGATGGCCCTACGCCACGCGCGCGACGTCTACACCAGACGTAACGAAGGCGTGAGCATCTGGGTCGTGCCGTCAGCGAACATCGTGGCTTCGAGTCCGGCAGAAAAGGATCCGTTCTTCGCGCCGAGCGGCGACAAGGTCTACCGGCACCCGACTTTCTACGACATCCCGGACTCCGTTCCGCACATGTGAGAATCACTTCGACTTCGAGGACCAACAGATGAACGATCACGACAGTGCCTACGACGGCCTGGTCGACGGCGACGGCCACGGTCAGTGGGCGTTCGGAACCAGCTTCGACGACCCCCTCGCCGGAGTCGACACCACGGTGCCGGATGACGTCGATCTCGGTGCGCTGGCGCGCTACTGCCTCATGCTCGGCGACGACGCGCTCGTCAGTTCGCAGCGCCTCGCCGAATGGTCGACGCGGGCACCGGAACTCGAAGAAGAGGTAGCTCTCGCGAATGTCGGTCTGGATCTGATCGGACAGGCCAGGCTGCTGCTGGCTCGCGCGGCAGCAGCCGATTCCACTGTCGTTCCGTTCATCTCGGACACGTCGCCGGTGCCGGCTGAAGATGCGCTTGCCTTCTTTCGTGATCAGTTCGGTTTCCGCAACGTGAGACTGGTGGAGCTCGCCAACGGCGACTTCGCGCACACGGTCGTTCGGCTACTCGTGTTCTCGACCTGGCGGCTGGCGCTGTTCGATCGGCTCCGCACATCGCGGGACCCGGTCCTCGCGGCCGTGGCGAACAAAGGCGTCAAAGAACTGACCTACCACCGCGACTACGCGGCAAGATGGGTCGTCACGTTGGGCGCCGGCACGGCAGAATCCAAGCGTCGGACTGCCGCGGCCCTGCTCGAGATCTTCCCGTTCGTGGACGAACTCTTTGTTCCCACCCAGGACGAACTCGTTTTGGCAGAAGTTGGCGTCGGAGTGGATCCGCGTACTGTTCGGCCGGAGTTCGACGCTGTTCTTGCCCAGGTCCTCCATGCAGCCGAAATGGAAGAGCCCCCTTCGCGTTTCTCCGGTTTCGTCGGCGGCCGCGGCGGGCGTGCCGGACTGCACACCGGGGCACTGGGGCTACTTCTCGCCGAAATGCAGAGCGTCGCTCGGGAGCATCCGGAAGGGGTGTGGTGACCGTGACTGCCGCTACCGTCTCTTCCGCTACTGTCTCTTCGGCGCAGGAGATCGTCGCCTCGGTGATGGATCCGGAGATGCCACTGTTGACCTTGGCCGATCTCGGCGTCATCCGATCGGTCGACGTCGAAGCGAACTTGGTCTATGTGACAATCACTCCCACCTATTCCGGGTGTCCGGCGATGGCGACGATGCGAGACGACATCGAGCACAAGCTGACCGACGCGGGGTACGGCAGCGTCCAGATCAAGACTCAACTGTCGCCGCCTTGGAGTTCGGATTGGATCAGCGAAGAGGGGCTCGCGAAACTTCGGACGGCCGGGTACTCGGTGCCGGGGGCCGCGCCGCGTCGCACCTCCGGCCCGATCGCCTTGACCTTGACGGCCAAGCCGCGCGACATCCTGTGCCCCCAGTGCGGTTCGGCAAACACCAGACTGAGTTCGGAATTCGGTGCGACCCTGTGCAAAGCGCTCTATCGCTGCCTCGACTGCCTCGAGCCGTTCGATCACGTGAAGGAGATCTGAACAGATGAGTACCGCAACGACGAACCGGAACAAACCATTTCACCCGTTGACGGTCGCCGGTGTCGAATCACTGTGCGACGACGCAGTTGCCGTCACCTTCGACGTGCCTGCCGATATCGCCGATCAATTCGACTTCGGCGCCGGGCAGTCACTGACACTGCGGCGGATGATCGACGGCGTCGAACACCGTCGCTCCTACTCGATCTGTGCACCGGTAGGGGCGTCTCCACGGGTGGGGGTTCGCGAGGTGGCAGACGGACTCTTCTCCTCCTGGTTGGTGCGAGACGTCAAGGCCGGGGATCGAATCGACGCCCAGGGCCCATCTGGCAATTTTGTCGCCGATCCGGCATTGGGTGGACGGCATGTTCTGATCGCGGCGGGCTCCGGAATCACGCCCATGTTGTCCATCGCTGCAACACTGCTGGTGAACCCCGAGGCCGATGTCACCCTGCTGTACGGGAACAGGCGCACCCGTTCGGTCATGTTCGCCGAAGAGATCGCCGACCTAAAGGACCGGTACGGTGCGCGCCTGGACGTTATTCATGTCCTCTCTCGCGAGCCGCGCGAGGTCGAGTTGTTCTCGGGCCGTCTCGACGCCGACCGGTTGCGTGAGATCTTCACCTCTCTCGTTCCGTGCGACCAGGTCGACGGCTTCTGGTTGTGTGGTCCGTTCGGGATGGTCAACGACGCCCAGGAAGTACTGGCCGGCTTGGGAATTGCCAAGGATCGCATCCATCACGAGCTGTTCTACGTCGACGACGTCGCTCCGCCGGTTGCAGTGCATCGTGAGCCCGGAATTGTGGGACCAGGCAGCGAGGTCACCATCACGCTCGACGGTCGATCGACCACCGCGACACTTCCGCGAGACCAGTCGATTCTCGATGCAGCGGAACAGTACCGATCGGATCTGCCCTTCGCGTGCAAGGGCGGGGTCTGTGGAACGTGTCGCGCCAAGGTCACCTGCGGTGACGTCGAGATGCGCAGGAACTACGCACTCGAAGACTACGAAGTCGACGCGGGTTTTGTACTGACCTGCCAGACCTTCCCTGTCGGTGAACAGATAACAGTCGATTTCGACGCCTGACCGCCCGCACAGCGCCCTCACTGAGCCCACCGGAGACAATCATGACCGAACTCGTCACTGCTACTTCGCAAGAAATCGAATTTGCCAGTCGGGACCGCATTTCGACGCTCCAACTCGAGCGGATGCAATGGTCCCTGATGCACGCGTACACCAATGTTCCGCACTACCGCAAAGCTTTCGACGACGCCGGCGTCCACCCGAGCGACTTGAAGGATCTGAGCGATCTCGCGAAGTTTCCCTTCACCACCAAAGCGGATCTACGTGAGAACTATCCGTTCAAGATGTTTGCGGTGCCCCAGGACCGGGTCTCGCGAATTCACGCGTCTTCGGGGACCACCGGTCGCCCGACGGTGGTGGGGTACACGAGCAACGACCTGAACAACTGGGCCGATCTCATCGCGCGCAGTCTCTCGGCCGGCGGCGTGCGGTCTTCGGACAAGGTTCACGTGGCTTACGGGTACGGTCTGTTCACCGGTGGGTTGGGAGCACACTACGGTGCGGAGCGCTTGGGCTGCACGGTCATTCCCATGTCCGGTGGCATGACCGAGCGGCAGATTCAACTGATCGAGGACTTCGAGCCCGACGCCATCATGGTGACTCCGTCGTACATGTTGACCATCGTGGATGCGATGATCAAGAAAGGCATCGATCCCGCGAAGACCTCACTGAGGGTGGGAGTTTTCGGAGCGGAGCCGTGGACCGAACAGATGCGTACCGAGCTGGAACAGCAACTCGACATGCATGCGGTCGACATCTACGGACTCTCCGAGATCATGGGCCCGGGTGTGGCAATGGAATGTGTGGAAACCAAAGACGGGCTGCATATCTGGGAAGACCACTTCTACCCGGAGATCATCGATCCGGTCACGGGCGAAGTGCTGCCGGACGGTGAAGAAGGTGAGCTGGTTTTCACCTCTCTCACCAAGGAAGCGCTGCCCATCATTCGCTACCGAACCAGGGACCTGACCCGACTGTTGCCGGGTACGGCGCGCTCGATGCGTCGGATGCAGAAGGTCACCGGCCGGACCGACGACATGATCATCCTGCGTGGGGTCAATCTGTTCCCCACACAGATCGAAGAGCTGATCTTGACCGTCCCCGCCCTGGCACCCCAATTCCAGTGTGTGCTGGAGCGTCCGGACCGGATGGATACTCTGACAGTGCGCGTCGAGGCTCGCCCTGACGCGGCAATTTCCGATCATGCGGCAGCGTCTTCGGCGTTGCAGAAGCTGGTGAAGAACAAGATCGGTGTCACGGTCGAGGTGAGCGTTCTCGAACCCGGCGGACTCGAACGCTCGATCGGCAAAGCGCGTCGTCTGATCGACCAACGTCCGAAGGACTGAAACTACTCCAGGGCCATGCGGGTGGCGAAGATTCCGAGAATGCCACCAGCTAGCCATTTCTGAGCCCGCATCCACACCGGACGCGCCATGAGGAAGGTCGACACGGCTGCCGCACAGCACACGATCAACGCGTTGACGGTGACTGCGACCAGGATCTGCACGCCGCCGAGTACGAGTGCCTGTTGCCAGACCGGACCCGCAGTGGGATCGACGAACTGGGGGATCAGGGCCGCGTACATCAGCGCAATCTTGGGATTGAGCAGATTGGTGGTCAACCCCATCCCGAACAGACGGCCGCTACCGTGGCGGTCGACCTCGCCCACCTCGAAAGCGGACTTCCCACCTGGTCGGAGTGTCGACCAGGCGAGATAGGCCAGGTACAGGGCACCACCGATTTTCACCGCGGTGAACACCGTTGGTACGGCGAAGAGAACCGCCGTCAGCCCTGCACACGTGGCGGTGAGGTAGACCAGGAAACCGGTTGCGACTCCGCCGAGCGAGATCAAACCCGCCCGGCGGCCCTGGCTGATGCTGCGGGACACCAGATAGATCATGTTGGGGCCCGGTGTCAGAACCATCGCCAGGGCGATCAGCGCGACTCCCGTCATCGACGCTGACGTGATCATGTCGGTCTCCCACTACTCGATGCGTATGTTTCGTCGAGTACACAAGGGTTTGCAGTCGCGCGCCAAGGTCCAGTTCGCAGGCAGTGGTCCGCTCAGGTGTTGGCCCAGCTGTCGGGCCCGAAGACCTCGTAGTGGATATTCTGTGCCGGGACGTCCCTTTCGAGCAACGATGCGCGCATCGCCAACATGAACGGCATCGGCCCGCAAAGGAAGGCTTGGGTATCGGGCTCCACTGCAATACCTTGCAAATCCGCCCGTCCTTCGTGAACCGATCCGAACGCAACGTGCGTGCCGAGATCCTCGTACCAACGGTGCAGGGTTGCGGCGGGGATCTGGTCGACGAGTGTGCTGAGTTCTGCGCGGTGCGCGTGATCCGCAATGGATCGATCCGCATGGATGACAGATACCGAACGGTCAGCGCCGGTGTCCACGAGATGATTGAGCATCCCGATCATCGGTGTGCAACCGATTCCGGCCGACGCGAGCAGGAGCGGTGAGTTGTCGTCCGGCATGGTGAGATCGCCGAAAGGTGTGGTGACGGAGAGTTCTTGACCTTCGAATACGTTGTTGTAGAGGAAGTTCGACACTTCGCCATCGGGAGTTCCGGAGATTCGCTTGACGCTGATCCGCCAGTCTGCGCTGCTCGGTATCGAACACAGGCTGTATTGACGGATCTGGCGGGCGCCGTCGGGCAGCGTAACCCCGACCGAAAGGTACTGTCCGGGAGCGAAGGTGGGGAGTGCGCTACCGTCGAGCGACGTGAGTGTCAGTGAGACGGTGTCGGCGGACTGAAGAACTCGTTCACTGATCCTTACCGTGCGCCAGACGTCACCGGCGTCCACGCCGGCGAGTTGGTAGAGGCCACGCTCCATCGTGATGAGGGTTTCCGCCATCAGCCAGTAGACCTCGTCCCAGGCTGCTGCGACGTCGGGAGTGACTGCATCGCCGAGTATTTCGACGATCGCGGCAAAGAGGTGTTCGTGCACGATTGCGTACTGGTCGGGTGTGATTCCCAGCGACGCATGCTTGTGGGCGATACGTGAAAGTATGAGATCGACCTTGGCGCTGTCCGGCTCGAGCTGAAGCGTCGCGAATGCCGCGATGGCGCCGGCGAGAGCCTTCTGCTGTTCGCCCTGCTTCTGATTGCCGCGATTGAACAAATCGCGTTCGAGTTCAGGATGCGCGTCGAACATCCTGCGGTAGAACAGGGTTGTGATATCGCCGATGGCAGCGCCGACCACGGGAAGGGTGGCGCGAATGACCTCGGTTGACTGTGGGGAAAGCATGAGCTGCTCCGTTCGGTCGAAATTCGATTGATCAGCCTGCTTCGTCGCTCCGGGTGGTGAGGCGTAGCAGGACAGTTTTGGACGGCTGCCGGATGACGTCTTCGATCGTGACCGCGTCGAGTGAAACGAAGAACGCTTCCTGTGCTTCGCGCAAAGCGCTCCGAAGGAGGCAACCTCCGCGCAGTGGGCACGGTTTGTCGCCTTCGCAGTCGACGACTTCACCCGGGCCTTCGAGGCGTCTGGCCAGCCAGCCGATGGTGGCGGTGCGGCCGAGTTCGGTGATGGAAAGCCCACCGCCGCGGCCGCGCCTGGTTGTCACGATGCCGAGCTCACCGAGCCGTGTAACCACCTTGGTGGCATGGGAATACGACACGTTGAGCTGCTGCGCAACATCCCGAGTGCTGGGGGAGGCATCCGCGTCGAGTAAGGCCAACCGCATGACGACGCGCAATCCCAGATCGGTGAACTGCGTCAGTTGCATGATCTGAACCTACATAATTCGCATCTGAGATGACTATTTATGTGAGGGGGATCTCGAGGTGCCCCAACCAGGGCGAACGGTACGTTCGGCGCCTCCAGTGCGCTGAACGTGCCGTTCGCTCAGAGACGGGCGGCCGAACCCCCGGCAACGACGCCGAGAAAGTGTGGTGCTCGCCAACCTCGCGCCGCAAAGTCGCGGCTCACCGACGCGATGACCTCCGCTCCGCTTCCTTCCGGAACCAGCGCGATGGCTGAGCCTCCGAATCCGCCGCCGGTCATCCGCGCACCGATCGCGCCGCCGCGTCGTGCTGCGGCAACGGCGACGTCGAGTTCATCGCACGAGACCTCGAAGTCGTCGCGCAACGAGGCGTGCGAGTTGTCGAACAGTTCGCCGACGTCACTGAATCTGCTGCTGCGCAGAAGTTCTGCGGTCTTCCGCGTCCTCTCGATCTCGGTCACGACGTGCCGTGCCCGCGCCCGGAGGATCGGGTCTCGCACTGTCTCGGCCTGGTCTGCTGTAGCCTCTCGCAAGCTGCCGACGCCGAGAGCTGCTGCTGCAGCGACGCATTGAGAGCGCCGCATTCCGTACTGTCCGTCTGCGAGCGAGTGTTTGACCCGGGTGTCGATGGCGATCAGTTCGTACCCTGCACCGTGGAGTTCGAAAGGTATGGGTTCGGTGGATCCGTCCTGGCAGTCCAGCAGGAGCGCGGTCGAGGGCTGAGCAAAGAGGGCAATGGTTTGATCCATCCCTCCGGTCGGTGCGCCGACGCCGTCGTTCTCGGCCTGGATGCACACCTGTACCAGCTCATCGCGGGCGAAAGGTGAATCATGAAGTTCATTGACGGCCAACGCAACCGAACAGGTGAGGGCAGCGGAACTCGACAGTCCGGCCCCGACCGGTACCGACGAGTCGACGGCAAGATCGATTCCTCCGATCGGGAGGCCTCTGCGCGCAAGAGACCACAGAACGGCTGTGGGGTAGGCGGCCCACCCTGTGGCGATGTCGCCGAGGGGTCCGGTGTACGTCTCGGCGGATTGCCGACTGTGCACGCGGACGACCCCGTCGCTGCGCAGTGCGACGGCAACCAGTGTTCGCTGCTCGAGAGCGACCGGTAGGCACAATCCACCGTTGTAGTCCGTGTGTTCACCGATCAGGTTGACTCGACCGGGTGCCGCCCACACTCCGGTTGCCGGATAGCCGTAGGTGGCGTGAAACTGTTGGAGCACAGAATTGTTCGAGACCGTATCCACTATTTCAACTCCCGTAGGCGGGCCGCGACTGCCTCGGGAACGGTGTCGTTCACCCAGGCGCCCATGGCGGACTCGGACCCGGCGAGGTATTTGAGTTTGCCCGGTGCGCGCAAGATCGAGAACAGCTGAAGATGCAGTCGGCCCAGAGGTCGGTTGATGCGGACGGGAGCTTGGTGCCAAGCCGCGATGTACGGTACCCGGTCGACGCCCGGATAGAAGCGATCGATACGGCGTAGGAGATCTTGGTAGACGACCGCAAGCTCGTCGCGCTCTTGGTCGTTCAGCGAGGGAAGGTCCGGGACGTCTCGGTGCGGTGCCAGGTGAATCTCGATGGGCCATCGTGCGGCGGTCGGGACGTAGGCGCTCCAGTGATCGCCGTCGTAGATCAACCGGGCCTTGTCCTCGCGCTCGAACGCCAGAACATCGGCGAGTAGTGAGCGACCGGTGCGCTCGAAGTGTTTGTGCGCCTGCGTCAGCATCGATCGGGTGCGTGGCGTGACATACGGGTATGCGTAGATCTGTCCGTGTGGATGGGTGAGTGTCACCCCGATTTCTTCGCCGCGGTTCTCGAAGCAGAACACTTGTTCCACAAGCGGATCCGCCGACAACTCTTCGGTCCGAGAAATCCAGGCGCCCACAATCGTGCGCATGCGTTCGAGTGGAAGCTCGGCGACGGACGCCGTGTGATCGCTCGAGAAGCACATCACTTCGCAGTGACCGGCCGCTGGGCGATCGCCCGCACCGTCTCCGGGACTGTCAATGGCTTCCTCAGGCGCCGCGGCAAAGCTCGGAAACCGATTCTCGAACACCGCGACGTCGTAGTCTCCGTCGGGTATCTCTGTGGGCGTGCGTGTTTCGTCGGTCGGGCACAATGGACATTCGGCGGCGGAGGGGAGATGTGTCCGTGTCATGCGATGCGAAGCCATGGTGATCCACTCCCCGGTGAGAACGTCGAATCTCATCCGAGACGAGTGGTCGAGAGCCGGCAATTCGCGGGAATCTCGCGCAGAGTGGGCGCGGGCACTGCCGGCATCGTCGAAGTAGAAGATCTGACGCCCGTCGGCGAGGGTGCGACGGGTCGGATCCTGCTTGGGTGTCATGCGTCGACTTCCCATTCCAGAACACCCTTGCTGACAACGGGTTTCCACACTCCGATCGTTGATCCTGTTTCCAGCGCTACGGCATGGGCGGCCAGCATTACCGAGATGGACGCCCAGATCGGACCGCCGTTGTCAGTGGCGTCCGACGCATACTCGGTCACACAATGGTGGAGTGCGCCGCTGCGGGTGTCCACGAAGTAGTGGTACTCGTCCAGTCCGGCAAAGGGAACGAACGAGGGGATGAACATGGTTGCGGCAGTGCCTGCGTCGCGTTGATCGTGTCGATCCATCTCGTCATCGGCGTAGAGGTCTGGATTCTCGTAGATCGTCTCATCCCACGTTTCGAGCAGAGTGAGACGAACTTCTGTTGCGACGTCGATGGGGTAGAAGAATTTGTCCGGGAGCACGCTGCCGAGAAAGAGGCCGGTCCGGTCGTCGTGGGTCAGGCTGCCGTTGTGGACCCGATACAGGTCGCGAAGTTCCTGGGGCCACGTGACGCCGGTCGAGGCTTCGAATTCCTCGATAACGGCGTCACCAAGTCCTGGTTGAAACGCTGCAGCCGTCACCGGTGCGTGTGTACGGCACCACGCTTCGATTCGGCTCCATTCGTTTGCAACGCTCATGGGCTTTACGATACGTCCGAGTCAGGACCCGTGAATCAGGTACTGCAGTGTGTCCACGAGCTTTCGGTCCGAAGCCTCGGACTTTCGGCCGGTGATTCCCGATCGGAGAATTGCGGAACCCTCGAGCAGGCTCACGATGGTCTGCGCTGTCGCGCCAAGTTCCGCCGCATCCAGCTCCGGTTGTGCACACGCGACTGCGCGCTCTACGTGTGCGATGTACTGGGCGTAGAAGTCTCGAAGCACGACCGCGACTTCTTGGTCCGCCGCTGCAATGGCCCATACTTCGACGTACAGACGCACCGTGGCCTGGTCGTCCTGTTCTCCGAGCAGGACTCCGATGAAGTGTTCGGATTCCTCGCGGGAAAGGCTCTGATCCGTATCGGGGACGACGGCAAGGCGATCCAGTGAGCGGGTCAATGCACGTGACATCACTGCGCGTATCAGATCTGCACGGGTGGGGTAGTAGTGCTGCAGATGTCCTACCCGCACTCCGGCCGCGGCTGCGAAATCGCGCATTGCCGAGTTGGCATTGCCCTGAGTAGTGAGGACCTGTTCTGCTGCGTCGAGAAGTGCTGCCGCACGGGCGGCGCCCTTGGAGAGGGTCATGGTCGCAATACTGCCACCCCGAAGCTCTCCAACTCGGAGACGGTGCGGCGAGGGTTCGGAAGCGATTCGGGGAAAGTGACTCCAGGCCGGGCATCGTCGGCCAAGGCTCGTCTGACGGCCAGCGCGCCGCCCACCGCGGTGAGGTGAGCCTGGCCCTGCCGGTCGACGATTGTCGCGCTTGTCGTGCCGCTCGGGCCGGTGACATCGATGCGTACTTGCGCGCTCCCGCCCTTGCCCGGCGAGTACAGGAGTCCGCGTCGTAGCGGTGTGAAGCGGTCGCCGCGACCCCAACGGAACAGACCCACCTTCTTGGCGGCGAGCAGCGCAGTTGTGGATGCATTCGAACTGAAACCTATTCGAGTGCTGGCAGTTTCGGCGCCCAAGGTCATGGGTAACGTGAATTGTTCCGGAGTGTCGATTCTTCCGACCTTGGTGCGCGATCCGGGGAAGTCGACCCAGCGTGTATCCGTCAACGGGCTGACGGTGATCGGGTTTCCTTGCTGCATCACCTCGAAATCCTGCCCGAGCCGATCGATGAAGTCGACGGAGTCCAGCCCGGCAATGTCGTTGACGTCGTAGCGAATCGAGACGTCGATCGTGCTCGCGCCACCCAGTTCCTCGGCCAGCGCTGCGGCGACGATATTGGTGACTCCGCCCATCCATCCGGACGACAGGTACACCGGTGCGCTCGGCGACTTCTGACCCGCCAGAGTGGCGGCGCGAGCGACGCGGGTTGTCCAGCGGGTGATGTCCACGTACGGAATGCCGGCCTCGACGGCGGCGGACAAGACACGATCGTGGGGATCGTTGACCGTCGACACGACCGCGCGTACGGACGCGTCGAAGGGTGTCGGGTCGAGGAGGTCCCAGCGGCGGACGGAAGCGCCGTGACGGCCGGCCAGTTCGTTGCCTCGCTCGGGGGTGCGTCCGGTGAGGAGTAGTGGGAAGTCGGGGGCGAGCAACGCAGTCAGGGCGCTGCCCACGGTTCCGTATCCGCCGGCCACGAGGATCGGGCCGTCGGCTGAATACTGCAATGAATCGGTCATGCACGTAACTCTAGGTCAAATGACCTAAAACGTCGAATGGGGTTCTTTTCGCTGCTCAGTCCCGGTGTCGCACGATGTTGACGACGTTGCCATCGGGTGCCCGGACGAGGAATCGGCGAACACCCCACTCTTCGGTCGTTATGGGGTGCACGATTTCGTAGCCGAGCCTGCGGGCCTCTTCGTAGGCGCCGTCGATGTCGTCCGTGTGGACTGAGATGACGGAGTCCTCGGCCGCAGTGGCGTCGTGCGTGACGAGCTGTACGTTCGCGCCGGTGTCGGGAGAGGTGTAGCGAGCGACCCACCCCATGTTGAACTCTTCGGTGCTCAGGCCGAGAAAGTCGGAGTAGAAGCTCTTGGCGGTTCCGATATCGGCGACTTTGAGATTGGCGGTGATGCGTCGAGCGCGCATGTGGTTCTCCTACCTTCGGCAATAGATGCGCTCGATGATCGTCCGAAAGCGGATCCATGTCGACTGTGCCGTCCGAAGATGCAGGCCGCCTGGTTGATTCGATCTGTCACTGCGGATCGAACGAGCTCACAGTTCCCCACCGTGAGAAGGGAAGGACGATCAATTGAACCTTGCCGATGACATTGTCGATCGGCACCGTTCCACTGTGTTCGTCATCGAGATGGAAACGTGAATCCTTCGAATGGGCGCGGTTGTCGCCCATCACCCACAGGTTCCCGTCGGGAACCGTGACCGGCCCGAAATACCTTCCTTGGCAAGAGGTACCGTTGCCCGGAATGCGCTTGTCGATGTACGGCTCGGTCAGCGGCTTGCCGTTCACTCGAAGCCCCTCTTCCTCGGACAGGCACTGTACGGTTTGGCCACCGACCGCGACTACCCGCTTCACGAGGTCGTTTTCGTCCGGCGGGACCAAGCCGACGATGGACCCGAGTCCCTGAAATGCGCGAACAATCGAATTGTCGGATCGAATGGATTTGTACTCGTCGTTCCAGGACTCGGGTCCCTTGAACACGACCACATCCCCAGGTTGCGGATCCCCGAATCGATAGCTGATTCTGTCGACGAGGATCTTGTCTCCCGTGCAGCCGGTGCATCCGTGAAGTGTCGGTTCCATGGACTCCGACGGGATCAGAAAGATGCGTCCGACGAAGTTCTGAATGACAACACTCAGGACAAGTGCGACGACAACGAGGATCAGAATCTCACGCCACAGTGGACGTTTTCTCGGGTGATCGGCCACTGCCGATTCAGTGGAGTCGGTCGAGTCCTCGTGGGCGTCGGATTCCGTCACACTCCCGACAATAGATGGCGCAACCAGTCGTCGGTCCGATACGAATCTTCTCGGTTCGTGGGTCTGTCTGTCGGCTGACATGCTTCGGAATTGGATCACATCACGCGCGAAGATCCGGTCGAGGTCGGCAATCCGCGCAGTCCTGACCCAAACATCGTGCCGACGAATACCTTTCGCAGAAGCAGGTTGAACAACTCTCCGAGATTCAAGCGTGCAGCACGCCGGAGCCTTGTTGATCGATTGGCACAATCTTTTGCGAGAGATGGGCATCCTCCCACTGAAGCGTCGGTGCGAGACAGCGCCTCGTAAGGACGACTGTACTTCCGGGCATTTTCTCTCGAACTTGGATTGACCGCACGAAAACCTGATGTTTGGGGGACAATCATCTGGGGCGATCACCTGGGGCGACAAGTCGAGGAGATGCAAATGTCCGAGGCCAAATCCGAAAGCACTGAGTCTTTTTCTGAGACGACACCGCCGGCGGAGCCGTCGAAACAATCGGTGCTCAGGCGGTACTACCCGGCTGCGGTGCCCGTCATCCTCGGCTTGATCATCTATTTCATGCCTGTTCCGGACGGTGTGGATCCCAAGGGCATGCACATGCTCGGAATTTTCGTCGGCACCATCGTGGCGTTGATCTTGCAGCCTCTGCCGACGGGTTCTGTGGCGCTGGTAGGCCTGTCGATCGCCATGATCACCCAGACCGAGACGCCGACGGAAGCGTTGTCCGGCTTCAGTAACACCACGATCTGGCTGATTGTCGCATCGTTCTTCATTGCCGAGGGCTTTCTGGTCACCGGACTCGGCAAACGGGTTGCGCTCATGTTCGTGACCAAACTCGGCAAGTCGAGTCTCGGATTGTCCTACGGAATGGCGTTGACGGACTTGATACTTGCTCCGGCGACGCCGTCGAACACCGCCCGTGCGGGTGGCGTCGTCTATCCGATCATCGTCTCGCTGAGCAAGTTGGAGGACTCCAATCCCGAGCCCGAGGACTCTCGCAAGAAGCTCGGAGCATATCTGCTGCTCACGTCGCTGCAAGTCAACGTCGTGACCTCCGCGATGTTCATCACCGCCATGGCGGGTAACCCTGTGGCCGTCGATGCGGCTGCCAAGATCGGCATCGACATCTCGTGGGGCAAATGGGCGCTGGCAGCATCGGTTCCGGGAATTGCGAGTCTCATCGCGATCCCGTGGGTGATGTCGAAGATCTTCCCGCCCACGATGTTGAAGACTCCGAAAGCACCCGAGCAAGCCAGGGAGGAACTGCGCAAGGCAGGTCCGATCAGCCGCAACGAGAAGATCATGGCCGCCACCTTCGTTCTGCTGCTGGTGCTCTGGTGCCTGGGCTCGCAGCTCAACGTCAATGCCACTACAACAGCATTCGTCGGAATCGGCATCCTGTTGGTGACCAAGGTGCTGACGTGGAACAACCTGGTCCACGACACCGGGGCGTGGCAGACGCTCGTGTTCTTTGCCGTTCTGGTCGGTATGGCAAGCCATCTCGAAGAACTCGGCGTGATCTCGTGGATCGGAACCCAGGTCTCCTCGAGCGTCGACGGTTTGCCGTGGATCTGGGCTTTTGCGATCCTGACCTTGGTGTACTTCTACGCGCACTATCTGTTTGCGTCGAACACCGCGCAGATCGTCGCGATGTACGCGGTGTTTCTCGGCGCGGCGGTGGCAACCGGTGCACCGCCGCTGTTCTCGGCCCTGGTGTTCGGCTTCATCGGCAGCCTGTTCGGCGGTATCTCGCACTACGCGTCCGGTCCGGCCGGAGTGATCTACGGTTCCGGATACATCAAGACCTCGGAATGGTTCCGAATCGGTTTCGTGATGAGCGTCGTGATCATCCTGATCTGGACGATCATCGGCGGCGCGTGGATGAAGCTGATCGGCGCCTGGTGACGATCAGTTGTCCTTGCGCCGCAATCCGAATCGCATCGATTCCTTGTTGACAGCGGCAATCGCGGTCAGCGGTATCTCCGCGGGACACACCTGCGCACATTCACCGTAGGTCGAGCACGGCCCGAAATCGGCCTCCATCTGGTGCGACATCGCTCGGGCCCGCTTGCCACGTTCGTTGCGGCCCTGCGTGACGAGAGACAGGTGGGTCAGTTTGGACCCGGTGAAGAGGTGCGCGGCACCGTTCGGGCAGGCTGCCACGCAAGCGCCGCAGCCGATGCACGCGGCGAAGTCCAGTGCAGCTTCGGCACTTTGATGCGAGAGCGGCTGACTGTCTGCGTCCGGCGCGGTTCCTGCATTGACCGAAACGTATCCACCGGCTTCGAGCACCCGGTCGAGCGCAGAGCGATCGACGACGAGGTCGCGGACCACTGGAAAGGCTGCGGAGCGGAACGGCTCCAGTTTGATTCGGTCACCGTCGGAGAAGCTACGCAGGTGCTGACGGCACGTGGGAGTGTTCGCAACCGGTCCATGGGGAACATTGTCGACCGTGATGCCGCAGGACCCGCAGATCCCTTCTCGGCAGTCGGAATCGAAGGCGATGGGTTCGTTGCCGCTCTCCACGAGTTGGTCGTTGAGTCGGTCGAGGAGCTCCAGCAGCGACATCTCCACCGTCGCGTCGTCTATTTGGTAGGTGTCGAATGCGCCGGACGACTCAGGTCCGGATTGGCGCCACACGTCCACGGTGATTTTCATACGTAGTTCCTCGTCTGCAGTGGAACAGCGGTGAAGGACAACGGCTCGTCGTGTCGAACGTGTCTGCCGTCCTGGGCGGTTTCCCACGCGGAGACGAAGCACCAGTCCTGATCGTTTCGCTGCGCTTCGCCGTCGGGAGTCTGATGTTCGGCACGAAAGTGCGCTCCACAGGACTCGTCACGATCGAGAGCATCGACGCACATCAGTTCGGCGAGCTCGAGGAAATCGGCTACCCTGCCGGCCCTTTCCAACTCCTGGTTGAACTGGTTTCCGCTGCCGGCAACTCGCAGGTTCGACCAGAAATCGGTTCGCAGTGCGCGGATTTCGGCGATCGCCTTGGTCAAGCCCTCGGCCGTTCGGGTGACACCGCAACCCGCATAGAGGATCTCTCCCAGTTGTCGATGGAACCTGTCGGGGCCGTGTGTTCCGCCGACCGAGAGCAGCAGGTCCACCCGACCCCTCACGTCAGTGAGCGTCGACGTCACAGCGGGATCGGACAGTTCGAGTGGAGTGGATCCGAGTAGCGGTGCAAGATAATTCGGAATCGCGTACGGGAGGGTGAACCAGCCGTCGACGCATGCCGAGAGCAACGAATTGGCGCCGAGGCGGTTGGCCCCGTGGTATCCCCAGCCTGCCTCACCACCGACGAACAAGCCGGGGATGGAGGTCATCTGGTCGTAGTCGTTCCACAGTCCTCCCATGGTGAAGTGGGCTCCGGGGGCGATGCGCATCGGCACCGTATAGGGGTCTTCGCTGGTGGCGTCGCGATACATCGAGAACAGATTTCCGTATCGCTCCTCGATGGTCTTGCGGCCGAGCCGTGCCAACGCATCGCGGAAATCCAGGTACACACTGTTTTTCAGAGGGCCGACGCCGTGACCGGAGTCGATTTGCTCGCGGGCGGCCCGTGAAGAGACGTCGCGGGGAGAGAGGTTCCCGAACGCCGGATATTTGCGCTCGAGGTAGTAGTCGCGTTCGTTTTCGGGAATGTCGCCGGGCTCACGATCGTCTCCGGGCTTGGCCGGTACCCAGATCCGGCCGTCGTTGCGCAGGGATTCGCTCATCAGAATGGTTTTCGACTGCCACTCGGAGTTGACGGGAAGTGCCGTCGGATGGAATTGGATGAACGAGGGTGAAGCCATCAACGCACCGCGTCGGTGCGCTCGCCAGGCGGCCGTGGCGTTGGAATTCTTCGCAAGTGTGGACTTGTGGAATACGGTTCCGTAGCCACCGGAGGCCAGTACGACGGCATGGCCTGTGGTGGCGCCGATCTCACCGGTCACGAGATCGCGTGTGACTATCCCTTGTGCTCGGCCGTCCGAAACGATGAGATCGAGCATCTCGGTTCGGGTGTGGAGGTTGACCGTTCCGGCTGCGATCTGACGTTGCAGTGCCTGCGACGACGCTATCTGCAACTGCTGGCCTGTCTGCCCGCGCGTGTAGTACGTGCGCGACACCTGTACGCCGCCGAAGGATCGGGTAGCGAGAGTGCCGCCGTACTCACGGGCGAACGGTGCTCCGATGGCATTCATGTGATCGATGACGCGTACGGATTCCTCTGCGAGTCGGAAGCAGTCGGCCTCGCGGCCGCGGAAATCGCCGCCCTTGACGGTGTCCTTCACGAAGCGGGCGAGACTGTCGTTGTCCACCTTTCGGGCACGAGCGGCGTTGATGCCGCCCTGCGCGGCGACGCTGTGTGCACGGCGCGGTGCATCGTGGAAGGTGAAGGATTCGACGTGGTAGCCCAGTTCACCAAGTGAGGCGGCGCAGGCCGCGCCGGCGAGTCCGGTACCGACGACGATGACCGTGAACTTGCGCCGGTTGAGCGGGCTGACGAGCTTGTAGTCGAGTTTGCGAGTGGGCCAGGCTGTCTCCGGATCGCCGGCCGGGACCTTACCGTCCACCGGCGTCCCGATGCTGCGCAGATCGTCGAGTTCGAAGCTGTTCACTTATGACGCTCCTGTCTTCGAGATGACGCCGGTCATCACCGCGATGGGGATCGACATGTTTCCGACCATCACGACGAGCGCAAAGATTCCGGAGAGTGCAACGGCAATCTGGCGCAGCCGTTGGCCGGTCACGCCGAGATCGTTGACCGCACTCCAGAGTCCGTGCGCGAGATGCATTGCCAGCAGAGCCATCGCGACGATGTAGAACGACGCCACCAGTGGACGCTCGAAGCTGGCGATCAGGTTGTCGTATGCGTAACTCTGCGTGCGCGTGGCTGCTTCGTACTCGGCGCTGCCGATGGGTCGGGTTCCGGTCGTGAGGTCGAGTATGTGGAAGATGACGAACAGCAGCAGCACTGCTCCGGTGACGGGCATTGTGCGCGCGGTAAAGGACTTGATTCCCAAGCCTTTACGTCGAAACTTCCCTCGAGCTCGGCGGCCACGGACGGTGAGCAACCAGGCGCACCAGACGTGTGCGACCAATGACGCGAGCAAGACGATGCGAAGAATCCACAGAAGTCCCTCGTATGGCAGGAAGGGTTCGAACACTGTGCGTAGCCAGTGTGCGTAGTCGTCGAAGTGATCGGCACCGGTGTAGACCTTCAGGTTTCCGATCATGTGGACGAGAACGAAAGCGGCGAAGATCAGTCCTGTCACGGCCATCAGAATCTTGCACGTGATGTTGGACGGCCGCGGTCGAGCTTGGAGTGAATCGCCGGTAGCTCGCGATACACGGGTCGGAGCACTCACAGACAAACCTCCCACGCCAGACTTGCCGGACAGGTGCCGTCAGCCTAAGCCCGATCGAGGTTTTCGGCCAACGGATGGGTGCCCGACTTGTCTGTTAATGCAGGTGAATGGGAGTGTAGGGGTGCTCATTACCCGAAAGTAAGGAACTCGTGAACGATGTTTGACTCGACGTGGCGACGGTGGTCATGGCGCGCCGGAACGGCATCGGCCCTGGCAGTGGCCTTGTTTGCGGTGGGGTCGCCGGCTGGTGCGCAGGAGACCGTCGACCTGGCCGACGTGTTCAACCCGTTGGTCGTGAAGGCACTCCAAGGCGCTGACATTTCCACCGAATTGACTCCACTCGGGCTCTCGTCCGATGATCCGTGGTTCGACGAACCTGAAATCGAGCCGGGTACCGCCCCCGGCACACTTCTCAAAGCGCGTCCGGTCAGCGTGCAGGTCTACCAGGTCCGTCCCGACGTGGTCTCGGCTCACCAACTCATGTACACCACCACTGATCACTTCGGTCGGCAGGTGATCAGCACCGGAATTCTGATGATTCCCGAGGACGGAACTGCGCCAGGTGATCGCAAGATCATCGGATACGCCGAGGCGAACGACAGCCTCGGCGCGAACTGCGCACCAAGTCACCAGTGGACCGGCGGCAATCAGAGCGACCCGGCGATGTTCTCGGCGCTCGGCCCGGTGGCTCAGATGTTCGGCCACGGCTGGGCAGTGATGATGAGCGACGTCGGCAACGACGGCGACACTGCTCCCCATCCGTTCTCGATCGGACAGTTCTCAGGGAAGGCAACGCTCGACGGCGTTCGGGCAGCACTCGCGCTTCCGGAAGGCGGCCTCGAATCAGACACCCCTGTCGGCATCTACGGTGTCGCCGGAGGCGGTGTCGCAGCGGGCTTTGCCGCGGAACAAGCCCATGAATATGCGCCGGAACTGAACGTCCAGGCCAGTGCCATTCAGGCGATGATGATCGACCCGGCCACGTTCGAGGAAACAGCGGCCGGTGGGATCGGTTCCGGATTCGTCTTCTCGAGCATTCTCGGATTCGACGCGGGCTACCCCGACGTTCGGCTCGACGACCATCTGACTCCGATCGGTCACAACGTCGCCGCAGCCTTCCGCGCGTCCTGCCAGGCGCTCTACCTCGGACTCCCATTCGTTCCGTTCGACGTCCTACTCACCAACCCTTCGCCCCGAACGATCCCTGCGCTGGCCGCGGCGTACGCGGACAACACGTTGGGAAAGCAGGCGCCGGCTTCCAAGCTTCTGATTTCTTCCTGTGAGGACGACTTTCTCGTTCCCTTCAGTGAGGCAGAGCAATTGGCGCAGACATATCGAGCAGACGGCGGCAACGTGGACCTGCTCCCGTCGCAGTGCGGGCCGCTCGATTACGTGACCAACCTGTACAAGACGGTGACCGATCAGCTGGGTATGCAGGACATCGCCTGGCTGGCAAAGACGTTCGACGAAGCCGAGGGACGATGAGCTTGCGGAAGTCTCTGACGCGCAGGGATTTTGCGCGCACGGTTCTCGTTGCTTCGGCAGGTATCGGCGGTGCCGTCGTACTGGGAGGCAGGGCGTCCGCGGGTACTGGTGAGCTCGACAGGTACCTCGACCTGGAAGCAGTGAACGCAAACGCCGAAGCCACGGGCGGTCTGCATCCTTCTCTGCCATCGGATTCCGCGACGCTGCGGTCTTTGGTGGATACCGCCCGAGCCTCGGGAGTGGATCCGCATCGCTATCAGACACTGCTCAAGCAGTACTGGCTCGCGGTCGGGACGGAGTCGGCAGGTATCGATCTCGCTTCGTGGACTCCGTTCGACGGTGTGCACGCGAATCTCGGAAACCTCACCAACACTTTCCAATTCTACGAGCGACTCCAGCTCGAGCATCGAGAGCTGCAGTGGGCAGGTATGGGAGGAATGGTCGGGCCCGCTTTCGCCGGTGGACTCCTCGACTTGGACTACGGGCGGGTTGTGCTGGAAGTCCAAGCGATCAGCGAGGCGATGGCACTGGTGTGGCGAGAGATCGACCGCATCGGGGCGCCGGTTGCATCGTCGATGGGAGCGCCCGAGGACATTGCGGCACTTCTCCAGGTCGGCCACGAGATTCGCCCCGAGGACGTGATGTGGTTCCAGGGGAAAGTGATTGCAATGAGCAAACACATCTTCTCGGACCTGATTCCCATGCACATGGCGTGGGTTCACGACGGTGTCGACGGCATCGCCGAACTCGATCGCGCAGGGCTGCTCGACGAGAACGCCCGTATCGCGTGGAACAACATTGCTTCGGGGACACCGGAATCGGTCTTCGACGGCAATGTGCGTCTGCTGCGAAGGGAGCAGTACCAGTCGGTGGGTGATCAGTGGGACGAGGCGAAGGCCTACCGCGGTAGCGTTGGTCGCTCGTTGACTTACCTGACCACCTTCGCCGCATCACCGTCGATGCCTGGCGTCGTGCCGCCACGCGAGTCGAACCCGCTCTCGTTCGAGGTGGGCAATGCTGTTGTGCAAACGCCGCTTCCGGACTTCAACTGGGCGGACCGGGATGGTCGTTGGACCTACATCAACGATCAGTTGCTCCCGGTCTACAACAACCTGATGAAGAATCAACCGGAACTGTGGCGAGCGACGCTGGCCGCGCCCGTCTCCGTTCGGATAACCGAGCAGCGAATGATCGCTCGCTTGCCGGACATGTTGCGGTCCATGTTGTCGACTCTGGCGATTACGGTCAACTGAACTCGGCGGTGGCGGGGCCTCAGGGTCCCGCCACCGCCCGTGAACTTGTCGGTCAGGCCTGGCTCAGCTCCGCTTGCATGCGCGCGGAGTCCTTGCCGACAGTGCGGGTAGCCAGGTAGATGAATACCGCGGTGAGTGCCAACATGATCGGCACGAGATACATGGCCGAGTTCAACCCGTCGCCGGCGTACTGAGCCAACTTCCCGGTACCGGCATCTGCAAGTGCACGCTTGGCGAACCAGTCCGAGATCGCTCCAACGGCAACCGGTCCGGAGAATCCGCCGAGAAGGTACATGGCAGCGAAGAACAACGCAGTCGCAGTGCCGCGGAGCCTGGGAACCACGACGTCGTGAATGGCAGGGTAGACGCTGATGTAGAAGCCGTAGGCCAGAAGCCACCCGGCCGAGAACAAGAGCGTGAACATCACGACGTTTCCGCCGTGTTGCAACAGTGCCAGCGCCGTCAAAGGTGCCGCCAATGCCGAGGTTCCGACACCGATCATCAACCGTGCGCGTGGTGAGCGTGCGCTGGCCTTGTCAGCGTAGCGAGCGCCGAGAAGCAATCCGATCAGGCCCGTGATTCCGACGATGATGCCGGTGACCGATGCCGCCGCAGTCAGTTTCAGGTGGTACTGGCGCATGAGCAGCGGGACGACAAACGAATTCACTGCGTAGGCGGCGAAGTTGAACGTCAGCCCGGCAAGGATGAGCCAACGAAGCGTGGGAATTGCGAGCAGACGACGGATCGGGCGGGTGATCGGTGCCTGTGAAACAGCGGCTGCGCGGGCCTCCGGACTTTCGGAACCACCACGAACCGGATCTGCCATGCGGTAGAGCACGACTGCAAGCAGGACACCGGGAATCGCCGCGAGGAAGAACGGTGCACGCCAGCTGTCGAATGCCTCGGCGATCTTGCCGACGGTGAAGTAGGCGAGCATGAGGCCAATTGGCAAACCGAGCATGAAGACACCAAGTGCGCGTGAGCGTCGTTCTGCCGGGTAGATATCACCGATCATCGAGTTGGCTGCAGGTGTGAAGGTCGCTTCGCCCACACCGACGCCGAGACGCGCGAGGATGAACAGCACATAGCTGCCGGCGGCACCGGTTGCTGCCGTCAGTCCGCTCCACACCAGGAGTCCGATCCCGATGATCTTGGGACGGTTCTTCGTGTCGGCCAACCGGCCCAGAGGCAGTCCTGCGACTGCGTAGACGAGGGTGAATGCAGAGGTGATCAATCCCAATTGCAAGTCGCTGAGCGAAAACTCGTTCTTGATCGGCTCGGCAACGACTGAGGGGATCGCCCGGTCGAAGAAGTTGAGCATGTTCGCGAGAAACAGGGCGACGAGTGTGCCGCCGAGAAGTTTGTCACGTGTTCCGACAGGGGCGCCGTCGACGGACGGCAGCGGCGGAGCGTCTCGTTGAATTGACATGATTGTTCCACCCTTTTCGCGAGTGCTGAATGAATTGTGCTGGGGGAGAAGCTCAGGACAGAGCGTCGGCGACCGCTTTCCCGATCGCCTGCATCCCGGCCGCAGTGGGATGCAGTGGAACCGCCGGCTGGGTAGGGACGATTCCCGTGTAGTAAGCAGTGGCAGGGTCCGTGCAGATGTCATGCCCGGCAGTGGTTTCGGTGATGTCGATGTACTCGACGCCGTGACGGGCCGCAGTTGCTGCCATGACCGTGTTGCCGTAGTCGATCACACTCTGGAGATAGTCGGCGTCGCGCGGCCAGAACGGCTGAGTGCCGGGGCAGCCGCCACCACGGATGTATGTTCCGTATCCGACCACGACGATGCGCGCCGACGGTGCTCGATCCTGCGCGACTTCGATCATGGAACTCCAACCTGTGGACGCATTTTCGATCATCTGTCGCTGTTGATCGACGCCACCGGAGGTGAACTTGTCACGGCAGGACGTTCCGGTGGGTTCGGGGAGTGGATTGACGCAGCTCAGAACTGTCGGGAACAACGAGATGTCGTTGGCACCGATGGTGATGGTGACGAGGTCGGTATCAGGCCCCAATGCTGTTGCCTGCGGTGATACTTGACCGGAGAACGTCGATTGTGCGGTGTCCGTGACGTTGGCGGATCGCGCCGACGAGCAGGTCATATCCGTGAGTTGAGCGCCGAGTTCTCGCGCCACCACGGACGGGTAGTTGTCGAGTGATCGTAGACAGCCCGGTGACGACGAGTCCTGCGCGGTGACCAGTGGGCCGGCCGCCGCGGAATCGCCGAGCGCGACGTACTGGATAGTGCTGACCGCTGTCTCGGCACTCGACACACCGGTCCCGAGAGCCGCGATCGAACCGGCAGCCACGACGCCTGCCAGAATGGCTGCGCTGCGCGTTTTCCACGTCACTCGAGGCTCCTCTTGGTCGAAGGTGGGACTTCCAGTTACGCCGCTGATTGTGAATTCGTGAGTGGCGTGGGTTACATAGTGATAGGAAAAAGGCAGGTCGGCCTTGTGGTGGCAATTCAATTCTGTGGAGGGTTTTGTGTCAGGAAACAAAGATCTGCCGTTCGAGCCGATCCTGGTTGGTGGCAGATCTCTGGCCGACCGACTGGCGCAACGCACCCATCCACTGGTCATTGAGACAGTCGATCTGGTCCACCGCGACGTCACCTTCTACCGGTTGCTCCCTGACGAGGCATTGCGTAACGACGTCACCACCATCGTGAGGCGCAATCTGGAACTGTTCATTTCGATGCTGCGGACCGGCGCCGATCTGGCGCCCGAGTTGCTCGCCGACATCAGCGAATCGGCTCGCCAACGGGCTCAGGAATTGGTTCCGCTCGGTGAGGTGCTGCGGGCATATCACTTGGCAGCCGGGCTGTGGTGGGAGACCATCAGCGAATGGGCGGTCCCGGAAGACGGTGTCGCACTTGCCCGCACCGGACGACTCTTGAATGCATACACCGCGGCTTCCGCGTCGGCGGTTCTTGCCGGCTACGGTTCCGACCATGTCACCCAGACGGACGAGGATTCTGCGCGAAGGTCATTGTTCGTAGCACTTTCGACGGGTGTCGATGTTGATCGGGTCTCCGACGATGTGGGCATCAGGTTGGCGCGCCTGTACTGGGTGGTGGCGCTGCACGTCGAACGGAATGACGACGAGTCCTCGACCGAGGTGGACACTGCCGTCGCCGAGCGGAGAAAGGTGCGCCACCTGCAACGAGAGCTTGATCAGGTGGGGCGTGACAAAGCGCTCGGGGTGCTCGGGAGCAGTGGCGGAGCCGTACTGATTCCTATTGTGGAATCGGAACCCGCTGAGGGGAACTGGGCGTCGAGTCCGCAGTATCTTTCATTGTGTCGACGATTGGGTGATCTCGAGAAGGTCATCGGTGCATCGACGGTTGCCGCCGTACATGTCGCGGCACCGCCGGCAATTCCCGCAGCGGTGTCGCAGGCGCGCGAGGTGCTGAACGTTGCCCGAAAGTACGGCCGTACAAGTGGGGTCGTGCGTCTCGAGGATCTTGCAGTCGAGTATCAACTGACCCGCCCGAGCGCTGCGCTGCCGATCCTCGCAGATGTGTTGTCGCGGTTGGAGTCCGATCCTGCCGTGCTCGAGACGCTCGAATCTTTCATCGACTCCGGATTCGATCGAGCTACCACCGCTCGGCAGTTGCACGTACACCCGAACACGGTCGTGTACCGCCTGCGTAAAGCGAGTTCCCTGACGGGACTTGACCTGTCGTCACCGAAAGATCTTGTACAGGTCACCATGGCGCTGGGAGCGCGTCGCGCGCTCGGAATGGAGGCGGACTCTTCCCAAACGTGATGCGTCTGTGGTTCTCTGTGAACGTGTCTGATTCTCGGATTGGCAATCCGGCCGGGAGACATGGCCAGACTGGGTCAGCTGATGGTGCAACGAGGCGCGTGGCGTGATCAGACGTTGATCGACTCCGCCTACCTCGACGAGTTGTCCGCGCCCTCTCCGTCCAATGGGGGGTACGGCTTCTTGACCTGGGTGAACGCGGGCGAGGACTTCTACTCCGTGAATGCGCCGGTGAGCAAGTATGTTTCGCATCCGGTGTGGCAGAACGCGCCTCGGGATCTCTATCTCCAGGAGTTCTTGCGGCTTGTCGTCGCTTCGATCGTGGACGTTCCACCGCCGCCGTACGTCGGGCCTCCCGTGCATGGGTCGGGTGGTCCGCTCATCGACGATCCGTCACAGCTCGTCGGCTTCGCGAACCCCGAATTGATCTTCGACACGATGGTCGGGACGGGGCGAGCAGGAACACCCGGATGCAACATCGTGATCTGCAACAACGAATTGTTGCCGTTCAGTGTCGCCGGCCTGCTCGGGGATGCTGCAGCTCAGATCGGTAACGCGGCAGGCGCGTCGATTCGAGATGCTGGTAGATGACGGTTTCGAACCCGAATTGTTGCCCAATATTTATGTTTAATCTGTGTGACGGTCAGTGAACAGTAAATTTGAGTCAAATGATGCAATCGCGACGAAATGTTCGTTACCGTGGGCTGGACAATCGACAATCTGGGGGTTCGGCTACATGGCAAATGTTCGTAGGTCTCTGACGAAGGGATTGATTGCTGCTTCGGTAATCGCCGCAGCCGGAGTGGGATTGTCGCCGGCGACAGCGAGTGCCGACATCACTCCGACGACGGTCGTCAACGGCATCCTGTCGACGGTGGGCGGCTGCCAAACACCGGTGCGGTCTCTCATTCTTGCGTGCACGAGTGCTGAGACGCTGACACGCCAGTCGCCCGTGCTGCTCGACCTCAACCCCGTGGGCACGAACATCGTCGTCTTGGGTGCCGGCCTCTTCGACGACGGCACGATGCGTCCGATGTTGGTCGACCGGCTTCAGGCGGCGCTCCAGCTGGCCCGTCAGTACCCGCAGTCTCCGATCATCACAAGCGGTGGGGCTCCGAAGGCCGGAGTAACGGAAGCCAGGGCAATGCGCGAATGGCTCGTTGCCAACGGCGTCAACCCGGGCCGGATCACCGAAGAGGGAACTTCGTGGTCGACAGTCGAGAATGCGATCAACTCTGCGCGGATTCTCGCCGATCGAGGCGCGACCGGCGTGGTTGTGGTCTCGAGCGCCAATCACGTGGAGCGCGCGATGGTGGACTTCCGCGTTGCAGTTCTCGGCCGGATCCCGGTCGCAGGCGTAATCGCTGCAACCTGACGTCAGTGATTGTGGGAGTTGGACTTTCGCCAGTTCAACGGCGAGGCGTCGAATCGTCGACGGAAGGCGCGGCTGAACGCTGCATCGGATTCGTAGCCGACAGTTATCGCAATGGTTCCGACCGGCTCGGTGGTTTGCACGAGTAGTTCGGCGGCACGGTCGAGTCGGCGCTCGGTGATGTAAGCGCCGGGCGTCTGGCCGACCAGTCGCGAGAAGCGCTCCGCAAAAGACGATCTCGACAGGGTGGACAGCGTCGCCAGTTCGTCGATGGTCCAGTTGCGTGACGGGTCGTTGTGGACGGCCTCGAGGGCCTGCCCGATTCGTGGATCCATTGCTGCGGTCAACCATCCGCCGTTCGATCCGTCCGCTCGAGCCCACGCTCTGAGGATCTGGACGAAGAGAAGGTCGAGAATCCGGGAAACCATCACGGAGGAACCAGGTTTCGGATCGTCCACCTCGGCGCCCAACAGTCGGCTGCTCACCTCGAGCCACTCGACCGGGGTTCCTTGTGTCGCGCGCAGTTCGACGAAGTCCGGCAGAACGGACAGCAGTCGCTGCGCTGCGACGTCGTCGAGTGTGAAAGTACCGAAAAGCCAACATGTTTCGTTTTTCGTGTGCATCGGCATCGCATTCTCGATCGTATGAGCAAGCCCATGGGGTAACAGTACGAGTTCCCCGGGGCCGAGTTCGATCGGGGCTTTGCCCTGCGTTCTGATCACGATGTCACCGTGCTCGGCAATGTGAAGTGCTCGCACCCCCGTGGGTACCTCCACGGTGAAGTTCTCGCCGTGGACGCAGCGATGAATCTGATCACCGCGAAGGTGGACGACTTCGAGAACGTGCGAGAGGGTGTCCCGGGTTCGAGTCTCGTCGGTGGTGGGTACGTACCGCTGTGATGATGTTGTCCTCATGGATCGATCACTCCGATGTCTCGAGCATTCGGCGTTTCTGCACAAAAACTTGGCAATCTGGTCATGGTTATTGATCCAGGATCCCCTTAACGTGGGTAACAGGCAAGGTCTGGGTTTCGAAGGCTTGCCGATCGTCGGAGTATTCGTCGCACTGCGTATCTGGAGGAGTTGGTCATGACAGAGAAGGTAAACATCGTTCTGGTGCATGGAGCCTGGGGAGACGGTTCTTCATTGGCGTCACGTCATACCCACCCTGCACAACGCCGGGCATCGAGTGGTTGCGGTCCAGAATCCGCTTACTTCGCTCGCCGACGACGTGGACCGGACCAGGAAGTTGGCCGAATCGATGGACGGCCCGACCCTGCTGGTCGGACACTCGTACGGCGGCGCGGTGATCACAGGCGCGGGTCATGCGGAAAACGTTGTGGGACTAATATATATCGCTGCCTTTGCGCCGGACGAGGGTGACAGCCTGGGAAGTATCTTCGCCCGCACGGATCAGCCGGCGGGCGCGGCGAACATCGCGCCGGACGCCGAGGGCTTCTTGTGGATCGCCCCGGACAAGTTTCAGGAGAGTTTCAGTCAGGATCGCGACGACACCGAAGCATTGGTCATGGCGCTGACGCAGAAACCCATTGCGGGTCAGTGCTTCTCGGACCCGTCAGGGCCGCCGGCATGGCGTGGGAAGCCCAGTTGGTATCTGGTTTCAGGGCAGGACCGAATGATTCCGCCGGAAACCGAGCGATGGATGGCAGAGCGTATCGGTGCCCGCGAGATCGAGGAACTCGACGCAGGCCATGCATCCTTGGCGTCCCACCCGCACGAGGTCACCCAGTTGATCCTGCGTGCTGCTGCAGAATTGTCGTGACGGCGTAAATCGTCCGGCTGTTCGAGTGGGCTGCCCATCACGACTAATTTGTCGTCAGTCCTCGGAACTGCCCAGTCGGTGAAGCAGCGCTGTCAGCGTGGTGATGTCGTCCGTATCCCATTTCGCGAGTCGAGCGCGCCAGCGATCTATCTGGTGATTGCGGATGGTCGTGAGCTTCGTTCGCGCCTCAGGGGTCAGAGCTACCAACTTGGCGCGAGCGTCGTCGGGATCGGGGATTCGTTCCACCAGGCCGAGTCGAGCTGCGGCGTCGATTTGCCTGGTCAAGGTGGACTTCTCGATATCGAGGGTGCAGATCAGGTCGGACATCCGCACCGCATCCGAACGGTTCAGGATGACCAGAACCGGGTAGAGCGCCGGATCGAGTTTGGGATGAATTGCGCGCGCATAGGTGCGCGCCTGGGCGCGTCCTCGTTGCCACATGTCGGCAAGTTCCATCTCCAGGCCCGTGATCGGATCTGAAACCACTGTCGTTTCCCCTTTGGTGCGATTCGTTCGGTGTTCATCAAACCAGAAGGGGGGCCGAAGTGATTTGGGTGAAGTCACGCTGAGCGAAAGGTACGTTCGGCGTACTGAAGGCGCCGGGCGTACCTTTCGCTCGCAAAAGTGCGTGGGTCAAGCCACCGCATACGCCCGCACGCACGTGTTCAGGTCGCGGGTGAGATCGGCCGCGGTACTGGTCGGAGAACCGAATTTCACGACGGACCCGTCGCTCCCGTGGAACAACAGCGTCGGAAACGAAGTGGCGCCGAGCCTGCGTGCTCGGACGAAATCAGCGCGGGCGGCATCCTTCGAGGCGTCGGTGAACAGGGAAGACACCGCGGCAGATGGGTCGAGTTCGAGGGATTCCGCGATGGATCGGTACGTCTCGGTATCGGAAAGGCTGCGCCCGTCTCGGTAGAACGCGATCTGCATGGCCTCCGCGATGTCGAGGGCGCGTGTCGGATCTTGCGCGCGCAGTGCGGCGAGTCCGATCGCTGCATCCGTCGAATCCATGACGAACCGCCCATCAGTCACCAGTTGTGAATATCCGTCACCGAAGACAGCGCCGGTCTGGGCGGCGATGGTGGCGTTGGCTGATTTCAGGTACGGAGCCGAAGACATGGGCGCGACGCGCTCACCGGTGAACAGTCCGCCGCTGACCACGGACAAGTCGATGGAATCGGCATTTTGACGGACGAACTCCGTCAACGCAGGGCCGAAGCCGAAACACCACCCGCAATAGGCGTCGAAGACGTAGGTGAGTTGCGTCTTGCCTGCTGTTTCCGAGCGTGATGTCTGCACTGGAAGATTCCTATCCGAGCGTGAACTGATTGATACCCTGACGATATGTCGCATTCGGGTATTCGGTCACGGTGAAGATGAGTCCCGAACTAGTGAAAAACAGACAAGTACCCGTCCGGGACGTCGGGTACGCATCGTCGGTGGCTGACGCGACCGAGATCGAAGTACTCAGCCTGGACACCATTCGCATCAACGGGGGAAGCGCAGAGTTCGTCGGCCCCCAACGTCCGCAATTTCACTTGCTCGCGTTGGTGACCGAGGGCTCGGCGCTACACACCATCGACTTCGTGAACTACGCGGTGAGCCCGGGGACCGTGTTCTGGGTCAGACCGGGGCAGGTGCAACAGTGGGGGCGAATCCAGGACTTCGAGGCGACGGTTGTTCTGTTCACGCCCTCGTCGCTCGATGCCGTCAGCCAGCAGTTGTTGGACGGGAACGCTCGCAGTCGGCAGGCAGCGTGGCAGTTGTCCGGCGAGAACCTCGAGACCATCAGCACGGGTATGAAACACCTGAACCTGAACTACGGCTGCCCGGATACTTCCGCGCCGGTCGTTCGCGCGGCCATTCTGCGGCACACGCTGACAGCAATTCTGTTGAAACTGACCCATCTCGGTGGACAGGAACAGAGTTCCGTGCTGGCGCACAATGACGTGTTCGAAAGGTTTCATGCCGTTGTCGAACGTGACTTCGCCACGGTCCGTTCGGTTTCGGAGTACGCCAACAAGATCGGGTACTCCGAGAAGACTGTGCTGCGGGCCACCCGAGCCGCTGCCGGGATGACGGCAAAGCAGTACATCGATCAGCGTGTGGTTCTCGAAGCGAAACGTCTGCTGTCTTTCGGCACGGACACGGTCACCCAGGTGGCGTCGAAGTTGGGGTTCGACGATTCTGCGAACTTCACGAAGTTCTTCGCCACCCGGGTGGGTGTTTCTCCGCTGACCTTCCGTCAGGACGTCAGAGCGCGCTGAATGCCGCCCATCGCGCGTCGGCGCTGTCGAGGGTTCCGATACTGTTCTGCCCCTTGCCATGTGCGATGCCGTCCAGATCCTGGATGATCCAGTAGATGGCAAAAGGATGGCTGCCGAACCAGAGATCACCGCTGACGTCCAGAGCGTGCGCCGGATCGGGTGTCAGGTTGTCGAACAGTGGAGTGTTTCGCACGATGGATGCGTCGTACTGCTGCCCGGAAAGTACGGCGACGGTCTGCGCCGCATGCTCGGGTAGGAGTTCCGGCGAGACGGGGGAAATCGTGCCGGTGTCTTGATTGTTGGTCGCGTTGACTTCCGATGCCGGCCTGGTGAATCCGGCCTCGGTGACCAGTGTGGAGATGGGAGTGGTCGGTGGCACGGTGAACAGGTTTCCGCTGTAGCCGAGAAGGATCGCAAGGCTCTGGCCGGCAGCCGCGGACTTGACGCCTTCGAGGCCGGATTCCAGCTTTCCGATCATGGCGGTAGCTTCGCTGCCTCGATCGAGCTGTGCCCCAGCTTGTTCGAGCACATCACGCCACGGCGCCGAGTACGGGAGGACCAAGGTTGGCGCCACGGAATTGATCTGCGCGAACAGGCTCGGTAGTGGACCGGCATTGCTCATCAAGATCTCGTCGGGTTCGACGGACGCGATCTCCTCGACGGCGGGGTTGGCGAAGAAGGTTGGTTTGTCGAGAACTTCGACGCCCTGCTCGCGCAGAATCGACTTGGCGACGTCCGATCGCAGGGTGCTGTAGACGACGGTGGGCTTCACGCCGAGTGCGAGTGCACTCAACCCCGCGTACTCGTCGAGCGCGAGAATGCGCTGCGGTGAGGCCGGAACTTCGACGGTGCCGAGTTCGTGGGTGACGGAGCGAGTTGCAGAGGCGGTGTCGGACTCGGCGGAGCTGCTGCACGCGCTTGCGCCGGCGACGGTCAGGAGAAGCGCCGAGACGATGCCGAATGCGGTTCGGGTGGTGAACATCTGAGGTCAACGATCCATTCGTGGGAAGAAGAAGGACAGGAGGGTACCGGCCAGCAGTAGGCCGGAGCAGACGAAGAGGGCTTGGGAGTATCCGGAAACCAGTGCTTCGGTCGGCGCGCTGTCCGAACGTGCCGTCGAGGAAGCGGCGACGCTCACGAGAACGGCTAGTCCGAGTGAACCGCCGATCTGACGCGATGTACTCAGTAGCCCGGATGCCATGCCGACTTCTTCGGGGGGAGCGTCGGCGGTGGCGACGTTACTGAGCGGCATGAACGACAGACCGATGCCGATGCTCGCCAGAAGCGAAGGCACCAGGATGACGGCCCAGAAGGGACTGTCGAGGTTCATGGTCGAAAACATGAAAGTTCCGATTGCGGCGACTGCTGTCCCGACTACGAGCAGCGGTCGAACTCCGTAGCGCGGAAGGAGTTTGGTGGACGCGAGGATGCCGATCACCAGGCCGAAGCAGAAGGGTAGGAAAGCCAGACCGGTGGTGGTCGGTGAATAGCCCAGCCCGCGTTGCAGGAAGAGTGAGACGAAGAAGAACGCGCTGAACTGTGCCGCGCACACCAGGCACATGATGGCGTTGGCCAGTCCGATTCGGGGTCGAAGCAGGGTGGACAGTCGTACCAGTGGTGTGGCGCAGCGGCTTTCGACCACAACGAAAGCAGTGAGCAGCGCGATCGTGAGCGCGAATCCACCCAGCACGTAACCCGAAGTCCAGGAATGTGATTCCGTGGCGATCACTGTGCCGACAAGGGCGGTGATTCCGGCCGTCGCCAAGATGGCTCCGGGGAGATCGAGGGAGCCGCCTCTGGCGGCTTGGCCGGCCGGCAGGCCACGGGCACCGGCAACTGCGGCGATCAGGGCCACTGGTGCGCCGGCGAACATCACCCATCGCCAACTGAGCCCTTCGGTCAAAATGCCGCTCAGGACGACACCGAGTGCGCCGCCCAGTGCTGACGACATTGCGCCGATGCCGAATGCCTTGGCCCTGGCGCGTCCGGTGGGAAAGGCCTGACTGAGTGCGGCGAGCCCGGCCGGCGCGATCAGTGCAGCGCCGACGCCTTGAAGCGCCCGAGCTCCGACAAGCATTTCGGCGGACACGGAGAAGGTGCCGACGATGCTGACGAGGGCGAACAGCAGAAGCCCGGAAACCAGAACTCGACGAGTGCCCATCACGTCGCACAGACGACCGCCGAGAAGCAGCAGTCCGCCGAAGGCGAGGGCGTACGCGTTGACGACCCAGGACAACCCGGCGTCGGAAAAGTTCAGCGATTCCTGAATGTCGGGCAGTGCGACGTTGATGACCGACATGTCGAAGGCCACCAGGAACTGCGCTGCCGCGGCGGCTGTGAGGACCAGAGCCGGTGCGGCTACCGCTCGAGTTGTTGTTGTCATTGCAGGTACCTAATTTGTATACGCGTTCTCATAAGTAGTTAGGTTTACCTTGCTGGCGACTGAGATGCAAGGGGTTCCCCGGGCGAGAGCGTCGTAGCAGGGGCGCGCACAATCGACGGATGGCCGAAAAGATGGAACCGAGATCACCGCGGCTCGGACGTCCCCCGACGATCACGTCGGAGCAGATAGTCGACGAGGCGAAACGGCAGCTACAGACCGGCGGCGCCGACGCGTTGAGCATGCGAGCGTTGGCGAAGTCGCTCGGCACCACGCCGATGGCGCTGTACCGGCACGTGGGCGACAAGGAACAGCTGATCAGCGCGGTGCTCGATGTGTACTCACAAGATCTCGGCGCGCTGGTCCTGCCGCAGGATCAGGTCGAACGGCTTCGCACGATCTTCACCGCGATCTTCGAAAAGCTGGCGTCGGAGCGCTGGATCATTGAGTTGCTTCAGCGCGGTGGCCGTGGTGGGAGCGGCGCTGTGGTCTTGGTCGATCGGGCGATGGCTGCGTGTGTCGAACTCGGTACGTCACCTCGTCGCGCACTGTTGGTCTATCGAGCGCTGTGGAACTACACACTCGGCGCATTGCTCAACATCTACGACACCACTACGCGACCGGAAGGCAGCGTGTCACCTCTCGCGGTCAAGATCCGAGAAATCGGGCCCGAGAAACTGCCGGTGCTCAGTGAGGTGCTCGAGGACTGGCCTGGAGGGACGACGACTGAGAGCTACTTGGAAGGACTGGAAGTCTTGATCAGCGGATATATGAACTCCGACTGAGTGTGTTCACAGCAGCCCGTGCCGCGGTGGGATTGTCCCGGACAGTGTCCACCGGCCGATGTGCTGGACCTTCCACCTCGTCGGATCGTGCAGGGTGTGCGTGCGCGCGTCACGCCAGAACCGCGAGAGGTTCGCCGATTCGCCTGCGCTTCTGGTGCCACCGATCTCGAACAGCGTGCTCGTGGCCGCCAATGACGCCCTGGCGCCGACCACTTTGGCAGTTGCAGCGTCGATGGATGCTCGGGCCGTGGAGTCCTCGGTGGGATCACGACGCGCCACGTCGATCGATCGCGCTGCTTCCGCCAAGAGGGATCTGGCAGCGCGAACCTCGATTGCCGCTTCGCCGGCGAGTTGAACGAGCAGTGGATCCTCCACCGCTGTATCGACTTTCGCCTCGAAGAAGGGACGCGCCTTTGCCGCGAGTTTCACGGATTCACGCAGTGCAGCCGACGCGATGCCGGTGTCGATCGCGGCGTGCAGGATCTGGGCCTGTGCTCCGAAGGTGGTCGGGTGAGTGAAGAGCGACGTGAAGGGTACGACATTGAACTGCGGTACCGAAACGGATTCCAGGGTCACGGTTCCGCTTGCAGTTGTCTTCTGTCCCATGCCGTCCCAGTCGTCGACGATCGACAGTCCGGGAGTATTCCGGGGTAGGTAGACCGCGGACTTCACCTGTGCGCCGGTCTCGGTGAATTGATCCGCATTGGCGGCACGCACCACGATCCAATCTGCGAAAAGCGCTCCGGTGCAATAGAATTTTCGACCTTCGAGCACAAAGTCTTCCCCGTCGGGGGTGAGAGTGGTGCCGTCGATGTCGATGGTCTGGTTGCCGCGCTCGCTCTGGGCGTTGGCGAACTGCTTGCCCGACAATGCTTCGGCGTAGAAGAACTGCTTCTGCTCGTTAGACCCCTGGTACCGGAGCGCTTCCAGGAAAGTGAAGTGGCTGTGCGGAATCTGCGCGATGCTGGGATCGCCCTCGGCGAGTAGGCGGAAGACCTCGGCCAACGTCTCGGTGCTTGCGTCGATGCCACCGAACTCCTTCGGCACCGAGAGTCCGAGCAAGCCGGACCGCGCCAGGGTGCGAACCTCGTCGTGGGGAAGGAGGCGCTGCGCATCGCGGACTCCGGCACCTGCCGCGAACTCGTCGGACAGCTGTGACGCCACCGAGAGCGCCTCGTCCTCGCTGGTGATGCGGTGCGCGATCTCCTGAATGTCCACAGCAGTCATGCTGCCACCGTTTCACAGTCGCAGCACCCACCCAACACTTACAACCTGTGTGATCGCTACCCTGGAAACCACTGGGAACTGCATGTTTGCTGGGTTTCATGTCTACTGAACGTATCGCCGACGAGATCAAGTTCGCCTACTGGGTGCCCAATGTCAGTGGTGGTCTGGTCACCTCCGACATCGAGCAGCGGACCAGCTGGGACTACGAGTACAACAAGAAGCTGGCACAGACCGCCGAGAACAACGGCTTCGAGTACGCCCTGAGCCAGGTACGTTACGAGGCGAGCTACGGGGCCGAATTCCAGCACGAATCCACGAGCTTCAGCCTTGCGCTTCTCCTGGCCACCGAGAAGCTCAAGGTGATCGCCGCGGTGCATCCGGGACTCTGGCAGCCGGCCGTGTTGGCGAAACTGGGCGCTACCGCCGATCACTTGTCGAACGGTCGATTTGCCGTCAACGTCGTCAGTGGTTGGTTCAAGGACGAGTTCACACATCTAGGCGAGCCGTGGCTCGAGCACGACGAGCGTTATCGGCGTAGCGCCGAGTTCCTTCAGGTTCTTCGGAAGATCTGGACGGAGGACGACGTCGATTTCCGCGGCGACTTCTACCGCATCCACGACTTCGCGTTGAAGCCGAAGCCTCTCAACACTCCGGAGCGCCCCAATCCCGAACTGTTCCAAGGTGGTAACTCGGCGGCAGCCCGTGAGAACGCGGGCCGGTATTCGGATTGGTACTTCAGTAACGGCAAGGACTACGACGGCGTCACCGAACAGTTGGTCGACGTTCGCCGTGTTGCTCGTGAGAACGATCGGGAGGTCAAGTTCGGGCTCAACGGATTCATCATCGCCCGCGACACCGAGGCGGAAGCAAAGGACACACTGCGCGAGATCATCGCCAAGGCCAACCGCCCTGCGGTCGAGGGATTCAAGAATGCAGTCCAACAGGCCGGCGCATCGACCGCGTCCAAGGACGGGATGTGGGCGGATTCGACGTTCGAGGACTTGGTTCAGTACAACGACGGTTTCCGCTCACAACTGATCGGCACGCCGGAACAAATCGCGCATCGGATCGTCGAATATCGCCGTCGCGGTGTCGATCTGATTCTCGGCGGATTCCTGCATTTCCAGGAGGAGATCGAATACTTCGGGGCCAAGGTGCTTCCGCTGGTTCGTGAACTCGAAGCAGCCGACAGCGACGAGCAGGTGCTCGTCACCGCCGGCTGATCGCCTGATCTCTCAGGACTTCGCGTGGCGTTTCGCCAGCATCCAACGTGAGATCTTCATGTCCCTGGCTTTTCGCTCGATGGTCAGCAGGTCCAGTGGAGCGCTGAACTTCTGAACGGCCAGTGATTTCACACTGCTGAACTCACGCAGCCCATCGGCTCCGTGGATACGGCCGAATCCGGAATCGCCGACCCCGCCGAACGGCAGGGCGGCGATTCCGGCGAAACCGAGAACCGAATTAACCGTGACGACACCGCATTCGAGCTTTTCGGCAATCGCTCGGCCCTTCGACGAACTCTTGGTGAACACCGAGGCGCCCAAGCCGTACTTCGACGCATTGGCGCGTTCGATCCCCTCGTTCATGTCGGAGACCTTGTTCACCACGACGCTCGGCCCGAACGTCTCCTCGGTGATCGCCGTGGAATCCTCCGGAACATCCGTCAGGATGATCGGATCGATGAACGGACCGTTGAACGAATCAAGTCCGCCGAGTACAGCTTTCGCGCCGCGACTGAGAGCGTCTTCGATCTGGCCCCGGACTATCCCAGTCTGCTTTCCCAGCGTCATCGGCCCGTAGGTCGAGCTGTCGGTGGCGCCGGCGTGGGCGTCTCGTAGCGCGGCGGTGAGCTTGGACAGGAAGGCGTCGTACACGGGCGCTGCGACGTAGATTCGTTCGACGCCGGCACAGGTTTGTCCGCCGTTGCCCACTGCCCCGAATGCCGCGAAGCTCACGGCCGCATCGAGGTTGGCATCGGAGTCCACCAGCATGGCGTCCTTGCCACCGCATTCGGCGACCAGGGGAGTGAGGGTGTCCGCGCAGGCGGCCATTACGCGCTTTGCGGTAGCGGTCGAACCGGTGAATGCGATCTTGTCGACGCCGGACGAACACAGAAGTGCTCCGGTTTTGCCGTCGCCGGTAATGGTCTGCAGGACAGGGTGTCCGGGTGTCGCGATGTCCCACAGCCGGGCCAATTCGACGCCGACGCCTGGTGAGAGTTCGCTCGGTTTGAACACGACGGCGTTACCGGCGGCCAGTGCGTAGCCGATCGACCCCATCGGTGTGTACAGCGGATAGTTCCAGGGGCCGATCACGCCGACGACGCCCATCGGCCGGTAGCCAACGGATGCAGACTGGTTGGCGCTGATCAGTCCTGCACCGACGCGTCTGCGGCGTAACACTTTCTGTGCGTTGCGTGCCGCCCAGTCGAGATGTTCGACGGCCAGCATGACTTCGAGTAGTGCGTCGTCGCTGGGTTTTCCGGTCTCGGCGGAAATGATCGCCGCCATCGATTCGGCGTGAGTGGCGATCGCGGCGCGGAAATTGCCGAGCACCTTCCGGCGGCCTTGGAATCCGAGTTGATCCCACCACTTCGACGCCGTGCGTGCTGCGGCGACCGCTTTCTCGATCTCCTGCTGGTCTGCAATGGGGTGCTGCGCGACCACGGAATCATTGCGAGGGTCGAGGCTCGCGAAAGTGTGATCGTCCGATCTCGGATCTGTCGACGTGGACGTGCTCTGGCGGCCGAGCTGTTCTGTCATGTTCTTCAGATCCTCCACATGTCGGTGCATCACATATATGTGATGTGATTTACTGTGCTGGTAGTCACAGTATGCGTCGGACCGAGCTCCGACAAGCCTCCAGCCTCATCTCACTCGGGAGTTTTCGATGTACATGGATTTCACGCAGGAGCAGTCTGATTTCGCCAAGTCGGTAGCGTCGTTCTGCAAGAAGGAAAGTGGTACCCGTGAGCAGCGAGACCTGCTGACCGATCATGGCGCCCATAACCACAACCAGGCGTTCTACGAGAAGATGGCGGAATTGGGATGGCTCGGGCTGACTGTCCCGGAGGAATACGGCGGATCCGCCGGAAGCACGGTCGACCTGTGCATCTTTCTGGAGGAAGCCGCCAAGGGCATGGCGCCGATCGGTGGACTCGGCCCGACCGTCATCACCGGGGCTGCATACGAGAAGTTCGGCAGTCCGGCCCAGAAGGAGGCAGTGCTCGGCGGGATCGTCCGTGGCGCGTCTCAGTCGATCTCGATGTCCGAACCCGAAGCGGGCTCCGACGTGGGAAATCTGAGTTGCCGCGCCGAGAAGGTCGACGGTGGGTGGCTGATCAACGGCCAGAAGACGTGGTGTTCCAACGCGCACTTCGCCGAGAACGTCCTTCTGGTGGCTCGCACATCCCGAGGTGAAGGCAAGCATGAGGGCCTGACGATGTTCCATGTCCCGGCCGACATCTCCGGATTGAAGATCAGTGGAATCGACACCATGGGCGGCAAGGAGGTCAACGATCTCTACTTCACCGACACATTTCTGCCCGAGGACGCGGTGGTTGGGGAAGTAGGCAACGGCTGGCGTCAACTCATGGCCGGACTCAACATAGAACGCCTCATCCTCGCGGCGATGATGCTCGGGACCGCGCAGCGCGCTTTCGACGACACCCTCGAATTCGTAACCACGCGTAAGCAGTTCGGCCGTCCGGTCGGATCGTTTCAGGCGCTTCGCCATCGGATCGCGGATCTCGCCACGGAGATCGAATGCGGCCGTCTGCTGGTCTACAGCGTGGCCAGGATGGTCGACGCCAACCCGACCAAGATGTTCCCGCGGGAAGCGTCGATGGCCAAGCTCAAGCTGACCGAGACCGCCAAGAAGGTCGCGCTCGAGGGGATGCAGATGATGGGTGGGTACGGTTACGCGACTGAGTTCGACATGGAGCACCATGTGCGAAAGACTCTTGTGTCCTCCATTTATGGTGGTACCAACGAGATTCAGCGAGACATCATCGGCAAAACGTACGGACTGTGAGGATCGGTTGTGGCAACGTCTGCACGCACTCGGAGAGCGACATCTGAGCTGAGGAGACGGCCACAGTTGTCGGAGGACGTGGCCAACCACGTTCGCAACCTGATCATGTCCGGCTCGGTCCGTCCGGGCGAGTTCGTCAGGCTGGACGAAACCGCGGCCGACCTCGGGGTCAGCGTCACGCCGGTGCGAGAAGCCCTCGTCGCATTACGCGGCGAGGGGATGGTCGAGTTGGTTCCGCATCGCGGCTATCTCGTCTCGCCCCTCAGTCGCCAGGACATCGAAGACATCTTCTGGTTGCAGGGGCAGATCGCGGTCAAGCTGGCGTTGCGGGCGATGGACAACATCACCGCTGATCAACTCGCGGAACTCGCGGAACTCAATGCCGATTTGCGAGCGGCGGTCGACGCTTCGGATGCAGCTGCGATCGAGCAGTGCGAATTCGAGTTCCATCGCCTGATCAATCGCGCTGCGGGTGGTGCGAAGTTGGCATGGTTCCTGTTCGGCGCGATTCGGTACACCCCTGCTCGTCTCTACGCGACGGATCCAGGCTGGGGTGAGCTTGCGGTATCGAGCCACGATGCTTTGATCGCGGCGTTCGAGAAGCACGATCGAGAACAGGTGGACGCGCAGATGAGTCTGCAGTTCTCCGACGGCGCTGCTCGACTTCTCGCTCACCTCGACAACATCGGGATCTGGGACTGAATGCAGGGGCTCAAGACGGCGGCAGGGCGGGTGCGAGCAGGATCGCCGCACATTCGGCGACCAGTTCTTCTTCCGTCACGTCGATGTACCCGTCGAGCCATGCACTGAGGGTCTGCGCCAGGCCGCCGACCAGGAACGTGGCCGTCAGGGTCAGATGACCGCTGTCGTTCAATCGGTAGAAGGTCTTCGCGTTGGCGGCCAGGAGACCGATGAATATCGTCGTCGACGCTTGGCGCTTCTCGGCCAGGACAGGGCTCGTCAGGGCGCTGGAGAACAGTAGACGTCCGCGACGGGGATCGTTCGCGATAGTGCGGACGATATTCGCGATTCCAGCGAGCGCCTTGCCGCGTTCGGTCTCGGCGGCGTCCACTGCAGCCTGGGTTGAAACGGCGATGTCCGTGATGACGGTGTCGTAGACGGCCGACATCAGAGCATCACGATCGGTGAAGCTCTCGTAGAAGTACCGCGCCGCGACACCGGCCTTCTTGCACACTCCGCGGACCGTCAGTTCGGGCTCGGCGGAGCCCATGAGTTCCAGACCGGCCTCGATCAGCGCACCCCGTCGTTGGGCTACGCGGAGCGCGCCGTCGACGCCACCGTACGAACGCGGTTGGTCATTCATGAAGACCATCTTTGCATCCCGAGATTGCTTGACATCTCGGCATTTCAGCGTTTCACTCATCTGAGAACATGCGTTCGCAGATATGACTTCGAAGGGGTTCTGCCATGACGGTGAGTAGGGATTCGACGGGCGGGCGCGAGGAAGCGGTGGCAGGCGGCCTCGGAGCGGTCGGCGTCCAGGCGGTCGACATCGACGCCGAGGTTGAAAAGGCGATGTCCGGGCTCGGACTGTTGGCAGCCGGCGCCAACGTCATCATGCAGTTGGCGCGCCCGGCGGTGGGTTACGGCGTGTATGAGAGCAAGGTCGAGACGGGTCGGTTGGATCGGCATCCGGTGAAGCGAACCCGGACGACGCTGACGTATCTCGCCGTCGCAAGCCTGGCGACGGACGAAGAAAAGAAGCTGTACCGACGCGCAGTCAACGGCTCTCACAAGCACGTTCGCTCCGATGAGAACAGCGCGGTCGAATACAACGCGTTCGATCCCGAACTGCAGTTGTGGGTAGCCGCCTGCCTGTACCGAGGCTTCGAGGACGTCTACAAAATCTTGTACGGGGATCTCGATCCGGTCACCCGGGATGCGTTCTATCAGCGCAGCGCCACGTTCGGTACAACCCTTCAGATGCGACGCGACATGTGGCCGGCGGACCGGGATGCGTTCGAGGTCTACTGGAACGAGAACCTCGACAAGGTGGCGATCGACGAGACGATTCGTGAGCATCTCTACGGGATCGCGTCGGCGACCTTCACACCGAAGTTGTTGCATCCCGTGGTCGGTCCGCTCAACCGATTTGTCACCACCGGGTTCCTGCCCCAAGCCTTTCGTGACGAAATGCGGCTCCCGTGGTCAGTGCGTCAGCAGCGTAACTTCGACCGATCCATGCGCGTCGCCGCGCTGGTCAATCGGTTCAGTCCGAAGATTCTGCGGATGTTTCCCTACAACTTCTATCTCTGGGATCTGCGTCGGCGCATCGCCAAGGGAATCCCGTTGGTCTGAGCCGACTCTGGCACTTGAAGTGATTGACACCACAGGTGAATCGGACACATACTCGACATAGTTGAAGTTGACGTCAAGTTTCATCATTCCTGTGGAGGCTGTCAGTGGCGAACACCGAAGGCGTATGTGACCAGCGATTCTCTGGCTTGAAGGAGGCGCTGGCACGCAATCTCGATTCCGGCGAGGACGTCGGGGCAGCGATCGCACTGACGATCGACGGCGAATCCGTCGTCGACATGTGGGGCGGTTGGGTCGACGTCGAGCACACTGCTCCTTGGTCTCGCGACACCGTTACCAATGTCTGGTCCTGCAGCAAGACCGTGACCGCACTGGCCGCGCTCATGCTCGTCGACCGCGGGTTGCTTGATCTCGACGCCCCGGTCGCGCAGTACTGGCCGGAATTCGCAGCAGCGGGCAAGGACCGAATTCGGGTCCGGCAACTGTTGTCGCACACCTCGGGTGTGTCGGGGTGGGATCAACCGTTCACCCTCGAGAACATTTGCGACGACGAATATGCCACCGCCCGGTTGGCGACACAGGCTCCGTGGTGGGAACCGGGTACGGCATCCGGATACCACGCCCTCAACTACGGCCACCTGATCGGCGAGGTCGTCAGGCGCATCGACGGACGAACCCTCGGCCGCTTCATCGACGAGGAAATCGCCGGCCCACTCGATGCTGATTTCCGCCTGGGCTTGCCGAAGTCGGAATACGGGCGAGTCTCGAATGTGATTGCGCCACCGCCGTTGCCGATCGACATCGCGGCACTCGGGATGGACAACATCATGGTGAAGACATTCACCGCGCCGCCCGCTGACGCTACAGGTTCGTGGACCGACGGGTGGCGCGCCGCCGAGATCGGTGCGGCCAACGGTCATTCGAATGCGAGGGCACTCGCAAGGATCCAATCGGTGATCGCGTGCGGTGGCAAGGTCGGTGACGTTCGCTTGCTGTCGGAGGAAACGATCGACAAGATCTTCGAGGAGCAGTCGTACGGGGTCGACCTCGTCCTCGGCGTGCCGGTCCGCTTCGGCGTCGGATTCGGATTGCCGACGCCCGAGTCCGTCCCGTTCATTCCGGAGGGGCGAATCTGCTTCTGGGGAGGTTGGGGTGGCTCGCAGATCATCATCGACACCGAGAAGCGCATGACGTTCTCGTACGTGATGAACAAGATGGGGCCGGGTCTGCTCGGTTCCGAGAGATCGGCGCAGTACGTATCGGCGGCCTACGACGCTTTGAGTTGATCGACCGATTCAAATCCGGCAGAACGGTTTTTGTCTGTCGCCGCTGACTATGCTGCCGGATATGCCAGTGTGCTCCGGGGGGAAATCAGCGAGTCCGTTTCGTCGAAGTACGCCCAAAAGTTGCGGAGCTGCATCGGCTGATCGGCGATGAACGGTTTGGTCGACGTCGTCATGCGCTGGTGGCAGTTGCCGGACCAGTTCCACAGTTTCAGCAGGTACCTCGAGGACCGCGGGTTCTTGACTTCCTGCCGGGCGCTGGTCGGCGGAACAGCATTCTGGATGGGGCTGGTGTTGCTGTCGGCGCGATTCAGTGACGTCGGTCCGCAAGGTACGTTCTGGCGAGCGGTCAATCTGGCGGTCATCGCGCTGTGCCTCGGCGCGGCCCTGATCTGGTGGCTGTTTCCGCCTACGCCGCTGTGGTCGTACACCTTTGTCGTGGGTTCCGACGTCGCGATTGCGGCGGCGGCCGAAACCGACTCGGAACCGCTGGGACGACTCATCGCGTGCGTCGTTTTCGCGTCGATCGGCGGCTACATCGCGTTCTTCCACAATCCGAAACTCCAAGTCGGTCACTTGGTCTTCGCCTCGACCGTCACGGTGCTTTCGGGGTGGACTTTGTTGTTCGGGCCAGCAGCGGACGTCGGCTTGGGACTGGCGAAGATCTCGGTTGTGCTGGCTACGATCATCGTGATTCCTGTTGTGTCACAGATTGTTCTGGCGGTCCTGGGTTCGGATGCCACTACCTCCGACATCGACCCGTTGACCGGACTGCTCAACCGTCGCGGATTGGAGCGTCGGGTGAATGACTTGATGGGCGCTCCGGTCACCGAAGCGGATGCACTGCTCGTAGTGGTGATCGACCTCGATCGCTTCAAGACGATCAACGACGTTCACGGCCATGACGTAGGAGACAGCACGATCATGCGAACTGCACTGCGCATCCGTTTGTGGACAACCCAGTCCGCCTTGACTGCTCGTATGGGCGGTGACGAGTTCGTCGTGGTCGAACGGGTACCGGTCAGCGTGATCTCCAGGCTGGAAGGACAGATCCGCTCCGCGATGGACGGAGCGAACGATGACCCTCCGACGAGCGCGAGCATCGGAATGGCGGTCCGCACCGCGCCCCGGAATCCGGGTGAGTCCGTCGACGCTGCTTTTGCCGAACTCTTCCGCGTCGCGGACTCGGTGATGTACGAAGCGAAGCGCGAAGGTGGCAACCAGGTGCGGGCGAGCTTGGTCTGATGTGAGAGCTCAGTCGGCGAAGCTCAGACCACGTTCGGCGAGTGCTTCGCGCAGAATCCTCAAGGCCTTCGGTCCCATCCCGTGCAAAGCGCCGAGTTCCTTCTCGGACACGGACGTCAGCTGCGCGAGATGGGTGTAACCCGCTGCGATCAGCGCGCGCTGTGCGGGAGCTCCCGTCTTCGGGAAGTCGGTTTCCACTGTGCCCGGATCCGGTTCTGTCACTGGCCAACTCCTCCGTGTGGGTTTCTCACAGTTTAGCGAGCGTCGTGAACGATTTCGGGGCTGCCGATTTTGTCGGGCGTTCGCGGAAGTGCGCGAGCTGCCACGGCAATGCCGATGATCGAGACAGCGGCGAAGGTGAAGAGAAGCAATTGCGCAGAACGAAGCGTCGACGGTTCGCCGATGTTGACCAGCACTCCGGCCAGGGCTGCACCGAAAGCATTGGCGATCAGCTGAACGGTGTTGATGGCAGCCGAGGCACGCGCACCTTCTCCGGGATCGGTGACCGAGGTCATCGCCCCGACTGCAAGATGAGGCCAGGCGATGCCGATTCCGACGCCGGCGAACAGCAGTCCGATCACCCACGCGACCACCGCACCGGCACCGGCGTGTTCGGTGAGAAATGCTGCCATGATGCCCAACCCGATCGCGACGAGGATCGGACCGCTGACAACGATTCGTCGCACGATACGAGGGGTCGTGGCCGAGGCGCTCGGGATTTCGCCGAGAGTCCAGCCGAGAGCGAGTGCGGCCCCGAGGAATCCGGCCGCGAGAGGCGCCAGGCCGGCAAGTCGTTGCCCGAAGAGTGGAATGAACGTCTCGACGGTCGACGCGACGGCGAGGACGACGATGGTCAGGTACACCCATTTGAGAGATGACGCGTTGAACGTCGACGGCGGTAGTGCGCCGTGGCGCGAGCGACGGTCAGCGGCGACAAAAGCGATCAGTAGCAGCACAGCGGCGAGAACCATTGCGGCGGTCACGGCGAGGTTGGACAGAATTCCGGCAACGCTGACCAGCAAAGCTGCCGCAGTCAGCAATGCCAGCGAGAGGACCGGCACCGGGCTACTGGTGGTGCTGCCCGGTTCATGTGCCGGTAGCGCGCTGGGGACGAGAGCGGCGACTGCGATCGTCGCGATGACCAGGACGCCGAAAGCCCATCGCCAGGCTCCGAACTGAGCAAAGACACCGCCGATTGCAGGGCCGGCGAAGGTGCCGACTCCCCACATCGCCGAAACCAGCGCGGCCCCGCGAGTCCACAGATGTCTGGGGAGCGCGGCATTGATGACGGCGTAACCGAGACCGGCCAGCAGGCCACCGCCCGAACCCTGGATCGTGCGGCCGACCAACAGCAATTCCATCGTCGGGCTGACCGCACAGACAACGGTGCCGAGCGCGAAGATCGCGAGGCCGATCAGGTAGGCCCCGCGCGGTCCCCTGGCGGCGAGGACGTTGGTGACCAACATCGAAGAGATGACGGAAGCAATGAGGAAGACCGTCGCGGTCCAGGCGTAGTACTGCTGACCGCCGATGTCGTCGATGGCAGTCGGAAGCAGGCTGGTCGTCAGGTAGACGTTGGTCGCGTACAGCGCAACGCCGCCTGCGAGGACGGTAGCGGTGCCGAGGTATCGACCGCTCAGGAGCTGCCGCCAGGTTCCGGTGGGAGCATCGGTGGGGGAGTGCATGTTGTCGAAGGTAGAATCTCGAGTGCGCTTCAGGTCAATGTCGCGCAGCCATTGGGAGGCAGAATGATCCGTAAGAGTGACGAACTTCTCTCGATCGGCGAGGTATCGGAGCGCACTGGCGTCGCCGTGTCGGCTGTGCGCTACTACGAAACACTCGGTCTGGTTCCTGCGGAGCGGACGGCAGGAAATATGAGGAAGTTCCCGCGGCACTCGATCCGGCGGGTGTCGCTGATCCAGTTGGCAGTCAGATTCGGGATACCCCTGGCCGAAGTTGCCGAAGTATTCGGATCGTTGCCGCAGGGGCGAACTCCGACGAAGAAGGACTGGCGCAAGATTTCCACGGAGTGGAATCAGCGCCTCGAGGATCGCAAGCAGGCCATCAACCGGATGCAGGACGAACTGACGGGCTGTATCGGCTGCGGGTGTCTGTCACTGAAAACATGCAACCTTCTCAACCCTGGAGACGAACTGGGCCGGGAGGGGCCCGGCGCCAGACGTCTCTGAAACTACTGTCGGTCACACTCTTTCGCGTGGCCGCGACTGAGCATTCCACCGACCACCACGACGCTCGATCTCGATGGGATGCGAGAAGCACTCGCTGATGTTCTGGGTGGTGATCACATCCTCGGCGAGGCCGCTGGCGGTCACGACGCCGTCCTTGATCAGAAGAGCATGTGTGGTGGTGCTGGGGATCTCCTCGATGTGGTGCGTCACGAGGATGCTGGCAAGTGACGGGTTCTGATTGCGGAGGTCGTCCAGTGCCGTCAAGAGTTGTTCGCGTGCAGCAAGATCGAGCCCGGTCGCCGGTTCGTCGAGCAGAAGCAGGCGCGGTTCGACCATGAGTGCGCGGGCGATCAGGGCTCGTCCCCGTTCGCCTTGGGACAAGTTGGGCCACAGTGCGTCCGAACGCGGACTCATTCCGAGTAGATCGATCAGTGCGTCGGTGTGAGCCTCTTGCTCCGGCGTCGGTGACCAGCGCGGCATCACCTCGGTGGTGTTGGTGAGGCCGGTGATCACGACGTTGCGGACGGTGATCGGAATTCCGATCGTGTGACGAGGGTTCACGTGCCCGATGTCCATCCGCAGTTCCCTCATGTCGACGCGGCCCAACTTGTGGCCGAGGACGTAAACGGAACCGCGAGTCGGGTGGGCGGTTGCTCCGAGCAGGCTCAGAAGCGTGCTCTTGCCCGCGCCGTTCGCGCCGAGGAGGACCCAGTGTTGTCCGGGTTCGATCGAAATGTTGATGTCTTTCAACAAGTATCGGCCGTCGCGGACGAGATCCACGTGTTCGGTCGACAGAACTGTGCCGGTGGGGTGTTGCACGAGAACTAACCTCTCTTAGGCGTCGAGCACACGCAGTCGTCGTAGGACGGTGTCGATGTTTGCTCGAGTTGCCGCTACCGCGGCTTCTGGGTCGGCGTCTTGAAGGGCCTCGACCAACTGATCATGGGCATGTGAGGTGTCGGGGACGCCGGCCTCGTGGGCCATCATCTCGACGAGGGATTCACGAAGGAGTGGACGCACCGACGTGAAAAGCGAGAGCAGAACTGCGTTTCCGGACAGCCGAACGACTTCGGTGTGGAAGTCGAGGTCGACGTCGACGAACTTCTCGACATCACCCTCGAAATGACTGTGTCGCATGGTCAGTCGCCGCCGCAGGCCGTCGAGGTCCTCGGGTTGTACCCGCTCCGCGGCCAGTCTGGCGGCCTCGATCTCGAGTGCGCGACGGACTTCGAAGACCTCGAGGATCCTCGAGCGTCGAAGAAGTTTGGTGAATTCGTCGACGTGCTCGAGTTCGGACGCGGCAGCCACGAAGGTTCCGACGCCGTGTCGGACTTCGAGTAGTCCGTCGCGAGCGAGGAGGCGGATTGCCTCGCGAATCGAGGAACGCCCGACGCCGAGTTCGACGGCGAGGGCCGCCTCGCTCGGTATGCGCTCGGACGGCGCCCACGTTCCATGCATGATTCGTCCGCGCAGCAACTGTTCGAGTTGCGGTACCAGCGGACCACTGCGAAGTGTGAATCCTGTGTGGTCGTCGGACACGGCTTGCCTCTCGGGTGGGTACCGAAAGAGTAACAACTCATCAGACGTCTGAGGACTCGGATGGCCGGTGTGTCGCCGTAGTGTTCACGCGGTCGAAGCGTGTCAGTTGCGGGTGACGCCGAGGAGCAGTGCGATCAGGTCGAGGGCCGTCTCGATCTCGGCCTTTTCTCGGCCGAGCAGGGGGGCGTAGAGGTGTACGTCGCAGATGCGAACGAGGGCTTCGCCCAGCACTTGCGGCGAGAGCGTGATCGTCAGCTGGCCGGCGTCGACCTGGGACTGCAAGATTTCGGCGGTAATGGAGGCGGAGATCGATTCGATGGAGCCGGGCATCATCGCGAGTTTGATGAACACCATCGGTTCGCGTTTGGTCAGCGCGCGCAGTTCTGTCGACGATTCCACCGATCGCATAACGCGGCCGAAGACGTCGAGAATGTACTCCGGACCTTGCCCCGACGCCTGTGACATCGCCTTTCGGTATGTCCGTTCGGTGGCCTCGGCCAGCACTGTTCCGAGCAGTTCGTCGCGGTTGCCGACCCAGCGGTACAGCGTCGCGCGGCCTACGCCGAGACGTTCGGCGAGCAGTGACATGTCGAGTGGTTCCTCCGCGAGGTACATGCTCGCGGCGGTGTCGATCGCGCGTCGGCGTTCGAGGTCGGTAGGCATCGGGACATTCTCTCCGGTTGTCCGGTACTGCACAATTTCGGCCGTTGAAAAATGGTGAGCCTCGGGGGATCGAGCCTATTGACGAACCTGGCCACGTGAGACACACTAGCTCATTGTCTCATGTTAGTGATGGCGATCACAGTCAGGGGTTCGATCGATGAGTTCAGTACAAACCGTTCGTGGGCCGGTGGATACAGCCGATCTGGGAAAGGTGTTGATGCACGAGCATGTCTTCGTTCTGGGTGAGGAGTTGCGCCAGAACTACCCCGACTACCCCGAACCCTGGGACGAGGAAGTGCGGGTAGCGGACGCAGTAGCAAAGCTGACCGAGGTGAAGTCCCGCGGAATCAGCACGATCGTCGATCCCACAGTGATCGGCCTCGGCCGGTACATTCCGCGAATCGTCCGGATCAACGAGCAGGTCGATCTCAACATCATCGTTGCTACCGGCATCTACACCTACAACGACATTCCCTTCCAATTCCATTACACCGGACCGGGATTGCTGTTCGACGGCCCCGAGCCGATGGTCGAACTGTTCGTCAAGGACATCAGGGAAGGAATCGCCGGAACCGGTGTCCGAGCCTCCTTCCTGAAGTGCGCCATCGAGGAGCCGGGCCTTACCCCCGGCGTCGAGCGGGTCATGCGCGCGGTCGGACAGTCGCAGGTGGAAACGGGAGTGCCGATCACCGTGCACACCAACCCGCACACTGAATCCGGGCTGGTCGCGCAGAAGGTTCTGGCCGAAGAGGGTGCGGATCTGACCAAGGTGGTCATCGGTCACTCCGGCGACACCACCGATCTCGATTACCTGTGTGCGCTGGCCGATGCCGGTTCGCTACTGGGGATGGACCGTTTTGGTCTCGAACCGTTCCTGTCGTTCGAGGATCGTGTCAACACCGTGGTGGAGATGGCCCGTCGCGGTTACGCGGAGAAGATGGTTCTGGCACATGACGCGTCGTGTTTCATCGACTACTTCCCCAGTGCTGCAAGAGAAGCGGCACTTCCGAACTGGAACTACACCCACATCAGTGATGATGTCATTCCGGCGCTGCTCGAACGTGGTGTCACCGAAGACCAGGTCAAGGCGATGCTGGTGGACAACCCACGTCGGTACTTCGAGAGCTGAGATATGACCAACGTGTACGAGAGCAAGCCCTGGCTCGCCAATTACGACGCCGACACTCCGCCGAACGTAGACATCGAGCACGTCGACGCCCTCGCGATGTTCCGTGCTTCGCTGGAGCGCGATCGCACTGCCCCGATCATCAGGTACTTCGACAGGACCGTCAGCTTTGCCGAGCTCGACGAGATGTCGGATGCGCTTGCCGTAGCCCTCGCCAAGGATGGAATCGGGTTCGCAGACAGAGTTTCCTTTGTCCTGCAGAATGTTCCGCAGTTCGTGATCGCGACAGTCGCGGTCTGGAAGCTCGGTGCCGTCGTCGTTCCGGTCAATCCGATGTACCGCGACCGTGAGCTGTCCACCGTACTGGCCGACAGCGGAGCGGCGGCAGTCATCTGTCTCGAGTCCTCGGCCGAGACCGTGGCGACTGCGTCCGAGGGCACCGCAGTGAGACGGGTGATCACCACGTCGGAACTGGATTTTCAGTCGCGCGACGATGAACGGATCTTCGGTTCGGCGTCCAGGATTCGGCACGATGGATTTCCGGATCTACTGGAATTGATCGAGGCTCATCGAGGGCAGAAGCCCGAGAAGGTCGATCTGTCCCCGGAAGACCTTGCCTACCTTCCCTATACGTCGGGGACAACCGGCCCGCCGAAGGGGTCGATGAACACGCACTCAAATGTCGTGTTCGCAGCGCAGATCTATCGGGACTGGCTGGGGTTGCGCCCCGGCGGCGCGATGTTCGCGGTGGCGCCACTGTTCCATATCACCGGGTTGATCGGGCACGTCGCGGCTCCACTCCTAGCCGGCGCGCCCACGATTCTGACCTGCCGATTCCATCCCATCGTTGCAGCGGAGTCAATTTCGGAGCATCGGGCTACCGCGATCATCGGAGCGATCACGGTATTCATCGCGTGGACGGACAGCGCCGCAGTCTCGAAGGAATCTTTGAGCTCTCTCGAGTCGGTGTATTCAGGTGGCGCGCCGATCCCGCACGCGGCGTTGGAAGCGTTCCGGGCGAAGTTCGGTCACTACACTCACAACGGCTACGGGCTGACCGAGACGAACAGCCCGGCAATCGTGGTGCCGAATTCGCGTGAAGCGCCGGTAGATCCGGCGTCGGGGGCCGTTGCTGTCGGCGTACCGGTATCGAATACGTACGCCGAGGTGGTGGACGAGAACGACAAGCCGGTACAGGTCGGGGAGTACGGCGAAATCGTGGTCTCCGGTCCCCAGGTTGCACTCGGATACTGGAACAAGCCGGACGAGACCGCACATGCCATGCCGGACGGGCGTTTTCACACCGGCGACATCGGATTCATGGACGGCGACGGTTGGTTTTACATCGTCGACCGGATGAAGGATCAGATAAATGCGTCGGGCTTCAAAGTGTGGCCACGCGAAGTGGAAGATGTTCTCTACGAACACCCCGCCGTACGAGAGGCTGCTGTCGTCGGTGTCATGGATCCGTATCGCGGCGAAACCGTGAAGGCCTTCGTGTCCTTCAAGGACGGTGCCGAGGCGACCACCGAGGATCTGGTCGAGTTCTGCAAGGAAAGGCTTGCAGCATACAAGTATCCACGCATCGTCGAGGTCATGAATGACCTCCCGAAAACAGTGAGCGGCAAGATTCTTCGTCGTGAACTGCGGGTACCGAACTAGATCTGCCTGACAAACGAATTGCCGGCCGCCGACAAGGTGAGCCGGCCATTCGTCGTGGTGGCTGACGAGCATCGGTAGGGGATTTAGTCCCCTATGCGGCAATGCATTTCAGTGATTGACATCACTCTTTTTGTATCGCAGACTGATCGCAACGCCACAGAGTTGAAGTTGGTGTCAGTTTCTACTTCTGGCCCGGTTCCGCTTCTCAACTCCCGGCGCGACGAGCGTCCGACCCATCGAGGAGTAACCCATGACGAGATCGGCAGTGGATTCGAGCACGCAGGCAGGGGGCCTGTCCGATCAGGAACGGAAGAAGAAGAAGGCGCACCGCAAACTTCTCGGCGCGGGACTGCTCGGCAGTTCCATCGAGTGGTACGACTTCTTCTTGTACGGAACGGCTGCGGCACTGGTCTTTCCGCATGTGTTCTTCCCCGATTCATCCGCACTGATGGGCACATTGCTCTCGTTCAGTACGTTCTGGGCCGGCTTCGTTGCCCGCCCCATCGGCGGTTTGGTCGCCGGACACTTCGGCGACAAGTATGGGCGTAAGCCCGCTGTCGTCACCTGCCTGTTGCTGATGGCTGTCGCGACGTTCCTGATCGGCGCGATCCCGAGTGCTTCGGCAATCGGCGTCGTCGCTCCGATTCTTCTGGTGACACTGCGATTCATCCAAGGTCTCGCCTGCGGTGGCCAGTGGGGCGGAATCGTCCTTCTCCTCACCGAATCCGCGAGTCCCAAGAAGCGCGGATTCTCAGGCACTTTCGGTCAGATGGGTGTCTCGTTCGGTGTAGTGCTGGGCAACCTGGTCTTCCTCGTCGCGACCGCGACCATTTCCAATGATGCATTCCTGAGCTGGGGTTGGCGAGTTCCGTTCTTCGCCAGCGCGCTGCTCTTCCCTGTGGTTCTGTACATCCAGACGAAGGTCGAGGACACGCCGGAATTCCTCGAGTTGCAGGAAGACGCCAAGAAGAACCAAAAGGACGTCGTCGTTCAGGCTCCACTGGCGCAGGCGCTCAAGGATCACTGGCGCAAGATTCTGCTCGGTTGCGGACTTCTGGCCGCCACCAATGCACTGTTCTACATCAGCATCGCCGGCGTGCTCAGCTACGGCACAACCGAACTGGGGTTGAAGCGGAACTCACTGCTCATCATCTCGCTCCTGAGCGCGTTGCTGACAGTCGGCGTGGTGCTGTGGTCCGGGAAGATGTCCGACAAGATCGGTCGTCGTCCGATGATCCTGATCGGCGCCGCGGCGATCGTGGTCTGGGCATTCCCGTACTTCTGGTTGATCAACACCAAGTCCCTGCCGCTGTTCTTCATCGCGGTGACGGTTGGCAGCGTGTTCCAGTCGATGACCTACGGGCCGATCGCGGCATACATGGGTGAGCTGTTCGCACCCAACGTGCGCTACTCGGCAGCATCGTTGGCCTACCAGTTGGCTGCGATCACGGTCAGCGGTGGCACTCCGTTCATCATGACAGCACTTATCGCGAAGACCGGAACCACGACATGGGTTGCCGTGTTCGTAGCCCTCATGGGCTTGGTGACCTTCTTCAGTGCCTGGGTGCTGAAAGAGACCAACCCGAAGGAAGTTCGGGACGATCCGAACGCAATTCCGGGCGCGCACCTGTACGCCAAGTAACTCTTTCGGTTTCGAGCAGACGCCCGCTATCGGTCACCGGTAGCGGGCGTCTGACGTATAACTGGAGCATGGCTGCAGCACGCACAGGCTCCGAAGATGCTTTGTCGACAGTGTCACGGGAACTCCCCTCCACTCAGCGTGGTTTGCGTACGCGGCGAGCGTTGATCGATGCGGCCCGCACCGTTTTCGAACGGTCCGGCTATCTGGACTCGCGGCTGATCGACATCACTGTGGAGGCGCAGTGCTCGGCCGGTACCTTCTACACCTACTTCGCGAGCAAAGAAGAGATCTTCGCGGCAGTGATGGAGTTGGCACGCGAAGACATGATGCATCCGGGTATGCCGCACACTCCGAAAGGCGCGGATCCTGCTGAGGTCATCGCGGCGAGTAACCGCGCGTACCTCGAGGCGTACCGACGGAACGCGAAGCTGATGGGACTGCTCGAGCAGGTAGCAAGCATCGATCCGGAGTTCCGGGTTCTCCGCCTCGAGCGTGCTGACGCGTTTGTTCGACGCAACGCGCGCAGTATCGAGAAGCTGCAGAAGGCCGGACTGGCGGACGCGAATCTGGATCCGCTACTGACGTCTCGGGCACTCTCCGGGATGATCAGTCGACTTGCGTTCGGGTACTTCGTATCCCGCGGCGGCGAGGACGGCGCCGCCGGAGTGACCTTCGACGGTCTGCTCGATACCGTCAACCGGTTGTGGATCAACACTTTGCAATTCTCGCTACGCCGAAATTGATGTTGACGCCGGGTTCACGTTTGGTGTCTGATGGAGCAATGACACCCACGCGTACGGCAGTGCTCGTCGATTTCGGTGGAGTTCTCACCTCCAGTGTGCTGCGAGCCTTCGAAGATTTCGGAGCCTCGCTTGGGGGCGACCCACGACTTCCGTTGACCCTGCTCTCCCGCGACGACGTCTCGAAGCGACTGCTCTCCGATCACGAATCCGGAAAGATCGACCAGGAGGCCTTCGAAGCAGGATTCGGGGAACGGCTACGAGCGCACGGCGCCGTCGTGGACAGCGAAGGATTGGTCGACCGTATGCAGGCCGGGCTTGTCCGAGACGAAGAGATGGTGCGACTGATTGCGGACGTCCGAGCGGCGGGTCACCCTGTTGCGCTCGTGTCCAATGCTTTCGGGCGTGATTGCTACGCGGGTTTTGTGCTCGAGGACCTCGCCGACGAAGTGGTGATCTCCTCGGAAGTCGGGATTCGTAAGCCCTCTCGTCAGATCTACACCATCGCGTGCGAGCGGCTGGGTGTTGCGCCCGAAGGCGCCGTGATGATCGACGACCTGCAACAGAACCTCGACGGCGCGGCACGATTGGGGATCGCCGGCATTCTCCACACCGATGCGGAAAGCACTCGCAGTCAGTTGGAATCGACGTTCGGACTACTGCCCATGCAGTGAAACTGTAGGTTCTCGGTAACACTCGAATACTGCTGGAACACTTTTGGAGGAATGAATGATTGCTGTCATCGCGGATATCACCGTCAAAGACGGAAGCGGCGAACAGTTCGAAGCCGTAGTCGCCGAACTTGCCGAGAAGGTGCGCACGGAAGAGCCCGGAACGGTTCTGTATCAACTGATCCGCTCGAAGACGGATACGAATTCGTACAAGTTCATGGAGCTGTATCAAGACAGTGCTGCGATCAAGGCCCATGGATCGTCCGAGCATTTCCAGGCCGCGGGAAAGGCGATGGCGCCCTTCCTCGCAGGCGCCCCGCAGATCGAGTACTTCGACGCACTCTGAGCGTATGGACAGGGCACTCTGAGCGCAAGGACAGGTGAACCCCGGCGAAATCTCGCCGGGGTTCACCTGTGTTTTCAGTTCTGCTTCTGGGCGCGGAGTTCGGTGCGGTCGATCGATCGCTTGAGGATCTTTCCCGTCGAACCCTTCGGGAGCGCGTCGATGAACTGGACCACCCGCGGAATCTTGTAGGCGGACAGACGTTCCCGAGCCCAAGAGGTGACGTCATCTGCTTCGAGGTCGGAGCCTGGGCGCACGGCCACCACCGCCGCAACCTCCTCGCCGTAGTAGTCGTCGGGTATACCGATCACCGCGGCCTCGATGATGTCGGGGTGCTGGTAGAGCACCTCTTCGACCTCGCCTGGATAGACGTTGTATCCACCGCGGATAATGAGGTCCTTGACGCGGTCGACGATGCGAAGGTCACCGTCGGCGTCGGTCTCGCCGAGGTCTCCGGTGCGGAACCATCCGTCGCCGGACAGGACGGCGGCCGTGTCGGCCGGGCGCTTCCAGTAGCCCTTCATGACCGTCGGTCCTTTGATGAATACCTCGCCCACTGTGCCTGCCTGGCAGACATTTCCGTCGTGATCACGGACCTCGACCTCGGTGCGCGGTACGGCGCGGCCGGTGTATCCGATCTTTGCGACGCGGTCGATGCTGTTGAAAGTTCCGAATGCGCTCGTCTCGGTCAGGCCGTAGCCCTCGAGGATTGTGCAGTTGAACCGTGCTTCGAAGGCGCGAGCGACTTCACCGGGAAGTGATGCGCCACCGGAGATTGCGATCCGCAGTTGTTCGAAGTCGGAGCTGTCCACGTCGGCTGCGGCGTGCAGCATGGCATTCCACATGGTGGGGACGCCGGCCATGATGGTGAGCTTGTCCCGACGCACCAGATCGAGCATGGCGGCCGGGTCGAACCGGGCGAGCAGGGATAGTGATCCGCCGCCGGTGAAGGTTGCCATCATGACCGAACCCTGGCCGAAGATGTGAAAGAGCGGCAGTCCGGTACCGGTGCGGTCCGAGGGATTTCCGCGGCTACTCTCGGCGCCGATCTCACCGGCAGACAACAGATTCCCGACTGTCAGCTGAGCGCCCTTCGGACGTCCGGTGGTACCGGAGGTGTAGAGAATCGCCGTGGTGTCCGCTGTGTCGCGGTCGACCACCGTTGCCGGTGGATGGTCGGCCTTCGCCGATTCTTCGGTGAGCGTCCACACCGGGACGCCGCGCGCACTCCCTGCATCCTGAACTGCGGGACCGAGCTGGTGCCAGGCGATCGCCAGCGAAATCTCGGCGTCGTCCAGTACGTACTCGACTTCGGGTTGCGCCGACATCGTGTTGATGGGCACCACGACACAACCTGCAGCCTGAATCCCCATGTACGCCACGATGAATTCAGGCACCGACGGCGCCGCGAGCAGAACCCGGTCGCCGATGCTCAACCCTTCGTCGCGAATGCGGCCGGCAAACGCCAGAGACGCGTCGTGAAGCTGTCGGTATGTCCAATGACTATCAGTGCCGCGAATTGCAATATTTTCCGGAGTGGCTTCCGCGTGACGGGTCACCGGGTCGAGAACGCTAACCATGGTTCTGCCTTTCGGGAGGAATCGACCGATTGTGTGTCCTGGGTCTCACCAGAGCGTACACTTGAATCCGGCGTCAACATCGAGTCTGCTGGGATTGTCCCGAAAATGATGTTGATCGGAAGGATGAGGAGCGCACCGTGCTCGACGACGAATCGCGAATTGCCGCCTTACCGGTGGCTCCGCCCGCGCTGCTCCGGGATCGACCGACAACCGAGCGGGGGACACGCACGCGTGCGGCATTGATTGCTGCTGCCCGTAAGGTTTTCGAGCGCAGTGGCTATCTCGATGCACGTTTGATCGACATCGCAAAAGAAGCCGGTTGCGCGACGGGATCGTTCTACACGTACTTCGCGAACAAGGAAGAGGTGTTCGCCGCCGTCCTCGAGGTTGCGCGAGACGACATGATGCACCCGGGCATGGGACGCGTTGCGAGCGCGGACGATCCGTACGCCGTGCTCGAGGCAAGTAATCGAGCGTATCTGGCCGCGTATCAACGCAATGCGAAGTTGATGGGGCTCATGGAGCAGGTTGCTCACATCGACCCGGAGTTCCGGAAGTTCCGCAGCGAGCGTGCCAATGCGTTCATACGCCGTAATGCCCGCGGGATTGCAGATCTGCAGTCCCGCGGCATCGCGGACACGACGCTGGATCCGATGACGGCGTCGATTGCTCTGTCCGGCATGGTGAGTCGACTCGCCTACAGTCTGTTCACCCTTCGTGAGGGTGAGGTGGACGGGCGTTCACCGGAGTTCGATCAGATTGTCGCCACTGTGACCGATCTGTGGGCGAACGCTCTGAAGTTCCCCGACCGTCTCTGACGAGGTGGGCCGCCCCGGCTGCATCGATGTTCGAGCGGCCGGGCGTCCCAGTCTCGGTTCAGCTCTTTTCGGTTCAGCTCTTTTCGACGACGCGAGCGACGGATTCGGCGACCACGACGGGCTTGTCGGAACCCTCGCGCTCGACCACCTGGCTCATCTTCACTTGGATTCCGCCGGGCAACTGCTCCGCGGACACGACGGTTGCGCGCATGCGGACCCGGGATCCCACGGGAACGGGAGCGGGGAAGCGAACCTTGTCGTAGCCGTAATTGAGGCTGTGGGCGAAGCCGTCGAAGTGGATGAGTTGGTAGGAGAACTGGGGTCCCAGTGAGAGGCTGAAGAGTCCGTGCGCGATCGTGCTGCCGAGCGGGCTCGATGCGGCTCGTTCCGGGTCGACATGAATCCACTGATGATCGTTTGTGGCTTCGGCGAACGCGTTGATGCGCTCCTGGGTGATGTCGTACCACTCCGTCGGGCCAAGTTCCTGGCCGATGAGCTTCTCGAGCTCGGCGAAGGTGGACGGGCGGACGGGCAATTGGTTTTCAGTCATCGTTATCCCTTTACTCGCAGTTCAGGAGGACGGAACGGGCCGTTCGGGTGACCGTCGCGATTCGACGGTTGAAACTGACGCCGGATTCAACTATACATGAGGGGAGACGTGGATCACTGTCAGCGCGTAGGTATGACGCAAGCGAGAGGAATCGCTCATGAAGGTTGCCCAGAAGGTAGCAATTGTCACCGGTGGCGGCGGGGGAATCGGCGGTGCACTGGCCGAGCGACTGGCTGCCGAGGGTGCTCGCGTCGTAGTGGCTGACCTGGACGGGGCAGCAGCTTCGGCAGTAGCAGAGGCGATCAACGCGGAGCGTCCCGGAGCGGCCGTGTCTGCCGGTGGCGACGTCTCCGACGAGACGGTCATTGCGGGCCTGATCGCGCAGGCGGAAAAGGAATTCGGCCCGGTCGACCTCTACTTCGCCAATGCCGGCGTTACCGGTGGCATGGGCCTCGACATCAGTGAAGACGTCTGGGACACGACGATCGACGTCAACGTTCGCGCCCACATTCGCGCTGCCAGGCTCCTCGTCCCCGGCTGGACGGAGCGCGGGGAGGGCTACTTCATCAGCACGGCCTCTGCGGCCGGCTTGCTCAGTCAGGTCGGGTCCGCCGCGTACTCGGTGACCAAACATGCCGCGGTCGCGTTTGCCGAGTGGCTCTCGATCACCTACGGAGATCAGGGTGTTCGCGTCAGTTGCCTGTGTCCGATGGGCGTCAACACCAAGCTTCTCTACGAAGGTGAGAACTCCGGCGATCCGGTCGGCAAGGCCGCAACCGGAGCCGTGCTTGCGGCAGGCAATGTTCTCGAGCCTGCCGAATGCGCCGAAATCGTTCTTGCGGCAGTGGATGCCGAAGAATTTCTCATCCTTCCGCACAAGAACGTGCTGGACATGTACCGGCAGAAGGGCGCCGACTACGACCGTTGGCTGCGCGGGATGCGCCGGTACCAGGCGTCGCTCCTCGCGGGAACACGATGACCGAGGAACTCGTCCTCTCCGAGCAGAGAGGAGCGGTGCTGGTTCTGACATTCAATCGGCCCCGCGTTCTCAACGCGTGGACCAACGAGCTCGAAGATCAGTACTACGACTTTCTGGCCGTGGCAGACGAAGATCCCAGTGTCCGAGCAATTGTTGTCACCGGCTCCGGCCGAGGATTCTGCTCGGGGGCTGACCTCGGCAATTTGAAGAACGTCGGCGAAGTCTCCGAAAGTGATCTTGTCCGGCCGCGAGACCGTCATTTCCCGACCACCATCCGCAAGCCGCTGATCGCCGCCGTCAACGGCGTCGCTGCCGGGCTCGGAATGGTCGAGGCTCTGTACTGCGACGTTCGTTTCGGTTCGAGCGCAACACGATTCACTACCGCGTTCGCGCGTCGAGGCCTGATTGCGGAGTACGGCATCTCCTGGATGTTGCCCCGCTTGGTCGGGCACAGTCGAGCAGTCGATCTTCTGCTTTCCAGCCGGATGGTGGACGCCGACGAGGCGTACCGCATCGGTCTGGTCGACCACCTGGTCACCGGCGGTGACGTTCTGGATGCGGCGATTGCTTACGCCGAGGACATCGCGGCGAACTGCTCGCCGACGTCCCTCTCCGTCATCAAATCTCAGATGAGTGCCGACGCGCACTCGACCTTCACCGATTCCGCCAGGCGTGCGGAATCGCTGATGCTGAACGCATTTCACGGCCCGGATGTCGTCGAGGGTGTCAACAGCCATCTCGAACATCGAGCCCCCAATTTTCCTTCCCTCTCTGTCAGGAGTTCACATGTCAGTGTTTGAGTTCTCGGATCGCACCAAGAAGTACCAGGCCGAACTGCTCGATTTCATGGACAAGCACGTTTACCCGGCCGAAGCGGTCTACGAAGAGCAGATGCGTGAGTCCGGTAACCCGCACTTTCAGCCGCCGATCATCGACGACTTGAAGAAGGAAGCCAAGGCCCGCGGGCTGTGGAACCTCTTCCATCCCCATCCCGAATGGGGCCCCGGCCTGACCAACCTGGAATACGCACCGCTCGCGGAGATCATGGGCCGCAGCCACCTGGCCTCCGAGGCCACCAACTGCGCCGCTCCGGACACGGGAAACATGGAGGTGCTCACGCTCTTCGGCACCGACGAGCACAAGGAGAAGTACCTCAAGCCGCTTCTCGAAGGCGAAATTCGTTCCGCTTTCGCGATGACCGAGCCCGAGGTTGCCAGCTCCGACGCCACCAACATCCAGCTCCGTATGGACCGTGACGGCGACGAGTACGTGCTGAACGGCCGTAAGTGGTTCGCTTCCAACGCCTTGCACCAGAACTGCAAGGTTCTGATCGTCATGGGTAAGACCGACTTCAATGCCGCCACCCACCGTCAGCAGTCGATGATGGTCGTGCCGATCGATGCTCCCGGCGTCACGATCCTGCGCAACCTGCCGGTTTTCGGCTACCAGGACCGCGAAGGACACGGCGAGATCACTTTCGAGGACGTGCGCGTCCCGGCCAAGGACATTCTCGCCGGTGAGGGTGAAGGATTCGCGATCAGCCAGGCGCGCCTCGGCCCCGGCCGCATCCACCACTGCATGCGTGCAATCGGAATGGCCGAGCGCGCACTGGAACTGATGTGCAAGCGCGCATCCACCCGCATCACCTTCGGGAAGCCCGTCAGTGACAACGCGAATATCCAGGACTGGATCGCCGAGGCTCGTATCGACATCGAGATGGTTCGACTCCTCACACTCAAGGCCGCACACATGATGGATACGGTGGGCAACAAGGAAGCGCGCACCGAGATCGCAGCCATCAAGGTTGCGGCACCGAACATCGCGCTCAAGATCATCGACCGCGCCATCCAGGTTCACGGCGGTGGCGGCGTCACCGACGACTTCCCGCTCGCGATGGCTTACGCCCACATGCGCACCCTTCGCCTGGCCGACGGCCCGGACGAGGTGCACAAGCGCGCCATCGCCAAGCAGGAACTGCGCAAGTACCGCGAAGTCAAGGCGAACTGACATGGCAGGACTGGATCTCACCGGTAAGACGGCCATCGTCACAGGCGCATCGCGGGGCATCGGCCTCGCGACCGCGCAGGCGATTGCGGCGGCGGGCGGAAACGTCGTACTGACTTCGCGCTCACAGGAATCCGCAGATGCGGCTGCCGCGCAGGTGAACGGCAACGCGATCGGCGTCGGCGCTCACGCGACGGACGAGGATGCTGCACGCAAGTGCGTCGAGCAGACGATCGAGCGTTTCGGCAGTCTCGACATCTTGGTGAACAACGCGGGCACCAACCCGTCGTTCGGGCCGATCATCAACCAGGATCACTCGCGCTTCGCCAAGACTTTCGACGTCAACGTGTGGGCTCCAGTCCTGTGGACCGGCCTCGCAGCGCGGGCCTGGATGGGCGAGCACGGTGGTTCCGTGGTCAACACCGCTTCGATCGGCGGCATGGCGTTCGAGGCGGGAATCGGTACGTACAACGCGTCGAAGGCTGCTCTGATCCACATCACCAAGCAGTTGGCGCTCGAGTTGTCACCGAAGATTCGTGTCAACGCCGTTGCGCCGGGAGTGGTGAGAACCAAACTCGCCGAAGCTCTGTGGAAAGAACACGAAGAAGCGGTGTCCGCGTCGACTGCTCTCGGACGCATCGGTGAACCCGAGGACGTGGCCGCTGCCATTGCCTTCCTGGTTTCGGATGCAGCCCAGTGGATCACCGGTGAGATCATGACCATCGACGGTGGCCAGTTGTTGGGTGACGCACTCCCGTTCCGGCAGGGAGCGTCCGTCGGTGGCTAGCGTCGGAGTAGTGGGACTCGATACCGAAGCGGTCACCGGGTGGATCGCAGGCCTGGGGATCGACTTTTCCGGGCCGTTGTCCTTCGATCGAATCGGCTTGGGACAATCGAATCTCACGTACCTGGTTCGCGATCACGACGGCAATCGCTGGGTGCTACGACGCCCACCGCTGGGGCATCTGCTGGCCTCGGCTCACGACGTGGCGCGTGAGGCTCGAATCCTGAGCGCTCTCGAATCCACCGACGTGCCTTCGCCGCGAGTATTCGGGTTGACCGAGGATCCTGCCGTCACCGAAGTTCCGCTGCTCCTCATGGAATTCGTGGACGGCGAAGTGGTGGACCGAATGCCTCTTGCGGAGGCGTTGTCGGAAGATCGTCGCCGGGCAATCGGAATCTCGCTCGCTCAGACGCTGGCGAAGATACACGCCGTCGACCTCGAGCAGGCCGGTCTCGACGACCTGGCAAGCCACAAGCCCTACGCTGCACGGCAGTTGAAGCGTTGGGGAGGTCAATGGGAACAGTCGAAGACGCGGGAATGCCCTGATCTCGACGATCTCACCCGACGCCTGATTGCAGCCCAGCCGGATCACACGGAAACCACGTTGGTGCACGGCGACTTTCACCTACGCAATGTGATCACCTCGGCGAGCAACGGCGAAGTTGTCGCGGCCCTCGACTGGGAACTGTGCACACTCGGTGATCCGTTGGCGGACGTCGGAAGCTTGTTGGCGTACTGGCCGGCGGCTGGTGAGAATACCGGCGGCGATTTCCCGGCGTCGGCACTCCCGGGATTCCCCTCGCGAGAGGAGATCTCCCGGATCTATCTCGAGGCCACCGGACGGGACCCTGCTGCGCTGAAGTTCTGGCACACGTTGGGACTGTGGAAGATTGCCGTGATCGCCGAGGGCGTGATGCGTCGCGCCCGCGACGAACCGCAGAATGCCGCCGAGAGCGGAACTCCCACCGTGGAACGTATTGACGCCTTGGTCGCCAAAGCCAGGGAAATTGCAGATCAGGCCGGGATCTGACGAGATCGTCCGGTGTCCGTCGAATCACGAAAGTATGGAGGGCCAGTGAGCCAGGAACGTAGAACCGCAATTGTCACGGGTGCAGCACGCGGAATCGGTGCGGCAGTAGCGAAGCGACTGTCGGAAGACGGTTTTGCCGTCGCCGTGCTCGACCTCGACGAAGCGGCGTGTGCCGGAACCGTCGACGCGATCAAGGCCGCAGGCGGACAGGCACTGGCCGTCGGCGCTGACGTCTCCGACGAGGCTTCGGTCGCTGCAGCAGTGGATCGTGTTGCCGCAGAACTGGGTGCACCTACCGTGCTGATCAACAATGCCGGCATCACTCGCGACAACCTTCTGTTCAAGATGAGCGTTGCCGAGTGGGATTCGGTGATGAACGTCCACCTGCGCGGAGCGTTCCTCATGTCGCGTGCGGTGCAGAAGTACATGGTGGAAGCGAAGTTCGGCCGCATCGTGAACCTCTCGAGCACGTCGGCTCTCGGCAACCGCGGACAGGTCAACTACTCCGCGGCGAAGGCCGGAATGCAGGGCTTCACCAAGACATTGGCCTTCGAGCTGGGCAAGTTCGGCGTGACCGCGAACGCTATTGCCCCCGGATTCATCGAAACCGAGATGACCGCCGCAACGGCCGAGCGCATGGGCGTCGGCTTCGAGGACTTCAAGACCGCTGCCGCTTCGCAGATTCCGGTCAATCGCGTCGGACAGCCCGAGGACATCGCGCACACCGCGTCGTTCTTTGTCAGCGAAGGCGCAGGCTTTGTTTCCGGTCAGGTCGTCTACGTCGCCGGTGGACCGAAGGACTGACCGTCCGCTCACCGCTCGAACCGAAGGAATGGGCATGGCTTTCGACGAAGAGGCAGTATCGCGTGATCTCACCGACAAGGTGAACACGCTTCTCGCGGAGAACGATCCGAACAGCGTGTCGGTATCGGACTTCCTCGGCGCACGATTCGACGCCGGACTGGCGTGGGTTCATTTCCCCGAAGGTCATGGGGGACTCGGTGTACCGCAGAGCTTTCAGCGTCAGGTGAACGCTCAGCTGGAGGCCGCCGGTGCACCGGGCCCGGCCACCGGCAAGAACGGGATCGGACTGGGCATGGCGGCACCGACCATCGCTGCCTTCGGCACCGAGGAGCAGAAGCAGAAGTTCCTGCGCCCGTTGTGGACTGCGGAGACGGTCTACTGCCAGCTGTTCAGTGAACCGGGCGCAGGTTCGGACCTCGCGGCCGTCGCTACCCGCGCCGTCCGCGACGGCGACGACTGGATAGTCAACGGGCAGAAGGTATGGACGTCGGGCGCGCAGAATGCGCAGCTGGCGATTCTCGTGGCCAGGACCGATCCGTCACGTTCCAAGCATGCGGGTCTGAGCTACTTCATCTGCGACATGACCGATCCGGGCGTCGATGTCCGGCCGCTGCGTCAGATCACCGGCGAGGCCGAATTCAACGAGGTATTCCTCACGGACGTCAGGATTCCGGACGCCAATCGCCTCGGAGCCGAAGGCCAGGGGTGGAAGGTTGCGACCACCACCCTGAACAACGAGCGTGTTGCCATCGGTTCGGGCGCACCGCGTGAGGGAGGCATGATCGGAAAGGTCGCTCAGGCCTGGCGTGACGAGCCCGAGCTGCGTAACCCGGCGATGCACGACGAGTTGATGCGACTCTGGACCGAATCCGAAGTTGCGCGTCTGACCGGTGAGCGACTGCGCCAGCAGCTCGCCGCCGGCCAGCCCGGCCCCGAAGGCTCGGGAATGAAGCTCGCGTTTGCCGGTTTGGCCCAGCAGATTTCTGGATTCGACCTCGAACTGCACGGCGAAGCCGGTCTGCGCTACGACGACTGGACACTGCGTCGACCGGATTCCGTCGACTTCACCGGGCGTGAACCCGGATACCGGTACCTGCGAGCCAAGGGCAATTCGATCGAGGGCGGAACGTCGGAGATCCTGCGCAACGTCATCGCAGAACGTGTACTCGGGTTGCCACCCGAGCATCGCGTCGACAAGGACATCGCCTGGAAGGACCTACCCCGATGAGCGCCGATCTGCTGTACTCCGAGACCGAACAAGATCTGCGAGCCAGCGTCAGACGACTGCTGAGCGAGCGGGCCGGCGCCGACACCGTGGTCACGGCGTACGACGACGTGTCCGCCGACTTCACCGGGCTGTGGAAGTCGCTGGCGTCGGAACTCGGTTTGGCGGGACTGCTGGTACCCGAGGAGTTGGGCGGGGCAGGTGCGTCGACGCGTGAGGCGGCGGTCGTGATGGAGGAGATCGGACGTGCGGTCGCTCCCGTTCCGTTCTTCACCAGCGCGGTGCTGGCGACGACGGCGTTGCTGAAGGCCGGCGAGACCGAGGTGCTCGGTCAATTGGCAGCGGGGGATTCGACGGCTGCTCTGGTCGTCCCGTTGTCCACTGCACCAGGAACTTTCACACCTACTGTCAAGGCAACGGCGAGTGGACTCGTCGGCAGCGTCACGACGGTTGCCGGCGTCGCCGAGTCCGATGTTCTTGTTGTTCCGGTTGCCGGTGAGAGCGGCCTGGAGCTGCATACCGTTCGGATCGCCGACGCTACCGTCACGCCGGTTCTGTCCCTGGACATGACGCGCCGATTGGCGGACGTCGAGTTCTCGGGTTCGTCGTCGGTCCGTGTCGACAGCGGCAATGCGGCGCAAGCGGTTGAGGAAGCGTTGCTCTGCGGAAGCGCACTTCTGGCGTCCGAACAGTTCGCTGTAGCTCAGTGGTGCCTCGAAACGACTCTCGCGTATGTGAAGGAGCGCAAGCAGTTCGGCCGGGCGATCGGTTCGTACCAGGCGATCAAGCACCGCCTCGCCGATCTCTGGCTCGAAGTCAGCTCTTCGGGCGCGGCAGCACGCTATGCGGCGGACACCTATGCACGCGGCGACGCCGATGCGGCGATCGCAGCGGCGGTGGCCCAGGCATTCTGCAGCGGCGTCGCGGTTCATGCTGCGGAGGAGTGCGTCCAACTTCATGGTGGTATCGGAATGACGTGGGAGTATCCGGCGCACCTGTACCTCAAACGGGCGAAGAGCGATCAGCTGTCGCTGGGAACCGCGTATCAGCATCGGGCACGCCTCGCCGAGTTGGTCGACCTCCCGATCTCGTCCTGAAACTCACCCACTATCTGTCTGGAGAATTGCTGTGAAGGCTTGGCGCGTCAACGAACTCGGTCAACCCCGCGATGTGCTCGCGTTGGAGGAGACCGCGGATCCCACCCCGAATGCGACGGAGATGTTGGTCAAGGTGCTGGCGGCTCCGGCCAACTTCCCCGACGTCCTCATGTGCCGGGGTGAGTACCAGATCAAGCCGCCGCTGCCCTTCACACCCGGTGTCGAACTGTGTGGTGAAGTGGTCTCGGTCGGTGAATCGGTGACCAAATTCGCAGTGGGGGACCGGGTGATCGGTAATCCGAGTCTGCCGTCCGGCGGATTCGCCGAGTACTCGGTACTGGATCAGAACAACACGTTCCCGGCGCCGTCGGCTCTCGACGACGCGGAAGCATCCGCTCTGAGCATCGGCTATCAGACAGCGTGGTTCGCTCTGCATCGCCGCACCCAACTGCTCGAGGGTGAGACATTGTTGGTCCACGCTGCTGCGGGTGGTGTCGGTAGTGCGGCAGTGCAACTCGGCAAGGCGGCAGGCGCCAAGGTGATCGGTGTCGTCGGCGGCCCGGACAAGGCCGAGTACGCGCGCAAGCTCGGCGCAGACCTCGTCGTAGACCGTCACAGTGAGGACTTCGTGGCAGCGGTCAAGGAGTTCACCGGCGGCAAGGGCGCCGACGTGGTCTTCGATCCGGTCGGCGGCGACGCATACGCGAAGTCCACCAAGTGCATCGCCTTCGAGGGACGGATCGTCATCATCGGCTTCGCCGGTGGCACGATCCCGCAGCCGGCACTCAATCACGCTCTCATCAAGAACTATTCGATCATCGGACTGCACTGGGGGCTGTACAAGGCCTACAACCAGCAGGCCATCGACGACTGCCACGTCGAGCTCACCAGGCTCGCCGATGCCGGCTTGGTCAAACCACTGATCAGTGAGCGGTTGTCGTTGACGGACGTTGCCGACGGTATCGGTCGCCTCGGCGACGGCACCACGGTCGGTCGCGTCGTGTTCCAGCCCTGATTCTTGCTGTGCGCCTTTATTAACCCCCGGCGGTTAATAAAGGCGCACAGCACTTCGTGTTCGACGAAAGGATTCCCCGATGAGGCAAGCTGTCATCGTTTCCACCGCCCGTACCCCGATCGGTAAGGCGTACCGCGGCGCGTTCAACAACACTCAGGCTCAAGAGCTTGCTGCACATGCCATTTCGAATGCAGTTCAGCGCGCGGGCCTCGAGGGCGGCGAGGTCGAGGACGTCATCCTCGGCGCCGCGCTGCAGCAGGGCTCTTCCGGCGGCAACGTCGCGCGGCAAGCGGTACTGCGGGCCGGGCTTCCGGACTCGGTGTCCGGAATGACGATCGATCGTCAGTGCTCGTCCGGGCTCATGGCCATCGCGACCGCAGCAAAGCAGATCGTGGACGACGGAATGCAGATCGCGGTCGGCGGCGGAGTCGAATCGATCTCGTTGGTCCAGAACGATCACATGAACAACTTCCGCGCGGCTGATCCGTGGCTGAAGGAAAACAAGCCGTCGATCTACATGCCGATGCTGCACACGGCCGAGATCGTCGCCGAGCGCTACGGAGTCACCCGCGAGCAGCAGGACGAGTTCGCGCTCGTCTCCCAGCAGCGGACCGCAGCGGCCCAGGACGCAGGTCGGTTCGATCTCGAGATCGTCCCGCTGCCCTCGATCAAGCAGGTGCAGGACAAGGAGACCGGTGAGATCCGCAGCGAGTCCGTGACGCTGACCCGCGACGAAGGCAACCGCGCTTCCACCACGTTGGAAGGGCTGTCGAGTCTGCGACCGGTTCTGGCCGACGGGACTGTCAGTGCTCATTCGTCCATTACTGCGGGCAACTCGTCTCAGCTCTCCGACGGCGCTTCGGCGTCGGTGCTGATGGAGGCAGGCGAGGCGCAACGCCGCGGGTTGGCTCCTCTCGGTATCTACCGTGGCATGGCTGTCGCGGGTTGCGCTCCCGACGAGATGGGCATCGGACCGGTGTTCGCGATTCCGCGTCTGCTGGATCTTCATGGGCTGAAGGTCGACGACATCGATCTCTGGGAACTCAACGAGGCCTTCGCCTCTCAGGCCCTGTACTGCCGCGACAAGCTCGGGATCGATCCCGAGAAGTACAACGTCGACGGCGGCGGTATCTCCGTCGGCCATCCGTACGGAATGACGGGGGCTCGTCTGGTCGGCCATGCTCTTCTTGAAGGAAAACGGCGCGGAGCCAAGCTCGTGGTGGTGACCATGTGCATCGGCGGCGGTATGGGTGCTGCCGGGCTTTTCGAGGTCGCATGAGCTTGATCGAGGGACTGTTCGACGTCAGTGGCAAGACCGTTGTGGTCACCGGTGGATCACGCGGCATCGGATACATGATCGCTCGCGGGTTTGTCGAAGGCGGAGCGACGGTCGTCATTTCGGCCCGAAAAGCCGAAGCCTGTGACGAAGCCGCGCGAGAGCTTTCGGAGTTCGGCACCTGCATTTCGCATCCGGCCGATCTGTCCACGGACGAGGGGGTCGAGAGCCTCGCTGCGAAGGTCGCCGAGGTTTCGCCGACGCTCGACGTACTGGTCAACAACGCCGGTGCCACGTGGGGAGCTCCCGTCGACGATTTTCCGGCCGCAGGCTTCGACAAGATTTTCGACATCAATGTCAAGGCAATCTTCCTCCTGACGCAGAAGCTGTTGCCGCAGTTGCGGTCTGCAGCCACGGCGGAAGATCCCGCGCGCGTGATCAATATCGGATCGATCGACGGACTCGTGGTGTCGGGTTCGGAGAACTTCTCGTACGGAGCCAGTAAGGCTGCGGTGCACATGTTGACGCGCAAGCTCGCGGCAACGCTTGCGGGGGAACAGATCACGGTCAATGCCATTGCGCCGGGCCCGTTCCCGTCGAAGATGATGGCATTCCTCCTCGAGGACGAACAGAGTGCAAAGGCTGTGGCGGACTCGGTCCCGTTGGGCCGGGTCGGAACTCCCCAGGATGCCGCAGGTCTTGCCATCTTCCTGGCTTCACGTGCCGGGGCTTATCTGACCGGCGCGGTGATTCCACTCGACGGCGGTGCGAGCGGAGCGCGCTGACCTACTGACCGATCTCCTCTGTCCCAAAAGGCCTGAAAGTCTGAACTACTATGACTTTCAGGCCTTTTCGTCCCTTTGTCTGATTGGGTTGTCTGTGACTGCAGTTGCTAGATTATCCGAGGTTCGGGGGGAACGACGACGACAACACCAACAATCCCGGCCTTGGGGGAGTCATGTTTCGCGCGGGGAGATCGTTGGGGGTGTTCGGGGTAGTTGCTGCTCTGGCAGCTGCTGCCGTCACGGTGGTGGCTTCGCCGGCGATGGCTGCGCCGGGATGCGTCGGAGTCAGTGGCGTCGGTAGTAGCGGTGGTCCGGCCAATGCGGCACCGTGGCTCAACGGCAACACCGGAGGGTTGCCAGGTCTGTCCGGTCGTACTGCCGCGATCGAAAAGGTCACCGGGACATACAGTCCAAACAAGACCGTTGATCGCTTCAATGTCCTGGGTACCGACCTGGGCATCATGTGGGACAACGGTGCGGGGCAGATTCTGACCGCTTTCGGCGATACCACCGGGCTCAGTCGTAACCCCGGCTGCGACGGTTTGGTGGGCGAGTGGCGAAGCAATGTACTCTTCCGCAGCTCGGATCGGGTACTGGCCGACGGTATGCGCATCGACAGTGCGCCGATGGACGGCACAGGTCAGGCGCGTGAGATCATTTCCGGTCTGAAGATTCCGGGTGTCGAGGCCTCCAGCATCCCCACGAGCGGCATCACAGTGAACGGTGTGCAGTATCTGAGCTACATGTCGGTGCGTAACTGGGGCGAGGCCGGGCAGTGGAGCACGAACTACTCGCAGATTGCCACCTCCTTGGACAACGGCGAAACGTGGACCACTCGTCCGGAAACTCTGCGCCCCAACATCGGTGGGGTTCTTCCCGCGGGTGTCGCCCCCGTCGCCGGTAGCGAGAACTTCCAGATGAGCTCGATGGTGAAGGACGGCGGGTTCGTCTACAACTACGGAACCCCCGCGGGACGATCCGGCGAGGTTCGACTTTCTCGCGTGCCCGAGGGGGCGATCCTCGATCTTTCCGCCTACGAGTACTGGAACGGAAACGGCTGGATCCTTGCCGATCCCGCTGCGGCCGTACCCGTCATGGACGGCCGCATCGGGGAGATCTCAGTTCAGTACAACGAGTTCCTCGGCAAGTTCGTGGCGATGTACGCCGATGCGTTCAGTTCGATCGTGATGCGAACCGCTCCCAGTCCGGTCGGTCCGTGGACGGCACCGGAGACACTGGTCAATCTGGTCGAGGTTCCCGGTATCTACGCCGCATACATCCACCCGTGGTCCAGTGGTTCGGATCTGTACTTCCTTGCCACCACGTGGGCCGACTACAACGTCATGTTGATGCGTACGACGCTCGTTCGCTGATCCGGCTCACGCTTGCGTTTGCTGGAGGTACACGATCTCCTCGGTGATCGGCGCGTCGTCATCGGCGTCGGTCGGCGGTTCTTGTCGGCGGCGCCACCAGATGGTGAACAGGACGGCTCCGATCACCAAGGCAGCCAGAGCGATTACCGCCACCCAGAATTTCGGGCCGTAGTATCCGACAAGGACCATGCGCATGGCGTTGCGCGCCCACGTGAGTGGCATCAGAGCGTGCAGCCACTGCAGAACCGTCGGCATCTGTTCGATGGGGTATACCGCGCCGAAGGCGAAGATCTGAATCATCAAGGCGCCCAGAGCGATGAAGGTTCCGTTGACGGCACCGAACACAACGGTGAAGAGCCTGCCCGAGCTGACCGCGGCGGCACCCACCAGGATCATCACTGCGATCATCGCCAGAACACTAGGTGGTTCGACGTTTGCCACGGTCAGTGACACCACCGACAACACGAGCGCCGCGACCAAGGTGACCAGGGCGGGAATGCGGTAGCGGCGCAGCCCCTCACGTACCACGCTGGTGTGCGAGTTCAGTGAACGTCCGCGTCGTGGGCGGACGACGAACCACGTGAGAATTCCGCACAGGAACAGTGCCACCGAGATCACGGCAGGGACGGCTCCCGGCCCGAAACCGGCTGCGGGATAGTTGTTCCGCGCGTCGACGGCAACCGGGGAGGAGAGGAGATTGGCCGTGGTGGCGCGCTCGTCGTCCGTGAACTGCGGTACCTGGGCGGCACCGTCGGACAAACCGGTGGCGAGTTCCGCGCTGCCCGCGTCGAGCTCGCCGACGCCGGCCGATAGCTGCCCGAGACCGTCACGGAGCGCAATACTTCCAGTGTCCAACTGCCCCAGCCCGGTGGAGAGTTCCTGTGCACCGGTAGCGAGTTGGCCTGCACCGTCGGACAGTTGGCCCAGGCCGGTGTTGAGTTCACCTGCACCGGCCGCGGCGGCAAGGAGCCCACCACGGTAGTCGCTGCTCGGATCAGTGAGCTGCCGCGAGATTTCCCGCGCGCCGTCGCGAAGCTGACCGAGCTGACCGATCACGTCGTCGTCCGACGGTTGTGCAGTCAGGGAAGCCCGCAGTCCACCCAGGGCTTCGACGAGTCCGGCGGAGACCGGATCGGCCGAGTTTCGAAGCATCGACGTGAGGGCGTCGATCTGACCGACGACGGCGTCCGAGGACCCCGCGAGGTCGAGTACCGGGGTGGTGACCATGTCGACCACTTCGCTGATCTGTCGGGCGCCTGCGCCGAGTTCGTCGGTGCCCCCGACCAACTGGTTGAGTCCGCTGCTCAGCTCGCCCGAGCCTGCAGCAGCTTCGCGAGCTCCGGCAGCCAGCTCGCCGGCTCCGGCGGCCAGCTCCTTGCCGCCCTGATTTGCTTCGCCCATGCCGGTGGCGAGTTCCTTGCTTCCAGCGTAGAGCTCGTTGGTTCCGGCAAGCGCTTCGGAGGATCCATCGGACAGCTGTTGCGCTCCTGCTGCTGCTTCACCGAATCCTGTTCCGAGTTCACCCAACCCGACCAGCACCTGGTCGATGGACTGCTCGCCGATCGACTCGGAGACCGCCGAGCGCACCTGAGCGATGATGCTTTCACCGACCGGGCCGGCGACCAGACTGTTGTAGTCGTTGTACAAGACGTCGAGTTCGGCCTTGCGGCCCGAACCCGATGCGGCACTGGCCACATCCGCGCTGAAAGTTTTCGGAATGACGACCGAGAAGTAATAGGTGCCGTCGTTGACGCCGTCGGCGGCTTCCTGTTCCGAGACGACCTTCCATGCAACGTCTCCGCTCTCGACGAGCGCGGCAACAACTTCATCGCCGGCTTGCAGACGTGTTCCGTCGAGTTCTGTGCCCGCATCGGCGTTGACGATGGCGACGGGCAAGCGGTTGACCGTGTCGCCCGGATCCCACAGTGCCCACATGTAGAACGCCGCAATCGACAGCGGTGCGATGACGAGGACAGCGAGAACTGTCCGGATGATGTGCGTGCGTCGCGTCGTGGCCGCGTTGTCGACTACGGGTTGTGGCGCCATGTGGAGCTCTCTTCTCGTGGACCGAAGCAGGTGTGGCACGAAAGGGAGCCACCAAAACTGCTGGACATACGTCCAGCTCGGTCACGATACAAAGCAAACGGCCATCCTGTGACCGTTTTCGAAGAATTGGGCGTTATCGGCCGCCGTGCTCTGCCTCGATCTTTGCCCACTCCCACCCTCGGAAGTTGGCCAGACGAAGCTCCTCTGCTTCGTCGAAGGTGTACCACTCGGTGCTCGGCGCATCAGGGAGAGTGCCGCGCAAGTATTCGCCCAGGTAGTGAAGTGGGCCTTCCCAGCCGGTTCCGACGCCGTAGCAGCCGGTGTCCGGGTCGTTACGGAAGACATCGGCGACGGAGGCGTGCTCCAACTCGAGCCAGGTGGCGTCGGGGCCGTCGGCAGTCAGCCGGATCTCGACCTGATCGCTGTATCCACGATCGCCGGGCGGTGTCCACTGCAGTCGCAGCAGGTGTGGGGCGTCGCAGGCCAGGATCTCGCCACTTGCCTGGCCTTCGAAGGCGTACGAGCCGCCCACCTGGAAGTTTCCGCTCACCGGGAGGAAGAAGCGGTTGATGCGGTCAGGGGTCGTGATGGCGTCCCAGACGTCGTCGACCGACGCGTTGTAGCGGCGCTTGAGTACGGCAGTTCGAGCCGAACCTTCTGCGATGTCGCGGTTACCCATGCTCCGCTCCACCGCGGTGAGGCTGGTGTCCTGGTTCGCGATCTCGGTCATTGTGAGTCTCCTTCGTCGGAAGAATTCGATTGTGAAGATCTGCTCCGCTTCGAGCCGCGTCGTTTCCCGCGTGCGAGTTCTGTGGCCAATGCGTCGAGAGGGCCGCTCCAGAACTGCCGGAATCCGTCGAGCCATTGGTCCACTTCTTGCAATGGCGCGGGCTCGACGGCATAGAGACGCCTGGTGCCTTCACTGCGGACGGTGGCGAATCCGTTTTCTCGGAGTACTCGCAGGTGTCCGGACGCGGTCGGTTGCGAGATTCCGAACTCCGCTGCCACGACTTCGGCGATCTGACCCGCCGAGCGCTCGCCGCCGGACAGGAGTTCCATGATTCGTCGCCGCACTGGGTCTCCGAGAACGTCGAATGCATGCACCAGTCATTTATATCGGCAATGACCAATATAGGCAAGCGCCGAAACTTGTACCCGGACTCGGTCAGTCCGAGAGCGCGAACTCGTCGGCGTCGAAAAGTTCGCCGATCAGCCCGCCGAGATGGCGTCGATGTTCGGCTGACAGCGTCGCTGCCGACTCGGCATCGTGGTCTGCGCACAGCTTGATCAGCCTGTTGTGATGATCGACGGAGTCCTGGCTCCCGAGGAGGCTCGAGAACTTGCGGTAGTAGATGCGGTGAATTTGTGGGTGCACTTGGTGGATCAGCTTCTTCAACAGCGGATTCGCCGCAGCATCGATGATGACGCTGTGTAGGCGATCGTCAGCGGTCAGGGCTCGGCCTATGTCGTTTCGCTTGACGGCGGCAGCGAAGTCCTTGTTGGCCGAACGCATCGCCCCGATCATCTCGTCGGTGAGATTCGGTACAGCGGTGACGACGGCCAGTTGGTCGAGAGCTTCGATGACTGCGAGTGTTGCCTCGACGTCGCCGCGGTCGAGGGTGGTGATGCGCGTGTACGCACCGGGTTTCGCTTCCACGAGTCCGGTGTCGACAAGCCTTGCGAGCGCTTCGCGGACCGGAGTTCTGCTCAGTCCCAGATACTCGGCGAGTTCGCTGTCCTTGATCTTCGAGCCCGGCGCCAGTTCACCGGTGACGATCGCTTCGCGAATGCGTTCGAGAGCGATGTCGCTCATTCGTGCTCGCTCAACCGGTTTACCGCCACGCAACATACTGGATATCGTACTCTGCAGCCTCCCCGCTGCAGGTCAGCCCGAAACGACCATCGAAGGGTGTCTCCGGGCATCTGCAACCCGCCGGAGCAGAGCGCGGGCGAGAATTGTTGCCGGATCGATGATCTGACAGGTTGTGGCGTCGGCGGGCAGTCCGAGCGGAATCTCGGTGCATCCGGCCACGACGACCTGCGCGCCCGATTCGACGAGAAGATCAGCGGCCCTGACGAGCTTGTCGGTGGTCTCGTCTTCGACGTTGCCGCTCTTGATTGCTCGGATCGCCGGCATCACCAGTTCGTCCTGGATCGCAGGTCCGGGCACCAGGACGTCGATCGAGTATTCCGACAGCCATTGTTGATACAACCCGGTGCGGACCGTCCCCGTGGTGGCCAATAGTCCGACGGATGTGACGGCGGGTGAGAGCGTCCGGATGTGCCGAGTGACTTCGTCGATCATGTGGACGACGGGAAGTCCCAGTTGGGACGAGATGGCGGGCAGGAAGGCGTGGGCGGTATTGCATGGGATGGCGAGCGTCGTCGCGCCCGACTCTCGGAGAACGCGCGCACCGCGGATCAGCCAGGGGGTGGGGTCAGGGCCGTTCTCGGTGAGTGCCAATGTCCGGTCGGGAACGGTGGGATCGGCCCAGATGACAACTTTGGGGTGCTCCTGATCCGTCGAACCTGGTGTCAGCGCAACGAGTTTGGAGTAGAAGTCGGCAGTAGCGGCGGGCCCCATGCCTCCGAGTATTCCGATGACGGGGTCGCTCATGGACGCCGGAGAGCTGGCGCTCTGCCGTATTCGTGGCACCTTCATGTTGCAATCCAACCTTTCGCATCCAATATATTGGATACTCGTAATGTTGACTACAGTGAAGGAGGTCGGAGGTAGTTGTCAAGTAAGGCGCAGTGTTCCCGGAATTGCGAAGTTCGAGAACTCAGCCGATCAGCAGGGGTTCGGTTCGCCGATCTTCACGGCCGAGAGCACGGCTTCGATTTCCCCGAAAGGACTTCCGGCAGAGGGTGTCTGATCGACGACAATCCAGTTGGAATCGACCAGTTGGCGTCGACCCGCGCCGGTTGCGTCAGCACTTCTGGAGAAGAAGACTCCGGCCGACTGAATGGTGTCCTGTGCGTCTTGAAGATTCATGCACACGACGTTGGGCATGACCGCGGGAGCTGCAGCGGGCGTCACTTCCGCGGCGACTGGGGTCGTGGCCAGTGGAGAATTCGTCGTACCGATCACCGAGGTGGTCAATGGAGCCTGAGTCGTCGTGGGTTGAGTTGTCGAGGTTGCAGTGGTGGTCGCGGTGGATGTTGATTCGGCCTCGCTGTCGGTGCTTGTTCCTGAGCACGCGGCAAGTGACGCCAAGGCGAATGCGCTGAGTCCGATGCGAACGGCAGTTGAGGGCGGGCGAATCGATGTCGAAAAGAGGTGTGGTGCGCGCACAGACGTTCCTTGTCGGTAAAGGGGCGATGAAAGCGGAGATTCGAGCGCAGAGCACATCCGACGCCGTCGATGTGCCTTATGTCGAATAGAACCATAGGCTTTCGGCACCGGATTCGAGAGGAATTGCCTACATGCATTTTCTGGAACTACGACACGCGCAGTGTGAACCCCCAGCGGCGTATTCGCCTGTCCTGGAGAGCTACGGAGACGTGCAGACTGTTCTTCTGGGCACCGACCCGCTTCCGGCACATCGACGGTTCGACGCCGTGATCGTGATGGGCGGGCCGATGGGCGTCGGCGATCAGGGCGAGGTCGAGTGGTTGGCATCCGAGATCGAATACATTCGCGATCTGGTCGAGAGCGACGTCCCGGTGTGGGGAGTGTGTCTGGGTTCGCAGTTGCTCGCCGCGGCGCTGGGTGCTCGCGTCTACACGGGCGCTGTGCCTGAAGTCGGAGTTGAGGAGATCACCTTGACTGTCGAGGGCCGGCAAGATCCCGTGTGGGGAGATCTGCCCTCCACATTTCCTGCAATGCAATGGCATTCGGATACCTTCGACATTCCGAACGGCGCGGTGCGGCTCGCTGGTTCAGCCAAGTATCCGAATCAACTCTTCCGATACAAGCAGAGTTACGCCGTTCAGTTTCACCTCGAAGCGTCCTCCGCGGTGGCGCGCGAGTGGATGGAACTGGCCGAGTACCGCGATTCGCTGCATGCTTCGCTGGGAGCGGACGGTCCGCGCATCTTCATGCAGCAGTTGAGTGCAGCCGAGTCGCAGGGACTCGAGATTGCCGCAGCCGTGATGGAGAAATGGTTGAAATCCATCTCCACCGAATAAGCCCGTTTTGTCCTGATTGACCGATTTACCTGTTACCTTGTGTTCTCGTGGGTGGATGAACCGATCCGGTCGAGCAACACACCTCGTAGAGTCCGGATCTCCCCCGCGAAAGGGGAGCGATGCGCCGGATGCGGAAGATATCGACAGCAGCAGTGACGTGTGTACTCGCGTCGACCGCGGTCTTGGGGGCGACCCAGGCCAATGCATCCCCGTGGGATTGCAATGTCACCGGGAGCTTGGATCAATCAGGTGGGCCGACCAATCCGATTCCCTGGCTCAACGGCACGGATGGCAAACTGCCGGAATTGCAAGGCCGCACCTCGGCGGTCGAGTACATCACGGGCGCGCTGAGCCCCAACCAAACCGTCGAGCGGTTCAACGTTCTCGGCACGGATCTGGGCATCATGTGGGACAACGGCGCAGGTCAGGTCCTGACAGCTTTCGGTGACACCGTCGGTATCGGATCTGACCCTCTGTGCTCCGGGGTGGTCGGCGACTGGCGCAGCAACGTCCTGTTCCGTAGCTCGGACGGAAATCTGTCCGACGGCATGAACATCGACTCCTCACCGACCGACCGACCGAATCACTCGCGCGAGATCATCGGAAGTCTGAAAGTCACCGGCGTCGAAACCAGCAGCATTCCGACGACGGGTATCTCCGTGGGCGGCGTTCAGTACGTCAACTACATGTCGATACGTTCGTGGGGAGGGTCGGGCGAGTGGGTCACCAACTTCTCGCAGATCGCGTCCTCGCACGACAACGGTGAGACCTGGCAGATCGAACCGGCCTCGTCCCGGCCCTATCTGCCGTTGACAGGTAACGACAACTTCCAGATGGGGTCCTTCGTCAAAGACGGTGGTTACGTCTACAACTTCGGCACCCCCGCCGGACGCTTTGGCGAGGGGCGTCTCTCGCGAGTCAAGGAAGCCTCCATCGCGGACGTCGCGGCGTACGAATACTGGGACGGAAAGGCATGGGTCCCCAACAATCCTGCTGCCGCTGCAGTAGTTCTCGACGGGGATGTCAGCGAACTGTCGGTGCAGTACAACAACTATCTCGGAAAGTTCGTCGCGATGTACTCCAACGAGTGGGGAGCGCTGGTGCTGCGGACGGCCTCGGACCTGACCGGCCCGTGGAGCGCACCGGACGTCGTGATCGGCACCGACGAGGTTCCGGGACTCTACGGCGCGTACATGCACCCCTGGTCGCAGGGGCAGGACCTCTACTTTCTCGCCACCACGTGGTCCGACTACAACGTGATGCTCATGAAGACCACGCTGCACCAGTGAACCGGATGGTTATCGTTGAACGGTGAGCACCACCGACAATGCGCTACTGATCACCGCCCTTCGAGACGTGTTGGTGGGACCACTTCCCGAAATCGGCCGACGATTTTCGACGCTGATCGCGGACATGGCGCCGCACACCTCTCTGGTGATCTTCACCCGTGAGTGCACCGGTAGGCCGCGCAAGGTTGCCGGGGATCCAGCTGTCGTCGATCGTGTGACCATCGCCGAACTCGACCGTATCCGCACGGATCTCACTGTCGGACAGATATTTCGGGGAAAATGCGCTATCGCCGGCCGGGACCGTGAAGTGCTCGCGATGCTCGATCGAACAGACACCCTACTCGTGCTGACGCCGCACCCCGGACCGGTGAAGGCGGCATCCCTCGAATTGATCCAGGCACTGTTCGCGGTGACTGCAACCGGAATTCAGCTCCAGGTGCGGAACGCGAGTCCGGCATATCTCGCCGAGTCGCGGGCAGCGTCGTCCGAGCGTGCACGCACCGTGGCAGAGATGACGGAGGTGCATGCGGCCACCCTCGAGACGATGCTGGCGACGCTGCGCTCGGCGGATCTCGACGACACGCGTGCTCGAACCTCGGCCAGGGAGACTGCAGCTTCGGCCCTGATCGGCCTGCGTTCGGCCGTCGACGTGCACCGCGAGTTGGCCGAGGAGTCGACCACCACCGCTTTTGCGCGGATGCGTGGGGAATTGCGTTCGCTGCTCAAGCATCGGGAAATCGCGTTGGAGTTGGTGGAGCCACCCGTCGACGGGCGTGGGTTACCCGGTGAAGTGGCGCACGGCGCCCGCGCGGTCGTCCGCGGCGCGGTCTTGGCCTTGTCGGATCAGCAGACGCTCTCGCGAATCCGGGTGGCCTGGACCCTCGACGCGGCTTCGCTCTCGATCGACATCCGCGACGACGGTGGTGGTGAAGCCGATGTGATCGACGTGGAACGCCAATTACGTTCGAGGGTAGAGACTTTGGGCGGAACCGTCGAATCCGAGTCGACGCCCGGGTGGGGGAACCGGATCAGCACAACCATCCCGCTCGACGCCCCAGTCGCGCTGCCGAACCGCGACGTACTCACCGAACTGGCACCGCGGGAGTTCGAGGTACTCGAGCATCTGGTGGCCGGACGGCGCAACAAGGCAATCTCGGAGCGACTCGGCGTCAGTGAGAGCACAGTCAAGTTTCATGTTGCCGGGGTCCTGCGGAAATTGAGCGTCGAGAGTCGGGGTGCGGCGGCCGCCGCGGGCGCGGAGGCCGGCGTGAAGCCTGCACCCTAGTCCTTTCGGCCAGGTCGGTCAGTCAGTTCGACCAGGGTTGCGGGCACCTGCTTCGGGCTAACCTTTCAACGAGTGCACATATCGCAATGTGAAAACACGGCGCCATGTGACGACACGTCCTCAATCGCACGAAGCCAGGAGCAAAGCCATGCCACAGCAGGTACGCGGCGTCATCGCCCGATCCAAGAGTGCCCCCGTCGAAATCGTCCCCATCACGATTCCCGATCCCGGCGCCAACGAGGTAGTGGTCGCCATTGCAGCGTGCGGTGTGTGCCACACCGACCTGACCTACCGCGACGGCGGAATCAACGACGAGTACCCGTTCCTGCTCGGGCACGAGGCGTCGGGCATCGTCGAGAGCGTCGGCCCCGGTGTCACTCACGTCGAGGTGGGCGACTTCGTCGTCCTCAACTGGCGTGCCGTATGCGGGCAGTGTCGTGCGTGTAAGCGTGGCCGCCCGCAGTACTGCTTCGACACGTTCAACGCCGAGCAGAAGATGACGCTCGAAGACGGCACCGAACTGACGCCGGCACTCGGCATCGGCGCATTCGCAGACAAGACGCTGGTTCACGAAGGCCAGTGCACCAAGGTCGACGCCTCGGCCGATCCGGCTGTCGTCGGACTGCTCGGTTGCGGCGTCATGGCCGGCATGGGTGCCGCGATGAACACCGGCAACGTCGGACGCGGTGATTCGGTGGCTGTGATCGGGTGTGGCGGCGTCGGCGACGCAGCGATCATGGGTTCACGCCTGGCCGGTGCCAATACCATCATCGCCATCGACCGGGATCCACGAAAGCTGGAGTGGGCCACGGAACTTGGTGCCACGCACACGATCAATGCGACCGAGGTCGACGACGTCGTCGAAGCAGTCCAGGAGCTGACCGGAGGTTTCGGCGCCGACGTGGTTGTCGACGCAGTCGGCCGTCCCGAGACCTGGAAGCAGGCGTTCTACGCCCGCGACCTCGCGGGAACCGTAGTGCTGGTGGGAGTTCCGACGCCGGACATGAAGCTGGAAATGCCTCTGGTGGACTTCTTCTCGCGCGGCGGAGCCCTCAAGTCGTCGTGGTACGGCGACTGCCTGCCCGAGCGTGACTTCCCCGTTCTGGTCGACCTGTACCAGCAGGGGCGTCTGCCGCTCGAGAAGTTCGTCAGCGAGCGCATCAAGCTCGACGAGGTCGAGAAGGCCTTCGAGACGATGCACCGCGGCGAGGTCCTTCGTTCGGTGGTGGTCCTGTGACATTGCGTGTCGATCGCGTCGTCACCTCGGGCACGTTCAGCCTCGACGGCGGAACATGGGACGTCGACAACAACATCTGGCTGATCGGTGACGACAACGAAGTGGTGATCGTCGACGCAGCGCACACCGCGCGGCCGATCATCGACGCTGTCGGTGGACGCAAGGTGATCGGAATCGTCTGCACCCACGGTCACAACGATCACGTCACGGTTGCGCCGGAGCTGGCCGAGAAGCTCGACGCTCCGATCTACCTGAACCCGGCCGACGATGTCCTCTGGGAGATGACTCACCCCGGGGTGAAGCATCTGAGCTTGGAAGATGATCAGCGTATTGCTGTGGCGGGTACGGACATTCTGGCCATCCACACACCGGGCCATTCCCCGGGGTCGACCTGCCTCTACCTGCCCGAGGCGGGGGAACTGTTCAGCGGCGACACCTTGTTCTCCGGTGGACCCGGCGCAACGGGGCGGTCGTACTCCGACTTCCCGACCATCATCGGGTCCATTCGCGACAAGCTGTTCGCGCTCCCCGCCGAGACCAAGGTTCACACCGGTCACGGCGACGGCACGACGATCGGTACCGAGGCGCCGCATCTCGAAGAATGGATCCGCGCCGGATCCTGATGTGATCAGAAGCGAAGTGGGGACGCCGGTACCGGCGTCCCCACTTTTGTCACAACGCTGATGCCCAACCGGCGGTGTCGTTCTCACCCGGGATCGCCATCAGGCCGTGCCACAGTTCGAGGATCTCGAACCATTCTGTCTCGGATCGGCTGAGGGGACGGACGGATTCGTAGCCGGCGCGCAGGCTCTGCCGTACCGCGATCGGTGTCGGTCGCCAATCGGTGAACAGGGTGCCCAGATAGACGCTTGCCTTGGCCAGGTCGCTCACCCGGTGGTCGATCACCACGTCGTCGAAGTCGAGTACTCCGGTGGTCCGAGAGTTTCGAGTCAAGATGTTGGCTGCACGGAAGTCGTTGTGTACCAGTTGTGTTTGGTCATCGAGCTCGGACGCACGCGCCAGGAGGCCCACGAGCCTACGCGTTGCCTCAGGCGCGAACCCGCGGTCGAAATTCGCGAGCCAACCACCGATGCGCTCCTTCAACCCGGTGCTGCGCGACGAGAAAACCGATCCGTCGACATGGGTGGCGCCGAGCGTTCGGTGTATTTCTGCCAGACATGCTCCTGCCGAACGGACCGCCGCGCGGTCTTGCACGTCCAACCAATCTCCCGCCAACTCCGGCAGTACGGTGAATGACACTGCGCACGAAGGCCCTTCCAGTGTTTCCCGGTCCAACAGTGTTTCCCGGTCCAATCCGTTCAGGGACGTGATTGGTGACGGAACGGGCACGCCCTGCGCGGCGAGTGCGCTCAGCAGGCGCGTCGACGCCTCCAGGTTCGCGAAGCGCTCTGTGTCGCGCGACCACTTCACCACCAGCCCACCTCGGTCGCTCGCAACCCACACAATCGCGTTCTGGTCACTGATCGCCATTCGCGAGCACTCGAGGGCCGTCAATCCCCAAGTCTGCTCGAGTACCGCCGAGACCCAATGGGTGGCTGCGCCGAAGCTGTTGAATCCGAATCGCTGCTTCAGAGCGGCTTCCGACTCCACCGATTCCCAGAGCATGGACAACCCGAGTGGCAACATGCTGTTCGACTCTAGTGGGGAGAAGTTCGAATCGAGGTGCCGATCTCGGAAGCACTCGAAGACGCCTTGGCGACAGCTGCAGTTCAGCCGCCTTGACTCAGTTCGCTGAAGATCAGGTTGGTCTGGGTATTGGCGATGGCCGGATCGTTGAGGTGCGCGCTGACGAAATCGCGAAGCCGAGTGGGGGATTCACACGACACGTGTACCAGGAGATCACGGTCCCCACTCATCAGGAACACTCGCTGAACGGAATCCAATCCGCTCAGGTGCTCGGCAATTTCCGTCATCCGGCTCCTGGCGTGGGAGTGAATCAGAATCGACACCATCGCCGAGATCTCGAGGCCGAGTAGCTCGAGGTCTATGTCTGCGTGAAACCCCTTGATGACGCCCGATTCGCGTAGCGCACGCATCCGCGCCAGAGCGGTCGACGGCGCTATCCCGACCTTCTCGGCGAGTGCGTTGTTGGGGATGCGTGCATCCCGGACGAGTTCGCGGAGAATCGCTGTATCGACGTCGTCGAGCCGAACATGATTCGGCCGAGCTGCGGCAGCTGCCCGTTCGATCGCATTTATCATCCGATTTCTCCCTGCCGTCGCGAAAATATTCAGCATCTATTGACCGCGCCCGTCGATGATCCTAGCTTTTGCCAAACACATCGAATTATCAAACGGTCGAGATCGACACAGTCGACTGTTGCGACGAAGGGGTCTGGATGTTTCCGAGGATCGGCCGCCACACGGGCGACGGACACACGGGCGACTGGAGGGCGCGGTTGATCGACATCAGCCCGCCGATCTCCGAATCGACGCCCGTGTGGCCAGGCGATACCGCCTTCACCCGCGCTGTCACGTCCGACCTCGGCGGCAGTGACGCCGTCACCATCAACCGAATCACCACCACTCCGCATATCGGTGCTCACGCCGATGCGCCGGCGCACACTCGCATCGACGGCGCGACCATTGGTTCCGTTCCCCTCGAGCCCTATCTCGGCGAAGCACTGGTGGTCGACATGACGGGGGTCGACGGTGCCGCCTGCATCAGGCCCGTCGAAGAGACGGTGGAGCGACTCGGCGGACATCTGCCGCAGCGGCTGATTCTGAGGACGTACCCGAAGTACCCGCGCGAGTGGGACAACGACTTCGCCGGTGTATCTCCGGAGCTGACCCACTGGTTCGCCGACCGCGGTGGAGTTCTGATCGGAATCGACGGCGCCTCGTTCGATCCGATGGACAGCAAGACCATGGACGGGCACCACGCGGCAAGCGATCGTAGCGTCGCGATCCTCGAAGGACTTTGCCTCGACGACGTCGACGAAGGCTACTACGAGTTGATCGCACTGCCGCTGAAGTTCCTCGACCTCGATGCCAGCCCGGTACGCGCCGTGCTCCGGACTCTGCCTTCATCACCCTCAACGCCGACACATGCAGGAGAAGAATCGTCATGACATCGACAACCACACTTTCGTTGGAAGACTGCGTCAAGGCCGACGCAGTGGATCCCCTGAGGGAGTTCCGCCGCGAGTTCGCGATTCCGGAGGGCGTTCTCTACTTCGACGGAAACTCGCTCGGCGCGCGTCCCATTGCCGCGCAGGAATGCGCCGCGAGAGTGATCGGCGACGAGTGGGGCAACGGCTTGGTTCGCAGTTGGAACGAGGCTGGATGGTTCGACCTCCCGGTCCGCCTCGGTGACAAACTTGCCCCGTTGCTGGGAGCAGGTGAAGGCGAAGTGGTAGTAACGGATTCGACGTCGATCAACCTGTTCAAGGCATTGGCCTCCGCGCTGTCCATCGCGGCTGCTCAGGATCCCAGCCGGAAGGTGATCGTCTCCGAGCGCGACAATTTCCCCACTGACCTCTACATTGCGGAGGGCATCATCTCGCTGCTCGATCAGGGATACGAACTACGCCTGATCGACCAACCGGGCGACCTCACCGAAGCAGTAGGACCGGACACCGCCGTAGTGATGTTGTCGCACGTCAACTACCGCACCGGAAACCTGTATGCGATGACGGAAGTCACTGCAGCAGTGCAGGAACGTGGCGCCCTCATGATCTGGGATCTCGCACACTCGGCCGGCGCCGTCACTGTCGATCTGAGCGGTGCCGACGCCGACTTCGCGGTGGGGTGTACGTACAAGTACCTCAACGGTGGTCCGGGTTCACCTGCATTCATCTGGGTCAACCGTCGCCATCAGAACACCGGAATCCAGCCGCTGTCCGGGTGGTGGGGGCACGCGCGACCATTTGCGATGGAGTCGGCCTACGAACCCGGCGCAGGAATACGACGGTTTCTGAGTGGTACTCAACCCATCACGTCGTTGTCACTCGTCGAGTGTGGTCTCGACGTCATGCTCAAAGCTGACATGGCCGACATCCGCAGCAAGTCGCTCGCGCTGGCCGATCTCTTCATCAGCCTCGTCGAGGAGCGTTGCGCTGATTACGGTTTGCAGTTGATCACGCCGCGCGAACACGAGAGTCGTGGATCGCACGTGAGTTTTGTTCATCCCGAGGGCTATTCCATCATGAAGGCTCTCATCGCGCGGGGCGTCATCGGCGACTACCGCGAACCAGGAGTGCTGAGGTTCGGTATCACTCCGCTCTATCTCGGATACGCCGACGTGTGGAACGCCGTCGACGTGTTGCGAGACATCCTCGAGAACAAGTCCTGGGATCGCCCCGAATTCCGCGAGCGCGACGCAGTCACCTGATTCTTCCAAGTTTCCGCGGACCGGGAGGTACCGCCTTTCGCAAGGAGCTTTCATGAGTGATTTCAAAAACATTCAGCAGCGAGAATCAGGTCTCAAACGCGAACTCGGCCCCAAGCAGATGAGCATGATCGCGCTCGGCGGTGCAATCGGCACCGGACTCTTCCTCGGCAGTAAGTTCGCCATCGGATTTGCCGGCCCGAGCGTCATCATCAGTTACGCGATCGGCGGGTTGATCGCCCTCCTGCTGATGGGTGCCCTCGCCGAAATGACTGTTGCACATGCGACATCAGGTTCGTTCGGTGCGTACGCAGAGTTCTACGTCGGACCGTTGATCGGCTTCCTCGTTCGCTATCTCTACTGGTCGTGCATCGTCCTCGCGGTCGGTACCGAGGTCACCGCAATCGGTGAATATATGCAGTTCTGGTTCGCCGACGTACCGTCATGGCTGTGGATCGTGTTGTTCTCCGGAGTGCTGATCGGCGTGAACATGTTCAACGTCAAGGCCTTCGGAACGATGGAGTACTGGTTCTCGACGATCAAGGTCTTCGCGATCGTGGCGTTCATCGTGATGGCAGCGTACGTAGTGTTCGGTAGCGGGAACCCGGACTACGGATTTCACAACTACACGGCCGGTGGCGGATTCTTCCCGAATGGTTTGTCCGGCATGTGGTTTGCCGTGATCGTATCGATCTTCAGCTACTTGAGCATCGAGATGATCGCCATTGCAGCCGGTGAGGCGGAAAACCCCGCGGTGGCGGTGAAGAAGGCGTTCCGTGTGACGATCGTCCGACTGTTCGTCTTCTACATCGCAACGCTTGCCCTGATTCTGGCAATCGCTCCGATGGACAAGATATTGAGTGGCGGAAGCCCTTTCGTCACGGTGATGCAGGTTGTGAAGATTCCGGGCGCAGACAGTGTGCTGAACTTCGTGGTGATCATCGCCGCGCTGTCCGCGATGAACAGTCAGCTGTACGTGTCTTCGCGAATGATGTTCTCGCTCTCCCGTGCTGGTGACGCGCCGGCCATTCTCGGCAAGGTCAGGGCCAACGGCTCACCGGTCAATGCCTTGCTGCTGTCGACGTCGGGTATCGCCGTCGCAACCATCGTCTACGTGCTCTTTCCCGAGCAGGCATTCACCTTGATGATCTCGCTGTCGATGTTCGGGGCGATGGCGACGTGGCTGCTGATCTTCGTGACGCACTGGTTCTTTCGCAAGCGGATGGCAAGCGAAGGACGAACCCTCTCGTTCACGATTCCGTTCTTCCCGGTGGGGACGATACTGGGTGGTGTCCTCATGGTCGCGATCCTCGTCACGACATTGTGGGTCGAGGATTTCAAGATGACGCTGGTGTTCGGAGTTCCGTTTGTTGTGGCCGTGATCGGCATCTACTACTTCACTCGATCGCGTCGCGCGCAGAGTCTGGCAATGGATGCCGACCAGATTCAGGACGAGATCACCGGCACGGTGGTCAAGCGGGTGCCCTGACACACGCTGGCAATCACAGGGTTTCGTTGAAGAACTCCATAGTGCGGGTCCACGCGATGGCAGCAGAGTTCGGGGCGTAGTGGCTGGCCGAAGTGTCGTTGTTGAACGCGTGGCCGGCGTCGGCATAGCGGTACACCCGGGCGAGATCGGACGCGGTTGCGCGCAATTGCTCGACGCTCTCCGGCGGGATACTGGGATCGAGGTCGCCGTAGTGACCGAGCCACGGGACCTGCAGTTGCGCTGCAAGTTCGGTGCCTGCGGCAATCCCATCCCATCGGGCTTCTGCAACGCCGCTACCGTAGTACGTGACAGCGGAATCGACGAGGGGTACGGCGGCACACCACAGGGATGCGGTGCCGCCCATGCAGAATCCGAGGGAGCCGACTTTGTCTGCTCCCTCGGATCGGCTGTAGTCGACGGCGGCACGTACGTCGTGGCCGATGCTTGTGCCGTCGAGTGCCATGAGCGCATCCTTCGCGGACGGGAAGTCGGTGAAGGAGGTCTGTGCGCCGCGGTGGTAGAGATGCGGGGCGACGGCAAGGTAGCCGGCATCGGCGAGACGCTCGAGGATGCTCTCGATGTGCTTGTTCACGCCCCACGCTTCTTGGAGAACCACCACCGCATGCTTCGGTTCTCCTGGCGAATCCGGTCGGCTGACGGTCAGCGGCACGTCGTGTGTGGTCGTCGTGAAAGTTCCCATATCCAGACTGTAGGCGAGCCCAGACTGTAGACGGACCGTCGAACTAGACTCGTCAAATGTTGAGTTCCGCCGTTCCGCCGATCAGCCTGGGCAGTTGGCCGACGCCCGTCGAACCTGTGGCGCGTTGCGCGCAGGCACTCGGATTGGGGCCGGAAGATCTGTGGATCAAACGTGACGACGTCACCGGCCTGGGCGGTGGCGGCAACAAGATCCGAAAGCTGCAGTACACCTGCGCTCAGGCTTTGGCCGTCGGCGCGACGACTCTGATCACTACCGGTGCACCGCAAAGCAATCACGCTCGCTTGACTGCGTCGGCAGCAGCCCGTTTGGGATTGCGTTGTGTGCTGGTGCTCGGTGGTGCCGAGCCGGAATCCGCGCAGGGAAATCTCGTTCTGGATGCACTCGCAGGCGCTGAGATCGTCTGGGCCGGTGGGGACACGGCATCCGCGCTCGACGCCGCGGCGCAGGCCGTCGCTGACTCGGGCGGAGTTCCTTTTGTCATTCCCTTCGGTGGTACCAGCGCGGTGGCTGCGCAGGGATATGTGGACTGCGCACGCGAGATCGAGCAGCAACTCTCCGGCGTCGATCGCGTCGTGGTTGCTCTCGGATCGGGCGGAACGATGGCTGGACTTGTCGCGCATCTGGGCGTCGACAGAGTTGTGGGCGTTGATGTCGGGGCTGTTGCCGATCCAGTGTCGACTGTCGCTGGGTTGTTGGACGAGATGCCTGGTCCGGCTATGCGAGCCGCAGATCTTCAGATCCTGCGAAACCAAGTTGGACAAGGATATTCGACGCTCACGGAAGCATCAGCCGGCGCGATTCGATTATTGGCTCGTACGGAGGGCATCTTCCTCGACCCGACGTACACCGGCCGAGCCTTTGCGGGATTGATCCAACTCGTGAAGGACGAAGCCATCACGGCGGGATCAAAAACGGTCTTCCTGCACACCGGTGGGTTGCCTGGCCTGTTCGGACATCCCGAACTGTCGACGCTGCGGTGAGCGAGCAGATCGACTACCCGCTCAGCAGTCCGCTCGACGAACTGTCCGAGTGGCAACGCGTCGTTCGACCGCTGCGCGTCAGTGCCGACGGGTACTTGCGGTTGGCGACCAATCGGCTGGCCGTCGATTCCGACTACACGTGGGAGATGCACCGCCACAGCGATCACGAATTGCTGTGGGCGATCGACGGTGTTCTCGAGGTCCGTACTCCGGAGACTGTGTACACGGTGCCGAGCGGGGTCAGTCTGTGGATCCCGTCCTATGTTCCCCACGAGGTGACGGCGCGTAGCGGCACAGAATTGTCGTGCACGTGGTTGGTGGCATCCGATGTGACCGGGTTGGATCGTGTGGTGGCCTTGTCCACCCCTCCGCTGCTCGAACAAGTACTCGATCACCTCACCCGAGACGACTTGACCGACGCGGCTCGTCGACGAGCCGAGGCGTTTGCCATCGACCTCGTCGAACCCGTTCCGCGACTGATTTTCGATGTGCCGCTGCCGACGACGCCGTGGCTTCGGCAGATCGCAGATCAGTTGGTTGCCAGCCCGGCCGACACCCGATCGGTCGAGGAGTGGGCCACCGACGCGAAGGTCAGTACGAGGACTCTCACACGACGGTTTCCGGCCGAGACCGGATTGACCTTCTCGGAATGGCGTATGCGACTGCGGGCTCATCATGCGATGCAACTTCTGGCACTCGGTCGAAGCATCTCGTTTGTGGCGCGGAAGACGGGTTTTCGTTCCGAAAGCGCGTTCGGTGCGGCTTTTCGTCGAACGATGGGCGTGACGCCGGGGGAGTTTGCAAGCCTGATCGATCATCCGCGCGCGCCAATGACCGATTGGCTACAGGACTAGTCCGAACAGCGACTCAAAGCATCTCGATCGGACTTGTGCCGTGCCGCAGAATGAACTTAGGGTTGGCTAAACAATCACCCTGTAGGAGTTCTGCGTGCGCGCAATTCGATCATTTTCTTTCGGTTCCAGAGTCATTGCAGCGGCGGCGGTTGCCGTCGTAGGTGCGATGGTGGTGACCGGCTGTTCCTCGTCGTCGGCCGACTCCGAGCAGACGGACGTCCGGACCGTCGCGTCGGCGTACGGGGACATCGAGGTTCCGGTTTCACCGGAGCGCGTCGTCGCCGCGTCGTACGACACTCCTTGGCAGCTCATGTCCCTCGGAGTGAAACCGGCTGCTGTGCAGGACTACGGCAAGTGGATCAGTGAATTCACGCCGGAGCAGCAGGCCTTCGTCGACGGGCTCCCGACCATCGGGCCTTTCGGGGAAATGAACTTCGAAGCGATCGCTGCGGCGGATCCCGACATCATTGTCGGCGACGCCGACGAGGTGGACCAAGCGGCGTTCGACCGTCTGTCCGGCATTGCACCCACCGTCATCGTCAAGGGAGAGAGCCGAGGCGACTGGAAGAAGATCACCACCGAGCTTGCTGAGGCAATTGGCAAGACCGACGTGCTCGAGTCGACGCGGACTGCTTACGAAGAGAATCTCGAACGTGTCCGTGGCGAGTACGCCGACGTGATCGCGACCAACAAGTGGATTCACATTTCACTCGGAGACGCGCCCGGCGCTTTCTCGGTTCAGCAGCCCACCGGTGCGATCGGCAATTTGGTGGTCAACGAACTCGGATTGGCGTACGGGCCCGGTGTTCCGACCAATTACACCGATGCCGGATACGCGTCCTATCCGATGGAGCAGTTGGCCGACATCCTGAACGGCGTGACGGTCGTGCTGTATCCGCTGAACGCGGACGGGTCGACCAGTGCGGCGGTTCAGGCGGTCCTCGACGACAACCTCTTCACGAGGCTGCCGGCGGCGCAGGCCGGGCACGTCTTCGGATTGCAGTCGAGCGTCACAGACTTCGTGACCGCGAACGGTTGGCTGAACGAAGTGAAAACGAAGGTGTTTGCAACGCTCTGACGCTTGCTCACCTTTTCACTGCGTGCCCGCAACTGACCAGTTGAGGGCGCGCAGTCTTTTTGGTCGCCACTACGAGCGGAAATCCTGTCCTCTGCTTATGATTTCTGTCACTGCCGGTTACCGTTACTTCGACGAGGGCGACGCGGTTCGACCTTGCCTTGGCAGGGATCATCGATCCTCGGCGACGTGCGGAGGTGGTCGCCATCCCCGCAGATCCGTGGGGTATTTTGTCCGTATCTACTGTCGGGGTGAGCAGTGATGTGCGGGGGAGTTTCTGGTGAGTACAAGCGCTCGTGCCGTCTTTCGAGCAGGGCGCTCTGGATTTCGGGACCATACCCGTCCGGGCATTAGTTCTGGTTTGCTGAGCGTGAACGGTGCGTGGGGCGAATCGTTCGAGGGGACGAAAGGCGAGATCGGCGAATGACAGCGACTTCCGACGCACGGCGTACCGAATCGAACGCTGTCCAGAACACCGACTCGCCGTCCGGCGAAAATCCGCGCTGGCGCGACCGCAAGAGGTACCTGTGGCCGCTCGGATTGCTGATTCCACTCAGCCCGTTCATCTCCTGGTTTCTCGTCGACAACCTTCGTCTCGGATTGTTCTGGGCGACCGGCGCGTGGCTACTGGTCATCGTCATCCCGATCATCGACATGCTGGCCGGTGAAGACGGCGAAAGTCCGCCGGACGATGCGATCCCACGACTGCAGAAGGACCGCTACTACCGCTGGTGCACTTACGCGTTCCTCCCCTTGCAATACGCCGGTCTGGTCTTCGCCTGCTGGTGCTGGATCAACGCTCCGATGGGAATCGCGGAGAAGATCGCGATGTCGTTCACGGTGGGCGTCGTCGCCGGCGTCGGTATCAACGCGGCCCACGAGCTCGGCCACAAGAGCGAGAAGATCGAACAGTGGCTCGCGAAAGTGGCGCTTGCGCAATCTCTCTACGGGCACTTCTACGTGGAACACAATTTCGGCCACCATGTGCGTGTAGCTACTCCGCAGGACCCGGCCAGCTCACGGTTCGGTGAGAGCTTCTGGAGGTTCTTGCCACGAAGTGTGTTCGGCGGGCTGCGTTCGGCATGGCGCATCGAGAGCGCTCGACTCCAGAGGAAAGGCAAACGAACCTGGAGCTTCGAGAACAATATTCTCAACGCTTGGGCGATGAGTGTTGTCCTCTTCGCGACGCTGATCGGTATCTTCGGTTGGGAGGTCGCGCCCTGGCTCCTGCTGCAGGCAGTTGCCGGATTCACCTTCCTCGAAGCCGCGAACTACCTCGAGCATTACGGCCTGCTGCGTGGCAAGCGTGCCGACGGCTCGTACGTTCGCTGCAGCCCCGCTGACAGTTGGAACAGCGATCACGTCGTGAGCAATCTGTTTCTCTACCAACTGCAGCGGCACAGCGATCACCACGCCAACCCGAAGCTGCGGTACCAAAGTCTGCGTAGCGCGGCCGAAGCGCCGCAACTTCCGGCCGGCTACGCAGTGATGATCGTGATCGCGTGGATTCCACCGCTGTGGCGCCGGGTGATGGATCAGAGATTGTTGGACTACTACGACGGCGACACAGAACGAATCAACGTCGGCTGATCCGCATCCCTCTCTGAACTGTTCGGAGTTGCCGTCTCAGCGACCGTCGTCCCACACGGTGTTGCCGCTTGCAGTCGTCGACGGGTAGTCCTGGACGGCGTCCCAATGCTCGACGATTTTGCCGTTCTCGTCGAATCGGAAGATGTCCATCGAGCCGCTGCCGGCCGTTCCCTCACCGGACGAAGCGAAGGTCTGAACAAAGACGAAGTCGCCCTCGGCTACCGTCCGTGGAAACTTGGTGGCCTTGTCTTCGGTAACGGGTTCGATCCCGGCCAGTGCGGTGACAAATGCGTCCTTGCCGTCAGCGAACGAGGGGTTGTGCTGCGTGTAGGTCGGACCGACCAGCTGGTCGGCAGCCTCGGCGGCTTTGCCTTCGTTGAAGGCGAGCTGCAGGAACGTCAACGCGTTGGCCGTGTTGCGCTCCAAGACTTCTGACGACTTGGACGGCGACGAGGTGGGTCCGTCGAACATCGTGTTCGGATTCGCGGACGTTTCCGGCACGTCTTGAATGGCATCCCAGTGTTCGACGATCTTGCCGTTGTCGACGCGGAAGATGTCGAATACCGCCTGGCCGCGGTCGCCGGGTGCAGACGTGGTGTGGGACTGGAGGGCAACCAGATCGCCCTCGGCGAAAACGCGAGTGATCTCGGCATGCAATCCGGGTGTGGCCTCGACGTAACCGCCTATGCCGCTGACAAATCCGGCTGCCCCATCGGCGGCGGTGGGGTTGTGCTGGATGTAGACGTCGCCAAGGTACCGGTCGGCGGCTTGCTGAACCTGACGGCCGTTGAACGCCAGTTCGTAGAAGTCCGTGACGACGGTCTTGTTGGATTCGAGTTGATCGCCCTGTTCGGCAACAACGCTCGTGGACGTCGTAGAACTGCTGGGCGTTGCGGATTCCGCGTCGTTGGAGCACGCGGTGAGCAGGAGTGCGGCGGCAGCGGGAACAGTCATCCAGGCTGCGCGCCTACGAAGGTTGCTCATATTCAGTGTGCGACGGTGAAACGCTGGCGACGGTGGGCCGGAGTCTCGATCTCGTCGACAAAAGCGTGTGCGTAGTCTTCGCCCGCGATGGCGGAGTTGCCCTCGGCGTCCGTCAGGAGAATGTCGCCACCCAACTGGAACGATCCCTTCGGGGCGACGCCGGCATGGGCACCGAACGCAGCGGCCGGGCTCACGTAGAACCAGTCGACATTGCTGTCGGTCGCGCGGAGCGCATCGAGGACGTCGGCGTGAGCGAGTGCCTCACCCTTGTATGCGTCCGGGAAGTCGGGGGTGTCGACGACGCGTGGCCCACCCTCGGAGACCAACAGGCTGCCGGCGCCACCGACTACGGCAATGCGAGCACCGTTGCGTGCGGCGGCATCTGCGAGGGGAGTGACGGCGTCGAGCAGGCGCTTGCCGTCGATCTCGCGAGCGGGGATGGCAACGACAACGACGTCGTTGTCTGCCGTGATCTGCTCCACGATCGTGTTGTCGTGAACAGAACCCTGCACGACATTCGTGTCGGTTCCGGACTGCGCGCTGCGAGCGACGACGGTTACCTCGTGGCCGCGTGAAGCGGCTTCTTTCGCGATTGCGCTTCCTGCAAAACCGTTTCCACCGAATACTGCGATCTTCGACATGGGGTGTGCCTTTCCTTGATGTCGTCGTTGTGCTTGTAGTAGTAAATTTATTCACCTCGAGGTGCATTGTCTCGGTCAGATGCGGGCATTCCTTGGTGAAAAACAGACATCATGATGACGATGGGCCGACTGCTTCGGGTCGACGTTGCGAACCGTAGGGTTGGTACATGACTCTCACCGCCGACAACAATGCAGGTCCAGTGGCAATCGAGCGCTCGGACGTCGAAGCTGCGCGGACTCGTATCGCGGGACTGGCGCGGCGTACTCCGATCTTTCGCACTGCGCTACCGACGCCACAGGGTGAGGTACCGGTTCTGTTCAAGCTCGAGTACCTCCAGCACGGCGGTTCCTTCAAAGTGCGCGGCAGTCTCAATGCAGTGGAACGAGCGGTCGCCGACGGCACCATGCCCGATGCCGGCGTGGTGATCGCGTCTGGCGGCAACGCTGCAATCGGGGCCGCGTGGGCAGCGCGGCGACGAGGACTCACCTGCACAGTGGTGGTGCCGGAGACAGCGCCTGATGCCAAGGTGAAGGCTCTCGGAGAGTTGGGTGCAACCGTTCACAAGGTAGGCGACCGGTATGCACTCGCTGCTGCCGCTGCGGCGGACATCGCACGCACCAGCGGTGCGCTCGAACTGCATGCCTACGACCTGCCCGACATCGTCAGTGGGGCCGGCACCATCGCTCTCGAGCTCGAAGACGACGCATCCGGACCGATCACGTATTGCGTTGCAGTCGGCGGCGGCGGATTGGTCTCTGGAATCGTCGCGGCGGCTCGTCCCGAAGATCACGTGGTAGCCGTCGAGCCGACCGGAGCTGCCACCTTGCACACCTCGCTCGATGCGGGGCGTCCGGTGGATATCGAAGTAAACAGTATCGCCGGAGACTCGTTGGGGGCTACACGAATTGGTGCCATCGCCTGGGAGACACTGCATGAGAGTTCGGTAGACAGTGTTGTGGTCGAAGATGATTCGATCCGACAGGCGCGGGCATTCCTGTGGCGGGAGTTCCGGATTCTGGTGGAGTTGGGAACCGCAGCAGCATTGGCTCCGGTTCTGAACGGAACGGTGTCGCCGCCGTCCGACGGTGAACTGTGCGTGGTTTTATGCGGAGCCAACACACATCCGACCGACCTGTAATTTCAGCGTATTTGTTTGCCTGCGTGTGAGAAAGTCGCAGGTGGGTACCTCTCGCAGTATGAGTACCAGCAGCATTATCTGGATAATTGTTGCCGTGGTCGTGGTGATAGCGATCGTGGCCGCACTCCTGTGGGTGGCGCGAAACAGGCGTGACGAGCGTCGTCACATCGAGGCAGAACAGATCCGCGAAGACGTCGCAGACAAGTCACTGCAAGTAGGCGAGCGCGAGGCGCGGGCAGAAGAGACAGCAGCCAAAGCGCGCATGGTGCAGGCAGAGGCCGACGCCAAAGCGGCGGAAGCGTCTGCGCTGCAACATCATGCAGCGCAGCATCGGAAAGAGGCGACGAGTTCTCGCGAGGAACTGAACCAGCAACGAGATCATGCAGACACGATCGACCCCAAGGTTCCCAACCCCGAAGAACCGCGGTCGACGCCGGATCAGAACCCTCGAAACCCTTGATCTCGAAACACTTGATGCAGGCGTTCGAGGGAAGCGTCTGCCCGTATATGGTTCGACGATCATGATGAATAAAGAATCGTCACCGCACGACCAGAAGAGCGTCGCGTCCACGGCGGCTGACGTCGCACAGAACAATGTCTTCGAGCGCTTTGCCCGTGCCGGATTCGTCGTCAGCGGTGTGGTTCATCTGCTGATCGGATATATCGCGATCCGCCTTGCTCTCGGTGGATCCGGGTCTGCGGACCAATCGGGTGCGATGGCCGAGTTGGCAGGAAAGCCAGGGGGTGTCTTCGCTCTGTGGGTCGGCGTCGTGGCCTTCCTTGCCATGGCGTTGTGGAGATTGGCCGAAGCTGCGTTGGGAAGCTCGTCGTCGCCGTCCTCTGACGACAAGAAGAAAGAGTTCTTCAACCGCGCAAAGGCTCTGGGCATTTCGCTCGTCTATTTCGGTTTTGCTTTCACTGCATTCGGATTCGCCCGCGGTAGCGGGAAGTCCAGCAGCGGTCAGAGTGCGGGGATCACGGCGCGTTTGATGGAGAACACGCTTGGAACTATCGCATTGGTGATCGGCGGGATCGCGATCATCGCCGTTGGTGTGTACCACGTGTACAAGGGCGCGAGCCAGAACTTCCTCGATGATCTGAAAGGCACACCCAGCAATTTCGTGCGCCGACTCGGAACCGTCGGGTACGTCGCCAAGGGCTTGGCCATCGCTGCAGTCGGCATTCTGGTTCTTCTTGCGGTCAACAGTTCCGAACCCGGCAAGTCCTCCGGACTCGACGGAGCGTTCAAGACGCTGGGCGCGCAGCCGTACGGAGTGGCGCTGCTGATCCTTGCCGGATTGGGCATCATCACCTACGGGCTCTACTGCTTCGTGATGGCGCGCTCGACGAAGATGTAGCGCCTGTAGGCAAGTGGGCCTATCCGAATGACCCGGTCTGGAAGCCGACGTCGCTGCCCGACGAACTTCCCGTCGAGCTACCGAATATGGGTCGTCTCGGAACCAGATCATGCATCAGGTTCACGGCTGCAGGGTCGATCATCGCCGCATTTCCACCGTTCGCCAGAATCGTGATCGACCAGTCGCTGTCGGGAACCAGCAGGGTGATGCAGTTGGATCCCGAGCTATCTCCGTTTTTCTTGGCGAACCGTTGTGGGAAGTTCGGCGTCGGGGGTTGGAGCTGCCACGCCATTCCCATTCCGAATGCAGGATTCTCCGGAGCTTGCGTGTCGATCTGCTCGAGCATCGAGGTCAGGACTGGTTTGAGCGGGTTGTTTCCGTAGCCGAGAGTTGTTGCAGCCCAAATCGACATGTCCTCGGCGGTGCTGACCAGCCCACCCCCTCCTGCGATCGCACCCGTGTTGTTCCACAGAGGCGCTCGTGTGCCGTCGAGGTGGTACGGAACGGCAAGGTCGGTTGCTTTGGTCTCGATCACGGTACCCATCATCCCGAGCGGGTCGGTGATTTCGCGGGCGACTGCCGCCGCGAATGGTGGCTTCTCTTGTCCCGGAATGATTTTGTCGGCCATCAGTGTGCCGAGCAGTCCGAACCCGAAGTCCGAGTACAGCCAGTGGCTACCGGGGGCGAACTCCAAGGCGCCGGCGTCTTGGAGTCCTTTCCAGAGCATATTTCTGGTGTACTTCGCCTTCTCGTCCGTGCACGATCGTGTGGGATCGGCACACCCCGCCGAAAGATTGGGCGGGTCGTCGCTCAGGCCGGAACGGTGGGTGACCAGTTGGCGAAGCGTGATCTCCTCGCCGCCGATGCCTTTCGGCAGCGGGTTGCCATCCGAATACTTGCTCGCCAGGTCGTCCAATCCGACTTCTCCCCGAGCGATCAGTTTCGCCAGTAGTGCAGCGGTGAAGGTCTTGGTCTCCGAGGCGATCTCGAATTGCGTTCGTGGAGTGACTCTCACGCCGTTTTCGACGTCGGCCTGGCCGTAGTGGTACGTAGTGGTGACACTCGCCTTGCGGTTCTTCTCATCCGGTTTGACGATAGCGAAGGCAAGGCCGGGAACGCCGCTGTTCAGCAGTGTCTCTGCGACGCGTTGCACCGCTTGGGCTTCAGCAGGATCGCCGACCCGCGAACCTGGATTGGGTGCCGTGGGGCCGGCGGCGCCGGCGGTCGAGGAGGTCGCGAGGGTTATGACCGCGGTTGCCGCCAGCCCTGCAACGCTGATGAACTGTCGTCGTGACGTCCGGGCGGACCCTCGATCCTGGTTATCCATTGTTTGCACATTACAACCAAAGTCGACTGGTTTGACTGTTTTGTCGGAATTGCCAAGGTGTGGTCCTTAGGCGATGGTTTCGCTAAATCACGCCGCCGTTGACGTAGATGACCTGGCCATTGACCCAACGAGCTGGGCCGGCGAGAAATGCGACAGCCTCCGCGATGTCCATCGGTGTGCCGAGGCGTTCCAGGGGAGCCAGCTTGGACAGGTTCTCCACTGTAGCTTCGTCTTTCCCGTCAAGGAACAGATCGGTGGCCGTGGGGCCTGGGGCTACGGCGTTGACCGTGATATCGCGTCCCCGTAGCTCTTTCGCGAGAACCAGAGTGATCGCGTCGACAGCACCTTTGGTGGCGGCGTACGCGGCATAAGTCGGAAATGCCAGCTTCTTCACGGAGGTGGAGAAATTGATGATCGCACCACCGCGCCGGACACGTCTGGCTGCCTGCTGGTCGACCGCGAAGGTCCCTCGGACGTTGGTCCGATGCATCCGATCGAAATCGTCGAAGTTCAGTTCTGCGACGGTGGAGAGAATCATGATTCCGGCTGCATGGACGACGACGTCGATGCCCCCGAACTCCTCCTCGACCGTATCGAACAGTGCGGCGACTTCACCTTCGTCGGCGACGTCCGCATGCACCGCTATGGCGCGACCGCCCGCAGCGACGATGGCGTCAGCTGTTTCCTGGGCGCGTTGAATGTTTCCTGAATAGTGCACGGCGACAGCCATTCCGTCGGCGGCGAGCTTCTCTGCAGTCGCTCGCCCGATGCCGCCGGAAGCTTCGGTGACGATGGCGACGCGGGTGGTGGTGTCAGTCATGATGTAACTCCTGAACTGGTTTCGGTTGCATCGGACAGCTTGCGAAGCCACTCTCGTAGTAGGCCGACTTCGTTGGCGGAGAGAGAAGTTGAATCTGCGGCGGCCAGTTGGGCGTCGAGAGTAGATGCAACTCTGTTGAGTGAGGTTTCCGGGTGGGCGCCGGATTCGTCGATGATGGACGCGAAGATTCCGTCGCGAACTCGCTGTGACAGCGTCGGATCGGGGTACTGTTCCGGCCTGACGACGAGCATCAGAGCGACGCCCGCATTGGCGGACATCACCATCTGCGTAGCCACGTCGACCGATACGGTCAGAACACCTGCCGCAGCGCATCGTTCGAGAACGGATCGAAGTAGCGCCTGAGCCTGCAGGGCGGTGTCGGCGCTCTGGGCGGAAGGTGAGTGCATCAAGCGGTAGTGAGCGGGATGCGCGAGCGCGAAGGCGGTGTGCGCATCCCAGCCGGCCCGTAGATCGGCAACGGGGTCATCGGAAGGTGTCGCAGCGCGTTTACCTTCGAGGTATTCGAAGAAGCCCGCCTCGACGACGGCTGCGAGCAGACCGTCCTTGTCGCCGAACTGACGGTAGAGCGCGGGGGCGCCGACGCCGGCCATCTCGCACACGGCGCGGGTGGATATGTCGCCGTTGGGGGAGGTGTTGAGCAGCTCGGTTGCCGCGGCCAGAATCTTTGCTCTCGAACCCATGGAAACAACGCTAACACAAATATGTAATCGTTGCTATCGCCGGTTTGGTCGTGCGAACGAACTACAGACACAGGCGCCAGAACTTGATCAGATGAGTGAGCCGGTCCGGCCACGGTTCTGTGTGGAGTGACAGCTAGAGCCGTTCTGTTCTCACACTCTGAACGAAGGAATCCTGGTGATCGACTCGGAAACTACTGTTGCGCAGAATAATTCGCATTCCGGTTATCTGGGGTGGATTCTGCGGGTCATCAGTGTCGTGGCGTGCGCTGCGGTTGCAACGGTCGTTGTCTCGCTGACGCTCGGGCCGCCATTCGCGCGGGCCTGGGCACAGTGGGTTGCTCGTCATCTAGGTGGGGACTTCGAGACGGGAGTCGTTGTCGGATTTGTGACTGGGCTTCTGGGCACCGCTGTGACTTTGTTTGCAGCGCTGATGAGTTCGTTGGCGTGGCGGCGACGCGGTGGCCCGGCATTGTCGCTTGGTGTCGGTGCCATTGCCATGCTTGCCGTTATTCCTGGCGCAGTGAATTTGAGTATCGCGGTCGGTGCAGCAGGATCCGGTGTGAGGGCGGCGGGGAGGATCCTCGACGTCGACGGGCCGGCGTTTCGTGGAGCCTGGATAGCCGGATCTGTGGCGGGGCTGTTGCTGTATATGGCCGCGGCGCTGCTGTTAGGGAGGAGCCTTCGTTCGACGTTCGGGCCTGTCAGGCAGGTGGCGGCACCGCTCCCTGGGGTGGTCGGCTACACCGCCGATGGCCAACCCGTTTTTGCACAAGTGGGCTTCACATCGGACGGGATTCCGGTACTCGCAGATCAACTTGCAGCGCGCTATCCAGCGCGACCAGCGGTCGGCACGAATGCCTTGGCCATCGTCGCACTTGTACTTGGAATCTTCGGTGGAGTTCTTGCTATTCCAGTGGGGCATGTGTCGTTGAACCAGATTCGCCGTTCCGGCGAAAGTGGGCGCGGATTGGCAGTGGCCGGACTCGTTCTCGGCTATCTGTCCCTGGTCGTCGTCGTAGGTGTCGTATTCGTGGCTGTGTCCGCGGCCTATCGATAATTTGGGTCGCGCGTCAGAGTTGGGTGGGCTGGAGTGGCTCGATGTCGGAGGTGCGAGGTCCGAACAGGCCCATAGCCCGGGTGCGAATGGACGGTAGTGCTTCGTGGATGCTCCCGCCGAGGCGGTGGAGAGAGTTGAACGAGCGTGATTCCCAAACCGGAAACTCTCCGTCGGTGTCGCGTGATGCTGTGTCCCACAGGAGGGCGTCACCGTTTTCGCTCCATCCGAAAACCTGCAGCGAGTCGGGGAGTGACCAATCGCCGTCGGGTTCGATCATCCAATCGAACTCGTCATCCTGTCCTTCTCTGTAGACCGAATGAAGATGGGCGGTGAGGTTGCGGGCGCGCCCTTGCCAGCCGTCCGCAAATCCGGGAAGGACGGGCGGATAGATGAGCCAGAGTCCGAATGTCCGTGCCCAACCTGCGTGCCTGATGAATGCGCGATATGAATCGGGGAAGCCCTGCCGGTCGGGAAATCGATAGGAATCCATAAGGGCAAAATCGATATGCGCGAGCGTCGGTCGGCCGTCTACCGTCAGCGCGTTGGTTCCCTGTGCAAACACACCCTCAACGCTAGCAATAGGGGATACCGTGCCGCCCTTTCCGGCTATCGAAGCACGCCGGAATGGGTCACCGAGGCGTTTGCTCGGTGACCTCCGGGTTCAGAGTCGTGTGGTGGAGCGGAGGGGTTTCCGGTCGGGGTCGATGCCCGGTGGTGGGATGAACCAGGGCAGGTGATCGGTGCCCATTCGGATTTCCCATTTGCCGGTGAATCCGGGTTTTCGGTGCATCAGGGTGTGGTGGGTTCGGCAGAGTAGGACCAGGTTGTCCATGACGGTTGGTCCTCCTTTGGCCCAGTGTTGGATGTGGTGGGCGTCGGTCCAGGCGGGGACGCAGTCGCAGCCGGGGAAGGCGCAGCCTTTGTCGCGGGCGATCAGGGCGGTGCGTTGTGCTGCGGTGACAAGCCTTTTGAGTGGGGTGACGTCGAGTGGGGCACCGTTTTCGTCGAGGAGGACGCTGGAGAGCATGCAGTCGCAGGCGATCATGCGGGTGCGGCCGACGCTCAGTGGTCCCATCCAGGGCATGTGGCCGACATCGAGATCTTGTTTGTCGAGATCGTGAAAGTCGAGATCGAGCATGCCGGGATCGTCGTCCTCGGAGGGGACAGGTGTTGAGCCATCACCCGTTGTGGCGCATTCACGGTGGTAGGCCAGGTCTTTGGCGTTGATGTGCACGTTCAGGTGTGGGCGTTGGCCGCCGTCGATGCCGGTGGCAGCGTTGTCGAGGTAGCGCCGGATGAGTTCTGCCATGGCGTCTGCGTTGCGTGTGGCGGCGGGTCGTTTGTCGGGTGTGCCGTCTTCGGCGGGGGTGGGCATGGAGAGGTTGGAGAGGGCGGAGAGAAGCATTTCGCCGGTCACTCCGTCGAAATCGCCTCGGACGGCGACTCTTCCGTTGAGGGTGGGGGAGATGCGCAGTTCGTTGCGGTCGGTGTCTTCGCTTGGTGGTGGGTCGTCGGATTCGAACATGTGCTCGAGGACGCTGATGGCGTAGCGCAGTTTGACGGTGGTTGCTTCGGTTCCCGATGCTGCGGCGAGGAGTGTGTCGCGGCAGTACGGTAGTGCGGCGTCGGGCATTGCCTTGGGTGGGGATTCGCAGAACGCCACGATCAGTGCTGCGTGCTCGAAAGTGAGGTCACCGGCATCGAATTGGTCTTCGATCTCGGGAAACGACCGTAGCGCTTTGCCCAGGGCTGCGATTCTTCTGCCGGTGGAGATCTGCAGCATGGTGTGGTTCGCGAGCCATTGTCCGGTGCCGCGGTAGCAGAGTACTTGTTCGTCCGGGTTCAACGTCAGGGTGTCGACAGCGGCCACTCGAATGGCTTCCAGGCGAAGGATTTCCGCTGACGCGGTGATGGCGATCTCGCGGACGTCGCTGGGGTGAAGCCGCCACAATCGTCCGCGCACACCCACGGCGGAGTTGTTGACCACGTCGGTGACAGTATCTTCGTCGGTGATGTTGATCGTCATGAGAACCCCCCGTTCCACCTCCCATCATACTCGAACATACTTTCGAGTCAAGGGCTTTTTCGAGAAGGTGAGGTGGGCCCGGCCGTCGTGATTCTATTGTCCGAGAACAGGTTCCGTCGCTACTCGACTCGTTGGAGGAAGGGGCGAGGCCAGGCGCCGAGTGCGAGAACGGCGAGGATCGTCTGGACTAGTCCGGTGGTGAAGAAGATGCCCTGCAGTGGCGACCAGGCGAGAACGATGGCGATCTCGACGAAGATCCAGATCATCATGGTCAGGCCGGCGGCCGCGTGCAGGCCCCACGTCAGACGGAACCTGTTGTGCTGAGCGAAGAGCGCGGCGGCCTGGATGCCTCCGACGACAACGCCGAGGAGGATTCCGGGCCAGAAATATGAAGGGAAGACGGTTCCCTCGATCCACTCAGGAGGCAGGCCCATCCCGCCGCCGATCGTCAGGCCCGCCATTCCTACGAGCGCAGAGAGCAGGTTTAGCCACGCGATGGCGGACAGACCGATCCGGAGACCGCGTGGAGGGAGCGATGCGGACGTCATGCCTGACAACGATAGAGAGGGTCAGTCGAGCCCGTCCATGTTCCTGCGCGTTGCCGCGCTGGCAGCGTCGGCATCACCCGCGACGATGGCTTCCACTAGATCTCGGTGGGCAGCGGCTTCGTCGTCGATCGATTCGGGGTCCCGCGCCGCGACGTCGGTGATCACGTCGAGGGCCGAGTTGCGGAGCGTTTCGATGAATGAATCGAACACCATCGACAACACGCTGTTGTGCGCAGCATTCACCACGGCGCGATGTAGTTCCATGTCAGCGTCGACAAATTCTGTTGGTGTCGAAGCATTTTCACGGGCTTCGAGTGCTGCCTGTAACAGATCGACGTCGGCGGAAGTCCGGCGCATGGCAGCCAGGCGGCCCGCTTCCACTTCCAGAAGTCTGCGTACTTCGTAGACTTCGCGGCGGTCCGAGCGTTTGAGTTCTCTCTCGAGCTCTGTGACCGGTGTCGAGGACATGACGTAGGTGCCGGACCCTTGATGCGAGTAGAGCTGGCCCGACGCAATCAGTGCGCGAACGGCCTCTCTGCCGGTCGAACGCCCGACTCCGAGGAGTGTGCTCAGATCCTGCTCGTTCGGGATTTTGGTCCCGACAGGCCACTCGCCGTCGCCGATGAGGCGCGCAAGTTCGTCCGCGGCTTTCTGTACCAGCGACTGCTGCTTGATCTGGCGCACTGCCATGTGACTGCTCCTGACTGACTCGGTGAACCGCAATGGAGCGGCTCACCGAGTAATACTTCATGTCCTCCGATGAATCTTCAGACTACGGGGCCGTCTTTCGGTTTATCGAAGGGCGATGCTGTCCAGTTCGCGCTCCGTCTCGTCTTCCGGGTCGAGTCGTCGATCGCGCAAGGTGAATGCGATGACGGCGCCGACGAACAGCACTGCAGTTGTCGCCCCGATCGCCATGCGCGGTCCGAAGTGATCTGCCAGGTAGCCGAACAGCGGAGATGCGATGCCCCCCACGGACATCGCGAGTCCGAGCGTCACCCCACTTGCTGTGCCGGGGCGATTCGGTAGGTAGTCCTGCGCCAATGTCACCTGTGGCGCGAAGGGCAGGAACATAGCAAATCCGAGACAGACGATTCCCAATTCGGCAACTGCGACGTGCGGGGCGGCAGCGAGCAGTGCCAGTGAAGGTACCGCAAGCAGGTAGCCGAGTCGGATGGATGCGCGTCGACCACGACGGTCCGCGAGGACTCCTCCCAGTAGCGTTCCGGCCGCTCCTGCCAATGTGAAGGAGGACAACACGATTGCAGCGCTCGAGGACGATCCGTTCAGTGCGTTGAGCACGAACGGTGAGACCAACGACAGAGTGGTCACGTACGGAATTGACCAACAGACCGTTACCAGCACGAGTCGTGTGAACGAGCGCCAATCGTCTGACACGGGACCGTTCGCTGCCAGTTGCGCACTCAACGACTGGGCTGACTCGGCCGCACCCGTGTTGGCCGATCGCGACTGGGCGACCATCCACCAAATAGCCGCCACCACTGCAGGAACTGCGAGTAGATAGCCGCCGGACAAACCGAGTGAGCCAACCACGAGCGTGACAAACGGTGGCGCCAGCGAGGCGCCCAACGTACCGCCCACGGAGAACACGCTCATGGCTTTCTGTGAATGACCTCCAGCCGCGCGTGCCAAATTTGTGGCGGGAGGATGGTATGCGGCGATGCCGATGCCGGCCACGGCAATTGCCAGCCAAGTGACGATGTAGGTGGTGCTCATCGCTGCCACGACAATGCCTGCTGCGGCCGTCACAAAACCTGTGGGTACCAGCCAGTTTCGGCTCTTTCGATCGACCAGCATGCCGAATGCAGGTTGCACGACACTGGATAGTCCGGTCGCGGCGAGCGTGATTCCGGCGACCGCGGAATAGGAATATCCGCGTTCGAGCATCATGAACGGCAACAGCGCAGGCACAGCCCCCTGGTACAGATCGTTCACGACGTGTGTGCCGGTGAGAAATGCAACTTGCCCCTTCTTCATCTCCTTGGGCATCCCTTCGTTCAGGTCTTCAAGTCCTCAGGTCCTCTGAGGACTTGAAAGCTATCACGAACCCGCGGGCGCACGGTTGCGTTGGAGACCTGGATCTCATTCGAGACGACTGACTAACTCTCAGCAGTCGCGGCGTTGCGGGCGGCGAGTTGCGCGAAAGCGTGGGTAAGTTCTGGCGGGCCGACGACATCGATGTCGGTGTCGAATTGGTTGAAGGAGGCTGCCAGCGCCGTCCAAGACCATGATCCGGCTTCGAGACTGCACTGCTCGGGGCCAAGCTCTTCGACGATGCCGTCCCCGACAAAGGGAAGAACATAACTGGCTGGTCGATGGAGAACGACCTTGCCGTGGCACGGCCAATTGTTGATATGTTCCGATCCTTTGAAGCGCGCGGACACGTATTCGCTGACGTCGCCGCCGGGGATTTCCTTCGGCGTGAACCGGGGACCGTTCGGGGTGCGTGGGGTGATGCGATCGGCGCGGAAGATTCGCCAGTCGTCTCGCGCGAGATCCCACGCGACGAGGTACCAGCGACGCTTGGAGGTCACCAGATGATGCGGCTCCACTCGGCGCGGGGGTGTTATTTCGCTGTTGTCGGTTGAGTGGTCGTTCGAGTAATCGAAGCGGAACACCTCGCGAGCGCGGACTGCAGCGGAAATCGCTACGAGCACCTCTGGGGACACGGAGTCTGCGTCGCCGGAACCGGCCGAAATCGTGGTGAACGTGAGCGCGTCGAGGCGATGGCGCAGACGCGACGGCATCACTTGCCGCACAGTGGTCAACGCTCGAACCGCATCCTCTTCGATACCGACGCCGGTCAGCGTCGCCGCCTGCAGCGCAACTGCCAGTGCGATGACCTGATCGTCGTCGAACAGCAGGGGTGGCAGCTCGCTGCCGGCGTCGAGTCGGTATCCGCCGTCCGGGCCCATGGTCGCCGCAATGCGGTAACCCATCTCCCTGAGCCGGTCGATGTCGCGGCGGACCGTGCGATGGCTGATGTCGAGCCGCTCGGCGAGTAGAGCGCCCGGCCAGTCGCGTCTCGTCTGCAAGAGGGACAGCAGATTCAAGAGTCGAGTGGTGGTCGCCATGCGGTGAGACTACGACGAGTCTAGGACGAAAACAGTCCTATACGGCTGTGAGAGTCGACGTTGTCAGGGAAAACCCGAGCGACGTTCGTACCAGGAGCAGACATGAGCATCAAGACAACGACCCACCTCAACTTCCGCGGAGACGCCCGCGCGGCTCTGGAGTTCTACCAGTCCGTCTTCGGTGGCCAGGTCACGATCGCAACCTACGGCGACTTCGGGATGCCCAAGGAGGTGCCCGGCGCTGAGAACGTCGTGTTCGGCCAGGTGGAGACAGAGGACGGCTTCTGTGTGATGGCATACGACATCCCTGGACAGTCGGGCGGCTCGGCCGGCAACGCAGGCTCGACACACCGCGAGAACGGCACCACGATCACCGACCAACCGTTCTTCGTCTCGGTTCGCGGTGAAACCCTCGAAGAGGTGCAGAACTACTGGGCCGAACTCTCTGCTGGTGCATCGATCATCGAGGGTCTTGCCGCCGCGGCGTGGAGCCCCGGTTTCGGCATGCTCACCGATGCGTTCGGGGTGACGTGGATCCTCGACGTCGCTGCCGGCGAAAACCCGGCCTGATCATTCAGACGACAAAGCCGCTGGCACCAAAAGGTGTCCAGCGGCTCCGGCGCGTCGGTGCCCGTCTTGCGCCTCTCGGCAAGTGGCCACTCGAAGTGGCAATTCTGGGGTGGTACCCGGGGCAAAGAACCGAACACCGACACCATCTCCAACGAACCTCCACACGGAGTTATTCCATGCTGACTTGTGCCGCGGTCAATCGTGGTCCTGCTCATCGCTCAGCTCCAGCAGAGCTGGCGACAACGGCTTCGATTCTCTGAGGTGCGCGTCGTAGCACCTCGGGGATTGCCTGGGTATGAGATTCCCTGGTCAGTAGGCGAAGCACGAGAACGGCTCAGGCCCTCATCTCGGTGTGAGATGGGGGCCTGAGGTGAGGATCTGAATCAGCCGGTGACACCGGTCAATTCGTTGGGGGCGTGATCGAGAGTGGTCTCGGTCAGGATGCTGCCGTCCTCGAGGTCGACTGCGATCAGCTTCTTCGACGCTGGGTCGGTGACGTAAGCGGTGTGATCTTCTACGAAGAGCGCGGGCCTGGGCTCTTGCCATTTGGTGGGCTCGGTCCATGCGTCTATGACGGCGATCTTCTTGGTGACGACGCCGGTGTTCGGGTCGATGACGTGGATGGCGCCGTCGGTGCCGAGCACCAGTGCCTCTCCGTGTGGTCCGCGGCCGAGTGAGCGGAAGGTGTAGCTGGTGCCGAGGTCGACGAGCTTAAGTTCGGACGTCGTCGTGTTGGTCAGCGAGACCCGTTGCGGACGTTCGAGTTCGGCGTCCTTGTCGGTCTTGTAATCACCCAGCACGATGTCCGACTCCTCCGAGCCTGCCTGATTTCCGATGCGGCCGTATGCATCCGGACTCTGGACCTTGGTGATCGCTCCGTTCTTGTACACGAGCAACCCGTCCTGGCAGCCCAGCACGATGGCTTCGCCGGCAGCGACTGCTTCGCCGTGGACACCGGGGCACTGTTCGTTGCGCAGGATTTCCTTGCGGTCGGCATCGAGGATGGCAATGCCGTTGCGGGACTCCGAATTTCCGATGGTCGTCAACAGGCTGCCGTCGGCAAGTGCGACCGCAACGCCGTGATGGGGTTCTGGCGTGGTGTACGTCTCGACGCGGGGTTGGCGTTTTGCCAGTTGCGCCGGATCGAAGATCTCGACGAGTCCCGAGCCGTCGTTGAAGAGAACGGTTTTTCCGGCATGGCGTACGACGTGTCCGGGTTCGTTGGCTGCGAACTCGACCTCGGACATCGCGGGATCGGCTGTGTAGTAGTGGGAATGGTCGCCGTGGGCTGAGGACCACGTGCCGGTGTCGAGCACCTTGAACGCCTCACCCGACGAGATCATGACGTGGCGACCGTCGCCGGCCGGGTTGAGTCGCGTGAAGCCGTCGATCTTGGTCTCGCCGACCACGTCGAGCGAAGTTGCATCCAGCACCAGGACGCCACCGTCGTAGGAGACTGCGAGACGCGGTGTTGCCGAGGCTTGTTCGGTGGGTGCGGACGCGGTTGTCGTGGTGGTCTCCGACGGGGCCGAGTCCTTGTTGTCGGACGAGCAGCCCGTGACGAGGGCGAGTGAGAGGCCAACTGATGTGGCAAGGGTGAGGCGCCGCGACATGCGGGTGTTGAGGTGCATGGCTATAGATCTACTGCTTAATGTAAATGATTGTCAAAGTCGAGTATGCGAATGTTCGCATGTCGGGCGTGGGCACCGCGCTCGAGCATTCGCGAGCCGATGACCCCGAACACGAGTTCCCAGAATGGGCGTTCCGATATTGAGCGGTTGAGAACATGCCTGCGATTCTTTTGCCGCGTACGGAATCAGCCGCGTCGAACGCCTCGACATTGGATCATGGCCGTCGGCGTCAGTCATGACCCAGGATTCCAGGGCTGGCAGCAGGCCTGGGCATAGTGTGTATTTCCGCCCAGGTCGGCCGGTGTTCGAGTATGTGGGTCCTGATGTCGGACTGATACCGAGGACTCCGAATTCGGTGTTGATCAGGAATCCGGAACGCTCAGTATCAATCCGAAGGTCTCCGTCAGTGAGTGCATGGTCGAAGGGCATTCCATGCGCCACAGCGTTGTTGGCTGCCGCGCACGCGTAGTAGCCGAAGGGTTGCGCCCGAAGGATGACGCGTACGCGACGTAGCGACGGCTTCAAGGACCATGTCTTTGGCCCACTGATCCAACTCGAGCAAATTGGCGCCGACGGCGCTTCCGCTTTTAGTTCCAGTGCAGGTTAGGCGGCGTGGTCTTCATGCACCGGTGGGCCCGTGCCTCGCGACGGGGAAGCCGGTTTGGTGGCTTGAATTTGAGGTTCGTCTACTGCTCTCGGGCCGTCGCTCGTTCCGAGTTCAGGTGAGGTGGCGGCTGGGAGGCGTCAGCGTGGCTTCGACGCCCCATCAGGTAAAAGGCGATAGTGGCCGGCGTGATGGTTGCGAGCGCAACGTAGGACATGGCACTGACTGGAGACGGTGCGGGGAAGAAGATTCCGTTGAGATAGATCCATGAGGTTGCGACGGCACCGGCGATCAGTGCTGCGATTGTCACGGCGGTGGCTGCGCGCTCGCGGAAGAGGAGCATCACGGCGCCTATGCTGATGACGACGTATGGGCTCACCCAGAAATAGACGACCAGAGTTGACACTGCGTTATAGATGGAAGGAAGTGGGCCCGTGACGCCGATCACCAAAGTGCAAATGCCGAAGAGGCCACCGAGAATGATCAGCAGGATTGCGGAAACAGGGCTGTGAAATCGGGAGTGTATGCGTGTGAACCTTTGTGGTAGAAGCTTTTCGGCTGACAGAGTGGCGACGAAGCGGGATCCGTAGTTGACGAATCCGATCAGTGCGGCGAAGGTCGCTACGGCGACAACGAGGTCCGTCATTTGTCCCATTGCGGTCGGTAAGCCCGCATTCTCGGCCAGGGCGGCGGGGGATGATGTGCCGGAAAGGATTTGGTCGGACGTCTCCGTGATTCCTGGTGCCTGTAGGAAGGTTGCGATCACGTACAAGGTTCCAAGCACGATGGGGACACTCATCACGGCGGCCGGCACATTCTTCTTCGGGTCGCGGGTCTCCGCGGCCAGGGCCGCGCTCCCCTCGAAACCGACCAGGAACGCAGTTCCGGATGCGATGCCGGCCACGATCCCGCTGACGGACGCGCCCTGAAGAGTCAGTTGTTCCTGCAGATGTAGACCAGTGTGAATCGCGCTCGCCCCGGTAATGGCCAGCAAGAGTGGAAGACAAATCGCGGTGAGTAGGACCGCGATTACGATCGAAACATCTAGGCCGCGACAGGTGATCGCCGCGACAATTGCTGCGGAGGCGAGGTAGATCGCGATTTGTGCAGGGCGATCGAGGCCGCCGTCGATGCCGATAGATTGCAGGAAGCTACCGCTGTACGCGCCGATGACCAGCAAAATGCTTGCGACCATCGCCAGATACCCGAGGAACAACGAGGCTGCGATCAGTGACTGTGCCCATCGCCCGAATACTTCGCCGGCGTAGGAGTAGAGCGATCCGGAGGCGACATACCGGCTAGCGAAGACGGTTACTGCTCTGCCGACGCAGATGACTGTCAGCGCTGCGAGCAGAGCAGCTACCCAACCACCGAGTCCTGCGTTGAGGACCAGCAGCATTGGAAACGACGCCATGCCGACGGCAGGGATCATTGACGAGATGGCCAGCGAGGTCAGTTGAAGGCGGCTGAGATGGCCGGATTCAAGGTTGATGGACTCCGTATCAGTTTGTGCTACAGCATTATTCGACGAGTGATTCATATGTGCGTCCTTGAATTTGTGCACTGTCGAGTGCGGGCAGGGGCTATATGCCGGGATCGGCCGCGATCGCGCGTGTGAGGATCGGGATAGCCCTCAGGAGATGGTGATGTCAGTCACATGACTGAGTCGATCGACTGAGATTAGCTTCGCCCTTGCTGTTCGTCAATGAGTTCCGGGAAATTCCTTGAATGCAGCTGCGGGATTCGGATGATGACGGGCACGACTGCGGCCCGGCGCTGTCGATTGCAACGCCGGGTGGGAAACGGGAAAACTCTAGTGGGGCGGGTGGATCGAATCGATGATGCCGACGATTGCGGACGAGATGGCGTCGAGTTCGGGTGCGCTCACTCCGGTCGCGCCAGTTGCGAGATTTTGCATGTAGATTCCGTCGATTGCGCCGATCGTGTAGCGGGCGAGCAGTGTGGCGTCGCTGCCGGCGATGTCGGTTGCGTGCCGAAGCTCATCGGCGAAGGCGGATATGTACGTCGTGTAGCTGGCTCTGGCGAGTTCGGCCTTGTCCGGATTGCGCAGCGCCCACAGCAGCAGCTCGTATTGGGCGATCGGGACGTCCCGATCGGCGTGGAGAAGATCTTGGAAGCGTTCGAGCAATGAACGGATGATCTCTTGACGTGTCCAGCCAGTTGTCGGTACCAGGCGTGATCCCACTGTGGTGGCACGAAACATGTCGTCCACGGCGGTATAGATCTCTCCTTTGCCGTCGAAACTGTAGTGCAACGCAGCGAGGTTGACTCCGGCTTCGTCGGCGATGCGGCGGGTGGTCGCCGCGGCCAGTCCGTCGCGAATGATGACTCGGGCGGCGGCCTTGACGATCGCAGTCCGCCGCTCGGATGCTGTCAGATACGCCATTCGCTTTACCGTTCACCTTCTCGTTGTCGTGGGACTCCAGGGGTCGAGCGTATCGATGTCACTCAGCGTGCGTGACACCCTGGTCGATCCTTTATCCGCCCGGTGCGTTCCGGGTGCGTCGTTGCCGCTCTTCGGGATCTCTTGCAGTTTGCCTATTGACGCTAGCTCCGATCCGCCATAATCTCAGTCACATGAGTTAGTCACGTGACTGACTTCATTGCTCGACTATAGCGCTTGGCAGATCACACCAGGGCGAGAGCTGCGACATCGCACAAAACCGCGTCTCTCTGACGCGCAACCAAATCGCTTGCCCCATGCCCCGAAACTGGAGGGACCACCCCATGACCGACATCCGAGAGCGGGTGGATACAGATCCACCGCGACCCGATGAATCCCATACCCGGTGTGCGCCCGACGTCGCCGTCACGATGGAGTTCGACCCACCCCCGTTGGTACGAGCTGTCGTGACCCGCCTGCGCGTTGCTCTCGATTCCGACTCAGGCAGGAAAGCTCTCGAGGCAATGCCCCCCGAGGTCGACCTGCAGTCGACCAGTGATCCGCAAAGCGCGCGATTGACTCGAACAGCAACCGGCGTGCACGTCAGTAGCCCCGAGGGGTCGACAGTTCCTGTTGTCGGAATCAGCGTCGACGAACTGGCGATATCCGAGGACGAGCCCCTGGCGGGCACTGCGAATGTTGCCGCGTTAACCCCTCTTATCGAACCAGAGCCACCGACGCTGGACATCGCAGCGTGTGAATTCTGGGAGAAAGCTTCGGGCCTGCCTGGAATGCCCGGATTGTCATTGGCTGCTCTCGACACGGGCGCAGCCGTGCACGTGGGGCCGACAACGGATGCGTATGAAATTCACGGGCTCGAGATGGATCTACGTCGACTGCTAGCGGGTTTCGAGTTGTTCGTCTATTCCCTGCGCGCAGGGAAGTTCTACATCAAAGGCACGAACCGACAATTGTCGGTCGTCGCGGGAGCATCAATGAAGGCGGTCCTCCATGTTTGACACGACGAACCTCGGTGAATGGATCGGCAACAATTCCGTTCGCACGATTCGCGCACAAACCGTGACGTTGGATGGTGCCTTGGTCGGAAAACATCTGTCACCCAAAAAGTTTGAGTCCGGAGCGCAATCGGGCTGGGGATTCGCTGATATCGCCCTCGCAGTCGATCTCGGGAACACCGCTCAGCTCGGATTCGATTTCGGTGATTGGCGCGGTGAGATGCACGACGTCTTCCTTCGTCCCGATCTTACGACTCTGTCAACCGACGCATCACTACCAGGTCTCGCCACGGTGATGTGTGATCTGGTCGATCAACACGGGGCACCGCTTCCGGTGTGTTCGCGATCCACGCTCGCACGTGTGGTCAAAGAGCTTGCCGAGCTTGGATTTACAGGTAAGGCGGCCGTGGAGATCGAGGCCACGGTGTTCGAAGAGTCGATCGAGCAGGCCCGCGAACAGCGTTTCACGAACCTGCATCCACTCGGCGGTACCCAGGGCGCGATCTACCTGTTGAGCAGATCACGGGACTACACGACGCTCATGGACGCAATAGCTGACCGCATCGAACGGGCCGGAATCCCTTGGGAAGGCTGGGCAGACGAGTCCGCGCACGGCCAAATCGAAGTAAATCTCCCACCGACCGACATTCTCACCGCAGCGGACTGGTACGTACGAACGAAGCAGATCATGCGGGAAGTCGCCTACGAGCACGGTCGCACCATCACCTTCATGGCTCGGTGGTCGCCGGACCAGTTCGGGCAGGGCGCTCACATCAACCTTTCGCTTCAACAGGACGGACGGAACGCCTTCTTCGATGAAGTTGAGCCCTCGCGCCCGTCGGAGACGATGCGGAACTTCATCGGTGGCGTCCTCGACACAATGGCGGCGGCCAGTTCTTTCCAGTATCCGACCGTGAACTCATACCGCAGAATCGCAGAATTCGACGGACCTCCCACCACCGTCACGTGGGGTGTTGACAACAAGAGTGCGGCCGTTCGAGCCGTCTGCACGACCGAGAAGCTCTCTCGTGTCGAGTATCGCGTCCCGTCGGCGGACGTGAACATCTATCTGTCGATGGCATCGTTCCTTGCCGGCGGTCTGATCGGTCTGCGCGATCACAGCGATCCTGGCCTCGAATGCACCGTCATGGCCTGGGGATTGCCGCCGGGAACCCCGAAGTTGCCAGCCAGCCTCTCTCGAGCGATCGCGGAATTGAGTGGCGATGTAAACCTGACGGAGGTTTTGGGGCGAGAGCTGGTGGAGTACTGGATCGGCACGCGCCGGTGGGAATGGTTGCAGTTCTTCACCACTGGGGGAGACCCGGCCGCAGGAGTCTCCGACTGGGAGCTCGAACGCTACTTCGAGCACGTCTGACAACGAGGACAGGTCTGAAGATGAAAGCAGCAATACTGAACGCTGCCCCTGGTCGGCTCGAGTTCGAAGAACTCGACATCGACGTGGCCGGACCTCGAGAAGTTCGCATACGTACAGCAGCCGTCGGGCTGTGTCATACCGATCTGCACTACGTGGACGCGCTCTGGCGAACAGAACTTCCGGAGGTGCTCGGTCACGAGGCATCGGGCATCGTCGAATCGGTTGGGTCAGACGTCACGGCTGTAGCGCCTGGCGACCACGTCGTGACGTGCATGACAGCTTTTTGTGGCCGATGCCGATACTGCATTGCAGGTCGACTCACCCTCTGCTCCAATCATTCCCGCCTCCGCTCGCGGCCCCAGCCGGCGTTGACGACCAAGGCCGGGCGCGCAGTGGGACGAATGGGTGGCATCGGTGGATTCGCCGAACAGATGCTCGTGCACGAGAACAGCGTCGTCCGCGTCGACGATTCGGTACCTCTCGATCGCGCGAGTTTGCTCGGGTGCGCCACCATCACTGGCGTCGGGGCGGTCTGGCACAGTGCTCGCATCGAACCAGGGTCGTCGGTTGCCGTCATCGGTTGTGGAGGCGTGGGGCTTTCGGTAATTCAGGGCGCCCGGCTAGCCGGCGCGGCCCGGATCATCGCGATCGATGTGGACCAGCGAAGTATCGATCAGGCTCTTCGAGTCGGGGCGACTGCGTCAGTGAACGCGGCTGAGATCGAACCAGTCGACGCCGTACGCGCGTTGTGTCCGGGTGGGGTGGACTACTCATTCGAGGCGATCGGCCGCAGAGTCACTGTCGAGCAGGCATTCTCGATGCTCGCTCCCGGCGGAGTGGCCACGGTCCTCGGCATGGTTCCTGATGACGAGCCGCTGCGGATCACAGCGTCGGAATTGTTTTTCCAGGAGAAGCGATTGCAAGGCTCCCTCCTCGGGTCGAACCAATTCCCGACCGATATTCCGCGATTGGCCGAGCTGTACGTCCAGGGCCGACTCGAACTCGACGAGATGATCTCGTTGCGAGTCCCCTTCGGCGAGATCAACACAGGAATCGCAGCGCTTCGTGAAGGAGGGGTGAATCGTGTCGTCGTCGAATTCGCCTGAGCGTGCGCGTCGCCCATTGATCGGAGTGACCGGTCGGCGCTCGAGCGCGGAACGCCTGGCCGTCGAACCTCGGTACCGCCATCTCGAGTTCGACATGCACTACTCCGATTTTCCCACCCGGCTGTCGTCCGAAGGCGCCCTGGTCGTCCAAATTCCCTATGAGGCAAGCGGAATCGACCTGATTGAGCGGCTCGACGGAATAGTCATCTCTGGTGGGCAGGATGTTCACCCCGAAACACTGGGTATCGACGCCGCGCCCACCGACCCGGACAGTGACCCGCGTCGAGATGCGTATGAGATCGAATTAATATCGGGTGCAGTAGAACTCGGTACTCCACTGCTGGGTGTCTGTCGCGGGATGCAGATGCTGAATGTGGCATTGGGAGGCACGCTCGTGCCTGATCTTCCGACCATAGACATCAACCACAAGTCACCAGGACTGGGCATAGCCGAGGAGACCCACCCCGTACGGATCGCCACTGATTCGACGGTGTTCGAGATATACGGCGCACACGTAGAGGTCAACTCCTTGCACCACCAAGCAGTGGACCGGCTCGGCCCGGGCCTCACTCCCAGCGGGTGGGCTCCGGACGGTGTCGTCGAAGCGGTGGAGATGCGCGGGAGACCGATCGTCGGCGTCCAATGGCATCCGGAATGGCGCCGGAAGGACCCCGTCTTCGCATGGTTGGTCCAGGTCGCTCTCGCGCGAAAGGAAGTGCTCGATGGAGTTGCATGAATACTCGGACATGGACGCCACGGATCTGAAATGTCGACTCGACCGGAAAGAAGTAACCCCTGCTGAAGTGCGCGAAGCCGCACTAGCTGCAATCTCCCACGTCGACACGCACCTCGGTGCCACCGTCGGTCCTCCACTCGACCCACCACCGACGTATTCCACATCCGGTCCTTTCAGCGGAGTTCCGTTCGCGCTCAAAGATCTCCTGTGCACTGCGGCGGGGATAGCGAACGAGAACGGTAGCGCAGCAACCGCAGGCTATATCGCCACACGTGACTCCGATCTGATGGCTAGGTGGCGCGCTGCCGGACTGTCCGTGACCTGTCGCACTGCCACACCAGAATTCGGATTCAGCGCAACGACGGAATCGGCAGTGAACGGTCCTACCCGCAACCCCTGGAACCCACAGCGGGTCGCCGGTGGATCCAGCGGTGGCTCCGCGGCGCTCGTTGCCGCCGGGGCCTTGCCGTGGGCGCACGCCAACGACGCCGGCGGATCCATAAGAATCCCTGCCGCACTGTGCGGGGTGGTGGGACTCAAACCGACCCGCGGGCTCGTTCCACCCGGCCCGGATTCGGATGAACCGCTCTTCGGCCTCACGACTGAGTTCGCGGTCACCCGGACAGTTCGCGACGCCGCCGCGTTGATGGACGTAGTGCACGGCAGCGCACCGGGGGACCGGTACTTTCAGCCGCGTCGAAGCCCCGGCCACTACAGCCGAGCAGTCGGCCGGCGACCGAAAGGCCTCCGGATCGCTGTGTCGACCGAATCACCTGGCAGTCGTCACGCTGCGGACCCCGCCGTGACAGCCGAGGTGATGCGCATCGCGCGCTTGCTCGAACAGTTCGGCGGCCACGTCGAGAATGCGGCACCAGATGTTGACCCCGAACTGTTTCGGGATCTCAATCTCACTTTCTGGTCTGCGTCGATCGCAGAGTCCATGCGCGCACTGACCGGAGTACGCGCCATCGAGGACATGTACTCCTCGCTGGAGAGCTCGACTGCCGCCATGGTTCGTCACGGATTCACCGTGGAATGGGCGGACATCGCCCGCGCCCGCCGCTACCAGAATCACCTGACCCGTGGCACGGCGAGCTTCTTCGAATTCTTCGACCTCACTCTCACGCCCACCACACCGACGACCGCCTGGCACGTCGGCGAACTCGACTCCAACCGGCGGGGTATCACCGCCGGCGAGTGGGTGGACACCTTGGCGAAGTACTCGCCCTTTACTGCCATCTACAACGTCACGGGCCAACCGGCTATCTCCATCCCCACAGGAATGTGTGACGGACTGCCGATCGGAGTGCAGCTCGCCGCAGCTCCCGGCCGTGACGATCTGTTGCTTGCCGTGGCCGCGCAACTCGAGGAAGCCGTCCCATGGGCAGGCCGCGTCCCACCGATTCATGCCGGCAAGCCGCTCCTCCCAGAAACGGAAAAAATGCCGACCCTCTACTCGGAAACGGAACGCACATGAACACCCGCGAGGAATGGACACGATTCGCGACGTCAATCGAAGCACCATCGGCTATGTGGCTGAACGGTCAATGGTTCAACGGTGACGGGAGTGAGCGCCACTATGTCTTGTCCCCGCATAACGACACCGTCGTAACCAGCGTCCCGCTGGCCACTCACGCCGACGTCGACAGAGCCGTCGAAGGTGCTCGCGCGGCGTTTCTCGATGGCCGGTGGGCGAGGATCAGTGCGCACGAGCGTGGTGCGGTACTGCAGCGGTGGGCAGAGCTCGTCTACGAGCACCGCGACGAACTCGCTGCGCTCATCACACTCGAGATGGGTAAGCCGATCCAGGTGGCACGTGATATCGAGCTGCGCGCCGTCGAGAACACCTTCCGCTGGTATGGAGAACTGGCTGACAAACTCTACGACGAGTCGCCACGCGGCCTGATCGATGCGGTCGCGTTGGTGAGCCGTGAGCCGGTGGGGGTGGTCGCGGCGATCACCCCATGGAACTTCCCACTCACTCTCAGTAGTTGGAAGATCGCCCCTGCGTTGCTTGCAGGCAACAGCATGGTCATCAAGCCCGCTACACAGTCACCGTTGTCCTTGCTTCGCTTGGCTCAGCTGGGTTCGGCTGCAGGACTTCCCGACGGCGTGCTGCAAGTTGTCACAGGTAGCGGTGGACAGGCCGGAGCTGCCCTTGCTCGCCACAACGGCGTCGACTGTCTCACCTTCACCGGATCACCGGATGTCGGCAAACAGCTGCTGATCTACGCGGGTGAGTCGAATGCGAAACCCGTTCATCTCGAACTCGGCGGCAAGAGCCCACAGTTGGTATTCGCCGATGCTCCGGACCTCGCCGTTGCAGCGCGCACCGTGGCGTGGGCAATTACCTTCAACGCCGGACAGATGTGCACTGCAGGTGCTCGCTTGTTGGTCGAGGAAACGATCGCGGATCAATTCGTCGCCGAGGTGGTTTCGGAAATCAAGCGCTGCACTGTCGGTGACCCTTTCGATCCCGATACCCACATCGGGCCCGTCGCGAGTCGGGCGCATCGCGCGGACGTCCTCGAACACGCGAGAACTGCTCACACAGAAGGCGCAACGCTCGCCCACGGTTCGCTGCAGGAACGAGCAGGTTCGGGGGCGTACCTGGATCCGATCGTGTTCACCGATGTTCAGGCCGAGCACCGCCTGTTCATCGAAGAAGTTTTCGGACCGATCCTCGCAGTCACCCGTTTCACTGATGACGCTGACGCCGTCAGGTTGGCTAACGCCACACCGTTCGGTCTCGGAGCGGGGGTGTGGACGTCGAATCTCACACGAGCCCACCGGCTCACGCGCGAAATCGACGCAGGTCTTGTCTGGGTGAACTGCTACGAGGAAGGGGATCTCTCCGTCCCCTTCGGCGGTCGCAAACTCTCAGGCCACAGTGTGGACAAGAGCATCCATGCACTCGACAAATTCACGTCGACGAAGTCGACGTGGATCCATCTCTGAACAAAGGCACAGCACATGTCATCACGGGTCAACGACGGCCACATCGCGATCATCGGAACCGGGTTTTCCGGGCTGTGCATGGCGATCGAACTGAAGAAGAAGGGCATCGACGACTTCGTCCTGTACGAACGCGCCGACGATGTCGGCGGAACCTGGCGCGACAACACATACCCAGGGGCAGCCTGCGATGTGCCCAGCGTGTTGTATTCCTACTCCTTCGCTCAGAACCCGAACTGGACCCGTATCTTCCCGCCATGGTCGGAACTGCTCGACTATCTCAGATCTGTTGCTGCGCAGTATGATTTGCTGCCGCACATTCGCTTCGGTGTCGAGGTCTCCGAAATGCGGTTCGACGAGGACCGGCTCCGGTGGAACATCCAGTTCGCATCCGGCGAATCAGTGACGGCGGCCGTTGTCGTCAACGGCTCAGGGGGCTTGAGTAATCCGTACATCCCGCAGCTACCCGGACTGGAATCATTCGAGGGTGCCGCATTCCACTCCGCCAAGTGGCGACATGACCTCGACATGTCGGGAAGGCGTGTCGCGGTGATAGGTTCCGGCGCCAGTGCGATCCAGTTCGTCCCCGAAATCGCCCCGCACACCGAGACCCTGCATGTGTTTCAGCGATCACCCAACTGGGTCATGCCACGTGGTGATGCCGCGCTGTCGCCCGCCACCCGCGAAAGATTCTCACGGCGTCCTTATCGTCAACGGTGGCTGCGATGGCGGACCTACTGGGCATTCGAAAAGCTCGCCAGCGCCTTCCTCGGAAATCGCAAACTCGTCGAACAGTACCGATCCCAGGCGCTCGCCAATCTTCAACAGCAAGTGCCGGATTCGGACTTGAGGCAGAAGGTCACCCCAGATTACGATCCCGGCTGTAAACGTCGCTTGATATCCGACGACTGGTACCCCGCGCTGCAACGGGAAAATGTGCACTTGAACACCTCGGGGGTTTCCGAGATCCGCCCGCATTCGATCATTGACTCAGAGGGAGCGGAACACGAAGTCGACACCCTGATCTTCGCGACCGGATTCCAGGCAACCAGCTTCCTGGCACCGATGAAAGTATTCGGCCGCGAAGGAGTCGAACTCTCCGACAGTTGGCGCGAGGGCGCCGCAACAAAGCTCGGGCTTGCATCCGCCGCGTTCCCGAACCTGTGGTTCCTCAACGGCCCGAATACCGGTCTCGGTCACAACTCGATCATCTTCATGATCGAAGCACAAGCCAGATACATCGCTTCGGCAGTGCAGTACATGCGCCGAAAAAGTATCTCTGCCCTCGAACTCGATCGCACCGTCCAGACAGGCAGCTACGCCGCCACCCAAGAACGCATGCGCCGAACTGTATGGGCATCGGGTGGCTGCGACAGCTGGTATCAATCCGCTGACGGTCGAATCGACACCCTGTGGCCGGCCAGCACAATCGAATACTGGTTGCGCACCAGGCTATTCCGCAAGTCCGACTTCCGTGCACTGACGACAGGCAAAGGATGAACAACATGGACGTATCAATACTCGGCACCGGCTTGATGGGAACAGCTCTCGCTCAGGCGCTCATACGCAGCGGGACAAAGGTGACGGTGTGGAATCGAACCGCCGACAGAGCGTTACCCCTCGCTGCGGCTGGAGCCACAGTCGCCGAATCTCCACAATCTGCGATTGCGGCCAGCCCGCTAATCGTCATCAGTCTCCTGAACTACGAGATCGCCAAAGATGTCGTTACAGAAGCAGATTCGATTGCCGGAAAAATCATCGTCAACACCGCAACCGGTACGCCGGAGGAAGCGAACCAGTTCGCCGAGTGGATCGCAGGGCGAGGCGCTCGGTACCTCGACGGAGCCATAGCTGCATACCCGGAGGACATCGGAACCGAAAGTTCAGGGATCAACTATTCCGGAGACGAGGACGTGTGGGAGGACGTCCAGAGCCTTCTGACACCCATCGCCGCCCAATCACGATATGTCGGAGCCCGTCCCGGTGCCGCCAACGTGATCGACGCGGCCATGGCAGGCGCATTCTTCAACGTCGCGCTCGGTGCCTTCCACGAAGCAGCAGCGTACGTGCGGTCCGAGGACGTCGCGATCGCGGAGATGCGCCACAGTTTGCACCTGTGGACCGACAAACTTCTCGAACTCCTTCACGAAGCACTCAAAGCGTTCGAATCCGGAGAGTACGAGACCGATCAGGCAACCTTGAACGTATACGCAGCCGCAGTAGAAGCCTGGCAACAATCGATGCAGCGAGCAGGCCAACGCGCCGCTCTGATGACGGCGAATCTCGACAACTTGCAACGTGCATGCGCAGCCGGGCACGGGGACAAGGGCATCTTCGCCCAAATCGAAACACTCTCCGCCAACCCTCAATCCGCAATCTAAGGAGACATCAATGACAACCATGGCCAATCACCTCACCGCCCTGCCCTCGACAACAACAGTCGACGAGATCGTCGACGTGATCCACCGCGACGGCGGTGTCATCGTCGAAGATTTCCTCGACACCCCCCAGCTCGACGAGCTGCGCGCCCAACTTGGCCCCGTCCTTGAAAGCACCGGCTACGGAGAAGACGAATTCTTCGCCGGAACCCAAACGCGAAGAGCAGGAGGGCTGTTCGGTCGGATCGACCTCATGCCCGAGATCGCGCTCCACCCGCTCTACTACGGGGCCGCCAAGAAGATCCTTCAGGTGCCCCTGTCCGTCTGGGTCGGAGACGACCAGATCGAAATCACGCCTGATATCCAGATCGGTGTCACTCAGGCAATCGAAATCCACCCAGGGCAGGGTGCCCAGCGTCTCCATCGAGACGACACGAGCTTTCTGTGGCGCCACCCCGACTACGGACGCGAGGGCCGACTGCAGATCATGGTGGCGGTCAGCGATTTCACAGCAGAAAACGGCGGCACCCTCGTCATACCCGGAAGCCATCGGTGGGACGACCAACGGGGCCCGAAACAAGCCGAAGCGGCGCCGACCGTAATGCGGGCCGGTGCTGCCCTCATCTGGACCGGTTCTACGTACCACGGCGGTGGTAACAACTCGTCCGAGGCGCCACGGACCGGCTTGACGATGGCATTCGACCTCGCCTGCTTACGTCAGGAAGAGAACCAATACCTGTCAATCCCGCGTGAAAAACTGCTTGATCTTTCCGAAGAGGTACAGCGACTGCTCGGCTGGGGGTCCGGAGCGAACCTGATGGGTTACGTCGAACGGGGCGGTCAGATGATCGACGCACACGTTCTCCTCGAAAACGGCGCCGTCGAACTCCCGACTGCCCGCTGAACCCTCGATCCTGCACGTCGCTTGCCACCCGCAACCCAACTCGCACAGTAGTTTCTGGGTTTCGAATCGAGAAACATATCCGTCATGGGCGTACTCCAGCTGATTCACCTTGACATCGTGTGTCTCAGGTCAGGACTAGGCAATTGCCTAGTCCTGACCAAGGGTGCAGTATTCGTACCGCGTGAGCTACCGGTTCTTGAAGAACGAGACGTCGTCGTTGCCGATGAGGTCAGGGACCGTCCAGCCGTCGAGGTCGTATTCACTCAAGCACTGCTCGGCCAGTCCCTTCATGGAACTTGCGTGTCCACGATTCTGGGCTGCGAACAGCAGTTCGGCTTTGACGTTCTCGTGATTGCCGGAGTAGTTGCGCTCGTAGAGTTCGTGTCGGCCGCCGAACTCGGTCCCGATCGAATCCCACAGCGCCTTCATGACTTTCACGCGGTCGACGGCGGTGATGCCGTCGGAACCGCGAACGTACTTGTCGAGGTACGGACGCACGTCCGGGCTCTTGAAGTCGAGTGAACTCGAAGGCAGGTAGATCAAGCCCGACGCGACGTCCTGTTCGATGATCTCCTTGATCCGCGGGTACCCCTGGATCATGAACATTCGATAGGTGAGGCCGTACTCGAGCTTCGGGATCACCGAATCGCCGACCCACTGTTCGGGATCGCGTGCCATCGATTCGGTCAACGACCAGAAGAGGTTTCGCCACCCGATCACCTCACCGACACGGGTCTGGACTCCGCGGAAGCCGCCGGCGCCGGTGGCTTCGAGTGCCTTCATCAACAGTCCGGCGATGAAGTCGAGCTTGACGGCCAGGCGAGTGCAGCCCTGAAAGGTGAAGCGCGGCAGGAAGCCTGATTGAGGGAAGAATGCGTTGATCCGGTCGACGTCGCCGTACATGAAGACGTTTTCCCACGGAACCAACACCTTGTCGAAGACGAAGATGGTGTCGTTCTCGTCCATGCGACTCGACAGCGGATAATCGAACGGACTGCCCATCACCGCAGCATGTTCGGTGTACGAGGTGCGGCAGATCAGCTTCACACCCGGCGCGTCCATCGGTACCGTGCAGATCAGGGCGAACTGCTTCTTCTTGATCGGCAGACCGTAGTGAGCGATGAAGTTGTAGTTCGTGATCGCCGATCCGGTGGCGACCACTTTGGCGCCGCTGACGATCAAACCTGCGTCGGTTTCCTTCTCCACCTTCATGAAGACGTCACCGACCTCGTCCGGTGGAAGTTGGCGATCCACCGGGGGATTGATGATCGCGTGGTTCCAGTACAGAACCTTCTCCTGCGATTCGCGGTACCAGCGTTCGGCGTTGTCCTGGAACGGTGCGTACAACTCCTTGTTGGCGTGGAGGGTGCCCAGGAAACTCGCCTTGTAGTCGGGGGAACGGCCCATCCAGCCGTAGGTCATACGAGCCCACGTCGCTATGGCATCGCGTTCCTTGAGCAGATCGGCCGAGGACGTCGGAGTGCGGAAGAACGGCATGGTGACACCGCCGTTGCCCGTGTCCGTCGGAACGGTCAAGGCGTCCACGTGCTCGCCCGTATGCAGAGCGTCGTACAGCCTCGCGGTCATGCGGATCGGATTCCGGAACGCGGGGTGTGTCGTGACGTCCTTGACGCGATCACCGTGAAGCCAGATCTCGCGACCGTCCTGCAGGCTCGAGATGTACTCGTCACCGGTCATCGGTCGGGTGGCGAAGTTCTTCGTGCGGTTGGCTTCGCAATCGGCGGCCGGATTGACCTGTGGCGCTCCGGAATCTGCGGGATCGACGCCGGTGGGAGGAATTTCGGTGGTCGTCATGGCAAAGCCTTTCAGATCGTTTGGGGTGCGGGCTGAAGATGAATCGGGGTGAACGAAGTGGTGGCGTCGAACCAGCCGCTGTGGGGGTCGTCCTGACTTCCGTTCCAGACTGTGGTCGACGAGGTAGCGCCTAGATCGTGAAAAGTGCTTCGGTAGAACAGAAGCGGATCCTTGCCACTCGACTGAGCGTCGACGATCTCGCCGATGAAGATGATGTGGTCACCGCCGTCGTACTCCCTCCACGGGACGCACGAGATGGTTGCTGCGGCGCCGTCGAGCAGGGGAGCGGTCGGTCCGTCGATCCACCTCGGTTCGGTGCGCTGCGGTCGGCCGGCAAAATGCATGGCCGTGTCCACTTGGTCGGAGGCAAGGATGTTGACCGCAAACGGCGCGTTGCCGAGGTAGCCGCACGCCTTGGACTTGCGAGTCATCGTGATCTGGCACAGCCGTGGTTCCAGGGAAATGGCCGTGAATGCGGTGACCGTGGCTCCGTGTGGTTGACCGTCGGCATTGGTACAGGTGATGACGGTGACGCCGCTCGCGAATTGACCGAAGATTCCTCGAAGCTGATTTTGTTCCATGACCGGACCTCCTTGTCGGATGGCGGTTGAGTGAGAGTGCCGCGAAGTGCGGGAGGGAAGTAGTGGGCGACTCGCGCCGGGAGTGAAGACGAACGTACGGCGGGCGCAGGCTTCGGTCGATCCGTACAGCGCGGTGGCTATCCGGATTGCGCACCCGATCGCGGCCCGTACCCGTTTTCTCTTGGAAGTGACCGGGGACACAGTGTTCAATGATGTTCAGCGCCCTTGCTCGGCAATGTGGCTGGTCACGGGTCTGGAAGGTGAAGAAGGACGATGGTCGACTCCATGATCGGTACAGCTCCCCGCGACTGGGACGAGGCGTGTCATGCGGTTTCGGACGCCTATTTTCCGCACACGCTGACGCCGTTGTCTCGGCATGCGGCCAGTGGAGTCGGGGTGTGCACCACCGAGTTGGGACCGCTGAGGATCGCTCATATTCGGTGGGGAGCTGACGTCGCCGTCGAATCCGATCATCCCGGTGCCTATGGGGTGAACATCCCGCTCTCGGGCGAGCTCGAGTCGGTGTTCGCGGGCTCGCACGTGCTCTCGACGCAGGGTGTTGCGACGGTATGTCCACCCGACATCACGACGAGAATCACGCGGTGGAGTGCGGACTGCGAGATCGTCGGAGTCCGGATGGACCGTCAGTACCTCGACCGTGAGATGGAAAAGGTTCTCGGTCGACCCGGAATGCACTTGCCTGATCAGGTGGATCTTCGGGGCGACGACGGAGCCAGATGGCTGAAATTTGTTCGCTCACTGTCGGATCAGATACTCGGCCCGGTCGGCGTGCTGCACAACGAACTGGTGGCAGGTCAGCTCTCCGGCGCCGTGGTCACGGCATTCGTCCTTGCCGCAATGCCCGAAAGCGAGGACGCGGTGCGACACGCCAGGCCACGTATCGTCAAGCGGGTGCTCGACGAGATGCACGACGACCCGGCCCGCGTGTGGACCGCAGCCGAGATGGCGGAGGTGGCGGGCGTCAGCGTACGGAGATTGCAGGAGGGATTTCGGCAGTACGTGGGCCGGAGTCCGTCGGAATGCCTGCTCGACATCCGTCTCGAGCGGGTCCATGCAGATCTGGTGGATGCCGACGACTCGACGACGGTCACCGATGTCGCTGTGAGATGGGGTTTCACGCACACCGGACGGTTCGCGTCGTCCTTTCGGCGTAAGTACGGATTGCTGCCTTCCGAGGTGTTGAGGCGCTAGCTCCGGTACCCCATGTCCGCGCTGAGCTGATTCGCCTTCTCGACAAGGAACGGCGCGACGTCGGCGCGGAAAGCTTCCGGGGATGTTCGTCCGGCCGAGGTCGAACACGCTGTCACTCCGACGACGCTTCCACCGGCGTCGCGGACGGGAGCAGCGAGGGAAATCAGGCCGTCTTCCAGTTCCTCCGATGTGAGCGCGTATCCCTGCTCGCGCACCACCCGGAGGGCGGTATGGAATGCGCCTTCGTCGGTGATCGTGGTGGGTGTGAGGGCGTCGAACGTGGAGTTCGCGATGACGTTGTCGACGATTTCGGTTGGCGCCCAAGCTAGCAGGGCTCGACCCATGGAGGTGGCATATGCAGGCACTCTGGTGCCGACGCTGACGTTGATGCTCATGATCCGCCGGACGGGTACACGCGCGGCGTAGACCACGTCGACACCGTCGAGCACCCCGAGCGACGCCGACTCGTGGGTGTGTTCTGCGATCTCCAACAGACGAGGGAGCGCCGCCTCCGTCAAGGCATGTGATGCCGAGAAGTGCTGCCCGATGCTCAGAACGCGTGGGGTGAGCGACCACCGACTGTTGTTGCCGGTGACGTATCCGAGCTTCTGCAGCGTGAGGAGGATGCGCCGGACCGCTGGGCGGGAGAGACCCGTTTCGGCGGCAAGATCGGCGAGCGACGGGTTGGGGTTCTTCTCGTCGAAGGCCGTCAGCACAGCAAATCCACGCTCGATGCTCTGGATGTAATCGCGATCGTTCTCGCTCACGGAATGGCCTTTCATCTGCGGGTATGCCCGATCGGCGCCTTCGAAGGTTGACAAACCTTGTGACTGGGCGCACAGTACAAGCGTACGCACAGCGTAACCGATGTACGCAGAGCGTACAACCCAAACTTGGGGAGCCGACGCAGCCCAGCAGTACGGCACCCACCCGGTAACAGCCACATACGGCCCCGAGGAGGACCACATGACCACTTCCGAGAGCCCCACCGCAGTAGGTTCGGGTACTGCCGCCACCGACAAGTTCCTCCAGGAACGAGTCAGCGCGGACACCCCGCCCGAACGCGTCTCGGCCATCGCCAAGGACGTGCTCGAGGCACTCGCAGGCGTCATCGACAAGCACGGCATCACCTACCCCGAGTACCGCGTCCTCAAGCAGTGGCTCATCGACATCGGCCAGTTCGGCGAGTGGCCCCTGTGGCTGGACGTCTTCCTCGAGCACAACGTCGAGGAGGTCGCGTACCGCGGCCAGCACGGCACCAAGGGAAGCATCGAGGGCCCGTACTACGTTGCCGATGCCAAGACGTTGCCTGCCAAGTGTGAACTTCCGATGCGTGACAACGAGGTTGGATCGAAGCTGGTCTTCGAGGGCCAGGTTCGCGATCTCGACGGCAAGGGGTTGGGCGGTGCAACCGTCGAACTCTGGCACGCGGACGACGAGGGCTACTACTCCCATTTCGCGCCGCACATCCCCGACGGCAACCTCCGCGGAACGATCGTCGCCGACGACGAGGGACGCTTCGAGATCACCACGATTCAGCCTGCGCCGTACCAGATCCCGACCGACGGCCCCACCGGCTGGTTCATCGAGAAGGCCGGCTGGCACCCGTGGCGTCCGGCTCACCTGCACCTCATGGTGAAGGCTCCCGGTAAGCGCACCATCACCACCCAGCTCTATTTCAAGGATGGAGAGTGGATCGAGAACGACGTGGCAACGGCGACGAAGCCCGAACTGATTCTCGATCCGAAGCCAGGTGCCGACGGAACCAACCGGGTCACATACGACTTCGTGCTCGATCCGGCCTGATCCACAACTGCTCTGAAGAAAGTGATTTGATGACAGACCTGTCGATCGTCTCCATCGAGACGACCATCCTCGACGTTCCGCTGGTTCGCCCCCACAAGTTCGCCACCACGTCGATGACGGCGCAGCCGTTGTTGCTGGTCGCGATTCGCACCTCCGACGGGGTGATCGGATACGGCGAAGGAGTCGTTCCGGGCGGGCCGTGGTGGGGTGGCGAATCGGTGGAGACGATGCAGGTCATCATCGAGAAGTACATCGCGCCGGTGGTGGTCGGCAGGCGCGTGGATCACATCACCGCGATCATGGCCGACATCGAAAAAGTTGTTGCCAATGCACGATTCGCGAAGGCCGCAGTCGACGTGGCGTTGCACGACGCCTGGGCGCGTAGCCTGGGAGTCCCCGTGCACACGCTCCTCGGCGGGGCTTTCCGCGAGAGTGTCGACGTCACGTGGGCACTGGGTGCTGCGCCGGCGGACGAGATCATCGAGGAAGCTCACGAAAAGCTCGAATCCCGGCTCAATTTCAGCTTCAAACTCAAGATGGGAGCACTCGATCCAGCAGTCGACGTTGCGCGCATCGTCAACATCGCGCAGGCGCTGGACGGCCACGCCGGAGTCCGTGTCGACGTCAACGCACGGTGGGATCGCTTCACTGCCCTGCGGTACTTGCCGCAACTCGCCGAGGGTGGAGTCGAACTGATCGAACAACCCACTCCGGCAGACCAAATCGAGGTCCTCGCCGAACTCAGTAGGCTTCTACCGATTCCGATCATGGCCGACGAGAGTGTGCAGACCCCACACGACGCTCTGGAAATCGCCCGCCGGAGCGCCGCCGATGTCATCGCCCTCAAGACCACCAAATGTGGTGGCCTCCAGCGCAGCCGCGACATCGTCGCGATTGCCAAGGCCGCCGGTATCGCGTGCCACGGTGCGACGTCCATCGAAGGCCCGATCGGCACCGCCGCTTCGTTGCACTTCGCGTGCGCCGAGCCCGGAATCAACTTCGGAACAGAGCTTTTCGGCCCACTGCTCTTCAGTGAAGAGTTGCTTCAGGAACCCCTGAAGTATTCCGAGGGTCAGTTGCACCTCCCCGCCGGACCTGGCCTGGGAGTCGAACTGAACATGGACGCCGTCAAGACCTGGACCAGGAACTAGAGGATAGAAGAACATGGCACTCTTTCACGTTCGGATGGACGTCGATATTCCGCGCGACCTGGATCCGGAAGTACGCGCCGATACCGTCGCAACGGAGAAGGCGTACTCGCAAGACCTTCAGCGACAGGGAAAGTGGGTGCATCTGTGGCGAATTGTGGGACAGTTCAGCAACATCAGCATCTTCGATGTCGAGTCGGCTGACGAACTCCATGAGATTCTCTGGAACCTGCCCCTGTTCCCGTACATGACCATCGAGGTCATGCCGTTGACGCAGCACGGATCTTCGATCAAGTAGCCCGCCATGTCTGCCGTGTCTGCCAGGCCTCCGAGCCTGCCGGAATCTGTGCAGCAGTGGCACTGCGAGATGTCGGAGACCTTCGGTGGCCTGTGCCCCGAGAGTTCCGTCGATGCCGCGCCTGTCGGTACGGTCAGCGGCGTAAGTCTCGGGGATGTAGGCGCTTTCGACATCTCCGGTTCACCGCAGATACTGCGGCGGAGCGCACGCGCAGCAAAGCGACACGGTAGTGATCTGCTCAAGATCTGCACGGTCCGAACCGGGAGCGCGATACTGCGCCAATCGGACCGCGAGTTGACGGCCCCGCCCGGCGCGATGATTCTCTACGACGTCGAGCATTCGTACGCGCTGCGTTTCGACGGTCACTGGTCGTGCACCGTCATGACCCTACCGCGCAGTGCGGTGAGTCTGACCGAGCGAGAACTGAATTGCGCGCTCGAGCGCACCCACGACGGTCGGCGTGGGTCCGGTGCATTGCTGGAAAATTTCATCTCGGGCGCTGTTGCATCCCAGGTCGACGGCAGCGCAGCCGGGCTTCTCGGAGATGCTGGAGTCAATCTCGCTTCGGCAGTTCTGATGCAAGGATCTGCGCCCGCGACACCCGGACGTTCGACGCGAGAGGAGATCTTGCGATATGCGCTTCGGAATCTCGACTCACCAGACCTCTCGGTCGCGTCGATCGCCGGTGCGTTGCACCTGTCGCCGCGAACCGTTCAGCGTCACTTCGGTGACGGGGATCTGACCCTCAGTGCGCTGATTCGCCGCGAACGGTTGATCCGCGTACGCCGCGATCTCACCGACGTCTCACTGCGGGGTCATTCGATCTCCATCCTGGCCGCACGATGGTGTTTCCATGACGCACCAGCGTTTTCGCGTGCATTCAAAGCGGAATTCGGTGCGGCGCCGTCGGAAGTACGTAACTCGCCTGATCCGAACGCCCGCGAACGTCACTGATCTGTCGCATCCGAACAACAAACGTGTCCGATCACGACAACTGGGAGCCCGAATACCGGGGCAGAGTGTGTTCCAGATCGCTTTTCAGGCTCGCGAAGAGCTCAGGTCCACGAACAGCGAGGACCGCAGCGAAAGCTACGAATCGAGGAACGCATGACGAATCTGCTCGCTCATCAGCAATGGCACGGAAAGATTTTCGACGGCCAATGGATCGACGGAGGCGGTGACACCGTCGAGTCGCTCGAACCGGCTACCGGCGAGGTGCTCGGTGTGATCGGCACGGCGACTGCTGCGGATATCGATCGAGCGGCACACATCGCGTCGGCCGCGCAGCCGGCGTGGGCGGCGACGATCGGGCAGGCTCGCGCTTCGGTGATCCGTAAGGCAGCGCAGATTTTGGAAGCCGAGCGAGCCGAGGTGGAGCGCTGGTTGATCCGTGAAGGTGGTTCCGTACCAGGGAAAGCCGCATTCGAAGTTGATCTTGTCATCTCCGAACTGTGGGAAGCCTCGGCGCTGCCGACACAGCCGTTCGGGCACCTCCTGCCCGCCAGCCAGGAGGGGCGCACGAGCATCGGTCGCCGGGTGCCCCTGGGTGTGGTCGGCGTGATCAGCCCGTGGAATTTCCCGCTTCTCCTCGCCATGCGCGCTGTCGCCCCCGCCTTGGCACTCGGAAATGGCGTCGTTCTCAAGCCGGATGTTCAAACCGCGATCAGCGGGGGTGCGGTCATCGCGGAATTGTTCACGTCCGCAGGTCTTCCCGAAGGCCTCCTGCATGTGCTCGCCGGTGACGCGGCACCTGGTCAGGCATTGTGCGAGAGCCCGAGCATCGCGATGGTGTCCTTCACGGGTTCGACCGCCGTCGGCCGTCAGGTCGGGGCAACTGCCGGTCGCACGCTCAAGCGTGTCTCGCTGGAACTGGGTGGGAACAATGCGCTGATCGTCCTCGACGACGCAGACCTGGATGCCGCGAGCTCGGCGGGCGCGTGGGGTTCGTTCCTGCATCAGGGGCAGGTCTGCATGACCGCAGGCCGCCACATCGTGTTGGAATCGGTCGCCGATCAGTACCTGGACCTGCTGGCCAAGCGCGCAGCGGTCCTGCCGGTCGGGGATCCCAATACAGGCGACGTCGCTCTCGGACCGCTCATCAACGCGCGGCAGATTGCGAACGTCGATCGAATCGTCCAGGGCACCAAGGCGGCCGGCGCCGAAATCCGCGCCGGTGGAACATACGAAGGGCTCTTCTATCAGCCGACCGTCCTGGCCGGAGTCACCTCGGACATGCCCGCGTTCCGTGAAGAAATCTTCGGGCCCGTGGCGCCCGTCGTGATCGTCAAGGACGAAGACGAGGCAGTCAGGACGGCCAATGACAGCGAATACGGTCTGGTTGCTGCCATTCAAACACGATCGGTTGAACGCGGCGAGCGGATCGCGGACCGACTGCGTACCGGCATCGTGCACATCAACGATCAGACTTTGAACAACGATGCCTATGCACCATTCGGTGGCACGGGTGCCTCCGGAAACGGCGCGAGATTCGGAACTCAAAGCAGTTGGGACGAATTCACCACCTGGCAGTGGCGAACCAGCCGGCCAGCAGCGCAGACCTTCCCCTTCTGAAGCCGAAAGGCACTCCGATGCACACCATCTCGGCTCACGATCTTCCCATCGTGTTGCAGGACGGCGAATTCGAACTGCGGATGCGAGAAGAAGGCGACATGATCGTCAACTTCGTCAAAATCCCTGCTGGTGCAGACTTCGCCGAACCGTTCGCGCAATTGGAAGGCGGGCGCTGTCAATGTCCGCACTACGGATACGTCTTGAAAGGAAGGATCTACACAGATTCCGAAGCAGGTCGGCAAACCTACGATGCCGGCGACGTGTTCTACTGGGGCACCCGGTCACGTTCCCGGAGCGATCGACGACTCGGAGTATGTCGACTTTGCTCCCAAGGCTGAATTCCTCGAACTGATCGACGGAGTGCGTAAGGCGATGGGCGGCTGAGCTGTTCGGCCGCCGCCGAGGTCAGCGTATTCCGTCGCGACGTAGTGCGACGGACACTGCGGCAGAGCGAGTATCGACACCGAGTTTGGCGTAGATGTGCCCGAGGTGTGTTTTCACCGTCGCTTCGCTGATGAAGAGTGCTTTACCCAGCTCGCGGTTGGTCATCCCCTCGGCGAGCAGGCTGAGCAGTTCGGACTCACGGGCGGTGAGCGCTTCCTGCGGGCGCTGCATCTGCTGGACAAGACGAGAGGCCACAGTGGGAGAGAGAACGCTGCGCCCGGCTACCGCGCCGCGCACCGCGCCGAAGATCTCGTCGGGCGTTGAGTCCTTGAGTAGGTAACCGATGGCACCGGCGTCCACGGCCCGCACGACGTCGGCGTCGGTGTCGTACGTCGTGAAAACCAGTACGGGAACATCGACACCGTCGCTTCGCAGGCGTTTGATCGCTTCTGCACCGTGCATGCCGGTGCCCATGTCCAGATCCATCATCACCAGATCCGGTAAGGCCGACGGTATCGCCGTGGCCGCCTCCTCGCCGGACGATGCTTCGCCGACTACTTCGACGTCCGGCTGAGTGTTCAGCAGCGCTCTCAGCCCGGCTCGCACGACCAGATGATCGTCGACGAGGAACACGCGAATGGTGGTGGTCACCGGATCCTCCGTTCGAGAGGGAACTGGGCCGCGACGACGGTGCCGTCTCCCGGTGCACTTTCCACGGTGAACGATCCGCCGAGCTGTGCGACGCGGCTTCGCATCGCACGCAGGCCGTATCCACCGTACCGAGAATGGTCGGCGAGCTTTCCCGGATCGAAGCCGACGCCGTCGTCGAAGATGTCTACGGAGACGGAGTGGTCGAGATACGTGATCGTCACGCCCGCCGTTTCGGCGCGAGCGTGGCGGGCGATGTTGGAGGACGCGCTCGAGACCACTCGCACGACGGCATGAGCTACGTCCGAGGGCAAGATGACGGCTTCACCGACGGTGCGGATCCGAACGGCCGGGACGAACTGGCGGGCGGCGGCCACGACCAAGGCGTCGAAGTCGCCCGTACCGCCCTTGGTCGGCGCCAGATCGTGGACGAGGTCGCGACTCTGCATCAAGCTCGTTCGGATGTTCTCTGCTGCGGCATCGACATCGGCTCGAGACGGCGAACCCGTTGTATTCCACGTTTGTTCGGCTGCCTCGAGCCGTAGAAGGGCGCTCGCCAGTCCCTGGGTAACGGTGTCGTGGATTTCGCGCGCGAGGCGCTCTCGCTCAGCGGCAACGCCGGCAGCGCGTTCGGTATCTGCCAATGCAGATTGCGCTTCTGCTACCTGACGCAGAAGCCGAAGGCGTTCTCGGGCATCTCGTTCCATCTGCCCGTACGCGGCCGCGACCAGTGCCGCGGTGCACAGCGGCCCGAGAAGTGTCACCAATTCGGCACGACCGGTGACCCGGTAGAACGCGATACCGGCGAGGACGCCCAGGATCCCGACGAGGGGGTAGGCGATCTTGCTCGGATACAGACGAATGCAGAGGAAGAGAACGGGAAACGCACACCACGCGAAACTCGGGGCAAGCCAGACCAGCGCTGCCCATGCGCTCAGTACCGGCCACATCCACAGCCGTTGGCGAACCACATCTCGCGAGGACACCGTGGCCATGACGGCGTAGAGCAGGGCGAGGACCACGGCCAGGACGAGTACAACCCCGAACCGACCGCTGGTCCCGTGGACTGTGACGTACCGAACTCCCGATGTAGACAGCAGTACGAAGAACGACGCGTGGATCGCATACGCCAACGGGCCGCGTAGGCCGCGTTCGGCGTCGGCGTTCATGGCTCCGTTACTCATCCCTCGAATGTTACGGAGGGCACCAGACCGTCGTATCAACCATTCGGATGATATCCGGGTAGCCGTAGGGGGCACGGTTCGTCACCCGAGCGCCCGATGTGCGCACCCGCCCCCGGACGCGACGCTGTAGTGGACGGTTTCGAACCATTCGATTGAAAGTGTGCCCGACATGAACCACCGCATTTACACACGACTTCCCCGTACGCTCGCTGTCGCCGTTCCGGTTGTCGCAATCCTTGCCAGCGCCGCATGCTCGACCACCGACACACCGGTGGCGAACGCATCGAGCACGACGTCGATTACTGCCACGCAGCAGCCTGCCGCGACCGGTGATTCGGCGATTGTCACTCAGAATCGACTCAGTGCCGACGCAGCAGTGAAGGCTGCTGGTGCGGCCCTGGCGAAATGCCGCGCCGACGGTCTCGGCTTCGTCACCGTCTCCGTCGTAGACCGCGCGGGAAATGTCATCGCCATGGTGCGCGGCGACAACGCAGCCCAGCACACGGTGGAAGCCTCACGCGAGAAGGCATACACCTCTGCAGCTTTCGGAGCCGACACCAGTGACCTCTCGCAGCGTACCAAAGGCGAAGGATCAACCATCGCCGACCTTCCCGGCACTCTCTTCCTTGCAGGTGGAGTCACATTGAAGGCTGGAGCCGGGTCGATCGCCGGTATCGGTGTCGGTGGCGCTCCAGACGGAATGCAGGACCAAGCGTGTGCTGCCGCAGGTCGTGATGCGATCGCTTCGTCACTCGGCTGAGTGAGCGCATTCAGCGTGCTTCGTGAATTGTGCTTTTCACCACCTGGATTCGCTCGGCACGACAGTTGTCCGATTGTTGCGATGACCTCGACTTTGTAACACCGGAGCCCCAGGAAAGGGACAAACACGTCGACAGTGGAACCGACGATGCACTTACCGAAGCGAGTTTCTTGATGCGCAGTTTCGGGGAAAGACACAACCTTGCAGAGAATCAGATTCACGTTGCCCGAACGCAATACACGGCGGGTGCGGGTGCTCGTAGCGGCGTTGTTGTCGATATTCCTGCTCGGCGGTATGTTAGGTCCGACCGCTGCGAGTGCTACTCCGGCGCGCTCGGCGCCATGGGGTGGGTACGACGAGTTGTGGGTCCCGTCTTCGATGGGAAACATCAAGGTTCAGGTGCAGTGGGCCGCGCGCGGTGGCAACGCCGCGTTGTACCTGCTCGACGGTCTTCGCGCGCAAAACGACAGAAATGCTTGGAGTTTCGAAACGAACGCACTCGATCAGTACCGCAATGACAACATCACGTTGGTGATGCCGGTCGGCGGTGAGTCGAGTTTCTACACGGATTGGTACGCGCCGTCCAATTTCAACGCTCAGCCGATAACGTACAGGTGGGAAACGTTCCTCACCCGCGAGCTTCCGGACTTCCTTGCAGGGTATGGCGTTTCACCAACCAACAATGCGATCATCGGGTTGTCGATGGGCGGCAGTGCCGCGTTGAACCTGGCGGGGCATCATCGGGATCAGTTCAAGTTCGCCGGCTCGCTGTCCGGCTACATCAATATCTCGGGTCCGGGTATGCGTGAAGCGATCCGCGTAGCCATGTTCGACGCCGGCCGGTACAACGTCGATTCGATGTGGGGCCCGCCGTGGTCATCCGGATGGCTTCGCAACGACCCGTTCGTCAACGCGGAATCGCTTCGCGGACTGTCGATGTACATTTCGTCGTCCAACGGCATCCCGGGACCGTACGATCATCCCTCTGCGCCGATCGATTACTTCCACACGGCGACGGGCATGGGGCTCGAGGCGCTCTCGTGGGTGCACGCGCGTGCATTCGAAATTCGCCTGAAATCCTTGGGAATCCCAGCGACGTACAGCTTTCCGCCCGCCGGAATTCACTCGTGGCCGTATTGGTCTGCTGAATTGTGGATGGCCAGAGGACAAATCCTCGACACCATGAACGCCTGGTGAAGCTGTAGTTAGGATCTCTCCGGACTTGCTCTCGATCGAAAGTCCGGAGAGAACTCGCTCAGAAGGCGATGATTCCACGGAGGTTGCCACCGGCATGCATGTCGGCGAAACCGTCGTTGATCTGGTCGAGGGTGTATCGGTTGGTGATCAGTCCGTCGAGTTCGAGCTTGCCGCTGGTGTAGAGATCGATCATCCAGGGAATGTCGGCGGTGGGATTGGATGCACCGAACAGGGATCCCTGAATTCTCTTCTGGTACAGCGTGAGTTCCATCAGGCTCACGGGAATTCCGACGTCCGTCATCTTCCCGAGGCCGGTGACGACGCAGGTTCCTGCCTTGCGGATCGACGAGAATGCCTGCGCGACATGTTCTCCGGTGGTGACACCGACGGTGACGATGGCCGAATCCGCGCCCTGGCCGTTGGTGAACGAGCGCGCTATGTCGGTGGCTTCCTCCATGGTGGCCACGGCATGGGTGGCGCCCAACTTCAATGCACTGTCGCGCTTGAACGCAACCGGGTCCACCGCGATCACGTGGGCGGCGCCGGCATGCGAGGCGCCCTGCACCGCGTTGATTCCGATTCCGCCGACGCCCATGACGATGACCGTCTGCCCGGGATACACCTGAGCGGAGTTGACCGCGGCGCCCCAACCGGTTCCGACGCCGCAGCCGAGCAGACACAAAGCGTCGAGTGGCAGGTGCTTGTCGACTTTCACAGCCGAGAGAGTGCTGACCGTGGTGTATTCACTGAAGGTGGACAGGCCGCAGGTTTGTGCGACGGGCTGACCGTCGAGAGACATTCTGTAACTCGAGGTTTCGCCGGGTCTGCTGCCAGTCATGATGGCGGCGCCGTTGTCGCAGAGGTTCTGGATTCCGCTTGCACACCAACGGCAACGGCCGCAGGCGGCGAGGAACGAGAACACGACATGATCGCCCTCGGACCATCCTTCCGTGTTCGGCCCGACCTCGACGACGATTCCGGCGCCTTCGTGTCCGCCGCAGATGGGGTAGCGGCCGACTCCGTGGTCGCCGCTGGCGATGTGATCGTCCGAGTGGCACAGGCCTGAGGCGACCATTTTGACAGTGAGTTCGCCGCTGCGGGGTGAATCGAGTTCGAGATCGACCACCTCGTATGTGCCTGGTGCTTGGCGAATGACGGCTCCACGAGTGCGCAAGGTATCTCCTGAGGTCAGAGTTGTTCTTCGGCTTCCTCAGTTGTCTACTCGAGAGTTCAGGACGGGCTCGAGGCCTATCTCACTGATCGGACGTTTCGTATCTTTCAGACTCGTCCGGGGTGCGTCCCAAGATGGCGAGTTGCAGTTCGGTGAGCAGTCGCGTATCCGGCTCGTCCAACGAAATGCCCATGATCTGTTCAGCGCGCCGAATGCGGTAGCGCAGCGTGTTCGGATGTACTTTCAGAGACGAGGCGGCCTTCTTCACATCCCCGAAAGCTGTCAGGTAGGCCGTGAGCGTGAACTGCATGTCAGAGGTGTTCTTGTCGTCGTAGGAGACGAGTCTGTCGATACGAGGGTCCCGCAATCGCTCGTGATCAGCAACGAGGTCGAGTATCTCGCCCAGCAACACCGCGGTGCGTGACGCCGCGAGTGTGGTGACCTTCGAGGTTTCGTGATCATCGGTGGTATCGAGCACGCGGTCCACTTCTCGACGCGCCTCGGGTACGCCGTGCAATCGCGCGATCGGGACCGCGACGGCGGCGCGCACGCTGATGCCCGCACGGGCCTCGACTACTCCCACGGTGTCGTAAGCCCAGTCGCTGATCGCGACCTCGTGTTCGGCCTGAGGAAACAGCACGTAGATCCGGTTGTCGATGATCGTTGTGACCGCGTCGCTGCGGAATGCGCTGGCGCGCAGGCGCAAGGCGTTGGTGATTCGATCGAGATTCGATCCGGGCGCGAGTGATGTCGCAAATCCGATGACCGCAGACGGTCCGTCGGTGTTGATGCCGAAGGAGCCGGCCAGCGAGTGCATGTCGACTCCGCCGGAGCGAACGCCGAACAGCCTTTGCAATTGGGCATTCTCGCGGCTGGAGGCGTCCAAGGTTCGCATGAGAATGCGTGCGGCGACTGCCGCTGCACCCCGCAATACCGCTTGGGCGTCGTCGGAAAGAGGTTCAGAGGCGCGCTGCACCCAGATGCTGCCGAGATTGTGTTGGTGTGCAACAGAACCCGTCGGCGCTGACAGGTCCGGGCGGGTGATGCTCACAGCCAACCTGTGCGCGGCTCCGATGCTCGGCTCGGAGGGCAGACTGATGACCTCGTCCGATCGCCTGAGATGCTCGAACACGCCTCTGCGCTCTATCCATTCGGTGTATTCGATCGGCCACTCCCGGCCCAGTATGGAGAGCTGACGGAGTTCGTCTTCACCTTCGTGAGCAGCTGAATATGCGATGACATGGAGTGCCGTGTCGTCGATCGTCACGAGTCCGCCGGTCAATTCGGCGATCGTCTCCGAGAGCGCGAACAGATCCGAATCGCCACCGGCCACAGCTCCTGAGACGGCCCGCGAACGGTACATGCTCTGTGTCAGAAGTCGTTGTACGAGTGAATAGACGTGTCCGGAACTAGCCTGCGGATGTACCGCGGCCACTGCGATTCCGATGTTGCGTGCGGCGGTGAGAAGCGTCGTCGCCTCGCGCGCATTCTTGACGAGCAAGAGCTTCGGACGACGCCTCGCCGGCCTGCCTTCGAACTTTCGCAACCACTGCGTCAACGTCGATTCGGGAACCCCCACGGGGAGGTAGATGTCGGAGATCGCACCACGGCTGTCGGTGCCGTCGATATCGGAGGACTCGACGAGGGCGATCGAACGGATTTCGACATCGAGTCCGTCCGGGCTTTCCAGAAGCTCGATCACGGACTTGTCCGTGGAATGCATGAGGGCGCCGAGGGTGGTGCCGACACTCGGCCCGTTATTCCTCGGACCTGTCGACGCTTGCGGGAGGGCTACAGAAAGTGGCTGCACATTTGCTCCTCGGCCGGTGGGTCATTACAGGCTAACCCCGACAGACGAAATGCAGAATAAGGAAATAGGGGACAAATCTATTCGTCAGGCATGGTGATGCCGAGTTCCTGCACCTTTTCGGCGACTGCCTCTGGAAAAACGTTCTTGAACAGATAAAGGTCTTGTCCGATCACCCAACCAGGTGCCAACGCTGTCGCATATCGCTCGAAGTATCCGAGTTGTTTACCGAAAAGAACCAATTCCTCGGGACTCGCAACACCCCACTGCTTGCCCAACTGAATCAGTGCCATGATCAATTCACTGAGCTTGAGTTCACCGAGGTCACGGCCGAGAATCGGGGCCAGAGCCGTTGCGACCTGCATACCGAGCTGATCGTCGTCGACTTCGTAGTCGGTTGCATATCCCAAGGATCGAATTCCGCGGGCGACACGGGCGAAATCACCGTCGATGAGGGTGGCTCGGAACATGTCGGAAAGAATGGATCTCCAGGTCTCGGGAAGGACGCCGACGATGCCGAAGTCGAGCATCGCTATCCGGCCGTCGTCGAGGACCCACAAATTTCCCGCGTGTACATCTCCGTGGAACGGACCGTGAACGATGACTGATTCGAGCCAGACCTTCACTCCGCGTCGGATCAGCATGCGGGCTTCGTCGATGCCGTCCGGACCGGCGACGAACCGATCCAGTGGAACGCCGCGCATGCGTTCCATACAGATGACGCGGGGACCACAGTAGTCCCAGTACACCTCCGGTGTCGTGACTCCTTTGTTGTCACCGAATGCACTGATGTTGTTCCGGAAAGTGGTTTGCCGGTCGGCCTCGACCGCGCTGTTCAACTCCGTCATCGTTGCGTTGTGTAGATCGCGAATGATGGCGGTGGCATTGGCAATTCGAAGGAACTCGACAAACTTCTCGAGGATGTTCGCGCCCCAGTACGCCGCCCTCAGGTCGATCAGCATCCGCGCATAGATGTCCGGACGCTGGATCTTGATGACCGCCTCTCGGCCGTCGTGCAGAACGCACGCGTGTACCTGCGCTACCGATGCGGCCGCGAGAGGTACGTCGTCGAATTTCGCGAACAGGTCGTCCACGGAGTATCCGAGGTCTTCGTGCACGACGCTTCTGGCCTGCTCGGCCGGGAAAGACGGAACGTCGTCGAGGCAACGTAAGCATGCATTGGCGACGGGGGCGGGGAACAGGCCTGACGACGACGCGACCAGTTGCCCGAGTTTGACGAAGGTGGGACCCAGCGCGATGAAGCCGTCGACCATCCCGTCGGAAGCAGCGTCCGCCCAGGTGCGTCCACGCTTGCGGAAAGGCCACACGATCAGTGCCAGCATGATCGACGTGGACAACACGACGGCGATGATCGCGGAACGCCACAACTGGGCGAGGCCGAAGCGTTCGAGGTCCGGCATGCGGACTTCGAGGGCAGTGGCGGGCACTCCTGACGAGTACGGCCCGACAGGTCGCGTTGGATCCAGCACAGCTCTCCCTCGTTCAACGAGCGCATCCAGCATTTTGCCGTGAGATCACTTACGCGACCCCTTCCGTTAGTCAGTATGCCAAGTCACACATAACTGCCGGAACCGCCTACGCGTTCAGCCTACGATCGGTGAATGCGTGAGCACTTGATCCCGATCGGTGAGGTTGCAAAATCGTTCGGAATTGCGGCGTCGACCTTGCGTTATTACGAGGACGAAGGACTGCTGTCCGCGCGGTCGCGAACTGGCGGTAAACGCTGGTACGGGCAGCGTGAGCTGCGCCGGCTGGCATTGATCCGGATGTACACCGAGACGGGAATGTCCTTGGAACAGGTGCGGTCCTTCATCGAAACCGACACCACGTCCGACCAGTTCTCCACGGTTCTCGCAGATCAAGTGTCGACACTCGAGGCACAGATCGCCGCTGCTACGCGAGCGAAGCTGATCCTCGAGCATCACCTGACGTGTCGGCAAGAGCGTCCGATGCAGTGCCCGTGGTTGCTCGAGCAGCTCGACATTCGTGTCGAAGCGGCGCTTGACTTCAAGTTCACTTGAACCTTCATAGTTAGGGCGCACTTACCGCCCTACCCGGAGGTTGACCATGTCGGCACGACGATGGCTGCCGCTCATCGCCGCATGCATCGGAACTTTCCTGTTACTGACGTACGCCACGATCACAACGATCGCGGTGCCGGCCATCGCAGTCGGTTTGGACGGCAGTACGGGCGCGATGTCATGGGTCGTCGACGCCTACACGCTGGCTCTTGCCGCGCTTCTTGTGGGCATGGGCGCACTCGGCGATGCGTGGGGGCGCAAACGCCTCTACATCTGCGGACTGGTCGTGTTCCTGGTTGCAACGGCCGTGTGCGCGATTGCTCCGGACGTCACGGTTCTGGTCGTTGCTCGCGGCGCGCAAGGAATTGCCGGTGCGGCGATGTTCGCGACGCTCCTGCCTCTGCTCGGCGACGCATATTCGGGCCGCGATCGGCACGTGGCATTTGCCGCGTGGGGTGCCGTCGCTGGATTGGCGGCGGGAATCGGCAATGTTGCAGGAGGGCTGCTGACGCAGTTCTTCGACTGGCGTGCGGTCTTCTATTCCGGAATCCCCGTGGCCGCAGTCGCGCTCGCAATGGCTGTGTTCTGTTTCGCCGACAGTGAGCGCGGCGACGACAACATCGACTGGGCCGGAATCGTTTTGTTCACCCTCGCTGCCGTTGCCGCGGTTCTCGGCGTGACGTGGGGCGGCGACATCGGGTGGGCTTCGTCGTCGACAGCTCTTGCCTTCCTGATCGCAATCGGTGCGCTGACGGCGTTTGTGTTCTGGCAGCGTCGAGGCAGCAGTCCGATGCTCGATCCGGCATTGTTCCGATCCCTGAAATTCGACGGCGTCCTCGTCGCTGCGTTCGGGTACTACCTCGCGGCCTACGGCCCGCTCGTAGTCCTTTCACTGTGGCTGCAGAACGGGCTGGAACTGTCGGCATCGGCGGCCGCACTCGTGCTCTCGATTCAACCGCTCGCTTTTGTCTTCGTATCGGCCTTGTGTGGATCACGGCTTCAGCGAGTCGACCTTCGACTGTCGCTCGGATTCGGGACGATCCTTTGCGGAATCGGTTGCGTGGCCATGCTGTACGTTCTCACCGAGCCGGTCTGGCCCGCACTGATCGCCGGGCTGATTCTGACCGGTGTCGGTTCGGCGATGGTGTCGCCGGTGCTGCCGGGTGCCGCGATGTCGGACGCCCCGGCAGAGCGCGCCGCGACGGCTTCGGCAACAGCCAACTCGTCGCGTCAACTCGGGCTTGCCGTCGGAATTGCGTTGTGCGGCTCGCTCTTCGTCGGTCCGGACGAGTTCGCCTTGCTGTGGCCGTTGGTCTTCTGTGCCGGCGTCGGAATGCTCACGGGTTTGGTGTCGATCCTTCTCTTTTCTCGTTCGTCAACTCCTGCAACAGTTCAACCAATCGCCGAAAGGGCACACACATGACCACGCTGTTCACTCCACGACCGCACCGGCGTATCGAGATGGACTGGAATCGCCGCAGGTTCCTCGGCGCTGCAGCAGGATTGGCTGCTGCGCTGGCAGCGACCGGTTGCTCGCGTTCGGACGCAGACGCCGGGGGCGAAGGCGATGCAGGCTGGTCCTTCACCGATGATCGCGGCAATCTGATCGAATTGGATTCACCACCAAGGAGATTTGTCACCTACACCGGTATCGCGGGTGCTCTGTGGGATTATGGACTGGTGCCTGTCGGAGTTTTCGGGGCACTTACACGATCGCCGGGATCAACGGACACCAGCATCTCCGGCAATTTGGATTTCTCGAAGACCGAGATGGTCGGGCAGCTCTGGGGACAAGTGGAACTCGAGAAGATCGCTGCGCTGGAGCCGGACGTCGTCATAGTCCCTCAGCTGCGTGGTTCGGCACTACTCGACGAGGCGAACTTGGATGCGGTGAAAGGCTTGTCGACAGTACTGTTCGTGGAAACGGCAGCAGGAACCATCGACCGAGCCGTGCAAGAGATCGTGGAACTGGCCGTGGAACTCGGGGCGGACCAGGATATGGAGGCTCAGCGAAAAGACTACGACGCTGCGCGTGCACGGATCTCCGAAGTTGCTTCTTCGCTGAATAATTCACAGGTTTTGTTCGCGTCCGCAGATCCGGACACGATTCGTGTCAGTCGTTCGGGCTTCCCGATCCTTGCAGATCTGGCGGGATTGGGCCTTGCCGTCGTCGATCCGGCCGAGGGATCGTCGGTCTACGTCGAGAAACTGGCTTGGGAGATGGCGGACCACTATCCGGCCGACATGATCTTCCTCGACGATCGCCCGTCCAGTTTGCAACTGGATACGCTCGGCGCCAATCCTGCGTGGTCCAACTTGTCCGCGGTGAAGGGGGGGAAGATCGGCACCTGGAATCCGGAACCCGTGCTCAGTTATGCCGGGATCGCCCGTACGTACAACGATCTGGCTGACCAGCTGCTGGCATTCTCACATTCCTGACCGCCGCGTCGTCTACGACGTATGGACCTCTTCACCGATCTGTCTGCTCGAGTTGATTCCCTCGATTGGCCTGCGCTGATCGAGGGAATCGACTCCAGTGGGTGTGCCCAGACGACGCCGATACTCGACGAGTCGGAATGTCGCGAAATTGCTTCCTGGTACTCGGAGGTCGACCGGTTCCGGAGCACCGTCGACATGGCTCGATACCGCTTCGGTCAAGGGGAGTACCGGTACTTCGGTGATCCCGTACCGGAGCCGATCACGGCTATGCGATCCGCCTTCTACCGACACCTCCTGCCCGTGGCGCGGGAGTGGGCGTTCAAGCTGGGCGAGGGTGCACCGTGGCCGGATTCTTTCGAAGAATGGATCGATCAGTGTCACGACGCCGGTCAGAATCGCCCTACCCCGATCCTTCTGTCCTACGGACCTGGTGACTGGAATGCATTGCATCGGGACTTGTACGGAGAGTTGGTGTTTCCCTTGCAAGTCGTGATCGGGCTCGACAGACCTCGCATCGACCACGTCGGCGGCGAGTTCTTGCTCGTGGAACAGCGGCCGCGCGCCCAGTCGAAAGGGACGGTGACAGTTCTCGAGCAAGGTCACGCGTTGATCTTCACCACGCGGGATCGACCGGTGCAGAGTTCTCGCGGGTGGTCGAGAGCCCCTGTGCGACATGGTGTCAGCGTGGTGCACTCGGGTACGCGTCGAACATTGGGATTGGTGCTTCACGATGCCGAGTAAGACGTACATTCTCCGCGACGCTCGCAACAAACCCTACGAGAGTTCGACGCCCGGTGTGCTTGGCGGGCACCGGAAAACGAAGATCTACGGGCGACTCGACTGTCGAGGGGCCGCGCAGGCAATCGCGCGTGGCGGGTATGTCGCCAGTCGGGTGTTCTTCGCGGACGAGCCGACCGCGATTGCGGCCGGCTATCGCCCCTGTGCCGTCTGCATGCCCGAAGGTTACGCAGCCTGGAAGGTAGTTGCTACGCGCCGAAGCGGTCGCGGTACTCCTTCGGAATGAGCGGCTTGTCGCCGCGGACCTTCAGCTGCTGGACAGCCCAGGTATTGCCGTCCGGGTCGGCGAATCCGAAGAAGGTGCCCCCGTCACGCTCGTCGAAGACGGTGACTTCACTGGCATCGACGCCGCGGCCGATGAGCTCTTGGCGAGCCGCTGCAGCGTCGGCCACGACCAACTGCAATCCCTTCAACGAACCAGGGGTCATCTCGGTCTGCGACGGCAGGTTCCCGATGACGATCGAGCAGCCCGAACCACGCGGAGTGAGCTGGGCGACCGTCATGTGTTCGTTGACGGTGTGGTGGTCGAGATCGAAACCGACCTTGTCACGGTAGAACTCGATGGAGCGGTCGAGGTCACTGACGGGAACGATGACTACTTCGAGGGTCCAGTCCATGAAACTGCCTTTCGCTGAGGAGGTTCGGGCAAACAGGTGGTCAGAGTTGCGCGACGATCTTGTCCAGGCGTTCGTAACCTTCGGTGACGCCGAGCTCCATATTGCTCTCGATCATTCCGTCTCGCGCTTCGAGGCTCGGATATACGGAATGGCCGGAGAGGCGGGTGCGTCCGTTGCCCAGATCCTCGAACGTGATCGATTCGATGCTGACGACGTCGGGAAATCCCTCGTATTCGAAGGTCTGGATGGCAAAGTCGTTCTCGCGAACGACGTGAAATACACCGTTGAACCGGAACTCTTCGCCCTCGGGGTTGCGATGGACGTACTTGTATCGACCGCCGCTCACGAACTCGTATTCGTCGATCTCCATCTCGTATCCGTTGGGGCCGAGCCACTGCTTGACCAGATCGGGATTCGAATGAGCTGCGAAGACGGCACTGACGGGTGCGTCGAATTCGCGGGTGATGTCGATGTACGGCACGCCCTCAGGAGCCGTGATGGTGACGGGATTGGTGGTAGCCATGGCTAAGTCTCCTTCTGTGTGGTGCTGAGTAGGTGATCGAGCTTGCGGAACTGTTGTTCGTGGATCAGTCGATAGCGGTCGATCCAGGCGGTCAAAGCCTCGAGAGTTGCGGCGTTGAGATGTACCGGCCGCCTCTGGGCTTCGCGGCTGCGAGTGACCAAACCCGCGGCTTCGAGTACCTGAATATGTTTGGAGATGGCCTGTTTCGTGATCTCGAACGGCTCGGCCAACTCGTTGACCGTTTGGGGGCCGGTGCTCAGGCGGGCGATGATCCGCCGTCGTACCGGGTCGGCAAGCGCCATGAACGCTTTGTCGAGACGCTCGTCTGCCCCTGGATCCACGATCACTTGTCAACCATCTCCTTTATCAACCAACCTGTTGATTACGATACGAGCCCATGCCGAGGGTGTCAATGCTTCGAAACCGATTAGCGTGGAAACCATGAACGCTCTGATTCCTCGGCCACGATTGGAAGTGGCGCCGGGGGCGATCCTCGTTCCGGATTGGCTCAGCGTCGAACAGCAACGCTTCTTGGTGGCCGAGTGCCGACGGTGGGCGACCGCACCCGTACCGATGCGCTCCGCTGTTGTCCCTGGTGGGCACAAGATGTCGGTGCAAACAGTCTGTCTCGGTTGGCATTGGCAGCCGTACAAGTACACGCGCATCGCCGACGACGTGAACGGTGCGCCTGTCGCAGCGGTGCCTGACTGGCTCGTCGATCTCGGCCGGGCCGCAGTTGCCGCTGCCTATGATGATCCGACTGCGGGGGAGCGGTACACGCCGGACACCGCGCTGATCAATTTCTACGACGAGGGCGCTCGGATGGGAATGCACCAGGACAAGGACGAGCGCTGCGACGCTCCCGTCGTCTCACTGAGTGTCGGGCAGAGTTGTGTCTTTCGATTCGGGAATTCCGAGAACCGGAACAAGCCGTACACCGATGTCGAACTCCATTCGGGTGATCTCTTCGTCTTCGGTGGAGAGTCTCGGTTCGCATATCACGGAGTGCCGAAAGTTATTGCGGGAAGTGCAAGTCCCGACATAGGTCTGCCGTCCGGACGGTTGAACATCACGCTGCGCGATACCGGAATGTCGTGACTGTCTCACCCCTGCTGTGCCACTGGTGCAGCAGGGTCGAAGTCTGCGCTCGAAGGTCCGTCCCCGACCATCTCGATCAACTCGGTCGACGGTGGAGTTGGCAGCGTGCGCCAGCGCTCTCGTTCGAGGTTGTGGGGTTGTGTCTCGTTCATGCCCTCATTATCGACTTCCGGCTCCGATCCACCAGTCGGGGATGGGCCGGGTGCAATTCGGTAGGCCGTTGAGCGCCCCGCTCTCTCGTCGACATCCTCGGACCTCAGCACGTCGACGACAGTTCGGGTCGCGGCACGGGTCTGGGGAGGTTGGTGGGTGGATTCGAGGCGACCGTGGTTCGCTTATCCCAGTGTCTTGTTGCGGCCGGCGAGGGAGCCGAAGACGAGTTGCACGGCCAGCAGCACCAGCAACGCGATCAGCGGAGTCGTCCAGGAATCGACGGCGTCGTGCAGTGCACCGAAAACGAGGGGACCGGTGGCGGCCAGAAGGTATCCGACGGACTGTGCCATACCCGAGAGTGCCGCTGCTTGACCGTGATTGACAGTGCGTATTGCGAAGAAGGACAAGGCAATGACAATCAATCCGCCGATGCCGATGCCGAGGAATGCATTCCACAGCAGGGCCCAGGAGGGGAGGAGGAGTTGGCCGAGAACTGCCACTGCGGCGACCGACACCAGCCCGAGGACGGCTCCTCTCTGATCCTTGGGCAGTTTGTGCAGGAGCACTGCTGTGAGGAGGCTGCCGACGATCGAGAATATTTGCATGATGCCTTGATGCAGTCCGGCTGTAGCCGCGGTAGTGCCGTGTGATTCTTCAATGGTGGGCCACCATGTCAGAACGGTGTAGAAGAAGAGAGATTGGACGCCCATGAATATTGTGATCTGCCACCCGAGTGCTGAGCGCCAGGGGGAGCGATGGCCGCCTGGATGGGGATCCAAAGCCGCAGCGTGATCGTGTTTCGGAAGCGTGCGTCGGCGAAGTTGGGGAAGGAACACCCCAAATCCTATGAGAGCCATAGCAGCCCAGATTCCGAATGCGATCCGCCAACCGTGATCGGTGAGACCGGCGATCGGCACGGCAAGTCCGGATGCGGTTGCGGCGACGGCTGCAGAGACCGCCGAGAAGATGCCGGTCAAACGGCCGGCTTCGGTCGGGAAGTCTCGTTTGAGGAGCGCCGGCAGTAGAACGTTCATTGTTGCGATGGTCATGCCGAGCGATACGGTACCGATCCACAGCGCAGGCATCCACGGAACAGAGCGGATCACGATCGCTAAGGCGAGCATGCCGAGTGCTGCTGCGAGTGTCCGTTCCATTCCCCACCGAGCTGCGATGACCGGGGCAACGGGGGAGAACACTGCGAAGCACAGCAGTGGAAGGCTGATCAGCGCTGATGCTGTTGTCGACGAGATATCGAGATCGGTGCGTACCTCACCGAGTAGCGGGCCGACGACTGTGATTGAGGCTCGAAGATTGGCTGCGATGAGAAGAATGCCAGCGATAACGAGTCCTCGGCGCATTATCGGTATCGCGCTCGGGGCAGACGCCACGTTTTCGGTGTCGGAGATGACGTTAGCCATAGGTGTGCCCTTCTGAGATTGTCTGTGCGCTGAACCTCTTGTGTGTCAGCTACTTCGGCATGTTTTGCAGAAAGAGGGATCGGCTGTGGTCCATCAGTCGGACCACTGCGGCGGCTGCGCCGTCCGGATCGCGGTCACGGATGGCCGCAAGCAGCTGCCGGTGTGGGTCGTCGTCGGTCCAAGGTCCGATGAACAGCTGTCGAGTCTCCTTGTCGGACTTACCTTGTGGGATGCTCATGGTGTCAGAGCGATCGAGACTGCGGTAGATGTCCGTGATCAGTTGGTTCCCGCTCGCTGCGAACATCTCCAGGTGGAAGTCGAGGTCGTACTCGACGGATTTGGCGACGTCGGGCTCAGCGTCTCGGCCATCCAAAGCCCGAGTCATTCGGTCGATGTGTTCGGGCAGGGCTCGTTCGGCAGCGAGTCGGGCGGCGTAGAGCTCCAAAGCTTCACGGGCTTCGAAGATTTCGAGCACGTTCTCCGCCGCTGCACGTCTTTGAAGTGCAATTTCGAGTTCTGAGCTCGCGCAGACGTAGGTTCCGTCTCCCGGGCGTGCTTCGAGGAGGCCGGCATGGACGAGGCCACGAATGGCCTCCCGGACTGTATTGCGGCTCGCGCCGGTCATTTCGACAAGTTGATGCTCGCCGGGGATCTTCTCCCCTAATTCCCAGTTGCCAGAAGTGATCTGGGACCGCAGTTGTTCCGCGATCTGCACTGAAAGTGGGATGTTGCGTGCGGTGGGTGCGATACGGGAATCCGGCATGAGTCAAATGTAGGACATTTGGCGATTTGTGGATAGGTTTACCTTTGTGATCTAGGGCACTCGGGTTCGGATCGGCCTGGGCGGGTACCGCCCTTCTGCATGTCTGCGTGCACGTGAGTGCTCCTGCCGACCGCGCACGGGGCAGTTGACTCGACTCGGAGGGCAACTGCGATCGATTCCTCGCGGAACCTCATACCTAGCAGGCCCTCACGTGCGGGTCATTGCTGCGATTCCAGCGTCCACGCGGGCTGGTCGGTCACTTCCGGGCCGTCGTGCAGCACCCAAACACACGGCTCGGGGATGTAGGTGGCAGCATCGGTGAACCAGTATGTTTCGTCGGGTGCCCAGCCCGCGATGACGCTCGCCGTGTCGGTATCGACCTCGATCGCGGTCCCTGCTGCCGCGAGGTATCCCGTCACGGTAAGGTGCACTCCCTCAAATCTTTCCGCGACTTGCACCCAGTCGGGGATGACCCACCTGCCTGATCGGCCGGTAGTCCGGTACCAAACCTGCCGCGTTTCTGCGGTGACCTCGAGCGGGAACCGTCTGCACAGCTCCGACCAGGCTTGCGCGCTGTCGATCTCGTAGATGCGTGCGCCAGTCGGTGGCCGCAATGCTCGCACGACGACCCGTTCCCATCCCATGCTGTCTTCGACGAACCACAAGCCCGCCGGAGTCCCGTCGAACAGCGCCCTCGTCGAACCCTTAGTGGGTGGATTCGACCACCAATAACCTGACCAGTTCGCCGCGGGATCCACCGGGCGGTCACGTTCAGCTCTCGCTTCAGATTCCAGGGTGCTCGTGCGCCACTCGCTGAGGAGTTGTTGCGCAGCAGGCACTTCGTCTGTGTCCGGAGATTCCTCACCTCTGCTCATAATCGACCATTGGTCGGATGAGGCGAGCGAGGTTGACCACCACCGCGCGCATTCGGAGCCGGCGATGTGCTCGGCGACGCGTCGAAGCTCATCGCGCATAACTTCGGTGGCGACGAGGACGTCTTCTCCGTCGGGATCCTGCCAGTAACGCGCCGCATCGACCGCTTCTGCGAGGGCGGAGCGTAGATCGACGGCGGTGACGTCGGGGAGCGATATTTCCGTGAGGCTGCGCGCCACGTCCTCCGCGGTGACTATGGTCTGCCGGGCCTCTTCGGCGCCCGGGCCGAACAACACTCGGGAGGTTCCTTGTCCGACGTCGAGGTGATACGCCGCCCGGTGAGCGCTGATGCGGAACATGTCGTCGCCTGACTCGGGACGCAGGGCGCGTTCGGCGTCGATCGCATACGCGAGCAGCATCCGGCGCCCGCGCGGGCCCGACAGCAAAATATCCGCAGTGAGCATCTGTTCTCCCGTTTTCTGGTTCAGATGACGGTAGTCGAGGTCAGCGAGATGGAGAGCCTTCTCCCGTGATGTCAGAGCTCCTGGCCGTTTCGTCGCGCACGACATGATCGCCACACACTGCATTCGGTGGCGAAGGCGGACGGAAGGGAGCCCCAGGCTGCTGCCAGTTGCGTGAACGCCGCTTCTTCGGTGTGCGCGATCACTGCCGTCTTTGTGCAGCCGTGGTTTTCGTCGATCAGAGCTCTCTCTGTTCGCCTGTAGTGACTGCGAAATAGGTCCTATTGATTGCTGAGGCTGAACAATAGGGAGGGCTGAAAAGGTTGGGAGACAGGTATTTTGGCGAGAGTGATCCGTGTGCCATCAGTACAGTCTCGACCGGAACCAGTGATCGAGGCTGATCATGTCGATCTGGTGCATGTCGAGACTCAGCTGGGCAGCAGCTTTCACCGCGTCGGCGCGGGGGATAGAGTTCTGGGGCAGAGTCCAGTTGGTCTCCCGTGCATGTTGCTCGAGAAGGTCGATGACTGTCCGCGGGACAGGCTCGTTGACGTGAAGTGTTGAGCCGTAGCGAAATTGCTGTTCTATCGACAACTCGTAGATGGATCGGGCGAGTAGGTCTACGTCGACTACCGACAGGACAGCGCTACCGCCGTCGATGATCGAGTCGAGGCGAGAGACAATTCGCGTCAGTGTCGGAAGAAACCATCTGTCGCCGGGTCCGTACACGAGATGCGGCCGGACGACCAGGCCTCCGGCGTCGCGCACGAACTTCTCGGCGAGAGCGCGCGTGCGACTGGCAGGTGAGAAGGGGCTGAGAGGTGCGCCGTTGACCGGCAAGTCTCGAAACGGTCCCGGCCCGTACACGGCCGCGGTACTGACGTAGAGCAAGCGTTCGACGCCGACGTCGGCGGCCATCGACGCAACGTTCTGTACGCCGTGTTGGTTGACGTGAACGCACTGTTGTTCGTCGTCGCCCACGTACGACACGCAACAGATGACGGTCGACGCCTGACTCATTGCAAGTCGTAGAGAAGCACTTTCGTTGATGTCGCCGATCACGGTGGCGATTCCTTCACGGCCGAACTGTTTGGCTGCGGTGGCCGTGCGAACGAAACCGATTGCAGCGTTTCCGTCGCGGGAAACCAGCTGTTTCATCACTGCGGAGCCGATGAAACCAGTGGCCCCGAGTACCAGAGTCGTCACGGTGTGTCCGTGTCGAGAGCGTTGCTGCGGGCTCTTTCGACGTATCGTTGAGATTCATTCCGTCGGCAACGAGAGCTGGGTAGATCATGCAGGAGCGTGCTGTCCTGACGCGCCAGGCCGTCATTTTGGGTGCTGCGAAGAGCTTCGAGAAGTTCGGGTACTCCGCCAGTTTGGGCACGATCTTGCAGCACGGGGGTGTGTCGAAGGGGGCGATGTATTTTCATTTCGCGTCCAAGGAGGAGCTTGCGCACGCGGTCATCGCAGCGCAGCACGGTATGGCGATGGAGGGTACCCGGCGGGTTGCTGCGCACTCCGACATCGCGGTCGAAACCCTGGTGCTCGTTTCGCAGGAGATGGCTCGGCAGCTTGTGACCGAGCCCATCGCGCGAGGTGGCATGCGGTTGACGATGGAGATCGGCAGTATTCAAGGCCCCATCGAACAGCCGTACCTCGATTGGATCGAGGCTATCAAGCAGGTGGCAACCCAAGCGGCCGAAGCCGGCGATATCGTCCCGGGCACCGATATCGACGCGTTGGCTCGATTTGTGGTGGGGTCGTTCACCGGAGTGCAGATTCTCTCGGAAATGCTGACGGGCAGAACCGATCTGTACGAGCGGTTGAGTCAGATGTGGAACCTGGTGCTGCCAACGATCGTCCGCGAGGACAAGTTGGCGCACGTCATGCAACTGGCGGCGCTTGCACCGAGAGAGTGGGAAGCACCGAGCGCTTGACGTGGTAGACGCGACGAGAAGAACGTGTTCGTTCCCTCTCATGATTGGTCCGCAACTGTAATTTCGAGTTCAGCGGTGGTTTCCATTTCTTGAGTGAACCGAACTCGGTGCACATGGCCCGACGCGTCAAGGGGGATCGTTGACACCTCGCACGGCGTTTCCCATTCAGTGAACCTCGGAAAGACCGCCGAGAGTGAGGCGATCTTTGTTGCTGGGTTGCCGATGTGAAATCGGAGCGCTTGTCGGGCGGCCTCGAAAAGAATCATTCCTGGGATGTGGTCGACGGGGTGATCGAAAAGGGAGTGGTTGCGCGGATCGGGAGCGCAGAACATCGCGTGCCGAGCAGGATCAGTGCTGATGAGCACATCTCCATCGGTTAGGCGTCCGACTCGCTCCGATCCGACCGCCGCGGCTCCGGAAGGAAGGATGCGTCGGCTCGGGCGGTGGTCTTCTCGTCCTTGCCGAATTCGACGGTATCCCTCGGGGCTGACTCCTCGCGCAACAGCGTTGCATCTGGCGACGTGCCGGTTGCCCTCGCTGAGGATCCCCGATACTTCGACCCCCGAAACCGCTCCGTCGCGATGAGTGAGGTTGTCCACTGTCATCGAGAAACTCAACGGCTCCGCGACTGATTGCACGTCGAGCGCGTCCAGCATCTCGAAGCTGAACGTTTCCATGAGGAACTTGTAGTGCAGTGGAATCTCGTATCGGGTGTGGCACAGAAGCACCACTGCCTGTCGAAATGCTTCTGCCACCCCGAGCGGATCGTGTTGCTCGCTCGATACGTCGAATATCCGGTGCGAGACCGGGAGTTGCACAGCAACCTGGTACGCCGAGTCCGATTCGATCCGGTAGTCCGTCAAGAAAACCTCGGCAACAGCATGTCTGTGGACGAGATGCCGCGGCACTGTGCGTGTGTATTCCATTGATTGAATGCACCTTTCGATGTTCACTCGTGTCTTCGGTGTCGTGTAGGACCTAATATTCGACGTCCGGGCGCGTCATCGAATCGTCAAAATTGACGATCTTTTCGAAGGTCGAGTTCGATCAGGGGCGGCACCCCATCTCGGCGAGTGTGTCTGGGGCACTTCCTGCTAGAAGCGTCCGATCCGAAGTTCCAGTGGGTGTCTGCGTGCGTCGTGACCAGAGCGGCGGAGCATCGCGCATGCCTCCAGCTGGGAATGCACCCCCAGTTTTTGCAGGATGCTTCGGATGTGGGCGCGAACCGTGGTCGGTGCGATGTGGGCGGTTCGAGCAATCGAGTCGACATTCGAGCCTCCGTAGAGAAGGCCCACGATCTCGAACTCGCGATCGGTGAGACTGCTGATTCGTGCGAATTCTTCGGTGCGCAACCGGATGCGTTGTACGAGCGAGGACTTGTCGTGTGCAGACCGAGCGGAGTTGGGGTTGATCGCGGCCTGCAGCTCATCGAGCAGGGATGCGAATGGCAGTTGAGAGTTGAGCACGGCGTGGGCGCCCGCTGCGAGCCCCCGAATCATGGAGTTGCCGCTACTGAGATCGCCGACCAGGACCGATCCCTCGAGCGCGGAGAGCTCCTTCACCTGCCAATCGACGCCCCCGAGTGGTAGGAGAACGAGCGCTCTACCGTGATCGCTGGTGTGATGCCTTAACAGGCTCATGTCTGCGGTTTGTGGCTCGGAATAAGCCCTGGCGCTGATTCCGGCAGCGATTGCATTGGCGAACTCTCGATCGCTATGAGTGGTGTACAGGGTGACTGTGCTGGAGAGTGTCATAGCGACTACATCTCCGGTGGAGGTCCACTCCGCCCGCTCTCTTCGCTGCGGAACCAAAACCGTTGCTTTCAGCGTGGTTTCGTCAGCAGGTTAGCTATCGCAGTGACCTTTCCGCTGATGCGCACGAAGGTTACGGCGATATCGCAGTTGCCCGTCCTCCCATGGAAACTCGCGCGTTCGACACCTGATCGTGGACCTTCGAATTATGCTAGGGCGCTGAATATTTGGGCGATGAGTATCCCGCGTAGACGAGCCATTAGGCGTTCCGTCGACGACGTGAACGACTCCCCAATGGCTCGAGGCATTCAGGCGTCTCGATCGAGTTTCCGCGAGGCCGGTGCGTCGCGCCTCAATGTTCCGTACGCGGCCGGGTCGAGATATTGACTGTTACCGTCAGTTGCACATACCCTGTTCATTGGCGCTGACCTTAGGGAACCCGGCCTGAACCGGCCGATCGTTCTCGGTCACTGCCGACGCCAGAAGTAGCTTCGCGACGACCGACGAAACGAGTTTCCTCATGACACAGCATGTCGACGTACTGATCATCGGCGCTGGCTTGTCCGGAATCGGCGCGGCTTGCCACCTCATTCGTGAGCAGACCGGAAGCACTTACGCGATCCTCGAACGCCGCGAGAACATCGGTGGCACCTGGGACCTGTTCAAGTATCCCGGCATCCGTTCGGATTCCGACATGCTCACCTTCGGATTCGGTTTCCGTCCGTGGATCGGAACCAAAGTGCTCGCAGACGGCGCCAGTATCCGTGACTACGTCGAGGAAACCGCCAAGGAATACGGCGTCACCGACCACATCAACTTCGGCCGCAAGGTCGTGGCAATGGACTTCGATCGCGCGACTGCTCAGTGGTCCGTGACCGTCCTGGTCGAGGCGACGGGGGAGACCGAGACGTGGACCGCGAACGTCCTCGTCGGCGCCTGTGGTTATTACAACTACGACAAGGGATACCGCCCCGCCTTCCCCGGTGAGGACGACTTCCGCGGTCAGATCGTGCACCCGCAGCACTGGCCGGAGGATCTCGATTACACCGGAAAGAAGGTAGTGGTCATCGGTTCCGGTGCCACCGCGATCACGCTGATCCCGTCGATGGCCCCCACTGCCGGTCACGTCACCATGCTGCAGCGCTCGCCCACGTGGATCCAGGCGCTACCGTCCGAGGACCCTGTGGCCAAGGGTCTCAAGCTTGCACGCGTTCCCGATCAGATCGCTTACAAGATCGGTCGAGCCCGCAATATCGCACTGCAACGCGCCAGCTTTCAGCTCTCACGCACCAATCCGAAGCTGGCGAAGAAGCTGTTCCTCACCCAGATCCGCTTGCAACTCGGCAAGAACGTGGACCTGCGTCACTTCACTCCCAGTTACAACCCGTGGGATCAGCGCCTGTGCGTAGTTCCCAACGGGGACCTGTTCAAGGTGCTCAAGAGCGGCAAGGCCGACATCGTCACCGACCGTATCGCCACGTTCACCGAGAAGGGCATCGTGACCGAGTCGGGTCGCGAAATCGAGGCCGACGTCATCGTCACGGCGACCGGCTTGAACGTACAGATCCTGGGCGGGGCGACCATGAGCATCGACGGCGAGCCGGTCAAGCTCAACGAGACTGTGGCCTACAAGAGCGTGCTCTACTCCGACATCCCGAACTTCCTGATGATCCTCGGCTACACCAACGCGTCGTGGACGCTCAAGGCTGACCTGGCCGCGTCCTATCTGTGTCGCGTACTCAAGATCATGCGTAAGCGCGACTACACGACTTTCGAGGTTCACGCCGAACCTGAGGACTTCGCCGAAGAATCTCTCATGGGCGGAGCCCTGACCTCGGGCTACATCCAGCGCGGCGACGGAGAGATGCCGCGTCAGGGTGCCCGCGGTGCGTGGAAAGTGGTCAACAATTACTACCGCGACCGCAAGCTGATGCACGACGCCGAGATCGAAGACGGCGTGCTGCAGTTCAGCAAGGTCGATATTGCTGTCGTGCCTGATAGCAAGGTCGCCAGCGCATAGTCGGCTCCACCGGGGGATGGACCGGTCGCACCACCCAGACGTCGGTCCGACGTCTGGGAAGGCTGAACGTGACGCTGCAAGATGTCGGTATGGCGTGACTGCTCAGGCTGATTCTGTCCGCTTGACCCGCGCGTTATGCACAACCATCGGGACAGTTATTGCCAGGACCATCGCTATCAAGAACACCGATATGAAGACCCAGGGGCGCGCTGCTTCGGACGCTCGCACGGTCAACACAGCTCCACTCGTAAGCAGGGGCATCCCTGCTGCCGCGAGTAGATCGACGTGCCGCGGGGCGACGGGAGGTCCGGCGAAGTATGGAACTCGAACCCCTGAGTTCTCCCGAAGCATCCGTCGCTCCGACATCGCGTAAGTGGTCGCGCCGACTACGAAAATGGCCAGTCCGAGTACGACAAGACCAATTCCCGTTCGGGTGGTGAGCGCGGCAAACATGAACACCGATGTCACTGCCGGATAGAGCACCACCATCTTCCAGAGTGGAGTCTTGATCCGCGTGTCGACTGCAACACTGACCGGGCGCATCGGTTCGAGAGGCTCCATCAGCTCAGCGTGCCATGCGCCGCTCGGGAAACAAACTGCCTGTGCCGTTTCTGGCAGACTCCGGCTGCCTGGCCTGGATGTCGGGGCCCCTCACTACGATTCTCATCGTGACCGATTACGACGATCTCGACATGTTCGGTGGCCTCGACGCCTCCTCCCTGCCGCTCCGCCAGCAGCAGATTCTGATGACCATCCGGGATCTCGTGGCTGCCAACGGGTGCACGCCGAGCACACGGCAGATCGGAGACGCGGTTGGTCTGCGCTCGACGTCGACGGTGTCCAAGCACCTCAAGAGTCTCGAAGAGAAGGGCTTCCTCCGTAGGGGAGCGGCCATGGCTCGGCAGTTGGACGTGCGGCCGTTCCTCGTAGGCGCGAAGGAACAGTCGTCGTCGAATACGGTGACGGTTCCGGTCGTCGGTGACATCGCGGCCGGCGCGCCGATCCTCGCGGAGGAGCACGCCGACGAGGTGCTTGCGCTTCCTCGCGAGCTCGTCGGCTCTGGCACGGTGTTCGGACTTCGGGTGCGTGGTGAGTCGATGGTCGACGCAGCGATCTGTGACGGTGACGTCGTCGTGGTGCGCCGCCAGGACGAAGCTCATTCCGGTGAGATCGTCGCCGCGATGATCGACGGCGAGGCCACGGTGAAGGTGCTCCGGCGTCGCGACGGTCACGTGTACCTCGAGCCTCGCAATCCCGCGTACAGCGTCATCGACGGCGATCACGCGGTCATCCTGGGCAAAGTTGTTTCCGTGATGCGCCGTATCTGAGAGGTGTCCGGTCTCAACGACGTTTGGCGCGGGGACCGCCGTATTCCTCATCGGTGACTTTGTCGCCCCATGTAGTTTCGGTGCCTCCGTCGCCGGGTCCTTCCCACAGTGCGAGGTGGCTCATGAAACGGTCGGGTGCCGCGCCGTGCCAGTGTTCCTCTCCCGCTGGGGTGTAGACGGTCTCACCCGGGTGGACTTCGACGATCTCGCCGCCGCGAGCTTGAACCAGCGCGGTACCGGAGACGATGTGGAGGGTCTGTCCGACTGCATGGGAGTGCCAGTCGGTTCGCGCGCACGGTGCAAAGCGAACCATGTTGGCGCGCATCCTCGACGGCTCCTGTCCGGCGTAGATGACGTCCCACCAGACGTCGCCGGTGAACCAGTCGCTGGGTGCTTTGCTGGTGGGCTGGGGCTTCAAGATTTCCATGAGGTCTCCTCGGAATCGAAAGGGGCGGTTCAGTTCTGCGTCAGCGGAACAAGTCGAATGGTGTTGGGTGCGGCGGCGCGGCCGGTGACGGAGCCGACGATCTGCGGGCCGTAGCGGTCGTACTTGGTGTGATAGGCGGAGTCGATCGACGAGTGGGCATCCGGTGCGGCGGACTCGAACGCCACGTCCCGCTCGATTCCTCCTGCTCGGATTCGGCCCGTTCCACTTGCCGTTGCTCGGACGAACCACGGGTTGTCGGTTCCGTAGGCCGAGCGAACGTACAGTTGGTTGTCGGTACGGACAACCCAAATCGTGACGTACGGCCTTGCGGTTCCGTCTCGGCGGTACGAGGAGACCTGCAACTCCTCGGCGTCGCCGATCTTGGTCAGTTCAGCCTCGGTCCACGAGTGCGACATCTCGGCTTCCTTTCTCCTGGTCGAATTGCTTTGCGGTACTTCGCGTTCTCGTAACCGGGACGATCAGTGCGAGGACGATGACGAGACAAGCGGCGAGCAGGGCGGTGCCTGCGGTGAGAGCCGTTGATACGTGATCGGTGAGTGCCGTTGTAGCGTCGTCGGCAGAGGATCCGGCGCCCGCGGAGACTGCGACGAGGATGCCGAGTCCGAGAGCACTGCCCAGTTGGTGTGCAGTGTTGACCAATCCTGATGCGGCACCGGCATCCTCGGCCTGTACCCCGGAGAGGCCGGCAGAAGTCAGTGGGGCGAAAGCCAACCCCTGTCCGGCGCCGATCAAGATCATCGGAAGTGCTATCGCAGTGAGGTACGTGCTGCCGGGATGGACCAGACTGAGCCACGCCATCCCGGCCAGGGTGACGGCAATGCCAACCGACAGAATTGCGGAATTTCCGAATCGCGGTGTCAGTCGCGGAATAAGCATCGCCACAGCAAAATTGACGATCGTCATCGGGAAGAAGGCGATGCCTGCTTGGAACGCGCTGAAGCCCATGACGCCTTGGAGTAGCTGAGTCGTGAAGTAGAAGAATCCGATCATGGCACCCAGATAGAGCATTCGGGCGGCGTACGCCCCGGATCGCTCCCGGCTACGGAACAACCGCAGTGGCATGATCGGCTGCTCCGCTCTCGCTTCGTTGAGGAAGAGCAAGGTCAGTAGTATCGCCCCGGCCGCCAGTGTCGCAACGGTGATCGGTGAGGTCCACCCCGCTTCGGCCGAGTTGACGGTGCCGAAGACGATCGCGGTCATCCCGAGTGTGGCGAGAACAGCGCCGGCCACATCGAAACGTCCGGAGTGGGGCTCGGTTTCCGGAATGAACCGGGGAGCGAGAGCGATCATCGCGATACCGATCGGAACGTTGATGAAAAAGCCTGCGCGCCAAGACACCCAGTCGGCAAGGGCGCCGCCGATCACGAGTCCGAGGCTGGCGCCTATTCCCGCAGCAGCGCCGTACCAGGCAACAGCGCGCGTTCGCTCCGGGCCGGGCGGGAAACTGGCGGTCAGCAGTGACAGCGACGCCGGGGCGACCACTGCTGCTCCGACGCCTTGGAGAGCGCGCGCTGCGATGAGCCACCAACCGTTCGGCGCGACCCCGACGAGAAACGACGCAATCGCGAAAATCGCGAGACCGGCCACGAATACGCGACGACGGCCGAAGATGTCCCCGAGACGAGCACCCAGCAGGAGAAGCCCGCCGAACACCAGGGTGTAGGCGTCCTGGACCCAGGACAGCCCGGTTGCCGAGTAACCCATGCTGCTTTGGATGCTGGGTAGCCCGGTGAAGATGATCGAATTGTCGAGCAGGATCATGAAATAGCTGATCAGAATGATCGCCAGGATCGCGGTGGGATTGATGCGACCGGCAACAGGACGGGTGGCAATGTGGGTCACGCGCATCTTCTTCGCAAGTGGTGGACTTTCGCAAGTGGTGGACTACGGGCGGACGAGGACCTTCAACGATTCACGGGAGTCCATGGCTCGGTAGCCTTCCGCTACGTCGTCGAGTCCGACGGTGTGGTCGAAGACCTTGCCCGGCTCGATCTTTCCATCGAGCACATCCGGCATCAGCTCTTCGATGTACGCGCGCACCGGGGCCGGTCCACCGGTGAGTGTGATGTTGGGTCCGAAGAGTGTCCCGAATCCGATTGGAGCTTCTTCGTATTGTGGTACCCCGACTCGGCTGATGACGCCGCCCGGTCGGACAACTCCGAGCGACTGCTCGTAGGCAGGCATGTGACCTACCGCTTCGAGGACGACATGAGTGCCGTCGCCTCCGGTCAGTTCGCGGACTTTCTCGATGCCCTCATCTCCACGTTCGGCAACCACGTCGGTGGCTCCGAACTCGAGACCGAGATCCGTGCGGGTCTTGTGGCGCCCCATGAGGATGATGCGCTCGGCGCCGAGGCGTTTGGCGGAGAGCACTGCCATCAGCCCCACGGCTCCATCGCCGATGACCGTGACCGTCGTGCGTTGGTTGACGCCACCCTTGACCGCCGCGTGATAGCCGGTGCCGAAGACGTCGGAGAGTGTGAGCAGTGACGGTAGGAGTTCGGAATCCTCACCGACCGGCGCCTTGACCAGGGTGCCGTCTGCCAACGGCACTCGGATGGCCTCTGCCTGACCGCCTCCGATCCCGTTTCCGGCCCAGAATCCACCGTGTCGGCAAGACGTCTGCAAGCCTTCGCGGCAGAAGTCGCACGTCCCGTCGGACCAGGCGAAGGGGGCGATGACGAAGTCGCCCTTCTTCAACGTGGACACCTCGCGACCGGTCTCTTCCACCACTCCGACAAATTCGTGGCCCATCGGGGAACCACCGGGCGTGGCCGGCATGTTGTGGTAAGGGTGCAGGTCAGAGCCGCAAACGCACGCCCTGACGACCCGCACGATCGCGTCCGTCGGCTGCTGCAGTGCCGGATCGGGCACGGTCTCGACTCGAACGTCTCCGGCGCCGTACATGATGGTTGCTCGCATGGTGTCCCCTCTTGCTTCTGGTGTCGCGTGCTTCGAAGTCGACGTTTCGGCGTGGACCGGTCGACTGCAATCAGTCAACGCCACGCCTCGCGGGCGCGGGAGTGTCTGTTGTTCCAGGTAACGGCAGTACCTCCCTCGGTCTTCTCCGCTCGAGTAACGTGAACTGCATGGACAACCGAGCCGAGATCCGCGAATTCCTCAGCTCCCGTCGTGCTCGCATCACACCCGAGCAGGCAGGGCTGCCGGCCTACGGCGGAAACCGTCGCGTCAAGGGGTTGCGCCGTGAGGAAGTCGCTCTGCTCGCCGGTGTGAGCATCGACTACTACGTGCGCATGGAACGCGGAAATCTGGCGGGAGCGTCGGACTCGGTGCTCGAAAGCCTTTCCCGAGCACTGCAACTCGACGAAGCCGAAACTGCCCACTTGTACGACCTCGCGAAGGCGGCCAGTGCAGGCGCACCGAGTAGAAAGCGGCCCGCCCCCAAGGGCGTGAGCCCGGCGATTCAGCAGATACTCGACGCCATCACCGACGCACCGGCGTGGGTACGTAATGCCAGGCACGACATGCTGGCGGCCAATCGTATGGCGCGCGCGTTGTATTCGCCGGTGTTGGCCGATCCACGTAGGCCGGCGAACAACGCCCGCTTCGTGTACCTGGACCCGGCATCGCAGGACTTCTTCGTGGATTGGGAGCGCGCGGCAGACGACATCGCCGCGATGCTCCGCTCGGAAGCGGGGCGCAATCCTCATGACAAGGCGTTGACCGAGCTCATCGGCGAACTTGCCACTCGCAGTGAGGTATTCCGCACCCGATGGGCGAAACACAATGTGCGCTTTCATCGGACGGGATTCAAGAAGGTTCGTCACCCCGTCGTCGGAGACCTGGAGCTGAACTTCGAGGCGATGGAACTGCCGTCCAATCCCGGGCTGACACTGCTGGTCTACACCGCGGCGCCGGGGACGCCCACGGCTGACGCACTCAAACTCTTGGCGAGTTGGGCGGCAACCCAGGATCAGCTGGATCCGGCGAACGACAGCGAAGCGGCGCTCTGAATTCGATCGACAGGTAATCGTGTCGATTCAGCTCAGATGCGTTACTGCCCAAGCTACCTGGTCTCCACCTCGTCGTTTCGCCCGATACATCGCGTTGTCGGCGTCGGCAAGAATCCGATCGATGGTTCCCGAAGCGTCCGGGATTGTCGAGGACAGCCACACGCTGGCTCCGACGCTCACGGAAATCGACTGCCGGCCGGCGGGCCGCGATATCGAATTGTGAATGTCCACCACGGTTTGTTCGATGCGACGTGGCTCCACGGGCATGAGAATCACGAACTCGTCGCCGCCAGTCCGCGCAACCAGCCCGACCTCTCCGACCACCGAGTTCAGGCGCCGGCCGACTGTCACCAGCATCCGATCGCCTTCCGCGTGACCCAGTTTGTCGTTGACGCTCTTGAAAGAATCGACATCGATCACCACCGCAAGGACTACGTGTCCTTGGAGTTCGCCGACACCGAACAACTGTTGCCAGACATTGTGCAGCCCACGTCGATTCAGGGCAGCGGTGAGTGGATCGCGCCAAGAGTGTCGTGCGTCGTCGGTCAAATACAGGACGAGGAAATGCACGGTCATCGAGGCTGAAGCGATAACACACCCGATGACGAATCCAGTGGACACCGACAGCGAAGAGTCGGTATCCGGATCGGTTACAGCTCGAATTGTCAGTAGCGCGACGACGAACAGCGCGCCGGTGATCTGTGCTGTGACTATTCGAGGGCTGTGGAATACCGACGAATAGTTCGCGACGACCACGAACAGAACGGTGCCGGTCAATGCCAGGAAGCTCGAATGGATTCCGGCGAGAAGTATCAAGGACAAGCAGATATTGGTGAGCGAAACGAAACGAACGGATTGATGGTGACTCGGCCAAGACCGTCCGAGTGACCAGCGAATCATGCAGTAGAGCGCGATCATGCATGCTGCGCCCGCCGCGAGCCGTTCAGGGAGCTCGGTTGCGCCACCCTTCACGAATTGAGCCAGTACGGCGAGTGCCACGAACACAGCACACCAAAAGGTGACGACCACCCTGGCTGTCCCCAACATCGATCGAGCAGCCAGGAACCTCGGGAACCATTCGCCGTCGTACGCAAGAGACCACCAGCGACTCAACAGTCCAGTTGTTTGACGAATGTTCTGCCCCAACCCCGCAGCGCCACTGACTCCCATGAAACCCCCTCCGAGATCTTGCGAAAATTCCCGGAAGATTCTTCGTCAAGATTTGATCCCCGAACAAGGTACCCGATAGTTGAACGATGGATTGCCGTCTCGTGGGGTGTGGGCTGCTCTAGGGTGTGATCGGTGTGATCAGGATCTTTCTGAGTGCCGGAAGGTCCAGGGTTGCAGCAAGATCTGCAATAGTGACCCCCGACAGCGATGCGCGCCAGGCTTTTTCGGCGTCGGCCATGACCTTGGCGATTCCGCAGGCGGAACGGCACTGTTCCGGTGGGGCGGCGAGGATTCCTTGCTGTCGAATCTCCGTGCACCGGAACGCAGGTTCGGTGCCGTCAACGGCCTGTACGACGTCGAGAACGGTGATCTTCTCGGGAGCCCGGGTGAGAACGTACCCGCCGTCTCGGCCCTCGGTCGGATTGACCAGACCGGCGTGCGCGAGCGCTCGCAGATGCTTCGCCAGGTATGTCTTCGACACCCCGTGAAGTTCGGCGAGTCTGGCTGTGGGTACCGGCCCCTCGGACTGGCTCAGAACCACGCAGCAGTGGAGTGACCACTCCACGCCTCCGGAAAGCTTCATGATTGGACTCTATCGACGCCGCGGAAAGCGGTGAGGGCCGGACGTCGCTCGAGTTGTCGACGTCAGGCCTTCTCGGCAAGCCACGCGTCGTATGTTGTCGGCGCGATCCATGCATCTGCACCGGGTGTCGGGGTCAGTGCCGAGTTGTCGAGTTTCGCGCCGAAGTAGCCGGCTTCGGGATCGGAGATCACCGAACGCTTGTCGCCGGTGACGAGGAACAAGCGCCGGACCAGTTCGTCGATGCCCAGCGGTTCGGGTCCGGCAATCTCGACCGTGCCGTTTCGCGGCGCGGCGGTCACTACCTCGTCGACGTGGGACACGACGTCTCGAGACGCGATGGGTTGCAGGTGTCCCGGCGTTGCGTGGACGGCGCCGTCGGTGGTTCCCGCGTCGGCGATTCCGGCGACGAACTCGAAGAATTGGGTCGATCGGACGATCGTGTAGGGGGTCGGGCCCGCTTTGACCAGGTCTTCCTGGGCGACCTTGGCTCGCATGTACCCGGAATCGGGCAGTCGATCGGCACCCACGATGGACAGGATGACGTGGTGCCCGACGCCTGCCTTCTCCTCCGCGGCGAGGATGTGGCCGGTTCCGTCGCGGAAGAAGGCCAAGACGTCGTCGTCCGACCACGAAGGGGAATTGGTCAGATCCACGACGACGTCGGCACCCTCGACTGCCTCGGCGATACCTGCGCCGGTGGTGATGTCGATCCCGTCTGCCCGACCGAGCGCCTTCACGTCGTGCCCGGCGTCAGCGAGCTTGGCGGCGACCTGGCTTCCGATGAGTCCGCTTCCGAAAATGACGATCTTCATGTTTTTCTCCTTTACTCGGATAAGTAGTGTCCAAGTATACTTGGACACTACTTATCCAAGTCAAGGGTTGCCCGGTCAGTCGAAGAGTTCGGCGGCCAGTGCTTCGTAGGTCGCGATCGGATCACCTTCGGCGGGAAGTGCTTGGATCGCAACGTGATCGGCACCCGCCGCGACATGCTCGCGAAGTCGATCCGCGATGGACTTCGCGGTACCGCGTGCAACCAGGGCGTCGATGACGCGATCGTTCCCCTCGTTGGCCAACTCTTCGGGCGCAAAACCGAGGCGCTCGAGATTGCTCGTGTAGTTGCGCAGATACAGATACGGGTTGGCGACGGCGGGGCGACCGATTGCTCGGGCCTTCTCCGGATCGGTTTCCAGGACAACCTTGTGCTCGGGGGCCAGGATCTTCGAAGGGCCGAGGATTTCGCGAGCTTCGGCCGTGTGTTCGGGGGTGGTCAGGTACGGATGCGCGCCGGCGGCGCGAGCGGCGGACAGTTTCAACACCTTCGGCCCCAGTGCGGCGAGGACGCGCCGCGATTCCGGGACCTGGGCCGCGTCGAGTTCGTCGAGGTACGACACGAGTGAGGCGTACGGCTTGGTGTAGTCGCCGGTAGCCTCCGGATGTCCGACGCCTACGCCGAGCAGGAATCGACCCGGGTGCGCGGCTTCGAGTCGGTGATAGGACTCCGCCACCTCAGCCGCAGGTGAGGACCAGATGTTGACGATTCCGGTTGCCACGGTGATGTGCTCGGTCGCGTCGAGAAGTTTCTCGGCGATCCGTAGATCGGCGCGTGGGGAGCCGCCGATCCAGATGGTGCCGAAACCGAGTTTCTCGATCGCAGTTCCCAGCTCGGGCGGCAAACCAGCCGCTCCTCGCCAGATTCCGTAGGTTCCCAGGTCAGGTGTTTTCGTAGTCTCCGTCACAGCGGGTGCAACTCGGCTGCTGCCGGGATCTATTCCTTCCGTCGTCATTTGCCCGGCGCGCGGTAGTCGGTCGGTCGCTTGACTGCCTCGTCGATCTGCTCCGGCGTGAGCAGTGTGATCGACTCCGAGCGTGCTGCACCTGCCGCAGCCGTGCGAATGCTCAATGCGGCTGCCGCGACGTCGTCCGGCAGGTTGCCGATCACGAACATGTCGCGACCGCCCAGTGCGAAGTGGCAGGATTCGACAGTGCCACCGATGCTTTCGACCATTCGCGTTATCGCGTCGCGCCGCGCAGTGCCTCCCTCCTGCTGTAGACCGGCGGCGCCGGAGGGTGAGTACGTCACTTGCCAGAGGTATTTCGGCATTTCCACTCCTAGCTCGGGATGGGTACTTCGATCGTGTACCCGTAGGGCGCTCGGTGGCAATGGGTAGGGGACAATCACGGCATGGTTGGAACTCCGGTGATCGTGACTATCGTGTCCGTGTGTGTAGGTTTTGTGATCTTCATGCTCGCTGCCAGTGGTGCACGCGGAAAGTGGGACCGTCGCCTCGTGATCGCGTTGTTCGTCGGTGCGGTGGTGTGCCTGACCGTCGTACCGGTATCCGTCGCGCTCAGCGCCGGAGTTTGAAACACGGAGTGCCAAAACGCTCGAGTGCCGCTTAGTCTGAATCGATGGCAGATATTCGGGTAGGTATCTCCGGGTGGACGTATCCCGCGTGGCGCGGAGATTTCTATCCGAAAGGTCTTGCTCACCGCAAAGAATTGTCTTATGCCGCAGAGAGATTGACGTCGATCGAGATCAACGGCTCGTTCTACGCGCTGCAGAAGCCGGAAAGCTACACCAAATGGCGCAGCGAAACTCCCGAAGATTTCGTGTTCGCGATCAAGGGCGGCCGGTACATCACACACATGAAACGGCTGCTCGACGCCCGTGACGGACTCGCCAACTTCTTTGCCGCCGGAACGCTCGCCCTCGGCCCCAAGCTCGGGCCGATTCTGTGGCAACTACCTCCGACGCTGCAGTTCGAATCGCAGCGATTGGCCGACTTCTTCGACGGTCTTCCCCGTACCACTCAGGCTGCAGCCGATCTGGCAGCACAGCACGACGACAAACTCACCGAAGACCGAGTGTTCGCCCAGACCGAGAGGGACGTGCCGATTCGCTACGCGGTGGAAGCGCGGCACGCCAGCTTCGAGACCGACGAAGCCGTGGACCTGATGCGCGAGCACTCCATCGGTTTTGTCGTCGCAGACACAGCCGGCAGGTATCCCCGCATCACCACTCCTACTGCCGATTTTGTCTATGTGCGGATGCACGGGGACAAGGAACTGTATGCGAGTGGGTACACCGACGAAGCTCTGGACAAGTGGTCCAAGCGCTTTCGGGATTGGATGGACGAGGGCCTCGACGTGTACGTCTACTTCGACAACGACATGAAAGGCTTTGCGCCGCACAACGCAATGTCCTTGTTGGAGCGGCTGCGCTGACGGATCGCCTGGCCTGTCGGTGGGATGTGGAAGGCTTCCGCATGAACACGAGGACCGAGGAGATACCACGATGACGCCAGAACAGCGGACGCCAGAACAGAGCTGGCCGACGCATTGGCCGAAGGTCGCCCGTGACATCGCCGATGCCACGGCCGACGCACTCGCCGCGGTGCGGGCGGCAAATCGTGACGGACTACTCGTGGCTGTCGAGGAACTGCGCGGGCTCTCTTTCGAGCAGGTCAGCTCGGTTCACGCGGCGATCGTGCGCGAATTGCTCGAGGACACGCATCCGGACGGCTTGTCCAGCGAGGACGTGCAGGATGCGCTCACCGCCTGCGCCAAGTCCACGATCGTGTGGCTGCCGGATCTGGACGTGCAGGCGCTCGCTGCGGTCTACACCGGGGCGCTCGGGATCTCGGATCTGGAAGACGATTCGTTCCGTATCGGGCACGGCGCGTACCTGCGTTCGGCGGTTCTGGTCATCGGGAGTTTGTCGACCGGAGTGAAGAAAGCTCAGAGCGCGTACATCATTCGTGCAATCGGCGAAATCGCACGTGCTCAGACCATCGAGATGCCCTGAGCGTCAGTTCGTAAATCGAATTAGGCTGAGGTCATGTCCAAGATCGCCAGCGCAGATCGTGTGTCGTTTGCCGAGCTCCTCGAATTCGTCAGGCCGCGCCATCGGGCCACGTTCGTCACGGTGAAGAAATCCGGCGAGTTGCAGATCTCTCCGGTGACGTGCGGGGTCGACGACGAGGGTCGGATCGTCATCTCCACGTACCCGGAACGGGCCAAGGCCGCGAATGTCCGCCGCACCCCGGCGGTGTCTCTGTGTATCCACTCCGACGAGTGGAACGGCCCGTACGTCCAGGTGAACGGAACCGCGGAGTTGATCGACCTCCCGGACTCGGTGGAACCGTTGGTCGACTACTACCGATCCATCGCCGGTGATCATCCCGACTGGGACGAGTACCGCGAAGCCATGCGCAAGCAGGGTAAGAGCCTGATCCGCGTCACCGTCGACTCCTGGGGTCCGATCGCAACAGGCGGGTTTCCGCCCGGACGCTGACGCTATCGAGCAGGCGGCGAGAGTTCGACTACATGCGCGTCTTTGGCGGCCAGCGGCTCTTTGCAGTGCGCGCACACAACTTGGGCGTGCAGGATCTCACCGCAACGGTGTTCGACGACGGTTGGCGGTGGACCCGTCGTCGCAAAGGCGTCCCCCCATTCCATGAGCGCCATCAGAATGGGATAGAGCGCCTTCCCTGATTCGGTGGCGACGTATTCGTAGCGCGGTGGATGGTCTTCGTAGCGTCGCTTCGCGAGGACGTCGGCGTCGACAAGGGTGCGTAGACGCGCGGCGAGGATGTCGCGGCTCGCACCCGTGCCCGCGGCGATCTCGTCGAACCGTCGTTGCCCGAGGGCGATTTCTCTGAGCACCAACAGTGACCACTTCTCGCCGACGACCTCCAAGGCGTTGGCGATGGAGCAGTTGCGTCCTTTTGTCGCCGTCATTTCTGGGCCCCTGTTAGTTGGAAATGTTAGTTGGGAATTCCAACTTAGCACTTGACGGCATGTATTCGAGGGCGGAAGGTAGGTCGAGAAATCCAACGGAGCAGATGAGGGGTCGTCATGACGGAATTGAATCTCGAGGCAGCAAGCGGATTTGTCAGCGCTGCCGGATTGCAACTGGACGAGGTGTCCGGCACGAAGGTTGTCGGGCACATCGATCTGTCCGAGGAGCATCACACGCCGTGGGGCGTAGTCCACGGCGGTGTCTACACGACCGCCGTCGAGTCCGCCGCGAGCATCGGGGCCAGCACTGCAGTGGCGGACCGTGGCGAATTTGCCGTCGGAGTGCACAACGGAACGGATTTCCTGCGGGCGCGTACGGGTGGGCGCGTGGACGTCGTGGCTGTGCCGATACAGCAGGGCCGGGTTCAGCAGTTGTGGTCGGTGGTCATCACCGATCCGGAATCGGGCAAAGAGGTGGCGCGCGGTCAGGTGCGTTTGCAGAACGTACCGCTGCCGAAGTAGGTCAGTCCCAGATCCCCGAGTCGATGTTGAGTGAGATGCGTTTGAGCAGTGCCGTCAGTTGGGCACGTTCGTCCTCGTCGAGTCCGGTGAGTACTTGACGGTCGCGCTCGACGCGTCGGGGAAACTCTGCCTCGACCAATGCGCGACCGGCATCGGTGAGTTGAAGCAGAACCACCCGCCCGTCGTGTTCGAAACGTTGACGCTCGACAAAGCCCAGCTTGGCCAGGCGGTCTGCGTGTTTTGTGGTGGCGGCGCCGCTGACCATCGTGACGGCGGTGACCTCGCTCGCCCGCAGGGGACGGTCACTGCGAGCGAGTGCGCTCATCACGTCGAATTCGGCTCGAGAGACCCCGCTGGACGCCAGCGCCCGGTCGAGCTGGTGAAGAGACTGCGCGTTGATGCGGGCGATCCGGCCCATCACTTCGACGGGAGCAGTGTCGAACTCGGGGTAGGCGCGCTTCCATTCGCGACGGACTTTGTCGATGAAGTCGTCTTCGGATCTGTTCGCCGCGCCCATGGCCCCATCTTAGCGACAGATTTCACATTACTTCACAAGTAATTTACTAGTGAAATAAATGTATGCTGGGTGGGTGACTCGAACCGAAACCGCAGCCAGGACGCCCAGCCGTCTCACTCATTCGAGTGGGGCCATTGCACATACCGTCTCCGGGGCGACGTGGCGAGCGGCTTTTCGTATCGGATCCGCGGACGCGACCATCGCCCCGGCGATCAGAGTCGGACTCGCCACCGCCGTAGTCCTCGTGGTCGGCGGACTGCTCGGGCATCGGGAATTGGCCGGCTTCGCGGCCTTGGGTGCGCTGTGTGCCGCGTTCGGCAGGTACGAGGCGTATCCACGGTTGGCCGGCAAGCTGGCAATGGTGGGTGCTGCACTGGTGGTTTCGATTGCCTTCGGCGGCGCCATGGGTGTCGCGGGCGTTCCGATGTGGTTGCAGATCGGCATCCTCTCTTTGCTTGCGGGTGCGTCGTACTGCTTCATGTCGGGCTTCCGGATCACCGGGCCAGGGCCCGTCATCCTCGTCTTCGCGGCGACCGGTGCAGCCGGATATGCCTCCAGCGTTAATGATTTGGCGCGGTTGGTCACTGCCGGTGCGCTCGGAGTTCTGGTCGGTTGGGCGGCCGCGATGCTCCCAGCGCTCGTACTGCCGATGGGACCTGCCCGCCTGGCAGTTGCCCGTGCAGTTTCTGCGGTGGGGCGTCTCGAACAGTCCGGCGCAGACGGAGTGGAACCGGCGCTCGGATCGATTGCCAACGCCCGCTTGGTTATTGCGTCGAGTGGCCGGATCAAGTCGACCGTCGATCACGGACGCGAACTGGTGGCGGTGCTCGACGAAGCAGAAGCGGCAGTTCAGGAGTGGCAGTTGCACGGCGACGCCACCCTGATTCGCAGCATTGCTCGGCACGAGAAGGAGCTTCGGAAGCTCAAGCGTTCCAGCATGATCGAACACGATCTCGCACCGGCAAAGAACCTGGCCGCGCCCGAAGGCTATTTTCTCGAAGGATTGAATCGGCTGTATTCGCGCCCGGTGCGGATGAATGCTCTCCGCATCGTGGCAGCGTCGGCTCTGGCCGGTTGGCTCGCGGCGGGAGCCGGGTTGGAGCATCCGCTCTGGGCGTCGATGGGTGCCATCGCCGCGATGCAGGGGCTGAACTACAAGCAGACCGTCCAGCGTGGGATTCAGCGGTTGGTGGGAAATGTCGGTGGCGCCGTCGTCGCTGCTGCTCTCATCGCATTGACGCTCGGCTACTGGCAAGCGGTTGCCGTGGTCGTGATTCTGCAGACTGCTGCTGAGCTGCTCGTGATCAAGAACTATGCACTGACATCACTGGCCGTCACCCCGATGGCACTGCTCCTCATCGGTTTCAGTGCTCCGATCGGGACCGAAGCGGCAGTGGCTCGCGTCGCGGACACTCTCATCGGCGTGGTGATCGGTGTTGTCGTCGCCGCTGTGACGATCAGTCGATCGGATCGCCACCACGTCACCGTGTAACCGGTTCTGCCGTGTTTCCGGTACTGCCGTGTTTCCGGTACTGCTGTGTTTCCGGTACTGCGTAGGCTCCTGCAGGTGGAGGACAGCACGCCGGTCGACGGCCGGAAACTGCGTTACCAGCATCGCCGTGCCGAATTGCTCGAGCAGGTAACCGCGTACGTCACGGCGAACGGCGTCGGTGAACTGTCCATGCGGCCATTGGCCAAGGATCTGGGGATCAGTCATGCGACACTCATCCATCATTTCGGTTCGAAGGAACAACTGCTCACTGAAGTGGTTGCCACCCTGCGAGACAGCTCTTCTCTCGACATCTCTTCCGGGACCGACATCGTCGAGATGTTGACGAGTTACTGGAATGGGCGCACATCAGCGGAATCGTTGCCGAACTTTCGCTTGATGTTCGAGATCTACGGACAGGCGTTGTTGCATCCGGAGCGGTATCGCGAGTTTCTCGACCATGTGGTGGGGGACTGGTTGGGTGGTTTGGCGGAAGCTGCGCTCGCGCACGGATGTCCACCCGATCGCGCTGATCGCTACGCGACGATCGTGTTGGCGCAGATTCGCGGGTTGACGCTCGATCTGGTGACCACCGGTGACCGCGTCAGAATCGACGCGGCGTTCGCCGAATTCGCGGCTGCGATGGGCGCTCTGGCCAGCTCCTGGAAGGCGATCTGACGCTCCGAATGCCGTGACGCTTCAGGCGATCTGCTCGAACAGGGACACGATGATCCCTTCAGGCCCCCGGACGTAGGCCATGCGCACGCTGTTCTCGTACTCGCCGATCCCGCCGATGAGTCCGTAACCGTCCGCAGCCACCGCGTCGACCGCAACCTGGAGATCGCCCACCTCGAAAGACACGTTGCGTATCCCGATCTCGTTGGCCATCGGAGCAGGCGATCCGGGTACGTGCTCGGGCGTGACGAAGGACGAGAGCTCGAGCCGTGATCCTTCGCCCGGCGGGCGCAGCATGGCGATTTCGCACTTGGCTCCAGGGATACCGCAGACGGTTTCCACGAACTCACCCTCCACGGATCCGGTGCCCTCCACCTCGAGACCCAGACCGACGAAGAATGCCGTCGCTGATTCGAGGTCCGCGACGGTGATGCCGATGTGGTCGAAACGCTGTACGTGTGCCATGGACACATCCTCCTACTGTTTTTTCGTGCGGTTCGATGCTAGGTCGGAGTTGGGGCCGGAATCTCGACATATACGTTTCACGAAGCTGCAAGATTTTGCTTGACCGATCGGTTAAACAAAATCTACGATAACGTCCAACGAGGTCGCCCACCGCACGAACCGGAGTCGTCAGACGTGAAATTCCAGTCGAAGTCGTTTGCCCGCATATCCACCGCAGCCCTCTGTGCTGCAACGATCGGCTCCGCCGTTGCTGCGCCCATCGCGTCCGCACAGGCACCGAGCGCGTCGCAAGCCACCGGCACTGTGGTGTCGAGTGAGCCGCTACCGAAAGATCTGTGGATTCCGGGTACCGCCGACGCCAAGCGATTCACGTACTGGACCATCGGTTCCAACGGCGGGCCTGCGCTGAGCAGTGGCGCGTACTACGTCCCGGCCGGTCCGGCACCGGAAGGCGGGTGGCCCGTCATCGCCTGGGCGCACGGCACCACGGGACTCGACGATTCCTGTGCCCCTTCGCTGGTCGGTCCTGGCCTGCCCGAGCGTGACTACCCCTACCTGGGGCGTTGGCTCTCCGAGGGCTACGCCGTCGTCGCCACCGACTACGTCGGTCTGGGTACACCAGGGCTGATGCCGTACCTCGACGGAAAGGTGGAGGCGCACAGCGTAGTCGACTCGGTCAAGGCGGCACGGGTCATCGACTCCTCGATCTCGAATCGGTGGGCAGTGGTCGGGCAGTCGCAGGGCGGCGGTGCGGCCATCACGACGGCCCGCTACGCAACCGAGTATGGAGGGGATTCGCTCGACTACCGCGGTGGCGTGGGTACCGGAGTGCCGGCCAACATCGAGTTGACCCTCCTGCCTGCCGGTCCGGGCTTCCCTCCCATCGCCCTCGGCGGCGGGTTGACGTCGTACGCGCTCTACATCCTCGCGGGCTTGCGGGAAGCGCACCCCGAGATCGACTTGAATTCCTACCTGAACGACTTGGGAAGGGAAAAGGTCGACTCGGCCGAAAAGCTCTGCGCCGCAGACCTGGACGAGGCATCCAAGGATCTGGTCCTCGGTGACATCTTCTCCCGCCCGCTCAGTCAGATCCCGAACTTCCAGGGTCTGCTGAACGATTACATGGGTGTACCGACCAGTGGATACGATCGCCCCATCTTCATCGGCCAGGGCTTGCTCGACGTGGATGTCCCTGCACCGTCTGCGCTTTCGCTGGTTGCAGCGTTGGTGGCCAACGGTGAACCGGTCACGTTCAAGACATACAACACCGACCACAGCGGCGCTTTGGTCGAATCACAGGCTGACACGATTCCGTTCGTCGCGAACCTGTTCCGTTAGACATATCGAGAATCCAACTCATCCGAGGGTTGCTGTCGCACAACTGCGACAGCGACCCTCGGTCATTTCTGTGACTCCTTGATTGCGTTCAGCCGCGCCTCGAGGCCGTCGAGGACACGGTCGAGTGTGTAGCGATAGTGTTCTGCCCGTGTTGCTTCCGCAGCATCCGGTGGACCGGCGAACTTCCCGATCAGTGTCTCCATCGATGAACGAGGATCTGAGGGTCCGTCGTTACTCAGTCGTTCCAGCATCGCGCTGTGATCGGGTGAAGGCTGTCCGCTGGGAATGCGCCTGGCGTCGTTCATGGCGATCAGAGTGATTGTCGAGGTGAAGGCGACGGTGTAAGCCTGAGCGGCTTCTTCCCCGAACCCGGCGTCGATCAGCGATGCCAATCCGGCCTCCATGAGTTCCCGGCTGCGCTGGGTGGCAACTCCGTTCATCAGCAGCCACTGTGCCGCGCCTGGACACTCGATCAAGGCCTCTCGCATCTGCAAGAGCAGATGCGTCAGCCATTGACGCCAATCTTCTTGTGCAGATGGCACGTTCACGGCCGACACCGCACTGTCGACCACCGCAGCCGAGAGTGCGTCCCGATCTCCGACGAGTCGATAGACGACGGAGAACGACGTATCGAGTTCGCCGAGCAGCTGCCGCAGCGACCAGCCCTCGACTCCGTGCTCGCGACTGAGCCCGAACGCCACGGTCAGCACCGCGTCCGCAGTGATCCCGGTGTTGTAACTCCGGCGGCGCTGTGATTTCGCGGCGGACTTCTTGTCAGGTGATGGCGCAGTCATGGTCCGACCGAGCTTAGTGGCGTCGGATCGGTGTGCGTAGTCGACGCAAGCGATTGACGGATGTACTTAGGTGAGGTTTACTTGCCAAATCCGAGCAGTGCTCGGATTTATGCGAACCCCCCGATTTTTCGAAGCTGAAGGACACCATGAAGTTGAAAACGCGACCCGGTTACCTATCGAGGCTGGGTGCTTCGCTGCTGGTCAGTGTCGTTGCCCTGACTGCGGCCGCCTGTAGCTCGAGTGAGGCGGGACCGACGACGGAACCTGCCGAGGGAACGCGTGTTGTGTCCCACGAATTCGGTGAGACGTCGGTTCCGGGCGACCTCGGGCGAATTGTTTCCCTCGACGAATACGCCGCACTCGGTCTCCTTGCCGTCGGCATCACCCCTGACGTGGTCTTCACGTCGTGGGGATCGGAGATCGGCCAGGATATCTTGGCGTCAGCGGGTACCGAGGTGGTCACGGTGCCGCCGCTCGGTGCACCCCCGATCGAGCAGGTCCTCGCCCAGGATCCCGGACTGGTCATCTTCACGTCGATGGGCGATCGGAGCTACTACGACTCCCTTGCGTCGACCGTACCCACAGTGCCGGTCCCGGCCGTCACCACTCCGTGGCGTGAGAATCTTGCCTTCTTCGGACGCGCTTTTGATCGTCAGTCGGTTGCCGACAAGCTGACTGTCGCTTTGGAGGGCAAGATCGCTGACGTCTCTGCTCGGTCCGGTGGTGAAGTGAACACCGTGTCGGTGCTGATGAGCAGTTCTGGAATCCTTGCCACCACCACCGAGCAGGCGCCGCCGTCGTTGCTGTTGGCGGAGAGCGGCTTCGGGCGTCCGGAATCCCAGCGAGCGAATGCCGCTGGAGGACTGCCGTATGCGCCCCTGTCCGACGAGGCGATCCCGGCGCAGGATGCTCGGATCATAGCCGTGTTCGACGAGGGCGTGTACGAGTTCGGCAAGGTTGCCGGTGTTCCCGGGTTCTCGAGTCTTTCAGCGGTGCAGGAGAACCGAGTGGCCAAGGTCAACGGAGACATGTGGCTTGCCACTCATCCCTTCGCCACCTTCTGGATGATCGAGGACATGGATGCCATGGCTGCCGGCAATCTGACCGGCACCGGAACCGAAGCTGTTGCCGCGAAGCGCTATCAGGAATTCACGGCGCTGACGGCATGAGTTCGAGTGCGTTGAGTCGGCGCCTGGCTCTGCGATGGGGAGCGGTGACGCTCGGCTCTGCGGCTGTGGGTTCTGCGGCTTTGGGTTCTGTGGCATTGAGTGCGTGCAGCCGTGGTTCGGCGAACGAAACCGGTTCTGAGATTTCACCGTTCGACGACGAAGTTCGTGCTGCCGAACAGGCGAGATTTCATAGCGGGCGCACAGTCGAACGGAATCTGACAGCTGCACCGGCTCGGGTGAGTCTGGGCGCCAGAGAGGTCGACACATGGTCGTACGGTGCGGAAGCAGTTGGCCCGGAGCTTCGAATCTCCAAGGGAGACCAGCTCAACGTTCTTTTGCAGAACGACCTTCCGACGGAGACCTCGGTGCACTGGCACGGCATTGCGATCCGCAACGACATGGACGGCGTCCCGCCGGTCACCCAGGAACGAATCCAACCAGGTGCCGAGTTCACCTACGACTTCGTGGCCCCGGATCACGGAACATATTGGTACCACTCCCATTCAGGCTTGCAGGCCGATCGAGGGTTATTCGGTGCACTCGTGGTCGAGGACCCGAACGACCGGACCGGAGCCGACGAGGACGTCGTCATCGTGATCGACGACTGGCTCGACGGGCTGGGAACAACCCCGGATGCAGTGCTTCGCGCATTGTCACCGGACGTGCAGGGAGGACACCACGGGCACGGCGGCACTCCACCGGAAGTCGATGGTGCAGAGATTGATTCTGCCGCAGAACTTCTCGGCAGTGGTCACGGAAATTCCGAGGCGCTCGGTGGAATGGCAACGCACATCACGTATCCACTGCACCTGATCAACGGACGGCCTGTGGAAGATCCCTTCGTCGTCAGTGCGACGGCCGGAACTCGGCTTCGATTGCGGGTGATCAATGCCGGGGCGGAGACTCCGTACCGTTTCTCGGTCGCCGGGCACGAGATGACCGTTGTCAGTGCTGACGGGCAGGACGTTGCCTACACAGCCGGAGACGAGATTCTGATCGCACCCGCGCAGCGATACGACGTATTGGTGACGGTGCAGTCCGGCTCGTGGCCCATCGCCGCGAAGGTGGAAGGGAAGTCAGGTGGCGTCGCGTGCCTGCTTCGGACGCCGGATTCGGTAGCGGTCGTCGACCTGACTTCGCCTGCAGTGCTGTCAGGTTCCGGCGGTCGGCTCGTTCTGGAATCGGAGCTTCGCCCGTCAGGAGCGCTGGAGCAGAGGGCACCGGATCGTGCGTATTCGGTGGATCTCATTCAGGCCGGCGATCGATACCTCTGGGGAATGGCGGGCGCCGATGCAGGTCGGTTGAGAATGAAGCAGGGCGAGCGAATACGAATCGTCATGAACAACGACACCGACATGTGGCACCCGATGCACACCCATGGGCACACCTTCTCGGTTCCCTCCTACGGCGGGCTTCGCCGAGACACCCTGATCGTACTTCCGCGTACACAAATGGCGATCGACTTCGACGCCGACAATCCAGGACGGTGGATGTTTCACTGTCACAACGCGTACCACTTCGAGGCCGGGATGACTGCCGACCTCCACTACGTTCGATGAGGAGAGCAGAATGTCAGTTCGCACCGGATTGACCACATTGATCGCTGTTGCAGCGGTATTCACACTGACGTCGTGCGGCAACGATTCGACGGGATCTACCGAGCAAGCGCCGGTCGAGATCTCGGTGAAAAACCTTGCGTACACACCGAACTCCGTCACCGTGCACACAGGACAGACCGTCACGTGGATTTTCGAGGACCAGGGAATGCCGCACGATGTCGTGTTCGCCGAGTTGGGGATCAAGAGCGATCTCCAAGGAAGCGGAACCTACAGTCAGACCTTCGACAAAGCCGGAACGTTCACCTACACGTGCACACCACATCCGAACATGACCGGCACGATCATCGTCGAAGAGTGAGTGCGGCAATGAAAGTGAACGAGTCCGCAGCCCCGGAAGACTCGCCTGGACTCGTCGACCGAGACGCTTTGGGCAGGATGATCGCGCCGGTGAGAAATCAACTCCTCCTAGGGGCGGGTCTGTCGGCACTGTCGGTGCCACTGCGATTCCTGCCCTACGTTGCGGTGGTCGAGATCGCGCGGGTGCTCCTGACCGGCTCGTCGTTGAACCTGGTCTGGATGTGGGCAGCAATCGGTGCAGCGGGCACAATTCTCGGTTTTGTCGTCTACAACGCAGCACTGACCGTGTGTCACACCGCCGACGCGCATTTCAAATACTCGATCCGCTCGCGTATCGCTCGGCATCTGTCCCGAGTTCCTCTGGGGTGGTTTGCAAATGGTGGCACCGGTGAAGTGAAGCAGGCGATGACGGACGACGTGAAGCGGATGCATCTTCTCGTCGCTCACCTTCCCGCCGACGTGGTGCCCGCGATCCTGTCGCCGATAGTGGCCCTGATCTATCTGGTGGCGATGGACTGGAAGTTCAGCCTGGTCCTGGTCGGCTACATCGGAGTGTGTCTCGCTCTCGCCGCGCCGTCGATGCGCAGAGCCTATCGAACGAACGTCGACTCCTGGAATCTTGCAATGTCGACATTGACCTCTGCGACAGTAGAACTGGGCGACGGTATCGAGGTTGTCAAGACGTACGGGAGTGGGAGTCGCGCATTCGCGCGCTACTCGAGCGCTGTCGATTCGATGGTTGCGGTGTGCGTGCGATGGATGTCGGGGATGGGAAGGCCGGTGGTCGCGATGTCGATCCTCCTCTCACCGGCGGTACTCATCGTGGTCATCACGGCGACGGGAACTGCAATGTTGTCCGGGGGTTGGATTACCCCGGTAGCTCTTGTTGCCTTTCTGGTCGTCGGAATCGGTGTTCCGTCGTCGGTTCTGCACATGGGAACGATGGCCAACCTCTACCGCGAAGGCCAACTGGGAGCGACTCACGTCGAGAGCATCCTCGGCGAACCAGAGTTGGCCGAACCTCAGGATGCAGTGCCTGCTCGCAGCACTTTGGTCGAATTCGACAGCGTCGGCTTCGAGTACACCACTGGGCAGCGCGTCCTCGAGAACATCTCCTTCGAGATGCAACCGGGCACCGTGACCGCGATCGTTGGCCCCTCCGGCTCCGGAAAGACCACTTTGGCACGTCTACTTCCGCGGTTCTGGGACGTCACGGACGGGTCTATTCGACTGGGCGGAAGCGATTTACGAGATCAGTCCAGTCGCGAAGTCTTGAGATCAATGGCCATCGTCTTCCAAGATGTTGTGCTCCTGCGGGACAGCGTGCGCGAGAATATTCGGCTCGGTCGACCGGATGCAACGGATCTGGAAGTGGAGACAGCGGCGAGGCGGGCGCAGATTCACGACGTGATCATGCGACTGCCGGACGGGTATGACACCGAGATCGGTGGTGGTTCGGGCGGTGAGCTGTCGGGTGGGGAGAAGCAACGCCTGACGATCGCCCGCGCCATCCTTCAGAACCCGCCGATCGTCATCCTGGACGAGGCGACTTCGCAGGCCGATCCCCACAGTGAATCGGCCGTTCAACGCGCACTGGGCGAGATCAGTGCGGACGGCGGCACCCTGATGGTGATCGCTCATCGACTGCACACCGTCCGATACGCAGATCAGATACTCGTTCTCGACGCCGGACGGATCGTGGAAAAGGGTACGCACGAACAGTTGTCGGCGCTCGGCGGAACCTACGCGCGGATGTGGGCGCTCCAGAACCCCCTCGTCGAAGACATCTCTCCGCGAAAGGCGCCGCAATGATTCGAGACCTGGACGAAATCCTCGGGCGCGACAATGGGATGCGAGGTCAGATAGCAGGTTTCACGCTCGCCGGGATACTCGAGGGTGTCGTCTTTGCACTGATGATTCCGATCCTGAAAGCGGTGGTTCGCGGCGATTACGACGCCGCAGTGCCGTGGGTTGTCACGGCTGCTCTCGTGGCGGTGGCCTGTGGCGCCGTACGGTGGATCGCCGAGAATCGGGCATACCGCATCGGAATCGAGGGTTTTGCCGGTGGAATCATGCATCGCCTCGGTGATCACTTGGTGCAGGTTCCGCTCGGGTGGTTCAGCAAGGCAAACCGTGGAGCGTTCACTCGCCTGGTCACCGAGGGCACGGCTATCTTGATGAGCATCCCGGGAATGATCATCGCGCAACTCGTCACCGTCACGGTGACTCCAGCGACAGTGGCGATCGCTGTGTTGTTTGTGGACTGGCGACTGTCCCTCGCGATGGTCGTCTTCGTTCCACTGGGGATTCGGGCTTACCGCAACGTGCAGCGTGCGGTCGTTCCCGAATACGAGGCGATCGGCAAGAGCGAATCCGAGTTGGCATCGCGCGTCGTCGAATATGCACAGGCGCAGCAAGTTCTACGTTCGGCCGGTAAGAGTGGCGAAGGCTGGACTCGGTTGGACGAAGCTCTTGTGTCCAACCGGGACGCACACCTGCAGGAAATCGGATCGGTCGACAAGTATCTGCTGCGCTTCATGATCGTCGTTCAGGTTGCCTTTCTCACCGTCCTGGTTCTGGCGGCACTGCTGGTCACCACCGGGTCCATCGACACAGCAAGCGTGATCGTTGTTCTCGTGTTGGCCGTGAGGTTCGTGGAGCCGATGCAGATGCTCGCAGGATTCGGTGAAGGTATCTCACTGGCCCGGGTGTCGCTCAGATCTGTCCGCGAGATGATCGATGTACCGGTGCTGGCGGAACCTGAGGTGCCGAAAGAGCCTACGTCGTATGATATTCGGTTCGATTCGGTCTCCTTCGGCTACGGCCCGGATCGCGTGATTCGTAACGTGAGTCTCGAATTCCCGGACTGCTCGGTCACTGCTCTGGTCGGTCCTTCCGGTTCCGGAAAGACAACTCTGGTTCGGCTGATCTCCAGATTCTGGGACGTAGACGAAGGTGCGGTAACCATCGGGGGAGCCGATGTTCGCGAGATCGGAACGAGAGCATTGATGTCTCGGATATCGACTGTCTCACAGCAGGTTTACCTGTTCGACGGAACCATCCTGGAGAACGTTCGGTTGGCGCGTCCGGATGCCACCGAGTCGGAGGTCCGTCAAGCAGTGGTGGACTCCAGGCTAGGCGAAGTGATCGACCGTTTGCCGAGCGGTGAGGAGACCAGGGTAGGTGAAGGCGGATCACTGCTGTCCGGCGGTGAACGTCAGCGGGTCTCGATTGCGCGGGCATTCCTCAAGGACACTCCGATAGTTCTTCTCGACGAAGCGACTTCCGCCCTCGACGGAGAGAACGAAGTCGCCATCACCGAGGCAATTCACCGATTGGCCCGTGGTCGAACGGTGGTGATCATCGCTCATCGCCTGTCGACTATTGAGGGAGCAGATCGCATCGTCTACCTCGAAGACGGTGGGGTGGAGGAGGTCGGCTCCCACGAAGACCTGATCGCGCGAGGTGGGAAGTACTCGGATTTGTGGGCCGAGCGCAGTGGCGCGGAGGGATGGAGGATCGACCGAGCGCCTAAGCGGTGAAGAAACCTTGTGGTTTGATCGACGAATGGACGAAGCCGCTGCAGATCCAGTGAAACCGCCGCGCAAGCGTCGGTGGCCTCGTTGGGTCGCAGGCATTGCGGTGCTCGGAGCGGTTGTCTACGCGGGCTCGATCGTGTGGATTTCCGTGGCGTCGGCCGGCCACACGTCGGACGCCGCCGATGCTCCCGATGCTCCGGTCGTGATCGTGCTGGGCGCGCAGATCAAGGACGGTAAGCCGATGGCTTTCCTGAAGGGGCGGCTGGACGCAGCAGTCGAACTGGTGGAAGCGGGAAAGGCTAAAGCGGTCCTGGTCTCCGGCGACGCGAACGGCGGCTCGGGTGACGAGATCGCGGCGATGACGAACTACCTGGTGGAGCAGGGAATCGATGAGCGTCGCATCGTGGGGGATCCGTACGGCCTCGACACCTATGACACCTGCTACCGGGCCATACATACGTATGGGGTGACCAAGGCGTTGATCGTCACTCAGGGGTATCACGTGCCACGCGCCGTGGCATTGTGCCGAGACGTCGGCATCGACGCAGACGGGGTGAACAGCGATTGCGGGTGCGCAACTCCGACGCTGATCAAGAACGCCGCCCGGGAGTGGGTCCTTGCCAAGCCCAAGGCAGCGCTCGACATGCTGTGGAGCCGGGACGCAAAGGTGACGTCGCCGTCGGAGGACTCGGTCCAGGTGGCGCTGTCGATTCCCTGACACGGGGTGAGTGTGCACGGTTTCTGTCGAGTGAACACACGCTCCGGAGAGTCGGAGTGTGTGTTCACTCGAGGTGAATGGTGCTAGCTCGACAGTCAGATCAGTGCTGCGGCGGCGAATGCACCCAGCGCGATCAATGCCGCACCGGTGACGCTCTGCACGCGACGGTCCACGACGCACATGATCGAGAGGAATCCCGGCATCGAGCCACCACGCTTGGTGTGCACGATTGCCGCGAGGCTGGGCATGCAGCGGCCAAGGGATACGACCGTGAACAGCGCCGCCCCGAGAGCCGGTGTACCCGAAGCCATGACGCCGAGTGCCAAGAGGTAGTACGCACTCGAGCGGATGAAGATCAGAAATCCCGGACCGATGATCGCGCCGAAGATCAGCGAGACCTTCCACGGCGCCATCGTGCGGCGCAGATGGCGCGGAAGCTGTTGGCGCCGCATCGGAGTCGGCATGCTCACCGCACCCAATTCATGCAGCCCGTATGCAACCGCGACGACGGCCCAGACGCCCAGCGCCCAGCCGACCGGCACGTACCCGGACATCGCCGCACCGAGAGCGCCGATCAATGCCCCGGTGACGGCTCCCGTCGTGACCGAACCCAGAGCGTGCCAGCCGAGTCGGCGGACGGGAGTCGAGGATCCCTTCCGGTCGACTTGCTTCGGCGCCGCAACAACTCCGGCGACGGACATTCCGCAGGTCGACCAGTTCGCGGCCAGCGACGTAACCAGCCCGGCGCCGATAACAGCTGTGGTCAAAGCTGTTGTCGCAGATGGCGCGGCCACGAGTGCGAGGCCGGCACCCGCAGCGGCGCCCGCCGCGACGAGGCTGACACGGGTCGCGGTGCTGACCGATCCTTGAAGGGTCGGCCGGATGTCAGGGACGTCGGTCTGCAGTGGGCCGTGTGAGAGAACAGTAGTCATCAGATCCTCCGAAGTGTTTGTGGTTCAGGAAAAGTGTCGAGTCGAAGTCGCAGCGAAAAGTGATGAGCCAGTGTTCACAGCACTGTGATGACTCCGATCATGTACGGGTGCACGGAGCACGAATACTCGTAGACGCCGACGCTCTCGAACGTGTGCCGGAACGTTCCGTCTCCGGTGATACCACTGTCGAACAGGCCGGGTGATTCCACATGATGCAGGAGTCCACCGTCGTCGAAGCGCCACTCGACGGTGCCGCCGTGTTCCACGGTGACGTCCATCGGGCTGAACTGAACATTGCTGATCTCGACCACCACGTCGGGGACGGGATCTTCTGTGCCGCAAGCTGGGACACACGTCGCCGCGACAGCGAGGCCGAAGCCGGCGATCCACCTCCTCACTATTGAACGATCACGGTGCCCACCATCATCGGGTGGGGCGTGCAGTGGTAGGTGAAGGTTCCGGCGTCGTCGAACGTGTACGAGAAGGTTCCCTCGGTGAGCAACTCGCTCTTCAGTTTCCCGTCGAGATCACCGTTGCCGACCACGTCGTGGGGGAGTCCGCTGTCGTCGAACTTCCATTCGACGGTCTGTCCCTTCTCGATGGTGACCGATGCCGGTGTGTACGCCATGTTCTTCACCTCGATCACGACTGCAGGTTCGTCCGACGACGCACCGGCATCACTACTGCAGGCGGTGAGGCTCAGGGCAGCGCACGCGGCCAGGAAAGCGGGAACGAGTTTCTTCATGAGGTGTTCTCTCCATTCTTCGACTTGTCAGCGGACGTAACGCAGATTTGCCGTCATGCCGGCCTCGAAGTGGTAGGCGTTGTGGCAGTGGAACATCCACTCGCCGGGATTGTCGGCGTCGAACTCGATGGCAAGCTCGGTGCCGGGTAGGACGTTGACGGTGTCGCGGCGAAGTCCGCCGTAATCCGGTACCGCAAACGTGTGGCCGTGGGTGTGCATGGGGTGCCACATCGTGGACGCGTTCTTCATCGTGATCCGGACCCGTTCGCCCTGTTTCATGACGAGCTTGCCTGCATCGGCCCCCGCCATTCCCCAGACGTACCGATCGCCGGCCTGGATCAACTCGATGCGGTAGTCGCGATCAGGCGATTTCGTCTCGAGCCGTGCGGATTCCGTGGGCCGGAGTTCGCTTTCGGTGACCAGTCGGCCGGCCAGTTCCGAGAGGTTTCCGCCGACATCCGGGTTCGCCAGCGCCAACGCGTCGGTGCTGCGTAGGACGGTCGACGCATAACCATCTCGGCCCTCGACCTTCGCCACCACCGGCCATGTTCCCGACTTCACCGTCACCAGCACGTCGTAGCGCTGCGCCATTCCGACGATGATGGTGTCGGCGGGAGTTGGTGCCACGTCGTAGCCATCGGTAGCGACAATTGTCATCTCGTGACCGGCCACAGCAAACCGGTACGGAGTTTCGGCGGCTGCGTTGATGATTCGCAGTCGCAGGGTCGAACCGGGCGCTGCAGTCACGACAGCAGGATCGTTGGGTGGCCGCCCGTTGATCAAGTGCAGTGGATACGCGATGTGTTGAGTCATCCCGCCGAGTGGTTCGGAAGAACCGTGTCCGCCGCTCACCAACTGTTGCGCGACGGACATGTCGGCTTCCGAGTGTTCCGCCGGAGTTGTTGCCCCACCGCCGTGTCCGCCGTGCCCGCCCGAAATTGCCGGGTTCAGGGCCATCAGGACGGAATCCGGTGTGGTACCCAATCCGTCGAGCCAGTCGTCGAGCACCAGAACGGCATCGATGTCGGCCCCGGTGATGTCGTTCGGGTTCTCGACGATCAAGGCGCCGAACAGCCCCCGATCGGCTTGTAATCCGCTGTGCGAGTGGTACCAGTACGTTCCCGGATCCGGTGCGATGAAGTTGTACTCGAAACTCGAACCGGCGCCGATGGGAGCCTGCGTGGTGGGTGCCGCGCCATCCATGTCGTTGCGGATTCGAATTCCGTGCCAATGCAGTGTTGTTTCGGCGTCGAGGCCGTTCTGGACGCTGACGTTCACCCGGTCACCGGACTTCAGGCGAAGTTCCGGAGCCACCGCAGCGCCTCCGTACGTCCACGTGTCCACGAGGCGTCCGCCAAGATCTACCGTCGAGAATCCGGCGGCAAGGGCAAACGCAGCGGTGGTCCCGTTCCAGGCTCGCGCCGATTCTGCGGCGGCAACTTCCGGGTCGGTGGGCAGGATGTAGTCGAGATCGGTCGTCGGCGTCGGAGATGCTGCAGTGGAACTGCATCCGGCAATCGTCCCCATTGCGCCGAGCCCGAGTGCTCCGGCGCCGAGTGCTCCCAAACTCAGGAAGCGGCGCCGGCCCATCACCACACCGGATCCGGGACGACTCATCGGAGTACTTCTGGTGTGATCAACCCGCTGACATCCCCGACGTTGCCCGAGACATCGACGGAACTGACCTGCTCGCCGGTGCTCGCGTTGTAACCCACGATCTTCTGCGGAGCGGAGCCTTCGACCTCAGGTCCCGAACCGAGCACGTAGAACGTGGCGCCGTCGACGGAAAAGGTCATGCTCTTGATGTCTGTCAAGCCGAGGTCTGCAAGCGTCAAGCTCTTCACCGGGGCGAAGGTCGTTGCATCGGACAAGTCGATCTTGACCAGTGAGCCTCCCCGAGCAGAGTCCGGATGAATAGCCGTGTCCGTGTACGCGATTGCGAGCCGGGTTGCGTCGGCGTTGATGACGTTCTCCGAGAATCGACCGGAGTCCTGCCCGCCGTTTCCGATCGGCTTGACACCTTCCTGAGGCAGTCCGTTGGAGAAGTCGAAGACGTACACATCGCCGTTCTCACTGACCAGCAAGGCTTTATTCGCTTTCGATGCCCACGTGACCTTGCGGGTGGAGACAAAATCCTCGGGTAGGACCTTGCTTCGGGCGGTTTCCTTCGGAACACCGTCGTCACCGATCGTGACGTGCAGCAGTTCCCGGGTGTCCTCGCAGACGCTGTACAGCTCGTGATCGACCATCCACGTGAACGGACCGCAGCCGACTATCTGGAGTGCACCGGTCGCTTCCTTCTTCTCGAGGTCGACCACTCTGATGCCGTACAAACCGTCGTCCCACGTGACGAAGAACTTGCCGTCGGAGGTCACGGCGTTCGAGCCGGGACGGGAATGTACGCGTGCGACGTCCGGAAGCATGACCTCGGCTGGTTCCAGTAGGTTCCCGGAGTAGGTGCTGACCGTGAAATCTGCCGCGCCGCGGGAACCTCGGGGCCGCCACACCTCGGCAGCGAGCACCGCAGGATCCTCGGCGGAATCCCCGACGAATCCGTGAATGACCGGATCCCAGATACCCGGGCCGACGGTGATCCGGCTCTCGGCCACACCGGTTTTCGGATCGATGACGTTGACGCTGAGCTCGAGTTGGCCGAATCCACCTTCGACGCCCAGCAAGCGGTCAGCTGCGATCGGGGTGATCGAACCGACGTGCAACGGCTCGGGAATGGTGTCGCCGATTTCCTGGTCGTCGTGACCGAGGGAGATTCCCTCGCCCGGTGCAGTGAACGGAACTGTCGGATAGGTGACATCACCTGCGCTGGAGGGTTCGTCGTTGTCGGACGAACTGCAACCGGCCAGCGCGAGTACGACGGTGAGTGGGATGACGGCAACGGCGGGTCGCGCCAGTTTTCGGGTTCGCGGACTGCTCATGATCCGGCACCGACCTTGGGGCGCTCGGCCGGTCGAGTCTGGCAGTCCTCACCGATGATGGGCGCCATCGTGCAGGTGTATGCCTGGGACTCGTCGGAGACACACCAGATGATTTCCTGGTCGTAGCTTCCGGAGACCGGGTTGTACATCACGGCCTGCATGTCCGGTTCGCCGCAGAATGCGTTGGAACACGAAGGCGCACCGCAGCAGTCGTAGTAGGCGATCAGATAGGTCTTGCCGGTATCAGGGTTGGTGCAGCATCCGACCCAGAACTCTGCGCCGGGCTTGCTGCCGGGGGCACAGGTGGTGACACCGCCGCCGTTGCATGCGGCACAGGACGTTCCGTCCATGTTGCACCAGCGCCAGTACTCGCACTCGGCCGGATCTTTACCGTCGTAGACAGGGACAAGAGGTTCGGGGCCAGGTGCCGGCGCAGGAACCTCGGGCTCTTGGGCGAAGGCACTACGTGTCACGGGAAGTGTGCTGATCAGTGCCACTCCTGACACACCCATGGTCCACTTGCCGATCCGACTGATCATGGATCGCCGCGAAACTCGTTCGGAGAGTTTACGTCCGGTTCGGCTGGTAAGCGAACCGCCCTGGCCCGCCATCCATTCGGCCTGGGCCTGAACTGTCGCCTCGTCGACGGGATATCGATTCTCCGTCATGTTGTGCTGCGGGAATTCATTGTCGTCCAACGATTTTCTCCTGATTCGTGAAGAGGATCGAACTGTGCAGGAAGATCAGGCCGCGCTGCCGGATTTCGCCTGGGCATGAAGGTGCTGGAGTGAGGGGGTGCCGGATTCGAGCGCATTGAGGAGGCTTTCCACCTGAGCCATGTGATTGCACAGGCCCTTTCCTCGGATCTTGCCGTGCTCGTCGAGAATCACGCCGTACGGAGTGGTGCCCACCTGGTATGCGATACCGACGTCTCGAGCGTCGATGTAACTGAGCTCGGAACCGATCCCGCTGCCGGCCAGGAACTCGCGATGCTCTTCGGGTGTTCCGTCGGAGATGATGATCACGTCGAGATCCGATTCGGCTCGGGCCATTGCCCTTACGCCGGGAAGAAGGCTCTTGCACGTCGAGCAACTCGGTGCTGTGAACAGCAGGAGTTGAGGTTTGTCGCGGTGACCACCGACTCCGACGGTCCGTCCTTCCTGATCGATGAGACCGGCAAACGACGGGCCGGCCTGTTCGACCTTGGGGCCGGTATCCATCATCCGGGCACCGAGAGGTCCGAGACGTACTTGTACGCGGCCGATTTCACGAGCCAGAGCAAGAACCATCAAGAACAGTACGGCTACGGCGATCACCAGGATCACTGTCGCGACAAGGAGGAAAGTGGTCATCGTGGTAGTCCTGCCTTCGAGTTTTCAGTGGTGGGGATGTAAGTTCACGAGCCGTACCGGGACGCGGTTTCGGCGGTTCGGAGGCGGATGGAGGCGCTCGACAGATAGTCGTCGACTGGGCGTCGTCCGAGGTGGACCACCGAACGAATCTGTGCGAGAGCAACTCCAGCCAGGACGAGGAGGAATCCGAAGGTCGCCGCCACGACCTGGACGCCGATCTCAGCCTGTCCGGCGGTGACCGACAGTGCCACAGCGATCACCGCGAGTGTTCCGGCGCGAACGGCGTGGAACCATCCGATACGCGGAATCTCGCCGACTCCGAATGCAAAACATCCGCAGTCCAGATCGCGTCGCCCACGCAGGAGGTTGATCGTGAGGCCCGTGAAGAACGACGCGAACATGACGGCAGCAACCAAGGCGGCGAGGCGATGGGCCACGCCGAGAACCAGAAGGATGCCTACGACGGTTTCCGCGACGGGAAGGATGCGAGCGATCGGTACTTCGAGTCGCACGGGCAACACTTTGTATCCGCGCACCGAACGAAGCACCCCATCGTGGTCGTTCAGCTTGGGAATGCCGGCGAGCAGGAGAACAAATCCGATGATCGCCGAAGTGGTGGCGCTGACCAAGTCCATGCTTCCTCCGTTCCTCTCGGGTAGTGCCGGTGGTGTGTGGGACACATCCTGTACGGGCGATGCTGCGAACCCGCGTCGACCGCGCTACGCCTGGACGAGGTGCAACTGAGAGAGCAGTTGTCGTGTGAGAATCGGAGAACTTGCAGTTCAAGGTGCTGCCGGAGGGGCCGGATACCGTCGGCCGCCCTTGATCCGGCATGACGCTGGGTGGGAAACAGAGTCGGATTCTCACTTGAAAGTTCTGTGCGCGCCATCGTGGAAACTGCGCGGAAACATAAGCGGACTAACTTGACCGAATTCTGACAATTCGCTCGTAGGTTCGGGCCTGGACGCGACGGACGGTGACACATGGCCGTGAGTGCGGCACTGCGTGCAGCGATCACGCGAGCGCAGAATGCGGATCAACACAGTGAGCCCGTGTTCTCCCCGCTCCGTGGTCTCGGACGAGGACGTTTGACCCCGATCGACCTGTTGGGGCAATCACTTTCCACGATCGCTCCGGCAACGGGAATGGTGTTCATCGCCCTGTGGATGATCACCTACAGTCCCGGCTACGTCGGGTTGGCTGCGATTGCTGCGACAACTTCGGCGGTGTTTCTCGTTGCGTTCTGCATCACTCAGTTCACGCGGAGACTGGCCGCAGCAGGATCGTTGTACAGCTTCGTCTTCCAAGGCTCCGGTATCCGGGCGACACTGACGGCGGGTGCCGCACTGGTACTCGGGTATCTCGGAATCTCGGTTTCGGTTTTCTCGCAGGCAGTTCCGAGTCTGCTCGATACCATCGCCATTGTCGGCCCCGACGTGCGAGGGCCTGCCGCGACGGTGATCACGACGGTGGCGATTGCCCTGGCCGTCGCGTGGATTGCAGTGCGAGGCGTCCGGTTCGCCACCCGAGCGATCCTGGTCGTCGAAGCGTGCTCGTTGATTCTCATCGTCGTGGTCATGCTGGCGACGCACAGTGACACGACAACTGCTGTTGCCCTGCCGAATCCGTCGCTGAGTGCAGTTCCGTTTCTCGCGATGCTGACGGTGCTCAGCATGGCGGGCTTCGAAAGCTCGGCCTTCTTCGGCCCGGAAGCGAAACGACCACTCATCAGCGTCACACGCACGGTTCTCATTTCGCCGATCATCTGCGGGGTCCTCTTCGTTTTTGCGGCCTGGGCGGCGATGACCGGCCACGGCGCAACGATCGTCGGAGCGTACTTCGAAGGAACGGCATCCGGAGCCAGCGCGGAAGTGGTTCTGGCAGTCAAGATCGGAATGACGTGTTCCTGGTTCGCATCCACTCTCGGTTGTGCGCAGGCGGGTTCGCGGTTGTTGTACTCGATGGGGATCGAACGGGTACTGCCTGCGCCGCTCGCTCGCGTGCACAGACGGTTCCGCACCCCGTACGTTGCGGTACTTGCGTTTGTCGCGGTAAGTGCGGCGGGCGTATTCGTCTATTCGGATACGGTTCGCGACGATTCGGGATCCTTCGACGGCGTGGTGGAGACCGCGTTGGTCTGCGCTTACACGCTGGTGGCCTTTGCTTCGTGGAAGTTCTTGCGCCGAATCGGGGAACATACGCCGCTGACCCGGATTTGCACCCTGTCGGTGAGTACCGCCGGTGCCGGTCTACTGGTCTACATCGTTCTCGACGGTGCGGTTCACGGGATGTGGGCACTGCCGATCGCTGCTCTTGCTGTTGCTGTGTCGGGGACAGTGTGGAGTTCATTGCTCCGTAGAGCCAGACCGGAAAGCCTTCTGATGGTTGGCGCTTTCGACAGCGTCGAGACGGCGGACCTGTTGCCCGGTGCTGGCACTCTGCTGATCGACGGTGACGGGCGAAGGCGACTCGTTCCGGATCGTGGGACCGCCGAGGGTGACTCGCCGGAGCATGGGCGGTGACCGCGGACCGTGCAACCGCTGGTCCACGATCAGGAAAACAGATCGGCGACGAGACCCACTTCAGTGGACAACAACCGCGTGCGGTCCAGAAGGCGCTGGGGATGCTCGAGGCGGTGGCTCATCTGGGACCGGGAACAACCGCGAAGGAGATCGCCACTTTTGCAGGCGTTCCATCGGCCACGGCGTACCGGATGCTGAATCTGCTGGTGGCGGAGGGCTTTCTCGTGCGGGTGCCGGACCTGTCAGGGTTCGCGTTGGGACGTCGGACTGCCGAGCTCTCGCATGCGGCGTCGTCGAGTGGTCCGGCGCCGACGCTGCACGAGCGCGTCGAGGACATGCGGACACACACGAGGTTCGGATTGCACGTCGCGTCATTCGCCGGTGGGCGCTTGCGGTTCGTCGACAAGGATCCGGACCACGAGATCATCGGAATCGCCGCACTGGCCAAGAACCTTCACGCGAATGCGCTGGGGAAGGTTCTGTTGGCGCACGATGAGCGGTTGCTTTCGGGTTTAGAACTTCGCCGGGTCACGGAGTTCACCCTCGGTGATTTCGATGCGTTGTATGAGCAGTTGAGGTCTGTTCGCCTGCAGGGTTTTGCATTCGAGAACCAGGAATGCCGCCTGGGTCGATCCGCGGTGGCAGTACCGGTTCGAGATCACGCAGACCAGGTGGCAGGCGGGTTGTGTGTTCAGGGAGCGAGCGGGCGAGTGACGGACGAGGATCGAGAGTTGGTCGGTTTCCTACTCGATTGTGCGCGTCAGCTCACCGGATTGCTCTGACGTCACACGCGCAGGCTCAGGGGGAGCCCGGCGGTCATCAGGACCACGGACTCCGATTCACTGGCGATTCGGCTGTTCACCAGACCGAGTAGATCGCGGAACAGCCTCCCGGACTTCGTGTCCGGGACGACGCCGCTTCCCACTTCGTTCGTGACGGCGACAATCGGAACCGGACAGGCGGTCCAGGCGTCGGCCAACCGGTCGATATCTGCGTGGACGGCGCTGAGATCTTTTGTCGCCCACGCCTGGTGTCGATCCAGACGTGCGGTCAACCACGTGCCTAGGCAATCGAGCAGGACCGGTGTTGTTGCGCCTGAAAGAATTTCGGCCACCTCGGAGGTCTCTACCGTCGTCCACGTCGACGGCCTCCGCGCGCGATGCGACGCAATTCGTTCGATCCAGTCGGGATCGTCGTCCTGCGGATCCCCGGTGGCGATGTACGTGACGTTCCGGTAGCCGGCAAGCAGGCCCTCCGCGTAAGTGGACTTGCCCGAGCGGGCGCCACCGGTGACCAGAGTTCGATGGCTCTGTCCTACCCCGATCTCGAGCACAGCTCCATCCGGAACCGCTCGCGCCCCGGACACGCGAAGTGCTTCCGCGAGTTCGTTTTCGACCGGGTTGTGGTGTCCGAGGTGTACGGCGACCACGTCGGTTCGATCGGTGATCGCGTCGCAGTTGCGTAGTCGGCTCACCGTCTCCGCGAAACTCGACAGATCGTGGTGCCCGGTGCCGTGGTCGGTCTTGTAGCCGAAGGTCTCTTCGAGAAAGACGGCGTCGAAACGCGCGTCGGCAAGGGCGTCGACAGTTGATTCGGGCAAAGGCCCGGTGTCGGTGGCCCAGAAGATTCGGGTTCCGGATGCGTCGGTCATGTCGTAGAGAAGGGTGGGTACTTCGTGCGCGGCTTCGAGTGCGCGAACACGATAGGTGCCCAACATGATCGACTGGCCGGTCTCGAGCGGTGTGAAGGTCACCGGGTCATCCGGGCCTACCCAGTCTCGGCAGAGATCGAGCGCGTCGGGTGGTCCGAGAACCTGTAGTGGTTCGGTGCGCGAGGCCCAGGACCGGAACAGCAATGCCATCGGGCCGAGGTGATCGGGATGAGAATGCGTCAACAGGATGTGTTCGACGTGTGCCAGCGTGCGACCGAATCGCGACGCGGCACGCGGTACTTCGGGTCCACAGTCCAACAGGATTCTGTTGTCCACCAGGGCGGCAGTGTGCCCGCGGATGGTTTCACTCGACAGGGCGGCCAGGCAGGAAGGGCAAGTACAGAACGGGTTCGGCCAACCGTCGGCAGCACCGGTGCCGAGCATCACCAATTCCATCAGCGGGTGCCTTCCTGCCGAATCGGAACAACTATGGGACCGCTGGGCCGGTCCAGGATTTCGACCCGAGCGCCGTACACGCGGCCGAGGATGTCTGCCTTCAGCACCGATGAGGGAGTGCCGTCGGCAACCACGCTGCCCTTGTCCAGCAACACGATTCGTCGACCGTACTGACCCGCGAGAGTGAGGTCGTGCATCGCGGCGATGACCGTGATTTTGTCGGCTTCACGCAGTTCCTCCACCAAGTCGAGAACCTGCTGTTGGTGACCGATGTCGAGCGCGCTGGTGGGTTCGTCCAGGAGCAGTACCTGCGGTTCTTGAGCCAATGCCCGAGCCAGGACCACGCGCTGCAATTCGCCACCGGAAAGTTCGGTGGCTCGTCGATCTGCGAACTCGGTGAGGTCGAGCCTCTCGATCACCGAAGAGATCACCGAACGATCTGTGGCGGTTTCGGTTCCGAAGCGTCGTAGATACGGTGTACGGCCGAGCGCAACCAGTTCGGCAACCGTCGCGCCCTCGGGTACCACCGGGCGCTGAGGCATCAGCGCGACGACGGCTGACATGGCCTTGCGGCTCGAACTGCGTGGGTTGAGTCCCCCGACGGTGAGTTCACCGGTGGACGGAATCAATCCAGCGAGGGCATGCATCAAGGTCGTCTTGCCGGCGCCGTTCGGCCCGACCACGGCAACCCAATCGCCGGGTGTCACATCGAGATCGATGCCGTCGACGACGTCTTTGCCGCCGAGGTTGATTCGGAGGTCGCGGCATCGCACTGCGGTGTCGGTCATGCGGAAACTCGACTGCGGCGCAGAACCAGAAGGAAGAACGGAGCGCCGATCATCGCGGTTACAACCCCGATGGGGAGTTCGGCCGGTGCCATGACCGTGCGGGCGGCAACATCGGTGAGGACGAGAAACGCCGCACCCAGCATGAGTGACAGGGGGAGAAGCAGTCGATGCGACGGGCCGACGACCAGTCGAACCGCATGGGGAACAACGATTCCGACAAAGCCGATCAGTCCACTTGCACTCACGACCGCCGCCGTTCCCAGAGTTGCGGCGAGCACCAGCACCAGGCGTGATCTGGCCGGGTCGACGCCGAGGCTGGCGGCTTCGACGTCACCTACCGCCATCACGTCGAGTACGCGCCGGTGTACCAGGATGACGGCAGATGCCAGCGCAACGTACGGCAGGACAACCAGAACTTCCGACCAACCGTCGGTGGACAGTCCGCCGAGTAGCCAGGAATAGACCTCGCGCAGTGAATCGTCGAACCGCTGCTGAACAAAAGTCTGTGCTGCATTCGTGAACGCCGCGACTGCGACACCGGCGAGGATGATGACTACCGCGTTCTGCGGCCCGCCAATGCTTCGGCCGAGCGAATAAGTTGCGAACACTGCCAGCACACCACCGACGAAGGCGGCCATGGGAATTCCGAACATGCCCAGCGCTCCACCCGAAACGATGGCGAGGGTTGCGCCCAGTCCGGCTCCGCTGGAAACTCCGAGGAGATACGGATCCGCCAAGGGATTTCGGAACACGCCCTGGTAGGCGGCGCCGGCTACCGCCAACATTGCTCCGACCAACGCGCCCAGGACTACTCGCGGAAGCCGGATCTGCCAGAGAATCGCCTGCTGTGTTGCGGTGAGGCCGGAATCGAGGTGGATGCCGGGTATTCCGTCCAGAAGTTCGAGAATGGTCCGATCAGGCGTCAATCCGGCCGGCCCCACCAGAACACCGATCAGCAAGGCAGCGCACAGAATGAGCGCGGCGCCGAGCAGAACGGCGGTCCGATGTTGGGAGATACCGGCTTTGATCATCGAGTGCTCAGGCCGCGGGAACTTGGGCAACGATGGCCGCGACGGCCTTCACCTGGTCGGCGACACGAGGTCCCCAGCGGCTGGAGAGGTCTTCGTCGAGCACATGGATCTGGTTGCCGGTAACCGCTTTCATGCCGCTCCACCCGGGTCGAGCAGCGACGGATTCTGCTGTCACTCCACAGCATTGGGAGTCTGCGAGAAAGATGAGATCGGGATTGGCCTGTACCACGAATTCGGCGGACAACTGCGGATAGTCACCCTGCCCCGCGGCGTCGGCGATGCTCTTCATTCCGAACAGCGAGTAGATCTGCCCGACGAAGCTCGAACTCGTGACGGTGTAGAGCGAGGAGTCGAGTTCGTGGAAGTACGTCAGCGGCTGTTGGCGCGCAGGAACACTGGCGACAGCGGCGTCGATGTCCGAGCGCATGGTGTCGACAACTTCGGTGCCCTTGTCCTCGTGGCCGGTGGCCTTCGCGACGCGCTCGATCTGGGCGTAGACGTCGTCGATGCTTGTGGCTGCGGGTAGTAGGAGGGTCGGCACCTTCGCCTTTTGCAGCCCGGAGACAAGATCGTTCATGTCATCCGATGCGATCACCAGATCCGGTGCGTAGCCGAGGATGGCTTCGACGTTCGGTTGAAAGCCCGAGAGATCGGTGACCGGGATACCGGCCGGGTAGTCGGACTGATTGTCGACGGCCTTCACCTGATCGCCCGCGCCGACGGCCCACAGGGTCTCGGTGGCGCTGGGACTGAGTGACACGATCGACTGAGGGCGTGACTCGATGGTGATGTCCGTGCCGGAATCCGTGGGACCGGAAACAACAGTCACCGGGAACGAGCCGTCCGAGGCGGCTGTGGTTGCGGGTGCATCGGACGTCGAGCTACTGCACGCACCGGCAAGCAGTGCGGTGCTCATCGTCAGTGCTGCAAGTACAGATCTGAATTTACGTGTCGGCCGAGTACTCACAGCCACCCCTCCGCTAGTGGTGAAGGGTCGCGAGCAGCGCGGCCGCGAGGCGAAGCGCCACGAGCGGTCCTTCGTCCGAGAACCATCGTGTCGCCACGAGGCCGGTGACCTGACTCGTTCGCCTCGAGTAGTGACGGGCGAATTCACAGTTGCGTCGACAGTGCCGGGGTTTCACCGAACTTCACACGAGCAGCGTGGCACCCCGGTGAACCGGGGCATCTGCACTTTACAGGGGTCGTCTGGCTTGACCCGGGAGGTCAAGGCAGGGTAAATATCTATTCCACTAATGAACTAGTGAAAGGGTTCGGATGATCGACTTCCGTATCGACCGCCGATCCGGCATTCCCACTTACGTGCAATTGGTCCTTCAGGTGAAGCAGGCGCTCAGGCTCGGTGATCTCCAAGTCGGGGATCGGCTGCCCACAGCCAAGGACGTCGTGGGAGCGCTCGCGATCAACCCGAACACAGTCCTGAAGGCCTACAAGGAACTCGAGCGCGACGGACTTGTTGCTCCGCGGCCCGGATTGGGCACGTTCGTCGTCAAGTCCCTGGCCAAGCCCGGTATGGCGGAAAGCTCTGCGCTACGGCGCGAGTTGGCGCGTTGGGTGGCAGATGCCGTGGCCGCCGGACTCGAGCGCACGGACATCGAAGCATTGGTGAGTTTGGAGCTCGAGAAGACGTTCATCGAATCGGATCCGCCCGGAAAGCAGGGGGAGACATCATGACTGAGCAAGAATCTGCGCTCACGATGCAGGACGTGGACAAGCGCTTCGGCAAGAAGAAGGTGCTCGACGCCTGCACATTCGAGGTCGCGACAGGAAGCATCACTGCCCTGGTCGGGGTGAACGGAGCGGGCAAGTCCACACTGATGTCCTTGGCGGTCGGGTTGACGATGCCTGACCATGGTTCGATCTCCGTCCTGGGCAGCACGCCGGATCAGGACGGCATCTGCCCAGGCCTGTCGTACCTCGCTCAGCACAAGCCCCTGTACCCCAAATTCACTGTTGCAGAACTTCTTCGATTCGGCGCATACACCAACGACGAGTGGGATGCGAAGTACGCTCTGGATCTGGTGGAGCGCGCTGGGATTTCTCTCGATGCAAAGGCGAAGACTCTGTCACCAGGTCAACGAACTAGGGTTGCACTGGCTTTGGCGCTCGGACGCAGGCCGCAGTTGCTTCTACTCGACGAGCCTCTGGCAGATCTCGATCCCGTGGCGCGGCGGTCTGTGGCGACCACTCTGCTCGAAGACGTTGCCGAGTACGGCACCACAGTTCTGTTGTCGTCACACATCGTTTCCGAATTGGCAGACGTCTCGGATCGACTTCTTCTGCTGGGCGGCGGAAACGCGAGATTGTCCGGTCCGTTGGATGAATTGATCGCTGCCCATTACGTATTGATCGGGGACGGCGATCCCTCGGACGTGGTCGGCGCCGGTGCGGTCATTCATACCGAGAAGGGGGTGCGGTCGAATTCTCACGTGGTGGAGGGAATCCGTCCGAGCCCTCGGGCCGGCTGGGTGATCGACGACGCAACTCTCGACGACGTGGTGCTCGGGCACCTGAGCGCAGAAACGATGGTGGCGGCATGATCTGGGTTACGTGGCGGCACCACCGGACATCGCTCGTTGTGTCGTTGGGATTCCTCGCGGCATTAGCAGTCATTGTCTTGTCGAGTGGTGCGATCATCAAGAGCGGCGGACAAGCCCAACTCTTCGGATCGCCTCTCAGTTGCTTCGATGACATCACCGCTATCTGCACGGCAGAGACTGCTCTCACACTGACGACAGTGGTTGCTACTGCTCTGCCGGTGTTCCTCGGCGTGTTGATCGGTGTCACCGTGTTTTCGCGGGATGTCGAACAAGGAACACACGTATTGGGGCTTACTCAATCGGTCAGTCGGACTCGTTGGTTCTGGACCCGGGTGTTAATCGTCTTCCTGCCGATTTCTGTGGCTTCGTCATTGCTCGGATTTGCACTGCAATGGGCTCGATCTCTCCCGGACAACTCCCGGTATGCATTTGTTGCCGGGCGTTCGACTTTCGTCGAGATATCGAACCTGTCGTATCCGCTCTTTCAATCCAGCGGACTGGTCTTGGGTGCATACACATTCATGGCACTCATGCTCGGAGCAGCACTGGCTTTGCTGGTGCGTAGTTCGATCGGCGCAATGGCGATCACGATGGTCGGTGTTGTTGCGATCCTGGCAGCATTTCAGTTGGTTGCACGACCCGATTACGCCGAGCCGAGTGTCCGAACGTCACCCGTCGCCGGATTCAGTTCCTACTATTCGAGCGATACCAGTATCCCCGCGGTCAATTGGGAACTCGCGCAGGGATATGTCGACCTCCGAGGTAACTGGGTCGACGTCAAATACGACGAGTGCACGTGGGGTGGATCAGGCGATGAGGACCCGTACGACCAGCGCCCGGAGGAGACCGGCGCCGAGTACAACCTCCGCATGGATGTGCTCTCAGCGCAGCAGAACAGAGAGATGGAGATCTGTTTGCGGGAACACGGCGTCGACCACTACGAAGTTCGCTACCACTCAGCTGATCGGTTCTGGCGTTTCCAGTTCACGGAAGCTGCACTCGTCCTGTTCCTTTCGGGATTGTTCCTCCTGCCGGCGCTCTGGGGTCTACGACGCCTCAAGCCGTGACTCAGCGGGCGACCGGCGCGACCGTCAGCTGGTTGATGTTCGCGCCGGTCATCGAGCAACCCTTGGTGGGGTAGGCGAGGAAGACCGAGTCGTAGCTGTTGGGTGGGTAAACCCTCAGTCCCGCAACGTCGGTCACGCCGCACTGATCTGCCGGGTAGTTCTCGACGTTCGTAGCTCGCACCAAAGACGTTGCGGCAGAGCCAGGGGCAAGGGAGACGAGTGAACCGGATCCGGAGCGGCCGGCTGCAGCACCCACTTCGCTTCCGGACGCTCCCGTGACATACGAGACGCCGGGGAAACCGTCGAGTGTGCACGTGCGGCCGCCCGTGTTGGTGAAGACCACCGGAAGCTCCACAGAACCGGCGGCGCCACTCGACTCGCCGAGGGTGACGTTCAGTTCCCCGATCGTGCAACCCTCGGGATTGGGTGCCGTCGAGGTTGTCGTTTGGGTGTGGTCGGTATGGGTCGTCGAAGGTGAAGCGGTGCCGGTCTGGGTCGTCGGCGCAGAGGCGGTCGTTGTTGAGGCGGGTGCCGGTGAACTCTCGGCCGTTCCCGTTTCATCCGAGCCGCAACCGCTGAGAAGGGCGAGAGCAGCAAGTGGAGCCGCCAACAAGCCGACGTTGCGCATGCGGTTCGAATTCATCGCTCTGTACTCCTCAGGCTGGTCGACAACTGTTTCCGAACATCCGTGTCCGGTATATCCGAATCCGAGGCCGGATGTGCAGAAACGAATCAGGCTCGCCGGTGATCAGGACCTACTTCCCGGATGGATTGCCGCTGCGGATCTAGCATGAGAAATGACCTGTCCGGATCGCGACCACCGGGAGTAGCGCATGTTCACCTTCACCAGCGACGACGGAGTGGTCATTCATGTCCACGAATGGCCCACCGAGCAGGAACCTCGAGGGGTTGTTCAACTCGCGCACGGTATGGGTGAGCACGCAAAACGCTACGCACACGTTGCCGAAGCCCTGAATGCTCGCGGTTTCCACGTCTACGCGGCGGACCACCGCGGCCACGGTGAGAGCATGCACGCCGGCCCAGGCAACATCGGCGACGACGGCTGGAACCGCTTGGTGGCAGACATGGTGACCCTCACGGGCATCATCCGCGACAAACACCCCGGCCTGCCCGTCGTACTGCTCAGCCACAGCCTCGGTTCGTTCGCTTCGCAGCAGTACATCCTCGATCATTCGCACCTGATCGACGCCGTCGCACTGTCGGGGACCACCGCGGTCGATCAACTGATCGAGAGCCTCGTCAACGACGGCCCGGACGTCCTCGCCCAGTTCAATGCGGAATTCGAACCGGCCCGTACTCCGCACGACTGGCTCAGCCGTGACGAAGCGCAGGTGGATTTGTACATCAACGATCCGCTGTGCGGTTTCAGCCTGGACGACGCCGGCATGGGTGGACTTATCGCAGCGGGACCGAGGTTCGTCGACGTCGAGGGCGTGCGACAAGACCTTCCGATCCTGGTCTTCGTCGGCACCTCGGATCCTCTCAACGCCGCACTGAGCCGTACCGACGTCGCAGTCGAACGGTACAACTCGGCGGGGATCGAAGACGTCACCTACTACACCTATCCGGGTGCCAGACACGAGATCTTCAACGAGACCAACCGCGACGACGTCATCAACGATCTGACGACGTGGATGGACCGCGTACTCGAAGCGTGACCGCCTCACCGGAAAGGGGAACACGATGTCCACAGTTCCGGCCGCACGACCCGATCCAGACCCGCGAGATGTCAAGCGCTGGAGACGATACCTCGCCGACGAACAAGCCGAGGCCGCCGTCTACCGAGACCTCGCGAGTAGGCGCAGCGGCGAGGAGCGCGAAATCCTTCTCGCACTGGCCGACGCGGAGGGGCGACACGAGGCGCACTGGCGAGCGCTACTCGGCGATCACGTCGGCAAACCACTTCGCGGCGATATCCGCACTCGGATACTGGGCTTTCTGGCCAGGCGCTTCGGCTCCGTCTTCGTGCTCGCTCTTGCGCAGCGCGCGGAGACGCGATCCCCGTATCCCAACGACGCCGACGCGACTGCATCGATGGGCGCGGACGAGAAGATCCACGAAGAAGTGGTGCGGGCCTTGGCCACTCGGGGTCGGAACAGACTTTCGGGGACGTTTCGTGCCGCCGTCTTCGGAGCCAACGACGGCCTCGTCAGCAATCTCGCTCTCGTGCTCGGCATCAGCGGTAGCGGCGTCTCCAATCAGATCGTTCTGATCACCGGCATGGCCGGGCTTCTGGCCGGCGCCCTGTCGATGGGCGCCGGCGAGTACGTTTCAGTCCGCTCGCAGCGAGAGTTGTTGGAAGCGTCCAATCCTGGTCCGGCTGCCAGCGAAGCTGTCGGACTGCTCGACGTCGACGCGAACGAATTGGCCCTGGTCTACCGGGCCCGCGGCATGTCCGCCGAGGAAGCGGATCAGCGCGCCGCCGAGGTCCTCGCGAACAGCACCTTCGGCGCCGCCGACGTTGTCGACGACCATGAAGCTGTCGGAACCGGGTTGGGCGCAGCGGCGGCAAGTTTCTGCTTCTTCGCCTCGGGCGCAATCATTCCGGTGCTGCCGTATCTGTTCGGCCTGGAAGGCATGACGGCTCTGATCGTCGCATCTGTTCTCGTGGGGATCGCGTTGCTGACGACGGGCGTTGTGGTCGGGTTGCTCTCGGGCGGGCCGCCATTCAAGCGGGCGCTACGCCAACTTGCGATCGGCTACGGCGCTGCCGGCGCGACGTATCTGCTCGGCATGTTGTTCGGGACTTCGCTCTGAGCGTCGGCTTACGCGCGTAGGGCGGGATCGCGGTGAGCCGGATCGATCCGAACCGGAATCTGGCACACCACGGCCTCGGTGTGTTTGCGCAGTGCATGAGCGATCTCATCGGTCCGTTGGCTCGGGAGGAACCGGTGCCATCTGGTCGCCGGGTCGATGGTGGCGACGACAACAAAGGTCTCTCGGTGGGGGAAGTGTGTGCGGATGTAGCGGGCGAGGGTGTTCCCCACGGAATTCTCGGTGTCCTCGATGACGATCAAACGCGAATTCGGGTGTCGGGCTTGCCATCGGCGTGTGAAGTCCGTCGTCGATTCGTGGGCCAGGCAGACTCGAATTGCGATGGGCTGTGACGACATCGCCGTTGCCGCGGCCATCGCGCGGGTGGAGAGCGACGTAATTTCGGACACCGGTACTAGGACCGCTGGTTTGTATCCGATAGACAGAGAATCGTTCTCACCCTGAACGGTTAACCGCGTACCGATATGTGTGTACGCACCGCGGATGCGTTCCATACCGAGGACGAGCGCAGGGAGGGCGAGAGCGATCAGCCAGGCTCCCTCGGTGAACTTCATGGCGGTGGTCACCACTGCTGCGATCGAGGTCAACACTGCGCCGAAACCGTTGAGCGCTAGGCGCCACTTCCAGCCCGGCGTCTGTTCGGCGAGCCAGTGGCGCACCATGCCGAACTGCGCGAGCGTGAATCCGATGAACACACCGATGGCGAACAGCGGCACCAAGGTGTTCATGTTTCCGCCGGATCCGATGAGCAGGAGAGCACCGACGCCACCGAGCGACAAGACGCCGTACGTGAAGACGTCGCGCGTCGACTTCCGGCTGAAGCGGTGCGGGAGCACGTTGTCGTCGGCGAGGATCCGCATCAGGTTGGGAAGTCCGCCGTACGAGGTGTTCGCGGCCAACGCCAACAGAATCACGGTGGAGAATTGGACGACGTAGTAGCCCACACCATTTCCGAGGGCAGCGGAAGTGAGTTGCGACAGGACCGTTGTTCCAGGGACCGGTGCGAGTGAGAACTTCTCGATCAACACGGCAAGGCCGATCAGCATGGTGCCCAAAAGGATTCCCAGAGCTACTTCGGCACGCTGAGCGCTACGCACGCGAGGCTTCTTGAAGCTGGGTACCGCGTTGGCGATGGCTTCGACTCCGGTCAATGCGGCGCAACCACTCGAAAAGGCTTTGAGCAGAAGGAGAATGCCGATCGTGTGTGCGTTGTCGACGACAAAGGGAGCCGTTGCGGCGGCAGGGTTTTCCCGAAGCAGTCCGGCACCGATCACCGTGAAGATGCTGACGACAAAAACCACGGTGGGCAACATGAATACCCGCGCGGAATCTGCGATGCCCCGCAGATTCAGTGCCGTGATGCCGCCGAGTATGGCCAGTGCGATCCAGACCGTATAGGGGAGAAGTGCGGGGAAGGCGGAGGTCAGAGCCGCGACACCGGCTGCGATCGATACCGCGACGTTGAGGGTGTAGTCGACGATCAACGACGCGGCGGCGGTCAAACTTGCCCGCGGGCTCAGATGCTTCTTTGCGACGGCGTAGGCGCCACCGCCTTCGGGAAATGCGGCGATCACTTGGCGGTACGACGCCACCAGGACCACAAGCAGCACTGCGATGGCGATTGTCACCGGCACGGTGAACCCGATCCCTGCGCCGCCGGCGAGGGCCAACACCAACACGATGGCCTCTGGACCGTACGACACCGAGGCCATCGCGTCGAGCGAAAGCCCTGCCAGTCCGGTTGCGACGGAGAGCTTCTGATTCTCTGGCCCACGGGCCGGGCGGGTCGTCGACGATATGACTCCACGGTGTCCGAGTATCACTGCATGTCTCACCGAGTCAGTATCGTCATTTCCCGTAGCTCTGAGACTGATCTTGACGATGCTTTGACGCGATGGCCCGCAAATCTGTACGGGTTCACAACGGGGGTTCGAGTCGCGGGAAGCCTTGTGACAGCTGATCAATCCAGCGAGCGCGCTTGGCGAGAATATCGCGGTTCCGAGACTCCGATTGGGCGGCGACGTGCGAAAGTAGGTCGCGAAGTCGGCCCAGAACGAGTGGCGAGTTCGATGCCGAGGCTATGACGTCGTCCAGTCCGGTTCTGACGAAGCTCGTGAAGTCGGGCAGTGGAATCACCACACGCAGATCACCACGCTCGTCGACGGCCCGGATCGAATCTGCGCGTACGGAGGCCACCAGAGAGAGGAGGTCCTCGATCTCGTCCAGAGCCTGCACGGCCGTCGCAGGATCGTTGATAGCGGGTGAGAGCGCTCTGAGCGCGATGTCAGCCAACAACCGAATCGCGAGTAGGGGGTCCTGGGTGAAGGTCCGCTCACTCCCACTGACCAAGGCGTCAAGGATCGTGTTGGCGGGCATGGGTCCGCCGTAGACGTCGGCGAGCGGCAATCCGTCTCGCAGCGTGCTACCCGGCGACACTCGGAGGACCACCATGGATCGGCAGTTCCGAGCGTTCTGCAGCAGATCTTCGACGAGGATCTGCTGCAGAACGGCCGGCGGTCGATGCCACTCGATTGTCGTGATCACCGGAAGTGTTGGTAGAGGAAGCAACTCCAGATCAGTGGTGGGGTACACGGCGGCGAAGACTGCTCGGCCACGACTCGAGATCGAGGTCAGTACAGGAGCCAACTGGATGGCCGAGAATGCGCGCAGCTGGAGCAGTCTGATCAGCGTCAGCGTGGCCAAGAGTGCCAGCACTGCGAGACTTGGCACAACCACGGACACATCCGTTTCGTTGCTGATGGCGAGCGCCGCCGTGATGTCGAAAACCGACTGGCCTATCGCGAAGGCAAACGTCCGCCACACGATGGGGTCGTCGCGGAACAACAACAAGCGAGGAGTGAAGGTGGTCGCGGCCCACTGGACTACAAGGAACAGCAGCGAGAAGATCACTGCCACTACACCCAATAACCCCAGTCCGAGGGCAACGAGCATCTCGCTGACCTGACGGGCGGGAATCATCGGGCCGCTCCGGACATACGGCATCCCCAGTCCGGCAGCCAGTCCCACGACGACGCACAGGATCTGGGTCAGGCCGGCACGTACACGGCGCCGGGGGACGAGGAAGGCATGCCCGATCGGGGTGGGAGCGAAACGTCCGGGCTGATCCACACTTCAAGCCTCCACGCTGCGGCAATGGTGCGCCTTCACCCGAAACGGATGATGTCGACGTCGTCGTGATCCTGAAACGCTTGAAAGAGCCATGTGAGAGACAGAAGGCGAGACGTCATGACGGATCCGACAGACCAGAGCCGCGCCGTGCTACCGATTCCGGATCGACAACATCTTGGTCTGGTGACGTACGACGCGAAGGATCCGGACACCGAGTTTCCACCGATCACTCCGCTACTACCGCCGGCCGGCGCACCCAATGTTCTGGTGGTCCTGTTGGACGACGTGGGATATGGCGCGAGCAGTGCCTTCGGAGGACCAGCGGACACACCGACTGCTGAGCGATTGCAAAGTAATGGGCTCACGTACACGCGGTTTCACACGACGGCACTGTGTGCTCCGACCCGCGCCGCTCTTCTGAGCGGGCGCAACCATCATTCGGTCGGCATGGGATCGATCACCGAAACCGCTACCTCGGCTCCTGGTCTTTCCGGCCTGCGGCCGAATACCAAAGCCGCACTGCCGATGACGTTGAAACTCAACGGATACTCGACGGCGCAGTTCGGCAAGTGTCACGAGGTTCCGCCGTGGCAAACATCCCCGGTGGGACCGTTCACGTCGTGGCCGACGGGAGAAGGCGGATTCGAGCATTTCTACGGATTCATCGGCGGGGAGAACAACCAGTATTACCCGGCGCTGTACGAGGGCGTCGCGCCTGTCGAGCCGGACAAGACACCGGAGGAGGGTTACCACCTCACTGAGGACCTTGCCGATCACGCGATCGACTGGGTTCGGATGCAGAAGTCATTGGCTCCGGACAAGCCGTTCTTCGTCTACTTTGCACCCGGCGCTACCCATGCGCCGCACCATGTTCCGATGGAGTGGGCCGACAAGTACGAGGGCCGGTTCGCAGGAGGTTGGGACGCTCAACGCGAATCAATTCTCGAGCAGCAGAAACAGCGGGGGGTCGTTCCCGCGGATGCGGTCCTCACCCCGCGTCCCGAGGCCATCCCGGCGTGGGAGGACATGAGTGAGGAGATGAAGCCCGTCCTCGAACGCCAAATGGAAGTCTATGCAGGATTTCTCGAACACACCGATTTCCATGTCGGCCGGCTTGTCGATGCGATCGAAGAACTCGGAGCTCTCGACAACACCCTCGTGTACTACATCATCGGAGACAACGGAGCGTCCGCAGAGGGGACGATCAACGGCGCTTTCAACGAGATGGCCAACTTCAACGGACTCGCCGCCATCGAGACGCCCGAGTTCATGGCGGAAGTGAAAGACAAATTCGGTACCAAGGACGCATACAACCACTATTCCGTGGGGTGGGCGTGGGCAATGTGTACCCCGTACCAGTGGACGAAACAGGTTGCGTCGCATTGGGGTGGCACTCGCAACGGGACGATCGTGCACTGGCCTGCAGGGATTCGGACCAAGGGGGAGACGCGGTCGCAGTTCACCCACGTCATCGACGTTGCACCGACGATCCTCGAGGTCGCGAAACTACCGGAACCGACCTTTGTCAACGGCGTCCAGCAATCACCCATCGAGGGGACCAGCATGGTCTACACCTTCGACGACGCCGAAGTCGCCGAACGTCACGATCTGCAGTACTTCGAGATGGCCGGCAACCGTGGAATCTATTACAAGGGTTGGAGTGCGGTCACCAGGCACAGCACTCCATGGCTTTTCGCGGAGGCACTCCCCGCACTCGACGACGACGTGTGGGAGCTCTACGACGGGTCTCAGGATTGGACGCAGTCCAAAGACTTGGCGGCTGAGATGCCGGAGAAACTCGCTGCACTGCAACGCTTGTGGTTGATCGAAGCGGTCAAGTACAACGTGCTTCCGATCGACGACCGAAGATTCGAGAGGCTCAACCCTCACATCGCGGGGCGTCCGCAGTTGGTGTCCGGGAACCGACAGGTTCTGTTTCCCGGAATGAAACGGCTGAGCGAGCACAGCGTGCTGAGTATCAAGAACCGATCATTCAGTGTCACAGCAGCAGTCGACGTCGCGGATGGCATTACTGCCAACGGTGTGATGATCGCGCAGGGAGGCAGATTTGGTGGCTGGGCACTTTACGCGCGGGAAGGCCGCGCCAAATTCGTCTACAACCTATTGGGCATGACCGAGTTCGTCATCGGTTCCGACGTTGACATTCCGGCAGGATCACACCAGATCAGAGCTGAGTTCACCTACGACGGAGGTGGTCTCGCGAGAGGCGGTGGGGTCACGATCTATCACGACGGTCGCGAAGTGGGCTCAGGTCGCGTCGAGCAGACGCAACCGATGGTCTTCTCCGCGGACGAGACCACCGACATCGGGGATGACTACGGCATGCCTGTCAGTGTCGATTACAGTGGCGCAACCACATTCAACGCACGTATCGACGTCGTGCAGATCGATGTCGGTGACGACGACCATACCCACCTCATCGATCCGGAGGAGGTGGCGCGAGTGGCGGTGTCCAGACAGTGATTCCACAGGCAAGAGCAGCAGTCACAATCTCCTGAGGGAGGGTCGCAATGCCGACCGTCATCCGAACTGTTCACGATCTGGTCCGCCACGCGCGCGGGCCGACGCACCATCACCACCATCAATCCGTGCACGAGGCGCGGCGAATGCGTGCCCACCACATTCTGGTCACGCATTCGCTCGCCTGATTTCGGGGCTACAGGTCGCGCGCCAATGCTCGTCCGGCTGCGCGGCCCGAGAAGATGCAGCCGCCGAGGAAGGTCCCCTCGAGTGCGCTGTAACCGTGGACTCCGCCGCCGCCGAAGCCCGCGACTTCACCGGCTGCGTACAGGCCGTCGAAGACACTGCCGTCGGCCTTGATGACCTGCGAATCCAGGTTGGTTTCCAAGCCGCCGAGAGTCTTGCGTGTGAGCAGGTGCAACCGGACCGCGATCAGTGGGCCGTTCTTGGGGTCCAGGATCTTGTGCGGTGCAACGACGCGCACGATCTTGTCTGCCAACAGATTACGGGCACCGTGGATGGCGGTGACCTGGAAGTCCTTGCTGTACTTGTTGTCGACTTCGCGGTCGCGGGCGATCATCTCGCGCTCGATGTCCTCGTAGTCGAGGAGCGGTTCGTCGGTGAGGGCGTTCATGCCGTCGACCAGATCACGAAGGTTGTTGCGCACAACGAAGTCGGCGCCCTTCTGCTTGAACGCCTCGACCGGTCCCGGCGCGCCCTTCTTGATTCGTTCGAGGAGGAGCTTGAAGTCGCGGTTGGTGAAGTCCGGGTTCTGTTCCGATCCCGAGAGTGCGAACTCCTTCTCGATGATCTTCTGGTCGAGGATGAACCACGTGTACTCGTGGCCGCTGTCCAGGATGTACTTGAAAGTTCCCATCGTGTCGAAGCCCGGGAAGTTGGGGACCGGCAGACGCTTGCCGGTGGCGTCGAACCACATCGAGGACGGTCCGGGAATGATTCGGATTCCGTGGTTCGGCCAGATGGGATTCCAGTTCTGGATGCCTTCGGTGTAGTGCCACATGCGGTCGCGGTTCACGATGTTTCCGCCCGCGGATTCGGTGATTTCGAGCATGCGCCCGTCGACGTGCGCCGGTACTCCCGTCAGCATGTGCTTGGGTGCCTTGCCGAGTCGCTCGGGCCAGTTTTTCTTCACCAGTTCGTAGTTGCCGCCGATTCCACCGGATGTCACTACGACGGCCTGTGCGGCGAACTCGAATTCGCCGATGGGGGTGCGCGAGCTCTTCACGCCGCGCAGATCACTGGAAGGTTCGAGGACGGTTCCGCGTACACCAGTGACCGCACCATCGGTGACGACGAGTTGATCGACTTGGTGGCGGTGCTTGAACGTGACCAGTCCACGCTTCTGAGCGGCGATCACTTTGGTCAGAAAGACATCGACGACGCCAGGTCCGGTGCCCCAGGTGAGGTGGAAGCGCGGCACCGAATTTCCGTGTCCGAGAGCCATTCCGCGGCCGCGTTCGGCCCAGCCGACATTCGGCATCAGGCGAAGCCCCAGATCGTGCAGGTACTGACGCTTGTCGCCGGCCGCGAACTCGACGTACGCCTTGGCCCACTGACGCGGCCAGTGATCTTCGCGGTCGCGGTCGAATCCCGCTGTGCCCATCCAGTCCTGCATCGCCAACTCGAGGGAGTCCTTGATGCCGAGTCGGCGTTGTTCGGGGCTGTTCACGAGGAAGAGTCCGCCGAGAGACCAAGATGCCTGCGCGCCGAGGTTGGCAGCGTTCTCCTGTTCCACGACAAGGACTTTGCGGCCCGCGCGCGTCAGTTCGTAGGTGGCGACCAGTCCCGCCAGCCCTGCCCCGACAACGATGACGTCAGCTTGTTCGCTCACGACAACTCCTCTTCCGATTGGTTGTTCTGGATTATTTCGCTGTAGGACAGCAGAATTCGAGTGAAGATATCGCGGCGCAGTGCAAAGGCGGCGTTGGTGTCGGTATCGACGAGGCACTGCACGCTGGTGCCGTCGTGCACTGCAACCAATGCCCGTCCCAACGCCGTCGGGTCGCCGACGATTGTTCGCCCGACGTCGCTGAGTGCGGACTCCACGATGGGCAACAGGGTGCGAAGGATCGCGTCTTCACGGTCGGCAAGGGCTTTGCGAAGTGCCGGGTTGCGGAGCGCGTGGGCTGTGAATTCCGCGTTGATCCGGTACCACTGCGGGTCGACCGGAACCACCGCCACGATCCGGGCGACAGCGGCATGGATGTCGACGGTGTTACCGGCGGTGATCGACTCCGTCGCCAACCGCAGATCGGCGAGCATTGCTGCGGATCGCTGCTCCCACATCGCGAAGAACAATTCGTCGAGTGAATCGAAGTTGGAGTAGAACGCGCCTCGGGAGTATCCGGCGCGTTCGCAGATCTGCTCGACCGTGGCGTGCCCGAACCCGGCTTCGGAGAAGACATCTGCAGCCGCGTCGAGCAGGCGCTGCCGGGTCTGACCACGGCGTTTGGTGACACGCTTGGCCGGCGAGTTGTCCGTTCCAGTCGTCATCGGCGCCTCCGTCAGGGTGGGACCCCAAACGATACACCGATGTATCCGATGCGTAGGCGTATCTCGATCTGTTCTTCTTCGCAGGTATTTCTATGGGTATCTAGTAAATGTCCAAGAGAAGTGAATATTCAGGTGTGATCGCTACAGATGCAGATCACGCTTCCTGATCGCCGCAGTGGCGACGACGCTGATCGCCGAGGTGGCCACCAGATATCCACATGCCAGCCAGGGCGAACCGCCACTGGCGCCGATCAGTGCCGTCAGAATCAGAGGTGTGACGCCGGAGGCGTAGATACCCGAGAACTGGTAAACGACCGACAACCCGGTGTACCGGATTTCTGTGGGGTAGAGGCTCGCATACAGCGTTCCCTGGGCGCCGTAGAACAAGGCATGAATCACTCCGAAGACCACGACCATCGCGACTCCGAAGAGCAGGAGATTCTCGGTACCGAACAGTGCGAAGGCGGGGAAGATCGCGAGGCCGTACGCGGCGATGCCCACGATGTAGACCCGTTGCGGGCCGAACCGATCAGCGAGTGAACCGGAAAACGGCAGCAAGATCGCCATCACTACTGCGGCCACGGTGACCACAAGAAGTACCGGAACCTTTTCGAAATGCAGAGTCTTGGTTGCATACGTGATTGCAAAGACGCCCCAGGTGTTGAACGCGGCGCCCTCGCCCCAGCGAGACAGCATGCCCAGTACGGTGTTTCGCGCGACTCTTCCTTGAAAGACTTCCCTGAGCGGGGCGGATGAGCGCTGTTCGAGGTCGCGAACGGCCTGAAATGCCGGCGTCTCGTCGACCTTCAAACGGACCACCAACCCCACGATCACGAGTACCAAGCTCAGAACAAAGGCTATGCGCCAGCCGAAACGGAGAAACTGTTCGTCGTCGAAGACCGTTTGAAGTAGTGCGAACATTCCTGTGCCCAAAGCCAAGCCGAGAGCCAGTCCGATCTGCGGGATGCTGCCGAACAGCCCGCGCTTCTTCTCCGGACTGTGTTCGACCGCCAGAAGAACGGCTCCGGCCCACTCACCACCGAGAGCAAATCCCTGCAGGATACGAAGCAGCAGAAGCAGAATCGGTGCAACGACCCCGATTTGAGCTGCGGTCGGAAGGACACCCATGAGCGCCGTCGCGATACCCATGATGAACATCGTGAGGGCAAGCGTTTTCTTGCGCCCGATGCGATCGCCGATGTGACCGAACACCACTCCGCCGATGGGGCGAACGAGAAAGCCGACCGCGAAGGTCGCAAAAGAAAGCATGGTCCCGACAAAGGAACTCTGGTTGGGGAAGAACAGTTGGTTGAAGACGAGGCTCGCGGCCGTCGCATAGAGGAAGAAGTCGTACCACTCGACCGTCGTGCCGAGCAGGCTCGCGGCGACGACGGTTCTCAGTCTGGATCGCCGCTCGTCGTCGGTCTCGTTCGAGAACGGTGAATTGTGCTCGACTTCGGCAAACGTGGTCATCGGAGCCCCCGGGTCGCGGTGCAAATTCACGAAGGTATCGCCGGAGCCGAAAGTGGGCACCCGTAGCGATCAGGGTGATTTCAACCCTGTTCTTCGAGGTGGACTGTGGTTGTAATGACAGAAGAGTTCTGCCTGTTCGTCGACGAAAGGAATCACCGTGTCACTGCGCTTCCACTGGTTCTTGCCTACTTACGGTGATTCCCGGAATCTGATGGCGGGTGGGCACGGCAGCTCGATGTCCGGTGATCGTCCGGCGACGCTGAAATACCTCAATCAGATCGGTGCGGCCGCCGAGACGAACGGCTTCGAGGCCGTCCTCACGCCGACCGGCGCGTGGTGCGAAGACGCATGGCTGACGACTGCGATGATGCTCGAGACCACCGAGACGCTCAAGTTTCTGGTTGCTCTGCGACCGGGATTGCTCAGCCCCACGCTGGCCGCCCAGATGGCCGCAACCTTCCAATGGCAGTCGGGCGGTCGTCTGCTGCTCAACGTCGTGACCGGCGGGGAGGACCACGAGCAGCGCACGTTCGGTGACTTCCTCGACAAGAACCAACGGTACGCACGATGCGGCGAGTTCCTCGACGTGATCCGCCAGTTGTGGTCCGGTAACGGTCCGGTTGATTTCTCCGGCGAGTACGTCAACGTGGAAAAGGCTACGCTGCAGCGTATTCCGGACCCGGTGCCGCCCATCTTCTTCGGCGGATCGTCGCCGGCGGCCGGAACCGTCGCATCGCGTTACGCGGATACGTATCTCACCTGGGGTGAGACGCCGTCCGCTGTTGCCGCCAAGATCGCCTGGATTCGCGACCTCGCGGAAGTCCAAGGTCGTCACCTCGACTACGGAATCCGTCTGCATGTCATCAGCCGGGACACCTCGGAACAGGCATGGGTAGAAGCGGATCGGCTGCTCAGTGCGCTCGATCCGGCGACCGTCGAGCAGGCTCAGGCGAGTCTTGCGCGATCCGGCTCCGAAGGTCAGCGTCGAATGCTCGAATTGCACGGCGGCGGTTCGGCTTACAAGGAGGGCGTCGGAGCGAGGTCGCTGGAGATTGCGCCGAACCTGTGGACCGGCGTCGGATTGGTGCGAGGGGGTGCAGGCACCGCATTGGTCGGTTCGCACCAAGAAGTGGCTGATCGGATTGCCGAGTACGCGGCGATCGGCCTGGATCACTTCGTATTGTCGGGCTATCCCCATCTCGAAGAGGCGTATCAGTTCGGTGAGGGTGTGCGTCCGATCCTCGAAAAGCGTGGATTGGTAGCACCGCACGGTTCGGTCGGCGGACCGGTGCGGACGCCCTTCGTCTCCAGTGGGAACTGAGTCGAAAGCAAGCTCTTCGAGAAGGGGACGTTTGTCCCGATCTTTCGGGCACGGCCTCCCTCCGGGACTATTCACGCAATTCGGTCAGTAGATCCGTTCTAGGCTGCGCACTGTTGCCGAACTCAAGGCGCAGTACGAAAGGATCCTCGATGAAGCTGGGCACGAGTGGAGTACGTCGCGTCGTGGGAACCGTGGCAGTCGCCGCTGCAACCGCGGCAGGCGTCGCGATGGTCAATCCTGCAACTGCGTCGGCCGAGGTGGTCCCGCCGGTCGTCTCGTACAAGGTGACCGGAAACGATCTGGCACTGACGATCACGAACAACAACACGGGCATTGCCCCGTTGTGCCAGGCGTTTGTCGTCAACGCCGCGGATTCTGCTGCCGTGCTTGATGATCCGCTCAAGCTGCTCGATCCGAACCTTGTGGTGTACCCCAAGATCACCGACCCGTCCTCACTGTTCGCCGTCGGTAAGGGGCAGACGGTCACCAACACCGTGACCGATGTTCCGGACGGAACCTACGCCGTGTTCGGTGCGTGCTCCGATCTTCTCGATCTGGAGACGTTGGGTAAGCCTGTTCCTGGCGTGCCGAGCCTCGTTGTCATCGGTGGACCGTTCAGCGGCATCAATACCGGAAGCCTGAGCGACCTGTTCGGCAGCGGCAGCCTCGAAGGACTTTTCGGGTAGCTCACCGTCTGTCTCCCCAATTTTCCGACTGAGCGGTCTATTCTTCAGGCATCTGGTGATCTGACCGACTTGCCTGGAGGTTCGAAAATGCGAAGTCGTGGATTCAAACGCGTTCTCGGAAGCATTGTCGCGGCGTCGGCCGCCGTCGTGGGACTTGTTGTCATGACTCCGGCGACGGCGTCGGCAGCACCGGCGATTCTCCCGCCTCCGATGTCGGTGAGCGCAGCGGACAATGCGATCACCTTCACCATCACCAACCCGAACCCGCGGTTCAGCTTCATCAACTGCACAGTGGCGATCCTCAACGCCAGAGATGTCCCCGACGTGATTCGTGATCCGGCAAAGCTGCTCCAGCCCGGCGTGTTGGTGTATCCGACCGTCAGCAACATCCTCGATCTGTTTGCTGTTTCGCCTGGGCAGACGATCACGCGGACCGTCGGCAATCTGCCGGCCGGGGTGTACGCCGTTGCGGGAGCGTGCGTTCGACTGCTCGATCCGACCAACCCCACTATCGCGATTCCGCAGGCCGTTGTGGTCGGCGGCTGGTTCGAGGGCGCCGGAACCGGAAGTCTCTCAGGTTCTTTGGAGGACCTGGGATATAACACGGTCCAGGACTTGATCGACGCGTGGAATCGAATCAGCTCGGGAAGCAGCGGCGGCAGCTTCCAGTTCGACTACCAAGGTGGCTCGGATTTCGAGGTAGTGGGTCCCACGTCGTAGTCGGTCCGGCTCACTTGCGCGCGCGGTGGCGTCGCACCGCGTCGCGATTCGCACACGTGGGGGAGCAGTACCGCTGATTGCCGTTGCGTGAGGTGTCCGCATAGATGTTGGTGCACTCGTCCAGGGTGCACCGACCTAATCTGTGCATTCCGCGGCCGACGAGGTGCAGCGCCGTGCCTACCGAGAAGAGGGCCTTGAGGACCTCGGCGAGCGACTGTTGCGGATCGCGGTAGTGCAGATGCCACCCGTCGTTTGCATGGTTGGTCATGCGCGGATACGCCGACGCTTGCTCGAGCATGACGTTCACCAACTCGGCGCGGGCTGCCTCCTCCGTGACGTCGACGATTTTCGACCACTCGATCAGAAGGTCGAGGGTCTCGTCGAGGTCCTTCTCGGCGATGGGGAAATCGAGAATGATGCCTGCATCGACGCAGCGTTCGACGAGTTCGGCCAAGGTCTCGGGATTTCGATTGGCCAGGTCGGCGGCCAGCGTCACCGCATATTCGCCGTAAGGGTTGAGATGCACAATGCCATTACATCATGCTCGTCGTATGAAGAAAACAGATTTCGCGCCGATAAGTTGCATCCACCGCTGGGAGATCGAATCTCGGCATCGGACCAGCGAGGGGACGGTCACCTACCTGCGCTGCCATTGCGGGTCATGGCAGACCTTGCTCGCCGAATGGGTGTCGGGCGGTGTGGGCTCGGCCGTCGCTGCGCCGATCAAGGTCAGGTCCAGGTAATGGTCAGCTAATCGCTCCGTTTTGCCTCGGGTGACATGGAACGTGTTCTAGATTCAGGGTTGTATGCCTCGGTATCGCGGCGCAGACTCTGAAAGGGAAGACGATGCAGTTCAACCTCGCTGATGTATTCGAAACCGTCGCCAGCTCGGTGCCTGATCGCGTCGCCTTGACTTACGAGGGAGAGAACTTCTCCTACGCTGAGCTGGACGCGGAAGCCAACCGAACGGCCAACCTGCTCGCGCAAGCCGGCATCTCGCGCGGCGATCATGTAGCCCTGTTCCTGAAGAACAGCGTCGAACATGTCACGTCGATCCTCGGGTTGATCAAGATCCGTGCGGTCCCGATCAACGTGAACTACCGGTACACGCCCGCCGAGCTCGAGTACATCTTCACCAACTCCGACTCGGTCGCAGTGGTCGTGGAACTCCCCGAGCATCAGCGTGTCCTTGCTTCCCTTTTCGGTGCATGCCCGAAGGTGAAGACGGTGATCGTGATCGGCGAGGTCGAGGCCGAACTGGTCGCTGCCGCGAAAGCGCATGAAGTGTCGGTGATTTCCTTCGACGACGCTCGCGAGATGTCACCGGTAGGGGAGTTCGATTCTCGTTCGGGCGACGACGTGTACCTCCTCTACACCGGCGGGACGACCGGATACCCGAAGGGTGTCATGTGGCGTCACGACGACTTCTTCCGTAAGCCGCTCTCCGGCGGAAATCCGTACGGCGAGGAAGCTCGACAGGACCTCGCGGAGATAGCCAGCGCTGCAAAGGAATTTCCGGAACTCTCGTTCCTCATTGCCGCCCCCCTCATGCACGGCGCAGCGTTGTATTCGCTGTTCACGTTCCTCACCCTCGGCGCGCGCGTGGTTCTACGACGAGAATTCGTTGCGGAGAAGGTCGTCGAAGCGATCGAGAAGGATTCGGTACAGGTGATCTTGATCGTCGGTGACGGCATGGGACTGCCGTTGGTCGACGAGATGGAACGACGCAAAGACGAGGTCGATTTCAGCAGTCTCTTCTCGATCACGTCGGGTGGTGCGATCTGGTCCACCAGCGTTCGAGACCGCATGCTGGCGGTGAAGCCGGACCTGCTGTTGCGCGACAACTTCGGAGCCTCGGAGTCCGGTAACGACGGCGCCTTCTCCATCGACGAGGCGGGAAATCTGCGAATGCCGCCCTCGCCGAACATGATCCTGGTCGACGAGCGGCTCGAAGAGATCCCCGCCGGCTCCGACGACGTGGGCTACATCGCGCGTATCGGAAACGTCCCGCTCGGGTACTACAAGGACGAAGAGAAGACCGCCCGCACGTTCCCGACCCGCGCTGACGGCACCCGTCTTTCGGTGCTCGGCGACATGGGCAAGGTCGAAGCGGACGGCACGATTGTCTTCCTGGGCCGCGGCTCACAGTGCATTAACACCGGCGGCGAGAAGGTTTTCGCCGAAGAGGTCGAGGCTGCCCTTCACGCGCATCCGGCGATCTCCGACGCGCTTGTCGTCCCCGCACCCGACGCGCGCATGGGGCAGCAGGTTGCCGCGGTGATCGCGACCTATCCCGAGTCCGACGAGCTGACTCTCGAAGCGGTTCAGGAACATTGCCGTAAGACGTTGGCCGGTTACAAGGTGCCGCGCACGATCGTGCTGGTCGATGAAGTCAAGAGGACCCCGGCCGGTAAGGCGGACTACCGCTGGGCGACGACACTGGCGTCGTCCTAGCAGTGTGGAGTGGGTGGCGACAACCTTTCACACGGATTTCACCACGACATAAGAGACATACCGGAAAGATGGCGCAGAGTAAGTCGTTCGCGCCTTGCGTCGTCACTCCACGAAAGGGTCTCAGCTCATGCTCATCATCGGAATACTCCTGTTCGGGATCGTCATCGGAGCGGGAGCCCAGCTGATTCTGGGGAAAACGACCGCACGAGTGGACTGGACCTTCGCGTTCATCGCGGGAATCGGTGGTTCGCTGGTCGGCGGATTGCTCGTGAGTTTGATTGCAGGCGACGGATTATCATTGCGCCCGAGCGGCATCCTCGGGTCCCTTGCCGGCGCTGTCATCATCACCGCGGGGTGGCAGTGGTACCGCGGGAGGAACGCAACTACAACTACGCGTCCGTCTGATCGCTGATTTCCACAGTTCCGTCAGGGGACGGAGAGCGTCGACATATGACCGAACTACTCGATGAAGTCCTCACCGCACATGGCGGAGTCGAACGTTGACAGTCTGTTTCAGCGATCACGGCACGGGGACGTTTGGGCGGTCTGCTGCCTCAGCGCTTCCCCGGCAACAAGCTGGCGAAGTTCACGGTCGAGGTTGAAGTCGCCGAGCAACGCACTGTCCTCCAAGACTTTCCGCGTGTCGGCGAGTGCGCTGTGTTCGACAAGGGCGTCGTGCGGATCGAAACTCGTGACGGCGAAGAACTCGGGAGTCGAACCGACCCACGTCCAGAGTTTTTCGGGTTGAGTGGAGTCCGGCGCAACCTCCACTGGGACGCGCTCGACACCGCTTACTTTGCCGGCTACGCCTTTTGGAACTATCTGAACGCACCGCTGCTGCTCGCCCGCGACGACATCACTGTCACCGAAGCCGAACCTTGGCAGGAATCCGGGCAGCAATGGCGACGACTACAAGCAACATTTGCGCCAGAAATCGACACCCATTGCCGGCAGCAGACCTTCTATGTCGACAACGGTGGCCTCATCCGCCGTCACGACTTCGTCGCCGAACCGGTAGGCAGCTGGGCGAAAGCTGCTCTCTACTGTGACCATCACCGTCAGTTCGACGGTCTCACCTTTCCCACTCGACGGCGCGTTCTCCCGCGGGGCCCAGGCAGTCGCGTTCTCTCGCGGCCGACCCTCCTGGCGCTCGACTTCGACGACATCGAGATCAAGCGATGAAAATCAGTTCTCGGTTACCTGTTGTCGAGTGTGAACAAACGGAACACGGTCCGCATGCACAGAACGACGCCGACGAAGCCCAGTACCGCACTCGCGAGTGCATAGCCCGACAGCTGAGGTGTGAGTTGTGGTCCGCCAGGTACGAACAGCAGGATCGCCGCGACGATCAGCGCGGTCACTCCCGCCGCCATACCCAGGGCGTTGTTCGCCGACCGTCGTAGCCATCGCCTGTCGTCGGGGTGTGCAACCGAGCGAGTGCGAAGTGTGAAGCTTCCCGACGCGATCGAGGTCGCGATCTGATCGAGCTGACCAGGCAGGCGCCGGACCACCGCGGTTGTGACCGCCGTCGTCGACAGGATTGCCTGCGCGGCTGCAGTCGGGCTGGCGACATGGGTCAACAGTCGGGGTACTTCGGCCCGAACAGCAGCGACGAGGTCGATCTGCGGATCCAGGAGCCGCAGGGCGCGCTCCAAGGACGCGAGCGAACGGAAAGCGGCGGCGACGTCTCCCGGCACTCCGATTCGGTGTTCGCGAAGCACAGTGAACATTCGCGCGAACGATGCCATGGAAACATTGGGTTGGACACTGAGCAGGGTGATCTCTCGGCCCACCTGGTGACGTAGTGCTCCGCGATCAACTTCGGGCGGCACGTCGAATGCCATCAGCATCGCGTCGACTGTCGCCACCGGATCACCTGCGAGGGCAGCGTTGAGGAGCACGGCGAACAAGATCCGTGTCTCGCCGTCCAGAACCCCTACTGCGCCGAAGTCGAGGAGCCCGATCCGGCCGTCATCGAGGATCATGATGTTGCCGGGGTGCAGGTCCGCGTGAAACACGCCGTGGACAAAGATCCCGTCGAGCAACGACGCAAGAAGTTCGTTGGCGATGCTGCTGCGGGTGTCGCGGTCGAGGCCGGTGAGCGCCGACTCACCGTCGGAGAGCGGTGTGCCGTGAAGACGTTCCATCACGAGCACCCGTCCGCTACTGAGGTTGGGGTAGATATGCGGAACGACGATATCCGGGCGGTTCGACATGGTGGAAGCAATCGCGCCGGTATTCGCTGCTTCGGTGCGGTAGTCGAGTTCCTCGAGAAGTGACGTGACGAGGCCCCCGGCGAGTCGGTGAACGCCGATATCGCGTGCCCAGGGAAAACGGGTCTCCGCGCGGGATGACACGCGAAGGAAGATATCGCAATCCACGCTCACTTGTGCGCTCGCCTCGGGGCGTTGAACCTTCACCACAACGTCGACGCCTTCAACGGTGCGCGCGGAATGTACCTGTGCGACAGAGGCGTCGGCGAACGGCTCCACATCGAACCATGCGAACACCGACTCTGGTGCGTCGCCGAGTTCCGATGCCAGTAGCTTCGCAATGCGGACTGGATCAGCCGGTCGTGCCGAACTTTGCAGAGACGAGAGAGTGCGAGCCAACTCGGGTGGTATGAGGTCGTCTCGCGTGCCGAGGATCTGTCCCAGCTTGACGAAAGTGACACCGCACCGGTTGATTACTTCCACCAGCGCGTCCCCGAACTGAGGCGCTGATGGCCCAGCACGGAGAGCGGGCCCGCCTCCCGCTCGCACGACGATGCCCATGATCTGGACGTATCGCTTGGTTCGTCGCCACGATTTGCGGCTGCGCTGCAATGCTTCTGGCGGTCCGGGGATGGACCCTGTTGGAAGGACAACTTCGAGGAAAACCAATGCGGCCAGGCATGCTGCGAACACCCAGAGCGCGACAACTCCGAAGAATATGAGCGCTGTTCCTACGCTCACCAGAAGTTGATCGTCCTGGCTGGCAATTCCTGCAAGTGTTGCGACGTATCCCGACAGTGGAACCCCCACCGAGAGTGCTATCACCGCGACCGCAAGGGTTCGCGGCCATCCGACTCTCGTCCCCAGCGTTCGTCGCATCACGCCCGCCAGTGCTGCTGCAAGAAATGGCGTCGTGACGATCCAGACCATCAAGTCCATTGCGATAGCGTACGGGTTCGCAATCTGCGATACATCCAGGAAAACCCCGAGCCCACCCCGACTGCCGGGTAACAAGCCCGACAGTGCCCAAGCGTCGAACATGCTTGGGCACTTCGGTGTTCATTCGCTCCGATGTCGACTCGTCCTGATCGACCGTCCAAAACTGCGTTCACTGACCATCCGCGAGGCCGAACTGCGCATCATGCTCGTCAGCGATGTCCCGGCCACCTTTCGCGAGGAGCAGTACAGCCGAAGAACAGGCTGCGATGGACGCCGAGCAGAAGTGAGACCGAGTGGACTCCATTAAAGAATGGGGCCGCCGGTGAACAGGTTGACGAGACTCACCGCGAAGAACTGGACGATCGCTATGGCGGTGGCAAACGGGTCGCCCGCATACGTAGCTTGGTTGACCCATTCGTTGAATGCGTTGATCGAACCCATTGTGATTCCTCCTGAGTAGTGATGGCGTGACTGATTGAAACTGGTGGTGCGACACTCGACACGAGGGACGTCAGTACGGACCCAGCGCAGTTGGGCATATGAGGCCACGAAAGGTCAGTGACGAGCGCCGACAGTACGCTGCGGTTGCGGCCCTCTGTGTTTCGAATGTAGTTCCCCGACTTAGGAATACCGTGAAGGACGGGCGGATTCGGTTACGAGTATCCCGCGACAGACGACATCGTCAATATTATGATGTCGGCAACAAGCGCGACGACGGCACCAATCGGATTCTGGACAATCCACGAAATTACTTCAGTCATGTTCTCGGTCCTTCCTTAGCGTAAGACGCGTGATCGAATACTCGACCAGCTATTGCAGTACCCGGCCCCGTTCGGCGAATTAAGCCTTTGCCGAAAATGATTGGCGCAAACAGATAGATCGCACATCGGGGCGTTGAATCAACTCGCCCAATCGTTGCACCTCTATGCTCGGGGTTCGATTCGTTACCAACATCTTTCGGAGAAGGGGTGATCAGTCCCATCAGCGATCGGTACCCGGCGTGCGAAACCCTTTTCCGTAAACACCTGCCCAGCAACGTCGTAACGTCAGAAGTGGCAGTTGGCGAGGCCGACCGTCTTCTCGAGATCGTGGCGAGTTTTGCTGGGCAGATGTGACACTACCTCGCGGTCTCGCCGGATCAGTCTTCCTTTCGGACATCGATGGCTGTTCTTCGTGTGGTTGTTACACAATCGACGGAATCGCTGTTGGGGGTGGCGATGCGCAGCTATTTCCCCTGCGAATCTTCAGGAATTGCCTGCGACACCCGTGGATACGGATCCTCGATCTCCACCGAGCGCAATTCCGTGTGCCGACAAACATCGCAGTGCTTCCGACCGGATCGATGCACCCAGAACCAATCGCCGTCACGCACAAAGGGCCAGACGGTTCTGGGAAAGACCCAAGCGCTCCTGCAGTTCCCGGCGATCTGTTGCGCCAGTTCGAGTTCACACTTGATCTAACTGGTCGACGCATAGTGGTGTACCGGTAGCCAAAAGAGTCTCGCCGGTCGGTTAGTGTTGACGGTGAGATACGACGCGGAGGTGGCTGTGAGAATCTGGAACTGGTTGATGCTCAAAATTTCAGCAATCGGTGGGTCGCCGAAGTTTCGGAAGATAGTCGACAGTCCGATTTGGGCGGGCGCCAATGACCGCAAGCTCTGACTGAGCGGGCGGCAGATTCTCCAATTTGCAATTGCCGACCTGCGACTGCGAGCACGCTCACGGCCTGCTGCGACGGCGACGCGACTGTCGACCTGAATTTATCCGCAATCGATATGGGAGGGCTTGTGGGAGTCTGGGGTCCGGGAAACTTTGACAGTGACACCGTCGCGGATGGGTTGGGGGCCCTGACCGGTCGAATCGTGGACGACATCACTGCCGAGTTCGAAGACGATTCGAGTCTGGAGCCGGATGAATGGGGCGGGGAGATGGTGCCGGCGTGGCTCGAGATCCTCACCGATATTGCCCAGACGAAACGAGTCGGTGTGACCTTTCCATCGACGCAAGTGCTGATCGACTGGCGCGATCGATATCTGCGCGTGTGGGATGGCTACATTGACGAACTCGAACCGGACGAGGATCACAAGGTCGCTCGACGTGCAGTGCTCGTCCATACCTTCGAACAGGCGGTCGCCCTCGCAGCCGAGCGCGAACAGGCATAAACCTGGTGCGGCCGCGCTACTGACCATAGATCCGTCAGGTCCCCGGTGGAACGACGGTGAACGTGAACCCTCCGGAAGTCATTGCGTTGGCTTCTTCGAACATCGAACAGAGAGCTTCGGCGGCGTCGGTCGCCAATGCTCGGGCAGCGCTGGGGGTTCGACCTCGGGCCGTCACCGCGAGCCCAGGTATGTCCGCATCTGTGATCGTCAGATCGGACTCGTAGTCGGAAGCACTGCCACCGAGTATCTGCGCGAGGAGATGGTCTTCGTCCACCACAGACCTCCCGCTACGACCAAAATGGCGGCGGCAACGGCCACCATTACCTGACCGCGGCGGTCGGAGAGGAATGTTCTCATCTGTCAGTTGTACCGCCTTGGCCGGCTGATTGACCGGCTTCATCACTACCTTGTCGGCGGCTGGTCCGCGAGATCACGTCCGCTTCGCATCGTCATGATTGCGGACGAACTTCATGAGTCGGGGAATTACCCGATCAGGTATGTGTCCCAGGATTCCGTGGCCGGTTCCGGCATAGATCTCCACTTCGGCTTCAGGTACAAGATCAGCTAACCTCGCGGCCACCTGCTCGGGGCTGGAGACCACCGTCTCAGCGCCGGAGATTACGAGCATGGGGACCGAGATCGACTGCACTTCTGCATCTTTGAGCATTCGTGCCCACCCGACACCGGGCCGGTAGTTCAATGCCTCTGTAACCAAAGCGAACTCGCGATCGCCGATGACGTACCCGGGGGACAGCCAATCGTTGAGCTTGCGAATATTTTTGTCGGTGCGGCGCATACCGGCGCGGATCATCTTCAGCAGCACACGCCACGAGGGCTGGTCGAAGACTCCACCCGGTTCGATGAGGGTCACACTCGCCAGTCGTTCAGGGGCGTGAAGTGCTACTAGAACGGCGTGCCACGCACCATGTGAGTAGCCGACCAGGTGGACGCGATCGACCCCGAGTTCGTTCAATACCTCGCCCACCCAGGTGGCGAAGTCGGATTCCCCGGTCAATGGAGCGGTCTGCACACTGCGGCCTGCAGTACCGATCGTGTCCAGCGCATAAACGACTCGGTCTCGGCACAGGTCCTCGATGACGATGTGCCATTGCAGACAATTGGCGCCGACTGCGTGCAGCAGGACGATCGGCGTCTCCGTGCCGGTCCGGTCCCCGACCTACGGATATGGGTGGTTCCGAACGATGTCGGCACGTCGAGTTGTGTCGACGGAACCGGCCAGGTGCCCTCCAGTTCTCGGTAGATGCTCTCGTACGCCTGCTTTGATGCTTCGTTCTTGAATCGTCCGATCTTCGGCATGAGCCTCCCTCTCGCTGCATTCAATTTTGATGGTATGACTGTATCACTAATGCGGTACGTGCGTATCATTAACGGGTCAAAGTCATCTATATCGAAAGGGGAAGGACAGCCTCATGCCGCGACTGGTCGACCATGAAGTGAGGCAACGGGAGATCACCGACGCGGTGCGGCGAGTAATTGTCGACGGTGGGCTCGCGGCGGTGACATTTCAGTCCGTTGCTGCCGAGGCCGGGATTTCGGTGCGACTCGTGCAGTACTACTTCGGCACGAAGCGGGAATTCCTTCTCGCGACGCATCAAGCTGTGCGTCAGGATGCGGGTGCTCGCTTGATGCAGGAGTTGTCTGTTCTTGGCGCGGAAGCGACACCCCGCGAGGTTATTTCAGCGTTCCTTGTTGGCATGCTCCCACTCGATCGACAACGTCGGGAGGAAGCGATTGTTCTCGGCGCCTTCCACGCTGCCGCACTGACCGGACAAGGAATCGCTGCCGAGGAAACCCTCACTGCCCCAAGAGAGTTGACAGCGCTCATTTCCGGCCAGCTTCAACGAGTGACCAATCGGGACGCGGTTGCGCCGTCAATGGATCCCGACCTCGACGCCGAGCTCATTCTGGCGGCTGTCGCCGGGCTCGCCCAGGGGATGCTTCCCGGCTACGCCACAGCAGAATTGGCGGTCCAGTTGGTTGAGCGTCTCCTCGATCGCATTCTCGGGCCGACGAGACCTCAGGCCACGAATCAACCCGAAGTCGGCCGCCGTTAGTATTCCGGGATGTCTCCTGTGAACCCAGCGCTCGCCGGCCGGGTGTTTCCCTCGTCTTCGTACCTTGTCGGGCGCGAGAAGATTCGCGAGTTCGCTCTGGCGGTGCGTTCGAGCAATCCCTTGCACCATGATGTCGGTGTCGCCAGGGAGGCCGGGTTCGTCGATGTCATCGCACCGACAACATTCACAACCGTTGTCCAGCAACGAGCGATCATGGCACTGCTGCGCACGCCGGATACCGGGCTCGATCCGACTCGTGTGGTCCATACTTCCGAGAAGATCGAGCATCAGCGTCCGATAGTCGCCGGCGATGACCTGTCTACGACACTGACGATTACAGGGGTGACAGTGCGTGCAGGCAGTGCGATCCTGTCGACAGTTTCCGAGATCCACGACGTGACCGACGCTTTGGTAGCAACGGTCACCTCGACGCTACTGGCGCGAGGAGAAGGCGCATGACCGTACCCGTCGTGCCGGTTTTCGAAAACCTCGTCCTCGGTGACATCGTCGCGAAGGTTGATCTGGTCCTCACTCGTGATGACCTAGTTCGCTACGCCGGTGCCTCCGGCGACATGAACCCGATCCATTTCAACGACGCAATCGCTACCGCGGCTGGGCTACCGGGAGTTCTGGCTCACGGAATGCTCACTGCCGGAATTGCTTTGCAGGCCATCGTCGACTGGGTTGGCGATCCGAGTGGTGTGTTCTCGTACGAAACTCGCTTTACTCGACCCGTCGTAGTCGATGCCGTTGATGGTGCTGATCTCTCCATCACTGCGAAGATCGCGCGGATCGACGCCACGATGCGGACAACGCGGATCGATGTCACAGTCACGCACAAGGGCCAGACGGTTCTGGGAAAGACCCAAGCGCACCTTCAGTTCCCGGGCGCCTGACAGGATTGCGGGCTGTCACTGGTCACATCGGGACCTACGCATCCGGGCGGGAGATCAACTGAATTGTGGCGCAGCACTACCGGAAAGACACCAACAGTTCGTCCGACGCTTGCATCGGTGCGTATCCGTCGGCGATGACGCGCCGACAGCCGTCGATCTCGACGGTGAGTAATCGTTCCTCGTTCGTAGGACGGTCCACGTAGATCGTCGACGCCACCTCGGTGGCCACCGCGTCACAGTCGGGAGCGGGTGGAAGTCCGTCGAAGGTTTCCGTCGTAGACGATGTGCCTACGAATTCGGTGGCGGAGAATCGGCAGAAAACGCTGCCCGCCGACAGCGATGTCAGCGCCGTTGTACCTGTCGTGGCTGGTCGGTAGGTCGGCGTGCAATGCGACAGTTCGTAGATCTGATCGTCGGACAAAGCTATTCGGTGTTCGGTACTGCCGACCGGTGTCAGTTCCTTGATGGCGGCCAGGCCACCGGGTTTCGGTAGTCCACACGAATCGGAGGGATACCCCGGCCGAGTTGCTCGGCCTCGATCGTCGACCAACCAGAATTGCTCCAGGACAGCCAGGCTGTAGTTGTCACCGCAGCCTTCGGGGAACCAAGTCTTGTGCGCGGACGAGCGGTTCAGCATTTCCACCGCCCGACTGAAATCGCCCTCCCAACGATGAGCAGAGAAGCTGACGGTTCGGTCGGCTGCCACGTTGTCGCTGACAAACGGGTCGCACGTGACTGCGGCGGCGGGTACGAAATCGTCCGGAACCGTCGCCGTTGATGTCGTCTGGAGCGGGCCGATCGGATACGGGGTCGCGCACCCCAGCGTCTCGGCGTCGACTATTGCGGCAACGGGACGTTCGGGGGTGGTCACCCGCCAAATGCCGGCAACAGCGAGGATGACGATCACGACTGCGAACCAACGCCAGAGCATGAGCACACCGTATCGGTCCCGATGTGCGCCGAGGCTTAGTCCTCCGTTTACCGCCGAAGTCCTCGCATCCAAATTGAGTGGATCCATGTTGCGGCTCGCAGATATGGTCCAATGGTGACGCATCCGAATGGTCGAAACGACAGTCCGATCCTGGTGATTGGTGCCGGCGTCGTCGGCGCGTCGATCGCGTATCACCTGGCGCGCGTTGGTCTCCGAGTCACCGTGCTGGAGCACGGCTCGGTGGCGGGAGGGGTGACCGGCAACTCCTTTGCCTGGGTCGGCCTCTCGAAGAGTGCCGCAGAAACTTACTCAGATCCGTTCCGGCAAGGCGCTGCAGTCGAATTCGACCGCCTGGAGCGCGAACTCGTCGAGCCATTCGGTTTGCGCCGCAGAGGCGCGATCACCTGGGAAGAGACGGAAGCGGAGACTCGAGCGTTCGTAGATGCTCATCGAGCACTCGGCCATCCCGTCGACCTCATCGGTAAAGAGGAAATCCTTGCTCGTGAGCCGGGATTGCGGACGGCCCCCTCGGTCGCAGCGTACGCGCCTGATGACGGTGGCGTTGACCCGGTTGCGTTCGCTCGATCGCTCCTGCGAGGTGCCGAAGCATACGGTGCCACAGTGTATTCCGGTGTCAGTGCGCTCGGGGTGTTCGCGGAGGGCATGAGCGTGTGCGGAGTAATGACTGCCGACGGTCCCGTCTATGGGTCGGCCACCGTGCTCGCTGCGGGTACCGCGATTCCTGGACTCGCGGCGTCGGCGGGAGTCGACGTCGAGGTCGACGCCTCCCCGTGTTGCCTCATCAGATTCTCGACACCCCGCCCATTGGTGAACGGAATACTCTCCTCTCCGGATTTCGAGATCCGGCAATTGGACGACACGACACTGATTGCGGCTGAAGATGTTCCGGTCGGGTTCTCCGGAGATGCTCGTGAGCTTGCGGGGCCGACGCTGCACGCGATCCGCAGTCAGCTCGAGGACGGTGACCAAGTGGAACTGATCGAGGCGGTAGTCGCTGACCGTCCCATCCCGCGTGGTGGCCGCCCGCTGCTGGGCTTCGCCGAAGGCGTGTCGGGGCTCTATCTGGCCGCGACGCATCCGGCGATCATTCTGGCCGGAGCAATTGGAGCCCACGTGGCCGGGGACTTCGCCCGAGCGTCAACCCTGGACGGTTAGACGACGACGCCGGAGCCCGGTTCGACAAGGTTCGAGCCGATATTGCGGTTCCTAGTTCTCTCTAGGACACGCGCTAGAGAGCGGGATATTCGTCTACTCGGCTTGTACCGTCGATGGGCATGGACCCCGTGCGCAATCCGTATGCCCCCGGTGCCGGTCAACGCCCGCCGGAACTCGCCGGGCGCGACAAGCAGATCGACGCCTTCGACGTCGTTCTTGAGCGAATTGCGCGTGGCCGCCCGGAACGAAGTGTTGTCCTCACCGGATTGCGTGGCGTCGGCAAGACCGTCCTGCTCAATCAGTTGCGTTCGGCCGCGATCTCCCGAAGCTGGGGGACCGGCAAGATCGAGGCGCGCCCCGATCAGGATTTACGACGCCCACTCTCGTCGGCGCTGCACATGGCAGTCCGAGAGATCGCGGTCTCCCATCGCGATCCGGAGCGGGTCGAGCAGTTCCTCGGAGTCCTCAAATCGTTTGCCCTACGCGCCACTGCGGACAAGGGAATGCGCGAGCGCTGGCAGCCAGGCATCGATGCACCCGCGATCAAAGGTCGGGCAGACAGCGGCGACATCGAGATCGACCTCGTCGAGTTGCTGCTCGATGCGTCGTCGCTGGCCAGAGATGTCGGCGTCGGGATCGCCATCTTCATCGACGAGATGCAGGACCTCGGAGCAGCGGATGTCTCGGCGATCTGCGGGGCCTGCCACGAGTTGAGTCAGGACGCGGCACCGCTGATCGTCGTCGGGGCGGGGCTTCCGCATCTGCCTGCTGTGCTGTCGGCGTCGAAAAGCTACTCGGAGCGCCTGTTCAGCTACCACCGGATCGACCGCCTCGAGCGTGAAGCTGCAGATCAGGCGCTGATTGCACCTGCCGAGCGTGAGGACGTCGAGTTCACCGAATCCGCGCTCGACGCTCTGTACGAAGCGGCTGACGGGTACCCGTACTTCGTTCAGGCCTACGGAAAGGCCACGTGGGATGTGGCGGCGTCGAGTCCGATCACGGCAGAAGACGTGCGCGTCGGCGCGCCGACGGCTGAGGAAGAACTCGCTGTCGGTTTCTTCGGATCGCGATACGAGCGAGCAACGCCCGCGGAGCGTGAGTACATGCGCGCCATGGCCGATCTCGCCGGTGACGACGGGCCCGTCGCAACCGCGAAGATCGCCGTCGAGTTGGGGCGCAAACCGGCTTCCCTGTCGCCGGCACGCGATGGACTGATCAAGAAGGGGCTGATCTATTCGGCAGAACGTGGATCCATCGGATTCACGGTCCCGCACTTCGGCCGATACCTGCGCGGACAAGCGGAGTGAACGCGCTCGAAACCGCGTGGGATCGGGTGGCGGCGCTCAGTCCCAATCCGCCGGCCTGGGTGGTTCAACTGGCCGCGTTGATCGCCGTGATCATCGTTCTCGAACCACACCTGTGGCGGATCGCCCGCAACGTCGTCACCATCGCACACGAGGGCGCTCATCTGATCGTCGCCGTCCTGGTCGGTCGACGGTTGAAAGGTCTTCGCCTGCATTCGGATACGTCGGGTGTCGCGATTTCGTCGGGCAAACCGACCGGCTTCGGCGTCATTCTGATGACGTTCGCGGGGTACGTCGGACCGTCGATTCTCGGACTCGGCGCGGCCGGGTTGTTGGGCGCGCAGCGTGCGGTCTCGGTGCTGTGGATCGGCGTATTCGTCATCGCGGTGATGATGGTCCTGATCCGAAACCTCTACGGAGTCTTCTCACTTGCAGTCGTGGGAGCCGTGTTGTTCGGGCTCGTCTGGTGGGGGACCCAGGAGCAGCAAGTGGCCGCAGCGTACTTCCTGACGCTCTTTCTCCTCTTTGCCGGACCACGCCCGGTCGTGGAACTTCAACGGCAGCGAATGCGACGAGGCGGGGCACCGGACTCGGACGCCGACCAATTGGCCAGGCTCTCACCGATACCCGCGATCGTCTGGGTCGGGTTGTTCCTGCTCGTGAACGTCGCGGTGCTCGTGCTCGGCGGATGGTGGATTCTGCGCCCGGTGGGTGGCTGACCGGATTGATCCGTTGTCCCGTCAGGACAACGGACCAACGATTGTTGATGCTCTGCGGACGTAGTCATCGCATGAAGGCGCTCATATCGTGGAAGTCGACGAGTGGTCGTGCCGGGACTTCCCGCGGCCACACCCGCAACGACGAAGACCGTCGACGATGACAAGGATTCGTTTTGGACGACAAGAACTTCCGCGGACGAACCGCGATCATGTCCGGGGGAAGCCGTGGCATCGGACTTGCCATCGCCCGTGCGATAGCGCGCCGCGGCGGAAACATCGTGTTGCTCGCCAAGACCGATACGCCGGATCCCAGGCTGCCTGGAACTATCCACACGGCTGTGGACGAGTTGAACGAGCTCGAGGGTCATGCCGTTCCGGTCGTCGGCGACGTGAGGAACGACGACGACATCGCGCGGGCCGTGGCTGCAGCGGTAGAGCACTTCGGTGGCATCGACATCGTGGTCAACAACGCGAGCGTCCTCGACATCTCGAAAACCGAAGATCTCGCGATGAAGCGATTCGATCTGATGCAGCAGGTCAACGTCCGTGGCACCTTCGCGCTCACCCGCGCGTGCCTTCCGTACCTTCGGGTTTCGGCCAATGCGCACGTATTGACGCTGTCGCCGCCGCTCAACTTTTCGCCGCACTGGTTGGGTGCTCATCCGGGCTACATGTTGGCCAAATACGGAATGACATTGGCGGCCTTGGGCATCGCCGCAGAGTATTCAGGTGCACCGATTTCGAGTAATTGCCTGTGGCCGGAGACCATGATCGCCACGGCCGCTGTCGGAAACCTGCTCGGGGGAGACGACAGTATCGAGCACTCGCGTTCACCCGAGATCATGGCCGATGCGGCTGTCGAGATTCTCGGGCGTCCCGCCGGCACGGATACCGGTCGTACAGTGCTCGACGTCGAGATCTTGCGCGAGGCGGGGATCTCGGATTTCTCGCAGTACGGCGGTCGGTCACCGTTGGCGATCGACATCTTCGTCGACGCTCCAATTTCGTGATCTCGGGCGATCTACAGGTATCTAGCCAAATCGCTAGATACCTGTAGATCTTCCTCACGCCACTTCGTGCTCGCCGCCCGGGGCAACCTTCTGAAGTCCGCGATATGCGTCGCTGGCACTTTGGCGACCGCCGATGACGGCCTCGACCTCCGCGGCAATCGGCATGTCGACACCGTATTCACGGGCCAGATCCATGACGGTGGGGGCAGTCTTCACGCCCTCGGCAACCTGGCCGAGCTTGGCGACCGCCTCCTCGACGGTCAATCCCTGCGCCAGAGCTTCGCCGACGCGACGGTTCCGAGAAGTCGGAGCCATGCAGGTGGCAATCAGATCGCCGACGCCCGTCAAGCCGGCAAAGGTGCGCGGGTTGGCGCCCATCGCTTCACCGAGTCGAGTCATCTCGGCGAGGCCGCGTGCGAGCACCATCGCACGAGTGTTGTCACCGACTCCCAGGCCGTCGGCCATGCCCGAGGCGATGGCAACGATGTTCTTGAGGATGCCGCCGAGTTCGCAGCCGAGCACGTCGGTGTTGCGGTAGACGCGGAAGACCGACGACGCGAACAGGGGTTGCAGCGCGGCGGCGACGCGATCGTCCTGGGTGGCCACGACCGATGCCGCGGCCATGCCGTCGACGATCTCCTTGGCGATGTTGGGGCCTGCGAGCAATCCGACGGGATGGCCGGGCAGGCACTCGGCGATCACTTCGGTGGGGCGCTGCCGGGTGCCGGGCTCGAGACCCTTGGACAGTGACAACACCGGGACCCACGCCCGAACCTCGTTGGCGATCTCGGCGAGGGTGGAGCGAACGGCGTGCGATGGCACCCCGCATACGAGTACGTCCGCTTCGCGGGCGGCTTCGACCAGATCCGAGGTTGCCTTGAGCCCCTTGGGAAGTTTGCGCTCACCAAGGTATTTGGAGTTGGTCCGTTGCGAATTGATCTCGTCGGCTGCTTCGGAATTGCGTGCCCACAACAGGGTCGGGGTGTTGCGGGCAGCGAGGCCGGCCACCGTGGTTCCCCACGATCCGGCACCGAGGACGACGACGCGTACCGGGCGGGCCATCAGAGTGCGCTGTTCTGGGTAGCGAGTGCTGTCATGGCGCCAAGCGTTCCACTTGCGGAGCAGTTGCGGGCCAATTCCGCCGAGTCTGTGGCTCGACTTACAGATGAGGCGGCGGTTCGGGGCTTTCGCGCATTGTTTCGACCGCTTCTGCGGATTCCGCGACGATCGAGCGCATGGCGGCTTCCGCGGCGTCGGCGTCCCCGGCCTGAATAGCAGATGCGACCACTCCGTGCAGGTGAATCGCTTCGGGGTCGGCCTCGTGGGGCATCAACGAGTGGCGGGTGCGGCCTTCGAGTATCTCGACGACGATCTGCGACATCGCCCGCAGCATCGGGTTACCGGAGGCGGCGAGCAGGGTGCGGTGGAAGTCGGAGTCATGGCCGAGATAGGCGCCGGTATCGGCAGCGCGAGAGGTAGCTGACATGCCGATGACGGCTGCAGTGAGAGCGCCGCACTGCTCAGGTGTGGCGCGAGTTGCGGCGAGTCGCGCAGCCAGAGGTTCGATGCCGGAACGGAGTTCGCTGAGGATAGACAGCTGCTCGAACCGATCAGGACCGGCCAGTTGCCAGCGGATGACATTGGGGTCGAGCGAGTTCCAGTGTTCGGAGCCCAGGATGGTGATTCCGACGCGTCGACGAACCGAGGCAAGTCCGAGGGATTCGAGAACGCGGACAACTTCGCGGATGACGGTTCGCGACACGTCGTAGCGCGTTGCCACCTCGTCGGCGGAGATCGTGGTACCCGGAGCGAGCACACCACCGACTATGTCTTGGCCGAGCTGTTCCAGCATCGAGTCGTGTAACTGCTGAAACGGGACAGAAGGCATACGTAGATCGTCCCATGCGTATGGAGTAAGCCCGGTGGAAGCCGAATAAATACTACAAATTAGTGTCTGCTCTTGAAATTGTAGGTTAATTAAGGAACAGTGACCTCAATCACTCATCGGACTGGGAGTCCCTATGAACACCACAGCATTGCTGGCGGCCGAGGTCGTCCCCGCTGGTAGCGACGCACGATTGATCATCGCTGCAGTCGCCGGCGTCGCGGTTATCATCGCGCTGATCACCTGGCTCGACCTGCACCCCTTCCTCGCACTGTCCATCGGTGCGGTTGGTGTCGGTCTGGCGGCCGGCCTCGGATCGGCCGAGTCGGTCGCGGCGTTCGCCACCGGCTTCGGGTCGACCATGGGAAGCGTCGGAATCCTGATCGGTTTCGGCGCGATGTTCGGCAAACTCCTCGCCGATTCCGGCGGTGCCGACCGAGTGGTCGACACGCTGGTCGGCCGCTCCAGCACCAAGGCGCTTCCGTGGACCATGGCTCTGGTCGGCGCAGTGATCGGTCTGCCGATGTTCTTCGAAATCGGTCTCGTCCTGTTGATGCCGGTCATCATCCTCGTCGCGCGGCGTTCCGGCTTGTCCCTGATGCGCATCGCGATCCCCACCCTCGCCGGCCTCTCGGCCATGCACGGGTTGGTTCCCCCGCACCCAGGGCCGCTGGTTGCAGTCTCGGCTTTGAACGCAAACCTCGGCCTCACCCTCGCGCTCGGTGTCCTCGTCGCGATCCCCACTGTTGTTCTCGCCGGACCGGTCTTCAGTAAGTACGCCGCGCGGTGGGTCGACGTGAAGGTCCCGGATCTTTTTGTCACAGGCGAAGATCGAGGCGAGGAAGAGAAGAAGCAGCGTCCCTCGTTCGCGGCTACTCTCGCAGCGATCCTCCTGCCGGTTGTTCTCATGCTGGGCAAGGCATTTGCAGACGTGATCGCACCCGATTCCGAGGCACTACCCAAGTCCGTCCTCGACTTCCTCGGAACACCCGTTGTGGCTTTGGGTCTCGCGGTTCTGGTCGGTATGGTGCTGTTGGGTCGCGGCGGCGGAATGGACCGCAAGGCCATCTCGAAGTCACTCGAGAGTTCCCTACCTCCCATCGCAGGCATCTTGTTGATCGTCGGCGCCGGTGGCGGTTTCAAGCAGGTCCTGATCGACACCGGTATCGCCGGAGTGATCGCCGACGCGATCAAGGGCAGCAGCCTCCCCGTGCTGTTCCTGGCCTGGCTGGTAGCGGTATTGATCCGCGTCGCAACAGGTTCGGCAACGGTGGCAACGGTGACGGCGTCGGGCATCCTTGCTCCGGTTGCGGCAGACCTCTCGTCCGCACATGTCTCGCTGATGGTCTTGGCGATCGGTGCGGGCTCGCTCTTCCTCTCGCACGTCAACGACGCCGGATTCTGGTTGGTGAAGGAGTATCTGGGCGTCAGCGTGGTACAGAACCTCAAGACCTGGACCGTGATGGAATGCATCATCTCGGTATCGGGCCTGGCCGGAGTGCTCGTGTTGAGCGCATTCATCTAGGTAGGCGAGCACATGAACACCGAAGCGGCACAGCAGAAGCAGTATCCCGTGCTCGTCCTGATGGGTGTCTCGGGTTCGGGAAAGTCGACGGTCGGCGGCATGCTCGCCGGAGCGATGGGTTGGGACCTTCAAGAAGGCGACGATCTCCACCCGCAGGCGAACATCGACAAGATGGCGACCGGGCATCCGTTGAACGACGAAGACCGCTGGCCCTGGCTCGACAAGATCGCCGTCTGGATCAAGAGCCATACCGACGCCGGTCAGCCGGGCATCGTCACGTGTTCGGCACTCAAGCGCAGCTACCGCGACGTGCTTCGCGGTGAGCACGTCGTGTTCGTGCACCTCGCCGGTTCGCGGGATCAGATCGGCCAGCGATTGACCGCTCGCCTCGATCACTACATGCCCGCCTCGCTGCTCGACTCCCAGATCTCGACACTCGAGGCCGTCGACCCGGACGAACAGGCCATCGTCGTCGACGTGGGCGGGAGTCCCGCCAAGATCGCGGAGGAGATCCTGCGACGCGTGGAGACATTCGAATACTGAGCAAGCCCGGCGTGTAAGCACCCGAGGTTCGGGTTACGGTGCTTGGGTGACTGCTGCTGAAGAAGGCCACGACGTCGATCAATTGCGTGTCGATGCCCAAGCGCGTCTGGAAGTCGCGGTGGGTGAGGGGCGTTTGACCCTCGAGGAGTACTCGGACAAGGCGGCAGTGGTGTGGTCGCCCACCGCAGATCGAGGGCAGCTCGAGCAGATCGTGCCGTTCAGTGCGGCACCACCTGCTGTGGTGTCGCCGCCGCAAGCAACGATCGTCGGTGTCTTCGGTGACACGAAGCGCTCCGGCCGTTGGTCTTTGGCGAAAAAGACACTCGCTCTGCTGTTGTTCGGGGACGTCAAGTTCGATCTGCGATCGGCAACCATCACAGCGTCCTCCTCGACGATCACCATCGTGTCGATCTTCGGGGACACGAGGCTGCGGGTTCCGGAGGGTGTTTCAGTCGAGTTGGGTGGCTTCGACCTTTTCGGAGATCGGGAATTCGACGGGGGTCGACAGGATCCCGGCCCAGGTGCACCGGTTATTCGTGTCGTCGCGTATTCGTTGTTCGGCGATCTCACCGTGCGTACCGGCTAGCTCGGACGCCGTGACCGACTTCGACTTCCACAGCGTCTGGACGCTGCCTGCCTCTGCTGACCGCGTCTACGAGGTTCTCGCGGATGCCGAACGGTATTCGCAGTGGTGGCCTCAGATACGCCGAGTCTGGACGATCGACGAGCATTCAGGCTCCATGTCCATCCGCAGCGCTGTCCCTCTGACGCTGCTGGTCTTCGGGCGACGCGAGGTGGAAGACTCAGTTGACCGCTTTCTGAAAGTGCGTCTCACCGGCGCAATGACCGGGTGGAGTAGCTGGGCGGTGCGCCCCGCTGGATCTGGTTGCACAGCCGAATTTCGGCAACAGGTAGCGGTGTCCGGAGCGCTTGGTCTGGCCGCGAAGGTCGCGAAGCCGCTGTTCGAGTGGAATCATGAAGCGATGATGCGTGGAGGGCACCGCGGACTGTGCGCATATCTCTCCCGGCCGTGATCGCGACCAGAACTTGCACACGCTCGAGCAATTGATCCATACCCGTCGTGTCATTTTGACGCAGCGTCAGTTATCGTTCACATCAGCAGCCGACAAGTATGTGTAACTCAAATGCACAAAACGGCTTGACCTGGGAGGACGCTATGCGGACGCGAGATTCGACGGTATGGCATTGGAACGTGAGTCCGCGAGCGCGGGTTATCTTCTGCCTGACCAGGACGTTCGTGAAGCCGATGTTCACCCTCTGGCCGACCACCGAACGTGGTATCCGCCAACTCGAGCGACTCGACGCGATGGCGGACAAACTGCCGAAGCCGAAGAACCTCGATATCGAGCCTTTCACGCTGGGTGGTGTGCCCAGCGAGAAGGTGCAGCATCCACGCAAAGCGCAGGGCGAGTTGGCCGGCGCCACGATCCTCTACTTCCACGGAGGGGGATTCGTCTTCTGCGGTCTGGCAACGCACCGGGCACTGTGCGGTTTGCTCTCTGCGAAGGCCGGCGTACCGGTGATCTCCGTGCGCTACCGCCAGCTGCCGGAAGGTTCCATCGGCACCTCCGTCAAGGACGCAATGGCCGCGTACACCGCGTTGCTCGAGACAGCCGAAGACCCGAACAAGATTGTGGTTGCCGGTGACTCGGCGGGCGGATACCTGGCCATGAAGGTCGCCGAAATTGCCGCACTGCGCGGAATCACGCGGCCCGCTGCCGTGGTGGGATATTCCCCTCTTCTCAACGTGAACCTCGAGGACCATGATCCCGATTTCATGAAACGTGATGCCTACCTACCGATGTCACAGGTGGAAAAGCTCAAGGACCGGTGGCTCGAGGGGCCGGACGAGATTCCTGGTGCGCAGTCGCCGATCAACGCCGACGCCAGTCTGATTCCGCCGTCGTTCCTGGTGTCCGCCGAATACGAACTGATGCGTCCGGACGTCGAGATCATGACCGAAAACTTGATCAAGGCAGGACAAGCCGTCGAAACGCACATCTGGAGTGGGCAGATCCATGCTTTCCCGGTGATCGGGAAAGCTCTTCGGGAGGGGAAGGCGATCGTCGATCTCACGATCAAGTTCCTCGAGCGAACGATGGCCTCGCAGAACCAGATCAGCGCCTGACGCTGCTTTTCAGCCGATCGATGTGAGTGTTGCGTAGTCGTCGTTGTCGAGAACGCCGTCGACGACTGCGCGAACTTCCGAGGCATGCAACGTGATCGAACCGCCGTGATTGTCGAGGAAGGCTGTGTCTGCGGCATCTCGGCCGGTCGAGATGCGCACAAGATTGCTGCGCGGCGCCAATTGCGTTGCATCGACCACGCGCCAGACGTGGTCGATATTGGCTTCGACTACGGCGTGAAAATCCATCGGATCGCAGCCCGGCGCGTAGACGGCCACCAGTCGAGCGGGAATCCCCACGGCGCGCAGCAGTGAGATGGTCAGGTGCGAGTAGTCGCGGCACACTCCGGCGCCGGCGAGCAAGGTGTCGACCGCACTGTCGGTGCCGCGACTGGTGCCGGGAACATAACTCAAATGTGTACTCACCCAGCGAGTGACTTCGAGGAGGAGTTCGGCCGGGGGAGTGGCGAGATCGAATTGCCCGGCGACAAAACCGAAGAACTTGTCGGCCTCGGCATACCGGCTGGGGCGCAGATATTTCGACACGTCGTAGTCGCTGACCGACGCCGGTTCTGCGCGGCCGATGACGGTTGCGTCGTAGCTGACGATCAGTTTGCCTGGGGCACAGTCGAGTAGGTGAATCCGGGTACCGTGTTCGGCGGTGATCTCGCGGGGTTCGAGCGGATTGCCGTCATGGACGAACGACATCGTTTCCAGCAGTTCGACACCCGGCGCGCGCGTCACCGCGATCTTGAACTCCAGGTTGGTCGCCTCGTCGATCTCGATGTCGAGCAGGGCGGCGACGGTACGTTTCATCGGGCCATCTTTACACCGAATACGGACACCCACCACCTGGGAGGATTGTGACGTGCGATCAGGCTTCGGGATAGTCGACGTCGACGCCGCTGCTGAGGTCGCTGCACTCCACCAACTCGACCCCGTGTTCGCGTAGGTAGGTGTTGGCGCCGCCGTCCCCGGTGAGTGACTTTGCAAGCGTCGGCCAGTGGTCGCGTCCGATCAGGACGGGATGGCCGGGTCTTCCGTGAAAGACAGCTCTTCGCAGTATGTTTCGTGATGGGGAAATCTGACCCACGATCCGCGTCACGGTGTCGGCGTTGAGGTGCGGGACGTCGACCAGAGAGATCGCTGCCGCATCTGCGTCGTCGATTCGCATGGCGGCTTCGAGTCCGCAGCGCAGTGACGCGCTCATTCCGTGTTGCCAATCCGATATCACCACAATGACATCGGTGGTGGGCAGTAGTTCGAGGGCGTCCTCTGCCTGCGCGCCGAGCACCACGATGACCGGTGAGAGGCCTGCGGACTGCAGTGTCGTCACCCCGTGGTGGAGCCAAGACTGACCCTCGGTGTTTGTGACGAGCGCTTTGGGTTTGCCCATGCGGGATCCGGCCCCGGCCGCCAGCAGGATCCCGCACGTAGACATGACTATGCTCCGGTGACCCGCGGACGCAGCCACTCGATCAGATCGTTCAGAACTTCTTCCTGCTCAGGCTCGTTGAAGATCTCGTGGTACAGGCCGTCGTACACCTTCAAGGTGACATCCGAAGAGCCGGCCAGATCTGCGACGAGCTTGCTGCCGGCCGGGTCCGTCAAACGGTCGTCCGAGCCGTGTTGAAGCAGTACGGGAATGGTGAGCGAGGGCAGGCGCGCCGGGAAGCCTTCCGCGGCGGTGATCATGCCGCGCGCGATGCCGGCGGGAACCTTGCCGTGGTGAACCAGCGGGTCGGCGTTGTACTTGTCGACGACCTTCTGATCACGCGATACGGCAGCAGCTTCCAGGTTCTCGACGGGCACGTCCGGGAGGTATTTGCCGACGATCTTGCCCAGCTGCATCACGATCTTCGGAGTGCCGGTTGCGATGATCACCGCAGGTCCGGACAGGGCGAGGGCTTTGAGATCGGCCTGATGGTCGAGGGCGTAGGAAAGGGCGATCGCGCCGCCCATGCTGTGCCCGAGCAGGAACTTGTCCTTGCCGGGATGTGCCGCCGTCACGATCGAGAACAACGTGTGGACGTCGTCGGTGAAGTCGGAGAATTCCTTGAGGTGAACGCGCTTGCCGCCAGAGCGTCCGTGCCCGCGATGGTCGGGTGCGTACACGATGAGCCCGAGTTCCCCGAGCCGCGCAGCAACATGGTCGTAGCGCCTCGCGTGTTCGCCGAGTCCGTGGCACAGGACGAGAACCCCGGTGGGTTCGCGGTCCGGTGTCCACACGTCGTAGACGATCTTGGTGCCGGCCACTCCGGTGAACGACGACTCTTCGTGCTGCATTGTTGCGCCCTCTCTGCGACCGGTTCCGGTACGCGGATTCTCACATGCTATTCGCCCGGTGGGCAGGGCGCGGGTGTTCAGGGTGTGAGGTCGTCGAGGAAACTTCGACACTTGTTTGTTACGGCTGGTTACATTAACTTAGGGGCGTGACCGGACAAACCGTTGATCGTTCCGACCCTGTTCCCGCCACCCGCTCGCGCCGATTGTGGCGACCCGCGGTTCGGGCTTTGCTGGACGGCGCGCTACCGCTGATCGACAAGCGAATGGCGGAATCGGTACGCCCGTTCGATCGGCCCGAGATGCTGCGTCCGCACCTGGCTTCGCGGAAGTTTGCGTGGACGCACTACGGGATCTTCGTTCCCCGGCTGCCAGGGCCTTTCCGTTACCTCAACACCATGACGTTGATCGGTGCAACCGGGACGGTGGTGTTCGACAACGACTATCTCGCTGCACCCGACGCGCGAAACACCGCAACCGTGCTGAGTTCCACCGCAGCGCCGGGCCATCACTTCTACCGGGCGTACGACGCTGCCGATGAGTGTGCGTTCGAAGAAGATGGTTCGCGAATCGCCTTCGGTGACAACCTGATCATCGAGAACAGCTATCCGAACTTCCGAGTCACCGGGCGATACGACTCATTCGACGTCGATCTCGAGATCGTGGCAACGGACCAAGCGTCGTGGTTCGTGCGTAATCCCGTCTACGACCACGTCAGTCTGCTGGCACAGTGCTCCGGAACAATTGCGAGTCCGGATGGACCGGTGAGTATTTCGGCTCCGTGCACCGTCGAGTACGCGCGGTGCATGACACCGCAATCGTTGACTCGCCGCGCGCTTCCCGAGTCGTGGAAGCTCCCGGCCGACTTTTTCACCTACCAGATCGTTCAACTGGACGACCGGCATCAGTTGTTGCTCACCGATGTTCGAGCGTCAGGGGTTTCGGCGTGCAAGCTCGCCTACATTCGGACTGTCGACGGTAGTGCGAAGGTCTTCGACGACGTCGAGTTCGACGTGCTCGAGTACGCCGACGCATTGCACGTCGACCCACAGGTTCGCGAGATGCGTGTGCCGCGCGTACTGCGTTGGCAGGTGCGCGATTACGGTAGGACGGTCGTGGAGTTCGAGGCGGAGATCGACTCGGAGTGGCGCTACGGTCACGGCAAGGGATACGTCGGCGCGTACACCTACCGGGGAAGCTTCGACGGTGCGTCGATCAACGGTACCGGTTACATCGAATGGGTGGACTGCGAAGTGTAAGGCCCCTAGGGTGTATCGGTGCCTTTCGTAGACCCCGCCGCGCTGACGATTCGTCCGCAGAAGATCCTTGTCGCGGGGACTTCCGGTGCCGGAAAGACGACTCTCGCCGGTCGAATCGGGCGGCTTCTCGAGATCGAACACACTGAGCTGGACTCGCTGTTCCACGGGCCCGACTGGATTCCGCTCGACAGTTTCGAAACCGAAGTACGACGCTTTTCCAGCGAGCCGGCCTGGGTGACCGAGTGGCAGTACGGTGCGGTGCGTGAGCTTCTGGCCGAGCGTGCGGACCTGATGCTGTGGTTGGATCTGCCTCGGCGGACGGTGATGCGCCAGGTGATCACACGAACCGTGCGTCGGCGATTGCAGCGAGAGGTGTTGTGGAATCGCAACATGGAGCCTCCACTGCACACCATTCTGTTCGATCCGGATCACGTGGTGCGCTGGGCCTGGCGAACCGACGGACGCAACGCCGAGCGAATGGCCACGGTTCTTGTCGATGTGCCGTCGTTGCCGATAGTTCGGCTGCGCAGTCGAGAAGAGATCGAGGCTGTGCTCGAAGTCCTCAGCCGTCTGCCCTCAGATCGTTTGAGCTAGGCGAAATCCCAGGTCGTCGATTGCAAACGTCGGATGGCTTCGCCTCCTTACGGTAGCGCCGCAACCGCGCTCGCTTTCGGCCCAACTGCCGCCGCGAAAGATCCGGTACGTGCCGTAGACCTCGGGGTCGTAGAGATCCCAGCACCATTCCCAGACATTGCCGATCATGTCGTACAGGCCCCAGTTGTTGGGTGCCTTCGTTCCGACGGGACGAGCCCTACCCTCTGAATTGTCGCTGTACCAAGCAATCTCGTCGATCTCGCCGTAGCGGTAGCCGGAGGTGCCGGCCTTGCATGCGTACTGCCACTCGGCCTCGGTGGCGAGCCGGTAGCCAGTTGCGCCCCGGTCCCACTGCGGAGAATCGGTGTCGACGTCTCGATATGCGGGTGTCAGACCGTCCGCGACCGAAAGTGCGTTGCAGGTTGCGATGGCGTCCTTCCATGAAAGGTTGACCGCTGGTTTGCTCGAATCGTCCGACGAATCTCCGTGAAGCAGCGCCCTGGTGGTGAGATGGCGTGCGAGGCGGAAGGATTCGACTTTCGAGGTCCACGCAGTACCTTTGCGGTCGTCCCGAAGGTGCACCTCGCCGGCAGGGATCTCGATCATCAACTCCGCTGCTCCGGTCATTCGTTCATCATCGCAGAGGTTGTCGCTCACCCGGGGAGACGCTCGAACGCTGCTTGTGGATCAAGGCCGGTGCGCATGCGCCATGCGGTCAGCGCAAGCCCGAGGCAGACCACCTGTGCCGGATCGTCGAGGGAAACACCCATCAGCTTCTCGATACGCGTGAGCCGTGCATAAAGCGACTGACGCCGAATGCCGAGGAAATCCGCGGTTCTCGCCTTGCCGCCCCGATGTGCGAGGTACGCGTCGAGCGTTCGGACGAGATCGGCGGAATGTGCTGTGTCGTATGCGATCAGCGAACCGAGTTGCTCGGTTACGAACATGGACAGCGAAGCGGGTGTCGTTCCGGCGGCGAGCAGTCGTTGGACGCCGACGTCCCTCGCGAGGATCACTCCGGTCCGGGTGCCGAAGTGCCGCGCGATCTGGACGACTTCGCGAGCTTGCGCGACCGCAGCCCCGACGCCCGACAGGTCCGCGACCGGCGTCGCCACTCCGAGCGTGCGTACCGCGGAACCGCCCGGCCCGCGGCGTAGCAGCTCGTCGGCTTCGGTGAACGCAGTCCGCACTCGAGCGGGGGATGCGGACGCCCACCCGTGCGCGAGCACGATGACGTGATTGGCCGCAGTCCCGACGACACAGGAGCCGAGCACGGCCCGCACGGCGTCGCGTACTTGGTCAGCGAGCTCTCGAACCGGGGTTTGCCGATCGATGTCGACAGCGGCGACGAGGACGTGGTGCCCCTCCGACAACGGCGTCCACCCGGCCGCTGTCAGTCGCTCGGACAAGTCGCCGTGCGATGTGAGCACACCGCCCACCACGTCGGTGATCACCGATTGGGCGAGTGACTGTCTTGGGCCGAGATCGCCGTGACGGCCGAGTTCCAGAGCTACCGCGACGGCGGCGCAGTTTGCGACGGCGGTTCGGCGTGTGGTTGCCGGCCCGCACAGGACAAGTCGACCGAGTGAGTTCGTCGGGCCGCGTACGTCGTGGATAGTGCGTTCGGTCTCGGATCGCTCTGCGCCGGTTGTGCTGCGCTCGACGGTTCTGCCATCCGCGTCGAGCAGATCGACGCCGCACCCCGCGAGTCGTGACACCTTGTCGAGCAGCGCAGTCATGCCCTGGCCTGCAACCACGAGACTCAGAAGTTCTTGCCAGACAGGCTCGCCCGCTTGCACCGAACCGAGAGTGCGGCGGAGCATGAGGTCGTGAAAGTCTTCGACCATCCGCTCGAAGGGCACTACTGCGTGCAGGGCCAAGAACGCGAGTCCCCGTCGGCGCGAAGCTTCGACGAGTTCGAGAGGGGCCGTGAGGAACGAGCGCCCGACTTCCATCGCGAGTGCGACGCATCCCGCGTCCGCCAATTGGTCGATGTAGGCGGTGAGCTGCTCGGGAGACCGTCCGTGGAGACCGAGGCCCGTGGTCAGAAGGACCTCACCTCCGGACAGCAGCCCACCCATCTCGTACACCTCGGACGAATGGACCCAGCGGACCACCGCGGTATCGATGTCGCCCGCGAGCACCTCGATTGCGGCGGCCTTAAACGAGGGCATCGCAAGAACTTGTCGCAGAGTCGGGAGCATTTCTATATCGTCCGCCGAGGGGGCACTTCGTCATAGAGCTAGTTCTGCCGAACTGACAGGTTGTCCCTTGTCGGGCTGTTACCACCGTGGTCGGATTGTGACACGAGCCACAATCGACGATTTTGGTCAGACTCCAGGAGCGCACATGAATCATCCGGCACACACCGATGAGTATTTTCTCGGACTTGCGATCGAACAGGCGAAGATCGGTTGGGAGGAGGGCGGCGTGCCGATCGGCGCGGCGCTGATTCACCGGGGCGAGGTTCTCGCAGTCGGACGTAACCGTCGGGTCCAGATGAACAGCGCCATCCGTCATGGAGAGACCGACTGCATCGAGCGCGCCGGACGACTGCCGGCCTCGGTGTATCGCGAGTGTGTCCTCTACACGACTTTGTCGCCGTGCTTCATGTGCGCCGGAACGGCGCGCCTGTACGAGATCCCTCGAATCGTGGTCGGCGAAAATCGTTCCTTCGAGGCATCGGAGGAATGGTTGCGCAGCAGCGGAATTCAGGTCGACGTCGTCGACGACGCGGAGTGTGTGGCACTGATGGACCGCATGCTGGCCGAGCGCCCGAGCCTGTGGCTCGAAGACATCGGCGAAGTTGTATGAGCAGCGCCGTCGAACCTGCCACGGTCGCAGGCGATTCGGAGAGCCCAGGCCACCCGGTCGATCCTGACTATCCCGTCACTCCGGTTCCGCTTCATGCACGAAAGCCGTTCTTCTCGCTCGCGGTGGTGTTGTTGGGGTTCACCATCTTCACGCCGACGATGTTGGCCGGAGCAGCGCTCGGTACCGCGTTCTCGTTCTGGAAACTGATGGTGGTGATCGCCGCCGGATCCGCCATCTTGGGGGTCTACGTCGCCATGATGGGGTTCGTCGGAGCCCGAACCGGACTGACTACAGTTGTGATGGCGCGCTACAGTTTCGGCACTCGCGGGTCCAAGCTCGCTTCGATCCTGCTGGGCGGTACTCAGATCGGCTGGTACGGAGTCATCATCGGCACGATCGGTGATCTCACCGCGCAGGCATTGGGCTGGGAGTCCTATCTCGCGCGGGCGTCGGTGATGATCGCGGCGAGCATCTTGATGTGCGTCACCGCCTGCTACGGCTACCGCGGAATGTACTGGGTTTCGCTCGTCTCGACGCCCTTGATCCTGGCGTTGGCCTGCTGGGTCGTGTTCCGGTCCCTCGAAGAGGTCGGTGGATTCTCCGGCCTGGTCTCGGTTCAACCGCAGACGACCATGACGATCGCGCTCGCAATCACCACTGTCGTCGGCACGTTTGTATCGGCGGGAACGCAAGCGCCCAACTGGACCAGATTTGCTCGCTCCGGATCACAAGCGGTGTGGGCCTGCGTTATCGGGTTCCTCCTCGGAAACGGATTGATGATCCTGTTCGGCGCCATCGGAGCCATCACGTTCCACGAGGGTGACTTCGTGTTGATCCTCTACAACCTCGGGCTTGTCGGCTGGGGCCTGGTCTTGCTGTTCGGAAACCTCTGGAAGAGCAACGCAGACACCGCATACGCCTTCGGAGTGGCCGGTGCCGAACTGTTCAGAAAGCCTCGCAAGACCCCGTTCGTCATCGGTGGATGTGTGATCGGCACGGCGCTCGCTCTGACCGGTGTGCACAACCATCTGGTCGACTACCTGAGTCTGCTCGGAACTTTCATCCCGCCATTGGGCGGCGTGATCATCGCTGACTTCCTGTGCCGGTGGCGGCGAGGCATTCCCGAGGGATACACCCCGCAGCCGGTCCACTGGCGAAACCTGGCCGTCTATGCCGTCGCAGCGTTCCTCGCTTGGCTTTCCGGTGAGTTCGAGGTGGGAATCCCACCGCTGATCGGAATCGTGGTAGCAATTGCTCTGACGATGTTCCTGCACAGGGCGTTTGGCAACAGATCGGCAGATCGGGAGGTCTCGACCTCCACCGTCTGAATCATGCTTCAGGCACCAGCGAGCCCCCGGCGGTATCGACCGCGCCGGGGGCTCGCGTAATTGATGGAAAGGGTAGCCGATTCCGTCTCAACCGTCAGCGCAGAACAGGCAGGTAAGGTGCCTCGATTCCCTGCTCTTCGAACGCAGTCAGCGCCGAGCGTGCAAATGCGCGCTGGACTGCCCATTGGCGCCCAGGCTTGACCTGCGCCGTCACTCGAATGGTAATTGCCTCGGCAGTAACCGAATTGACTCCCAGCATCTCCGGCTTGTCGATCATGTCCGCCCTGATCGGTTCGGACTCTGCCGCCTCGAGGACAGCTCGCGTCGCCACCTCACACGCTTTGTGCACGTTCGCATTGTGGGCGATCGGGAGATCGAGAACTGCAGTGGCGTAACCCTGACTCATGTTGCCCACTCGCAGGATTTCGCCGTTGCGGCAATACCACAAGGTGCCGTTGACATCTCGAATCGTGGTGACGCGCAGGCCCACTGTTTCGACGGTGCCGACCGCGTCGCCGAGATCGACGACGTCGCCGACACCGTACTGATCCTCGAGCAACATGAAGATGCCGGAGAGGAAGTCACGCACCAGGTTTTGTGCACCGAAACCGATGGCAAGGCCGATGACGCCGGCGGATGCGATGAACGGCGCGACGTTGATCCCGAGGATGCCGAGAATCTGCAGCACACACCAGACCAGGATGACGATGGACACCGTCGATTTGAGTACCGAACCGATGGTCCGGGCTCGCTGCGATCTGCGCTCGTTCACCTTGGCGTTCGGAGACTTGCGAGGCTTCGACATTCGATCGATCCCGCGGTGCAGTGCGAAGCGCAGAACGACTGCGAGTGCCACGTAGATCGCGATCTCGACGGGTCGGTGAATCAACCAGTCTCGGTTGGTATCGGTCAGTTCCCATGCTTGTATTTCGGAAATCATCTCCATGCAGTCTACGGATTCGGGCCGATCCGGGCATCGGTGCAGGGCAGACGGTCCAAAGCCGAACAGGCAGCTAGGCTTACGTCATGGCTGCGTTCACTGGCATACCCGTTGCTGCACTCGATTTCTACGAAGACCTGGAAGCCGACAACAGCAAGACCTGGTGGGCAGCGCACAAGGAGACGTACGACGAAGTGGTTCGTCGTCCGATGGCGTCGTTGACCGCGGCGTTGGAGGACGAATTCGGCACGGCCAAGCTCTTTCGGCCGTATCGTGACGTTCGATTCTCGAAGGACAAGATCCCGTACAAGACGCACCAGGGAGCGTTCGTCGGTCTCGCCGAGAGCTGTGGCTACTACGTGCAGATCGACGCGGCAGGGTTGATGGTGGCCGGTGGTTTCTACGCCAGCAGTTCGGAGACCATCGCGCGTTATCGTGCGGCTGTCGACGACGACGTTCGAGGGCCGGAGCTCGAGAAGATCCTGGCCTCCGTCGAGAAGGCCGGATTCACGATCGGCGGCGACAAGCTCAAGACGGCGCCTCGCGGATACACGGTCGATCACCCGCGGATCGAATTGCTGCGTCACAAGTCGCTGACTGCTGGTCGTAGTTACCCAAGCCCGTCGTGGCTGGACAGCGCCAGGACATTGAAGGAAGTTCGCACAGCGTGGCGCGCACTGACGCCTTTGGTCGAATGGTCCGGACAGGTGCTCGGACCGAACTGACCGTCCGACAGAAAAGTGTGACGTAGCCGTAGGAGAGTTCACCTCGAGTTCATCAAAACTCGAGACGCCTGGGGCTAGCGTGGTGTGTGTAACCGAAAGTTTCGGCCCCGCTTCGAGTCGCAGCGCCGCAGTTCGAAGCCATTTTCTCTCGATCGACATCGTGAACAACCCGTGTCAGTGGAGACCATCATGGCTATGTTTCTCGCTCTCGTCCTGATCATCTCGGTCCTCGGAATCGTCGGCACCTACCTCGCGTTCAGTGCGGTCTACTTCGTCGAGATGCGCAAACTCGACAAGTAAGGGGTGCGAATTGGCCTGATTCGACTATTTCTGGGCCGATCGCGACGACCCTCCCTGCGTACGCTGTTAGGGCATCCTTATCCGCTCGCAACAGTGGATGATTCATTTCTTTTGGAGGTTCGACACGCATGCCCGCTCAATCCACGCTCTTGCTTCCCGAGTGCTACTCCGACAACCGCCTCGTTTCGGACCTCACACGTCGGCAGTTCGGCTTCGGTGCCGGGATCGCCGGGCTGGGCGCGTTCCTGGCGGCCTGCGGTGACAGCGGGAGCAGTTCGGGTGAAACCGAAATGCGTTCTGTGACGACACCTCTCGGAACGTACGACATTCCTGTCAATCCGAAGAGGGTTGTCGCGATCGACTCGCGGCTCGATCTGGAACCTGCTGTAGCTCTGGAACTTCCGCTCGTCGGCTACACGTACGCCCAGGCGACACCGTGGGTGCCTATCGATTCGTCGGTACCGTTCCTGTCGGAGATCCCCAACCGCGAGCAGATCTTGGCGCTCGAGCCCGACCTGATCGTGTGCCTGAACTACGAGAGCGAGTGGTGGCCGGTGGCCGAGATGTCCACCATCGCACCGGTTCTGACGACAGAGTTCACCGACGACTGGCGCACAAACCTCTCGCGGTTGTCGGGCTGGCTCGGTCGAACGGCCACACTCGATCGATTGACGCTCGACTACGACAATCTGATTTCCGACATCCGCAGTCGTCATGCCGAGAAGATTGCGTCCAAGACCGTCGCCAGTGTCTCGTTCATGCCGGACACGAACACGCTGTACGTCACGAGCATCCGTACCTCCGAGAAGGGCGACAAGCCCAGCGACATGACGCTCGGCGACATCGGTGGCAAAACCGCCACCTCGGAGGGGCTCGATCCCGAGGGCGGCGTCAGCCTCGAAGGCCTCGACGTGCTGGCCGGCGTCGACGGCTTCATGATCACCGAGAACGAGGACAGTGCGGCGTACCAGGCATTGGTGGCGAGCAAGCTGTGGCAGCGACTCCCGGCAGTGCAGGCGGGCAACGTCACCAGTCTGGGTGGCTCTACGTTCTACGGTTCGATCTACACGATTTCGTACGTGGCACAGGGTTGGGATGCCCTGTACAACAAGATCAGCTGAAGCCACTGCCGACCGGACCGATGAGTTTAGGTAACGCGGGCGGTCTAATCAGGTAGGCATTGACCAGACCTGAGGAGATCGACGTGCAAACAGAGCAATCCCCAGCGGTAGTGCAATCCCGCGACGGTACGACCATCGCATACGAACGCTCCGGTGCCGGACCAGCAGTGGTCCTGGTCGCCGGAGCGTTCTGCGACCGCGGATGGTTCGAATCCCTGGCTGCAGAGTTGGCGGCGGACTTCACGGTGTACTCGTACGACAGGCGCGGACGCGGGGACAGCGGTGACAGTCGCGCGTTCTCGATCGACGCCGAGGCGGAGGACTTGCGGGCGGTCGTCGCTGCCACCGGTGAAACACCGCTCGTTTACGGATTGTCGTCGGGTGCCGCGCTGGCTTTGGAGGCCGCTGCGCAGGCCGTTCCGATGCGTAAGCTCGCCGTCTACGAGGCGCCGTACATGGACGACGACCAGCGTGACGAGACTGCCCAAAGTGACCTGGAGCGATTGATTGCGGGCGGCGACAGGGAAGGTGCTGTGACGCGTTTTCTGGATCTGACCGGTGCATCCGCGGAGATGGTCGACGAGATCAAGCGGAGTGCCGATTGGCCCGACATGTGCGCCATCGCGCACACCTTGCCTTACGACGTCGCTGTGTGTGATCACGGCTGTCAGTCGCTCGACTGGCTTGCCTCCATTACCGTCCCCACGTTGGTCATGTACGGCGGTGACAGTGGTCAATGGGCACCTGCCTCGGCGACGAGAATCGCTGCAAAAGTCTCGGGGACAAAGACTTTGGAGATCCCCGGTCAGGGCCACGGCGTCGCCGACGACGCTATTGTCCCGGCTCTGCGTGAATTCTTTTCCGGCTGAGCACTGGGCGGCGAAGACGATCGTCAACCTAGGGTTGACGTTTTCGATCGCGTCAACCTATGGTTGACGCATGAGCAAACCAGTGGAAATGACCAACAAGGTTCGACTCGACGACCTCATCGACGCGATCAAGAAGGTGCACACCGACGCGCTCGACCAACTTTCCGACGCCGTGATTGCCGCTGATCATCTCGGTGAAGTTGCAGATCACCTGATCGGCCACTTCGTCGACCAGGCGCGTAGGTCGGGAGCGTCGTGGACGGAGATCGGCGCGAGCATGGGTGTCTCGAAGCAGGCTGCGCAGAAGCGTTTTGTTCCCAAGGCGCCGAGTGATCAGAAGCCGATGGATCCGAACGAAGGGTTCAACCGGTTCACTCCCCGGGCGAAGAACGTCGTCATGGCCTCGCAGAACGAAGCCCGCGCCGCCGGTAACGCAGAGATCCAGCCGGAGCACCTCCTCCTGGGGCTCGTCGAGGAGCCTGCCGGGTTGGCTGCGAAGGCGATAGTGGCGCAGGGGGTGGAGCTCGGATCCGTCCGAGCTGCAGTGGCCGGTGTACTACCGGCTCCGACTTCCGAACTACCAGAACTCATTCCGTACGACGCTCGTGCGCGCAAGGTCCTGGAACTGACGTTCCGTGAGGCTCTTCGCCTGGGCCACAACTACATCGGAACCGAGCACATCCTGCTCGCGCTGCTCGAACTCGAAGACGGATCAGGTGTTCTGGCTGATCTCGGAATCTCGAAGTCGGTGGCGGAGTCGAACATCGTTGGAGCGTTGGCCGTCATTCAGGATCAGTGATTCAGAGGTGAATCCGATGCAGAAGAGGGCCGCACCCTTGCGGGTGCGGCCCTCTTCTTGTGTCACTGATCAGACAGCGCGCACATTGGTGGCCTGAGGACCCTTCTGGCCCTGGCCAACCTCGAACTCCACACGCTGGTTCTCGTCGAGCGACTTGTAGCCGTTGCCCGAGATTTCAGAGTAATGAACGAACACGTCCGGTGTTCCGTCGTCGGGAGCGATGAAACCAAAGCCCTTTTCGCCGTTGAACCACTTCACGATGCCCTGTGCCATACCGATACTCCCTACAAACTCGATCCGGGCCCTCACATCGAAGTCCCGATCTCGATATATCTATCCTCCCACGCCGCGCAAGTCGAACGGTGGGCGACGTGCAAAAGACGGTAATTCGGAAGCTTTCGAGGAGGGAATGGCAACTGATCTTCGACTGATTTTCGACGCTGGAGCGACCCGATCGCAGAAGGCAGGGACTGGTGGCTCGCCCAACTGCCTGCGGTGATAGATCAGCGGGAATGTACTTGTCCGCTCGAGAACGGTCCATTTTTATCGCTCCGATCTCTCGGAATCGCAAACGTAGGAACCCTATGGAAGATGAGGGTGGGCTAACCTCTCTTTCGCTGTGCCCTCGGCGCGCGCAGCAGTCGCCGAGAAGGAGAGTGCATACATGTACGGAACGATTTGTGAATCCACGACGTCTGAACTTGTGGACCAGCTCAGTCGCCGCGGGTTCTTCGGGGTCGGCGCACTGGCGGCGGCCGCCATCCTTGCGGGGTGTTCGACTACATCAGATGCTTCTGATGCCGGCGAACAACGTGAGGTGATCAATGCGCTCGGAACCACCACGATCTCGGGAAAGCCGGAAAGGATCGTTGTTGCCAGCGACTTCACGGATCTGGAATTCCTGCTCTCGCTCGGCGTTCACCCAGTCGCCTACGGCAACACAGGTGCGTGGGACCGCGGTTCACTGCCTTGGCAGAGCACCGCGGGAATAGCCGACCTCGAAAGCTTCGGCACCACAGGCGAAATCAACCCGGAAATCATCGCGCGCTACTCGCCGGACCTCATCATCGGAATGAAGACTTATCTCGAACCTGCAGCCGAGAGGCTCAGTCAGATCGCTCCGGTCATTGCGCTGGACTGGACCACCTCGTGGCGTGACGGCGTCGCCATGGTCGGGCAGGCAGCTTTTGTCGACGAGGCTGCTGCTGCAGCGATCGCCCGGACCGACGCTCTGATCTCCGACACCGCAGCTTCCCTGAACGGCTTGGGTGGCAAGACGATCATGATCGGCTCGATGTACGGCGATCAGTTGTATGTGCAGGGGGATGCCAGTGCGCCCGGGGTTCTGCTGCGCGAACTCGGACTCGACTATCGCGGATACAACGCCGAGCAGATGACTGCGCTGTCGATGGAGCAGGCGGAGGTACTCGCACCCGCAGACATTTTGCTCAGCCTCGCTTCTGATCAGGAAGCGACGACGAGGTTGGAGAACTTCGCAGTTTTCCAGAACCTCCCCGCGGTGAAGGCGCGATCCTATGCGCCGGTCGAACTTCTGCTCTCGAATGCCTTTGTCGATAATTTCGGTCCACTGAGCGCGCCGTACGCCTTGCCGCAGCTCGCCGGGGTCTTGACCGGGCTTGCGGCGGGCCAGGGAAAACAGCTCCCCTGACCTCGCTTCCGAGCCTATTGACGCCGCGTCGGCCTAGCATCGAAACATGGTGGACATAGATCTGACGGGCCGCGCCGCAGTAGTCGGCGGATCACAACCGCTGCGAGCGATACTCGAAACCCCCACTACCCCCGGCCCGTGGCCGGGGGTAGTGATGATTCACGAGGCCTTCGGGCTCGAGGAGGTGATGCAGCGGCAAGCCAAGCGGCTGGCCGCTGCGGGATTCCTGACGCTCGCTGTCGACCTCTACAGCGCGGGCGGGGCGAAGCGGTGCCTAGTGCCCACCATGACGTCGATGCTTCGAGGACACGGCAAGGCGTTCACCGACATCGAAGTCGCTCGCAGTTGGCTGGTGGAATCCCCGGACTGCACCGGAAAGATCGGTGTCATCGGATTCTGCATGGGCGGCGGCTTCGCGATGGTCAGCGCCGGAGATTTCGACGCTGCCTCGGTCAATTACGGTCAGCTTCCACGCAAACTCGATGAGGCCGTGGTGGATGCGTGCCCGATCGTCGGGAGTTTCGGAGGCAAGGACTTTTCGCTCCGGGGCGCGGCAGCGAAGCTGGAGACGGCGCTCAGCAATGCCGGTATCGAGAACGACGTCAAGGAGTACCCCACCGCCGGCCACGCGTTCCTCAACGACGCGGAGGCCGGACCCAAGGTGCTTCGTCCTTTGGAGCGCATCCTCGGAATCGGTCCCGATCCTGTTGCAGCGCAGGATGCCTGGAAGCGAATCGACTCGTTCTTCGAGCGCCACCTGGCGTGATCAGCGACTGGTTCTCTCACCGCCGTTGACTGCCAATACCTGACCGGTGATCTGCCGGGCACCCGGTGAGGCCAAGAAATGGACGGCTGATGCGATGTCGTCCGGGGTTCCGGCGCGCTTGGTGCTGGTGGATTCGATCAGCATCGCGCGACGCTCGTCCGTCAGAAAGTCCCGGAAGAACTCGGTGTCGGCGATGTAACCGGGGGAGACGATGTTCGCCGTGATGCCTTCTGGGCCCAGTTCGGCGGCCAGATCGACATTCCACGTCGCAACTGCTGCTTTGGCAGCGCCGTACGCTCCAGCGCCCTTGTCGGCGGCAATCGATCCGATGGTGATGACGGCACCGCCACTGGGGATTCGATCTCGAACTGCTGCTGTGGTCAACACTGCCGAGATCAGATTGGAGTCCAGATTGGCCCGCCACCCGGCGGCCAGGGATTCCAGATCTGACGGCGCTTCGCGATCGAAGTCCGTGTTACCGCCGGCGCAGTGCACCACGACGTCGATGGTTCCCGGAAGTGAATCCTGCAGCCGCTTCAGGTCTTTCGGGTCGGAGTTGTCACACGTCAAGGCGTGAACATTATCGCCCAACTCCTCCGCGGTCTTTTCGAGTGGTTCCGTGCGTCGGCCGGTGACAAAAACGGTGTCTCCGTCTCGGGCGAACGCCGCTGCAACTGCGCGCCCGATCCCTGTTCCGCCGCCGGTTACCAGAACTGTGCGTGTCATGCCTACCTCCGTGAGCTACGTTTAGACCTATACGAAGAACGTATCATTTAGAGCTAAACGAGGTGTGCAGTGGTGGGCGACTACAACCCGGACGACGCGGTGGACGCGGTTGCCTTGGCGTGGCTTCGCGAAAGGCCGGGCACGCCCGTGGAGGGTATCGGCATCGTCACCAGGCTGTGGATGTGCGCCAAGCTGCTCGGTGAGGATCGCCGACGGGTACTCGCCTCGGCCGGTGCGGACACCGCGACTCTGGACCTGCTCAGTGTCCTGCGGCGATCCGGCGAGCCGTATCAGTTGACGACTCGCCAGATCACCGAGCAGACCGGAGTCACGGCCGGTGCGATCTCGCAGCGACTCGCGCGCGCGGAGAACGCGGGTCTGGTGGAGAGGTCTTCCGCCGCGGAAGGGTCACGAATAGTGCTCGTGACCCTCACTGCCGCCGGTCACGAACTGGTGGAGCAATTGGTGGACCGAGTTCTCGGCCGTGAAGCCGCACTGACGTCGATTCTCACCGAGCAGCAGCAGGCCGAACTCACCGAACTGCTGCGTGTCTTTCTCGACGGCCTACGCGGCGAACTCGGTGACTCCGGCGTCGCGCACGTCGGGGCTTGATCAGGACAGGCGCTCGAAGACCGCAGCCAGGCCCTGCCCGCCGCCGATGCACATCGTCTCGAGGCCGTAACGCGCTTCGCGACGGTCCATCTCGCGCAACAGGGTGGCCAGGATTCGTCCACCCGTGGCACCGACCGGATGTCCGAGGGAGATGCCGGAGCCGTTGGGGTTGATGCGTGGGTCGTCGGCCTCGAGATTCCAGCTCTGCAGGACTGCAAGTGCTTGTGCCGCAAAGGCTTCGTTGAGTTCGATGACGTCCATGTCCGCCAGGGTCAATCCGAGGCGGCCGAGTGCCTTCTCCGACGCCGGTACGGGGCCGATGCCCATGGTGCGCGGCGGAACGCCCGCAACGCTCCAACTCGCGAGGCGTGCGAGCGGTCGCAGTCCGAGGGTACGAGCTTTGTCGGCGGTGGTGACGATCGCCAGTGCTGCGCCGTCGTTCTGCCCGCTGGCATTACCTGCAGTCACGGTGGAGTCCGGGTCGATCTTTGCGCGCATGGGACGAAGGCGCGCAAGCGATTCCATCGAGGTGTCGGCGCGTGGATGCTCGTCGGTGTCGACGAGCAGGGCCTCGCCCTTGCGCTGCGGAACGGATACCGGAACGATTTCCTCGGCGAAGACGCCGTTCTTCTGTGCTGCGACGGCACGCTGATGGGACTGAACCGCGAGTGCATCCTGATCCTCGCGGCTGATGGAGAACTCGGCGCGCAGGTTCTCTGCCGTTTCGATCATTCCGCCGGGAACCGGGAAGTCACGTCCGCCGGCTGTGACGCGGGCGCGCGCGAGACGATCGCTGAGCGCAACTCCTTCACCCTTGACGCCCCAACGCATTCCGGTTGCGTAGAACTCGGCCTGGCTCATCGACTCGGCACCGCCGGCGAGGACCAGGTCACTGCCACCGGACTGAACCTGCATGACGGCCTGGATGACTGCCTGTAATCCCGACCCGCACCGGCGATCCACCTGCATGCCGGGAACATCGATGCCCAGACCCGCGTTGAGCGCCGCGATGCGTCCGATCGCCGGAGCCTCACCGTTCGGCGAAGCCTGGCCGAGAATGACGTCGTCGATCTCCGCGCCGGAAATGCCGGTACGCGTGACGAGTTCGGTGATCAGCGTCGAGGCGAGATCTTCCGGGGCTACGTCACGGAAGACACCGCCGAAGCGGCCGACAGGGGTACGGAGCGGTTCACAGATGACAACGTCAGGCATTGGTTCTTCCTTGGGTCTGCTCGGTCAGCGGGTGGCAGCCGAGTGATTGTTGGACGACTGAGTACGTCCGAGATCGACGGAGATGGCGTCCGCGGTGGCGACTGCGGCCGGAACCAGTTCACCGCGAACAGCTTCGGCGCTGTAGCGGGCGGCTTGGGTGGAGATGTTGACGGCCGCGACCACGTCACCGGTCGCGTCCCGGATGGGTGCGGCGAGCGAGCGCAGACCCTCTTCGAGTTCCTGATCGACAATCGCGAACCCGTCGGCGCGAATCTTCTCGAGTTCGGCACGCAGTCCGTCGGCGGTGGAGATGGTCTTGCCGGTCAGGCGGGCGAAGGACACTCGGGCGAGGTAGGCGTCCAGTGCGTCGTCCGGCAAGCCGGCGAGCAGAACTCGACCCATGGATGTGGCGTACGCGGGAAAGCGCGTGCCGATGGTGATGGACACCGTCATGATGCGGCTGACCGGAACACGAGCCACGTACACGACGTCGTCACCGTCGAGGATCGACACGGACGTGGATTCACGGACCTTGGCGGACAAGGCTTCCAGATGCGGCCCGGCGATCTCGGGAAGGGACAGACTGGAGAGGTAGCTGTAGCCGAGTTCGAGGACACGGGGCGTCAACCAGAACACCGAACCGTCAGTACGTACGTATTCGAGTTCGACGAGCGTGAGTAGGAAGCGGCGAGCAGTCGCACGCGTGAGATCGGTGTGCCGGGCAACCTCGCTGAGGGTGCGACGCGGGTGCTCACCGTCGAAAGCCTTGATGACGGAAAGCCCACGGGCCAGCGACTGCACGTAGTCCGGGGACGGTCCCGGCGCCTGCTCGCTGCTGTTCTCACTCATGTTGTCTCGTTCTCCTCAGGTTCGGCCGAGAGGTCCGCGAGTGCTTGCTTTCCCAGCGCAAAAGCCAAGTTGCTGTTCGGCACACCCGCATAGACCGCGGTATGGAGAAATACTTCCACGAGTTCGTCGGGATCGATCCCGGCACGCAGCGCAGCGCGAATGTGCATGTCGAGTTCGTGTTCGTTGCCGACGGCAGTGAGGATCGCGAGAGTGAGGAGCCTGCGGGTGTGGTGATCGAGGCCGGGGCGCGACCAGATGTCACCCCACGCCGTGCGAGTGATGAAGTCCTGGAAAGGGGCGGTGAACTCGGTGGCACCGGCAATGGAACGGTCGACGTGGGCGTCGCCGAGCACCTGGCGTCGTACGGTCATGCCGGCCGACACGGCGGCGCTACGTTGGGCGAGCACAGATGTGTGCGAGGCAATATGCGTTGCAAGTAGTTTGGTGACGCGCCCGGCTTGTTCGACGTTGGCCAGGTGTGCGCCCGGATCGACCACGTGCAGTACCGCATCGGCGATGCCGTCGGCGATCGCGCTCAACGTCGACGGAGGCGTCGCCGGATCCTGCTCGCCTGCGACGAGGAGCGTCGGAGCGACGATGCGGGCCAGGTCGTTGCGGCCGTCCCACGTCGAAAGCGCCTCGCAGCAGGCGGCATAGCCCTCGTCGGGTGTGGCTTCGACCATCGCGACGTGGCGGGCGACAAGCTCCGGATCATTCTCGGCCAGTCCCGGCGTGAACCAGCGTCCGACGACGGCGGCCGCGATTGACGCGATACCGTCCGCACGGACAGCCCGAGCACGATCGATCCACGGCTGAGCCGGGGCGAACTGCGAGGACGTGCACATCAAGGTCAACGTCTCGACGCGAGTGGGGTGGTGTGCGGCGATCCACTGGCTGACAGCGCCGCCGAGGGAGAGCCCGACGAGATGTACGGACTCGAGTTCGAGCGAATCGAGGAGAACGATGACATCGCCGGCAAGATCGGCAATGGAGTAGGGGCCGGCGGGAACCGGCGACTTGCCATGGCCGCGATGGTCGACGGCGATGACGCGGTACCGATTCGACAGCGCGTGAATCTGCGGCTGCCACATGGACAGATCGGATCCGAGTGAACCCAGGAGAACCACTGCCGGGGCATCGAGATTGCCGGTCTGTTGAAAGTTGAGCGCGACGCTCATCGAGATCCTCCTGTGGGGCGTTCGGCGAGGGCGCGGTCGACCAGATCGGTGGCGTGGCCCAGATAGTGTGCGGGGTCGAGTAGTTCGGCGATCTCGGTTTCGCTCAGGTGCTCTGCGATGGCGGGATCACGATCCAATCTGGTTCCGGAAGTGGCTGCCGCGGTGACGATGTCGCGCGCTCGATCAGTGTGTGCGGACAGGGCCTTGGTGACACGCTCGGCGAGAATCAGGCCACCGGTGATGTCGAGATTGCGAGCCATCGACTCGGTGTGTACTTGCAGGCCGGTGAGGCTCACGGAAAGCTGGTGCGCCGCTCCGCCTGCCAGACGCAGGAGATCGGTGACGGTTTCCCACTCGGCGTGCCAGGGGCCTGCAGCGCGGGCGAATTCGTGATCCATGTTAGACAGGGCTGTGGCGACCAGTGCGGGAGCACGTCGCGCTGCTGCGCGGGCGGTGATGGCCGCGACGGGATTCTGCTTGTGCGGCATGGCCGATGAGCCGCCCGGAGCGCTTTCGGCGACCTCGGAGAGTTCGGTGGACGCCATGACGGTGATGTCGGTGGCGGGCTTGGAAACGGCGCCGGCGACGATACCGAGCGTGGTCGCGAGTTCTGCGATGGTCACGCGGTCGGTGTGCCAGGGAGCAACCTGCCTGGCCAGGCCGAGTTCGTCTGCCAGTGCATCGGCGATCCTGAGCCCGTCGGGATACAACGCAGCGAGTGTGCCTGCGGCGCCGCCGAATTGAACCGGCAACGTGGACAGCACGATCTCGAGGCGAATCGCTGCGGCGTCGAGTGCAGTGAACCAACTCGATGCCAGTAGCCCGAAGGTGGTCGGAAGTGCCTGCTGGCCCAGAGTTCTCGCGACCATCGGAGTGGAGCGATGGAGGCGGGCGAGGTGGGCGGCGGAATCGGCGGCGCGGGTCAGGTCGGCCAGAACCACCGCGCCCGCGCGTCGCGTCAACAGCATCAGCGCACAGTCCATGATGTCCTGACTGGTGGCGCCCGGGTGCACCACGGAGGCAGGCACACCCTCCTGTCCGACCCTTTCGCGCAGCATCTTCACCAGCGGAATGACGGGATTTCCGCCGGCGGCCGACGCGCGGCCGAGCGCCACGATGTCCAGACCGCCCGGTTGTGAGAGTTCGGCCGCGGCAGCAGCCACCGCGGCGCAATGTTCCCCGTCCGCCAATCCGACGGTGGCCATCGCACAACTCAGTGCGGCCTCCACGTCGAGCAACGCGGTGACCCACGCCTGGTCGGACAGGTGCTCCGATACGCGGGTGGCCCCGAACACCGGGTCGAACAGTGCGCCGCGAGTGGGCATGTGTACTCCTCTTACAGTTCGAAGAAGGGCGTCTCGACGCCGTTCGCGTCCTCGTCCTGAACATAGACCGTCCAGGAGTACCCACCGTCGACCTTGGTTGCAACCAACTTCGCGCGTTCGGTTTCGCTCAGTGAGGACAGCACCGGATCTGTTGCGTGTGCGTCGGCGTCTTCGGGGAAGTACAAGCGGGTGACCAGGCGGTCGAGCATGCCGCGAGCGAAGACCGACACGTTCACGTGTGGGGCCTCGTCCGCATCCGTTTCAGTGGGCTGCGCACCGGGCTTGACAGTGTGGACCAGTGCAGTGCCCGTGGGATCCGCTGCGCTGCGGGCGAATCCGCGAAAACCAGCCGGAGTGAGCTCCACTGCGCCACGGGGATCGTCCGGGTGGTTGAAGCGTCCGAGCGTATCGGCCTGCCATGTTTCGATCATCGCGTCGGCGACGGGTGTGCGGGCGCCGTCGATCACCGTGATGGCCAGCGTGATTCGTCCGGGGGTATCGCTCGGGGCAGCGTCGGGGCCGTCCGTCCAGGGGAGGCCGATGTGCCAGTACGGCCCGACGGTCTGAGAGGGCGTGACACCGAAGGGGGCAGTGGTGAAGTCGCCGGGTACGACCGGATAAGTGGGTGCGGGCTTCGCGGTGTGATCAGTCATCGTGGTCTTCCTCGTTCTCGAATACGGAGGCGTTACGGCCGCGCAGGACGATGTCGAAGCGGAACCCGAGAGCCCAGTTGGGGACTGTGGCGTCGTAGTCGAAGACGCTGACCATGCGGTGACGTGCTGCTTCGGGTACCGCGTTGTAGATCGGGTCCTGGAAGAACATCGGATCGTCGGGGAAGTACATCTGCGTCACGAGGCGCTGCGTGAATGCCGTGCCGAACAGCGAGAAATGGATGTGGGCCGGTCGCCATGCGTTGTCGTGGTTCATCCACGGGTAGGCGCCCGGCTTGATCGTGGTGAAGCTGTAGTGGCCGTTCGCGTCGGTGACGCAGCGACCCAGGCCGTTGAAGAACGGATCCAGCGGCGCGGGCCAGTTGTCGCCGGTGTGGCGGTAGCGTCCACCGGCGTTGGCCTGCCACACCTCGAGCAGTGTGTGGGGGACGGGTTTTCCGTCGCCGTCGAGTACGCGGCCGTGAACGACGATGCGCTGTCCCTGTGCTTCGCCGCCGTTGGCAATGGTCAGGTCGTTTTCGCCGGCGCCGACGCGATCTTCGCCGAATACCGGCCCGGTGAGCTCCGTGAGGCGCTGGGGGAGCAGCTTCAGCGGTTGCTTCGGGTGGCGAAGAGAAGTGGTCTTGTAGTCCGCGAAATCGGCCGGGGCGTTGACGCCAGTCGGCCGCTGGTACCTCGGCGGTAGATGCAGCATAGGGAACCTCGTCGTTCGGTTACGTGAAGGTGTTCGCAATGTGTACATGTGTTGCGCTCTGCGAACAGAATAGTTCGTGGATGTGACCCAGGCAATGCCGGGGCGAAAAATGTTCGTGATGCGCACGGGGGTTCACAATACGTACGCGCCGCGCTACTGTGATCGACATGATGGACAAAGTCATTCCCACTGCTGCCGAGGCCGTCGCCGACGTGCCGGACGGCGTCACGATCGCTGTCGGAGGTTTCGGGCTCGTCGGAGTGCCGGAAATCCTCATCGATGCGCTCCTCGAGCAGGGCGCGACATCACTCGAAACGGTGAGCAACAACTGCGGCACCGACGGGTTCGGGCTCGGAGTGCTTCTGGAGAAGGGGCGTATCCGTCGTACTGTCAGCTCGTACGTCGGCTCCAACAAGGAGTTCGCGCGTCAGTACCTTTCCGGTGAGCTGGAAGTCGAACTCACGCCGCAGGGCACGCTCGCCGAGCGCATGCGCGCCGGGGGAGCGGGCATCCCCGCGTTCTTCACCCCGGCCGGCGTCGGCACCCAGGTCGCCGACGGCGGCCTGCCACTGCGTTACGACGGCAGCGGCGGCATCGCAGTTGCCAGTCCGCCCAAGGAAACTCGTGACTTCGACGGCGTCACCTATGTGATGGAGCGCGGCATCGTCGCCGACTATGCACTGGTCCATGCCTGGAAAGGTGACCGGCATGGCAACCTCGTCTACCGCGCGAGTACCCAGAACTTCAATCCGGCTGCAGCAACGTCGGGGCGCATCACCATTGCGCAGGTCGAGCACCTCGTAGAGCCGGGTGAGCTCGACCCCGCCGAGATCCACACGCCGGGCATTCACGTTCAGCGTGTTGTCCACGTCGGCCCCGTGACGGTCGGCATCGAGAATCGGACGGTACGAGCATGACTTCTGTACTACCCACCAAACTCACCCGCGAAGAGATGGCGGCCCGCGTCGCGCGCGAACTCGAGGACGGGCAGTACGTGAACCTCGGCATCGGTATGCCGACGCTGGTTCCGAACTACCTCCCGACCGACATCACCGTTGTATTGCACTCGGAGAACGGCGTTCTGGGCGTGGGGCCGTACCCGACCGAGGACGAACTCGATCCCGAGCTGATCAATGCGGGCAAGGAGACCATCACCGTTCTCCCCGGTGCGTCGTTCTTCGACTCCTCAGCGTCGTTCGGCATGATCCGCGGCGGCCAGGTCGACGTTGCCGTGCTCGGTGCCATGCAGGTCAGTGCCACCGGAGACCTCGCGAACTGGATGATCCCTGGCCACATGGTCAAAGGCATGGGCGGCGCGATGGATCTGGTCCACGGCGCAAAGCGTGTCATCGTGATGATGGAGCACGTCTCGAAGAAGGGTGAGCACAAGATCGTCGAGAAGTGCTCGCTTCCGCTGACCGGTAAGGGCTGCGTCCAGCGAATCATCACCGACATGGCCGTGATCGACGTGACTGACGACGGTCTCCGCCTGGTGGAGACGGCGCCGGGCATCAGCGTCCAGGACGTGGTTGCTGCTACCGGAGCGAAACTGATTCTTTGACAGTCTGTTTCATCTGATGGCTCAGCCGCCGGGTCGTGACTTCCATCCGACCTGGCGGCTGTTTTACGCCCCGACGTCGCTCAGCTCGCTCTCGACCGGAATCCAGAGCTCGAACCGTGCGACGGTGAAATCGTCGTTGTATTCGGTACGCATGATCTCGGGACCAGGTACGGAGCGAAAAGGGTTGGCAGGGAACCATTCCGTGTAGATATCTCGCCACAAATACTGCACAGATTCGATTTCCGACCCGTCGGCGGTGAAGACGGCCCACGTGTGTGCGTCGACCGTCAGCACATCGAAACCCGTGGGTGAAGGTTTGCCGGTGACCACTCCCAGGTAGTAATCCAGTTCTGTGCCTTCGGTTCTGGGATGCGCCAAATTGTCGACGACACTGACGATTCCCGCCGGGTCCTGATCGGAGAGCTCGCGCAACCCTCGCAACGCAACCTTGTCCACGGAGCGGGTGAAATCTTCGATCGCAGAATTGGGACCTTCGTGAACCAATGGAACCCGGGTCTTGAACCCGACTACCGTCAGGGCAGGTTTGTCCACAAGCATGTAGTCCATCGGTGTGGCTCCTTCCAGTGTCACGTGAATGACAAGTTTCTGTTGGGATTTGAGAACGGCGGGAGCGCGTGTGACCGCGCCGGGGCTCACGCCGTGAAATGCGGTGAACGCTCGTGTGAAGGCTTCCGCGGACGAGTAGCCGTACTTCACGGCGGTCTCCAACACTCCGGATCTGCTGACGGACAACTCGGCACCGGCCAGGGTGAGTCGACGTCGACGGATGTATTCGGATACGGGAATGCCGGCCAGGGCCGAGAACATCCTCCGAAAGTGATACTCCGAGGTGGTTGCCAGCCTTGCCATCTCGGCTGTCTCGATCTCGCCGCTCAGATTGCATTCGATGTAGTCGAGCGCGCGGTTCAGTCCGTCGATCATCGTGTCTTCCTGTTCACGGGTTTCACGCTACGCAGATCACTTGGGCCGTACCCGACTATCCGTGCCCGAAAAAGTAGGGCAGGAAATGCATCTGGACAACTCAGTTAATCATCATTATCTTGAATCGAACATCGATGGTTGACCAGGAGGCACAGTGAGCACCCGTTTTCCGCAGGCTGAATTGACCGAGGTGCCCGAGGACATCGCCGCCAAGATTCTCGAGATCCAGGAGAAGTCGGGGTTCGTGCCCAACGTCTTCCTGATGTTCGCTCGGCGCCCAGCCGAGTTCCGGGCATTCTTCGCATACCACGACGCGATCATGCTCAAGGAAGATTCCGCACTCACCAAGGGTGATCGAGAAATGATCGTCACCACGATCTCTGCGGCCAACAAATGTACGTACTGCGTTGTCGCGCACGGCGCAATTCTGCGTATCTACGAGAAGAAGCCGTTGGTTGCCGACCAGGTTGCGGTCAACTATCGCACCGCAGAGATCTCCGATCGTCAGCGCGCGATGCTCGACTTCGCCACCAAGGTGAACTCCGCCTCGCACGAAATCGCCGACGCCGACTTCGACGCCCTTCGTGTGCACGGCTTCGGCGACGAGGACGCGTGGGACATCGCCGCGATCACTGCATTCTTCGGGCTGAGCAATCGCATGGCGAGCTTCTCCGGCATGCTGCCCAATCCGGAGTTCTACCTGATGGGGCGCGTTCCGCGGTCCTGATTCCTGCGGTTAGCGCAGCAGCTCTCAATTTTTCGGACCGACCGGTCGTAACGTCTGGAAGTCAGCCGACGAAGTAAAGGCTGTCCACGCCGGAATTGCCGTCTTCGTAAAGAAGGCCGAAAGGTTGAGCGCTATGTCGGAGAAGTCCATCGCCCATTCTCGGAGGGTCCGCTCTGCGGCCGCCGGTGCCGTACTAGCTCTCGGATTGGCGGTGGGCGGCACGGGAATTGCATCGGCAGAGCCGGAAACCGTGTGTACCCCGAGCGCTGATCCGCTGGTGACCTGCGCCGAGGAAGAGGCAGCTGCCACCACCGACGCCGACGCGGCGACGAGCACCGAGACCACGCCGGAGAAGGTTGAAGCCGGGGTCGCGGGCACGGGCAGTGCCGAAACCGCTGGTACGGACGCTGCAGCACTGGCGGAAGCCGAAGCAAAAGCCAAGGCAGCTGCCGACGCGGCAGCGAAGGCCGCCGAAGCAGCCGCGACGGCAGGGGTCGACTCGTCCGCAGCGACAGACACTTCGGTGAAGGCGACCGAGGCAATGACCCAGGCGAGCGTCGAGGCAACCAAGGCGGCGGTCGAATCGACCAAGGCCAAGGCGGAGGCCGGGGCCGCGGAACAGTCTGCCAAGGAAGCCGAAGAGGCAGCCAAGGTTGCGGAGTCCGCGGCGGCCGATGCGAAAGAGGTAGCAAAAACAGCTCAGGCAGAAGCCGACGCGGCCGCAGCCAAGGCTGCTGAACTCGAGGAGGCTGCGAAGGCCGCCGGTTCGGGGCCCAAGACCGAAGAGGCAGCAAAGGCGCGCGCCGAGGCTAATGCTCTGCAGGCCAAGGCCGATGAGGCGAAGGCTGCCGCGGATGCAAACGCCAAACTGGTAGCGGACAAGAACAAGGAAGCCGAGGAAGCCTTCAAGAACTGGGATTTCGCGAAGGCAGCCGTCGCTAAGGCTCAGGCGTTGGCCGCAGCTTGGAATGCCAAGCAGCTCGCGATCACCGTCAAGGAAACTCAGAAGGTGGCCACCGCCGCTGAAACCACGGCCAAGGCAGCCGAGTCCGCAGCTGCCACCGAGGTAGAAGCTGCTACCGCCGCCCGTAAGGCCGCAGATGAAGCGGCGGCTACTGCGGCTTCCGCGCTGAAGGATGCCGACGCTGCGCAGAAGGCCGCGGAGACGGCCCAGGCCGAAGCCGATGCTGCGGGCGAGGCTGCCACCGACAAGCGAGCCATCGCCGACGAAAAGGCTGCCGAAGCCGCCAAGAAGGCCGAAGCTGCCGAAGCGGCGAGCAAGAAGGCGCAGGATCTCTACCTGGCCGCCGAAGACGCGAAGGCGGCGGCCGACGCCGCGGCAGCAAAGGCCAAGGAAGCTCAGGCCGCTGCAGCCGCCGCAAAGGCCGAAGCGGATGCAGCGCAGAAGATCGTCGACGAGCTCAAGGCAAAGGGCGAGAAGGAGATCGACAACGGAACAGGCGTCGGCGGTGAAGTGATCATCGGTGAGCACACTGACGACGGCTCCGGGGTCACGAAGGTCGACGAGACCACCGCTGTAGTGAACAAGACCGGCGTCAAGCTGGTCGGCTACTACAACAACAAGGGAGCCTTCGACGTCGTCGACTACTACGTCACCGATGCCGACGGCGATCCGGCGCTCGCCGGAAGCCTGCCCCCGGTCGACCTTGCTCTCGGTGACACCGCAAGCAGCAGCACCAGCGGTAGCAGCAACTCCAACCTGCCGGCTGTATTGATCGGCGTCGGAGTCGTGGGCGCTGCCGCCGCAGCAGCTACGACGGTGGTTGTTCGTCGCAAGCGTCATGACGGCCCGGGCAACACGTCTGCGTAGCCTCGGTCTCTCGGCGGTAGCGATCCTCGCCGTCCTCGTATCCGGATGTTCGGGCGAGAACGCGGGATCGCTACCTGACCGCTCGCCGGTGCAGTCGCATATCGCGGCTGCACCGGCTTCGGTGACCGTCGATCCGGCAGAACCCGAGAGGATCGAGTTGAGGTCTGCGTCCGGGGTCACGTACCTGAGCAGTCCGTTGCACTCGGAGAAACTGATGCGCGGCGGCGAGAGTGGGCAGCAACTGAATCCCGTCGACGAACTGCCGGTGTGGTGGGGTGAAAGCGGAATGCCGGGAACGTCGACCACACAAACAGTTGTCGTGGTCGGCCACAACTACACCACTCGCGAAGCACCATTCCGGGCGCTCCGGGTAGTGGAGCCGGGCGATCGAATTCTCCTGGGTACACCGAACGGCACACTCGAGTACGACGTCGAAACAGTCGGGCCGCTGCACAAAGGTTCGCTGCTGGGCGCTCACGAGTTGCGCGAATCGGTTCCGGGACGGCTGATCCTCGCCAATTGTGATGTCGTCGAAGGAGAGTCGACCGACGACAATTACGTTGTCATCGCCCAGCTGGCAGCGCACTGAATCCGTGGCAGTGCAAGAATAGGTACATGGATTCCCTCGGACTTCTCTCGGAACTGGTAGCTCTCGACACGGTCTCGGGGGAGTCCGCTCCTCAACAGCGGGCGATGGATTCGATTGTCTCGTTGGTTCTCTCACGTGCGCCACAGGCGAAGGTGGAGTCAGACCTGACCGGCAATCATCCCTGGGCCTTGATCACCAACGAAGCTGCACCCTCGGCAGCCAGACTCCTGTTCGCCTGCCACGTGGACACGGTGCCGGTGGGCACTGTCTCCGACTGGGAGTTCGATCCGTATGCCGCACAGGTCGACGGCGAATTGTTCCTCGGCAGAGGGACATCGGATATGAAGGCCGGCCTTGTTGCCGCTACTGCCGCGGTTGTCGACGCTTTCGAACGTGGAGTCCCGGTCGCGCTGTTGCTGACGAGCGACGAGGAAATCGGATCGCTCGGGGCTGTTCGTTCGGCCGACGCCGTTGCGAATCTCGAGGTCGGGGCGGTCATCGTTCCCGAGGCGACCGGCAATCGCATCAACCTGGGGCACCGCGGCGCACTGTGGCTCGAAGTGTCCGTCAAAGGAAAAGCCGCGCACGGGAGTACGCCGCAGCGAGGAACTAACGCCGTCCTCAAACTGCTTGACGTCGTCGACCGAGCCCGGCGTGAGCTTCCGCTGTCGTCCGACGCGTTTCTGGGTGCCGAAACCTGGAACCTCGGCTTGGTCGGCGGGGGTTCGGCTCCGAACATCGTGCCGGACAGTGCACGTGCGGTGATCGATCACCGCACGGTGGGAGACGGCGCCGACCTGCTCGCGTGGTGGCGAGCCCAACCAGAAGTCGACTCGGTGGAGACGTCGATTCATCTGGGAGGTGTGCGTACCGACGCGTCGGACCCGTGGTTGGCCACCCTGCCTATCCCTGTTGCAACCGAACCGGTTTCGTACTTCACCGACGCTTCGGTACTGGCCGCCGCCGCCCCTGGTGCTCCCGTCGTGATCTGGGGCCCTGGCACTCCCTCGCTGATGCATGCGGCCAACGAAAGCGTCAAGGTCTCCGAACTGGACGATGCGATCGCTGCTTACGGTGCGGTTGCCGCCGCTTGGCCGACGGTGGACTGACGGACAATCAGTTCAGGAGCAAGCGCGATGTGGGCTGTCGACTCGGAAGAGTTGTTCATCGCCTGATCCAGAAGTCGCACAGCTTCTTCCGCGATTCTTTCCTGCGGCTGCCCGACGGTGGTCAACGGCGGGTTGCACAATTCGGAGAATGGGATGTTGTCGAAACCGGTGACCAGAACGTCGCCGGGAACGTCGATGCCCAATGTGTGACACGTCTGCAACACGCCAAGTGCGATCAAGTCGTCGGCGCAGACCAGGGCGTCGGGGCGAGTTTTGCCGGTCAGGATGATGTTGGATGCCGTGCGCCCCCACTCGATCGAGTACTCGCCGAGTTGTGTCCACTCGTCACGAGTTTCGATGCCCATTCGATCCGCGTGGCGGAAGAAGCCGGCCCGGCGAAGTTCTGTTGACGAATTGGTCAGCTCGGAACTGATGAAGGCGGCTGATTGCGCGCCACGCTCCGACAGATGCTCCATCACCAGGGATTGAGCGGCGTCGTCGTCGACGCCGACCCAGTCCGTCTGGGTATCCATTGCAAACCGGTCCAGTTGAACGACCGGAAGCGTTGCCGCGCTGGCTCGGACGGCTTCTGCACTCAGTTCGCCGTGGCACGGGCTGATGATGATTCCGTCCACTTGCCGGGAGACGAGCGACTTGAGCCGCTGCGCTTCCACGTCGGGATCGGAACGAGAATCGCACAGGAACAGTTGTAGGCCGCGCCGAGCGAGGACGTGTTCGACGTTGACCACCAGCGAAGTGAAGAAGGGGTTCGCGATACTCGGAACCACCATTCCGACAGTGTCCGTCCGATTGCGACGCAGTGAGCTGGCGATGATGTTTCCCGAGTATCCGAGAGAATCCGCGGCTCGTTTGATCGTCGCTGCAAGCTCGTCCGAGACAGGGCGGGAGCCGGACAGTGCCCGCGACACGGTGGCCGTCGACACCCCGGCCAGTTCCGCGACATCGCGAATGGTCGCCTTGCGCATGCGTCCCCCGTTTTCTGCTCGATTCGGGTCCGAGGTTATCGAACCGCACGGTCCAGTGTCCCGCATGTAACGCGATTGAGGCAATCGTTTACAAATTCGAATTGTGAAATCCTTGACACAACCCGGTGTTGATCGCATAACCTGCTAATTCATCAAGGCAATCGATTACATCGTGTGCAGATCTTGTGCATGGACATACAGCGCAAATCTTGCGCATGGAATGGGGTAGCTGAAGTGACCGCATCACCGCTCGGAGTCTTTCCGCCCAAGCCCTCGGCGCTGGCAGAGATGTTCACCGGCACGCCATCTCTCATCGGGGCCATTCACCTCCCGGCCCTGCCGGGCAGCCCGCACTACACCGGGCAGCCGGTTTCGGAAATTGCTCGCTTCGCCGTCGAGGAAGCACACGCGTATGTCGACAACGGTTTCGACGGGGTGATCGTCGAAAATCACTGGGACATACCGTTCCTCAAGCCCGGCGAACACGGATACGAAACCGCCGCGAGCATGGGAGTCATCACGGCAGCGGTGGTCGGCGAGTTCGGCAAGGCCGTCGGCGTCAGCATCCTGTCCAACGCCGGCGAGTGCGGAGTGGCCGCAGCGTGGGCGGCAGGCGCGAGTTTTGTGCGCGTCAATCAGTGGGCCAATGCCTACATTGCCAATGAGGGCTTCATCGAGGGCCAGGCCGCCAAGACGACGCGCTTCCGCCATCGCATCGGCGCCGACCCGGTCCGGATCTTCGCTGACGTGCACGTCAAGCACGGTGCGCATGCCATTGTCGCGGACCGCACTGTCGCGGAACAGACCGAAGACGCCGAGTTCTTCGACGCAGATGTTCTGATCGCGACGGGTTCGCGCACCGGTGACGCCGCTTCGGTCGACGAGGTTTCCGTGATCCGAGACAACACCGTTCTTCCCGTGATCATCGGATCCGGCATCACGGCTGCCAATGTCGCAGCGCTGATGAAGGAATGCGACGGCGCCATAGTTGCATCCTCGGTGAAGGACAATGGACGCTGGTGGGGACGGGTCGCAGGCGAGAAGGTCCGCGAACTGTCCCGGGCCGCAGGAAAGTAACCATGATTGTCTTTTGTGGATACGCCAACAACGATGTGACGGTACATGTCCCACACGTACCGGTACTCGGTGAGCGCGTTCAGGCAACGGCCATCAGTCAGATCGACGGTGGAATGAATGCAAATGCTGCGGTATCCGCGGCCAGAATGGGCGCGCAAGTGATCTTTGCCGGTGCCGTGGGCCCGGACGCGCGGTCCACCGAGTTTCTCGAATCCCTCGAGGCAGACGGCGTCGACACCAGTTGGTCGCCGCGAGATGCGTTCCTGTCGACGGCAGTTGTTCTCATCGCGCAGGACGGCGATCGCTCAATCATCAGCCAGGACGACCCGAACGATGCCGAACGAATCGGAGTTGTCATCACCCGATTGGCTGCTGCCGGTGGTGGACGGCTGTTCCTCGACGGATACCGTGCGGGCTTCCTGCCAGAGGGATTGCCGGGAAGCGTAAGTCTGGTAATCGATCTGGACGGTTGTGAAAACAAATCCGCGGCACTGCGCGCGTTCGCTCTGGCCGACCACGTCGTCGTAGGGCGTGCCCTGTGGGAAGGCGAGTTCGGGATCGGTTTCGACCAGTGGCAGACTCTGGCCGCCGAGCACAACACACACCTGCTGGTGACCGACGGCTCGCGAGGTTGGACACTGGCCACACCGGACGGCGAGGTGACGAGCGAACCGGCAGTAGTGGTCGACGTCGTCGACGCCGTCGGGGCCGGTGATTGCTTCGGCGGTACGTACATCGCTTTTGTCGACGCCGGGCGATCACCGGTGGACGCCGCACGACTCGCCGGGGCATCGGCTGCATTGGCTTGCGCCACCGCAGGCCCCCGCGGATGCCCCACCCGAGATGAATTGAACCGCTTCACAGCAACATTGACCCCTCACACCCTTTTGGAGACTCGATGATGAAACGTGCATTGCCTCTGGCGCTGGGAGCTGCAGTCGCGCTCACGCTCACCGCTTGTGACTCGGCTTCGTCGAGTGACTCGAAGGACGCATCGGGGGGCTCGTCCATCCCGCAGCCGACCCGGGTCGCCGAAAGCTGTGACGGGACGAACGGCAAGCTCAAGGTCGGTCTGGTGACCATCAACCTCCAGGCGCTGTACTTCAACCAGATCAACAATGCCGCGAAGAACGTCGCGGACAAGGCAGGCGTCGACCTGCAGATCATCAGCGGCAACGACGATTCCGTCGCGCAGGCCAACGCCTTCGACAATCTGATCGCCGCCGGAGTCGACGCGATCATCGTCGATGCAATCGACACGGACGGAATCAAGCCGTCGGTGGTCAAGGCCAAGAACGCGGGCATCCCCGTCGTCGCGGTGGACGCGACCATCGACGATCCGGCACTGTCGACTCAGGTCGGTACAGCCAACGCCGAGGGCGGTGCCAAGATCGGAAACACCTTGGCCGACGTCGCGAACAACACCGGAACGGTCGGTATCGTCGGCGCGCTCAACAGCACTGTTCAGTTGGAGCGGCAGAAGGGCTTCACGGAGACCGTGACCGGCCGCGGAATGACCGTCGGCACCGTCGTGGACGGACGTAACATTCAGGAGAACGCACAGACCGCAGCGGAGAACCTGCTGACCGGCGGTGGCGACATGAAGTACGTCTACGCAACCGGTGAGCCGGCACTGATCGGTCTCGTCGCGGCGGTCAACAGTCAGAAGGCGCAGGATCGCATCGAAGCAGTCGGTTGGGATCTTTCGGATCAGGCGGTAGGCGGACTCAAAGCCGGTTGGCTTAAAGGCGTGGTCCAGCAGAACACCTTCGAATTCGGCCATGAGGCAATGAATTCGGCAATCGACCTGGCTTGCGGACGCGGCGCTCCGGCAAACATCCCGGTTCCCACCCAGATCGTGACCCCGGAGAACGTGGCCGACTACATGTACTACTTGGAGAAGTAATCATGGCACCTCCACTGATCGAACTCTCGGGCATCACCAAGTCGTACGGACCGGTGAAGTCCCTTCAAGGAGTGGACCTTCGGCTGGCGAAGGGTGAAGTACTCGGAGTGGTCGGCGACAACGGCGCCGGTAAGTCCACTCTGATGAAGATTCTCGCCGGTGCGGTTCAGCACGACGGCGGCGAAATGCGCGTCAACGGTGAACCAGTGCGCTTTTCGACGCCTCTCGACGCGCAGCAGAAAAAGATCGGAATCGTCTACCAGGATCTGGCTCTGTGCGACACGCTGGACGTCGCCAGCAACCTGTTCCTCGGCAGAGAACCGCGAAAAGGCCCCTTCCTCGACCGGCATGCCATGCACGAGAAGGCGGCTCACATTCTCGCCGACCTGCATGTCAAGGTGAAGTCGACCTACCAGGAGATCGGGCAACTGTCCGGCGGACAGCGGCAAACCGTCGCGATCGCCCGCGCAGTCTCCTTCCGCCCAGACGTACTGATCCTCGACGAGCCCACCGCAGCGCTTGCCGTCGCCGAGGTCGAGTCGGTGCTCAAGCTGATCACGGACGTCGCAGCGGCCGGCGTGGGCGTCATTCTCGTGACACACCGCCTGCAGGACCTGTTCCGCGTGTGTGACCGAATCACGGTCATGTACGAGGGGCAGAGTGTCGACGACGTTCCGATCGGCGACCTCAACATCGAGTCCCTCGTCGGACTCATCACTCGAACTCCGGTGCCGCAACGGACATCGGCAGCAACACAGGGAGCCACGGCATGACCACTCTCGAGAAGACTCAGGCGCCGATCGAGCGCAAGCTCGCCGCGAAACCCTCCTTGTGGGACAGCGTCAACAAGCCCACCCTCGCGATGCTGGCGGTGACAGTTGCTGTCGCAGCCGTCTTCTCGGCGACCACGTCGTCGTTCCTGACATTCACCAACCTGTCGAACCTGGCAACCCAGATCGCTCCGGTTCTGATCATCGCGGTGGCGATGACTTTCGTGATCACGGCAGGTCAGATCGACCTGTCCGTCGGTGCGATCGTCGCGTTCGTCGCGGCGATGAGTGCCGAGCTTATCCAGGCCGGCGTCGATTCGTCCCTGGTCTTCGTCGCCGCCCCGGTGATGGGTGCGGCCTGGGGCCTGGTCAACGGATGGCTCGCTGCCTATCAGGGCATTCCGCCGTTCATCGTGACTCTGGCGACGATGTCCGTCATTCGCGGTATCGCGCTGTATCGGACCGAAGGATTCTCCGTTCCGGTTCCGGCCGACACTTACTTCGCGAAGCTCGGAACTGCTGAGTTCCTCGGGTTCTCCGCCAGCGCCTGGATTGCTCTCGTCGTCGTGGTCATAGGAGCAATTGCGCTCAACCGCATGCGCTTCGGGCGCTACGTCACCGGTATCGGCTCCAACGTCGAATCCGTGCGACGGTCCGGCGTCAACACGCGTCGTGTGCTCATGATGACGCTCGTCTTCACCGGCTTGGCTGCCGGTATCGCGGGACTGCTGATCGCGGCTCGACTGGGCTCGGGTTCGGCCAACTCCGCAACGGGATTCGAGCTCACGGTGATCACCGCGGTGGTTCTCGGTGGCACCAATCTCTTCGGCGGTCGCGGCACCGTGATCGGTACCGTCATCGGCGCCGTCCTGACCGGAATCATCGCCAACGGATTGACCCTGCTCGGCGTGAGCCCGTTCCTGACACCGATCATCACCGGTGTCGTTCTGCTACTGGCCATCTGGATCAACATGCGCGGACATACACTGAGCGCGCTGTGGCGACACCTGCAGTCCGCACCGTCGGGGCCTGCACGCTCATGAGCAAGGTTCGTACTGTCACGGGAACTGTGGACAGCTCGGAACTCGGACTGGTTCTCCCACACGAACATCTGTACAACGACGTCACCGGTGCGTACAGCGAGGCCCCGGATCCGGTTGTGGCACAGCGGTTGGCCGGTCCGGTACGCGCCGAGGATGCCTGGCTTCTTCACGACAATCCGTACTACAGTCTCGACAATTGTCGAGTCGACGACGCAGCGGCCGTGGTGGAAGACCTTGCGGACTTCGCCCGCCTCGGTGGTCGGACGATCGTCGATCTGACACCGCCGGGACTGGGCCGGGCACCGGAGAAGCTGGCGGAGTTCTCGCGAAAGTCAGACGTGCGAGTGATCATGGGTTCAGGGTGGTACCTCGAGACGACCCATCCGATCGAGGTCCACGAACTCGGTGTCGACGATCTGGCAGGTTCGCTCGTCGAGGAGTTCGATCCGGCAAAGGAATTGGCACCTGGCGTGATCGGGGAGATCGGAGTCTCCCCGCTCTTCACTCAGAACGAGGCGAAAGCGTTGCGGGCGGCATCCATCGCCCAGCGCGAGGTGGACGTGCCCCTGTTCGTCCACCTTCCGGGCTGGCAGCGCGTGGGACATCACGTCGTCGACATCGTTGTCGACGAGATGGGCGTCGATCCGCAGGCAGTGGTCCTGTGCCACATGGACCCGTCCGGACACGACGCCGACTACCAACGATCGCTCGCCGACCGCGGTGTCTTTCTCGAATTCGACATGATCGGGATGCCTTTCGATTTCCCCGGCGAGGGTCTTTCGCCGCATCCGGCGGAAACAGCCACTGCGGTAGCCGGATTGGTCACCTCCGGTCACGCATCACAGCTCCTGCTCAGTCACGACCTCTTCCTCAAATCAATGCTCAGAAAGCACGGCGGAAACGGATTCTCCTACGTACCACTCGCCTTCGCCGCCCGGTTGGTGCGCGCAGGCGTAGATCCCCAGCAAGTGTCCGCACTGATGCGAGACAACCCGAGGTCGCTCTTCGAGCAGGCCGCGAAAGGAAACAGAAGCAGTCATGGGTAAACGAGTACTGATCGCCGGCGAGAGCTGGATGACGACGTCGACGCACGTCAAGGGCGTCGACGAGTTCAGTGTCCATTCCTACGTCGAGGGAGTCGGTCCGCTTCGGGATGCGCTCACCTCACGTGGCCACGACGTGACACACATGCCCGCACACCTGGTGCCGACGCAGTTCCCCGGTACCGCAGAAGCACTGTCGCAGTTCGACGTCGTCGTTCTCTCCGACATCGGAGCGAACTCGCTGCAGCTGGCTCCCGGCGTGTTCGACCAGTTCCGCGCCGGCGAGGATCGTCTTGTCGCGCTACGTGACTGGGTGAACGCCGGCGGCTCACTGATGATGATCGGTGGCTACCTCTCGTTCTCCGGATTCCAGGCGCGAGCAGCTTTCCGCCAGACCGCGATCGCCGAGGTACTGCCCGTGACGATGCTGGCCGAAGACGATCGCGTCGAGACACCGGCTGGGATCGTTCCCACCGTCGTCGATGCTGCTCACCCGGCTCTCGGTGGTGCCGGCGATTCCTGGCCGGCGCTCCTGGGATACAACCGCGTCGTCGCGAAGGACGGTGCCGTGGTTCCCGCCACCATCAACGGCGATCCGCTTGTCGCTGCCGGTGAATACGGCGCCGGACGGTCGATCGTCTTCACCTCGGACTGCTCGCCGCACTGGGCTCCGCCGGAGTTCTGTGAGCAGTGGCCCGGATACACCGACCTGTTCCACGGCTTGATCAGTTGGGTCGCCGGCGAATGAGTCGCTCCTCAGACCTGCTCGCGCGGCAGCAGAGTAATCTCGCTGCCGCGCGGGCGGTTCCATTCATCGAGGACACCATCGGCGGGACGTTGAGTGATGAGGGATTCCGCCGGTACCTCGTGATCGAAGAGGCATTTGTACTGACGGCCGTCAAGGTGTTGGGGTTGGTGGTCGCCGAATCCCCGACGCTCGACGACGCGCTCGACCACGTGACGTCGATGTCGAACCTGGTGGGCGAGCAGCGCGAGTATTTCGCGCAGTTGCGTTCCCGCTTCCCGTACGAGGGGGACGCAGCGGCGCTGGTCGAGGAGTCGGCCGTGCTGTCGACGCACGCCTTGACTCTCGCTCGCGAAGAGGGCAGGGCGGCGGCGCTGGTGGGCATGTACGCCGCGGAAACCCTGTATCTGTCGTGGTGCCGGGAGGCGGCGGCAGTGAGGGTAGATCGCGAACCAGCGTTGCAGGACTGGGTGGACATGCATGTCGCTCCGCCGTTCGTGTCTCAGGTGGCGGTGCTGGCGTGCGAGGTGGACGCCATGCCCGAGTCCGTCACCGACGAGGACCTGGATCGGTGGTTCTCCGGCATGCTGGTCGCAGAGATCGATTTTCACAACGTGGTGGTGTGAACCACTGCTGTGCGCCTTTATTAACCCCCGGCGGTTAATAAAGGCGCACAGCAAAAGGCCCGTAGGCCGCTTTCGCAACCTACGGGCCTCTTCTTTGTAGCGGGGACAGGATTTGAACCTGCGACCTCTGGGTTATGAGCCCAGCGAGCTACCGAGCTGCTCCACCCCGCGTCGGTGTGAAACCAACAGTACACGACTTCTGGAGGCGCAATTACCACCCCCTGTCACCGGCTGGAGTGCGCGCTTTCCGAGTAGTAACCGCGGATGTGTCCGACTATGCGCTGACGTGCGAGTTCGCCGTCACCCGCGTTGACCGCATCCACCAATCCTCGGTGTTCGTCACGCAGTCGCATGCAGGTGCTCGGCCAGCTGTCGATCTGGACGCCCGCGAGAACGTAGGCCTCGATGGACTCGCGCAGGCCGGTCATCATGGCTGCGATCACCTGATTGCCCGCCGCGTCGGCGAGCGCCACGTGGAACTGTGCGTCGAGTAGCAAGAATTCCTCGGCCGAGAGAGCTGCGTCCTCCATCGAGTCGAGCAGTTCGACGGCCGCGCGGAGGTCGGGTGTCGGGGTCCGCGATGCCAGGGATTGCATCACCTCGGATTCGAGAACGAGTCGTGTCTTCACCACATCCGAGACCGGAAAGCCCTGTGCTGCAACCTGCATCCGCATCAGCATGGTCATGCCGCCGGTCGGTTTGGCAACAATCATCGCGCCGGACGTCGGGCCGGAGCCAGTCTGCGCCTTGAGGAGGCCGAGTGCTTCCATGACCCGCAACGCTTCTCGGACCGATGACCGCCCGACGCCCAACTCTGCTGCCAGAATTCTCTCTCCCGGCAGGCGCTGGCCAGGAGACACCTCGCCTGAAACGAGCCGACGTTCGAGGTGGCTCAGTACTTGTTCCCACGCTCGCGGGCTCGGCTCGGTCGGCATGAGGCAAGAGCATAACCGGGTGGACGCCGTTTATGGGGTGGCCTGTACAGGGATGTATTACTGTGGTCAGACCACACCGACAGATTGCGGGGAACCACATGCGAGTAGCGCTGTTCGCCACCTGCATCGGGGACACGATGTTTCCCGACGCCGTCAAGGCCACCGCCCTCCTGCTCACCCGTCTCGGGCACGACGTCGTGTTTCCGTCCGGGCAGACTTGCTGCGGGCAGATGCACGTCAATACCGGCTATCAGCCGGGCGCACTACCGCTGGTCGCGAACTACGCCGACACCTTCGGTGATGCGTCGATCGACGCGGTTGTCGCACCATCGGGGTCGTGCGTCGGCTCGGTCCGTCATCAACACGAGATCGTCGCCGAGCGCTACGGCACCGCGTCGCTGTGTGGACAGGTGCAGACCGTGAAGGCAAAGACGTACGAGCTCTCCGAATTCCTCGTGGACGTTCTCGGGGTCACCGATGTGGGCGCGTACTTCCCGCACCGGGTCACCTATCACCCGACCTGTCACTCACTGCGGATGCTGAGGGTAGGGGACAAGCCACTTCAGTTGCTGCGCAACGTCCGCGACATCGATCTGGTCGAACTCCCCGAAGCAGATTCCTGCTGTGGATTCGGCGGCACCTTCGCCATCAAGAATGCGGAGACTTCGACGGCCATGCTGGCGGACAAGATTCGCCACGTTGCGGACACCGGCGCCGAATTCTGCAGCGCCGGAGACTCGTCCTGCCTCATGCACATCGGCGGCGGTATGTCACGACTGCAGATGGGCGCCAAGACCATTCACCTCGCGGAGATTCTGGCGTCGGTGGAAAGCCGGGTGCGCGCATGAGCGCTGTGACGCTGGGTCTGCCCAGCTTCCCGCCGAGGTCGCCCGAGGGTGCAGGGTTCCTGCGAGGTACTGAGAAATTCCCCGTCGCAGCACATCACGAGCTGGCCAACGCGCAACTGCGACGCAATATCGGCAAGGCGACGCACACCATCCGTGCCAAGCGCATCAACGTGACTGGAGAGCTTCCCGATTGGGAAGACCTGCGTGATGCGGGTTCGGCGATCAAGGCCGACGTCATGGCGCGGTTGCCGGAACTGCTCGAACAGTTCGAAGCTGCAGTCATCGCGCGCGGTGGGCAGGTGCATTGGGCGGCAGATGCCAACGAGGCCAACGCCATTGTGACCGAACTTGTCAAAGCCACCGGCTCCGACGAGGTCATCAAGGTCAAGTCGATGGCCACGCAGGAGATCGGTCTCAACGAGCATCTCGAAGCCCACGGAATCACCGCCTACGAGACCGATCTCGCGGAATTGATCGTCCAACTCGGCCATGACAAACCGTCGCACATCCTGGTTCCCGCGATCCATCGCAACAGGTCCGAGATTCGGGAGATATTCCTTCGTGAGATGCCAGATGTCGATCCGAACCTCGGGGAGAACCCGGCCGAACTTGCCGCAGCTGCACGAAAGTTTCTGCGCCACAAGTTCATGACGACGCCGGTCGCCGTCTCCGGCGCCAATTTCGGCATCGCGGACACGGGCACTCTGACCGTCGTGGAGTCGGAGGGCAACGGGCGAATGTGCCTGACGCTGCCGAAAACACTGATCACCGTGATGGGCATCGAGAAGATTCTGCCGACGTATCAGGATCTGGAGGTCTTCCTGCAACTGCTGCCGCGGTCCTCGACGGGGGAGCGGATGAACCCGTACACCTCCATGTGGACCGGCGTCACGCCCGACGACGGTCCGCAGGAGTTCCACCTGGTCCTCCTCGACAACGGTCGGACTGCCGCGCTTGCCGACAAGATCGGGAGGGAAGCCCTGAGCTGCATACGGTGCTCGGCGTGTCTGAACGTGTGCCCGGTCTACGAGCGCACCGGCGGTCACGCCTACGGATCGACCTATCCAGGACCGATCGGCGCGGTGCTGACTCCGCAGCTCGCGGGCATGCATGGCAAAGACGATCCCAACTCGACGCTTCCCTTTGCCTCGAGTCTGTGCGGTGCGTGCTTCGACGCCTGCCCGGTCAAGATCGACATACCGTCGCTGCTCGTCGAATTGCGTCACCAGAAGGTCGAGCAATCCGGTTTCACGGCAGAGTCTTTGGCGATGAAAGCCGCCTCTCTGGCGATGTCGACCGAGGGCCGGTGGACGTTGGCTCAGAAAGCTGCCGGGCTCGGACGCGTCGTGGCCGGCAGGAAAGGGAAGATCTCTACGTTGCCACCTCCATTGAACGGTTGGACAGCTGCCAGAGACATTCCCGCACCTCCCAAGCAGACCTTCCGATCCTGGTGGGACTCCGACGAAGGCCGCGCGGCATTGGACGAGGCTCGTCGTGACGGGAAGGCGGACAGATGAATTCACGTGAAGTGGTGCTCGGACGCATTCGTGATGCCATCACCTTGGCGCCCGCCCGCGAAGGCGAGATACCGCGAAACTACCGGACTGGCAGAACCATGTCCGACGGGGAACTCATCGATTTGTTCGTCGACCGTCTGGTGGACTACAAGGCGCACGTTCACCATTGCGCTGCAACAGAAATCGCCGAGGCCGTCGCCGGAATACTGAGAGAGCACGGACTACACACTCTGGGGATCCCCGCCGGCCTCGACCGATCATGGGTGGCCGGATTCGACGGAACGCTGGTGGTGGACAGCCCGGACGTACCGGCTCCTGAACTCGAGAACCTCGACGCCGTTGTCACCGGCTCGAAGGTATCGTGCGCCGAAACCGGCACCATCTTCCTCGACGCCGGTCCATCGCAGGGACGCCGTGCGTTGACGCTGGTACCGGACACACACATCTGCGTCGTGTATCGCAGCAGTGTGGAAGTGGGAGTGCCGGAGGCGATTGCGAAGCTGACACCGGAGCGCCCCACCACCATGATCAGCGGCCCGTCGGCGACCTCCGACATCGAACTCGAGCGCGTCGAAGGTGTCCATGGTCCGAGGAATCTTCACGTCGTCATCGTCGACGGTTGATTCCCGTCGAGCGGGAACTCGGAGGCAGCGGGCCACATCAGCGTCTAACGTCCCGGCCATGACACAACTGTTGGCAGGCAAGGTCGTTTTCATCACCGGTGCAGCGCGGGGTCAGGGACGCAATCACGCGATTCGACTCGCGCAGGAAGGTGCAGACGTCATCGCTGTCGACGTGTGCGCGTCGGTGTCCGAAGACGTGGGTTACGCGGCCGCGACTGAAGCCGACCTCGAAGAAACGGCTCGTCTCGTGCGAGCGGAGGGGCGCGAGATCGTCACCGCTGTAGCGGACGTCCGTGACCTCGAGGCACTGCGTGCGGCGGTGGCGTCGGGCGTCGACAAGTTCGGTCGCCTCGACGTCGTGATTGCCAATGCGGGCATCGCTACGTGGAACCGTTTCTGGGAGATGCCTGAAGAGCAGTGGTCGACGCTGGTGGACATCAATCTCAATGGTGTCTGGCGCGCGATGACAGCTGCGGTTCCTGCAATGATCGAAGCCGGCAACGGTGGTTCCATCGTGATTGTGAGCAGTGCTGCCGGCGTCGCCGAAGCGCCCGGCTGCGCGCACTACTCGGCGGCCAAGCACGGCCTCGTGGGTTTGGCTCGCACTGCTGCAACGGAATTGGGAAGCTTCGACATTCGAGTCAACACCATCCACCCTGGCGCGGTGGAGACCGAGATGGGCAACGATCCCAACGTCGGTAAGGTACTCACTACTCATCCGGAGTACATGAACTCGTACAAGTGGCCGCTCACGTCCGTCCCGCGCACCACCGTCGAGGACATCTCCAACGCCGTCGTCTACCTCGCGACGGACCTCTCCCGCGCGGTCACCGGGACGAAGATCGTCATCGACATGGGTCAGACGATGGCGTAGTTGCGCTCAGAGGAGATTGAACTGCGCGACCTCGATGGTGTTCTCGACTGCCTCCGAGAGTGTGCGAATACGTTCGTCGGCGCCTGGCGCGGTCAAAATCGCCAGGCGATCGGCGTCACCCATCGGAATGCTCCTGGCGAGGGCATACAGCCGAGAACCCAGCGGATCCAAGGGATCCGGTGGGACGGGCATTCGCGGAGTCTGTTCGCCGGCCCGAAGTGCGAGCTTTCCCAACATTCCGTACATGAACTCGATGCGCTCGAGGAGCGAGTCGTATTCGTAAGCAGTGACTGGTGTTCCGTTGTTCTCGTCAGGCCACAATTCGACCTCGGCAAGTGGGTAGGGATCGTCCGGCAGCCATCGATTGACCCGGATGCGGTCTTCGGTCCGGCAATACAACTGATACCGCCCGGCACCCATGGCGACATGAGACTCGATCCGAGCCAGAGTGCCGACGTCGTGACGTGATTCGCCGCCACCGACCTCGTGGCCACGAGCGATGAGCACTACTCCGAACAGTGGGCCGTCGGCAGCTTCGAGAACGTTCTCGACCAGTGCGCGATACCGAGGTTCGAAGATGTTCAGGGGCAACACCTCACCCGGTAGCAAAGCGGAGCCGAGCGGAAACATGGGGAAGATGGGCATCAGGGGATTCTCAACCTCGGAATCGGAGGGGCGGGGAAATCGCCGGGGCGATCGATTTCGGCGAGCAGGTGCTCGGACCACGTCAGTAGACCGGGGATATCGAGGCCGTGCGGACTCTCGACCTCGTAGTGCCTGATGCGGTCGTGACCCTGGCCGAGGAGTGAGACGGCGCCGGTGTTGTTGCCCCGAAGCAGATGGGTGAGCCCGACGGCCAACTGAGCCAGTCCCTGCCACAGGTCACGTTCCTCGGGCGGCGCGCTTTTCCACGTTCCTTCGAGAATCTCGTGTGCGTGGAAAGGCATGCCGTGGTCGAGGAGGCGCTGCGCCTCGGTGATCGACTCGTCTGGTGGCAGGCGTACATCGTCCGGAATGCGCGGGACACCGCCCGTTGCGTCGCGTGGCAGTGGACGTCCGAGTCCGTCACGGGGCCGCGAATTGAGGGGTTTCCCAGCGGCGTCCCGGTCGCGTTCGGTCATACACTCAGCCTAACGGCAGCGTCTCGGCCGAACTCGCCAAAAGTTTTTTCGAGTCGCCTGTCGATTCCGGGGAGAACCGTTCGTCGTCATGTTGTAAGGCAAGAAAGCCGCAAGAAAAACAACAGACCAAGGAGTCAGTCATGAAGTACATGTTGCTCATCTACACCGCACCCGGCGGAGACACCGAACCCCAGTGCACGTTCGAGGACTGGCAGCAATACGACAAGGAAATGAAGGATGCCGGGATCTGGGTGTCCGGCGATGCCCTCGCCGATCTGACGACTACGACGACGGTTCGGGTCTCGCAGTCCGGAGAAAAGACCGTCACCGACGGACCCTTCGCAGAAACCCGTGAAATCCTCGGCGGCTACGACGTCATCGACGTTCCCGATCTGGATGCGGCGCTTTCATGGGCCGCGCGGTGCCCCGGCGCGCGCGACGGCGGCAGCGTCGAGGTGCGTCCACTGGCCGGGTTCGGGGACTGATTCGCCGTGGACGAGCAGGCCGAGAACTCCATCGAGTCAGTGTTCCGGGAGGAACGCGGACGACTCTTGGCCTCGCTCGTCCGCCGCTTCGGTGATCTGGATCTGGCCGAGGAAGTCACCTCCGAAGCCGTCGAGGCCGCGTTGGTGCACTGGCCCGTGGACGGAGTGCCGGCTAAACCCGGCGCCTGGCTGCTGACCACGGCGCGTCGTAAAGCCGTCGACAGGCTTCGTCGTGATCAGGCCTATGCGGCGCGATTGGCGGTGATGCAGGTGGACGCCGATCGTGCCGACCCGGCGCCGCCCACGGTCGACGGAGAACTTCCCGACGAGCGGTTGCAGCTGTTCTTCACCTGCTCGCACCCAGCGCTGGCCGAGGACGACCGAATCGCACTCACCTTGCGTTGCCTCGGCGGGTTGACGACGCCCGAAGTCGCTCGGGCCTTCCTCGTTCCTTCGGCGACGATGGCGCAGCGGATCGTGCGCGCGAAGAAGAAAATCCGTCAGGCTCGGATTCCCTTCCGCACTCCCAGCGCCGAAGAACTCCCGGAACGTTTGCCCGGTGTTCTGCAGGTGATCTACTCGGTGTTCACCGAGGGGTACGCAGCGAGTTCGGGTCCGGATCTGCAACGCGTAGACCTGGCGGTGGAGGCGATCAGGCTGGCGAGGATCTTGCGCGCATTGCTTCCCGATGAGCGCGAGATCGCCGGGTTGCTTGCATTGATGCTTCTCGTCCACGCGCGTCGGGATGCCCGTACCGACGCCGCCGGCGGGATCGTGCTCCTCGAAGACCAGGATCGCGGGTGTTGGGACCAGCCGATGATCGAGGAAGGCAGCGACCTCGTCGTAGTCGCGTTGACCGGGGGAGCGCCGGGGCCGTACGGGGTGCAGGCCGCCATCGCCGCATTGCATGACGAGGCCGCAGATGTGGAGAGCACCGACTGGCCGCAGATCTGCGCGCTCTACGGAGTGCTTCTCACGTTGACGCCTTCGCCCGTCGTCGCAGTCAACAGGGCAGTGGCGCTGGCGATGCGCGACGGCGAGGAAGTCGGGCTGACTGCGCTGGAGGAACTGGCAGCGGAGCCCAAACTTGCCGACTACCATCCGTATCACCTTGCACGAGCCGAACTACTTGCTCGGTTGGGGCGCACCGACGCAGCGGCATCCGCGTACCGACAAGCTCTGAAACTCGTTGGTACGGAACCGGAGCGGGCCTACCTGGAGCGTCGGTTGGGTGAGATCTCGGACTGAGCGGCGCCTCAGACCAATTCGAGTCTTCGGGCCATGTCGGACACGAAAACACCTGTCGGATCGATATTTCTGCGTATCTGGATCCACTCGTCGATTCGCGGATACATCGAGTGGAACCTTGCTGCGGTAGTCCGAGAGTCCTTGGCGGTGTAGAGGCGACCGCCGAATTCGAGTACCCGTTCGTCGAGGGAAGCGACGAACTCACCCAGGCCGGACTTGATCGGGAAGTCGAAGGCGACGTTCCACCCGGACATCGGAAAGCTCAGTGGCGCTGCGTTTCCCTCGCCGAAAAGTTTGAAGACGTTGAGAGCTGAGTAGTGTCCCGAACGCTGGATATCGCGGATGATGCTCTTGAATTCGTCCACCGCGTCGACGGGCACCACGAACTGGTATTGCAGGAATCCCTTGGACCCGTAGGCACGGTTCCACTCACCGATGAGGTCGAGCGGATGGTAGAACTGCGTCAGGTTCTGCACCTTCCCGACGTAGTTGCCGCCGGTGCGGTAGTAGAACTCGCCGATCGCTGACGCCGAAAGCTTGTTCATCAAGCCGTTGGGGAAAACATCCGGTGTCGTGAACAGTTGTGGCGCATCGAATTTCAACGGATTCTTCTGCAATTTCAGCGGAAGCTGGTCGACGGTCGCCAACGAACCACGCGTGATCGAGGCCCGGCCGAGCTTCGGCGGCGCACTGACTGCATCGAACCAGGCGCTCGAATACGTGTAGTCGGCTTCGCTGCCGTCGCTGTGAAAAGCGACGGTTTCATCAAGACTCGCGGTCAGAGCGCCGTCGTTGGCGAAATACGCCGTTTCGGTCGGCGTCATCTCGAGGGTGACGCGCAGGATGATCCCGGTCAGTCCGATCCCGCCGACGGTAGCCCAGAAGAGCTCGGATGTCGGGCCATGCGGCTCCAAGGTTCGGATACTGCCGTCAGCAGTGAGCAGATTCATCGAGCGGACATGATTTCCGAAGCTGCCCTCGGCGTGGTGGTTCTTGCCGTGAATATCGCAGGCGATCGCTCCGCCGATGGTTACCTGGCGTGTTCCGGGGAGAACCGGGACCCAGAGGCCGAACGGTAGTGCCGCGCGCATCAGCTGATCGAGAGAGACTCCCGCGTCCATCTCCACGAGACGGGACTCGGCATCGATCTTGTGAATTCGACGGAAGGCGGTCATGTCGATGACCAAGCCGCCGGTGTTCTGCGCGTTGTCTCCGTAAGACCGGCCCAGACCACGAGCGATGACTCCACGTCGGAGGTGCAACGGCTTGTCCGCGTTGTCGTCTGCGACGCGGGCGACGGCCTTAGCGATCGCCTCTACATCAGGGGTCGAAACGACGTGCGAGGTCGTTCGGGCTGTGCGACCCCAACCGCCGAGGACGGTGGACGCAGCGGTTGGCAGATCGGTGGCGTAGTCGGACACGAAATCCGAGGGTACCTGTTTGCGGACCACCCGGTCTGAAACCTTTGGTTGCGCCGGTGCTCTTATCGAGGGACGTCGAGATCGAAGTACAGGGTCTCGGACCAGTAACCGAGGCCGAGCTCGCGTAGCGGTTCCTCGACGCTCTCCTGAGTCGGCGTGAACAGCCGCTCCCAGAAGCGCGGCTTGGCGGGTGCGAGTGTGGCCAGAGCCGCCTCCATCTCGGCGTCGATGTCCGCCAGACCGGTCATCAGGGCCGCGCCCTGTTCGGCGAACGGTTCGTCGTCCATGTCGAAGATCTCGCCGCACTCGAGGACGAAGTAGTGGTCGGGTTCGGTGTGGCTGCGCAGGAAACGCAGCGCATCGCCGGCCATCGGGCCGAGTTCGGGATGATCGATGCGGCCGAGGAAGTCTTCGAGCCGGGCGATACCAGGACCACAGGGCGCGGTGACCGCGATCAGGTCTGGGGTGTCGTCCCAGATGATCGACTGGTGGGCGAAGGGATTCACGGACACAAGGATCCTCGGGACCAGCGGAATCGCGTACGACCACTCGGAGATACCGGTGAGACCTCGGGCGCGAGCGGCAGCCGGATTCTCATGCGGGGCAACAGGGGTCGAGTAGAGATAGGTGCGGTTGGCCACTGGCCGAGTCCTTTCTGCGGTCGGCGTCACCTGATTCGGGCGGCGCCCACCATCCTCAATGCCAGGTCTCCGTACAGTTTTCCGATGTCTTCCGGATTCGTGTAGTTGCCGGCCGGGAACCAGCGGCACACGTCGACGCACAGGGACATCAAGGCGAGGGTGACGCCTTCGGCATCGGGGATCGTGAAATCGCCCGACTGCACGCCGGCATCGACAACCTCCCGGACCACCCGCGTCGTGCTGCGGCGAAGCGCGACGACGGTTCGGTAGTGCTCTGGTGTGAGGGCAGTGAGTTCGTACTGGACGACGCGAGCGAGTGAATGGTGCCCCGCCTGCCAACTGGCGAAGGTGCTGATCAGTTCCTGCAAGCGAACCGACGGTTCTTCACCCGGTCGGTCGGCGCCCTCGACCACCTTCAACGCTTCGGTGTGGCCTTCGAAGCTGATCGCGAAAAGCAGTTCTTCTTTCGAGCGGTAGTGCGGGTACATGGCGGCGGGACTCATGTCGAGTCGCGCGGCGATGTCACGGGTGGTGGTGCCGCCGTAGCCGGCAGAGGCAAAAGCGTCCACGGCTGCCGCGCGGATACGGGCCGCAGCTTTGGAGGGGCTGATCACCACGTCAGGTGAATCGCTCACGGTTTCCTCCAGGTGTGACGGATTTCGATGTTGACAATATCCCGCTCTCGATTCACTATAAGCAGGTGCTTAGATTCTAAGCGAATGCTTAGGAATATCGTTACGTGTGGCTTTGCCACGCCGAAAGGAAGCAACTCGTCATGCGTCGCACTCTGTACGGACCCGATCACGAGGCATTTCGCGAATCTGCTCGCGAATTCGTCAACCGGAACATCCTTCCGGTCGCAGAGAAGCTGATCGACCAGCGCTTCATCGATCGTGAAATCTGGCTCGAAGCGGGACGCAACGGCTTCCTCGGACTCGAGGTTCCGGAGGCGTACGGCGGAAGCGAAGCCGGCGACTACCGCTTCAACGCGGTTCTGGCCGAAGAGCTCTCGCGCGCCAGTGCAGCTGTTGCCTCGAGCTTCGGCATTCACGCCGACGTCGTTGCTCCCTACCTCGTTCAGCTCACCACCGAAGAGCAGAAGCAGCGTTGGCTGCCCAAGTTCTGCACCGGTGAGATGCTGACGGCCATCGGCATGACCGAGCCTTCCGGTGGATCCGACCTCGCCTCGCTCAAGACCACTGCGGTCAAGGACGGCGACGACTGGATCATCAACGGCTCCAAGACCTTCATCACCAACGGCTACAACGCCGACCTCGTGATCGTGGCGGCTCGGACCAGTCCCGAGAAGAAGTCCAAGGGCATCACCCTCTTTGCCGTCGAGACCGGCATGGAAGGCTTCGAGCGCGGACGCAAGCTCGACAAGGTCGGCCAGCACGAGTCCGATACCGCCGAACTGTTCTTCGAGAACGTTCGCGTGCCGTCCACCAACATCATCGGTGAGATCGACCGCGGCTTCATCCACATGATGGAAATGCTGCCGCAGGAGCGCGTCGGCGCTGCGGTGTCCAACATCGCGCACGCCGCTCCGATCCTCGAAGAGACGCTGCAATATGCCAAGGACCGCAAGGCTTTCGGTCAGCCGATCGGCTCGTTGCAGTGGAACAAATTCCTTCTCGCGGATCTCGTCACCCGCATCGAGGTCACCCAGGCCTACGTCGACAACTGCGTCGCGGCACACGCTGCCGGCGAGCTGACCGCCATCGACGCCGCCAAGGCTAAGTGGTGGACCGCGCAGGTGCAGAACGAGGTCCTCGATCACTGCGTTCAGTTGCACGGTGGCTACGGCTTCATGACCGAGTACCGCGCCGCTCGCGCGTGGATGGACGCCCGCGTCACCAAGATCTGGGCCGGATCCAACGAGATCATGAAGGAACTCATCGGCCGCGATCTCGGCCTGTAATTTCGCAACTGCAGTCGATACGTCACTGCAACCGCCACTTCCCGAACCCGACGACACAGGAGCATCACCGCGCATGTCTGTTCTCGACAAGTTCTCTCTGACCGATCGAGTGGTCATCGTGACCGGTGCGTCGTCGGGCCTCGGGGTGGCGTTTGCGAAAGCCGCAGCAGAGGCCGGCGCGGACGTCGTCCTCGCTGCTCGCCGCGTCGACAAGCTCGAAGACACGGCCAAGCTCGTGCGTGACGCAGGCCGCGAAGCATTGTGCGTGGCCACCGACATCGTCGATCCGGCTCAGGCTCAGAACATGGTCGACGCCGCGATGGAGAAGTTCGGCCGCGTGGACGTGCTGGTCAACAACGCCGGCGTCGGAACTGCCGTTCCGGCGACCCGCGAGACCCCGGACCAGTTCCGCGCCGTCATCGACATCAACCTCAATGGGTCCTACTGGGCAGCGCAGGCCTGCGGCCGCGTCATGCTCCCGGGCAGCTCCATCGTCAACATCTCGAGCATTCTCGGATTGACGACCGCCGGACTCCCGCAGGCCGCCTATGCGGCGAGCAAGGCAGGCGTCGTCGGATTGACCCGCGACCTCGCACAGCAGTGGGGAACGCGCAAGGGCATTCGCGTCAACGCGATCGCGCCCGGCTTCTTCAAGTCGGAAATGACGGACCAATACAACGACGGTTACTTGGACGCGATGGCTTCGCGCCTGATCCTCGGCCGCATGGGCGATCCGGAAGAGCTCGCGGCCACCATGGTGTGGCTCGCGTCCGAGGCCGGCGGATACGTCACCGGTCAGACCATCGCCGTCGACGGAGGAATCACCATCACCTGACGCCGATGCCCAGATGTCGCCGGCTTTGCCGTATAAGTAGCTGGTGACCTCTCGCGCCGAACCTCAGGAGAACTGGGAAGACCGTCCGCCACCATCCATGGCTGCGACGGAGCTTCTGCGTGACCTGCCGGTGACTGCCCGCGGCGTCCGGACCAGGGCTTCTCTGGTCGCAGCGGCTCGAACGGTGTTCGAGCGCGCAGGGTATCTCGACGCCCGTCTCACGGACATCACCAAGGAAGCGAACTGCTCCACCGGCACGTTCTACACCTACTTCGACAACAAAGAGCAGATCTTCGCCGCAGTTCTCGACGTCGCGCAGGAAGACATGCTGCACCCAGGCATGGGACGGGTCCGCGACGTCGACAATCCGTATGCGGTCCTCGAATCGAGCAACCGTGCCTACCTGACGGCTTTTCGCCGCAACGCCAAACTCATGGGCCTACTCGAGCAGGTATCGCACATCGATCCGGCCTTCGCGAAACTGCGTCGGGACCGAGCCGAGACCTTCATTTCTCGTAATGCCCGAGCCATCGAACGCTTGCAAGCAGCTGGCAAGGCAGATGCCTCGTTGGACCCGCTGTTGGCTTCCCGAGCACTGTCGGCGATGGTGAGCCGTCTTGCCTACAGTTCATTCGTCTCCGAGGAACCTGGCGCCGACGGCAACCCCGTCCCGTTCGAGGACGTCGTCAAGACGGCTACTCAGGTGTGGGCCAACGCGCTGGGACTCGAAGGCGACCGCGGGTAGTTTCAGCCTTCGCCGCGGGCCGCGAACTGCTCCTCGAGGCTGTGGCGCAGTGTTTCCTCGCTGTTCTTGACAGCGTTTTCGACGAACGGCCCGATCAATCGGCCGAGTGCCTTGCCGGCAATGCCGCCAGGCAGTTTGTAGGCGAAGTCGACGGAAAGCTCGGTCTTGGAATCGTCGATCGCGGCGAACTCCCACGTGGACGAGTTGGATACACCGCCGAGCGAGGACAGCTTGATGATCCGATTCTTCTCCCACTCGGTGACCTCGAGTTTGGAGCGCAACGTGCTCGGCCCGATCTGCATGGCCGCGTCGAACGTGGCGCCGAGTCCCTGATCGAACTCTCCGAACGGGGTGAACTCGGAAACACCGAACATCCACGTCGGGACATTGCGGTAGTTGTCGATGTAGTCGAAGGCGACATCAACCGGCACGGCAGCAACCGCGGTGTGGCGAACATGGATCATGACTGGTCCCTGTCTTTCGGTGAACACCGACTCTAACCAATGGCTCCGACGTGTTCGGCGGCGGCGCAAGAGCGATCTACGGTATCGGTATGACGAACGAGCTTCCGGTACGCGGGTCCTGGCGCGATTACGAAGACCTGGGACTACCGAAACCGCTCGCTGCGGCGTTGGAGGCGTTCGTCGAGCAGGGCTATCACGGGACTTCGATCCGTGACGTCGCGTCGCGGTCCGGGCTGTCGGTGCCGGGGCTCTACCACCACTACCCGTCCAAGCAGGCTCTGCTGATCGGTCTGGCGACCGTTGTGATGACGGAGTTGTTGGAGCGAAGCCGCGCCGCCGAACTCGATGCCGGGGACGATCCCTCTGATCGCTTCGACGCGGTGATCGAATCTCTGTTGCGGTTCCACATGTTTCGGCGCGAGCAGTCGTTCGTCGCCTCCTCGGAGATCCGCAGCATGGAGCCCGACAGCCGGGCTGGTTACATCGCCCAGCGCGACGAACAGCAGAAGCAGGTGGACCGGATCGTCCTCGACGGCGTCGCTTCGGGCGTGTTCGAGGCCGACCATCCCGAGGACGCCAGCAGAGCCGTGGTGACGATGTGCGTCGCCGTCGCGGTCTGGTACCGACCGGACGGTGAGTTGTCTCCGGACGAGTTGGTGGAGAGGTATTTGGAGATAGCGAGGCGCATGGTGGGGGCGAAGCGGGTGGGGGAGTGACTGTGGGGGCGAAGCGGGTGGGGGAGTGACTGTGGGGGCGAAGCGGGTGGGGGAGTGACTGTGGGGGCAACTGCGCGAATCAGTCTGAATTTTTGAGCAATTCGAGCGCCGCGTCCCGGCCGGCGCCGAAGGGGTCGGTGCCGATACCGATCCCGTCTGCGACGAGGGCACCTTCGTGAAGCAGCATGATTGCCTCGACGAGACGTTCGTCGGCTAGTCCGTCCGTCGCCAGAATGCGCCGGAAAAGGTCTGACATCTCCCGCTTTTGTTCGGCGATGACAGCGAACACCGGATGTGAGTGATCGCTGAACTCGGCGTGCGCGTTGATCATGCTGCACCCTTTGCCTCCGCTCGCCTTGGACCAGGAGGCGGAAGCGTCGAATACCGCACTCAACTGTTCGGCGCGGCTAGCTCCGGCTGATGCGAGCTTCTCGTCGCGAAAGATTCGCCACCGCCGATCTCGAGCCCTCAGGTATTCAACGACGAGACCGTCTTTCGAGCCGAACCGTTCGTACAAAGTCTTCTTCGTGACCCCGGCGTCCAGTGCGACGGTATCCACGCCTACGGCATGAATCCCCTTTTCGTAGAACAGCTTCGACGCAGACTCCAGAATGCGACGCGCTTTCGGAGTCAATTCGGGTGTGGATTCCTCTGCCATGGACAAAAGTATACCGATCTGTATAGTCGGGCTCATGAGTAAACAGATCGGTATACCTCGGATCGTGACCTCGAGATCTGCCGTGACGGCTACCTTGTCGGTCCTGTTCGTCGCGTGCTGGAGTTCGGGATTCATCGGAGCCAAACTAGGCGCCGGCAGTGCCGGGGTCCCCACGCTGCTGATGTGGCGTTTTCTCCCGCTCGCGGTGGTACTGCTCCCGATTGTCTGGTTCTCCGCCCGGCGCCAGAACACGATGCCGACACCACGGGCTCTCGGCAGGCAGGTGGTGATCGGGATGCTCTCCCAGAGCGGCTACCTGTTGTCGGTGTACTGGGCAGTCGATCTCGGCGTGAACACCGGAACAACTGCGCTGATCGACGGTATTCAGCCGCTGGTGGCTGCCGCGCTGCTCGGTCCGGTCCTCGGTGTCGCAGTCCCGCGTATGCAGTGGGTCGGTTTGGCGATCGGAATGGGCGGCGTCGTGATGGTCACGGCAGCCGATGCCGGGGCCGGTACATCGGCGCCGTGGTGGGCGTACGCGATTCCGTTCCTGGGGATGCTCAGCCTGGTTGCATCCACCTTCGTCCAGCAACGCGCTCCCACGTCCACACCGCCACTGCAGGCTTTGGTCATCCACTGCTCAACCAGCGCAATAGTTTTCACAACTCTGGCGATCGTCTCGGATGCTGCCGTACCGCCGAGTGTCAGCACATTCTGGATCGCGTTGCTCTGGTTGATCGTGTTGTCCACCTTCGGTGGTTACGGGCTGTACTGGCTGTTGCTCCTCCGCATCGGCATTACGTCCGTCAACACCCTGATGTTCTTGATCGCCCCCGTCACCGCGGTCTGGGGCGCACTGATGTTCGGAGAATCCTTCACTCCGTTCACCGCGCTCGGCTTGGCGGTGGGCATCGTCGCCGTCGTCGTGGTCACCCGGGTGGGCAATCGCCCGAAGAAGCAGGACGAGGGCACGGATTCCTGCCCGCCGAGAGCTTCGATCACGTCGCGCTGATGAAGGCCGATCGGGATGTGAACCGCTCGCGGAGCGCGGTGAGTTGCTCTGCGGTGAGCTTCAGTCCGTTGATTGCGTAGTCCTCGACGGTGCCGAAGTGCGTGCGCATTTCGTCGAGAGCTGCGTCGAAATAGCTGTCACGGACTCCGAGGAGGGGTCGTAGCACTTCTGCGTCAACGCCTTTGCTCGCGGCGAAGTCGAGGATCGGTTCTGTCATGGGAGCCAGATCGGTGTTCGTCTCCAGGTAGTCGGCGCGTACATCGGCTTCGTCGGCCCCGAGGAGGAGTAGGAAAGAGGTCGCGGCCCACCCGGTTCGATCCTTGCCGGTGGTGCAGTGGAAAAGTGCTGCCCCGGTGCGTTTTTCGTCGATGAGGTCGAGGTAGAACGTGCGATAGGCGTCTAGAGCGGACGGCAGGCTGACGAAGTTGCGGTTGGCTTCCTCCATCTGTGCGATCCCACGTCCATCGCTGATGGTCTCGGCGTATGCGACCGGGTCCGTCATGAGTAGTCCAGTGGCCGCGGCGTTTTGGGCATTGTCGGCAAGTACGTCGAGCCAGACTGTGCGCGTCGAGTCAGGGAGATTGTCGAGTGCGCCGTCGCGCTCGGCGGCGGTCCTCAGGTCGTATACCGTCCGGACGTCCAAGTCGGCGACCGCGGCAAGGTCGTCGCCGTCGAGTTTCGCCAGAGTCGCCGAACGATAGAGCGCGCCCGCGCGGACGGTGCCGTCCGCAACAGGAATGCCACCGAGGTCCCGGAAGTTCGGAGCGGTCTTCAGGAGAACGCGGCGATCGAGCGGGTGAGTTGGCATGGCTGACTCCTTGTGGGTTCCGTTTCCGAACTGATCATTCATGCCTTCTGCACACTGCGCACGAGCTTTTCGGCATTGCGTCTCTTGATCCACTTGTCGATGACGAGAGCCATGAAGATCCACCCGCCCAATGCCGTGATCACCCACACGATGATCGGGGCGAGGATCCAGGACCCGACGCCGCTGATCTCGATACCGTCGGGGACCAGGGTCGCAACCCAGAGCGCGAGCAGTGTGGCGACCAAGCCGACACCACCCGCGAGCGGAGCCGCGTAGTGCAGTGCCACGCTGAGCACGAATGGGCCGAGGATCATGTGTGCGAGGGTGAATACACCGATAGCAGCCAAGAAGCCGTTCACGCTCAGGCTGACCCCGGGAAGAGCAAAATGCACGACGATCAGCGCGATCGCGCCGAGAACACATTGCGAAATGAGCTGAAATAACAGACGCATGGCTTGTACCTCCGTGATCAGGTCGAGTCACCCGAGAGTGGTGTGTGCGTGGGGAACGCTTTGCTGCAGGGCTTCGGGACGAGGCGCCGTCCAGGTGCCGTCGAGCACGGAGGGACGGGGGCGGTACAGGCGCAGTACGTAGTTCCACCCGGGCATGATGGGCAGTGCGTTCGCGACGCCGTCGAGATGGACCCCGAAGCGAATGGTGGTGCTGCCGTCGGAGTCTGGGGTGGCCGTGAGGCTGTTGATGCTGTTGACGCCCAGAGCGTTCTCTTCGAAGTATCCGGCCGCGTTGTACAGCGAGACCGACCAGAACGCATCCACGGGAACATCGTTCAGGCGGAGACGGTATTCCCCGACCGGGAGACGTTCGTCGAAGTTGACGTAGGTGGCCTCGTACTCGGGAAGGCCACCCCAGCCGGATGCGGTACCGAGCAGGTGCCTGATCGGATCGACTTCCGCAGCGGTACCGAATGAATGGTCGTACGTGGTGATGCCACGCGCGAGTGCGAGGAGTGCGTCGCGGGTCTCGGTCTGCGATTGCTCGTCGTAGTCGGGCAACGGGAACTCTCCCGTTCCGCCGCCGTCGATGTTGAGGGCGTCTTGCAACCGGTTCACCTCGGCGACGTCTTCGGGGCTGTTCGGATCGACGAGGATGCGCACGATCAGTGCGGCGTAGTCGGTCCCGACCAATTCACGCGTGAGCAGGTGCTCTCCCGGGTCGCGCAGGATGACGGGACCGTAATGATCTTGACTGACCACCCACACGGAGATGTAGCGCTTGCCGGTATCGGGCACCGTGATCGTGACGTTCTCGCGCACGTCGATGATCGCGCTGCTGTACAGAGTGTCGCGGTTCTGGCGGATGATCGGCTGGTTGTCGAGTGACCCGAGATCACGAGTGTGGTTCCACGTGCCCAGGCCGACGCCCGCGGCCAGGCGAGCGAACATGAGATCGGATTCTGCCCGATTGAAGTTCAGGACGTTGACGGCGATCGTGGACATAGCGGGTTCCATTCGGTGTCGGGTATGGAAGCGAGAGCGGGAATCCCTCGCCTCTGTCGGGGTGAATCAGCCGAGCAGTCGCGCTTTGGCGGCTTGGAACTCGGCCTCACTCAGCAGGCCTTGTGATTTGAGGTCGCCGAGTTTCTGCAACTCGGTGACGAGATCGACCGGGGCCGCGGGTGCGGGTGTGGGCATCGGGAGTGCGGCATGCTGCTGGGCGAATTCGTACTGCGCCTGCTCGTAGTCGGCCTGAGCTCTCCTTTGCCGGCGGGTGGCCATACCGTCGCTGACGGCGGTCGCGGTACCGGTGACGACCGCGGTGCGGGCGGCGAGGCCCAGTAGTCCGGGGCGGCCTCGTCTCGGGATGTACGGCATGTCAGACCTCCAATTCCGGGATGATCGTGTCCATGAGGGCATTGACGACGGGTGCGGGTATCCGCTCATAACCCAGTAGCACCGCGCCTGACGCAGCGGTGCGGGCGGCGAGCTCACGCTGATAGACCAGCTCGAGCGCGACCAGCAGCGCTGCAGCGCCGGTGGGAATGGCTGCCGCGAGTTCGGTGATGTCCTCATGCCCGAGCAGACCGGACGCGCCGAGCATCTCGACGTTGATCTCGAAGCCGTTCGGCAACTCCTCGACTTCGATGAGGGTGAGTTCACCGTCCTCGGACTTGGAGATGACGATCAGATCGAGCAGCCGCACCAGGCCGGTATCCGTAAGGTCGGTCAAGGCGGAGAGCGCGGCCGGGTCGAGGCTCTGCCCAGGCAGGCCGAGAAGGTAGAAGTCGACGGGGCCGAAACGCGCGGCACTCACGAGAGGACCTTCAGCTTGAGTGCGGCGAACTCGTCCTCGCTGATCGCTCCGGCTTCGAGCAGTGCTGCGGCTGCGGCGATCTCCTCGCTGGGGCTCTTCCCCGCGACCTCGCGGATATACGATTCGGCGGCCTTCTCGGCGTCGCGTGCGGCCTTGTTGCTGCGTTCCGTCATCCCTTCGCCGCGGGCGACGAGATAGACGAGCGCGGTGAGGATGGGCAGGAAGAGTAGGAAGAACACCCAGACGGCCTTCAACCAACCGCTGAGCTTGTGGTCGCGGAACAGGTCGGCGATGATCGCGAACAGCGCGAAGAGATATCCGATGAAGACGGTTGCCCACAGCATCCAGCCGAGGCTTTCCCAGAAGCTCATGTGTCTTATCCGTTTCGTGTCAGGCCTGCGCACCGGGATTCCGCCGACTAGCGCATTTCGGTTGATTCCGGCAATTCTCACTGGTTTCCGCAGGCTTCGATCGCGGTCTCATCCGAAGCGGATGAGACCGGATTTCCACGGACATCGAACGTCTCGAGTATCTTCGACACATGATCGAAGCCGTGCGTGACGCACTCGCCTCTGGTGAGGCGGAGCAGGCTCGACGAGTCCTGCGGAAAAACTGGCTTCGTTTGATTCTCGAATCTCACACCAGGGAACTCGAGCAGCTCTGCCTTGCTCATCCCGATCCCCACGATCCGCACATCCTGCTGATACGGGCGTGCTGCCGCGATCTCAGCGGTGATCCGTACGGCGCTGAGTTTCTCCGCGGGCAGGGTCTGCGGGTGGCGTCCGACGATTTTGTCGTCTGCTTCACCGACCTGCTGCTCGCTCCGGACACCTCGACCAAGGCCGTCATCGCCGATCGCGCGCGTCACGCGCTCGCCCAGTGTGAGCCCGAGGATGATTACCCGTCCGCGCTGTTCCTCCTCGGGTGGACCGAGGTCAGGCTTCGTCGTGACCTTCCTCGTGCCATCGCGCTACTTCGCTCGGCCGGCGACGAGGCGCAGTTGCAGTCGCGCACGGAGACATTGCGTCTTGCACAGTCCAACTTGGCCTTTGCACTGACCCACGCGGGAGCATTCACCGAAGCCGAACAGATCCTCGACGGCCTTCCTGCGCGAGATGTGGCGTCCGATTGGGAACGCTTCGAAGGTGGTCTCCCACAGTCGAATCGGGGGTGCATCGCTTACTGGCGTGGCGACTTCGAGGAGGCGATCGCTCAGTTCGACTCGATCATCGAGGAGGGCAGCCCTGGAACCAATTTCGAGGCGCTCGCCCGTCTGTACCTGGTGATGAGCCTGATCGCTCTGAACCGGGAAGACCGATACCACAACGCCGCTCGTCTGCTGCGAGGCGTGAGCACTGCGGACAAGCACGGCATTCCTTGGGATACGCTGCGGCGCGTCACAACGGCCTGGCTCGCCCACGCTCAAGGACAGGACGAGCAAGCTCGCCGCATCGCAATGCCCACGCTGACCAGAACAGGTGCTGCGGTCGCTCACGCGCTTCTCGCGGAGCTCTACCGAGTCATGGGGGATCCGGAACCGTCGGCTCAAGCGCTTCGCTTGGCAACCTCGGCCGCGCTGCCGCGATACGCGCTGGTGAGCACCCTTGTCACGTCTGCCGCCCTGAGCTCCGTCGCCGGGCGTGGACCGCAGGCGCACGAGCAGTTGGATCGTGCGCTGGCGGAAGCAATCCCCGAGCGGATTCTCGCCCCATTTCTGAGCGGCGATCCGGTTGTTGTCGACCTCCTGACAGCGCACGCGGTCCGGTGGTCGAGACACCACGAGTTCCTGCGCACGATTCTGGAAAAACGGAACCAGCTTTCGTCTCAGCTCACGGGAGTCCTGACGGAACGAGAGAAAGAGATTCTCACCTTTCTGCGGACCACGATGACTGCTGACGAGATCGCTGCGCACCTCGGCATCGCCTATCCCACCGTGAAGACTCACATTCGCTCGATCTATCGAAAATTAGGTGTGACCAAACGGCGCGCCGCAGTCCAAGCAGCCGACAACCTAGACCGCGGGATCGGGGGCGATTCCGCGGCGGAGGCTGCGAACCGTCAGATCCAAGGCTTGTAGTCGCGTCCCGGAACCGCGGTTCACGTAGTCCATCGACGTGTAGAGCAGTGACCACAGCAGGTTCTGCACCCAGTCCGAACCCATGTCGGGGTCGATGGAACCGTCGGAGTGTCCGCGCTCGATGGCATCGGTGACTGAGTCGTCGTTCGACGCGGACTCGGCAAACGAATCTTCTTGATACACACCGGGAGTGAAGAACAGGACCGTCAAGAGGTCGGCCAGTTCGAAGTATTCATGGCACAGGCGAACCAGTGCTTCGGCTCCGGTACCCTCGCCGAGTCGAGCTGCTGCTGCTGCCTCTCCGACGGCGCGGGTGGCCTCGGCCGCGACTGCGTCGACCAGGTCTGACCGTTCGGGAAAATAGCGGTGCAAAGTGGTCCGGCCGACCTTTGCGGCCGACGCGATCTCGCTGAGGGTCGCAGCAGGCTTGGATGCGAACACCGAAACGGCAGCATCGAGGATGGCCTTCCGTGTGCGCTCGCGGGTCGCGCTTTGTTCTGGTGCGCTGTGGATCGTTGTCACGAATCCGAAGCGTAGCCGTGTCCGGTTTCGGTATCCAGTGTTTCCGAATCGGAATTTCTCTTGCCCTTTATGGAACATTCGTGTTCCATAAATTCATGCTTGAATCCGACGCTTCTCAGCCCGCACCGAAATGGAGCAATCTCCGCGTCCTCTCGGAGTTTGCTCGACCGCATCTGCCGTCGCTCCTCCTCGGATTGGTATTGGCGCTGTGCGGCTCCGCGGCGACGCTGGCAACGCCCATGGTCACCAAGTGGGTTCTCGACACCCTCGATACCGGTGCGTCGCTGAAAGGACCGATCCTCACGCTCGTCGTTCTTCTGATCGTCGGTGCCGTGCTCGGTTGTGCTCAGTGGATCGTTCTCGGAACCGCCGCCGAGAAGGTTGTCTTCGACGCCAGGTCGTCGCTGGTGAGGCGATTCCTCGCTGCGACGGTGCCGGCGCTGCAATCGCGATCCGTGGGTGAATTGGTCACCCGGGTCACGTCTGACACCTTGTTGCTGCGGGAGGCTGCGTCGTCGGCCGCGGTGAATATTCTGAACGCAGCCGCGTTGACCATCGGAACGATTGTTCTGATGGGCGTACTGGATCTGCCGTTGTTGGGCGTCACCATGGTGGCAATCGTGTTCGCCTCCATACTCTTTGCGGTTCTGATGCCTCGGATTTCCGCAGCGGAAGCGCGAACCCAGGAATCGCTCGGTCAGCTCGGCGGCGTTCTCGAGGGTGGCTTGCGTGCGATCCGGACGGTCAAGGTTTCCCTCGCCGAGGATCGCGTCGGGGCTCTGGTGACGAACAATGCGTCCGATGCGAAAAAGCATGCGATCACGGCGGTGCGAGTGTCGGCAACCGCGTGGACTGTCGCGTGGACCGCCATTCAAGGATCGATCATTGCCATCCTGGGCTTCGGTGCCTGGCGAGTCGCCGACGGCGAAATGGCAGTCTCGACGCTCATCGCGTTTTTGCTCTACGCCTTCACCCTGATGGGGCCGGTGTCGGAGCTTGCGCAGAACGTGACCTCCGTTCAGTCGGGAATCGCGGCAGCTATCCGGATTCGCGAGATGCAGTCGTTGCCCACCGAGCAGTACGACGAGGTCGTGGACGTGGTCGCGAAAACGAGCGCTGCCGCGCCGCTGATCGAGTTGCGCGACGTCACCGTGAGCTACCACGGATCGAACCGGCCGGCGTTGCGCGATGTCTCGCTGGTCATTCCGACGCGTGGGCACATGGCCATCGTCGGCCCGTCGGGCGCAGGAAAGACGACCTTGCTCTCGACCGTGCTGCGATTTGTCGAACCGCGATCGGGTGAGGTTCTCCTGCATGGAGTCGGTTACGACGCGCTCGATCACCGCGCTGTGCGCGAGAGTCTCGCATACGTGGAGCAGGAGACACCGGTGGTGCCCGGAACGATTCGGGAGAACGTCGTCTTCAGCCATCCCGATGCGACGGACGAAGAAGTCCAGGCCGTTCTGCGCTTGCTCCGGCTCGACGACGCGATCGAGGCCCTGCCCAACGGACTCGACACCGCTCTGACGGCCACTTCGCTGTCGGGCGGCCAACGTCAGCGGATCGCGATGGCGCGCGCAGTTCTGCGGCCGAGTGCTTTGCTTCTGCTCGACGAAGCCACTGCCCAGGTCGACACGCTCACCGAAGCCGCGATTGTCGACGCGATCAACGAACGTGCGCGCACCGGGGCCGTGGTGACTATCGCTCACCGGCTCTCGACGGTGCGTGACGCCGACTGGATCGTGGTCATGGAAGACGGTCGGATCCGGAACATCGGCAACCATGACGAGCTCATGGACAAGGACGATCTGTACCGCGACATGGTGGTTGCCGGCCGGCTCGATCAGGGCGAGGCAATGCTCGAGGATTGTTGACCCGACGCGTCGGCGTGTGCGAGAGTGCTGATACCGAGCGATCGCTCGGTCGGGATGTTCTTTCGGAGGTGGCTGGTGGCAATCGATCTGACGTACGCGCCCGAGGTGGTGGCGCTGATCGAGAAGACGCGCGACTTCACGCGCAACGTAGTGCTCCCCATCGAAGACGAACACGCCGGTGACATCGCTGTAGCGGGTGGCGATGCCATCCGCATCGAGATGCAGTCGGCAGCAAAAGAAGCCGGTGTCTTCGCACCGCATGCACCGATCGAGTACGGCGGCCACGGACTCAACATGAGTGATCGCGCGCCGGTCTTCGAGGAAGCCGGCTACTCCCTCTTCGGGCCGACGGCGCTCAACATCGCGGCGCCGGACGAGGGCAACGTTCACATGCTGGCCCACGTGGCGAACGAAGCACAGAAGCAGCAGTTCCTCGCGCCGCTCGCAAGCGGGGACATGCGGTCGGCATTCGCCATGACCGAACCCGCGCCCGGAGCGGGATCCGATCCCTCGGCTTTGAACACCCGCGCCGAAAAAGTCCCCGGTGGCTGGAAGATCAACGGTAAGAAATGGTTCATCACCGGCGCCGACGGCGCCGGGTTCTTCATCATCATGGCGCGCACGTCCGGCGAGCCCGGGCAGCGCGGCGGAGCGACCATGTTCCTGGCGCCGACGGACACTCCCGGCCTGGTAGTGGGTCGACACATCGACACCCTCGACAAGGCCATGATCGGTGGGCACTGCGAGGTCACGTTCGAGGATCTCTTCGTACCCGACGAGGCCGTTCTCGGTGAGGTCGATCAAGGTTTCGCCTACGCGCAGGTTCGCCTCGGTCCCGCCCGCATGACGCACGTGATGCGCTGGCTCGGTGCAGCGCGCCGCGGCCACGACGTCGCCGTGGCCAGAGTTGCCGAACGAGAAGGCTTCGGCTCGAAACTCGGTGATCTCGGAATGATCCAGAAGATGGTCGCCGACAACGAGATCGACATCGCAGCCAGCCGCGCACTTCTGGTGCAGGCCTGCTTCGAACTCGATCAGGGCGGGCACGCGAGCAACGCGACGTCCATCGCCAAGACCTACGCTGCCGAGGCGATCTTCCGGATCGTGGACCGCTCCATTCAGATGTGTGGCGGAATGGGCGTGTCCGGCGATCTGCCGCTGGCACGCTTGTCCCGCGAAGTGCGTCCCTTCCGCGTCTACGACGGCCCGTCCGAGGTTCATCGCTGGGCAATTGCGAAACGTGTTGTCGGAGCTGCGAAGCGCGCTGCTCGGGAGGAGTCGAAGTGACGGACTTTCCAGGACTCGATCTCGCGGCGCTCCACAAGTATCTGCAAGCCGCAGGCGTCGAGGTGAGCGGTGAGTTGCGAGCCGAACTGATTTCAGGCGGCAAATCCAATCTCACCTACGGAATCTTCGACGACAACTCGAAGTGGATTCTCCGTCGTCCACCCACGGCCGGCCTCACGCCGTCGGCGCACGACGTTGCGCGTGAGTTCCGAATCACCTCGGCGTTGCAGAACACCGCCGTGCCGGTCGCGCCGACCGTCGTGCTGTGCGAGGACGCCTCGGTGATGGGTGCGTCGTTCACGGTGGTCCAGTTCGTCACCGGTCAAGTGATCCGAACCAAAACCGAGTTGGAAGCTGTTCCGGCAGTGCAGGTCACGCAGTGCACCGACGAGTTGGTGCGTGTTCTCGCTGCCTTGCACGACGTCGACTACACCGAAGTGGGTCTCGGCGAACTCGGCAGACCCGACGGTTACGTAGCCCGCCAGGTGAAGTTGTGGGCCGGTCAATGGTCACGCGTCAAGACCGAGGACTCGGCCGACGTGGACAGGTTGGCGTCGAGCCTCGCGGAATTGATTCCGGCGGAATCAGCCTCGTCGATCGTGCACGGCGACTACCGGATCGACAACACGATTCTCGCGGCGAACGACGTCACCAAGGTTGCCGCAGTGGTGGACTGGGAACTGTCGACGCTGGGCGATCCGCTGGCGGACATCGCGATGATGTGCGTCTATCGGCATCCCGCGCTGGATCTGGTTCTGGGTGAGCCTGCTGCGTGGACGAGCCCGTCGCTACCGTCCGTTGTCGATCTGGCGCAACGGTATTCGTCCGTGTCGGGTCGTGAACTGGCGCATTGGAACTTCTACATGGCGCTCGGGTTCTTCAAACTCGCCGTCGTGGCGCAGGGCATCGATCACCGATTCCGAGCAGGAGCCACCGTCGGCGGGGGATTCGACAAGGCTGGATCTTCTGTGCCGGAACTGATCTCGGCCGGACTCAACGCACTGCAAGGGAAATTCGAATGACTCGATCAGCACTGGTCACCGGCGCCTCCAAGGGGATCGGGCTCGGCATCGCAACACGCTTGGCTTCGCAAGGGTACGGGCTGACCATCACAGCGCGTGATACCGAGCGGCTCGCCGTTGTCGCCGAAGAACTTACGCGCGCCGGATCGCCGGACGTCGTCGTCTCGGCCGGCGACATGGCGGACGAGAACTTCGCCGCAGCACTCGTCGCCACACACAATGAGCGATTCGGCTCCATGAGGGCTCTCGTCCTCAACGCCGGAGTGGGAACCAGTGGGCGAGTAGCGGATTACCCGATGCGACGTTTCGACAAGACCGTTGCCGTCAATCTCCGAACACCGTTTGCACTATTGCAAGCGTCGCTGCCGCTCCTGCGTACAGCGGCGGACGCGGACCTTGCCGGCGGAGCGAAGGTGATCGCTCTCGCCTCGATGGCCGGTGTGTATGCCGAGAGCGGCCTGGCCGTCTACGGAGCCACCAAAGCTGCGCTGATTTCGATGGTCGAGGCACTCAACGCCGAGGAATCCGGAAACGGCGTCAGTGCGACGGCCATCGCTCCCGGTTACGTCGACACCGACATGTCGGCATGGACACACGATCGGATCACACCGGACACCATGATCAAGGTCGACGACATCGTGGAGTTGGTGGACGGTCTGCTCAAGCTCTCGTCTCGAGCGGTCGTTCCGAAGGTCGTCATGGCGCGGGCCGGGACCAACGGCTACTCCGCCTGAAATTTCAATCCAGCTTGGCTTCGCCCCGCTTGCGAAAGAAGTGAAAGCCAGGCACCCCGACGATCGCCTGCCGCAGGTCCTTGACCACTCCGAGGAGTTCGTGGATCTCGGGCGAGACGGAGTCCAAGGTTCCGAGGATGGGCAACACCGCGGCCACCCGGTCGGTGAGCTCCGGTAGTTGGTCGATCAGCTTGATCGCGGCGCTGACCTCTGCCTCGGAAAGGTCGTCGGCGAACCTGGCGGCCAGCGGCGCGAGCTGTAGGGCGATGGGCTCGTAGATCTCGAGGAGTTGACCCGCGATGTCCGACGTCTGCTCGACGGCCTCGACCAGCGTCTCAGCTCGAACGGTCACGGCGGCGGCTCCGATGACGACGCGGTCGGCGTTGTCGGCGATCTGGTTGATGCGTGCCACCAACCTCTCGACCGAGAAGAGGAGCGCCTCGAGTCGAGTGGGCAGGGTGACCGCAAAAGCGACCGTGGACAGGGACCAGTGCACCACGTCGCCGACGGAGCGGACGACGGTGGAGCTGCCGGGCAAAACTAGAGCCATCCCTCGATACTGCCTGATGTGACGTCAAAGTACAGGTAAATCTCACATTCACGAGGCCAGCGGCGTCTTCGAGGTGTCGGTGCCGGCGCGGACAGTCAATTCACCCGCTGCCTGCTGCACCGCGCAACCTGGAAGGATCGAGACATGACGGCTATCCGTACGCACACCGTGATCGACTCGCCGATCGGGGAGTTGACGCTGGTAGCAGCAGGTGACGACCTCTGCGGGCTGTACATGGCGGAGCATCGCCACAAGCCGGACGAGTCCACGTTCGGTGATCGTTCCGCGGCGGTCTTCGGTGAAGTCGAATCGCAGCTCACCGAGTACTTCGAGGGTGATCGCACGGAGTTCTCCGTGCCGCTGGCGCCCGTGGGTACCGAGTTCCAGAAGCGGGTGTGGGATACCTTGCGAACGATCCCGTACGGCGAAACCTGGACATACATGGAGCTCGCGCAAACTTTGGGTAACCCGCTTGCGATCCGTGCCGCCGCCGCGGCAAACGGCAAGAATCCGATCAGCATCATCGTTCCCTGCCATCGTGTGGTCGGTAGCGACGGAAGTCTGACCGGTTTCGCCGGCGGCCTCGAACGTAAGCGGTTCCTGCTCGACCGCGAGCACGGCGGCGAATCGGATGTCCTCTTCTGATGCGCTCGGCTCACAATTCGGTAATCGGGAACGTCTACCGGTCGTGACACTCAAACCGTTCGAAGACGTCGTGACCGAATACGGTGCAGTGGTCCTCCGTGTCTGCCGCGCGGTGGTCGGGCCCGTCGACGCCGAGGACGCGTGGTCCGAGACGTTCATCGCAGCGATGCGGGCATATCCGGATCTGAATCCGGACGCGAACATCGAAGCCTGGCTGGTGACCATCGCGCACCGCAAGGCAATCGACATCACCCGAGTGCGCGCCCGGGTGGCCGTGCCGACAGACGACGTTCCGGAGTTGCCGACGCGAATCGGCGTACCCGGAACGTGGGATCACGAACTCTGGGACGCACTCGAACAGCTACCGCTCAAACAACGTGCGGCAGTCGCCTATCACTTTCTGGGTGGGCTGCCGTACGCAGAGATCGCGGACATCCTCGGCAACACCCCGGCGGCCGCCAGACGCGCGGGTGCCGACGGTATCGCCACACTACGAAGAACCTACTTGTCCGCTACCGCTGCGGAAGGGAGTCACTCATGAGTAACGATGTGTTCGAGGCGCTTCCAGCCGTTGACGCTGACGCCATGATCCGCCTACGGGCGCGCCTGGCTGCTCAGGCGTCCGAAGCTGAATTGATCGACGTGGCATATCGAACCGTCGATTCGCCGGTCGGAAAGCTGCTCCTGGCGGCGACCGATGTCGGCCTGGTGCGGGTTGCCTTTGCCGTCGAAGGGCACGACCTCGTTCTGGAACGTTTGGCGGACACCGTCAGCCCCCGTGTGCTTCATTACCCGCGCAGGCTGGACACTGTCGCTCGCGAGTTGGACGAGTACTTTGCCGGTGCGCGTCGAGAATTCGATCTGCGCTTGGACTTCCAACTCGCGAAGGGGTTCCGACGCGAAGTGTTGCGTCATCTTCCCGAGATCGAATACGGCCACACTGCAAGCTATTCGGTGGTCGCGGCAGCATCGGGAAGCCCACGTGCGGTGCGTGCCGTAGGGACCGCATGTGCAAAGAACCCGCTGCCGTTGGTGGTCCCGTGTCACCGGGTGGTGCGCAGCGACGGCAGCCTCGGGCAGTACGCGGGTGGCCCCGAACTGAAAGCGATTCTGCTGGATCTGGAAGCCGGCCGGTGAGCGCAGTGACGCTGCGCTTTCAGGCGCCCTATGCAGTCGAACCGCTCACCGGTGCCCTGCGGGCTCACTGCGTCGCAGGCCTCGAGCGTCACGACGACGGTGTTCACACCAGAGTCGTACCGTTGCCTTCCGGACCCGTTGTCGTGTCGGTGTCGTGGACCGACGACGGTGTCGTCGTGGATTCCGATGTGCCGGTAGCGGATTCCGCAGTGCTGGAGGTGATCGTGCGCCGTTGGCTCGACCTCGACGCCGATCACACTGCTGTCGAAGCGGCGTTCGGTAGTGATGAGTTGTTGGCCCCACTTGTTGCCGCCCGTCCAGGATTGCGTGTGCTCGGTTCGGTGGACGGGTTCGAGACCGCAGTGCTCACTGTTCTGGGACAACAGGTTTCGCTCGGCGCGGCGAGGACGTTCGGTGGTCGTTTTGTCAGCGCATTCGGGGTACCGGTGCAAGGGGATTTTCTTGCCTTCCCTGATCCGGACGTGGTTGCAGCGCAATCAACCGAGGGCATACAGAAAGCCGTCGGATTGACCACAGCGCGCGCAAGGACAGTGCACACGCTGGCAACTGCGGCAGCGAACGGCCTCGATCTCTCCTGGAATGCGGATCCTGTCCAATTTCGGCGAGAGCTGTTGGCGCTAAAGGGAATCGGACCGTGGACCGCTGACTATCTCACTGTTCGAATTCTCGGTGATCGCGACGCCTTCGTACCCGACGATCTGGTGTTGAAGCGAGCGTTGGGGGTTTCGTCGGGCAAAGAAGCCGCAGCGTTGTCCGAGCGCTGGCGACCCTGGCGAGCCTACGCGCTCTTTCATCTGTGGACCAAGGAAGCGTTTCTGTAGTCGGTCAGTCTTTCGCGCGCGCCAGTTCGGACGGCCACCAAATACGTTTCCCGATGTCGTGAGAGAGTGCCGGCACCAGGACGCTGCGCACGATGATCGTATCGAGCAGCACGCCGAAGGCCACGGCAAATCCGATCTCGGCGAGGAAGACCAGTGGCAGGATGCCCAGTACGGCAAATGTTGCGGCCAAGACGATTCCGGCTGACGTGATCACACCGCCCGTCACCGCAAGACCGCGCAGTACACCTGCGCGGGTGCCGAATTCTCCGGTCTCCTCCCGGACTCTGGTCATCAGGAAGATGTTGTAGTCGATACCCAGTGCGACGAGGAAGACGAAGGCGAACAGCGGGAACGATTGATCCGCCCCGGCGAACCCGAATACGTGTGTGAAGAAGAATCCGCTCACACCGAGGGTCGCCGCGAAGGAAAGCACCACGGTGACAATGAGAATCACCGGGATCAGCAGAGCGCGGAGCAAAGCGGCCAGAACCAGGAAGATCACCACCAACACGATCGGGATGATCAGGTTTCTGTCGCGGACCGAGGCGGCCTGGACATCAAGGGTGGTGGCCGTGCTGCCCCCGACGAGCGCGTCGGCGCCGGGCACGTCGTGGACGGCAGTCCGCAGTCGCTTGACAGTTTCGAGTGCCTGCGGCGAATCGTAGGAGTCGGCGAGGGTTGCATTGATCATGGTTCGGCCGTCGATCGGTGCAACGGTGAAAGCCGCAGGGGCGCAACCCGCAGCGGCGGCTTGTGCGACGGCAGCGGGGTTGGTCTTGATCAAATCGCTGACCTTTGCGACGTCCACCTGGGTGCAGACGGCGCCGGGATCCTGCGAGATACCTTCGACGCCGCTGGCTGCTTTGATGACGGCGTCGGCCTGGTCGGCGTTTGCGGTGATCACGGCCGGTGCGCCGGCTCCGGGATCGAACTTCGAGTCGTAGAGTTCCTGTCCGACAACGGCGTCGGGACGATTGGTGAAGCTTTCGGTAGACGTCAGGCCATCGGTTTTGAGACTGCCGATCCCGGCCGCGAACAGGATGATCAACAACACTGTGGCGCCGATCCACAGTGGGCGGTCCTTGCTGCCGACGGCCTCGGCGATCTTGCCCCACATCCCGTGCGTCGTAAGGTCTGCGGCGTGATCGACCTTGGGCTTGCGCGGCCAGAAGACCCACCGTCCGGTGGCGGCCAGAGCGACCGGCATGAACGTCATCATCACCAGATAGGTGCAGGCGATCCCGATGGCGGCGACGGGTCCGAGGCTCTTGTTAGAGTTGAGTTGAGAGAACGTCAGGCAAAGCAGACCGAGAATGACGGTGACAGCCGAAGCGGTGATGGCCGGCGCAGACTCGCGCCAGGCCTTGATCATCGCGTCGAAGCGGTTGGGATACGTGTGCAATTCTTCGCGATAGCGAGAGATCAAGAGTAGGGCGTAGTCGGTACCGGCACCGATCACCAACACGAAAAGGATGCCTTGAGACTGTCCGGTCAGAGTGAGTAATTCGGCTTTCGCGAGAAAATAGATCACCATCGACGACAAACCGATGGCGAGGAGCGCGGAGAACAGCGGGAAGAACCACAACACCGGCGATCGGTACACGACAAGCAGGATGAGGATCACGACCAGGAGTGCCGCGCCAAGGAGCGCTCCGTCCAGACCGGCAAAGGCGTCGATGAACGCAACGAGTAGCCCACCTGGCCCGGCTGGGAGTACCTCGACATCACCAGCTGCTTGTTTTGCTGCGTCGATGACGTTCTGCTCGGTGGTCGCCAGGACATCGCCTGCCACGGATGTGTCTCCGTCCTTGGCGACGAGTGGCACGAAGATCGACGCAGTTGTGCCGTCGGCGGAGTACTGAGTGGGCTGCATACCGTCGGCGTCTACCCCGGCGACGCCGGCAATGGCGCCGTAGGCCGAGTTGATTGCAGATTTGTCCGCCTCGGTGAGGGCCGAATCTCTATGGAACAGAACAAATCCAGGGATCGTCTCGACTGCGAGGAAGTTCGCGGATTGGTTGCTGACGATTGTCGATTCGGCGGAACTCGGGAGGTACGAGGCGTTGTCGTTCTTTTGAACCTCGGCGAGTTTGCCCTGGAAAGAACCGCCGAATCCGCCTGCGACGAAGGCGAAGATCGCAAGGGCGATCACGGTGAAGATCGGCACGCGAAGGCGCTTCACGGCTCCGCTGTCGTTCCGTTCTGCGTCAGTTGTGTCCAGCTTGGTCATGGTTCTCCTCGAACGCAGTCGACCAGCACCAACAAAGCAACGTTTTCCAGTAGAACACGCAATACGGGCGCGGTGGAACCACTTGGCGTGGAATTGACGACGCTACGAAGTGCCTTTGCCGTAAGTCTCGCGGGCTGCGACGTCCATGGGAAAACGGACGACTGTGTCGCCGAACAACAATCGAGTTGCCGAAGCAGCTGCGGCCAGCACGTGCGCGGTACCGGTTTCGGGGTTGCGGGTATGCACGACTACCTCGTCGTGCTGGAAGAAGACCAACTCGCCGTCCGGGTCTTCGGCGAGGCGGCGCCTGAGGTCGGCCAGGAGGCACAGCGCCCACTCGGACGCAGTCGCCTGCACGACGAAGTTGCGCGTGAAACGACCGCGGGCGTGAGCGTCGCCGTGGGAGTAGAAGTCGGGAGACGGTGGGGGACAGGCCCGGCCGAGCAGTGACTTCACCACCTCGCCGCGCTCACCTGCCTTGGCAGCTTGCTCGACGTACTCGACGGCGACCGGGAATCGCTTCCGCAACAAGACGAGCAGTGCTTTGGCTTCACCCGCCGTCGCCCCGTACAGGACTCCGAGGATTGCGACCTTGGCTTTTGCGCGATCACCGCCGAAGGCTTCGGCACCGACAAGTGCGTACAGGTCGTCGTCCCCGGCGGCGGCCATCATGCGGCGGTCGCCGGACATGGCGGCCAGAATTCGGGGCTCGAGCTGACCGGCGTCGGCGACGACGAACACGTGGCCCGGATCGGCGACGACGCTCGAGCGCATTGTCTTCGGAATCTGGAGGGCCCCGCCGCCTCGACTCGCCCACCTGCCGGACACGACACCACCGGGAACGTAGATCGGACGGAATCGATCTCCCCGCACCCAACTGTCCATCCACTGCCAACCGTTGGTGCTGTACAGCTTGGCGAGTTCGCGATGACGAAGGAGTAGCGGCACAGCCGGATGATCGATCTCCTGCAGAAACCACTTGCGCGTCGACGGAAGTTCGATGCCCTGACGCCCGAACGCCTCGGTGATCTCCACCGAAGACGAAGGATTGACGGTGCGCCCGAAGACCTCACTGATCTGTGCGGCAAGTTCCTGCATACGGGCGGGGAGGTCGTATCCCGTCGGCCGCGGCCCCAGCCGTTCTTCGAGGAGTTCACGATGCTTCTGCGTCGAGAACGGAAGGCCCGTGTGCGTCATCTCGGCGGCGCTGAGAGCGCCGGCCGATTCTGCTGCGATCAACAAGTCCAGTCGAGCGTCCGCGCCGATGGTTGCGCGCTGCTCGGCGAATTCGGTGACGACGGCGAGGGGATCGAGAACGGGTGCAGTGTCGAAGAGTCCGAGTCGATCGTCGTCGAACTCCTCAGCGGGCGGTGACGGTTTGCCGGCGCGCATTCCGAGTATCGCGCGGGTCAGGGAGATGTCGTGGCACCGCTGAACCCGTACGCCTGCCCGCAGTAGAGGTGGGTACACGGTCGCCGTACTCGGCCACACCCACCGCGGGTGCTCGGCTTCCTCGATGGTGCGTACCGCTGCGATCAAGTCGGGGTATTCGACGGGATCGGCGAGCGGCGTTCCAGCGGGATCGGTCCGTAGGACAGTTGCCGTCACAGCTCCCGTGGACGTCGTACTACCGGGGACCAGGACAACTCGCACGACATCAGTGTGACGGCTGGGTCCGACACGCCATCGCTCGGCGTGCTCAGGCCCTGACGAACCGGATGTGCTGACCCGGGCGGGCTTGGCCGAGTCGGTCGATATCTGCGTCCGCGACCACTCCCACCACCGGATAGCCGCCGGTGATGGGGTGATCGGCGAGGAACACGACAGGTTGGCCGCTGGGTGGGACCTGGATCGATCCGAGTGCCACGCCTTCGGTGGGCAGTTCGGTGTCGTCTGTTCTTCGAAGTAGTTCGTCGGCGCCGACGCGATCGACGCGTGCGCCGATTCGGTCCGAGTCGGTCGAGATCGCCCATCGGCCCTGGAGGAGTGTTTCGGGGTTGGTGAATCGATCTGCGCGAGGACCGAACACCACTCGAATGGCGAGAGTCTCGTTTGCCATCGGCGGCACCGGTGCGAGGTCGACGGCTGAGAACGTGGTCGGCGATGGCCCGATCGGGAGAAAAACACCAGGCTCGAGAGGCGCCGGACCGATCCCGGACATCGTGTCGGTGCTGCGCGATCCCAGGATCTCGGGAACCACAATGCCGCCTCGGACGGTCAGATACGTCCGCAGTCCACTCGGTGCGTAGTCCAGGCGGACGGTCTGACCAGCCCGCAGATCGATCACGCTCGAATGCCCGACCGGAATGCCGTCGCGGTAGGCCTGTGCCGGCGCACCGGTGAACGCGATCGTTGTCGGTTGCTGCGCCCGAAGACTCAGCCCACCCAGGAGGACCTCGACACCGCCTGCGCCCTCGTTGTTGCCGACGAGCCGATTGCCAAGCCTGAGAGATCGCCTGTCCGCCGCACCGGAAACCCCGACACCCGAGCGAAGATGACCTATCCGTCCGAGGTCCTGGATCAGGCTCAGCGGCCCGGTGTCGAGTATCTCGAGGCCGTTCATCGTTGTTCCTCGTTCACGAAGCGCACGCGTCTGCCGGGCTGAACGGTGGCCGGTGGTGTGGCGTTCAGATCCCACATCACGGCATCGGTGCTCCCGATGATCTGCCAGCCACCCGGCGATGCCCGCGGGTAGACCGCGCTGTATCCAGCGGCCAGGGCGACGGAACCGGCAGGCACAGCGGTTCGTGATTGCGTTCGACGCGGAACGTCGAGCCGAGTGTCGCCTGAAGTCAGGTAGGCGAAGCCGGGTGCGAATCCGATGAAGGCGCAACGCCACATTGCCCCGGTGTGGGCCGCAACCACCTCGGATCGGCTCATACCAAGTGACTGTGCGACGTCGTCGAGGTCGGGCCCGTCGTACCTGACGGCGATGGTGAGTGCATCCGTCTCGGAATGCTCGTCTGTGGTCGCGGCAGAATCGGTCTGCTCGAGATCGTTCAAGCACTTCCGGACGTACGTGAGATCTGCCGCCGGGGTGCACGTGACCAGGACCGTGCGAGCTGCGGGGAGGAAGTCTTCGACCCCGACCGGGGTGTTACGCGTCAGTGCTTCGGTGAACGCGAGAACGCCAGCTTCGGAATCGAAGTCCACGAGCAATGCGCGTTCTCCCGCGGGAAGTATGCGAGTCACCGGGAGGGCTCCCTATCGACTCGAGTCCGCTCCACGTCCGCTCGCATCGCGGCGATGAAACTCGCGATGGTGGCTCGCTCTGTGGCGGTAAAATTGCCGAGGGTGCTCACCGCCCGTGAAATGAGTGGGCCGAAGTAACTCTCGCCCAGAGTGACCGCCGATGGTGTGACCTGCAAGAGCACCCGCCTGCGGTCTGCTGAGTCTCGCTCCCGAGCTACGTGGCCCGCTGTGACCATCCGGTCGACGAGCGCGGTCACCGACGCCGAGTTGATACCCAGCTGTGCGCCGAGCCAGCCTGGTGTCGCCGGTGTGTCCGAGCGCTCGGCATCGAGAAGGCAGATCAACGCGCGCACGTCGGTGGAGTGCATTTTGTACTTGTTCGCAAAGCCGGAAACCGCCACGTTCAAGTCGACGGTAAGTGCGCGAAGCGAGTGGACGATCGCCATCGCTTCGTCTTCTGCATCGCCGACGCTCAAGGATGCCTCCAGCCCTGGTGTGTTGTCTCTTGATTGTCTACTATCTCGATAATCGAGAGAAATGGGGGTGGGGGATGGACTTCAATCGCGCATACGACGCTGTACTGACCAAATGGCCGCAGAAACCGCTGGGTGTGGATCTCGCGGGGCGGTTCGGTAACACGCATGTGAACGTCTGTGGCCCTGCAGACTCGCGGCCGTTGATCCTTCTGCCCGGGGGAGGTGCCACTTCGACGGTGTGGTTCGACAATGTTGGGGCGCTGTCGAAATCCCGGCGTGTTTTTGCCGTCGACACGCTGGGTGATGCCGGACTCAGCATTCCGAATGGTGATCGGATGAAGTCCGTCGACGATCTGATCGAGTGGATGGACTCGATAGTCGATTGCACCGGGGTCGACACCGTCGATGTGATCGGACATTCCTACGGCGCGATGATTGCGTTGGCCTTTGCGCTGCATCGACCTGATCGTCTCGGCAAACTTGTTCTGCTCGACCCTAATTCGAGTTTCTCCGGCATGAAGGCGGGCTACCTTCTGCGTGCGCTTCCGCTGTTGCTCTCCCCGTCGCGAGCGCGCCGACGGCGACTGTTGGAATGGGAGACAGGCGAGTTGAGTATCGACTCCGACTGGCTGTCTCTTGTGGAAGTGGGCACTTCGGATCTACCGCGACCCGATCTCGTAGTGCCTCGACGTCCGTCGAAGGAGGCCTTGAGCGCACTGGATGTCGAGTTGCTGGTGGTCCTCGCACAAGACGGACGGGTGCATGATGCGGAAATCGTGTCGAAGTCAGTGCGGGAGAGGGTTCCCGCAGCGCGTGTCGAGGTGCTGAAAGATTCTTCGCATCACAGCATTCCGATGGTTCCCGCCGATGAAATCAACCGGGTGCTCGTCGACTTCTTGGAGGGCTAGCGGATCAGGGTGCGACGACGCACCCCGGACCGATCGGTGTCGCCGGATTGACATCGACCGTTGTGACCGGCCCGCCCGCGGACGTCTGGTAGGCCATCAGAGAGTGTTCGCCCGGTGCAGTCGGAGTCCACAGCGTGACGGCGTGGCCGAGTACGACCGGCAAGGTGAAGTAGGGATTGACGGTGTCCCAGATCAGTTCCTGCGGGAACATGGTCGACGCTCGGTTCATGTCGACAATCGAGACGTTCGGCTCGTTCAACGCTGCTGTCCTGGCAACCACCAGATACGTGCAGCCCGCTCCGTACGACGTCGTCGGCCCGCTGCTGAGACCCGGAAGGATCGTGACGTCGACTACGTCCGCGGAAGCTGACGTCGCGGAACAGATGGCTGCACTCGCGCAGAGGGCAGCGGCGACTACGGTAGTTCGAGCGATTCGTGAAAGTGTCATACCAGCAGGTCGGTTTTATCTGGGTGGGTGTTACAGGCAGACTGACCGGATGCGCGCACTTCACGTTCTGCTGGCCGGCTTCGGCTTCCTGCTGGGGTTCCTGATTATTGTTGTCTCCGGCCTGATCGAGTGGGCGTCCTTCGCCTCCCGAACCGATTTCGCCTTCGTCGGTGACTCCGCCGTGTCGGTTGGTGTTTCCAACGAGGCGATCTACACCGCGATCGCTGCTCCACTGGTGGGTGCGCTGTTGGGCTGGCTGTCAGCTGTCATCGCGACGAGGTTCGGGTGGAGCCTCACTCGTGGGAGTGTCACTCCGGCAAGCGAGTGACCAGGGCATTGCTCTTGCTGGTTCGTGGGATATGAGGAAAGGCCCCGACCTCAACAGAGATCAGGGCCTTCCTTTGTATTGCGCTACTTTTGCTCCGAACTACTTCTTCGAGACGCGGAGCAGCTTCTTGTTGACGAACTCGTCCATTCCCCACGGACCCAGCTCGCGGCCGACTCCGGAGCGCTTGACTCCGCCGAAGGGCAGACCGGGCAACGTCGTTCCGTGCTCGTTGACGAACGCCATTCCCACGTCGAGATCTGCAGCGACCGACCGGGCGGAATCGAGATCGCTACTCCAGACGGATCCGCTCAGGCCGTAGACCGACGAATTGGCAAGTTCCACAGCCTCGCTGGCCGACTTGACCTTGTAGACGACTCCGGCAGGTCCGAACAGTTCTTCGCTGTAGGCCCGCATGTCCGGTGTCACGTCTGCGAGCAATGTCGGTTGAACGTAGGCGCCCGGGCCGTCGATCTTCTTTCCACCGGTCAGCAGCGTGGCACCCTTGGACACAGCGTCGTCGATCTGCTCGATCAGAGTGTCTGCCGCGCTCTGCGAAGAGAGCGGACCCAAGACTGTGGATTCGTCCAACGGGTCACCGGCAGTGACGGATTCGAAGGACGTCGCCAACTTGTCGGTGAAGTCGTCGTAGAAATCTTCGGTGACGATGAAACGCTTGGCCGCGTTGCAGGCCTGGCCGGCATTGGACAGACGTGCCTTGGTTGCGGACTTGACGGTGGCATCCATGTCGTCGGAATCGAGGACGATGAACACGTCTGATCCGCCGAGTTCGAGGACGACCTTCTTGAGATTGCGTCCGGCAGTTTCGGCGACGCTGGTTCCGGCGCGTTCGCTGCCGGTCAGTGACACACCTTGAACTCGGGGATCGGCGATCATGTCCGCGATCTGCTCGTTGGTCGCGAAGACGTTGACGTAGGCGTCGTCCGGCAATCCGGCTTGTCGCAGAATCTCTTCCATCAGCAGCGCCGACTGCGGACAGTTCGATGCGTGCTTGAGAATGATCGTGTTACCGAGCATCAGATTCGGTGCCGCGAAGCGGGCGACTTGGTAGTACGGGAAGTTCCACGGCATGACGCCGATGAGAGCGCCGATCGGCCGCCGGTACACAACCGACTCCTCGGCCCCGGGAACGTCGAGTCGTTCTTCCTCGAGCAGTGCCGGACCGTGGTCTGCATACCACTGATAGATCGCGGCCGAGAGTTGTACTTCGCCCTTGGCCTCGCGGACCGGCTTACCCATCTCCAAGGAGATCATTCGGGCCAGTTCGTCTGCGCGCTCTGTGTACAGTTCGGCGGTCTTGCTCAGGACTGCCGCACGCTGCTGTGGCGCACTGTTGCGCCAGGTCAAGTAGCCGCGATGCGTGTTCGCAAGTGCGGCTTCAACTCCGGCGTCATCCAAAGTATCGAATTCCCTGACGGTTTCACCTGTCGCGGGATTGACTGTTTTGTAATTAGCCATAGTTGTACAACGTGCGGAAGGGGCTCGAAGATTCCCGAAACGCGCAATCACATTGAATCGGCTCAACAGGTTTCGATCAAATCCCGGCTGGGTACCATGTCACGCCACCTTGCGGCGATGGGTGCGCTCGTAGCCCTTGCGGTCGTAGAAACGGGTGGTCACGATGCCGAGTACGACGCCGATCAGTAGACCCACCAACGTCATCCAGACGGCATGCAGCAGGCCTGCCTCACCGCGTGCGCCGAAGAACAGGATCGATCGCGTGCCCATGTAGATCTGGTGCATCGGCTCGAATTGCGCCAGCCAGGCATACAACCTGGGGCTGGCTTCGAGGGGGATGGTGCCACCGGACGAGGGCAGCGCGAGAATGACGAACACGAACAGGTTGATCAACATGCCCAACGAGCCGAACGCGGCCATCACCGACATCGCCGTGATGCCCACCGCTGTGATGACCAGCGCGCCGTACTCCCACAATGCAAGCCCGTGAGTGACCGGCATTCCGAGGGCGCGACTGATCCACTGGAACAACGCGGAGACTATGCCGGACAACACGATCATGAATGCCCATTTGACGAGCAGCGTTCGAAACCTGTTGATACCCACAACGTCGTTCTGAACGAAGAGTGGACCGAATTCGGTAGGCGCGTATCCGAGCATGCCGTCCACCAAGGAATTGACCACGGTTGCTCCGGTGAATCCCGCAAGGACCAACAGCAGCGCGAAATAGAATGCCACCAAACCGAATCCGGTTCCGTCGGGAAGCGGATCGTGGGCAACCGTGAGTACGTTCACCGGGTTTTCGAGCAGCAGGCGGCTCGCTCCGGAGATCTGGGTTCCGGTGCCTCCCGCTTCCAACTGCGCGGTGACAAGGGCGGTGAGTTGCTCGCCCATGTTCTTGTTGACCGAGGCGAGGGCTGTGGTTCCGATCGACTGGACCAGCGATGCCGAGACGGAACCGGCGCGAGGATTGGTGTAGATCGTGATGATCGGTTGCTCTACGTCACCGGCGACGACGCTGGCCTCCGCCAGGATGATCGTCCTCTTCGTGAAATCACTGGGAATCACGATCGCGCCGTACAGCGTGCCGGAGTTCAACCGCGATTGGGCTTCGGCGATACCGATCTGCTGCAGGTCGATCTTCTGGTGGTCGATTCCGCTTTCGAGGCCGGCGACGATGTCGTTTCCGAAGTTCTTGCGGTCGGCGGGGTCGCCACCGGGGAGGGTGTCGCCCTCGTCCTGGTTGACCAGGGCGATCGGGAACTGGTCCAGGTGTTTCTTGGGATCGAGTATTCCGCCCATGTACAACGCTGCCAGCGCAGACATCAAGAGGGTGACCACTATCAATGGTGTCAACCAGAATCGTGGTGTGTGCATGACGGTGCGGGCAGACGGCTCCGTGTTCTTGCTCATCGTCAGTCGACCGGCTTTCGTTCGCGCGGAGTTCCTCGGGCTGAGCGTAAACGCAAAGGTGCGCCGGGGCAGTCTTTCGATCTGCCCGCGGCGCTGGAGACCTGTCCGGTCGGCGACAGGCCGGATTGCCGGCAGTCTCATCCGAAAAGGCTGAGAACGGATCGGTAGGGTATGGCCCGCGGCAACCCTGCCGAGACGATTTCGGAGAAACCGTTGACCAACGTGCTGATAGTTGTCCTGATACTCGTAGTGATCGCTGCCGTCGTGTTTGTGGTCCTGCGTGGACGCCAGGGCAAGCCGAATGCTCGCGTCGACCCGCTCGCCGACTATCCCGAGGTGTACGACCCCCACAAGATCGGGGTCGGCGACATCATCACGTACGCGGGTATCGACCATGTTGTTCGAGGGACCATCACGCTCGACGAAGAGGGGTACATCTGGCGTGAGCACCTTCTCGACGGTTCGACCGGTCGTCGTTGGTTGACGGTCGAGGACGACGAGGGCGAATTGGAGATGACTCTCTGGATGCGTCGAGAAGGAACCAACCTGGTCCCGAACGGCGACGTCATTCTCGACGACAAGGTTCACCGCAAGATCGAAAGTGGAACGGCGAAGTTCACGGCCGAGGGTACGACGGGTACGGCCCCTTCCGGCTCGATGGAATACGCGGACTATGCGACCGCAGACAAGACCGGCCTGATTGCATTCGAGAAGTGGGCGCGCGGACAGTCGTGGGAGGTTTCCACGGGACGGGCGGTCACTCGCAGCGAACTCACTGTCATCCACTCGGGCCCCCCGGAATGAGCCTGTATCTACTCGGCGTGGAGCCGACCGACGTGGATGCCTCGGCACTGGGGTTGGTACTGGGAGCTCCTGCGCCACCGACCCTCGCCGAGTTGGTGATCGGAACTTCCGACGCGACGCTGACACTCGGAGTGCTCGGGGCTTCGCACGTGGTGACGGCCTGGGCGTCGGGAAAGGAACTGACCGAGCAGGTTTCGTGCGATGCTCTTGCCGCCGGCGGTGAACCCTTGCCGGCAGTGGAGTCCACGGAAAACTACCGGTTCGAGTCTTCCTCGCTAATCCTGGACCGAGTCGAATTCGATTCGGAAGCTGCATCGTTGAGAGAGTCCGCCGGCCAGGACGGTTGGATCTGCGGATCTTTTCCCGGCGACGACACAGCGTTGACCGCGTTGTGTGGCGTGCGAGACCGCCAGGGGTGGAGTTGGCAGAGTTGGCATTTGTACCCGGGGGAGGGGACAGGAGTGATCGTGAAGACGCGCAGTAGGTGGCGCCCGTGAGGGGGCGGACGTGGTTTGCTCCGGTGATGGTGGCGGCCGCAATTATGTTGTCGGCGTGCGGTGGTGGAGCCAAAGACTTCATCGCGGACAACTATTCCAAGACGTCCCAGGATGGCGACGTCGTGTTGTACTCGTCGAAAGATCCAGTGGGCACGACCGTCTCACGGATTGTCGACGCGGACGAACCAGCGGCGCGAAGTGCTGACGGCGGCAACGAATACCTGCGCTACGACGACGACATCGTCACTGTCAGTTCGGCTTCGGGCGGTGGCAGCACCATCAAGGTAGAGGACATCGACGGCACGTATCGCAGCGGCGGATACGCGTACCTGGGACCGGGCTTCAACCCGGGATCCCCGGCGGGTGGAAGCAGTGGCAGCGGCGGCTCGGGTAGTGCCAAATGACGGTAATGCTCAATGAGAAGGAGAACGGCGTGACGAACATCTTTGCATCCACTTCCGTCGAGATCGGGACGGTGGATCCGGCATTGCTCGTCGGGGGCGTTCTCGGCACCCTCGCCTACTTCGTCGTCGGTGCAGCGGTTCTGGCGACGGGATTCCTGGTCCTCGACCTCATGACACCCGGAAATCTCCGCCACCAGGTTTACGTCGACAAGAACCCGAACGCTGCGATTCTGTTGGCCTCCAATCATCTTGCGCTGGCGATCATCGTGGTGACGGCAATCCTGACCAGTTCGGACGGCTTTGCTCAGGGACTCGCCGACTCCGCGGTGTACGGACTGTTCGCGATCGTGTTGCAAGCGATCGCGCTGCGATTGATGAACGCATTCCTTCCCGGCAAGTTGGTTGCGCTGGTGCAGGATCCGAAGATGTGTGGCGCCGCGTGGGCTGTGGGTGTGAGCTTGCTGTCCATCGGTTTGGTGAACGCCGCAGCGCTCACCTGATGGTTGCCGCTGATCCCGATGTGACAGTTGACGAGCGTTCGACGATGCTCGGCCCGCGCGCACGCGTCCTTCTCCTTGCGGCTGTTGCGGCGTGCGCTGCGTGTGGCCTGATCTACGAGCTGGCCCTGTTGACACTCAGCGTGAGTCTGACCGGCGGCGGCATCACCCAGACGTCGTTGATCGTCGCGGGATTTGTTGCGGCTCTGGGTATCGGAGCGCTGGCCGCCAAACCTCTGCTGGGACACGCTGCCGTTTCGTTCGTGACGGTCGAGATACTGCTCGGGCTGATCGGCGGATTCAGTGCCGTCACGCTGTACGTGACCTTCACGTTCTTCGGTTCCAGCGCAGCAGTTCTAGTGGCGGCGACCGCGCTGATCGGCATCCTCGTCGGTGCCGAAGTGCCTCTGCTGATGACGCTCTTGCAGTCCGGTCGCAGCGACAACGACGCACAGAGCACCGGAAAGGTACTGGCCAACCTCAATGCCGCCGACTACCTCGGCGCATTGATCGGTGGTCTGCTGTGGCCGTTCGTACTGTTGCCGTGGGCGGGAATGATTCGCGGTGCCGCACTCACCGGCATGATCAATCTCGTGGCTGCGGCAGTGGTCGCGCTGATACTCCTTCGGTGGCAGCTCAGCCTGCGCGCACGATCGATCGCCGTCGTCGCAATGCTGTTGGCAGCAAGTTTGATCGGATGGTTGCTGATCGCAGCGTCGGACATCGAGACCACGTCGAGGCAGCGGCTCTACACCGATCCCGTGGTGGCCGCCGAGCGATCGGTGTACCAGGAAATCGTCGTCACCGAGCGGGGGAACGACGTGCGCCTGTTCCTCGACGGAGACCTGCAGTTCTCCAGTGTCGACGAGCATCGGTACACGGAGTCGCTGGTGTATCCGGCCCTGGTGAACGACCCCCGGCGCGTGCTGATTCTGGGCGGCGGTGACGGCCTCGCTGCACGGGAAGTGCTGCGAATGAACAGCGTCGAGCAGATCGTTCAAGTGGAACTCGATCCGGCAGTCATCGAGTTGGCCAACACGCGTCTTCGTGATCTGAACGCGGGAGCGCTCGAGGATCCACGGGTGGACGTCGTACTCGACGATGCGTTTCGGTGGCTGCGAGAGCGTCCGGAACCGGGTTTCGATGCGGTGATCGTCGACCTCCCGGATCCCGACACCCCCGCACTCGGCCGCTTGTATTCGATGGAGTTCTACGGACTTGCCGCTGCCGCGATGAATCCGGGCGGGCTGATGGTCGTCCAGTCCGGCAGCCCGTACTCGACACCGGATGCGTACTGGAGAACGGTGTCGACGGTATCGGCTGTCGGACTGAGCGTCTCGCCCTATCACGTTTTCGTGCCGAGCTTCGGTGACTGGGGATATGTGCTCGCGCAAAGAGGTTCCACGCCGCCCGAGCTTCGTCTGCCCGCTGATGTGCCGAACCTGCGGTTCCTCGACGAGCCCACTCTGGCGTCGGCCTCGGTGTTTCCTCGCGATCGCCCGAGGCGGGAAATGGAGCCGTCAACACTCGACCGGCCGCGCATCGTCGACGATATGCGCAAGGGCTATGAACGCTGAACTCCCGACCGAGTAGCTTGAATCGAGACTCTCGGCCACGACGGAGGTACGGATGACTGTTCGGATCGAGGAGCACGCACCGGGAGTCCGGTCGCTCACGATGAAGCGCAGGAAGCATTCGCAGCTTTTCATGAAGAAGAGGTGATCGAAATGAACGGTGCACAGTCGCTTATCCAAAGCCTGGTCGACTCGGGCGTCGAGGTGTGCTTCGGCAATCCAGGAACGTCCGAGATGCATTTTGTCGCCGCACTCGATTCCGTTGCGCAGATGCGTGCGGTACTCGGATTGTTCGAGGGCGCCGTGACCGGTGCCGCGGACGGCTACGCACGGATCGCCGGAAAGCCTGCCGCGACGCTGCTCCATCTGGGCCCCGGTATGGCGAACGGACTGGCGAACCTTCACAACGCGCGCCGCGCCCACACACCGATCGTGAACATCGTCGGGGACCACGCGACCTACCACCACGGTTTCGACGCTCCTCTCGAATCGAACATCGATGCGCTGACCGAATGGTTGGAGGGGTGGAGTCGACGTTCCGAATCCACCGCGACCGTCGGTAGCGACGCGGCCGACGCCGTTGCCGCCTCGATGAATCCGCCCGGGCACATTGCCACACTTGTCCTCCCTGCCGACGTCTCGTGGGGCGAAGGTGGAGTTCTTGCGGGTCCTCGGGACATACCGGGGCGGGCGGAAGTTTCTGCAACACAGATCGACTCGGTGGTGGGCGCGCTCAATGCCGAGGGTCGCGCCACGCTACTGCTGGGCGGCGCAGCCTGTTCCGAAGCTGGGCTGCGCGCCGCTTCCCGAATTGCGGTCGCGACCGGTGCACAGATTCTGATCGAGACTTTTCCAGCCAGGCTTCAACGAGGTGCTGGGCTACCGTCATTCGAGCGCTTGGGATACTTCGCCGAGCACGCCACCGAACAACTTCGCGGAACAACTCAGCTGGTTCTGGCCGGAGCGGTTTCGCCGGTCTCGTTCTTTGCGTATCCCGGAAAACCGAGCGATCTGGCACCGGAGGGTGCTGCGGTGACAACGCTGGCAAGCGTCGGCGACGATGTTGCCGGTGCACTGGAGGCAGTGGCCGAACTCGTGGCACCGGGAGTCGAACCTGTTGTGCAGGAAGCGAATCGGCCGGCGCTGCCGAGCGGGCCTCTGGACGTTCGAAATTGGGCCGACGTGATCGGCGCCCTGCTGCCAGGCGACGCCATCATCTCCGACGAGGCGGCGACTTCCGGTTGGGCGATCCCGATCGCCCTTGCCGGAGCGCCGCGCCACGACGTGCTCACGCTCACCGGAGGTGCCATCGGCCAGGGCATCCCGGTGGCGACGGGCGCCGCTGTGGCAGCGCCGGAGCGACCGGTGATCAATCTCGAAGCCGACGGAAGCGCGATGTACACCATCGCGGCGTTGTGGACGCAGGCGCGAGAGATGTTGAACGTCACGACGATTCTGCTCAACAATCGCGCATACGCCATCCTGCGTGGCGAACTGCAACGAGTCGGCGCAGAAGGTGGCGGCGTCGTCGCACAGTCGATGTTGGATCTGTCGTCTCCGAACATGGACTACGTCAAGATCTCCGAGGGGTTGGGAGTGCCCGCGTCGCGGGCGAACACAGCGGAGGAGTTGGCCGAACAGTTTGCCGCAGCGCTGGCGGAACCCGGCCCGCATCTCATCGAGGTCATGCTGCCTCCGACGTCGTGATTTCGACCTCGAATCGATCGTCGATCGTGCATTCAACTGGAGGTTTTCGGTGCTAGCTGCGATCGGTCTGTCTCTTCCGATTGCCCTCGGCCTGCTTTTCGTCTCGATGCCCATGGCGGTGATCGTGCTCGTCATGATCACCGCTGGAGCACATCGAGGGGCGGCATCTTTTCTACTCGGGTGGGTCCTCGGAATCTCGGCAGTCGTCGCGGTGACCATCGTGATCGCGGACTATTCGTTTGCGGAGTCGGAGTCGTCGCAGACTTCCGTGTGGTCGAGCGTCGTACGAATCGTGTTGGGTCTTGTCCTGTTCGGCTTGGCATACAAGCAGTGGCGCGCGCGTCCGCGAAACGGGAGTGAGCCGACAGTTCCGAAGTGGATGAAGAGCGTCGACGGGTTGACTCCGCGGAAGGCGTTCGGGTTGGCGTTCTTGTCCGCGGCGGTCAATCCCAAGAATGCAGCGCTGGCGGTATCCGGTGCGGCCACTATCGCGGTCGCCACGAATGTCGTTGCCCAACAGATTGTTGCCGCGGTGATCTTCACGGTCATCGCGAGCGTCGGCATCGCGTCGCCGATCCTGGTGAAGGTGTTCTCCGGCAAGCGTGCCGACGAGATCCTCGCGTCCGCGAAGGCATGGATGACCGCCAACAACGCGGTGATGATGACGGTCATCCTGACGATCCTCGGTGCGACCGTGCTGGGCGAGGGGCTCAGTGGGCTGCAATAGGTCGCCTACCATTGGCGGGTGACTGATTTCGACGACGACGCTGCCGGTTCCATTGCCTCCGCTGCTTTGGCTGTTCTGCGCGAGCAAGGCCCGCTGAGTCTCGAAGAGTGGGCGACCCATCTCGAGGAGTACGGAACTGCGACCGAGTTGGCCGATGTACTCGAGTACCTGTCCGAACCGATGCTCGGGTACCTGCCCAACGGAAAGTACGTCGCTCTCGACACGGTCCTCGAAGGGCTCGTGTTCACTCACCGGCTCAGCGAAGTCGAAATTGCGTCGGACATCCTTGACGCGAGCCCCGACCTGGAACCGATCTTGGCATTCGGCGACGACGACGGGGCGATCCGGGTGGCCCTGGCGGAAGAAGCAGCCTCCGAACGCGGAGCTGCTCCCTTCCGGAGTCGACGAGTTGTGGTACTTCCGGCCGGAACCCTCGGCGAGTGCGCCGACGGTGATCTCGTCGGCTTGGCTGTCGAAGACGGAACACTTGCGTTTCGTCTGGTCGAGATCGAGGACGAACCCGATCTTGCTCCGGCGCTCGGCGAACTCTTCGAGGAGGACGGAGTCGAGGCCCTGGATTCTGTGTGCTGGCAACTCCTGATCGAGGATCCGTCACTCTTCACGGTTCCTGTTGCGCCGCTGGGTGAGATCTTCGAGGTGGCAGGTTACGAGCACGAGCGTGAGCTACTGGCTCGGCGGGGATTCGACTTCGACGCCTACGACCTGCAGATTCGGACAGCCTTGGTGGCCAGTACCTACGACCTGACCCACGACGAGGCAGTCTCTGCCGTTGCGTTTGTCGATCTGGCGGACCGCGGATACACCGACGCGGTCATCGCCGACTTCGATATCGCGGACTGGGCCCACCGTCATGTGAGCGCTGCTCCGGACTCTTTTGTCTCACTGGCAGATCCGGGTGCTGCAGTGGCCGTGTTCGATCTCGGATTTCGGAATCAGGACCCGGTGACCGACGCAATCCTCGAAGCGCTTGCCTCCGAACTGGCCGAGCGAGGGCCACGGTCGGTCAGGGCGGCGGCTCATTGGCTCGCCGGTAAGGCCGTCGATCGGCTGGGGCGCGTCCTCGAAGCGGAGGCGCACTACGAGAAAGCGCTCCTTGCCGAATCCGGTTGGGGTCCGGCCTTGTTCGAGCTGGCTCAGTTCGCGTCGGACCGCGGCGATGCGACCCGGGCGCTGTCACTGCTCGGGCGGATCGACGGCGGAAGTGAAGAGAATCTCTACGCCGTACTGCAGGACTTCGTCCCAGCCGATCACCCGGAACTCGGGCGAAACGACAAGTGTTGGTGCGGTTCCGGCCGCAAATACAAGGTCTGCCACCTCGGAAAGGCCGATGAATCCGTCAAGGCGGACGGTCGGTGGCTGTACAAGAAGGCATGCCTGTTTGCGTTTGCCTCCGAATTCGTCGACATCGTGACCGGGCTCGACGATCTCGAAAACGAAAATCTCTCCGAGGACGAACTGATCGCGGCCACGATCTTCGACGGATCGGCACTGGACGTCGCTCTGTTCGAGGGTGGAATCTTTGCCGAATTCTTGGCCAGACGCAGCGAACTACTTCCGGAGGCGGAAGTTGTGACAGCCGCACAGTGGCTCGGAATCCGGAGGTCGGTGTACGAGGTGATCGAAACGTCCGACACCGGCGTCGTGCTGCTCGATCGTGGGTCCAAGGAGACCGTCACGGTTGCTCACTCGGTCGAAGGCAAGCCAGGTGATGTGATCAGTGCTCGGGTCCTGACGGCCCCCACTGGCGCGTTTGCGGTGGGTGTTGTGGTCATGGCAACGGAATCGCAGGCTGCGAGGGTGCTCGAGGTTCTCGCTTCCGAAGATCTCGAGGCCGAAGAACTGGTGCGCGAGTTGCGTGGAGGCGCCGATCACTCGACCGATGACCGGTGACGATGTATCGAGTCGACCCCGTTAAAGTTGGATAGGTGAACGAACCGATGGATGCCAATGACTTGATCGCCGAAGCCGCGATGGAGTTGTTGCGTGAGCACGGCCCGCAGACAGCGGCGGACTGGGGCACCCTGTTGGCCGATGCCGGCCACGGTACAGCCGACGACATGGCCGAATTCGTAGAGTACGTCGAGGACCCACTGCTCGGCTACTTGAGTGAGGAGCGGTACGCCGCACTCGACACGTTGTTCGAGCATCGAGTGCTGACCCATCGGCTCACCGAAGCCGAAATAAAGTCCGGCGTTCTCGACGCGAACCCCGATCTGATGATGCTGCGGGTGTTCCTCGATCGTGACGACGACGAGATTCATGGCATCAGCGTCGTGCACCGCGGGATAGACGACGACCTGTTGGCTGATCGTGGGATCGAAGATCCGGAGTTCCCACACGACGAAGGCTTTCTACTCGACACCGACACCCTTGCCGAGTGCTCGGCAGGTGACTTGATCGGATTGTTCGTCGCTGACCGTGAGCTGACGCTCTGCACCATCCCCGAGGTACTGGATCCCGCACCCGGATTCGGCGAGCACCTGGCGACGGTCCTTGCCGACATCGGTGCTGACACCCTCGATGCCATTGTCTGGCAGTTGATGCTCGACGAGCCGTCGCTGTTCCGTCAGCCGACCGCCCCGCTGGGCGAGATGCTCGAGGCGTCAGGTTACGTCCGCGACGGTGACTACGTTGCGGTCGACGGATTCGATTTCGAGGCATACCACCTGGCGAACCGGGCCCGCATGCTCGAGGTCCGCGAGAATCTGCACCCCGAAGAAGCCGCGTCGGTGATCGCCTTCGTCGATGTGGTCATGGCCGCGAAAGCCGAAGGCGTCGACGATGTCTCGGACTGGGCGCGCAAGCAGATCAAGGAGGATCCGCAGGCCTTCGCCGGCCTCGCCGAGCCGCCCGTGGCTGCGGCAGCGTTGGAGCTGTTGTCCGAACTCGACGATCATGATTCCGTATTGCATTCTGTTGCAACTGCTCTCGCCGAAAAAGGGTCGCGTCGTGTCAAGCCGGCAGCGCACTGGCTGGCGGGCAAGGCTTCGGATCGTCTCGGCAAGATCCTGGCCGCTGAGGCGTCGTACGAAACTGCGCACGATCTAGATCCCGACTGGACTCCCGCGATCTTCGATCTGGCGCTACTGGCCGCCGATCGAAGCGATGTGACGCGCGCGCTGGCTTTGCTGGGCCGAATCGAGGGTGGCGAGTCCGAGGTTCTGCACGAGGTTCTTCAGCGCTACGCCCCGGCCGAGCACCCCGAACTCGGACGAAATGACAAGTGCTGGTGCGGTTCCGGGCGAAAGTTCAAGGTTTGCCATCTCGGTAAGTCCGAGGTGACGTTCGACGACCGGGCCAGTTGGCTCTACGTCAAGGCTCAGTTGTTCTCGCGCACGCCGGAGTACTTCGACGCCGTGTTCGATCTTGCGCTCATCCGTGCCGAGCAGTTCAACAGCGAAGAAGCACTGACGCTGGCCGTCGAAGGTGGTTTGGCCGTCGACGCTGCCTTGTTCGATGCGGGTATCTTCGCGGCTTTTGTCGAGCGCCGCGGAGAACTGCTGCCTGCCGACGAACGCGAACTGGCCGATCAGTGGTTGTCGATTCCGCGCTCGGTGTACAAGGTCGCCTCGACGGAGTCGGGACAGTTGGTGACCCTCAGCGACGTCCGCAACGGGCATCTGGTGAAGGTCACGGACGAGTGGGGCTCGCTGAACCTCGAGCCAGGCACACTCGTGTGTGCTCGTGTTCTCCCCGCCGGGTCCACGATGCGCACGTTCGGTGGCATCGAACCGCTTGCGGTAGACGACAAGAAGGAGTTGATCCAACTGATCGAGTCCGAGGACACCGAGCCGGGTCAGCTGGTGGAGTTCCTCAGTCGCGGCCTTGCCGGTGCGCCTTTCCGGTAGCGCGAACTACCAAAAAGGCGCACGGGGCCGGAGGCCCTAGGGCGTTACCTGAGCCAACATCATCTGCTCGAAACCCTCACCGTACGGCGGGAGCATTCCCCATTCACCGCGTGGGTCATGCTGCGCTGCTTCGAATACCGTTCGCGCGTGACTGAACTCGAGGAAACCCTCACGGCCGTGGTAGTGCCCGATGCCCGAAGCCCCGACGCCGCCGAAGGGTGCGTCGCTCAGCCCGGGGTGAGACATCGCGTCGTTGATGGTGACGCCGCCCGAGACGGTCCGTTCGAGTACGGATTCCTTCTCGTCCAGATCGGTTCCGAAGTAGTACAGCGCCAACGGTTTCGGTCGTGAATTGATGTCGGCGACGACGTTGTCGAGTTGGTCGTACGGCAAGACGACGACGGCCGGCCCGAAGATCTCCTCCTTCATGATCTGCGCGTCGGTCGGAGGGTCGACCACGATTCGCAGTGGGCGACGACGAGTGTCTGCGGAGAGTTCTTCGTCGGGAACGGTGATGATCCGTGCCCCACGTTCTTCGGCGTCCGCGATGTACCCCTCGATGCGTGCGAGGTGACGATCGCTGACTATCGAGACCATGTCTTTGTTGTCGGCGATCGTGGGAAACAGTCCCGTGAACTGGTCGGTGAACGCGTCGATGAATGCTTCCGTGTTCTCGCGCGGAACGTAGATCAGATCGGGAGAGACACAGAGTTGACCGGCGTTGGTGGACTTCGCGATAGCCAAACGCGAAGCAGCAGAGCTGATATCGGCACTGCGGCTCAAGACGCTCGGTGACTTGCCGCCGAGTTCGAGGGTGACCGGCACCAGGTTCTTCGCAGCATTGGCCATGACCAGCTTTCCGACGGTCGTGCTGCCGGTGAAGACGAGGTGGTCGAAAGGCAGGGACGTCAGCCGATCAGCGACCTCCGGGCCGCCGGTCACCACCGCGACCTCCACGGGGTCGAGAGTTCGACGCGCCGCCTCGGCCAGGACGGCCGCAGTATTGGGCACGATCTCCGACGGTTTGAGAACGGCGCGATTTCCTGCTCCGAGGGCGCAGGCGAGCGGGCTCAGGAGAGTGAACAGGGGAGCATTCCAGGTTCCGATGATGCCGATCGAACCCTTCGGCTGGTACGACACGTACGCCGTGGCACCCAACTGGTCCTGCATCGCTCCGGTTGCTCTCGGTGAGCGAATCATCCACTCTTCGAGCGAATCACGAACGTGCTTGAGTGAAACCATCGACCCGAGAACGTCATTCATCACCGAGTAGGCCGGGATTCGGCCGCCGAAGTCTTCGTTGATCGCCTCGGTCAGATCCTTGTGGTTTGCCACCAGGAGATCGACGACGCGTTGAATGCGCTCGCGTCGTGTCTGCGCGGACGGAAGACCAGCGGCTCGAGTTGCTTCCTGCTGAGCGCGCAGAATCTCTTCGAGATCAGTGGTGACGGCGGCATCGGTGCTCATGGGCACTCCTCGTAGTGGCGAAGTATTGACCGGACCGTATCGACGCGGTGCGAGTGGATGTCCTTTTCGTCTCGTTGACCGGGACGGATTCGATTGGTAGAGAGAACACATGTCGCAGACACAGGTAGAAGACACTGCAGTGAAGATTTCCGTCGAGGAATCGGTGGGACTCGGTTTCCTGACGCTCGATCGGCCGGCGCGGCGCAATCCGCTCTCGGCGGAGACCATGCGTGAGGTGACGGCTGCCCTTGTCGAATTGTCTGTAGACGAGCGCGTGCGGGTCGTGATCGTGCGCGCCGAAGGCCCGGTGTTCTCCGCCGGACACGATCTGACGGAGATGATCGGGAGAACCCTCGAGGACGAGCGGGCGATCTTCGACGGCTGTACCGAGATGATGGAGACCGTACAGCGGATTCCGCAGCCGGTGATTGCCGCAGTACAGGGCCCGGCTATCGCGGCGGGCTGCCAACTGGCCGCGTCGTGTGATCTGGTTGTTGCTGCGTCGAATGCTGTCTTCGGCACGCCGGGCGTCAAGATCGGACTGTTCTGCTCGACGCCCATGGTGGCGCTGAGCAGGGCAGTAGGGCGCAAGCGCTCGATGCAGATGTTGCTCACCGGGCAGACGATCGACGCCGACACCGCTGCGGACTGGGGTCTGGTGAACTTCGTCGTCGCGCCCGAAGACCTGGACCGAGAGGTGCGCGAACTGGCCGCCAAGATCACGACGGCCAGCCCCTTGACGGTGAAGATCGGTAAGCAGGCGTTCTATCGCCAGATCGATCTGCCGCAAGCGCAGGCGTACGAGGCGATGGCGGAAACTATGGCAACCAACGCCGTGACCTGCGACGCTCAGGAAGGTATGCAGGCCTTTGTGGACAAGCGAAAGCCCGAATGGCGCAATAAGTAACGATCGCTCTTCCGGTTTAGTTGGACGTCCTATAACCTGAGGTGCATGAGCCTGGATCCACGCACCAACACTGTCGACGGAGTGCTTCGGCGCTCGGCAGCCAAGTACCCCGACCGTGTAGCCGTCGTATTCGAAGATCGCACTCGCACCTACCGCGAACTCGACGACGCGGTGACGCGGGTCGCCGCCTACTTGCTCGGTCTGGGGCTCGAACAAGGCGACCGCGTCGCGGCATACGGAACCAACTCCGACGCCTATGCAATCGGATTTCTTGCCTGTGCACGAGCAGGTTTGGTGCATGTTCCCGTCAATTACGCACTGAAGGGGGAGGAACTCCGGTACCTCGTGGCGCAGTCAGGCGCCCGCGCGGTGTTGGTGGATCCGGCATTGGCGCCGACACTCGACTCGGTACGCTCCGACCTCGATCTCGATCACGTGATCGCACTGCGGGACGCGGAACTGTCCGTCGTCACGATCGGTGAGGCAGGCGAGGTGCCGGTCTTCGAACCGCGTGCGACGTCGACCGATCTGGCGCAACTCCTGTACACCTCGGGCACCACCTCGAAGCCCAAGGGCGCCATGATGTCTCACGGTGCACTGGTTCACGAGTACGTGTCCTCGGTGATCGCGCTCGGCCTCGACAAGAACGACAACCCGCTGATCTGCATGCCGATGTACCACTCCGCGGGCATGCACGTCTTCATGCTGCCGTACCTGTCCGTCGGCGCGACGGTCAGTCTGATGCAGGCGCCGGACATCCCGGAAATCCTGCGCCGTGTCGAAGCCGAAAAGATCGGATCGCTGTTCCTGGCGCCGACCGTGTGGGTACCGCTGGCCAACCATCCGGACCTCGAGACCCGCGATCTGTCTTCGCTGAAGAAGGCGCAGTACGGCGCCTCGATCATGCCGGTCACCGTGCTCAATCGTCTGCGCGAGCGCTACCCGGACATCGGTTTCTACAACTGCTTCGGTCAGTCCGAAATCGGCCCACTGGCAACAGTTCTCCAGCCCAGCGAGCATGCTGATCGCCCGTCTTCCTGTGGTCGCGCGGTGTTCTTCGTCGAAACCCGCGTCGTCGACGCCGACGGAAACGATGTTGCCGACGGTGAGTCCGGCGAGGTTCTCTACCGCTCACCGCAGCTGTGCAACGGCTACTGGGAGAATCCGGAAGCCACCGCCGAGGCCTTCCGTGACGGCTGGTTCCATTCGGGCGATCTGGTCGTGCGGGACGAAGAAGGGTTCATCACGGTCGTCGACCGGATCAAGGACGTCATCAACACCGGCGGCATCCTGGTGGCGTCACGCGAGGTCGAAGATGCGGTCTACACGCACCCCGCCGTGGCAGAAGTTGCCGTGATCGGTACGCCCGACGAGAAGTGGATCGAGGCCGTCACCGCGATCGTCGTGCTCAAGGACGGCAACGACGAGTTGACGCCCGAGGCGTTGATTGCCCACGTCAAGGAGCGAATCGCTCCGTTCAAGGTGCCCAAGCATGTCCGTTTCGTGGCCGAGCTTCCGCGCAACCAGAGCGGCAAGCTACTGAAGCGGGAACTGCGCACCGTCTGAAGCTTGCTATAGGTTCTGCCTTACCTTCGGTTCGTTTTCAGGTCTTTGACTCCGATTGCCTCACGGTATTGACTTCGGGGGACGGCATGGACTTCGGAAACAGCAAGGTGAGTGGTGGGAATGCAGGTCGACGCAGATGACTTCGCAGATATCTTGGCGACTGCGCGGGAGTTCATCCGTAAGGAAGTAGTTCCGCGTGAGCAGGAGATAGCCGACACCGACGCCATTCCTGAGGACATACGCAAGAAGGCCGCAGCTATCGGGCTCTTCGGTTACGCGATCCCTCAGGAATGGGGTGGGCTCGGACTCGATCTCACCCAAGACGTCGAACTGGCAATGGAATTCGGCTACACGTCTCTGGCGCTGCGTTCGATGTTCGGTACCAACAACGGAATTGCCGGACAGGTGCTGGTCGGCTTCGGTACCGACGAGCAGAAGGCTCAGTGGCTCGAGCGCATCGCCTCCGGTGATGTCGTGGCTTCCTTTGCTCTCACCGAACCGGGCGCGGGCTCCAACCCGGCCGGCCTTCGGACCAAGGCAGTGCTGGACGGATCCGACTGGGTGATCGACGGCAACAAGCGGTTCATCACCAATGCTCCACTGGCGCAGCTGTTCGTGGTGTTCGCGCGCACTCGCCCGGCGGATTCCGATGGTCCGGGAATTGCAGTGTTCCTGGTTCCGGCTGACACGCCAGGTGTCACGGTCGGTCCCAAGGACAAGAAGATGGGTCAGGAAGGTGCTTGGACCTCCGAGGTCACCTTCGACAACGTCCGAGTTCCCGACTCGGCCCTCGTCGGTGGCGACCAGGACACCGGATACCGCGCAGCGATGACGTCTCTCGCGCGCGGACGAGTCCATATCGCGGCGCTCTCGGTGGGAGCAGCACAGCGAGCGCTCGACGAATCTGTCGTGTTCTCCGTGGTCACGGAACAGGGCGGCACCGCGATCGGCGACTTCCAGCTGGTTCAAGCGATGCTGGCAGACCAGCAAGCCGGTGTGATGGCAGGGCGCGCGATGGTGCGCGAGGTGGCCGCGCGGTACGTCAGCGGTGAGGATCGCCGTCTCGGGCCTTCGGCGGCAAAGCTTTTCTGCACCGAGATGGTGGGCAAGGTCGCAGATCTCGCCGTGCAGATCCACGGGGGCAACGGGTACATGCGCGGTGTTCCGGTCGAACGCATCTACCGTGAAGTTCGCCTGTTGCGCCTGTACGAGGGAACCAGCGAGATCCAGCGTCTGATTCTCGGTGGTGGGCTCGTGGCGCAAGCGAAAAAGCAAAACCAGCGCTGACACATTTTCCAGACGAGCTTTAACCTCACGAACGGAGTGGACATGGGATTGTTGGACGGCAAGGTTGCGGTAGTGACCGGCGGAGCCCAGGGCATCGGGCTCGAAATTGCGCGCACCTTCATCAAGGAAGGCGCGACCGTCGTTCTCGGCGACATCAACGAAACCGTGGGAACGGCTGCGGTCGCCGAACTCGGTGGAGAGTCGGTCGCCCGTTTCGCTTCCTGCGACGTGCGTGACTCCGGACAGGTCGAGGCCATGCTCGATCTGGCCGAAAGCGCTTTCGGTCCAGTCGATGTCATGGTCAACAACGCCGGCATGACGCGCGACGCCACGATGCGGAAGATGACCGAGCAGGACTTCGACGACGTGATCGCCGTTCACCTCAAGGGCGCCTGGAACGGAACACGCGCTGCCGCCGCCCGCATGCGCGAGCGTGAGACGGGCGCGATCGTGAACATCTCGTCCATCTCCGGCAAGGTGGGCATGCTCGGGCAGACCAACTACTCGGCCGCGAAGGCCGGGATCGTCGGTCTGACGAAGGCCGCGGCAAAAGAGGTCGCGTTCAAGAACGTTCGCGTCAACGCCGTTCAGCCCGGACTGGTCCGCACGGCGATGACCGAGGCGATGCCCGAACGGATCTGGAACGAGAAGCTTGCCGAGATTCCGATGGGGCGCGCAGCCGAGCCTTCGGAAGTTGCTTCGGTTGTGCTGTTCCTCGCGAGCGACCTCTCGAGCTACATGACCGGCACGGTTCTCGAGATCACCGGCGGCCGCCACATCTGATCCGTCCTGTTCGAGTGCAAGAATTCAGAGTGTGAGAATTCTGGGTGTAAAACTTCTGGGGTGACTACTGACATGGGACAGCCGAACTCGGATCTTCCGCTCGACGGAATCACCGTAGTTGCACTCGAACAGGCGGTGGCGGCACCGCTCGCCACCAGACATCTCGCGGACATGGGTGCGCGGGTGATCAAGATAGAACGCGTCGGCGAGGGTGACTTCGCGCGTCACTACGACCAGGCGGTTCACGGTCAGGCATCACACTTCGTGTGGCTCAACCGTTCCAAGGAATCGATCGCCGTCGATGTGAAGTCGGAAGCCGGCCGGCAGATCCTTCTCGATCTGGTCGCGCGAGCCGATGTGTTCCTGCAGAACCTGGCTCCCGACGCAGCCGCGAGACTGGGGTTCGGCGCGGAGGAACTGCGCGATAAATACCCACGGCTCATCGTGATCGACATGTCCGGCTACGGCAGTGCCGGCCCGCGGCGCGAGCGCAAGGCCTACGACATGTTGGTCCAAGCCGAGACCGGAATGATCTCCGTGACAGGCACACCGGAGACGGCCACCAAGACCGGCATCCCGGTCTCCGACATCGCGGCAGGAATGTACGCGCTGACTTCGATTCTGAGCGCCCTGTTCCGTAGAGAGCGAACGGGCAAGGGAGCGCTCGTCGAGGTCTCGATGTTCGATTCCACCGTCGAGTGGCTGGGCCATCCGATGTACATGAAAATGTATGCGGACAAGCAGATTCCACGTGTCGGTCTCGGCCATGCCGCGATCGTTCCCTACGATTCGTATCCCACGGCCGACGGCGAAATCCTGATCGGCGTCCAGAACGATCGTGGATGGCGAGCGCTGATGGTGGACGTGTTCGAGCGAGAGGATCTGGTCGATCATCCGCGTTACCGCACCAACATCGTGCGCGTTGAAAACCGTGGCGAGGTAGACGAATTGGTGGGCTCTCTGACGCGTCTGTACTCGACGACAGATCTGGATCAGCGTCTGGCCGCCGCTGGTGTTCCGGCCGCGGCACTCAACGACATGGCCGGTCTGCTGGAACATCCGCAGCTGGAGAAGCGTGCCAGATGGCGGTCCGTGGGCACCGAGAACGGTCCGATCGATGCCGTGCTGCCTCCGATGACGTATTCGGATGTCGAAATGCGCATGGGTGACGTTCCGGCACTCGGCCAGCAGACGGATTCTCTGCTGGCCGAGTTGGGACTTACGGGCGACCGGATCGCGGAACTTCGCCGCGACGGATCGATTGGTTAACGCTTCTAGCGTCGCAGGTTCTCGAACACCGCGGCAATCCCTTGTCCGCCACCGATACACATGGTCTCGATCCCGTACCGTGCCTGGCGCCGGTCGAGTTCGCGCAGCAGATTGGCGAGGATCCGCCCACCGGTAGCGCCGACAGGATGTCCGAGCGAGATTCCGGAACCGTTGACGTTGAAGCGTTCTTCGATGTCCTGCGCGCTCAATCCCCAGGCTTTGGCGCACGCGAGAACCTGGGCGGCGAAGGCCTCGTTGACTTCGATGAGGTCGATGTCGTCCAGCGACAGATCGACACGGGAGAGAGCCTTCGCCACGGCAGGCACCGGTCCGATGCCCATCCGGTTCGGCTCCACACCGGCCACACCCCAGCTGACCAGTTTCGCGAACGGCCGCAGGCCCAGCCGTTCGGCGTTGGCCGCAGTGGTGACGATGGCCGCGGCTCCGGCGTCGTTCTGGCCGCAGGCGTTTCCGGCGGTGACTGTTGCTTCGGGGTCGACGCGACCTCGAATGGGGCGCAGTGCAGCAAGATCGGACAGTTGTATCCCTCGGCGCGGATGCTCGTCTTGGGTGACGACTGTCTGCTCACCACGGCGTCCGGGGACCGAAACGGGAATGGTCTCGTCGTCGAAATACCCGCTGTCCTGGGCGTGAACGGCCCGTTCGTGCGATCGCACCGCGTATCGGTCCTGCTCGTCGCGGGTGATCGAGTACTCCCGGCGCAAGTTCTCGGCGGTCTCGATCATGCCGCCTTCCACCGGAAAGTTGACTCCGCCGGAGTTCGTGCGCGGTTTGGCCAATCGGTCGTGGAACTCGACGGAAGGGCGCTTCGTGCCCCAACGCATGTCGGTGGAGTAGAACTCGGTTCCGCTCATGCTCTCGGCGCCGCCGGCGATGACCAGATCACTCATCCCAGTCTGTACCTGCATCGCGGCGTAGATGATCGCCTGCAATCCCGAACCGCAACGGCGATCGAGTTGTATTCCGGGAACGGACACGTCGAGACCGGCGTCGAGTGCCGCGATTCGTCCGATGGCCGCGGCCTCTCCGTTGGCGTACCCCTGACCGAAGATGACGTCGTCGACATCGGTGGACGCAATGCCGGTTCGTTCGACGAGGCCACGCACAACAGTGCCGGCGAGTGTGGTGACGGGAACGTCCTTGAAGACTCCGCCGAATCCGCCCACCGGGGTGCGAACGGGTTCACAGATGACTGCGTCGTGCATGGAATGCGCCTGTCTCGAGGAGAGTGGGGAATGCGTCGCGTGAACGGGCCGATCGAAGGGCCCACCGCGACCTGGCCTCTCGAATATCCAGCACACGTGGCGCGGTTGTCAACAGCAGGAACGACCTGTTCGGACATAGTTTCCGCCATACGGTTCGTATGCGAAATCGACTTTGACACATATACCCTTCGGGGATTGAATGGATACAGCGTCTCTGCCGCACACACGTCGCGGCGGGATGAAAGTTCCTGGAGTCGAATCAATTTCGTCGACCGGGAGGGCGCGAAGTACCGACTGACAGGTGGAACAGTGACTCGTTTGGCGCAGACGGCGGGATTGACCGAAACTCAGACCGATATCGTCGGGGCGGTACGCGAGTTCGTCGATCGTGTGGTCATCCCCGCGGCGCAGGAACTCGAACACTCGGATACGTACCCGACCGACATCGTCAAGCAGATGAAGGACATGGGTCTGTTCGGACTGACCATCGACCCCGAGTACGGGGGTATCGGCGAATCATTGCTCACCTACGCGCTGTGCGTCGAAGAATTGGCCCGTGGATGGATGAGCGTGTCCGGTGTCATCAACACGCATTTCATCGTGGCTCACATGATTTCGGCGCACGGGACGCCGGAACAGAAGGCGAAGTACCTGCCGCGTTTGGCTTCCGGGGAACTCACCGGTGCATTTTCCATGTCGGAGCCTGCCCTCGGTTCCGATGTTGCTGCCATATCGACCAGGGCGAAGCGGACGGACTCCGGCGATTACGTGATCACCGGCCAGAAGATGTGGCTGACCAACGGGGGTTCCTCGACCTTGGTGGCAGTCCTGGTCAAGACGGACGAGGGCGCGGAGAAGCCGCACAACAATCTGACGACGATATTGATCGAGAAACCCGCAGGTTTCGGCGAGGTACTCCCGGGCCTGACCATTCCGGGCAAGCTCGAGAAGATGGGGTACAAGGGAATCGACACCACGGAGATGATCTTCGACGGTTTCGAGATCGGAGCCGAGGAGGTTCTCGGTGGCACCCCTGGCTCGGGATTCCGGCACATGATGGACGGCGTCGAGGTCGGCCGGGTCAACGTCGCCGCGCGTGCCTGCGGAATTGCCCAGCGCGCTTTCGAACTGGCTGTCACCTACGCCAAGCAACGCGAGACTTTCGGCAAGCCGATCGCCGAGCATCAGGCCATCGCGTTCCGGATCGCCGAGATGGGCACCAAAGTCGAAGCGGCACATCTGATGATGGTCAACGCTGCCAGGCTCAAGGACTCGGGTGAGCGCAACGATGTCGCCGCGGGTATGGCGAAGTATCTGGCGAGTGAATTCTGCTCGGAGGTCACCCAGGACAGCTTCCGTATCCACGGCGGATACGGCTATTCCAAGGAATACGAGATCGAGCGGTTGATGCGTGAGGCGCCGTTCCTTCTGATCGGTGAAGGCACCAGCGACATCCAGAAGCAGATCATCAGCAAGGGCCTGCTTCGCACGTACAACTGAGCCGAGAAGCGGCACCGCGAATATGCGCGGTGCCGCTTTGTCGTGTCGGGTCAGCGGGTGAAGGCCAGGGTTGTCACCGGTGACCGGTTGCCGTATGCGTCAACGGCTTCGACGCGGGCTTCGTATGCGGTGCCCGCTGCGGCGTCGGGAATCGGAATGTCGAGGCTGTTCGGCCGCGGCATGAAGTAGAAGTCCGAGAGCACCTTCGACGAGACCACCTTCGCTCCGGTGGCTGTGTCCGTGACCTCGACGGCGTAGTGGTGCACCATCTGATCGTCCTTGGCCTGCGCGATCCTCAGTGCGGTCGCACCGTTTTCGCCGGTCGTCGCCGAGAGCGGAGTGCTCGAGGTGAACTCCGGCGCGTGCGTGTTCCGTGCGCCCGAGGTGTAGCGGAAGTTGTCCTTGATCTGCTGGTTGGTCGACCCGTCGAGTTCGACCGTCCACCCCGAACCGCTCAGCGTGCCCGCGCTCGAGTACGGCGGCTGCCAGTTGGCTGACCACGCGCCACCGGCGTAGATGTCGTGCTTGTCTGCCGCCATGTTGATTCGGTTGATTTCCGTGCGGTCCTGGTAGACCTCGACGAAGAGCGCTTGGGCAGTGGGTGATTCGAAACGGTTCGCGAGACCGGACTCGGTCACCATCTGGTAGCCGTGATCGATTTCGATGTACGACATCGAGCCGTCGTTGACCGACGTGAAGTCACGCTGATGGATCGACCGGTCGTCGTTGTTGTTCAGATGTGAGTGCCCGGAGAAGAAGATTGCCTGAGGGAAGGCACTCAGGTCTTCGGTCAATCGAGGGTTCGACGCCTGCTGCCCGTCCATGGCTGTGTTGCTTGCCGGCCGGTGTCCCTGGACCAGGATCGGCTTGGTCAGGTTCCCGGACTCCGCGGTGATTTCGGTCAGGCGGGACTTCAGCCAATTGCGTTGCGCTGAATCATTGTTGTAGGTTTCGGTGTTGACCGTGAAGAGATGGACACCATTGACGTCGGATTCGTAGTATCCGCCACCGGAATCCGGGAACCACTCCGCCGGGTACCCGGCTCTGATCGCCGCGAGACTTGCATCGTGATTGCCGTTGGAGATCAGGAGTTGTGTGTCGTTCATGCCCTTCCGGGCGAGGTTTGCCTGGAAGATTTCTGCGACGATCTTGTGGTCGGGCCCCTTGCCGTCTCCGTTGTCGTTGATCATGTCCCCGTTGGAGAGGATAGCGTCGGGTTTCGGGAAGATGGAACCGATTGTGTCGAAGAAGCTTTCGTGCTTCTTGTCGTTGTTCGCGTGATCGCCGACGTGGACGTCGGACATCACGACGACCTGAGCCAGCGGCTTTTCCGACGTCTTGATCAGGTAGCCGAACGAGACGGCCGCGCTCGCGTGATCGCCTCGGAAAGCTGCGACAGTGACGTTGGTGTCCTGCGCGATGTGCAGCGGACGTCCCGGCGTGGCAGCTTGGCTGTCGGTGGTGGGTGTCGTTCCGTCCACGGTGTAGCGGACGGTGGCGCCGCGCTCGGCGGTGAAGGTCAGGTCGACGGGGTGCTCGTACCGTCCGCCGGGGACGCTGACGCCGGGCGCTGCGGGCGGCGTGTTGTTCTCGCCCGAAGAGCTGCCCCATTCGAAGGACGAACTGCCCCAGCCGGGTTCGGCGTGGGATTCGGCGGGGGCGATGCCGGGAACGGCGAGAGCCGCTGTCACGGCTGCTATCGCGATGGTCGTACGTCTCACGAGGATTCCTTGTCTTCGACGCGGTGGTTCAGACCTATCCGTAATTGGTCTGGACCAATTACGGTAGGTGGCGCCGGGTAGAAGAAGGTGTGTCCTGAATGTCCGATTAATGAAGCGTGTGTGAACACCCTGCAGTGCTTGGTACCGGTATACCCGGCTGCGTTTATGGCAAAGTCGATGGAGTGGACCTACGTCAGATCGAGTACTTCCTTGCCGTTGCCGGTGGTGAGTCCTTGTCGACGGCTGCGCAGAATCTGTCGGTCACCAAGCCGTCGCTGTCGCAGGGTATTCGTGGCCTCGAGCGTGAACTCGGAGTCGAACTGTTTCACCGCGTCGGTCGCGGTTTGGTGCTGACGGCAGCAGGTCGGGCGTTGGTAGGGCCGGCGAGGCAGATGACTCGCAGCAGCGCGGCCGCGTTCGACGTCGCGATCGGTACGGCCGACGAGCCTCGTGGCCGGCTCGACATCTGCTCCGCGGCACATGGTCTCGAAGGTCCGATCGCACGCATCGTGGCAGACTTTCGTGAGCGGTGGCCTGCTGTGACCGTTCGGGTCGGTGAGTTGCCGCAGGGTGCAACGTCTGAGCAGGTGTTGGCAGACGGCGCGTGCGAGGTGGTCTTCAGTTACTGGCCACCCGACATGTCGGCGCTGTCCACGAAAGTGTTGGGGGTGAACGAGTACTGGCTGGCAGTGCCGTCGGGGGTTCATCCTGACGTCTGGCCGAATGGTGTGAAACCCGCTGCGGGAGAGCCGGTGTCATTGACGGCATTGCCCGATCTCCCCGTGGTGGGTGTGCTCAAACACTCGCGGGCTCGCCTTGCCATCGAGTCGTCTCTGCAGGCCGCCGGGGCCCGGACTCGGATGTCGACGGAGTTGGCGCAGCGGGAGACCGTCGGCGCGTTCGTCTTTGCTGGTTTGGGCATGGCATTCATGGAGCGTTCGTTGGCCGAGAGGTCGGTCGCGTCCGGCGCGGAGATATTTCCGGTGGAGCCGGCGATCTCACTGAATTACGGCGTCGAGTTCGATCCGGAGACGCTCTCGCCGTTGGGCAGGCTGTTCGTGGAGGGCTTGTGACGTGGGGAGATGTTCTCGATGTACGCAGACCCGGCCGGTGAGAGCGGGCCGTCGCGGTAGACCAAGATCGTCTGCCGGGTGATCGGTGGGAAAAGCGAGCGAACCTCAGATGCCGGGGAGTCTTGTTCGGCGATCGATCTGGGCAGCAGCGCGGCGCCTACACCTTGCCCGACCATTTCCCGGACAGCAAGGCGATCTGGCACTTCCACGACGACGTCGGTGAGTTCCAGATCGTCGTCGATCGAGTGCCCGCGCCGAACTGCGGATGCCTCGACCACCATCGGCAGGCGCGCGACCGCGGTGCGCGGAACCGGATCGGGGAGGTCTGTGGCCAGGCGAATGGGGATCGACAAGACCGTTTCCTGGGTGCTCACGGCAATTTCTCGAAGCCCGTCGGAGACTTCGGCACCCGGGTGGGTCTCGAGAAACCCGAGTTCACACGTACCTGCTCTGACGAGCGCGCGCACGTCCTGTGCGTTGGCGGAGGCGTTCGTGGAGAACCGAATTCCGGGTGCCGTCAGATGGAGGCGTCCGGCGACCTCTGCAACAGGGTCGATGGCGAGATCGGACTGAACTGCTATGGCGAGTTCCCCGGCGCGCAAAGCGGTTACCGCAGCCACCGCGGCCTCGGCCCGAGCAACGTCGGCGAGCAACGTACGGGCAGAATCGGCAACTGCCAGTCCGACCGTGGTGGGAGCCAGACCGCGAGTGGTGCGCTCGAAGAGTGTGGCTCCGAGAGCTCGTTCGAGGTTGCGCACGGCCTGCGAGAGGGACGGTTGCGAGATACGCAGGACGTCCGCGGCGGCAGTGACGCTGCCGTGATCGACGACCGCGACGAGATACTGCGCGCTGCGTATGTCCATGCCGGGTGCCTGCATCTGACGAATTCTCCCAGATGACGGAGCCTTGGCGGCGGTGACTTGCTGCGACCTGCGGACATAGGTCTGAGCTATGGCTCTGTGCGCCTTCTCGTCTTTGTGGCGCAGGCCATAGCGATGGTCGACTGTTCCAGTACCACCGACCGCGGTTCGTGCTCGGTGAGTACCTGGAACACAGGAGCGTGATGTGAGCGAGCTTCACCTACCCAACCGGATACGCCACTCGGCGTCGACACGGCCGTCCGATCCGGCAATCACGTGCGGCGACCGAACGTTGACTTGGGCTGAGCTGGATGGCGAGACCAGCACCTTGGCGAGTGCGCTGGCAGAAGTGACCACAACGGGTGCTCGTGTCGGTGCGCTACTGCGTATGGGGCTCGAAGGTGCGGAAACCTTCATCGCATGTGCGAAGGCAGGCGCTGTGTTCATACCGTTGAACTGGCGGCTCAACCCACTCGAACTCGTCGACATCGCCGAGGACGCGGAGCTCGACGTCTTGATCGTCGATGACGAGTTCGCCGCGGGGGCGGCGGCGATGTCCGCAGCGTTGCCGGACATCGAGGTCATAACCGTGGGAGCTGCAGGGGGCCTGCCGGATTCGCGAACCTGGGCGGAGTTCGTGGCATCAGGGACCGGTGTCGACCCCGGACACGGGCACGATCCGGACGCAGCAGTTCTGCAGCTGTACACGTCCGGGACAACCGGCCGGCCCAAGGGCGTCGTGGCCACGCACCGGAATCTGTACAACGAGCCCGAGGGGTTCGATGTCTACGAATTCGGTTCGAATGCAGTCGCACTCGATGCACTTCCCCTCTTTCACATCGCCGGTGCCGGCTGGATGAGTACATGCTTGTCGGCCGGAGTGCCTTTGGTGCTGCTCGGAGACATGGCGCCTGCTCGGGTCGCTGATGCCATCGCGACCCACCGCGTCACCCACGCATTTCTGGTGCCTGCAGTCATTCAGACGCTGGTAGATCTGCCGACTCTCGACAGTTTCGATCTGACCAGCCTGGAGGTGGTCGCCTATGGGGCGTCACCGATCACTCCGGCGCTCCTCGCCCACGCGATGACTGTCTTGAACTGCAAATTCGTTCAGCGATACGGGATGACCGAGACGACGGGTTCGGTATCCGTCCTTCGTGCTTACGACCATCATGTGAGCGGGCCGCGTTCGGAGTTGCTTCGCTCTGCGGGCAAGCCGATGATCGGCGTCGAGATCTCGATTCGAGACGTCACCACTGGTGAGGAATTGCCGCCCAATAATTCCGGTGAGATCGTCGCGCGCAGTAGAAACAACACTCGCGGATACTGGCGACGTGACCGTGAGACCGCCGAATTGTTCACCCACGACGGTTTCCTCCGAACGGGGGACGCCGGCCATCTGGACGACGAGGGGTATCTGTTCGTCACCGATCGACTCAAGGACATGATCATCACCGGCGGAGAGAACGTCTATCCGATCGAGGTGGAATCCATTCTGGCCGAGCACCCCTCGGTAGCCGAGGTCGCGGTGGTCGGGGTTCCCGACAAGCGCTGGGGTGAATCCGTGACCGCAGTGGTCAAACTGGTCGACGGTGCCGACGTGCCGAGCATCGACGAGTTGATCGCGTTCAGCACAGCGAAGTTGGCGTCGTACAAGAAACCTCGCCAGATCCATTTCGTGGACTCCCTACCTCGCAACGCGAGCGGAAAACTGCTCAAGTCGAGCCTGCGGACCATGCTGAACGCGAGCGGAGAAGCATCATGATCGTGACCGAAGACGTCGGTGTCGCACAACGTGAGGCGTGGGCGAACAAAGTTCTTCCACCGGTCGAACAGGTGCGGGACGGATTGTGGTCGATCCCTGTTCCCATGCCGGACAACCCTTTGCGCTACGTACTCGTCTACGCACTCGCGCTCGACGACGGACTTGCCCTCATCGACGTCGGTTGGGATCACGAACAGTCCTGGCAGGCTCTCGTCGACGGCATAGCATCGATCGGATACCACGTTTCCGAAGTGCGCTATGCGGCAATCACGCACCTGCATCCCGATCACTTCGGTCTGGCGCCGCGTCTTCGGCAGGTCAGCGGCGCGACACTTGCGATGCACGTGGCCGACGCGACGCTCCTCGGGTACCACGGGCCCGAACAGACCCGCGACGACATCAGTGGCTGGAACCTGCAGTTGTCCGAACTCGGCGCACCGGCCGAAGTGCTCGACGCGTCTCGGGTCGACCTGGTGCGGTTCGCTGAGCACGAAACCATCGACATTGTTCTGGGAGAAGGGGATTCACTCGACCTACCCGGTTGGAATCTCCGCGCCCAATGGACACCGGGGCACACTCCCGGACATCTCTGTTTCGTGGAAGAGGACAGAGGCTTGTTGTTCAGCGGCGATCACATGCTGCCGAGGATCAGCCCGAACATCTCCACGATTCCCGGTGAACTCGAGAACCCACTTCATCGTTATCTTCTCTCGCTCGAGGCGACGACAACACTGGGCGAGTGCGAAGTCCTTCCGGCACATGAATATCGATTCCGTGGGATCGCCGATCGTGCACGTCAATTGATGGGGCATCACGAGGAGCGATTGGCGGAGATCGTGGCTGCGGTGCAGGATGAGCCTGAATCCACGGCCTGGGAACTCTCACGCACGATCTCCTGGTCTCGCCCGTTCGAACAGATGTCGCCGCGACTACTTCGCTTGGCAGTCCGCGAAACCCATGCTCATCTTGTTGTTTTGGCCAAGCGGGAGATCGTGACACCGTCCGGCGGCACACCCGTGCGCTGGAGCATTCGCGCGCAGTGACCTTTCAAGAATCTCATCACGGAAGTAGGAACCGAACATGAGCGTCGTGCTCACCGACTTCGCCGACGGCGTTGCCGTCATCACCCTCAATCGTCCCGAGGCCAAGAACGCGGTCAACCTGGAACTCGCACAGGCACTCGCCGCCGCGATCGACGAGTTCGAGGAACGCCCCGATCTCACCATCGGCATTCTGACCGGATCTGGTGGAACCTTCTGCGCCGGTATGGATCTGAAGGGATTTGCGCGCGGAGAGCGGCCATCGCTACCGGGTCGTGGTTTTGCCGGTCTGACCGAGGCACCGCCGTCGAAGCCGCTGATCGCAGCCGTCGAAGGTTGGGCACTCGCCGGCGGTTGCGAACTGGCCTTGGCGGCCGACTTGATCGTGGCGTCCACGGACGCGAAATTCGGCCTGCCCGAAGTGAAGCGGGGACTTGCCGCGGCCGCCGGCGGACTCCTACGTCTGCCGAAAATTCTTCCGTATCAGTTGGCCATGGAAATCGCGATCACGGGGGATCCACTCAGTGCCACCGTGGCGCATCATCACGGCTTGGTCAATCGGCTCGCCGAACCGGGACACGCGCTGACCGTCGCACGCGAGCTTGCGGCCCGAGTAGCGGCTAACGGTCCACTGGCTGTTCGCGCGACCAAGCAGGTACTGGCAATGTCCGCCAAGTACACCGATCCGGATGCCTTTGTCGCGCAACGCGAATTCATCGATCCGGTCTTCACCTCTCGTGATGCCAAGGAGGGCGCCACGGCATTTGCCGAGAAGCGCTCTCCCGTGTGGAGTGGTTCATGAGTGCCGAGACGATCGAGCGCGCGGCCGTAAGCATCGAACGAGACGGTGCTGTCGCGACGATTGTTCTCTGTCGGCCGCACCGCCGCAACGCTCTCGATCTCGACGCCTGGATCGCTCTACGTGAAGCAGTCCTCGAACTTCAAGAGGACGCGCAGATTCGCTCGGTGATCCTGACCGGCGCGGATGGGACCTTCTGCGCGGGCTCCGATCTGGACAAGCGTGGCTCGTCGCACCCGCTCGATCGCATGCGTGTCATCAACGCAACGGCAATCGCACTGAGTGAGTTTCCCAAACCTCTGGTGGCGAAGGTCGACGGGTTTGCCGTCGGAGCCGGATGGAACATGGCGTTGCTCTGCGACTTCGTCGTGGCGGCCAAGGGTGCGAAGTTCAGCCAGATCTTTGCCAAACGGGGGTTGTCTGTCGACTTCGGTGGTTCGTGGATCCTGCCGAGACTGGTCGGCCTCCAACAAGCCAAGCGACTGGTGATGCTTGCCGAGACGATCGACGCACAGGAAGCCTACGAGCTCGGGTTGGTGACTTATCTGGTCGAACCGGCCGAGCTGGACGAACACACGTCAACACTGGCGCAGCGGCTCGCCGCCGGCCCGCCGGCCGCACTGAGTCAGTCTGCCGCCATGCTCGAACGTCACACCTCCCTCTCGTTGCGGGAGGCCTTGGACAACGAGGCGAGGGCGCAAGCGGTCAATTTTGCGACGGATGCCACCGACGCGGTTCGTGCCTTCGTGGAAAAGCGGGAGCCGATCTTCACCGGAGAGTGGGCCGTACCAGGGGCAACTCGGGTGGAGTGAGCGACGGATCGCTGGTCGTATGATGGATGAGTGGATCTGCACTTCGTCACCTACTTCGTCGCTGTTGTCGACCACGGTGGGATAACGAAGGCCGCTCAGGCTCTCTACATTTCGCAGCCCTCGCTGCCACAGGCAATTCGTACGCTCGAGCGTCGACTCGGCGCCACGCTGTTCGACCGGACGGGCAGGCGGTTGGTTCTTACCGACGCGGGCCGCACGTTCGATCTCGCGGCCAGGAGAATCCTTGCCGACGTCGAGCGCGCGAAGGCGAAAGTGACCGCCGTTCGCGAACTCGAGTTCGGTCGTGTCGACGTCGTCTCGTACTCGGCGTTCTCGATCGATCCGATGGTCGAGTTGGTCCGGCGATTCCGGGCCAACTTCCCGAAGATCGTCGTGCGTGTTCTCGACACGTACGGCCCGGCCGGGGTCGACAATGCGTTGCGGCGAGGGTCGGCCGAGGTCGGCGTCACCGATCTGAGTATCGGGTACGAAGGTTTGGTCACGGCTCCGATTGCCACTCAGGAGTTGGTGCTCGCCACCCATGCGTCGTTGTCCGGCCGACTTGCAACGCCGTTGGCGGATCCGGTTCCGCGAGCGCTCTTGCACAGTTTGCCGCTTGTGGTCGATCTCGGTGATCAATCGAATCAGTTCCGGGGCTTGCTCAGCGAAGGCGCCGAGAACGTAGTCGTGGACTGTGTCCACCCTGTGACCACGTGGGAACTCGTGCGTCGAGGAATCGGCGCCACTGTAGTGCCGAGAAGGGTTGCACAACAGCAGATGACAGACGTCTGCGCCTTCTCCTTCGATCCGCCGCTGACACGCGACGTCGGTATCGTCTATCGCTCGGGCGAGCAATCCCCGGCGGCCGCTGCATTCATCGCGACGGCTGCGGAAATGGCCACCTCCGCCGTTCCGTCCACGGAAGAGGAGTGAACTGTGGAGTTCCGGCAGATGGAGTACTTCCTCGCAGTGGTCGAGAACAAGGGGATCAACGGCGCCGCAGCGGCTCTCGGCGTTGCTCAGCCGACCGTGTCACAAGCGTTGCGCGGGCTCGAACGTGAACTGGGAGTGAGGCTGTTCCACCGCATCGGGCGCGGCATGGTGCTCAGTGCTGCCGGTCGCAGTCTGGTCGGCCCGAGTCGACAGGTTTTGCGAGACGTAGCTGCGGCGGCTGAACAGTTGACGGCATCCGATGGCGCCATCGTCGGTCGCCTCGACATCATGGCTTTCCCTGCACTGACCTCGGGGACGATCGTCGATCTGATTGCGGAGTTCTGTCGACGGTATCCGCAAGCGCGAGTAAGATTCTCGGAACTCGAGCGTGAGGACAATCTGGAAAGTCTCATCCGGGACGGCCACTGCGAATTCGCGGTGGCTCATCTGCCGCTCGAGGCGGGCGAAGGGCTCGAAATCGTCGAATTGGGGGAGCAGGAATACCGCCTGGTCTACCCGGCGGGAACGGAACTACCCGAGGGGCCGGTACGCCTTTCGGAAATGCCGGACATTCCCATGGTATTCGTTCCTCGCGGGGCAGCGATGGGTGACGCGATCGAAGATTCGATCCGAAAGGCCGGTACCAGAACGGAACTCGCGGTGGTGACCGAGCAACGGGAGTCGCGGCTCCCGATGGTCATCGCCGGACTCGGCGGCTCGTTGGTCGAGCGCTCGGTGGCGAAATCGATGCCTGGTCAGGTGGTGGAACGGGCCTGCGAGCCGAGATTCCTGCGTGCGTACGGTCTCGCCTTCGACCCCTCGACGTTGTCGCCGGTGGGACAGGTATTCGTGAACCTGATCCACGAGTACCTGTCCGACGAACGCCGGTCACAGCACTAGAGTCGGCAGATACGTTCTCGCGCGGCAGAGTACTCGGCGGCGAGACGCTCTACTACTGCATGCGTCGGAAGGACTGCATCGATCGCTCCGATGCCCTGTCCGGCGCCCCAGATGTCACGCCAGGCCTTGGTATCGGTGTCGTTGGTCGCGAAACTCATTGCGGATGGATCGGATTCGGCCAGGTTGTCGGGGTCCAAGCCGGCGGCAACGATGCTGCCCCGCAGGTAGTTTCCGTGTACTCCGGTGAACAGGTTGGAATAGACGATGTCGGAGGCCCCTGAACCCACGATCATCTCCTTGTACGCAGGATCCGCGTTAGCCTCTTCGGTTGCGATGAAAGCTGATCCGACGTATGCCAAATCGGCCCCGGCCGCGAGCGCAGCGAGAATCGAATCACCATGAGCGATGGCACCTGACAACAGCAGTGGACCGGCGAACCACTCACGAATCTCCTGAATCAGGGCAAACGGCGACTGCCTACCGGCATGACCACCGGCCCCGGCAGCTACCGCGATCAGTCCGTCGGCGCCCTTCTCGATCGCCTTGCGTGCAAAGCGATTGTCGATGACGTCATGGAGAACGATTCCGCCGTATGCGTGGACTGCGTCGTTGATGTCGGTGCGAGCGCCGAGGGACGTGATGACGATCGGAACCTCGAACTCGGCGATGGTCGCCAGATCCTCTTCCAGGCGGTTGTTGGACCGGTGGACGATGAGGTTGACGGCAAATGGCGCCGACGGATTCTCCGGGTGCTCACGATCATGTTCCTCACGAGCCACGGTGATCAGTTTGAGCCAATCCCGAAGTGCCGACTGCGGACGAGCATTCAGTGCCGGGAAGGACCCGATGATGCCAGAGGTGCACTGCGCGATGACGAGGTCAGGAGTCGAGATGATGAACATCGGTGAAGCGAGAACCGGGACACGCAGTTGCGACGTCAGGTCTGCGAAGGTCGTCACCTGGAACCGCCTTTCTGATCGACGGATTCGAGAAGTCTCGAGCGGAGGTCGGTCTTGAGGACCTTACCGGCAGCCGATGTCGGAAGGAGTTCTACCTCGACGACTTCGCGAATCTTCTTGTACGGCAGCACCTGCTCGGCGACGAACGCCTTGATCTGCTCGGCGTCGAACTCGGCGCCCGGAATCATCACCACGAAGGCTACGGGCTCCTGGCCGTTGCTCCCCACTTCGCGGCCGACAACCGCAGCAGTCGAGATCGCCGGGTGCGAAACCAGAATCTCTTCGAGTTCCCGCGGATAGACGTTGTACCCCTTGTAGATGAGCATGTCCTTGGCCCGGTCACAGATGAAGAGGTATCCGTCCGAGTCCAGGTACGCGATGTCTCCCGTGTCCAACCAACCGTCGACGAACTGTTCTGCGGTGGTTTCCGGGTGTCCGAGATAGCCGTCGGTGACCTGAGGCCCACGCACCCACAGTTCGCCGCGTTCGTTCTCGCCCAGAACGGTCTTCCGGTCGAGCTGATCGCGAATCTGGATTTCGGTGTCGAAGATCGGGAGGCCGACGCTGCTCTGCCGATATTCCGAGCCGTTGATCAGCGGTGCGGCCGTGACCACACAGGTGGCCTCGGTCAGCCCGTAGCCTTCGACGACGAGCGCTTTGGGAAATGCCCGGCGGAGTGCGGCGAGCGTGACACTGTCGATCGGGGCAGCACCCGAAGACACGACGCACACGCTGTCGGTGTTGCGCACCGTGGCGTCGGGATGAACCGACAGTGCGTGCCACATGGCGGGAGACCCGGTGAGATAGGTGGCCTCGTGCTTTTCGATCAGCTCGAGCATCCGGCCGGGTTCGAACCGACCGGCAAATACCTGGGTGAGACCGGAAATCAACAGGAACGACGTGTTGAGCAACGAATGTGCGTGGAAGAGAGGGGAGACCACGATGGTCGCCCCGGTCCCGGGCGTCGGACCGAGCACGTCGAGGCCGTCGATGCGTCGAGGCGTGACGAGACCTTCAGGACCTGCTTCCAACTCGTGACCGGTTCTCCATCCACACATCTGCGTGATGTTGCCGACGACGTTGCGGTGAAGAACACGAACACCTTTGGAGACTCCGGTGGTTCCGCCGGTGAACGCGATGTGTGCGATGTCGTCGCTACGAACCGAGGCAGGGGTGAATTCGGTGGGTAGATCGGCGATGAAGGAGTCGAATGCGACGACCGACTCCGGTGTGTCGAGCGCGCCCTCGGTGTCCTGGACCATCACGATCGTACGCACGGAGGTTCCTGAAGCGGCCGCGAGCAGTACGTGCAGCTGCGAACTCTGAGTCACTGCAGCAACGGCGGACGTCTCCTCGATCTGCTTGCGCAGGCCGAGCTCTGGCTGCAGTGGGTTGACCAATGTGACTGTCGCCCCGGCCTGTAGGCATCCGTAGTAAGCCTGGAGGAACTCGACGCAGTTCCCGAGGTGCATCAACACCACGTCGCCGACGCCCACCCCGGCTTGCCGCAGTGCGCCGGCGAATTGCGCACTGCGCTGGCCGAGTTCGCGGAAGGTGCACGTACGCTCGCCGTCCACGACGGCGAGGCGGTCACCGTAGAGCGCCGCCATGCTGGGCGCCCAGTACGCCATGGTGGTATCCGGGTATTGCATGTTGTGCCGCAGTTGTGGATTGGCGATCACGCTGGTGCCCGTCACCGGGGAGCCATTCGGATAGCGCCGTCGAGTCTGATGGTCTCGCCGTTGAGGTAGCCGTTCTCGAGCATCGAGACGGCGAGCTGGCCGAACTCGTCCGGACGACCCAGTCGTGAGGGATTGGGAACAGAGGCTTCGAGGGCCGTGCGCACGTCTTCGCGTAGGCGCGCCAGCAGGGGAGTGTCCATGATGCCGGGAGCAATGGTGTTGACGCGGATTCCGCGGCTGGCGAGATCGCGGGCAGCGGTGACCGTCATACCGACGATGCCGGCTTTGGACGCTGTGTAGTTGATCTGACCGATCTGACCTTCGAATGCTGCGACCGACGCCGTCATGACGATGGCACCTCGCTCACCGTCCACGGCGTCGAGTTCCGCCATCCGCTCGGCGCCGAGACGGAGTGCGTTGAACGAACCGACAAGATTCAGCTTGACGACGAACTCGAAATCTTCGACCGATCCGGCTTTTCCGTCCTTGTCGAGAATGCGCATACGACGCCCGGCGCCCGCGCAGTGGACGACGCCGCGGAGGCCGCCGCGCTCGTGCGCCGCGTCGAGTGCTTCGGCGAATTGTTCGCTGTCGGTGACGTCGGCCGGGGCGAATTGTGCGGCAGCACCGAGATCGGCCGCCACCTGCTTACCGTCGGACGAAGGCAGATCGATCAACGTGACCTGCGCTCCGGCGTCGAGCAGCCGTCGAGCGGTTGCCAGGCCGAGGCCTGAAGCGCCGCCGGTGATCGCGGTGGAAAGTCCCTCGAGTTTCATGGATCAATTCTTCTTTCCTGCTGGATGACGTGTCGGCCCGAAAGCGTTGTCGGGTCAGATCAATTCGAGAATGGTCGCATTGGCCATGCCGCCGGCCTCGCACATCGACTGGAGACCGTAGCGAATTCCGTTGTCGCGCATGTGATGTGCCAGGCGAGTCATCAAGATCGCACCTGATCCGCCGAGTGGGTGGCCGACCGCGATAGCGCCGCCGAGCGGATTCACACGATCGATGGCTGCGCCGGTTTCAGCCTGCCAGGCAAGCGGGACGGGGGCGAATGCCTCGTTGATCTCGAAGGCGCCGATGTCGTCGATGGACAATCCGGAGCGGTCCAATGCCTTTGCGGTGGCGGCAATCGGACCGGTGAGCATGATGACCGGGTCGTCGGCTGCGACCACTGCGGTGTGAATACGAACGAGCGGCTTCCACCCGCGTGCCCGGGCGTACTCGCTGGTCGTGACGAGTGTGGCGCCCGCCCCGTCGGAGATCTGAGAAGAGTTGCCGGCGTGGATGGCACCGTCGGTGTCGAAGGCCGGGGGCAACTTCGCGAGCGACTCCACACTTCCGCCTCGCCGAATGCCTTCGTCCTGGGACAAGCCCGCGATCGGAGTGATCTGCCCGGTGAATGCCCCTTCATCGGTGGCACGGGCCGCGAGTTCGTGTGAGCGGAGGGAGTATTCGTCCAGAGCTGTTCGTGTGAGTGCCCATTTCCGGGCCATCATCTCGGCGCCGGTCCCCTGGCTGAAACCGTCCACCCCGTAGCGTTCGAGTACCGAAGCCGGAAAATGCTCACCGTTCTTGCTGGCGGTACCCATCGGTACTCGTGACATCGATTCGACGCCTCCGGCTACGACCACGTCGTTCTGACCGGAGATGACGGTGGCCGCAGCAAAGGAAACTGCCTGCTGGCTCGATCCGCAGGCCCGGGTCAGTGTGACGCCGGGAACGCTGTCGGGCCAGCCGGCAGCGAGTGCCGCTGTGCGGGCGATGCTTCCGGCCTGCTCGCCGACCTGACTGACGCAACCCCAGATCACGTCGTCGACCGTCGCCGCGTCGAGTCCGGTCCGTTCAGCGAGCGCACGCAGTACATGGGCGGACAACTCGGCCGGATGGATCTCCGAGAGGGCGCGGCCGCGACGGCCGATCGGTGTACGTACTGCGTCGACGATGACGGCATCTCGCATGTATCTCTCCTGCTGTTCGTGCCCGGTTCTGCGACTGTGCGGTCGGGGCGTGTCTCGAGTCGATCACGAGCGGGTCGACCCGGCAATGTCTTTCGGTGAATGGCTTTGTTAGCGAATGGCTATACGTGGAGTACTCAGCCTCGGATGAGCTTGCGATCGCGCTCGGGATTGGCGAAGACGAGGACCAGAACCGCGGCGATCACTCCGATGACGCCGATTGCCTGGAAGGACTGGGCGTAACCGTCGGCCGGGGTTGCAGCGTTGTCCACGATGACTCCCGTTGCGTAAGGAGCAATCAGGCCACCGATCGACATGATGGCGAGGAAGAATCCCATCGTTCCGGCAGTCTGCTGCGGCGGGCACAGCTCCGAGATCGCAGCGTTGATGAGCGGGAAGGTGATTGCCGAGAACCCGTAGCCGATCGAGACCATGGCGACAGCGACGATGGGAGTGGAGATCTGTGGCAGGAACAGGAGAATCGATCCGCAGATCAGAACGCCGACACAGGGAACGATGACGCGAACCGTACGAGAGGTGAAGCCGCGGCCGATCAACTTGTCCGTGACGGAACCGGAGGTGATCATGAGGACGAGACCGACGATCGAGGGCAGCGCGAACATCGAACCGGCCTGCATCGCACTGTATCCGAGGCCGACCTCGAAGTACGACGGCAACCAGGTGAGAACGACGGTGGTCAGCGCGTAGATGGTCGCGATGAGGAAGCAGCAGCTGACGAAGGTGCGGGAGAGCAGGATCTTGCGCCACGGAACGTTGGGCTCGGTGACCGCCTTCGTGGCTGTCCCGGCTGCCTCGGTTGCTTCTGTATCTGCAGTCTTGGTCGCCTTGACGGCCTTGCTCGTGTACGGGCCCTCGGACCAACCGGCCAGCCAGCAACCCATCCACACGAGACCGAGAACGGAGAGCGAGAGAACCGCTGCGCGCCAGCCGTAATGAACGGCGATGAAGGTCAGTACCGGCGCGAGGGCGATCTTTGCGACAGAGGCGGATCCGGCGAGCATTGCGCCGGGAAGGCCGCGCTTGGCCGGCGGGTGCCACGAGTACGCCGCGGTGTGCATCAGCGCCGAACTGGGGCCTTCGGCAAATCCGAGGAGCATGCGCGAGACGATCAACATCGCGAGGCTGGCGCCGAGAACGAGGGGGAGCATGACTACGGACCAGATTGCGGCCAGGATCAACAGCGCCCAACGTAGGGTCAGGTACTTGTTGAGCGGTCCGGCGAGGAATCCACCGATGCAGAACATCAGGAAGAAGAGCGAGCCGACCATGCCGATTTGCGAAGACTTCAGTCCGAGCTCACGAGCGAGGGGCTGAGCGATGATTCCGAGGACTGCCTTGTCCGCGTAGTTGACGATGTAGAGGAAAACGACGAGCCCGGTCATCGTCCACGCACGCTTGCGGGTACCGAAGACGGGAACTGCTGACGAATCTGGCGTTGCTGTTGCTTCGGGCTGGACGTCGTTACGCTGTGGCGCGATGGGGGTCACGTGGCGTCCCTTCGAGACTGGTGGGCGGATGCGATCGTGCTCGAAGCGCGGCCTCGAAGCGATCGATGGTGGTGTGTTTGCCGGCTGACTCATTCAACGTGTTCTGGATCACTTTGAGCAATGTCGCGTCGATGATCGGAACGATAGCGGTTGCCTATGTATCGCAGGTCAGGCCATATTGGTACGCCCTATCGGACGCATAGCCGATGAGTGTTGGATCGAATGCGGAACATTGAGGCAAGGTGAGATCAGGATCACCCTGTCCCCTTGACCGACTGGAGTTCATACATGCAGCGCACCGTGTTCAACGAGGATCACGAGGCATTCCGGGCAACCGTTCGCGATTTCATCGCGAAGGAAGTAACCCCGGTCCACGAGAAGTGGGAAGAGGACGGTCACCCGCCCCGTGACTTCTACCGACGACTCGGAGAGCTGGGCGTACTCGGAATTCAGGTGCCGGAGGAATACGGCGGAGGCGGCGAGAAGTCGCTCAAGTTCAACGTCGTCGTCGCCGAGGAAGTTGCTGCCGCCGGGGCGTCATTCGGCTCGCAGTCGGTGCATACGAACCTGATCCTGCCCTACCTGCTCGAGTACGCGAACGAAGAACAGAAGAGCCGCTGGTTGCCGGGCTTCGCTTCCGGAGATCTGATGTTCGCGATTGCGATGACCGAACCGGGAACAGGATCGGATCTGGCGAACATCGCGACCACGGCCAAGCTGTCGGAGGACGGTACGCACTACGTGGTCAATGGTTCCAAGACGTTCATCACCGGTGGAGTACTTGCCGACCGCGTCCTGGTGGTGTGCCGTACCGCGCCCAGCACAGCGGAGAACCGGCGCACGGGGTTGTCGATTCTGGTGATCGATACGTCGTCGCCCGGATACTCGGTGGGGCGCAAGATCAACAAGATCGGGCTCAAGACCTCCGACACTGCGGAGCTTTCGTTTGTCGACGTCAAGGTGCCCGTCGAGGACCGACTCGGAGAAGAGGGCGACGGCTTCAGCTATCTGACCCACAACCTGGCTCAGGAGCGGTTGACCATCGCGTTCGGAGCGGCCGCCACTGCCAGTGCAGCGCTTCGCTTTGCCATCGACTACGTCAAGGACCGCAAGGTGTTCGGCAAGCCGGTCGCGGCCTTCCAGAACACCAAATTCGTTCTGGCCGAATGCGCTACCGAGGTTGATGCCATCCAGCTGGTGTCCGACAACGCACTCGAATGTCATGACCGCGGCACTCTGACGATTCCCGACGCAGCGAAGGCGAAACTGTTCTGCACCGAGGCGGCAGGTCGAGTGATCGACAAGTGCCTCCAATTGCACGGCGGGTACGGCTACATCACCGAGTATCCCATCGCGCGTCTTTACGCAGACACGCGTGTCACACGAATCTACGGTGGCACAAGTGAAGTCATGAAGACCATCATCGCGAAGGATCTTAGTCTCTGACGCACTCTCGACATGTTCTCGGCCTCGGAACAAATGTTCCGAGGCCGAAAACATCTTCCGGGTAGGTCAGTTCGCCGGAACCCCGACGACGCCGTCCGCGATCAGCGTCGAGGCGTGATCGGCGTTGGTTCCGAGGATGTCGGCGAGCACCGCGATCGAATCGCCGCCGACCTCGGAGGCGGGTCCGGTACCCAGGTGTGCGCCGTCGAACGAGGCAGGATTGGCGGCAGCCAGGTAGCTTCCGATTCGAGGTTGATCGAGTGCGGAGAACATCGGGTTGTTCTCCAGTTCGCCAGATTTCACCACTTCCTCGAAACTGCGGTACCTCTCGAACAGAACCGACGATGTGTCCAGCGCTGCAGCGATCTCGGCGCCGTTGTGTTCCCGGAACCAATGTGAGAACAGAGCAGTGAGTACCTCTCGATGACGGTAGCGATCCGCTTCGGTGGAGAAGTCGGCTCCGAGTGCAGCTTCGACAGCGTCGACAGCCGCCGTGGTGCCGGTGACCGACGCGAGGTCGCGGAAATGGCGGGTAGTGAGTGCAACGATCATGAACCGGTCGTTGTCGCTGGAGACGAAATCGATTCCGTACGTGCCGTAGACGGCGTTTCCGCCGGACTCGCGACTGCGACCGTTCACTTGTACCTCGGTGAGGTAACCGAGGGTTCCCGCGGTGGCCAATGCGACGTCTTCGAGTGGGAGCGTGATCCGAGATCCATGTCCGGTCGAGTCACGTTGGCGCACTGCGGCAGTGATCGACAGGGCGGCGTAGAGCCCGCATGCGACGTCCCAGGCGGGCAGTGCGTGGTTGACAACTCCGGCGTAGTCGGCGGGGCCGGTGATCTGTGGAAATCCCAAGGCGGCGTTGACCGTGTAGTCGACTCCGGGGCTGCCGTCGCGGCGTCCGAGGATCTCGAGGGTGACGACGTCGCTACGCAACTGGGCCAGGGAGTCGTGGCTCATCCACTTACGGCCGCCGGCGTTGGTGACCAGGATTCCGCCGCCAGGTCCCGGCGCCGTGACCAGTTGGCGTATCAGTTCTTGGCCGCGTTCGGCGCGCATGTCCACTGACAGTGACCGTTTGCCTTTGTTGAGTCCGGTCCAGTAGATGCTCTCGCCCTTGTCTGTGACGGGCCAGCGATTGTAATCGGAGGCACCTCCGATCGGGTCGATCCGGATCACCTCGGCGCCGAGTTGGGAGAGCGTCAGTCCGCACAGCGGCGCGGCGACAAAGCTCGAGACCTCGACGATGCGAAGCCCGGACAGCGGGCCTGGGCTCTGAGTCATGTGTGGTCCTCCGTGATAGAAGAGTGTGTGCTCATGCCATCAACACGGTGAAACGCCAGTCGAGAACCGGAGTTTGTGTTGCAGAAGCATTGTGGGAGAACACGAGCGAACGCAGTTGCACTGCGGTTCCGTGTTCGAGGGGCGACGAGTTTTCGACGTGCAGTTCGCTCGTGAGGGTATCGCCCTCGTGAACGGGTCCGGTGTGATCGCACGAGTGCCACCCGAGAACCGTCACCACGTTGGGCAGAGCGCGAGTCGCCTGGGCGAGTGCGATCCCGATGGTGTGGCCGCCGTAGACGAGGCGACCGTGGGCGCCGACGCGATCGTCGTGGTGCGTCGCTGCGATGTTCAAGCTCAGCCGGGCAAGTTCGGGTGCGCTGGAGACGACGTCGCCGCTGCTGTGGAAGACGGAGCCCACCAAATCGGAATCGAAGTGCCTGCCGGGTACCCGCTCTCGATACGTGTCGAGGTCCCAACCGTCAGGTGATACGTACGGAGCCGGTTCGGACGGACCGATCGCCCCGAGGTCGTCGGCGTGGCGAGTTCTCGCCTCGATCGGGTCGGGGCTCAGGGGGAGCATGGCGCAGCGGTAGAAGTCGAGGACCGTGTTGCCGTTCTGATCAGCAGACGTCATCCGTAGCGCGGCAAGTCCGGTGGCGCCGCGTCCCGGCTTGGCCGAGTTCTCGCGTAGACCGACAACCTCGGTGCGCGTGTACAGAGTGTCGCCGAGTACCGGGAAACGGTGGAATCGCAGTCCACGGTAGAAGAGGTTCGCCTTGACGTGGTGTGTGACCACGGTTGACTGGCCGATGGCGATGTCGGTGACCAGTCCTGGATTTGCCACTGGTGCACCGGAACCCGTGACGCTCGACGACAAGTGTGCGTCGAGAGGCAAGCGCATGCGGTCACCGAGGATCGCCTGATGGGAGGCGGCGAGTCCACTGGTCAACGTCACCGCGGGGGCTTCGTCGAAGATCTGACCATGGGTGAGCTCGTCGAAGTACGGGCCTCCCACGTAGTGCTCGCTCATACGGTGACTCCTTCGGCTCGGGCAAGCGTACGACGCGCTGCCACGGCGACAGCTTCGTCGAGCATCTGGCCGTCGAGTTGGGCGGCACCCGAACCCAGGGTTTCGGCTTCTTCGAGTGCGGTCAGTACCCGTCGGGCGTCATTGACGGCGTCGTCCGAAGGAGTGAATGCGGTAGTGGCCGAGTCGATCTGCGCCGGGTGGATGACCCATTTGCCGTCGAACCCGAGAGCGCTGGTCCAGTGCGCGGCGCGGCGGAAAGCGTCGTCGTCGGTGATGCCGAGAAAGGGCCCGTCGATGGCTGCGACGCCGGCTGCGCGGCAGGCGATCAGGATTCTGTCCTGGACGGCAAGCCAGTGTTCAGGCAGTGCCGAGCGTGAACGGCCGAGCGCTGCACCGAGATCGGCGTATCCGATGATCGCGGCTTGGAGACGAGGAGTCGCGCGGGCGATGGAGTCGGCATTCTGGACGCCGAGCGGAGTTTCGATCAGGGCTTGCAGGGTGGTGTGGTGCCCACCGGCAGTGAAGAGGATGTGCTCAGCCTCGAGTAGTTCGTCGGCGGACTCGACCTTCGGGACGATCACGCTCGTCAGCGATTCTCCGAGGGCGCCGCAGGCGATCAGGTCGTCGCGGGCCCATGGTGTGGTCAGGCCGTTGATTCGGACCGAGATGGTGCGCGCCCTACCGAACTCGTGCACCAAGGTGCTCACGAGGGTTCGCGCCAGGTCCTTGTTCGCCGAAGTGACGGCATCTTCGAGGTCGAGAATCACCTCGTCTGCGTTCGAGAAGAGTGCTTTGCGTGCCTTGCGCTCGTCTGAACCCGGCGCGACCAGGGACGCGCGACGTCTGGTGGCGCGGTAGTGGTTCTCGTCCATAGTGTGTCGATTACCTCGATCTGGAAATCAAATGTACGGCCAGTTGTGAAGTGGATGAGCTGCCGTGAACGGCGTTGATGTGCACCGAACTGCCTCGATGCTGGCAGTTGCTGCGTATCGATGTCAAGGCGCGGTATTGACATTGCGCGAACAATATCGAAATATGGCCGTACAAACTTATTTCAAGTCGAGGCGGATTCATGCTCAAGCTCAACGACGAAGAGACATTCCTGATCGAAACCGTGCGCCGGTTCGTCGACCGAGAGGTCAAGCCCACGGTCCAGGAGGTGGAGCACGCGAACGAGTATCCCGAGAAGTGGATCGATCAGATGAAGCAGATCGGGATCTACGGGCTCGCGATTCCCGAGGAGTACGGCGGATCGCCGGTGTCCATGCCCTGTTATGCGCAGGTGACGCAAGAACTGTCGCGCGGATGGATGTCCCTGGCGGGAGCGATGGGCGGGCACACTGTGGTCGCCAAGCTCATCTCGCTGTTCGGTACCGAAGAACAGAAGGTGAAGTACCTGCCGCGAATGGCAACCGGCGAGATCCGGGCAACGATGGCCCTCACCGAGCCCGGCGGAGGTTCCGATCTGCAGGCCATGACAACCAACGCCAAGAGCGACGGCACAGATCTGGTCGTCAACGGCGCCAAGACATGGATCACCAATGCCCGCCGATCCGGCGTGATCGCCTTGCTGTGCAAGACCGATCCAAGCGCAAGCCCTCGTCATGCGGGCATCTCGATCGTTCTCGTCGAGCACGGCGAAGGGCTGACCGTCTCCCGCGACCTCCCGAAGCTCGGATACAAGGGCGTCGAGAGTTGTGAACTGTCCTTCGACAATTACCGCATCTCCGAGTCGGCCATTCTGGGCGGTACTCCCGGAAAGGGTTTCGGTCAGATGATGAAGGGGCTCGAGACCGGCCGTATCCAGGTGGCTTGCCGTGCACTGGGCGTCGCCACGGCGGCACTCGAAGATTCACTTGCGTACGCGCAGCAGCGCGAGAGCTTCGGCCAGCCGATCTGGAAGCACCAGTCGATCGGCAATTACCTCGCCGACATGGCAACGAAGCTGACGGCCGCACGGCAGCTGACGTGGCACGCGGCGCAGATGTACGACAGTGGGGAGCGGTGCGACATGGAGGCGGGCATGGCCAAGCTGTACGCCTCCGAGGTGGCGATGGAAATCGCGTTGTCCGCCGTCCGCATCCACGGCGGTTACGGCTACTCGACGGAGTACGACGTCGAGAGGTATTTCCGTGATGCACCACTGATGATCGTCGGGGAGGGAACCAACGAAATTCAGCGCAACGTGATCGTTTCGCAGCTGGTTGCCCGCGGCGGTCTGTGACGGACCGGTGAGCAAGTAGGATCATGTCGCTATGAGCGGTAAGGAAAGAGAGACGGAGCCGGCGTACCAACGCCTCTCTCGTGAGCTTCGTCAGCAGATCTCTGCCGGTACCTACCGCGACGGCATTCAACTGCCCACCGAATCCGAACTGGCGCAGCATCACGGCGTGAGTCGGCAGACGGTCCGCCGAGCCTTTCACGATCTGGTTGCCGAGGGCATCGTGTACCGAGTACCCGGGCGCGGAACGTTCGTGACCGAGAACAGCGGCCGCTATCTCCGTCATCTCGGATCCATCGAAGATCTCATGAACCTTTCGCGGGACACGACGATGGAAGTTGTGTCACCGCTGCAACGGCGCGTGGACATCGAGGCGGCCAGTCGGCTTCGGCTCGACACCGACGTCGTGTACACCGTGGTCTTCCGGCGGATACACGAGGGAGTTCCGTTCGTGCAGACGACGGCGCATCTGCCGGAGGCGATCGCGCGGCAGATCATCGACCTGCCCGCCATGGCGGCCGGTGCGGTGAGCGCCAATACGGTGATCGGCTTGCTGGAACCGCTGATCGACAGTCCGATTGTCGAAGCAGCACAATCGATCACGGTGTCCCCGGCCACGGCGGACGTTGCCAGGGACGTCGATTGCGAAATCGGCCACGCCATGTTGCGGGTGGACCGTTTGTACTCCAACGCGCAGGGCGTTGCCAACGAGTTGTCGGTGAGCTATTTCTTGCCGGAGCAGTACACGTATCGGGTCACGCTGCGCCGCGGCGCACATTAGCGCTGCACTTTTCTTTGCTGTTCAACACCTTTCAGGAGAGAACTATGCGAATTTTCAACGGAATCGACGAAGTAGAGACGGCTGTCGGTGAGCACTTGGGCTACAGCGCGTGGTTCCCGGTCACACAGGATCGGATCGACAAGTTCGCCGACGCCACCGAGGATCACCAGTGGATTCACGTGGATCCCGAGCGCGCAGCGCAGGGTCCGTACGGCGGCACCATCGCCCACGGCTATCTGACTCTTTCGTTGTTGCCGGTGCTCGGGGCTCAGGTGATGCGTGTCGACGGAATCTCCATGACCGTGAACTACGGAAGCAACAAGGTGCGATTCCCCGAACCGGTCAAGGTCGGTTCTTCGGTGCGGGCAGGTGCGGAGATTCTTTCCTTCGAGCGCACCGCGAAGGGCGCGACGATAGTCGTGCGGTACACGATCGAAATCGAAGGAGCGGGTAAACCTGCGCTGGTAGCGGATACCGTGCGCCTGTTGGTCTCCTGAATCCTTTTCCATTCTTCCAGAACGAGATTCGAGGTCAGTTGTGAAACGAGCAGCATTGGTCGCGCCGGTCAGAACCGCGGTGGGCCGTTTCGGAGGGGCACTTCGTGACGTGCCTGCGGAAAGTCTGGCTGCCACCGTCGTCAAGGAGACCGTGCGTCGTAGTGGAATCGATCCGTCCCGCATCGACGACGTCGCGATGGGGCAGTCGTATGCCAATTCGGAGGCACCGTGCATCGGAAGGTGGGCGGCGCTCGAGGCCGGGTTGCCGATTTCGGTAGCCGGCTTCCAAACGGATCGCCGATGTGGAACGGGTCTGCAGGCCATCGTTACCGCGGCCATGATGGTCCAGACGGGTGCGGCCGACGTGGTTCTCGCGGGTGGCGTCGAATCGATGAGCGGGATCGAGCACTACACCACCGGAGCGCGGTGGGGCACCAGATCCGGTGGGCTGCAACTGTTCGACCGCCTCGATCGTGGCCGCGAGCGCTCGCAACCCGAGTGGCGATTCGGTCGGATCAGCGGAATGATCGAAACGGCCGAGAACGTCGCGACACGCTGCGGGATCACGCGGGAAGAGTCGGACACCTTCGCCGTCGACAGCCACCGAAAGGCAACACTGGCAAGAGAATCCGGCCGCTTCGATGCCGAAATCGTCGCCGTCGAACTGACGGATCGAAAAGGGAACGTCACACAGTTTCGTGCTGACGAGGGGATTCGTCCGGATACCTCACTCGAAACCTTGGCACGGCTGCGTGCGGTAACCGAGGGAGGCGTCGTGACCGCCGGTAACGCCAGCCAACAGAACGACGCTGCGGCAGCGATGTTGGTTGTCGCCGAGGATCGTCTGGACGAGCTGGGGCTGGAACCCATCGGGTTCCTCGACAGTTGGGCCGCGGCCGGTTGTGAACCGGCGCTGATGGGCCTCGGGCCGGTTGCCGCCGTCTCGAAACTGTTTGCTCGCACCGGGGCAGGCTTTGCCGATTTCGATCTGGTCGAGCTGAACGAGGCGTTTGCGTGCCAGGTTCTCGGCGTCGTGAAGGAATGGGGATTCGAGGACCTCGATCGCCTGAACGTCAACGGTTCCGGCATCTCGCTCGGGCACCCCGTGGGAGCGACGGGTGCGCGTATGGCAACAACCGCGCTTCACGAACTCGGCCGACGCGGCGGCGGAAAAGCGCTGTTGACCATGTGTATCGGCGGTGGCCAGGGTATGGCGGCCGTGGTGGAGTCTGCCTGACGAGGTTCGCTTCTGGGTACACTTGCGGCGGGGGATCGGAAGTTCTACGGAGGCAGTCGGTTGACGAATGCAGGCGCAGCAGACACCAGTGGCGCGCTGAGCGTCGAGGATGTTCGTCGCGCCAGGGCCGCACTCGAGGGTTTGGACGTCACCAGTTGGTCCGGTCGCTTCGAGCTTCTCTCCGACACCAACCGTCTGCGTCTGTTGCTCTGCCTTCATCACGCACCGGGTATCTGCGTCACGGATTTGTCCGTGGCGCTGGGGATGAGCGGCACAGCCGTCTCACATGCGCTGCGGCTACTGCGTAGCCAGGGGTGGGTGAGCGCGACCCGCGACGGCCGATCGATGCGATACCAACTGGCGGACGACACCGTTCACCAGCTGCTGCATTCGATCGGCGCCACACATTTTCACGACGAGACACCCACCCCCGGGCACACGCACAGCTGAGCGCTACTCAAGGAGTCGCGAAGAACTTCTCGACGGCCGGCGCAGCGTTCGGGTTTCCGTTGGTGATTCCTGCGCCGACTCCGGCAACCGTGCCGATGACTCCACCGACGATGCAGCCGGCGATGAAGTTCGGGAAGATCGACAGGCAGCCGATTCCGACGCCGAGGTTGGCTCCGATCAGGGTCGACTGCAGACCACCGTTGTTCCAGCCGATATTGACCTCGTTGGCCATCGTGTCGAACGCGGCCTGCTTCGGATCGTTACCGGGGAAGAGCATCAACGCCGCCTGGCTGTTCGACTCTGCGGTCGGTGTCAGTAGGGGTTGGGACGGATCGAAGCCCGCATTCGGGGGCGCTGCGACCGCGGTGCCGGCTCCGGCGCCGACTGCGGCGACGACGAGAACGGACATGGTGAGAGTTCGGGACAGTTTCATGGGGACGGCCAATCTGTCTGTGTGGAACCAGTCGTGAATGGTGGCGGTGCAGTTCGTTAACCAGAACTCCACCGTCTGGATCGATCGTGCGGACCTCCTCGGGCACAACGGGACCCGTCGTCTCCGCGCGACGGGCCGTGTTTGGTGGCTACCCGACTCCGAGTGCCCTGAAACCGCCTAGTCTCATTCGTTTTTCGACAACCGCGCACGCAATTCTTCGACCTCGGCAGTAAGCCGATCTACCTCGGCTTGCAGGGGTTGGCGTGCCAGAGCGAGGGATTCGTCCATGCGCTCCTTGTCGAAGCGTGGCGTGATGTTTCGACTGCAGTTCCAGTCGAACGCTTCGACGTCGATGACGATGGAACGCTGGGCTTTTGCCGTCATGGTGCCGCCGGGGACTTGCAAGAGCTGTTGCAGTAGTGCAGGGTCCTCGTCCGCTTCGATCACCTGCGCACGCCCGTAGATCTTCAATCTCGTTCGCGTCGGGTAATCGATGACGAACAGCGAGATGCGATTGTTCTCTTCCAGATTGCCGAGCGTCACGAATTGCTGATTGCCGGGGAGATCGGCGAATCCGATTCGATTCGGGCCCAACACATGCAGGAATCCGCGCGGGCCGCCGCGATGTTGGACGTACGGCCAACCGTCGGGCGTCACCGTGGACATGAAGAAGGAATCCACGGATTTCACGAATCCCTGCGCGCGGAAATCGAATTCCATCGGGCCTTCGTCGGGCTGATCGAGTTTCGAACCGTACACGGTGAAACTTCCGGTCGACCGCTGACGCTCCACCGCAGCGGGGGAGAAGGCGATGTGTGCGTATCGGGTCGACATTTTCCAACTCCTGATGCTCAGTGCCAACGGTGGTCGGCAACGGCAGTTCGCGGACCGAACTTGGGTTTGACGGCTTGCCCGCTGACCTGCAGGAGCCTCACGGCGCGGTATCGATGCGGTTGAAGGGGAGCGAGGTACTGCACCATCTCGGCGTCGTCGATCGGTTCACCCAGCAGTGACCACCCGACGACGGCAGCGAGGTGGTAGTCGCCGACCGAGAGTGCATCTGAATCGCCGAATGCACGCTGAGCCACTTCGGCGGCAGTCCAGATCCCGACGCCGGGTACCGCTCGCAACCGTTTGGTCGCCTCGGTCCTGGGGAACGTGGATGCCTGCTCGAGGCGGTCGGCGACGCGAGCGCACTGAACGATCGTCTTGGACCTCGCTGGATCGACGTTCGCGCGATGGAATTCCCATGACGGCATTCGACGCCATTGGTCCGCGGTGAGTGGAACTCGCATTCCGTCGGGCGCGGGGCCGGGTGGGCGCTCCCCGAACTTGGTCAGCAGGCGGCGCCACGCGGCAAATGCGTCGATGCCGTGGACTCGTTGCTCGAGGATCGCGGGAACGAGAGCTTCCATGACGCGGCCGGTGCGGCCGATGCGCAGATGAGGGAAGCGTCGATGAGCTTCGGCGAGCTTGGGATGTTCGGGGGCAAAATCTTCGGCCTCGTCGTCGAGACCGAGCAGCGCTTCGGCGCCGGTCAGGAATTCCGTGGCGCCGGGACCCCAGGCCTGTACCCGGACCGTATGGCGATCCGACTGGGTGATGCGGTAGGTCACAGGACCCGAAAGTTGGCGGGAAACTCGCCAGATCGCTCCGTCGGCTGACCGTCGATGTGCGGGGTCGCCGGGTCCGCGCTGATGCGGGCTGAGCGTCAGCGCGGCATCGAGTGGTCGCTGAGAAGTCACCGTGACTTCGTCGACCGGAGATAGCGGCGTCATCGAGGTCAGCGTATCGCCACCGTCCATCCTCCGTTAAGGCGTGTGTCGGTGGCGCAACGTATTGTCCGAGCCATGATCATCGTGAGCACCGACGGATCCTGTCTGCGAAACCCCGGTGGGGCTATCGGCTGGGCGTGGGTCAATCACGAGGGTCCGAGCATGTCCGGCGGAGAAGCGTCCGGTACCAATCAGATTGCCGAGTTGCGTGCGCTCTTCGAGGCCGTCGTCGCCCATCCCGGTGCTGATCCTCTGCTCATCGAATCCGACTCGCAGTACGCCATCAAGTGCGCGTCGGAATGGCTGCCGAGTTGGAAGCGCAAGGGCTGGAAGACCGCGAGCGGCGGGGCGGTCAAGAACCTCGATCTGGTGCAGAGTATCGATCGAGCCATCACCGATCGTGTCGGACCGGTGCGCTTTCGCTGGGTGCGCGGGCACGTCGGCAACCACTACAACGAAATGGCAGACAAGCTGGCCGGCGAAGCCGCACGCGCCATCGTCTCGGGGGACATCGCATCGGTCCCGCTTGCTGCCCCGGTGAAGAAGGAACCGACCGCCGTGAACTCCCCTTACAAGGAGAAGTCCACGACGGCCGAAGAACCGGAAGATTTGTTCACACTTTTCTGAGCGGTTCAGAACCCGTCGGCAACCTGAACCAGTGCCCGGCCGGTGTACTTGCCTTCGCGTACCTGATCGATCACCGAGACGACGTCGCGGACGGCAACGAGGTTCGTGATCTCCTTCAGATGACGTGGGGCCAAGTCGGAGCCCAGACGGGCCCACAGCGCGCGACGGGGTTCGATCGGCATCAATACCGAGTCCATGCCCAGCAGTGAGACTCCGCGGAGAATGAACGGCAGCACGGTCGTAGGCAGCGCGGCGCCGCCGGTCAATCCGCTGGCGGCCACAACACCGCCGTAGTTGACCGTGCTCAGAACGTGAGCGAGGGTCTTTCCACCGACGCAGTCGACGGCCGCCGCCCACTGAGATTTTCCGAGCGGGCGAGGCTTGGCGTCGGGATCTTCGGGGAGCCGGCCGATCACCGAAGACGCACCGAGTGACGTCAGAAGGTCTGCCGCGCCTGGCTTACCGCTGGAGGCGACCACGTCGAAGCCTGCGCTTGCCAGAAGGTCGACGCTGACGGTGCCGACTCCGCCGCTCGCACCCGTCACCAGGACGGGACCGTCGGCTGGCTTCACTCCGCTGGCCAGAATGGCTTGGACGCTCATGGCTGCGGTGAATCCTGCCGTGCCGATCGCGGCAGCGTCGGCAGTGGAAATGCCGTCGAGCTTCACGACCCACTCGGCAGGCAAACGGGCGATCTCGGCGTAGCCGCCGTTGCGGGCGGTCCCGATCTCGTAGCCATGTGCGACGACCTTGTCTCCCGGGGCGAATGCGTCGGACTCGGAGGCAATGACCTCGCCGGCGACGTCGATGCCGGGGACGATCGGGTACTCGCGAACCACCCCGCCTTTCGGCGTGACCGCGAGCGCGTCCTTGTAGTTGACGCTCGAGTACTCGACGCGAATGGTGACCTCACCTGCCGGGAGGAAGGATGCGTCGACGGTTTCGGGGGCGAAGTCGATGGTGCCGTCGCTGTCGCGGGCGACCCAGGCGTTGAAAGTAGTCATGGGTCGAACATAAAGGCCTTCGGCCCTGTGCGCCTTTTTGGTAGTGCGAACTACCGGAAAGGCGCACAGGGGCGGAGCCCCTAGATCAAGCTGCCCTCATGCACCGCTCGATCGAACGCCGGTAGCGGGCCACCGGCGCGCAGGGTAGTTGCCAATGCAGGATCGGCGAGATGGAGACGGCCGATCGCGATCAGATCGAACTCTCCGCTGCCGATGCGCTCCTCGAGCTGTGGGATGTTGTCGACTACAGGTGCGACGCCTTCGATGCGGCTGTCCCGCAGCGACTTTCCGATACCGACGCTGCCGACGGCCATCGTGACGGCGCCGGTCAGCTTCTTCGCCCAACCCGCCAACGAGAGATCGCTGCCTTCGAAGGCCGGCACGTCGAAACGCCTGATGCTGGCGTCGAGAACGTCGACTCCGGCGTCGACCAGCGCGCCCAGGATGACGCCCAACTCTTCGGGGGTTTCGGCGATCTTCGCGGTGAAATCTTGCTGCTTGTGCTGTGAGAAACGGTAGATGATCGGCAGATCCGGTCCGATGGCCGCGCGGATCGCGGCGACGACGGCGGCCGGGAACCTGGTACGACGCTCCAGGTCGCCTCCCCACGCGTCGTCGCGCTGGTTGGTGCCCTCCCAGAAGAAGGAATCGAGGAGGTAGCCGTGACCGCCGTGGATCGCGATGCCGTCGAAGCCGAGTTCGACGGCGTGCTTCGCGCTACGGACGTACGCGTCGATGACGTCCTGTATGTCCTGCTCGGTCATCGCTTCGGTGCTCGCCTGTGCGCGTTCGACGTAGGCAGCGGAGTACGAGGTGACGCCGAGCGGGCCCCATTCGCCTGAGGGGCGCATCGGCTTGAGTGAGGGGTCCATCTGCGTCATCGCGCCCCACAGAGGTCCGACGTGCCAGAGTTGAGGCACGATCTTGCCGCCCGCAGCGTGCACGTCGTCGACTACCTTCCGCCATCCGGCCTGAGCAGCGGGAGTGTGGAGGTTGGGGACGTTGGCGTGGTCGACAGCAGTCTCGTGATCGATCGCGACGCCTTCGGTGACGATCAGTCCGGTGCCGCCCTCAGCTCGTCGGCGGTAGTAGTCGGCAACGTCGCGGCCGGGCACACCTTCGATGGAGTACGTGCGCGTCATCGGCGACATGACTATGCGGTTGGACAGTTCGAGCGAACGGATGCGGAGCGGTTGGAACAGCGGGTTGGTCACTTCGTCACAGCGCTTTCATGAATCGGAAGAATCCGGGGTCCTGGTCGACACGGAGCCGGGTGAGGGTTCGGTAGCTGATCAGCCACTTGCCGTCTTCTTTGCGGTATTTCTCGTGGTAGTGGCCGTAGCCGTGTAGGTGCAGTTCTTTCTCACCGTCGTTCCACCACAGCATGTCCTCCATCGCCCAGATGCCGGTTGCGGTGGTGGGCGAGGTCAGCACGATTTCGGGAGTGTGTGCGTGGTGCGCCGTGGTGAGGGGGATGTCGCCGTCGAGCATGTTCCGAATTGCCGCGGTGAGTTTGTCGATGCCCACTACCTGGTTCGAGGTGTCGCCGGTCTTGGGTTGCTTGTCTGTCGGGAGTCCGCCCCACGTCTCGCTGACGACGTCTGCGGTGTGCAGGGTTGGGTAGACGTGCCACTGCTTGGTGTCCATGCAGCGTAGGCGCGCGGCGAACACACGCTTGATTTCCTCGATTGCGAGCAGTTCCTCGACGGCACTGATCGACCCCGCTTCGGACTCGGCCTGAGACATTCAACCTCCAACGGTGATCGGCAAGATGGGTTCACATTCGGGTGCTCCGGGCGGGCCGTCAACGACCTGTCCCGGTGAGCGCGACGGCACTCGGTATGGTCGAGCGAACGAAAGGGGTGTCAGACGTGTGTACCGAAGAGGTCCCATCGACCGGACCGGAGGAGATCGCCGAGGTTCGGGCTTTTTGGCGCGAGTTGGGTGTTCCTGGCGTGATCGACGTCCACACCCATTTCATGCCGAAGAGCGTCATGGACAAGGTGTGGGGTTACTTCGATTCGGCGGGACCGATGATCGGTCGTCCTTGGCCCATCGCCTACCGACTTGCCGAGGAGGAGCGGGTACACCGTCTCCGCGAGTTCGGTGTCCGGGCTTTCACGTCGATGATCTACCCGCACAAGCACGCGATGGCCGAGTGGCTCAATCAGTGGGCCGTCGAATTTGCCGCGCAAACGCCCGATTGCCTGCACACGGCCACGTTCTATCCCGAGGAGTCGGCGGCGTCGTACGTCGGAAAGGCCCTGGATTCGGGCGCGCGAATCTTCAAGTCCCACATCCAGGTCGGAAACTACGACCCGAACGACCCTCTGCTCGACAAGGTCTGGGGTCAGCTCGAGGACTCCGAGACGCCCATCGTGATCCATTGTGGATCGGGACCGGCGCCGGGGGAGTACACGGGACCTGATCGCATTGCTTCGCTGCTCGCACGGTACCCGCGCCTGTCGTTGATCGTCGCCCACATGGGGATGCCCGAGTACAGCGAATTCCTCGATCTGGCAGAGGCTTACGGTAATGTCCGCCTGGATACGACCATGGCGTTCACCGACTTCACGGAAGAGCAGTGTGCCTTCCCGAAGGCGGACGTATCACGGCTCGTCGACATGCAGGACCGGATTCTGTTCGGTAGCGACTTCCCGAACATTCCGTACCCGTATCTCACAGCCTTGCAAGCGGTTACGCGCTTCGATCTCGGAGACGAATGGCTGCGAGCCGTCGTGCACGACAACGCTGCGAAACTCTTCTCGGTGAGCTGAGCCCACCGAGAAGTATTTCGCTCATCGCAATTTGATGCTGCCGCCGTCGGCCATCAACGTCTGTCCAGTCATATACTTGGAATCGTCGCTCGCCAGGAACACCACGACGGGAGCGATATCAGTTTCGGGATCACCGATGCGTCCGAGAGGCACCTTGGCAACCGATGCGGCTGCGCGCTCAGGGAAGGCTTCCTGCCACTTGACGACGCCTTCGGTGGCGGCGAACGGGCAGACCACGTTGACCCGAATGCCTTCCGGCGCCCACTCGTTGGCGACGACGCGCGTCAGGCCTCGCACAGCTTCCTTGGCCGCAGCGTAGGACGTCTGGGTCGGCATTCCGTCCAAACCTGAACCCGACGCGAAGTTGACGACCGAACCCTTGGTCTTCGCGAGTTCGTCGTGGCACGCCTGCATGAGGTGGACAACGGGGTAGAAACCGGTGTTGAAGGACAGGTCGAACATGTCCTGCGTGGTTTCGAGCAACGGAGCCTGACGGGACGCGTGAGCGTTGTTCACCAGGATGTCGAGCTTGCCGAAAGCCTCGAGCGCGGCGTCACGGATCTGCTCGGCCGAACCGGCGGCAGCAAGGTCGACGTTCAGGAACTTGCCGGAGCCGGCCAGTTCTTGTTCGAGGGCCTGGCCCTGCTCGTCGTTGATGTCGACGAACAGGACCTTCGCGCCTTCACGGGCGAAGACTCGGGTGATGGCACGACCGATTCCACCGGCGCCGCCGGTGACGATCGCTACCTTGCCGTTCAACCTCATGAAACGCTCCTCTTTGTAAGTGCTGCTCAAACTGTTGCGGTCTCGTCGACTGCAAGTGCAATCTTTTCGAGGCCGGCGATGCTGTAGGCGGCGTAGGTCTCGTACGGCCCACGGCCGGAGAAGTAAGACGAGAGCTGGCCACCGAGTTCTTCGACGGTGAACGCGGATCCGGCTGCGTCGAAACGGTTCTCGACCTTGGGTGCTTCCATCAACGCCACCATCTTGCCGTAGACGACGAAGACCTGTCCGTTGATCTCGTCGGAATCCGGGGATGCGAGGTAGCTGACCAGGGTCGCGACGCGCTCGGGTGCAAGCGGATCGAGGCCGACGACGCCGGTGTTGTTCTCGCCGAAGGCTTCTGCCGTCATGGCGGTGCGGGCACGAGGGCAGATCGCGTTGGTGCGGACGCCGTAGCGGGAGAGACCTGCTGCGCTCGAGAGCGTCAGAGCGGTGATGCCGGCCTTGGCTGCCGAGTAGTTGGGCTGTCCGGCGCTGCCGAAGAGGAAGGCCTCGGAAGAGGTGTTGATGATGCGGCCGTAGACCGGTGCGTCGGCTGCCTTGCTGGCTGCGCGCCAGTGGACTGCGGCTGCGTGCGAGGTGGCCGCGTGGCCCTTGAGGTGCACGCGGATGACGTCGTCCCAATCGGATTCGGTCAGGTTGAAGATCATCTTGTCGCGCAGGATGCCTGCATTGTTGACGAGGATGTCGAAGGATCCGAAGTTCTTGACAGCCTCTTCGATGATGCGCCCGCCGAGCGACCAGTCGGAGACGTCGCCGGTGATGGCGAGTGCCTGTCCACCTGCGGCCTTGATCTCGTCGACCACGTCGTTGGCCGCTGCACCCATGTCGTTGACGATGACGGCTGCACCGGCAGCCGCGAGTCCGAGTGCTTCGGCGCGACCCAGGCCGGCGCCGGCGCCGGTGACGGCGGCAACTTTGCCTTCCAAGCTCAGTGATTGCGTCATGTCGTGCTCCTTCGATCCGGGCGGTCGGGTACGTCTTGCAAAATTAGTATTCATTCTAATTTGAAGTCGAGAGTTCGGTAGTCGTTCCGAAAAAATCATTCGAGCGAAATCAGAATTAGTTCTAGTTTTGAACAGAAGTTTGGCCGACTGAGGAGGAGTCTCACTCAGCGGGAGCGGTGATCTGGGTCACGAGCGCTGCATGTCACCTTGGGTCGACGCGGCGATCCCACCGCGTACGCGTTTGCGTCACCACCGATCCGCTCAGTTCTCGGCCGCATTCGTCGGCTCCAGGGTCGGATAGTTCTCACCGAAAACGCAGTACGGTCGGCCCCGAATTCACCGGGCCGGACATCAAGGAAGGCACCAGCAGTGTCACTGAATTTGGCAGATCTGTACGAGGGCATCTCGGATCTGATTCCGGACCGCACGGCGCTCGTGTGCGATGGCCGTCGTCGCACATACGTCGAACTGGACGAGGGCTCGAATCGCATCGCCCGTCACCTGGCGAGTGTCGGTGTCGGGCCCGGCGATCACGTTGCTCTGCACATGCGCAACAGCATCGAGTTCGTCGAGAGTTTGCTCGGGTGCCTCAAGATTCGCGCGGTCCCGATCAACGTCAACTATCGCTACGTCGACGCCGAACTGACCTACCTGTACAACGATTCGCAGTCGGTAGCTCTGATCGTGGACGAGGAGTTCGCTCCGGTGGTGGAGACGGTTCTCCCGGCCGCACCCGGCATCAAACACGTCGTTGTCGTCGGCAAGTCCGTGGTCCGCGACATCGAAGGTGTCGACGTCGTTGGATACGCCGACGCCGCCGCGGAGCAGCCCGCTACTCGTGACTTCGCGCCCCGCAGCAACGACGACCTCTTCGTCATCTACACCGGCGGCACGACGGGGATGCCCAAGGGCGTCATGTGGCGTCATGAAGACTTCTACTTCGCGGCGCTCACCGGCGGAAATCCGTTCGGTCCGCCGCACACGACCGCTGAGGCTCTGTTCGCCGCGGTGCCGAACGTCCCCGCGATGAACATGCTCAGTACCGCACCCCTGATGCACGGTGCGGCGTCGTACTCGCTGTTCACCGGATTCTTCATGGGCGCCAACGCAATTCTCATGGCGCGGTTCGACGCGAAGACGACCCTGCAGCTCGCCGGAAGTGAGAAGGCCGTCTCCATCACCGTCGTCGGAGACGCGATGGCACGTCCGCTCGCAGACGAATTGGCAGCAAACGCAGCAGATTACGACCTCAGCACGGTCGGAATGGTCTCGTCGGGTGGAGCCTTGTTCTCGCTCTCACTGCGGGAGCAGCTCAAGTCGATGCTTCCGAACCTGGTGATCCGCGACGGATTCGGCTCCTCGGAGTCGGGCGTCGACGGCAATCTGGAGATCGGCGAAGACGGCCTGATGCGCATCGCCGCTCGCGACGAGACCCGCGTCGTGGACGAAAGGATGCGGCCGCTGGAGCCGGGATCGCCCGAGACCGGCTACATCGCTCGCAGCGGGCACGTGCCGGTCGGCTACTTCAATGATCCGGTCAAGACCGCGGCTACGTTCCCGGTGATCGACGGGGTGCGGATGTCGGTGCTCGGCGACGTCGGGCGCGTGGAAGCCGACGGCTCGATCGTCCTGCTGGGGCGTGGTTCTCAGTGCATCAACACCGGCGGGGAGAAGGTGTATCCGGAAGAGGTCGAGCAGGCGCTCAAGAGTCACCCGGCGGTGCTCGACGCTTTGGTCGCGGGAATTCCGGATGCGAAGTTCGGTGAGCGCGTCGCTGCGGTCATCACGACCCGCGAAGGCTTCGACGTCCCGGACGCTGCCGAGATCGGTGAGCATTGCGCGTCGCAGGTCGCTCGGTACAAAGTGCCGCGCACCGTCATGAACGTTCCGTCGATCAGGCGTTCTCCCAGCGGAAAGGCCGACTATCGCTGGGCCAAGGCCACTCTCGCCGAGCAAGTCTCCTAGTCCGGCCGGAGCCGTCCAGCGCGTTTGTGAGGGACGCGTTGGGCGGCTCCGGTGCTCTAGCCTGTCACCGTCAGAACCAGCAGAGCGACGTTGAGTGCAACGATCAAGCCCGCCGCAATCCACGCCGCGACGGTCGTGAGCGGGGCATTGCGAGCGTCGCCCATGAGTTCGGGGTCCGAGGTCATTCGCACCAGTGGGATGATCGCGAAGGGGATGCACAGGCTCAAGACCACTTGGCTGAGCACGAGCGCCAGCGTCGGGTCGACGCCGAGTCCGAGCACGATCAGCGCCGGGACGAGCGTGACGATCCGGCGTGTGATCACCGGAATCCGAATGGCCAGAAGACCATGCATGATCTCGGCGCCGGCCGCGCATCCCACGGAGGTCGACGCGAGTCCGGAGGCGAGGAGGCCGATCGCGAACACCACGGCTACGCCCGGGCCGAGCGAATTCTCGATCGCGGCATGCGCGCCGTCGATGGTGTCGGTGCCGGGTACTCCGCGCAGCGCCGAAGCGGCCAGAAGCAGCATGCCGATGTTCACGCCACCGGCGATGATCAACGCGACGACGACATCCCAACGGGTGACTTTGAGTAGTCGCTGCAACCGTGGGCCGGGTTTGATGTGGCCGTGGCGATCACGTGCCAATGCGGAGTGAAGGTAGATCGCGTGCGGCATGACCGTTGCTCCGAGCATGCTGGCGGCGAGCAGTACGGTCTCGGTTCCTTCGAAGCGGGGGACCAGTCCGGCGACGGCCTCGCTGCCGGAGACGTCGGTGAAGGCGAGCCCGGTCAGGAAGCCGATGGTGATGATGGCCAGCAATCCCATGACCACGAACTCGAAAGTGCGCTGTCCGCGCCGACTTTGGATCGTCAGGATGACCATCGACACGCATCCGGTGATCAGTCCGCCGAGGAAGAGCGGGATGTTGAAGAGCAGGTTGAGTGCGATGGCGCCGCCGATGACTTCGGCGACGTCGGTCGCGATCGCCATCATCTCGGCCTGGAGCCAGAAGGCGCGACGGTTGTTCTTACGCAGGCGCTGACCCAGCATTTCGGGCAGGGATCTGCCGGAGACGAGACCGAGTTTCGCGGACAGATACTGCACGAGGACGGCCATCGCGTTGGCGAGTACGAGTACCCAGATGAGGAGGTAGCCGTACTTGGCGCCGGCGGTGAGGTTGGCGGCGACGTTGCCCGGATCGACGTACGCGATTGCCGCGACGAACGCCGGACCGAGCAGGGCGATGGATCTCCCCGTGGGTCGTCGGCGCGGAGTCGTCGGCTCTTGCGTACTGGTGCTCATCGGTCTCCTGGTCACACGTACTCGGACCTGTTGGTTCGAATAAGTGAACTATAGAGTTCGGGGAGCCGAACTTTCAACAGCTGTGCGCGGTTAACGACCGCAGAGGGTCCCTAACCGCGCACAGGCCGGTTAGGCCGTCACGCCGGCAGCCAGGAGAGCGCGGGCCTCGGGTCGGCCGTCGAGGAGGGCGTTGGTACGCAGCTCGACCTTCCACTCGCCGTCCGTCTTGATCAGTTCCCAACGGTTCGCGGTGATGCGGAGGACCTTGAATCCCGTCGGGTTCTCGGGATCTTTGATGACCAACTGTGAATGGCAGGTCGCGACGGCCTTGTTGCCGTCGATGCGGATGTGCGCGGGTGTCATCATGTGGGCCGCGCCGTTCATGATCCAGTTCTGGTGTGAGGCGCTGTGAACCATCGCGCGCAGTTCGCCGCGGCCGTGCATCGCACCGGTATCGACGTCGTAGACGCCGTCCTCGAGCCACAGGTTCGCGACCTCGTCGGCTGATCCGCTGTCGACGGCAGGGCTGTATGTGGTCAGCAGTTCGGTGATCGCGAGCTTGTCCTCGAGCAATTCCACTCGGGCGAGCAGGGATTCGATCAGGGCGGTCGAGTCGGTCATCGGTACGTCCTTTGCATTGGATTGTCGGGGAATCAGGAAGTGGTGAAAGAGAAGCCCTCGGTGAGGGCGATTCGGTGAAGTTCTTCGAGTTGTTCGCAGTAGTGCTCGACGCTTCGAGCGCCGACCGAGCAGCTGGCGATGGTCGCCCCGGCGTCGAGGACGCGAGTCAAGGCGCGAAGGGTGGATTCGCGATTGCCGAGAGGATCGAGCGGCGCACCGGCGGGAAGCACCACGTCGAATCCGTCGGGGAGCGTCGTGGCATCGAGCATTTCCTTCAGTTCGGAGAATCGCAGCCCGAACGGCACCCACCCGTCGCCGTGTGTGGTGGCCCGGCGCAGCGATCTCTTGGTCCGGCCGCCGATCCACAGCGGCACCCGTTTCTGGACGGCGTGGGGTTCGACGACAAATCCGGAGTAGTCGTAGAACTCGCCGTGATACTCCGGAGTCGGCGTCGACAGTGATGCCCGAAGTGCGGCCAAGGCATCGTCAGCGCGCGCTCCTCGGTCGGCAAATGGAGCATTTATGAGATCGAATTCTTGTTTCAGAGTCCCCACCCCGAGGCCGAGTATCAGGCGTCCATTGCTGACGCGATCAAGCGTTCCGTAACGCTTGGCGATCTCGAGGGGGTGGTGGTAGCCCAACACCAGCACCTGGGTCGCCAGCAGGATTCGTGATGTGCGTGCGGCGAGAAAACCAAGGGTGGCGAGCGGATCCCAGTAGGTTCCGCCGCGCTCGGCGGCAATCTCCTCGGGGACCGCCACATGTTCACTGCAGGTCAGATGATGGAAACCGAGTCGATCCGCCGTGGCGGCCACTGTGGCGATCTCGCCGATGTCAGCACTTGCCTCCCACTCCGAGCGCGTGCTCGGGTGCTGAATCAGGACCGGCGTGACGATTCCCAGGTGCATCGGGCGTTTATAGCGTCCCCACTCGCCCAGCGGCAGGTGAATTACCGCTGATCGGGATCGAAAAGATCGATTCACTTTCCAGAAACTGTGACCTGGGTTATAGTCGGTAGAATCAATTCCAGTTTTCGGGAGGCGTCCATGACCATTGTTGACATGAACGACACACTGTCCACCGTCCAGACTGTCGGTGGGCAACCCAAGAAGGATCTGCCGCCGTCGATGGTCGAGCGGATGACACTGATTCTCGACGCCTTCGACGGCCGCGCCGCGCGGCTGACGCTGGAAGAGGTCGCGTGCCGTACTCAGTTGCCGCGCTCCACGGTCCACCGCATTCTCGATCAGCTGGTCAAGCTGGACTGGGTCGATCACGCATCGTTCGGCTACTGCCTCGGGCGTCGCGCGCTCGGCCTCGGTGGTGGCGACGGCGGCCACAGCCAGATCCGCGAAGCCGCTGCACCGCTTCTGCACGAACTGCACCTGCAGACCGGCATGGTCGTTCACCTATCGGTGCTCGACGGACGCGAGAGCGTCTATCTCGACAAGGTCGGCGGACGATTCGCCGCGGCGCTCCCGTCCCGCGTCGGCGGCAGAGTGCTCGCTCATTCGACGGCTGGTGGCAAGGCGATGCTGGCGTGGATCGACCCCGAGCGCGTCGACGCTCTGTTCGGGTCTTCTCTTCCCCGCTGTACCGAGAACACGATCACCGACGTCGCTGTGCTCCACCAGGAACTGAACCGCATCCGTCAGCGTCGGGGACTGGCCTTCGAACGCGGGGAGTCGGCGCGTGGAGTCGCTTGTGTGGCTTCGGCAATTCGCGGACACGAGGGTCCCGTCGGCAGCATCGCGTTGTGTGGTGACATGCGGACCGCTCAGCTCGAGCGAGTTGCTCCGCTGGTCGTCGACGCGGCTCGCGAGGTCTCGCGGACGCTGTACCCCGAACTGGGTGCTCCTCGCCGCGGCCGCAAAACGCCTCCCGTTCCGACCAATACGTTCTCGGCGGAGACGATGGATCGCCTGCTGGCAGCGTCGTCCGACCACTGGATCTGACGTATTTTGATCGACTTGTCTCGCTGATCGGGACGAGTCATAGCAGCTCAGCGGTACTGATGGCACCGTTCGGACCATGACGACTGAACTGAGCTACGAGGGAACTCTGAAGGAACTGCAGACCGATCTCGGTGTGCTCCGGTACCACGAAGCCGGCGACGGCCCGCCGCTCCTGCTGCTGCACGGATCGGGCCCCGGCGTCACCGGTTGGCGTAACTACCGCGGCGTTCTCGCGGACTTCGCGGAGCACTTCCACTGCTACGTTCTCGAGTTTCCCGGATTCGGCGTCAGCGATCCCGGCCCCGACCATCCGATGATGATGGCGCAGGCGTCGGTCGGGATGTTCCTCGACGGCCTCGGCCTCGGCCCGGTCCACATGATCGGTAACTCCATGGGCGGCATCGTCGCCACCAAGGTCGCGATCGACGAGCCGCACCGGGTGAGCAAGCTCGTCACCATCGGCGGCATGGGAAAGAACACCTTCTCGCCGGGGCCCGGTGAAGGCATCAAACTTCTCATGGAGTTCACCGACAACCCCACCCGCGAAGCCCTGGTCCGCTGGTTGCATTCGATGGTCTTCGACCGCGCCGTCGTCACCGAGCAGCTCATCGAAGAGCGTTGGGCCCTGGCCACCGAGCCGACGACGCTCGAGATCGCCCGTCGTATGTACAGCAGCAAGGCCATGGCCGCCATGGGCGCGGCTGCCGCTGCGTCGACCGCCGTGCCGTACTGGGCGCAGCTGAACAAGATCAAGGCGCCGACGCTGTTGACCTGGGGACGCGATGACCGCGTCAGCCCCGTGGACATGGCGATTCTGCCGATGCGCGACATCCCCAACGGCGAAGTTCACATCTTCCCCAACTGCGGACACTGGACGATGATCGAAGCTCGCGACGCCTGGGTCGCGTCCGTTCTGGCATTTCTGACGCGTCCAGAAGGCAAGTAAGGACGGTGCGCCTTTTTGGTAGCCCCCACTACCAAAAAGGCGCACAGGGGTGCTCCCACTCACCGGGAAGCGTTTCTGCACTTCGGTGGGCTACCTGCCACCGTTTCACCAACAGATTTTCATTCTGCCCAGGCACTCGCCGGGTAGCGAAACCAGAAAGCCGGAAAAATCATGGGTCAGGTTCTGGACAACATCTCACAGTTCGCCGACGAGATCCGCGCTGACGGAGTCGAGGGTGACAAGCTGATGCGCTTGACGGACGGCAGCGCGAAGCGCTTGCGCGACTCCGGCGTCATCCGGATGTTCCAGCCGAAGGAGTTCGGTGGCCTCGAGGCGCATCCGCGTGAATTCGCCGAGACGGCAATGGCTATCGGCGCGATGGACGGTGCCACGGGCTGGGTCAGCGGCATCGTCGGTGTGCATCCGTGGGAGCTTGCGTTCTTCGACCGCAAGGCTCAGGAAGAGGTGTGGGGAACCGATCCTGATACGTGGATGGCGTCACCGTATGCGCCGATGGGTGTGGCGAGGCCGGTCGAGGGTGGGTACATCCTCAACGGTCGCTGGTCGTTCTCCTCGGGTACCGATCATTGTGACTGGATCATGATCGGTGCGATGGTCGGTGACGAGTCCGGCAAGCCGTTGATGCCGCCGAAGCACCTGCACGTGTTGTTGCCGCGTTCGGATTACGACATCGACCAGGACAGCTGGAATGTCGTGGGTCTGCGCGGTACGGGGTCGAAGGATCTGATCGTCAAGGACGCGTTCTTGCCCACCTACCGCACGATCGACGCCGGAAAGGTGTACGACGGGACGGCGTGGAAGGAAGCGGGTCGTACGGAGACGTTGTACAAGTTCCCGTTCTCGTGCATTTTCCCGTTGGGGATCACCTCGTCGTTGATCGGTATCGCCGAGGGTGCGTTGGCGTGCAACATGGCGGCGCAGCGTGAGCGTGTGACGGTCAGTGGTGTTCCGATCAAGGAAGATCCGTACGTGCTGTTCGCGATCGGTGAGGCGGCGGCCGAGATCGCTGCTTCTCGGGCTGCGATCTTGGAGACGGTGGATCGTTTCTGGGACATGACGGAGAAGGGGCAGGAAGTTTCGTTCGAGCTTCGTGCGATCGGTCGCCGTACGCAGACTGCTGCTGCGTGGCGGGCGGTGCGTGCGGTGGACGAGATCTTTGCTCGTTCCGGTGGTGGGGCTTTGCAGTTGAACACGCCGATGCAGCGGTTCTGGCGTGATGCTCATGCCGGTCTCGCGCACGCGATCCACGTACCTGGCTCCATTTTCCATGCGTCGACGCTCTCGCAGCTCGGCGGCGAACCGCAGGGTATCCACCGCTCGATGATCTAGTCCCACAAATACTTTCGAAGCAAGGACGGTTAGGCATGACTGAAATTCGGGGCCTGGGGTATCTCAGGATCCAAACGCAGGACGTGGCTCGCTGGCGCGAGCTCGTGGTCGACGGACTCGGCCTCGCGGTCGGTAGTGGCCCGGAAGCCGACGGCCTCTACTTGCGCCTGGACGAGCGTCGTGCGCGACTGATCGTCCTGCCCGGTGAGACGGACAAGGCTCTCGCAGTGGGCTGGGAAGTGCGAGATCAGTTCGCGCTCCAGCGTGTTCGTGAAGCAGTGGAGAAGGCCGGAGTCGAGGTCGAGGTTCTTTCCGAGGTCGACGCCAGCTACCGCGATGCCGAGCAGGTCATCGCATTCGACGATCCCAACGGTAACCGAGTCGAGGTCTTCTTCGGACCGGTACTCGACCACAGCCCGTTGGTCACCCCGCACGGCGGCCGTTTCGTCACCGGCGATCAGGGCCTCGGCCATGTGGTGCTTCCGGTTACGCGTTTCGACGAGGCATACACCTTCTACACCGAGGTGCTCGGATTCCTCCCGCGCGGTTCCATCCGTCTCGGCGGTATCGATGCGCCGCCGCCGGCTCGCCGCGTTCGCTTCATGGGTGTCAACCAGCGCCACCACAGCCTGGCGTTGTGCCCGGCGCCGCCGGTTGACGAGCCCGGTCTCGTGCACCTGATGATGGAAGCCGAGACTCTCGACGCCGTCGGTCAGGCTCTCGATCGTGTTGCCAAGCTCGGCTTCTCGATCTCCTCGACGTTGGGTCGCCACACGAACGACAAGATGGTGTCGTTCTACGTGCGCGCACCGGGTGGATGGGATCTGGAGTTCGGTTGCGAAGGCATGCTTGTCGACGAAGCCTTCTACACCGCTGAGGAAATCACGGCCGACAGCTACTGGGGCCATGACTGGTCCGAGAGTGAACCGCTGGCCGCGTTCACTCCCAAGAGCTAGCTCTTACGCAACGAAAAAGCTCGGTCCCAATGCATATCGGGGCCGAGCTTTTTCGTGCGATAGATCAGGAAGCTGCTGCGGCCAAACCGGTTTCGAGGTCGGCGAGAATGTCGTCGATCCCTTCGATGCCGACCGCGAGGCGGACGAGCCCCGGCGTGACGCCCGAAGCGAGCTGCTCCTCGGGGGTGAGCTGCGAGTGCGTCGTCGACGCGGGGTGGATGACGAGTGAGCGAACGTCACCGATGTTGGCGACGTGGCTGTGCAACGTCAGAGCGTTGACGAACTTCTTGCCTGCGTCGACTCCACCGGCGAGCTCGAACGCGACGATGGCGCCGGTTCCCTTGGGCGCCAGCTGCTTTCCGCGCTCGTGCCAGGGCGAGGATTCCAGTCCGGCGTACGCGACCGACGTGACCTCGGCGCGGCCCTCGAGGAATTCCGCGACCTTCTGGGCGTTGGACACGTGGCGCTCGATGCGCAGGCTCAGTGTCTCGATACCCTGCGAGATGAGGAAGGCGTTGAACGGTGCGATGGCCGAGCCGAGGTCGCGCAGAAGCTGAACGCGTGCCTTGAGGGCGTAGGCGGGTGCACCGAGATCGGCAAAGGTGACGCCGTGGTAGCTGGGGTCGGGGGTCGTGAAGTTGGTGTGGCGTCCCTGGGTCCAGTCGAAGGTGCCACCGTCGACGATGACGCCGGCGATCGCGGTGCCGTGTCCGCCAAGGTATTTGGTGGCGGAGTGGACGACGATGTCGGCGCCGTGCTTCAGCGGCTGAATGAGGTACGGAGTTGCGACCGTGTTGTCCACGATCAGCGGGATGCCGTGCTCATGGGCGACTGCGCTGATGCCGGGGATGTCGAACACGTCGTTCTTGGGGTTGGAGATGGTTTCGCCGTAGAACGCCTTGGTGTTCGGACGGATTGCCTCACGCCAGTGATCGAGGTTGTCCGGGTCCTCGACGAAGTCGACGGTGATACCGAGCTTGGGCAGCGTGTAGTGGAAGAGGTTGTACGTGCCGCCGTACAGGCGAGGGCTTGAGACGATGTGGTCCCCGGCCTCGGCGAGGTTGAGGATCGCGAAGGATTCGGCGGCCTGACCGGACGCAACCAGCAGAGCCGCGACTCCGCCTTCGAGGGCGGCGATGCGCTGCTCGACGGCGTCCTGCGTCGGGTTCATGATGCGGGTGTAGATGTTGCCCGGCTCGGCGAGGCCGAAGAGCGCCGCCGCATGGTCGGTGTTGTCGAAGACGTAGCTGGTGGTCTGGTAGATCGGAAGCGCCCGAGCGTTGGTAGCGCTGTCCGGGCCCTGTCCGGCGTGGACCTGCTTGGTTTCGAACGACCAATCGGCGGTCGGATCGGTATCGACGGGGGTGTTCTCGCTCATGAATTCATACTCCGTGGTGAAGGTGGGTTGGTGCGGGTCAGGCGGTTTCGACGACTGTATGCACTGGGACGGGATTGCGGGTGAGATCGAGTACGGGGCAGTGTGCGTCGACCGTTTCCTGCAGTTCCAGGTAGCGCTCGCGGGTTTCGGGGCCGGTCAGGGTGACGACCACGCGGACCTCGGAGAATCCCGGACGGACGGCGTCGTCGAAGCCGAAGAATCCACGAACGTCGAGGTCACCTTCGGCCCTGGCCGAGATGTCGTCGAGAGCGATACCGAGTTTGTCCGCCCAGACGCGGTAGGTGACCACCTGGCAGGAGAGCAGGGAAGCAAGGTAGTACTCGACAGGATTGGCTGCGGTGTTCTCGCCGCCGAGGGCCGGCGGCTCGTCGACCTCGACGCTGTACTTACCGATAGAAATGGTGCTGGCAACGGCGTCGTGCGCCTGGGCGGAAGCCTTGAATACGACGTGCGCTTTGCTGGCGTCTTTGTCGATGGCGTCGGCGTTGGCTGCTACGACGGAACTCAGGTGTGAGATGGAGGCGGTGGTCATGACAGAAATGTCCCCTGATCTGGGTGTACATACGAGTATCGACGTGAGCGGCGCTCACGTCGTAGGTCCGATCAGTAGATCGGACACCCGGAGGTACAGACATGCGCAAAGTCGACATGGCGCCGCCGCGTCAGCAGCGTGCCCGTCTCGTATGCGCCGATTCCCGTCACAGGAGAGACTGTAACCGGTTCATACCCTTTCCGACCAGACGTATAGGAAATCTGTCTCGGATTGTGGTCTGTCATGCGGGCGGCAGTCCGCTCCACCGGGGTGTCCGACGATTGGCGAAAGCGTCGAGTCCTTCGGCGATGTCCGGAGAGCGCAACACTGCGTCCTTGGCGTCGTCGGTGACCTTCCATCCGTCGGCGTCGGCGTCGGCGTAGAGAGCCTCGATGGCCTTCAGACTCAGACTCACGGAGGTGGGGGAGGACTCGCAGATCTCCGCTGCCATCACCAGTGCCTCGTCGAGTGCCTTACCAGGGGCAGTGACTGCATTGACGACGCCGAGGTCCTTTGCCCGTTCGGGATCGAGTGTGCGGCCGGTGATCAAGAGTTCACGGGCGACGTTGATCGGAAGCGCGCGAGGAGCCCGAAAGAGTGCGCCGGACGTCGCAACCAGACCGCGTTTGGTTTCGGGAAGGCCGAATTGCGCTGTGGCAGAGGCGACGATCAGATCGCAGGCCAGTGCGATTTCGAAACCGCCACCAAGCGCGTAGCCCTCGACTGCAGCGATCAGGGGCTTGTTCCGCCGGCGCCGAATGACGCCGTACTCACCGCCGCGAGGCATGCGAAGGTCGGCCCGCTCTCGGATATCGGTTCCGGCGCAAAAGATGTTGGGGGTTCCGGTGATGATGCCGACCCACAGATCAGGGTCGTCGTCGAGAAGATTCAGCGCGGCTTCGATTCCCTCGGCAGTCTCACGGTTGATCGCGTTACGGCGTTCTTCGCGTTCGATCCTGACGATGAGAACGCGGTCATGGCGTTCGGTGGAAACAGTCGACATAATTGGACTGTAGTCCACCTATCGGAGGCGGAGGTGCGTCACCTGACGGGACGGACATTGGACACATTCCGGACTGTGGCGAAGACTGTGTTCTGAGGCGGAGAAGGGCAGGTCGACGTGATTTCCAAACGAGAACAGAACAAGCGCGACACCAACGACAGGTTGCTCTCGGCTGCTCGAATTCTGTTCTCGGCGCAGGGTTTCGCCAGCACGACCGTCGACGACATCGCCGAGCGAGCCGAGGTGTCGCGAGCCACCTTCTTCAATTACTTCCAGGGCAAGGACTCGGTTCTCGAGGCGTTGCACAGTGATCATCTCGATCAGCTTGCGGCACTGGTGGATCAGCTCATGGAATCGCCGATGCCGACTTCTGATCGGATCTCCCGGATTTTTCAGGACTTTGCGCAGCAAGCGATCATGCACCCGCGCTATCTGCGCATGGTGACTGCAGAACTCGAGCGCGACTTCGCCTCCTCCGGAGCGGGGGCGGCCCACGATCATCGGTTCCACGTGGAACTTCTGCGGATCGTCACTGCCGGTATCGAAGCCGGCGAAGTGAGATCGGACTACCCGCCGCTCTTTCTCGCACAGATGATCGGTGGTACGTACGGAGCGTTGGTCCGCTTCTGGCGGCAAGACGCCGATTACGACGTGGTCGGAGAATTCGATCGCGGAGCCAGGTACGTCGCGGAAGGCATCGCTGCTCGCTGATCAGGGAGTGGGCACTACCAGAGGCAGCATCTGCTGGACGCTCACCGAAAGATAGTTTGCGGCAGTCTGATCGCCGGACAGATGGCGCAGCAGGCTCTGCTGGAACAGGCCGTCGAAGATTGCGTACATCGCCGCCGAGGTGACCGATGCCTCTACGTCGAGAAGCTCGGCGTAGCGAGAAACAATGCGCCAGATCATGTTTTCGAGACTCTCGTCGATCGCGGCGACGTCGGCTCGGAACGACTCCTCGAACATCGACTGCGCGCGCAGGTCGTACCAGAGGCGGTGCATCGTGGGTTCTTCGATCATGGTCTCGGCGAGCAGTGCGCCGAAACCGGTTTTCAGTTCCTCCGGTGTCTTCGCGGTGGCGACGATGCCGTCGTAGCGGGTGACGCAGCGTGCCTTGTAGTGGCGCACGCAGTGGGTGATGAGATCGACCTTGTCGCTGAAGTAGTAGTGCAGGACGCCGTGGGAGAACTCCGAATTCTGGGCGATTTCGCGCAGGCTCGTGCGTGCGTAGCCCAATTCGGCCAGGGTTTGCAGTGCGGCCTCGGCGAGTTGATCACGTCGCTCGGAGAATTTGTCGACCTGGCGACGCGACACCTTGTCTGCGTTGGACCGCTTGGCGGAGTCGGACCGCTTCGCGGAGTCGGACTGCTGGCCCGGTGAGCTAGGTGCAGCCTTTTTCCCTGCCTCACTAGGCTTCTCGACTGTCGTGGTCACGATGGCACGTCCTGTTCCCTGCGGTTTCCACAGCGGCACGATCACCGCGTCCGAATCAGTGTAACCCCTGGTCTTTGACGAGCGTGTAACAAAATCTTGACAGTCGTCAAGATTTCTCTTGACACTCGTCCAAAGTTGAATACTCTGTGACTCACACCACTTGGCAGCGTCGCTGTGAACGGTGGCATCGCGAGAGTCGTTTCAGTCATGGAGGCAGTCGAAAATGAGCGTGTTTGATCTCGAGGGACGAAAAGCACTGGTCACAGGTGGTGCCAAGGGGCTCGGAGCCGGAATGGCTGAGGCGTTGGCGAAGGCGGGGGCGTCAGTGATGATCGGCGACGTTCTCGAAGACGAGGGTCGTGCCACCGCAGAGGCTGTTGGTTCGGGCGGAGTCAAAACCGGCTTCGTAAAGCTGGACGTCACCGACGACGCCAACTGGGAAGAGGCAGTCGCCGCCACCGCGGAGACTCTCGGCGGCTTCGACATCCTCGTCAACAACGCAGGCATCGAGATTTCCTCGCTGGTGGTCGACCTCGATCCGAACGACATCCGCCGTATGTGTGAGGTCAACATCCTCGGAACAGCGCTCGGAACCAAACACGGACTGCGCAGCATGCGTCCGGGTGGCGTAGCCGGAACCGGCGGTTCCGTCATCAACATCTCTTCAGTGGCCGCAACCATTCCGTTTCCCGGGATCAGTGGATACTCCGCGACCAAGTCCGCGGTCGATCGCTTCACCAGAGTTGCCGCCGCCGAGTCGGGCAAGCTCGGCTACGGAGTCCGCGTCAACTGCATCTACCCGGGTCTTGTCGCCACGGAGATGGGTCTCGGACTCGCGGCGGACATGGAGAAGCTCGGTCTCTGGCCCAGCGCCGAAGCAGCAGTCGGAGACGTCATCGGCCTCACCCCGCTCGGCCGCCTCGGTGAAGTGAACGACATGGCTGACGCCGTTGTGTTCTTGTCCTCCGACGCCGCGCGATTCATCACCGGAATCGGCCTACCGGTCGACGGTGGCATGGGCATGTAACTCGCCCTTCATTCGTACGTACACCCTTCTCACGTCTTCGAAAGGTTCCACGAACATGTCCGAAAAGAAGCCCGTCATCGTTTACGGCGTCTCCGGGTACACCGGCCGTCTGGTGTGTGAATACCTGCGCGAGTTCAACATCCCGTTCATCGCAGCCGGCCGCGACGCCGCTCGCATCCAAGAGGTCCTCGACAAGATCCCTGGTTTGGACACCGTCGATCACGAGGTCGTCGAGGTCGAGCACACGGTCGAGGCTCTCACCGAATTGTTCACCGGTGCACAGGTTGTCAGCAACATGGTCGGGCCGTTCATCAAGCTCGGCGGGACCGTCGTCGAGGCTGCGTTGAATGCCGGTTGCCACTACATGGATACCACCGGTGAGCAGGACTGGGTACTCGACGTCCAGGAGAAGTTCAGCGACAAGTATCAGGAGAAGGGCCTGCTTCTCTCGCCCGGTATCGCGCAGATGTACACCACCGGTGAGATCGCGGCCAATATCGCACTGGAAACGCCGGGCCTCGATACGCTCGACATCCTCGTGCTGTGGAAGGGATTTCCCACCTACGCGTCCACTCAGACGATCTTCACCATCCTCAAGGCAAACTGGTACTACCTCGAGCAGAACAAGTACGTGCAGTGGGCGCCCGGCCAGACTTTCGACGTCGTCGTTCCGGGCCAGCACGAAACTGCGCTTGCATTGCCGTGGGGCGGAACATGCCACCCGGTGTGGTTCAAGAACGATCCGCGAGTTTCCAACGTCAAGGCTGCGGGCGGAGTGTTCGACCGCACCGTGATGGAAGGCGTTGTCGCGACGCAGAAGATCGTGGAGGAGCAGATCAAGACCCTGCCCGCCGACGAGCAGGAAGCCGCCTTGGCCGAGATCGCCGGATCGGTTCAGGCCGGTATGCCCCCTCGTGAAAATCCGCGCATCAACACCTCACTCGACTCCGTCTACGCGTCGGGCCCGCTGGGTCGCTCGCACGTCGTGATCCACGGAAACTGTAACTACAAGCAGACGGGCCTCCTGCACGCCTATGCAGCGCATTCTCTGCTCCAGCAGGCGCCGAAGCGGACCGGGCTTGCCTCGGCTTGCCAGGCGTTCGGCCATCGCGAACTGCTCGGCGCGCTACGTAGTTTCGGGCTGGCTCTGGAGCCGGAAGTAACCATCAACGCCTAACTCGTCGTCCTCGTCATCATGTTCACGGCTCCCGGCGTGTAGCGCGCCGGGAGCCCCGCCCTGGAGGCTCCCCATGCGTTTGACCGACTATCTCGACAAGGGAGCCTCTCTTGGTTCCACTGCACCGTGTTTGACGATGGGGGAGCGCACTCTCTCCTACGGCGAGGTGCAGCAGTTCAGCCGACGCTTCGCAGCTTCGCTCGCGGCTTCGGGCATCGCGGCGGGCGAAAAGGTCGCGATTTTGTCCGGCAACGACCCGATCTCGTTCTCCTGCGTATTCGGTATCAGTAGGGCTGGCGCAGTCTGGTGCCCGATCAACCCTCGCAACGAAGCTGCGGAAAACCGAGACCTGTTGGATCTGTTCGATTGTCGCGCTCTGTTCTTCCAGAAGTCCTATGCGCCGCTCGTCGACCAGATCAAGGATGCTCTTCCCCAGTTGGTGACGCTCGTCTGTATCGACGGCGAGTGGGATTCGGCACAGTCCCTCGAAAGCTGGCTCGGGGAAGACGAACTCGACGCCGCGGCGCCCGACGACGTCACCATGCTGGTCGGCACCGGTGGTACAACTGGACGGCCAAAGGGAGTGATGTTGACCGGGCACAACATCGAGACGATGACCGCACTCACCTTGATGAGTTATCCGTTCGAGGGGCGCCCGGTGTATCTGGCGCTGGCACCGTTGACTCACGCCGCCGGTGTTCTGTGCTTCCCGATCATGGCCCTCGGCGGCGAAGTGGTGATCATGCCGAAGCCCGATCTCGGGTACTTCCTCGCGAACGTTCAGAAGCACAAGGTGACTCACACCTTCCTGCCGCCGACGCTCATCTACATGCTGCTCGAGCACGAGGCCCTGTCTGCCACGGATCTCAGCTCGCTGCAATGCTTCTGGTACGGAGCGGCGCCGATCTCCCCGACCAGACTCGCGGAGGCGATCGACAAGATCGGCCCGGTCATGGCTCAGCTGTTCGGGCAGAGTGAAGCCCCCATGATGATCTCGACGATGTCACCGAAGGAGCACTTCGGCTCGGACGGCACTGTCGCAACGTCACGACTTTCGTCGGCGGGTCGACCGTCGCCGTTGGTGACCGTGGGGATCATGGACGACAAAGGCGCGCTGCTCGGACATGGCGAGCGTGGTGAGGTGGTGATTCGCAGTTCGTTGGTGATGGCGGGTTATTACAAGAACCCCGACGCAACCGCGGAAGCGTCAGCCCACGGTTGGCATCACACCGGCGATATCGGGTACCTGGACGACGACAATTTCCTGTTCATCGTCGACCGCGCGAAGGACATGATCATCACCGGCGGTTTCAACGTCTATTCGGTCGAGGTGGAGCAGGCGCTCATGGCGTATCCGGGGATTCAGGACTGCGGAGTGATCGGGTTGCCGGATGACAAGTGGGGCGAACGCGTTGTGGCAGTGGTGCAACCGCACCTCGGCGCCGACATCGACGGCGCCGAGGTGATGGCTTTCGTGAAGGCTCGCATCGGAAGTGTGAAGACTCCGAAGCAAGTCATCGTCTGGGACGATCTACCTCGCTCCAAGGTCGGCAAAGTTCTCAAGAACGAGATCAAGAGCGAGCTGACGGGCTGAGGTCACGACTCGCACACCACGTCTTCGGCCGGCAGTGAGCCGTCGAGCAGGTACGAGTTGACGGCGGCGTTCGCGCAAGTATTCGCGTAGCCGGGGAACACCGCATGAGTGCGGCCTGGAACTGTCACGAGCCGTGAGCCTTTCATCGCTTCATGCATGCCGAGGCCTTCGTCGTACGTCGTGCGGGTGTCACCGGTTGCCTGGATCTGCAAGGTCGGAACGTTGTTGTCGATGTCGATCCGCGTAGGGGCCTCACTGCGCCAGAACGCGCACGGCATGATCGTGTTGTGTGTGCCGGCAAAGATCGGCTGATCATCACGGTGCTCCTCCAACTTGTTGCGGTACCACTGGGGATCGCTCGGCATCGATACGTCTCCGCAGACGATGGCGATTGTCCCGGCATAGTCAGGACCGGTTCCCAGTTCGGTCTGGAACCATGCCTGCATCAATCCCGTCAGCTGGGGATGGATGTTCTCGACGGTCTTGCCTGCGGCGAGATCGCGCAACTGAACCAATACCTGTGCGAATGCCTCGCTTTCCTTCTCGGTGTCGCCGGTTCCGTTGACGTACATCAGGAATGGAAGGACGTGATCGTCGACGGCATGATCACCGATCTGTATCGGAGTGGTGGCCGCGTCCGAGATCAGCTTCTCGATGAGGGCGCGAACTTCGGCGGGCGTCGATCCGAGTGCATAGGTCGAGTTGTGTTCTGCTGCCCACTGCGAGAATCCGTCGATCGCTTTCTCGTTGGCCGGGCCCATGTCCTGGAACATCTCGTATCCGTATTTCTTCGGATCCGGTGCACTGTCGAGAACCACACGGTCGATCCTGTCCGGGAACATTTGAGCATAGGTTGCACCAAGGTATGTGCCGTACGACCACCCGAAGTACGACGCCTTCTCCTGGTCGAGGGCGCCACGAATCACGTCGAGGTCGCGGGCGATGTTTTGAGTATTGATGTGTGGCAGATAGTCCGGGTACTTGTCCCAGCATGTGTCAGCGGCCTCGCGTGCGAGCGCAACACTTTCGTTCCATCCCTCGTCCGTGGTGCCAGGCGAACGCATCCATGTCATCTGTTCGACGCCGCAGTCGATCGGTGTGCTCTTGCCGAGTCCTCGGGTATCCATGCCGATGACGTCGTATGCCGCTGCGACTTCCGGTGTCATTCCCGAATTCAGAATCTCGGGCAATCCCAGTCCTCGGCCACCCGGCCCACCAGGGTTGGTGAGCAGGATCCCGCGTCGCTGTGCGGGGTCGGTGGACGCGACCCGCGAGATCGCCACTTCGATCGTTTTGCCGTCAGGGACGGAATAGTCCAAAGGTACTGTGAACATGGCGCATTCACTTGCGGTCGACGTTCCGGTATCTGTGGCGCATGGCCCCCACTCGAGATCCTGTTCGTAGAACGCGCTGAGATTCGATTGTGGATCTTCCTGCGGAGTAGCAGGATCCGAGCACGCCGCCAATGCAGGTACGGCGAGCGCGGCAGCGGCGATTGTGGTAGCCAGCCACCTTCGTGGTCGAGGCATGCGTGATCTGGGCATGGTGAATCCAGTCATTGTCGTGTCCTTGCGTTGAGCCCATTTTCGGGCAGTGTTGGTCACCCCACTTCGAATGTGGGGGTTGATCAGGGTTTTTCAGAGGCGGGATTGACGGGCGGCGAACTCCGCGGCCACAGCCTTCGCGAATCTTTCCTGGGTGACGGTTCGTCGATCCGCTTGGTGTTCGCGCAGTACCGCTACCAGCCGGGTGGGGGAAGCGTCCTCCGGTGCAGCCTGTTCGGGTAGCACGCTCTCGGTGAAGTCGCAGAACTGAATGGCAAGGGCCGCAATCGTGTCCGCGTCAGCCGGTGCGTCGGCGAGGGCATACATGCGAGTTATCAATTCGATGGCCTGCTCGCGGTTCGGCTCGGCCAATACCCGGCGATGGGCGGACAGGAGTGAATCGCAGACCTCGGGATCGCCCCCGGAGACCGTGAGTGCGAGGATCAGAAGTTCACGCTCGTTGTCGATCCACGCTGTCGGCGCACCGGCAACGACGTACTGTGCGAGCACTTCCGAAAACGCGTCGGGTAGTTCAGGATCGGCATTGCGGCGTAGCGACTCGATGTGCGCACGCTGAACAGCGATCTGTTCGGCCTTCGTCGCCAATTCCTTGTCGAGGGCATCGAGTGCGGTCCGAGTGTCGTGAGCGTCGCCGTCGAGTAGTTCGGCGATCTTGGCAACAGGAATCCCCAGATCGCGCAGGCGGCGGATGCGACTCAGTCGTGCCAGGTCCACCGCCCGGTACATGCGGTAGCCGTTGGGTTGGCGTTGTGGTTCTTCGAGAAGGCCGTTCGAGTGGTAGTAGCGCACGGATCTGACGGTGGTGCCGGCCAATTTGGCCAGCTCGCCGATGGTCATCATCGCCCTGCCCTCCCGTGATCGAATCGGATTCCGTCTGTGAAAACCATTCTCCAACCTTGACGCGGCGTCAGGGTCAAGATTCGCGCCGGAGAACGTGACCGTTGACACTTTAAGGAGGCGGACTTAATCTGACTTTTGTCCTTTACGACATCGTCGATTTCGAGGAAGTGCCCTGATGGCTACCCCTTTTTCTGCGGCAACAATCTTTCCGATCCCCACCGACCCGCTTGCTGCGTACGGTCCACTCGTTGCTCGCCGGAATCCCGAGTCGGTAGTTCCGGCACCGTACGAACACCTTGCGGTCAAGGCGGTCGCGCCGACGATCGGAGCGGAAATCTCCGGTATTCGACTCGGCGGGGGTCTGTCTGATGCCGTGATTGCGGAACTCCGCCGAGCTCTCCTCGAATGGAAAGTCCTCTTCTTCCGCGATCAGGACCTCGACCGAGCGGAACATCGAGCTTTTGCCGAGCGTTGGGGCGATCTCGAACAGCATCCGTTCTTCAAGTACACGCAGCCCGGGCAGACGGACGTCGATGTCACGACACTGGCGAAGGATGCGATGGTCGGCGGAGTCGAGAACAACTGGCACAACGACGTTACGTGGCATGAGTTTCCTTCGTTCGCAGCAGTTCTTCGTGCGGTCGAGGTGCCAGAGGTGGGTGGTGACACTTTGTGGGCCGATACTGCAGCTGCCTACGATCTGCTTCCTGAAGACATCAAGAAGCGTATCGACCCGCTTGTTGCAGAACACGATTGGATCAACTCGTTCGGCAGGTCGATGCCGGTGGATGCGGTCGAGATGTTGCGTCCGAAGTTCCCCGCTGTGCAGCATCCGGTGGTTCGGATCATTCCGGAAAGTGGCAGGCGGGTGTTGTTCGTCAACATGACCTTCACGCAACGGATCTTGGGTGTGTCAGAAGAAGAATCGAACGAACTTCTCACGATGCTGTATCGCCACGTCAATCGTCCGGAATTTCAGGTCCGTTTGAAGTGGGAGCCGAATACTGTTGCCTTCTGGGACAATCGGACCTGCCAGCACTACGCGGCCAGTGACTACTTCCCGGCTCGTCGTGTGATGGATCGAATCTCGATTGTCGGGGATCGACCGGTGGGCGTCGGGGGCTGATACGACGCTCAGCGCCTCGAGTGTCTACTACGGGAAGTAGTAACGCACCTCACATAGTTTTTCGACGCCTTGTCGATATGATTTCGACAAGGCGTCGATAAAAGTCGGCGTGACTCGTATCGACGACTTTGGAGCTTCCCGAATGTTCCTCGCCCTGCGTGAACTGTGGTTTGCGCGAAATCGATTCCTCTTGATGGGTGCCGTGGTTGCCCTCATCTCGATCCTGATGGTGATTCTGTCCGGCCTCTCGTCCGGACTGGTCAATGATGGTGTGTCCGCGTTGCAGCGGACGCCGATTCAGGCGTTTGCCTTCGCGCCGGACACCAAAGCCGACTCGGCGTTTTCGCGCTCGGTCGTCACCGAGGAGCAGGCGCAGGCATGGCGCATGCAACCCGATGTCCAAGACGCCGAGCTCTTCGGCAACATGATCGTCAATGCAAAAACTCGCAGTGGCACGCCTGTCGATCTCACGCTCTTCGGCATCGAACCTGGCTCCTTCCTCGAGCCCGTCTCCGCCGACGGGAGGGGACTGCAAGCCGACACGGACATCATCGTCAGCTCTACCTTCCGTGACGACGGTGTTGCGATCGGTGACACCGTGATACTCGATCGACTCGGTACGGAGCTGACAGTTGTCGGATTCACCGAAGACAAGCGCACTTTCGGTCACGTCGACGTCGCCTACCTGCCCCTGCGTACTTGGCAGGAGGTTCACGCCGGTGCCAAGATCGGCGAAACCGCCAATGCCAGTGCCTATTCCGAAGCAAGTGTTGTTGCGATTCGGGGCATTGGTGGCGCGTTACCGGATCTCGTGTCGGGCGATGCGGCGGCGGGAACGTCCGCAAAGACGCTCGAGGAATCTTTCGACTCCTCACCAGGGTTCTCCGCGGAAATGATGACTATGTCGATGATCAAGGCGTTTCTGTACGCGATTTCGGCCCTGGTGGTCGGTGCATTCTTCAGTATCTGGACGGTTCAGCGCGGTCGTGAACTCGCAGTGTTGCGCGCGATGGGAGCCTCTACCGGCTTCCTGCTTCGTGACGGCATGGCGCAGGCACTGGTAGTGCTGCTTGGTTCCATCGGCCTCGGTGTGTTGCTGGGCTTGGGGCTCGGTTCGGGGCTCGAAGGCGGGGGGATGCCGTTCGCCCTCGAGTCCGGCCCAGTCGTCAACGGCGCAGTGCTCTTGGCGGTACTCGGGCTGGTCGGCGCAGCCGTTGCCATCGTCCGTGTTACCCGTGTCAACCCGCTCACCGCATTGGGAGAAAACCGATGACCACAGTCGAAAAGACCACAACCGGATTGGTATTGACCGCTGTCAGTCTTCGATTCGGTGACGGTGACTCCACCGTGCTCGCCCTCGACAACGTGAACCTGGAGGTCTCGTGCGGCGAACTTGTCGCGATCGTCGGACCGTCAGGCGCTGGAAAGTCGAGCTTGCTCGCTGTGGCCGGCGGACTCGGTCGGCCGTCGAGTGGAACGATTGTCATCGACGGCGTGGACGTGTCGGCGATGCCGGCCCGTGCTCTCGCCAAACTTCGACGAGACAAGGTCGGCTTCGTCTTTCAGTCCGGCAACCTGATTCCAGCGCTGACGGCGCGCGATCAGCTTCGGCTGATTCCCAAGCTCACGGGGCGGCCGGGTCGCGATCCCGAGGAGTTGCTCGACTCGGTCGGTATGAGTCACCGTGCAGATCGTCGACCCGGTCAACTCTCCGGCGGTGAACGCCAGCGCGTCGGTATCGCTCGGGCATTGATGAGCAATCCCTCGCTACTGCTCGTCGACGAGCCGACGGCTGCTCTCGACCGCAAACGCAGCCATGAGGTGGTCGAACTGCTCTCGCGCGAAACTCACGAGGCAGGCGTCGCTACGATCATGGTGACCCACGATCACGACGTGCTCGGGCACTGCGACCGCATCCTCGAAATGGTTGACGGTCGGTTGCGTCAGAGCGAGTAAGCCCGCGAGGGGACTGGAGGAGATTCGGTGCCGAGGATCGATGCGCCCACTGTGGTCGAGCATCGTGCTGCTCAGCGCCGTGCCCTCCTCGACGCTGCACACGCTCTTCTGTCCGAGGCCCCGGACCGGCCGCCGGGGCTCGGTGAGGTGGCAGCGAAGGCAGGGCTCGCCAGGTCGAGTGCCTACCACTACTTCCGGTCCCGGGAAGATCTCCTCAGTGCCGTCGTCGAAGACATGTTCCCGCGCTGGAACGACAAGATCGTCGAGGCGATGGCAGGCGCAGACGATCCGGTATGGGCGTACGTCGAGGCAAACCTCCAGCTGGTTGCCGACGGGGAGCATGCGATAGTCGGAGCGCTGGCGACGCTGACCCCGCAAACGTTTCGAGATTCGCGGATCATGGAAATGCACGACAGTCTTGTGCTTCCGCTGGTCGAGGCCCTTCGCCTCCGTGGCGTGTCGGACCCGAAGCTCACCGCCAAGTTGATCAACTCGCTGGTGCATACGGGTACTGAACTGATCGAATCCGGTTGCAGCATGGACGAAGTCAGGTCCGCCGTGCGTGAGGTCCTCGCGTGACGGGCAGCCTCAGGCAGTAATCAGGTCCATCCGAAGATACTCGGTGATGCGGAGCAGCCTCGGAGGCTCGGACACGTCTGAGGAAAGTGCTTGAAATGCTTCGCCTTTCGCGACGAGGCGCGGGGAGCCAAGGCTCACCTCCGTCTCGTCGACGGACAGTCGAGCGCTTCCCGCTCTCAAGACGTTCTGCACCCAGTCCGAGCCTGATCCGTACACCAGAATGAAGACGTAGCCACCCTCGACCGGATAGGCGTCGAGGGGCGTCCGGTAGGTCGTGCCGGATGTGCGTCCGACGTGAGTCAGTACCGGCCATTTACCGCTCGAAATTGCACGCGGGTTGAACACTCGTTTGTTGACATGTCCCCACCATCTAGGCATCGGCATTGTGATCTCCTCTCTCGATCGCCTTACGAGCGTAAGGCGGGCTTACACCTGTAAGGGTGACTTACGTATGTAAGGTTGTCAACGTATTCGTTCCGCCGAGGGGAGTCTGTGTGTCACGGCAACCGCGACAGTCGCTGAACAGGACTCGCGTAATCGAGGGTGCGATCCGCGTTGCCGACGCGGGTGGTGTCGAAGCCGTCACGATGCGACGGGTGGCCCAGGAGCTGGGCATCGAGGCGATGTCGCTCTACCACCACGTGCCCAACAAAGATGCGATTCTCGACGGCCTCGTCGATGCGGTCTTCGAGGCGATCGACCTGCCCGACAGTGAGTGTGCGGATTGGCGAGATGCAATCCGTGGACGCGCCTTTTCTGCTCGCACAGTCCTGTCGCAGCACCGTTGGGCTCTCGGTCTGCTGGATTCGCGACGCAACCCTGGCTCGGCGACCCTGCGTCATCTCGACGCTGTGCTCGGAGTGCTCCGGAAGGCCGGGTTCACACTCCCGATGGCCGCCCACGGAGCCTCGCTGATCGACAGCTACATCGGCGGATATGTTCTCCAGGAGGCGAATCTGCCGATCAGCGGGCCCGTCGACGTCGAAGAAGTTGCGAGTGACATCCTCGGGCACCTTCCGGCTGAAGAGTTGCCCTTCCTTCACGAGATGATCGTCGATCACGGTCTGAGTCCGGCTTACGACCACACGAGTGAGTTCGCCTACGGTCTCGATCTCATCCTCGATGCGCTCGAGGCGCGTCGCGCATCGGCGGCACCGGTCCTCGAATAGCAACGATTCGTGCCCAGTTGCTCACTCGTACTGGGGTGACGCAAGGTGTGTGCACGCGGATGAGCTGCAGTGTCCCTATTGACAGGTGGCTGTATATACAGGACTATACATTCATCAAAAGTGACCCAAGGCACATTACGTAGATGATGTGATGCACGCCGACCGCGGTGGCCGAGTCCTTCGATCGATGGAGTTCTGATGACTGAACGTCTTCCTGGAGAAGACCGGACGGAAGACGACAATGTCCTGCTCGACGGGAAAGGGTTGTCGGTTCACCGGGTGAACGAAATCGCGCGAGAGCCGGCCGTGATTCGACCTGCCGACGCGGCTCTCGAGCTCACACGGCGGTCATGGGAGACCGCGGTTCGGGTTTCCTCCCGTCAAGCGGTGTACGGGCGCACTACCGGGGTAGGCGGGAATCGCGAAACATCTGTCTCCGACGGTGTGCAGCAGGATCTGAGGCTTCTGAGAAGTCACGCAACGGGATCGGGCCCCAGACTCCCTGACCGGTTGGTGCGCGCCGCGATCGTCATCCGCACCAACCAGATCCTCAACGGCGGCTCAGGTATGCATCCCGACATCATCGACGGTCTGGTTGCTGCTGTTGCTTCACAGAACCTGCCGACAGTGCACGCACGCGGTGCGATCGGAACGGGTGACCTGAGTGCGTTCTCCGAAATCGCCATGGGGCTGATCGGTGAGAGCCCGCTTCGCGACGGACGCACCGGAATCGGTTGGACTCCGCACCACGGTGATGCGCTTCCGTTCATTTCCACCAATGCGATGACGGTGGCGATCGCCGGCGACACCAGTATCGAAGTCGCGGGGTGGCTTCAGCACTGCTTGGTTGTCAGTGTTCTTTCCGTGCTTGCGTCGCGTAGTTCTGTCGAACCGTTTGCTGCACAAGTACAGTCGGCAAGAATGCACTTCGGTCAAGCGGAAGTCGCAGAGCGGGTTCGCGATCTGCTGGCACCACACGACATCACACCCGTGAGAGTTCAGGACTCGTTCGGGTTTCGCGCCCTACCGCAAATCTTGGGTGCCACCTGGCAAGCGGTGCATCGACTGCAGAACACGCTGAGTATCGAGATGAATTCGTCTTCGGAGAATCCGCTGGTGTCGGTCGAAGACGACATGGTGTTCCACAACGGAAATTTCCACGCAATGCCAATAGCCCTTGCAGTCGACGAGGCGAAGTTGGCGGTCGCCAGTGCTGCCCTGCTCTCGCAATGTCGGCTCGCCAACCTCTCCGACCCCGCAGTCACCGGCCTTCGTGCGTTCCTTGCAGACGGTCCCGACGGCAGCAGCGGAACCATGCTTCTCGAATACACGACTTCTGCTGCCATTGCCGAGATCCGCTCGTCGGCGGCACCGGGGTCGTTGGGCCACACGGTAATTTCGCGCGGCACCGAGGATCACGCAAGTTTCGCATCCCAAGCTGCAACTCAATTGGCGGACATTCTTGCCCAATCTCGATTGGTGCTGGCGTGTGAACTGATCTCGGCAGTTCGCGCACTCTCGCAACAACAGCGTGAGCTGGATCCGGCGACCGAGCTCGGCGCGTACCTCGCGCGTGCGCGTTTGGTGCTGGACATGAGGACCGAAGACCGGCCACTCAGTGCAGATCTGAGTGCCGCCGTGAACTTTCTTTCTCAACCGCTCGACCAGTAAGCAGGTGGACCGAATCACAAGTAGGTGTGTGCTCGAACGGAACTCGACCATTTCTCCTGGGTGCGTCCGGACTCAGGTCGACACGAAAGTAGTTCGTAGATGATCAAATTCGACAAGGTCACCAAGGCGTATCCAGACGGAACCATTGCCGTCGATGCTCTCGATCTGGAGTGCCCGACGGGAAAGATCACCGCGTTGGTGGGTCCTTCCGGCTGCGGCAAGACGACCTCACTCCGCATGATCAACAGGCTGATCGAACCGACGTCAGGCACGATTTCGCTCGACGGCGAGTCCACGGCGGGAATGGATCCGGCCCTTCTGCGTCGACGCATCGGGTACGTGATCCAGCACGCGGGTCTCTTTCCCCATCGCACCATCGTCGACAACATAGCGACCATGCCTCGATTGCTCGGTGCGAGTAAAAAGGAATCTCGCACTCGCGCTATGGAATTGCTCGAAACGGTTGGTCTGACGACCAACTTCGCCGACCGCTATCCGTGGCAGCTCTCCGGAGGGCAGCAGCAACGAGTCGGTGTTGCGCGAGCATTGGCTGCGGATCCGTCATTCATGCTGATGGACGAACCGTTCAGCGCCGTTGATCCGGTTGTTCGCGGCCAGCTGCAAGACGAGTTTCTCCGTCTGCAGAAGGAAATCGGAAAAACGATCATCATCGTCACCCACGACATCGACGAAGCGCTGAAACTCGGGGATCAAGTGGTGGTTCTGCGTACCGGCGGCATTCTTGCGCAGGCGGCGACGCCCCTCGAATTGCTGACTCAACCTGCCGACGAATTTGTTGCCGACTTCGTCGGACGTGACCGTGGGTACCGATCGTTGGGGTTCACGACATTGGACGGCGACCTACCGACGGTGTCAGAACCCGTTGCGCATCTGGGCGATTCCGCTGCGGCGGCCCGCGCACTCACCGGCGATACGTGGCTGTTGGTAGTGGATCCCGCGAACAAGCCGCTCGGATGGGTGAGGCCGGACGCGCTCACGGATTGTATCCGCCCGGATGACTTGAATCTCAGTGGAACACTTGCTGATTCCACCGGGACGATGCGCGCTCTGCTGGATGCGGCGCTGTCAGCGCCGAGCAAGCGGGGCGTTGTCGTGGACGACGCCGGACGCCTGGTGGGAACCGTCACTGCGCATGCTGCAGTGGAAGCCATCGAGGCTGCCGATCTGGCTGACGCGGGGAGGGCGCTTCGATGAACTTCGAATGGCTCGGACGTCAGTCCGACCGGATCATGGACTTGGTGGGATGGCATGTTCTGCTGTCGTTGATTCCCTTGGTGATCGGCTTGGTGGTCGCGTTGCCGATCGGCTGGGTCGCCTATCGCAGTCGTCGGTTGCATCCCTACGTGGTGGGGACGGCCGGATTGCTCTACACGATCCCTTCGCTCGCGCTCTTCGTGCTCCTGCCTCCAATTCTGGGTACCAAGATTCTGGATCCGATGAACATCATCGTGGCGCTCACCGTGTACACCGTTGCTCTGCTCGTGCGGGTAGTGGCCGACGCGCTCGATTCGGTTCCGCCGGAGACGGTTCTGGCAGCGACGGCGATGGGTTACCGGCCGTATCAGACGCTGTTGAAAGTACAGTTGCCAGTAGGAGTTCCGGTGATCTGTGCAGGTTTGCGCGTCGCAGTCGTCTCGAACGTCAGTCTTGTCTCACTCGGCGCACTCCTGGGTATTCCGCAGATAGGTTCCTTGTTCACCCAGGGATTTCAGTTGCGTTTCTACACGCCCATCATCGCGGGTATCGCTCTGTGTCTGGTGCTGGCGTTGATCCTTGATCTCCTCATCATGTTGGCGAATCGGCTGTTGACGCCGTGGACCCCGAAAGTGACTACATCATGATCAGCTTCCTTCTCGACGGATCCCACTGGACCGGGCCGGACGGCATCCCCACCCTTCTCGTTCAGCATTTGATGTACACATTCGCCGCGCTGGCGGTGGCTGCGGTTATCGCGATCCCGCTCGGTCTCTACATCGGACATACGGGCCGTGGCTCCGTTGTTGTTGCTGGACTGGCCAACTCGCTACGAGCGCTGCCGACCATCGGTCTGCTGATCCTACTGGTTCTCATCATCGCGCCGTCATTCCCGAACAAACTCGCGTATCTGATCCCCAGCCTCATCGTCCTGGTGCTTCTCGCGATCCCTCCCATTCTCACCAACACGTACGCCGGAGTTCGAGCGGTCGATCAGGCTGCAGTCGACGCCGCGCGGGGGATGGGATTTCGGTCGATGCGGATCTTGACCGAGGTCGAGATTCCATGTGCCCTACCACTCATGTTGTCCGGCATCAGAAGTGCCGTGCTTCAGATCGTCTCCACTGCGACTGTCGCCGCTTACATTTCTTTGGGCGGACTCGGCCGGTTGTTGATCGACGGAAAAGCTCAGAGCGATTACGGCCAGATGGCGGCCGGAGCCGTACTGGTATCGCTGATTGCCCTGGTTTTCGATCTCGGAATCGGAGCACTGACTGCGCGGGTCGTTTCGCCTGGCCTGACCAGGCGCGATCGGAAGAAGAAGACCGAGAAGACCGCCGCCCCCTCACAGCGCACCGCTGTGCCTGAGCCCGCACCGATCTGAGGACGTTCGACATGAAGAAGGTATTGATCGCCGCGTTGGTCGGCGTAACAGCGGTTGCGTTGTCCAGCTGCGGAATCGGCAAGGACCCCTTGGCTACGGACGGCGGCGGTAGTGCTGAGGGCGCCATCGTGATCGGTTCCGCCGATTTTCCCGAGAGCCAACTGATTGCGACCATTTACGCCGAAGCGCTTCGTGCCAACGGTATCGACGTTACCGAGAAGTTGAACATCGGTAGCCGAGAACTCTATGTACCGGCACTGCGCGACGGTTCCATCGATCTGATCCCCGAGTATTCCGGCGCCTTGTTGCAATATCTGGACAGCAAGACAACGGCGACGGCTTCAGATGAAGTATCCGCTGAAATCGATGCGAAATTGCCCAAGGGTCTGGTGGCTCTCGAGCCCTCGCCCGCAGAGGACAAGGATGTACTTGCCGTCAAACAGGAGACGGCGGAAAAGTATTCGCTGGAGACCGTCGAGGATCTGGTGCAGCATGCCGACGAGTTGACTCTCGGCGGACCGCCGGAATGGAAGACGCGCGAAAACGGCGTCGCCGGCTTGAAGACCAAATACGGCCTGACATTCCGGGAGTTCCTGGCACTCGATGCAGGTGGACCCCTCACGCTCAATGCGCTTCTGAGCGGGCAGATACAGGTTGCCGATGTCTTCAGTACCGATCCTGCGATGCGCTCGGAGAACTTGGTTGCACTCGAGGATACGAAGCACCTCTTCCTCGCGGAGAACATCACACCGATCATCAACGAGTTGAAGGCTCGCGATGACGTCCGATCCGTGCTCGCGGGGGTTTCGGCGGCGCTGACCACCGAAGATCTCATCGAGATGAACCAGCGCGTTGCCGATCTCGACGACATGAGTGACATCGCTCAGGACTGGTTGCAGGAGAACTCCCTGGTGCCATGATCGAAGGCCGGGGTGGCGTCCTTGTCGTCGGCCGAACAGACGATATCGATTCGACCCCGCTCGGGGTAGCGTCGCGAAGTCAGGCATGCCTCGACCTCGCGGCGAGCCGTTCCGACCAAGGATGCCGACATGCCGAGAAGCCGACCGCGCACACCCATTGGACGAGTTCGGAACGGCGCAGCCACTACAACCACGGTTGTAGTGGCCGGCGTGTGTCTGGCATCAGGCTGGAACGCCCATGCAGTTTCCGAGTTGCGCTGTAGTTCCGTTCACGACGCCTGGTGGCACCGGACGGGCAATTCTCACCAGCGAGGGCGTCACCGTCATCGAATCACCGCCGGGAACGCTGACTGACCGCGGCGTCGGTGACGGCTCACCGTGGCTCAAATCGAATCGGCCTACGGCAACGATCATTCGACACGGACGATTCAGACTGAGTCAGGCCAATCGATCTTCGTCACCACCGGTGATCCGGGGCAAGTCGGTAATGGCGACCCCGGAGGGTTGATCGGCTTTTCGATTCACGACGGTACGGTCGGGCCTCCTGTGATCGGTGGTGTCCCCGGCTTCGAGTACTGCTCGGGCAATTCGTCGACTTCGACTTCACGATTGCCGACGGCATCCACATCCGAGGGGTGCGGAACGATCACGTACCCCGAGACAGGCGTTGTCGCCGCCATCGGCAATCTGCAAGGCGGCATCACTTGTGAGGTGGCAAAGGACATAGTTTGGAGTGCTCGGACAGAACTCGTGGAATCAGTTTTCAGGCAGTCCCGTAGATCTGCTGGAGGCGCGCCGAGGCTAGCGCTGAACCGGCACGTGCTTCGTGACTATCCGGTGGATCAGACGAGCAGCCGTTCGGGCAGTGCGATTGTCGACGTCGAGGCTCGGGTTCAGTTCGGCGAGATCGAGAACCGCGAGTTTTCCGCTGGACGTGACTCGGTCACATACGTATTGGATGGTTTCGAGGCTGACTCCGTAGGCCGCAGGTGCGCTGACGCCCGGCGCCACAGCTGCAGGCAGGACGTCGAGGTCGATGGTCAGGTAGACCAGATCGACGTCGTCGAGGAAGTCTGCGAGGAACTGATCCACGACGCCTCGGCCGATCGCTCCGCATTCTTCGTCGAGCAGATAGCGAACACCGAGGCGGTGAGCCGTGTCGAACAGTGCCGTGGTGTTGCTCGGTTGGCTGATTCCGATCACGCTGTACTGATGCGAGGTGCCTGCCGCGGCTTCGTCCTCGGCGATCTGACGAAAGGGTGTGCCGGAGCTGGGTATCGGATCGCCCCGCAGGTCGAAGTGCGCATCCAAGTTGAGGATTCCGAGTTTGGCTCCGGCGGTTCGCAACTCGGAGCCCGCGACGCCGAGGTATGTACCGTAGGCGATTTCGTGTCCTCCCCCGAGAACCACGGGGAAGTGTCCCGAATCAAGCGCAGCGCTGACGGCGTTCCCGAGTGCGGCCTGACCGGCCTCGAGTTCTTCACCCGACACGGCAACGGTTCCCGCGTCCTGAATCTGCAGTGGTTCGGCCAGCGCCATGGAAGCCAACCCGGCTCGCAAAGCGTCGGGGCCATCCGCGGCACCGCGGCGGCCCTTGTTGCGGCGGACTCCTTCGTCGCTGGAGAATCCGATCAGAACACAGTCGCCGGGAGCTGTTTCGGCTGAATACGGTTGCACGGCATGATGCCACCGCAGATGCTCGGCAGTGGTGCCGTCGGAGCGCCCGGTCCACGGCTTGGGTTCGATGTCGACTGCGATCTGATGTGCCACGACGGCCTCCCGGTGAGTGTATTTCAGTAGCTTGTGGCGAGTGCGCCGTTTTTCCAGACCTCGCGCACCAGAGGGACGCCCGGGCGGTAGGCGAGGTGGAGGTACGACGGTGCATCGAGCGCGATGGCGTCGGCACGTGTTCCGAGAGAAAGGGTTCCGACGTCGGTGCGCTGCAGCGCCCGGGCGCCTCCTGCAGTGGCTGCCCAGACTGCCTCGGCGGGTGTCATGTGCATGTCTCGCACCGCAATTGCTATGCAGAACGGGAGGCTGGTGGTGTAGCAGGTGCCGGGATTGCAGTCGGCGCCGAGAGCTACGGTGACGCCGGCGTCCAGCAGTGCGCGGGCGTCGGGGTACTTGTTGCGGGTGGAGAAGTCGGCACCTGGCAACAGTGTTGCGACGGTGGAACTCTGAGCCAGGGCGTCGATGTCCTCGGCGGTGACGTAGGTGACGTGATCGACGGATGCGGCTCCCATCTCGACGGCGAGTTGAACTCCTGGCCCTTCGCCGAGTTGATTGCCGTGGACGCGGGGGATCAGTCCAGCGGCGACGCCTGCGCTCAGGACTGCATGTGCCTGTTCGCGGTTGAACGCCCCTCGTTCGCAGAAGACGTCGATCCACTTCGCGTGTGGCGCACAGGCAGGGATCATCTCGTCGCACGCCATGGCGACGTAGTCATCGACGCGGCCGGCATATTCGGGTGGTGGAACGTGGGCGGCCAGCAGTGTGACCTCGTCGGTGAACTGTCCGGCGATCAGTGCGCTGCGTAGTTCGCTCTCGGTGTTCTGCCCGTATCCGGTCTTGCATTCGACGGTTGTGCTGCCCGAGCGCAGGGATTCGTCGAGTAGGCGTCGAACATTGGCCTGCAATTGTTCGTCGGTGGCCGAGCGCGTCGCTTCGATGGTGTTGCGAATACCGCCCGCCGCGTACTTCTCGCCCGCCATGCGAGCTGCGAATTCCTCGGCCCGCTCGCCACCGAACACCAGGTGCGAGTGACTCTCCACGAATCCGGGGAGCAGGGCCCGACCGCCGATATCCTGACCGATATCGGCAGCCGGGGCGTCGGCGGAATCACCGACCCAAGCAACAACGCCGTCCTCGAAAACGATTGCCGCGTCGTGTCGTACGCCGAGCTTGCCCTCACCCAGAGTCGGGTCATTGGTGACGAGGGTTCCGATGTTGGTCAGAACGGTGGTTCGAGAACCATTCGTGGTCAATGTAATTCCTAACTCAGGGTGAGGTGGTGGGGCTGTTTCAGTTCTCGGTCATCGGGATGCGGACGCCGCGGGTGGCTGCCGTGTCGATGGCGTGGTCGTATCCTGCATCCGCATGCCGGATGACACCCATCCCGGGATCGTTGGTGAGAACTGCTTCGAGCTTCTTGGCTGCGAGTTCGGTGCCGTCGGCGATGCACACCTGTCCCGCGTGGATGGAGCGCCCCATCCCGACGCCGCCGCCTTGGTGGAGTGAAACCCACGAAGCGCCGGACGCGGTGTTGACCAGGGCGTTGAGCAGCGGCCAGTCGGCGATCGCGTCGGACCCGTCGATCATCGATTCGGTTTCGCGGTACGGCGAGGCGACCGATCCGGAGTCGAGGTGATCGCGGCCGATGGCGATCGGTGCGGAGAGCTCGCCCGAGGCCACCATCTCGTTGAACTTGAGGCCGGCGAGGTGGCGCTCACCGTATCCGAGCCAGCAGATGCGAGCCGGAAGGCCTTCGAAGGCAACCTTTTCGCCGGCCATGGTGATCCAGCGGCGCAGGTGCTCGTTCTCGGGGAAGAGTTCGAGGATGGCCTTGTCGGTGGCCTCGATGTCCTTGGGATCACCCGAGAGCGCTGCCCAGCGGAAGGGGCCGAGGCCTTCTTCGAAGAGCGGACGGATGTAGGCGGGAACGAATCCGGGGAAGTCGAATGCACGGTCGTAGCCGGCCTTGCGGGCCTCGTCGCGGATGGAGTTGCCGTAGTCGAATACCTCGGCGCCGGCGTCCATGAATCCGACCATGGCCTTGACGTGTGCGGCCATCGCGTTGCGGGAATCTTCGGTGAACTTCTGCGGATCCTTCTCCGACATGGTCTTCATGTCGCCGAAGTCGATGCCGATCGGCAGGTAGGCGAGGGGATCGTGCGCCGAGGTCTGGTCGGTCACGATGTCGATGGGGGCCTTCATCTCCAGCAGCGCCGGGAAGATCTCTGCCGCATTGCCTTCGAGGCCGATGGAGAGCGGCTTCTTGGCATCGCGTGCCGCGGTCGCCAGTTCGAGCGCGTGCTCGATGCTGTCTGCCTTGGTGTCGAGGTACTTGTGGGCGATACGACGGTCGATGCGGGTGATGTCGCAGTCGACGCAGATCGCGACGCCGTCGTTCATAGTGACGGCGAGAGGCTGAGCGCCGCCCATGCCGCCGAGACCCGCAGTGAGGGTGATCGTTCCGGCGAGTGAGCCGTTGTAGCGCTTCTTCGCGATGGCGCCGAAGGTCTCGTACGTACCCTGCAGGATTCCCTGGGTGCCGATGTAAATCCAGGAGCCTGCGGTCATCTGGCCGTACATGGTCAGGCCGAGGTCTTCGAGACGGCGGAACTCTTCCCAGTTCGCCCAGTCACCGACCAGGTTGGAGTTGGCGATCAGCACTCGCGGTGCCCACTCGTTGGTGCGGAAGACACCGACCGGCTTGCCGGACTGCACCAGCATGGTCTCGTCGTTCTTCAGGGTCTTCAGCGTGGCGACCATGGCGTCGAAGGCAGCCCAACTACGCGCTGCGCGACCGGTTCCGCCGTAGACGACGAGGCTGTCCGGGTGCTCGGCAACATCGGGGTCGAGGTTGTTCATGAGCATGCGCAGGGCACCCTCCTGCTGCCAACCGAGCGTCGTGAGCTCGGGGCCGCGGGGAGCGCGGACGGGGCGCGGCTCGTGGCCGGGGGTGCTGATTTCCATTGTGTTCTCCTAGCTTGCTGAAGTTCGAAAGACGTTGGGGGATCAGACGCGAGAGTCGGTCATCGCGGTGTGATCGGGGTAGATCATCGACGAGGGTGGATTGCTGGTGCGCTTGGCGAGTGGGTAATAGATCAGCCCGGTGAACACGATGCCGACCAGCCACGAGATGTCGGCGCCGCCGAGCATGTCCGTGACGGGGCCGGTGTACATCTTCTGGGCGAGGAACGGGATCTGGGCGAGAACGCCGGCGGCGTAGCAAGCCAATGCGGTGAAGTTCCATGCTCCGTATCGACCGTTGACGTCGTACAGCGCCGGAATGTCGATGCGTTCCTTGGAGATCAGGTAGTAGTCGATCAGATTGATCGCACTCCACGGCGTGAACACCATCAGCAACACCAGGACGAAGTTCTTGAAGTTGTCCAGGAAGTCGGCGCTGGCGGCGATGGCGATCAAGACCGAGACCGCAGTGAAACCGAGGATGTAGAGGGTGCGCGCGGTGCTCGAGATTCGCGACTGTCCGTTGAAGGCGGTGACGGTGGTCAGGATCGACATGAATCCGCCGTAGGCGTTGAGCACGTTCACCGTCAGCTTGCCGACCAGGATGACGAAGTAGATCAGGAAGGCGATGGCAGCGGGTCCGGCCAGATCTCCCATGAAGCCGACCTGGTTACCCAGGAACGCGTCGCCGGCGCAGGCCGCGACGAGAGCGCCGAAGGTCATGGACCACTGCGATCCGATGACACTACCGAGGAACGTCGACCAGAACGTGGTGCTCTCGGAAGTGCTGCGCGGCAGGTAACGCGAGTAGTCGGCGACGTACGGGCCGAAGGTGAGCTGCCAACCGGCACCCAGCGAGATCGCGAGCAGGAAGGTGACTATGTCGAAGCCCTTGATGCCGACGTACGAGGCGACGTCGTACTCGAGGAACAGTCGAACGGCCAGGTAGGAGAATCCGACGATGCCCACGACGGTGGCGATCCTGCCGACGATGTGGATCAGCTTGTAGCCGGTGACCGCGACGAATGCGGTGAGGAGACCGAAGACGACGATGCCGACGGTGGGGCTGTCGATGTGCAGGATCTTGTTGACGGCCTGTCCGGCCAACACGGTGCCGGTGGCAGCGAAGCCGAGGTACATCAGGATGACGAGAACAAGCGGTACGACTGCTCCCTTGACGCCGAACTGGGCGCGACTCGAGATCATCTGGGGGAGACCCATACGCGGGCCCTGTGCGGAGTGAAGCGCCATGACAGCGCCACCGAAGATGTTGCCGATCAGAAGTCCGACGATCGCCCAGATGGCGTCCGCGCCGAATACGACGGCGAGAGCGCCGTCGACGATTGCAGTGATCTGCATGTTGGCGCCGAACCAGAGAGTGAACTGGCTGCGCGGGGTGCCGTGTCGTTCTGCATCCGGGACGACGTCGATAGTGCGTCGTTCCGGAGTGAGGATGACCTCGGCCGGTCCATCGTGAGTCATAGGCCTGTCTTTCTGCTGCGAGCCCGTCGAGCGACGGAATCGACGTCGGGGGTATTGCCCACCTTCTTCGTGCTTGGTGCTTTGCGCCTTGTGCTTTGTGCGCTGGGTCACTGTCACTGCGGATAAATGTATATGCCTGTATATACAGGCGTCAATACCCGGGACCCGTTTTCGCGTAAATGCTGTGTAACACCACGCGAGAAATCAGAAACCCTTACCCGGGTTGAGGATTCCGAGCGGGTCGAAGGCAGCCTTGATCGATCGGTGCAGTTGCATGCTGTCCTCGCCGAGCTCGAGAGAGAGCCAGCGACGCTTCAGAACGCCGACGCCGTGCTCTCCGGTCAGAGTTCCGCCGAGTTCGAGAGCACGCCGGAAGACCTCGTCCGCGGCGGTCCACACGGCTTCGGGGACCGAGCCGTCGGCAGTGCGGTCGAAGACGAAGGTCGGATGGACGTTGCCGTCACCAGCATGCGCGACAGTCATGATCTTGACCATGTACTCGGCGGCCGCTCGGTCGATACTCTCGAGCATGTCGGGCAGTTTCGACCGCGGGACCCCGACGTCTTCCACGAGACATTGCCCGAGTCGTTCGGAAGCCGGATAGGCGAGTCGGCGAATCTCGAGTAGCTGTGCGGCTTCTGTCGCGTCCTGCGAGACGGCGACAAAATCGGCGCCCGCCCTCTCGAAGTGTTTCTGCATCGCCGCGGCTGCTGCGTCGGCATCGACCCCGTCGGCCTGTGCGATCAGCATCGCGGCGGTGTTGTCTTCCAACCCGATTCGTTTCCAGTCGTCGACTGCGCGCAGCGTTGCTCGATCGATCAGCTCCAGCAGGCTCGGTCCGATCCCGTCGCGAACGACCGCGGCAACTGCGTCCGCTGCGGAGCGGAGAGAATCGAAACTGCCGACGACGGTGACCGGTGCTCTCTTGGGCTTGGGCTGCAACTTCAGCGTGGCACTCGTGACGACTCCGAGTGTTCCTTCCGAACCGACGAGAAGACTGGTCAAGTCGTATCCCGCAACACCTTTGACGGTCCTTCGGCCTGTCCGCACGATCCGACCGTCGGCGAGCACAACCTCGAGACCCAGGACTGAATCGCGGGTGACGCCGTACTTCACGCAACGCAGTCCACCGGCGTTAGTGGCGATGTTTCCGCCGATCGTGGAGATCTCGAAACTGCTCGGATCAGGGGCGTACATCAGCCCGTACTCGTCTGCTGCTCGACTGATGTCGGCGTTGATCACCCCGGCTTCCACGACAGCGAGTTGATCGTCCGGATTGACCTCGAGAATCGAGCGCATGCGAGTGGTCGAGATGACCAGGCAGCCCTCGACGGCTGCCCCGCCGCCCGCCAAACCGGTTCCCGCACCGCGGGTTACCACCGGGACACGGTGAGCAGTAGCCCATTTCAGCGCCTCGGAAATGTCGGCCGCAGTTTCGGCGAGCATGACGGCCGCCGGATGGCCGGATTCGGCGAGATGGGCCTCGTCACGGCGGTACGAGTCCATTACCGCAGGGTCGGTGATCAGGCGACTCGAACCGATCGACCGAGCAAGTTCGTGGACGGACATTCTTTTCTCCAGTCGGTCAAAGGTTGTGTGCGAGTGCATCCACAGCGGCGATCACGGCGTCTTCTGCTGCCCGCTCACCTACGGTCACCCGCACACCCTCGCCGGGGAACATCCGGACCGAGACACCCTGCGCGACGCAGGCCGCTTCGAGTGCAGAAGCTCTCTTGCCGAGAGGAATCCACACGAAGTTGGCACCGCTCGGGACCGTCTCGACGCCGCGCAGAGCCAATTGCTCACGTAGGTGAGAGCGACCCGCGGTCACCGTTTCGACTATCGAATCGGTGTGTGCCGGATCGGTCAGGGCCGCGCAGGCTGCGGCCTCGGCAACGGCGCTGAGCCCGAAGGGCGGTGCAGCGCTGCGAAGATCCGCTGCGATCGCCGAGTTGGTGACGGCATAGCCGGCACGAAGTCCGGCCAATCCGTAAGCCTTGGAGAAGGTTCGGAAGACGACGATGTTGGGAAAGGCTCGAAGCAGGTCGACGCCGTCGACGTCGCTGGTCGCGAACTCCCGGTAGGCCTCGTCCAGGAGGATGAGGACGTCGCTCGGGATTGCACGGGCGAACGCGACGAACTCGGCGGTCGAGAACTCGCTACCGGTCGGATTATTGGGGTTGCAGACGAGTACCGCGCGGGTTTGCGGGGTCACCGCCGCCGCCATTGCACTCAGATCGTGCCGATGTTCGGAATCGAGTGCGACGGGGACACCGCTCGCCCCGGCGATTCCGATCAGTATCGGGTACGCCTCGTAGCTGCGCCACGGGTAGACGACCTCGGTGCCCGGACCCGTGTACGCAGTCAATACCTGCTGGAGCAGTGCCAACGAACCGGCGCCGACCAATACCTGGTCGTCGCCGACGCCCAGGCGGCCGCTCAACCGAGCGATCAGCGTGTCGCCGAACAGCGACGGATACAAGTGCGAGTGTGAGGCCGCGAGATTGACGGCCTCGAGAATGGCCGCCGAGGGTGCAACCGTCGACTCGTTGCTCGACGCCCGCCACCGAACCTGCTCGAGGCCGGCGGCTTTGGAGTATCGAGGGAGTGCTTCGATTTCGGGTCGGGGGCGAGGCCTCAGCGCACCGGGCGCGCTCATGCCAGGGCGCCGATCGCGTTCTCCGCGGCCGCAACAAGTGCACCCGATGCCGCCAAGTCCACCGCGGCCTCGATCTCGGGGGACAGGAAGCGATCGGTACCCGGCCCCTGCACCTTCTCGCGCAGGGTCCGAAGGACGGCTCCGGTGGCGGGGGAGGGCTCGAGTGGGGAGCGCAAATCGATTCCTCGTGCTGCAGTCAGTATCTCGATCGCGAGAACTCGGGTGAGACCGTCGATGGACCGGCGGAGCTTGCGTGCACCCGACCATCCCATGGAGACGTGATCTTCCTGCATGGCCGAGGAGGGAATCGAATCGACACTGGCCGGGCTCGCGAGTCGCTTGAGTTCGGACACGATGGCAGCTTGTGTGTACTGCGCGATCATCAGTCCGCTGTCGACACCGGGGTCATCGGCGAGGAAGGGGGTCAGACCGTGATTGCGTGCTACGTCGAGGAAGCGATCGGTGCGGCGTTCGCTGATACCCGCGACATCCGCGGTCACGATGGCGAGGAAGTCCAAGACGTAAGCCACGGGAGCTCCGTGGAAGTTACCGTTGGATCGAACCCGTCCGTCGAGAGTGACGACGGGATTGTCGACAGCACTGGCCAATTCGCGCCCGGCGACGAGGCGGGCGTGATCGACGGTGTCGCGTGCGCCGCCGGCGACCTGCGGTGCGCACCGCAGTGAGTACGCGTCCTGAACTCTGGTGCAGTCAGGGCCCGCGTGGCTGGCGACGATCGGGGAGTCGGCAAGCAAGCGCACCATGTTCGAGGCGGCCGCGCCCTGTCCGGGGTGGGGGCGAAGCGCCTGAAGATCGGCGGCGAACACTTGATCTGTGCCGAGCAAGCCCTCGACGCTCATAGCGGCAGCGATGTCGGCCAACTTGAGCAGATGATCGAGATCGGTGATCGCAAGGGCCAGTTGGCCGAGCATCCCGTCGGTACCGTTGATCAGTGCGAGGCCTTCCTTCTCGGCCAGAACCACCGGTTCGAGGCCATGGGCAGCCAATGCCGTTGCCGCATCGGTGAGTTCACCGTCGGCGGTGCGGACGGAACCTTCACCGATGATTGCCATCGCCACATGCGCCAGTGGTGCCAGATCTCCCGAGCATCCGAGGCTGCCGTATTCGTGCACCACCGGGGTGATGCCTGCGGTGAGTAGGTCGGCGTACGCCTGTGCGACTACAGGGCGCACTCCGGTCCGCCCGGTGGCGAGCGTCGACAGACGCAGAAGCATCAAGGCCCGGATCACTTCGCGTTCGACTTCCGGTCCCGAACCTGCCGCATGTGAGCGGATCAGGCTGCGCTGCAACTGTGTCCGCAGATGCGCCGGAATGTGCCGGGTGGCAAGTGCGCCGAATCCGGTGGAAACTCCGTAGACCGGTGTGGGGTCTGCGGCCAGCGCTTCGATGCGTGCACGACTTTCGGCGATCGCGGCCAGTGATTCCGCGGTCAATGCAACGCCGTATCCGTTGCGCGCGACGTCGACGACGTCGGCGATGGTGACAGCGCCGATTCCGACCTCGATGGTTCGGGTGGCTGTCTGGGTGGCAGGGGTGGCGTTCATGGGACTCCAATGATGATGCGTGGCTATCTAACAAAGTCTTGTATACGAGACTCTAGTCTTGAATATGAGACGAAAACAAGGCCCGCAAAGTACGGAACGGAGGAATTGGCTACATGTCTGCGGTCGGGGTCTCCACCATTCGATCTCCGAGATCGGCGGAGAACTCGGCGCTGACGGCGCGCACTCGGTCGGCGATCAGGGCACTCTCCTCGGCCGATTTGGAGCCGGAGAGGAAGGTGACGCCGAGAGCTGCGACCGGACGACCGTCCCGTGTGATCACGGGGCTGGCGATGCAGTTGATCCCGGATGTCGTCGCATTCTCTTCGACCGCATATCCGCTCTCACGTGCTGCGGCGAGCAGTTCTCGCAGTTCGGCGAGCGTCGACGGACCCGTTCCGGTCCGCGTCGGCCAGGTGTACCCCTCGTAGAGCGCGCTGATCTGTTCCGCATCCAGACGGCTCAGAATCGCCCGCCCGACTGCGGTGAGATGCGCCGGAAGGCGGGTCCCGATCTCGGTCACCAACCGAACGCCGGGCTTCAGAGGTTCACGTTTGTCGAGGTAGATGACGTCAGAACCCTGAAGTACCGCCAGATGGGAGGTCTCGTCGGTCGACTGAGTGAGTGCCAGCATGAATCGTTGGCCCTCACGGTGAAGTGGGCCGGACCGCATGTACGACGCACCGACTTCGAACGCCGAGACACCCAGGGTCCAGGCGCGTTGATCAGCCCAGTACGAGACGAACCGTCGATCCCGCATGACATTGAGGAGGTGATGCGTCGTACTCTTCGGCAGCTCGAGGGCGCTGGAGATTTCTGCCGTCGCCAGCGGCACACCCCGGCGGGCCAGGAGATCGAGCACGTCGAGCACGCGCTCAGCAGATTTCACGCGGCTCGTCGTCATATGGGGTGTGTCCTTACGGGTAGGGCTGAGGTGGGAGCGGGGACCCACATTGTCTCGGATACGAGACTGAATCGCCAAGTGCTCGGGGTGGTCAGGGAGTCTGGTTGCCGAGTTCCGCGGACAACCGGGCGCAGTGCTCCACCAAGACGCGGCCGTGGCTGGCGCAGACCTCGTCCGTCAGACGGAAGGTCGGGCCCACGACGCTGAGCGCTCCGGCTATCTGACCGACCGCGTTGTAGATCGGCGCGGCAACTCCGGTCGAGTGATCCTCGATGGTGTCGTGCGCAATGGCGTACCCGCTCTCGCCTACCTTGCCGCTCAACGCTGCGCCGACGGCGGTGCCGTCCAGGGGAACGCTCTGGCCCACCCACCCCATGTGGCGGATCGCGTGCGTGCCCTCGATCTGATCGAGATACAGCGCAGTGTCTTTCGGTCCCTTCGTCGACAGGTAGGTCGACTCTCTCGTGGTTTCGGCGATGGCCTTCATCGCGGGCCGCGCTCTCGGCAACAGTTGATTGTCACCGAGTGCGCGAGCCCCGATCTGTAGTAGCCGCGGGCCGACGCGATAGACGTTGTCCTCGCCGCGGACGACGAACTCGGTTTGTTCGAGGCTTCTGATCAGGCGAAGCGCGGTACTGGTTGCCAGATCGGTTGCCTTGGCGGCGTCGCCGAGCGTCAACCCGCCGTGCTCGACGATCGCACCGAGAAGTTCGAACGTGCGATTCGCGCTGCGGGTCACGTCGCCGGGGGCCATGTCCTACTCCAAGTGCCGAGGGATGTCTGCGCTGAATCTATCGCGAGCCCGGCAGTACCTCACCGTGGTGCTCGTCCAGCAGGGGACTGCGGCGGACATCGGGGCGTCGGCTATCACCGAACACGACGGGTTGTCGTACGTAGGAGATTTTTCCTGCTACCGGGTGCTCGAACGATTCGACGACTCCGCGATACTCGGCCTGCGCGGAGGTGAGTGCCTGCTGGACGTCCCAGATTTCCGAGCCGGCGAGGCCCGCGTCGCCGAGAATACCGACCACGTCGGCGACGGTCTTTCCGGCAGCCCAGTTTTCGATCTCCTTGCGCAGTGCCGGTTCGTTCTCGGTCCGGGCGGTGTCGTCGGCAAATCGGGGATCTGCGATCAGGTCGACGCGATTCATCGTCTGCGCCAGCTTCTCGAAACCCGACTGGCTCGCAACTGCGAGGACGAAGAGTCCGTCGTCGGCCTTGTAGGTGTCGAACGGTGTTGACACCGGATGACGGTTGCCGACGCGTGGGGGAGTGAGCCCGGTGGATTGCAGTTGGCTGTGTGCTGTCGGCAGCATGGCGAGCATGCTGTCGAACATCGCGACATCAAGGTGCTGCCCGAGTCCGCTCGCCCGTGCACTCAGCAGGGCGGTACTGATTCCCCAGGCGGCGAACAGCCCGGCGACCAGGTCTCCGAACGACTCACCCAACCGTGTCGGCCCGGATTCCTCCGAACCGGTGATGCTCATGATTCCCGAAAGAGCCTGGACTACAAGGTCGTAGGCGGCGGCTCCGGACATGGGCCCGTCCTGTCCGAAACCGGAGATGGACGCGTACACGATGCGCGGATTGCGAGCCCGCGCAGCCTCGTAGTCGATTCCCAGGCGCTTGGTGACGCCGGGGCGAAAGTTTTCGACGACGACGTCGGCGGTCTCGATGAGCGTCAGCAGCGCCTCACGGTCCTCGTCGTTCTTGAGGTTGAGTGCCACCGAACGCTTGCCACGATTGAGCACGTTGAAGTAGATGCTCTCGCCGTCGCGGAACGGGCCGAGGTGCCGAGAGTCTTCACCGTGTTCGGATTCGATCTTGACGACGTCCGCACCGGCGTCGGAAAGCAGTGCGGTGCAGTAGGGTCCGGCAAGGACGCGCGAGAGGTCGATGACCCGGATGCCGTCGAGTGGGGGAAGTGCAGTCATGTCCGCGCCTTTCAGAACTCGGTGGAACGCGGCGACGGAGCATTGCCGGCAATGGTGAGCAACTGGATCTGCGAGGTGCCCTCGAAGATGCGGAGAATGCGGCAATCGCGGTACAGGCGTTCGATTTCCGATTCGCGCATGAAACCTGCGCCACCGTGGATCTGTACGGTTTGATCGACGATCGAGAAGCAGGCTTCGGTGGCGACGTACTTCGAAATCGATGCGGCGCGGCGGATGTCCTGACCGGCGTCCTTGACGTCGGCGGCCCAGTCTGCGGTGACGCGTGATGCGACAAGTTGCGCGTCGCAGCCACCGAGGAGTAGCTGGATTGCCTGGAAGTCGAAGATCGGCGTGCCGAACTGCTTTCGCTCCGTTGCGTACTCGCGTCCCAGTTCCCAAGCGCGCAGAGCGATGCCGTTTGCCATTGCCGCTACGTCGATGCGTGCTCGGTTCAGGGCGGTCAAGGCAATGTTGCCGCCGCGACCTTCGGTGCCGATCACGGAGTCGAGCGGCAGAACGACGTCGTCGAGGTAGACGGTGTACGTCGGGGCCGAACGAATTCCCATCTTGTCCTGCGGCTCCGAGTAGCTGATTCCCGGAGTTCCCTTGGGGACGACGAAGGCGGTGATGCCTCGGAATCCTGCGCTCGGGTCCGTCTTGGCGAAGAGCACGACCAGGTTGGCTTCCTTGGCGTTGGAGATGTACGTCTTCGATCCGGAGAGATGCCAGCCGTCGTCCTCGCGTCGGGCGACGGTACGCATCGAGGCGATGTCGGAGCCGGCATCGGGTTCTGTGAGTGCAAAGCCGGCCAGTAGTTCGCCCGACGCGAGCTGGGGCAACCAGCGATGCTTCTGCTCTTCGGAGCCGCCGACGAGAATCGGCTCGAGGCCCAGGTAGTGGGCGGTGTAGATCGATGCCAGCGCGGCGTCGGTGCGTGCAACTTCTTCGATGGCGACCAGTTGGGTTCGTGTCGACAGACCCAGCCCGCCGAATTCCTCGGGCACGGAAATGCCCATGAGGTCCTGCTGCCCGAGGCGCTTGACCAGCTGCGCCGGGAACTCCTTGGACTCGTCGCGTGCGGCTGCTCCTGGGTGGATCTCGGCGTTGGCGAAGGCTCGGACAGTGCTGCGGAACTCTGCGAGATCGACGCTGTCGGTGTCGGGCGCGGTCTGGGTAGTCACGGGGGCTCCTTCGAGGCGGAATAGTTACGAATTTCATCTAATGAAATCTAATTGCCACTAGTTGGCATGGACTGACTATGGCCGAGGGTGGCGAATTTGTCCAGGGGTGAAGTTGTTGTGTCGCGGCTCACGTTCTGCAATGATCAACTTGTCTAAGCCTGTATAGACAAGTTGATTGCGGATCGAACCCACTACAAGTCGGAAGCAGCGTGGCTTTCGACGGAAGGTGCTGACATGAGCCTCGTTTCAGTCGACACGACACCGGACTCCGAGAATGTGAGGAGGGTGTCCAGTACGTATTTCGAGGGCTTGTCGGCGGATCGATACGCTGCGCTCGCCGAAGACCGCAAGCTGGCGATTGTCGCCGCGCACATGGACCTTTCGCGTCGACGAGGACACAACTCGTCGATCTCGCGACTCGCGCCGGCCGGGGAGTTAGGGGATGGCCCCGCGATTCAATACGTCGGCGACGACATGCCGCAGCTCGTCGAAGCGGTCTTGGCGACACTTGCCCGTGCCCGCGTGGAACCTGAATTCGTGGTGCACCCCGTGCTTCGCACAGCCGTACAACCGGCGCACAGCACCGAAGACGCCCGGGCCGGGGAGCGCACCGAATCATGGATCCACATAGGACTACCCGCACACTGTTCGGACGCGCAGGCGCAGGTGATCGCGGACGACGTCGCCGGAATCCTCGACCGTATCGCGCGTGCCTTCCGCGATTCCGTGCCCCTGCGGGACCTCGTCGACGAGGCGCGCGAGCAACTGGACTCGAACGGCTACGCCGAAGAAGCTGACTTTCTCCGGTGGTGCAGCGCCGGAAACTTCAGTGTCATCGGTGGTGCGCGAACTGTCGACAGTGACGAGCCGTACGCCATCGGCGTGCTCCCCGATCCAACCGGCTCTTCGGATTCGAAAGCGGCGCCCCTCGCGATTGCAGTGGTGTACCTCCGGCAAGGGTTCGGTGGATCCGAATACGCCACCGAGATCGACGTGTCCGTCGGCGACCGTGCGTACCGATTCGTCGGGTTCTTCACCGCGACCGGTATCGTCGCCGACGTCAGGCGAACCCCGCTCGTGCGAGGACGCGTCGCAGACATCTTCGAGGCCTCAGGATCCACCGTCGATTCGTTTGTCGGACAATCGATGCTGGCAGTGATTCAGTCGATTCCGGTCACAGTGCTCCTGGCGGCCGAGCCGGCCCGAATCGCGGACGCGCTGGACGAACTCACTTCCGTGGACGGCCGCACATCGATCCATCTGTTCTTGCAACCGGTGGGAAGTTCCCCGGTCACAGGGCGAGATCAAGAGTTGTCGGCTTTGCTCTTCGTTCCGCGCGAGAAATTCAGTACGACGATCAGAACAACGGCCGAGTCGGTACTCGCCGACGCACTCGGTGCTCACAATATCGAGTTCTCCAGTCGAGTCTCGGAATCCCCCTTGGCCGTCGTACATTTCACGGCCACAGTCGGCGGCGGCGCGAACTTCGCGTCGGCGCGACAAGCACGGGAGATTCGGGACCTCGTCGTCGACGCGTGCCTGACGTGGGACGAACGATTCGTTCTGGATGCTTCGCACTACGACGAGCGGCGCAGGCGTGCTCGGTTCGCCGAGCGAGTTCCGGCGGCATACAAGCAGGATTTCGACGCTGTCCGAGCCGCCGAGGACATGGCGGTGTTCGAGGGCCTCGCGCCCGGAGAAGTAAGTCCACGGTTGGCCCGATCTGTCGACGGACCGGGTACTCACCGTCTCGGGCTGTACGTCTCGGGTGATCCGCTCTCTCTGGGCGAGGTGCTGCCCGTATTGCAGAGCCTGGGCGTCGAAGTGGTCGACGAACGTCCGTACGAGATCGCACCGGTGGGAACCGAACAGTCCAGGATCTACGAGTTCACGCTCTACTACCCGAGTGCTCCGGTCGAAGGCTTCGACAACTTTGCTGCGCGATTCGGGGCGACGTTTGCCGCGGTTCGAAACGGTGACGCCGAGCCGGACTCGTTCAACGAATTGGTCGCGATCGCGGGACTCGGCTGGAAACAGGTAGTGGTGCTGCGGGCGTACGCGGAGTTCTTGCAGCAAGCGGGATTTCCTTACAGCACCGGTCGCGTCGCCGAGGTACTTGCCGATCATCCCGAGATCGCCGGCAGATTGTGCGAATTGTTCGAGAGCCGTTTCGATCCTGACGTCGTCGACGGAGATCGAGGTGCACGTGCAGCAGCGGACGTGGAAACGGCCGTGGCGCAGGTGCAAGGACTCGACGCCGATCGGATCCTGCGCGCGTTGTCCGAACTGGTCCGTAACACGTTGCGTACCAACTATTTCGTGTATCCCACTGAATCGCTCGGCGCGCTCTCGTTGAAGTTCGATTCGGAGAAGCTGTCCGTATTGCCTTTCCCTCGACCGAAGTTCGAGATATTCGTGTACTCACCCGATGTAGCAGGTGTGCACCTTCGTTTCGGTACGGTGGCTCGCGGCGGCTTGCGCTGGTCGGATCGGAAAGAGGACTTTCGCACCGAGGTACTGGGATTGGTGAAGGCGCAGGCAGTCAAGAACGCAGTCATCGTGCCTGTCGGAGCGAAGGGCGGATTTGTCGTCAAACGCCCACCGGTTCCAGGGCTGGGCGCAGACGCAGACCGAGAAGCTGCGTTGGCGGCCGGGATCGATTGCTACCGATCCTTCATTCGCGGACTACTCGATCTGACCGACAACGTCGACAAGCAGAGCGGGGCCGTTGTCGCGGCGCGGCGGGTCGTTCGCCACGACGGAGACGACACGTATCTTGTTGTCGCCGCGGACAAGGGAACTGCGAAGTTCTCCGACATCGCGAACGAGGTTGCCGCGGAGTACGGATTCTGGCTCGGCGACGCCTTCGCGTCCGGCGGGTCGGTCGGCTACGACCACAAAGCCATGGGTATCACGGCGAAGGGCGCCTGGGAAAGTGTCAAGCGGCACTTCCGTGAGCTCGGCGTCGATACCCAGCACGATGACTTCACCGCGGTGGGGATCGGAGACATGAGTGGCGACGTCTTCGGCAACGGTATGTTGTGCAGCAAGCACATTCGCCTGATCGCGGCGTTCGATCATCGGCACGTGTTCGTCGATCCGAACCCGTCGCCTGAGCGCTCGTACGACGAGCGATCACGTCTCTTTGCGCTCCCCCGATCCTCGTGGGCCGACTACGACCCGACCTTGATCAGTGCCGGCGGCGGAGTGTGGGAACGCTCGGCGAAGCGCGTTCCGATCAGTGACGAGATACGAGAGGCGCTGGGCCTCGAGGACGACGTCACCGAACTGACTCCACCGCAACTGGTTCGGGCGATTTTGCGGTCCCCGGCAGATCTGTTGTGGAACGGCGGCATCGGAACATACGTCAAGGCCTCCGGTGAGTCCGACCTCGAAGTCGGCGACAAGAGCAACGACGCCGTTCGGGTGAACGGCAACGAAGTGCGTGCCCGAGTGATCGGTGAAGGAGGCAATCTCGGCCTCACCCAGGCCGGACGGATCGAATACGCACGCGGCGGTGGACGGATCAACACAGACGCCCTCGACAATTCGGCCGGAGTCGATTGTTCCGACCACGAGGTGAACATCAAAATCCTTCTCGACTCCCTGATCAGCTCAGGCGTCGTCACGGACTCACGTCGTGACGCACTACTCGAATCGCTGACCGACCAGGTCGCAGAACTCGTTCTCGCAGACAACCGTTCGCAGAACGAACTGATGGGTACCACGCGGGCGGATGCGGGGGCGATGATCGGTGTGCACGGCAGAGTGATTTCCAACCTCGAATCGCGCGGGATCGTCGACCGTGTCATCGAAGGGTTTCCGACCAAGAAGCAGTTCGCCGCGGCTGAGAAGTCGGGAACGGGGCTGACGTCGCCGGAACTCGCCACACTGATGGCCCACGTCAAGCTCGATCTGAAATCCACGCTGTTGGCGGGAAGCTCGATCGACAACCAGATCTACCGCAAGGCGCTGGTGAACTACTTTCCGGAGGGCGTTCGAGTTGCAGGGGGCGACGCCCTCGACCGGCACCCACTGCGGCGCGAGATCGTCGCGACCGTGCTGACGAACAACGTCATCGATCGGGGCGGCATCACCTATGCATATCGGCTCGGTGAAGAGGTCGGCGCTGATCCGGAAGACGCGGTACGTGCCTTCACCGTGGTTTCCGAGGTGTTCGGACTGTGGAAGTTGTGGCACGACATCAGCGAAGCCTCGATCTCGACCGCCGTATCCGACGAGTTGATCCTGCTCACCAGGCGACTGCTCGACCGGGCGTCACGGTGGATGCTGACACGTCGTCCGCAACCGCTGGCCGTCGGGGCCGAGATCAGCAGATTCGGTGATCGCCTCGCGGAGGCGTCGGCAGAGCTCGATGGCTGGCTGGTAGGCGCAGATCAGCGGAACCTGGCTGCGCGAACGGTCCTCATCACGGACAAGGGCGCGCCGGAGAACCTGGTCAGGCGAGTGGAGATATTGCTCGATCAGTTCGGACTGCTCGACGTGGTGGAGATCGCGGACCTTGCCGATCGGACGATCTCGGAGACCGGCGAACTCTATTTCCGGCTCGGTGAGCATGTTGGGCTCGTCCCGATGCTCAATCGAGTGTCGGCATTGAGCAAGGACGGAAAATGGAACGCGTTGGCGAGGTTGTCGTTGCGGGACGAGTTGTACTCGACGGTGCGGGCCCTGACCCTCGACGTCTTGGCCGACGCGGAAGCGGGTGACACGACAGCGGAAAAACTCTCGAGGTGGGAAGAAAGGAATGCGTCGAGAATCGAGAGGTCCACTCTCGCGCTCGCAGAGATCGAGGCGTCCGGGCAACACGATCTTGCTGCGCTTTCGGTTGCGACGAGCCAATTGCGGCGCATGGTGGGTTAGGTCCGGCGCGGACGCTCGCGGATGGATCGGAAAGGTGCACGAGGCGGATAGACTTCGGAGGCCGAACGGGAGAACCGACTCGGTGGTTTTCGACGAACGGGTGGTGGCGATGGCGATTGCCGAAGTGGACGCAGAACTCGCCGTGCTGTTCAACGAGGCAGGCGGCGAGTCCGCCCCTGCCTACGAACGGGTCAAGAACCTCGTGGTCTCGCAGATCAACTCGGGTCGGTGGACCGAAGGCGATCAGCTGCCTTCGGAGAATCAACTGGTCAGTGCGCTGGGGTTGTCACGAATGACGATCAATCGAGCGCTTCGCGAACTCACCAGCGACGGTCTGATCGTGCGGATGATGGGGGTCGGTACTTTTGTCGCCGCCACGAAGACCGCGTCCCCGCTGTTCGAAGTCAAGAACATCGCCGACGAGATTCAGCGCCGCGGCCACCGTCATCGAACCGAGGTCGTCTTCGTTCGTGAGGAAGAAACCGACCACGGGCAGACGTTCCTTCGTGAATCGGTGGGCAAACGGGTGTTCCATTCGCTGATGGTGCACTTCGAGGACGAAACTCCGATTCAGGTGGAAGACCGATTCGTGAATCCGAACGAGGCGCCCGACTATCTGCGCCAGGACTTCACCGCGATCACCCCCAACAACTACTTGAGTGACGTTGCGCCTCTGGTTCGCGGCGAGCATGTCGTGGAAGCGGTGTTGGGTAGCCCGGACGAATGCGAGCTGTTACGCATCGATCGCGGGGAACCGTGCCTGCTGATTCGCCGCCGCACCTGGTCGGCTAACGGATTGGTCAGCGCGGCGCGCTTGATCCATCCGGGTTCACGCAATCGCTTGGAAGGAACCTTCGAGCGCTGATCGTTTCGAATGGCGAATCCTGAACACTCGCTCGTCCGATTGCACCATTTTCGGGGCCGACTTCGGTGCAATCGACCAGGACGTGACTGCGAGCACACTGAGATCATGGGTGGACGGTTATTGCTTCCGCAACCTCACTTCCCGACGAGTGAGACCTGAGCGGATCCCAGCAACGCCGTCTACGCCGCTCGCTTCCATGATCGAAGGAGTTCGACCTGTGACCGACTTGCCCAAGGACCTACTTGTCGCCCCGAAGTGGCAGGAACGACTCGACGAACTGGCAGCCAAGCATTCGGTACCGGGCGCGCAGGTCGGTGTGATCGCGCTGGGCGAAGACGGCGCGGCGGACATCCGTGTCATCACCACCGGAGTGACGAGCCTGAACACGCGCGTCGACGTCGACGCAGACACCCTGTTCCAGTACGGATCCGCGAGCAAGATCTGGACGACGACGCTGATCATGCAGCTCGTCGACGAGGGCAAGCTGACGCTGGACACCCTGGTGGTGGAGGTGCTTCCGGAGTTCACGATCGCGGATCCTTCCAACACGAAGGAAATCACGATCCGCCAGTTGCTCACGCACACAAGCGGTATCGACGGAGACCTGTTCAACGACACCGGTGACGGTGACGACTGCGTCGAGAAGTACGTAGACGAACTCGCGACCGCGATCAGCGTCACCGAGCCCGGCGGGCATCTGAGTTACAGCAACGCGGGTTTTGCCGTTGCCGGCCGCATCGTCGAGGTCCTTCGTGAGATGACGTGGGACGAGGCGTTGGTCGAATATCTCTGGAAGCCACTCGGATTGACGCACATCATCACCAAGGCCAAGGACGCGCCGCTGTTCCGCACGGCCGTCGGCCACGTGGCCAACCCGGATCGGACGTCGCCGGACAAGGTGATTCCGACCAAGCAGTGGCTGCTTCCGCGCGGTATCGGTCCGGCCGGGATCATCACCGGATCGGTCAGCTCGCTCCTGACCTTCGGTGCTGCACACATGCGTGACGGACTCGCATTGACGGGTGAACGCATTCTGTCCGAAGAATCCGCGCGCCTGATGCGCACTCCGCAATTCGACCTGACCGCGGTCTCGAGCGTCGATCAGGCCTGGGGTCTCGGCTGGATCCTGTCCGACTGGGGTGGCGTGACGTCCGCGCAGCACGGTGGTGCGACGATCGGCCAGATCACTCGTTTTCACACCTTCCCCGAGCTCGGTCTCGCCATGGCCGTGGTGACCAACTCGCGTGGCGGCGGCGCCCTGGCCCACGACATCGAGAAGGAGATCGCCCAGGAGCTCGATCTCGTTCTGCCGGAGCCGAAGTCCGAGCCGAATGCGGAAGACATCGACCTGTCGCACATTCTCGGAACCTATGAATCGACAACCGTGCGAATCGAACTCACGCGCGGCGAGGACGGCGGATTCCAGGTGCAGAACTTCGCCAAGGTCGAGATCGACGGCGAGCCGCCGGCTCCGCCCACCAAGGTCGTGCCTCTGTCCGCCTCCCGGTTCTCGATCAGTAACGAGAGCGCTTCGGGTGAGATGGCTCATCTCACGATCGATGGCGAGCAATATCTCTACATGACAAGGCTTTTCAAGAAGATTTCCGACTAGTCGCGGCGAGATGATTCTCTCCGCTGAATGAAATCTCGGGCAGGTCGAAGGCGATGAGGGCCCTCGACCTGCCCGCACTACTTTTCGAGGAAAACTCATGATGAAACCTCTCGCTCCTTTTCCGGACGTGAATCACCCCGCGGCACTCGATGCTTACGGCCTTGCGCCGGTCATCGACGGTCACAACGATCTGGCCTGGACGGCTCGCGAAACTGCCGCATACTCGGTGGAGAATCTCGAGAAGGATTCCATCTTCCAAACCGACATCGACAAACTCGGTCGCGGCGGCGTCGGTGCGCAGTTCTGGTCGGTCTACACCCCGTGTGACCGGACGGAGCCAGAGGCGGTTCAGTACACACTCGAACAGATCGACTACGTGTACCGGATGATCGAGCGATATCCGGATACTTTCGAATTCGCGCGTACAGGTGACGACGTGCGTCGCATCTGGAGCGAGGGCAAGGTCGCGTCCTTGTTGGGCGCGGAGGGCGGTCACAGCATCGGCAGCTCGCTCGGTGTCCTGAGAATGATGGCGCGCCTTGGTCTTCGGTACATGACGCTGACGCACAACGACAACACCGGGTGGGCGGACTCCGCGACGGACACTCGAGTACACGGCGGGCTGACCGACTTCGGTCGCGAGATCGTGCGCGAAATGAATCGGCTCGGCGTACTCGTCGACCTGTCGCACGTCTCGGTGGAAACGATGAGAGATGCCATCGAGACGTCGTCGGCGCCGGTGATTTTCAGCCATTCGTCGTGCTCTCAGCTATGCGGTCACCCCCGTAATGTTCCCGACGACGTCATGCGACTGCTCGCGGACAACGGCGGGGTCATCATGATCGCCTTTGTACCCATGTTCCTTTCTGCCGAGTACAACGAATGGTTCAAAGGCGGGCGAGTCGGCCCACGACCGGCGATGACAGTGGACCATCTCGCCGACCACGTCGAGCATGCCCGAGACGTCGCGGGCATCGACCACATCGGTTTGGGCAGTGACTACGATGGGTTCGACGACTTTCCGGACGGTATGCAGGACGTATCCGGTTTCGCGGTGTTGATAGACCGTCTGGCGGAACGCGGTTGGTCCGCGGAGGACTTGGCAAAGCTGATGGGCAACAACGTGTTGCGTGTGCTCGACGAGACCAGTGCGGCCTCGATGTCGAGCCTTTCCTAGCCGTATCGACGCCCGAGAAGATGAGGATGAGAATGAAGAAGATTCGTACCTTTGCACTGAAGCTGGTTGCTTCGGTGTCCGTAGTTCTGGTTGTGCTGGTATCGATAGCGCTCGTATTCAATGTCGGCTCCAGCAAAGCGAGCGTTCCGGCCGGGGAGACGGGCAACCAGTTCGTGTCCGTCGACGGAAAGAACATGAGCTACTCGATCCGCGGCAACGGCGATCAGACCATAGTGCTGTTACCCGGGTTCGGAACGTCCGCACCGATTCTCGACTTCACACCGCTTGTCAACGAGCTCGCACCCGACTACCGCGTCGTCACGATCGAGCCCTTCGGTTACGGCTACAGTGACGGAACGGACAAGGACCGCACGACTGCGAACATCGTCGAAGAGATTCATACGGCAGTACAGTCGCTGGGAATTGACGAATACATCCTCATGGGGCACTCGATCACTGGTCTCTATGCGCTGGACTACACCGCGAAGTACCGTGACGAGGTCACCGCATTCGTGGGTATCGACAGCAGTGTTCCAGGGCAGCCGAACATGGATACCAAATTCCCGATCGACGCACTCCGAGTTGGAAGGCAATTGGGCTTGGCGGAATTGCTGTCCAAGGTCGTCGGTGGTGAAGCCTCGGACGAGTACCTCGATCCCGCCGCGAAGGACGAGATGCGACAGTTGACTGCGAAGAACAACTTCAGCGATACCTATCTCAACGAGATGGATCATCTTTCCAGTAACTTCGCTGAAGCAATCGGCAAGACGTTCCCAGCCGATCTTCCGATTCTGTTGTTCGCCGTGAACAATTCAGAAGTTCAGGGCTGGACAGAGCTGCACGAGGGGCAGGCAGCCTCCGTCGACCACGGAGAGGTGATCTTGCTGGACGGAGACCACTACCTGCACCACACCAGGTCGAAGGAAATCGCCGAGAACCTCGGAAGGTTCTTGGGTGAGCTGAACTGAATCCGGGAGGACGTTAAAGTTGGAGGCGGGGCCATCGAGTCGAGATGGTCCCGCTTCTTTCTTCTCCACTGATCGTTCGGAGGCATTGTGGCGCAGACCTGGTCACGCGAAGAACTGGTGAGCGAGCTGGACTCGGCGTATTCGAAACTTGAAGCGTTACTCGACGGCGTCGCCGAGGCCGATGCGTTCGACGCCGTTGCCGTCGACGCGTGGACGGTGCACGACGTACTCGCTGTGCGTGTCTGGTGGGCAGAGGCCGTCGCAGAGTGGATAGGTGCCGGGCTGCGAGACGAGGCTCCGCAGACGCCGGCGGCGGGTTACAAGTGGACGCAAACACCCGCACTGAACCAGTCGGTTGTCGACGCGAGCATCGACATTCCGGCTCAGGAGCTTCGTGACCGCTTGGGAGCTGCTGTTGCGATATTGCGCAACTACATCGAGACCCTTGACGACGATCAACTGCTGTCGGTCGGGGTTTTCTCGTGGGCCCGGACGTGGCCGGTCTCGAGGTGGATCGCCGTCAACACGATCACCCAATACGCGTCGTTGTCGAAAATGATTCGGCGAGTGCTGAAGTCGAACAATCAGCCCTGAAGTCGATGCATCCGCCATACGTCCGGTCCGTCGGGGAGCGAGGTCTGGCCGACGATCGTGAAACCGAACCGTTGGTACAGCGGTAGATTTCGTTCGGTCGACGTATCGAGCCAGCAATTCTGTTCGGTTCGATCCAGTTCCGCCAAAGCATGTTTCAGTAGCGCAGAACCCAATCCGGTTCCGCGTGAGCGCGGCGTCGTACCGATCGTTGCCAACGACCACGCGTTGTCGGGGACGGGAAGCGCAGACAGTTGTTCGTCAGCCTGAAGAACGCGCTCGAACCGATCTCCGTGCAGTTCGACGATCTTCTCGACGGTCGCTTCATCAGGCTCTGGAGCGTCCGGCGGCAGGACTGCGATGACGCCGTTGCCGGAATCGTCTATGTAGGAACGCCCGAACGGTAGTGCCAGGTGTTCGAGGTAGATCCGTTGCAGAGTCGCGACGCGTTCCACGTGGGAGTCTTCGGCGACGCACCAGTTCGTCCAGGGGTAGTCGGCAAACGCCTCGCCGAGAACCTCGGCGGCACGGTCGAGGTCGTCGATGGACAGCGGTCGAACAGAATTCTGCATAGTGCCACTTCAGCACAGTGAGGTCTTCCGTCGCCACTCGATTTCGGCGGTGTAGCAGGTGCGCGGGCCGTGGTCACGTACTTGTGAGTTCATTCAAGAAAGTTGGACGAGGCTGTCGATCCTGCGTTGACTGGTAGTGATCGGGCAATCGCCGAGCTGTCAACTCCGGGCACGTGAGATCCGGGTACGGCGATTCTCCGCGAAAGGAACAGATATGAACAGGCTCGAAAGCAAGAGTGTAGTGATCACAGGCGCCGCCAGTGGAATCGGGCGTGCAGCAGCACAACTCATGGCGGCAGAGGGCGCCAAGGTGTTGGTCGCCGACCTCGATCCTGCGCGTGCAGAGGAAGCGGCGGTGGCGATTCGCGAGACCGGTGGCAATGCACTGGGTTTCGGCGTCGATGTCATGAACGAGGACTCTCTGGCAGCGATGATCGAAAAGGCGGTCGCCGAATTCGGCGGCATCAACGTCCTGTGTAATCACGTGGGCGGTAGTAACCCGCGCAAGGATCTCGACCTGCTCCGGATGGACTTGGACGAGTGGGATCGCGTGATGTCGCTCAACGTCCGCAGCACTGTCGTCGCTTCACGACTTGCCATTCCGCACATGAACAGTGCCGGTGGAGGATCGATCGTCAACACGGCCTCGGTAGGTGGATTGATCGGGGATTCCCTGCAGTCTGCCTACGGATCCGCCAAAGCGGCAGTCATTCGTCTGACGCAGTACATCGCAGTCCAGCACGGAGCAAACGGTGTTCGGTGCAATGCCGTAGCGCCGGGCGCGATCATGACACCCGCTCTCGTCGTGGACAACATCCCCGCTGATGTCATCGACGGCATGAAGCAGGCAAACGCCCTGCCTTACCTCGGCGAACCCGAAGACATCGCGCATGCCATGGTCTACCTGGCTTCGGACGAATCTCGCTACATGACGGGGCAGACCCTGGTGGTCGACGGCGGACTCACCAGCAAGAGTCCGCTCGCGACCGGCCGTTCGTCGATGTTGAGCTGAATCAGCTCCGCCAACCGCTGGGGCCGGCGCCCAGAACCTCGATGGATCCCTGACTGGCGTGTGAATGCTTGGTGCGGTGCGTCATTCGCCACTTTCCGTCGATCCGCGCCCATGAGTCGTGGTAGTCGCCGAGGGTGAAGAAGTTCAGGTGAGCCTTGCTCCCGGTGCCCACATGCATGTCGCTGACATAGGAGCGGCTGGTGGCGAGATCGCCGACCACCTCGACCAGCACGTTACCGATCAGATGTTGGGTGGGACCGCACTCGTCGAGGAACGAGCGGATGGACGCCACTACCTCGGCGGGTCCGCACAGAGTTCCGGTGCCCAATTCTGCCGTAGCGTCCGGCGTCATGATCCGGTGGAGTTCATCCCACGCTCGCGCATCCATGGCTCGGGCGAACTCGAAGATGGAGCGGGTGATCTCGCGTTCGTCGAGAAGAGTGGTGATGTCGATGCTCATGCTGTGCGCCTTTCTTAACGTCGGGGGGTTAATAAAGGCGCACAGCAGATGTCAGCGGTTGAGCAGCTTGCGCATCGCTTCGGCAGCGCCCTTGACCATCTTGTCTCGGGGGAAGCCACTGCGCTTCTTGGCGCCTTCGTAGTTTCCTGCAGCCACCCAGATCGGGCCGTCGGCAAGGTGTTCGAGACCTTCACGTGCAACATCTTCGGGCTCTGCGACGTTCATGCCCGGGATGTCGAAGTTCAGTCCCGCGCGAATCATAGCGGGTGTGCGAGTGACACCGAGAATGAACTCGACGACGTGAACGCCGTACGGCTGGAGTTCGAGCCACAGGCTTTCGGCGAAGATGCGCCCGAATGCCTTGGACGCCGCGTAGATGCTCTGGTGCTCGGAGCCCATGAATCCGGCCAGCGAACCGAGCAGCATGATGCCGCCGCGTCCGCGATCCTTCATCAATCCGCCGAAGTGGTGCGAGAGTTCGAGCTGCTTGTTGATGTTCAGCTCGATGACTCCGGCAAATCCCGTCAGATCTCCGGTGACGAACTCGTGGCCGTAGCTGTTGGCGCCGGCGTTGAAAATGAGGAGACCAACCTCGACGTCGTCGGTGACTGCCTTGATCTGATCGAGCGCGTCCGGAACGAGCAGATCCAATGCGAGAGTGCGTACTTCGACGCCGTTGGCGCGTGCCTTGGCCGCGGTCTCCTCGAGCGGGCCCGGCTTGCGGGCGATGAGAACGAGGTTGATGCCGATCTTGCTGAGCTCGTCGGCGAACCCTGCGCCGACACCTTCTGAACCGCCGGCGATGACTGCCCACGGGCCGTAGTACTGAGGATCGATCATTACTACCTTCTTCGAAAGATGTTGGCTTGACTAGTGAAACGGAGTCGGTACGGGTTCGCTGTCGTCGACGATCGGCTGAGGCACCGGCTCGTCGTTGAGGATCTCGAGTTCGCCCGCTGTTGCAGCGTTCACGATGGACGCGATCAAGGCGCCGCACTGCTTGCGAGGGGCACCGGGTCGTCCCTCTCGCTGCCCGAATTCACGGTCGTCGGCGATTTCGAGGCACTGGGCGCGGGCCTGGTCACTCCACTGAACGGTGGTGTGTTCCCAACTGTTCTTCTGGACCAGGACCTGAGCCTTGCACTCAGCGCACTGAAGAGGCTGCATCTTCGTCTGCCTTCTTTGCAGCGAGGTTGTCTTCGACTTCCTTCTGCCAGGCTGCGACGGGTCGCGCGGTGTCGAGTTCGAATTCGAAGCGCTCGGTCATCTCGGGAGCGATGTCCGCGACATCGACGTAGAACTGTTCGTACCAGCGACGGAGCTGGTAGACCGGGCCGTCTTCTTCGCACAGGAGCGGGTTCTCGATGCGAGTCTTGTTTTTCCAGATCTCGACGTCCTGCTCGAAGCCCTTGGCGATGAACGTGCCGAAGTTCGCGGCCATCGCGTCGGCGGCTTCACCCTGGAAGCGATCCGACTTCTTGACGATGATGCCGTACTGGAGCACGAACTTGTCAGCGCTGACCGGGTAGTGGCAGTTGATGAGCACAGAGTCGACGTTGTAGTCCTCGTACTCGTAGGTCAGGTCGTCGACCATGAAGGAGGGGCCGAAGTACGTGGCAACCGAGTTGCTGCCGACCATCTTCGGGGTGCCGGCTGCGTGGGGACGCATGTCCGAGCGAGCGACGCCGCGCATGTACTGCGTTGCGGCGTGGCCTTCGAAGACGTTCTTGAAGTACGTCGGGAAGGAGTAGTGCACGTAGAAGAAGTGCGCCATGTCGACGATGTTGTCGACGATTTCGCGGCAGTTGGTGTCGACGGTCGTGGTGTACCAGACCCAGTCGCTCCACTCGTCGCTGAGCGCGCCTTCGATGCGGGGGATAGCCACGTCGTCGGTCGGCGGGTTGCCCTCGGGGTCGTGCCAGACGAAGAGCATGCCGTCCTGGTCGAGGGTTTGCCAGGCGCGCGTCTTGGCCAGCGGGGGGACGCGGCGTGCGTACGGAATCTTCTGGCACTTGCCGTTGCCGCCCCAGCGCCAATCGTGGAATGGACAGGCAATGGCGTCGCCCTTGATGGTGCCCTGGCTCAAGTCGCCACCCATGTGACGGCAGTACGCGTCGAGGATCTTGACGTTGCCTTCACTGTCGGCGAAGACGACCAGTTTGGTGCCGAACGCCTCGATGGAGTGCGGCTGGCCGTCCTTGAAGGACTCCGTGAGTCCAATGCAGTGCCATCCACGCGCAAAGCGTGTAGGCGCGGTTCCAGCTTGGATCTCGCGAACCTCGTCGTTGTCGGACTGAGTGATCGTCACGATGAGTCCCGTCCTTTCCAGGGGCAGTGTCGACGCCCGACGCTAGGGGAGCGTGAATTGCCTCTGGGGTCTCGTCTCACTGGCCGGGACCATCGGCGAACGCGAGGATCCGGCGGCTGATCCCGGCCTCCGGGACTTCCGATCACCGGAACGCGTGACCGACATATCGTGACGGGGCAGCCGTTATGTCTATCTGCCGATCCGCTCCCTCACGGTTCGGTGCGAGGAGTGTCTCCCATGGTCAACAAGGTTCTGAGTTCAGTCCGTGATCTGCTCCCGAAGATCGCGGCCCGCGCTCAGAAGGTCGACGATTCGCGCAAGATCTCCGAACGGACCATCCGGGAGCTGTCCGAAGCCGGCGTCTTCTCCATGCTGGCGCCGAAAAGATACGGAGGTGCCGAGAGCGACCCGGTTCAGTTCTACGAAGTGGTCAGGGCCATCTCGGCTGCCTGCGGCTCGACCGGTTGGGTCGCGTCGGTGGTGGGGGTGCACCCGTGGCACCTTGCACTTTTCGACGACCGAGCGCAGGCCGACGTGTGGGGAGAGGATCAGACGACGCTCATCTCGTCCGCCTACGCGCCGGTCGGTCGACTGACGGCGGTGGACGGAGGCTACGAGCTATCGGGCCAGTGGGGTTTCTCCTCCGGTTGCGACCACGCGAGTTGGGCGTTGCTGGGAGCGATGGTGGTCGGCATGGATGGTCGTCCCGTCGATTTCATGACGGTGTTGGTGCCGCGCACCGATTACGAAATCCGTGACGTGTGGGATGTCGTGGGGATGCGGGGCACCGCGAGCAACGAGATCGTGGTCGTCAAGGCATTCGTTCCCGAGCACCGATTGAAGCGCAACTACGAGACCGCACAACTTCGCGGCCCAGGCCAAGCAGTCAATCCTGGTCCGCTGTACAAGCTTCCGTTCGGGAGTATCTTCACCTCGACGGTTGCCGCTCCGTGTGTGGGCATCGTCGCCGGTTGTTACGAGGGGTACCTGGACGTGATGCGTGAGCGCGTCCGTCTGAGTTTGGGTGGCGGACGGTTCAGTGAGGATCAGTTCGCTCAGGTCGCCGTCGCACGTGCGTCGTCGGAGATCGATGCTGCGATTCTGCAGATGGATCGCAATATCCGGGAGATGTACGAACTTGCTGTGGCCGGTCAGGAGCTCCCACTCTCGATGAGGCTGCGTGCGCGTCGTGATCAGGTTCGTGCGACGGAACGCTCGGTGGAAGCGATCGACATGCTTTTCAAGACGGCAGGCGGGAACTCCCTCTCTCGCGGAAACCCGATCGAGCGTGCGTGGCGTGACGTTCATGCGGGCAGCGTTCACGTTGCCAACGAACCCGAGCGCGCGTTGGCGCTCTACGGCCGGGCGGCGTTCGGACTGCCGGTGGAGGACAACCTGATCTGACGGGTTGGCGCGTCACCGGGTGGGGTATTTGCCTTTGGATGAGGGAAGTACCGGCTCTGACCATCGGCTCGATCGTCGACATGGCGGGTGTCGCGCGCGCGAAGGTGATGCCGGCCGGCCGAACCGGTGTCTTCGAGAAAGCCGGTGCGGGAGTCTCACCGAGCTGGAACGTCTTCTGTAGCGACGATCGGATTGCCTTCACCGATTCCTTTTCCGTCGTGGGTGATCTCCGGTTGCGTATCGACCGCTCCGACCTCCGTGATCTCGGCGGGGGCGTGTCGTGGGCGCCGGCGACGTTGCACGAGCAAGACGGTGCGACGGCTGCCGTGTGTACTCGGTCCGCACTCACTGCCGTCGTGGCGCGGCTTGCCGCCGACGGACTGGAAGCTCGGGTGGGTCACGAGATCGAGTTCACTCTTTTCGGTGATGCGTGCGACGGTGCGTGGTCGGCGTACGGGTTAGGTGCAGTCCTGCGCCGCGAGGACTTCCTCAAGGACCTTCTGCGCAATGCCGAACGCGCACAACTTCATATCGAGCAAGTGCATGCAGAGTACGGACCGGATCAATTCGAGATCTCCATCGCTCCGGCAACTCCTGTTCAGGCTGCCGACCTGGTGACACTGGCCCGGATCTTGATCAGCCGCACTGCCAGAGCTCACGGATTGGCGGCCTCGTTTTCACCGATACCTACGGTCGGAGGTGCAGGGAACGGTGCACACCAGCACTTTTCGTTGAACTCAGGTGGGCGGCCCGTCTTCTCCGGTGGCGGGCAGGAGTACGGGATGACCGACAAAGGATCATCAGCTTTGGGTGGAATCCTCTCTCACCTCACGGAATTCACGGCCGTCTTTGCGTCCTCACCGCTCTCCGGGGTCAGGCTGCGACCGGACAATTGGTCGGGGGCCTACGTCTGTTGGGGGCTCGAGAACCGGGAAGCGGCACTGAGGTTCTGCGCCGAGTCACCGTCGAATCCACACGGCGCCAACGCCGAAGTGAAAATCGTCGATCCATCGGCCAACCCGTATCTGGCGACCGCTGCGATACTTGGCCTTTCGCATATCGGTATCGGCAATGCCTCGCCATTGCCGCCGGAAATTGGGGTGAACCCGTCGACTCTCACGGAGGCGGAACGTGATGAGCGCGGGGTGACCCGAGTCCCCACCGATCTGCGCGAGATAGTGCAGAAGTTCAACTCCTCCTCGGTGGCGAAGGAAATCTTCGGGGAGTCGATCATCGAAGCGATGGTGTCGGTGAAGGGAGTTGAGCGCGAGACTTTCTCCCAGATGGACGAGGCGACAACCGTCGAGCGGCTTCGATATACCTGGAGCTGAAAGGGTTGACGCGCAAGATGTCGAGTCCTATGTTTAAGCTATTCCTTAATTAAGGAGTTGCTTATATGGACGAGCGAAGTGGCCGACTCGATGCAGTGTTCAGCGCATTGGCCGACCCGACGAGGCGTGAAATGCTCTCTCGCCTCACTGATGGTTCGATGACCGTCGGTGAGTTGGCCGAGCCGTTCGAAATGAGTCGACCCGCCATCTCTCAGCATCTGAAGGTGCTCGAGCGAGCCGGTCTCATCGAACGAACCACCACCGCGCAATGGCGCACGTGCACCCTTCGCGCAGAGGGTCTCGACGACGCCAGCGCCTGGGTCGACGAACACCGGCGAGGCTGGAACGAACGCTTCGACCTCCTCGACGAGCGTCTACGTGAGCTGAAACAACGTCGACCGAAGAAGGAGAAGGACAATGAGTGACCGGAATGCCGATGCCACTGCAGAATTCACCATCACCCGGATCTTCGACGCGCCGCGCGACCTTGTCTGGCAGGCGTGGACCGACCCCGACGAGGCGGCGCGCTGGTGGCATCCGAAGGGTGTCAGCAGTCCCCGTGAGCATGTCACGATCGATCCCAGAGTTGGCGGAACGTACCGCTACCTGATGATCAACGACGAGAACGGAGCCGAGTACCCCACCGGCGGAACCTATCTCGAGGTCGACGAGCCGAAGAGGCTGGTCTTCACCTGGGGAAATCCGAGTGATCCGGTGGATGCCGCACCTCGGATAACGGTCACGCTCGCAGAACGGGGTGACAAAACCGAAATGACCTTCCACCTGGTAGGAATTCCGGGATTCAAGGGTGACGGGAATGTGTACGACGGATGGGAATCCGCTTTCGACGTGTTGGACGAAGTTCGCGCCGGCGACTAGTCGGGAATCGGACACCGCGACAGCGGTGCCGGTGATTGAATGGGGCTGATAGTCCATTCTTCACCGACGCAGGAGAGCCCGATGGCACCAGAAGTTGCGGTAGTTCTCGAGGGATACACCTACTTCGAATGCCCGCGCTGGCACGAGAACCGGATCTGGGTATCGGACTTCTACACCTACCAGGTGATTTCGGCCTGCGAGGACGGGACAGACATACGCGTCGAGGCGGAGGTTCCAGGGCAGCCGTCCGGGCTGGGGTGGCTTCCGGACGGCAGATTACTGGTCGTCTCCATGCGGGACCAGAAGATTCTGCGGCGAGAATCCGATGGCGAGTTGGTGGTGCACGCAGACTTGTCCGGGTACGTCAGTGCCAACGTCAACGACATGCTGGTCGACGCACAGGGACGAGCGTACGTGGGCAACTTCGGGTTCGATCTGATGAACCTGGCCCCCGTCGAGACGGCAGATCTCCTCCGCGTCGACCCCGACGGATCGGTGCACGTCGTCGCGCGAGATCTCCACTTCCCCAACGGAATGGCTCTGACGTCGACCGGAGATCTGCTCGTGGACGAAACGCTGGGAAATCGAATCAGTGCGTTTGCCGTCCAGGCCGACGGCTCTCTGGGTGAACGCCGCGACTGGGCGTCGTTCGGGCCGGTGCCTGGTGGACCCGAGATGGAGACCACCCTCGCTCAGATCGTCGTTGCGGCGGACGGGTGTTGTATCGACGGAGACGATTCGATGTGGGTGGCCGATGCCCTCGGAAGCCGTGTTCTTCATGTGGGCGCCAGCGGGGAGATAGTCGACGAAATTGCCTTCGACAGCGGTGTCTTCGCTTGCGGACTCGGCGGTTCCGACGGTCGTACCCTGTTCGTTTGTGCCGCCCCGGATTTCAATGAACACGCTCGCAAGGTGGCTACCGAAGGAAAGCTGCTGTCGATTCGCCTGGAGCCTTTGAGCTGATATGGAATTGGTGACCTCGCTACCTGCCGACACTCCGCTGCGGCAGGTAGCTCAGCACGTCCGACGCATCGAGAACCTTGGTTTCGACACGGTGCACATCTCCGAAACCATTCGTGATCCGTTTGCGGTGGCGGCCCTGGCCGTCGAGCACAGCAGTACTCTCGCTGTCCGGACGTCGATGGTTGTCGCGTTTGCGCGCAGTCCCATGGTGACGGCTTTGGCTGCCTGGGATCTTGCGGGTTTCTCGGGTGGACGATTTCAACTGGGGCTTGCGACGCAGGTGCGTGGGAACATCGTCGGGCGGTACTCGATGCCGTGGACGGATCCTGTTGCGCAACTGCGTGATTACGTCAGCGCTGTACGCGAGATCTTCCGAGTGTTTCAGGAGGGCGGTGAACTCGACCATGCCGGAACGCACTACACCTTCGACCGGCTGCAGCCCTACTTCAATCCCGGGCCGCTCGATGTTCCGGCTCCGGAGATCTGGACCGGGGGAGTGAACTCGCGCATGTGCTCACTGGCGGGAGCCGTCGCCGACGGTTTTGTTTCTCACCCCACCAGCTCCCATCCGAAGGTGCTCGCGGAGAGGATCATTCCATCGTTGACGGCAGGAGGAAGGAAGCCGCGACTGATTGCCGTTCCGAAGATGATCACCGGCAAAGATCCTGCCGCGATACTTGCTCAACGAGAAGCGGTGCGCAGTGAACTTGCCTTTCTCTACTCCACTCCGGCGTACCGAGTCGCGCTGGAGGTCCTCGGATTATCCGAGGTCGGGGAAGAACTGACAGTGATGGCGCGGGCAGGTGATTGGGCTCGACTACCTGACGTCCTCACCGACGATGTTCTCGACAGGCTGGTCACGCAATGCACCTACGCCGAACTCCCCGAGGTGCTGAGTTCGAAATACGCGAGTCTCTGCGACGGCATTGAACTGGCGGTGCCGGCGAATCCCGCCGACGACCGCGTCTTCGCAGCGATGTGTGAGGAGATTCGAGCCGCCGCAGCGTCTGCCCCGTGACGTCCAGTCGGCGCGAACTACACTCTCGACATGGGGCGCGTCTACGAAGGCATCGATGAAAAGCTCACCACGTGGTTGCAGGCTCAACCGCTGTTCGTCGTTGCCACCGCACCGTTGTCTGCTGACGGGTTGGTCAATTGCTCACCCAAAGGGGGAGTCGGATCGTTTGTGGTGCTGACATCCAACCGGGTGGCGTACCTCGACCTCACCGGCAGCGGTGTGGAAACCATCGCGCACGTGCGCGAGAACTCCCGAATAACACTGATGTTCATGGCGTTTGACGGACCACCGAAGATCGTACGACTGCACGGTCACGGACACGTTCTGCTTGCAGGGTCGGAACCGTTCAACGAGCTTGTCGGTAGGTTCCCTGAGCACCCGGGGCTGCGGTCGATCGTCGTGGTCGATCTGACGCGCATTTCGGATTCGTGCGGATTCGCAGTACCGCTGATGGACTACCAATCCGATCGTGACGTGCTCGACCGCGTAGCGGAGAAGAGGGGGCCGGAGCGGCTCATCGCCTATCGCGCCGAGAAGAACGCGAAGAGTGTGGACGGGTTGCCCGGTATCGACCTGGAGTGATACAAAATCGCGTCGCCGTGCGAAAGAGTGTGGGGCAGGTGATTCTGACATTGCCTGCCCCACGTCCTCGTTGTGCTGGTTACTTCGCCATGTCCTGGGCTGCTCGGTACGAGAAGACCATGGCCGTGCCGAGCGGAACGCCAGGACCGGGGTAGAAGCGGCCGCTCAGTGACGCGCTCGTGTTGCCGGCGGCGTACAGGCCGTCGATGGCGCTGCCGTCGGCACGCAGGACTCGACCGTTGACGTCGGTGACCAATCCGCCCTTGGTGCCGAGGTCACTGAGGACGATGCGGGCCGCGTAGAACGGACCGTTCTCGATCGCCGTCAGTGCCGCATTCGCGCCGCCGTTGGGTGGGCAGAAGAATGCGTCGTACGGGTCTTCGCCGCGATGGAACTCTTCGTCGACTCCCAGCTTTGCGGCGTCGTTGAACTTTTCGACAGTGCTGCGCAATGCGTCGGCCGGCAGTCCGGTCTTGGCGGCGAGTTCTTCGAGAGTGTCGGCGGCGAACCAGGTTCCGGCCTCGAGGTGCTTGGCGGGCGCCGTGTTCGGGATGCAGATGGCAGGCAGTCCGCCACCCTCGCGCGAGTCGAAGATCATGAACGACGGCACTGCAGAACCGTTGTCGTCGTGCGCATCCATGGCCCGGCCGAACTGGTCGTACGGGAGAGACTCGTTGAGGTAACGCTCGCCCGCGTTGTCGACGACGAGTCCGCCGCGAACGCCGACCATGAATGCGGCGCTGCCGTCCGGCTGCTCGACGCCGGGGCAGAACCACGCCTGATCGAGCAAAGCGGTTGCGCCACCGACAGCAATTCCGGCGGAGATCGCGTCACCGGTGTTGGCGCCGAAGGGACCCATACTCCAGATCGCTTTGCCGGGGGTGCCGGCCTGCTCACGCATCTCGGCGTTGCCTTCGATGCCGCCCGCTGCCATCAGCACACCGCGGTTCGCCTTGATTCGCTGGGTTTCGCCGCCGGATTCGACCTCGGCGCCGACAACCCGACCGTCTTCCACGATCAGGGAGGTGAGGATGGATTCGGTACGAAGTTCTGCGTTACCGGTGCTCTGGACTGCGGCCAGCAGTCGGCCGATCAGTGCGCGCCCACCGATCATCGGGCCGGGAGCATGATCCTGACCGGTGCGGTCTTGGTCGAGTTCCGGACGCACCTTGCCGGCGAGGTCACCGATGTCGGCGGGATCGAGATCGAGAGGGTTGATGGAGCGTCCCGTGTCCATCCGGCCTTCGGCCTTGTAGTAGTCGGGGAACGCACGGAACTCGAATTCGATGTGCGGGTTCTGCTCGAGTAGTGCGACGACATCGGGAGCGGTCTCGACATAGGCATCCTGGCGCTCGGACTCGGCGTCGCCGAGCAATGCGCGCAGATAGGTGCGTGCGTTCTCCGTCGAGTCGGGGAGTCCCGCACGTTCCTGTACTTGGGTTCCCGGCAGCCAGATGGATGCGCCCGAGTACGCGGAAGTTCCGCCGAAGCGATCGGTTTTCTCGAGGACGATCGTCGTCAATCCTCGAGCTGCCGCGGTGTATGCGCCGGTCAGCGCGCCGCCGCCGGAGCCGACTACCAACACGTCGCACTCGGTGGTCCAGTCCTGCATCATTGCGTCCTTACTCCAAGAGGGTGGGGTGTCCACGGAATACCGCACGGGGAGAGAAGGCCATGCCAGGTCCCACTGAGCGGGCAATATGCCGAGATGGGTGGTCGAGATGAGAGAATTGGCGAGGTCGTTCGCGACCGGGACACAGAATCGATGATGGGGGCGACGTTGCCGAGAATTGCCGAGGTCAGGGACGCTGCAGAGCCCAGTTCGGACGAGCAGCGGGCGCGCCATGTGCGGATGCTGGAAGCGGCAGCCGAATTGGGGACCGAGAAGGAACTCTCACGGGTACAGATGCACGAGGTCGCCAAGCGGGCGGGCGTGGCCATCGGCACTCTTTATCGCTATTTCCCCTCGAAGACGCACCTCTTCGTCGCTGTGATGGTCGAGCAGATCGACCAGATCGGTGCCAGCTTTGTCAGGCATCAGGTTCAGTCGGACAATCCGCAGGATGCGGTGTACGAGGTATTGGTTCGCGCGACTCGCGGGTTACTGCGTCGGCCGGCTCTCTCGACTGCGATGCTGCAGTCGTCCAGTACCGCCAACGTCGCGACGGTGCCGGACGTGGGAAAGATCGATCGCGGCTTCCGGCAGATAATCCTCGACGCGGCCGGGATCGAGAACCCCACCGAGGAAGACAACACCGGGTTGCGTCTGCTGATGCAGCTGTGGTTCGGGGTCATCCAATCGTGCCTCAACGGTCGAATCTCCATCCCCGATGCGGAGTACGACATCCGCAAGGGATGCGACCTGCTTCTGGTGAATCTCTCACGGCACTGACGTGACTTCGCCCCTCTCTGGGGAGGGTTCGTCATGTTCGCAAAATTGAAATAAATTCTATTTTTGAATCCGCATCAGTTGAGAGTTGATGTCAATCCGGACATTGCCCTGACATCATTAATAGAATAAATTACAGAAAAATAGACGGTGAGCCAGCTCACCGACCGAAAACTCCACGAAGGAGCGAACATCATGGGTCATGCAGTCATCGTCGAGGCCGCTCGGACACCTATCGGCCGTCGTCGCGGCGCCCTGGCGGGACTGCACCCCGCCGAGATTCTGGGAGCAGCGCAGCTCGGCGTTCTCGAACGGGCAGGCGTCGCACCGGAAGACATCGGACAGATCATCGGCGGCTGTGTCACCCAGGCAGGTGAGCAGTCCAACAACGTCACGCGGCAGGCGTGGCTGCACGCCGGATTGCCGTACAGCACCGCGGCAACCACTATCGACTGCGCCTGTGGATCCGCCCAGCAGGCAGTGCATTTGATTTCAGGCCTGATTTCGTCTGGTCAGATCTCGGCCGGTATCGGCTGCGGCGTCGAGGCTATGAGCCGTGTGTTCCTGGGTCAGGCAAACGCACCCGGAACGGGAAACCCGTACCCGGACGACTGGACCATCGACATGGGTGACCAGTTCACCTCCGCGCAGCGAATTGCCGAGAAGCGTGGGATCACGCGCGCCGACGTCGACGCGTTCGGTCTGGAATCGCAGCGCCGCGCAGCTCAGGCTTGGGCAGAAGGACGCTTCGACCGCGAGATCGTGCCCGTCAAGGCTCCCGTGGTGGACAAGGAAGGCGTGCCTACCGGTGAGATCGCCACTGTCACTCGCGACGGGGGACTGCGTGAGACGACGGCAGAAGCGCTGGCTGGGCTCAAGCCGGTCATCGAAGGCCATATCCACACCGCCGGCAACTCGTCGCAGATCAGTGATGGCGCGGCTGCGGTACTGCTGATGAGCGAAGAGCGCGCACAGGAACTGGGATTGAAGCCCCGCGCGCGGATCGTCGCGTCCGGCATGGTCGGATCCGATCCCTTCTATCACCTGGACGGGCCGATCGAGTCCACCCAGATGGTGCTCGACAAGGCCAAAATGACCTTGGAAGACATCGATCTCGTCGAAATCAACGAAGCCTTTGCCTCGGTCGTGCTCTCCTGGGCGCAGGTTCACGGCGCAGACCTGTCCAAGGTCAACGTCAACGGTGGTGCGATCGCGCTCGGACATCCCGTCGGTTCCACGGGCGCTCGTCTGATCACCACTGCGCTGCACGAACTCGAGCGCTCGAACAAGTCGACGGCTCTGGTCACGATGTGCGCCGGTGGCGCTCTCTCGACCGCCACCATTATCGAACGCATCTGACCCGTACTGACACTGTCGAATTGACGAGGTAGACATGACTATTGGATTGAGTGAAGAAGATCGTGACCTCCGCGACTCCGTACGGGGCTGGGCTGCGCGTCACGCAACACCCACCGTCGTCCGTGAAGCCGTCGAGGCGAAGGTCGAAACTCGCCCCCAACTCTGGAACGGGCTTGCCGAGCAGGGGCTTCTCGGACTACACGTAGCCGAGGAATTCGGCGGCGCAGGATACGGATTGGTCGAACTCGCCATCGTCGTCGAGGAACTTGGACGCTCGATGGTTCCCGGACCATTCCTGCCGACGGTAGTGGTCAGCGCTGTTCTCAGCGATGCCGGAGAAACGGACAGACTGCCGACGCTCGTGGATGGCAGCACGCTCGGAGCTGTTGCACTACAGCCGGGGTCGCTGAAGATCACCCGCGACGGCGACAACACCACCCTCAGCGGAACGTCCAGCCTTATTCTCGGCGGCCATGTCGCTGACCTGTTCCTCCTCGCGACGGACAGCGGATTCGTTCTGCTCGGACGTGACCGCCTCGAGGTCACGGACTTGGCCAGCTACGACGTCGTGCGTCGTAACTCCGAGGTCACCGTCGACGGTTTGGTGCTCACCGATTCCGAGATCCTCACCATCGATACCCAGCGTGTACTCGACATTGCCGCAACACTGTTCGCGGCCGAGGCATCAGGCTTGGCCGACTGGGCAGTCACGACGTCGGCCGACTACGCGAAGGTGCGTCAGCAGTTCGGTCGCCCGATCGGCCAGTTCCAGGGTGTCAAGCACAAGGCTGCACGTATGCTCGCGCTTGCCGAACAGGCACGCGTCTGCGCTTGGGACGCTGCGCGTGCGCTGACTCCCGCCAACGGCGTCGGTGCCGAGGAGGCTTCTCTCGCAGCAGCCGTCGCCGGAGCCACGGCCCTCGAGGCTGGCTTCTCCGTCACGCGTGACTGCATCCAGGTGCTCGGCGGAATCGGCTACACGTGGGAGCACGACGCGCACCTGTACCTGCGCCGCGCGCAGTCCCTGCGAATTCTGCTGGGTTCCACGGCATCCTGGCGTCGTCGCGTTGCCGAGCTGACCATTGCCGGAACCCGTCGCGTGCTCAGCGTCGAGCTGCCGCCCGAGGCCGAGGCGATCCGAGCCGACGTCCGAGCCGAGCTCGCTCCTGCACTCGAACTCGAAGGCGCCGCCCAGAAAACGTATCTCGCGGAAAAGGGCTACACCGCACCGCACTTCACGGCTCCGTGGGGCAAATCCGCCGATGCCGTCAGCCAGCTGGTCATCGCCGAAGAACTGCGCGCTGCGAAGATCAAGCCGCACGACATGATCATCGGCAACTGGGTCATCCCGACGCTCATCGCGCACGGCAACGAAGAGCAGCTCGCCAAGTTCGTCCCGCCGTCACTGCGCGGCGACATCGTCTGGTGTCAGCTCTTCTCCGAGCCCGGCGCAGGTTCCGACCTCGCCGCGCTGAGTACAAAGGCCACCAAGGTCGACGGTGGCTGGAAGTTGCAGGGCCAGAAGGTGTGGACGTCGATGGCACGCGACGCGCACTGGGGAATCTGCCTCGCGCGCACCGACGCCGACGCCCCCAAGCACAAGGGTCTGTCCTACTTCCTGATCGACATCAAGAACAGCGGCCTCGACATTCGCCCGCTTCGCGAGATCACCGGTGAAGCACTGTTCAACGAAGTCTTCTTCGACGACGTCTTCGTTCCCGACGAGTGCCTGGTCGGCGAGCCAGGCGACGGCTGGAAGCTCGCTCGCACCACGCTGGCCAACGAGCGTGTCTCGCTGTCCAACGACTCGTCGCTCGGATCGGGTGGCGAGGCTCTTCTGAGCCTGGTCGACGGACTGCCCGGTGGCATCGACGACGAGCAGCTGACCGTGCTCGGAAAGGTGCTGTGCGACGCGCAATCCGGTGGTCTGCTCGGTCTGCGCACCACGCTGCGCTCGCTCACCGGCGCGCAGCCGGGTGCCGAATCCTCGGTGGCGAAGCTGATCGGTGTCGAGCACATCCAGCAGGTCTGGGACGTGGCAATGGAGTGGGCCGGACCGAGTTCACTTCTGGGCGAACAGCATCGGATGTCTGCAACCCAGATGTTCTTGAACTCGCAGTGCATGTCCATCGCGGGTGGTACAACCAATGTTCAGCTCAACATCATCGGTGAGCGAATCCTGGGTCTGCCTCGCGACCCTGAACCGGGAAAGTGACCTGCACATGAGCAATCGCACCTTCGTCATCGGCGTCGGCATGACCAAGTTCGAGAAGATCGAGACCCGCGACTGGGAATACCCGGACATGGTGACCGAAGCCGTCTCGAATGCCCTGACCGATGCCGGGATCGGCTACGGCCAGATTCAGCGTGCTGCGGTCGGTTACGTGTTCAACGCGTCGACAGCAGGACAGCGAGCTCTCTACGAGACCGGTCTGACCGGCATTCCGATCTTCAACGTCAACAACAACTGCGCGACCGGCTCGACGGCGCTGATGATGGCGCGCGAGTGGGTCCAGGCCGGACAAGCCGAGTGCGCCTTGGCCGTCGGCTTCGAGAAGATGACCAAAACGGCGTTGACCGGTAACGGTGAGATGCCCAAGGTCACGACCTTGGACTCTCAGCTGAAGATCATGGTCGAGGATTACGGGTTCGCCCGATCGCCGATGACAGCTCAGCTGTTCGGTAACGCTGCCGTCGAGCACATGAAGAAGTACGGCACCACGGTCGAGCAGATCGCAGCGGTGGCGGTCAAGAATCACAAGCATTCGGTGAACAATCCGTACGCACAGTTCCGTGACGAGTACACCCTCGAACAGGTACTCGGCGACAAGATGATTCACGAGCCGCTGACACGTTCGCAGTGCTCGCCGACCTCGGACGGCGCCGGAGCCGCGATCGTCGTGAGCGAGAAGTTCGTGCGTGAGCACGGCCTCGAAGACCGGGCGATCGAAATCGTCGCACAGGCGTTGACCACTGACACCGAGGCAGCGTTCGCCGAGAAGTCGATGATCGACGTGGTCGGCGCGCCGATGACGGCAGCTGCGGCAGAGCAGGTCTTTGCGCAGGCCGGGATCACCATCGATGACGTCGACGTCATCGAACTGCACGACTGCTTCGCGATCAACGAGATCATCACCTACGAGGGCCTGGGGATGTGCGCGGTCGGAGAAGGCGGAAAGCTCGTCGAATCCGGCGCGACCACGTACGGCGGCCAGTGGGTCGTCAACCCGTCGGGTGGTTTGATCTCGAAGGGACACCCGCTGGGCGCGACGGGCTTGGCGCAGTGCGCCGAACTCACGTGGCAGCTCCGCGGGACCGCGGATGCGCGGCAGGTCGAAGGCGCTCGTATTGGCTTGCAACACAACCTCGGACTGGGCGGCGCGTGCGTCGTGACGGTCTACCGAGCCGGAACTTTGGAGAACTGATGGCTATCGATCTCGAGGTGGCGTTGGCCGCCGAACCGACTGTGCGCGAGGCGTCGTGGACCGATCGCGACGTCATGCTCTACCAATTGGGACTCGGGGCAGGGGCGAATGCTCTCGATCCCGCCGAACTGACCTGGGTGTACGAAAAGGGGCTGAAGGTACTCCCGACGTTTGCAATGGTTGCAGGCCAGGGAGTTTCGGCGGGTGTACTGCCCGCACCGTCGATGAGTATGCCGGGAATCGACATCGATCTGCGAAAGATCCTGCACGGTGGGCAGTCGCTGGCACTTCACGCGCCCATCCCGTCGACGGGTGCTGCCCGTATTTCCTCTCGGGTCGCCGATGTCTGGGACAAGGGTAAGGCAGCTGTGATCGTTCTCGAGACGGCGGCCGAGGACCTGGACGGGAATCCGTTATGGACCACCGGAATGCAGATCTGGGCGCGCGGCGAAGGTGGATTCGGCGGCAACGCCGGACCCGAAGTTGTTGCCGGGGTGCCTGATCGAGCGCCCGACAAGGTACTGACGTCGAGCACGAGTCCCTCACAGGCGCTGGTGTACCGACTCAGTGGAGACATGAACCCGCTGCACGCTGATCCCTCCTTCGCGAAGATGGCGGGCTTCGATGCACCGATTCTGCACGGCCTCGCGTCGTACGGCATCGTCTGCAAGGCCGTGGTAGACGGGATTCTCGACGGAGATCCGACGCGGGTGAAGAACTACTCGGTGCGGTTTGCCGGTTCGCTTTTCCCCGGCGAATCCATCACCACCTCGGTATGGCAGGACGGCAACACACTGACGTTGGCGGCGACGTGCCCCGAACGCGAGAACTCCCCGGTTCTCACGCACGCAACAATGGAGATCAACTGATGGACCTCGGTTCGCACCCCACAGCAGCGACACATCCGGGCGGCACGATTCTGACGTCGCCGCCGCAGGACGCCCCGGTCGACCGGGCCACGGCAGCAGCGCGTCGCGTTGTCGACGCGATGCTGCGCACCGACCGCGGAAACGCCAATTTGGACCGGGTTGCGGAGGAGCTCAACAGCATTGCCGAGCATCTCGAACAGCACTCACCCGAGGTGGCCGAGCGGTTGATCGACATGTGGAACGGTGAGGGCGTGACTCGTCACGACCCCGTGACCGGCCCCGAGAACGCCATCGCGCCGCCGCTCGTACTGGAAGGGCTCGCTGACGGGTCGGTGCAGGGAGTGGTCACGTTGACGCTGCCGTACCAGGGCCCTCCCGGCCATGTGCACGGCGGTGTTTCGGCGCTGCTGCTCGATCACGTTCTCGGCGTCGCGAACGCCTGGGGTGGAACTTCCGGCATGACAGCACAATTGAGCACTCGGTACCATCGCCCGACTCCGCTGTTCGAGCCACTCACGATCAGCGGCAAATTCCTGTCCAAGGACGGCCGCAAGATTCACACCGTCGGTGAGATCAAAACTGCGGACGGCGAATTGTGTGTGTCGGTAGAGGGACTGTTCATCGACAAGACCGTGCCGCGCCCCAGGTAGGGGCTTCGCCCCCGTGCGCCTTTTTGGTAGTGGGAACTACCAAAAAGGCGCACAGGGGTTCTGACGAAGGAGGGCCCAGTGGGCAAGCTCGACGGACGTGTAGCAGTGGTCACCGGTGCCGGTATGGGCATCGGGCGCGGAGTGGCGGGCGCGTTCGCGCGTGAAGGCGCGTCGGTGTTGGTTGCCGAGATCGACGAGGCAGCGGGCCTCGAAACCACCCAGTGGTTGCGGGACGAATGGGGCGCGGAGGCGGAATTCGTCCGGACCGACGTCACTGACAAAGCTCAGGTTGTTGCCATGGTCGACAAGTCCGTCGAGCGGTTCGGACGCCTCGACATCCTGGTCAACAATGCTTGGCGGACTTTCGGTTTCGCTCGGCTCGAGAAGATGACCGACGAGCAATTGCGCGGCGGTTTCGACATGGCAGTGATGGCGGCATTCTGGGCGATGCAGGCTGCCCTGCCGGAACTGGAGCGTCACGGCACGGGCCGCGTGATCAACATGTGCAGCCTCAACGGCGTGAATGCTCACATGTACTCGGTGCAGTACAACGCGGCGAAGGAAGCATTGCGAACCCTGACTCGCACTGCCGCCCGCGAGTGGGCTCCCAAGCAGGTGAACTGCAACGTCATCTGTCCCGGTGCGCAGAGTGCGGCGTACAAGCGTGTCGCCGAAGCCAATCCGGAGAACGTGGCAGTGATGGCCGCACAGAACCCGATGGGGCGGATCGGCGATCCCCTCGACGACATCGGCCCCGTTGCGGCCTTCCTGGCAAGTGACGACAGCCGTTACGTCACCGGCAACACCCTCTTCGTCGACGGTGGTGGGCACATCAACGGCGTGCAGTGGGCGCCGACCGTCGACTGATCGACGGCGACGCAGCCGGTGTATCCGGCGTCTATTTGGCCGTGAACCCGGCGTCGACCGGCAACGCGATACCTGTGACGTATCGAGCCTGATCCGAAACCAGCCAGGCTATCGCGTTGCTGACGTCGGCAGCTTCGATCAACTCGACGTTCAAGAGGTTGCCCACGTCGGCTCCGCTCGATGTCGGGGAGTCCGCAAACAGCTTCGCGACCGCGTCGTTGACGACCATCGGTGTATTCGCGCCAGTCGGGTGCACGGAGTTGACACGAATATTGTGGGGAGCAAGCCAGTGCGACCACGTGCGCCCAAGCCCCACGATGGCGTGTTTACTCGCGCAGTAGCCGTCGGATCCGCCGGTGCCGTCACCTCCACGACCGACAAGTCCCAGAGTTGATCCGGTAAGTACTATTGCGCCACCTGTACCTTGTTCGATCATCGCGGGCGCTGCGGCCTGGACGGTATTCCAGACGCCGAATAGATTGACCTCCATCTGGTCGCGGAAGGCGCGAGCATCGTCGATATCCGGGGACATCATGCCGATACCGGCGTTGGCCAGGACGATGTCGACGCTGCCCAGCTCCGCAATTCCTTCGGATACCGCAGTTCGCAGTGCGGACAGATCGCGAACATCCACTTCTCGCGCGACGATACTTCGTCCCAGGTTCTCGACCGCTGCTGTTGTCTGCCGCAAATCGTCGGCGGTTCCCATCGGGTAGGCCACCGATTCGATCTGACGGCAGATGTCGAGCGCAATGATGTTCGCGCCCTCCTGCGCCAATCGCACGGCGTGGCTCCTGCCCTGACCTCGGGCGGCCCCGGTGATCAGTGCGGTTTTGCCTTCCAACTGTCCGGGCATGCGTGCTCCGTCCGTCGTGAATCATGATTACTCGGTCATGAGTACTGACCCGAGGGGACGGCGAAATTCGTCGCCGGCGACGTAGTCTGAGTTCAGTTACAGCGGGAACTCGCTTCGGAAGAGAAGAGGCTCGGGATGTCCGATTGGGTGAAGAAGGTCGAAGCTGAAGCCAAAGGGCTCCTCGCCGAGGCGGAAGAAGAGCTGACCGTCCTCGAAGGTGTCGACACCATAGATCCGCTTGCCGACGACGATCCGGCACCAGAAGACGGCACCAAGCCGACGTCAGACTGACCCTGCGACCCGTCGGCGCGCCTCGACACCGCTCGGTATCTCAGAACGGTGGCGGGTCGTCCCCGTAGTCGATGGGTTCTCGGCGGGCTCGCGGTGATTTCCGCCGCTTATATTGAACGTGCTCCTCTGCTCGTTTCTGTATCCGTCGGCGCTGGCGATTGCGTTCACTCTGGATACGGGCAGCTTTGTTCTCCGCCTGGGTCCGCCGATTTCGACCGCCCTGGGGCGGTGTCGGTTCGTGCGATCCAGCCATCAATCCTGCGGGTCGCGTTCGGTAACAATGCCCGGTCGGAGACGTCAGCGACATGGTCCGATCCTCGTTCGACGTGAACCGCCACCGGTCGGAATGCTTGAGGCGATGATGGTTGCGGCAGAACGCACTCATATTCGACGCGATCGTTTTACCGCCGCGTTCGGGGTCGCCATGATGGAACGGTTCATTGTGGTCCAGATCGGAATTCCAGGCCGGGACATCACAATGCAGCCATTGGCAGCTGCCCGCGATGATCCGTAACCAGGTATCGAGAACGGCGCCCGGTCGGTAGACGCGCGCCGAAGCAGACACCGGCTCTACGACGTCATCAGCAGGTGCTCGGACGTTTCGAATTACGGCGTCACGGGCGATATCGCGAGCATGCTCAGCGCTGATCACCCCGTACCCGTCGAGGTGGGCGGGCTCGCCGCCACCGTGCAGAGTGGAATCAGTCATCACGACGTGAACCACGGGCCGACGAACGACAACACCACCGCTACGATCCTGCGGGCAATCAGCTCGGCCACAGTTGCACGGCAAGAATTGTGATCCGTTGGTCAACTCGAAGAGCGCGTCGGCTCGTCGCTGCTCGTACGTTCGTGAGTCGTTTCGGCATACCGACACTGCCAACTCGCGTAGTCGGCCGTCGAATGCCCGAGCCTGCTCTGCCGGAACGCTTCCCAAGATCTTTGCCATCCCGTCCTCGGCAGCGCTGACTCCGACGAACCGATCGGTGAGAGCACGGCGTCGGCGTTCTCGCATACCTTCCGGGTCCACCATCGCCACGATCCGATCGATCGCCGCTGTCAGTCGTCTTCCCGTCAAGCCCGTTCCGCCTGCTACTGGTGGGGCGAGAACCTGCTCGAGCAGTAGTCGTTCCACCTCGTCGATCAATTCGTCTTTCACGTTCGCGGTCGCGGAATCGATCAAACCAACTCGGTACAGATCCAACTCGCCACGCGCCATCGCCGCTCGAGTGCGATGCAGACGAGTCTTTAACGAGAACCCCAACCCGATCAGCTTGCCGGCAGCCGCGCGACCCATCGTCAGTGACGCACCGACTTCCGATTCAGCCAACTCGTGTGCGGTCGACGACCACGCACCACTGGCGACATGCTCCGAGCTTCGCCGCGAAAAGAACTCGGCAATCACAGCGAGCTTGCGTTCGACCAGCATCGCCTCGCATGCATGCAGATCGGTCATGAGATCAACCAGCGCACAATCAGTTTCGGTACCAATCAGCTGTGCTGAGATACCGAAGAGCTCTGTTGTCGGGTTGAACATGCATCGATCTTATTCGAATATGCGTTCGAATGGCGTCGAATTCTTGAATCAGTCGGAATAGTCGGTTTCCTGAATTTCAGTGCATCTCAAGGGTTAGTCGTAATGCTGTCAGCGGATCCGAGGCATCTCGACGCCCACGCGGACCAGGCCCTTCGGGGTTGACGAAGCGGCCCTCGTCCGAGCGAGTCCACTCGCGTACGGCCCATCTCTCCTTGATCGCCCAACGGCCGTCGCGTCGCTCCATGTGGTCGATGAACCGCGCACCACTGGTGAAGTTGATCATTCCGATGTCTTCGGGCCCGCCCCAGTGTGTGGACATCGAATATGCCTCGCTGATCGCGTGGTCGCCGTGCAGTTCGACCAGGTGGTTGCCGATGTGGTGCATCGTGCCGCCGATCGCGGAGAGTTTTGTTGTGGCCCAGGCGATGTACTCGTCGATGGTGCCGTCGAATCCGGTGTGATGGTCGATCGCGTCCGGGTGGTAGGCGCTGCGGACGAGATCGAAGTCGAGGCGATCGATGCCGCGGCAGTACGTCAGAACCACCTCACGAATTGCCTGCTTGTCGATGAGATCCTGCAGTGCCTGGTCCATGTCACGCCTCCTTGATGCTGGTCATCCAGTCGAGTAATTCCGGTAGTTCTTCGGCAGCGCAATCGAATACGGCAGGCCGAAGCACGACGGCAGACGCGCCGCGGTCGGACCAGTCCAGGACCTTGTCAGCGGTTGCCGAGAGGTCGACGGACCGATTGTCGCGCCGAACCGGCGCCGCAGACACTTGCACACGTGCGGTATCCGGCTCGCGGTCGTGGGCTTCGAACGTGTTGCGCAGCAATGTGACACTGTCGGTGAACGTTCCCAGGTCGGTCGGGTTCACGGTCCAACCGTCGGCGACGCGTGCGATGCGGTCGAAGTTCCGCCGGCTTGGTCCGAAACCGAAGAGCACCGGTATTCGGGGTTGGATCGGCAGCGGGAGGCTGTGGTAGTTCTCGAAGGCGAAGTCGCGTCCCTTGAAGGTGGCCGGAGCATTGGTCCACAGTTCGCGACACGCTGCGACAGCCTCCTCCATGCGCCCGAATCGCGCGTCGAAAGGCATGTTGGTAGCGGTGTATTCGGCTTCTTGCCAACCGACGCCGAAACCCATGACGGCTCGACCTTCGGACAATGAGTCGAGAGTTGCAACCTGTTTGGCAAGCACGGCGGCTGGGCGAACAGTGGCGATCAGAACCGATACTCCGAGGCGAGCACGTTCGGTCACCGCGGCGATGGAGGAAAGAAGTGAAATCGGTTCGTACCAAGGGTGATCCAACGGGAACAGGAAGTTGTGTTCGGCTACCCGCTGAGCGTGTGCTTCGGCATTGAACCCGAGATGATCGCCGGTGCAGATCAGATCGATCCCGGCACGGTCAGCACGCGCGGCGAAGTCCAGAACCGGGCGAATCTTGCCGTCGAACAGGGCCTCGAGGCCCAAGATGTTGACGCCGATTTCCACAGTCGTCGTTCCTCTACAGTGCCCGCTTGGCATGCGCGGACATCTCGCCCATATTGTCCAGACAGAAGAGTCTCGAGCTGAACTGCCACGACCCGTCGACGCAGGTGAAGCGATCGAAGTAGCGCCCCGCCAGAATGGGTTGCAGGGCAAGATCTTCGGTACCTTGGATGACCGTGACGTACGAGAGTGCCGTCGCTGATTCACCGTCGACTGCGATTCGCGTGTTGGTCAGCAGATGTTTGGTTCGTGGAACCGGCGGATCACCGTACATTCGAATGAAGCCGCTGCAGGCTGCGAACACTGCGTCGGCGTCGGACGAAATGAGCGTGGTGGCAACCCCGTCCGGCCCGCACTGCCCGTAGTCGGACGAGGCGAACAATGCAGCGACTTCACGCAATCGGCCCTGATCGATCAGATGCGTGTACTCGCAGAGCAGGTCACGGATCGCCGACTCGGCGACGATCCGTGACAGCTCCGCGGTCATACGGTGATCTCGCGCCGAACCATCTTGCCGGTTGCATTGCGAGGCAGCAGATCGCTGGTGATGCGCCACTTCGACGGCACCTTGAAATAGGACAGTCGCTCGGCGGCGTAATCACGCAGCTCCGCCTCCGTTGTGGCGGCTCCGGGACGCAGGACAACCACGGCGGACACTTCCTGGCCGAGGTCGGGGTGCGGCATGCCGATGACAGCGCACTCGATCACGTCGGGGTGTTCGTCGAGCGTCTGCTCGATCTCGGTGGGGTAGACGTTCTCGCCGCCGCGCAGGATCAGGTCGGAACGGCGACCGGTGAGACGGAGACGCCCGTTCTCGATGACGCCGAAATCGCCGGTGCGGAGCCAGCGTCCGGGGGCAATTGCCGACTCGGTCGCCTCGTCGTTCTCCCAGTATCCGAGCATGACGAAGGGGCTGCGTACGCACACTTCACCTTCGATGCCGTCCGGCAGCCATTCGCCGAAGGGATCGCGAATCTCCATCGAGACGGTGATGATCGGACGCCCGAGAGTGCCTGGGAATTCTTCGAGTTCGGCGCCGACGGCGACCGCAATGGCGGTGCTGCATTCGGTGAGGCCGTAGCTGTCGACCAGAGCATTGCGTGCGAACGGCACCTGCTCCTTGAGGCGTTCTTTGAACGCGGGCGACGACGGCGCGGATGCCAGCGAGAATGCAGTCAGCGAAGAGACGTCGTACTTGGCGATGTTGCCGTGCTCGAGTAGCCGCGATGCCATCGTGGGGACAGCACCCCAGTTGGTGACACGCTCGCGTTCGACCAACCCGAGCACCTTGTCGACGTCGAATCCGCCCTCGGTCAGGATGACGGCACTGCCCGTCGCGAGACGGGGAACCACCAGATTGTGAAGGCTGGCGATGTGGAAGAGCGGGGAGGTGAGTAGATAACGCAGTGGGCTCGGCTTGGAAGCGTCGTACTCACGGCCGGTGAATGCGGCGCCGATCGCGTCGCTGTACTTGTGGTAGTCGACGACGGCCATCACGTTGCGGTGCGAATGGAGTGCGCCCTTGGGGCGGCCGCTGGTACCACTGGTGAACAAGATGACGGCGGGGTCGTCCTCGTCGATGTCGGTGCTCGGCACGTCGGAGCCTGCATATTCCGCGATGAGCGCGGGCAGATCCTCTTCCATGGTGAGGACCGTGATGTCTGCCGGCAGTTCGGGGAGGGCGGCGCCGCGCTTGGCGTCCACGACCAGAACCTTCGGACGTGAGAGCTCGATCCCGTGGGTGACCTCGCGCGGAACCCACCAACCGTTGAGACCGACTGCGATCGCGCCGAGCGCCTGCGTCGCGAAGAACGTCATGACCCATTCGGGAGTGTTGGCAGCGAGGATGCCCACACGGTCGCCCTTGCGGACTCCGTACTTGTCCCGCAGAGCAGTTGCCAGCGCGGCAACGGAATCGGCATGCTCGGTGAACGAGATTCGACGATCGCTGGTGACGAGATAGTCGCCGTCGCCCCAGGCGCGAGATGCCGAGATCAGTTCACCGATGGCGTGACCGCGGTTCTTCATCACAGGCATGACGGTGCCGAGAACCTCTTCTTCGACGATCTCGAATGGCCCACCTGGACCGGTGAGGCGTGAGACCGCCTGGTCCAGAAGCAACTGCGGATCTGCGGGGGCAGTCATGGAATGGCCTTTCGTATTGTGGCGCTTTTCACGTCACAAAATCTCACGAGAAAATCATATCTGTGGCGGCGGTTACCACTGAGCGAGACTGGGACCGTTCCGGCTCTGAGGCGTCGATACGTTCGAGTCGTATCGCAGTTGGAGTAATCGACATTCCGATATCGACTAGGACACAGGACACGATGACGAACACCGCCACCGAAGCATCTTCGAATGCAGCTCTTGCAGCTCCTCAGCGCGAGGACGTCGCGCAGATGTTGATCGACCGTCTCGGTGATCAGCACCTGGGCCTGCGGACGCGGACGCAGGACTGGAGCTGGGACGAGGTGGTGCGCGAGAGCGCAGCGCGCGGCTCGCTGGCGAAGTCGCTTCGCGCGCCCGGACCGTTTCACATCGGAGTACTTCTCGAGAACGATCCGGAGTTCCTGTTCTGGCTCGGCGGCGCGGCCCTGATCGGGGCCACGATCGTCGGCATCAATCCGACCAGGCGTGGAGCTGAACTCGAGGCTGAGGTCCGGTACGTCGACTGCCAGCTGATCGTCACCGACAAAGCAGGCTACGAGAAGCTTGCCGGCCTGGACCTCGGGCTGACCGAAGATCGTTTCGTCCTCGTCGACGACGCGTCGTACCCGGACAAGATTGCAGCACATCACGTCGAGTCGCCTCAGATCGACCTCGGTGTCGACGCGTCGACGCTGTTCTTGCTTCTCTTCACCTCGGGCACCACCGGAATGTCCAAGGCAGTGCGGTGCAGCCAGGGGCGTCTGACGCGGTTGGCCTACGCGAACTGCGCCAAGTACGACATCGACCGCGACGACGTCTGCTACTGCTGCATGCCGCTCTTCCACGGCAACGCGTTGATGGCTCTGTGGGCGCCGGCCCTTTCGCAGGGAGCTACGGTCTGCCTCGTTCGTAAGTTCACGGCCTCGGGATTCATGCCGGACGTTCGGTTCTACGGCGCAACATATTTCACCTACGTCGGTAAGGCCTTGGGGTATCTCATGGCGACGCCGGAACTGCCCGACGACATCGAGAACACCCTCACCCACGGCTTCGGGACCGAGGCGTCGCCGGGGGACAAGGCAGAGTTCATCCGTCGTTTCGGTGCACAACTTTTCGAGGGATACGGTTCGAGTGAAGGTGCCGGATCAGTAGTGCTCGATCCGAACCAACCTGCCGGAGCGCTGGGCCGTCCCGCGAGCGAGAACATCGTCATCGTCGATCCAGATACGCGCGAAGAGCGACCCCGCGCAATTCTCGACGAGCACGGTCACGTGCTGAACCCCGACGAATCCATCGGCGAGATGGTCGACAAGGCCGGATCGAAGAAGTTCGAGGGGTACTACAAGAACGAAGACGCGATCGCCGAGAAGATTCGCCACGGTTGGTACTGGACAGGCGATCTCGGCTACGTCGACGAGGCCGGCTTCATCTACTTCGCGGGACGCAAGGGCGACTGGATCCGCGTCGACGGTGAGAACACCTCGGCTTTGATGATCGAGCACATCCTGCGTCGGCACCCCAAAGTGATTGCCACGGGTGTCTTCGCGGTACCGGATCCGCGTTCGGGTGATCAGGTCATGGCTGCGATCGAGGTCGCCGATCTCGCCGATTTCGATCCGGTCGAGTTCGCCGACTACCTTGCCGCGCAGGCGGATCTGGGTACCAAGGCAGCGCCACGATTTGTTCGCGTTTCGACCGACCTGCCCGTCACGGGCTCCAACAAGGTACTCAAACGTGAACTTCAAGCCGATCGCTGGCGGACCGACGAACCAGTGTTCCACTGGGTGGGCCGAGGCACTCCCGAATACACGTTGATGACCGAAGCTGACGTGGTGAACCTGGAGAAGGAGTTCGAGACGCACGGCCGCACGCGGTTCCTGTGAGTGAAGTTGCGCTGGTGACCGGCGCTTCCCGGGGGATCGGCCGAGAGTGCGCGCTGGCATTCGCGCGCGCCGGATTCGACGTTGCAATCACTGCTCGCACCGTTCGTGAAGGAGAGGGGCGGGCAGCCCCGCGAACGAGGCAAGGCGAGCAAGTGATTCCGGTGCCCGGCAGCCTGGAGACGACGGTTGCCGAGATCGAGTCCTTCGGTGTGCGCGCATTGGCCGTTCCGATGAACCTGCTCGATCTGGCATCCGTCCGCGGCGCCGGTGAACGGGTGCTGGCCGAGTGGGGACGTGTCGACGTGCTGGTGAACAACGCCTATGCGCAGACTGTCGGAAACATGGACCGGGTGCTCGACATCGAGATCGACGACGCTCAGGCGATGGCGATCGGGAATTATCTGCACCAACTCGCTCTGGTCCAGGTGATACTCCCGTCGATGATCAAGAGCGGCAACGGCGTAGTGGTCAATCTGGCATCGGGCTCGGCGACCATGGATCCGCCTGCGCCTCCCGGCGAGGGTGGTTGGGGTCTGTCGTACGCCGCGTCGAAGGCGTCGTTCGGACGTATTGCCGGAGCGATCAACTCCGAGTACCGAGACGCCGGAATCAAAGCGTTCAACCTGAGTCCGGGATTTGTCATCACGGAATCAGGGAAAGCCCGTGGTGGCGCGGACGCAATCGTGGACGCCGGATTTGCGGCCACACCGGCATCCGTACCCGCTGCAGCGGCGGTGTGGCTTGCAACAGATCCCGATGCGGACCGGTACCTCGGTCGCGTCGTGGATGGTCCGAAATTGATGGCGACACTGGAGGAAACGGTATGAAGCTCGGCGTGGTCGTTCCGGTCGAACTGGGTCGAAGCGGAGACCCTGATTGGATTCTGCAATTCGCCCGTGCGGCCGAGTCGCTGGGTTTCGACGAGATCTCGGCAGTGGAGCACTCGGTGGTCATCGCCGACACCGAGAGCGAGTACCCCTATTCTCCGACCGGCAAATCGCATCTTCCCGATGACTGCGACATCCCGGATCCGCTCGAACTGCTTTCGTTCGTGGCGGGTGCCACAACCACTTTGGGCTTGTCCACTGGAGTTCTGGTACTGCCCAATCACAATCCGGTAGTGCTCGCCAAACGATTGGCGACGCTCGATCGCCTTTCCGGTGGGCGATTGCGCATCTGCCTCGGCCTGGGGTGGATGAAGGAAGAGATCGAGGCGTGCGGCGGTGACTTCGAGCGCCGCGGCAAGGTAGCCGATGAGGCCATCGCGGTGATGCGTTCACTCTGGGCGGGCAAGGAAGCGGTCGATTTCGACGGCGATTACTTCTCGTTCAAGGGTGCATACAGCTGGCCGAAGCCGCACCGCGAATCCGGAGTTCCGCTCTACATCGGTGGACACAGTCTCGCTGCTGCTCGGCGAGCAGGCCGATTGGGTGACGGTTTCCAGCCGCTGGGACTGGCCGGTGAAGATCTCGACAAGGCCGTAGCAGCGATGAAAGCTGCTGCGGTGAAGGCAGATCGAGATCCTGCCGACGTCTCGCTGGTACTCGGTGCGACACTGCCCAGGCTCGACGAAGCGAAACTCGAGTGGGCACGCGGGTTGGGAGCCGATCGAATCGTGCTGTCCGCCAGTCGTCGTGGCACGTCGCTGGAACTGATCATCGACGAAATGGCCGAATGCTCGAAGCGGCTGGGGCTGAGTAACTAGGAGTGCGGGCGTGACCGGCAGCCATCGGAGCGGCTGCCGGTCATTGCTGTCGGAACGTCGATCAGTTATTGCTTGGTCAGCAATTTGCTCCGGAGCTTTGCGATCGTGTCGGCGTCAAGTTTCAGCACGTCCCGCGAAAACTTCTCCCACCCACCGAACTGGTCGCGAATCTTGTCGAGTACTGGCTGAATCTGGCTGGGACGCTGCTCCATCAACGGTTTCAACAGATCGACATCGATTCCTTTCGAAGACAGAAACGTGTAGGTCTGTTCGTTCTTGGCTTTGTTGTAGGTGTTCGACAGGACGAAGTCGTCGACGATGGTCTTGTCAGGAACACCCAGAATGCCGAGAAGTAGAGCTGTCATCAGTCCAGTGCGGTCTTTGCCTGCCGTGCAGTGGTAAGCGACTGCGGACTCGGAATCGGCGATGGTCCGTAGGGCTTGGGAATACCCAGCCATTCCGTCAGGCTTGGACAGTTGGTCGACGGCGCCGGTGTCGCTGATCCGGACGGCTTCACCGCCCCCGAGCACCTGCTCCACGATTGCAGGGTCACCAGATTTCAGGGCACTCGTAATCGCTGTGGCAAGAGCCTGAGTGCCGGCATCCAGGACTGCCGTGTTGACCACTTTCACGTTCGCGGGAACCTTGTCTGCTCCGTCCTTTGCGATCTCGCTGTCACCTCGGAAATCGACAACGGTCCGGATGCCTGCGTTCTCGATCGTTTGTTGATCGTCAGCAGTCAGATCGCTCAAGCGGTCGCCACGAAAAACCAGGCCCCACTTGACTGATCGGCCGTCGGCTGTCTCGTATCCGCCGACATCACGCACGTTGGCTGCGCCCTGCAGCGTCACGTGGCGGGTTGACGCGATGGTGGAAGTGCCGTCCTCGTCTATGACCTCGAAGTACCAGCGTGACAGTGGGTCGAGGCCGTCGACCTCAGTGGAGAAGCCGTCGACCGTGCCAATTTCCTTTCCTTCTGCGGCTGGGTTTTTCGGGTCGGTGGCGGCGAATACACGCACCTTTTCCGAGCCGCCGTGTTCCCAGACCAGTGAGTAGTGTCCGGCGGACGCTGATGTCACGTCGAGGTCGGTCGGCGTTTTCGCCGACTCGGCCTTGCTGCATGCGCCGAGTACGAGCATGAGTCCTGCCGCCGACAGCGCAAGAACTCGAGTTTTGCAAGTAGCCATGGGTCCTCCGAATCCAATTGGAAATCGGAGGCTACGCACCAGTGATCACTGTGTCGTGACCGTGTTGTGCAGAGCGGGAAAACTGCAGGCTGGAGTGCTTGTCGCCGATGATGATCAGGGATGGGCCAGCCCGTTCAGGAGCATCGCGCCGACAAAGATGGCACTGCTTGCGCGGGCGCTGCAGGACGGGTTGATCGCAATCGACGAACTCTGATCGAAGCGCGAGCGATCGGGTGCGTCGATCCGGGAGTCAGTCGAGGGCGGTGGCGTCGGTTGTCGGCGTCTTGGTGCCGGGAGTCGCTTCGATGTCGAGAACGACCTGGCTGTCGGTGGCTTCTTCGGGGAAGACGTACCGACGCATGGCCCACCAGCGGAAGGCCGTCGCCAGCAGGGTCCCGATGATCGATCCGCTGATGAAGTCCGCGAAGTTTTCCATCAACACCGACACCTCGGGTTGACGCAGATGGAACACGTACCGGGAGGTCCAGAGTGGTACCTGGTTGATGGCCAAACCGATACCCGCGACGATGAAGAACAGAGCGGCCTCGTGATGGCGCTGTCGACCACCGCGCTGCGCAAACGACCATTCGCGGTTGAGGACGTAGGACAGAACCGTCGCGATCAGGACCGCAAGGATGTTGGCCGTCACCGGGTGCTGAGGCAGAACCGTCCACTTGATGCCGAAGAACAGCACCGTGGTGACGATGAAGGCGATGCCGCCGACCACCAGGAACTTGAGCATTTCTGCGTGCGGCAGGACGCGCACGAGAACCCGCTCAGGAAGCCTATTGACCATCTTTTCGACAAACGCCATTGTTCGAGGCTAACCCTGAATACGACCGACGGCACAAATCGTCGATGCCCGTGTCGGCAAGATCATCAGAATCCGTACCCGAGAATTGCGGGCTTCTGCGCGTTGAAAGCGAAGTCGAAATTCAGGATCTCCTGCGGATCGGACGCGTGGAGTCGGTGCGCCGCCGCGAAGGTCTTGGCCTGGTGCTCGCCCAGGTACAAGCTGCTCAGGACATCAGAGGGCATCGTGATCGCAGGCACCGCGTCAGTGGCCGTACAGGTGGCCTTGCCGCCCTTGACCTGAAGTGCGAAGGTTCCGCCGGCCTTCAGGAACGGATCTTCGACCTTGACGACTGTGTCCAGGTCAGCAGCATATTCACGAGCCTCGAGAGCCGCGGGAACGTCCATGATGCGCAGCCACAGTCGATCGGAGCGCGTCGTCGTCCGGGCAAGGCGGTAGTCCGTGAGCATCAGCCGGAGTGGATCGGCAGGATGCTGGCGTGTCTCGATCCGGGTGACGAGGTCGAGGCCGCAGATCGTGCGCCACAGCGCCGCGTGCGCATCTTCGGTGATCGTCACGAACTCGTCGATCCGGGCGATGCTGTCGCGGCCCTCGCTCGTGTGCCGGTAAGCGATGTATCCGTCCGCGTGTGTCAGAAAGAACAGTCCGGAGGCGCCGTCACGATCCTCCGACGGGTCGGCGAACATGTGGTCCCAGAGTGGTTGCGGACGGACCTGCGCGCCGGGAGTCTGCAGTCGCCAGCGGTCGTAGATCTCGGGAAGAAGCGTCGAGGCAGCTTTGATGTCGACGATGGACACGCCACCGTTGTCGGGCACCTCGGGGCGGAATCGCGCGAAGCGGCGATCGAGGGTGATGCCTTCGCTGAAGGTGGCCGGGCCGTATCCGAAGCGGTTGTAGATGCCGGCCTCGCTGGCCGTCAGGGCGGCAAGCGGTGCTCCGGTCGACTCGATGTGGGCATGAAGCGCAGTGAACATCGAGCGTAGGACGCCACGACGACGGTGAGTCGGGGCGACGGATACCCAGGTGATTCCGCGCGTGGGGAGTTGGCGTCCGCCGGGCACGGTGAATTCCATGTCGATTTCGATGGCCACGCCGACGGGTAGGTCACCGTCGACGGCAAGGATGATGTCCTCGGGCTTGTAGAGCGCCTTCGTCAGTTCGCTGACCGCGGGAGACGGGTGAAAACCGAACCCCACCGAGTCGAGTAGTTGGAGAGCCGGCCAGTCACTCTCGGTAGCGGTGCGGATGGTGATCTTGTTTTCGGGGCTCACGTGTATCGACTCTGGCATAGATTGCGTGAAGACGCACATGAATATCGGGGCTGACGTTTCCTCACCGGCTCCCAGGGGTACCGCCCGACGGACCAGTCCTGCGGCACGGAGAAAACCGATACGGAGAAACACTGTGGCGATCACCGACATCAAGGAATATGCCCATCTGACCGAGGAAGACGTCGAGGCACTCGGGCGCGAGCTGGATGCCATTCGGCTCGACATCGAGGAGAAGCGCGGCGCGCACGACGCTCGATACATCCAGCGGACGATCGCGTTTCAGCGCTCTCTGATGGTGGCCGGCCGCATCGTCTTGTTCGCCAGCAAGAAGAAGCCTGCCTGGATTCTGGGGACTGCGCTCCTGGGGGTCGGCAAGATCATCGAGAACATGGAACTCGGCCACAACATCATCCACGGCCAGTGGGACTGGATGAACGATCCCGAGATTCACTCGAGCAACTGGGAGTGGGACAACACCTGCCCGTCCTCGGGATGGAAGCACTCGCACAACTTCACCCATCACAAGTTCACCAACATCGTCGGACTGGACAACGACGTGGGCTACGGAATCATGCGCGTCACGCGCGATCAAAAGTGGCACGCCGACTACCTCTTTCAACCGATCACGAATTTTGTGCTCGCGACCCTCTTCGAGTGGGGAGTGGCACTGCATCACCTCGAAACGGACAAACTCCGCAAGGGTGAGGTGAAGTGGTCCGAGAAATCGGAGATGGCCAAGGACGTCGGTAAGAAGATCGCGCGTCAGGTGGCGAAAGATTACATCCTGTTCCCCGCCCTGACCGGCCCCGCGTGGAAGACCACGTTGACGGCGAACGTCGTTGCGAACCTCATCCGAAACTACTGGAGTTACGCCGTCATCTTCTGCGGGCACTTTCCCGACGGTGCCGAGAAGTTCACGCTCGAGGAATTCGAGAACGAATCGCGCGCTCAGTGGTACCTACGACAGATGCTGGGCTCTGCCAACTTTCATGCCGGTCCCGTCATGGCCTTCATGAGCGGCAACCTCTGCTACCAGATCGAGCATCACTGCTTCCCGGATCTGCCGAGCAATCGGTACTCGGAAATCGCGGTGCCGCTGCGGGACTTGTGTGACAAGTACGACCTCCCGTACACGACCGGGCCGCTGTGGAAGCAGTACGGATTGACTCTGCGCACCATCTGGAAGTTGTCGCTGCCCAACAGGTTTCTCTCGGCTTCCCAGGACGACGCTCCGGAGACGCACTCGGAGTTGAAGTTCCGCATCCGAGGCGGAATCAAGGAAGTGTTCGGCGTCGATCCGCAGACCGGTAAGCGGCGCGGACTGCGAACAGCGATCGCGATGGTCTCGAGCTGATCAGTTACCGCTTGTGCGCCATTGAACGAACCACGAGATCGCCGGTCGACTGGATTGCCTGCACCAGCACGATCAAGATCACGACTGCGACGAACAGCACCGGTGTGTTGAATCGTTGGTAGCCGTACTTGATTGCGAAGTCGCCGAGTCCACCGGCGCCGATGGCACCTGCCATGGCCGAGAAGCCGATCAGCATCACCGCCGTCAGGGTTGCTCCTGCTACCAATCCCGGTACGGATTCGGGCAGTAGCACCTTGGTGACGATGTCTTTGTCGGTGGCGCCCATGGACCGCGCTGCTTCGACGCGTCCGGAATCGACTTCACGCAAGGCGTTCTCGACGACGCGCGCAAAGAAGGGCACCGAACCGATGGTCAGCGGGACGATCGCTGCCGTGGCGCCGAGCGCTGTTCCGACGATCGCCCTCGTTGCCGGGATGAGGAGCACCAACAAGATGACGAACGGCAGCGAACGGCCGATGTTCACCACGGTGCCCAGAACCGAATTGAGGACGCGGTTGGGACGGATTCCGTCGGGCGCGCTCGCGTGCAACAGAACACCGAGAGCGATACCGATGATCACGGTGAGCACGAACGAGACACCGACCATGTAGAGCGTGTCGAGTAGGGCTTCCCATGCTTCGCCCAGGGAATCCTGCCAGGACGTCTTGTTCATGAGAACGTCACCTTCACTCCGCGCTGCGAAAGATGTTCTTCGACAGACTTTCTTGTCTCTTCGTTGCTGACGAGTCCCGTGTGTGAGGCGAACTCCACGCGAAGGCGACCGACCTGATGGGATCCGATGTCCTCGATACCGCCGGAGATCACGGTGACGTCGACGTCGAGATCTCGTGAGAGTTGGGAAATCACGGGTGAGGTGGACAGTGAATCGACAAAGGTGAGGAGCGCCGGAATTCCGGTCTTGGACGTTCGTACCGTTCCGGTCGGCAGTAGCGCCTCTCCGAGGGGTGAGTCCGGGTCTGCGACCAGTTCGGTGAGCGTTCCCTCGTCGACGATGCGGCCCTGATCGATCAGCGCAGCGCGATGGCAGATCCGTCGAACCACGTTGAGCTCGTGGGTGATCAGAACAATGGTCACACCGAGTCGTCGATTGAGATCGGCGAGCAGGTCGAGGATCGAATCGGTTGTGTCCGAGTCGAGGGCGCTGGTGGCCTCGTCGCACAGGAGGACGTCGGGTGAAGCCGCCAAGGCTCTCGCGATGCCGACGCGTTGTTTCTGGCCGCCGGACAGTTGCGAGGGGAAGGCGTCACGTCGGTCTTCCAAGCCCACCAACTCGATCAGCTCGTCGACGCGGGCACGTCGATCTGCCCGCGAGTATCCCGCCACTTCGAGAGGGAAGGCGATGTTGGCGGCGACCGAACGGGAATGCAGCAGGTTGAAATGCTGGAACACGACACCGATCCGCTTGCGTGTGTCGCGCAGTTGCGCTGGGCTCAACGCGGTCAGATCGGTGTCGCCCAACAGAATCCGGCCACTGGTCGGGCGTTCGAGCAGGTTGAGGCAGCGCAGCAAAGTCGACTTGCCGGCGCCGCTCTTGCCGATGATGCCGAAGATTTCGCCGTCTTCGATTTTCAGGGATACGGAATCGAGTGCATGCAGAACTTGTGTGCCGCTGCGGTATTCCTTGGAGACCGATTCGATCGAGAAGACCATGACGGGTCTCGATCAGGTAGCGCTGGCCGGAATGACCGAGCCCTGATAGGTCTGCTCGATGAACGTCGCGACGTCGGCGGACGTCAATGCCTCGGCCAACTTCTGTACTCGCGCATCGTTTTCGAGCGAGGTGCGTACGGTCAGGACATTGGCGTACGGGTTGCCCTCGGCCTTCTCGAGCACCAGGGCGTCCTTGGCCGGGTTGAGGCCACCTTCGATTGCGTAGTTGCCGTTGATGATTGCGAGATCGACATTTCCGTCGTCGAGCGTGCGCGGCAGCTGCGGGGGATCGACCTGGGTGAACGTGAGTCCCTTGGGGTTGTCGATGATGTTCTTCTCGCTGATCTGCGTGATGTCGGTGCCGGGGGCGCCCAACTGCTGATCGAGCTTGATCAAACCGGCCTGCTGCAGCAGGTACAGCCCACGGGCGAAGTTCGTCACGTTGTTGGACAAAGCGACCGTTGCGCCCTGGCGCAGGTCGGCCACGTTGGTGACCTTCTTGGAATATGCACCGAGGGGCTCGACGTGGACCTTCGCCACGGCGACCAGGTCGTCGACACCCTTTTCCTTCGACCACGATTCCTGGTACGGCACGTGCTGGAAGAAGTTGGCATCGGTGTCTCCGGCTTCGAGCACCTCGTTGGCGTCGAGATCGCCGGTGATCTCGCTGACCTCGATCTTGGTGTCACCGAGCAGGCCCTTTTCTTCGACGAACTTCAGGATCTCGGCGTGCGGAACCGAAGAAGCGACGATGCGAAGAGGTGCGTTCTCGTCGGAGGAGTTGTCGCTCGAGCACGCGGCTACGGTTCCGACTGCGACGGCGGCCACTGCGAAGGCAGCGAGGAATCTTCTGGTGCGCGAGCGTGACATGTGAATCTCCAAGACATAGCCGAACGCACGCCGAGATGGCGTGACAGTTGCTGAACGCTAGCCCGGTAAACCTCCCGTGAGGAGATACAGAATCACCGCGATTTTTTCATGTACCTATTGTCCGAGCAGGATGACCGGAACGTCCTCGGCAAAATCGACTACCAGTTCGCGACGCGAGAACAGCCAGGTGCCGTCGATCTTTTCGAAGCTGTCCTGGTAACGAATCTCGATCCGGTTGTCCCGGTGGCCCTCGCCCCGCGGATAGATGTGGTGAGCGGAGCAGTAAGCCTCACCGTGTGCGGTGGTGGGGCCGTCGAGGTCGAGGATCTGCTGCTCGACGATGTGCCGGGTCGAGTGCAGATGTGAGACGGCATCGACCACCGAACTGCTGACGACGGAGTTCCCACGTATCTCCGTCGGCGCACCCGTTCCGTTCAGTGCCGGCGGCAAGACGAATGCCACGTCGTCAGTGAAGAGAGCCGCAAGTGCAGTGGTGTTTCGGCGGTCGACGGCCTGTGCGTACCTGGCGGCCAAGTCGGTGAGAGCGACGCGATCCGAGGAGTCCATGCGCATATCTCACCCTATGTGACGCCGCTCATGTTTCGGCTTCCCGCTCATCGAGACACTCACAGCGCCCACCTGGGCATCTGGTTAGCGTCCAGGCCAAGAGTTGCCAGCCATGAATGCCATAGGAGAAACAGCGATGGATCTGAGGGAATCGCCCGAGCAGCAGGAGCTCCGCAAGGAGTTGCGCGCGTACTTCGCGGCGCTGCTGCCGGAAGAGAAGCGTCGCGCGGCCGGCGAGCAAGGTGTGGGTGGCGAGTACTTCCGCGAGATCGTGAAGTTGCTGGGCAAGGACGGTTGGCTCGGTATCGGCTGGCCCAAGGAATTCGGTGGACAGGGACGCTCCATCGAAGAGCAGTTCGTGTTCTTCGACGAGGTTCAGCGCGCAGGTCTGCCGTTTCCCTTCGTGACGGTCAATACCGTCGGACCGACGTTGATGAAGTACGGCACCGAAGAACAGAAGGAACGTTTCCTGCCCGGCATCCTGGCCGGCGACATCGTCTTCGCAATCGGGTACACCGAGCCCGAGGCCGGCACCGACCTTGCGTCACTCAAGACTCGTGCGGTTCTCGACGGTGACGAGTGGATCGTCGACGGCAACAAGATCTTCACCAGTGGCGCCAACACTGCCGACTACGTGTGGCTGGCCTGCCGCACCGACGCGGATGCCCCCAAGCACAAGGGAATCTCGATCCTGATCGTCCCCACCGAGGATGCAGGCTTCGAGTGGTCACCGATCAACACCGTCGGCGGTTTGATGGTGACGTCCACGTACTACTCCGGCATTCGAGTTCCGTCGAAGGACGTTGTGGGCGAGGTCAACGGCGGCTGGCAGCTCATCACGGCTCAGCTCAACCACGAGCGAATCGGCCTGGCGGCCATCGGTGGTCGCACGTACGGTCTGTGGAACCTGGTCCTGGACTGGGCCAAGGAAAACGGCGCCATCAACATCCCGTGGGTGCAACAGGACTTCGCTCGCACACACGCCAAGCTCGAGGCCATGCGACTGCTGAATTGGAAGATGACGGCAGCCGTCGCACAGGACACGCTCTCCGGAGCCGACGCCGGTGCCACCAAGACGTACGGGACCGAGACTCACGTCGACGTCTACCGCACCCTGCTCGGAATTCTCGGCTCCGCCGGTCGCATCCGCCCCGAGTCTCCGGGCGCTCTGCTTGCCGGTCAGATCGAGCAGATCTCGCGTCAGGGTGTCGTGAACACCTTCGGCGGCGGCGTCAACGAAGTTCTGCGGGACATGGTCGGCACCATCGGCTTGGGACTCGTTCGCGAAAAGAGGGTCAAGTGAGCGACATTTCGGCGCAACTCGACGCTTTTGTAGGCCAGACGCTTGTTCCCACCACCTGGGGGCCAGACGAGGTCAACATCCCCATGATCCGGCATTGGGCCGAGACCATGGGCGATATCAACCCCGTCTACCTCGACGACGACGCTGCCCGCGCCACCGGTCGTGACGGCGTCGTCGCTCCCGCTCAGATGCTTCAGGTCTGGATCATGCGGACCTTTACCGACAAGATGGCGGGCAACGACCCGTCGCAGGTGTGGACCGATCTGATCGCCACCCTCGACGCAGCCGGCTACAGCTCTGTCGTGGCCACCGATTCCGATCAGGAGTTCTTCGCCGAACTGCGCCCAGGCGATCGCGTTAACTACACCGAGGTCATCGAGTCGATTTCGCCGGAGAAGAAGACCGGCCTCGGTGTCGGACACTTCGTCACGACGCTCAAGACCTACCGCAACGGTGACGATCAGGTTGTCGGCACCCAGCGGTGGCGGACGCTGCGGTTCAAACCTCAGGAATCTGCTGCGCCCGAAGCTCCTCGTGCACTGCGTCCGCGTCCGGCTCTCAACGCGGACAACGCTTTCTGGTTCGAAGCGGCCAAAGAGCACCGTCTGGTGATCCAGCGCTGCACGTCCTGCAAGACGTTGCGTCATCCCACCGGCCCGATGTGCGGCGAGTGCCAGTCACTCGAGTGGGACACGATCGACGCGTCGGGGCGTGGCACGGTGTACAGCTTCGTGGTCAATCATCACCCCAAGATCGACGCGTTCGACTACCCGCTCATCGTTGCGGTAATCGAACTCGAAGAGGGAACCCGATTGATCGCCAACATGGTGGGTATCGCGCCCGAAGATGTCGTGGTCGACATGCCCGTGGAACTTGACTGGATCGACGCCGACCCGGATCTGACGCTTCCCGCGTTCCGGCCGGCCGTACGCGAGGAGCACTGATGGACTTCAATTTCAGCGAAGAGCAGGAAGCAATTCGCGCACTGGCCGACGAGGTCTTCACCAGCAAGGCAACGATCGAGCGCACCAAGGAGATCGAACTCTCCGCTGAGCGCGTCGACCGTGAACTGTGGCGTGAGCTCGCGAGCACCGGGTTGCTCGGTATCGCCCTGCCGGAGGAGTTCGGCGGCGGTGGCCTCGGCTTGTCCGAGCTGTACGCACTGCTCGAACAGCAGGGACGTCACGTTGCGGCCGTGCCGATCTGGGAAACGACCCTTGCAGCATTGGCTGTCAACGAATTCGGCTCTGATTCCCTTCGCGCCGAACTCCTTCCGGGAGTTGCCGACGGCAGTCGATTCCTGACCGTCGGTCTCGAAGAGTTCGGTCCGTACACTGGCGGCGACCCACTGACCACGGCTGAGCAGGACGCCGACGGCAATTGGACTCTGACGGGTGAGAAGGCAGTAGTGCCGATGACTCACGTCGCGAACCTTGCTCTCGTTTCGGCAACCGCTTCCACTGGTACGGCACTGCTGCTGGTCGACCTGAGTGCCGAGGGAGTGACGCTCGAACAGACGCAGTCCACCAGTTGGGAGATCTGTGCCAACGTCACCTTTGCCGGTGCCCCCGCGCAGCTGATCGGTGCGGCTGACGGCACCACGGTTCCGTGGCTGATCGACCGCGTTCAGCTGGCATTGGCCGCAATCCAATGGGGCGTCGGGTCGGGTGCAGTCGCGCAGGCCGTCACGTACCTGAACGGCCGCAAGCAGTTCGGCCGTCCGCTGGCGACCTTCCAGGCCGTCAATCATCAACTCGCTGACTGCTACATCGATCTCGAAGCGATGCGCGTGACACTGTGGCAGGCCGCCTGGCGCATCTCCGAGGGACTGGATCTCGGCACCTCGGTACTGGTCGCCAAGTGGTGGGCTACCGACGGCGGACAGCGCGTCGTGCATCGCACCACGCATGTTCACGGCGGCATGGGCGTCGACACCGACTACCCGGTTCACCGTCACCTGTTGTGGGGCAAGCAGATTGCTGCCACCCTCGGTGGTTCCAGCTCCGATCTGGCGCGTCTGGGTGCGCAGCTCGCATCCGGTGTGGAGGTGCTCGCATGACCGTACTTGCCGGTCGCAGTTACGCAGACGTCGTTGTCGGAGAGGCATTGCCCGAGTTGGCGATCCCGCTGACCCGCACGTTGATCGTCGCCACGGCAATCGCCACTCGCGATTTTCAGGACGTGCACCACGATCCGAGCCTGGCCCAGGAGCGTGGCTCGAAGGATGTCTTCATGAACATCCTCACGAGCAACGGTCTTGTCGGTCGATACGTCACGGACTGGGCCGGATCTGCATCGACCCTGCGCCGCATCGCCATTCGTCTCGGGGCGCCCAACTACCCGGGTGACACCATGACGATGACCGGTGAGGTCGTGTCCAAGGAAGACGGAGTGGTCGTGGTCAAGGTGCAGGGTGCAAACAGCCTCGGCAACCATGCATCCGGCACCGTCGCAGTCGCTTTCAAGGAAGAGGAGAGGCCCTGATGGCGATCAGCCCACTCTCGGGAGCCGCCGCCATCGTCGGCATCGGATCCACCGAGTTCTCCAAGAACTCCGGCCGCACCGAACTGCAGTTGGCGTGTGAGGCCATCGTCGCGGCACTCGCTGACGCCGGTATCGATCCGTCCGAGGTCGACGGTCTGTCCACCTACACGTCGGAGACGAACGGCGAAGCGATCGTGGCTCGCAACTGTGGTCTCGGCGAGCTGAAGTTCTTCTCGCGCATTCACTACGGTGGCGGCGCTGCGTGTGCCACCGTGCAGCAGGCGGCCATGGCAGTTGCGACGGGTGTTGCCGACGTCGTGGTTTGTTACCGCGCCTTCAACGAGCGCTCCGGTGTGCGCTACGGCCTAGGGCAGCACGATCGCCCCATGGACAGCACCGCGGATCGCGCGGCATATGCGTGGATGACTCCGCAGGGATTGTCGACTCCCGCTCAGTGGGTCGCCATGTTCGCCCGCCGCTACATGCACCAGTACGGTGCGACGAGTGAGGACTTCGGACGAGTTGCAGTGGTGGCGCGCAAGCATGCCGCCAACAACCCGGCTGCTTGGTTCTACGAGCGTCCGATCACGCTCGAGGACCATCAGAACTCGCGCTGGATCGCCGAGCCGCTGCACCTGCTCGACTGCTGCCAGGAAACCGACGGTGGCCAGGCATTGGTCATCGTCTCTGCCGAGCGCGCAAAGGATCTGGCCAACAAGCCCGTCGTCATCAAGGGCGCCGCTCAGGGCAGTAGCAAGGATCAGCACATGATGACCAGCTACTACCGGCCCGACATCTCCGGTATCCCGGAGATGGGCCTGGTTGCTCGTCAGTTGTACGGCCAGAGCGGCCTGACCCCTGATGACATCAACGCCGCGATTCTGTACGACCACTTCACTCCGTTGGTGCTTCCCCAGCTCGAAGAACTGGGCTTCTGCAAGCCAGGCGAAGCAAAGGACTTCATCCGCGAAGGCAACCTCGAGATCGGTGGACGCCTGCCGTCCAACACTCACGGTGGTCAGGTCGGCGAGGCGTACCTGCACGGTGTCAACGGAATTGCCGAAGGTGTGCGACTGGTGCGAGGCACGTCGACCAACCAGCCCGAGGGCGTCGAAAACGTATTGGTCACAGCCGGAACAGCAGTACCCACCAGCGGTCTCGTTCTCGGCGCTGTTTGAGAGAGGAAAAGACAGTGACAACTTCGAAAGCTGCGAAGACCGCCGGCGATTGGCGTGGAGCCGATCTCGGGACCCGCACCGTGTCGTACACCGAGCGCGACGCGATCCTGTACGCACTTGCCGTGGGCGCCAAGGCGACCGAGCTGGACCTCGTCTTCGAGGATCAGCTTCGGGTACTGCCGACCTTTGCTCTGACGCTGGCGCAGTGGGCTCCCGACGCTCTGGGTTCGGCGGGCGCCTTCGACACCTCGACGGCACTGCACGGCTCGCAAGAGCTGAAAGTGCTTGCTCCGCTTCCGCGTAGCGGTGACGTGACCTTGAAGGCTTCGGTCGGCGAGGTGTGGGACAAGGGCGCAGCGGCCGTGTTCGAAGTGAAGGTGGAGTGCGAATACTTCGTCGCGACCTGGTCACTTTTTGCCCCCGGTGCCGGTGGATTCGGCGGAGAACGTGGACCCTCACGTCCGGCGGAGCCGACCGGCGAGCCTTCGTTGACCGGTGTGTTGACCACAGCGGAGAACCAGACGGCGATGTACCGGCTCCTGGGCGACAAGCACCACATCCACATCGATCCCGAGGCTGCGGCGCGGATCAACCAGCCGCGTCCGATCATGCACGGCCTGTGCACGTTGGCCGCGAGCACGCTCGAGCTTGCCCGGGTCGCCGGAGTGCATCCGGCGGACCTCGTGAGCCTCGAGGGTCGATTCGCTGCGGCAATCCATCCGGGTGAAGCGCCGTCCATCGTTGCGTGGGGAACTCCCGACGACCTGGCCTTCCAGGTCACCAAGGGTGATCAGGTAGCGATTTCCGGTGCACGAGTGAGCTTCTCCGCTCGCTAGTCCCTCCAGACTCAACTGCGGGGTGCTTGACCCCTCGTCGCGCCCCGCAGTTGTTCACACGAAGAAGCAGCCCCCGAGCGAATCCGCTCAGGGGCTGCTTCGTATTTGTTTCAATCCTGGTGGGTCGCCATGTAGCGAGCCGGGTACTCACCGCCGCCGTGAACGGCGATGTCGGCGCCGTTCACGTACGAGGAGAGCGGGCTCGCCAGGAACAGGCAGGAGTTGGCGATATCGGCCGGCACGGCCATGCGCTCCATCGGAATGGTCCTGGTGACCGCAGCGCCGCCGTCGGCGCCGTAGACCTCGGCGGCAGCCTCGGTACGGATCAGGCCGGTGGTGATGTGGTTGATCCGGACCTTCGGCGCCCATTCGAGGGCCAATGCCTTGGTCAGAACGAGGAGGCCTGCCTTGGCTGCGCTGTACGCCGCGGTTCCGGGCTGCGGGTCGATCGCCGAGACACTGCCGATGTTGATGATGGCACCGCCGTCGTCCTGAGTCTGCATCACTGCATTTGCGGCCTGGGCAACGTTGAAGGGTGCCAACAGGTTCAGGGCCACGATCTTCTCGACGAAGCGGGGTGACACCGTCGCAGCATCGGCATCGGGGGAGCCGCCGGCGTTGTTGACCAGGACGTCCAGACGGCCGAAGCGCTCGACGGCATCCTGGACGAGGGCTGCGGCGTCGGCGGGATCGCGGACGTCCGTGGCGCGAAAGGCTGCGCTACGACCGTCGGCGGTGGGTAGGTTTTCGGGCTCGTTACGGCCACAGACCAGCACGTTCGCACCCGCGGCGAGGAAGGTTTCGGCGATGACGTAGCCGATGCCTTTGGTGCCGCCGGTGACGATCACCGAGCGTCCGCTGAAATCGACGGGGTTGGGCAGTGTCACGGTGGAGCCTTCCTGGTGCGGTGCCGAGCTGAATTGCCGCCCAATGTGATTGACGCGACGTGGTCGCACACCTTAGGGTCAAGCAAGTGCTTGGTTGTTTTGTAGGTCGAGTGTAGACGACAAACAGCGGCAGTCACCAGAATCGACCGGTCCCTCCCGCAAAAGGGACCTCTGCGTCGACGGACATTGGAGTAGTCACATGGGCAAGCTCGAAGGCAAAGTCGCACTCATCACCGGTGCGGGTCAGGGAATCGGGCAGGGGATTGCCCTGGCCTTGGCCAAAGAGGGCGCCGTGATCGCCGTTGCCGGCCGCACCGAATCCAAGTTGCACACCACGTGCGGACTACTGGCTGACATCGGTGCGCGCGGTGAGGCGGTGGTCTGCGACGTCAGCAAGAAGGACGACATCACCGACGCCGTGGACCGTACCGTCGAACTGTTCGGCGGAATCGACATCCTGGTCAACAACGCCAACGACTGCAAGCCCGGCCCACTCTTGAGCGTGCTCGACGAAGACTTCGAGCGTTCCTTCGCGACGGGGCCGCTCGCCACCCTGCGCATGATGCAGGCGTCGTACCCCCACATGAACAGTCGTGGCGGTGGCGTCATCATCAACATGGTCACCTCGGCGGCGGTGCGCTGGGATGCCAGTAACTACGGCGCTTACGGTTCCATCAAAGAAGGCATGCGCTCGTTGACCCGCGCTGCGGCCTGTGAATGGGGCAAGGACAACATTCGCGTTCTCAATGTTGCCCCGCACGCCAAGACTCCCGCGTTGCAGTGGTGGATGGACAAGAATCCCGAAGAGGCAGCGGCATTTGTCGCAGGTATTCCGCTGGGACGCGTCGGAGACCCCGAGACCGACATCGGTCGTGCCGTCGTCTTCCTCGTCAGCGAAGACGCCGGGTACCTCACGGGTGCCACGATCCCGCTCGACGGCGGCCAGTCGCGCTGGGGCTGACCGCCATCGACCCGATCAGGTCATCACGGCGCCGCCGTCGACGGCAATCGTCTGGCCGGTGACGTTGCGAGCCTTGTCACTGAGCAAGAAGGCGACCATCTCGGCGATGTCTCCGGGCGTCTGAGCTCGACCCATCGGAACCATCTGTGCGACAAAAGAATCGAAGACGTCAGCATCGGAAACATCTGTGAGCGAGGGATCGCGTCGACGCAGTTCCTTGATGGTTCGAAGCCACATGTCGGTGAGGATCAGGCCGGGCATGACCGTATTCGAGCGAAGTCCTCGAGTCGCACCGATCCGGGCGACGCTGTGACTCATCTCGATCACGGCGGCCTTCGACGGTCCGTAGTGCGCGAGCATGTCACCGCCCAAGCGGGCACCGATCGACGCGATGTTGACGATCGCTGCCGGACCCTCGGTTCTGCTCACGAATTCGCGGCACATCAGGAAGCTGCCCTTGGTGTTCACCGCAAAGGTGTTGTCCCACTGGTCTTCGGTGATCTCGAGGAACGGAGTGAAGACGCCGATTCCGGCGCCGTTGACGAGTGCAGTCGGGCTTCCGGCCGATGCAGCCACGTCGAAGGCGTTCTTGACGTCACCTTCACGTCGAACATCGCATCGTGCCGTGTGGACTGCTACGCCAAGGCTTTCCAGGCGTGCTGCGGTGTCGGCGAGTGCGGCCTCTTCGATGTCGAGGAGAAGCAGGGTGCCGAAGTCCTCCGCAAGGCGCTCGGCAATAGCGGCGCCCAACCCGGCAGCTGCGCCGGTGACAATGGCTACGGGCGCGCTCACGGCAGGTGCGTTTCGAGCAGTGGGGCAAGCAGTTCGGCTGCGCGCGCCGCCGTGATGACTTCGCTCGGGTCCACCTTGGTCACGACTTTCGAAGCAGAATCTTCGTAGACATGCTCACCGATGAGTCGCCCCTGCTCGTCGTACGGCCAGACAAATGCCAAGGTCCGACGCACGAGATACCAACCGTCGGGGTCGATGTCCGACGACTGTTCGGGGGCTGCGGGGGTGGATCCACCCGATTCGTGCACCGCGCCGAACACCCCGTCTCCCAGAATCGATCCTGGGACGAATTGACTGAAGAGAGTCTCACCCGAGAATCCGCTGTCGGAGACCGCGAAGTCGGACTGTCCGGTCCACATGACAAGGGTGTCCGTCTCGGCGAGTGACTGGTAGAAGTTGGTGACGGCGTCCATGCCGTCGAGGACAATCGACTGCCCGTCTTCGAACAACCGGTAGACGGGTTCTTCGACGGTCATGTCGGGCGAGAGGATTTCCTTGTAACGACCGGAGACCTCGAGCAATGCGTGGCGCCGGTAGTTTCGGAGGATCTTCTGGTGCCGCGGATTGTCGATGGTTTCCAATTGCTTTTCGACGCCATCCATCATGTGGACGAATTCGTGCTCGTACTTGCTCATCACATCTCCTGGTTTCGCGGATTCGGCGGGCTGTCCGGATCTGCGACAACTGTGACCTGACGTGGCATTCGCTGTACATGTAGAACTTCGTTCGACAATTGCCGGTTTGCTTAACTCCGCTGTTCAGATACCGTGATGGTCATCACTTTGCTGGCGAACAGCGGCCTAAGACAACCGAATGGACGGTAATGAAAAAGGCGAGAAGAGGTGAAGATCTGAATCTGCGGTTGGTGTCCTCGTTGCTCGTCGTCGTGGCGGAAGGGCACTTCGGCCGAGCGGCAGACCGGTTGTTCGTCACGGCGCCTGCTCTCAGTCAGCAGATTCGTCGACTCGAGGAACAGGTGGGTGTCGAGTTGGTTGATCGCAGTTCGCACCCGGTGGTGCTCACCGCCGCGGGTGAGGTGTTCGTCGCGGATGCGCGGCCCGCTCTCGAGTTCGCCGTTCGCGCGATGAACGGGCTCGACGCACTCGAGCGTCGGCGGGCCAGGCGGTTGCGGATCGGATTCATCAACGGGGCGGCCGGAAGTTTGGGACGTGCGGTGATCGATTCGTTGCATGCGGAGGTGGAGCTGGTCCAATTGGACTGGTCCCAACAGGTTTCCGCGGTGGCGAGCGCGACCGTCGATGCCGCCTTCGTGCGCCCTCCACTGCCGGTGCTCGACGGTGTGGTGCTCGAACGGATCGGCGTCGAACCGCGGGTGGTGGCCCTGCCTCGAGGACACCGACTGGCGGGCCGTACGAGTATCGAGATTTCTGAAATAGATGGGACTGTGCAGGTTTCGAGTGACGGTGCGCCACCCGAATGGGTGAAATGGTGGTCGGTGGACCCGCGCCCGAGTGGTGTACCCGTCCGGTACGGTCCCTCTGTCCGCACGATGGACGAAGCGCTCGAGGTTGTCGCCAACGGTCGGGCGGTGGTGATAACGGCAGCAACCATTGCCGAGTACTACACCCGCTCGGATATCAGTTTCGTGCGCATTTCCGACATCGAGCAGTGTTCGATCGATCTGTGTACCCGCGAGGGCGACAGCAGTCTGGCAGTGATCGAGCTACGCAAAGCTGTTTCAGCCCTCGGTACCGCCAGGTGATTGCCGTGTCCTGATGTGATGCGCATGTACTCGGATGAAATACGCATTCTTGCCGTCTTCGTTTTAGTCAGATAGACTAAAACTATGAAAACGATCAGCACGGCACTTGAAATCGTCGAGGCAGCACGAGTTTCGGCCGATGTGTTCGGGGGAGACTCCAGCGATCTCGACACCCGTCGCGCTGCAAAGCGTCGTTTTCATCGGCTCGCCTCCGCCATTCATCCGGACCGGGCGAAGCCCGAAGATCGGGTGCGATACTCGGCCGCGACATCTCGGTTGAACGAGCTATACCGCAGTTGGACAGCGGAGTTCGAGCCGGCAGATTCTCGGCCCGTTTATGTCGGCGAGCGGGGCGAGTACACGTTGGGTGGACTGGTAGCGCGCGGCTCGGTCGCTAACCTGTACCGGTCCGATGCCGGTGTCGTACTGAAGATTCCGCGAGACCCTCGGGCGAACTCGATGATCGAGGCCGAACGGAATGTGTTGACGGACATCGAGAATTCGTGCGAAGCCGGTTGGGCAGTCTCGTACTTCCCGCGATTGATCGATCAAATCACCCATGTGGGCAGCGGCACGAGACGTCAGATCGATGTGTTGGACGATCTGACCGAAGGTTTTGTGAGTCTCGCCGACGTCCGTGAGGCGTATCCAGGTGGCCTCGATCCACGGGACTGGGCGTGGATGCACCGACGGCTACTTCGGGCTCTGGCAGCAGCGCATGCGACTGGTTGGGTGCACACGGCGATTACCGCGGAGAACGTGCTGATCGAGCCTGATCGGCACGGGGTGGTGCTGGTCGGCTGGTCCTTTGCCACCCGTACGGGCAGCCGCCCGGTGGCGACGATCGGTTCCGATCGTGATTCGTACCCACCGGAACTCGGCGAAGGAGCGTCTCCGGCCTGGGACGTCTACATGGCTCATCATTTGATGCTCCGAATGCTGGGCGAGCAGACCCACGAACGGATGAAGGCGTTTGCCGACGGCAGCATGCAGGACAACCCGAGATTGCGTCCCGACGCGGTCGACCTACTGGGTGAGTTCGACGAACTCCTCGATCTTCTCTATGGCCAGCGGACATTTCGTCCGTTCGCAGTTCCATCCACGAAAGGACAGTGATTGTCATGGGCTACGGATACTGGGACGACAACACCTATTTGGCGGGCAAGACTTTTCGTGCCGCACGCGGTGTCGACGATTTCGGTTACACCGATTCGCTTCGGTCGCGTCCGCGAAGCAGTTGGAAAGCGGACCCGACCCTCGACCCCTTCGGCGTCGACAAGCGTGAATGCCGAGACTCGGCCGGGCACCCCGATTCTCTCCCGATAGCAGTGCTTTTCGATGTCACCGGCTCGATGGGCGCTGTTCCGCGAATCATGCAGGACAAGCTCGGAAAGCTGCACGGGCTGCTGCAACGCAAGGGATACGCGGATGATCCGCAGATTCTGTTCGGTGGTATCGGCGACGCCGATTCCGATCAGGTGCCACTACAAGTCGGTCAGTTCGAGTCGGGTAACGCGATGGACGAGCAGCTTCGGACGATCTTCCTCGAGGGCAACGGTGGCGGACAGAAGTCGGAAAGCTATGAATTGGCAGCATATTTCATGGCGCGCCACACCAGTACGGATGCCTGGGAGAAGCGCGGAAGGAAAGGCTACCTCTTCATCATCGGCGACGAGCTGAACAAGCCGCGGCTCTCGGCTCGTCACATCCGTTCGGTGATCGGGGACAAGGTACGTCAGGACGTATCGGTCTCGTCGATCTACCGTGAACTCGAAGAAAGATGGAATGTCTACTTCGTTCTGCCAGATCAGTCGTCGTACTTCAACGATCCGGAAATCGCGGATCACTGGAAGAAGTTGCTCGGTGAACGCTTCGTCAAACTCGACGACCCCGCTGCGGTGTGCGAACTGATCGCGCTGACGGTCGGAATCGGCGAGGACCGCATCGACCTGCGTGACGGACTGGCGGATCTCCGCGACATCGGTTCAAGAGCTGAAGCCGAGACCGTCGGCAAGGCTCTCGCTCTAATTCCAGGGCGCAGCACCGCGACGGTGGCCGGGTTGCCCCACGATCTCGGAACCGATACGGACGATGTCGATTTCGCATAGAAGGAGAGCATGATGGAGCCGTTTGAAGACCGCGATATCGTCGTCGTAGACCTCGGGTTCGGAGATGCGGGGAAGGGAGCAACCGTCGATTGGCTTTGCTCCGACCAAGCCGATTTGGGTGTGGCCGCAGTGGTCCGGTTCAACGGTGGGGCACAGGCAGCGCACAACGTGACGGTCGGCGAGCGCCACCACACGTTTTCGCAGTTCGGTTCGGGAACGCTGTCCGGCGTCCCGACGTTTCTCTCGAGATTCGTGTTGGTCGAGCCCATCGCGCTCGCCCGGGAGGCGCGTGCTCTGGAAGCGCTCGGAGTTCGAAATCCGTTCGATTTGATACGGATCGACGCGCGCGCATTGTTGACGACGCCGATTCACGTGGCCGCCAACAGGGCTCGTGAGGATGCTCGCGGCGGTAACCGACACGGCTCGTGCGGCAAGGGGATCGGTGAGACCGCGGCGTATGCGCTCGAAGTTGCGAATGCGCCTACGGTGGGAGACTGCCGGCGACCTGACTCCTTGCGTCGTAAGTTGTCGACGATGGCCACATTTTACGGACCGTTGATCGCGGAGAGTCGCCACGGTTTTCCGCCGATCGACGACATGGTCGACATGTACGCGGAATTCGGTGCCGTCGTGGACATCGCCGACCCGGATGCGCTGGGCGCGTTGGGTGCCCGTGGTCGTCTGGTATTCGAGGGGGCACAAGGTGTCCTTCTCGACGAGTGGCGGGGGTTTCACCCACACACCACGTGGTCGACGGTCGAACCGTCCAACGCGCGAGCGATGATCGACGAGTTGGGCCGGGACAGTTACGTACTCGGCGTCACCCGCACGTACATGACACGACACGGAGCTGGGCCCTTCCCGACGGAGGATCCGGAGCTGGCGAAGGTGTTGCCCGAGCTGCACAACGGGACGGGTGAGTATCAAGGCGGATTCCGGATGGGCCACCTCGACGAGTTGTTGTTGCACTACGCAATCGAGGTGAGCGGTGGCGTCGACGGTTTGGCGCTTACTCATCTCGACGCGATGGATCGCGCGCGGGCTGCAGGCGTCCCGATCCACGGGGTGCACGCGTACGAAGGATTGCCGTTCGTTCCGGTCGGAGAGTGGAAGGATCTCGATCACCAGCAGGCGCTGACAGATTCCCTGAAAGCCGTAGGGGTCGTGCCGAAGGAACTTCCGGCCGACCCGGAGGATTTCGCCCGGTATCTGAGCGAGGAAATGGGTGCGCCGGTAGTGCTGACCGCGAACGGTGCCGACCGGGTCGATCGTCAGATGCGATGCCCAGTGCCTGCATGATGGACGGTGTGGACCAGTCACTTGTCTCGATCGATGTCATCGCGCTCCGGTTCGGCAATCCGGAACCCGGGATGTTGCGATTTGCCGTCACTCCGCGGCAAGCGGAGCCGTACACCGGGCAGTTGGCGCTGCCCGGTGTACTGCTGGGCGCCGGTGAGCGGTTGCAGGACGCCGCCAGGCGAGCCGTGACCACCAAGCTCGGAATTCCCGACGAGAAGATCCTCGTCAGCGGTCAATTGACCGTGTTCGACGAACCCAATCGAGACCCCCGCGGTCCGACGCTCTCGGTGACCATGTGGGCAGTGATCTCGTCGGACGAGGTGCCGGGTTCGGCCGAATGGGTGAGCTGGGACAACCCGGGGGACCTTGCGTTCGACCACAATCGGATAGTCGCCGATACCCGCCCGATCCTTGCTGACACCCTGTTGTGGCGAGATCAGGCATTCACGCGGGCACTACTGGGTCCGTCGTTTCCGGCGTCGTACGCGCTGGCCGTGGCGGAGGAGCTTTCCGGTGTGCGTCCGGACCCGGGCAATTTGAACCGGACGCTCAAAGCGTTGCCAGGGCTGGAACGTACGGACGAACGAGTCCGGGTCAGTGCCACCGGGCGACCCGCGGTGGTCTGGGCGTGGACCGAAAACAGCTGACCTACTTCAGAAGTTGCCCCGCGCGGCCTGCTCACGCTCGATCGCTTCGAACAGGGCTTTGAAGTTTCCCAGTCCGAATCCCAGTGAGCCGTGGCGTTCGATGATCTCGAAGAACACGGTGGGACGATCTCCGATCGGCTTGGTGAAGATCTGAAGAAGATAGCCGTCCTCGTCGCGGTCGACGAGGATGCCTCGCTTCTGCAATTCCTCGATCGGAACTCGAACCTCTCCGATACGCGCGCGCAATTCGGGATCCTCGTAATACGAAGCCGGAGTAGAGAGAAACTCGATTCCTTCGTCGACCAGAGCATCGACTGCTCCGAGGATGTCGTTGGTCGCAAGCGCGAGATGCTGAGCGCCGGGACCTTGATAGAACTCGAGGTACTCGTCGATCTGTGACCGCTTCTTCGCGATGGCAGGTTCGTTAAGTGGGAACTTGACTCGGTGATTGCCGCTCGAGACGACCTTGCTCATCAGCGCGGAGTAGTCGGTGGCTATGTCGCCGCCCACGAACTCGGCCATGTTGGTGAATCCCATGACCCGGTTGTAGAAGTCGACCCACTGGTCCATCTTGCCGAGTTCGACGTTGCCGACGACGTGGTCGAGGGCCTGGAAGATGCGCTCGGGCGCGCCGTCACGCTTGCGGTACGACGACGTCCGTTCGACGTATCCGGGAAGGTAAGGGCCGGTGTAGCGGGAACGGTCGACGAGGGTGTGCCGAGTCTCGCCGTACGTCGCGATGCTGGCCAGGCGAACGGTGCCGTGCTCGTCGGTGACGTCGTGCGGTTCGCTCAACACCGTCGCGCCTTGGGTGATGGCGTGTGCGATGCACTTGTCCACGTCAGGGACGCTGAGCGCGATGTCGCGGATACCGTCGCCGTGACGGCTGTGATGTTCGATCAGCGGACTTGCCGGATCCACAGCACCTTTGACGACAAACCGCACGGCCCCGCTTTTGAGTACAAACGCGTGGTGGTCGCGGTTTCCCGTCGACGGGCCTGAATAGGCCACCAATTCCATGCCGAACGCAGACTGGAAGAAATGTGAAGTCTGCGTGGCATTTCCGACGATCCATTCGAGGCCGTCCCAACCGCTCACGGGGAAGGGATCGTGATCGCTGTCGTACTCGACCAGTCCGACCAGCTGGCGTAATTGCTCCAGATCCAGGCCGGCCAACTGTTCGTCGTCGGTGAGAGTCTGTTCGACGGTCATGGTGAGTCCCCTCTGAGTGCGATGTACACAGCGCGGTGCTCGAGTTATGTTCGGCACTGCCAGTACAAACAGATAAGTCCTTCAGAGGTTGGGTAGTCAACGGAGGTAGTTGAAAGTAGACACAGCGCCGGAATGCGAAGATGGTGGCACTGTTTTGTAGGCAATTTGCATAGTTGAACGACGAGTGGAGCAGACGTGAATCTCGACGCAGTGGATCTGGCTCTGTTGGACGCGATGAACAAGCACCCGAGAGCCGGTGCGTTGGAGCTTTCGCGTCAGGTCAAGGTTGCGCGGGCGACAGTGCAGGCGAGATTGAAAAGGATGGAAGATGCGGGCGTCATCGCCGGATACGCGCCGCACATCAATTTGGCTGCAGCGGGTTTCGGAGTACAGGCATTCGTGACTTTGCAGATCGCCCAGGGGGCGCTCGACACCGTCACAGCGGAACTCGAGGCAATCCCCGGTGTGCTCGAAGCCTTTGCCACCACCGGCTCCGGCGACGTGCTGTGCCGGATTGCCGCTGCGTCGCACGAGGATTTGCAAGCGACGCTGCTCGAACTGAATCGGTCGGGGATAGCCACCCGGTCGACCAGCGTCATGGTTCTCTCGGTTGTGGTGCCACTCCGGTCGATGCCCCTCCTGCAGACTCTGCAGTCGGAGCAGACGACCAAGGCCCCGGCGTACCGACGAGGCGGTCAGTCTCGCTGACGACCCGGAGCCCAGAATCCCAGAACGATCGCGGATACCCACATGATCGAAGCGAGCGTGAGTGCTCCTTGATCCATGCCTTTGATGAAGGCTTCACGGGCGAATTCGGCCAACTGGGCACCCTGCGGCCCGGCTGCTTCGGCGACGTGGAGAGCGGCGGCCAGAGAACCGGATACCGGCTCCTTGGCCGGTTCGGGTAGCAAGTCGACCGCGGGCTGGACGTGATTTCCGTAGCCGGCGGCGAGGATACTTCCCGCCAGTGCAACGCCGATGGCGGAGCCGATCTCACGGGTTGCGTCGTTGACTGCTGAGGCAACCCCCTGTTTGGAGTCCGGTGCGTTGGAGACGATGGCAGCAGTGGCGGGGGTTGTCGACAAACCCAATCCAATGGCGGCCACTACCAAGGGAACACAGACTTCGGCATAGGTCGAACTGGCATCCAAGCGCGTCAGGAGTGCAATTCCGGTTCCGAGGAAGGCAACCCCGGTGGCGGTGAGAGCGCGAAGGCCGATACGCGGAATCAGTAGGGGAGCAACCACGGACAGCGCCATCACCGGCACAGCGATCGGCATCAGGGCGAGCGCCGATTGCAGGGGGGAGTAGTCGAGCACCAGTTGGAGATACTGCACGATCAGGAAGAACAAGCCGAAAGTCGCCAGGAATTGCAGGGTCAGTGACGCTGCGCCGCTGCCGAATGCGCGATTGGCGAACAGTCTCACGTCCAGAAGTGGATGGCGAGTACGTAATTCGACCCAGCTGAATACCGCGGCCATGGCAATTCCGCCGACCAGCAACGCGAGAACTACCGGATCGAGCCAACCACGGGCCGGCGCCTCGATCATCCCGAGGACGAACAGCCCGATCGAGCCGGCGATCAGCGCTGTACCAGGTAGATCGAGTGGAGTTGCCTCCGTGTCCTTCGACGTCACGATCGTGAACGACACCACGAGGATGAGAACTGAGACGACGGCCAGGCTGACGAATATCGAATGCCACGACCATTTTTCGAGGAGCAACCCGGAGACGACAAGTCCGGCGATTGCACCGGACCCTGCGACGCCGGACCAGACTCCGACGGCGCGGGCACGCTGCGTCGGCGGGAAACCTGCAGTGAGTAGAGACAGCGTCGCCGGCATGACAAATGCGGCGCCGACGCCGGAGATCACGCGGGAGACGATGATCCACGACGGTTCGTCCGCGAAGACCGGAATCGACGAGCCGGCAGCAAAAACGAGTAGTCCGAACATGAGCAGTTCTCGTCGACCGTATCGATCGCCGAGTGCGCCCGCCGGCAACAAGAGACAAGCCAGCGTGAGCGTGTACCCGTCCACGATCCACGTGAGCTGGCTCTGTGTTGCACCGGTATCGCGGGCCAAGTCGGGAAGGGCCGTGTTGAGAGCGGCCATCGCTGCGACGACCAGCGCGACGGCGCAGCACGCGACCGTCAGCATCCAGATCTGTCGGATGGTCCACGTGGACTGTTCGAGCGTCGTATCGCTACTCACGAAACCTCCCGATAGAAACAAGACCATCAGTATCGTTACAAGAACAGCAGTTCCACAACCCCCAAGTGGGTATAACTGAAGTTGTGACGGTGGGAATCGACAAGCAGGGAATCGAACAGCAGGGAAACGACGAGGACCCGCGCAAACAGCGTTCCAGGTCCAGGTTGCTCGACGCAGCGACCACGCTGCTGGCAGAAGGCGGCGTCGACGCCGTGACGATCGATGCCGTCACCAAGTTGGCCAACGTCGCGCGTGCGACGCTGTACCGCCATTTCGACAGCGGCACGGAGTTACTCGCCGCGGCATTTGCACGTCTACTGCCGCCGGTGCCGGAGATGTCCGGTGAAGGCGATCTCCGCGCGCAGTTGCTCGAGTTGTTGACCAGTCAGGCCAAGGCCATCGAAAGCGCACCGATCCAGGTGACGGCGATGTGCTGGCTCGGCTTGGGGCCGGAACTGAAGGGTTATTCGAGCGTCGATGCTCTGTCCACGGACAAGCCCGAATTGCGATCGCTGCGCCAGACGGTTTTCGAGCAGTACCGACACGCGTTCGATCGGATCCTGCGCTCGCCGGACGCGATCGACGCGTTGGGGGAGTACGACTACGACGTCGCACTTGCTCAGTTGGTCGGACCTTTGGTGCTCACCAAGCTGGCCACGCTGACGCCTCTCGGGGAGGCTGCGTGTGAGCAGATCGTGGACGACTTTCTGGCTGCACGCGGAGTGTCGAGCTGAGAGCTCACGGCTCCAGATTGCGGCGTAGCACGTACTGCTCGAGCCTGTCGATGCCGCGCACTCGTCGCGGACGTAGGTGCCGCAGTTTGAAATTGGCGTCCGAGCCGAGTTGGGTGGCCAACTCGGAGTCGATCAGCACGGTGCCGGGACGAGCAGAGCTGGTGAGGCGCGCGGCCTTGTTGACCACCGAACCGTAGAGATCTCCGAAGCGAACCAACGTCGGCCCCATGGCCAGGCCCACCCGAAGCTGCGGATCGTCGTGATCGGCGAGGACCGCCTGCTGGATCTGCAAAGCGATCTCGGCTGCGTGATGAGGACTCTCGGCGGCAAACATGACCTCGTCACCGACGGTCTTGACCACCCAGCCGTAGTTGCGACCGATGATTTCGGTGGACGCGGACTCGAACCGCTCGAGCAGATCGTTGAGTTCGGCGGAGTCGAGGCCGCGGGTCAGCGAGGTGTACCCGACGATGTCGGCGAAACCCACGACCAGAACACGACTCGCTACTTCTTCGCCCGGGTTTCCGACGTTGCGGCCCGTCGACGACGCGACGTGGCGCTTCCACACGTACGTCTGCAGAGATTCGACAGCAGGAATGATCTCGGCGCCGAGGCGCAGAACGATCTTCCGGATCGCTTCGGGCTCGTGATCTGCCGAGTCGGCGAGCTGGTCGATGATGTGTGTGCTGATCAGCGAGACCTGCCACTCAGCCAACCTCGACATCGACTGCCCCAGTGAACGGGCGGCAGCCACCTCACTGCTCTGCGAGATGACTCCTCGATTGACCATGTCGATGATCGTCTTGAGGGCGTTGGCGTCTTGCTGGGTGAACATGACGGCGTCGGGATCCTCGTCGACGGCAAAGCCCATCGCGACCCACAAACGATCGGCACGCTCGCGTGTCACACCGGCGAATTCCGCGATCTGCGATTGCGTGAAGCAGCGCGGTCCGCCGAGGAGGGACTCCTCGATGTCGGCTTGAATCCGGCTGAGCAGATGAGCATCGACGTCGACCGGATCAGCAGTGTGAGGTTCGGCAACGTGAGATTCAGCAGGGGCGGGTTCGGTGACCTCGTCGATCCACTCTGACTCCGAACTGCTCACCGTGCTCCTTATTGCCGCAACGAATTTCTGTCCACCATCTTCCACGCGGTGCCCCGAGAACAGTACTGAATTGGCCGAACCGTCTACGGATCCTCGGGCTCAGGCGGGCGGTGAGAGTCAACACGTCGGTGGCTTGTGCAAGAGTTGCCCCGAGAAAAGCACTGTCGATACCGAAATGCACGAGATACTTCTGAAAGGACCTGCGCATGCCACCCCGTAGACGTTCCGGCGCTGCCGCATCAACGCCGGATCACCTCACTGCGGACAATCTGGCAGCGCTCGCCACGGCTGTCGCCGAAGGCAAGCGCGCCACCGTCTATCTGCGCGAGGCGACTCCCAGCTTGGGGATCGAAGCCGGTACCTCGGCGAAAGTCGTGTCGGTGGACGGCAACACCGTGATGATCCGCCCCAAAGGCGTCAACGACGAATTGCCTTTCGAGGCAGAGGAATTGCGCATAAACCGCGTCTCCGCGGCACCGGCCAAACCGGCGCCACGGCCCAAACCAGTTGTGGAGTCCGAGCCCCTGATGGAGCCACTCGTAGAGCCTGTTCGACCGAAGCCGCGTGCGCAGCCTGCACCCGCTCCGGTACCGACTGCCACTGCTGCCCCTGCCGCGACACCTCGTCCGGCCGTCAAGCGTGCGAAGAAACTGCCGGCCGGTATCAGCGTCACCATCCATGCCGGCGCGGACAACGACTGGAGCGTGACGGTCACACAGGGCGCCAAGCGTCCGGGCAAAGCAGTTCCGGTCGCACCCGATGCGGTCGAGCGAGCTGTCCGCGAGTTGGGTGAGCCCACCGCAATCGAGGCTGTCGAGTCCATCATCGTCGCTGCACGGGACATGGCTGCAGCGCGAGTCGACGAGTTGAGTCGTCAGCTCGAGGAGGCACGCAAGATGCTCGAAGCGCTCGGAGCTACCGACTAGAAACGCTGCGTAGGTCCGCACTTTCCGGGGTATGCGTTTTTTGCAGCGGGGAGATTACCGGCGGAGAGATTGTGATGTTGCAGCGAATTGTTTCGGCTCTGGCAGCGTTGGTCTTGGCACTCGGACTCGGGTTCATCGTCAGCAGCAACGCTGTTGCTGCACCCACGCCCATGGGTGGTGGTTCGGGCATCATCATCGACAATCAGCTGGTCTGTACGTTGACCACTATCGGTCACGACAACGGCGGCAGACTCGTAGGTATCACCGCAGGTCACTGCGGTGGTCCTGGATCGTTCGTGATCCCGGAAAGCAACGAGGACGCAGGCGTGGTCGGCACGTTCGTCGAGTCGAACCCGGACCTGGACTACGGGGTCATCCAGTTCGATCCGGGCAAGGTCACACCAGTTCGAACGGTGGGCGCGGCAACCATCACCTCGATCGGCGCTCCAGCCAGCTTCCCGGCTACAGCCTGCAAGGAAGGCCGTACGACGGGCACGACCTGCGGCGTCGTCTGGGGAGACCTGAGCGCCGACGCATCCACCTGGACTCAGATCTGCGTCGACCACGGTGATTCGGGAGCCCCGGTCACGGTCGGGACGACGCTGGTCGCGATGGTCAACGCCTACCTCTGGGTGCCGTGCCTGGGGCCGGAACTCGGCACCAACATGACCTCCATCGTGGACACGATCAATGCCCACGGAGGTGTCGGCGCCGGGTACCGGCCGATCTAGCGGCGGGCTGGGATCAGCCGCACACTGCTCCACCCGAGGCTGATCCCACGAGCTTGGAGTACTTGGCCAACACACCACGTGTGTAGCGAGGCGGCAACGGCTCCCAGCCCTTCTTGCGGGCTTCCAATTCGGAGTCGTCGACCAACAATTCGAGTTGTCCGGTACCCACGTCGAGCCGGATCTGATCGCCGTCGCGAACGAACGCGATGGGACCGCCGTCGACGGCCTCGGGCGCAACGTGTCCGACACACAGGCCGGTGGTGCCGCCCGAGAATCGTCCGTCCGTCAGCAGCAGGACGTCCTTGCCGAGACCCGCGCCCTTGATCGCGCCCGTGATGGCCAGCATCTCGCGCATGCCGGGACCACCCTTCGGGCCTTCGTAGCGGATGACGACAACGTCACCGCCGGTGATGGTGCCGTCCTCGAGAGCATCCATCGCGGCGCGCTCGCGTTCGAAAACCCGTGCAGTGCCGACGAATACATCAGACTCGAATCCTGCCGACTTGACCACCGCGCCGCCGGGCGCGAGTGACCCCTTCAAGATCGTGATGCCTCCGGTGGGGTGAATGGGCTTGTTCATCGCCCGCAGGACCTTGCCGTCGGGATCGGGCGGGGTGATGTGCGCGAGATTCTCCGCCACGGTCTTACCGGTGACGGTCAGGCAATCTCCGTGCATGAGTCCCGCGTCGAGCAATGCCTTCATGATCACGGGGACGCCGCCGATACGGTCGACGTCCGTCATGACGTGCTTTCCGAAAGGCTTGACGTCGGCGAGGTGCGGGACCTTCGCGCCGACGCGAGCGAAGTCGTCGAGCGTCAGCGGGACGTACGCTTCGTGCGCGATCGCGAGGAGATGGAGCACCGCATTGGTGGATCCGCCGAATGCCATGACGACTGCAATGGCGTTCTCGAATGCTTCCTTGGTGAGGATGTCCCTGGCGGTGATGCCTCGACGCAGGAGCTCGACAACGGCTTTGCCGCTCTCGCGGGCGAAGCCGTCGCGGCGACGATCCGGTGCGGGCGGTGAAGCGCTGCCGGGCAGCGACATTCCCATGGCCTCGGCGGCGCTGGCCATCGTGTTTGCCGTGTACATGCCGCCGCACGCGCCTTCGCCCGGGCAGATCGCCCGTTCGATGGTGTCGACGTCGGCGCGGCTCATCAGCCCACGCGAGCAGGCGCCAACCGCCTCGAACGCGTCGATGACGGTGACTTCCCGCTCACTGCCGTCGGAAAGTTTGGCGACGCCGGGGAGGGTGGAGCCGGCGTAGAGGAACACGCTGGCGAGGTCGAGGCGGGCCGCCGCCATCATCATGCCGGGCAACGACTTGTCGCAGCCGGCGAGAAGGACCGATCCGTCGAGACGCTCGGCCTGCATGACGGTCTCGACGCTGTCCGCGATCACTTCACGGGAGACGAGGGAGAAGTGCATGCCCTCGTGCCCCATCGAAATGCCGTCGGAGACGGAGATAGTGCCGAATTCGAGAGGGAACCCGCCGGCTTCCCGTACGCCCTCCTTGACGGCCTTGGCCAGGCGATCGAGGGACAGGTTGCATGGCGTGATTTCGTTCCAGGACGAGGCGACGCCGATCTGCGACTTGACCCAGTCGTCGTCGCCCATTCCTACTGCACGCAACATGCCGCGCGCTGCGGTCTTTTCGAGTCCGTCGGTGACGTCACGACTTCTGGGCTTGATGTCGGGTTCGGTCATTTTCCAAGCATAGGCGTCAGCGGGGTGTGTTTCCGGCAGACGAGCGACTCGACTTGCCGACAAACGCCGTCCGTCGTGAATAGACTCGTCGCATCGCAGTTGGGGCTGAGTGTGCAGGTGATTGACGTACAGGGGGATTCACGTGGAGTCGGAACTGACTTCGGCTTTCGGATTTGCAGTTCTGGCCGCCTTCTTGACCGGTAGTGGTGTCTTCCTGGTCGTTCTGACGGTTCTGCACGAGATTGCCCGGTGGAAGGGCCGCTTCGTATCGGTGTGGGTGACTTTCTTTGCCGCTCTGCTGATACTGCCCATCCTGTTCGGCGCGTTGATCGCAGGTTATTCCGCGTTCTCCGAGGTCGACGGGTCCGAGGCTCTGCTTCCGCCGGCGTTCTGGATCCTGATCGCGGCCGGGGGTGCACTCGGCGGTTACATCGGAGTCAAGGTCGGTGTGGTTCGAGGCTCGGCCCTCGATTACCGGTTGTAATCGGGATCGACTCGATCAAACTTCCAGAGAAGCGCAGGCGAAGCCTGGGTGAACATCCCGAAGCTCTCTTGAACGCCCGTTCAGGTGCGGGTTCACTCCTAGCGTGCACACGAATGCCTTCGATCGAATATCCAGACGTGGCCTGCTGCAGGGATCGGCGGCCCTCGCCGGCGCAGTAGGTCTCGGTGTCGCTTCGGCGAGCCACGCCGGTGCCGAGGTTCCGGGTGGCAGCCCGGGCTTCGCGCACGGCGTGGCATCCGGTGACCCGTTGCCGGATGCGGTGATCATCTGGACCCGCATCACCCCGACGGCAGACGCGACGCCCGGTTCCGGCGTCGGGCCGGCGGTGACTCTCAACTGGCAGGTCGCGACCGATGAGGGGTTCGCGAGCGTCGTTGCGTCCGGAAGTGTTGCTGCTTCGGCGGATTCCGATCACACCGCGAAGGTCGACGTCACCGGACTCGATTCGTCGACGACGTACTGGTACCGATTCACTGCGGGTTCGGCTGTTTCTCCGGTGGGCCGCACCCGCACGGCTCCGTCGAACTCGGCAGATCTCGATCGTCTCCGCTTCGGCGTGGTGTCCTGCTCCAACTGGGAGGCGGGGTATTTCGGTGCCTATCGTCACCTCGCATTCCGCGAAGACCTCGACGCGATCATCCACCTCGGTGACTACATCTACGAGTACGGGCAGGGGGAGTACGGCGCGAGAAACGGATCCGTTCGCCTTCACGAGCCGGCCCACGAGATCATTTCGCTGGCCGACTACCGAATTCGGCACGCGCAGTACAAGACAGACCCGGATCTGGCAGCTCTGCACCTGAAGCTCCCGTTCATCACCACGTGGGACGATCACGAATCGGCCGACAACGCGTACCGGGACGGCGCCGAAAACCACACTCCCGGTGTCGAAGGTGACTGGGCAGATCGAAAGGCCAACTCGGCCAAGGCATATTTCGAGTGGATGCCCGTCCGCCCGTCGGGTAGTGGTTCGAGCGTTCAGCTGTATCGTCGGTTCCGCTTCGGGAATCTGGCCGAGATCTCGATGCTCGATCTGCGTACTTACCGCGACGAGCAACCGACCATGAAACAGGTCGACGATCCGTCGCGCACCATTACCGGACGCGCACAGATGGATTGGTTGACCAACGGAATCGTCACCTCCCCGACGCAGTGGAAGGTCGTCGGCAATCCGGTCATGATCACGCCCTGCGTGTTCCCGCCGCTGGAACCGGCGACCACCGCGGCGTTGACCGAACTGGTGGGTGTGCCGCAGGCCGGTGTCCCGTACAACACGGATCAGTGGGACGGGTACACCGCCGACCGCACCAGGCTTTTCGACGCGATCACCTCGAACGGTGTGGACAACACCGTCTTCATCACCGGTGACATCCACACGTCGTGGGCCTGCGACCTACCGACCAACGCCGCCAACTATCCGGGTGGGCCGACCGTCGGCGCCGAGTTCGTCGTCCCGTCGGTGACGTCGCCCAATATCGACGACATGCTGAAAGTGCCACCGCGCACGGTAACCGTTGCGGCAGAAGAAGCATTCAAGGCCGTGAACCGACACGTGCGGTACGTCGAACTGGATTCGCACGGCTACGGCGTATTCGAAATCGCCCGCGAAGGTACTCAGATGGACTGGTACTACGTCGACGATCTCACCAATCCGCAGAGCAATGCGCACTACGCCGTGAGCTACCGTCTTCCGGCAGGCGCGGGCAGTAGAGTCTCACCCACCTCGGCCGCCCTCGATCAGGCCTCGTACCGACCAGGAGTCGACCAGTGAGTATCGAAGTTTCGCGTCGTAGCGTTCTGATCGGTGGAAGTGTTGTCGCCGGAACGGCATTGCTCGGAACGCCCGCTCGCGCGAGTGTTCCCACCAGCGCCGGAATCCCAGACCTGGACGTGCATGTCATAGTCGTAGACGGCATGCGGCCGGACGAGCTGCGATCGGAGCTCACCCCGACGCTGACCGGGCTTGCGGCCGGCGGTATCCACTACCCGGACGCCAGTGCCATCACGATCGCAGAGACGCTGCCGAACCACACGGCGATGATGACGGGAGTGCTGCCGGCGCGTTCGGGTGTACCCGCCAACTCCGTCTACGATCCGGCCATCGACAAGAAGCGTGACCTCGATCGGCCTTCCGACCTGCAGGCATCGACGGTTCTGGATCGGGTGCGCACCGAACTCGGATTGACCACTGCGAGTGTGCTGTCGAAGCGCTACCTGCACGGGTTGTTCGGTGACCGCGCCTCATTGGTGTGGGATCCGCAGCCGCTCGTTCCCGGTACCGAGCATGCGCCGGACAACTTCACGATCGACGCCTTGATCCGTATCGTCGGCGGGAACTCGCCGCGGCTCTCGTTCACCAACCTCGGTGACGTCGATCGGGTCGGGCACCTGGATCTGTCCGGTCCGTCCATCCGGATCGCTCGCACGGCTGCACTTCAGAACACCGACAACCAGGTTCGCCGCTTCGTCGACTTCCTTCATGACACGGGTCGCTGGAATCGGAGCATTCTGATCGTGTTGGCCGACCACTCCATGGACTGGTCGGAGCCCGCGCGGCTCATCGGCTTGGATCGACCGCTGAACGCGGACCCGTTGCTGGCAGGCAAGATTCGAATCGCCCAGAACGGTGGCGCAGACCTGATCTACTTCATCGGACCCGATGGCGAACGGGCGGAAGCCGTCAGCCGGATTCAGCAGATCGTGGATGGTGTGGACGGCGTCGAATCCAGCCACCTCCCCGCCGAATTCGATCTCGGCACCAATGCCGGTGACGTCGTTGCGTTTTGCGCTCAGGGCTGGCGGTTCAGTGATCCGACTCCACTGTCCAACCCGATTCCCGGCAACCACGGCCACTTCGTGACACTGCCCATTCCGTTCTTCCTCAGCGGCGGACATCCCGCTCTGGACGGTGGACGGAAGATCGACACGCAGGCTCGCACGATCGACGTCGCGCCGACGGTTGCGGCTCTGCTCGGCCTCGGTGCACCTGCCGGCGGCTGGGACGGCGTCGCCCGCACGACGGGTGTGTCGCTGAACGTCTAACGAGGATCGCGACCGGTCAGGGCAATCAGCTTGTCCTGCAACGACGCATCGTCCGGGAGGTCGACGGGATCGGAGAAGAGTCCGCTCTCGGCGAGCATGTCGCGCTGCCCGTCGAGGTCGGACCAGACGGCCTCGACGAGGTCTGGATCGAGCCGCTCGTCTGCTCCGACCGCTCGCGCAAGGTCCCAGGTGTGGATCGTGACGTCCGAGGTCTGCTGGCGCAGATAGGGTTCCACCTTCACCGTGCCGTACGAGAGGTGAACGTGGGCACTGAGGTCCGTCGATTTCCACGCTTTGATTGCGGCATCGGAGTACTTCTGCCATTCGGTCCACAGGTCGTCCCCGACGGGAACGATGTCCGGTGTCGCCTCGCCGACCGTCAGTCCGGCCAGGAGCGGCGGTACCCACTGCTGCTCCTCGATGACGTGGCGGACGAGGTGTTCGACGTGCCAGTCGGAGTCGGGCGTGGGTGCGTTCCAGTCCTCGACCGCAGCGAGTCGTGAACCGAATTCGCGGTGGGCGGTGAGTACGAGTTCGAGCCAATCGAATGCCATCACTCGAGGGTAACCCGATCAGCGTGACGTTAATCGGTGCGTGAGGCTTCGATTCGGTGAAGACTGTCGGGGTTGTCGCTCAGTCGAATCGAGGAGTTTTCATGACCGTCCCCACCGTCACTCTGGCCGAAGGTCTCACTGTCAGCGCCCAGGGATACGGCGCGATGTCCGTCGCCCCGGTCTACGGCCCGGTGGATCCGGCCGAGGCGCTCGCCACGCTGCACCATGCGGTGGACATCGGGATCACGTTCATCGACACCGCCAACGTGTACGGCGAGGGCTCGAGCGAGCGTGCGGTGGGAGAGCTTCTCAAAGACCGCCGGGACGAAGTGCAGTTGGCGACCAAGTTCGGTCTGGTCGGCAACATCGCCAACGGTCAGCGCGGGATCAACGGAGACCCGGCTTACGTGCCGCGGGCACTCGACGAGTCTCTGGGACGACTCGGCGTCGATCATGTCGACCTCTACTACTTGCACCGGGTCGACCCGAACGTGCCGATCGAAGACACCGTCGGCGCGATCGCGGAGCAGGTGAAGGCGGGCAAGGTCCGCAACATCGGCCTGTCCGAGGCGACCGGCGATGAACTGCGTCGTGCGTACGGGGTGCATCCGATCGCGGCGATCCAGTCGGAATGGAGCATCTGGAGTCGGGACGTCGAGAACAAGGTAGTACCCACCGCCGCGGAACTCGGAGTCGGATTCGTGCCCTTCTCACCTGTGGGCCGAGGCTTCCTGGCGGGATCGTTCGATGCGGAGACGCTCGGTGACAACGACCTGCGCCGACGCTTCCCCCGCTTCTCGGACTCCGCACTTCCCGCCAATCAGAAGGTTCTCGACGTGGTCCGCGCCGTCGGTGAGGAGCTCGGCGCGACGCCTGCACAGGTTTCCCTGGCATGGCTCGATGCCAAGGGCCGCCAGTACGGGTTGCCTTCCGTTTCGATTCCCGGCACTCGGTTCGCTGCACGAGTCACCGAAAACGCCGGAGCGTTGGACATCGTTTTGAGCGAAGACCAGATCGCTCGCCTCGACTCCCTCGCCGCGATCACCGAAGGCTTCCGTTCGGCCGATCTGAATTGGGTGTCTCAGGGCCGCGAATAATCATGTCCTGAGCCTTGCGAAAGACAGGAGTAACATACAGACCCGATGAAAAAAGTGTGGTTGGTCTGGGGTGTCGGTGTTTTTGCCTACGTGATCGCCGTGCTTCACCGCACTTCGTTCGGCGTCTCGGGTCTGTCTGCTGCTGATCGGTTCTCGATCTCGCCTAGCGTTCTGTCGAGCTTCGTCGTGCTGCAGATCGTCGTGTACGCCGGCATGCAGATTCCGGCGGGAGTCCTCCTCGACCGCTACGGTTCGCGGATCATGATCGCAGTCGGTGCGTTCATCATGATGTCCGCGCAGTTGGCTCTCGCCTTCACCGAATCGCTGCCCGTCGCGATCGGTGCACGTATTGCCGTCGGTGCCGGGGATGCACTCACCTTCATCTCGGTGTTGCGGTTGGTACCGCAGTGGTTCCCGCCCCGGCAGGTGCCGTTGGTCTCGCAGTTCACGGGCATCCTCGGTCAGCTGGGCCAGGTGATGTCTGCGCTTCCGTTCATGTTGCTGTTGTCCGGACCGGGCTGGACTTTTGCCTACGGCAGCGCTGCCGCTGTCGGACTGTTGGCGTTTGCACTGGCGTTGAGTGTCATCCGCGACGCGCCTCCCGGTGCCGACGTGGTCGCCGTGCCGGCCGGCGCCAAGGAGATCGGGCGACAGATCAAGACGGTGTGGATGCGGCCCGGCACCCGACTCGGGTTCTTCAGCCACATGGGGACTCAGTTCTCGATCACGACGTTCGCGCTGCTGTGGGGTGTGCCGTACCTGAAATCGGCTCAAGGCCTCGACTCCAGGACGGTCGGCTCGCTGCTGACGCTGTCGGTCATCTCGGCAATCGTGGCCGGCCCGATCCTCGGTATTCTCACCGGTCGCTATCCCATGCGTCGATCGTGGTTGGTTCTCACCATCATGGTGGCCAGCGCGCTCATGTGGACGATCGTGCTTTCACGAAGCGAACCGTCTCCGCTCTGGTTGTTGACGATCCTGGTGGTCGTCATCTCGGTGGGTGGGCCGGGTTCGGTGATCGGCTTCGACTACGCGCGTACGTCCAACCCGAGTTCGGCGATGGGCACCGCGCAAGGCATGGTCAACATCGGGGGATTCCTCGCTTCCCTCATCGTGATTCAAGTGATGGGCGTCATCCTCGGACACATGGGCGGGTACACGTTCGACGGATTCCGTGTCGCCTGGATGGTGCAATATCCGGTTTGGATTCTCGGTATCGTCGGTGTGCTCGTCACCCGAGGCAAAGCCCGGCGAGCCCTCGCAGCAGAAGGCGTACACGTACGGCCGATTCGCGAAGTCATTCGTCGTAACAAATAACTCGATCGCATCGGGTAATTCATCCCCTGCGGGTGAGGTTCCCAAGCGTCCGAGCCACCAGGCTTGATGGATGAACGACGCAATGAACATCGGACCGGTCGAGCTCGTGGTGCTGGCATTCCCAGGTTCAACTGTGGATCCTGAAGCTGTCGCCGCGCTGCAGAACGTGGTGGAACGAGGTTTTGTCACTCTGCTCGACCTCGTGTACATCGCCAAGGACGCGGACGGACAGGTGTCGCAAATCGATGTCGACGAAGATCTCACCGACATCGGACTGGCGATTCTGTCCATCGAAGCCAAGGCATTGATCAGTGACGAGGACCTGGACGTGGTCCGTGAGTCACTCGAACCAGGAACGTCCGCCGCAGTCATCGTCTACGAGCAGACGTGGGCGCGTGAGCTCGCGTCGACGGTTCGCGGTGGCGGCGGCGACGTAGTCCTTCACGTTCAGATACCGCGCGAGGTAGTCGTCGCAGCGGTCGAAGCAGCATTTCAGTAGCGACAATTACCCAAGGAGTTCGGCATGGTTTTTCGAGGTGGACGCAGAGGGCGGCCGGGGTTGCTCGGCACGGTGGCGCGCACGGCGGTAGTGGCTGGAACCGCAAAGGCGACGTCCAACGCCATGGATCGACGGAGTCAACGAAAGGCCAGCGAGCAGCAGCAGGAATATCAGCAGGAGTACCAGCAGCAACAGCCGCCGCCGCAGCAGCAGGTCGCCCCCGTGCAGTCCGTTCCCCCTTCAGGCGCAGACGATCTGGTCTCCAAGCTGCAGGAGTTGGGACAGCTTCATCAGTCCGGCGTGTTGACCGATGCCGAGTTCGCGGCGGCAAAGGCGCAGTTGCTGAGCTAGCCCTGCTGTTCTCTTCAATTGCGGCAATGCGCATTGCCGCAATTCGGCGTGAAAGGCTGACTTATGATCGACCCACGTGCGGCATCGGCCGCAATCGAAGCCGCGAACGCCCGAGTCGCCGAGACTCTACCGTTCTCCGACGACGCCGACTTCACCGAGGCGAAGCGGGGTTTCGTCGCCGCGCTCGATCCGGGGCTGGTTGCCGATTCGGACGGGAAAGTCCTGTGGAACAACGATTCCTACGCCTTCCTTGACGAGGACTGCCCGCCAACGGTCAATCCGAGCTTGTGGCGTCAGTCGAAGTTGGTCGCCAAGCAGGGACTCTTTGCGGTGACGGATTCGATCTATCAGATTCGCGGACTTGATCTGTCGAACATGACGTTGATCGAGGGAGATACCGGAATCATCGTCATCGATCCACTGATCTCCCGGGAAACCGCTGCTGCCGGGCTCGCGTTGTACCGGGAACACCGTGGTGATCGACCAGTAGTCGCGGTGATCTACACGCATTCGCACATCGACCACTTCGGCGGGGTCAAAGGTGTGACCACCGACGACGACGTCGCCGCCGGGCGATGCGTGATCGTCGCACCCACCGGGCTCGTGGAGCACGCGGTCGAGGAAAACGTCTATGCGGGAACGGCAATGGCTCGACGTGCGGCCTACATGTACGGAGCGGCCTTACCCCGAGGTCCCCGAGGTAGCGTCGGAGCCGGGTTGGGGCAGACCACCTCAACCGGCACACCGACGCTCATTTCGCCGACGGTGTCGATCTCGAAGACAGGTCACACGGAGACGATCGACGGCGTTCGGATCGAATTCCAGATGACGCCCGGAACCGAGGCCCCGTCCGAGATGAACTTCTACTTCCCGGATTTGCGCGCACTGTGTATGGCGGAGAACGCAACTCATACTCTCCACAACCTGCTCACGCTTCGCGGTGCCCTGGTACGAGATCCTCACGTCTGGTCTGCGTACCTGACGGAATCGATCAATCGTTACGCCTCACGATCCGACGTTCTGTTTGCGTCCCACCACTGGCCGACGTGGGGGACCGAACGGCTCACCGAGTTCCTGTCATTGCAGCGCGACCTCTACGGGTACCTTCACGATCAGACACTTCGTCGAATCAATCAGGGGTGGACCGGTCTCGAGATCGCCGAATCGATCGAGCTGCCACCTGCATTGGCGCAAGCGTGGCACACGCACGGGTACTACGGTTCCGTCAGTCACAACGTCAAAGCCATCTACCAGCGATACATGGGTTGGTTCGACGGTAACCCTGCGCATCTGTGGGAGCATCCACCCGTCGAATCGGCCAAGCGTCACGTGGAGTTCATGGGCGGATCAGCAGAAGTGTTACGGAAAGCTCGGGAATCGTACGAGCGCGGCGACTTTCGCTGGGTTGCGCAGGTGGTGAACTACGTGGTCTTCGCTGAACCGGACAACGTCGAGGCCAAGAATCTGCAGGCCGATACCTTCGAGCAACTCGGGTACGGCGCCGAGAACGGCACCTGGCGGAACTTCTACCTCACCGGTGCATACGAACTGCGCAACGGCTCAGTGGGGACGCCCACGGTTGCCGCGGCGCCCGACATCACCGCAGCGCTGTCGGTAAGTCAAGTCTTCGATGCAGTATCGCTGCGCGTGGATGGAGTGCGCGCAGCGGGCTCGCACATCGTCGTCGATTGGAACATCACTGACGAAAACATCGTTCACCGAACGGAACTCAGCAACGGAGTTCTGATCCATTTCGACGTGGAAGGTGGGTCTGCAGATGCTGGGTCTGTGGATGCGATGTTCAGTTTGAGTCGTCTCGGCTTGCTCGGTGTGCTGCTCGGTGGTGCGGACTTGGGTGCCGAGATTGCGAATGGAACCATCTCGGTTTCCGGCGACCCGGCGAAGCTCGCAGAACTTGCCGGATACCTCGACGAGCCGGATCCGAACTTTGCGATAGTCACTCCGACCTAGCGCTGTATCAGTCGTGAACGAGCCTGTACTTCAATAGGTCTCGAGCCACCCACCTGTTTGAAGTTGTCCGGTTTGTCTCTGGTTATCGAAAGTATGTTCGATTAAGCTTTGAGTATGGACAGTCGGGGAGCGTGGCAGCTGGACGGTGAGGGCCTCAAGAGTGAGGTTCTGGCTCTGGTGCGCGTCCGGCACGAGCTGCAATCGCGGATGGTGTTGCTGATCGTGGAAATGTTTTCCCGTGAGGTTCTCGGCGGGAAGGGTTTTCGGGCGATCGCGCAGTGGTTGCACGGGTCGACGAATCTGGAGATCGGTGAGTGCAGTCTGCTGGTCGGGTTGGCGCGGTTGTTGATGCTCGAACCCGTTGTGGGCGATGCGTTTCACCGTGGTGACGTGGATGCGTTGAAGGCGCGGCAGGTTGCGTCGTTTTGTCAGCATCCGCCGAAGAACATGACGCCGGCGGATGTGGACAAGGCTCGCGGGATCCTGCTTGGCCTGGCGTCGCAGAACATCGCCGATTGTGATGCGGTGCGAGCAGCGATCCGCCGAATCGAGAAGCAGTACGGCAAGCGCGAAGACGGGGTTCCGGTGGGTGAGGATTCGGAGCGTAACGAGTTCTACGCGTCGAAGGGCCTGTACGGGCGGGTGACCGTGAAGGGTGATCTGGATGCTGTGAACGGGGCGCGTCTGATCACGTTGTTGTCGAGTCTGTCTGCGCCGACGCCGGAGAAGGACGGGGTCAAGGACACCCGCACGCCGGCGCTACGGCGGGCGGACGGGTTTTGCGAACTACTGCGGCGGTACGAGCGGGCGGGGTTGGGTCCGATCGAGGGCGGGGTGAAACCGCACATCACTGTGACTGCGTCCGCGAAAGACATGACAGACCGCAAGGCGCTGAAAGACCTCTTGCCGTCGACTGAAGAACTGGGTTTCGCGTGGGCGGATTGGGTGGGTCCGATCAGTATCGACACGGCCCGGATGTTGGCGTGCGACTGCACGGTCACCCGGATCTTGTTGGACGAGAGTGGTGTTCCGCTCGCCTGCGGTAAGGAAGCGAGAACAGCAACGGTGCCGCAGCGGCGGGCGTTGGCGGTTCGTGATGGTCGGTGTGCGTTTCCGGGATGCGGGGCACCATCGGGGTGGTGCGATGCCCATCATATCGTTCACTGGAACGATGGTGGCCCAACGGATCTCGAAAATCTGGTCTTGTTGTGCGGTCACCATCATCGGACGCTGCACCACACCGAATGGCGGGTCGAGATCGGCCCCGATCGGAAATCGGTGTTCTATCCACCGATGTCGATCGATCCGTTCCAGCGGCCGATCGGCGGGAACAGCCCACCGACAGCGGCGTGAACCGCGACAACTGACGAATACGCCGGGGCACAACCATGCCCCGGTGCTTGCTCAATCCAGTATTTACTCAAGACAACGTGATGTCGGCAATCAGGCCGTAGTGATCGGATCCCTCGATCTCGATCCGTTCCAAGGATGTCGCCACGGCGCCTTTCGTGATGATGTGGTCGATACCGACCACCGCCGGATACCGCTTGTCGGTCGGATAGGTCGGGATCAGGCCGGAACCCAATTGGTCGGCGGCGCTGGTGTATCCGTTCGTGAGAAGATTCCGGAACTGTTTGTTCGAGTACGACGCGTTGAAGTCGCCGCTCACTATCACGTTGTCCCGCCCGGCGACTTTGTCCATGTAAGACCCGAGCCTTCGCTGCTCGTCCGCCCACACCGAAGCCGGTGAGATGTACGCCGGTGCCGGATGCACGGCGAACAATGTGACTGGCTGCGCCAAGCCGACATTCAGTTCTGCGGACAGCGTTTCGGGTGAGAATCCGTCGAGGCTACGCGGATTGGAGAGTGGAAAGCGACTGTAGATTCCTGCCCCGCCACCACCGTCGGTGTACGGGACGAGGAATTGGTGGCTCAGAACCTCGTCAAGCCCGGCGGCTTCGAGCGCGTCGGCTTCCTGGTACGTCAACTCCTGGACCGTCACCACGTCGACCTCGCGTTCGCGGACCATCGCCACAAGCGACTCCGGATCCGCTGCACCGACCATCAAGTTGGCCTGCATGATTCGAATCGATGGACCGTTCGCAGACGTCGACTCCCCAGTTCCGCCGATGTACAGCGGGCTCACAGACCATCCGAACAACCCAAGGACGAGGATCGAGGCGGCGCACACGATCCACTGACGCCCGATACCCGAGACGACGGCACCGATCAGCGGAGCAATCATCAACAAGGGCGCCACTGACGCGAGAACGATCACGATGTTGTGATCGACGTCCAACTGAGTTGCGATCAAGGCAACCAAACCAGTCACGATGCCGGCCACACCGGCCACGGCCGAAAGGCGGCGAAGAACCAGTCGACGAGGGGTCACGGCATCGGGTTGCATGACGTCCATGGAAGCAGAAGAGCGTCGTAGCTCCGGGAAACTGCAGGTGGAGTCGGTGTGCCCTACTGTTTGCGCCCTATTGTTGCGGATACGGAAGGTGGCTGCTGCTGTTCTCACTGACGGAGATCGAGCGGCCGAGTTGGGGGAAGGCGCGTTGAGAGCACGCTGGCCTGTCACAGACTTTGCACCCCGCGCCGATCGGCACGATGGTCGCGGGGTCGTCCGTCTGAATTCCGTGTGAGTAGACCATGCGATCGGCGTAGCCGATGTCGCAACCGAGTCCGACGGCGAAGTTGCGCTCGGGTGCGAGGTACCCGAGTCCGCCGCTGTGGGTAGTGCGCGCCACCCAGAGGTATGTCCGGCCGTCGGGCATCTTCGCGACCTGAGTGAGGATGCGACCTGGGCTCGCGAATGCCTCGTGGATGACCCACAGCGGGCAGCTGCCTCCGACTCTGGAGAAGTGAAAGGCGGTAGCAGACTGACGCTTCGAGATGTTTCCGGCGCGATCGGTTCGGACGAAGAAGAAGGGGATGCCGCGTTGGCCATGACGCTGGAGAGTGGACAACCGGTGGCAGACGGTCTCGAAGCCGACCTCGAACTTGAGGCTGAGCAGGTCGATGTCGTACCGCAAGGCCTCAGCGGATTGCAGGAATTGGGTGTACGGGAGTAGCAGTGCGCCGGCAAAGTAGTGTGCGAGTCCGACGCGAGCCAGCGCTGCGGACTCGGCGCTCAATGATTCATCCTCGGCGACAAGGGAATCGATCACGTCGGCCTGCGTGAAGAAGGCCAACTGCATTGCGATCTGGAACGCGCGTTGTCCTGCCGACAGACGACGGGCGAGTGTGAGGACCGACTTGTTCGGATCGTAGTAACGCTTGGGGCCGAGCTTGTCGGGTTCGTCGGTACGGATCGTCACGGTGACGCCGTGCTGATCGCGAAGTAGTCGTGCCAGTTGCAAATCCACTGCGCCCACGGACAATCCGTTGTCCAGGAACATCTGTTCGGCAGCGTCGTCCAGAACGGCGATGTGATTCTTTCGGTCGTAGAAGAAGTCCCGAACTTCCTCGTAGGGCATCGGTACGAGTGACACATCGGATGCTGGTTCGCCGGACAACTGCGTCGAGAACTGGTCCAACTGCTCTGTCGCGGCGTGAAGGCGGCGGTGCAACATCACGAGGGTGCGTCCGACCGCCGGCATGCGGGCCACCAATTCGTCCACCTCGGCCAGAGATACGTCTCCAGATTCCGAAGTTTCGGCCAAGGCGTGATGAACGTCCGCAACCAGGCGTGCGTCGGAATCGGAGGCGAAGAATTGCACGTCGAGATCGAACTCGGCGTTGAGCTTGAGAAGGACGGGCACCGTCAGCGGTCGTTGATCGTTCTCCAGTTGATTGACATAGCTGGGGGAGAGTTCGAGTGCCTTCGCCAGTGCGGACTGTGACAGGTTTCGTTCCTCCCGCAGCCGTCGCAGCCGCGCTCCCGCGTACATCTTCTTCATCGAATCTCCTCGGTGCCGATCGCGTTCACCCTACCGAGAAGCTATTCGCAACATTCGCAACATTGCAGCATTGTCATTGCACAAATAGGCAATTGCGAGGGCCTATCCCGAGGTGAATGAGCTGCGTAGCGTGCAAATAGATACCGAAGAACGTGAGAAGAGGACCGATGAAGACGCATCTCGTACGCACTCACCGCTCTGCCGAAGAGTTCCCCAAGGAAGACCACCTCGCGTGGAAGATCGCGGAAGTTGCGACGGATTCCGTCGACGTCACCGACGCCACATCCGACATGATCGTCAACCGGATCATCGACAACGCGGCAGTTGCCGCAGCTTCCCTGGTACGCCGTCCCGTGGTGAATGCGCGGGCGCAAGCACACTCGCATCCGTATACGCCGGGCTCCACCGTGTTCGGTATCCCCGGTACGTTCTCGCCTGAATGGGCCGCCTGGGCCAACGGTGTCGCGGTTCGTGAACTCGATTTCCACGACACGTTCCTCGCCGCCGAGTACTCGCACCCCGGAGACAACATCCCGCCGATCCTCGCCGTCGCTCAGCACACCAGCCGTGACGGTCGAGACCTGATTCGTGGTCTGGCGACCGGCTACGAGATCCAGATCGACCTGGTTCGGGCTATCTGCCTGCACGAGCACAAGATCGACCACGTCGCACACCTCGGCCCCTCGGCTGCGGCAGGTATCGGAACTTTGCTGGGCCTGGGGACCGAGACGGTCTACCAGGCAATCGGCCAGGCGCTGCACCTCACGACGGCGACACGTCAGTCCCGCAAGGGCGAGATCTCCAGTTGGAAGGCGTACGCGCCTGCGCTGGCAGGCAAGGTTGCCGTAGAGGCGGTCGACCGCGCGATGCGCGGTGAGGGCGCACCGTCACCGATCTGGGAAGGCGAAGACGGCGTCATCGCCTGGTTACTCGGTGGCCCGGACAAGGAGTACCACGTTCCGCTGCCCGGTTCGGGTGAGGCGAAGCGCGCCATCCTCGACTCGTACACGAAGGAACACTCCGCGGAGTACCAGAGCCAGGCGCCGATCGACCTCGCTCGCCGGATGCGTTCTCGCGTCGGTGATCTCGACCAGATCGCGTCGATCGTCCTGCATACCAGTCACCACACCCACGTCGTCATCGGCACCGGTTCCGGCGATCCGCAGAAGTTCGACCCGACCGCCTCGCGTGAAACCCTCGACCACTCGGTGATGTACATCTTTGCCGTTGCGCTACAGGACGGTACGTGGCACCACGAACATTCCTACGCGTCCGAGCGTGCACAGCGCGCGGACACGATCGAGCTGTGGAACAAGATCTCCACGCGCGAAGATCCCGAATGGACACGCCGTTACCACTCGACGGATCCGGACGAGAAGGCTTTCGGTGCTCGCGCCGAGATCACCTTGAAGAGCGGCGAAGTCATCGTCGACGAGCTTGCGGTGGCCGATGCGCACCCGCTCGGCGCACGTCCGTTCGCTCGCGATCAGTACGTCGCGAAATTCCGCACCCTCGCCGAGGGCGTCATCGAGCCGAGCGAACAGGACCGCTTCCTCGATGCGGCTCAGCGCGCCGCCGAATTGAAGGCAGGCGAACTCGATCAGCTGACCTTCACCGTTTCCGAAGACGTTCTCGCTCGGGCTCCCAAGGTCGCCAAGGGACTTTTCTGATGTCGGGCCTCATCGCAGCAGCGACGTCTGCAGCCGACAAGCGGATTGCCTTCCGGGCGGGGCTGACGTCCGGAAAGATTCAACGACTCCCGGGTGCGATCAATCCGCTGACAGCCAGACTGATTCAGGAAATCGGGTTCGAGGGTGTCTACGTTTCAGGTGGTGCGTACTCCGCCGGATTGGCGCTTCCCGACATCGGACTGACCACCTTGACCGAGGTCGCCGGCCACAGCAAGCAGATCGCGCGCGTCACGGACCTCCCGACGCTCATCGACGCCGACACCGGTTTCGGTGAACCTATGAGCGCGGCCCGCACGGTCACGATCTTCGAGGACGACGGAATAGCCGGTCTGCACCTCGAGGATCAGATCAACCCCAAACGCTGCGGGCACCTCGACGGCAAAGCAATTGTGCCCACCGAAGACATGGTTCGCCGTGTTCGTGCTGCAGTGTCGGCGCGTCGTGACCCGAACTTCGTCATCTGCGCGCGCACCGATGCTGCCGGAATCGACGGTATCGACGCGGCGATCGAGCGAGCAAAGGCCTATGTGGATGCCGGTGCCGATCTGATCTTCACCGAAGCTCTTGCCACCGAGGCCGACTTCGAGAAGTTCCGCGCAGCAGTCGACACTCCGCTCCTCGCCAACATGACCGAGTTCGGGAAGTCGAACCTCATTTCGGCGAAGACATTGGAAGAGATCGGTTTCAACGCCGTCATCTACCCCGTGACCACCCTTCGGCTGGCGATGTTCGCTATCGAAAAGGGTCTGCGCGAGATTTTTGCGGAGGGCACGCAAGAAGGACTGCTCGGCGAAATGCAGCATCGCAGCAGGTTGTACGAGATTCTCGAGTACGAGCGCTACAACGAATTCGACAGTGGCATTTTCAATTTCAGCTTGGAGGGGAGTAGGACATGACCGAACAGATTCCGACGATCTACAAGGGCTTGGCCGGAGTTGTCGTCGATACGACGGCTATCTCCAAGGTAGTGCCCGAGACGAATTCGTTGACGTATCGCGGTTACGCAGTGCAGGACCTTGCCGCGAACTGCAGCTTCGAAGAAGTTGCGCACCTGCTCTGGTACGGCGAACTGCCGACTCCCGAGCAGCTCGAATTACTCTGCCTGCGTGAGCGTGCGGCCCGCCGTGCCGACCGCTCACTGCTCTCGCTTCTGACCAAGATGCCGGACAACTGCCACCCCATGGATGTTGTCCGCACGGCGATCAGCTACCTCGGCGCCGAGGATCCGGCGGAGGACGACAACTCGGAGAAGGCCAATCTGGCCAAGGCGCTGCGGATGACAGCTGTGCTGCCGACCATCGTCGCAGCCGATTTCCGCCGCCGGCGCGGTCAGGATCCCATCGCGCCGCAGTCGGACCTGGGTTTCGCCGAAAACTTCTTGAACATGTGCTTCGGTGCTGTTCCGGAGCCGGCGATCGTGAAGGCCTTCGAGGTCTCGCTGATCCTATACGCGGAGCACTCCTTCAACGCCTCGACGTTCGCCGCTCGTGTTGTGACGTCCACACTTTCGGACATCTACAGCGCAGTGACCGCTGCTATCGGCACGCTCAAGGGCCCGTTGCACGGCGGTGCAAACGAAGCTGTCATGCACGACATGCTCGAGATCGACGACCCCGACCGCGCCGAAGCCTGGATGTCGGAGAAGTTGGCTGCCAAGGAGAAGGTCATGGGCTTCGGGCACCGCGTCTACAAGAACGGTGATTCGCGTGTTCCGACCATGAAGCAGGCCCTCCTCGACGTCGCGGCAGCGACCGACGGCGAGAAGTGGGTGCAGATGTACGAGATCCTCGAGAAGACCATGGTCAGTGCCACCGGAATCAAGCCGAATCTCGATTTCCCCACGGGCCCTGCATATTTCCTCATGGGCTTCGACGTCGAGATGTTCACGCCGATCTTCGTGATGAGCCGCATCACCGGATGGACGGCGCACATCATCGAGCAAGGGCAGTCGAATGCACTGATCCGGCCGCTGAGCCAGTATTCGGGCGTGCCACAGCGCACAGTCGTGGCATGACACTTTTTGCTGTCGTGGCATGACGCCCCTTTGATACTGCGTCGGCGAGGTTCGGTTCTGGCATCACCGTCTCCTGGCCTCGTCGACGCTTCTCCGTTCGCACTATCTGCAACTTTGCATCGAGAATTCGCAAAGATATTCAAGTGCAATGTGTTTCGACTTTTCTCTACCGGAAATAACGTGAGTGTCATGACTGAAACGCACGAAGAAATCTTGATCATCCGTCGTGGCGAGACCCTCGACGTCGTGTTCAACCGGCCGGAAAAGCGCAACGCATTGACCCCGCAGATGTACGACGCCATTGCCGGAGCCTGCCGGCGCGCCGACTCCGACCGCGAGATTCGGTTACTCACTCTCCGAGGTGCTGGGGGAGAGGCGTTCTCGGCGGGTTCCGACATACGCCATTTTCAGACCTTCTCGAGTTTTCACGACGGGCTCGACTACGAAAGCCGGTTCGTCGGCGTGCTGACCGAACTCGAGAGAGTGCGGGTTCCCACGCTGGCGGTCATCGACGGTGTGTGCGCGGGAGCCGGGCTGTTGTTAGCGGCAGCGTGCGATGTGCGGATCGCGACGCACGGGTCCCGCTTCTGCCTCCCGATCGCGCGCACGCTCGGAAACTCGTTGTCGGTCCATTCCGTGGCGTTGCTGGCGGACAGGATCGGCAGTTCGCGTCTGATGTCGTTGGTGGCTCGGGCGGGGGTCATGTCGAGCGACGAGGCTCTGCGGAACGGCTTCCTCAGCGACTGTGCAACAGAGACCGAGTTCGCGAGCCTGACTGCCCAGGTATCTCGCGATCTACTTGCCGCCGCCCCGATGACCGTCTGGACTATTCGGGAGTCCCTGCGACGCATCAGAACCCGAGTGATTGCCGACAACGATGATCTGATGAGCATGATCTACAGCAGTGACGACTTCAAAGCCGGCGTCGACGGTTTCCTTCGCGGGGAACGACCTCTCTGGGCCGGCGTGTAGTGCGTCAGTAGAAGCAACGCTTGCGTTGGAGCGCGCTCTAACCCCTAGCGTTGCCGACCATGACAACAAAGACCTGGATCATCACCGGAGTTTCTCAGGGTTTCGGCCGTGAACTCGCACTGTCTGCACTTCGATCGGGGGACGCGGTAGTCGCTGCAGTTCGTCGTCCCGAGTCCGTTGCAGATATTGCGTCGGCGAATCCGGATCAGTTCTCGGCGGTGACGTTCGACGTCAGAGACACCGCAGCGGCTCCGGGCGTCGTCGAATATGCGCTCGAGCGTTTCGGTCGCATCGACGTGCTGGTCAACAATGCCGGTCGTGGGATGGTCGGCGCGGCGGAGATGGTGGACGATTCGACCTTGCGGGATCTCATGGAACTGCACCTGATCGGACCCGCCGCGATGGTGCGCGCCGTCCTCCCGTCGATGCGAGTGCAGGGCAGCGGGACGATCGTGCAGATGAGCAGTCAAGGCGGCCGTATGTCGTTTCCCGGTGTCGGGGCGTACTCGGCGTCGAAGTTCGCTCTCGAGGGTTGGTCGGAGGCTCTCGCCGGTGAGGTCGCGCAGTTCGGCGTTCGGGTGATGATCGTCGAGCCCAGCCGATTCCGTACAGCATTCAACACGCCTGGCGTTCTGAGCTTCGCCGAATCATCATCGGAATACCGTGATTTGCTGGATCCCGTTCTGCGGGACATGGCGGCCGCAGACGGTGTTCAGGAGGGTGATCCGGAGAAAGCAGCACAGATCATCACCTCGCTTGTGCACAGCGAGAATGTGCCACTTCGTTTGCCACTCGGAAAGGAAGCCGTGGAGCGTGTCTCCGCGTCGTATCGGAAGAATCTCGCCGAGGTATGCGTCTGGGCCGACCTGGCTCGCAGCGCCGATTTCGCGGATGCTGCCGGACCCGTCCGTCCGTTCTAGGCTGAGAAGATGGCTACCGAAGACTTGATGCGTAAGGCACTCGAGGCACTTGGGGAAGTGGACGGGCCCATGTCGATCGAGGTGATTCACCGACTCGTCGATGCAGGGGACGTTCAGGAGCCGATGTCGATCGCCGAAGTCTCGGACCTGCTGGATGTCTCGGCACATACGCTGCGCTACTACGAGAAGATCGGTCTGGTCGAGGTCGATCGTGACTCGAGCGGACATCGTGTGTACGGTCCGGAATCTGTTCGCAGGCTGGTGTTTCTGACCCGCATGCGCATCTCGGGTATGGCGATTCGCGACCTGCAGCACTACGTCGAACTGGTCGACGCCGGTGAAGGGACAGTTCCGGAGAGGCTCGACATGCTGCTCGAACACCGGGACACCGTTCGTCGGCAGATCAAGGAGCTCACGTTGTCTTTGGCTGCGACGGAGTACAAGATTGCGACGTACGGCGGGCGGACCGGAGAGCAGGAGTGATCCGTTCAGTGGATGTGAGTGGCTGTTTTCGTGACTCGCCCTCTTCTGATTCCGATCGAGACGAACGCGCCAATCAGGGAGACGATGGCGCCCACCCACATCGTCGTCTGCAGCCCATACATGAATGCAGTCTCTGTCGCTGATCGCAGTGTGAGGGAAAGAGCCGGGTCAATTTCTGTCACGACTGGTGTGGTGCCCTGGGCGACGGCGCGAACCGCATCTTCCGAGACTCGATCGACTATGAAGTCGGGAATGACGTTGCCCAGTAGTGTTTCGTGGAACTTTGCTGCGGATGCCGCCGCCATCACGGCTCCGAGCACTGAAGTTCCGAGGATACCGCCAACTTGAAGTGAGGTCTGATGGACGCCCGCGGCAGGTCCGGCGTCTGCGACGTTCGCATTCCCTAGGATCGCTTGGACTGACGCAGTCATCACAAACCCGATTCCCAGGCCCAGTACCACAAACGGAATGGCCAGAGAAAGGTAGCTTCCGTGTGGTTCGATGGTGGTGAACAGTAGGAATCCCACTGCGCTGAGCAACATTCCCATAAACAAGGGCGGACGTGCGCCGTACCGTTTGATGATCCAACCGCAACTGCTCGAAGCGATTACATTCGCGATACTCATCGGGAGGATGTGGAGTCCAGCGGCCATGGGGGAGTCACCGTTGATCTGTTGCAAGAACAAGAGAATGAAGAACAGTGAGCCGACAAGCGCAAAGAAGGAGATGATTGTCAGGATGACTCCGAGTGTGATTGACCGGTCAGCGAATAGCCGAAGCGGCACCAAAGGATCCGATGCGCGTCGCTCCGCTTCTACGAAGGCCAAACCAGTGACGGTTCCACCGACCAGCCACCCGATGACATGCCAATCAGTCCAACCACTTTCGGGGGCTTTTATAAGTCCATAGGTTATGGCGAGGAGTGAACTCGTCAGCAAGATCGAACCCAGGACGTCGAACTTTACAGTCCGTACGACCCGGCCCTTGGGGAGCAGAAACAATCCTGTAGCGAGGGAAATCGCCGCAACGGGGACGTTGATCAAGAAGGCCCATCGCCAGCTGGTGTGCTCGATCAGCAATCCGCCGATCAGGGGGCCGGCGGCGGATGAAGCGCCGATCAGCGATGCGAAGACCGCAAGCGCCTTCGGAAGTGTTGCCTCGGAGAAGAGGGACCGAAGCAACGCCAGAGCGTTGGTGACGATCAGTGCGCCGAAAATTCCCTGGCCGAGTCTCGAGAAGATCACCATTTCTACACTGTGCGCCAGGGCAATTCCCGCTGATGCCAGCCCGAAACCGACGATCCCTGAAAGGAATACAGATCGTCGTCCGAAGCGATCGCCCAACCTTCCCGCGAGAACGAGCGTTGCCGCCATCGCGAGCAGATAGATGTTGGTAATCCATTGCAAACCAGAGAGACTCGCGCCTAGATCGACGACAAGAACCGGATTGGCCACTGCCGTTATCGTGCCGTCGAGCGAAACGATGAGAACGCCGAGTGCGATCGCAGTCATGGCGACCCAGGGATTGGAGTCTCGAGGTGGATCGGTGACTGGGAGTGCGTGGATTTCAGTACTGCCAGTAGATGTCACTGAGGTCTACTACTTTCTGATCGATCGGAGTTCTTCAGAGGTTGATCATGTGGCCGGCGAGGCCGTGGATCGCTTCCTGCAGTGCCTCACTGAGCGTGGGGTGGGTGTGGACGTTGCGTGCCAACTCGTTGACCGTGAGGTCCCACTTCTGGGCCAAGGTCAGCTCGGGCAGCAGTTCCGAAACGTCCGGTCCGATGAGGTGCCCGCCGAGCAGTTCGCCGTACTTCTTGTCGGCGATCAGCTTGACGAAACCGGTCGGGTCACCGAGACCGTGTGCCTTGCCGTTGGCAGCGAACGGGAAGTTCGCGACCTTGACGTCGTAGCCCTCGGCCTTGGCCTGCTCCTCGGTCAAACCGAACGAGGCGACCTGCGGCTGACAGAACGTCGCACGCGGCATCATCCGGTAGTCACCGAGTGTCTGCGTCTCCGCGCCGCCGATGGTCTCGGCAGCGACGACAGCCTGAGCTTCTGCGACGTGCGCGAGCTGCAGCTTGGCGGTGACGTCACCGATGGCGAAGATGTGCGGGACGTTGGTGCGCATGTAGTCGTCGATCGCGATGGCGCCGCGATCGGTCAACGCGACACCGGTGTTCTCGAGACCGAAGCCCTCCACGCGCGGTGCGAAGCCGACGGACTGCAGAACCTTGTCGACGACCACGGTCTCGATCTCGCCGGACTTGTTGTCCTTGATCGAGACGGTGACCTTGCTGCCGTCGTCGCTGATGGACTGCACAGCGGCACCGGTCTTGATGGTGACGCCGAGCTTCTTGTACTGCTTGGCGATTTCCTTCGAGACGTCGGCGTCCTCGTTGGGCAGTGCCCGATCGAGGAACTCGACGATCGTAACGTCGACGCCGTAGTTCTTGAGGACGTAACCGAACTCCATGCCGATCGCGCCGGCACCGACGATCAGGATCGAACCCGGAAGGTCACGGGTGAGGATCTGCTCTTCGTAGGTCACGACGTTCTCGCTCAGCGAGGTGCCGGGCAGCAGCTTGGTGTACGAACCCGTCGCGATGATCGCGTTGTCGAACGTGATCGTCTCGGTGCCACCCTTGCTCAGCTCCACGCTGATGGTGTTGGCGTCGACGAACGTGCCCTTGCCGTCGTACTCCGGGATCTTGTTCTTCTTCATCAAGAAGTGAATGCCCTTGACTCGCCCGTCCGCGACCTTGCGGCTGCGATCGAAAGCGGAGCCGAAATCGAAGGACACGTCTCCGGACATGCCGAACGTCTTCGCTTCTTTCGTGAAGATGTGCGCGAGTTCGGCGTTACGGAGAAGCGCCTTGGACGGAATGCAGCCGACATTCAGGCATACACCGCCCCAGTACTTCTGCTCGATGATGGCGGTGCTCAGGCCCAGTTGTGCCGCGCGGATAGCAGCGACGTACCCACCGGGGCCGGCTCCGAGGACAACGACGTCATAGTGTGAGGTCACGATAATTCTCAGATAGTCGATTCAGATCAGGTCAGTGCTTCCACAGACTGGGGCTTTCGGCCGTGCGGCATGAGGAGAGTCGCGGCGAGTCCGACTATCGCCAGACCTGCTGCAACGAAATAGACTGTTGTGTAGCCAATTCCAGCGTAAATAGGCGTTCCGTCGGCAACCGTTGCAATGTTCAGGGCGAGGATGGCAAAACCAATCTGTACAGCAACAGCACTGCCGACGGATCCCACCACATTGACCGTCGAGGCTGTGACGGCCTGCAGTCGAACCGGCGCGGCGGCGATCACCAGGTTGGGTATTGCCGCACTGATCAGACCGGCCCCGAATGCATATACCAAGTATCCCAACAGTATCGGCCAGAATTCCTTGTGGGAGAGGGCGAGTGATGCGGAGCCGATCGCCATCAAGGCGAAGCCGATCCAGTTCGGCAGGCGTGCGCCCCGACGTTCTGCGATTATGCCGACAAGCAACCCCATTGCGACGGTGGCCACGCCGGCCGGTGTGGTCAACCGCGCCATGTAGCTTGCGCTTTCCCCCAACCCGTAGGTAACGCCGAGGGCGATGGGTGTCTGAACGATGAAGGACAACAAGACGAATTGGAGAACGATGACGGCCTGGCCGGTAAATTGCGCGACCAGTGTCGTCACGACAGCGCGACCACGCAGCACCGCAATGTCGATCAGTGGGTTCTCGATTCGCTTTTCGTATCGAGCCCATCCGATGAAAATTGCCACCGCGGCGATGGCGCAGAGAAGTGTCTTCCACGACGTCCAGCCCCACGTTCCGCCTTCGCCGATGCAGTACAGGAGGAGTGCGATCGAGAGCCCGAGCATGATCCCACCAACCCAGTCGATGGACGTTTTCACTCGGATCGGGGACTCGGGAACAACGAGCATGACCAAGGCACCCAAGAGCACAGGGAAGAGTGCCAATGCGAAGAACACTCCGCGGAATCCGAAATTGTCGATCAAAACTCCGGCAATGACAGGACCGGTGATCGTGGTGACACCAATTCCAGCGGTTGTCATGCTGACCGCCATCGCCAGCATCCGCTTCGGGAAGATGTCGCGCATCAGCGAGTAGGTTATCGGCACGATTGCAAGACCGAGTCCTTCAACGGTACGACCGACTAGTACTACGGAAAAGGTCGGCGCGATTGCGACGATCAGCGAGCCTGTTGCCATGCAGGCGGTTGCGATCAGAAGCCATTTCTTCTTGCCGTCTCGATCTGCGAGCTTGCCGATCAACGGTGCGCTGATAGCGCCGGAGAGTGTGAACAGTGTTGACACCCAAGCGATGTTCGAGGTCTCGAATGAACCGGCCATGCTGGGGAGTGCAGGCGTCACCAGATTGAACGCGTATGCGACTTCTTCGGACAGAAGGCAGAGGATCAGGAGGATTCCGACCCAGCCGGCGGTTGATCGATTTCCCACGCCTTCTATCGCGAGAGTGGGGTTTTCGGAGGAAGACTCCGATGGAGTCGAGGAAGGATTATCCGTGGATGGAGCGGTCATCGTGGCTCCTGCATCTTTCTGACGGGAAGACGGGGCAGTGAGCGGGACAGTCGGCGCGGCGAGTGTGCAGACCCACTGAAGCATTTTGTGATGTGAGGCACAGTAAAATGGATCGATTGATTCTGTCAAGTGATCCACTAAATTTTTCCCGAGAAAATTGCAAAAGCGCGCACGGAGACGGCGCGTTCTGTGGGTGGTGGATCCGCAACCCTACCCGGGAAGATCCATCCACAAAGCTAGGTCCGGGTTGGATCCATGAGTGACTCGAGTCCGCCTGCGACAAAATCCGCCAGTGTGTCGAATCGACCGTTGGATAGCGCGCGAGATCCCTCGATGCTTGCGTCCGACCATCGTGCCGCCATCACGATCAGCGTGTTCACGGTGAGTGACCAGTTCAGTTCGATCGCGGTGTCGTCGGCTGAGGGGTAGGCGCGTTCGAGTAGTTTGCGCAGCAACTCTGCTGTGTCGTCCTTGACGGGGAATAGCCGAGGATCGTTGGCGAGGCTGAGTTGGCCACAAATAGTCAGCCACCGAACACCTTTGTCAGGTTCCTGATCGAGGAACTGGCGATACGGCAGTGCCAGGAGATCGACGATCTGCCTCGCTGTCGGAACGGTGTCGGAATCGACCATGTTCTTGGCCAGGCGATGAATGTGCGCGAGCACTTCGGCGCCGGAGTCGAGGAGGACGGCGTCGAGGATCGCGTCCTTGGATCCGAAATGATAGTGCGCGGACGCTGCTCCCAATCCGGCTTCGGCATTGATCGCTCGAATCGAGACGGCCTCGACTCCCTCTGCTGCGAACAGCTTTGCCGCTGAGTCGATCAGAGCACGGCGAGTTGCTGCGCCGTCGCGTGGACTGGATCGTGGCATTTCCGCAACCTTTCGGTTTGTTGACCCCATCATATCGCGATGTCGCGGCCTGATTTCCGGCCTGCTGACCCGGTGATGTCTGAGTAGATCTCAGTCGATTTAGAGAATGCACTTGATTGAATCATTTGATCCACATATGGTGATGTGACAGCAGCCACACGAATGGCAATCGATGCCGGGTTGTCAAAGGCGCGAACCTCGTACTTGCATGTCGGACTGTCAGAAGGAGATCGGAATGGCCACGCACACAAGCGAACAGCTGACCGAAGTAGTGGAACCGGAGTCACTCGACCCACGGTTGGCGATCGACATTTTCACCGTCATGGCCCGTGCGCGTGCGATCGAGGACGCGGTGCAGATTCACATCCGGGACCACGGATTTGCCGGATTTTGGCATCCGGGCAAAGGGCAGGAAGGTGCTGTCGCTGGAGCGGTGGCAGCCATGCGAGACGACGACTATCTGTTCTATCAGGGAAGAGGAGCCACATGGCCGCTTGCCAAAGGGATGGCGATGGGGCCGATCATCGGTGACCTGCTTGGAAAAGTGACAGGTTCTACCGGCGGAAAAGGCGCCGGGGTTCCTCACTGGGCAGATCCGGCGCTCGGAATCATGGGGGAGGGGGCGACGCTCGGATCGGTGTATCCGGTGGCAGCAGGCGCGGCGTTGTCGGCGCAAATGAGAGGCACCGGGCAAGTTGCGCTGGCTGACTTCGGCGACGGAACGGCGGCACGTGGCACCTTCCATGAAACTCTGCTCGAGGCATCGCGGTGGAAACTACCGCTGGTCTACTTCTGTGAGAACAATGGAATCTCGGTAACCACCTCTTTTGAGTCTGTAAGTCCGACAAGCACTATCGCCGAACGGGCGTCTGCATACGGGATTCCGGGAGTTCGCGTCGACGGTCACGACGCCGTCGCTGTCTACCATGCGACACAGACCGCGATCGATCGAGCGCGCGATGGTCATGGGCCGTCGTTGATCGAGGCAGTCGTCACCCGGGTCGGCGGACACTGGGAAGGCGACGCGCAGAAGTATCGCCCGGAAGACTTCCTGTCGACGTACCGAGATCCGTTGGACATCATGCGTTCTCGACTCGATGCTTCACTGGCCGACCAGATCGTCGCCGCAGCACGTGCGGAAGTTGCCGAAGCGCTCGCCGAGGCAGAAGCCGCTCCTTTGCCTGACCCCTCCGTTATCATGAAGGACGTTTTTGCATGACTATCACTGACGACACGTCTGTCAACCGCACGGCTCCGGAAACTACGGTGCAAAGCTACGAGGCCGCACAGGGTGCGGCGATTGCCGAAGAGATGCGCCGTGACCCCTCGGTGTTTCTCATGGGGCAGGACATTGCCTCAGGCGGGTTCTTCGGCGGAACCCGAGGCCTGGTAGAGGAATTCGGCCTGGACAGGATCCGAAACACCGGAATCACCGAAGCATTCATGGTGGGTGCAGCTGCCGGTGCCGCCATGACCGGAATGCGTCCGATCGTTCAGTTGGGGTTTGCAGACTTCAGTTTGATCGCCGGGGACGAGATCTTTCAGAAACTGGGTAAGTGGCGCCATATGCACGGTGGTCAATTCGAACTTCCCGCTGTGATCATCATGCCGATCGGGCCGAGCGGTGGTGCAGGACCAGAACATTCGGGTTCGATGGAGATGCTACCGATGCATTTTCCGGGACTCAAAGCAGTTGTCCCGTCCAATCCTGCCAACGCGAAAGCCCTACTCAAGGCCGCAATCCGGGACCCAAATCCTGTTCTGTACTACCCAAGCAAGCAGCTCAACTTCAAACGGGGTGAGGTATTCACCGATCCCGAGTACGTAATGCCCTTGGGTAAAGCATCGATTCCACGGCGTGGCGACACAGTGACCGTCATCAGCTATGGATGTATGGTGCCTCGCTCGCTCGAAGCAGCACTCGTGCTGGCTGCGGAGGGTATCGAACTCGAGGTCGTCGACCTGCAGACGCTGGTTCCGCTGGACCACGACACGATCATCGCGTCGGTGATGCGGACCGGGCGGGCGATGATCGTTCACGAGGCGCCGAGAACCGCTGGTCCTGGCGCCGAGATCGCTGCGCTCATCCAGGAGCGTTGCTTCTACTGGCTCCACGCTCCGATCGCGCGTCTCGGTTCTGTGGATGCGCCTATTCCGGCGAGTCGGTTCCTCGAAGATCATTGCTTCCCAAGTGTTTCCGACATCATCGAGACGGCCCGTCACCTGGTTCGCGACTAATTACTCGACTACGAGGACATTCACCATGCTCACACTATTCGACGTCCACATGCCCCACATGGGGTCGGTGGAATTCGCGTTGCTCACCGAATGGCTGCTCAAGCCTGGGGACAGGGTCGCCGAGGGCGATCCGCTTTGTGAGGTGTCGACCGACAAGGTCGACACCGAAGTCGACTCGCCAACTTCGGGAATCCTCATCAGCTACGTTGCCGCAGTGGATCAGGAGGTTCCTGTCGGTGACGTCATTGCTCGATTTGCCTCACTCGACGCCGACCCGGTAGCCGTCGCGCAAGCCATTGCCGGTGAAGATGCAGTCGGTGAAGATGTCGCGCCGGCGGCGCCGACATCGGGTCCGATCGCGGGTCCGTTCCCGATCTCGCCGGATCGGGCTCTCGAGAGCGCGGCCCCGACAGTCGCCGCCGAGGGTTCTCGCCCACCCAACGATTCACTGGTGTTGGCTGCGTCGTGGTTCTCTCCGGTCAATCGTCCGCCCGAAGGAAGTCGACGCCTCCGCCTCGATTCGGGCTCGACTGATATGTCGCTGGAGAGCAAGAGCGAATTCTTGCCGGGAGCCAGGGATCGAGTACCGGAAGATGCTGACACCGTGGCGATTCCCGCCGGATACGAGGCGGTGACCTACACGGCTATCGAACACACTCGCCTGCGTAGGGCAATCGCCAAGAATCTGACAGAATCGTGGAATACGGCTCCTCAATTGACGGCGCAGGTTGATGTCGATTTCACTGCGGTCTCAGTAGCCCGAGCGAAGATCAACCGTGAGAGATCAGCTCGAGGTGAAGGGAAACTCAGTTTCCTTCCCTTTGTCGGTCACGCACTGTGCCGGGCGCTCGCAGACCACCCGGATGCCAATGCCACGTTCACGGACAAGCACCTCGTGCGATGGAACACTGTCAACCTGGGAATTGCCGTGGACACTCCGGACGGACTGATCGTCCCCGTCATACGTGATGCGCAGAATCTCGAACTGGAGGCACTGTCGGACGCAATAGTCGCGACCAGTAGTGCGATACTCTCGGGTTCCGCGCAGCCGGAGGATCTTTCGGGCGGAACAATTACGATCAGCAACTCGGGAAGTGTCGGCGGCGTGGTCTCGACTCCGATCCTGACTCGTCCGCAAGTTGCCTCGATCGGTCTCCCAGCCATCGTGCGTACCCCCGTCGCGCGAAAGAGCGTCGACGGTGAATCCGAGCTCCTCACCATCAGGCCCATTGCACGACTCGGATTGACCTTCGACCACAGGGCATTCGACGGCGCCGAAGCCTTGCGCACGCTGATGTCCGTACAGAAGTATCTCGAACAATGGCCGACAAAATCGTAGGCACTTCTCGACGTGAGGACATCAGATGAGGGCAGCAGTGCTTCGAGGTGGAGACGTCATACTTGCCGACATTCCGGAGCCGTCACCGGGACCGAATCAGCTTCTGGTGGAGCCGATAGCCACCGGGATCTGCGGCAGTGATCTTTCGGCCTGGCAGCACACCGATGATTTCCTGGCTGCGCATCGTGAGGCGGACGTGCCGGGAGCGCTGTTCGATCCGGCGCACGATGTTGTATTCGGACACGAGTTCACTGCAACGGTGACCGAGTTGGGAACCGGAGTGGTCGACTACGCAGTCGGTGACCGTCTGGTGGTTCTGCCGTGGGTCGTTGACGACGATGGATTGACTCATACAGTCGGATACTGCAATTCGAAGCCGGGAGGGCTGGCTGAAAGGGTTGTTATCCAGGCTGGAGGGCACCTGCACATCCCTCCGGACGTGGATCCGGTTACCGCTGCAGCGACCGAACCTCTCGCTACTGGTGTTAACGCCGTGCTGCGTTCACGAATCGTTGCCGGCGCCGCCGCAGTGGTGACCGGTTGCGGGCCTGTGGGACTCGGCGCAGTCATCGAATTGGCGCAACGTGGCGTTCACCCCATCGTCGTATCCGACCCTTCGGAACTTCGACGAACTGTGGCTTTGGCGTACGGGGCCGATGTGGCAGTCGATCCGAGGCACTCGGATCCACTGAGCACACTTGCAGGAATGATTCCGGCAGATACCGAAGTATTTGTCTTCGAAGCATCCGGAGCGCGGAATCTACTGGGTTCCTTGATGTCTGTCGTTCCACCGTTCACACGCATTGTGATTGTCGGATCGGCAATGGAGCACGAGTCGATTCGACCCGTAATCGGGATTCTCAAGAATGTGAGTTTGGAATTCGTGGGTGGTCCGGGGCGTGGAGAACATACGTACCAAGCGTTTTCCCGAACTTTCGAACATATCGTGGAGCGTCGTTTCGATCCGGGATTGATGGTCACGGGCTTTGCCGGGCTGGATGCGGTGAGTGAGGTGTTCTCTGCGCTGCGCCCGGCCGCGGGTGACGAGATAGAGCACGTGAAGGTTTTGGTTCGGCCCGACCTGCCCGCCGGTGCGGGTGTGGTGCGTTGTGGCGTCGAGTAACGGACTATGGGATGAGGACGTTGTAATGAATGAGGTTGAATCAATAGCGGAGAGCGAGCAGTTCAACGCCGACTTGGTTCGGTCCAGGTTGGTCGAGATGGGCGAGTTGGGTACGGGCGAGGAACTGACTGTGCGACTATTGGCAGGCGGTCGATCCAACCTGACGTTCGAGTTGGCGAGTAAGTCGAGAAGATGGATTCTGCGTCGTCCGCCGATCGGTCACCGTCTGGAGACTGCTCACGACATGGGTCGGGAAGTGACCGTTCAGCGAGCCCTCGCGGAAAGTGCTGTCCCGGTTCCGCGGATCGTGTTCTCCGAGGAGTTCGACGCGACATCGGGTGGAAGTTTCTACGTCATGGACAAGATCGAAGGTCAGGTGTTGCGAACCGATGACGACTTCGCTTCCGTGGACGAGGGCAATCGCTCCGAGTTGGCGCATCGCTACGTCGATTGCCTGGCTGCACTGCACACGCAAGACTTTCGTAGCCTGGGTTTGTCTGGTTTCGGTAGGCCGGAGGGTTACCTCGAGCGCCAGGTACGGCGATGGAGCAAGCAGTTGGCGTCGTCGAAGTCCCGCGATCTTCCGATGTTGGAAAAACTGGGGGCGCGGGTCGCGTCGTCGATTCCGGGGCAGTCTGCAACCTCGATCGTTCACGGCGACTTTCGATTCGACAACATGATTGTTCGGTTAGGTGCCCCGTCGGACATTGTCGGAGTGCTGGATTGGGAGATGTCAACACTGGGTGATCCGTTGACAGACTTGGGTTTAGTCCATCTGTTCTGGTCGGGATGGGCGGGTATCGATAATCCGATTGCCGGGACGCCCTCTGCGCATGAGGGTTTCCCCTCGTTCGACGACCTTGTCGAAAGATATTCCCTAGGTACCGGGTTCGATACCGATGCGCTGCAGTGGTATTCGAGCTTCGCATTCTACAAGATGGCAGTGATTCTGGAAGGCATCCATCTTCGCTTCGTCAATGGGGAAACAGTCGGCGACGGTTTCGAGGACATCGGCTCGATGGTCGTTCCTTTGGCAGAGCGCGGGCTCTCGGCACTTGCGTAGCCGAAAATTGTTGTGAAACAGTAATTTCTGATCTCGGTCGTACTCGGCCCACGAAGGGTGAAGGTGTGTGACATGGACTTCGAGTTCGACGCGAAGACTATTGATTTGAAGGAACTCGCGTCGGCATTCATGGACGAGTTCGTTTTTCCTGCAGAGCATTTCTTCCACGACAACCCGGAAGCTGGGGATCGGCAGTGGGAGCGTCCGGCGGTGATGGCGGAGCTGAAGGAACACGCGAAGGCGCGGGGGTTGTGGAATTTGTTTCTTCCGCACGATCCGCGTGGTGCGGGACTGTCGAATCTGCAGTACGCACCGTTGGCCGAGGTAACGGGTTGGAGTCCTGAGGTTGCGCCGGAAGCGTTCAACTGCAACCCGCCCGATACCGGGAACATGGAGTTGCTGACGCTGTTCGGGACTGAGGCGCAGAAACATCGGTGGCTCGATCCGTTGTTGAACGGTGACATCAGGTCGGCGTATTGCATGACGGAGCCGGATGTGTCGTCGTCTGATCCCGCGAACTTGACCTGCTCAATCACTGATGAGGGTGATTGTTGGAGGATCAATGGACGTAAGTGGTGGTCGACCGGCGCGATGAGCAGCGATTGTGCGTTGTTGATCGTGATGGGGGTGTCAGATCCTGATGCGGATCCGCGGTCGCGCCACAGTTTGGTTCTGATTCCGCGTGAGACTCCCGGCGTGCGTATTGTCCGGGGGCTGAAGATGTTCGGCTTCACTCACGGTGCCCATGGCGGTCACGCGGAGGTGCATTTCGAGGACGTGCTTGTTCCCAAGGACCACATGCTCGGCGAGCGTGGTCGGGGGCAAGCGTTGGCGCAGGCCAGGCTTGGTCCGGGGCGCATTCATCACTGCATGCGCATGATCGGGATGGCAGAGCGTGCGATCGAGTTGATGTGCCGCCGGGCGAACGAGCGTGAGGCCTTTGGTAGGTCTTTGGCGGATCAGGGGATCATTCAGCATTGGATTGCGCAGTCCCGTGTGAAGATCGATCAGTTGCGGTTGTTCGTTCTGCGGACTGCGTGGTTGATCGACACAGTTGGGGCGCGTGAGGCGCGTACGGAAATTTCGGCTATCAAGGTGGCTGCCCCGGATGCTGTGGGTTGGGTGATCGACAAGGCAATTCAAGTGCACGGCGCCGGCGGAATGACGCAAGACTATCCGCTGGCGATGTTGTGGGCGCAGGCTCGGACCATGCGTTTCATCGACGGCGCTGACGAGGTTCATCGGATGGTTGTCGCGTCACGAGAATTGCGCCTTCATCGATAGCGGTCCGGGTTTCACGAATGACGAATCGATGCCGAATGGGGATAACTGGTGGGAATGCAACTCCCATTCGATATCGGTGAGATTCGACGGCGTCTGATCGACTGTGGCGAGTTGGATCGGTACTCGCGATTCAGTGCTAACAAGGTTTCCAGTTCGCCGCCGGGTCAGGCCTACTCCTTGACCAGCGGTGAAGGAGCATGGATCTTGCGCTGTTCGTCGAGCAGTGATGACAGTCTTGGAACACGAGGAATTCGAGCGGAGGCCACTGCGCTGCACATGCTCGAAAAGAGCAGCATTCCAGTACCTCTCCTTGTCTACCGGGACGAAGTCTCTGGATTGGTCGTCTCTCGACGGGTGCATGGATCATCTCTCCGGACCGACATTCAGTTAGCCGACGTCGAGATCGGCGCGAGAAGCCTGGTAGCGAACTCATTTGCCGACACGCTTGCCGGGATTCATTCGCTCGAAGTCGGCCTCAACGGTGTGAGTGCTCTCCCCGGGATGTGCGGGGAACTGCACAACTACTTGTCCGAGATTGGAATAAGGCTCGCTCGGCACGAATTGAGTGTGAGGCCTGCGTTGAACGCGCTCCTCGATTCCCTCGCGCGATCGGTGCCGGCGCCGCAGAAGCCCTGCTTGCTCCACGGCGAATATCGTCTGGATCGAACGATTTTCGACCTCGCCGACTCCCCACTATTGCGCGCAGTGACAGATTGGCGTCGAGTAGGTTTCGGTGACCCGCTGTTGGACGTTGGTATCGCTTACGTTTTCTGGGCAGGTTTGAGAGGAATTCGCAGCGTTGTATCGGGTTGCCCTTCAGTTCATTTCGGATACCCGGCATTCGAGCAGTTGTTGTCCCGGTATCGAAGGTCAGTTACCTTCGATGTCGATACACGCGTGTTGCCGTGGTTCTACTCGGTGGGGTTTCTCGAGGTTGCTGCACGTGTGCTCGAACTGTGCGATGAGAGACGCGAATGGCTCTCGAGCACAAATAGATTCGGCGATGTGTCGGCCTTGGTGACACCATTGATCACCCGCGCAGTTGCAGCCTTGGAAGGCAGTCACCTTGCCGCATCTTTTGTGCTCACGCGATGACAGAGACCCAACGAATGCTTGGAGGAAAGTCGTGACGCACGACAATCGAACCACCGGGGAGGGGCGCAAGCTGCTCCGTCTCGAGATCCGAAACGCGGAGACGCCCATCGAACGCAAACCCAACTGGATCAAGACCCGAGCAAAGATGGGCCCCGAGTACACGGAGCTCGAGGGCCTGGTCAAGCGTGAAGGTTTGCACACCGTCTGCGAGGAAGCGGGCTGCCCCAACATCTACGAGTGCTGGGAAGACCGCGAAGCCACGTTCCTGATCGGCGGCGAGCAGTGCACACGCCGCTGCGACTTCTGCCAGATCGACACCGGCAAGCCCGAAGCCCTCGACCGCGACGAGCCCCGTCGCGTCGCGGAAAGCGTTCAGGCCATGGGCCTTCGGTACTCCACGATCACCGGCGTCGCCCGCGACGACCTCCCCGACGGCGGCGCCTGGCTCTACGCCGAGACCGTCCGCAAGATCCACGAACTCAACCCGGGCACCGGCGTCGAGAACCTGGTTCCGGACTTCAACGGCAAGCCCGAACTGCTCGACGAGGTCTTCGCCTCACGCCCCGAGGTCCTCGCACACAACCTCGAGACCGTCCCCCGCATCTTCAAGCGGATCCGTCCGGCGTTCCGGTACCAGCGCAGCCTCGACGTCATCACCGCAGCACGCGACTACGGACTGGTCACCAAGTCCAACCTGATCCTCGGCATGGGCGAAACCCCTGAAGAGGTCACCGAGGCGATGGCAGATCTCCACGCCGCCGGTTGCGACATCCTCACCATCACCCAGTACCTGCGCCCCTCGCCCCGGCACCACCCCGTCGAGCGGTGGGTCAAGCCCGAGGAGTTCGTCGCACACTCGAAGGCTGCAGAAGAGATGGGCTTCGCCGGCGTCATGGCCGGTCCGTTGGTTCGCTCGTCGTACCGCGCCGGCCGCCTGTATGCGCAGGCCATGGCACATCACGGCCGTGAACTTCCCGAGGCGCAGCGTCATCTGACCGAGGGCGGCGACGCTTCCTAGGAGGCCAGCTCACTCATCGCACGCCTCGTCGTCGATATCTAGTGCGCCGACGTCAGTTCGATACAGGAATTGGGCGACTCAGGTACGCGAACGGGCATCGCTCATCCGATCGAGCCCACTTTCCATGGATACTGCCAGTCGCTCGAGTGCGGCAAGGACCTTCCCCCGGTCCCGGCCGAGTTGGGTGAACAATTCACCGTGAGCGGCGAGTTCGCGAGGAAAGACGTCGTCGACGACAGCGTTTCCCTGGACCGTCATCGTGATCAGTGCAGATCGCCTGTCTTCGGGATTGCTTGTGCGGGAGACGAGTCCTCGCTTCTCGAGTCGCGCGAGTGCCTTGCTGACCCCGGCCCGAGACATACCGAGGCGTTCGGCGAGACGAATCGCGGTGACCGGTTCCTCGGCGTATCGCAGTGGCACAAGCAGTTCCACTTCCGACACGGTGAGATCCGCGGTTTGGTATACCGGTTCGACTGCTAGTTCGAGAAGCGCCGTAATCCGTTTGAGTTGCGCGACTACTTCCATGGGCGAGGTGTCGAGGTCGGGATTGTTTTCGGCCCAGAGGTTGCAGGTACGGGAGCGGAGTGTTGGTTCGTTCACGATTCCTCAACGTTGTTAACCGGTAAACAAATTTGCTAGATTGCCAGAATAGCCCACCGTCTCGGGTGGGACGATCTGCGGACTGGGGGAGCACATGAGGTTCGACGTGGTGATTGTCGGTGGCGGTGCGGCGGGGTTGAGTGCCGCGCTTGTTCTGGCTCGGGCTCGGCGGCGAGTGATGATCGTCGATGCAGGTAACCCGCGCAATGGTGTCTCCGAGCACCTGCACGGGTACCTGACGCGGGATGGTGAGAGTCCTACGCAATTACTTGCGGCCGGCCGCAAGGAGGTTCTCGAGTACGGCAGCGAAATGACGACTGGCACCGCAATCCGAATCGAGCGCACGGACGACGGTGGATTTCTTGTGCAAACCGACGCGACTGCGTCGCTGGAGGCACGGACTGTTCTGGTTGCTACTGGGTTACGTGACGAGCTGCCGAACATCGCTGGGCTGCAAGATCGCTGGGGCGTCGACGTTCTGCATTGTCCCTACTGTCACGGGTACGAGGTTCGAGATTCCCCGATCGGTGTGCTCGGTGGTGGCAATAGGCCGTTCACCATTCATCAGGCGTCGTTGGTGCGTCAATGGTCGGAGGATGTCGTCTTCTTTCCCAACCGTATCGAGCTGACGGGAGCCGAACGGGAGCGGCTGATTGCCAGGGGGATTCGCATTGTCGAAGGCGATGTGGCTGGCGTGTCGGTTGGCGATGGTCGATTGGACGGCGTCGAACTGGCCTCCGGTCAGGTAATTCCGCGAAGCGTAGTGTTTGTCGGCCCACGGTTTGTTCCGCGAGGCGATCTGTTGACTGACCTGGGGTGTGAAGCCGACGAAAATGGTTGGGTGGTAACTGATCCTGCAGGCAGCACAAGTGTGCCTGGAGCCTGGGCCGCGGGGAATGTGTCGGATTCTCCGGCGCAGTTGATCACCGCCGCCGCTGCCGGATCAAAGGCTGCGATTGCACTGAATCACTATCTGCTCGAGCAGGATATCGTGCGAGCGGTTGCGATCGCAGCCGAACTTCAGCCGAGTGAAACCGGAAGCAACCCTCGCGGGGTCTCTTGAGCGATCTGGTTCAGCGCAGACTCCAACGTCGGAAATTGATACTGGAAGCCGCTGTCCGCGAGCACCCCTGGTGAAACCCAGCGACTCTTCGTTACCAGTTCAGCCTCGGTGCGGATGATTCGTGCGCCGAACTCGAGCATCCAGCCCGGCGTCGGAAACCCATATTGTCGGCCAAGTTTCGCTCGTACCATCCGCATCATGTCGGTGTTGGTTACCGGATACGGGGATGCGATATTGACCGGGCCTGAGATCTCCGGATTCTCGTAGACGTGGATGATCGCGCGAATGACGTCGGCGATGTGAATCCAGCTGAACATCTGTCGGCCGTCGCCCATTCGTCCGCCGAAGCCCATTCGGGCGAGGTTGACGAACGGATTGATCGCCCCACCGCCGGCTCCGAGGACGATCGACATCCGAAGTGCCACTTTGCGAACAGGCGTTGGGGCTGAGAACAATTCGTGTTCCCACGCTCGCGCGACCGCTACGGAGAATCCCTTTCCCAGCTCTCCGTTCTTCTCGTCCATCGGTCGATCCCGCGCGTCTCGATAGATCGTGCCGGTACTGGCATTCGCCCAGAGCGAGGGTGGCTGCGGTGTACGGGCCAGTGCGCGACCCAACAGTGCGGTCGTTTCCACGCGGGAGGAGAAGATGTCGTCGGCATTGCGCTTGTTGTAGCGGCAGCTCACGGAGCGGCCGGCGAGGTTGACGAGCAGATCCGTGCCGCTGAGTACATCGGCGACGCCGTGCTCGTCGGACCACGTGGCATCGCTCGTTCCTCCCCGGCCGATCGTCCGAACGTCGACCCCGTTGGATTCGAGCGTTCGAAGAAGGTGTTGGCCTACGTAACCCGACGCACCACAGACAACAACGGTCTTCATGGTTTTGTGTTCCCCTCTGCAGAAACGACTTTTGTCATCAGGGCGGCGACATCGCCGACCAGACCTCGTGCCACTGGCAGCCGGGCGAGTGTGAGCGCTTTGGCGATGATCGGTACCAGGCCGTCGACCAGGGATCGGGTGCGCGTTTGCCCCGGAGATGAGTCGGTAACCCAGTGCAGCGTCACGCCCAGATAGCTGAGCCACAAGAGTGTGGGGAGCTGGGTCTCCAATGACGACGGCGTCTTCTGCTTCGACGCCGCCAGTGCTTGGCGCATCAATTCGACGGCGATCGATCTCGCATCGGTCGACTCGGCCGAGAACGGGCTGGACTGTGATGTGGTGGGCAGGGCAACGTGCAGAAACGTGCTGCCGAAGCCGTGATAGGGCCCCATGACATCGAGTCCGGTGTGCAGAACAATCCTGAGATTTTTTGTCAGTGACCCACCTTCGCGAAGGAGTGGAAGCGCCCGCGCGCGGTGATCGCGTTGGATGACGAGATACAGCTCGTGAACCAGTTCGTCTTTACTGGCGAAATAGTAGTAGGCGTTCCCGAGCGAGACCTCTGCCTCATTTGCGATCTTGCGCATGGTCGTCGCTGCGAAGCCTTCGTCGCGGAAGAGCCGCAATGCTGTTTCCACCAGCTTTTCCCTGGTCTCGATCCCGCGACTACTCATCGACACTCCTTCTTTGAACATGTTCAAGTGCAGCGTACGCCCTGGAGTTGAACACGTTCAAGAGTGGATCTGTTGCGGGAAAGATAATAAGCGCGCATACTAAATGTATGAATGAATGTGCTTTCGGTTCGCCAGGGGGCCGGCGATGAATGCCTGGTTAGGGGTTGTCTCTGCCGAACATGTGCGTCGCGCAGTGGATCTCGGTATCGCACAGATCGGGCACGGAAAGAGAGCTGGTTTGGTACGGATGAAAGCAGGTGACGTGCTTGTCTATTATTCGCCGGTCGAGTCCATGGGCGACCGAGATCCGTTGCGCGAGTTCACAGCTCTCGGTGTGATCGAAGAGGGTGAGATCTGGCAGGCGGACGAGGGGTGTTTCAAGCCGTTTCGGCGGCGAGTTAGGTACGAACAGTTCAACCCCGTTCCTCTCGACGCAGTCCGGAGTCGATTGGCGCTGACCTCGGCACCGAATTGGGGGTATCAACTCCGGCGTGGCTTGATTCCGTTGGATGACAACGACGTCGAGGTTCTGCGTTCGACGACGAGCTGACACACTGGCGCTGTGGCGAAGAAACTGGAAACCGACTTCGAGGACGCGGACGAGAGTCCCGGTCTGATGTTGTGGCGTGTCACCAATGCTTGGCAAGCCTCGATTCGCGCGGCGCTGCGACCTTTCGACCTGACCCACGTGCAGTTCGTTCTGCTCGCCGCACTGACCTGGCTGGATGCAGAGACGCCGATAACTCAACGCGGTCTTGCCGAGTACGCGCGCACCGACGCGATGATGACGTCACAGGTGATTCGGACCCTCGAATCCAAGGGGTTTGTCGAACGACGTCCACATCCGACCGATGCTCGTGCTCGCTCGCTTGCCGTCACGCCGGTGGGTGCGGCCTTGGCCGGCAGGGCGAACCGCGCGGTGGAATCTTCGGACCGGGAATTCTTCGCCGCTCTGGGGGATCGTCAGGCGGCCTTCGTTGCGATGCTCGGCGCGCTTGATCGACGGTAACAACCCTCAGTTTCGAGGAGGTTGCTCTGTAGTTCTTTGCAGCAGTGCGTATTTGGCTTCCAGTCCGTCCAGTAGGGATTCCAGCGCGAGTTCGAAACTGGCACCGTCGATTTCCGCAGCACGCTCACGCAACAGATGTGCTCGCGTGAGGTGCGGGTAACGCTCGGCGTAGATCGCAGGATCGTCCACGAATCCGCCGGAGAACGTCGCCGTCGCAGCACCCATGACCACGTACTTGACGGAAGCGCCGATCAGCGTTGCCGTGCGCTGTGGCCATCCGGCGCGCACCAGTCCGCCATGGATGGCGTTCGCGCGATCGAGGGCGATGGGCCTGACGCTCGGACCGTAGGCCAAGTAGGGAACGATATTGGGATGCTTGCCCAGGGCGGCGTGGTAGGACCGCGCCCACGTGCGTAGCGCGCCGCGCCAATCGTCGGAGTCGAAGCCGCTCACGTCGACGGACTCCATGATGACGTTCGCGACGTCGTCGAGTAACTCGTCCTTGTTGGCGTAATGGCTGTACAGCGACGGTGCCTGTACGCCGAGAACAGTGGCGAGTTTGCGCATCGAGAAGTCGGTCAAACCGTGCTCGTCCACCAGTTTCAGGGCGGTGTCCCTGATGATCGGCTTACTCAGTAGTGGAACCCGCGGTCGCGCCATCGCCCAGAACCCTTTCGTCTGAAAGTACTGGACAACCTTACACTGTGAGTTTATTATCCAATTAACCTAACAGTGTTCGGGAACGTGGAGGATCAGATGACACGGGTGTTCGAGAACAAGTCCGATCTCCTGGGGGCGGTCGGTGAAACGCTGGGCTCGAGCGAGTGGGTCGAGGTCACCCGCGAGATGGTCCATCAATTTGCCGACGCGACCGGTGACCATCAGTGGATTCACGTCGACGACGTAAGGGCAAAGCGTGAATCACCTTTCGGTGGACCAATTGCGCACGGGTATCTGACGCTCTCACTCCTGCCGCTTCTGTCGAAGTCCGTGTATCGCATCGACGGCGCGAAAATGGTCGTCAACTACGGGTCCGACAAGGTTCGATTCCCGAGTCCGGTGCCAGTCGGGGCCAAGGTTCGAAATACCGCAGTGCTCTCCGCAATCGAAGAATTGCCGAACGGTTCACTACAGAGTCAGATCACCAACACCGTCGAGATCGAAGGCGTGGGCAAACCTGCCGTCGTTGCGCAGACCGTCGCGCGAATCTTGTTCTGAAATCCTGCAAGAAGAAAGCAGACTCCACATGAATCTCGAACTGACCACTGAGGAAGTTGCGTTCCGCGAGGAGATGCGAAAGTTCTTCACCACCGAATTCTCGCCCGAACTTCGAGCACGTGCAGCCGGATTCGGAAAGCTGACTCGTGAGGACATCGTTGCGGGTCAACAGATTCTGAACGCACACGGGTTGGCGGTTCCACACTGGCCGGTCGAATGGGGTGGCAAGGACTGGACTCCGGTTCAGCGCCACATCTATTCCGAGGAAATGCAGTTGGCGTCGGTACCCAACCCGTTGCCGTTCAACGTGAGCCTGGTTGGGCCCGTTATCGCTGCCTTCGGTTCGCAGGAGCAGAAGGAGAAATTTCTCCCCGCTACGGCCAACGCCGATATCTGGTGGTGCCAGGGTTTTTCGGAACCAGAAGCCGGTTCGGATCTCGCTTCACTCAAGACGGCCGCTGTCCGTGACGGCGCGGATTACATCGTCAATGGTCAGAAGACGTGGACTACTCTCGCGCAGCACGCCGAGTGGATCTTCTGTCTGGTTCGTACAGATGCCAGTGCTCAGAAGCGGCAGGCCGGAATTTCGTTCTTGCTCATCGATCTGGCAACTCCCGGCATCACGGTTCGCCCCATCAAACTGATCGACGGCAGCGTCGAGGTCAACGAGGTGTTCTTCGACAACGTCCGCGTCCCTGCGGAGAATCTTGTCGGCGAAGAGAACAAAGGCTGGGACTACGCCAAGTTCCTGCTCGGCAACGAACGCACGGGCGTCACGCGGGTCGGGTTCTCCAAAACTCTTGTCGCCACGGCAAAAGAGAAGGCGCGGGAAGTTCGCGTTGGAACCGGCACCCTCCTCGATGATCCGTTGTTCGCGGCTCGGTTGGCTGAGCTGGAAAACGAACTGCTTGCACTGGATCTGACTCAACTGCGAGTTGTGGCGAGTTCGGCAGACGGCAAGCCGAACCCGGCGTCCTCGCTGCTCAAGCTCCGCGGCTCCGAATTGCAGCAGGCAGCAACGGAATTGCTGATGGATGTTGCGGGTCCGGACTCGTTGCCGGTGAATACGGTCGAGATCGACTCGCCGGAGTGGGCGCAGCAAGCGGCGCCGCGCTACCTGAACTACCGGAAGGTTTCCATCTACAGCGGATCAAGTGAGGTGCAGCGCTCCATCATTGCCTCCTCGATTCTCGGATTGTGAGCATCTGACATGAATTTCGAACTCGACGACGAGCAGACGATGCTTCGCGACACGACGCGTGAATTGCTCAACCGCAGCTACGACGCGGAGAAGCGTAACGCCACCTCGGCCACTGACGAGGGATGGAATGCCTCGGTGTGGAAGCAGTTCGCCGAGCTCGGGCTGCTCGGCCTGCCATTCGCGGAGGCCGACGGCGGGATGGGCGCTGGGCCGGTCGAGACCATGGTCGTGATGACCGAACTGGGCCGCGCGCTTGCACCCGAGCCGTATCTGGGTGGTGTTCTGATCCCCGGCGGTTTGATCGCGGCTGTTGGTTCGGCAGATCAGCGGGCGCGGCTCCTGCCGGCGCTCAGCGACGGGACCACTCTGTCGGCCTTCGCGCATACGGAACCCGGCACGCGCTGGCCGGTCGCCACTGTCACGACCAATGCATCGCAGGAGGGATCGGGGTGGACGATCACCGGCGTCAAGAACCCAGTTCTGCAGGGCGACAGCGCGCACGTCGTGATCGTCAGCGCCACACTTCCAGGCGGCGGCCCCGGGCTCTTCCTGGTGGATGCGGAGGGCCCAGGTGTCACACGGAGCACGTACGCCACCCACGACGGCCGTCGCGGTGCGCAGTTCACGTTCACCGATGCCGCGGCCGAACAGCTTGGTGAGGGCGGCGATGTCACGGAGGCGATCGTCGAAGCAGAGGTTCGGGCGCAGGCAGCTCTGTGCGCCGAGGCGATCGGGATCATGACCGAAGCTCTGCGACTGACGACGGAATACCTGAAGCAGCGCAAGCAGTTCGGTGTTCCGCTCGCGAAGTTCCAGACGCTGACTCATCGTGCGGCCGACATGTACGTGGCGCTTGAACTGGCGAGCAGCATGAGTCTGTACGCCACCATGGCCATCGCCGACGGAGTGATCGATCCGACCATCGCGTCGCGAGCGAAGCTGTCTGTCGGTCGCGCCGCGCATCAGATCGGTCAGGAAGCAATTCAGATGCACGGTGGTATCGGTATGACAGCCGAGTATCCGGTCGGGCACTACGTCTCGCGGCTGGTGGCCATCGAACACACTTTGGGCGCATCGGACGATCACCTCAGGGTGCTGGCCGCCGGCGTCTCGAACTATTCGATGGTGAACGTCACCGAGTAGATCGGTGGTGAAGATAACGGGAGGTCACGCGCAGGTCGCGTGACCTCCCTTTGTCCGTGCGGGCGCCGACCCCCGGTATTCGAGGTCAAGTAAAATTCCTGTGATCAGTCCGAGAAGAGAAAGGGATCGAAGTGACCGCGCATACCGAGCAGCTCGAGTTCCAAGCAGAAACACGTCAGCTGCTGGATCTGATGGTTCATTCAATCTATACGAACAAGGACAGCTTCCTTCGTGAGTTGATCTCCAACGCTTCGGACGCGCTGGACAAGCTCCGCCTCGAGTCTTACCAGGACAAAGACCTCAACGTCGACGTCTCCGATCTGCATATCGTGATCGACATCGACAAGGCAGCACGCACCCTGACCATCCGCGACAACGGCATCGGCATGTCGCGTGACGAGGTCGTCGACCTGATCGGCACGCTCGCCAAGTCCGGCACCGCCGAGGTCCGTCGCAAGCTCAAGGAAGCCAAGGATGCAGCGGCATCCGAAGAACTGATCGGTCAGTTCGGCATCGGCTTCTACTCCACGTTCATGGTCGCGGACAAGGTCACGCTGCTGACCCGCCGCGCCGGTGAAGATCACGCGACGCGCTGGGAATCGACCGGCGAAGGCACGTACACGCTCGAGCATGTGAACGAGGCACCGCAGGGTAGCTCCGTGACCCTGCACCTGATGCCCGAGGATTCCGAGAACGGCCTGCACGACTACACGTCGGAATGGAAGATCAAGGAACTGGTCAAGAAGTACTCCGACTTCATCGCGTGGCCGATCCGCATGGATGTCGCTCGTACGTCGACGCCGGCCGAGGGCGAGGAGCCCGAGGTCACCATCGAGACCGAGACGATCAACTCGATGAAGGCGCTGTGGACTCGCTCCAAGGACGAGGTGTCCGAGGACGAGTACAAGGAGTTCTACAAGCACGTCAGCCACGCCTGGGACGAGCCTCTCGAGGTCATCCCGATGAAGGCCGAAGGTACTTTCGAATACCAAGCGCTGCTGTTCATTCCGTCGACGGCGCCGTTCGATCTGTTCATGCGTGAGCGCAAGGCCGGCATCCACCTGTACGTCAAGCGCGTCTTCATCATGGACGACTGCGAAGAGTTGGTGCCCGATTACCTGCGCTTCGTCAAGGGCGTGGTCGACGCACAAGACCTCTCGCTCAACGTCTCTCGTGAAATTCTGCAGCAGGACCGGCAGATCGCTGCCATCCGTCGTCGTCTGACCAAGAAGGTCCTCTCGACCATCAAGGACATGAAGGCGAACGAGCCGGAGAAGTACTCGACTTTCTGGACCGAGTTCGGACGCGCGCTCAAGGAAGGCCTGATGGCCGATGCCGACAACCGCAAGACGCTGCTCGACATCTCGTCCTTCGCCTCGACCAACAGTGAAGAGGGCGTGACCACTCTCGCCGAGTACGTGGAGCGCATGAAGGACGGTCAGGAACAGATCTACTTCATGACCGGCGAATCTCGTCACCTCATCGAAAGCTCGCCGCACATGGAGGCTTTCAAGGCCAAGGGCCTCGAGGTTCTGGTACTCACCGACCCCGTGGACGAGATGTGGGTCGACGCAGTCTCGGACTTCGACGGCAAGACCTTCCAGTCGATCGCCAAGGGCGAGGTCGACCTCGACACCGAGGACGAAAAGAAGGCGGCCGAGGCCGAGCGCGAAGAGAAGGAAAAGGAATTCGGCGCGCTACTGACGTGGCTGACCGAAACCCTGTCCGACGACATCAAGGAAACGCGTCTCTCGACGCGCCTGACCACGTCGGCTGCCTGCATCGTCGGCGACGCGTTCAGCATGTCGCCGACACTCGAGAAGATGTACAAGGCTTCGGGTCAGCCTGTTCCACACAGCAAGCGCATTCTCGAGCTCAACCCGGAGCATCCGCTTGTCTCGGGTCTGCGGGAGGCGCAGGCCGCCAATGACAATGCAGAGAACCTGACGGAGACGGCTCAGTTGCTCTACGGCATGGCGTTGCTTGCCGAGGGCGGTGAACTGAGCGATCCGGCGCACTTCACGCGCCTGCTGGCCGATCGTTTGGCTCGCACAGTCTGATCTCGTCTAGCTCGCTCGAACTCCCGGCACTCACCTTCATCGGTGGGTGCCGGGAGTTTTTTCTTGATCGTTTTCTAATGAGGACCGTTTCTGTCCGCAATAACTTCTAACGTAGTTCTCACAGGGCACGAACCCACGAGCGAAGGAAACATCATGAACGCACCGATCACCACCGTCACCGGCGAGCGCGCGGATCTCCTCCAGAGCCTGCGTCGGCATCGTGAATTCCTTCTCTTCACCGTCAAGGACCTCACCGACGAGCAGGCCGCTTCGAGGCCGACCGTGAGTGAACTGTGCCTCGGCGGATTGATCAAGCATGTGGGTCAGGCGGAAAAGGGATGGGTCGACTTCATTCTGGAAGGGCCGGCCGGACTTGGTGGGGACTTCGACCCGACCCAGTGGTCGGAAGAGATGCAACAGGAACGAGCGAACGAATTCGCCATGGTCGAGGGTGAAACCTTGGCAGGCATCGTTTCCGAGTACGAGGGGATCGCGGCCAGGACCGACGAGTTGGTGGCCTCGCTGGACAGCCTCGACATCTCGCATCCACTGCCGTCGGCGCCGTGGTTCGAAGCGGGAGCTCGCTGGTCAGCGCGGCGCGCATTGCTGCACATCATCGCCGAGACGGCCCAGCATGCGGGCCACGCGGACATGCTTCGCGAAGCCATCGACGGTTCCAAGACGATGGGTTGATGGATGGATTGATCCACCGGGATGTTTACACATCACACAAATATGTAACACTAGTGTCTATGAGCACCGAAAAGTCTGCCTTGCAACCGCCGATGCAGTGGGACGCCTGGGGCGATCCGGCCAAGAAGCGTGAACTGTCGGACGCAGTCACATCATTGTTGACCGGATTTCTCGGTGTCTCCGCACCGACTCGATCGCGTCTCGCCATCGAAGACGTCCAGGTGGCTCCGTCCGCTATGGCCCAGTCGCATGTCGAAGCGCTGTCCGGGCTGGTCGGGGCCGAGTACGTCAGTACCAAGGATTCCGATCGAATCCTTCGGGCCGGTGGCAAGAGCACCCCGGATCTGCTTCGCCGTCGTAGCGTCGAGCCGCAGGACGCACCGGACGCAGTCGTCACTCCAGGGACAGACGCAGAGGTCGAGCAGGTTCTCCGATACTGCTCTGCCAACCGGATCGCAGTGGTCCCGTTCGGTGGTGGCACCAGCGTCGTCGGCGGGCTCGATCCCATTCGTGACGGGTTCGACGCAGTTCTTTCTCTCGATCTGCGCAGGTTCGATCAGCTTGTCGGGTTGGACGAGGAATCGGGCATTGCGACGTTCGGCGGCGGAACTACCGGCCCACGGGCCGAGGAGCTTCTGCGTGAGCACGGTTTCTCGGTCGGGCACTTCCCGCAGAGCTTCCTGTTCGCCACTCTGGGCGGGTTTGCCGCAACCCGGTCTTCGGGGCAGGCGTCGGCTGGATACGGGCGCTTCGAGGACATGGTCCAGGGCCTCACTGTTGTCACTCCGAGTGGTGTGATCGAGACCGGGCGTGCGCCGGCATCTGCCGCAGGCCCCGATCTGGGTGAGCTCTTTGTCGGCTCCGAGGGCACCTTCGGCGTCATCACGCACGTGCGTGTGCGGGTTCACCGTCTGCCCGAGAGCACCGTGCGCGAAGGGTGGAGCTTCCCCGACTTCGCCACCGGCGCAGCCGCATTGCGTGAGCTGGTCCAGGAAGGATCGGCTCCGACAGTATTGCGGTTGTCCGACGAGGCCGAGAGTGGCGTGAATCTGGCGACCACCGACAAGATCGGCGAGAACGCCTTCACCGGTGGTTGCCTCGGCATCACTACCTACGAGGGCACCGCTTCGCACACCGCTGAACGGATGGCGGAGGCCCGCGCAATTCTCACCGCTCACGGCGGCACGTCGCTCGGTGAGGAGCCCGGAAACAGCTGGGAACACGGGCGATTCGATGCGCCGTATCTGCGTGACGCTCTGCTCGACGTCGGCGCACTGTGCGAAACCCTCGAGACGGCAACCACCTGGGGTAACCTCGCGAACCTGCGCTCCTCGGTCACCGAGGCGCTGACCAAGGCTCTCGTCGAGCAGGGGACTCAGCCGCTCGTGATGTGCCACATTTCGCACACCTACAAGACCGGTGCTTCGCTGTACTTCACCGTTGTCAGCGCGCAGACCGAGGATCCGATCGCTCAGTGGCACAAGGCGAAAACTGCCGCTGGCGATGCGATCATCGCCGCCGGTGGCACGATCACCCATCACCACGCTGTCGGCGCCGATCACCGCCCATGGATGAAGGACGAGATCGGTGAACTGGGCGCGAACATCCTTCGCGCAGTGAAGAATGCAGTGGACCCTGCCGGCATCCTCAATCCTGGAAAGCTGATTCCGTGACCGAAACCCGCAGTCAGATCGAGAAGGTTACCGTCCTGATCAATCCGATGGCGGGACATGGTCACGCGCCTGCGGCAGGACGCAAAGGTGTTGCGCGACTGCGCGCTCGGGGAGTTGCCGTCACCGAGATCATCGGAACCGACGCCGACGACGCCAAGAAATTGGCCCGTCGTGCGATCGAAGACGGTACCGACGCGCTGGTGGTGGTCGGCGGTGACGGTGCCATCAGCATCGGACTGCAGGCTGCCGCGTTGACCGAGACGCCCATCGGGCTCATTCCGGCAGGCACCGGCAACGATCACGCCCGTGAGTTCGGCATTCCCACAGTCGATCCCGAAGCAGCCGCCGATGTGATCGCCGACGGCGTCGTGCAGCAGTCCGACCTGGCGAAGATCACGCTGGCCGACGGTTCCGTCGTCTGGTCGGGAACGATCATCGCGAGCGGATTCGATTCGCTGGTCAGTGAACGGGCCAATCGGATGTCGTGGCCCAAGGGACCGATGCGCTACAACTTGGCGATGCTCGCCGAGTTGGCGAAGATGAAGCCGCTGCCGTACCGGATCGAACTCGACGACGAGGTCATCACGGTGGACGCGACGCTCGTGGCTGTCGGCAACGGCCGCTCGTACGGTGGCGGCATGCTCATCACTCCGGGCGCGTCGAAGTCTGATGGGTTGCTGGATCTGACCGTCGTCGGGCACGGTTCGAGGTTGCGTCTGGTGCGCCTGTTTCCGCGGGTGTACAAGGGAACTCACGTCTCCTTGGATGCGGTGCAGACGTATCGGTCGAAGAAGGTGCGGTTGGTCTCCGAGGGCATCATCGCCTACGCGGACGGCGATCGGGTGGGGCCGTTGCCCATCACGATCGAGGCAGTTCCCACGGCGCTCAACATCTTGACGCACACTCGGATCTGAGTCGGTTCTGCCGGGCACTAGGTAGCGGTGGTGTCAGACTTCTCGGATGAACGAATCGACGAAGTCGGCGCACCGCCGCGCTGCGTGGACGTTGGAGAAATGGCAGCTAGCCATCGACATCCCGTTGACCGCTGCGGCCTGCCTGTTCTTGGTGGCGTACGCGTACCAAGTGCTGGCGCAACCGACGGGCCTTCCACATCGTCTGACCGAATGGACGATGTGGGCTGCGTGGGTCGTTTTTGCCGTCGACTACGCAGTTCGCCTGTGGTTGGCACCTGCCCGCGGTCGCTGGTTCGTCAGGCATCTCTTGGACTTGGCGATGGTGGTGTTGCCCATGCTGCGTCCGCTGCGCCTACTTCGGTTGGTCACACTGCTTGCGATAGTTCACCGCTCGAGCGGGCAAAGCTTGCGTGGACGGGTGGTTATTTACGCCACTGGTGCCACGGCCTTGCTGATCGGTGTCGCGGCGCTGGCCATGCTCGATGCCGAGCGTCACGCGCAGGGCGCTGCCATCACGTCGTACGGAACGGCATTGTGGTGGGCGATGGAGACGGTCACGACCGTCGGTTACGGAGACATGGCGCCCGTTACCACGACCGGGCGCATGATCGCCGGAGCATTGATGATCGGCGGAATTGCGTTGCTGGGCATCGTGACTGCCACACTCGCTTCCTGGTTGGTCGAGCGCGTGGCGGAACAGGACGAGGCATCCCAGGCCGCGACGCGTAAGCAGGTGGCGGACCTGTCCGAGGAAGTCCGAGCCTTGGCTGCCCGCACGCACCGGGTTGATCTCGCGTCTGTCGATACCGATTCGCTGCGTCGTGAATTGGCGTCGAGGGGAGTCGTGGCGCAGCACGCGTCTTCGGACAACTGACATGCATCGCAGCGAACAATAGAACGATGGTCTGATAATCTTGCGTGATGGTGGCGACCCACGGATTTCAGCGCGCGCGCAGGCCTGAGCAGATCGAAGCGCGTCGGTGCGCGATTCTCGATGCGGCCCGCGCGATGCTCGGGTCCAGGCCCGTCGCCGACATCAGCCTGCGTGAGCTCAGTGAGAGCGTCGGACTGGCGAAGTCCAACGTGCTTCGCTACTTCGACAGTCGCGAAGCCATCTTTCTCGAAGTGCTCGACGAGAACTGGGTAGCTTGGTTGGACGGGTTGTCCGAGTCGTTGACTCCGGCCGGTGACGAGTCACCGTTTGCCACTGAAATCCATGTGGCATCGACGGTTGCGGAATCGCTTGTCGCACAGCGTTTACTGTGTGAGTTGATGAGCGTCATGGCAGGTGTCCTCGAAAGAAACATCTCCGTCGACTTCGCCCGTGACTTCAAGAGGCGGGCGACGGTCAACTCGGGAAGGTTTGCGTCGCTGGTTCATTCGCAACTGCCCCATCTCTCGGAGGGCGACGTCGCTCAATTCGCCAAGGTGACCCTGGTGATTGTTGCAGGCTTGTGGCCGACTGCCGAGCCTGCCGAATCCATGGTCGTCGTACTGAACGAGATGCAGGCGCCCCCTGCTGCCGACATGTTCGCAACCGGCCTACGTGAAGGTCTGATCAATCAGCTCGTCGGGCTGTCGGCGCGAGCGGCAACCCGAACGAGCTGAGCCCGTTCAGGCGCTGTGCAGCGTCAGGACGGTGATCTCGCTCGGTGCGAACACGCGGAATGGTGGACCCCAGAACCCGGTTCCGCGGCTTGTGTACAACTGCGTGCGGTCGCCGTGACGGGTGAGCCCGTGCACCGACGGTTGATCGAGTTTGACCAGAAGGTTGAACGGCCAGATCTGTCCGCCGTGGGTATGACCGGCGAGCTGCAGATCCACTCCCGCGGAAGCGGACTGAGTTACCTGCTTCGGTTGATGGGCGAGCATCAGGATCGGCAAATCGGGGTCGGTGCCGGCAAGGGCCATATCGAAGTTCGCGCCGTGACCGTCGAGCTTTGATCCCAGAGCGGTGGCGTCGTCGACTCCGGCGATGACCAGGTTGTCGCCGCCCTTGGTGACGACGAGGTGCCGGTTGTGCAGGGCATCCCAGCCGATCGAGGTCATGTAGTCGAGCCACTCCTGAGCCTCGTGGAAGTACTCGTGATTCCCGGTGACGTAGACACGAGCGAGTCTGGCTTCCACCGACGCGAGTGGGGTGGCTTGGCCGAGGCGCTGCTCCACTGTTCCGTCGGCAATGTCGCCGACGTGGGCCACGATGTCGGCGTCGAGTTCGTTGACTGCCGCGATCACGCGCTCGGACCACTTCTCGCGATTGATCGGGCCGAAATGGGTGTCGGTAATTGCGACTACCCGAAGCTTGTCCATTCCCGCTCCGAGGCGAGGGATGGTGACGTCGACGTGCTTGATCCGTGGCAGTCTCATGGCTTCCCGATAGCCCCAGATCAGCAGAACGGCCGAGGTGATCAGTGCCGCAACGGCGACGATTCTCGATCGAAGCGGGTCATCCACGCCGCCGACGAGCAATCCGAGCCTCAGGACTTCACCGAGCAGGGTCCACACGAACACGACCCAGATGATTCCGAGGAGGGCGTCGCCGACCAGGCGAACTGGATCGCGGTCAGTGTGTCCGTGGCTGAGCATCATGGTGGCAGGCAGGGTGATCAGGAGGGCGGCAAATAGAACGGTGCCGAAAACTGCCACCGCTGTCGGCCAGTCCGGCCGGACGAACAAGCTCCACCACGGGTACACGAACAACAGAGCCAAGATCGACGCGACAATCGCGGATATGGCAACGATCCGCAACGGTCTGCGGCGCGGAACTCGAGCGACGTCGGTCGCCTGGGGTGTAGTCACCCCGTCCAGAGTAAAAGTCCACTGGTCTATTAACAAGGGGACGGTGGTCCGCTATCGGAATGTCGGTGTTCTCGGATAGGTTTCCGAACGTTGAAACTCGGCCAGTGATCAGGTGGGTGGCGCATGGAGAAGTACGACGTCAAGAAGGCATACAAGGATCTCTATTCCCCCGGGCGCCGCGATTTTGCCCTCGTGACCGTCCCGCGCTTCGGCTACTTCGCCGTCGACGGTCACGGTGATCCCAACACTGCCACCGAGTACTCCGAGGCGCTCGAAGCGCTGTATTCGGTGTCCTACGCGACCAAATTCGCGAGCAAGAAGGAACTGGATCGCGACTTCGTCGTGGGCCCGCTGGAAGGGTTGTGGCGGGCAGATGACCCCGAGGTGTTCGTGACGCGGGACAAGTCGTCGTGGGATTGGACGATGATGATCTCGCAACCGGAGTGGATCACGGAGACGGAACTGTCTGCGTCGATTGACGCAGTCCGGGCCAAGGCAGTGCGGGCCAAGAAGGAGATTGCCGCTCTCGACAAGGTCAGGTTTCTCGAGTTGGAGGAAGGTCTGTCCGTCCAGATTCTTCACGTCGGCTCGTACGACGACGAAGCTCCCACCCTGGACCGGCTGCACAACACGTTCATCCCGTCGAACGGCCTGAGCTTCAACGGCGATCATCACGAGATCTACCTCAGCGACGCTCGCCGGACGCCGCCCGAGAAACTGAAGACGGTTCTGCGTCAGCCTGTTTCGAGGTAGTGATTACGGCTCGAGGCCGCGCAGCTTCTCGAGGTCGCGTCGCTCGCGTTTGGTCGGTCTGCCGGCGCCACGATCACGTCGCGGAATGGACGCGATCAGTTCGGGCGGTGGTGGGGGCGGCGAATTGTCCTGCAGGCAATCGGCGGCCAGCACGGCGCTGACTCGCTTCGTGATCGGCTTGACCACGACGACGATGCGCTCGATGCCGGATACACGCACCCGCACCTCGTCGCCGGCTTTCACCTGCTGAGCTGCCTTTGCCGACGTTCCGTTGACCCGAACGTGTCCCGATCGGCAGGCGGTCGCCGCCTGCGAGCGTGTCTTGAACAGCCGAACCGCCCACGTCCAGCTGTCCACACGAACACTGATCGCGTCGGAAGGGAGATGAGCTGGCACGCACTCCAGCCTACCGACGAGTGCTCACAGACCCTGCGCGCGGATGCCCGAGTAGGCGCGCGGCGCGTACCGCAGTTGTAGCGGCAGCAGATGCCAGAATCGATCTGGACGGCCATCGTGGGGCGTGAGGTCAGACGCCACAGCCACGTCGGAACCTTCGGAGCCGGTGCGATGTCGTGCTCGGCGATGCGCGTCGACCATTTTGTGGTGTGGGTGTTGATCAGGTGGTTGTCGAGCATGTCTTCCCAGTACGTGCGAAAACTCGCGTAGTCGTCGAAAGCCGGTCGATCGGTGAGACCGTAACAACGCCACCAGGTTACGGCCTCACGGACAAGCTGGTCCTTCTGCTCCGGTGTGAACTTCTTGTATGCAAATCGTTCGTTGAAATCGAGTATCACCTCGAAGAACGTGACGTGAGTCCACCAGAAAGTGTCAGGAGCGAGGGCGTGGTAGCGCCCGCCGGTTTCGTCTGTTCCTTTGAGATCGGTGTGGAAGTTGCGAACGAGCGTGCCTGTGCCCTCTTCGGTCCGGTCGTACACGACCCCGTAGATGGGAGGAAGTGAGCGGAACAGGCGGTCGAGCGGATTGTCGAAGAAGTTCGAATGATCTTGCAGCGCTCCACTTACCGCGGGGTGCATGTTCTGCAGTGTGCCTGCGCGTCCGAGATACAGCAGACCGCGAACGTCGCCGAAGTGTGTCCACGTCAGGGAACCGGGGCCGATCGGATCGGCTCGTAGTTCCCGGGGCTCTGGTCGCGCCTGGGGCTTAGGTCGACGAGTATCGGTGTCCGGATCGCTGCTCATCTGGTTGACCCTCCGCCTGCGCTCATGTGACAACGGTTGTTGTCACATGATGACTTTTGCTGCGCCGCGCGAATTTGTCAATGGATTCGGCTAGATCTGCCCGAAAACAACTCCGGCCCCTCACCTGCAACAGGTGAGGGGCCGGAAGAGTGAAGCGGTCGGACTCAGGCGTATTCGTAGAAGCCGCGACCGGTCTTCTTGCCGAGGCGACCGGCGTCGACCATGCGGCGAAGCAGCGCCGGCGGAGCGTAGTGCGGTTCTGCGAATTCCGCGTACAGCGACTCCGCTGCTGCGAGAGCGATGTCGAGACCGACGGTGTCGAGCAGCGTCAGCGGGCCCATCGGGTAGCCGCAGCCGCCCTTCATGGCCTCGTCGATGTCTTCTGCTGTGGCGTAGCCGGATTCGAGCATCCGGACAGCCTGGCACAGGTACGGGATGAGCAGAGCGTTGACGATGAAGCCCGAACGGTCGCCCGCGCGAACCGTCTTCTTGCGCAAGGTGTTCTTGGCGTAGTCGGTGACGGCGAGAACGGTCTCTTCGGACGTCGTCAGGCTGACCACGATCTCCACGAGCGGCATGACCGGCACGGGGTTGAAGAAGTGAACGCCGACAACCTGGCCGGGGCGCGAGGTGGCCTTGGCGATCTTGATGACGGGGATCGACGACGTGTTGGTCGCCAGAATGCCTGCAGGCTTGACGATCTTGTCGAGCTTGCCGAAGATCTCGTACTTGAGAGCTTCGATCTCGGGAGCAGCTTCGATCACCAGATCGCGATCGGCGAACTCTTCCATGTCCAAGGTGACGCGGACGCGTGCGATCGCGGCGTCGGCGTCTTCCTGGGTGATCTTGCCCTTGGCGACGCCGCGGTTGATCGACTTGGCGATCCGTTCGCGAGCAGCGGCGGCAAATTCTTCTTTGGTTTCGAGCACCAGTACCGAGCTACCGGCTTTTGCACAAACTTCGGCAATGCCGGCACCCATGGTGCCGCCGCCGATTACGCCTACGAGTTCCACAATTCTCCTCAAAAATTAGGGGCAAGCCCCTGTGCGCCGTTCCGGTAGTCAGAACTACCAGAAAGGCGCACAGGGGCGCGAAGTGCCTTACTTCAACAGCGCACGCGACATCACGACGCGCTGAATCTGGTTGGTGCCTTCGTAGATCTGCGTGATCTTGGCGTCGCGCATCATGCGCTCGACCGGGAAGTCGGTGGTGTAGCCGGCGCCACCGAACAGCTGCACGGCGTCGGTGGTGACCTCCATGGCAACGTCCGAAGCGAAGCACTTCGCCGCAGCGGAGATGAAGCCGAGGTTCTTCTCGCCACGCTCGGCGCGTGCTGCGGAGGTGTAAACCATCAGACGTGCGGCTTCGACCTTCATCGCCATGTCCGCGAGCATGAACTGAACAGCCTGGAAGTCGCTGATGGACTTGCCGAACTGCTTGCGATCCTTGGTGTACGCCAGCGCCGCGTCGAGTGCGCCCTGGGCCAGGCCGACAGCCTGAGCACCGATGGTGGGACGCGTGTGGTCGAGGGTCTCGAGTGCCGTCTTGAAGCCGGTGCCCGGTTCGCCGATGATGCGGTCGCCGGGGATGCGGCAGTTCTCGAAGTACAGCTCAGCGGTGGGGGAGCCCTTGATGCCGAGCTTCTTTTCCTTCGGTCCGACGACAAAGCCCTCGTCGTCCTTGTGGACCATGAAAGAGGAGATGCCGTTTGCGCCCTTGTCGGGATCGGTGACAGCCATGACGGTGTACCAGGTGGACTTGCCGCCGTTGGTGATCCAGCACTTGGAGCCGTTGAGGATCCAGTCGTCGCCGTCAGCCTTTGCGCGGGTACGCATCGAAGCGGCGTCGGATCCGGCTTCACGCTCGGACAGTGCGTACGACGCCATTCCGCCGTTCACGAGGTCCGGGAGCACCTTGGACTTGAGCTCTTCGGAACCCTTGAGGATCAGGCCCATGGTGCCGAGCTTGTTCACAGCGGGGATCAGCGAGGAGGATCCACAGACGCGGGCGACTTCCTCGATGACGATGCAGGTGGCGACGGAATCGGCGCCCTGGCCGTCGTAAGCCTCGGGAACGTGGATGGCGTTGAAGCCGGACGCGTTGAGAGCGGTGAGCGCTTCCTCGGGGAAACGTGCGTTCTCGTCGACGTCCTTGGCGTACGGCGCGATTTCCTTCTCGGAGAGTCCGCGGATAGCAGCCCGCAGTTCGTCGTGCTCTTCGTTCAGTGCGAAGAGATTGAAATCCGGGTTTCCTGCCATGGGAACGCTCCTTGGTGAAGGTGGCTTGAAGGCGGTCGGTGCGGCTCCGGCGTTACCAGCGAGATTCGCGGACAGACCGGTGCCAATGACCCCAGTCAAACACGGCACTGAGTGCCAGGTCAAGGGATGGGTGTGTGAAGTTTCGGTGCACGAGCAGTGTCAGCCGAGTTGTTCGTGGATTTTTCTGCTGATCTCATCAGCGGACGTGCCCGGGGCAAAGGCTACTACCAGCACGGACTTCGATTCTGGCGTGCTGGTCTTGGACCCGGGTGCCACGCCGTACGTCCGCCGAACGTCGAGCAATGCCTGACTTAGTGCATCAGCTGTGGCGTCCTCGTCGCCTTTGATCATGCTTCGCAAGAGGTAGTTGTGGCACGCGGTGACAGCTGCGGCAAAACCGACAACCTCGAGGACAGGTTCGCGGGGCACAGCGCTGCGCAGGTAGTCGACGAAGAGGCGCTCGTAGCGGAATCCGGTGACGAGTTCGCGGTCGCGAAGAGCCGGAACATGCTGTACGACGCGGTATCGCCGCATCGACAGGTCTCGGTTCCTGCGGAAGAAATCGAACACCAGTCCCGCGGCCTCGCACACGGACGCCCAGGGGTCGGCGGAATCGGACGCGAGGAACTCTGCGACGTGTTCGAGGAGGGACTCGTGATCGGCGAAGATCACGTCTTCCTTGGAGCGGAACTGCCGGAAGAACGTCCGACGCGACACACCGGCGGCAGCGGCGATCTGCTCGACGGTGGTGGCTTCGTACCCGTTCTCCGAGAACAACCGGATCGCTTGAGACGCGACGTGTACCCGAAACTGTGCGGGGTCAGTTCCGGGTACATCGGAGCGCTCGGTCATGGATGCAAGTATCCAGGTTTCGTCGGCGTCAGTTGTCGGCGCGTAGCTGGAACTTGAGAACCTTGCCGGTGGGGGTGCGAGGAAGGTCGAGCGGGAAGACGATGTCGCGGGGAACCTTGTACCCGGCCAGCAAAGTGCGGGTGTGCTCGACGATGTCTTCGGCGGATGCCTGTAATCCCTTGCCCAGCACCACGAATGCCTTCGGGCGCTCGCCCCACTTCTCGTCCGGAACGCCGACGACTGCCACGTCGATCACCGCGGGGTGACTCATGATCGCCTGCTCGACCTCGACGGTGGAGATGTTCTCGCCGCCTGAGATGATGATGTCCTTCGCGCGGTCCTTGAGCTGGATGTATCCGTCGGGATGCATGACGCCGAGGTCGCCGGAATGGAACCAACCACCGGCAAATGCTTCGGCTGTCGCGGCCTCGTCGCGGTAGTACCCGAGCATCACGTTGTTGCCGCGGAGCACGATCTCACCCATGGTCTGGCCGTCGGCGGGGACGTCGTTCATCTCGGCATCGACAACGCGAGCATTTTCGGCCTGCACCATGCCGACTCCCTGACGCGAGAGAAGTGCGGCGCGCTCGGACTGCGGCTTGTCGTCCCAGGCTTCCTGGTATTCGCAGATCGTGTAGGGGCCGTACACCTCGGTGAGGCCGTAGACGTGAACCACGGTGACACCGATGTCTTCGAGTTTTCCGATGATCGTCGGTGACGGGGGAGCGCCGGCGGTGGTGATGCGCAAGGCGTCGACCTTGTGGGCCTGGTCTGCGTCGGCGATGGTGGAGCAGACGGTAGGAGCGCCGCACAGATGTGTCACGCCCAGATTGTCGATGGCGTCCCAGATCGCATCGGCGCGGACCGCGCGCAGGCAGATATGTGTGCCCGCGGCCTGAGTGACGGCCCACGGCGTGCACCACCCGTTGCAGTGGAACATCGGCAGTGTCCACAGATACTTCGTCGCTCCGTCGAAGCCGTTGTGGAATGTCTCGCCGAGCGAGTTCAGGTACGCCCCGCGGTGGGAGTACATGACGCCCTTGGGTTTTCCGGTGGTACCCGAGGTGTAGTTGATGGCGATGCACTGCTGCTCGTCGTCGACGCCCCAGTGCAGTGGCTGATCGGAGAGAGCTTCGCCTTCGGCAATCAGATCGGCGTACTGCCCGGTGACGATTCCGGTGGGAACGTCCGGATAGGGGACGGTGGAGTCCGGGATCTCGACGATCTCACGCAGGCTCCCCACGTTTGCCTTGGACGAGGTGACCGAACCGACGAATTCGGAGTCCACGAACAGGATCGTGGTTCCCGAGTGATCGAGAATGTATTCGAGTTCGGGACCGGCGAGGCGTGAGTTCAGGGCGATCAGGACCCCGCCGGCGAGGGGGACGGCAAAATGCGCGAACAGCATCTCGGGTACGTTCGGCGCCAGGTATGCAACGCGGTCACCGGGCTGAATGCGTTCACGCAGGACGCGGGCCAGAGCCGCGACCTCGTCACCGAACTCTCGGTACGAGTAGGTCCGGTCGCCGTGAACGACGGCGGTGCGCTCGGGGAACACCGCGGCGCTGCGCTCGAGAAAGCGCAGCGGACTGAGCGGGGTGTTGTTGGCTGCAACAGCTGTCGGGACAGACACGGTTCCTCCGAAGGCGACGTGGCACGGTTGGTGTCACGATAAGTGTGATCGGCACTACAAATGGCCTGGATGCACGCTATTGCCCAGCCAAAGGTGCCGCTACCCTCTGAATTGGGTACGTGGAGGTGAGAGTGAGCAGGGTACTGAGACCGAGCGACGACGACGCGTTGCGCGCCGAACTGCGTCGGCTGCACCCCAAAACCGAGTTGCCGGTTCTGTTCGGCGGCTGCGTCAGCGACCGGTCGCTGACCATCACCGGTCACGTCGGCACGCGCAGCAACATCCTGCGAAACCTGCGGATCGACGCCGAATGCGGACTCGGCGGTCGGGCGATCGCAGAACAACGACCGGGCGCGGTCCAGGACTACGCGAACTCGTCGCACATCACTCACGACTACGACTATGAAGTGGGTACCGAAGCGATTGAATCCTTGATGGCAGTCCCCATCGTCGTACGCGGGGTTACTCGCGGAGCGATCTACGGAGGACTGCGTGCCAACCTGCCGATCGGCGACGTGATCGCAGAGACGATGATGCGATCGTCGTACGCGTTGGCCCGAGAATTCGAGATTCGCGACGAAGTGGATCGTCGGGTGGCGATGCTCGATACCGCTGCGGTGGAACATGGTTCGAACCGCGATGCCCAGATATCCGAAGGGTTGACCGAGAGCGTCCTGGCGCTCGGCGAGATCGCGGCGAACCTCGAGGACATGGCTCTCAGCGCGCAGGTCCTCGCGGTCGAGGCAAAGTTGCGGGCGTTGGCGTCGCCGAAACCTTCCGCGAACACTCCAGTCGCGAACACCGTTGTCCTGTCGCCACGCGAGCGGGAGGTGATGGGGTACGTCGCTCTCGGACTGCGCAATGCCGAGATCGCCGAGAGGTTGTCCCTGAGCGTCGAAACGATCAAGACGTACATGAGGAATCTGATGGGAAAACTCGACGTCCGCAGTCGTCACGAAGCGGTCGTGGAAGCGCGGCGGCAAGGTTTGATTCTGTGAGGGCTTGATTCTCTGATCGGTCCCGCCAAGCGGAATTTCGGAACTGCGTCGCCACTCCGGTTGATATGACGGACCTCACTATCGGCAGAGTTCGACACGAGTGATGAGGGCATCGATGCAGGATTTGTTCGACAACAACGACATGACCGGCCTGGCCGAAGCGATCAAGAGCGGCGACGTCTCCGCCAAGGAAGTCCTCGAGTTCAGTCTGGACAGGCTCGACGAGCGCAACCCGGCAGTCAACGCGGTGATCAGTGAGCGCCGAGAGGAAGCGCGCAACGAGGTATCAGGCGGCCTGCCGGATGGTCCACTGCAGGGCGTCCCGTTCGTGATCAAAGACCTCGGCATGGACGTCGCAGGATTGCCGAGCACCAATGGATCTCGATTGTTCGCCGACGCTGTGGCAGAAAAAGATTCGACGCTCGTCGAGCGCTACCGCCAGGCTGGTCTGGTTGTCATCGGCAAGACGAACACCCCGGAGTTCGGCAAGAACGCGAGTACCGAACCTGCGCTGTTCGGACCCACCCGTAACCCTTACGCCCTTGATCGTTCGCCCGGCGGATCTTCGGGTGGCACGGCTGTAGCTGTTGCCGTCGGGATCGTGCCAGGCGGGCATGCCAGCGACGGTGGTGGATCGATCCGTATTCCCGCATCGGCCTGCGGCCTGGTAGGCCTCAAGCCGAGCCGAGGACGTACTCCGACGGCACCGGCGCGCACGCTCTTCTCGTCGCCGATGAGTGTTCATCACGCGCTCACCCGAAGTGTCCGCGACACTGCGCTGCTTCTCGATCTGTCCGCCGGGCCGACAGTGGGCGATCCTTACGTGATCCTGGCGCCGAAGCGGCCGTACATCGAGGAAGTGGGTGCCGATCCCGGACGGTTGCGGATCGGTCTGAGTAACGCTCTTCCTGACGGCACACCGGTGGACCCGGAGTGCTCGGCCGTCGCGACCGGTGTTGCCGGCCTGCTCGAAGAACTCGGTCACGATGTCACCGAGAGTGCCCCGAACTTTCCGCTCGATGCGCTCACTGCCGGGCTGTCGGTGTTGATGGGCATTCCGATGACGATCGAGGTCGACGAACGACTCGACGCCCTGAACCGCGCGATCCGCGACGACGACCTCGAGCCGATGGCGCGGATGATCTACGACCGCGCGAAGTCCGAAAGTGCGACGAACGTCGTCAAGGCGTTGCAGGAACTCGAGCGGGCCGCCCAGGTGATCGGTGCGTTCTTTGTCGATCACGACCTGTTGCTGACTCCGACGATGGCTCGGCCGGCAGCTCCGCTCGGTCTGCTCGATACGGCGAATCCTATGTCGATCTGGGAGCATTCGGCCGGGTACAGCGGCTTGACCAGTCCGTTCAACAGTTCAGGTCAGCCGGCGATTTCCTTGCCGATGGGTCATGACTCGGCCGGCGTTCCGATCGGCGTGCAGTTGGTCGGCGCGTTCGGCCGTGAAGATCTGCTGATTCAGGTTGCGTCGCAGCTCGAAACAGCCCGGCCGTGGTCCATTGCGCCGGTGTGGCCGCCGGTCCCGGCGTAGCGCGCGGTCGTCCGAGCCGGGGAGGACGTCAGGCGATGATGCGAATCGGCCACTGGCCGTTCACATCTGCCACGTCCCTCCCTTGGCTGAGAAGGTACTCGGCGAAATCGCGTTGCCGCTCTGCGTGCCAATCGGCTTGATCGACCATGAGATCGAGCCCCAGGATGTCGGGGAACCTCACGGCCAACTCGCGGGCCAACGCTGCCGCAGCTTTGGCATCGGCCTCGGCTTCGTGCGCCGACTCCAATGAAATTCCGTAGTGCTCGCACACGGCCGCAAGCGTTCGCTTGCCCTTGCGCAACGTATCCATCGCCCGATCGATTACGTACGGATCGATCACCAACCCCGGAACGAATGCAGGCTTGCCGATGCGCAGACCCTCGGCATGCATGACCGTCAGATCATAGGAGGCATTGAACGCCACGACGGCGTGATCGCGCGCCCAGGAATTGTGCAGAGCCTCGCGAATCTCTTCGTAGCCCTCGGAATAATCCTGGCCGTGTTGCGCCGCGAACTCGGTGCTGATGCCGTGAATATCCGAGGCGCCGGCGGGGATCTCGACGCCGGGATCGAGTAGCCACGTGCGTGTTTCGACACTCGAACCGTCGATCACCGCGACGCAGGCACTGACGATACGAGCGGTCGACGGATCCCGCCCCGTGGTCTCGAGGTCGAACGCGCAGATCGGGCGATCGGACCAGCTACTCATCGGGGGCCTTTCGGTGCAGAACGTCATGTCCGAATCACTATGCACCTCCCTACCGACACAAACGACGAACAGCCACCTCCGGGGTGAAGGTGGAGGTGGCTGCTGCGTGACTGTGTGACGGACCTACAGAATCTCGGTTCCGACCGTGAAGCGATCCATGACGTCTTCACGTGGAGTCACACCGAAGCCCGGTCCCTGCGGCACAGCGATGTGGCCGTCCTCGATGACAAACGGTTCGGTGATGTCCTCCTTGTAGAAGCGATCGGAAGCCGAGATGTCGCCGGGCAGCGTGAACCCGTCCAGCGCCGCGAGGGCCGCGTTGGCGGCGCGGCCGATTCCGGTCTCGAGCATTCCGCCGCACCACACCGCAATACCGTGTGCCGAGGCGAGATCGTGGATGCGCTTGGCTTCCAGATATCCACCGACACGGCTCGGCTTGATGTTGATGACCGAAGCGGCACCGAGCGTGATGGCATCCGCCGCATCCTTGGCCGACTCGACCGACTCGTCGAGGCAGATCGGAGTCGAGAGGGACTGGGCGAGCTTGGCGTGCTGCACCAAATCGTCCTCGGCCAGCGGCTGTTCGATGAGGAGCAATGCGAATTCGTCCAGGCGGCGCAGCAACTGCGCGTCGACGAGGGTGTACGCGGCATTCGCGTCGACCTGCAGAGGAACGTCGTAGCCGAACTCCTTGCGCACCGCAGCCACGGGAGCGATGTCCCAGCCCGGCTTGATCTTCAGCTTGATTCGCACGTAACCCTGCGACAGATAGTTGCCGACGGTTTCGAGTAGCTGCGGAATGCTGTCCTGGATGCCGACGGACACTCCCGAGGGCACCCGAGTGCGAGTGGCACCGAGGTACCGAGCGAAAGACTGTCCACGAGCCCGCAATTCAGCATCGAGGATTGCCATTTCGATAGCCGACTTCGACATCTGGTGACCCACGACGTGGTGAAGTACGCTGCCGACCGTCTCGGCCGAGAGCGGCTGATCCGACTGCGACTTACGCAGCGTCGGAACGAGATACTCGCGAAGCATCGCCCGCGCACCAGCGGTGTATTCGGAGTTGTAGTACGGATCGCTGAGCGAGCCGCACTCGCCCCAGCCGACGGTCTCCACCGGACCGTTGGGGCCGTCGGTGGTGCCGCTCACTTTCAGGACGAGGGTGTTGCGCTCGAGCTGGGTGCTGAATGACGTGGTGAAGGGGGAGACGAGAGGGATGCGCAGTTCGCGCAATTCGACGGACTCAATGTGCATGGACTTGCTCTTCTCCGGTTGTCTCGCAGATTTTCGTGAACATGTAATAGCCGCTGGGGTCGAAGCCGGTCGATTGCCATTCCTTCGAGGCGATCAGTGGTTCGAGGTACTCGCGAAGCGCGTGTCGCCAGGCAAAGGCAGAGGCGCGGTCGACTGTTCTCAGATGCTCGATGTCTCTGGGTATTCCGACTGCGATATCGACGCAGTCGGGTGGGATCGGGAGCATTCGAGGCGTACCGTCTTCGGTGGGTTGAAGCACCTTGAATGTATCATTCACGGCCACAGTAGAACTCGGAGATCCACCGACGTCGAGGTCCCAACTGACGAGCATACGATCGCTGGCGTCGCCTGCATTGATTCCGTCTGCCATCGACCCGTAGAAATCCGGGTTGTATTCGGCCGGTTCGGCTCCGAGACGCTGAATGTTGAAATAGGCATTTCGTGCGACCAGTGGATCGAAGGTCCACCGGATCGTCTTGACGCCGCGCTCGATGCACCAGTCTCGCTGATGATGCTTGAGGGCGCGGCCGATTCCCTTGCCTGCGTGTCCCGGTAGTACTCCGGCGATGTGTGAGTGCAGAACCTCGCCGAGAGGCTCGACGAAGAATCCGACGCAACCACCGATCATTTCGCCTTCGGAAAAGGCTCCCACCACGTAGTGACCACCGTGGTGAAGCGCAACCAACATCGCAGTGCCGAAATGAGCCGGTCCGGGACTGGTAGCCCAGATCTCGTCGAAAACGGCGGATAGATCGGCTATTTCGCGGGTATCGACCAGTTCTCGAAACTCAACCGCTTTGCTTTTCGACACGAGGGCCCCCTTCAGACGTGATCGAACGAATAAGGCCCGCAACCAACGCCGTCCTCGGAGCGATTGCGGACACGAGCGCATGCTCGGTCTCGGCGTGTGCACCGCCGCCGACGCCACCGAGGCCGTCGAGGGTGGGGATACCGATACCGGCAGTGAAGTTTCCGTCCGAGGCTCCGCCTACGGCGAGGCCGACGGGCGGAGTCAGATCATGCTCGAGCGCAACGCGTTCCGCCAACGCCAGCAACGGTGCGGACATCGTCCCTTCGAGAGGTGGACGGTTGACACCACCCGAGACCGTGACTACGGCTTCGGGGTGGATTGCCTGCAGGGCTCGGATATTCGCATCGACGCGCTCCTGCTCGGCGGCGCTGGTTGCGCGCACGTCCACGTCGACGAAGGCTTCTGCCGGAACGGTGTTGGTTGTGGTTCCGGCTGAAATGACAGTCGGGGTGACGGTGGTTGCCTGTGCCGGCGAGGACAAGTCGTTGATCGCGATCACGAGACGAGCCAGTTCTACTGCAGCGTTGATGCCTTTTTCCGGCTCCAGCCCGGCGTGGGCGGCGCGACCGGCAACATGGATCCGATACAGCGACACTCCCTTGCGGACAGTCTTCAGTTCGCCACCGTCACCGCCGGCCTCGAGAACCAGTACCGCGCCTGCCGCAAGTTCCTCGATGAGGGACCGCGACGTGGGTGAACCGATTTCTTCGTCACCGGTCACGAGGAGTGTGATTCCGTCGAGTGCATCGTCGCCGTGCAGCTCCCGGACGATAGCGAGGGCGTGGATTGCCTGAACGACACCAAGTTTCATGTCGAGTCCGCCCGGACCTCGGAGCGCTCCGTCGGTGACGGCTGCGGGCAGGCGTGTCAGGGTGCCGATCGGCCACACGGTGTCATGATGACCGAGCAGCATCAGCCGCGTCGGTGAGCTGCCGAAACGGGTCACCAGATGGGTACGGCCTTCCGTCACTATCGACTCCGGTGTCACGCCGAGTCGTTCGTGGACAAGGTCTGACGTCCACTTCGCGCTGCGGGCAACAGCTTCGAGATCGTGTGACGGCGACTCGACTTCGATGAGCGCGATGGCGTCTTCGAGGATCTGAGGAAGTTGGCGCTCGGCCAGATCGCGGAGAATGGTCATCGGTTGTTCACTCGCGGATACGCGCGGCTTCCGACGTGTAGCAATTGTGTACTCCCGTTGTCGAAGAAAGTGATCCGGATCCAACCCGCTGATTGAGGTAGTTGGGTCGCGAATACTCCAGGGTGAACTTCGATCAGGCTGAGAGAGACGGACTCTGCGCTTTCGGCGGTGACCGAAGGGTCGATGTGATCGGTGCGGCGGGCGGTCAGGGAACCGCCGGTCCTTTCCAAGACGAAATCGGCTGCGGCATCGCGGTACAGGCCGCACAGCGCATCGAGTTCTTCAGGTGAGGACGTGACGCGGGTGTGGGGGTCACCAGGCGAGAATGCCGGTGTCACACTGACGCCGCCTATGGAACCGATTACTTCAGCCAGAAGATCGCCGGAGAGAGCGTCCATTGCTCCACCGTTGGCCATCAGGACCACGGCTAGACCGCACGACGGCACCACTCGCAAGAACGACTGCTGGCCGAGAGTTCCGCCATTGTGGCCATGAGCCAGTACCCCGCCCCAATTATGCAGCAGCCACGTGGTTCCCATGATGTCCGCTGACGACACGTCACCGATCTGGCGGCGCTCCTCGAGCATCGCCAGATGGGTGGACCGCTGAAGCAGAATCGGATCCTCGCGCATCGAATCCTGCGCGAACAGAAGAAGGTCCTCGGCGGTGCTGTTGATGAGACCGGCGGGGCCCATCGAGCGAGGGATGAGGAATTGTGGTGTCTGCTCGAGGTCGTCGGCAGCGCCGACGTGCCCGACTGCAGCGCGGTGCAGTGCCGTCTCCTCAGGCAGGGTCGTGGTTTTGGTCAGGCCGAGCGGTTCGATGATCCGCTCGCGCAGAACCGCGTCCCAACTCTTACCTCGGAGAACCTCGATGATTCGTCCGGCGATCACGAAGCCGGTGTTGCAGTACGACCAATCGGTGCCGGGGGCGAAGAGCTGCACCGTTGATTTCAGTGATGCGACGTATCGCTCGACGCAGTCGTCGCCGCGCCCGCCGTCGATGAAAAGGTCACCGTCGATGCCACTGGTGTGAGTCAACAGGTGGCGAGTCGTGACCGTTTCGGTGGCTACCGCGTCGGCAACTGCGAAGTCCGGCAGGATGTTCCGGACAGGTGAGTCGAGATCCAGCAATCCTTCTTCGACGAGCTGCATGATCAGGGTGGCCGTCCAGACCTTGCTGATCGAACCCATCTGGAACAGCGTGTCGGGCGTAGCCGCGACGCCGGTGCGGGTACTGACGACACCGGACGTGACCACGGTGCGGGAGAATCCGCTGCGGGTTGTGGTCAGAATTCCCAGTGAGGCGCCGGGCACCCCGTACTTCGCACTCAGGGTGTCGAGTCGGTACTGCCAGTAGTCGGGATCGACCGTGGTCAGTGCGGGCTTGGGGGAGAGGTGCCGTTCGATCCAGTCGACGAGACGAGTGCTGTACTCCAGTCGGTGGGACGGCCGACCCGTCAACACGAAGGCATGTGACGCGTCCGGGAAAACCACCAACTCGGTCGGGGTGCCGGCCAAACGCAGTCCACCGAACCACTGTTCGGCCTGGTTGACCGGGCAACGGACGTCGCTGCCGCCGTGAAGGATCAGCGTCGGTGTCGTCACCTGGGAGACTCGCCCCAGCGGCGAAAGTTCCTGTACCCGAGATGACTGCGGGTCGAATTCGACCGTCTGCAGCAAGATGCCCTCGTCCGAGGGGCCGGCCGTGTTCGCGATGTCGCAAACGAGACCACCGGCGACTGCGACGGCAAACCGATCGGTGACGGACGTCAGGGCGCACGTCATGAATCCGCCGTAGCTGTAGCCCGTGAGCACCAGTTGCTCCGGATCGGCCATCCCCTCGGTGACAAGGGTTTCGACCGGTTCGAGCAGGTCGGCACGATCCGCCTCACCCCAGCCGTCCCGCACACCGTCGAAGAAGTCGTTTCCGTAGCCGTCACTTCCGCGCGGATTGATCATCAAGACCGTGAATCCCAGCGCGACCAGTTCCGCGTGGTATGCGTGCATCACGGTGGGCGTTCCGGTCCAGGCATTGTGTGGTCCGCCGTGGACGTCCAGAACCAGCGGGCCGGCGCCCGTGACGTTCGGGTCGCGCAGGATCCAACCCTGAACACGGGTGCCGTCGCTGATGTCGAACCAACGCTCGGAGGCGACTGGAAACGCGACGGAAGTTGTCAGTTCCGTGTTCAATTCGGTGACGGTTTCGACTGCACGAGTCTCGAGGTCGATGACGGCGACCTCGCCGAAGGATGTCGCCGTTGCCAGCGCGACGACGGCTCGCCCGGACGTCAGGGCAAGGCCTGAGACCACTGTCTGCTCGCCGGTGAGAAGTGGTGAGACGGAGCCTGATCCGAAATCGACCTTGTGCAGTTCGGTGGAGCCGTGGTTGCGGATGCAGAAGACGATGTCGCCGTCGGCGGTGAAACTCGGTGCGCCACCGGGATAACCGGTCCCGCCCGGCATGACGTTTCGGTCGAGTCCGGACGTCAGGCTGCGGTCTTCCACTCGCTGGTCGCGGTGCAGGACAAGAAGTTCGTTGTTGTGAATGATCGGTGTGTACCAACCGACGGCTACGACCGCGTCGCCGGCAGGTGTCCATGCAAGTGGTCCTGCGAGGCCGCGTGCGTGCCCCAACATCCGCGGAGCGGAGGCGAGATCAGTCAGCGATACGGTCCAGGCGGAACTCGCCCGCGTCAGATCGGCGTCGCCGTCCATCGCCGCGGTGAAAGCCAGTTCGGTGCCGTCGGGACTGTACGCGGGATGCGAAGCGTCCCAATCGCCGTCCGTCAGCTGCCGTAGTGAGCCGGCGGCCAGATCGAACTCGAACAAGTGCGCCCGAACGCTGCCCCGGACACCGGATCCGTCGACCTTGTAGTTGAGGCGCTTCGCCACCAAGAGGCATGACGATCCGGCGGCAGTGCGGTCGACGGGGGCGCTGAAGGCGATCCGAGCGCCGTCAGGAGAGAACACCGGTGCCCCCGCGCCGAGCGGGAGCTGCGCCGTGGTGGTCAGCTGTGTTGCCGGACCCCCGGTGGCGTCGACCTTCCACAGTTGTGGTGTGCCCGAGGAATCCGGCCGAACGAAGACCAACAGCGTCGAAACGGGATGCCAAGCCGGCGAGGTGTCGGCAGGTCCCGCGGTGAGCTGTAGTTGCGGGGAAGCCAACCAGATCGAGTGCTCGTTGGTATCCGCAGCCGGATTCGATTCGGTACGTACGTATGCAATGCGTCCCGACGCCGATACGGCGATGCTGGTCGGTGTAACCACGGACGCGTAATCCTGGATTCTCGCCGAACGACGTTCTTCGGCACGGGCTACGGCTGCGGGAGAGTCGAGAGTGGTCGGCGTTGTCATTGGAACATCGGCTCCCCGAATGTCGGGATCGCGGACAACAGCTTTGCCGTGTACGGCTCCTTGGGCGAATCGATCACGTCGAGAACCGGCCCGTGCTCGACGATCTCGCCGCCGAGCATGACTGCGACGTGGTCACAGACGTAGCGGATCACCGCCAGGTTGTGACTGACGAACAGAACCGTCAGACCAAGCTGCTTCTGCAGATCCACCAACAGATTCAGAACCGCGCCCTGCACGGACACGTCCAGAGCGGAGGTGATTTCGTCGGCAAGCAGAACTGCCGGTGCGGCTGCCAAAGCCCGCGCGAGGGCAACGCGTTGGCGCTGACCACCCGACAACGACGATGGGTATTCGTGCGCCTTCTCCACCGGCAGTTGGACGGTGGTGAGGAGTCGAGCGACCTCGGCAGCGCGGTCGCCGCGGCTGCGCCGAGCTTTGTCACGACGCTCGGTGGACCGCAGCGCCTCGGCGAGTGACTGGCCGATGGTCATTCGCGGGTCGAGGCACGAGTACGGATCTTGGAAGACCATCTGGATCCGGTGGCGCAGACGAGCCGTCGCGCCGCGGGCGTGAGCGACGTCCACACCGTCGAGAAGGATCTGGCCGGAACTGGGCTCGGCCAGGCCGACAGTTGCTCGCGCCAGTGTCGACTTTCCGGAACCCGATTCACCGACGAGACCGACCACCGATCCGGAGGGGATGTCGAGATTGATGTTCTTGACGGCGTGGAATTTTTTCGAACCGCTACCGAGGTGGACGTTGACGTCACGGAATTCGAGTCTGCTCATCGGATCTCCTCTGCAACAGCCAACAGTTCTTCCAACTCGATGTCGGCGGTGCTCTCCTCGGCGTCGAGGCTCTCCACCTGCCAGGCTTCGTCGACGGTGGCAAGCGGCTTGTCGCGATCGGTGCTCATGGTGGGGACCGCGGCGATCAGCGCGCGGGTGTACGGATGCTTTGCACGGCCGGCAATCAGATCGTCGACTGCGATGTCTTCGACGATTTCGCCGGCAAACATGACGAGGACACGGGTGCACATGCCGGTGATGACGGCCATGTCGTGCGAGATGAGAAGGATTGCGGCGCCGGTTTCTTCGCGAACCTCGTGGAGCAGCCCGAGGACCTCACGCTGAACGGTCACGTCGAGCGCAGTGGTGGGTTCGTCCGCGATGATCAGAGCGGGCTTACCCATCAGACCCATGGCGATCATCGCGCGCTGACGCATACCGCCGGAGAACTCGTGGGGGTACTGCTTCGCACGCCTGGGCGCGTCGGGGATCTTGACGGCGTTCAGTCGCTCGACTGCCGCCTTCTTCGCGTCGGCCTTGCTCATACCTTCGTGGAGCCAACCGATCTCGGCGACCTGGTATCCGACCTTGAGAGACGGATTCATGGACGACATCGGATCCTGGAACACCATCGCCATACGTGTGCCGAGTTGGCGGGCAACCTTGCGCGAAGCCGCGTCGTCCGGCCGCTTGCCGTCCTTCATCAGCACGGTGCCGTCGAACTCGATGAGCCCGGCGTCGACCACGGTGGGGTGGTCGGTCAGCTGCGCGATTGCCATGCAACTCAGTGACTTTCCGGACCCGGATTCACCGACGATGCCCACGGTTTCGCCGCGGTGAACTGTAAAACTGATGTTGTCGACGGGGCGACGCCAGTCGTCACCCGCGGGGACTGCGACGGACATGTTGCGGACGGTCAGTACCGCGTCTTCGTCGGTGGGCGCCGAATCGGCCTGGGCAGTTTTCCGGTTGATCGGCTTCCACTTCGGCAGGCGACTGCTGATCGGGCTGCGAACTCCCGCGCCGCGAGCAATGGCCTCGCCGAGCAGCGTGAAGGTCAAGCCGGCGAGCACGACGGCGATGCCGGGGGCGAGTGCGGTGGCCGGGTTGACGAAGATCTTCGACAGACCTTCGTTGAGCATCCGGCCCCAGTCGAATGCAGGCGGCTGAATGCCCAAGCCGAGGAACGAGAGTCCGGCGAAGACCACCAGGCCGCTGCCGACAGCGATGCTGGCATTGACGATGAGTGGTTCACGGATATTGGGGAGAATGTGGCGGAACAGCAGCCCCGGCTTGGTAACCCCGAGGATGCGTGCTGCGTCGATGAAGTCGCGTCCGTTGACCGACGAAGCCAGTGCGTACGTCAACCTCGCGAACGGCGAGGCCAGGGCGAGACCGATGGCGATCACCGCGCTGCCAGCACCCTGTCCGAGAACGACCAACAGGAAGATCGCGAGGAGCAGTCCGGGGAATGCGATGGCGAAGTTGAGGAATGCCACGACCATTCGTCCGACCCAGCGGGGAGCGAGCGTCGGGAGCGTACCGAGTATCAGGCCAATTGTGACACCGAGTGCGACGGCTCCGAGAGCCATGAGCACCGACAGTCTCGCGGCGGTCATCGTGCGGGCGAAGACGTCACGCCCGCCGGCGTCGGTGCCGAAGATGTGCTCGGAACTCGGTCCCTGAGAGAGTGCCTTCGGGTTGGCTGCGACAGCGGCGTCACCCCAGATCATCGGTCCGAAGATGACGAGGGCGATCAGAGCGGTCAGGAAGGTGAGGGCCAGGATTCCCAATGGGGTGCGGAACGTTCCGACGATCCAGTGTCGTCGCGGGGGCGTCTTGGGGGCCGCAGTGGGGGCCGTAGGTGAGGTGCTCAACTCAGTTCTCCCGAATTGTGGATCGTGGGTCGATGAGAGCGAGCACCACGTCGACGATGAAATTGATGAGAAGGACGATGGCGCCGTAGATCACGACCAGTGTCTGGGCGAGCGGGTAGTCCTTCTCGGTGATGGACTTGACCAGCGCCATGCCCATGCCGGGCCAGGCGAAGATGCTCTCGATGAGCACGGTGCCGGCAATCAGACCACCCAGGAGGAGTCCGGCGAGCGTCAGCGTCGACGTCATGAGGTTGGGCATTGCATGACGGAAGTAGATTCGTGCCACGGGCATTCGCTTGGCGCGCGCCGTACGGATGTAGTCCATGTCCAACACGCCGAGCGCCTCTGCACGGACGATGCGCGACATCGAGGCGATGGCACCGATCGACATGGCCGCGACCGGGAGGATGTAGCTTTCCGGTCCACCTCGGCCGGCGACGGGCAGAACAGGGAACGTGACGGCAAAGAGGTAGACCAGCGCCGTACCGAACATGAACTCGGGGATCACGGCGATGGTGCCCGACGTTGCGGTGTAACCGATCTCGACTCCGCGTCGTCGACCGTTGCGGGTCAGTGCAGCGAAGATGAGGCCGATCGGAATGCCCACTAGCAGCACCGTGACGACTGTGAGTACAGCCAGTTCGAGTGTTGCCGGTAGGCGGGACGCGATCACCTCGAAGACCGGAGTCCTCAAGGTGATCGAGTCACCGGGATTCCCGCTCAGCAACCCGCCGACGAATCGGAAGTACTGCTGCCACAAGGGAAGGTCGTAACCGAGCTGAGACCTCGTTGTCTCGACCAGTTCGACCGGTGCGTTCATTCCCAGTGCCAACCGAACCGGGTCTCCCGGAATCAGTTGGAGCATCAGGAACGCCGCAGTCACCAGCGCCCAGAGTGAAATCACGAAGGTGCCGAAACGACGCAGAAGATATGCGGGCCAGCTGTCGGACTCGAGCCACTTTGCTCGAGCCTGAGGCGCCGCTTCTGGTTTCGCGGCTTCAATAGTTTGACTCATGGGCTGTCTTTCCGGAGGGCGGGATGCTGGGGCGGGAAGATATTTCAGAGTGGGCGGACGGCCTACTGGTAGAGACGCAGCGCAGAACCGTTGAGCGACTTGCCGAATGAGAGTCCGGCCTTGTTGAAGTACACGTTCATGACGGAGTCTGCGAAGGGCACGGCCGCGATCGTCTTGGTGAGCTCCGACTCGGCGTCGGCCCAGGCGTCACAAGCGTCGCTACCGGTCAGACCGGAAGCCTTGGTGGCTGCTGCTTCGTAGGCGGGGTTGCTGACCGATCCGAAGTTCTTGCCTGCTGCGGGAACCGGCCCGGCAAAGTACGCAGTGAAGGTGCTGGGCAGCGAGGAGTTGACCTGGACCCAGGCGATGTCCCAGGCAGAGTTGTCCTTGCCGCTCAGAATGACGTCGATGATCTTGTTCGAGTCGCCCCCGGTCACCTCGACGTTTGCGCCGAGTTCGGACCACGCCGACTGAGCAAGTTCGGCCGCCGCGTTGCGCGGATCGTCGGTGCCGTCGTACACGAGACGGAGATTGAGCGGCTTGCCATCCTTGCTTCGCTTGCCGTCAGCGCCGGCGGTCCAACCAGCGCCGTCCAGTGTTGCCTTGGCGGCAGTGAGGTCGAAGTCCGGAATGTTGCCTGCGACAGAGTCGTAAACGCAGGCGCGCGGTTCGACGGCGACGAGGCTGGTTGCCCGGACCCCGTGTCCGGCGGTGATGACCTGAGTGAGGTCGTCGAGATCGACCGCTTGGATCAGGGCCTTGCGCACTGCGGGATCGCTGGTGGGATTACTCGCGATCTGGTTGAAGTACATCTGGCCTGCCGGCAGTGGCCGACCGACGGAGTCCAGATTGGCTGCCGCGACGCGGTCCTTGTCCGGACCGGCGATCGGAGCTGCGTTGAGTTCACCCGAGAGCAGCTGATTTGCGGCGGTGCTCACGTTCGGCGACATGGCGGCGACGACCGTCTTGGGGACGCCCGGGGTGTCGGAGGTCGTGCCGTCGGGGCCCCAGTTGTAGCCCTCGCGACGCTGGAACGTGTAGTGGTCGTTGGCGGCAACTTCGGTGACTTCGAACATGCCGGTGCCGAGCGACTTCTTGTTCGACGCTGTCGGATCTTTCAATCCGGCCTCGCACAGGATCGGCAGGCGACCGACGTTGAGAAGAAGGAACGGGCTCGGCGCCGGAGTGGTCACCGTGACAGTGCGCGTTGCAGGATCGGCAGTCGCAGTGGCGCCGGTCGGCACGGAGGACCCGCGCAACTGTGAACCGTTGTCCGGGTTGGCCACGAAGTTGATGTTGTCCGCGACGGTCTGCGGTGTCAGCGTCGATCCGTCGGTACAGGTCACCCCGTCACGGATGGTGAAGGACGCCGAGGTCGGGGTCTCCTCCCACTTCTCCGCCAACCACGGTCCGACTTCACTGGTATCGGGATCCTGGTAGATCAGGTAGTCGTACGCCAAACGCGACAACTCGGCGGTCGCCGAGGCGGCCGACATGATCGGGTTGAGAGCACCCGGATCGGCCTGCAGGGCGAAACGGAAGGTCCCGTCGGTGGCCGGTTCACCGCCACTGGCGCCCGAGGACGTGCCTCCCGAGCCACAAGCAGACAACACAAGCGTGAGCCCTGCGGCTGCCGCAAGTGTTGGATAGAAGCGGTGTTTCATGGTGCCTCCGTGATGGAGCAGGGGCCCGAGCGAAAAACGTGAGGGCGCGGTTGAGTGTTGACTGCTAAATCTTGGCGCATGACGTGACGCGCATCTCTGTCGATCCTCACGAAAATCGGGTCGATTTTCGTCCGCTCCCACGAAAACCGTCAGGATCAGTGAATACCTGTCCGTATACCGACAGCGACCGGCGAAACACGACGATTTCCCCGGTCGCTACCGGCGGTCTACTGGTACAGGCGCAGGGCCGAACCGATGAAATTGCGGCCGAATGCAAGACCCGCATTGTTGAAGTAGAGAGTCGTGATCTTGTCGGCAAAAGGTACCGCCGAGTTTGCTTTGATGATCTCGGACTCAGCGTCTGCCCAAGCGGCACAAGCGTCCTCGCCCGTCAGCCCGGAAGCCTTGGTGACGGCTGCGTCGTAGGCCGGGTTGGAGATCGACGCAAAGTTCATTCCCGCAGCGGGTACCGGACCGGAGAGGAAGGGGACCAACATGCTGGGCAGCGCGACGTTGATCGGCTCCCACGCGACATCCCACGCCGTGTTGTCCTTGCCGCTGAGTGCGACATCGAGAATCTTGTTCGAGTCTCCACTGGTGAGTTCAACGGTGGCGCCCAGGTCGTTCCAGGCGTTGACCGCGACGTCGGCAGCAGCATCGGTCGCGTCGCCGAACGTCTCGTAGACCATCCGAATTCGGAGTGGTGTGCCGTCCTTGCTGCGCTTACCGTCCGCGCCGACCTTCCAGCCCGCAGACTCGAGAGTTGCTGCGGCCGCACTGGTATCGAAGTCCGGTAGGTTTCCGGCGACAGAGTCGTAGATGCAGGCCCGCGGTTCGATGGACACCATCGTGGTCGATCGGGTTCCGCGGCCGGCGGTGAAGATCTCGGCGAGGTCGTCGAGATTGAGAGCCTGGACCAGCGCCTTGCGAACGGCAGGATCGCTCGTCGGATTGCCGGGACTGTGGTTGAAGAACATCTCGCCCGCTGGAGCAGGCTGCTTGACGGTGTCCAAGTTCGCGGCGTTCATGCGGTCCTGATCGGGGCCGGAGACGGCAGCGGCATTCAGATCACCGGACAACACCTGGTTGGCCGCTGTGCTGTTGTTCGTGATGATGGATGCGACGACATTCTTGGGCACACCGGCAGTGTCGGAGGTAGTGCCGTCCGGTCCCCAGTTGTATCCGTCGCGCCGAACGTAGGAGTAATGGTCGTTGGCGACTGCCTCGGTCATCTGGAACATGCCCGACCCGAAGGTCGTCTTGTTTGCCGCCGTCGGATCCTTCAACCCGGCCTCGCACATGATCGGTATTCGCGCCAGGTTGAGAAGCAGGAACGGAGAGGGTTCCGGAGTTGTGACCGTTACGCTCCGGGTCGCCGGGTCGGCGGTGGCAGTTGCAGTTGCCGGTGCGTACACCCCGCGGAGAGCGGATTTGTTTGCTGCGTTGGTGATGAAATTGACGTTGTCGGCGACGGTCTGGGCAGTCAGAGCGGATCCGTCGTTACAGGTGACGCCGTCGCGAATGGTGAAGGACGCGGAAGTGGTTGTCTCTTCCCATTTCTCGGCGAGCCACGGCTTGGTTACGCCGGTATCGGGATCCGGATGGAGCAGATAGTCGTAGCTCAGACGCGCCAGTTGGTGCGCCGGCGAAGCGGCGGTCATCAGCGGATTCAGAGCGCCGGGGTCGGCCACGAGAGCCAATTTGAAGGTGCCGTCCGTGACGGGTTCACCCCCACCCGAACCCGATGAGCCACCCGTTGAGCACGCGGTCAGGGCAAGAACGGTGCCAGTTGCCGCAGCCAGTAGTGCGTAGGACCGTTGTTTCATGGTGCCTCCGGAAGGTGTGGTCCCGCCCGAGTGACGCGAGGTCTGTCGGGTCAGGAGCAAAAAACGATTGCTTGAATCCTCACCCAACAAAAGGAGGAGAACATCGTCCGGATTTACGAATGTTTCGTGAGACTTGGTAGATCGCTACAACATTGTCGGATGGAAGAGACGAATCTGGAGCATCAGACTGAATCGCGTCTCGGGGTCGTCCAGATCGATGCCGGCAATTCCGGCAAGCTTCTTGAGGCGGTACCGGAACGTGTTGACGTGGATGTGAACCAAGGACGCAGCAGCCGGAATGTCACCGAACGTGTCGAGCCAGGCGCGGAGCGTGTCGACAAGGTTGATGTCGTGACTGCGGTCGTACTCACGCAGTACCGCGAGCGGACCCGATGCGGTCTCGTTCTCGTCCGCCAGGGCGTCGGAGAGGCGCAGAAGTAGGGAATTGATCTGCACGTCGTCGGCGCACGCGACGGTCCGGCCCGAAGAATTCCACGTCGACCTCAGAACGCGAAGCGCTCGGTCGGCTTCGTCGCGTGACTTCTCCAGCGTCATCACGTCGGCCACTGTCGCACCGATTCCGATGACCACCGACTTTTCCGAACGGGAACGGTCTGCAAACTCCGACGCGATCCGACGCACGTAGTCGTCGTCGGTCTGATGCCGGGTGTGTGGGATGACGGCGTAGACGGTGCCGCCGATCGCTGCCGCCACCGACAACGGAAATACTTGGTCGAGATAGGTATTGAGTGTCAGGGCCAGTTGATCGACATCGGCTTCGGCCTCCAACGATGCACCGGCGCCGCTACGGAAGCCGGCCGCAAGTACGTTTGCCTTCGAGCGGCCGTAGCCCAGTCGCTCGGCCGCTTCCTTGGCCGAAGTGCCGCCACTCAGTAACGTGATCACCTCGCCCAACCTCAGCCGTCGTGCCGAATCCGCGGCCAGCTTGGCGCGAAGTAAACTCATCGCGGCCACGCCCGCCGCCTCGACGAGCGTTTTGACCTGCAATTCGTTCGGCTCCTCGTCCAAGATCACCCAGATCGAACCGAGGATCTGCGATGCCGCATGTATTCGCATGCCGACGCGGGGCCTGACGCCCGGCCCGATACCCGGTAGAAATACCGGCAGGGTAGAGCCGTAGATCTTGTTGAAATACCCCATTGACCTGAGCCGATCGGAATAGTGCTGCGGCACTTGATGTCCGAGGACACTCTGCTTACGTGCCTCGTCGCCGAAGGCTTGATCCGCCGAGAACGCGAGGATCCGGCTCGACTGATTCTCGATGGTGACCGGGCCGTTCAATACCTGAGCGATCGAGTTGGCAAGATCGAACAGGTCGGCGTCGGCGGCCGACGTGCGGTCCCCGTTGTTGCCGGATTCGAGGATCTCGTTGATCAACGACGCGCTTTGCAGCCAGCTTGCATCCTTGACCATTCCGAGGAGTGCGACGTCGGTGTCGGCCACCGCCTTCTCGACGAGGCCGTCGAAGTCCAGGGGCTCTTTGACGATCAGCGCTACCGCACCTGCCGAGCCGTATTCTCTTACCGCCGTTGCGATATCGGCCGAACCTGCGAGACCTGCGCCGAGTACGACGGCGCCCGCACTGTCCTGGGTAGCTTCGGACCCTTCGTGCAGGGTCACGCGGCTGACAGTGCGGGCGCCGTCGACGGTGTCGCCACCGCTGAGGAACGTCATTCCCAGTCTGTCGACGATGTCGACGATCGATACTCCCGTAGGTGTGGTCACCACCACACCTTAGGGGGAGCGGGGTCGATCAGTTGTCTGGTTGCCCGGCTCAGTTGCTGGGCTGCTCCGCCACGGCCTTCTCGACGAACCGGCGGGTCTGATCGAACGCCGCGGGCACCTGGACGGAATCGGTCATGTCACTGATCTCGGACCACCGTTCGGCGACGACCTCGGGGGAGAGTGCGCCTTCGGGGATGTAGACGCCCTGCGACTCTTCCATGCGAGCGATCGCGAAGACGCCGGCGCCGGCGCTGAGGATGGTCTTCGTCGGTGCGTCATCGGAGACCATGAACAGTGCGCCGGGTGAAATCGATTCGGGTGCAAGCAGAGCGAGAGTCTTCTCGTCGAGGAGGTCTTCGGTCATGCGGGTCGCGGCGGTCGGGGCCAGCGAGTTGACGCGGATGCCCTTGCGTTCGCCCTCGATGGCGAGAACGTTCATCAGGCCGACGACGCCGGACTTCGCGGCGCCGTAGTTCGCCTGGCCGAAGTTGCCGTAAATTCCCGATGCCGACGTCGTCATGAGGATGCGTCCGTAGTTCTGTTCGACCATGTGCGGCCAGACTGCCTTGGAACAGATGACGGAACCCATCAGATGCACGTCGATGACTTTGCGGAAGTCGTCGAGCTCGGCCTTGATGAACGACTTGTCGCGCAGGATTCCGGCGTTGTTGATCAGGATGTCCACGCGGCCCCACTTGTCCACGGCCGTCGCGACCATGGCGGCAACGGCGTCGACGTCGGTGATGTCGCAGTGGTCCGCGATGGCCTCGCCGCCCAGCTCGACGATTTCCGCCACTACTTTGGCTGCTGCGGTATCAGCGCCGCCACTGCCGTTGACCGAGCCACCCATGTCGTTGACGACGACGCGTGCGCCGCGTGCGGCGAGGGCCAATGCGTGTGAACGGCCGAGTCCGCCGCCTGCGCCCGTGATGATCGCTACCTTGCCGGAAAAATCCAACGACATTGGAAAACCTCTCTGATCTGGGATACTACTCAGTATTACTATGCGATGGCGTGGAAACAGTCAAGGGCCGGCAGGCAGTGTGAATGGGAGTGGAAGTCGAATGAGTAGTGATCTTCCGGACGTGCGATCCGCGATCATCACCAGCGCCGCCGACGCCTTTGCCGAAGACGGTTACGCGGCCACGACTGTAGATTTACTGGCCGATCGAATCGGCGCCACCAAAGGTCTTGTCTACTACCACTTTCGTTCCAAGTTCGACATCTACCTGGCAATCTACGAGCGCGGGATGAGCCTGCTCCGCGCTGAGGTCGAGTCTCGGATGGGCGGGGCAGAAAGCGGCCTCGCGCGTCTCGAAGCGATGTCGCACGCCCACCTGGTCAATCTCATGACACATCTCGGGTACCACCACACGATCCACCAAGGCGTCCGGGGCCAGATGAACTCCGCGCTCAAACCGAGACAACAGCAAGTCCTCGTGGAACTGAATTCGCTGCGACTCGATTACGAGAATCTGTTCGTCGACGTGATGACCGAAGGTGTCGCGGATGGTTCCATTCGTGCGGGCTCACCTCGAATGGCGGCAAAAGTCCTCCTCAGCAGTCTCAACGGCATCGACCTCTGGTACCGAAGGCGTGAAGGGCAGACGTTGGCGGAGACGGAGTCGTTGGCGGACCAGATCGTCGAACTGTTGATCGGCGGATTGCGCGCTGCGAACTGACTGAAAGCTGCATTCGTCGAGCGGGTTTCCTCCGACCGGTTCGTGCTGTCCTGCGGCTTGTCGTTCGGTTTGTCGTGCTCTGACAGTCGGGGTAGCATGTTGGCGTCGTGCGCGGACTTGCGTAGGAATTCAGGGAAGAGGAGGTGTGGCTGTAGTGCGTGGCCAACCTCCGAGTACCAACTGAAGCTGTAGCCGCCCGGGTTGATCCGGTATTTTGCTGCAGCTTCATCGTGTGTTCATCGGCTTCGGCTTTGCTGTGAAGCAAGCGTCGTCGTTCACTCTTCCCTCGAAAGCTGTTCAGCATGCGCGAATTTCGTCGTTCACGTTCGGTACTGCCACGTCGTTCCGCGGGGCTCGGTGACTCACATCCCGGACACTCGCGTGCCGCACGCACCGTCGTCAAGGCGGCCCCGCCCGAGGCGGTGGCGCCCGTCGAATCGACCGTCGTCAACAGCGGCGTGTACCGCGACGGCGAGCGGATAGCGTCACCGTCCACGCTGGCGGAAGCACTGTCATGCCTTCCGGATTCGCAGTCGATGGCGTGGATCGGCATGTACCGGCCCGACGACGCCCAGTTGTATGCCGCTGCACAACATTTCGACCTCCACGAACTGGCGGTCGAGGATGCGATCGTCGCGCACCAGCGCCCCAAGCTCGAGCGCTACGGCAAGACACTGTTCGTGGTGCTGCGTGCTGCGCGGTACCGCGACGAGACCGAGCGGGTCGAATTCGGCGAGTTGCACATCTTCTGTGGTCCGAACTTCATTCTGACCGTCCGTCACAGTGAATCGCCGGATCTGTCGGCGGTGCGGACTCGCATGGAGAACGATCCTGACCTGTTGCGGTTGGGTACCGAGGCCATTCTCGACGCAGTCGTCGACGGGTACGCCCCGGTGGTGGCCGGACTGCAGAACGACATCGACGAGATCGAAACCGAAGTATTCAGTGGCGATCCCGGAGTTTCGCGTCGCATCTACGAACTGACCCGTGAGGTGATCGAATTCCAGCGGGCGACGCGTCCGCTGCTGGGAATGCTGCGTGGGTTGTCGGCAGGGTTCGACAAGTACCACACGGACGAGGAACTCCAGCGATACCTGCGCGACGTCACCGACCATGCGACGACGGTGGTGGAGCGGGCCGACGGCTTTCGTCAGTTGCTCGGAAACATCCTCACGGTGAACGCAACTCTGGTGTCGCAGAACCAGAACGAGGAGATGCGCAATCTGACGCAGGCGAGCTACGCGCAGAACGAGGAGATCAAGAAGGTCTCGGCGTGGGCGGCAATTCTCTTCGCGCCGACGCTCATCGGAACCGTGTACGGAATGAACTTCGACGACATGCCGGAGCTGCACTGGCACTTGGGCTATCCGTTTGCACTCTCGATGATGTTCCTGACGTGTGGAAGTCTCTACACGATCTTCAAACGTCGGGGCTGGTTGTAGAAAGCGTTGGTGTAGAAAGCGCTGTGCGCCTTGACAACCGAGATCGGTTGGCAAGGCGCACAGGTGTTTTTCGGGAGGGCGCTCGAATCAGAGCGTTGCGACGCAGACCGTGAACTTACGTTCCGGGTGCTCGAATCCCGAGTCTGCCCCCGAACCGCATTCGTCGATCGACGTGGAGTTCTGCAGAATTTCGACGACCTCGACGACGTTGGTGCCGCTGGTATCCGAGCATTCGATGCGGGCGGGCTCGTCCATTCCGCTGCCGAGATCCATGCATCCGCCGACTACCCAGTCGACGTCGAGACAGACAGCGCCCTGCTCGTCACCCGCGAGGGTCTCGTAGTAGTACGAGTCGACGTCGGAGGCACACAGATCAGAGGTGGGAACCTTGGCGACCACCTTGTAGTTGGAATCCTTGCTACCGCAGTCCGCGTTGTCGATTTCTGCGGCCGTCGTGGTGCCTCCGAGCTTGACGCAATCACCGATCGACACGTCGATGTCGACGTCGCCGCCGTCGTCCGAGCCTTCCTGGCCGGTGATCTTCGAGGTGGTCGGGGCCGCGGAGGTAGTGGTCGAATCGGCAACCGAGGAAGATGATTCCGCAATGGCTTTCGGCTCGATGTCGGAACCGCAACCGACGGTGAAGGCGGCGATTGCAGAAGTTGCGATCACCGCAGTGCAAAGTCGCCGGACGATTCCGGACATAAGGACCCCTTTGTTGATTCTTGGATAATTCTGTTGGTTCGTGGATTGTTCGGGACCTATTCCAATACATCGGTAGTCGAATTGCCAACCGGACTGTCAGTATGGGTAGGTGGAGCTACCCCTGATGCCGCCGCTTGCCCCGATGCTCGCGAAGGCTGCGGCCACTGTGCCGCCTCAGCCCGAGTCCGGTGACCCGACGTGGTCGTACGAGCCGAAATGGGACGGATTTCGAGCAATCATCTTTCGTGACGGTGACGAAGTGGTGCTCGGGTCGCGAGGAGGAAAGGACCTGGCGCGGTACTTTCCCGAAGCGGTGGAAGCTGTCAAGTCTGAATTGCCCGAAAAATGTGTCGTGGACGGAGAACTGGTGGTTCCCCGTGAGATCGACGGTGTGACGCGTCTGAGTTGGGAAGCGCTCTCCGAGCGGATTCATCCCGCCGCGAGCCGCGTCGCATTGTTGTCGGAACAGACGCCAGCGCAATTTGTCGGGTTCGATTTACTGGCGCTCGGCGATCGCGACGTCTCGATCGAGGACTTCGGGGTCCGACGTGCGCTGCTCCTCGATTGCATCGGTGGCGGGCCGAGTTGCCACGTCACGGCAGCGACGGCAGACAGCGCCGAAGCAATGGCCTGGTTCGAAACCTTCGAAGGCGCGGGTCTCGACGGGGTTGTCGCCAAGAAGCTGGCGGGACCGTACCTGCCGAACAAGCGCGAGATGATCAAGGTGAAACACGCCAGGACCGCGGATGTCGTACTGCTGGGCTACCGTCCCCACAAGAGTCAGCCAGGTATCGGGTCGATGCTTCTTGGTCTGTACGACGGTTCCGAATTGAAGATGGTCGGTGGCGCTTCTGCTTTCACCGCGGCGCGGCGGATCGAGTTGTTGGCCGAACTCGAACCTTTGCGCCTCGGGGACGACGTTGTAGCCGAGGGAGAGGCCAGCCGGTGGAGATCGGCCGCAGACCGCTCCTGGATTCCGCTTCGTCCTGAGCGGGTGCTCGAAGTGGCGTACGACCAGATGGAAGGGGAACGCTTTCGGCACGCTGCACGATTCCTGCGCTGGCGTCCGGACAGGGTGCCCGACGAATGCACATTCGATCAGTTGGAGGTTCCGGTGCGATACGACTTCGCGGATGTTCTTGCAGGCGGTAAGTGATGGCGAGCCCGGCAGAGGAACTGGACGTCGACGGGATCGCGGTCCGATTGTCGAGCCCGGACAAGATCTACTATCCGCAGTTGGGTGAGGACGGCGGAACCAAACGGCATCTTGTCGAGTACTACCGAACGGTGGCGCTGCAGGGTGCAGCGTTGCGGGCGCTCCAAGATCGGCCCACGCATCTTCAGCGATTCCCCGACGGCATCGAGGGCGAAGAGGTTTACCAGAAGCGGCTGCCGGCAAAACGGCCCGAGCACGTCGAATCCTGCGAGGTCACGTTCCCGTCGGGTCGCAAGGCCGACGTCCTTCGAGTGCGAAGTGCTGCGAACATCGTGTGGGCCGCCAATCTCGGGACTGTCACGTTTCATCCCTGGGCCGTGCGGTGCCCGGACACCGACCACCCGGACGAACTCCGCATCGATCTCGATCCGCAACCGGGGACCGGGTTCGACGAGGCCGTTGCCATCGCGGACGAGGTCCTTCGCCCTCTGCTCGCCGAGTTGGGATTGGAAGGATTTCCCAAGACGTCCGGTGGCCGAGGCCTTCACGTCTACATCCCGCTCGAGGCGCGCTGGGATTTTGTCGAGGTCCGTCACGCGGGTATCGCCCTTGCTCGTGAAGTCGAGCGTCGTAGTGTCGATCGCGCCACAACCGCGTGGTGGAAGGAAGAGCGGGGTGAACGGATCTTCATCGACTTCAATCAGAATGCCCGTGACCGGACGATCGCGGCGGCGTATTCCGCTCGTAAGACGCCGATCGCAACTGTGTCGACGCCGGTGACCTGGGACGAACTGCGCGACGTGCATCCAGACGACTGCACCATCGCCACGGTTCCCGGCTTGCTCGCCGATCGTGGTGATCCGATGGAAGCCATGCACGACAAGGCCTTTGCCCTCGATGTTCTGTTGGAGATGTGGGAGAAGGATCTGGCGGCAGGACTGGGCGATCTGCCGTACCCGCCGAACTATCCCAAAATGCCCGGTGAACCCAAACGTGTTCAACCGAGCAAGGACCGCGATCGGAAGAACAAAGACGGGTAGCGTCAGCGGCGGACATATCGGGTAATTCGATCAGACGTCGAATGTACGGTCACGTCGAATGCACTGTGGGGGTTGGATATGGATCGCCGGAAAATGCGAGCAGCAAGCTTAGCGGTGGGCGGCGTGATTCTTGCCGCCTTCGGATTGTCACTCGGTAGCGGAACAGCGTCAGCCGCGACGTTGGATTGTTCGGCGCGCGGGCAAGATCAGACGATCGTCGACGGGTCATCCGCATGCCGAGCGGTGGCAGATGCCTCCAGTTACGCGATTTCACACGTCGAGGGCGACGGCGTCGGCGTCGCGGATTCTCGAGACGGCGGCAGGTCGGCAGGCCTCGGCCTCTTCGGCGGCGTTGCTGCGGCGGAGTCACGCGGTGGGTTACTTGCCGCCGTCGCGTACGGCCCGGGTTCGCTCGCACTCGGTCGCACCGACTCCTCACCATTTGCCGTCGTGCTCAGCGGACCTGGCGGCAGAGCGGCAGTGGGTGACGCGGACGTCGGGGCGATCTGCTCAGGTGGTCCCACCCTTGTTTTCAATATCGCCACAGGTCAGGGATGTTTCAGCGACGGCACTTCGACGTGGGTCACCCCGTGAGGGCACCCCGGCCCTGAGCCTCTTGCGTGACAGTGGTCACAATGGTGTCAAGCTCCTGCCACCGATCGGGTGACCGGACAACTTGATCAGCGGGGATCGGAGGACGCGATGACTCCCAGTGCACGACGGGGTTCGCTCGCCCGGGTGGAGGTGCCTTCGCGCACCGAGCTGTACGTGGACCGGCGATTCCTTCCCTTGGCCGACCGCTTTTTCGCGATGTATCGCCAACCGCAACAAGGCGGCGGCGCGCTGGTCGTGTACCTGGGAGGCGAGAAAGTTCTCGACATCTGGGCCGGCAATGCCGATCGTGATCGGCGCTGGGACCACGACACGGTGTCGCTGTCGTTCTCGACCGGCAAAGGCGTCGCCAGCACCGTCGTTCACCGACTCGCCGAACGTGGGTTGATCGACTACGACGCCCCGGTTGCTCGGTACTGGCCTGAATTCGCGGCGGCCGGCAAGGACAAGATCACCGTCCGTGAACTGATGTCACATCGCGCGGGCCTTCACCGAGTTCGCGGCTTGATGCCGCATCCTCTCGACCTGATGGACTACGACGCGGTCGTTGCCGCCCTGGCTGCCGAGAAACCGGATCCGCGTCGGCTTCGAGGCCCCGGCTATCACGCTGTGACCTACGGCTGGTTGGTAGCCGAACTTGTGGCCAGGGTGTCCGGTCAGCCGTTCATCGACGTCGTACAAGCGGAGATAGCCAAGCCCCTCGGAGTCGACGAATTCTGGTACCGCGTACCCGAAACCGAGCGTCCACGGATCGCGAAGCTGTTCCCACATATCAACCCTGCCGGCTTGAACTGGGCCTTCGCGTCGACCGTGCTCTCACACGTCGGTCCGACTCGCGGACTCGCGGAGGCCGCGATGCCGGACGGTTTCGACGTCATGGTGCGCAACCCGGCTGTCCACGACGCCGTCATGCCGGGCTGGAACGGAGTGTTCAGCGCGCGTGCTCTCGCGAAGATGTACGGCGCCATCGCGAACGGCGGCGTGATCGACGGGAAGCGGTTCCTGAAGGAATCGACCATCGAACAGATGTCGACCATCCAGACTCGCGATCGGGATTACGTGCTGGCGGTGCGGCCCAACTGGACTCTCGGTTACCACCCGCCGATCATTGCCGCGCGGCGGCAGCCGCGGAATGCGATAGGCCACTACGGAGTCGGCGGTTCAGGCGCGTATGCGGACCTGTCCAGCGGACTCTCGCTCGGTTTCACCACCAACAGGTTGGGTAGTGCTGTGACAGCTCTCGGTGATCTTCGCCTTGCGAGGCTCGGCGCCGAGGCGCAGGAGTTGGTTCGTCGAATCTGACACGAAGGGAATGCCATGAGCAGCAACGTGTACCGGGTGACCGAGATCGTCGGCTCGTCCACCGAGAGCAGTGACGCGGCAATTCGCACCGCCATCGCCCGGGCGAACGAGACGGTGCGCAACCTCGAATGGTTCGAGGTGGTGGAAACTCGCGGCCACATCGAGAACGGCGCCGTGGCGCATTTCCAGGTCACGTTGAAGGTCGGCTTCCGGCTCGACGGCGACGAATCCTGAACCGTTCTTCATGACTGTTGATCTCACGGCAGCCGTCGGGTTCATGGCGGGACATGCCAGGACTCTCGATCGGCATCGGCTGAATTTGATTCTCGGACAGGGTGACCGGGCCGCGGCTTGTGCGGCCGTGGACGGTTATCGCAACCCGGACGGTGGGTACGGCTGGGGACTCGAACCGGATCTTCGCTCGGCAACCAGCCAACCTGGCGGAGCGCTGCATGCCTTCGAAGCCTTTGCCGACATCGGAACGCCGACGCCCAGAGCGGTCGAACTGTGCGACTGGTTGCAGACCAATTCGCTGGCAGGCGGCGGTTTACCCTTCGCCTTCCCGATTGCAGACCCAGCCGGGTGTGCGCCCTTCTGGGTGAGCGCGGACCCGTCGGCGCCGTCGTTGCAGATCACCAGCATCGTGTGTGCTGCAGCGGCTCGCGTTGCCGAATTCGACGAGGCCGTCGCCGAACATCCGTGGTTCGCCTCTGCCGTTCGATATTGCCTCGACGCGATCGACGGGGCCGATTCTCTGCATGCCCTCGAGCTCGCCTTTGCCTTGCAGTTTCTCGACGCGGTTCACCGGAACAGTCCCGAAGCGTCGTCGTTGGTGAGCACTCTTGGTTCGCGTATCCCGGCTGACGGCTTGGTTCACGTGGACGGGGGAGCCGAGGGCGAATTCATGCGGCCCCTCGATTTCTCACCGCTTCCCGGCGGCCCGACCCGCGCGTTGTTCGACGCATCAGTGATCGAGTCCGAACTGTCTGCGCTCGCTGCGCGACAACATGGCGACGGCGGTTGGGCGGTGGATTTCGACAGCTATTCGCCCGTCGCGGCGTTGGAATGGCGAGGTCACGCCACCGTGCAGGCGGTGTGGCTGCTGAAGCGCAATGGGGTGATCTGAAAACGATTCTCGCGCCAAATTGGAACACGTTATAGTCTGGGAACCAGTTCGAGCTTCGTGTTTCAGGGATAGGGGAATGTCATGGCGTATGTGATCACGCAGCCGTGCTGCAACGACGCCTCGTGTGTTGACGTGTGTCCGGTCAATTGCATTCACCCGACACCGGACGAAGCCCCGTTCGCGACCACCGAAATGCTCTACATCGATCCCGACACCTGCATCGATTGTGGTGCGTGTGTGGACGAATGCCCGGTCGAGGCGATCTTCCCGGACAACGAACTCGACGAGGACGACGCGCCGTACCTGCAGATGAACGCGTCGTACTTCGAGAAGCATCCGATGGGCCCGGATTGGCCCGAGCCGATCACGATGGCCAAGATCGATCCCGAACTGGGAACGCTGAAAGTGGCGATCATCGGCTCCGGCCCGGCCGCCTGCTACGCGGCGATGGAACTGACCGGCAAGCCTCGCGTCGAGGTCGACATGTTCGATCGACTTCCCACTCCCTACGGATTGGTGCGCGCCGGCGTGGCTCCGGATCATCCCGGAACCAAAGGCGTCACCGATCAGTTCCGCGCCGTGGTCGCGAAAAAGACCGTGCGCTGCCACTTCAACGTCGAGGTGGGTACCCACATCTCGCATTCGGAACTGTTGGACCATCACCACGCAGTGATCTACGCGGTAGGCGCTGCCGGGGATCGCAAGCTCGAGATCCCGGGCGAGGATCTGCCGGGAAGTCACGCTGCCACCGAGTTCGTCGCCTGGTACAACGGCCACCCGGGATATGCCGATCGGACTTTCGATCTGTCCGGCGAGCGAGCGGTGATCGTCGGAAACGGCAACGTCGCACTCGACGTCGCACGCATCCTGGTGACCGACCCTGACCAGCTTGCGAAGACGGACCTCGCCGAGCACGCATTGGAAGCGCTGCGGAACAGCAAGATTCGTGAGGTGGTCATTCTCGGGCGTCGTGGGCCGGCGCAGGCCGCGTACACCAATCCCGAACTGTTGGCGCTCGGACAGATGGCGAACGTGGACGTAGTCGTCGACCCGATCGAAGCCGAACTCGACGAGGCCAGTCAGGCGTTCGTGGACAGCGATGCCGCCGAGCCGTCCGTCCTGCTCAAGGTCAAGCAGGCGCAGGAATTTGCTTCGCGTACCGCAGATCCTTCTCGCAAGCGGATCGTTCTCCGGTTCCTCACCTCTCCCGTCGAGGTCCTCGGCGACGGTGCAGTCTCACAGGTGCGGATCGTGAAAAACGAATTGGTGGCAACGCCGACCGGTCAGCTCTCCGCCCGGCCTACCGAAACCGAGGAGACGATCGACACTTCACTGGTGCTTCGGTCGGTCGGATACCGCGGCACACCGATGGCCGATTTGCCCTTCGACGACGCTCGCGGCGTGATCCCCAACGAGAACGGCAGAGTAATCGACACCGAGACCGGCACGCCGATCCCGGGTGTCTACGTCGCGGGTTGGATCAAGCGCGGACCGACTGGCGTGATCGGCACCAACAAGTACTGCTCCGCCGAGACCGTGTCGATGATCTTCGACGACTTCGCTGGTGGGCGCCTCGCCACCCCGACCGAGGATGCCGACAAGTTGCAGGTTTTGTTGGCAGACCGGTCGCCGGATCAGGTGGACTATCAAGGTTGGCAGCGGATCGACAAGGCAGAACGCGCATCCGGTGCCGCAACCGGACGGCCGCGAACCAAACTCATCTCCATCGAATCCATGTTGGCGGCTGCCCGGAGCGAGGGATAGCAACGTTTGGGCGAACATCCGAATTGCTCGATTGCCGCTTTTGTGTGTTAATGACTATGGAAATGTGCGGTTTGCTCTCTTCGGCGTGCTCGGGTGTGTAGGTGTGCTCCGAGCGGGTGCGTCCGAATGGTGCATCGGCAGCGGTACCAGGCGGGTATCGATGCCGGCCGCGCAAAATCCACGTGAGTACGTGGTCAGTCGAGCGAAGGTAGTGACATGGGCAGCAAACAGGGTCGTCGGACGTCACGGGTTGCCGTGGCAATCGTCGGAGCAGTGGCCGCCGGCCTCGCTCTGGCCGGACCCTCAGCGGCTGTTCCGCTCTTTCCCGGTGGACCCGACATCCCGTTGCCCGTGATCCCCGGCGTTCCGTACCTCGACCCGGCAATTCCGGTTCCGGGCATCCCGGGTACGCCGATCCAGGCGCCCATCGGCGTCCCCAACTTCTCCGCTCCGTCGCTCAATCCGTCCGCGGGCGAGACCGTCGGTATCGCGCAACCGATCATCATTCGATTCAACGAGGCCGTCGGCGACCGTGCGACGGCCGAACGCGCTATTCGCGTGACCACCGATCCGCCGGTCGAGGGCAGCTTCTACTGGATCAACGACAGCCAGGTCCGTTGGAAGCCGACACAGTTCTGGCCGGCGAACATCTCCGTGACCGTCGACGCCGGTGATTCGCACTCCACGTTCAACATCGGTGATGCGCTCGTCACGGTCGCGGACGACAACACCAAGCAGGTCACGGTCACCCGCAACGGCGAGGTCGTGCGCACCATGCCGACGTCGTTCGGCAAGCCGGGCCACGAAACACCGAACGGCACGTACATCGTCGGCGAGCAGTTGCGCGACATGTACATGGATTCGTCCACGTACGGCGTTCCGATCGATTCTCCCGAGGGTTACCGCACCTACGTCGAGTACGCGACGCGAATTTCCTACAGTGGCATCTTCGTCCATGCAGCTCCGTGGTCGGTTGCGCAACAAGGTTTCACCAACGTCAGCCACGGCTGCCTCAATGTCAGCACCGAGGACGCCAAGTGGTTCTTCGAGAACGCAGGCAAGGGTGACCCGGTGATCGTGCAGAACACCGCAGGTGGAGTCCTCAGCGGCGCCGACGGATTGGGCGACTGGAACCGCTAGACATCGACGAGGAAGGCCCTGCGCGAGAAGTATTCGCGCAGGGCCTTTTTCGTGTCGCGTTCAGCTCGAGTGTCTTGTACGTTCACCATTCATTCGTTGCGGGCGGTCAGACTGCCTCAGTGAGATCGAGTCCGGAAAGAACGCTGCCCACATCAGGCAAGCCAGGTCTGTGGGGCAGACCATGGCGTGATTACGCGCTGTTCGCGCTCTTGGTCGGTCCCAATCTCGCGTTGCTGATCTTGTTCACCTATCGCCCGCTGGTGGACAACATCCGACTTTCGTTCTTCGACTGGAACATTGCGGACCCGAAGGCGACGTTCATCGGGCTGAGCAATTACCGCGAGTGGTTCGGACGAAGCGACACCTGGCAGATCGTCACCAACACAGTGGTATTCACATTGGTCACAGTGGTGGGTTCGATGGTCATCGGTTTGGCGTTGGCCATGCTGCTCGATCGCAAGCTCGTCGGGCGAAACCTGGTCCGGTCGGCCATCTTCGCGCCGTTCGTGATCTCCGGTGCAGCGATCGGTGTCGCGTTTCAGTTCGTCTTCGACCCCAACTTCGGCCTGATCCAGGATCTCCTGCACCGTGTCGGACTCCAATCGCCCGACTTCTATCAGGATCCCCACTGGGCGCTGTTCATGGTGACGGTGACATACATGTGGAAGAACCTCGGGTACACGTTTGTCATCTATCTCGCTGCACTGCAAGGAGTTCGGCAGGAGCTGAACGAAGCTGCCGAAATCGACGGCGCCAAGCCGTGGACCAAGTTTCGCCGGGTTCTCCTACCTCAGTTGCGCCCGACGACGTTCTTCCTCTCCATCACCGTCATGCTCAACTCGCTCCAGGTCTTCGACATCATCAACGTCATGACCCGTGGTGGCCCGCTGGGTACGGGGACGACGACGATGGTCTACCAGGTGTACAACGAGACGTTCCGAAACTTCCGGGCGGGCTACGGTGCGACGGTTGCCACCATCATGTTCCTGATCCTGCTGATCATCACCGTCTACCAGGTTCGTGCCATGGATCGGGGAGAAGAGAAATGACAGCGGTAGAGGAAAAGAAAAGCGCTGCTCCGACTTCCGTCGTTAGGCCGGGGCCGGACCGCAAGAACGTGGACCGGCGTGAGGTCGGTGTGAAGATCCTCGGCTATGCGGCAATGGTGATCGCGTTGGTCATCATCGTCCTGCCGCTCTACTGGATCGTGATGACCTCGTTCAAGGAGCGCCCGGAGATCTACACGCAGCCGGCAACGTGGTGGCCGTCGTCGCTGCATCCCGAAAACTATTCGGAAGCAACCACATCGGTCCCGTTCTGGATGTTCTTGCGGAACTCGATAGTGATCACGACGATTCTGTCGGCGGCGAAGTTCGTTCTGGGGACTCTCAGCGCCTATGGGTTGGTGTTCCTGCGCTTCCCGGGGAAGAACTTCGTCTTTCTCGGAATCATCGCCGCATTGATGGTTCCGAACCAGATCACCGTGATCTCGAATTACGCGCTCGTGGCAGAGTGGGGCTGGCGTAACACGTTCCAGGGCATCATAGTTCCGCTCGCGGGTGTAGCCTTCGGTACGTTCCTCATGCGCAACCACTTCCTCTCGATCCCTTCGGAGATCGTCGAGGCGGCGCGGATGGACGGAGCCGGCCACTGGCGGTTGCTCTGGCGCGTGGTGCTCCCCGTTTCCGGACCCACGATGGTGGCGTTCGGCATCATCACGGTGGTCAACGAATGGAACGAGTACCTGTGGCCGTTCCTCATGTCCGACGATTCCTCGGTGGCGCCGCTGCCGATCGGATTGACCCAACTGCAGAACAACGACGGACTTACCAACTGGGGTCCGGTCATGGCAGGAACGGTGCTGACGATGCTACCGATCCTGGTGATTTTCCTTCTGCTGCAACGACACATGATCAAGGGCCTCACCTCCGGTGCGGTCAAGGGCTGACAGCTTTCCCGTCACATTTCTTTCTCGAGGAGCAGTAATGGCAAACATGAACAGGCGCGGATTCTTGAGCCTCGGCGGTGCAATCGCCGCCGGCGCCGCACTGACCGCGTGCGCGGGATCCGGCGGGTCGAGCGCTGATGCTGCGGGAACATCCGGTGCGTCGGGTGATTCCAACACCATCACCTTCTGGTCGAACCATCCGGGTAAGTCCACCGACGTGGAGAAGGAACTGATCAACCGCTTCCAGACCAAGTACCCGGACCTGAAGGTCAACTTGGTGGACGGCGGCAAGAACTACGAAGAGGTGGCACAGAAGTTCAACGCTGCCCTCTCCGGTGGAGATGTGCCCGATGTGGTTGTGCTGTCGGATGTCTGGTGGTTCAACTATGCACTGGCCGGGGCAATCGAGCCGCTCGACGGACTCTTCTCCGAGGTGGGGGTCGACTCGGCCGACTACGTCGATTCACTGCTCGCCGACTACCTGTTCCAGGGCAAGCACTATGCGCTTCCCTACGCGCGGTCGACGCCGTTGTTCTACTACAACAAGGCGGTCTGGTCGCAGGCAGGTCTTCCCGACCGTGGGCCGGCGACATGGCAGGAGTTCGACGAGTGGGGACCCGAGCTGCAGAAGGTCGTGGGCAACGGCAAGTTGGCACACGGGTGGGGCAACGCGAAGGATTACCTCGGCTGGACCTACGAAGGCCCAATCTGGACGTTCGGCGGCTCGTACTCCGACCAGTGGAATCTGCAGCTCGACAACGAGAAGACCATTGCCGCAGGGCAGTTCCTCTCCAGCATGATTCACGACAAGAAGTACGCCGCGGTCTCCACTGACATCGCAAACGAATTCGGTACCGGCATTCTGGCGTCGACCATCGCGTCGACGGGCGATCTGTCCGGCATCAAGAAGACTGCCAACTTCGACTTCGGCACCGCTTTCCTCCCGGCAGTGGACGGAACTCCCGGTTGCCCCACCGGCGGTGCCGGGCTTGCCATCCCGTCCAAGATCTCCGATCAGCGTAAGAAGAACGCGCTCAAGTTCATCGACTTCATCACCAATGGTGAGAACACGGCGTACTTCTCGCAGAACGTCGGCTACATGCCGGTCCGCAAGTCGGCAACCTCGGAGCCGAGCATGAAGGCGTTCCTCGACGCGAACCCCAACTCCCGTACCGCTGTGGATCAGCTCTCGCGTACGCGCTCGCAGGACTACGCACGCGTGTTCGTCCCGGGTGGGGATCAGATCATCGGCACCGGACTCGAGCAGATCGCTCTCCAGAAGGCCGACGTCGCATCGACATTCGCCGGCGTTGCCACGCAGTTGCAGCAGATCATCGACCGGCAGATCACCCCCAAGCTGCCGAAGTAGTAGGAGAGAACACTCATGGCCAACGTGCAATTCGCGGGAGTCACGCACCGCTACGAAGGAACCGATCGACCGGCAGTCGACCGTCTCGACCTCGACATCGCCGACGGTGAGTTCCTGGTACTCGTAGGACCTTCCGGTTGCGGTAAGTCCACCAGCCTGCGAATGCTCGCCGGTCTCGAGTCCGCGTCGGACGGTCGGATCGAGATCGGCGGCACGGACGTCACGCACCTCGCTCCGCGAGCACGTGACGTCGCCATGGTGTTTCAGAGTTACGCGCTGTACCCGAACATGACCGTCGAGCAGAACATGGGCTTCGCGCTCCAGAATGCCGGAGTGGGAAAGACGGAGCGCCGGGAGCGGGTACTCGAGGCCGCGCGGATGCTCGAACTCGAACCCTTGCTCGGACGGAAACCGGCAAAGCTGTCGGGCGGGCAACGTCAGCGAGTTGCCATGGGTAGAGCCATCGTTCGCCATCCCAAGGTGTTCTGCATGGACGAACCACTCAGTAATCTGGACGCCAAACTGCGCGTCAGCACACGGTCGCAGATCGCCGCCCTACAGCGTCGACTCGGCACCACGACGGTCTACGTCACCCACGATCAGGTCGAGGCGATGACGATGGGGGACCGAGTGGCGGTGATGCTGGACGGTCGCTTGCAGCAGGTGGCGAAGCCGCGCGAACTCTACGACAACCCCGTCAACACCTTTGTGGCCGCCTTCATCGGATCGCCCGGCATGAACCTGATCGAAGCGCCGGTCGAGGGAACCGTCGCAGTGCTCGGTGATCTGCGGATTCCGCTGCCCACCGGGGCGTCCGAGCGGGAGCGGGTCGTCGTGGGAGTGCGCCCGGAATCGTGGGATCTGGTGGGAGCGTGGCGAAAGGGCTCGCTGGCCGTGGATGCCGATCTGCTCGAAGAGTTGGGAGCCGAATCGTTCGTCTATGCAAAGGGTGCCCCGGATTCGCAGTGGCAGAGCCGATCCGGTCGAATCGTCATTCGCGTCGACCGGAAGATGTCGGTGGCACCGGGGGAGTCGCTTCATCTGCTGCCCAAGGCCGGCGAGGTGTACTTCTTTTCCGCGGAGACCGGAGTACGTCTGTAGCGATACTGTGTGCGGCATGACCGTCGCACGTTCGCTGTTGCTGTTCGTACTCGCCGCGCTGCTCGAAATCGGGGGCGCGTGGTTGGTGTGGCAGGGAATTCGCGAGCACAAGGGATGGATCTGGGTGGGGCTCGGCGTCATCTCGCTCGGCCTCTACGGTCTGGTCGCCACCATGCAACCCGATGCGAACTTCGGGCGCATCCTCGCCGCGTACGGCGGGATCTTCGTCGCAGGTTCACTGCTGTGGGCGGTGGTGATGGACGGATTCCGCCCGGATCGTTTCGACATCGCCGGTGCGCTGATCTGTCTGGTCGGCGTCGGGGTGATCATGTACGCCCGGTAGGCCTTCGGCCCCGTGCGCGCTCAGGGAGTCCAGGGGGTCCTCGAGCGCGCACAGGGGCTTGCCCCTGCTACCAGATCTTCACACGCTTCTCCGGCTCCAAATACAGTGCGTCACCGGGCTTGACGTCGAACTCCTCGTGGAACGTGTCGAGGTTGCGGACGACGCCGTTGCACCGGAACTCCGGCGGCGAGTGCGGGTCGACGGCCAGACGGCGAAGCGCTTCGGCCTCACGGGCCTTCGTGCGCCATACCTGCGCCCACCCGAAGAACACGCGCTGCAAGCCGGTGAGTCCGTCGATGACCGGAGGTTCGATACCCTCGGTCGCGATCTTGTACGCCGCGATCGCGATCGACAGGCCGCCGAGGTCGCCGATGTTCTCGCCGATCGTGAACTCGCCGTTGACGTGGTGGCCCGGCAGTTCCTTGGGCTCGAACTCGTTGTACTGCTCGATGAGAGCCTTTGTGCGCTTGCCGAATTCGCTGCGGTCCTCGTCGGTCCACCAGTCGACCATGTTGCCGTCGCCGTCGTACTTGGCGCCCTGATCGTCGAACCCGTGACCGATCTCGTGGCCGATGACGGCGCCGATGCCGCCGTAGTTGGCAGCGTCGTCGGCTGCCGCGTCGAAGAACGGCGGCTGGAGAATGGCTGCGGGGAAGACGATTTCGTTCATGCCCGGGTTGTAGTAGGCGTTGACGGTCTGCGGCGTCATGAACCACTCGTCACGGTCGACGGGGCCGCCCAGCTTGGCCAGGTCACGGTCGTACTCGGCGGCGTATCCGCGACGGTAGTTGCCCACCAGGTCGGTTGCCGAGATCTCGAGTCCGGCGTAGTCGCGCCACTTGTCGGGGTAACCGATCTTCGGGGTGAACTTCTCGAGCTTGGCCAATGCAGCCTCACGAGTCTGCGGGCTCATCCACTCGAGGTCGGAGATGTTGCGGCGGTACGCCTCCTGCAGGTTTGCGACCAGTTCCAGCATGCGGGTCTTCGCCTCTGCGGGGAAGTGTCGATCGACGTAGAGCTTGCCGACGGCCTCGCCGAGCAGATCCTGGACCAGGCTTACCCCGCGCTTCCAGCGCTCACGGTTCTCTTCGGTCCCGGACAGTGTGGTGCCGTAGAAAGCGAAAGTCAAGTCGACCAGGGCCGAATGCAGGTAAGGGGAGCGGGCATGAAGCACCTTCCACGCCGCCCATGCCTTCCAGTCGTCCAGTGACTCCGACGCCCAGAGTGCGGTGAAGGTGTGCAGGAATTCGGGCTGGCGGACCACGATCTCGGCGAACTTCTCCGAATCGGCGCCGAGACCGGACAGCCAGGCCGCCCAGTCCAAACCGGGGTTCTGCTCGGTCAGTTCCTCGAAGCCCACCAGGTTGTAACTCAAATCTGCGTCACGACGCTTGACGACGTCCCAGTGCCCGGCCGCGATCTTCTTCTCGAGTTCGAACACACGCTGGGCGTCGTACCCGACGCCGGCCAGGGTGAACATCTTGTCGATGTGCGCGACGTACTTCTCGCGGATCTCCGCGTAGTTGTCCTCGCGGTAGTACGACTCGTCGGGGAGGCTGATTCCCGACTGGCTGAAGTGGATCAGGTACCGCTCGGAGTTCTTGGCATCGGTGTCGACGTAATGCGAGATGGCACCGCCGACGCCGACGCGCTGGTGGCGTCCGATCACGGTGGCCAGCGACGACCGGTCCGGCGCATCGGCGACGGCGTCGAGCTCGTCGTCGATGGGGCCGAGGCCTGCGGCCTCCACGGCGTCGGCGTCCATGAAGCTCGAGTACAGGTCGCCGATGCGCTGTGCATCGGTACCGGCGGCCGAGTTGGACTCCGCGGCTTCGGTGATGATGGTCTGTACGTCTTCTTCGGCCTTGTCGTAGAGCGTCCGGAAGGCCCCGTCGACTGCGCGGTCTGCCGGAATCTCGTATTCGGCGAGCCATTTTCCGTTGACGTGGACGAACAGATCGTCCTGCGCCCGTGTGTCGCCGTCGAGGTGGGTGAGGTCGATGCCTGAGCGATGAGCCGTGGTCATTTCTCCATCCTTACACGATCATGACGAACTGCTCGGTGTGTGCGCGATCGCTCCACGCCGAGTTCATCTCTTGTGCTGGGCAACGTCGGTATGGCATGGCACGATCGAATACGTGACCAGCAGACCTGCCGCAGATCCGCACCTGCAGGACCTCGCGCGACTACGACGTGTGCGAGACCGTATCGACCGGGAGTACGCGCGGCCTCTGGACGTGGAGGCGCTCGCGCGGGGAGTGAACATGTCTGCGGGGCATCTCAGTCGCCAATTCCGTCAGGCATACGGAGAACCGCCGTACGCCTACCTGATGACCAGGCGAATCGAGCGAGCGATGGCGTTACTGCGGCGCGGAGACCTCAGTGTCACGGACGTCTGCTTCGAGGTCGGTTGCAGCTCTCTCGGCACTTTCAGCAGCAAGTTCACCGAATTGGTGGGGGTTCCGCCCAGTGTCTATCGGCGCGAGGCCGAGCAGTCGACAGCAGGAATGCCGTCCTGCGTGTCCAAACAAGTCACCAGACCGATCAGGAATCGAGAAGCGCAGACCGCGCAGCCGCAATTAACGTGATCGCCATGGACATCACCATTCACTCGAGTTTCCTTCCGCAGGACGACCCTGAAGCCGCCCTGAACTTCTATCGCGACACGCTCGGCTTCGAGGTTCGCAACGACGTCGGCTACGACGGGATGCGTTGGATCACGGTGGGGCCGCCCGGCCAGCCCGGCACCTCCATCGTGCTGCATCCGCCGGCCGTCGATCCCGGAATCACCGACGAGGAGCGCCGCACCATCATCGAGATGATGGCCAAGGGCACCTACGGCGGACTTCTCCTGGCCACCAAAGATCTGGACGACACGTTCGAGCGGCTTCAGGCCGGCGACATCGACGTCGTCCAGGAACCGACCGAGCAGCCGTACGGCGTTCGCGATTGCGCCGTCCGGGACCCAGCGGGAAACCTGATCCGTATTCAAGAACTGCGCTGAGCCCGTCAACTGCGCTGAGACCGTCGGCGATCGACTGACAGATGGAGACACGATGACTGCCTTGCACACCGCAGACAGCCACGATTTGATCCGCGTGCAAGGCGCGCGGGTGAACAACCTCGAAGACATCAGTGTCGAGATCCCGAAGCGGAGGCTGACGGTATTCACCGGCGTCTCCGGTTCGGGGAAGAGTTCGCTGGTGTTCAGTACGATCGCCGCGGAATCGCAGCGGATGATCAACGAGACCTACAGCGCTTTCGTTCAAGGATTCATGCCGACGCTCGCGCGGCCGGACGTCGATGTTCTCGACGGCCTGACCACCGCGATCATCGTCGATCAGCAGCGGATGGGAGTCGACCCGCGCTCGACCGTCGGAACCGCCACCGACGCCAACGCGATGCTCCGCATCCTGTTCAGCCGTCTCGGAAAGCCTCACATCGGTTCGCCTCAGGCGTTTTCGTTCAACGTGGCCTCGATCTCCGGAGCAGGCGCGGTCACGATGGAACGCGGCGGACGTCAGACGAAAGAGCGTCGCAGCTTCAAGATCACCGGCGGCATGTGTCCGCGGTGTGAGGGACGAGGGGCGGTCAACGATTTCGATCTGACCGCGTTGTACGACGACACCAAGTCGCTCAACGAGAGTGCGATCACGGTCCCCGGCTACAGCATGGAGGGTTGGTACGGCCGGATCTACCGCGGCTGCGGTTTCTTCGATCCCGACAAGCCGATCAAGAAGTACACCAAGAAGGAACTGAACGATCTGCTCTACAAAGAGCCGACCAAGATCAAGGTCGAAGGCATCAACCTGACGTACACGGGTCTGATTCCGCAGATTCAGAAGTCGTTCCTGGCCAAGGACGTCGACGCGATGCAGCCCCACATCCGGGCTTTCGTCGAGCGGGCGATCACGTTCACCACCTGCCCCGAATGCGACGGGACGCGACTGAGCGAGGGGGCGCGGTCGTCGAAGATCAAGGGCGTCAACATCGCCGACGCCTGCTCGATGCAGATCAGCGATCTCGCGGAATGGGTCAGCGGACTGAAGGAGCCTTCGGTCGCGCCGTTGCTCACGACGCTCGGTGAAACGCTCGACTCGTTCGTGGAGATCGGACTCGGCTACCTCAGTCTCGATCGGCCGTCGGGAACCCTCTCCGGCGGTGAAGCTCAGCGCACCAAGATGATTCGTCACCTGGGTTCCTCGCTCACCGACATCACGTATGTTTTCGACGAGCCCACCACCGGCCTGCATCCGCACGACATCGCGAGGATGAACGACCTACTGCTGCGCCTGCGGGACAAGGGCAACACCGTGCTCGTGGTCGAGCACAAGCCGGAGACGATCGTGATCGCCGATCACATCGTCGACCTCGGTCCGGGTGCGGGTAGCGCCGGCGGAAACGTCTGCTTCGAGGGCACCGTCGACGGTTTGCGTGCCAGCGACACCGTCACCGGCCGTCACTTCGACGACCGGGCCGCAATCAAGGAGACCGTTCGCGAGTCCACCGGAGCAATCGAGATTCGTGGAGCGAACTCACACAACCTGCAGGACGTCGACGTCGACGTACCGCTCGGCGTCCTGGTCGTGGTCACCGGTGTCGCCGGGTCGGGCAAGAGTTCGCTGATCCACGGCTCGCTCGCGAAACGCGAAGACGTGGTGTCGGTCGATCAGAGCGCGATCCGCGGCTCGCGTCGGAGCAACCCGGCGACGTACACGGGGCTGCTCGACCCGATTCGCAAGGCATTCGCCAAGGCCAACGGCGTGAAGCCGGCGCTCTTCAGTGCCAACTCCGAGGGCGCCTGCCCGACGTGCAACGGCAACGGCGTCATCTACAGCGACCTGGCGATGATGGCCGGCGTTGCCACTCGCTGCGAGGAGTGCGAGGGCAAGCGCTTCCAAGCCGAGGTACTCGAATACAAATTCGGTGGCAAGGACATCAACGAGGTTCTCACGATGTCGGTGGCCGAGGCCGAGGAGTTCTTCGGCGACGGTGAGGCCAAGACCCTCGCTGCGCACAAGATCCTCGTCCGACTGGTCGACGTGGGGCTCGGATACCTCACGATCGGCCAGCCGTTGACGACGCTGTCGGGCGGTGAGCGTCAGCGCATCAAGCTGGCAACCCACCTGGGTGAGAAGGGCGGCGTGTACGTCCTCGACGAGCCGACCACCGGACTGCACCTGGCCGACGTCGAGCAGTTGCTCGGCCTGCTCGATCGACTGGTCGATTCCGGCAAGTCAGTCATCGTGATCGAGCACCACCAAGCGGTGATGGCACACGCAGACTGGATCATCGACCTCGGCCCTGGTGCGGGTCACGACGGCGGTCGGATCGTCTTCGAGGGCACTCCCGAGGAGCTCGTCGCCGACGGCTCCACCCTCACCGGAAAGCACCTCGCGGCATACGTCGGCAGCTGACCGGGCTCCTACCTCAGGCGTCGATACCCAGGTTGATGACGGCGAGGTAGGACCCGTCCGACTGCTTTTCGACGGTCATGAGGCCGGTGTCGTCGTAGATGCCGTCACTGGCGTTGTTCGTGTTGTTCTCACGACCGGTGTGCTCGCTGTACGGGGACTGCGAGTACACCTCGTCGAGAAGGGTCTCGTCGAAGAAGGTCTGCGACGTGAGGACCGTCTTCTTGTCGATGTGAACCTTGACGTGGATGTGGGTGGTGCGGCCCATGTACCAGCCGGGGAAGATCGTGGTGAACTGTGCGATGCCGTTTGCATCGGTGGTCTGCGCCCCGCGCAGATAGGTGCCGTCGTCGGTGGTGGTGGCTTCGGTGTCGCCGACGCTGTACGAACCGTCGGAGGTCTCACCGGACCCTCCCATGCCACCGCCCATTCCGCCTCCGGGTGCACCTGACGGAGGTTCACCCATCCCGCCGGCCGGGGGAGTTCCGCCGCCACCGCCGCCGCCGTTGGCGCTCAGCGAACCGGATTCGAAGCCGGAGTACACGCCGCCGGCGTCGCAGTGCCAGATCTCGACGACGGCGTTACTGACCACGCCGATGCTGCCGTCGACGTTGCACTGGCTGTTGTCCTGCACGCGCATCGCAACCTGCAGCGTGGTGCCCGGACGGTCCTCGCGGATGTCGCCGCGAATGGAGTCGACGTCGAACCAGTAGGGACCCTGCGTCTCTTCCTTGCTCATGACACACTGCGGTGCTTTGGCCAGAAGTGCGGTGACAGCGTCGCCGGACGTGGCCGCTGCGGAAGTGCCGGAAGTGGTTGTCGTCGACGCAGCCGCAGCCGAAGTCGTCGTGGCGGTGCCACTGTTGCCGGAGCACGCTGCGATGAGCCCGCCGAGACTGATGGTTCCGCCGAGGGCGAGAGCCCGCCGACGGCTCACGCGCAGCCTGCTCGCTTCGATGTCTTTGTTCACGCCGCTGTACCTCCATTGTGTGGGCTGTTGTCTCAATGGTGGACGGGCGACCTGGTGCGGAACTGGTTATCCGCTGTGAACTTGCTGGGAGAGCATCTGAATGCTCGAAGTGGCCCGCACATAGACCTGTCCGCCGGCGTCGACGATGCGAGTTTCGATCAGCGCGAGCCTGCGCCCGGCACGAATCACGGAGGCCTCGGCGCGCAAGACCGGCCCGCCGATGTCGGGTGAGCGCAGGAAGTCGATCTTGTGGTCGAGGACGCGATAGTCCTGGTCGACGCGGGTCAGGGTCTGGGCAGACAGGCCAGTGATGGCGTCGACTGCCGAGATGAGGACACCGCCCTGAACGGCGCCCAACGGGTTGGCCATCCAGGCCACGGGTGCGAACTCACCGACGACGGAACCCGGGGTCACGTCGACGACAGCAAGATCGAGGAGACCGGCGAGTGGACCGCGTTCGAGTTTGCCGTCGCGGATTCCTTCGACGACGTCGGACCCGGACAACCCGCTCAGGTTGCTTGTCTTCTCCGGCGTCGGGACGGGCAGCGGCTCGCCCTCCACGTAGTCGTCGATTCCCACGACGGGGGGACGCGAGACCACCATGGCGCGACCGGCCATCACTGCCAGAAGGGTGCCGTTCTCGTCGCGAAGTTGCCCGGATGCGAGTCCGACGCCGTCGTCGAGATGCACGAGTGTTCCGGTGGCACCGACGTCCGCGACGTCGGGGATGTCGGCGCCCGCACTGACCGTGACCTGCGCGAGCACGGACTGATGGCCCGAGGTCAGTCCCGAGTACACCGCGCCACCCATGGCACCGTCGATCATGACTCCGATGGAACCGAGCACGGTCTTGCCACGGTGATCGTGGAATCGCTTGCCGACGGCCTGCGCGAAGGCCAGGTCCCCGGGCTCGACCGAAACGGCGCGCACACCCATCAATGTGTTGAGTGGGTCAAGCTTCTTGACGGGCGCGGCGGAGTTGTCGATGCTCATCCGTCGAGTATCTCCAGCGCGCCGAGTCCTGCCGAGACCGGGTCTCAACCACCGATACGTGAATGCATCTCCCAGACGAGGACTTCGGCCCCGGCGTCGGAGGTCAGCTGCTGGCCACCCGAATCGCTCAACCGGACAGCATCGCCCTCGTACAGTGTGCCGACGCCCTCCATCTCGGCAGTGCCCTGCGCGACGAAGACGTGCAGGAACCGTGCGCCCGGAAGATTCACGGAGGTGCCCGGCAGAATGCGTGCGACATGCATGGCGGCGTTCTTGTTGTTGATGCGAATCGCCGAATGATCCTTGTAGCGCTCCATCCCGGAGGCAACCGGGATCAGACCGCCGCGCAGCAGTTCGTCGTCGATCTCGAGCTGTTCGTAACCGGGGGTCAGTCCACCTTCGTCCGGTACCACCCACATCTGAATGAAATGCACGGGGTCGGAATGCTGTTCGCCGCCGATACGCCACGAATCGTTCTTCTCACTGTGCATGATTCCGGTACCGGCGCTCATGCGCTGGGCGAGTCCCGGATAGATGACGCCGGTGTGGCCGATGGAATCCTGGTGCACGAGCGAACCGCGAAGCACCCAGGTCACGATTTCCATGTCCTTGTGCGGATGGGTGTCGAAACCGGTTCCCGCCAGTACGGTGTCGTCGTTGTTGACGAGCAGCAATCCGTGATGAGTGTTGTCCGGATCGTAGTGCTGTCCGAACGAGAACGAATGTTTCGAATCCAGCCAGGAGACGCGGGATTTCAAGCGATCGCCGGAGCGGTGCACATCGATGTGCGGTGTCGTCCGTGGGGCCTGTGCTCGACCAGATGCCATGGCTCCTCCTTCTGTACCACCGGGATCCACCACAATCGGGATCCGCCACTACCGGCGTCCACCCTACGACGAACCTGCTGTGTAGTCCGAACATTGGGCGTACTCGGTGGTGTCGTCAGTTCGTCGACGCGTGCATCTCCCACACGAGTATCTCCGCATCGCCGATTCCCTCGACTCGTTGACCGCCAGTATCCTTGAGTCGCAACGAATCTCCCGGACCGAGCAATCCGACTCCCTCGACGTCGACAGTGCCACCGGCGATGAAGCCGTGCACGTACGGCGCATCCGGGAGAGATACCGACCCACCGGTCTCGAGGCGAGCAACATGCAGTGCCGCATGTTTGTTGTGCAAGCTGATCGCGCTGTGGTCGCGATGCGCGGGCATCCCCGACGCCAGGGTGATCAGGCCACCGCCGTCGAGTTCGGAGTTGATGTCGAGTTCCTGATAGCTCGGAGTCACTCCGGATTCGTCCGGGGGTATCCACATCTGGACGAGGTGAACGGGCTCGGTGACACGTGAGCCGTCGGCCCGGAAGCGATCGTTGCGCTCGGAGTGCAGGATTCCGGTACCGGCGCTCATTCTCTGCGCGAGTCCGCGATGGATGACTCCGGAGTGCCCAGCGGAATCCTGGTGAACCAGAGATCCGCTGAGCACCCACGTCACGATCTCGGTGTCGCGGTGCTGATGAGTGTCGAAACCGTAGTCGGCTTCGATGATGTCGTCGTTGTTCACCAACAGAAGTCCGTGCGCGTACGCGGCGTGATCGAAGTTTCCGGCGAAGGGGAAACTGTGACGCGCCGTGAGCCAGCCGTAGTTGAGATGCGCACGTTCGTCAGCTCGCTGGACGACTACCGACGACATGTCAGCTCAGCGTCTCGTGTGCCGCCGGGATGGATCCCAGGCGTCCGGCCTGGAAGTCCTCGAAGGCCTGCATGACCTCGGACTTGGTGTTCATGACGAACGGCCCGGCCATCGCGATGGGCTCACGAATCGGTTTGCCGCCGAGGATGAATACCTCGAGAGATTCGGTCCGTGAATCCTGGCGATCGGAAGCGGCGACGGTGATGGAGTCACCGCGTCCGAAGACAGCTGTCTGTCCGACACGAATGGGCCGACGCTCGGCCCCGACCGTGCCTTCGCCGGCGAGGACGTAGACGATCGCGTTGAACTCGGGGTTCCACGGAAGCGTCAGGCTCGCACCCGGGGCCACAGTCGTGTGGGAGAGCGCGATGGGTGTGTACGTCGATCCGGGTCCGGCGTGGCCGGCGATGTCTCCGGCGATGACGCGTACCAAGGCTCCGCCGTCCGGCGAGGAAAGCAGGGCCACCTTGTTACCGGTGATGTCCTGGTACCGCGGCGCTGCCATCTTGTTGTCGCGAGGCAGGTTGACCCACAGTTGGACGCCGTGGAACAGGCCGCCGCTGAGGACGAGGTGCTCCGGCGGAGTTTCGATGTGGAGGATGCCGCCACCCGCGGTCATCCACTGGGTGTCGCCGCCGCCGATAATGCCACCGCCACCGTTGGAGTCCTGGTGCTCCATGATGCCGTCGATCATGTAGGTCACGGTTTCGAAGCCGCGGTGCGGGTGCCACGGTGTGCCCTTGGGTTCTCCGGGTGCGTAGTTGACCTCGCCCATCTGGTCCATGTGGATGAAGGGATCGAGGGCGGAGAGGTCGATGCCGGCGAAGGCGCGGTGAACGGGAAAGCCTTCACCTTCGTATCCGACCGGTGCGGTGGTGATGCTCTTGACGGGGCGGTCGACTGCTGACTCTGCCGGCTCGTCGAGACGGGGCAGGGCCAAGATGTTCTCGACTGTCACAGCAGGCATGTCGTACTCCTTGTATCCGTGAAGCTGATGTCAGGTAGTTGATTGTTCAACTATCTCATTCGGAGTCAACAAAGTCGAGCCCCGGGTATTCCCGGGGCTCGACTGGTGTTCGGATCAGCGCAACATGCTGCCGAGGGTTTTTGCCGCTGCCATGACCTCGGCGCCCAGCGCTGCTTGGTCCTCGGAGTCGAAGACGGAAATTCCGAGGCTGGAGATGGCGTCGCGGCGTCTGCCGGGGATGACTGCCGAGATTCCGAGGACGGACGGGATGACCTCGCCGACGGTCACTGCGTAGCCGCGTGCGCGTGCCGCCGTCACTTCCTCTCGTTCCCCGCTCGTCGGCGGGAGTGAGGCAAGGATGGAAAGCCCGGCGGAGCCGCGGTCGATCGGATCGACCTGCCCTGGATGAAACGCGACGTGAACCTTGGCGCTGCGCGGTTCGACCACCATCAGCGCGCGCACTTCGGTATCGCTCTCGCGGACCACCAGGTGCGCTGTCGCCTCGGTGGCCTCGGCAAGTTCTTGAAGTATCGGGCGAGCGAGAGTGCGCAAATCCTGTTCCACCGGTTCGGCGAGGGTGACCAGGCCGGCGCCGAGAGTGACGCGCTTGAAGGAGTCCTTGCGGCACAGGTGATGAGCCTCGAGCGTGCGGATCAACCGATGTGCGACAGTCCGGTGGACTCCCACTCCGTCGGCAATGTCCGTGACTGACAAACCGTGCGGATAGGACGTCAGGAGTTCCAAGATCTCGAGTCCGTGGTGCAGCGTTTTCGACATGCTCGAGTCCACTTGAACTGCGCTTTTGCGCGGTCGGTGTTCCTCGCTCAGCTCTGACATCAAATCCCTTTCTTGACGTTTGTGAGGTATGCCACCTACGCTTTGAACATATCGCACAGTTTGTGCGATTATCGCACACTTTACGGAGCTGCACAACCTTCGGGTGGATGCAGCACAGCGTGTTCGGAGAGAACCTTCATGAGCAACTACAGCGTCGTGGCAACGGAGGATGTTGCCGCAATCCACCAGCTGTACGGCCACCAGAGTCATTGCATAGACTCTGGGCGCCAGCAGGATTGGGCGCAGACATTCACCGATGGCGGTGAGTTTCATTCCCCCAGTTATCCGGAACCTGTGGTCGGTTTCGACGACCTTGCGGCTTTTGCTGCTCGCTTCTTCGCTGCGGCGGAAGCTGCCGACGAGGTGCATCGCCACGTTCTGACCAATCTCGTCGTCGAGGCGGTGGACGAGAGTGCTCTCACAGTGCACGGGTACCTGCAGATCGTTGCCACCGCTCGCGGCGGAGACTCGCGACTGGTGCGGATGACAACTGTCACAGATCACGTGGTTCGGGTCGGTGAGGAGTGGAAGATCGCCCGCCGCACCGTTTCCCGCGACGACGCGCCCCGAGCGTCCGAACAAGCTTGAAGTACCGAAATGTTTCTTGCACAACAATATTCAGTAGGAGAAGTACATCATGACCGAAAGCTCTGACCAGACGAACCCGGGCCGTACCGTTGTGACGCAGATGTCGGCGGTGTACCCGGAGTTGGCAGGCAAGGTCGCAGTGGTGACCGGCGCGGCTCAGGGGATGGGTGCGACGTTCGCCGAAGGACTGGCAACACGCGGCGTACATGTCGTCGGCGCCGACATCAACGAAGAGCAGATGCTCGCCACGGCCGCACGAATCAACACGGACCTCGAATCGAATGCACTGGCGGACAAGCCGGGTCGCGTCGTCGGAGCTCGGGTCGACGTCACCAAGCCCGACGAGCATGAATTGCTTGCGCAGTTGGCGTTGAAGGAGTTCGGCCGGGTCGATTTCTGGATCAACAATGCGGGTATCTTCCCGTTTGCGCTGGCCGAGGAGATCACCCCGGAGCAGATCGGCGCAACGCTGAGTGTCAATGTCGAAGGAGTGCTCTACGGTGCTCAGGCGGCGGCACGTCACCTCGGTCCCGGCGGCGCCATCGTCAACATGTCTTCGGTGTCTGCGCTGCGTGTGCGGAAGGGGAGGGGCGCATACTGCACGTCGAAAGCTGCCGTTGCGCACCTCACGGAGTCTCTCGCAGTGGAGTTCGGCGACAAGGGGATTCGGGTCAACTCCATTGCGCCTGGCTACATCGACACGGCGATGACGAAGTGGGTTCAGGAAGATCCGATCGCGCTCGCGAACGCACTCGACTCGGTACCGCTGCATCGTCTGGGCTCGCCCGAAGAGGTCTTCGGCCCGCTGCTGTTCCTGCTCTCGGACAGCGCGCGTTACGTCACCGGGCACAGCATTGCGGTGGACGGTGGTTCGCGGCATGTCTGAGTCCACGACATATCCCGGCGTCGTTCTCGTTACCGGCGGTGCTGCCGGGATGGGAGCGCATCACGCGCACACTCTCGCCGCGCGCGGTTCGCATGTCTGCATTGCCGATGTTTCGGATTCATCCGGCGTGGTCGACGACATCGTCGCCGCAGGCGGATCGGCATCCGCTCATCTTCTCGACGTCACCGATGCCGATGCCTGGGACCGGGTTGTCGACGAAATTCGCACCACCCGTGGGGAACTCGGCGGACTGGTCAACAATGCCGGCATCTCGCGTCGGCTCGAATTCATGGACACCCCGAACGACATCTGGGAACTGACCATGAAGATCAACCTCTTCGGCCCGTTCTACGGTATGAAGGCGGTGGCGCCGCTGATGCGCGAGAGTGGTGGCGGATCGATCGTTAACATCTCGTCCATCGCCGGTCAGATCGGATACTTCTCTCCGGCTTACTCGTCGAGCAAGTGGGGTCTGACCGGTCTGTCGAAGTCGGCCGCAGGCAACTTCGCGCAGTGGGGGATTCGCGTCAACTCGGTGCACCCGGGACTGGTCGGTACGGCGCTGCTCGGCGGCGCGAACGACTTCGTCGCCGCGTCACTGAAGTCGGTTCCCTTCGGACGCATGGGAACTCTCGACGAGATCACCGAAGCAGTGCTGTTCCTGCTCTCGAACAGTTCCACCTACACCACCGGTACGGAACTCACTGTCGACGGCGGGTTGGTGTCGAACGGTCTTTACCACCGCATCATCGCGGAGACTGGAGAACTTTCATGACCGAACACTGGGACGTCGTTGTCATCGGTGGCGGCGGAGCAGGTCTCGCCGCTGCGGTGTCGGCAGCTGAAGAAGGCGCATCCGTTCTGCTGTTCGAATCCGAAACCGAACTCGGTGGATCCACCGCGCTGTCGGCCGGCATCTTCACGGCCGCCGGAACGAGCGTGCAGGCCGGCCTCGGCGTCGACGACTCGGCAGAGAAGTTCTTCCAGCACTACATGGACCTCAACCAGTGGATGCTCTCACCCGGATTGATTCGTGCGTTCTGCGAAAACGCCGGTCCGACACTGGAATGGCTCATCGGACTCGGCGTCGAGATTCCCGCGACGATCTCGGGTAACGCTCACCAGCCGGGACTCGCCCAAGCCGGCGTCGAGGACGTCTGGCGCGGCCACGTGCCCAAGGACCAGGGATACGGACTGATTCAGGTGCTGGACAAGGCTCGTCGTAAGCACGGGATCGAGGTCATCTTCGGAACACGGGTGCAGAAGCTGATCGAGGAAGACGGTCGGGTTGTCGGCGTTGTCGCCGACGACATCGAGGTGCCTGCGGGCGCCGTCGTTGTTGCCTCCGGTGGATTCGCGCAAGATCCGGGTTTGGTGGAACGCCACTTCCCGGACGCGAACAAGGCCGGAGAGGCCTTGTTCGTCGTCGCAGCCGAGGGGAGCCGCGGAGACCATCTTCGTTTTGCCGAAGACCTCGGTGCTTCCCTGGCGGGCGACGGCTGGGGTCTGATGCTGCCCACCGTCTACTTCCAGCGATTCCACCACTGGCAGGCCGGCTTTCCGCCGAAGTCGCGGATCTACGTCAACCAGGACGGCCGTCGTTTCATGGACGAGGACAGCTCGTACGCGGTCTCGACCGGCATCATCGACCATCAGGGTGGATACGGTTGGATGATCTTCGACGAGGACGCTCGCGTGAATCTGGCTCCAGGATATGCGGATTGGAATCCCGAACGCATCGAGGAAGAAGTTGCCGCCGGTGGCACGATTCGTGCGGACACGATCGAAGACCTCGCAGTGGCTACGGGTGTTCCGGTTGCGACGTTGGCGCAAACCCTGCGTCGATGGAACGACCAACTGCCCAGCGGTCACGACGACGACTTCCTCCGCCATCGCACGTTGCGGAACAAGGGTGCCGTCGGCAATCCGGATCCTATTGCGACAGCTCCGTTCTATGCCGCGAAAATCCTTCCGGCAGAGCTCGTCTGTACGCATGCGGGAATGGAGATCAACACCGATGCGGCCGTCCTCGGCAGCACCGGAGTACCTATCGAGGGTCTGTACGCCGCAGGTGAGGCCGGCGCCGGAATCCTCGGACTGAGATACGTGGGCGGCGGCAATGCGGTTGCCAACGCTTTGACCATGGGCCGCGTAGCGGGACGTAATGCGGCGAATTACACCAGGACCAGCGCTGAGAGCGCACCGGTCCATTCCATCGCGCACTCCTGACGTCCGACGTCTGCGCGGCACCGAATCCAGTCAGTATCCAATCCAGGCAGGGAACAACATGTCAGAGAATGAGACCATGGCGAGAGCCGAATCCACCGAGGGCAGCAGCGTGGCAACCGAACGACAGTCGACGACGAAGGTAATTCGCGCGGCCATCGTCGGTACCGTCGTCGAGTACTACGACTTCGGTATCTACGGATACATGGCCACGACGATCGCCGCGCTGTTCTTCGTTTCCCATGACCCGAACGCAGCACTGCTCGGTACCTTTGCAGCATTCGCCGTGGCCTTCTTCCTACGCGTGCCCGGCGGCATCTTCTTCGGCCACATCGGCGACAAGTACGGCCGCAAGAACGCGCTGTCCTGGACCATCCTCCTGATGGTTCTCGCGACAGCCGGAATGGGCCTGCTGCCGACTTACGCCACGTTGGGTGTGTGGGCGACGTCCATCCTGGTTCTGGCTCGTTGCCTGCAGGGCTTCGCGGCCGGCGGTGAACTCGGCGGCGCCAACGCGTTCGTCTCCGAGTCCGCTCCCAAACGGTGGCGTGCGACGCAGACCTCGATGGTCAATACCGGCACCTACCTGGGTTCGCTGGCAGCTTCGCTCATGGCCCTCGGCTTGACGTCGGTGTTCTCGCAAGAGCAGATCCTCGAATGGGCTTGGCGTATCCCGTTCCTGCTCAGCCTGCTGATCGGTGGCATCGGTATCTGGATCCGCAGCCAGATGGAAGACACTCCTCAGTTCGAAGAACTGCAGGACAAGGGTGAGACCAAGAAGCTTCCCATCCGTGAGTTGCTCAGCACCTCCGGTGGCAGCGTCGTCAAGATCATCCTGCTGGGCGCACTCATCACCGGCGGTTACTACATCGCCTCGGTGTATGCCGCGACGTACCTGCAGACCACCGGCGGTCATTCGTCGCGCGTTGCTTTCCTTTCCACTTCTCTTGCACTGGTTCTCGGCGTCATCACGTTGCCGATCTCGGGATACATGGCAGACAAGTACGGGCGTCGGCCGGTGCTGTTCGCCGGTAGTGCCGCCGCAGTGGTTCTCGGAATCCCGATGTTCATGATGATGGCCGGTTCTGGCATCTGGCAGGCGGTTGTCGGTCAGTCAGTGCTCTTCATCTGCGTTTCCGTTGTCAACGGTGCTTCGTACGTGACCTATGTCGAAATGCTGAAAGCATCTGTGCGGTACAGCGGTCTGGCATTGGGTAACAACGTCACCAACATGTTCCTCGGTGGCACCGCGCCTTTCATCGCCACCTATCTCATCAGCTTGACCGGTAACTCTCTCGCTCCGGCTGGATACTTCGTCTTCTGTGCGGTGATCACCCTCGTCACGGTCTTCTTCATCAAGGAGACCAAGGGTGTTGAACTGCAGGTTGATTGATCATCGGGTAGAACAGGAGCCTGACCGTGTCCCTCGCTGACAAGCAAGAAATCACCGAAGTTCTGTATCGCTACGCTCGGGCCGTCGATCGGAAGGATTTCGACAGCGTGGCCCTCTGCTACTTCGACGACGCGATAGACAACCACGGTGGTTACATCGGAACCGTCGACGGGCTGATCGAAGACATGAAGCTCAGACACAAGACGATCGACTCGTCGATTCACTGCATTTCCAACATACTGATCGACGTCAACGGCGATGTCGCTCAGTGCGAGTCGTACTGTTTGTGCTTTCTGCGGCAAGAGCGTTCCGGTACGGATACGGTGCAGACGCTTGCGACGATCAAATGCCGTTACGTCGACAGGTTCGAAAGGCGCCACGGTGAATGGCGAATCGCCGATCGGATTGTCGTGTTCGACGAATCCCGTGAAGACGTGATCGAGAACATCCTGTCCACGGACTGGGTGACGCAACGTCGATCCTTCGACGATCCGGTGTACACCAGGACGCCTTGACCAGTAGTGCAGACGAAGGCCTTCACACACATCGTGTGTGAAGGCCTTTCGCCTGTTCACTTCTCGTGTCAGCCCACTGCGCCTGGTGCGGCGACCTCGGTCAAACGGCCGTCCGAGAGCCTGAGCCAGCGTTCGACCTTGACCTCGGCCAGGAATCTCTCGTCGTGGCTGACCACCACGAACGCCCCCTGATATGCATTCAGGGCACTTTCGAGTTGAGCAACGCTCACCAAGTCGAGGTTGTTGGTCGGCTCGTCGAGAAGAAGCAGCTGCGGGGCCGGATCGGCGAAGAGAACGCACGCCAATGTAGCCCGCAGTCGTTCACCGCCCGAGAGTGCAGCGACGGGAAGATGAGCACCCGCACCCCGAAAGAGGAAGCGCGCCAGGATGTTCATGCGTTCCGGTGCCGGTAGGCCTGGAGCAGACAAGGCAAAGTTCTCTGCGACGGTGCGTGCGGGGTCGAGTAGGTCGAGCCTCTGCGACAGGTATGCCACTCGACCGTCGGCTCGCGTGATCTCACCGGAAGTCGGCGCCACATCCCCGTTGACGATGCGTAGCAACGTCGACTTTCCGACGCCGTTCGGCCCGGTCAACGCGATACGCTCCGGTCCTCGAATGGCCAGGTCGATTCCGGAGTCGGCGAAGATCGCATGATCACCGAACGCGAATTGCATTCGCTCACCGAGGAACACCGTCCGGCCGGCGGGTACATGTGTGCCAGGCAATTCGAGTGAAATCGTCTGGTCGTCTCGAAGAGCGCGGCCCGCTTTGTCGAGTCGGTCCTTCGCCGCGTCGACCCGGGCGAGGTGTGTCTCGTTGGCCTTGCCTGCCGACTCCTGAGCATTGCGCTTCATGGTCCCCGCAAAGATCTTGGGCAAGCCCGCGTTCCCGAGATTGCGGGCAGCGTTACTTGCGCGTCGCGAAGCACGTTCTCGGGCCTGCTGCAGTTCGCGCTTCTCGCGCTTGACCTCTTGCTCGGCGTTGCGGATGTTCTTCTCCGCCACTTCGCGAGCCGAGCGTGCCGCGGCTTCGTAGTCGGTGAAATTGCCACCGTAGAAGCTGATCTCGCCGCTGTGAAGTTCGGCGATGCGGTCCATGCGGTCGAGTAGTCCTCGATCGTGACTGACCACCAACAGACAACCACTCCAGTCGTCGAGAACGTCGTAAAGCCTGCGGCGCGCGTCCAGGTCGAGGTTGTTGGTGGGTTCGTCGAGGAGAAGGACATCGGGGCGTCGCAGGAGTTGCGCCGCCAGTCCGAGCGAGACGACCTGCCCGCCGCTCAGAGTGTCGAGGCGACGATCGAACGTCATGTCGGCCAAACCGAGTCGACCGAGTTGGGCTCGCGTTCGTTCCTCGATATCCCAGTCGGACCCGATTGTCGTGAAGTGTTCTTCTCGTGTGTCCCCGGATTCGACTGCGTCCAACGCAGCGAGCGTCGGGGCGATGCCCAAGACCTCGGCAATGGTCAGATCGCCCGTCAGTGGCAGGTCCTGCGGAAGGTATCCGAGAACGCCGTCGACGGACACACTGCCGGCGCGCGGCCGCAACTGGCCGGCGATCAATCTGAGCAGAGTGCTTTTCCCGACGCCGTTCTGGGCCACCAGCCCGGTTCGGCCGCCGGGCACGGTGAATGACAATTCGTCGAAGACCGGAGTGTCGTCCGGCCAGGCAAAAGACAGATTCGAGCAAACGATGTAGGTATCGGACATGAATAGACCTCAGGTGTTGTGCGGGCGCGGCAACGCTGCTCCGCGAAGAGTCGGGTAAGTGAACGACAACATGGCCACGACGGCAGCGCTCCGAGGCGTCTGCCGGTGGCCGTCATGCCCGGTTTTATCCGGAGATGTCGAGTTCACCAACCATGTCTGATCCTTTTTGGTCTGTGTTGTTTCATCCGACGATAACAGGAGCCGGTATCTACATACGAGCAATACCGGCGCAGAGAAGTTCGACCAGTCGTCGATACACCCGATCCGGGTCGGTGCCGGCCGGTTGTCCCTCTACCGATTCGAGGATGCAGAAGCCGTGCAGCGCACTGCGAAGAGACCACGCCGCCTGCTCCGAATCATCCGGGCTCAGACCGTATCCCGCGATCACCTTGTTGATGACGTCGACCACCTCGCCGACGGCGGAGACCAGATCGGGATGCGGAGCAGTGGGGTAGCGGTCGGTGATGGCGTAGAGCCCGGGGTGTACTCGGACGAACGCACGCCATGCGTCCGCGAGCGCCATGACGGCGTCGTCGCGCGAGAGACCGACCGCGGCGGCACGCAGTTGTTCGGCGAGAAGGTTGCGTGCGAGGAGGCTGAGTTGATGGTGGACGTCGTCGACCCCGTCGACGTGTTTGTACAGCGCTGACTGCCGGACGTCGAGGGTCTCGGCGAGTTGACTCAGTACCAGAGCGTCGGCGCCTTTGCTGTCGACGAGATCGGCTGCGGCAGCGATCACGCGTTCACGGGTAACCGGAGTTCTCATGCACGCATCTTCCCTGTATGACAGGCTTCGCGTCGGTGATACATTATCACCATGAGTGATGAAGTATCGCCACGCGAGCCGTCCGGCGATCAACTACGCCGTCGTGACCTGCGCGTAGTCGTCACCGGTGCATGCATCCTCGGGTTGACCTCGGTGCTCTACGAACTCTCAGGAGTGTCTCCGTCGACGGGTGCATTCTTTCGGTGTCTCTATGCGCTCATCCCTCTCGGCATGCTCGTGCTCGTTCAGCGTCGTCGGTCACCCCGGCCTTCGGTCTCGGCGCCCTGGATCGTGAAGTCTCTACTTGCCGGCGCGTTCCTCGGAATCGATCTGGTGCTCTGGCACGAGTCGATTCATTCGATCGGGGCAGGTCTTTCGACTGTGATCCTGAATTTGCAGGTGCTGTTCGTCGCAATCCTCGGCTACGTTGTCCTGCGCCAACGGATCGGCCGGGAACTGGTCGCCAGCCTTCCGTTGCTCTTTGTCGGAGTTGCTCTGGTAGCCGGGACGAGCACAACGCTCACCGGGTCGAATCCTGCTGTCGGAGTGTCGTTTGCCGTGATCGCCGCAGGCGCGTACGCGGTCTACATCTTCCTCATGGGTCTGGCTACTCGGGCGGCGGGCAGAACGGCGTTGCCGATGTTCGTCTCGACGGGAGCCACTGCCCTCACGGCAGGTGCATACGGCCTCGTGAGTGGAACTTTGGATCTGACCCCTTCGCTCGTAGCTCAAGGCTGGCTTGTGCTGCTCGCGTTGGTATCTCAGGTGATCGGGTGGCTGCTGGTAGCCAGCGCCAGTCAGCGTCTGCCTGCAAGTGCAGTCGCCGCCAGCCTCGTGTTGCAATCGGCGTCAGCACTGTTGTTCGGCGCAGTGCTGCTTGCACAGACCCCAACTCTCGTCCAACTTGCGGGTGCCGGAATGATTTTGGCCGGAGTGGTTGTGGCGACGCGGATACCCGCGAAGAAATCCTCGACGACTGTTGTCGGAAAACGAATGGAGACAAGCGTATGACCACGGCGGCTGACCACATCTACATCAACGGCGACATCAGGGCCATGGACGGTGCGGTCGGCGATAACGCCACCGCTGTGGCAGTCAAGGACGGCAGATTTGTCGCCCTCGGAACTGACGCCGAGATCTCGGCGCTGACCGATTCCGAAACCTCCGTTGTCGATCTCGCCGGAGCGGTGGTTGTGCCGGGGTTCATCGAGACGCACCTTCATCCGATGATGTGGGGTTTGATGCTCAGTGGGGTCGACGCAACGACGAATACGTGCCCGACCATCGAGAAGTTGATCACGGCGTTGGCCGCGCGGGCCGCGATCACACCACTTGGCGAGCCCATCGAAGCGTGGGGCTTCGACGACAGCCTCGTGGCGGAAGATCGAGGCCTGACCGCGGTTGATCTGGACAAGGCTTCCACCGATCATCCGATTCTGGTGCGGCACTTGTCTGCTCACGGAATCTATGTCAACTCGGTCGCACTGCAGAAGGCCGGGATCGATGCCACCACGGTCGATCCGGAGGGTGGTGTCATCGTTCGAGACAGCGACGGTGTACCCACCGGTGAACTGTGCGAGGTTCCGGCAATGTCTCTGGTGCACGGACTTGTTCCGGATATGAACCCGGATGCGTCCAAGATCGCGATGCTGCGGGCGCAGGAAGTCATGGCGTCGGTGGGCGTGACGAGTTTCCACGACATGTACGTCACGGCCGAGATGTACGAGGCGTACCGGCAACTCGACGCCGATGGTGACTTGAGGCTGCGTGCGCGCCTCTATCTCGGCCACGGGGTTCACGATCAGTTGGGTGAACTCGCCGATCCGACCGAGCGAGTTCGTGTGGGCGGCGTCAAACTCATTTCGGACGGGTCGATTCAGTTGCACACCGCTGCGCTGACCGCGCCGTACCACGATCTGGGCGGATGCCACTGCGGCGGAATGGCAATCCCGGCAGGTGCGCTCGGGGCACTCGTCGAGGAACATCACGCTGTCGGCCGACACGTTGCGATTCATACCAACGGTGATCAGGCCATCGATTTTGCATTGGACGCAATTGCAGCGGCACGGACGGCGCACCCGGACATCGAAGTTTCGCATCGACTCGAGCACGTTCAGACGTTGCGGGAAGATCAGATCGCGCGGATGGTCGAACTCGGGGTGGTGGCGTCGATCTTCGTGAACCACGTCTACTACTGGGGTGACCGGCACCGCGATCGTTTTCTCGGACCGGGTCGCGGCGAGCTGATCAGCCCCGTGGCGTCGGTCGTGGCGGCGGGGCTTGCCTACGCGCTGCATTGCGACTGCCCTGTCACTCCAGTGAACCCGCTCTTCACGATGAACACCGCCGTACATCGTGTGACGCGAGAAGGTCACGTTCTGGGTGCGGAGCAACGGGTTTCCGCGTCCGAGGCGCTGGCCGGCTACACAAGCGCAGCCGCTCGTCTCACCGGTGAGTCATCGGACAAAGGTCGGATAGCGGTGGGACTTTTGGCGGATTTTGTTGTGCTCGACGGAGATCCGCTGCGCAGCGATTCGACAGACTTGAATGAACTGTCGGTCCTGCGCACGGTTGTCGGCGGTGAGACCGTCTTCGAGGTGTAGGGCCTCCGCCTTAGTTTGTTGCTCGATTGTCGCTGCTTTCAAAGCGGAGGCAATCGAGCGATCCCCAAAACAAACCAAAAGTTTGTATAACTTGTTTCAGGTGGATTTCCGACTGTATGGACCATCCGGGCGAAGGTTACTTCAGCAAACGGGTTGCAACAAAGTGCTGCGTCTTTTAAATGATCCAGGTGAGAGGCGATTCTGTAGTCAAGTTCAGGTTTCAACAAGGTTCTGGACATTCGACCAGCTTTTCGCCAAAAATTCCTGATACGTGTGGTAAAAATCTAAACGACGCAAGCGGACGTCGACAGCACGAGAGAGGAATGACCCGTTCGCGAGAACGGCTCGCAATCTTTCCGCAACATGCTCTCGCTCTGCACTTACCGCTACGACCCCTCACTGACCACGGATGAACGAAACCCTCTGCCCGTACCAGGGCGCACATGACTGGATCCGACCAGCTTTCTCACCCTGCAAGCTCCCCGCCACGGGGACCAGACGAAAAGAGTGTTCTCCATGAACAAGGCAACCAAGGGCGCAGTCGCGGCCGGTGCAGCAGCACTTCTCCTCGCCGGTGGCGCGGGAACCATGGCGGCGTGGAACGCAAACGCACCGATGACCGGCGGAACGATCAACTCAGGTCATTTGACGCTGACAGCGTCGGGAACTCCCACCTGGTCAGTGAATGGCACGGCCCTCGCGCCTGGCGCAATCGACACCTACAAGGTAGTTCCAGGCGACAAGGTTGTGTACTCGGGCAAGGTCACCATCGGCGCTGTGGGTAACAACCTGAGCGCGACGTTGAAGGCCGACCTGTCCTCAATCGGAGGAACCTCCACCTTGCCGACCGAGATGGCGCCTGTTGTGACCGCCAGCGTCGGTGCCGCCACCCTCCCGACCAACGGAACCGGTGTTGCGATCACGTCCGCTAACAACGGTGATCTCGTCGATGTGAATGTCTCGTTCGACTTCACCAAGGCTGCTGCAACCAATGGTTCGCAGGATGGTTCGATCAGCTTGGCGAACTTCAACGTCACTCTCGATCAGGCATAAGTCTTGCGTAAGCACTACCGTTGGTGGGCAACCGCCGCCGCGCTGGTCATCGGACTGATCTTCGTATCGGTGCAGCAGACCAGCGCGCGGTGGACGGCCGCTGAAACACTGTCCGGTGGCACGATCCAGTCCGGGATCCTCGACCTGACGGTGGGCAGTGCCGGGAGCGGCCAGAGCAGTTACCACTTCACTGCTCTGGGCGCCACCGGTATGTTCCCCAACGCATATGCACAGGCTCCGTTGACAGTTCACAACTCCGGTAGCGTTCCACTCAATTACCGGATCCAGAACGTCACGCAGTCTTCCGCTGATGTTCCGCTCGCGTTGGTAGTGACGCCAGTGGCTACCGAAGCCGGTTGCCCTGCCCAGGGCGCAGCTGCCGGCACCGCGATCTACGACGGTCCCATGGTCGGCGCTCAGGTACCGACAGCTTCGGGATGGCGCACGGTTGCTGCCGGCAGTACCGAAATCTTGTGCCTGCGTGGCACTGTCGGTCCTGACGTCGCATCGGGTGTTTCCACGAGCGTGCATTTCTCGTTCGAAGCGGAGTCGGTATGACGCACGCAGTGAAGGGTTCTGATCAGAGAACCGGCGCCTGGTGGTGGATCCGCAATATTGTCTCGTGGGCTCTGCTGCTGGGTGTTCTGGCGATTCTGTTGTCGACGGTCGTTGTTCCACGTTTGACGGGGTCGACGCCCTTCACTGTGTTGACCGGTTCGATGCAGCCCACCTATCCACCCGGCACCCTTATCGTGGTGAAACCGCAGGACGCTGCCCAATTGCAGGCAGGTGATGCGATCACCTACCAAATCGAGTCGGGGAAGCCCGATGTGGTTACGCACCGAATCACGATGGTGCGACTCAACTCCGCCGGTGATCTCACCTTCGTCACACAAGGCGATGCAAATCCGATAGCGGATCAGAATCCCGTTGTACCGGAGCAGATTCGCGGCAAGGTGTGGTACAGCGTGCCGTACATCGGGTACGTATACAACGCCATCACGGGGCAGATGCGCTCGGTGATGCTGACGGTTGTCGTCGGCGCACTGTCGATCTATGCCGTGTTCATGTTCGTCGGATCGGTCCGTGACCGTACCCGGCGACGTTCTGCGTCTGCAGACCCCCAACCTTCCGAACCGAGTGCGCCGGCGCCTCGAGTTGAGCAGCAAGAAAGGCACAGCCATGTCTAAGCACGAGGAGCAGCAGGCGCCCGCCTCGCTCGGTACACGTCTGGTCGGGGGCGCAACCAGCGGCCGCGCACGCGCGATCATGTCGGTGGGAATTGTTCTGGGCCTCGGTGCCGTTGGCACTCTTGCTGCGTGGACTGACAACGCTACAGCGACTTCCGGCGTATTCAGCACCGGTTCGATCGAGATGAAGCTCAACGGTGACCCGGGAGATCCGACTGCTTACGGCTTCACCGCGTTGACCAAGACGGGCATGATGCCCGGCGACAGTGTCACGGCAACTCTGCCTGTACAGAACACTGGCGCGGCACAGTTCAAATACACCATGGCAGCAACCGCAACAGGCGAGGCCGCGCTTGCCCCGTTTATGAAGGTGACTGTTCTCGATCAGAGTTGCACAACCCCGATTGCCGGCCCGGTCGGCTTGTCTACGACTGCCGCGACTCCGATCATCACAACAGGACGTCAGTTGGCTGCGAATACAGGTTCTGAGACGCTGTGCTTCAAGGTTGCGCTCGATACGGGAGTGCTTTCGGCACAACAGAACAAGTCGATCAATGTTTCATTCCAGTTCGCGGCGACGACAGCCTGAGGTGACCATGTCTGATCACACAACTCCCGGCAGTTCGAGATCGGCACGTGCCGGTCGCGAACTCGCGCTGACAATAGGGGCGGTGGCTGGACTCATCTGTGTTCTCGCCGCCGCGGCATCGATGCTGTTCGGCATCAAGCCGCTCGTCTTTCGCTCGGGTTCGATGTCTCCCGAAATCACCACTGGCTCCCTGGCATTGGCCCGAACCGTGCCCGCCACCGACCTCTCAGTGGGCGACATCGTAAGCGTCGTCAACGGACAGGGCACGCGCATCACACACCGCGTGTACGAACTTGACCAGCAGGCTGGTAACTCCGTCACGGTGACTCTCAAGGGTGACGCAAATGCCAAGCCAGACGTGGAGCCCTACTTCGTCACCGAAGCCGACCGCATTTTCTTCAGCGTCGGGGGCCTGGGCTACGCAATTGCTTGGCTCTCCAGCCCACTCGCGATCTTCCTCGGCGGAGCGTTGGTCGGCGGATTGGTGATCATTGCCTTCCGGCCCAACTCTCGCCGCAAGGATTCGGATGACGGTCCGAGTGGAGGAGTTGGCAGTGTGGACACGGAAGCCGCTGCAACGATGGAGTTTCCGATGGTTTCTTCGAACAGCGGGACAGGCGGACATCGCTCGGCGTTCTCGCTCCGAAAGCTTGCGGTTCTCGGTGTTTCGGCATTTGCACTGATCGGTGTTACGCAGGTGAGCGGCACCGCAGCGGCCTTCACAGACACTGCCGTCGCAACGAGTGGTGCCATTACCGTGAGCGGGAAGATCAATCCCGCAACGAGCAGCGTCAGTTGCACGACAAACGGCATAGGTGGCTCTCAATCGTCCACTGTTAAGTGGAGTCACATAGGTCCCCAATATCGCTACGAGGCGCGGTACTACAACGGAAACTCGTTGATGAAAACATGGGGATACGATCCCGGTGTTGGTGCCGCAGTAGGAACCCAGGTCTCATCCACTATCTACTACACAGATGCTGGTTACAGCGTTTTCAACTCATACACGTACACGCTTCGCATCTACACGATCAACCGAATCACGGGCGAATCGTCAACGGACTGGCGAGGGTGGAACCTACGCCAACCTGCGTCTCAGACAAGCATCTATTGCCAAGGTGAGGCAGGCTCGATCGCCGGCGCGGCTGTCGCTGAAACTGAGCAGCTTGCTCGCGGAGTTGCTCCGACAACCGCGACGGCTGCCGAGACCACCACGTCCAGTACACCGACAACGACAGGCACGTCGACGACGACTCCCACTACGGCTGACGTGACAACCACGACCGGTCCCACCACAACAACGGAGACCTCGACCCGCACTACGACTCAGTCGACAACTCCGACAACGACAACGGATGCAACGACGACAACGGATGCAACCACGACAACCAGCACGACCACGAGGGAAGCGCCGGTGGCATTGGGTGCGGCCGAGACGTCGCTGACTGGCTACGACGCAACGTTGATGCAGGACGGTGCCAGCGTCGCGGTGGTGGTCACCGACAGTTCGGGTGCAGAAGTGTCGAGCATACCGGTGAGCGCCACTGCAACCGTGATGTGGCAGTCCGATGCAGACGAGCTGTGGATCGTGGACGGCGCCAACGTCTATCGCGTCAACGCCGCAACAGGGGTCTCGGAAAAGAACCCCTCCGGCGAAGCTCCCGCAGAGATCGCTGCCTGGATCGACGGGCAGAAGTGATGAATATAGAAGAGACGGAATTCGGGAACGGGAGAGTTCGAATGAATAATCGCATCGTTCCCGCAAGTCGATGGAATACGCGACGTACCAAAATGATCGGCACATCGCTGGTCATGCTCGGAGGGGCGGCATTCCTGACTGGCTGTGCTGATACCGGCTCATTGGGTTCGTCCGGCGGCGGTAAGCCCACCACGACCACGTCCGTTCCGGCCACAACTACGCCTGTGGTGACTACTCCGGTCGAATCCGGTTCGTTGGCGCTGAAAACCGTCACCGCACCTAGCTGGACGGATCAGAACGGTCCGATCGATCTGTCGACGATGGTTGTCGTGCCGGGCGACGTTCTGACCTACCACGCCAGTTTCGCGTTGGAGATCAAGGGAACTGGAATGAAGGCAAAGCTGTCGACCAGTGATCTGGGTGTCTCCGGTGGAGCTGCGCTGGTTGCCCAGCTGAAGCCGGTCACCGAAGTCAAGCTCGACGGGGTGCCAGTGCCTGTCGGTGCCGACGGAACTGTGGTCAGTACGGCGAAGGACGGCAAGATAGTCGACGTGGCAATACGTTTCACCTTCGACAAGGATTCCGCGACAGCGTTGTCGATGGATCAGTCGTTGAACTTGGCGCGATTCGACGTGAATCTGGTGCAGATTCCCGCATGATGTCGGTGCGGACAACACGAGCGCTGTAGCTGTTCAGAAGTGAGGCCGGGTAGCAGATTTGCTACCCGGCCTCACTTTGTGAATTGTTGTAGGGGGCGGTTATCCGATGAATGTGACCGACTTGCCGAGCGATCCGACATCAAGCGATCCGGAGCTGGCAGATCCGGTCTTCACTGATCCGGTGTCGAGTGAACCGAAGCTCGCCGACCCCAAATTCAGGGAACCGAAATCGAGTGATCCGGTTCCGCCGGGCGTGACGGGTGTATCGGTGGAATCGAGTGTGAGGTCCACACTCCAGTTCGGCGTAATACTGCCGTTCTGCGAAGAATTCCCTGCCTCGACGGGCATTCCGATCACGAAGGCAACCTTGGCACTTTGGCCCGGTGCGAGGCGGACCGAGTTCAACTGGGTCCCTGGTGTGGCGGCATTGCCGGTGGCGGTGAGCGGATTGCCGGTGACGCCGTTTACGTCGACACGAAGGAAGGCTTCCATGCCGTCGCTGATTTCGTAGTCTCCGACGTAGAAGTGTGCCTCACCTGCGCGGTCCGATGCGTTTCGGACGTAGAATGTGGTTGTGTTGGTCCCACCCGGGATGAGTATGTCTGTGCTCCAGACGATTTTGGAAGTATCTCCCCAGGTCGAGTTGTCTGCGGAGTACTCGATGATTCCACTCTCACCGTCCGCTGCGTGAGCGAGCGACGGCATCAGTGCTCCGCCCACCAGTGCAAGTACGAGGGCCGTGAGTATCCCTATGACTGTGCTCCATAGCGCGCCAGGCTTTCGAGATGAGTAACTGGTAGTTTTCATAACCCGAATTCTAGTCGGACAAACGTCCAAGCGTGAGGAGTTGTGAGAGTTAACTGTCTGTTGTGCAACCATTTTCGGAAGTTTGATCAATAATCTGCGAGGGAGCTGAAAATGAACTGTAATCGGAGTGGATGCGACACGTAGATTGGGGCGCGGATAGCTGGACGATCGCTTGTCGAGTGGGTTTCGATGCCGACTATTCGGGGTAAAAGATTCTCATCTGCAATGGCTTCAGTCGCTGCAGAGATGTTGATTCGGAATTTGGATTTTCTCCCAGATTCAGTTATCTTACTGCAAAGTAGGTAGGATTCGGCAATCGATCGGGGCGGTGCCGACCTGAGTACAGGGATCGATATGCGGATGAACCTGGGGGCAGGTGTTCGGCGACGTCGTTGGGCGCGCGACGTATTGGCAGCCGCGACGGCATGTGCGCTGGCGATGTCCGCGTTGCTCTCGGTACAGATTTCAGCGTCGGCGTCCGAGCTGGACGAGTACGTGAATTTGCCTTTGGTGAATCGGAATGCCGAACACGGTCCGGGCGGTGTCCATCCCGCGTTGCCGACTGATCTCGGCACCTTGCAAGCCCTTGTGGAAGAAGCCCGCGCCAGTGGTCGCAGTCCGGAATCCTATGCGGCCTTGCTGTTTCAGTATCGATTGGTCGCTGCCACGGAAGCCGCCGGAATCGATCTCTCATCGTGGAATCCGCGCGCCGGAGTGTCGGCTAATCGCACGAACCTGGTGAAGTCGTACCGCTACTACGAGGATCTGCAACTCGGTCACCCGGAATTGCAGTGGGCGGGCATGGGCGGACAGGTTGGTGCGGACTTCGGCGGAGGACTGATCGACTTCGAACTGATGGCGGACATGTACTCGTTTCCGAATCTGCAATATGTTGCCAATTCGATAGTTTCTCAGGTCACGGATCAGGTTGGCGTGCAAGCGCTGAACCAATTGCCGGCAGGGCTGCGCGCGCTCGCCGCGGTGGGCAGGAACGTCACGGCGGACGACTTGGATTATGTGCTGGGGATGATCCTGGTGATGCAGAAGAACATCTTCTCGGATCTGATGCCGATGCATCAGGCATACGTGGATGAAGGACTTCCCGCGCTGGAGGAAATGCAGAGTGCCGGAATGTTCGGTCAGGATGTCATGGACGCCTGGCGTGATGTAGCTTCCGGCGATTCGAATCGGATTGCACGTGGGAACGTAGCACTGCTCCAACGTGAGCAAGGGGTGATCATCCGCGACCAGTGGGATACCGTGCGCGCCTACAAAGGTGATGTGGGAGAAGCGATCACCTACGCATCGACCGTTGCCGGCTCGCCCTCGGTCGCCGGCGTGGTCCCGCCTCGCTCGTTCCGGCCCCTCGAGTTCACGACGACACTTGCCGACGGACGCACCGCGACAGTGACACTGCCCCTCCCGGATTGGAACTGGTCGGTGTACGAGGAACGGTGGGACTACATCACCTCACAGCTCTTGCCGAAGTACCGAGTGATGGTCGAAGAAGATTGGCCACGGCTCGTAGCCACATTGAGTGTTCCCTACGAAATTCAATTGGAGAGTCACCGCCCGATGGTGACCCTCCCACAAACGCTCGAATCGGCCCTCTCCAGTTTGAAAGTGACGGTTCAGTGATGTCGGGTGCCAGATTTCGAAGGTTTTCCCCGCTGGTAGCGCTGACCGTTGCGCTGGTTCTGCCTGCGACTGCTGGGGCCGAGGCCCCAGGCAGTGGTGTTCCAGACGATGCGCAAGCTCCGGTATCCCAGGAGTTTCGGACCGATACTCCCACTCTGGGAGAGATTTTCAACGGGTTCACGGTCGGTGCGCTCAGGTCGGGGGAGTTCGCGTCGGAAGAGGAGATCTTCACTGCGCTCACCGCCGATGATCCGTTTTACGACGAGCCGGTGTTGATCGGCGTCGAGCGTCCCGGTGACCTCCTGAAGTCGAAGAAGGTGGATGTACTGTTCACGGGATACAAACCGGGACAGCTCGACGCCTACAAGATCATGTACGTCACAACCGGAATCGACGGTTCGACGCCGGTGGTGAGCACCGGGATCATGATGATCCCGATCGACGGAACACCGGCATCGGAGAAGAAGATCATCAGCTATCAGGAGGCCAACGACAGCGTCGGCGGCTACTGTCATCCGAGTTCACACTGGACCGGCGGCGATCCGCTGGACGGCGCCTCCTGGTCGGCCTTGGGTCCGCTGGCGCTGATGTTCGGAAAAGGTTATGCCGTAGTAATTTCCGACGTCGGGAACAACGGAGACCGTGATCCCCACGGGGTCTTCGCGGGCAAGTTCGCGGGGCACGCGCAGTTGGATGCTGTGCGCGCAGCATTTCAGCTGCAGGATTCCGAGCTGAATCCTGAGGCGGAGATTGCGTTGTTCGGAATCGCTGGTGGTGGAGTCGGTACTGCATTCGCCGCCGAATCTGCGCAGTCCTACGCACCGGAACTCGACATCGTCTCGACAGTCCTCGAGGGAATGGTGATCAAGCCCCGAACATTCATGGAGACAACAGATTCCTCGGTCGGCGCAGGCTTCGGATTTGCGACGCTCCTCGGTCTCGAACCGTGGTATCCCGAGATGAAGTTGAACGACAAGCTCAATCCCGTGGGCCGAGCGATTGCCGACGTGTACCGGGATGAGTGCCAGATGCCGGCGTACTTCACGCTTCCGTTCGTACCGCTGGCGAGCCTTTTCGAGCCGGGGATCGATCCGATCACAGAACCCAGTTTCCAGCGCGCGTACGACGACAACGTACTGGGCCACGGTGCTCCGGCGTCGAAGGTATTGATAACGTCGTGCGCAAAGGACGACTCCCCGATGTCACTTGTACCGGCAGCTGATGCGCGAGAACTGGCGGACACGTACAGGAGTGGAGGGACCGACGTGAGCTACCAGCCCACCGACTGCAGTATGGACCGCGCATTCACGAATCCATACGGTTGGGGAACTGATCTGTTCGGAATGCAGACGATCGACTGGATAGCCCACAATTTCGACAACTGAGTGAAACTATCCGGTGACAGCGAGACACAAACTCTGATGGCGGCGTACGAACATGCTGGGGACCCAACGGGGTGGGGATTCGGAATCGATTGTGAAGTGCGCACTGTTTTCGAGAAGGACTGCGATCGCGATCTTTGCTTCCAGACGAGCCAGCGCGGCCCCGACACAGAAATGTGCTCCTTTGCCGAAGGCGAAATGTGCTCGGGGATTGACTCTGTCGAGGTTCATCACCCGTGGTTCGACGAACGACTCGGGGTCGCGGTTCGCCGAACCCCACAGCAGTATGAGATGACTGCCGGCGGGCAGTGTCATGCCACCGAGTGTCGTGTCCGCGTTGACATGTCGGTGATGTCCGCGAAAGGGTGACTCGAGCCTGAGCGTTTCTTCCAGGAACGCGCCCACGAGTAGAGGGTCCTCGCGCAGCTGCGTCTGAATCTCAGGTCGCTCGGCGAGCAACCGTGCAGAGTTGGCGATCAGTCCGGCGGTCGATTCGCCACCCGCACCGACGAGTTGCACCAACATCAGCACGGCCACGTCTTCGCTGAGTTCGCCTGCGTCACAGCAACGGACGAGGTCTCCGAGTAGATCATCCACCGGGTGAGCCCGTGCCTCACGAAACTTGCTGTAGAGGTACCCGGTGAGTTCGGCCGCCGAGGTGACGACGCCTGTCAACCGTTCTGCGGTCACGATGCCGCTGAGAAGTTCGGTGCTGTCGTACGACCACGCCAGCAATTGGGGGACGTCGTGTGCCGGCAGGCCGATCAGCGTGGCAACCATCTGCAGCGGCAGCGTGTCCGCTACCGACGTGACCCATTCGATCCGTCGACCGTCGAAGCCGTTGTCCCACAACTGCTGCGTGTACTCGGTCATCACCGGCTCGAGTGCTCGTATACGTTTGGCGACCAGTGTCGGCAAGACAAGTTTGCGCTGGTGTTGATGGTCGGGCTCGTCGGCAGTCGCGAGAACGTGAACAGCTTGGCCGCCGCCGTTCATGTCGAAGGTCACGGCCGAACCGTCCGGTGTACGAACCAGCACGCCGGTGAGGTTGTTAGAGAAGTCGCCGGTACGGGAAACGGCTTCGGTGACCAATTCCCACGTGGACACCAGATAGAAGTCGGTATCAGGAATGCGGTACACGGGGTGCTCGCGCCGGAGTACGTCGTATAGCGGGTACGGGTCGTCGATGTTCGACGGCAGGAAAGGGTTGATGTCGAGCGTCGATGGTGTCACGAAGGGAAGATTTCACGGCCGTCGAGGAGAAGTCAACAGGTGGAACATGCCTCTGAACTGGCATTTTGAGAAAATCTCACGCACTTCAACCCCCTCGTACTTCTTCCAGGTCAGAGGCTCGCGGCCTTCCATAGCCTTGAGATTTCTGATTGAATCTGTCTCAGAGTGAGACGAGGTGACGGAGAGTGACCGGTGCAAACGAGCGCCGCGCCGCCGACTGGTTGGCCGGCGGTAACCGCCGTGAACTCGCAACCGAGCGCATCTTCGCGGCTGCGGCAGAGCTGATTCGAGAACAGGGATTCGATAGGTTCAACGCCGACGACGTCGCTGCCCGCGCAGGCTGTTCGAGGGCAACGCTCTACCGCTACGTAGGTGGCAAGTCCGCGATCCGCGAGGGGTTGTTGTCACGAGGCGCGGCATCCGTGGCGAGCCAGGTCGCAACCGCCGTCGAATCACTGCACGGCGACGAGCGCATCGTGGAGTCGATCCTCGTCGCCGTCGACGCGATCAGATCCGACGCTGCCATGAGCCACGGCCTTGCGGCAGCGCGGGCCAACGGAATCGACGAGTATCTCGTGTCCTCGCCGTTGCTCCCGCGTACTGCACTGGAACTTGCAGGATTGGATCCTGAAGGTCAAGAGTCGCAGTGGGTGGTTCGGATCGTGTTGATGCTGTTGGCGTGGCCGCTTGCAGACAGAGCCGCCGAACGAGGGATGGTCGAGTCGTTCATCTACTCCTGAGCGGGATTCCGTGTTCGTGAACGGTGCATCGGATCGTCGCTGCTGTAGACGGTTCGGTTCATTGCTTCATTCCTCGGCTCGGTACTCTGAGCTTGTCCGCTGCCGCGAAGGAGAGAGTCACGATGGTCGTACGCAGGCCCCGCGACCGTAAGCAGCAGATTCTTGCGGCTGCAGGTGAGCTTTTCCGTGAGCACGGTTATCACAACGTGTCTGTCGCTCAGGTGGCTGCTGCAGTTGGAATCACGGCACCTGCGCTCTATCGGCACTTCAAGAACAAGCCGGATCTCCTCTACGCCGCGGTCAACGCAGGCATCGAATCGCTCTACGATCGGGTCGCAGGTGCCGAGGATCTGAAAACACTGATCACCGAACTTGCGGCATCGGTGTCCAAACGTCGGGGTCTGTCGCTCCTGTGGCAGCGAGAGGCACGCTATCTGCCTGACGAGCAACGTGAGGAAATGCGTTCGACCCTCAAGAGTGCAGCTTCGCGCGATGCAGCGCTGATCCGAATTGAGCGTCCCGACCTCGACGAGGAAGACAGCTATCTGCTCGCCTGGGCTGTCATCGCAGTCTTCAACAGTGTGTCTTCGCATCGAGTGTCCTTGCCGAGGCGTCAGATGGAACTGCTGCTTGTCGAGTTGGCAGACCGCGCTGCATACGCGGAACTGGGTCGCTCAGAAGTGAAAGTCGTGGCGGCAACGGGTCACCTGCCCGTTGTGATACCCAGACGTGAACTCTTGTTGACCGAAGCAATTCGGCTGTTCGACGAGCGTGGATATCAAGCAGTCAATACCGAGGACATCGGTGAGGCTGCAGGGACGACAGGCCCGAATGTGTACAACCACTTCGATGCCAAGATCGACCTGCTGATCTCCGCGGTCGCGAGGGGCGGCGAGCGTCGCCGGCTCGGCGTTGCACAGGCTCTCGGCGCCGCAACCGGCCCGGAGGACGCGCTGTCCGGATTGCTTGCCGCACATATCGATTTCGCGATCAACGAGCGTCATTTGATCGGGTTGTTGATCAGCGAACTCGACCAATTACCGGACAAGTTCCGCCGCACGTGTGAACAGAATCAACGTGAGTACGTCGCGCTATGGGTCAAGATGCTCGAAGAAGTCCGTCCGGGCCTCGAGTCCGCCACCGCCAGGATCACCGTCAATGCCACTTTGACAGTTGTGGAGAACGCCGTCCGAATCGGCCGGCTTCGCCGTCGCGACGACCTGTCGGACAGACTCTTCGAGATCGGCTGCGCCCTGCTGCTGGGCGCATGAAAAATTCGGGTAAGCGCCACGGGCGGCGGATCGACTCACGAAACTGATCGGAGACGTCATGCGTTTCGACGCAACAGAACTGACGATCGAGGAGCTTGCTCTTCAGGCTGACGTGCGGGAGTACCTCGACAAGCGACTCACCCCCGGTACCTACTCGCTCGGACTCGGGATGGCCGGGGCGGTGGATCCGGTGTTCTCGCGAGATCTGGGTCGACGTGGGTGGCTCGGCATGTCGCTGCCGAAGGAATACGGCGGGGGCGGACGGTCAGCAGTGGATCGATTGGTCGTCGTCGAAGAACTTCTCGCGCGGGGAGCGCCGGTCGGCTATCACTGGATCGGAGACAGACAGTCGGGTCCGAGCATCGCCGCCAACGGCACGGAAGAACAGAAGCGGTACTTCCTTCCCGGTATCGCGAGCGGTGAGTTCTCGTTCTCGATCGGGATGAGTGAGCCCGACTCGGGTTCGGACCTGGCATCGGTGCGCACTCGCGCCGAACGTGTCGATGGTGGCTGGAAAGTCAACGGCACCAAGATCTGGACCACCGGCGCCTTCCACGCCACACACATACTCGCCCTGCTTCGAACCTCGGCAGACAAGCACAACGGACTCACTCAGCTGATCGTCGATCGCGACAGCGAGGGTCTGACCGTCTCACCCATTCCGTTCATCGACGGTAGTGAGGACTTCTGCGAGGTGTCGTTCCAGGACGTTTTCGTGCCGGATTCGCGTCGCCTCGGAGACGTCGGAGCGGGCTGGGGACAAAACACCGGTGAACTCGCACTCGAGCGAGGTGGCGTCGACCGTTGGATGTCGCTGATGCCGGTCCTCGAGAACTTCGCGGCCAACCAAGCAGCGCAAGGCGGTCCAGCTGCCCTCGCCGATCTGGGCTCGATTACCGCACGCTGCTGGGCTTTTCGCGGGATGTCGCTGTCCATCGCACGGATGGTCGACGCCGGTCGCTCGCCGGTCACGGAGGCCGCGCTGATCAAGGAGATGGCAACACGCTTCGAACAGGACTGTGTTGCGACCGTCGCGCGGCACCTCGGCCGGGCTCCGGACCTTGCATCCGACGATCCGTACGAGTCGCTGCTCGCCCGGGCCGTGCTGGTGGCGCCGTCGTGGTCGATTCGCGGCGGTACCAACGAAATTCTCCGCACCGTGATCGTGAAAGGGTTGGACCGATGAATTCGGGGTCACAGATCAACGCGTATACATTCGACGCCGACCTCGAATCGATGGTCGAGCAATTTTTCGCCGAGAAGTCCGGCACCGAGGTGGTAGCGCAGGCGGAGATCGGCGGTCTGCCCGCCGGATTATGGAGCGCGGCAGTCGAACTAGGGTTACCTCTGGTCGGTCTTCCCGAATCGGTTGGTGGTTCCGGTGGCTCGCTCCTCGACGCCGTGACTGTCCAGCGCGCGGCGGCGAGGCACGCTGCGCCGCTGCCGCTCGCCGAGACGTACCTCGCGGGCAGGCTGGCAACAGCGGGCGGGTTACCCGTGCCCTCCGGAATCGCAACGGTCGCCCCGGGTTCGCCGCGCGACGATGTGCGCCGGACCGACGACGGTTTCCTGTCGGGAACCTTTCACGACGTGCCGTGGGGTAGTGCCGCATCAGTGCTGGCAGCAGTTCTCGGTGATCGCGTCGTACTCCTTGACATCTCCGACGCCGAGATCGGTGGCGGGACGGATCTTGCGGGGCAACCGCGTGAGAGCCTGACGTTCTCCGAAGCGCGGACCATTGACGGCGACAACCCGGTCGATGCCCGGATTCTCAGCAAGCTCGGCGCGTTCTTGCGCTCGGTGCAGATGTCGGGAGCGATGGAGTCGGCGTCGACGTTGACCCGGCGCTATGTGTCCGACCGGGTGCAATTCGGTAGGCCCGTCGCGCAGTTTCAAGCAGTCCAGCAGCATATCGTGACGCTTGCTCAGATGGCTTCGATGTCCACGCTGGCCGTCGATCGCACTGCACATGCACTCATCAGAGGCGACGCCGACTTCGAAGTGAGCGCAACCAAATTGGTGGTTTCGCAGAATGCGCTCGTGAGCGTCCGCGCCGCCCACCAGGCACACGGTGCAATCGGCATGACCCGCGAATACCGATTGCAACAACTGACGCGTCGACTGCACGCCTGGCGATCGGAGTTCGGCGACGAAATCGCGAGTGCGACGCAACTAGGAGAGGCCGTAGCGGCGTCGCCGTCACTGCACCGCTTGATCACCGACCCAGAACCGACATTGAAGCTGTAATCCTGACCGTCGTAAAGGATTACGTTGCGTTGCAACGAAGATCGCGCTTCAGCACCTTGCCTGCTGCCGACAGCGGCAATGCATCGACGAATTGGAAAGTGCGCGGAGATTTGTATCCGGCTATCAGCGTTTTCACGTGAGCGCGCAGTTCGTCGGCGTCGGCGTCGAAACCATGCCGAAGGACGACCACGGCATGGACACGCTCGCCCCACTGGGCATCGGGCAGACCGATCACGGCACAGGCCGCGACGGATTCGTGTTGTGCCAGAGCATTTTCGACCTCGGTGGAGTAGACGTTCTCGCCACCGGTGACGATCATGTCCTTGATGCGATCGACGATGAACAGGTAACCGCGGGCGTCGAGGTATCCGGCGTCGCCGGTATGCATCCACCCGTCGCGGAGCACTTCTGCGGTCTCCTTCGGTTTGTTCCAGTATCCGAGCATGACGTGGCTGCCGAACGTGACGATTTCGCCCACCTTGCCGGGTGGGAGTTCCGAGCCGGCCGGATCGACGATTTTCACCTCGCAATGAGGGAGCGCGCGACCAGCGCTGCGGAGGAGATCACCACCTTCGAGGTGATCGGCTGGACTCAGCATGCTGATGTGCGCGGTTTCAGTCATCCCGTAGCCCTGAGCGAAGGAACTGTTGGGGAACATTTGCATGACCTGCCCGAGAAGCGTCGGAGATATGGGCGAGGCGCCGTATCTCAGGATCCTGACGCTGGACAGATCGTAGGTGGTTGCGTCTTCGCCCGTTTCGTTTTTGTGGGCGACCAACATCTGGAGCATTGTCGGCACCAGACCCACGGTTGTCGGGCGATAGCGGTCCACGGCCTCGAGGAACGTCCGTGGGCTGAAGTTCGCTACGAAGACCTGGGTTCCACCCATCAGCGACTGAGCCAACCATCCGACGATCCCGGCAATGTGAAACAGAGGGTTCACCGCGAGGTTCGTTCCGTTGCTGATTGCCACGCCGCCTGCCGCGAGAGTGCCCAGCGCCGAGGTCATCAGCGCTTGATGGCTGATCATCACGCCCTTCGGCACTCCGGTGGTCCCGCCGGTGTAGAGGAGTAGTGCAAGCGTGTCGCCGCCGACGCGCAGATCGTCGACCGGAATCGCCTCCGCGATCACCCGTTCGTAGTCGAGCATTCCGTCCGGAACTCGGTCGTTGCCGCAGTAGACGACAGTGGTCAGGCCTGGACACGCCTCGCGAAGGGTAGATCCGACGGAAGCAAAATTCTCGTCCACGAGTAATACCGTCGACCCTGAATCTTCCAGGGCGTACCTGATTTCCGCCGTGCTCCAGCGAGAATTGACCGGACTGGCCACTGCTCCGAACCACCAGCAGGCCAGGAGCGCCTCGTGGTAATAGTCGGAGTTCGATGCCAAGATCGCGACTCTGTCACCGGTGCGCAGGCCCAACGTCTGCAGCCCGCCCGCGAGCCTCTTGATCCGGTCGACCGATTCGCGAGACGTGCGCACTCGGCCGTCGGAGATCGTCATCACCGCTTCGGGCGACGCTCGTAGGGATCGGTGAACGAATTGAGTCAGCTGCATGCGATTCCTCCTGCGAGTGTGCGGCGAGTGCTCTGACTCGGATCAGTTCCGGCACTGATGCTATTGGCCTGACAATTGCCCTCACCCACCGCCTGAAATCATGCCCCACTCCGATGCAATCTAGACGATTGTCCAGTTAACTCTGACGATTCCATCCTGCCGTGGGGTGATTTCTGCGAGAGTGTCGAACATGCGAGCAATCCTGGTAGCCGGTATGAGTGCGTTCGTGGCGGTCGTCTCGGCGCCCTCTGCCGGCGCCGAAACGACTACGAACCAAGTGCGCTCGTTTTCCGAGACCACGTCAGTCGGGGTCCACAATTCCTACGAGAAGGCGACGTTTCCGTACTTCGCCGACGCTTTGGATTCCGGGGCGTCGTTGCTCGAGCTGGACCTGTGGACCAACGTGGGCGGTCCGGACTGGCGTGTGTCGCACATGAATCCGGTGGCGAGCGAGAGCAACTGCGTCGGCGCTCAGGACGCATCCGGGTTGCGAAGCGGTCTACGAGATCAGGGATTCCGTGGATGCCTGGCAGATATGCGGGCGTGGCACGAGGCCAATCCCGAGCACCCGCCGGTGATGATCAAGTTGGAAATCAAGGACGGGTTCACTGCCGGGTACGGACGTGGGCCCGCGGATCTCGACGCCCTGATTCTCGGGACACTCGGAGACGCGGTTTTCACGCCGGCCGATCTGATGGGGGACTCCTACTCCACCCCGGATGCCGCCGTCACCGAGCGTGGATGGCCGAGCACCTCCGAAATGGCCGGGAAATTTCTGTTCGAGCTGATACCGGGAACGATCGAGGAGGGAAACCCTCTCGATACGGAGTGGACGGACCGGCAGTATGCGACGCACCTGCGAGATCTGTCCTCCGCCGGGCTCGTCGAACTCGGGGCCGCCTTTCCCGCTGTTCACCGTGCATCACCGGGAGACCCACGTCTCGACCGCTATACCGACCCGGGGATCCGTCCGTGGTTCGTGATTTTCGACGGCGACGCTCTCGACTACACCGCCGGAGTCGTGGATCCTAGTTGGTACCACGATCGCGGCTACCTGCTCGTCATGACCGACGCGCACAAGGTCGCTCCGCAGATCGACGGAACCCATGCCACCGAAACCGAGGCGAGCGAGCGTCTCGACCTGTTGGCCGGGCAGCACGCAAGTTACATCACCGCGGACTGGTCGAGGTTGCCGAACGTACTGTCCACCGTGGTGCCGCGTCGGTGATTTTCGAATGGCCGGATCGTGAAGAGCGAGATCTGACGGGCGGCAATTCTCAGGAACAGGGTGCAGGATGGGTTCATGCGCACTGTCACGTGGAATCCCGAAGTCTACGGCCGCTATTCGGGTGAGCGGTCACGCCCGTTCGTGGACCTGGTGTCACGGGTGGCCACCGAAGACCCGACGCGGGTAGCCGACCTCGGCTGCGGATCAGGCACCCTGACCGCGATGCTCGGGGAAAGATGGCCGGACGCCTCGGTATCCGGATTCGACTCGTCTCCCGAAATGGTCGCGCAGGCCCCTACAGACCTACCGGGAAACGTCACCGTCGAGTTGGGGGACATCATGTCCTTCGACGCCACCGGTTACGACGTGGTCGTCAGTAACGCTGCATTGCAGTGGGTTCCGAGCCATCGCGAGCTGATCGACCAGTGGGCGGACACCCTGGAATCCGGATCGTGGCTGGCGTGGCAGGTGCCGGGTAACTTCGATGCTCCGTCCCATGCGCTCATGCGAGATCTCGCGGAATCAGCGGAATGGAGTGAGCGACTGGGTGGCGTCCTACGCGGCCCGGAAGGCGTCGACAGTCCAGTTCAGTACGCGCAGCGTCTCCAAGAACACGGATTCGACGTCGACGCCTGGGAGACGACGTACGTACACGTGCTGGCAGGTGCCGACCCGGTGCTCGGATGGGTACGGGGGACGGGGTTACGGCCCGTGCTCGACGTTCTCGGCGAAGCTGACGCTCCGGAGTTCGAGCGTCAGTATTCCGATCTGCTGCGGGAGGCCTACCCCGCAACAGCCGCCGGAACGCTCTTTCCGTTCCGGCGAGTGTTCTGCGTCGGACGCAAACGGTAACTACTCGGCTGGGTTGCGGTCAGCCGATCACTGCGCCGTGACAAAGCCTTCCGAGACCAGCCAGTCGCGGGCCACGTCCGCCGGCTCCTTGCCGTCGACGTCGACCTGCCGGTTGAGCTCGGTCATCACCTCGTTGGTCAGTCGCTCCGAGATCGGTGCCATGACTTCTGCTACCTGCGGATGTGCTTCCGCGAAGTCCTTTTTCATCACCAGTGCCGGATTGTATTTCGGGAAGAACTGGAGATCGTCGTCGAGCAGAACGAGATCGAGTGCGATGATGCGACCGTCGGTGGTGAACACCTCGCCGAACTTGCACTGATCGCCATCGGCTGTCGCCTGGTAGATGATGCCGGTCTGCAGGATCTGGCGTTGGGCACGAGAGGCGTCGAAACCGTATTTCGCTGCCAGGCCGGGATATCCGTCCTGGCGGACGTTGAACTCGGTCTCGACGCACGTCACCGCAGCTCCGGGATCGGATTCGACCAACTTCGCGTAGTCGGAAACGGTCTTGACACCGGTCTTCTCAGCGGTCTCCTTGCTCATCGCCAATGCATACGTATTGTTCATCGGCGCCGGATCGGTCCACACCATGTCGTTCGCAGCAAGGTCCGCATCGCGGACGGCCTCGAACTGCGCCTGCGAATCGGGAAGCGGTGTCTCGTTGCCGAGGTAGTTGATCCAGCCGGTTCCGGTGTATTCGTACGCAAGATCGATCTGGCCGTTCAACTGTGCGTCACGGGTGCTGTTCGAGCCCTGGATGTTCGTGAGGTCTCGAACATCCGCGCCCGCAGCGGCCATCGCGAATTCGATGACGTACCCGAGCACGATCTGCTCGGTGAAGTCCTTGGAGCCGACGGTCATCTTCACACCCTCGAGCTCCGGAACCGGCTCGATGCTGCCGGGGCCGACGGCCAGGGGCAGTGCGCCACCGGACTCGAGACCACATGAAGCGACAAGTGTGAGGCCGATCGTGGCAACCGCGAGTTTCCAGCCCCACGTTCTGGTGATCGAAGTCTTGGTCATCGCAATCCCTTGGGCCCGAGATAGGTTTCGGCGAGCGCGCCGAGCCAGTCGATCAGCAAGGCCAACGACACCGCCAGTACGGCACCGACAACGAGGGTGACGTTGTCGCGGAGCTTGTATCCGGTGTCGATCAGAATGCCGAGTCCGCCGGCACTGACCAGGAAGCACAGCGTCGCGGTACCGACGGCCAGAACGAGCGAAGTACGCAGTCCTGCAAGGATGTACGGGACGGCCATCGGGAACTCGAGTTGACGTAGGACCGTGAGCGAAGACATTCCCTGCCCGCGCCCCGCATCGATCAAGGTCTTGTCCACTTGCTGGTAGCCGAGGATGGTGTTGCGCAGCACCGGAAGCAACGAATAGAACGCAATGGGAAACACGCCGATCCAGAAGCCGGTCGTTCTTGTCGCGAGATAGAACAGCACGAGCAGGCCGATGGCAGGCGCTGCGGCTCCGATGTTGGCTATTCCCACGAAGAACGGTGCCAGGCGGGTGAATTTCGGCCTGGTCAGCAGGGTTCCGAGTGGAACCGCGATGGCGACGACGATGATGACCACGGCGGCGGTGATCAGTACGTGCTGCCAGGTCAGAGTGACGATGTTGTCGAGGTTGATGCTCGCCTTCTGCGTCGCGTTGAGATCTCGGCTGAATGCCCAGATCAACACGCCCGCAACCAGGATCAGGACGATGACCGGCTGGACATACAGTCGCATCCGTTCCGCACGGCGCGTGGCGGCGTTCTCGGCCGCACCCAGATCGGGGGCGTCCGGTTCCATCTCAGGCGCGGAGACGCGCTCCTCTGTCGTGGCAGTCATGTTCAACCCTCGACGTTCTCGGTGTCTGGCTCTTCGTCGTGGTCGTGCGCATGCTCCTCGCGCATTTCGGAGAGATGGCTGACCAGTGTGTCGATGGTGATGAGACCGACGTACTCGCCACGCCGTCCGGTGACCACGGTGGACGCATTGCTCTCTGCGAGAAGAGCTTCCAACGCATCCTGCAGGGTGGACTGGATGGACACGGCTTCGCCGATCTCGTTACCGACACCTCGAAGAGTCGACGCATGGGCGAGGTGGCCGGGCGAGACCCAGCGAAGCGGCCGTCCGCGCTGATCGAGAATCAGGGCCCACTTCCACTTACGCGCTGCGAGTGCGGTTCTCAAATCATCGACCGAATCGGTTTCGCGGGCGGTGAGGCACTGCTTGAGTTTGATCTGGCGCACGCGTGTCAGGGTCAGCTGCTTGAGCGAGGCGTCCGCCCCGACAAATCCGGCGACCATGTCGTTTGCGGGATTGGCGAGAATCGCTTCCGGAGTGTCGTACTGCATGATGCTGGACTGATTGCCCAGCACGGCAATACGGTCACCGAGTTTGACTGCCTCGTTGAAATCGTGCGTGACGAAGACAATGGTCTTACCCAACTCCGACTGCAGACGCATCAGTTCGTCCTGGAGCAGGCCGCGGGTGATCGGATCGACGGCACCGAAAGGTTCGTCCATCAACAGCACCGGAGGATCGGCAGCCAGCGCCCGCGCCACGCCCACACGCTGTTGCTGCCCGCCGGACAATTGGCGAGGGTAGCGGTCGCGATAGGTATCGGGATCGAGGCCTACGAGGTCGAGCATCTCGTCGGTGCGCGCTGCGATACGTTTCTTGTCCCAACCGATCAGACCCGGGACAGTCGCGACGTTCTTCGCAATCGTGAAGTGCGGGAACAAGCCTGCCTGCTGGATCGAGTACCCGATGCCACGGCGGAGCTTGTCCGGGTCGATCGACAGCGCGTCCTTGCCGTCGATGGTGATCTTGCCGGAGGTAGGTTCGATCAGGCGGTTGATCATGCGCATCGTCGTCGTCTTGCCGCAACCCGAAGGTCCGACGAAGACCACGATTTCACCGGCCGGAACAGTCAGCGAAACATTGTCCACCGCTGCAGCTTTCTGGCCCGGGTACCGCTTGGTGACGGACTCCAGGACGATCTCGACCCCGGATACCTTCTGATCTGTGGATACGTCAGACGGAATGGTTTCAGTCATTGCAGCCCCTTCGAAGTAGTGAGACGACCGATGACGACGTAGATTCCGTCGAGAATCAGAGCGAGAATGACGATCAGTACGGTGCCGACCAGCGCTTGCGGAACAGCATTCGGGCTACCGACACGCGAGAGTCCGGAGAAGATCAGGTTTCCCAGACCAGGACCTTTGGCGTACGCCGCGATGGCGAGGATGCCCATGAGCATCTGTGTACTGACCCGCATGCCGGTGAGGATCGACGGCCACGCGATCGGTAGCTCGATTCGACTCAGTACGTGCATGCGATTCATTCCGACACCGCGGGCTGCGTCCGTGATCGCCGGGTTGACTGCATCCAGACCGATGATCGTGTTCCGAATAATCGGGAGCAGGGCATACAAGATCAACGCGGTGATCGTGGGAGCGACGCCGAGACCGAGAATCGGAATGAGCAGTCCGAGGAGGGCGAATGAAGGAACCGTCAGGATCGTGCTGGCCAACGCCGTAGCGATGGAGGATCCCGCCGGGCTCCGGTAGACGAGAATACCGATGATCACGGCGGCAATCGTCGCGATGATCACGGACTGGATAACTGCTGAAACATGTAGGTACGAGTCGGTCATCAATTGTTGTCGTCGTGCAACGACAAAATCCCATAGGGCGCCCATATTTCCGAACCCACTTTCTTCGGACTTCTGCTCGCTCGAACGTCTTCCCTCGACACCGACCGGCGCACAAGGGCTTTCCCCGCAGCCTCCGTAGGCCGAGGGGTTTCCCTCGACTGTCGTCCAAAAACTGAGATACTGCAACTAATTCCGATTGCAGCGTGTCGGATGTTGTTCTGGACGTGAGATTTTGCGAGACGCGGGTATGTACCCACTGCGAGCAGAGTTGAAACGCGCTGGAGATGGCAAAGCGGGAGAGTTCCGCAGAACTCTCCCGCATTGCTTGATTTGTCCGAATTGGCCTCAGGCCCAGCTGAGCGCATCCTCATCGGAGAGGCGCGGCAGACGATCGAACCAGGGGTTCTCACCGGGATGGCCGATGTTCACCACGAGGATCGTCTTGAAACGTCCGTCTGCGAAGAATTCGCCGTCGATGCCGTCGGCGTCGAACCCGGCCATCGGGCCGGCGACCAGACCCTGTGCGCGAATCGCGAGGATCACATAGCCGGCCTGAAGTGCGGCATTGAACCGACTCGTCGAACTGGCGGCGGCCTCGTCGGATTCGAAGTAGTCCTTCATCTCCGGGCGAATGGGGAACAGGTTGGGGATGTGCTTGTAGAACTCGGTGTCCACCGCCAGAACGGCAACTGCAGGAGCAGCCTCGGTCTTGGCTTTGTTGCCGTCTGCCATGTGCTCGACGAGGCGTGCTTTGCCCTCCTCGGTACGGACGAACAGCACACGTAGCGGATTGGTGTTGGCCGCGGTCGGTGCCCACTTCGCGAGCTTCCAGATTGCAGTCAGTTCGTCGTCGGTCACAGGTTCGTTCGAGAAGGAGTTGGCGGTGCGAGCCGCAGTGAAGAGGAGTTCACGGCCGGCTTCGTCGAGTTGCTGGGCGGTGAATGGGGTGGCTGCGTCGAGAGACATCGGGGGTTTCCGTTCCGTGGTAGCTCGACCGAGCATCACCCGGTAAAGCTAGTTGCTAGTAAAAAAATAGTGCCTACGGATACGTTAGCACTGTGGCTAGGATGGTGGGGTGGCAAGCAAGAGCGAAGCGGGACACGAGCCCCGCGCATGTGACGGGGCTCTGGCCCGCGCGTTCGGCTTCCTGGGCAAACGGTGGAACGGCGTCATTCTCGGCACGCTGCTGAACGGGCCGGCGGGATTCTCCGAACTCAAGCGCGCGGTGGGCGGGATCAGTGATTCGGTGCTCTCGGAACGCCTGACGGAGTTGACAGGGGCAGGCCTGGTGACGAGGAGCGTCGATGCAGGTCCGCCCATCGCCGTGGAGTACGAACTCACAGCGTCGGGGCAGGCGCTGCTCCCCGCTCTCAGTGAACTGACAACGTGGGCCGCCGAAAATCTGCCACCCGAGAGTTGCTCGAACTGAGCGCTAGCTCGAACGGCAGTTCAGCGACTGCGCGGGTCCTGTTTCTGCCAGTTGTTATTTCCTTACCGTTTTTCCCGGGCGATACTGGCCGAACATTTGTCGGTTCGGGGCTGCCTGGGGACGCCGGGTATGGCTCTTTTTGTGCTGCTGTTCGCATGGCTGAAGGAGAACGGCCGCCCGGTGTTCTCGACGACTCGACCTATCAATCGCCTGACGGACTTCGAAAATTCGGCCGGACGAAGTCGGAAGTGTGGTTCCGGAACAAGAAGGCATACAACGCCTCTCGGATTGACGACGCCGCGGTCGAGGCCGCAAACGGGTAGTTGGTGCGGGTGGCTGGGCAGATGTCGCCGCCACGGGTGGTGACGTGTCTGCGTTCGGAAGCGCAGACAGATTGGCCGGCATCTCAGGGTCTAGCGCCTGTGCCGCGAGATTCGGGCCGAGTCAGTGGAAATCTGCGCCGGCCGCGCAGGTACGACCGCAGGCTGTTGCGGGCCTTCTATCTGTCCGCGCAGCACAGTATCCGGCACAACGCTCAGTCGTAGGCTTTTTGTACCCGCAAACGGGCCGAGGGGCAGTGTCATACGCAGGCGGTTCTTGCGTTGGGAGGCGGAGACTGAACGTGTGGTGGGCGCTCCTCCGCGATAACGCGATCTATCAACTTGGACCGACTACCGTCGCGGCTGCGTGAGCGCCCTAGCGACTAACGCAGTGCGGTAGATGTATGTGCGCCGGGGGAGTGTGGCTCGTAGCGCTGAGAATCCACGGTGTTGAGACATGTCCGAGCCCGCTATGGTTTCCGGTGATGGACCGGCCGTCGATGCTGCCTGCACCCGAGGCCACCGCCGGCTGAAGGAGACGGAACTGTGCTGCATCTGCGTGTCATCTCGCCGAGTGAGCGGACCGGAGATGTGCTGAACATGTTGGCCGCCGAACCTGGGGCTACTCATGTGACACTCGCACTCAGAGCCGCTGTCGATCCGCCGGGAGATGTGATCGAGGCCGATGTAGCCCGCGCATGCGCGAACGACGTGCTTGCCGCGTTGACTGCTCTGGACCTGGTGAGGGCTGGCGGTATTTCGTTCGAGCCGGCGGGAACCATGCTGTCCTTCTCCGCAGAACGGGCGGACACTGCGGCCCCGAGAAGACCCGACGAGACAGTGGTGTGGGAGCAGTTGCTCGGTCAGGTGCGCGAAGGTGCCCGACTGACTCCGGCGTTCCTGGCCTTCCTGGTGATCGCGTTTTTGCTCTCGGCAGTCGGTGTTGCCACGGCGTCGCCGCTGACCCTGGTCGGTGCAATGGTGGTGGGGCCGGAGTTCCGGCCGCTGGCAGCGCTTTCAGTGGGTCTGGTACGTCGAGACAAAGATCTCGTGCGAAATTCGATTCGTACCCTCGCGATCTCGTTTCCGGCCGCGATGGCCCTCACCGGCCTGGCTACCTTGCTGTGGATTCGTCTGGGCTGGGTCGGAATCGGCGATGTCGAGAACGCCCGCGCATTCGACTTCATCTACGAGGTGGGGCCGTTCTCACTGGTGGTAGCACTGCTGGCGGGAGCGGCTGGCATGCTGGCAACGGTCACCTCTACCTCTACGGTCCTGGTGGGGGTGTTCATCTCGGTGACGACGGTGCCAGCTGCGGGATTGGCGGTCGTTGCGGTCTTCGCAGGTAAGTGGAATGTCGTGCTGAGTTCGCTGGCTCAGCTCGGTGTCAATCTGATCGGTATCGTGCTCGCTGGAGTAGTTGTGCTGCTGCTGTTCTCGTTGCCCCGATCCGGCCGCCAATGGAAATCAGTCACGCGCCGGGACGCCAGGCCTGGCACATCGCCGTAGGCGCCTGACCCACTGCCGGAACTGGACTTTCGAGGCTTCAGGCTGACAGCTGTCTTGCGGATCGGTGGGAATGTCTGCGCCGACAAACGTCGCGACAAACAGATCCGGCATGCGAACTGTCGGATCTGGGTACCGCTGTCTGTACCGATCATGGCTTCCAGGCTGGTTGCAGCGACTGGAAAAGGGGATCAATCGAGACGCAACCGATTGGCCGCGTGACTTCACTCAGACCCTTCGGACCTGCAGCGCCGACGGCTCTGCCGGAGGAAACGGCCTACCGCAGTGCTTGACAAGACTTGTCGAGATTCTCCTTGGTAGCGATGAAACATCTACGCAACGTAGATGCAACGTAACCAAAACTAGTGTTCTGGATCACACAGTGTTCGCGTGGTCGAGAGGCCTTTGGTCACGAATCTGTGGGCAGAACGGGTCCTGGTTCGCTACCGGTGGTGGATGAGGACAAGGTTCCGCGGGTTGAGCACACAGCTCGCGGAACCGCCCCACCACACGCCCCGACGAGGGCACCGGCCGACAGGAGTTCAGGTGTCCGTAGTTGCGGAAGTCTCGGCGATCGATTTCGCGGAGACCGAATTCGATTGGGCACAGCGATCGACGCTGATTCGTGAAGTCGACCCACTCGTTCCGGGGCCACCATCCTTGGCGATGTGTCTGAGCGAACCGACGCGCGGACTGGTCGACATCGCTTCACTGCTTCTCGCGGCTCCGTGGTTGCTTCGATCGCCGCGTGGGGACGGGCATCCGGTCCTCGTTCTCCCCGGATTGCTGACTTCGGACGTTTCGACTCTCGCCTTGAGGACATACTTGAGCTTTCTCGGATACCGGGTTCACGGTTGGAATCTGGGTCTGAACACCGGTCCGACGGCGACGGTGGTCGACGGACTGCCTGCCGCATTGGCCGAGGTAGCAGATCGATACGAGCAGAAGGTGTCGGTAATTGGCTGGAGTCTGGGCGGTATCTACGCTCGAAAGCTGGCGAGGGACCTGCCGGATTCGGTGCGTCAGGTAGTGGCACTGGGAAGTCCTTTCGGTCTCACCAGTCTGGAGCAGACGAGAGTCGGATCTCTCTACGCTCGTTTGTCCGGCAATCACGCGATACTGCCTCCGGTCGACGGCATCGAATCCGAACAGGGATCGCCTATTTCCGTTCCCGCCACGTCGGTCTACTCCAGGCACGACGGTATCGTTCCATGGCAAGCGTGCTGTGAAACCTCGGCAGGCCTGTCGGAAAGCATTGCGGTGCAAGGCAGTCACATGGGGTTGACCCACAACCCGTCGGCGTTGTGGACCGTTGCCGATCGTCTGGCGCAGGACGTCGACAACTGGCAACCTTTTGCGGCTCCGAAACGGCTTCGACGCATGTTTCCCTGCTGAGGTGCGAGGCTGAGGTCCGAGGCCGGGGTGTGGGGGAGAACCCTGAGTCCGACGCGGGGACGGACTCGTACCTGAGGACACACCGCGTCGGAAAAGATGGGTCCATGGCCTGATGCGCACAGGTGGATCGGCAGCGGATAGTGGAGGTCGACGCGGATGAACCGCGAGTTCCGTTGAAAGGAAACAACACATGACCTCCCCGATGAATACCCGCAAGCTCACCCGCGCCCGCTCGGGAGCAATGTTCGGTGGGGTGTGCGCCGGAATCGCTCGGTACTTCGGTTGGAAGTCGTCGACTGTCCGCTTGCTGTTCGTACTCTCGTGCCTGCTGCCCGGCCCGCAGTTTCTGATCTACATCGTGATGTGGATTTTCATTCCTCGTGAGCAGATCTGACCGAACCGCTCAACGGCGGCGGTCTTTCAGGCATTGCTTGGCCTCGTGCAATTCCTCCGAACTCAGTGGAGGAAGGGGCAGTGCGTCACGGTGCAAGCCCTCCGTGCGTAGGCCGTCGAGCATTACCGAGAGGTATCGACGCCACACGGTCGGGTTGACGGGCTGAGCAAATTCGGTGACTGCGCCCACCATGAAGATGAGGCCGAACAGGTCCGTCGGTACGGCGTCGGTGCGCAGCATCCCGGCCTCCTGGGCCCGGTAGAAGATCCTCTCGACCGACGGTTCGATGATGGATCGTTGGCATGCGACTTGCTCGCATCCCTCGTCGGTTCCGTTCAGGACGTCTTTGAGTCCGCGGTTGACCGACATACGGCTGCAGGCGAATTCGGCAAAGGTGACAAGTCCGTCCCACGGATCCGGATTGGCAAGTGACGCGTCCGCGGCCGCTGCCATGTCGGCGAAGTTCTGCTGGAAGACTCCGTCGATCAATTCTTCTTTGCTGGCGAACCGCCGATAGACCGTTCCGACGCCGACCCCCGCGCGCCGGGCGACGTCGTCGAGTGTGACGTCGATCCCTTCTTCGGCGAACAATTCACGTGCGGCGTCGATGATCAACTGCCGATTACGTGCAGCATCGGCGCGAAGGGGGCGCTCCATTGCGGTACTCATGTCCCCACTCTACCCGCCAAGTGGAGACAGCCTCTCCGTTTTGGTGTAGCGTTTTTGCTAACCGGAGAAGCCATCTCCGCATAGGTTGGGCGAGGGACTATGTCAGACATTGCTGAACGGACTGAATTCGAGCAGTCCTCAGCGCCTTCAGGGGACAACCACGCAAAGCGGTGGCTGGTTCTCGCGGTTCTGGGAATTGCGCAGCTGATGGTGGTCTTGGATGCCACCATCGTCAACATCGCGCTGCCTGCTGCGCAGCGCTCACTGGAGTTCGGTGATTCGGACCGCCAGTGGATCATCACGGCATACGCATTGGCGTTCGGCAGTTTGCTGCTACTCGGCGGTCGATTGAGCGACTTGTTCGGGCGCAGGCGAACTTTCATCGTCGGCCTGATCGGCTTCGCAGTCGCTTCCGCCATCGGTGGCGCAGCCGTCAACTTCGAAATGCTTGTTGCCGCTCGTGCCGGCCAAGGCGTATTCGGTGCGCTCCTTGCCCCGGCAGCCCTGTCGCTGCTGTCCGTGACATTCACGGATCCAGGTGAGCGTGCCAAGGCGTTCGGTATCTTCGGTGCCGTTGCCGGTGGTGGTGGCGCCATCGGACTGCTGCTCGGCGGCGCACTCACCGAGTGGGTCGACTGGCGCTGGTGCCTCTTCGTGAATCTCTTCTTCGCGGCGATCGCTCTGGTCGGAGCAGTCCTGTTGCTCGCGCCGCACACCAGTGACTCGCGACCCAAGCTCGACATCCCCGGAACGATCCTGGTGTCGATCAGCTTGTTCAGCATCGTCTTCGGATTCTCGAAGGCCGAGTCGGACGGGTGGAGTGCAACTCCCACTATCTCGTGGCTCGTTGCCGGCGTCGTGTTCATGGCGGCGTTCATCTACTGGCAGACCAAGTCCGAGCACCCACTTCTTCCGCTGCGGGTGGTCCTCGACCGAATCCGGGCGGGCTCGTACCTGGCGATCTTCCTTTCCGGCGCAGGCATGTTCGCAGTCTTCCTGTTCCTGACGTACTACATGCAACTGATCCTCGGGTACAGCCCGATCATGACCGGCCTCGCATTCATGCCGATGGTGTTCGGAATCGTGACAGCGGCAACGCTTTCGACAGCGGTTTTGCTGCCGCGCGTCGGTCCGCGAGTGCTGATCGTGAGCGGAATGGTCATCGCGGCGATCGGAATGACGCTGCTGGCCCAGATTTCCGTGGACAGCACCTATGCAGTACACATTCTGCCGGGGCTCGTCGTCACCGGACTCGGCATGGGCAGCATTTTCGCCCCGTCGATGCAGGGAGCAACTTCAGGCGTGCATCACGAAGATGCCGGCGTCGCATCTGCCACGGTCAACACGATGCAGCAGGTGGGCGGCTCGATCGGAACTGCACTGCTCAGCACGATTGCCGCCTCGGCTTCTACCAACTACCTGGTGGGCCGCGAGATGAATCCGCTGACTCAGGCGCAGGCCGCCGTCGAGAGTTACACCACGACGTTCTATTGGGCCGCAGGCATATTCGCGGTCGGTGCGGTCTTGACCGGACTGGTTCTTCGGAGTGGACTGCTTCCGGATTCGCCGGAAGGTGAACCGGTAATCGCCCACTGACAGCAAATTTCGGGGTCGACGCCGCAATGGCGTCGACCCCGAAATCGACTCAGCAGTTCTTCCCGGGCGTTGCCTGAAACCGATGAAGGACGTGATCGAGTTGCTCGGAGGACAGCGCCGGCACGGGCAGTTCCCGATGGTCGGTGCGGGACGCGCAGAGTCCGTCGATCATGAACCCGAGTGCGCGGCGGTAAGCCTGAGGGGCCTCGTCGCCACCGAACTTCTGGGCCATCTTGACGACCTGCATGAGAAGTGGAATGTCGTTGACTTCGAAGTCGCTGCGCAGGGTGCCCTGTTCCTTGGCGCGGTTGACAAGCACCGCAGTGTGTCGAGCGATCCCGGCGCGCGCGCGAGCGAAGGTGTCGGACGTGAAGCGTCCGTCCATCAGGAGATCGCCGAATCCGCGGTTGTCTGCCATGCGCAGAGAGATCACGTCGAGAAAGTAGACAAGACCTTCCCAGGCGTCGGGCATCTCTCGGGCGGTGGCGGCGATCGTTTCGATCTCGGAACACCGCGTGTCGAACAGTGCCTGGATCAGTTCGTCCTTGCTGGCGAACCGGCGATAGACGGTGCCGACGCCGACGCCGGCGTGCTTCGCGACGTCCGCCAGCGTGGCGTCGAGTCCTTGGGCAGCGAACACCTCGCGAGCGGAGTTGAGGATGCGCTCGAGGTTGGCCTTGGCGTCGGACCGAAGGCGCGGCTGTGAGCAGTCGGCCGAGGTCCCCGCATGAGAAGCGTCGGGGTGTGTTGTCGGCATCCTCACAGTCTACGGCACTAAGCGGAATGATCGATTCCGTTAGTGCTATATTACTAAGCGGAACGTGTGGTTCCGATTGTCCGTATGAGAGAAGCCGATATGAGCACGTCTGACATCTGGGTCGGGAGCAATCCGATCTCGATGGTGGGTACGCGGAGTGCAGGTTTCGCGGCAACGAGGCTTCGCGCCCTTGCCGGCGACGGCGCCTTTGCTCAGCTCGTTCGTTTTGCCCTCGTCGGCGGAGCCAGCAACATCTTGTACTTTGCCGCTTTTCTGGCGCTGCGCGGTGACGGAGCGCTGGTCGCCAACGCAGTTGGTGCGGTCTTGAGCACCATTCTGGCCAACGAACTGCATCGCCGGCTCACCTTCCACGCCGCGGATCGCGTCAACTGGTTCACCGCGCAGTGGGAAGGCGGTGGACTCGCACTGGTCGGGTTGATCGCCAGTTCTGCCGCCATCAGTGCGCTCGGCTTCCTTCTCCCAGGCGCCGACGGGCTTCCTCAAGCCGGGCTTGTGATCGCCGTGAGCGGAATTGTCGGTGGCCTGCGATTCGTCGCCCTTCGCGGTTGGGTGTTCTGAGCGGTTCTCGAATTCGGATCGGACTCGGCTCGTAGGGAACACTGAGACCCATGAGCCTTTCGATAGCCGACTCCGGCATCCGTCTGGCTGTGCTCTGCATCGTCATGGCACTTGTCGCCACGCTCGTCTACCGATTCACCTATCTCGGTAGCGTTCGGGTGGTCCCCGGTGCCCTCGCTCGTGGCGCTCTTCAGCTGGCTGCGATTTCGTTGATCCTTGCCGCCGCCTTGGCCCACATCTGGTCGGCGCTCCTCGTGCTCGCCGGCATGTTCGTTGCGGCGTCTTTCACCGCGGCACGACGCTCGAACGCGGGGACGTCCGGAGTTTGGCTGACCATCGCGTTGGCGTCGGGAATCGGTGTGGTTCTGCCACTGATGCTGCTGTCCGGAGTGGTTCCGCTGCAAGGCGTCGCTCTGGTGCCGATCGGCGGCATTGTTCTGGGTGGCGCGATGACTGCAACATCGATGGCAGCCAAACGCGGACTCGACGCCGTCGACGACCGGTACGGGGAAGTGGAAGCAGCACTGAGCCTTGGATTTTCCCAACGCGATGCGCGGTGGGAGGTAGCCCGCACCGCTGCCTCCGATGCTCTGCTGCCTGGAGTCGACCAGACGCGCACCGTCGGCCTCGTGACATTGCCCGGAGCCTTTGTCGGTGTGTTGCTCGCGACGGGATCGGCCGTTCAGGCCGGTGCTGTGCAAATTCTTGTATTGGCAGGGTTGTTGTTGGCACAAACCTGCTCGGTGGCCGTGGCGTTGGAACTCGTCGCCCGCGGTTTCGTCTTTCGAGGTCAAGCTGTCAGGCCTGCGCGAGTTCGTTGATCTTGTCGCTGCGAAGGACGCGGCCGGGAAGATCGGGGGTGTTTGCCGCGAGGGTGATCATTGCCCTGCCGATGTTTTCACTGGTGGTCACGCTGCTGGGCCACACCCTGCGTAAGAGTGGGTGGAGAGGCACGGAGATTTGATACGACCGTGTCGATTCGTGAATCGTCCATGTATTCGACCAGCACTCTGTTGCCGACCATCACAACGGAACGGACTGGAGATCATCCGGCCGGAATGGCCAACTGAACGCTTGACCTGCAATTATGAGTCCATTTTGATCCGACTCGCGACTAAAGTCCCTACAAACCGGCTGGACGGTTGGCTGAAAATAGTTTTATGGACGAAGGAGTTGATGAAATACACGTTCTCGGATCGGAGTCCGCCGGTCGAATGGTAGAGGCGTCGGCGATCATCGTTCTCGGTGCGCTCTGTGCAGTAGTCGCAGGTTCGGGTGTGTTCTTTGTCGTCGGATCGATTGGTGGCTTCGCCCGATTGCTCTACCTGGTTGTTCGTGGTCCGCTCAACTCTTGCTCGGTACCGGTGTCGAATGTCGAGCTGGCGCCTTCGAGAACGTCATGTGGTCGTTGATGCTCCCGAACGTCGAGTGAAGACGATCAAGGATGTAGTTCTGACGCATGTTCCACGGTGACTTCGATCCCTGCTTCGGGAACTGTTCCACAGCACGCATGACGTACCCCGACGCCAGGTCCAGGATCGGCCGCTGGTCCATCTCTTCGCTCGCGTGCGGCACGCACTTCGAATAGCCGCGCTTGTCCATCTCCGTCAGCAGTCGGCAGACGTACATCGACGTGAGATCTGCTCGCAGAGTCCACGAGGCGTTGGTGTAGCCGACGCACATCGCGAAGTTCGGTACGTCGCTGATCATCATGCCCTTGTAGACGTAACGATCACCGAGGGTGACGGGTTCGCCGTCCACTTCGATCGACATCCCGCCGCACGCTTCCATCTTCAATCCTGTTGCAGTGACGATGATGTCAGCTTCGAGTTCGCGACCTGACGCGAGACGAATTCCGGTCTCGGTGAAAGTGTCGATGCGATCGGTCTCGATCGAGGCCTTGCCGGATCGGAGGGCTTTGAACAAATCGCCGTCCGGTACGACGCACAAGCGTTGATCCCAGGGATCGTAGGTGGGTGTGAAGTGAGGATCGAGTGGGATCTCTTCCGGGAGTTGGCGACTGATCGCGAGGTTCAGCAACCGCTTTGCGCGCGCAGGACTGCGCCGGCACAGTTGGTAGAAACTCAGGTTCACTACGATGCTCTTCCATCGAGCGATGCTGTGCGCGAGTTGATTCGGCAGTACTGCGCGAATGGTGTCCGATAATTTGTCGCTGGACGGCAGAGCCAGAATGTATGTCGGTGATCGCTGGAGCATCGTGACGTGGCTTGCGTCCCGTGACATCGTGGGGACCAATGTGACTGCGGTGGCGCCGCTTCCGATCACAACGACCTTCTTGTCGGAGTAATCGAGTTCTTCGGGCCAGAACTGCGGGTGCACAACCTCGCCGGCAAACGATTCACGTCCGGGGAAGTCGGGGGTGTATCCGCCCTCGTAGCTGTAGTAACCGCTGCAGAGATAGAGGAAGTTACAGGTCAATGTTTCGTCTTCGTCGCCGGTCGTGACCGTGACTGTCCACGTCGAGTCCGCTGACGACCATGATGCGGCCGTCACCTTCCGGTTGTACCGAATCTTCTTGTCGATCCCGTTCTCTCGCGCGGTGTCGCGCACGTACCGGAGGATCGAATCACCGTCGGCGATTGCTTTGGCATCTGTCCACGGCCGAAACGGGTAGCCGAGCGTGAACATGTCGGAATCCGATCGGATGCCAGGGTATTTGAAGAGGTCCCAGGTTCCGCCACTGTTCGCACGGGCCTCGAGGATTGCGTACGACTTGCCGGGAAGCTCGGTCTGGAGTCGATACGCAGCACCGATGCCGGACAAGCCGGCGCCGACGATCAGGACATCGAGGTGTTCGGTGCTCATCAGTTCGGACTCCGTATCGATCGTGTGGGGCCACCGGGCAGACTAAGTGTTCGATCTCCACACTACTGAACGATGCTCAGTAAGGCGAGGATGACCATGTGATCGTCGGCGGTCGGATAGCCGCACACAGTGGTTTACCTGCGGCGTCGGTGAGGCCGAGGTCTCCGTGGAGCATGCCGGAAGCGTCGGCCTCCTCGGCGATGTGCTCGGGGATCGCGTCGAGCATCAGCTTTGCGAGCCGAAACATCTCGAACGTCTGGTCATCGGATACCGTCACCCAGGACAGGTAGATGAAGCGTCCGCGAGGTGGACCCTGGATGTATGGACCGAGTAAGTCCCAGGCACCGGACTTTCGCTCCAGACTCGCTGTCAGTTCCCATCGCACTGTCTCGGTATCTCCCGGTACGAGGTCGAGGATTTCGTGTGGCTTGCCTCGGCGCTGAACGCCGACGTGGATGTTGCTGCGCTCTTCGAAGGTTGCGGTTTCGGAACACTCACGTCCGGGCAGGCTGTGACCGGTGATGATGATCTGCATATCGACATCATGCTCTGCACAGGTCGGGAGGGGTTGGCGTGGTGAGTCGTTCGGGTAGAACCTCTGTTGCGGCCGTGGTGGCGAGCATTCTGTTGTCGGGTCTCGGGTGGGGGTCAGGTGTTGCAGTGGCGACGGCGGACGAACCGGAAGTCGCGGGCGCGCTGGAGTCCTATGGCGAACTCTCGGCCGCAGTGTTTCCGGTCGGCGCCGGTGAGACGCAGCGGGTCGTTTATCGAACTCTGCGTACCGCTGACAGATGGGGAGAGTCGTCAGGGTCCGTGTTTCTGCCGGAAGGCGCCCCACCGGCGGGCGGTTGGCCCGTCATCTCCTATGCCCACGGAACTTTGGGCAGTGCGGATCAGTGTGCATCCTCGTCGACCGGATTCGGTCCGGGCGAGATCGAACCGATCGAACGCTGGTTGGAGCAGGGGTACGCGGTGGTCGCTACCGACTACTCGGGAGTTGGTACCGACGGGGTGCTGGCCTATCTCGACGGACATGCCGCCGGGGCGAATGCCGTCGACATCGTGCGGGCCGCGCACGAGTTGTACGGCAATGTGCTGAGTCCGCGGTGGATGGTCGCGGGTTTGTCCGAAGGTGGTCATGCGGCGTACTTCGCGGGACACGATGCCACCACTCGTGCACCGGAATTGGATTTCCGTGGCTCGGTTGTCGTCGCAGGCCCCACACACATGGAAGGGCTGTTTCCGTTGGGCGGCCCGCTGTTTCCCGACATCGGTATCACCGGGCTGGTGGGATATGCGCTGTACGTCCTGGCTGGGATCGACGATCAACGACCCGAAGAGAACATTCGCGAGGTTCTCTCGCCGCAGGGGATCGAGTGGATGGAAAAGGCTCGGACACTGTGCGCCGGAGATCTCGGCCGACACATTCGAGCCGAACGAATCCAGTTGAGCTCGTTGTTTTCTCGGTCGGTATGGACGCCGCGCATGTACGACCTGTTCCGCGAGATGATGCAGGTGCCGGTCGACGGCTACGACCGTCCACTGCGCGTGGTGCAGAGCGTGTCGGACACAACGGTTCCTGTCGCCCTTACCTGGGCGCAACTGGTCGACATGCGTTCGCGAGGAACGCAGTTCGAGTATCAAGAACTCGCCGGAATCAGCCACGGTCAAACGACGGTCGCTTCGATGGACCAGACCATGGAGTTCGTCGATCGATTGATGAGGTGATGTTCGGCGGTGTTGTTGTTTCAGTGTGGTTGTTCAGCGCATACGTCGCGGCCCGTAATCGTGGCCACCGTTGGCGAACCACACGATTGCCGCAATCGCGTACAGGATGCAGACCAGGAGTAGTAGGCCGCCTGCGATCCACAGCGAGATCTGACCGAGCCGTTTCACTCGATCGGACGCATACCGCGACCCGGCCACATCGCCGTCAGCCCACAGCGGATACACGTTGAAGGCGTGCGTGAAAGCGGAGAAGGAAAGCGGCCAGAAGAACAGCAGCGAGACCACTGCCCAGCCCGCATTGACGGGTGGTCGAATCGGGTGCTGAGGAACGGATTGCTGGACAGTGGGTTGATCCGGGGTGGTCATGGGGGGCTCCTGACATGAGGTGGCCCTTTCGACGCTACTGCGATGGAGCTGAAGAATCACTGAGTGTGCGCGATCAGCCGTAATGCCAGTCGCGATCCATCCGTCGGAAGTACGGAAAGAGTGTGGCCTCCTCGAAATCGAGGTGCGACTGCATATGATCCGCCAATTCGGAGATTGCGGCGTGTGCCCGATTGACCGTGGAGGATTCGGTGCTCAGCGCGAGCGACGCACGCTTGGCTTCCGACACGATCTCCCCGACAAGCTTGTGTTCTGCCTGCAGTCGTTCGACCGCAGGGGCCAACTCGGGAAAGTTCCTGGTCATTACCGGGAACATTCGTTGATCTTCGATGGTGTGGTGCAGAGTCAGCGTGTTGCAGTAGAAGTCGCAGTTGACCCGTAGTTGCCAGACGAAATCCGCGATCGTCAGATTGTCGATCATCTCGGGTATCCGAGTCAGATCGGCGGTTTCGTCCGAAAACAGTTGCAGGGCATTCTCGAGTACCTCGATATCGGCTCGCAGAGGTTCGTGAACCTGACGTAGCTGTTCGATCATCCTCAGACCGGCAACTGTTGCCGTGTTGTGCGAATGAGGGGTGTTCACGTCAGCGCAACTCGATCCCGCTCCGCGAGCATCCTCGCTACCGGCAGGACGTCCTTTGCTGCCATCTCGATACGCTCGAATACCTCGGGGTTGAGGATAGTCGTTCCGTCGAAATCACCTGAGCTGAGATAGATCCCGACCGGAGCGGTCAGCGCTTGGAAGAAAGCGAACAGTGGACGCAGGGCATGGTCCAACACGAGAGCGTGGCGGTCGCTGCCACCTGTCGCAGCAAGAATCACCGGAGTGTTGGCAAGCGCGTACTGGTCCACGAGATCGAAGAAATGCTTGAACATTCCCGTGTACGAGCCTCGGAACACCGGTGACGCCGCGATGACGATATCGGCGGACTCGACTGCTGCCAGCGCTTCGGCGGTCACTGAGTCGACGTGATCGCGATCCAGAGCAGATGCAAGACCTGGAATCAGATCCACGATCTCGAAAACTCGTGTGTCGATCTGCTCGAAGTCTCCCAAGGTTTCGACGATCAGGTCGACGAGGGCACGAGTCTTGGAGGGTTTTTGAAGGTTGCCGACAACGGCAACAATTTTGAGCGGTGTGCTCATCGAAACTCCTATTTTTGGGACGACTTCAGTGATTCGATTTCCTTACGCACAACGGGGGCTACTTCGGTGCCGAGGATCTCGATCGCACGCAGCATGTCCTTCTGTGGCACGTTGCCGAACCCCATCTGGATCATGATGCGGTCATGATGGAACAGTTCGTACTGCGCCATCGTCTTGTCGATGATTTCCTGCGGGCCGCCGAGGAAGAACGCACCCGCGGTGGTTGCCTGCGCCTCGTATGCCCTGCGCGGCATGGGAACTCCGTTTCCCCGCTGATGATGATTCTGCATCCACCCGGCCTGGAAGTACGGGTACGACGTGTCGAGTGCTGTTTGCTTCGAGGTATCGACAAATCCTGGCGAAGCAATCGAGACAGCGAGCTTCTTCGGATCGTGTCCGAACTCCGCTGCAGCCCTGCGGTACAGATCGACGAACGGTTCGAACTGTTGGTAGCTTCCACCGATGATGGCCAGTGAGAGGGGCAGGCCCAGTTTCGCGGCACGGACGACAGAGGCCGGAGTACCTCCGACTGCGATCCACACCGGAATCTGACGGTCCGGGCGGGGCGTCACGTCACCGTCGATCAGTGGTGCGCGAAGTTGTCCTTCCCAGTTGATCGGGTTCTCGTCGCGCAGTTTCAGTAGTAGATCGAGCTTTTCGGCGAAGAGTTCGTTGTACTGGGACAGGTCGTACCCGAAAAGCGGAAATGACTCCGTGTACGAACCTCGGCCGGCAATGATCTCGGCACGGCCTTCGGAAAGCAGGTCGACTGTCGCGAACTGTTGGAACACACGGACGGGATCGTCGGAACTGAGTACGGTTACGGCGCTGGACAGCTTGATGTTGTCGGTAGCCTGAGCCATTGCCGCGAGCACAACTGCCGGGGCTGAGACTGCGAAGTCGGTGCGATGGTGCTCGCCGACGCCGAAGACATCGAGTCCAACCTGATCGGCAACGGTTGCCTGCTCCACCAAATGGCGAAGGTGGACACCGGGATTCATCATCGCGCCCGTAGTGGGATCTGGGGTGAGTTCACCGAAATGGTAGACGCCCAATTCGAAAGCCATGTTGTTTCTCGCTATCTGTTCGTGGGGGTGATGGAAAGCTGTCCTACGTGCGCATCGCATGCGCCGCCTTGATTGGTGTGATGTGTGGCAAGTCGGGAGAAGAAGCGTTCGAGTACCGGAAGCTCCTCGGTTTCAATGAGATCGGAGAAATATTCGGCGATCCCTCGCGTGTGTATGGCGGACGCTTTTCGAAGCGTCTTCTTGCCTGCAGGCGTCATCGATACCGTCACGACGCGTCGATCGTTGTCCGGTCTAACGCGCTCCACTAATCCGGCCTCGACCAATCGATCGGCGACGCGCGTCACGCCACTGGTGGTGACCAGGACCAGTTCGGCCAGATCGCCCATTCGGATCGTGTTTCCCGGAGCTTCGTGCAGTCGGAGCAGAACGTCGTACTGGCCAAGGGTGAGTCCGGTGGTGGTTCGAAGGTCCGCCTCCATCTTGCCGAGGATGACGCTGTGGGAGACGACGAGGTCGCGCCACACACGACCACGTACGTGTTCATCAGTTGTCATCGGTGACGCCCTCCATTTATTTGCGACCGCAAGTATTGCTTACTCAAATAATACGCGTGCGACCGTCGAACTATTCCCTGCTCTTATTTGCGCTGGTAGTGAGGTATTTACTCGAACGCATGTTCGAGTATGATTTGGGGAGGGGATCGGGGGATTCAATGAGTGTCTTGTTGTCGGACGTGGTGTCTGGTTCTGCGGTGGGGTTACGCGGACGTCTGTGGCGGTTGTCTGCTGCCGAGTTGCGCGCTGCTGCTGTCGAAGCGAGTGCGGAGATTCTTCGTCTCGAAGCTGTGCGTGTGGCGGTGGTGGACGAGTTGTCGTTGCGCCCGGATGATCAGGTGATTGCCAGTCGCGGTGTGGGTGCGTGGTTGGCGGCTAACACGATGCTGCAGGTTCGGGACGGGAAGAAGATCGCCGCGTTGGGTGCTGCTTTGCGGCCGTTTCCGGCGGTGGCTGCTCGGTTCGATGGCGGGGATTGCTCGTTCGAGCATGCCGTGTTGATCGTGGCGTTCTGTGAATCACCACCGAAGGGCATGCCGGAGGAAGCGCTCCCTCGCTGTATCGATTTGTTGTTGGCTGCCGCGTCCGGAGTGGAAGCGACAACCACGAAAGTGCGGAACGTGATCGCGACGTTAGAGCGCATTTTCGAATCGGATGAGATTCCGCCCGCCGAGGATGTGGATCGGAATGAGTTGCGGATCGCGTCGACGTTGAACGGTCGGGTGGTGGTGCGTGGTGATTTCGACGCCCTCACCGGAGAAATGCTGCTGTCGGCCCTGTCGAATTTGACGATGCCCACCCCGGCACCGGATGGAACCCCGGATTCTCGGTCGGCAGCGAAGCGGACCGCGGACGGGTTCGCCGAACTGATCCGCCGCTATCTCGATTGCGCCAAGACCGGTACCGATGGTGGTCAGCGTCCACACGTGAACGTGCACATCAATGCGCGTGATCTCGCTGAGCATCGGGATTGCGCCGCGTCGCCTTCTGATGTGGACGACGAAGGCTCACCCGATCTGGACTTGTCGGATCTTGATGTCGGGCACATGCCCTGGCTCGGGCCACTGTCCGTGTCACAGACCCGACTTCTCGGCTGCGACTGCTTCCTCTCCACCGTTCTGCTCGACGATCACGGCGCACCGCTCGATGCGAAACCAGGAAAGAGGTTGGTCAACGCCGAACAACGCGTCGCGTTGATCGCCCGAGACAAGGGCTGCGCCTTCCCGGGCTGCACGTGCGTGCCGGCGTGGACTGATGCGCACCATATCCGGCACTGGGCGAACGGTGGCCCGACGGTGATGAACAACCTGGTCCTGCTGTGCCGTTCACACCACCGGCTGATGCACCGAAAATCAGGGTTCGTCGGGAAATGGGAAATCCGAATCGGAGTCGACAACAAACCCTGGTTCATCCCGCCGCCCTCGATCGACCCCGGACAGCAACCCAGGCCGGCGAACACCACCTTCAAAACCTGAGAGGTCAAACCTCTTTGGCGACAACAGAACACGGACCGAGCACCGCATCGAAGGGATCCTCCGATGCGGTGCCAACCGGCCGTGGAGGAGTCGAATCAGTGCTTCGAGCGCTTGTGGCGGTACATCTCCGCATCGGCCGTATCCCAAGTCTCGGAAAGGCTTTGGGTCATGGAAAAGTCGGCTCGACCGATCGAACAACAGACGTCGGCATTCCGGAACGCCTTCTCCAAACACTCGAGCAGGTAGTCGACGGCGCGCGGCTGTGTATCGGGCAGAGCGATTCCGAACTCGTCTCCGCCCAACCGTGAAACCACCGCACCAGGGTGCGCGCACGCTGCCAAGATCTTGCCGGCCCTTTGAACGTATTCGTCGCCCGCGGCGTGGCCGAGTTCGTCGTTGATGGTCTTCATGCCGTCCAGATCGACGATGATGATAGCTCCCGGATCGGCGAATTGGCGGTACCGAGTTTGCTCGGCCTCGAGGATGCGATTCCACCCGCGCCGATTGAGAAGACCTGTCAACGGGTCGGTCTCGGCATCGAGTTGCGCAGTTTCGGCCAGTCGGACTGACTGCGCGCGCTGATAGTCGACATCGAGAATGGTTCCGAGAAGTCGGCACAGGAGATTGAGGAGGGCTAGGTTGTCCTCGAGTGCGGAGTCGCCCGCACTCGGGTCGGCGCCACACAGAGTGCCGAAGAGACTGCCGTCGTTATGGAGGATTGGGATGCTGACGTATGCGCCAATGCCTTCCCACCTGCCATCGCGGGACAGTGCGCGCACGAGCGCGCGATTCGATGAGACTGGCGGCGCATTTCCGAGTACCACCTCGCTGCACATGGTGTTTGGCCAAGCCCGGGTCTCGCCGACTTCGATGTGAAGTGGGTTGGGTGAGACGGTGAGAAAGATTTGATTGGACCCGTCGAACCGCGTGATCGACCACAGTGCCAGCGGAAGATATTCGTCGAGGTAGGACACGACCGAGCGACTTGCGTCGTCGAAATTCGTCAGAGGTGGCAAGAGTGGCAACATCGGGATGGTGCGCGCCTGGCCGTGCGGCATTTTTGACCTCCTGATCGACCCTAGGATTCTGTCGATGTTCAGGCTCTTGGTCCCGCGTGCGACAAATCTTCCACGAACAGTCTGCCTCAAGAATCCTCGCGATTGCTGAAAGTGTGCTGTGATTCTTCCGACCGCGGGGCCGTGGATTCTTTGGTGGCCAGCTAATCTTCCGGTATGGAGCTGGCGCGTGGAGCGAACACAGTCGTTGAGGGAACTTCGCTGAAGGTGGCGGTGAACGGTAGCGCCCCGGGCACGGTAGACCTGATGGTGTTCCAGCTCGACGAACGGAACAAAGTACGGGACGACGCAGATTTTGTCTTCTTCAATCAGCCGGTCTCACCCGAAGGCGCGGTGCGCTTGGAGCCCGGCGGCGTCATCGAAATCGACATTGCGAGGTTGCCCGCTGACATCCATCAGCTGAGTGTTGCCGTGGCACTTGATGCGGCGGCAAACGGAACCCTGTCTGCTGTCGGGGGCCTTGGGGTCGTGGTGGAGCAGGTTGGTTCCACCGCCATCGTGGCTCAGGCTTTGGGGTTGACGAGTGAGAGGGCAGCGGTTCTCGTCGAGATCTATCGCCGCGGCGCGGGCTGGAAGCTGCGAAACGTGTCAGCTGGCTGGGACAGCGGATTGGCGGACCTGGTAACAGCATTCGGAGTGTCGGTCGACGAGGAACCGCAGGCTCGACCCGCCGGCTCTGCTGAAACGACAGACGGCATTCGGACCGTGCCCGACGAAGCCAAACTCTCCATGGTGAAGCGGGAGAAGCTGGACCTCCGAAAGCGCGAAGTGGCCAAGGTCCTGCTGACGAAGGGTGGCAACGGAATTCGGGCACGGGTGGTCCTGGTGATCGACAAAACCGGAAGTATGGCCAAGCAGTACCGCACCAGAGTGGTGCATCGTGTTGTCGAACGCATGATTCCCGTTGCGATCCAACTCGATGACGACGGCAAGCTGGAGCCGTACTTGTATGCAGTCAGCTTCGTCAAACTCCCCGAGATCTCTGTCCATGACGCGGAAGAGTGGTCGGATACCTACCTGCACTTGCGCGGCTCGCACGGCGGATTCAACTATGACAAGATCGGCGCCGCAAATCGTGAAGTGCCGATCATGACTGAGATTCTTTCCGGCCTGACACGTGGTTCGGCGCCGACGCTCGTCCTGTTCTTCACCGACGGTGGCTTCAGCGAGCGCAAGGAAATCACGAAATTGATGCGCGAAGCGTCTGGGCTCCCGGCCTTTTGGCAGTTCGTCGGAATCGGCAAGGCCAACTACGGAGTGCTGGAGAAGCTCGACGACCTCGACGGCAGGGTGGTCGACAATGCCGGATTCTTCGCGCTGGACGACATCGACACCGTCGACGACGCCCAGTTGTACACCCGTTTGCTGAGTGAATTCCCGGATTGGCACAAGGCAGCTGTAGCCGCGGGCATCACAACGCCGTGATTTAGCTGGTCGAAACCAACTGCGGTGCATTCTCTTTCAAGAATTCGTCGATGTGCGCCCAGGTGGAGTCTCTCGCGGTGGGGCCGGCAACGAGCCCGAGGTGACTTCCCGGCGCCTTCTCGAACCGGACCGACGGCGCGCCGGTGAGGACCGACGTGATTGCTTCCACCGAAGCGATGGGTGCAATCACGTCAGTGGTGCCGCCGATCGCGAGAACGGGAACGCTCAGAGCTGACAGTTTGATCTCGCGTCCGGCAAGCGTGACGGCGTCGTTGTAGAGATTGTTGCCGAGCATGAGTTGTTCGCAGATCTGCTGAAAAGCCTTGCCAGGGTATCCAGGCATGGCTGCCATGAACTTGTCTATCGATTCCATGCGAGCCAGTGTCTCGGTGTTGTGGAGGTTGCGCATGATGAACCATGGCTTGAGAACTTCGCGCTGCAACGCCGTCACCTTGTAACTCGCCTGAACGAGTGGAGCAGGTAGTCCGCCGACAAGATTGGTCGCGGACGTGAGTGGGGTGTCGCCCGTGTATTTGCCGATCAGCCTCAAGGGGCTGATAGCGGGAATCTTCGTGTAATCGATTGGCGTTCCGATTGCCGTGATCGATGCGATCGGCAGGTCGGAGTGAGCGGAGCCCGTGAGCAGAGACATGGTCCCGCCGAGGCTCCACCCGATCAGCGAAACCGGTGCGCCGTCGTGTAGATCCGAGATCGTACGGATCGCTTCGGGGATGATGTCGTCGACCCAGGCCTCGAAACCCATCCCGCGGTCGGAGTACCGCATGGTCCCGTAGTCGAGGAGGTAGGGCGTGTTCGCCCCATCCAGTAGGTGTGCGGCGAGGCTTTGGCCCGCACGAAGGTCGTAGCAGTCGGCTGAAACCGCGAGGGGCGGTACGAGGAGAATCGGATTACCTCTTGGCCTCCACAATGCGCCGAAGCGATACAGATCGCGGTGTGGACCTTCGCTGATCAGTACGGACGGGGTGCGTTCGGTCTTCTCGACACCGTCGCCGAACGAGAGTCCCCATGCATTGCGTGCTGCGGTGTCCAGCGTCGGACGCCATGTCGCGATCAAACCACTGATATCGAGCACTGGTTCCCCTCGGAGACGAATCGGCGGACGGCCGAGTCAGCCGCGCTCGGTGTATGTTACCTGCCTTCACATACATCGACTTCGTGGGTGCAGAAACCCAGCTCGGCAACGGAGCCACCGTGCCGAGCTGGGGTGATCGGGGTGAAGCGGCAGTGATCAGGTGGGGACGATCAGGCGGGGACGATCAAGCCCGTCGCCGCCGTGGCCGTTGCGTAACGCTGTGCAACGTCTTCCCAGTTGATGACGTTCCAGTAGGCCTTCACGTAGTCGGCCTTGACGTTCTTGTACTGCAGGTAGAAAGCGTGCTCCCACATGTCGAGCATGAGCAACGGAACGATACCGATGCTGATGTTGCCTTGCTGGTCGGTGAGCTGCTCGATGACCAGGCGCTGCCCGACCGTGTCGTAGGCCAGTACCGCCCAGCCGGACCCCTGCAAAGTGGTTGCTACAGCGGAGAAGTGGTTGACGAATGCGTCGAAGGTGCCGAAGTGCTCGTCGATTGCGGCTGCCAACTCGCCCTCTGGCCGCTCACCGCCGTTGGGGGAGAGGTTCTTCCAGAAGATGGAGTGATTGGTGTGGCCGCCGAGGTGGAAGGCGAGGTTCTTGCTGAGCAGCGGCGCCTTCGCGGTGATCGTGCCGTCTTCGCGCGCAGCAGCCAACTGCTCGATTGCGCTGTTGGCGCCCGCCACGTACGTGGCGTGGTGCTTGCTGTGGTGCAGTTCCATGATCTCGCCGGAGATGTGCGGTTCGAGAGCGGCGTAGTCGTAATCCAGTTCGGGGAGAACGTATTCAGTCATGTGACATGCCTTCCTTTGAGGAAATGTTGTGAGTCGAGAGATTTCGATAGGTTCGATTGTGATAGACGAGCGGCGCTGACACGTGCTGCGGATCGATGACGTCGACGACGCGTGCAGTGACGATCACTGCGGCGCCACATGTAGTGGCATTCAAGGGAACCGCACGCAGGGCGTGGCCTGTCCCATGTAGGAACGGTTCACCCGTCGAGAGAAACGACCAGGGCATATCGTCTCCGAAGCGCACAGCGCCGCGGGTTGCGAACGTGGAAGCCAGTCGTTCGTTCGCCGAATTTGCCAGGTGAACAACAAAACTGCGGGCGGAAGCGATGACGCTCGCAGAGCCTCGCAACGACTGCAGTGAAAACGCCAGAACTGCAGGATCGGCGCTGATCGAGATCACCGACGACGACGTGATGCCGGCCGGGCCGTCATCGCCCGTTGCGGTGATGATCGAGACGCCGGCGGGATGGTTCCGGAACGCCTCGACGAAGGAGTTTCGGATGGACGGCTCCGCATCAACAGAGTCGTCCGAAACAGATTGGGTGCCAACCAGTTTTGTGGTCACTCCTCGCCCCTCTTCTGTCTCGGGTTTTGCTGCCGTTGCACTGTCTTGTGCAATACCGACGTTAAAACCTCGAGTGCAGTTGAGGTCAAGATGCTGTGGCGGACCTCACCGTCCGAGCTTGGCTGCCAGACGTTCCATGTATCCGACAACCTCGTCGGGGCTCTTGTCCGGAGTGCCGAACATTGCTTCGGTGACACCGATGTCTTCCCAGTGGGCGAGCTTCTCCGAATCGGGTTTGCCTGCCAGGACGGTTATTTCAGGCTCGCCGACTCTACCTGCTTCGGCCCAGATCTTTCGGAGCAGTTCCACGTTTCCGTCGATCTCCTGCTCGATGGGTGTGGTGATCCACCCGTCGGCAGACTTTGCGATCCACTTGAAAGTCTTCTCGTTGCCGCCGCCGCCCAAGAGGATGGGAGGACGGGGCTTCTGAACTGGTTTGGGCCACGCCCAGCTGGGTCCGTACTTCACGAATTGGCCGTCGTACGACGCTTCTTCCGTCGACCACAGTTCGCCCATGGCTTCGAGATACTCGCGGAGTGCGGTCCGGCGTTTGTTGGGCGGTACGCCGTGGTCGGCGAGTTCCTCTGCATTCCAGCCGAATCCGACGCCGAAGACCACGCGTCCGCCGGAAAGATGGTCCAGCGATGCGATGGTTTTCGCGAGAGTGATCGGATCGTGTTCGAGGGGGAGGGCCACGGAGGTGCCCAATCGGATGGTGTTCGTGACCGACGCGGCGGTGCCGAGGGCAACCCAGGGGTCGAGTGTGCGCATGTAACGGTCGTCGGGCAATTCTGCCGACTGGGTTCCGGGGTGATCGGAATCCCTAGATACGGGGATGTGAGTGTGCTCCGGAACGTAAAAGGCGTCGAATCCATTCGCCTCCGCCGCCTTTGCTGCATCGGCAGGGCGGATGCCGCGATCACTGGTGAACAGGCTGAGTCCGTAGCGCACTGGTTCTCCTTCGATGGTCCGTCGAAAAACTGTAACCTGTTGCATCTTCGTTCGGATAGGTTTCCAGCCCAGTAAATCGATTGCCGACGTGACCGGGGACGTGGTGAACTCGGGCGGACTTGTTGTGGGTCGAGAAGTGGATGCAGTAGAGGTGGATGCAGTAGTGATGGATGCAGCGGAGATGAATCGGTTGTCGTGGAATGCGGCGACCGTCGCTCACAACAGTCACAAAGGAGACCAGGCACAGTTCTTTCGCAACGGCGGGTCGACCTTGTATCCGGAAGAACTGGCGCTGCTCGGCGAGATCGACGGCTCCTCGATTCTTCATCTGCAGTGCAATTCCGGTCAGGATTCGTTGAGTTTGGCCGCTCTCGGTGCCGCGGTGACCGGCGTCGACATCGCGGATTCCGCGATCGACTTCGCCCGAACCTTGTCCGCGGAATCCGATATTGCCGCCGATTTCGAGCGTGCCGATGTATCTGCGTGGCTCCGCGCTGCTGCCGCTGGCCAGAGAAAGTTCGACCGAGTCTTTTCTTCGTACGGAACGGTGATCTGGTTACCCGATCTCGACGAGTGGGCCGAGGGGATTGCCGGTGTTCTGGCGCCGAACGGTCGATTCGTTCTGGTGGAGTTTCATCCGTTTGCCATGTGTTTCGACGAGAAGTGGTCGCTGACATACCCGTACGGAGGCGGGACTCCCGTGACCGAACCCCGTGGCGTGGGCGACTACGTGGCAGATTCGGCCGATCTCATCTTGCCAGGCGCTGAGGGAAACGGAGTCGAGAACTTCGAAAATCCTTTCCCCTCATGTGAATTCAACTGGTCCATTTCCGAGGTGCTAGGAGCTTTGCGGCGCGCCGGATTGACGCTCGAGTCCTTCGACGAGTACCCGTACGCCAACGGTTGGCAAGGATTCGAGGAGATGGCTGAACTCGGCGGCAAGCGTTGGGGAGTCCCGGCCGGACGACCCGAGATCCCGCTCATGTATTCGCTGTCGGTTCGCTTGGCCGACTGACGCCTATTTCCCCCGCATTTGCGGGTAATTGCAGACACAGGTAGTAATTACCCCCATGCCCTCGACGCCACTGACACGACGCATCGCCGTCGACCTGTGCCGTCTTGGTGCCAATTGCTGTTGCTGTTGATTCCTTCCGACTCTCCTGAGTGAGAATGGCGCCGCTCTGTGCGCCTTCGCCCCTGCATATGCGCCCGTTGCTGCATGTGTGCCGGAATTTTCCGTACGTCGAGGAAGAACAGCGATGTCGACTCCTGTCGAAGCAATAGAACCAACATCAGTCACGGAATCGAACCGTGAGCCGCGTCGGCCGTGGACTTCGAGTGCGACCACTGTCGGACTGCCGGTGCTTTCCGTGATCGCATTCTTGGCCCTGTGGCAGGTCGCTGCCGCGAGCGGCACCTGGAGTGAGACCTTCGTGCCGTTCCCGAGCACGGTCTGGCATGCCTTCGTCAACACGATGACCACGCACGACGGAGTGCGCGGCTACCAGGGCTACCTGCTCTGGGAGCACCTCTACATGACGCTGCGACGGGTGCTGGTCGGTGTGATCATCGGCGTCGGATTGGGCGTGATCCTCGGTTTGGCCATGGGATCGGTGACATGGCTGCGGAGCCTGCTCGAACCGTGGTTGACGTTCCTGCGCGCACTGCCGCCCCTGGCGTATTTCTTCCTGCTGGTGATCTGGCTGGGAATCGACGAGGCGCCGAAGATTACATTGCTGGCGCTCGCTGCTCTTCCGCCGGCAGCGGTGGCCACCACAGCTGCTGTGGTCGCGGCGCCGGTCGGACTAGTCGAAGCGGCCAGGGCCCTGGGAGCCTCACGGGCGCAAGTGATCCGGGACGTCGTCGTCCCGTCGGCCTTACCGGAAACTTTCACGGGCATTCGGCTGTCGGTAGGTATGGCGTACTCGTCGGTGGTCGCGGCCGAACTGTTCAACGGCATCCCCGGAATCGGCGGAATGGTCAAGGATGCAAGCAATTACAACAACACACCGGTCGTGCTGGTGGGGATCTTTGCCATCGGATTCTCCGGCCTGATCATCGACGGACTGCTGCGGGCTGCAGAGCGCCGCGCCGTTCCCTGGAGGGGAAAAGTATGACTGACAATCAGAAACACGCCAGCAGCAATCTGAAGCGCAGCAGTAATTCGACGCCCAATGAAGGAAGGGCTGCCCGGACGGCGTTCACGGTGCTGATCGGCGTCCTTGCCCTTGTTCTCGGTGCGTGCTCGGTTGATCATTCGGGCCAGGATTCGTCCAAGGAAACGATCCGTATCGCTTACCAGTCGTTCCCGAGCGGCGACTTGATAGTCAAGAACAATCGCTGGCTCGAAGACGCACTGCCCGAGTACAACGTGAAGTGGACGAAGTTCGATTCGGGAGCCGACATCAACACCGCCTTCATCGCCGGTGAAATCGATTTCGGCGCAATCGGTTCGAGTCCGGTTGCTCGTGGACTCTCGGCACCGCTGAACATTCCGTATCAGGTCGCGTTTGTTCTGGACGTGGCCGGCGACAACGAAGCCCTGGTGGCGCGCAACGCAACCGGAATCAAGACCGTCGCAGATCTGCGCGGCAAGAAAGTGGCCACGGCATTCGCCTCGACCGCGCACTACAGTCTGCTGGCAGCGCTGAACCAGGCCGGACTCAGTGCCGACGACGTCCAATTGGTGGATCTCCAGCCGCAAGCATCCCTCGCAGCCTGGCAGCGCGGTGACATCGATGCCGTCTACACCTGGCTGCCCACGCTAGACGAACTCCGTAAGGACGGAACACAGTTGATCGCCAGCCGTGAGCTCGCGACAGCAGGAAAGCCGACACTCGATCTTGGTGTGGTGTCGACTGCGTTTGCCAAGAATCACCCCGAGATCGTCGACACCTGGCGCCAGGTTCAGGCCCGCGCGCTCACGACGATCGCCACTGATCCGAACGCGGCAGCGGAAGCTGTTGCCGCACAATTAGGCGCCTCGAAGGAAGACGCGGCAGCGCAGTTGAAACAGGGTGTGTTCCTCACTCCGGAGCAGATCTCTTCGCCGGAATGGTTGGGCACCGAGGGCGCTCCCGGGAATCTGGCAGTGAACCTGCAGAGTGCAGCGCAATTCCTGGCCGAGCAGAAGCAGATCGACAGTGTGCCTGATCTGGCGGTCTTTCAGAATGCTCTCTATGTGAAGGGGCTTCCCGATGTCCTTGACCAGTAGCGTGACCGCACAGCAGGCCTCGGGTGGATTCGCCCCCGACCGCCCGGGCGCGATCCGAATCGACACCGTCTCACACAGGTACGGCCACGGTCGAGAGTCCGTCACGGCACTCGGGCCCGTATCGATCGACGTCACACCTGGTGAGTTTCTGGTTCTCGTCGGAGCGTCGGGTTGCGGCAAGAGCACATTGCTGCGGCTGATCGCGGGTTTCGAAAGTCCTTCCAGTGGAACGGTTCAGGTCTCCGGATCCGACCCGATTCCCGGGTCGAGTGCGGGAGTGGTGTTTCAGCAGCCACGGCTCTTTCCGTGGAAATCGGTGGGCGGCAACATCGATCTGGCACTCAAATACGCCGGCGTTGCGAAGAGCGAACGCGGGCAAAGGCGTGACGAGCTTCTCGACCGCGTCGGTCTGGTCGGCACTGCGGACCGGCGTATCTGGGAAATCTCCGGCGGGCAGCAGCAGCGGGTGGCAATTGCTCGTGCCTTGGCGGCCGAAACGTCGTTGCTCCTGTTGGACGAACCCTTTGCCGCGCTGGACGCCCTCACTCGCGAGCGTCTGCAGGAGGACCTGCGCAGTGTCAGTGCCGAATCGGGGCGAACAAGTGTCTTCGTCACTCACAGTGCCGACGAGGCGGCCTTTCTCGGCTCCCGCGTCGTAGTTCTGACAAGCCGACCGGGCAAGGTCGCGCTCGACCTGAAAATCGATCTGCCACGAACCGGCGTCGATCCCGACGATCTCCGAGGCTCACCCGAATACGCGGCATTCCGAGCCGAAGTCGGCCATGCGGTCAAGGTTGCAGCTGCAGCGTAGGTACCCTGCGCGTCGACTACCAGGTGGCCGCGTCGATAATAGGAAGGAGAACGTGCAGGACACGACGAACAAGGAGTGGTCATGGCAACTGAGGTGGAGTCCGGTGACCTCGTGCAGGCAGCCGGCCATGCGGGTCCGTGGACGGTAGTCGAAGTTCGCCAGGGGATGGCGCTGCTCGAACACAGTGACGGGCACAGGTTGTCGCGTCGAACGACGACGTTGACCGTCGTCCGCAAGGGCTCGGGCAAGAAGGCAACGGCCGTCGAAGACGGGAAGGACGAAAACGGATCGCCAACTCTGTTCGACTGAAACCGCAGCTCGACTGAAACCGCAGCTCGACTGATCTTCCGTCAGTTCGAGACGGCGTCAGCTGGAGAAAATGTCGTCTACGCGTTTGTCGAAGTATTCGGCGATTCGGAACGCCAGTGACAGACGCGGGTCGAAGTGTCCCTTCTCGATCGAGATGACGGTCTGGCGTGTGATGCCGAGCGCGTCGGCGCACGCTTGCTGTGACAATCCGGCTGCCGTACGAAGTTCTTGAAGGTTGTTGCGCATCAGATCTCGTCAGATCTCGAATGTGGGGTGCGGTCCCTCGACACTGCCCAGTACCGGATTCCGAAGTCGGCCAGACCGAGGGCTGTAAACATTACGAGCGGCAGTTCGGGAGCGCCGAAGACATTGTGCGCGATCAGCGCGATCCCCATGGCAGTGATCAAGTCGGTGAACGCGCCGAAGCCGGCCTTGCGACTCCATTCTGTTTCGACGGTGTCCTCGGGGTAGGCGGGGGCCTTGTCGTTCTCCGATGGAAAAAGGGCCCACGCCGACCCGATACAAGCCGGTGCCATGACGATTGCGAAGACGATGAAGGCCAACGTCTTCCGATCATCGGCGGTCAATGCTGCAAAAAAGCTGAAGGCTAGCGTTGCTGCGACGCCGATACCGATGATCAGGCTCCACCGTGCCGTGGTGCTCATGAAGCCTCCCAGGTGTAAGAGTTCTTTGACATGCCTGAGCGTAGGTCTACGTGCGCTGGATGTCAAAGAACTCTTACATCGCGCTGAGGGTCAAGCGACCCCGAACGGCGCTGCGTATGAAAACTTCCCCGTCTGATCGGGGCGGTGCGTGGTGAGGGTCCTGATCTGAAAGTGCTCGCCCCACTCGGCTTCCGGAGACTCGATCCCGGCGTCCGTGCTGGTGACGAACCCGAACTGCGGGTAGTACTCGGTGCTGCCCAGGAGGGCGAGCAGTGGCACGTCCAGAGCGTCGGACGCACCGATCACCGCGTGCATCAGCGCCGAACCGACGCCGCTGCGTTGGTTGTCCGGTGTGACTGCCAACGGGCCGAGGCCAACCGCCTCAACGGGACCGACCCATCCGCGTGTTCCGATTACGAAACCAACGATCTCATCACCGGCGACGGCGACAAGGGACAACTTCGGTAAGTAGTCGTTCGAGGCGAAGAGCTGACGTGTCAGTTCGATCTCGTAGGGAGACTCGCCGGGCGGCGCTTGGTCGGCAAACGCCGCCCCGAGCAGTGAATAGATTGCGTCACGGTCGGAAGAAGTTTCGCGGCGGATGTACATGGCCACGAAACTACCCGCTTCATCTCCGATCGTGCTCCTCGTTTTCGGCCTGACGTGCCACTCGCTTTTCGTAGTCCGCACGCCCGTTCGGATCTACCGATGTCAGCGCGCGGCGATCGTCGATCACCCGGCGTCCGATGTTTATCATCCATTCGGGTACTACAGCGTCGATGAGGTCCCAGCCCGCAAGGTAACGCGGAACAGTAGTTTCGGCCCGCCGGTGCGCGACCGTGTCGACGACAGCTTTGGCCACGACCTCGGGTTCAACCGTCGGCATGCCCTTTCCGAGTGGCACACCGGAGGAGAGCCCGGTGCGCACCGCGCTGGGCAGGATGGCGCTGACGCTGACGCCGGAATCTGCGAATTCGACACGAGCAGAGGCGGAAAGGCCCACCGCACCGAACTTGCTTGCGTTGTACACGGCCATTCCTGGCACCGGTAGCTTGCCTGCCATGGATGCGATGTTGACGACGTGGCCGCGTCGCCGATCCACCATGCCGGGCAGCACGGTGCGCATCCCGTGAATCGGGCCCCAGACATTGACGTCGAGGGTTACTCGACTGGTGGCGTCGGACTCGTCGAGGAAGCTGCCGAGCGGCATCACGCCCGCATTGTTGACCAGAATGTCGATGTGACCGAATTCGCCGATCACTGTGGAGACGAACACATCCCAGGATTCGCGTGAGGTGACGTCCAGAGCGTGCCCGCGGGCCCGTGCGCCGATGGATGTGGCGGTGTCGACGGCCGTCTCCTCGTCGAGGTCGCCGACGCAGACGAGTGCGCCGCGAGCTGCGAACAACTCCGCTGTGGCCCGGCCGATTCCGCGGCCACCTCCGGAGATGACGACGACTGCTCCGTCGAGATCGATCGGCGGGTAGGTGGTGCCGAAAAGGCTCATGTGGTGTACTCCGGTTCGGGGGGTGGTGGTGGGCTCAGCGGGGGTGTCGTCTGACGCAGGGTTGTCGGACAGCGTGTGGTTGTAGGCGTATGGATCGAAGGCCCGTAGCCGTCGACGCATGGCTCCTGACGACCACGGCCAGTTGAAGCTGTTGCGGCCGTTGACGTCGAAGAAATAGCTTTCGCAACCACCGGCGTTGTAGACCGTGGTACCCAATGCCTCCTGAACTTGAGAGTTGAAGGCTGCCTGTACTTCCGGGCGCACGTCGATGGTTTTCCAGCCGTGCCGACGAGCGTGGCCGATCGCCTGTGCCACATAGTTCAGTTGGGCTTCCAGAATCATGAAGGCCGACGTGTGTCCGGTGCCGAGGCTCGGGCCCAGCAGAATGAACGCGTTGGGGAATCCGCTGACGGCGGAACCGAAGTACGCCCGCGGGCTTCCCTGCCAATGATCGTCGAGTGATCGACCTTCTCCGTCGAATACCTTTGATGCAATGGGCATGTCGAGGATGTGGAAGCCCGTTCCGAAGATGATCGCGTCCACTTCCGATTCCACTCCGTCGGCTCCGATCACGGTGTTGCCGTGGATCTCTTCGACTGCGTTGGCATGGACGGTCACGTTGGGTCTGCCGAGGGCCGGGTAGTACGAGTTCGACATGAGTAGTCGCTTGCAACCGAGGGTGTAGTCGGGAGTCAGCGCCTTGCGTAGCTTCGGATCGCGCACCTGCAAGCGCAATTGGGCCGACCCGAGTTTCTGCACGATACGCAGGATCCACGGATTGCGGAACCCCAATCCAAGCGCTTCCATGATTCCGTATTCGATGCTGCGTAGAGCCTTGTGCGCTCCCGGTACGAATCGCATGACGGACCTTTCGATCCGCGGTACGTAGTGATCGGGTTTGGGAAGGACCCATTGAGCGGTGCGTTGGTAAAGGTGAAGGGCGGACACGTCGGAGACGATGCGCGGCACGAATTGGACTGCGGAAGCGCCGGTACCTACGACGGCGACGCGCTTTCCGGTCAAGTCGTAGTCGTGATTCCACTGCGAGGAATGAAACACCTCGCCCTCGAACGTTTCCAGCCCGGGGATCGCCGGCGTCAAGGGTTCGTTCCACGGGCCGGCGGCGGCTATCACGAAACGAGCAGTGAGTTCACCGCTGGAAGTTGTGATCTTCCAGAGTGATTGCGATGCGTCCCACTGTGCGGAGAGCATTTCGACCCCGAAGCGAACGTGCTTGTCGACCCCGTGGCGGACGGCCGTGTCCTCGATGTACTCGCGGATCTCCGGCTGCTCCGCGAACAGTCGGGTCCAATCCGGATTGGCGGCAAAGGAATACGAGTACAGGCCGGACGGGACGTCGCAGGCACAACCGGGATAGGTGTTGGCGCGCCAGGTGCCGCCGAGGGAGTCCGCTTTCTCGAGCAGGACAAAATTGTCGATCCCGAGGCGCTGCAGGTGAATTGCTGCACCGATCCCGGAGATCCCCCCACCGATGATCACGACCTCGAAGTGGTCAGTTCTGTTGTTCACTGAGTCTGCGCTTTCACTGGTGGGACGGGGTGGAGTGGAACGGGCGCGCATCGAGTTCGCGTTTCACGCTCGCACGTGTTGTACGTAGGGATGATTCGAAGGTGGCGAGCCGCCGTCGGCCGTCCATGAAGTTGGCGCCCATGACGGCGAGATCGTCGTCGGTGGCGTCTATGCGCAAGACCCTGGTTCCCGCAGCGCGCACCAGTTCGATTTCCCGGTCGAGGCCCTTGGACATGGAGTTCCGCAGGGCGCCGCGTTCGATACGGGCGGCGCCGCGCGCCGGCTTCAGTGTTCGAGATGCCATGGGCGCCAGTACAACCAGCTCGTCGAGTTCGAGGGGGAGCAGGAGGTCTACCGATGCCGTGGACGCCGCGCCGCCGTCGATGTACCTGACGCCGTCGATGGTGACAGGTGGGAACCAGCCGGGAATCGCCCAAGACGCTCGAAGCGCTTCACCGACTGTCGCTTTCGGAGCCCCCTGTGCCCCGAACGCGACCCGTCGCCCGGTTCTGTAGTCCATGGATACCATGTACGCGCACGGATGTGGGAGCCACGAATCGCCAGGGGCAAGAGATTCGGCGAGCGTGGTGAGCCAGGACGGGTCGCCGCCACCACGCGGTGCGATACCGCTCATCCGGCTCAGAACGGGAAGATCTCGACGTGTCACCAGTCGTGGATTGCCGATCCCCAAACTCGGAAGTGGCGGGATTCTTCCGGGCGCCGATGCTGTGTGGGCGAGGAGTTCGGGACGTGCGGCGGGCTCTCCGAGTTGCATGGCTACCAACTCGTCGACGCCGACTCCGCTGCCGAGCATTGTCACGAACTCGGCTCCGGCGGACGTGCCGATGATGGCGGTGGCTTCGCGGGGATCCCAGTCGAGGGCGTCCCGAACCGAGGCGAGGGCAGCAACGGTCCAGGCGAAGCCGAGGGTGCCGCCGCATCCGATTGCCAATCCCCGTCTAGGCGCGCTGTGTCGTCCGGACCCGGGCGCGGTGGTGCCGGTCACTTCTGAAGTCATATTTCGGAGACTATCAGTATCTGAATAACGTGGGTACCCCAAATTTGGGTTTCGGGAGTGCGCCTGCGGTGCGCTTCCGGTATTCGGCTACCGTTGGAATCTCGATACTCAGAACCGCGAGGAGGTTCCGATGGCGCGATTGACCAGGCAGGAAGCGCAGGCGATGACCCGCGAGACCTTGTTGGCGACGGCCGTCGAACATTTCCTCGATCGCGGGTACGCCGCCGCGTCGCTCGATCAGATCGCCGAGGATGCCGGTTATTCCAAAGGTGCGGTGTACTCGAACTTCAAGAACAAGGACGAGTTGTGCGCCGAGGTGCTCGGCCGAATCAGGTTGACCAAGGTCGGCGAGATCACCTCACAGCTCGGAGCCAATTCGACGCTCGACGACGCGGTGGCCGAGTTCGCGCGATGGGCCGAGCGAACCATCGGGGACAAGAGATGGACGTTGCTCGAAGTCGAGTTCTCGGTGCGATCGCGGCACAGCGAAGAGATCCGCGAAAAGATCGCGACGGGTGCCGATCAGGTGCGCGGATTGATTGCCGGAGTGGTGCAACATCTTGCCGAGTCCAACGGCGTGACGCCGGCACTGGACCCGAACGCCGCGGCACTGCGCATACTCAGCGTCGGAATCGGTTTGGGGCTACAGCGTGCGATCAGCCCTGAGCTGCCGGTTGATCCGCTGGTGGATACGTTGCGGGAGATTTTGCTGGGTGGGTGAGTAGAACGCGGAGCATTCCGCCGATCTCGGCGACGGCGGTGCGCGAACCGGCGCTCGGTCCCAGAATGTTGACGAAGCCGTGGATGAACCCGCGATAGCGTCGATCGGTCACGTGAACACCGTTGTCGCGCAATCGAGCTGCGTAGGCTTCGCCTTCGTCCCGGAGTGGATCGAATCCCGCCGTGATCACGATGGCCGGCGGCAGTCCGGTCGCGTCGGGGGCGCGTAGCGGCGACACCATCGGATCGAGTCGATCGGCATTGCTGCCGAGGAAGCTGGACTCGTAGAAGTTCATGTTGGCCTCGGTCAGGAAGAAACCTTCACCGAACGTCGTTCGCGAGGGGGCCTTCTCGTGAAAGTCGGTCGCGGGGTAGATCAACAGCTGCGCCGCCGGTGGGGTCTTGCCGTCGTCGCGGGCACGCAGCGCGACCGTTGCGGAAAGATGCCCGCCCGCGCTGTCGCCCCCGACAGCGATGCGCGTCGGGTCTGCGCAGAACTCGTCGGCGCGGTCGACGATATCGAGGTAGGCGGCATAGGCATCGTGTACCGGTGTGGGGAAAGCGAATTCGGGTGAGAGCCGGTAGTCGACCGAGATGACCCGTGCGCCGGAGGTTTCGGCCAACAGACGGCACGGGGCATCGTGGGATTCGATGCTGCCCTGTACCCACCCGCCGCCGTGGAAGTAGACGAGCAGAGCGCCGGTGTCGGCTGTCGGGACGTAGAGCCGGGCGCGAAGCGGGCCGTCGGCACCCGAAACGGAGATCTCCTCGGTGTGGACGGGCGTGGGCCTGCCGCCCATCATGATCGCGGTTCGGGTGAGATTGGCGCGAGCAGCGGCGAGTGACTGGGGATCGGTTGAATGCGAGGGGAGTGGCCGCGTCTTCGCGAGCGTGAGCAGAAGGTGTGCGTCGGCGTCGAGCGTGTTGCCCTCGATGACGACGGGTGGTCCGGTGATTCGACGTTTCACCGCGCTGGGCAGTGCGAATGCGGCTGCCACCAAGGATGCTTCGGCGCGATCTCGAATGCTGCGGCTGCTGGCCTGCTTCACGGATTCCGACACGTGGCGCAGACTACCAAGCATGACTACTGCGGCACTGTCGATCACGCAGATCGAGAACACACATCTGGTTCGGTGCGGTCACGCCAATTGGGTCCTGGTCGAAGAGGGGTCCGATCTGACCTTGATCGACGGCGGATATCCGGCCAACGGCACCGACGTCGAACGCTCGATCGAACAGATCGGTCACCAGCTCGGGGATGTTCGGGCAATTCTCGTCACTCACGCGCACATCGATCACATCGGTGGGATCGCGGACATCGTGACTCGGCTCGAGGTTCCGGTCCTGATGGATCCGTTGGAAGTGCCGCATGCGAAGAGGGAGTATCTGCAACAGTTGTCGCCGGCCGGAGTTCCGTTGCTGTTGTGGCGGCGAGGTGCTCCGAAATGGCTTCGCGACGTGATCGGAGTCGGCGCGTTGAAAGGTGCGGAACTGCCTCGGGCACAGTCCTTTGCGTCCGGTGGTGCGCTGGACGTTCCCGGTCGGATCGTGCCGATTCCCACTCATGGGCATACCGACGGCCACAGCGCTTACCTTGTTCCCGACGCAGGAGTGATCGCGTCGGGTGACGCTCTGGTGACCGGACATGGGACGTCGACCGTCGCCGGACCACAATTTCTGGTGTGCCCCTTCAATCATGACCGTGAAGCGACGGACCAGGCGTTGGACAATATCGCCGCTGTACCTGCCGGCGTGCTGTTTCCCGGACACGGTCCGGTTTACGAGGGCAGCATGACTGCCGCGGTCGAACAGGCCCGAGCGGGCCGGACAAGGATGCGTCCATGACTACTGTCGAAACGGTCGACGAAGGTGCGGTGCACGGTTTCCTTCATCGACCTGCTTCTGTGTCCTTCGCGTCGCCCGTCGCCACGCTTGCACTGACTCACGGCGCAGGAAGTAACTGCGACACCGTGCTGTTGCGTGCTGTTGCCGACGGCTTTGCTGCGGCAGGAGTGCAAGTTCTGCGCTTCGATCTCGCGTTTCGGGTGCGTCGAGCTTCGGGGCCTCCGCATCCGTCGCGTGCTGCAGAGGATCGCGCGGGCATTGCCGAGGTGATTGCTGCTGTTCGCAAGGACTACTCGGTGCCCGGACCCGTTCTGCTCGGCGGACATTCGTACGGCGGTCGGCAGGCGTCGATGCTTGCGGCGGAGAACCCGGGACTTGTCGACGGCCTGGTCCTTCTCTCCTATCCACTGCATCCACCGAAGAAGCCCGAGAAGCTCAGAACCGAACACCTGCCCGACCTGAACACACCGACCGTTGTCGTCCACGGTTCGAAGGACGAGTTCGCGACAACGGAGGAGATGCGGGCAGCACTCGCCTTGATTCCCGCCGCGACGCGTCTGGTGGAGTTCGAAGGAGCTCGACACGACTTGTCCGTGGTGAAATTTCCGGTGGTGGAGGAGACAGTCGCGGCCGCATCGGCGGTGTTTGCGTTCTGAACGCCCAGCGGGCGGTTGCCCGTGTCGGTGGTTCCTGGTGAGATCGAACCATGAGTGCTCAGCCGTATCAGCCCAGTGCCCTGTCCGACGTCACGGTGAGCGTCGACGGTGACGACACAGTCGTCAGCTTTCCTCGGGTTCTGCCGTATTCCGTCGAGAAGGTGTGGGAGGCGATCACCGACCCGGAGATGTTGGCGCAATGGACGCCGTACACCGCCGATCGGAACCTGAGCAGTACCGGTGATGCGGTGATCACCATGCTCACCGAGGACGGCGCCCCCGAAATGTCGCTGCCGGTCACCGTTCACGTCGTGGAGACCACTCGGCGGCTCGAACACGAGTGGGGCCCGGACGAATTGGTGTGGGACCTGACCCCGATCGAAGGCGGTACCCGCGTCGTGCTGACGCAGAGGTCGCGCGCCGAGGGGATGGCGTCGGCGCTCGCTGCGGGGTGGCATCTGTGCTTCGACGTACTCGATGCCCTTCTGGCAGGCGAGCCCTTCGGACCGATTGTGGGTGAACGGGCGCGCGAGTACGGCTGGGACGCACTCAACTCCGGTTACGCGCGACAGTTGGGCATCGACGAATCTCAGGTCTGGTAGCTGCTCAGAGTTTGCGACTGGCAGGCTTTCTGGTGGAGGCTCGCGCGATCAGTTCGACGGGAAGCTTCACGGATTCGACGTTCTTGCCGGAGATCAGTGCCAGTAGGTGCTCGAGCCCGGTCGCACCGATCTTTCGGGCGGGGGACCTGACCGTCGTCAGGGGCACCGGGAGTTGGGAGACAACCGGAATGTCGTTGTAGCCGACCAACGCAAGATCGTCGGGAATGCTCAACCCGAGATCACGGGCCACACCGAGTACGCCGATCGCGATGGTGTCGCTCACCGTGAAAACGGCGTCAGGGCGCGTGTTCCCACTGAGCAGTGTGGCAGCCGCATCGACACCCCCTTGAACTTCGAACTCGGAGGCCACTATTCGGTTCGGCGGCAGTTCCAGACCGGCTTCGGCCAGGGCATCGCGGAAACCCGCGACGCGTTCCCGCGACGTGCTGGCGTGATCCGGCCCCGCGATCACTCCGAGATCGCGATAGCCGCAGTCCAGTAGATGCTTCCCCGCGAGGTAGCCGCCGAGGCGGTCGTCGCCGCTGACAAAGGGAAGGCTTCGGTTGACGGATGACGTCGCCGAGTCGATGTGCCGGTTCAGCAGCAGGATCGGCAGTGAGCGCAGGGGGAGCGAGTCGACGAAATCGGTACCCGGCAGGTGAATGCTGCTCAGCATGAGACCGTCGACCTGTCGGCTCACCAGGAACTCGACCGCTTTGCGTTGCGCTTCCAGATCGTCGGGCGGGCTGGAGAGCAAGACGGAGTACCCGGCTGCGGTGGCGGCTTCCTCGATGCCTTGGAACATGGTGGCCACTACAACGTCTGTCAGTCTCGGCATCACGACGCCGATGGTGGTGGTCTTGCGGGTACGAAGGCTGGCTGCCCACAGATTCGGTTGGTAACCGAGTTCCTCGGCAACCTGACGAACTCGGAGTGCGGAGTCGGACCAGCCGTCGGCGGGCTCGGGCTGACGGAGGACCCGCGACGCCGTCGAGATGTGGACCCCGGCCTGGTCGGCGATTTCGCGCAACGTCGGCGGACGGCCGTTGCTGCGGTTCGACGGATCGGGCGTCATCTGCGTCGTGGCTCCTGGTGTGCGTCGGTCCTGAGTTGATTCGGTGTCGGTCGGCAGTTCGGGGATTGACGGGTGCGCAACCGGGCTCTACTCTAGGCGATGCAAACGATTGCGCAATCGTTCTCGCAAAGGATTGCGCCCGAGAACACTGGAGGCCCCGTGACCACGCCGCAGTCCCTGTCCGAGCTTTTTGCCATCGACACCCTGCTGGACGCCGAGGAGATCGCGATCCGCGACACGGTCCGCAAGATGGTCGACGATCGCATTCGCCCGCACGTAGGTGAATGGTTCGAAGCGGCAGCACTGCCGGCTCGTGAGCTGGCCAAGGAACTGGGCGCGCTCGGCGTACTGGGCATGCACCTCGAGGGCTACGGCTGTGCCGGGATGAGCGCCACGGCGTACGGGTTGGCCTGCCAGGAACTCGAAGCTGTCGATTCGGGCATTCGCAGCCTCGTCTCGGTCCAGGGCTCGCTCGCCATGTTCGCGATCCACCACAACGGAAGTGAAGAGCAGAAGGAAGAATGGCTCCCGCGAATGGCGGCGGGTGAAGCCATCGGCTGCTTCGGTCTCACGGAACCCGATTTCGGATCCAACCCCGGCGGTATGCGAACCAACGCCAAGCGCGACGGCGACGACTGGATCCTCAACGGCACCAAGATGTGGATCACCAACGGCTCCATCGCGGACGTCGCCGTGGTCTGGGCTCGAACCGACGACGGCGTGCGCGGATTTGTCGTTCCCACCGACACTCCGGGATTCTCCGCCCCCGAGATCAAGAACAAGATGTCGCTCCGGGCGTCGGTCACCTCGGAACTGGTGCTCGAGGACGTGCGTCTGCCTGCCTCGGCGATGCTGCCCAAGGCTCGCGGACTGTCCGGCCCGCTCGGCTGCCTCAACGAGGCACGCTTCGGCATCATCTTCGGGGCAATGGGTGCAGCACGTGACTGCCTCGAGACTGCGATCTCATATGCACGTGATCGCAAGGTCTTCGACAAGTCGCTCGCCGCGTATCAGATCACCCAGGCCAAGATCGCCGACATGGCAGTCGAATTGGGCAAGGGGCAGTTGCTCGCCATCCACCTCGGGCGCCTCAAGGACGCCGGGACGGTTCGCCCCGAGCAGGTCAGCACCGGCAAGCTCAACAATGTCCGCGAGGCCATCAAGATCGCCCGTGAATGCCGAACCATTCTGGGCGCCAACGGCATCACGCTCGAGTACCCCGTGATCCGGCACGCCAACAACCTCGAATCCGTTCTCACCTACGAGGGCACGTCCGAGGTTCACCAGCTCGTGATCGGCCGCGCTCTCACCGGTGAAGAAGCTTTCCGGTGACGGCAGACGCTGTCGGAGCGCTCGACGGGTTGGTGATCGCTGATTTCGGCCGCGTCCTCGCCGGTCCGTACGCCACGATGATTCTCGCCGACCTGGGTGCCGAGGTCGTCAAGATCGAGCGGCCGGGTGTCGGGGACGACACTCGCAGCTGGGGCCCACCGTGGGTGGGGGACGAGTCGAGCTACTTTCTGTCGGTGAACCGCAACAAGAAGTCGGTCACTCTGGACCTGCGCGAGCGCGAGGATCTGGAGAGTGCACGTGAGCTGGTTCGCAATGCGGACGTCGTGGTGCAGAACTTCCTGCCGGGAACGATGGACCGTCTGGGGCTGGGCTACGACGCTGTCCGAGAAATGAATCCGCGTGCGGTCTACTGCTCGATCAGCGGCTTCGGTGGCAACAACTCTCTGCCGGGATACGACCTGTTGATTCAGGCGGTCGGCGGATTGATGAGTATCACCGGACCCGATCCCAAGACTCCCACCAAGGTCGGTGTCGCGGTGGTCGACGTCATCACCGGTCTGCATGCCAGCGTGGGAATCCTTGCAGCGCTGCGCCATCGCGATCGCACAGGCGAAGGGCAGCACGTCGAGGTCAATCTGTTGTCCTCGTTGCTGTCCGCACTGGCCAACCAGTCGTCCGGCTACGTGGCCGCGGGCGTGGTGCCGCAGGCAATGGGCAACCGGCATCCGAGCATCGCACCATACGAGGTATTCGACACCGCGGACCGTCCGCTGGTCCTCGCGGTCGGCAATGATCGGCAATTCAGTTCGTTGACAGAGGTTCTCGGAGTTTCCGAACTTGCCGCTGATGCGCGTTTCGCGTCCAACAGCGACAGGGTTGCGCATCGAGAAGAACTGTTCGACGCCGTCACTGCTGCATTGGCCAAGGGCTCTGCGGACTCGTGGTTCGAGGCACTGACCGAGCGAGGTGTTCCGTGTGGGCCTCTCAACGACATCGCCGACGCGATAGCGCTGGCGGAACGGCTGAATCTCGATCCGGTGGTGTCCATCGACGACCCGCGTCGCGATGCACCGACTCGGCAGGTAGCCAATCCGATTCGGATGAGCGGCACGCCGGCAACCTATCGGTCGGCCCCGCCGCGGTTGGGGGAGGACAGCGTTCCCACTCCGTCCGGAGTCAGTTGACCCAAGCGAATCGGCCACCGGAATACCGGTGGCCGATCTGCGTGTGTGGCCGACTCAGCTGACCTTCAAGACCAGCTTTCCGGTGTTCGCTCCGGCGAAGAGAAGATTGAGGCTGTCGCCGAACGCGTCGATACCGCCGTCGACGACGTGCTCGCGAGCAGTCAATTCGCCACTCTTGATCCACTTTCCGATCTGCTCTTGTGCTTCTGCGTAGCGATCGAGGTAGTCGAAGACCACGAAGCCGGCCATCGTGGCGCGGTTGACGAGAAGTGACAGGTAGTGAGCAGGGCCTGGCTGAGGTTCGGTGGCGTTGTAGCCCGCGATGGCGCCGCAGATGACCACCCGAGCGCCGAGGCGCAGACGGGAGAGAGCGGCGTCGAGAATTTCTCCGCCGACGTTGTCGAAGTACACGTCGATACCGTCGGGAGCGTTGGACTTGAGCGCCTTGTATACGGATTCGTTCTTGTAGTCGATGGCGACATCGAAGCCGAGGTCCTCGGTGAGCCACGCGCACTTCTCCGGACCGCCGGCGATGCCGATGACCTTGCATCCGTGAAGCTTTGCGATCTGGCCGACCAGACTGCCGACCGCACCCGCGGCACCGGACACGACGACGGTGTCACCGTCTTTCAGCTTTCCGACGTCGAGTAATCCGAAATACGCAGTGACGCCGGGGAAACCGAGAGCGCCGAGCCAGGTCGGCAGGGGAGCGATCGATTCGTCGACCCGAGTGACGTCTGTACCGTCGGAAACGCCGTACTCGGAAGCGCCGAAGGATCCGGCCACGATGTCCCCGACCTGGTAATCGGGGTGCTGTGATTCGGTGATGCGTCCGACGCCGTGGGCGCGCATGACGGAACCGAGCTTGACCGGCGGAACGTACGACTTGACGTCGTTGAGCCAACCGCGCATCGCGGGGTCGAGGGAGAGGTATTCGACCTTGACGACAAACTCGCCCGGTCCGGCGGACGGGATCTCGGCATCGACGTATTCCCAGGTGGAAGCGTCGGGAAGTCCTGTCGGGCGGGCGGCGAGGCGTACTTGGCGGTTGGTCATCTCTCCCCTTCGGCGAAACGAATTGAACTTGAGGCCGGATTCAATATAGGTGATGGATCACGAACTGGGAAGAGTTGGATGAACCGATTGACGACTATGTATGTTCGGTCGATGAGCAATGTGGTCGAAGACGCGCCTGGTTGGTTCACTCGGGCGTTGGCAGCGCCGGTCGAGACGGGGTCGGTGGAGGTCGAGGGTGCCTCGGTGCACTTTCGGGCTTGGGGGCCGGCGGGGCCGGGAATCGTGCTGATTCACGGCGGCGCAGCCCACAGTCGCTGGTGGGATCACATTGCGCCGCAGTTCGCCGAGGGGCGCCGCGTCGTCGCTCTCGACTTGACGGGCCACGGCGACAGTGACACTCGCGACGCCTACGCGATGTCCCAGTGGGCTCGCGAGGTGCTGGCGGCGGCCGAGGCAGGGGGAATCGACGGCAAGCCGATTCTGGTGGGGCACAGTATGGGTGGGATTGTTTCTTTCGTGGCCTCGCATCTGCATGGCGAACTGTTGGACGGGGTTGTCATCATCGATTCTCCGCTCAAGGCGCGTACGCCCGAAGAGGAGGCGGCTCGACGCCAGAATGCGTTCGGCCCCAAGAAGGTTTATCCCACCAGGGAAGACGCGATGAGCCGTTTCCGCTTCGTTCCGCCGCAGGATTCGGGTCTGCCTGCGGTGCGTGACCATGTGGCGGCCACGTCGATGGAGGAAGTCGAGGGCGGTTGGTCGTGGAAGTTCGATCCGAATTTCTTTCTCCGAGTAGGCGCCGAAGATGTTCTCGACAGCGAACCACGTTGCCGCGTAGCCTATTTCCGAGCTCAGAACGGCATCGTGTCCGATCGACTCATGGAGCACATGCGCGGATTGTTCGGACCGGAGGCCATCGTGGCGGAGATTCCCGAAGCCGGACATCACGTCATGATCGATCAGCCGTTGCAACTCGTGACCGGGGTGCGAACTGTGTTGAGTGCGTGGTCCGTCGCAAGTCAAGTGCCGGTAAATCAAGCGGCAGGTAACGTCGAGGGAAGGGTAGAAGCATGAGCACGGAATTGACGCTCGAACCGAAAGTCGAAGCTGCACTGAAGTTGTGGCACACCATGATCGAAACCGGCGATCTGTCGGCGCTACCGACGATCGTCGCGCCCGACGCGCAGTTCCGATCGCCCACGGGATTCAAGCCGTACCAGTCCGCGGATGCCGTTGTGCTCATTCTCAATACGGTGATCCAGGTGTTCGAGAACTTCGAGTACCACCGTCAGTTCGCCGGAGCCAACGGTCGGCAGGTCGTGCTCGAATTCAGTGCGAACATCGGCGACAAAAGTCTCAAGGGAATCGACATGGTCGAATTCGACGAGGACGGCAAGATCGTCGATTTCGAGGTCATGGTGCGTCCGGCCAGCGGGCTCGCGGCTTTGGCTGCCGAAATGGGTAAGAGGCTCGGGCAGACGCTACCGACCTACAAAGCCTGAACTGAGTCCGGCCAAGGCTCAATTCGTACTGAATCCGCCGTTGGAGTGAAGGAGTTGTCCCGTAATCCAGCCTCCGGCGTCGGACATCAGAAACCGAACGAGGTTAGCAGTGTCGCCGGGAGTACCCAGCCGGCCGGCAGGAGTCTGGAGGGTTGTGGCCTGTCTGATCTCGGGTGTCATCCATCCTGTGTCGATAGGTCCTGGGTTGACGACGTTGGCTCGTATGCCGCGTGATCCAAGTTCGACTGCGGCGGCGATGACGATGCGGTCGAGAGCGCCCTTGCTGGCCCCGTACGGAAGATTGTGGGCCGCATGGTCGCTGGTGAGTGCGATGATCCGCCCGGCCACCTGACTGACGTCGCGCTGTTCCGGAAGCCGTTCAGCGAACGCTTTGATCAGCAGCCAGGAGGCGCGAGCGTTGACGGCGAAATGTCGTTCCCAGCTCTCGACGGTGGTATCGAGGATCGAGCTGTCGACGCTTTCGCAATGTGAGAGCACCAGCCCACGGAGGTCGTTCCGCGCTGCGGCAGCGTCAACGAGCTGATCGGCCACGTCGGGCGAGGCCAGATCTCCGGGAACCAGGTCGACACGGCTTCCGAGTGCGCGACACTTCTCGGCAATGTCTTGCGGATCGTGCGCTCCGCGCCCGAACCCGACGCGTTCGTCGTAAGGCTCCCAGTAGCCGATAGCAAGATCCCAACCATCCTCGGCAAGGCCCAATGCGAGGCTCGCTCCGATCGACTTGCTCCGACCGACACCGGTGATCAATACGGTCCCGCGCTTGTCAGACACTGCTCGCCTCCAGAGATGTCCTGCAATTCAAATGGGGTGAGGTCACTTCAGATGGAAGCATCACTGTAGCGGGCGAGCTGTCGCCTGTATCGAGCGAGCTGTCGCCGTGCCTCGACCTGACCTGTGTCTTGACACGGCGCTGGTCACAGCGTTTGACTGAGATGCAAGCTCGAGTTGATTCGCCCGACTGCGTTCCGGGAGGTTGACCTATGCGCGGCAATGGAATTGCAGGCAAGGCTTTCTCAGGCGAGGGCTGTAGACGTGGAGCACGGTCTCATCGCGGGACCGTCTCGGTTCTGGCTTTGGTTGGGGTGTGCGTACTTTCGTTTGCCACCACTCAGATGGCCGGCGCGCAACCGGTTGCAGAGAATGTCGATACCGGGTTCGTGATCCCTTTTGCCGGGGCACCGGTCTACGAGAGCGTCGCGCCCACGCAGATGACTACTCCGGATCAACTCAACCAGCCACTCGGTCAGCAGACTGCGGAAGAGATTGCCGCGCAGATCGGACTCGAGCCAGCCGACGCTTTGACCGAGGAGCAGTATCGCGATCTCATCTCCGGCGGAGGGGTCGGCGGAAATCGCGAGGACGCCGCGGTGATCGACGAATGCGCCCGGATTCTCACCAATACGAACGGGCGGCCCCTCTATTCCGGCACGACGCCGTCGGTTCTGGCCAGTTACGGGTTGTACGTGAATCCAGACGGATTGCTGGAGAGTCCGGCCAACGCGGATGCGCCGACGCGACAGGTGAATACGCTGATCGCCCCTGGCGGTTTCGTGGGCACCTGGTTGCGCAACAACGGTGCGACGCACACTCTGATTGCGCTCTATCAGTCGGCATACACGGTGCAGGCAGTCTACGGATTTGCAGCGCAGCAGATTTCGGGAGCAGCGCAGCTGGTGACCAACACCAAAGGCAATGTGAGTTCGGAAGTCGGCATGTCGATGGCGCCGCCGCTCTGGATAGTGAACTTCGCACTGCTCTACATCTTGAAGCCGTCACTGGCGGCAGCGATGCCTGCACACTGGGCTCCCATTCCGCCGGCCGTTGCCGACGCCGTGAAAGCGAGTCCCACCGGCCAAGTCGCTTTCAGCGACTACGCGTCCTATTTCGAGTGATCGGTCTGGCGGACAGCGCTCACGAACTTCTCGATCAACGCGTGGTCCTTGACGCCGCGGGAGGATTCGACGCCGCTGGAGACGTCGACGCCCCAGGCTCCGGTGGCATCGAGTGCGTCGCGAACGTTGTCCGGGGACAGTCCGCCCGCCAGGATCCACTTGCCTTGCGGGCGCGATTGCTGTTGGGCCCAGTTCCACGGCACCCCTGATCCGGCGTCTGCGCCGTCGATCAGGAGTTCGTCCTCGCCGAGGTCGAGATTGTAACCGTCGCGGACGTTGCTGGAGACGACCGCGCGGATGACGGTGAGGCCGGCATCGTGCAGCCGCTGCACTTGCTCGGCGTCGACAAGATCGTGAACCTGTACGGTGCGAAGCCCGGTGATCTTCGCGATCTCGAGGATCTGATCGATCGGGTTGCCGAGAAAGACTCCGATTGCACGGATGTGATCGGGAACTCGCGCGAGCAGAGCGACTGCGAGTGTGGGGTCGACTTTGCGGACGCTCTCGGCGAAGACGAAACCGATGGCGTCGACGCCCAGGCCCACCGTGAGGTCGACCGTGTCAACGTCGCGTAGGCCACAGACCTTGATGAATGTCACCTGATACAGAGTACTAGCGTCGTCGTCTAGCCTCGTGCGTGCGACATTTCTACGCGCGAGAGGCTTGACGTGGACTGGCTCTACCGAATCAGTTTGATCTCGGGACCGCTGCCGGTGATCCTGACTGTCCTTGGGGTCCTGGGTGGTGTGTGGCTGCTCGGTTCGAACGTGCGCTGGTACTACCGCAGAGCGGTGCCGATCGCGGGGCTGATTGCGCTGGTGATCATGATCGCCGTGTGGATCACCGTCGAAAAGGTGATCGTGCCGTTCCCCGATCCCATCGAGATGTCGATCTACGTGTGGATCGGTCTCGGTATCTACGCGCTGCTACTTCTCGGGCCGCGAATCAAGGCGGGCGGAACCGTCGCGAAAGCGCTCCTGTCCGTGATCGCGACGGTTCTGGTCGTCATCACTGCCGCGACGCAGATCAATCTGGTTTTCGCCGCGTATCCGACTGTGGGAATTGCGTTCGGACACGACGATTTCGACCGCATCTCACTCAGTGAAGTTCCCGGTCCGACCGATCCTGTTGTCACCGGCGATCCCACCGACACTGTGTGGAAAGCGCCGGAGGGCATGCCGATTCGCGGACGGGTCACGACTTTGCCTGTCCCCGGGACGATTTCAGGATTCTCCGCGCGCGACGCGCAGGTGTATCTGCCGCCGTCGTACTTCACCAATCCGCGTCCGCTTCTTCCCGTGCTCGTGCTCATGGCAGGTCAGCCTGGCAAGCCCGAGGACTGGCTCCAGGGCGGAAAGCTGACCGCGACAATGGACGCTTTTGCACGGGATCACGAGGGGTTGGCTCCAGTCGTCGTGATAGCCGATGGAACAGGGTCGCAGATGGCCAATCCGCTGTGCACCGACTCGTCACAGGGCAAGGTCGGCACGTATCTGGCAAAGGACTTGCCCGCTGCGGTGGCGAATGCGTTCCAGATCGACACGAATCCGCGAGCGTGGGCAATCGGCGGGCTCTCCTACGGTGGCACCTGCTCACTGCAGATGGCGACCAATTACCCCGAGGTGTACCCGACATTCCTCGATCTGTCCGGTCAATTGGAGCCTTCGCTCGGTGACCGACAGCGAACCGTCGACGAGATATTCGGCGGCGACGAAGCGGCGTTCGTGAAGGTGAATCCGATGGACCTGCTGGCGACTCGGAAGTTCCCGAACTCGGGCGGAGTGTTCGTCGTCGGAACAGATGACAACGAGTTCAAGCCGGGTCAGCAAAAGGTGTACGAAGCGGCCAAAGCGGCCGGAATGGACGCCAGGTATCTCGAGCTTCCCGGTGGTCACAGCTTTTCGGTGTGGTCGGCCGGCGTCGAGCAGGAGCTGACGTGGATCTCGCAGAGAATGGGACTGATCAGCTGAATCCTGTTCCGGTTTTGGAACGTGTTCTATATTCGGTGTGTGGCTGCCGTTCGGCAGTCTCTCGATCGTTCACCGACTGGAGTTCAGGCACATGTACGAGTGGTCCGACACCGACCTGATGTTCCGCGACGCCTTGCGGGGCTTTATCGACAAAGAGGTGCGACCTCACGTCGACGAGCTCGAAAGTGGTGCGCTGCCGCCGTTCGACATCATTCGCAAGCTGTACTCGACCTTCGGTCTGGCCGACATGGCACGCGAAGGCCTCGAGAAGTCGCTGGCACGCGAGCGCGGCGATGCGCCCTCCGGTGACGGTGAGAAGTCGAGCGCCTTCAGCGGCGCCGGCAGCATGGGCGTCGTGCTCAACAGCGAATTGGCCGGAGTCAGCCTCGGCCTGGTCGCATCGTTGGGTGTCAGCCTCGGATTGGCCGCCGGAACTATCCGCAGCCGCGGCACACTCGCGCAGAAGGAACGCTGGCTCCCCGGCCTGGTGACATTCGAGACCGTCGGCGCCTGGGCGATCACCGAACCGGACTCCGGCTCGGATGCCTTCGGCGGCATGAAGTCCTACGTACGCCGCGACGGCGACGACTACATTCTCAACGGCAACAAGACCTTCATCACCAACGGTCCGTACGCCGACGTGATGATCGTGTACGCAAAGCTCGACGAGGGCGATGCGTCGGTTGATCGTCGCGATCGCAAGGTGCTCGCCTTCATCCTCGACAAGGGCATGGAGGGTCTCACCCAGAGCCCGCCGTTCAAGAAGATGGGCATGAACTCCTCACCCACAGGTGAGCTGTTCTTCGACAACGTCCGCATCACCAAGGACCGTCTGCTCGGCGAGACCGAGGACAGCGGAAAGTCGGACGGCAAATCCAGCGCCAAGGAGAGCTTCGCCGCCGAACGCATCGGCATCGCGTCGCTCTCACTGGGCATCATCAACGAATGCCACCGTCTGAGCATCGAATACGCGAAGTCCCGCAAACTGTGGGGACGTGAGATCGGGCAGTTCCAGCTCATCCAGCTCAAGCTCGCCGAGATGGAGGTCGCTCGAATCAACGTGCAGAACATGGTCTTCAATGCGATCGAGCGCACCGCAGCCGGAGACAAAGTGAGCCTGGCGGAGGCGTCGGCGATGAAGCTGTACTCCTCGCGCGCAGCGACCGAGGTCGCGATGGAAGCCGTGCAGCTGTTCGGTGGAAACGGCTACATGGCCGAGTACCGAGTCGAGCAGTTGGCGCGTGATGCCAAGTCGCTCATGATCTATGCGGGCAGCAACGAAATTCAGGTCACCCATATCGCCAAGGGTCTCTTGGGCTGACACCGGTACGTTTTCGCTTGTCGGTCGATCGCAGCAGGAACCAGATAGTCTTGCTGCGGTCGGCGACACCGCGCCGACGGATCGGAGTAAGCAGTGAACGCGTCAGATCCCATTGCGTCAGATTTCACTGCGCCGGATCCCACCAATGTTCATCCGATGGCCGGGCAACCGCGAGTGGTGTTGCTGAGGCCGTTGATCGACAACCCGTTGATCGAGGTAGGGGAGTACACCTACTACGACGATCCGGAGTTCGCCGAAGAGTTCGAGACTCGAAACGTGTTGCATCACTACGGTCCCGACAAACTGGTGATCGGCAAGTTCTGCGCCCTGGCCACCGGTGTCACCTTCATCATGAACGGCGCGAACCATCGTATGAACGGTGTCTCCACCTACCCGTTTCCGATCATGGGCGGTGATTGGGCCAGGCACATGGATTTGGTGCAGGATCTGCCGTCACGCGGTGACACGGTCGTCGGGAACGACGTGTGGTTCGGCGGGAACGTGACAGTCATGCCCGGTGTCCGGATCGGTCACGGGTCGATCGTGTCCACTGGCGCCGTCGTAACGCGCGACGTCCCGGACTACGCAATTGTCGGCGGCAACCCGGCAACGGAGATCAAGCGCCGCTTCAGTGCCGAAGACATCGAGAAGTTGGTGCGAATTGCGTGGTGGGACTGGCCGATCGAGAAGATCACCCGCCACGTCCGGGTGATCTCGGACGGGAGTGTCGCGGAACTCGAAGCGGTCGAGTGATCTCCGCGCCCGCTAGTTCGTTCGTGTGAGCGAGTAGTTCCGGACATAAAGCAGGGCGGCCGCGAGAAGGCCGACGGCAAGACCTGTTGCGGTGAAGGTGATCAGGTTCGGCTCGAGGTCGAAGTGGATGATGGCCGATTCGGGGTAGGGCTTCTGCGGGTCACGAGGTTCGGGAAGGACCACCGAATAGAAGGTGGGCGGCCAGATTCGTCCGACAACGGCGACCGCGACTCCGTAGGCTGTGCCGAAAGCTGAAAGTGCAAGCGGAAGAGCAAATTTTCTACCGCGTGTGTCACGGGCCAGCCGCCATCCCGTCGCGTTCAGTATCGCCGAGACGGCAACGGCGACAGCGGTTCCGACTGTCAGAAACCACGCAGTTGCGGGGAACCAATGTGGTGCGTCAGAGTAGCTGTAGCCGTCGATCACCCACATGTATCCGGTCTTGCCGTCCTCCATCGGCGGCGGTGGTGGGGGTTGGATTCCGACATGATCTGTTCGCGTGGATGGCGTGGCAAATCGCCAGGCGAGCACTCCGAGGATGCTCAGGAGCAAGCCGGTCGCGATGAAAACTGCGAAGAGTGGTTCTGCAACACGGTCGCGCAGCGTTGTGAGTCGCATTCGACGATCGTCTCATCTCAGCCCGAGATCGAGAGTCTTTGTCGGTGGCTTCCATTAGCGTGTGCGCATGACTCTCACACTCGGCATGATCACCTTCGACAGTCTCGATCCCGGTCCGCTCGCAACGTGGTGGGCGGCGCAGTTGGGCGGAAACATCGTCGAGGAGAACGACGGTTGGTTCTACATCGTCGCGGTCCCTGACAGCGCCACCAACTTCGCATTCCAGAAGGTCCCGGACCCCACCGCCGGTAAGAATCGCATCCATCTCGATTTGGGGAGTCCGGATCTCGACGCCGAGGTGGCGCGGCTCGTCGAGGCCGGGGCAACCGAGCACCACCGCGAGAACATGGACGGTTTCCGCTGGGTGACGCTCCTCGATCCTGATGGGAATCAGTTCTGCGTGTCGGGTCCTCACGCCTGAGCTGACAGGTTCTGAGCTCGCCCGATTCCGCCCACTGAATTCGCGCCCGCTGATATCGCGGACACCTGTTCGGGCATGATGAGGGGCATGACTTCTCAGACTTCTCGGACGTCTCAGGCCGGGGCGGCTTCTCCGACCGGGGCCGACGCAGACGGCTTGTGCAGCTTTGTCGATTCGTCACCGTCGCCGTTCCATGTGTGCGCGACGGTGGCGACCGAGCTGACGGCCGGCGGGTTCGTCGAAGTCCACGAAACGCAGTCGTGGCCAGCCGAGCCCGGACGGTACTTCCTCGTGCGAGGCGGTTCGCTGATCGCCTGGAGCACCGAGGGTGTGGGAAGTACCGCTCCGTTCCGGATTGTCGGAGGTCATACCGACAGCCCGAACCTGCGGGTCAAACAGCATCCCGACCTCACTTCGGCCGGGTGGCAGATGGTGGGCCTCGAACCGTATGGCGGTGCGTGGCTGAACTCCTGGCTCGACCGCGATCTCGGTATCTCCGGACGATTGAGTGTCCGGGTGGGAAACACTGTGGAGCAGAAGCTGGTTCGCATCGACGACCCGATTCTTCGTGTTCCGCAGCTGGCTATCCACCTGTCCGAAGATCGCAAGGGTGTGACGCTGGATCCGCAGAGGCACGTCAACGGAATCTGGGGCGTGGGTTCGAAGCCCAAGTCTTTCATCGGCTTTGTCGCCGAGCGTGCGGGTGTAGCCGCGTCGTCGGTTCTCGGCTGGGAATTGATGACACACGACCTTGCGCCCAGCGCAGTCGTGGGGGTGGACAAGGAATTGGTCAGCGCCCCCAGGCTCGACAATCAGGGCACGTGTTATGCAGGGACACAAGCACTTTTGGCCGCGGCTGAGTCGCCCGGTCAGCAGGTCCCAGTGCTTGCTCTCTTCGATCATGAAGAGGTCGGCAGCATGTCCGATCGCGGAGCTTTCTCGGACCTGCTGAACACCGTGCTCGAGCGGATCGTGTTGGGACGCGGTGGTGGCCGCGAAGAATTCCTGCAGGCGATGGCCGGCTCGGTATGCGCGTCGGGCGACATGGCACACGCGACGCACCCCAATTACCCGGACCGCCACGAGCCCGCTCATCGGATCGAGATCAACGGTGGGCCGGTACTCAAGGTGAACCAGAATCTGCGCTACGCCACCGATGCGGCCGGTGCCGGCGAATTCGCGCTCGCGTGCGATCAGGCGGGAGTGCCGATGCAGCGCTACGTCCACCGCGCCGATTTGCCGTGCGGCTCCACCATCGGACCGATCACGGCATCACGCACCGGACTGTCCACCGTCGACGTCGGCGCGCCTCAGCTCGCGATGCACTCTGCCCGCGAGCTGATGGGCGCGGCAGATGTCCGCATGTATGCCGACGCGCTCGGTGCGTTCCTCACGCCGCGTAGTTAGAGGGCGCGTAGTCAAAGTGCAGGGAGCCCAGTGGGCGTAGAGGGCGCAGTCGGTAGATCCTCGAAGAAGTCGGCGCTCGGTGTGAAGAACATCGAGCCCGTCACGGCCGTCGAGAAATCGAGCAGACGGTCGTAATTGCCGCGAGGGTTGCCGAGAAACATGTTCTCGAGCATCCGTTCGGTGATCGCCGGCGTGCGGCAGTAGCCGATGAAGAAGGTGCCGATCTCGTCATCACCGAGGCGCCCGTACGGCATGTTGGCACGCAGGATCTCGAGAACCTTGCCGTTCTCGTCCTTGATTGCGTTGAGGGCTACGTGCGAGTTGGACGGCTTCACGTCGGACGTCATCTCGATGTCCTCGAGCTTGCTGCGTCCGATCACACGTTCCTGCTCGTCGACGGTGATTGCTTCCCAGTCCCGCATCTTGTGGACGTAGCGCTGGATATGGACGTAGCTTCCTCCGGTGAACGCAGGATCTTCGTCTCCGACAGTCACGGCGGCGACGGCGTCGCGGCCCACCGGATTTTCGGTGCCGTCGACGAAGCCGATGAGGTCTCGGTTCTCGAAGTACTGGAAGCCGTGAACCTCGTCGACCACCGTGGCTGCTCCGTGCAGTCGCTTCGTGATCTGCCGAGCCACCTCGAAACACGCATCCATGCTCATCGCGCGGATGTGGAAGAGCAGATCGCCGGGAGTCGACGGCGCCGAGTGAACGTCACCCTGTAGAGCGGCGAACGGGTGCAGTAGCGCGGGGCGCGGACCGGCGAACAGTCGATCCCAAACCGACGAACCGATGCTTGTCACCACATCCAAACCTGATCCGGGGACGCGCAGCCCCACGGCGCGCTGCAGGCCGGCGACGTCGGCGACTAGTTCTCGTGTGGTGTTCTCACCACCCGGATTTACGGTCGCGACCAGGAAAATTGCAGCCGGAGTGAGGGGAGTGGTCACCGACTGGGACTGTGCCGTGAGGTCGGACTGACGAACATCCTGGGGGCATGCGAGGCCTTTCGAGGGAGAGAGTGGGCCGGCCCTGACTTTAAGAAAACCGACCGGATCACCCAACCGGGGCGGGTGTGACGGGCGATACTTCGCAGGCCCGGAGGTGTTGCGGGTGCTGCCGTCTGCGGAAGTCGTCGGCCCACACCGATAGACTGTCCCCCGGCACGTTCTTTCGTTGGGCACATTCGTGGTGTCCCGCTCCGCGCCGGCTTGCCTCTTGACTCCCGTAGGGAAGGGACCACTCTCCAGTGTCTGCTCACCAGGTCGATACCGTCACGCACGCATCGGCTGATCCCGATGCCGCTCAGCCGTTCAAGGAGCTCGGTCTCAAGGACGACGAATACGCACGCATCAAGGAGATCCTGGGCCGCCGTCCCACGGACGCCGAACTGGCGATGTACTCGGTGATGTGGAGCGAGCACTGCTCGTACAAGTCCTCCAAGGTCCACCTCGGATACTTCGACAAGACCACCACCGACGAGATGCGCGCCAACATGCTGGCCGGTATCGGTGAGAACGCCGGCGTCGTCGACATCGGTGACGGCTGGGCAGTCACGTTCAAGGTCGAGAGCCACAACCACCCGTCGTACGTCGAGCCCTACCAGGGTGCGGCGACCGGTGTCGGCGGTATCGTCCGCGACATCATGGCCATGGGTGCTCGTCCGATCGCCGTCATGGATCAGCTTCGGTTCGGTGCTGCTGACGCCCCCGATACCCGTCGCGTAGTCGACGGTGTCGTGCGCGGTGTCGGTGGATACGGAAACTCCCTCGGCCTGCCGAACATCGGCGGCGAGACGGTGTTCGACGAGTCCTATGCAGGTAACCCGCTGGTCAACGCCCTCGCTGCCGGCGTCATGCGCGTCGAGGATCTGCATCTGGCCTTCGCTTCGGGCGCGGGCAACAAGATCATCCTGTTCGGCGCACGCACCGGTCTCGACGGAATCGGCGGCGTCTCGGTCCTCGCGTCGGCGACGTTCGACGACGAGGGTGGAGACACCGGCGGACGTAAGAAGCTGCCCGCGGTTCAGGTCGGCGACCCGTTCACCGAGAAGGTGCTCATCGAGTGCTGTCTCGACCTTTACAAGGCCGGCCTCGTCGTCGGCATCCAGGACCTCGGCGGCGCCGGGCTGTCCTGCGCCACCTCCGAGCTGGCCGCGGCCGGCGACGGCGGCATGCACATCAACCTCGAGAAGGTTCCGATGCGCGCCACCGGCATGACCCCGGCCGAGGTGCTCTCGAGCGAATCGCAGGAGCGCATGTGCGCCGTGGTCACGCCCGAGAACGTCGATGCGTTCATGGAGGTCTGCAAGAAGTGGGACGTCCTGGCCACCGACATCGGCGAGGTCACCGACGGTGAGCACCTCACCATCTCCTGGCACGGCGAGACCGTCGTCGACGTTCCCCCGCGCACCGTCGCGCACGAGGGCCCGGTTTACCACCGCCCCGTCGAGCGTCCGGCAACGCAGGATGCCTTGATCGCGAATACGACTGCCGGACTGAAGCGTCCCGAAACCGACGCCGAGCTCGAAGCGACCCTGCTGAAGATGATCGCCTCGCCTGCCCTGTGCAGCCGCAAGTGGATCACCGAGCAGTACGACCGCTACGTCCGCGGAAACACCGTCCTGGCCGAGAACGCCGACGGCGGTGTCATCCGCATCGACGAGAAGACCGGACGCGGGATCGCACTGTCCACCGACGCTTCGGGCCGCTACACCGCGCTCGACCCGTACACCGGTGCGCAGCTCGCGTTGGCCGAGGCTTTCCGCAACGTGGCAGTCACGGGCGCAACGCCCAAGGCCGTCTCCAACTGCCTGAACTTCGGTTCTCCCGAGGACCCGGGTGTCATGTGGCAGTTCCAGCAGGCCGTTCGCGGCCTTGCCGACGGCTGCGCCACCCTCGGCATCCCCGTCACCGGCGGCAACGTCAGCTTCTACAACCAGACCGGATCCACGGCAATCCTGCCGACGCCGGTGGTTGCCGTCCTCGGTGTGATCGACGACGTTCACCGCCGCATCCCGACGGGCCTCGGACTCGAGCCGGGCGAGACGCTGATCCTGCTCGGCGACACCCGCGACGAGTTCGACGGCTCCATCTGGTCGCAGGTCGAGCACGGTCACCTCGGTGGCGTGCCGCCGAAGGTCGACCTCGCCCGTGAGCAACTGCTCGCCGACATTTTGCTCGCCTCTTCGCGTGACGGTCTCGTCACCGCAGCCCACGACCTCTCCGAGGGTGGACTGGCCCAGGCTGTCGTCGAAGCCGCGCTGGCCGGCGAAACCGGTTGCCGCATCCTGATTCCCGAGGGCGCCGATCCGTTCGTGACCCTGTTCTCGGAATCGTCGGGACGTGTCCTCGTTGCAGTTCCGCGTACCGAGGAGACTCGCTTCACCGGTATGTGCACCGCCCGCGGCTTGCCGTGGACGCGTATCGGGGTCGTCGACGAGGGCAGCGACTCCGTCGAGGTCCAGGGACACTTCTCCGTCACGATGGCCAAGCTCCGTGAGGCCTTCGAGGGAACGCTGCCCGCACTGTTCGGGTGATAGATGGTCGATTCCGGAGAACTGACTTCTTCTGACAGCCAGCCGCAGGAACACCACCTGCGGCTGGCTGTTCCCGCACCCCTCGAGAAGCTCGACAACCGCTTCACCGAGTGGGCGTGGGGGCTCCTCAAACTCGACTTCACCGGCATCGCGTTTGCCGCGTTCTTCTTCTGCTGGTCGTTGACCCCTTCGCTGTTGCCGCGCGATTGGCTTTTCCAAGGTCTGATCGGCGGAATCAACTCGGCCATCGGCTACGGCGTCGGTACTGCGATCGGTTGGGCTGTCGAGCGATACCTGCTCAGCGGGCGACGGTGGTGGCCACTGCCCGAGCCGGTGCCTTCCGCGATCAAGGTCTTCGTTCCGGTCGCGTCCATCGTCGCGGCGATCATCATGCTGGTCTACGCGGCCGGGTGGCAACGTGAAATCGCGGCACTGACCGATGCCGAAGGCACGACCACTTCCGGCTACATCCGAACCCTCGGACTGAGCCTGCTCGTCGGTGGCCTGCTCATCTCGATCTGGCGGGTCCTCCATGATCTGGTGAAACTGATTGCCCGACAGCTGATGCGGCGGTTCCACTGGTCACGGTCGGTGGCCAATGGCGTCGGTGTCCTGGTTGTCACCGTCCTGTTCTTCATGCTGGTCGACGGCGTCCTGGTCCGCGGAATCTATGCAGCGACCAACTCGATCTTCAGTCTGCAGAACTCGACCACTCGCGACGGCGTCGTCGAACCGCAGGATCCGATGAAATCGGGTAGCCCCGAATCAGCCGCTCCCTGGGACACATTGGGGTTCGAGGGACGAAACTTCGTCTCGCGCGGACTCGACGCGCAGGAACTCGAAGCGGCAACCGGTAAGCCTGCGATGGATCCGATTCGCGTATATGCCGGACTTGAAAGCGCCGAAGATCCCGAAGAGCGTATGGATCTGGTCATCAAGGAGCTGGAGCGAACCGGCGCCTTCCAACGCAAGGTCCTCGTGGTCATTCCGACGACGGGTACGGGATGGGTCAATCCCACTGCGGCACAGGCAATCGAACTTGTGCATGACGGCGACACTGCTCTTGTCGCCAGCCAGTACTCGTACTTGCCGAGTTGGATCTCGTTCCTCGCCGACCAGGAGAAGGCGCAAGCTGCCGGACGCCTGTTGATCGAGCGGGTACACGAAAGATGGCTCCAGGAACCGGAAGCCACCAGGCCGAAGTTCATGGTCTACGGCGAGAGCCTCGGCGTCATGGCCGGCGCCGGAGCCTTCGACACACTGCAGGCGGCGCGCGATACCGCCGACGGAATTCTGTGGGTGGGCCCGCCGAACGCGACGCAGTTGTGGCGTTCGATCGAGAAGAGGCGCGATCCTGGTACTCCCGAAGTAGCGCCCGTATACGCGGACGGCCTGGCCGGCGTGCGGTTCGCGGATCGCTCCGAAGACATTCCGACCGACGGGATGACGTGGCCGGAGCCGCGAGTTCTGTTTGTCCAGCACCCTTCCGATCCGGTGGTGTGGTGGTCGCCCGACCTCATGTTCAATCGTCCCGAGTGGCTCAAGGAAGTACCGGGATTCGACCGCTCACCGTCGATGAAGTGGTTCCCGGTCGTGACGTTCTGGCAGGTGTCGGCCGACCTCGGCAACGCCGCGGGAGTTCCGGACGGCCATGGTCACAATTACGGAACCTCCGTTCTGGACGCCTGGATCAGCGTTGCCCAGCCCGAGGGATGGACGGCCGCAGAAACCGAGCGGGTGCGATCGGCTTTGGTTGTCGCCGTGAAATCAGAGGGCCCCGAGAAGTGAGGGGAGTCGCCTCGATCGCGCTCTCCGCTACCGCGATCACCTGGAGCAACGTCGTGCTTCCGGCATTCGGTCTTTCGCCTCGTGCCCGCGCCGTGGTCAACACCGCGGCCGGTCTGTCGGCGATCGGAGTCCTACTCGCACGTGGTTACACCCGCGAGGAACTCGGCTTGGCGCACACCGGCATTCGTGGTGGTGCTCAGTTCGGCGGAGCCGCGGCGGGGGCGGTCCTTACCGGCTACAGCGTCGCTTTGGCCGTTCCGTCCTTGCGCGCGACTCTCGCTGCCGACGAGCGAGCAGACGGCCGCGAAGACTTCCTCGAATGGATCATCCTGCACATCCCGTTCGGGACGGTGCTCTCCGAGGAACTGTTGTTCCGTAGCGCGATGTCGGCCGTCTGGAGCCGCGAACTGAACAGGCCGACCGCGCAGGCTGTTCACGCACTGACCTTCGGGCTGTGGCACGTCGCTCCCGCTCGCGGTGCCGGCGACAACGTTCCCGCAGCAGTGGCGTTCACCGGCGCTTCGGCATTGCTGTTCGAGTGGCTGCACCGCCGTGGCGGCAGCGTACTTGCCCCCGCCCTGCTGCACCTGGCCACGAATGCCGGTGGCGCACTTGCCGTTCGTATCGCTACTCGCAGACAGGGAGTGAACTGATGCCGCCCCGCCGCGCCGTCGACCCCGCCGAATTTCGTGCCGCCGTCCTGGCCGTCGGCCCGTGGCTTCGAGATCCGGAACTGCCGAAGCCTTCGCGCAGTGAACTCGGTGCGGCAGTGAAGATGAGTGCGCGCACTCTCGAACAGATCGCCCCCGGATCGAGCGTCGAGGTGCGGGTCCCACCGTTTGTTGCGGTGCAATGCATCGAAGGTCCGCGTCACACGCGCGGAACCCCGCCCAACGTCGTCGAGACGGACGCTCGGACGTGGTTGCAGATGGTCACCGGATTGCTCGAGTTCTCCGAGGCCTCAGGTGACGGAAGAGTCGACGCCTCAGGTAGCCGCGCTCCCGAAATTGCGCACTGGCTCCCACTGCTGCGGTTGACCTAGCAACAGAGGGGTTGGCGTAGTGACAGAGTGGTTGACGCAGTAACAGAGAGAGACCATCCGGTTCGCTTCGGCGTGATCTGAGACCCAAGGCAGCCCTCAGGGGAAGTGAGTCCCAAAATGGCCGTAGACTGTGGATGCCCCCCAACCCCTGCCCACAAAGGGAGCGCCCGGTGACTCGTGCCGATCTGTCGGTCAACAGTCCAAATCTCCTCGCTTCGAACCCGTCCGACGAGGACGAGAACGAGCCCCGCGAAGAATGCGGTGTATTCGGCGTCTGGGCGCCGGGAGAGGATGTGGCGAAGCTCACTTATTACGGCCTGTACGCACTTCAGCACCGTGGTCAAGAAGCTGCCGGCATTGCGGTAGCCGACGGCTCCCAGGTGCTGGTGTTCAAGGATCTCGGCCTGGTCAGCCAGGTATTCGACGAGCAGACCCTCGCAGCGATGCCAGGTCACGTCGCCGTCGGACATTGCCGTTACTCCACCACCGGTTCCACGACGTGGGAGAACGCGCAGCCCATCTTCCGTACCACCACTGCCGGCACCGGCATCGCGCTCGGCCACAACGGCAACCTGGTCAACACCGCTGAACTCGCGAGCCGCACCCGTGCAGCCGGCCTGGTCAACGACAAGCGCCCCAATGCCGCGACTTCCGACTCCGACCTCATCGGTGGTCTCCTGGCACACGCTGCCGGCGACAGCACCATCGAACAGGCCGCGATGGAATTGCTTCCCACGTTGGAGGGCGCGTTCTGCCTCACCTTCATGGACGAGCACACGCTGTACGCAGCGCGCGATCCGCACGGCATCCGCCCGCTCTGCCTCGGTCGACTCGACCGCGGTTGGGTAGTCGCCAGCGAGACCGCAGCCCTCGACATCGTCGGTGCGTCGTTCGTTCGCGACATCGAACCCGGTGAGCTGCTTGCGATCGACGCCGACGGCGTCCGCTCCTCACGTTTCGCGAATCCGACGCCCAAGGGCTGTGTTTTCGAGTACGTCTACCTTGCCCGTCCCGACAGCGTCATCGGTGGCCGTTCGGTCCACTCGACCCGCGTCGAGATCGGCCGTCTGCTCGCCAGCGAGCATCCCGCCGAAGGTGACTTGGTCATCCCCGTTCCCGAGTCCGGCACCCCCGCAGCCGTCGGGTACGCACAGGGCTCAGGCATCCCCTACGGCCAGGGTCTGATGAAGAACGCCTACGTGGGCCGCACCTTCATCCAGCCGTCGCAGACGATCCGTCAGCTCGGTATCAGGCTCAAGCTCAACCCGCTCAAGGAAGTCATCCGCGGCAAGCGCCTTGTGGTGGTGGACGATTCGATTGTCCGCGGAAACACCCAGCGTGCGCTCATCCGGATGCTCCGCGAAGCCGGCGCCCTTGAAATTCACGTCCGTATCGCCTCGCCGCCGGTCAAGTGGCCCTGCTTCTACGGCATCGACTTCGCCTCACCGGCCGAGTTGATCGCCAACGGCGCGGGCGGACAGGATGCGACGTTCGAGGAGATGCTCGACGGTGTGCGTCGTTCCATCGGAGCGGACACCCTCGGATACATCTCCACCGAGGGCATGATCGCCGCCACCGAGCAGCCGGCCAGCCGTCTGTGCGCCGCGTGCTTCGACGGGACCTACCCGATCGCGCTTCCCAAGGAAACGTCGATCGGCAAGAACGTCCTCGAGGGGATGCTCGAGAGCACCGCAGGTTCGACGGCCACTCGCGACAACGACAATGCGAGCGCGCTCAGCCGCCCCTGAACATCAGAATCGTTGAAATTCGACAGCCGAGAATCTGCCGTCCACAGCATGTGGGCGGCAGATTTTCTGTTCACGACTTTCTGTTCCACGACACGGCATACGTCGTGAGCATCTGGCATAGTGCCCTCCGTGGCGCAACTGAGAATGGATGGGCACCGGGTCCTGGTCGCAGACCTGGTGGGGGACACCATCAAAGCGATCAACGGCTCGATGGTGGCGTACGAGGGTGCGATCACCTTCAAGAACGCCGGAATGGGCGGTGGCGGTGGGTTACGTGCCGCGCTGAAACAGAAGGCGGCAGGTGAATCACTGTCCCTGATGGAAGTCAGCGGTCAAGGCACCGTCTACTTCGCGGTCGACGCCCAGGACATCACGATCATCGAGCTCAACAACGACGCTTTGCACGTCGAAGCCTCGCAATTGCTCGCATTGGTCGGCCAACTGCGAACCGACGTGAAATTTGCCGGTCTCCGCGGCGCAGGTTCCGGACAGGGCTTGTTCACGACGGTCGTCAGCGGCACCGGTCTGGTGGCGGTGCTGTCGAAGGGCGGACCGATCATCGCGCTCGAAGTCAGCCCGCAGTATCCGCTGGTTGCCGATCCCGACGCATTCGTCGCTCACCGTGGCCAGCTGAACCAGAGCTTCGTCACCGACGTCACCTGGCGCTCTGCGATCGGCGGTGGCAGCGGTGAAGCGTTCTCGCTGCGATTCGACGGATCCGGAGTCGTCTACATCCAGCCCGAGGAGCGCTGAACCATGCCGTTGGAATTGGTGAACAGCAAGGTCGTCAAGTCGACCCTCGCGCCGGGCCAGAACGTGCTCGCCCGCACCGGGTCGATGCTCTACTACACCGGTGACGTCCGCTTCATCCCGCACAGCATGGGCGGTGGGCCCGGCGCCATGCCGAACATGGGCGGTATCGCCGGGATGGCCGGCCGCATGATGTCCGGCGAGCATGCACGCATGATGGCGGCCGAGGGAAACGGTGAGGTCTTCTACGGGCACGCCGGCTTGTACGTCGAGGTCATCCACCTCGACGGTTCGTCGATGCTCACCGTCGAAGCCGACCGACTCCTCGCACACGACGGTTACCTCCAGAGTTCGATAGTCGCTCTCACGTCGCAGGGCGGTGTGCGCGGAGCGGTACGCGGAGCGATGACCGGTCAAGGACTGTTCACGACGCAGTTGCACGGACAGGGAAGCGTCGCGGTCCTCTCGCACGGGGGCGCGATTCCGTTGCAGGTCGGTCCGAACAATCCTCAGGTCGTCGTCGACCCGCAGGCATACGTGTGCCACATCGGTCAGATCAACGTCGACATCTCCGCGAACGTCGGCTGGCGCGAGGCCGTCGGCAAGGGCTCGGGGGAGTCCATCCAGCTGAAGATGACCGGCGCCGGCACCGTCTGGGTCCAGGCGTCCGAGCAGAAGTTCTGAGAGGGCACAGAGCATGGGTATCGAAATTCACAATCCGGCAACTCTGCCCGCCAACGACAACGTCCCGGGCAACGACTACGCCTTCTGCGTCGAGATGGCCGGGCAGCCGTGGTTCACGTCCAAGGGCGCGATGATCGCGTACTACGGAAACATCAACTTCGAGCCGCTCGGGCGCACGAGTATGACGGCGATCGTCGCGGCCAGGTTCTCTTCGCCGCTCTACGCCGACGACTGGGTGCTCGCTCAGGGACAGGGCAAGTTGATCCTCGGGGACCGCGGATTCAACATCAATTCCTACGACCTCGACGACGGCAACCTCACGATTCGCGCGGCCAATCTCCTCGCCTTCGAGACGAGCCTGGACCTCAAACAGTCCATCGTCCCAGGCTTTTTGACGCTACTGGGGACAGGCAAGTTCCTGGCGTCGTCCAATGGCCCGGTCATGTTCGCGGAGCCGCCGCTGCGCATCGACCCGCAGGCGTTGGTGGGTTGGGCCGACTGCCCGTCGCCGTCCCACCACTTCGACGCCGACTGGATGCAGAGCTTCCTGGGCGCGGTTCGCGGAAGCATGTTCGGCGCGAACACCGGTGAAGAACGCCAGTTCGATTTCACCGGAGCCGGGACGGTACTGATCCAGTCGAGCGAGAAGGTCGTCCACGACGGACACCTCCTCAAACACATCGAATCCGAGACGGTCGCACTCGGGCAGAACAGTCTGCGCGCACTGCACGCCTCGATCGGTGCCCGGCTGCAGAACTGACGTCTCGGGGTACGCGAGGTCTCACCGAGGGGGCCGGTCCGGTAGCGTATGGGCGTAATCGTCGGTATTTGTGTGCGCGCTCTGGGTCTCGAGTCGAACGATCCATCTCGCGTCACGAGGATTGCAAACACTTCACATTGCAAGACCACTTACCTGTGCACGAGCAATACGTGCTCGCGAGAAATACAAGGCTGGAGTAGTAACCCGATGACCGAGGACAGTCACCGCACCGCAGGCGCCTCCTACGCGGCAGCAGGAGTCGATATCGCCGCAGGCGACCGGGCGGTGGAACTCTTCGCCCCTCTGGCCAAGAAGGCCAGCCGCCCCGAGGTCATGGGTGGCCTCGGTGGTTTCGCCGGCTTGTTCTCCCTCAAGGGTGACTACAAGGAGCCGTTGCTCGCCGCATCGACCGACGGCGTCGGAACCAAGCTCGCTGTCGCCCAGGCGATGGACAAGCACGACACGGTCGGACTCGACCTCGTCGCCATGGTTGTCGACGACCTCGTCGTCTGTGGCGCCGAGCCGCTGTTCCTCCAGGACTACATCGCCGTCGGCCGGGTCATCCCCGAGCGCGTCGCGGAATTGGTCAGCGGAATCGCCGAGGGCTGCATCCAGGCCGGCTGCGCTCTCCTCGGCGGCGAGACCGCCGAGCACCCCGGCATCATGGCCGACGGTGACTACGACCTTTCCGCCACCGGTGTCGGCGTCGTGGAGGCAGAGAAGCTGCTCGGACCGGATCGCGTTCGCCCCGGCGACGTCGTCATCGCGATGGGTTCTTCGGGACTGCACTCCAACGGTTACTCACTGGCCCGCAAGGTCCTGCTCGAGATCGACCGCATGAACCTGAGCGCACACGTCGACGAGTTCGGCCGCACGCTCGGTGAGGAACTGCTCGAGCCCACCAAGATCTACGCCAAGGACTGCCTGGCACTCGCTGCCGAGACCGACGTGCGCACGTTCTGCCACGTCACCGGTGGCGGCCTCGCCAACAACCTCGCGCGCGTCATGCCCAAGGGCTTGGTCGCCGAACTCGATCGCGGAACCTGGAGCCCCGCTCCGGTCTTCGCCATGATCGCGCAGCGCGGACGCGTCGAGCGCGCCGAGATGGAGCAGACGTTCAACATGGGCGTCGGCATGGTCGCCGTCGTCGCACCCGAGGACGTCGACCGCGCACTTGCCGTCCTCACCGCACGCCACATCGACTGCTGGACGCTCGGTAGCGTCAAGAAGGCGTCGGACGCCGCTGCAGAGCGTGCGTTCCTGGCCGGAGACCACCCGCGCTTCTAGACCGCAACGTCAGCTGCCCCATCGGAGAGATCCGGTGGGGCAGTTTTGTGTGTCCGTACAAGTAGGCGCGAGGCGGAAAATCGAACGCAAAAATGAGGAAGAGCGATCAGCTCTTCCTCATTTCACAGTCTGCGCGGTGGCAGTGCGCGGTCAACGCCGCCAGTCGTCGTAGTCGTCCTCTCGCGCATGCCCTTCCCTATCGGAAGTCTGGTCCGATCGGACACTGCTCCGATGCGAGTTGGTCGATCCACCTGCGAGCTCTCTTTGCAGGCTGTCGAAATCCGTGGTCGGTACGCTGTATTTCAATTCGCGTGCAACCTTGGTCTGCTTTGCCTTAGCCCGGCCGCGGCCCATGGCTGACCCCCTCGCGCTTTCGCGGGGCGGCCTGGGGAATTTGGCGGCCCCGTTTGAGTGTGTAAGTTTCCTGACACACACTCTAGCGTGGAAAAGTCGCTTCCGCTTCCACGAAGGCCTCACCGCCGTGTCTGATTGCTCTCACTATGGCCGCGAGCTGCCAGGATGCTGAAAGAACTCGTCAGAACTTTGTGAGAACTGCTCAGAAGTTTCCGGGAATTGCGCGAATCGTCCCCACTCGGGCGTCGCCGCCGAAGACCGGAGCGGATGCGAGAGCCGCCAACTCCTCGGTCCACTCGGTGTTCATCCGCTTGAGCAGAGCTGCCGCCAAGGGCAGGAGCGCCCGCTCGTGACCGTCGTCGATCTTGAGGGCGAAAGCGGAACCGTCGGGAAGCGCTCCGGCGTAGATGCCGTCGTATCCGGTCTTGGAGAACAGACCCGGCACTGCGGACATCAGACGCTGATCGTTGCGGCCCGTGCCCGAGACGAGGAAGGGGTTCTCGCGCACCGCGTCGGCCACTGCTCGTTCGGGGGAGTCGGGCTCAGCCGAGGGCAGGCGTCCGAATGCCCGAGCCAGGTTCGTGAGCGAGAGCGGCACGATCGGGAGACCACAACCGTCGATGCCGAGTTCCTGCTCTTCCTCGCCGCTGAGATCGAAGATCGTCTCCTGGATCGCGAGTTGGAGGGGATGAGTCGGCTCCATGTACGTCTCGAGCGGCCAGTCGTTCACGACGCACGTGGCGAGCATCGCGGAGTGCTTGCCCGAGCAGGTCATGTAGATCGGGCTGGGAAGCTCGCCCGCTGCGATCAGTTCGGCTCGGGCCAGTTCGTTGCCTGGCAGATCGGAGGGGCACTGCAACTGGTCGACACCGAGTTGGTAGCGAGCGAGAAGCGCTGCGACCAGTTCGATGTGATCGGCCTCGCCCGCATGTGAGGACGACGCGACGGCCAGCTCTTCCGGGCTGGTGGGTGCAAAGCCGTTACGAAGCGCAGCGACGGCTTGCAGCGGCTTGTTCGCCGAGCGCGGGTAGATGGGTGTGTGAATTTCCCCGAGTCCGACAACGACCTCGCCGTCGGCGCCGAGAATGACGGCCGATCCGCGATGCACGCATTCGCGGAATCCGGAGCGGACCACTTCCACCAATTCGATACTCACGAGTGCACCTGCGCTTCTGCTTGTTCGATGAACCTCTGGACGCGCGCGGTGACGTTCGGTGCAAGGTCGGTGTGTTCTGCGAGCAGCCGTCGAAGCCGCTCAGGGTCCGTTCCGGCGAAGACCTCTCGAACAGTCACTCCGTGATCCGGTACGTGGACTCGGGTGACCGAATCGCCCGCGGCGATCGTGCCGGTCCGGTTGACGCGAAGGTAGGCGCCGACGTCGGTCCGCTCGGTGAATCTTTTGACCCAGCCCTTTTCCGCGGCCCAGATGCCGAAGGTGCCGCACGGGACGCGGGGAGCAGTCACCTCGAGTTCGAGAACGTCCGACGCCTCGGCTCCGGTGATGTGCCAACGCTCGCCGATCACGGCGTCCGTGACGAGCATCCCGCTGATGTGAAGATTCTCGCCGAACCATCCGGGGCCGAGAGGTCGGCCCAATTCGTCCGACCAGCGCTGCGCTTCGTCGCGCTGATACGCGTAGACAGCTTGGAAGGCGCCGCCGTGGAACTCGGTGTCGCAGACGTAGTCGCCACCCAGACCGAGTCGGCCGACCGCGACGCGGCCGTCGACGGGACGCTTGTCGATCGCGGTACGGGGGACTCGCCTGACGCCACTGTCACGTTCGGTGTGGACGACGCAGACCGCGTCGACCGTGCCCGTCACTTTCCGCGCAATCGGTTGACAGCCTCACGTCCGGCCTGGGGTGCGTCGTCCGCCACGATCGAATCCGGATCGATGGACGCAGCGCTGGGGCCGGCCATCAGTTCGGTGTCGACCGGGATGTTGCGCTTGATCAGAGCGAGTGCGATGGGGCCGAGCTCGTGATGATTGACGACGCTCCCGACGCGTCCGACGGCCCGTCCGCCCGCCGTGATCGGGTCACCCGGTTCCGGGACGGCTTCGGCGCTGCCGTCGAGGTGCAACATGACGAGATGGCGCGGGGGCTTGCCGAGATTGTGAACCCGGGCGACGGTTTCCTGACCGCGGTAGCACCCCTTGTCGAGGTGGACGGCGCCGTGCTCGGCCGGCCCGCCGATCCAGTGGACCTCGTGCGGGATCGTGCGTTCGTCGGTGTCCAGTCCGAGACGAGGCCTCGTCGCTTCGACGCGCAGTGCCTCGAAGGCCCAACTGCCGGCGGGCTTGGCACCGGCATCGGTCAGCCTGGTCCACCACGCTGCCAGTTGCTCACGTGGGACGAGAAGATCGAAAGAGTTCTCGGTAGGCCACGGCATGCGGCGGACAAATCCGCCTTCGGCCAACGCGAGAGCGTCGTAGGCCTCGGTTGGCGTCTGCACCTCGAGTGCGGCGAGGACAGTTGACGCTTCGGGTCCGATCAGGCTCAGGACCGCGAGCTCGTTGCCGCCTCGAGGCTCGGCCTTGGACCAGAACACCATCTTCTTCAAGAAGGAGAGAAGGTCGGGTCCGCGGTCGGCCTCGGTGTCGATCCAGGTGACACCTGCCAGGTCCGTCTGCACGAAGTGGTGCTCGACGCGTCCGTTGACGTCCAGGCTCAAGTTCTCGGCACTCTTGCCGTCGGGGAGCGCGGCGATGTGCTGGCTCGAAATCGTGTGCAGCCACGTGAGGCGTTCGTCGCCGGGAATGGCGATCACGAATCTGTGACTGCGGTCGACCACCACTGCTGCGCGCTGCGCGGTTCGCTGTTCGCCGAGGGGATCGCCGTAGTGCCACGCGACACCGATGTCGGCCGAACCGTCCGGTGCGGTGACCGCGCCGGGGGAAGTCAGAAGTGGGCTGTTGGGCACAAGAGCGTTGTCGACCACGAGACCAGTCTAGGAGTGTGGGCGGGATCGCGGTTACAGGGCGGCCCCGGCGGCTTGGCGGATCGTTAGGGTTGATGGCATGCCTGATCGCGTATTGGTGACTCTCGACCATGAGGTGCTCGATGCTGACGCACCGTTTCTGCACGCCGACGACCTGGCGGTGGTGCGCGGCGACGGAGTCTTCGAGACGCTGTTGGTACGCGACGGCCGCGCCCGGGTGGTCGAGGGACACCTGAGTCGACTGGTTCTGAGCGCGCGGGCACTCGGTCTGCCCGCTCCCGTTCTCGATGATTGGCGTCTGGCGATCGAGATGGCTGCCGAGGAGTGGGGGACCGAGAAGGAAGGCGCTCTTCGTCTTGTTCTGACCCGCGGCCGTGAGAGCGGTGACAAGCCGACAGCCTTCGTGATGGTCGGTCCGGTGGCCGATCGGGTCAGACAGGTCCGCGAATCGGGGTTGTCGGTGATGACTCTCGAGCGAGGTTTCTCTGTCGATCTCTCTGCCCGGGCACCCTGGCAGCTACTGGGCGCGAAGACGTTGTCGTACGCAACCAACATGGCAGCGCTTCGATATGCGGCGAATTTGGGTGCTGACGATGTGATCTTCGTCAGTTCCGAGGGCAATGTGTTGGAGGGGCCACGCTCGACGGTGGTGATCGTTCGGGACAGGACTTTGATCACACCGCCTCCCGCACAGGGCATTTTGATGGGCACTACGCAGCGCGCCCTGTTCGACGTTGCCGGCAGTGCTCGCTTCGATTGCCGATACGAAACCCTCCGACCTGCGGATTTGATTGCGGCCGACGGAGTGTGGATGGTTTCGAGCGTCACGCTGGCCGCACGCGTCCATACACTCGACGGGCTCACATTGCCAGAGCCGAAGGTCTCCGGGGAATTCGCGGAATTGGTTGAACGTGCAATTGATTCGGATTCAGCAGGGCGATAGGCGAATAGGAATCGCGACAGGTCTCTACTACATTTGGTAGTAGCAAAGTCCTGCGGTCCAAACCGGACAGCAGTACCGTGTCCGCAGGGGCCGAGCGACTGCCCGCGTCTCGAACCCCGAAGCCTGTCCCAGGGCCCTACTCTCGGAGTAGCCAATGGATACTTTGGACGTCTCCAGGTGGCAGTTCGGTATCACTACCGTCTACCACTTCATCCTTGTTCCGCTGACCATCGGACTTGCGCCGATGATCGCGATCATGCAGACGATGTGGGTGGTCACCAAAAAGGACCACTGGTATCGGCTCACCAAGTTCTTCGGCAAGCTTTTCCTCATCAACTTCGCACTCGGTGTAGCCACCGGCATCGTGCAGGAGTTCCAGTTCGGCATGAACTGGAGCGAGTACTCGCGATTCGTCGGTGACGTCTTCGGAGCTCCGCTCGCATTGGAAGGCCTTGTCGCCTTCTTCATGGAGTCCGTCTTCATCGGACTCTGGATCTTCGGTTGGGGCAGGCTGCCCAAACTTGTACACCTGGCGTGCATTTGGCTCGTGGCGATCGGCGTCAACGCGTCGGCGTTCTTCATCATCGCGGCCAACTCGTTCATGCAGCATCCGGTCGGTGCGACGTACAACCCTGAAACGGGTCGTGCCGAGCTCACCAGTATCTGGGAGCTGTTGACCAACAACACCGCTCTCGCTGCCTTCCCGCACGCGGTTGCCGGCGCCTTCCTGACGGCGGCGACGTTTGTTGCCGGCATCAGTGGTTGGTGGATGGTGCGGAACATGCGCCGCGCCAAGCAGGCTGAGGCCGCCGAAGCCGAACGCCTCGAGTCCGACGCGCGCACGATGTACCGTCCGGCAACACGATTCGCGTTGCTCGTCATGATCGTGGCCGGAATCGGAATCATCTACACCGGTGACGTCCAAGGCAAGCTCATGTTCCAGCAGCAACCCATGAAGATGGCGTCGGCAGAGTCGTTGTGCGAGACCGAGATGGATCCGGACTTCTCGATCCTCACTATCGGCACTCACAACAACTGTGACAGCGTGACGCACGTTCTGAAGGTGCCGTTCGTTCTGCCATGGTTGGCCGAGGGCAAGTTCACCGGCGTCGAACTGCAAGGCGTGAACCAACTGCAGGAGCAGGCGGAGCAGGACTTCGGACCGGGTAACTACCGACCGAATCTCTTTGTCACGTACTGGTCTTTCCGCGCCATGATCGGCCTCGCCGCCGGTTCGGCAGCACTGGCTCTCGCGGGGCTGTGGGTCACACGTAAGGGGCGAGTCCCGGACCAGAAGTGGTTCGGAATCCTCAGCCTCGTCGCGATTCCCACTCCGTTCATGGCGAACAGTGCCGGTTGGATTTTCACCGAGATGGGCCGTCAGCCCTGGGTGGTGCATCCCAATCCGACCGGCGTCGACATGATCAGACTGACTGTCGACCAAGGTGTTTCGGACCACGCGTCGGCTACCGTCTGGGCTTCGCTGATCACCTTCACCCTCCTGTACGGAGCGCTGGGTGTGGTCTGGTTCAAGCTGATCGTGCGGTACGCGAAGGAAGGTCCGTTGGAGCACGACATGCATCCGCCGGGCGATACGGATCATGACGAGCCGGAAGATCCGGACAAGCCCAAACAACTGTCGTTCGCGTACTAGGAGGCGATCATGGGACTTCAAGAAGTATGGTTCGTGCTCGTCGCAGTACTGTTCATCGGTTACTTCGTCCTCGAAGGATTCGACTTCGGTGTCGGAATGCTCATGCCGATCGTCGGCAGAGGCAGTGACCTCCCGGCCGATACGCGTCGACGGGTAGCGCTCAACACGATCGGCCCGGTGTGGGACGGCAACGAAGTGTGGTTGATCACCGCAGGTGGCGCGATGTTCGCGGCATTCCCGGAGTGGTACGCGACGTTGTTCTCCGGGTTCTATCTACCGCTGCTGATCATCCTGGTGGCCTTGATCGTTCGTATCTGTGCCATCGAATGGCGAAGCAAGATCGACGACGACAAATGGCGTCAGCGTTGCGACTGGGGCATCATCTTCGGCTCCTGGGTCCCGGCAGTTCTCTGGGGCGTGGCTTTCGCGAACATCGTTCGGGGCGTGGCGATCAACGCAGACAAGCAGGTCGAGTCGGGATTCTTCGATCTGCTCAATCCGTACGCGCTGCTCGGCGGTCTGACCACCGCGCTGGTGTTCGCTCTCCACGGTGCAGTGTTCCTGGCACTCAAGAGTGCCGACGAGGTTCGTGAAGATGCCGTGAAGATTGCTGCACGACTGGCAATTCCGGCTATTCCGGTCGCCGGCGGATTCGTCCTGTGGACGCAACTCGCCTACGGCAAGGGATGGACGTGGATTCTGGTAGCCGCCGCTGCTGCGGCACTGATCGGCGTCGTCTTCCTGACGCGGGCCGAGCGCGAAGGCTGGGCCTTCGTTCTCACCTGTGTGGCCGTCATCGCCACCGTCGTGCTGCTGTTCGCCTCGCTGTTCCCGAACGTCATGCCGTCGACGCTGGATCCGGCGTACAGCCTGACCATCGAGAACGCGTCGTCGAGTCCGTACACGCTCAAGGTGATGACGTGGGCCGCGGCATTCATGACGCCGGTGGTGATCATCTACCAGGGTTGGACGTACTGGGTGTTCCGACAGCGCATCTCCTCCAAGCAGATTCCGGCGTCGATCGGCCTGCGATTCAAGGAGAAGACGTGGTAGTGGCAAAACCGCAATCACACAAGATTCGAAACACGAAAGAACTGACGGTCGAATTCACGTGACTATCGAAGTAGGCGACGCTCCCACCACTCGGGAGCGTCGCCGGGGACCGATCGACCCGCGGCTGTGGCGACATTCCGCTTCTGCGCGCGGCTATCTGATCCTGACTGTTGCTCTGTCGATGGTGAACGTCGTGATGGTCATCGTCGCGGCGCTCATGATCGGCCGGGTGCTGGCCGGAGTGATCACCACTCGAACTGTGGATGTTTCCTCGTGGACAACCGAATTGGTTGTTCTCGCCGCAGCTGTGGCGGTCCGAGTTCTGGGGACCTGGCTGCAGACCAGGTATGCGCACCGGGCGTCGACTCGCGTCGTTGCCGAGATCAAGAACGGCGTGCTGACGTCGGCGACGGCGATGAGTCCTCGCGATCTGGATCCGCGGCGTGACGAGATCGCGACCGTGGTCACCCGAGGTGTCGACGGCCTTGGTCCGTACCTGACGGGATACCTTCCGGCCCTGGTCTTGTCGGTGACGCTGACACCCATCACCCTGATAGTCATTGCGGTGCAGGACATGACGTCTGCGGTCATCATCTTCGTGACGCTGCCGCTGATCCCCATCTTCATGATTCTGATCGGCCTGCTGACAAAGGGTAAGTCGGAGAAGACGCTGGCAGCGATGACCACGTTGTCTTCGCAACTGCTCGATCTCCTTGCCGGTTTGCCGACGCTGCGGGCGCTCGGTCGTCAGCAAGGTCCTGCCGAGCGCGTCCGTGAACTCGGTGACGCTCATCGGCGAACGACGATGTCAGCTCTCCGCGTCGCGTTCCTGTCCTCGATGGTGCTGGAACTGCTCGCAACGCTCTGCGTCGCGTTGGTGGCCGTGAGTATCGGCTTGCGACTGGTGTACGGCGACATGTCACTCGAGCCGGGGATAGTCGCGTTGATCCTCGCCCCCGAGGTGTACCTGCCACTTCGGATGGTGGGAACCCAGTTCCACGCCGCCGAGGACGGAATGGCGGCAGCCAACAAGGCATTCGAGGTTATCGAGGCGGATTCTGCCGCACCGGAGGGTGGTAGCACGACGGTGGTCGCTCGCGGTGCCGACATCGTCTTCGACGGACTCGGCGTGACCTCTCGTGGGGGAGTCGCACCGTCTCGACTTTCCGCCGTGGCATCGCCAGGGGCGATCACCGTGCTCACCGGTCCCAACGGCTGCGGCAAGTCGACGGCAGTGCACGCGCTGCTCGGGTTGATCGAACCGAGCAGTGGGCGCGTGACGGTCGCCGGCGTCGATGTCCGAGACCTGGACGAGCACGCGTGGTGGAGTCAGTTGGCCTGGCTACCGCAACATCCGGTCCTCCTGCCCGGCACCATTCGCGAGAACCTCGATCTCACCGGGGCTGTCGATGCGCAAGCATTGGCTCGCGCCGCTGCTGCGACGGGATTCGACGCGGTACTGGCCGAGCTGCCTGCGGGCGTCGAGACCGTGATCGGCGTCGGCGGTACAGGTCTGTCTTTGGGGCAGCGGCAACGGCTGGCACTGACACGCGTGCTTGCCTCGGACCGCGCAGTTCTTGTCCTGGACGAACCCACCGCTCACCTCGACTCGGATTCGGAAGGGACAGTGTTGGCTTCTCTGAGAGCACGGGCGGAGCGTGGCGACACCGTTGTCGTGATCGGCCACCGTCCGAGTGTGCTTGCCGCAGCTGACCGGATCGTCGAGGTGCGCGCTCATGAGAAGTGACGCTCACGATCCGCTTCTGCGTGCTCTGCGGCTACTGGAACTTCGGCCACGACGCGTACTGACGGCGGTAGCGGCGGGTGTGGCAACACTCGGTAGCGCACTCGCCTTGGCCGCGCTGTCCGCATGGTTGATCACGCGTGCTTGGGAGATGCCCCCCGTTCTCGATCTCAGTGTTGCGGTAGTTGCCGTACGCGCATTGGGAATCTCACGTGGTGTCTTCCGCTATCTCGAACGATTGACGACGCACGACGTCGCGTTGCGCGGAACCACCGCGGCGCGATCGAGGATCTACCAGCAGTTGGCCGCAGGAGATCCCGCGGCAGCAGCCGGACTACGACGCGGTGACCTGCTCTCACGTACGGGCGCCGACGTGGATGCACTGGGCGACGTCGTCGTCAAAGCACTGATCCCGATTGCGGTCTCGATTGTCCTCGCGTTTGCTGCGGTGGGAATCCTGTTGTTCATCTCGGTTCCGGCCGCGCTCATCCTGGCTGTTGCGCTGGCGGTGTCCGGGATCGCGGCACCCTGGCTTTCGGCTCGTGCTGCTCGTCTCGCCGAGGCCGACAGTTCTGCTGCCGCAGCGCGATTCAGTGAGTCCGCGGTGACCGCCCTCGACCATTCCGCCGAGCTCCGGGTATCGGGTCGCTTGGATCAGGCGGTGAGCGAGGCTGTGTCCGCCGAGAACGAGGTGGTCGATGCAACCGATCGCGCGGCGGTACCGAGTGCCTTTGCCGCCGCGGCGACGCCCCTGGCAATCGGCGTGAGCGTCCTCGGTGCCCTGTTGATCGGAATTACGCTGTACGGAACCACCGACATGTCACCGATGTCCATGGGAATCCTTGTACTGCTTCCGCTGTCGGCTTTCGAGGGAACCGCGATACTGCCCAGCGCGGCGGTGGCATTGACCAAGGCGCGGCTGGCGTCGGCACGCATCATGGCGGTACTCGATCGAGCCGACGCCGAACACGTTGAAGGAAATCGTGCGTGGCCGGAGGACGGGGTCCTGAGTGTGCACGCGTTGCGGGCGGGTTGGCCCGGGGGAAAGGTGACCGAACCGCTGTCGGTGGATCTTCCTCGCGGTGCTCGTGTTGCCGTCGTCGGCGAGAGCGGATCCGGAAAGACCACCGCGCTGATGACGATGGCGGGACTGCTGCCGCCTATCGCGGGAACAGTGCGCGTTGGCGGAGTGGATGTTTCGGAAGTCGATCCGGCCGAACTGCGTCGGCACGTCGGGTACTTCGCCGAAGACGCACACCTCTTCGAGACGTCGGTACTCGAGAACCTGCGCGTCGCGCGGGGTGACCTCACCGCCGAGGACGCGGAGAAGGCACTTGCCGCAGTCGGTCTCGGCGAGTGGCTGGCGGAACTGCCGGACGGGCTCGACACCTACCTGGTCGGCGGTATGCGAGCGGTTTCGGGCGGTGAGCGTCGTCGGTTGCTGTTGGCACGCGCGATCGTCTCGCCCGCGGAGGTACTGCTGCTCGACGAGCCGACCGAGCACATGGACGCGGAGGCCGGCGCTCAGTTGCTGCGCGAGTTGCTCGATCGCGACGGAATGCTGGTCGATTCTTCACGAACGGTTGTTGTCGTTACCCATCAACTTCCGGCCGGTACTGGAGCTGACCAGGTGATATGCGTCGGAAAAGTTTCTGTGGAAAATACGTTGCCGTCATCGTGAAGTGGGCGTACTTTCTCCTGTACACAAGGAAGGAGGTGGTCTGAAATTGAAGTACAGACGGACGCGTGAGGTGGCTGCCAGCTAGCCGCAATCGCTGATGGAATTCACTTACCGCGTGAGCGGCCGGCGAATCCCAGGCAGCCACCCGACCCCCGAGCCCCCGATCAGTCCGACCGGGATCCGCGCGAAAGCGTGGGTGTGGCTCGGGGGTCGCTTCGTGCCGTGCGCCTTTATCAACCCCCGGCGGTTAATAAAGGCGCACAGCGTGGACAAGGATTAGGCCCCCACCATCCACCGCGCTCGAGGATCGCTCTGACCTCGGCTGCAGTTCGGCACGAGGCCCCCTCCACCTCCTCCCAACCGAAGACCAGTGTGGCGTTGCCTGACAGTTCGGATGCGTTTCCTCGCCGACGATCCCGCAGCGCAGTCGCCCGAGAAGCGTGGAAGGCAAATCCGTCGAGTCGAACGATCAGTGCGACACCGCAATTGCGGTAGTCGACGTCCTCGTAGAGAGTTCTCCCATCGACGAGGACCGGTGATTGCCGTCGTGCTTCCGGCAAACCGTGTGCGCGCTCGACCTCGATTGCGTAGCGATGTTCGAGTACCGACTGGACACCGCGATCCAACAGGTCCAATGTCGAGGACAGCGCTTTGACATATCGCCTCGGCCGGCGGCATTCCATTCGGGTGCGCAATTCCATCCGTGACACTTTGCACGCCGTGGCGGAGCGAACCAGAGAACGAGCGGCGTCGCGAGCCGACGGCTCTGCAACCGCCAGGTCAATTGCGGTGTCGGCCAGCGAAGTACGAGCAGGCTGAGTGGCAACGCCGATGTATGCCTGAGCGCGTGAACGATGAACGATCACTCCGGGATGGGCAGTGGACCACCCCAACGGAACGGGGCGCGCCGGGGAGCGTTCGGGTCTGACCGTCGGACTCTGACAGCGCGAGGATCTGCCGTATCGGACCGTGATGTGGACCGGCAGTTCGGACTCGATGTGCGTGAGTCCCCACTCTTCAGCTGCCGTCCGGTGACTCAGGTAGGTCTCTCCGCCGCCGAACAGAAGGGCGGCCTCGAGAATCATTGCTCGGTTGAGTGGGCCGTTGGTGCTGGATTGAACGCCGTGGAGGACGGTTGTCCATTGACCCGATTCGACCAGGTGTTGGATTCGCCGCGGTGAATAGCCGAAAGGGCGTAGTTGTTTGTTGGTCGCGAGTCCGTGTTGGAAGTCGAAGAGTCTTCGGAGATCAGGATCGATGTAGTCGCAGCTCATGCGAATACCGTGAGATCGCGGTCCGACAGGAATCGGTCGAAACTGCCGCTCCAGAGCCCGCCTGTGGAATTTGTCGGTGCCTGTGGATAAATCTGCTGTGCGCCTTTATTAACCGCCGGGGGTTAATAAAGGCGCACAGCAGAGCTAGCCGATGTAGCGCGTCAGGCGGGCCGAGAGACGCGGTTCCAGGCCACCGTCAGACATGATCCGCTCTTCGACGTACGCAAGGTCGCCGCCTTCGACGATGCCGTACAGACGCTTCGCGCCGCCGTACAGTGCACCGGACTGGCTGCGGATCACCACGTCGGTGGCAAGTTCCCACGACGCTTGGGTGAGTGCGCGCCCGTAGTACATTTCGACGACACCGGAGCTGTGGCTGAGCAGGAGTTCGACCACTTCCTGGTTGACGCTGCCCGGGATGCCGTCGCCGCCCATGCGCCAGTAACCGCTCTCGCGCAGATCGGGGCTCACGTACTTGCCCTCGGCGTCGATGCGCCAGGACCGGGACTCCCAATTGAGGTACGGGCCGCCGTCGTGCGAGATGACGATCTGCTGACCGAAGGCGTAGTCGCCGTTCTCGTCGTGTCCTTCACCTTCGCCGCGCCAGACACCGACGAGGGGGAGAAGCGCGAGGAGTTCGGGATTGATATCCGGGCCGAGGCGCAGGTTTGCGGTGTCCTCCGGCAACGGAAGGTCCGGCAGGGTCGGAATGTTGAGCGACGCCGTCGACTTGGAGCGCTCGACGGCGATGGCGACAGCTTCGTCCCCGCTGCCGCGCCTCACGGCACCTGCAGCGGCGGAATCGTCAGCGGTCGCGTCGGACCCTGAATCCGGAGCCTGACTCACGACTCGTCGGTGACCAAGCGGTACACGACGTACACGGAGAACCAAGCGATCATGACGGATGCGAGTGCGAGGAGTACCTCGAAGAAAATGACCACGGGTACATCTTAGACCGCGGCGACCGACCGGAAAAATCGGGAGCCGGAATGCAGAAGGCCCCGCACCGGAGGGGTGCGGGGCCGCCTGACAAAGCAGGAATTACTTGCTGACGGTCACGTCCACGTTGTGCACGCCCGAGCCCTCGGGAGCGACGGTGGAGGTGCCGTTGCCCGAGCTGGACAGTGCACGCACGGTCCACTCGCCCGGAGCGGCGAAGAAGCGGAAATCGCCGGTTCCCGATGCCACGACCTCGGCCGTGAACTCTCCGGAGCCGTCGAGCAGACGCACGAATGCGCCGCCGATGGGCTGGCCGTCAGTTGCGAGAACGCGGCCGGTGATGACCGTTTCCTTCTCGACGTCGACGCCGGCAGGCAGGGTCTGGCCCTGGGTAGGTGCTCCACACATGATCAGGCTCCCAATTCGATCGGTGCGCCGACGAGTGAGCCGTATTCGACCCAGCTGCCGTCGTAGTTCTTGACGTTGTTCTTGCCGAGGATCTCCTGCAGGACGAACCAGGTGTGGCTCGAACGCTCGCCGATGCGGCAGTAGGCGATCGTTTCCTTGGTGTCGTCGAAGCCCTTTTCCGCGTACAGCTTGGCGAGGTCGTCGTCCGACTTGAAGGTGCCGTCCTCGTTGGCGGTGGTGCTCCACGGGATGTTGATGGCTCCGGGGACGTGGCCACGCTGCTGCGCCTGCTCCTGCGGAAGGTGGGCGGGAGCGAGGATCTTGCCCGAGAACTCGTCAGGGCTACGAACGTCGACGAGGTTCTTGCTGCCGATGGCGTCGATGACCTCGTCGCGGAAAGCGCGGATCGAGAAGTCGGGGGTCTCGGCCTTGTACTGCGTGGCTTCGCGGTTGACTGCGTCCTTGGAGAGCGGGCGTCCGTCGAGTTCCCACTTCTTGCGGCCGCCGTCGATCAGCTTGATGTCCTGGTGGCCGTACAGCTTGAAGTACCAGTAAGCGTAAGCGGCGAACCAGTTGTTGTTGCCACCGTAGAGAACGACGGTGTCGTCGTTCGCAATGCCTTTGGCGGAGAGCAGATCCGAGAACTGCTCCTGGTTCAGGAAGTCGCGTCGGACGCCGTCCTGGAGGTCCTTGCGCCAGTCGAGCTTGACTGCACCCTCGATGTGGCCGCCGTCGTATGCGCTGGTGTCCTCGTCCACCTCGACAAAAACGGTCTTGGGGGTGTTGAGGTTCTGCTCAGCCCAGTCAGCGGAGACTAGGACGTCGGAGCGAGCCATGGTGTTCCTTTCGATATGGTCTTGCATCGGTCGTTATCTAGCAGGGGTTCAGCAGGGTTGTGGGGCAAGCGTTTTCACGCGGTGGTAGCACGGCCGGTATTTCGCAGCCTTGCGACGAGTGGATAGATCTGGCAGCCGAGGCAGATACCGAACGCGGCGTTGAGCAGGGCCGCGAACAAGGCGAAGCCGGTGGCAACGGTGCCGACGATCGTCGACCCGGCCAGGAAACCGACCGTGCCTGCCAATGCGAAGACGAAGCCGACGAACTGCGCGAAGCGCAGCGGTGCCACGGGTTCGCGTTCGCTGACCGGCGAGAGTCGCGGGGCGACGAGCTTGCCGAAGATCTGGCCGTACGGGCTGCGCTTGGGGCCGAGTACCGCTCCGACCGCGAAGACTATGGCCTGCAGTGCGAGAACGACGGTGGCGGCGGGCAGTGAGAAGGTCGAGAGGATGAGCGTGAGTACGAGAACGCCGGTGGTGACCCACGCGGCGAATCGAGGTCCGCGGACGTCGACCTGCTCGAGCTGGGGTGTGGTTGTGGACATCGGGAGTGCTCCTGCGCTGGATTGCATGATGCTGTGCCTGGACCGAGAAAACGGGACGTCAAAGTCCCACTCGGTGGATTGATCACGTGAGCGAAAGCTCGAAGGTCAGAGAGATCTGACGGATGTGGTGATCAGCAACAGGTACAGCAACAGCCCCCGAGGCGGCACAGGTCTACTGCGCGGCGTCGGGTGAGCATCAGCTCGTGGCGGGTTTGCACGTCGGCGAGTTTACCCCGAATTCTCGGATTTTGGCTCGTGGGGTCCGGATAGTGGTACGAGTGCAGCTTTCAGATCCGCTGCGGATGGCACTCCGGACACCCGGAACTGTTCCTCCAGGCCACCGTCGAGGATGAAGGTGGTGGGCAGCGAGAGGACACTCATCTCGCGTGCCAGAGCCGGTTCCTTGTCGATGTCGAGCTCGATCTCCACCGGCGGACGGGGAGCGTCGGCCATCGAGATCACGACCTGACCGACGACGCGGCGTACTGCCGCGCACGGTCCGCACCAGTCGGCAGAGAAATGCAGTACGACGGGTCCGCCGTTCGGCGAAGAGACTCCAGCGGCGCGGAGCAGTTCGAGGCGACTGTCCGCCGCGCCGGTCGCGGCCGGCGTGGTGACTCGGACCTTTCCGTTGCGCGACTTGAGAAAGAGCCCGACCGCGACGACGGCGACCAGCGCGACCAGCAGAATTGTGATCCCGGTCATCGGTTCTGCAGCTCTGCGAGATCGATCGTCGTGTTTTCGGCGCTGCCTTCGATCACGATTCTTCCGCCTTCCGCGTAGACCAGGCTCGGCTGAATTCCGTAGGGGAGTGCCTGCGGATCGATCGTGTAGCTGAACAAGCCGAGGACGACGGGTTCGAGTGCTGCGGGGATCGAGAAATCGGCTTTGCCCTCCGGACCGAAGTACAGATTGCTGGCGACGATCTTGACCTGCCCACCTTCCAGAACCAGGTTGGCCTGCACGCTCACTGCAGTCTCGACCGGACCGACGGCAACCGTTCCCGTCAGCACGACGGCGCCCGCGGTGCTCGCTCCGGTTCCGCCGCTGCCCCCGGTGCCATCCGACTTGTTGGCCGGCGGCGAAGATACCTGCAGGTCAGGGATGTTGAGCAGCTTTCCGAGGTCGGTGGCGTTGATTCCCATCCGGCCGTCGAGTTTGTCGACGGGGAGTTGGGTGACATTGCCGTTCACGATGTCGGAGAAGGGAACGGTGACCCCGCGCAGATCGGCCTCGACGGTCACTTCGCCCACCACGTCGCTCTGGACGCCGGTAGCTCTGACGTAGACGTCCTTGTATTTCCCGCCGAGTGCCTGGGTGAGGAAGGGGAACCCGTTGAAGGTGACCTCCGGATCCGACTCGAGTGATGCGCCGGTTCGGAGCTCGCGGGAAACCCGGTACTCGGCGTACGCGGCCGCGCCGAAATCGGCCACCAGTCCGAGGCCGAGGAGAAAGACGATGCCGATGATCAGTTTGCGCACCGCACCATTGTGACGGACTCCGGTCGGGGTTCGATGCGACGGCCCCGGTACCAGGCACGCTAATGTAGGGACCGACCAAAAGCGTCGAACTACTCGAGCGTTGCCCTCACGGGTTGCGCGGGCTACTAGATAGGAGGCCGTGTGGAACTGCTCCTCCTCACCTCCGACCCCAACCCGGAAGCTGTACTACCGGCGTTGGCGTTGCTGGCGCACTCGGTTCGGCCTGCCCCCACAGAGGTTTCCTCGCTACTCGAGGCAAGTTCCGCGGACGTGGCATTGGTGGATGCGCGCACCGATCTGGCTGCCGCACGCGGGTTGTGTCGATTGCTCGGAAGCACAGGATCCGCAGTACCTGTGGTCGCCGTCCTCACCGAAGGCGGACTCGTTGCCGTCAACGCCGACTGGGGGTTGGACGACATCCTGCTTCCCGGTACCGGTCCGGCTGAGGTGGACGCCCGATTGCGGTTGTTGGTCGCCCGCAGCGGCGGTGTGGCCAGTCCGGAAGCGTCGGGAAAGATCACGCTGGGCGAACTGGTTATCGACGAGGGGACGTACACGGCACGACTGCGTGGACGGCCCCTTGATTTGACTTACAAGGAATTCGAGCTGCTCAAGTACCTCGCGCAGCACGCCGGACGGGTATTCACCCGGGCGCAGCTGCTGCAGGAAGTGTGGGGCTACGACTTCTTCGGCGGCACCAGGACGGTCGACGTCCACGTGCGTCGTCTGCGGGCGAAACTCGGCACCGAATACGAGTCCTTGATCGGTACAGTCCGAAATGTCGGATATAAGGCAGTGCGTCCGACCAGGGCCAAGGGTGGCGCAGCTGCTCCCGTTCAGTTCGAGGACGACGAGGACGTCGACTACGACGCGGCCGACGGATCGGTGGTCTGACGTGGGTTGGACAGATTCACTGCCGGCTGGATTCGCCGAGCAGGTTTCCGCGCTTCTCGATCGCGCAACCGAGTTCGACGGCAAGGCGCCCGTGTCGGAACAGGGGCGCCATGCCGTTGCCGGGCGCGGCGCCGCGCGACACTTCCTCGAACTCGACGGCGATGCAGTCGTCGGTTATGCGCAGCTGCAAGCCGGTTCGGACGAGCATCCCGACATGGCCGAGTTGGTGGTCGACCCGCAGGCGCGGCGTCGCGGCATCGGAACCAGGCTTGCCGCAGCGGTATTCGACGAGGGCCGGCCGGGCACGCGTGTCTGGGCGCACGGAAACGTCGACGCCGCAGTCGAATTCGCCAAGACCCTCGATCTGGTCAGCGTTCGTGAACTCCTGCAGCTGCGTCGACCACTCGATGCTCCGCAGCTTCCGGAAATCGTTGTGCCCGAAGGTGTGACGATTCGGACGTATCGTGGACCCGAAGACGATTCCGAGATCCTTCGCGTCAACAATGCGGCCTTCTCCTGGCATCCCGAGCAGGGCGGCTGGACCCAGGCGGAGATCGACGAGAGAACGGCCGAAGGTTGGTTCGACCCTGCTGGTCTGTTCATGGCGTTCGCGGACACCGATCCCGATACTCTTCTCGGCTTTCACTGGACCAAGGTGCACGCACCCGAAGGTGACGATCCGGAGCTGGGGGAGGTGTACGTCGTGGGGATCGATCCCGCGGCGCAGGGACGAGGTCTCGGCCGAGTGCTGACTCTCGCGGGCATGCATTACCTGCGTGATCGCGGCCTCGGAACCGTCCTTCTGTACGTCGAAGGCGACAACACGGCCGCCCTCCACACGTACGAACGACTCGGCTTCGATCGCTTCCACGTGGACATGGCTTACGCCCGCGCGCTCTGACGTCACAGTCGGACACGCAGAAATGTCCAGTCTGTTCATTCTCCGTTAACCATGTGTGGTCCAGCCGGACACCGCGCCCGCCTACTTTTCTCTGTGGGCAGCGCCGTGTTGCCTGATGCAGATTTCAATCATTCTGCGTCTCATGTCGCCGCCCGATCGTGGGCGTGGCGGTAGCGATTTCCGGAGGATCTTGGTGAATCTCAAGCGCAGTGGTGCCCTGCTCGGTGTAGTGGCCGTGGGCGCCATGACCTTGGCCGCATGTGGCAGCGACAACAACTCGTCGTCGACGGGTGTGGACGCGTCCGCATCGAACGCAACGTGCGAAGGCAAGAGCAACCTCTCTGCCGCTGGTTCCTCGGCACAGAAGAACGCCATGGACCAGTTCGTCGCCACTTACATCTCCGTGTGCCAGGAAAAGGGCAAGACGGTCAACGTCGCGTACAACCCCAGCGGTTCGGGCGACGGTCGTACACAGTTCATCGCCGGCCAGATCGACTTCGCCGGCTCCGACTCGGCCATCAAGGACGAGCAGGCCGACAAGGCCAAGGAGCGTTGCGTCGGCGGCGAAGCCTGGAACCTTCCCCTCGTCTTCGGCCCGATCGCAGTTGCATACAACCTCGACGGCGTCGACAAGCTCGTTCTCAACGCAGAGGTTCTCGCGAAGATCTTCAACGGCGGCATCACCAAGTGGAACGATCCGGCAATCGCCGCGCTCAACTCCGGTGCATCGCTTCCCGACGAGAAGATCACCACCGTGATCCGCTCCGATTCCTCGGGTACCACCGACAACTTCCAGAAGTACCTCGACGCGGCATCGAACGGTGCTTGGACGTCGGGCGCAGGGTCCGACTTCACCGGTGGCGTCGGTGAGGGCGCCAAGGGTTCGGCGGGCGTTGCACAGGCAGTTGCCACGGCACCGGGTTCGATCACCTACGTCGAGAAGTCGTTCGCCGATCAGAACAAGCTCTCGGTTGCCGAAATCAACACCGGCTCCGAGGCAGTCGCACTGACCAACGACACGGCCGCGAAGTCGATCGCAGGCGCGAAGTTCAAGTCCGACGCAACCGGCGACCTGACGCTCGACCTCGCGTCGATCTTCAAGACCAACGAAGCCGGCGCCTACCCGCTGGTTCTCGCCACGTACTCGATCGTCTGCTCCAAGGGCTACGACGCGGACACCTCCGCAGCAGTGAAGTCGTTCCTGACGAGCGCGGCCAACGAGGGTCAGGCCAACCTGGCCGAGCAGGGTTACGTCCCGCTGCCGTCCAACGTCCAGGATCGCCTCAACGCGTCCATCACGGCAATCAGCTGACCTAGAGACTCGTGCGGACAAGCTCATGGATCTACATTCAGACGTGAAGGAAGTGAGCGCGCATGAGTGACGCGCCCATCACCTCGACATCTCGTTCTCCCGGCCCCGCAACCAGCGGGGCCGGGGTGGGCGGTCCGAACGGCACCACGGAGGACACGATTACTTCCACCAAGGCTCCAGAAACCGAGCATCCTCCGAAGGGTGACGGTCCGGGTAGCGGCAACAGCAAGACGGTGACCCGTCCGGGTGACCGCATCTTCAGCTCGCTCGCCTCCGGTTCGGCAATCTTCATCACGGTTGTCATCGCGGCGATCGGCGCGTTCCTGATCTGGCGTGCTGTTCCTGCTTTGAGCCGGAACCAGGTCAACTTCCTGACCAGCCGTGAATGGGTCACGCAGAACATCAACGCGATGGCGTTCGGTGTCCTCGATCTTTTCCAGGTCACGGTGTTGGTCTCGCTGTTCGCACTGGTGCTCGCGATGCCGATCGCACTGGGCATTGCGATCTTCCTGACTTCGTACTCACCCAAGTGGCTCACGCGGCCACTGTCGTACACGATCGACCTTCTGGCAGCTGTGCCGTCCATCGTCTACGGCCTGTGGGGACTTCTCGTCTTCGCTCCGGCGATCACCCCGGTCGCGGTGTGGCTCAACGACACTCTCGGCTGGTTCCCGCTCTTCGCCGACGGCAGCGGATCGATCACCGGTGGCGGCACCATCTTCACCGCAGGCATCGTCCTCGCCGTGATGATCCTTCCGGTCATCACCGCAGTGACCCGCGAGGTGTTCATCCAGACCCCGCGATCACAGATCGAAGCCGCACTCGCCCTCGGCGCCACGCGCTGGGAAGTTGTGCGCACCACGGTCATCCCGTTCGGTAAGTCCGGCTACATCAGCGGCTCGATGCTCGGTCTCGGACGCGCACTCGGTGAGACGATGGCGCTCTACCTGATCCTGCGCACCACCTCTCAGGCCTTCGGCTGGTCGCTGTTCGACGGCGGCTCGACCATCGCCTCCAAGATCGCCCTCGGCTACGCGGAGTTCAACAACGACATCCAGGCAGGCGCGTACATCGCGGCCGGACTGGTGCTGTTCGTACTGACCTTCGTCGTCAACGCGGCTGCCCGCGCAGTGATCGCCGGAAAGAAGGACTGACCCATGACCTCCACTCTGGACCGGCCGGTCAAGGCCCCCACTTTCCAAGGCGTCGGCGCTCGTCGTCGTGCCAAGGACGTCATCGCGACCATCCTGGTGAGCCTGGCAGTCGTCATCGCGCTCATCCCGTTGGTCTGGGTGCTCTTCACGGTCATCGCCAAGGGCCTGCCCGCTCTGACGTCGCCTACCTGGTTCACCAACTCGCTGAGCGGATTGACGGCGTCGGCCGACGGCGGCGGTATCTATCACGCATTGATCGGCACCCTGCTGCAAGGCATCGTGTGCGCGGTCTTCTCCATCCCGCTCGGTATCTTCGTCGCGATCTACCTGGTGGAGTACGCCGACCGGAAGTCGAAGCTGGGCAAGCTGACCACGTTCATGGTCGACATCCTCAGCGGTGTTCCGTCGATCGTGGCTGCGCTGTTCATCTACGCCCTGTGGATCGCGACCTTCGGCTTCCCCAAGTCCGCGTTTGCGGTGTCACTGGCTCTGGTCCTTCTGATGGTCCCGGTCGTCATCCGCTCCACCGAGGAAATGCTGCGCATCGTCCCGATGGATCTGCGAGAGGCGTCGTACGCGCTCGGTGTGCCGAAGTGGAAGACCATCTCGAAAATCGTTCTGCCGACGGCACTTCCCGGCATCATCACCGGCGTCATGCTGGCCCTGGCACGCGTGCTCGGTGAGACCGCACCGCTGCTGATCCTCGTCGGCTACGCACCGTTCATCAACTTCGACCTGTTCAACGGCGAAATGGGCACACTGCCTTCCGTCATGGTCGCCGAGATGAACAACCCCACCGACGCCGGCACCAACCGCATCTGGGGCGCAGCACTGACCCTGATCCTGCTGATCGCGATCCTCAACATCGTCGCGAAGCTGATCGGTCACTTCTCACAGGTCAGAAGTAAGTGATGCGGCCGCGGAACATGTTCGTACTCAACAGCGTCAACAACTCAGTAGGGAGCCGGTAATGGCCAAGCGTCTGGATCTCAAGGACGTCAACATCTACTACGGCAAGTTCCACGCCGTCGCCGATGTGGGCCTGTCCGTCCCGCCCCGGAGCGTCACCGCCTTCATCGGCCCGTCCGGTTGCGGCAAGTCCACCGTTCTCCGTTCACTCAATCGCATGCACGAAGTGATTCCCGGTGCGCGCGTCGAGGGTTCGGTGCTGCTCGACGGCGAGGACATCTACGGCTCGAACGTCGATCCGGTCGGTGTTCGCAAGACCATCGGCATGGTGTTCCAGCGACCCAACCCCTTCCCGACCATGTCCATCAAGGACAACGTCGTCGCGGGCTTGAAGTTGCAGGGCGAGCGCAGCAAGAAGAAGCTCGACGAGGTGGCCGAGCGTTCGCTGCGCGGTGCCAACCTGTGGAACGAGGTCAAGGATCGCCTCGACAAGCCCGGTGGCGGCCTCTCAGGCGGTCAGCAGCAGCGTCTGTGCATCGCGCGTGCCATCGCGGTCTCGCCCGACGTCCTGCTCATGGACGAGCCGTGCTCCGCGCTCGACCCGATCTCGACTCTCGCGATCGAAGACCTGATCACCGAGCTGAAGAAGGACTTCACGATCGTCATCGTCACGCACAACATGCAGCAGGCTGCGCGTGTGAGTGACCAGACGGCATTCTTCAACCTCGAGGCAACCGGCAAGCCCGGTCAGCTCGTCGAGATCGACGACACCGAGAAGATCTTCTCGAACCCGACGCAGAAGGCCACCGAGGACTACATCTCCGGCCGCTTCGGATAGGTCCCGGGATCAACCCTGCACGATCATGTTTCACCCCCGTTTCCAACAGGAGACGGGGGTGAAACTTTTTGGTTGTGGTGATAGTTCCCACTCCGGTGCGCAGAGCTGAGCGTCGTTGGGCGCCCGAATAATTCGATGAGCAGCGCAAGTGCGCCGAGTGGGCGCTGAAGTAGCCGACGACGTGAATCTCGTGGATACTGACGACGCTTCGGGCAATGCTAATCTCGGCCCGACAGCACGCTGTCGATCGATGTCGTTTCACAACCGGAAGGGCTTGTCAGTGCACCTCACCCCTTCAGATACCGAAAAGCTGCTCCTGAGCGTCGCGGGCATGGTCGCCCGTGACCGCCGCGAGCGCGGGGTACTGCTGAACTACCCCGAAGCGATGGCACTGATCTCGTGCTGGATTCTCGAGCGCGCGCGTGACGGAATGACGGTTGCGGAACTGATGAACGCCGGTCGGCAAGTGCTCACCCGCGACGACGTGATGGAAGGGGTACCCGAGATGATTGCAAACGTCCAGGTGGAGGCCACTTTTCCGGACGGTCGCAAGCTGGTCACCGTGACGGAGCCCATTCGATGATTCCCGGCGAGGTACGTGTGTCCACCGAACCGCTCGAGTTCGGCACGGACGCGGAGAAGATCACGATGGTCGTCGTCAACGACGGCGATCGCCCCATTCAGATCGGTTCACATCTCCACCTTCCCGCGGCCAACCCGGCGTTGACCTTCGATCGCGAAGCGGCAGACGGCTTCCGGCTCGACATCCCCTCGGGAACGTCGGTTCGGTTCGAACCCGGGGTCAGCAGAACGGTGACACTGATCGCGCTCGGCGGACTCAAAAGGGTTCCGGGCCTGCAGATCGTGCCGGACGAAGACCTACCGACACATGCGCGCGAGCCCAAGACCGTCATGCCGTTCGGCACGCCCGGCGTCGAGGTCGAAGAACCTTTGCGAGCGTCCTCGGTGAACGTGCGTGTGAGTGATGTTCCAATCGAGGCGGATTCACCGGACGACGCCGCGACGACAGTTGAGAGGACAGCCGAATGAGCAGGATCGATCGACGCGGCTACGCCTCCCTGTACGGCCCGACCGCAGGCGACCAGATCCGTTTGGCCGACACAGATCTGTGGATCGAGATCGAGCACGACTACACCGCGACCGGCGACGAGATGGTCTTCGGCGGCGGTAAGAGCATCCGCGAGTCGATGGGCCAGGGCCTGACCACTCGCGACCAGGGTGCTCTCGACGTCGTCATCACCAACACGGTGATTCTCGATCACTGGGGAATCGTCCGGGCAGACGTGGGAATTCGCGACGGACGCATCGTTGCGATCGGCAAGTCCGGTAACCCCGACATCATGGATGGCGTGCACCCCAAGTTGCTCATCGGGCCGAGCACCGACGTGATCGCCGGCGAGGGGAAGATCCTCACCGCGGGTGCGATCGACACGCACGTGCACTTCCTCAGTGAAATCGAGATGATGGAGGCGCTCGCGACCGGTACGACGACGGTGGCGGGCGGCGGAACGGGCCCCACCGAGGGAAGCAAGGCAACCACCGTCACACCCGGCGCCTGGTCCTTGACGATGATGCACCGCGCCCTCGACCACATCCCGCTCAACGTTCTTCTCCTCGGCAAGGGCAGCACCGTCAGCCATGAGGCCATGCGTCAGGAAGCTCTCGCCGGCGCAGGCGGATTCAAGGTCCACGAGGACTGGGGTTCCACTCCGGCTGCGATCGACGCAGCGCTGCGCGCAGCCGACGAGTTCGGCCTCCAGGTAGCGCTGCACGCCGACAGCCTCAACGAAACCGGTTACGTACAGCACACTTTGGATGCGATTGCCGGACGTGGGATCCACGTGTTCCATGCGGAAGGCGCCGGCGGCGGGCACGCACCGGACATCATCGTGACGGCAGGTGAGCCGAACGTTCTTCCGGCATCGACCAATCCGACGTTGCCGCATACCGTCAACACGGTTGCCGAGCACCTCGACATGCTCATCGTGTGTCATGCGCTCAATCCCCGGGTTCCGGAGGATCTTGCCTTTGCCGAGTCCCGGATCCGGCCGACAACGATTGCAGCAGAAGACTTTCTGCACGACATCGGAGCCATCTCGATCACCTCGTCCGACGCCCAAGCGATGGGCCGTATCGGTGAGGTGACCCTGCGGACATGGCAGGTGGCTCACGTCATGAAGGCCCAGTACGGCAAGCTGGGCACCAGCATGCCGGCCGACAACGAGCGTGCGCGGCGTTACGTCGCCAAGTACACGATCTGCCCCGCGGTGGCGCACGGTATCGATCACGAGATCGGCTCGGTCGAGGCCGGGAAGATGGCGGACCTGGTGCTGTGGGATCCCGCGTTCTTCGGAGTCCGTCCTTCTGCCGTGATCAAGGGCGGGGCGATAGTTGCTGCGCCGCTTGGTGATCCGAATGCTGCTATCCCGACCCCGCAGCCGGTGTTCGTTCGCCCGGCCATCGCGGCGACTCCGGGATCGGCCCCGCACCTGTCCACGACGTTCGTCTCTCCGATGGCCATCGAGGACGGTCTGGCCGATCGTCTCGGTCTCACCCGCACCCTTACCGGTGTTCGTCCGACGAGACACCTCACCAAGGCGGACATGCCGAACAACACGGCGCTGCCGTCCATCGACGTCGATCCGGAGACGTTTGCCATCAAGGTCAACGGCGACCTGATCGCGCCCAACCCCGTTGACGTGGTGCCGATGGCTCAGCGCTACATGCTGTTCTGAAACCATGTCGATCGAGACGGCATCTGCCGAGATAGCATCGATGCTCTTGGCAGACGGGCGTCTGCCTACCGGCGGTCACGCGCACTCGTCGGGGTTGGAACCGGCACTGACGGGCGGACTCCTGCAGAGTCAGGTCCCTGACTTCATTCGCGGTCGACTCGAAACAGTCGGACTTGTCGAGGCCGCTTCAACGGTGGTCACGCGCCGCTGGGCCGTAAGTGAGGGTAGTGCAGGCGAACTCGAGGACATCTCGAGGGAACTGCTCGCTCGGACTCCCAGTGCACCGCTGCGTGAGGCGTCGATTCAGCTCGGCCGTGGGCTGGCGAGACTGGCGTCGCGATTGTGGCCGCAGCACCCCGCGGTGCAGATGCTCATGGCGCTGCCTGGGCATCCGATGCGTCCGCTCGCGTTGGGCGTCTTCACGGCGGTCTCCGGGATGGACGACCTGCAGGCAGCCAGATCTTGTTTGTACGACGACGCCCAAACGGTGGCGTCGGCGGCATTGAAGCTACTGCCGGTGGATCCGGCAGAACCGGTCGAATGGTTGCTCCGAGCAGCCCCGACCATCGAAACCGTCGCCGCGGCTGCCGTAGCCGTCGAGGGCGTCGCAGATATACCCGCAACAACAGGGCCGTTGGTCGAACAATGGTCACTCGAACACCACGCTCGATCCAGGAGGATTTTCCGTGCTTGACAACCTGAACAACACCACCACTGCTGCAAGAGGTTTGAGGCTCGGCGTTGCCGGCCCCGTCGGCACCGGCAAAAGCACCCTCATCGCCACCATCTGCCGCGAACTCGCGGCGGAGTACGAGATCGCGGTGGTCACCAACGACATCTACACCGACGAGGACGCGCGACTGTTGCGCGCGGCCAACGTTCTGCCGATCGAGCGCATCGTCGCAGTCGAGACCGGTGCGTGCCCGCACACGGCTATTCGTGACGACGTCACGCCGAACCTCATTGCGGTCGAAGACCTCGAGCGTCAGTTCCATCCCCTCGACATGGTGATCGTGGAAAGCGGCGGTGACAACCTGACCGCCACGTTCAGCCCGGCACTGGTCGACGCCCAGATCTTCTGCATCGACGTCGCGGGCGGCGGAGACGTCGCACGTAAGGGTGGTCCCGGCATCGAGCGGGCAGATCTGTTGGTGGTCAACAAGATCGACCTGGCCCCGTACGTCGACGTCGACGCGGTCCAGATGGTGGCCGATGCCACGGCCGCGCGAGACGGACTTCCCGTTCTCGCGCTCAGCCAGAAGGATCACGCGACGATCGACCAACTCAGTGCGTGGCTTCGCCAGGTCATCGCAGCTCACCGTGCGGGTAGTCACACCCCGCAGGATCCGGGGCCGATGGCGCCGCACTTCCATGCCGATGAAGAAGACCACGGACACGGTCACGGGCACAGCCACTCTCACGCTCACTGATGCGCACCGGAGCTACGCGGGTCGTCGTCGAGAGAGTGGGTGACACCGCTGTTGCGCGAGAGCTGATCTCGGGCGACTTCCTGGCCCCGCGGTTCGTCGACGCTCGCGGGCTCACCGTGCGAATTGCCTTGGTAGGGCACAGTGCAACGCTGCTGGCCGGCGACGACCTGCGTATCGAATTCGTAGTCGCTCCGGGTACGTGCCTCGAGGTGATCGAGCCGTCGGGGACCGTCGCGTACAACGCGCGTGGCGGCCGGGCGTCGTGGTCGGCTTCGGCGAGCGTCGGCGCCGGTGCGGCGCTGATCTGGCGCGCGGCACCGTTTGTCGTCGCGGGCGGCGCGGATGTGACCAGGCGCGTGGATATTTCACTGGAATCCGATGCCGTTGCGCTGCTCGACGAGATGATCGTATTCGGCCGGACCGGCGAAACCGGCGGTGCGCTTCGCTCGGATCAGCGCATTACCGTCGACGGTGACGCGCTGCTCGTGGAAACTCTCGACCTGCGTAGCGTTCCTGGCCGTTCGCTGCCGGGAATTCTCGGTGGCCATCGCGTGCTCGGTACGACCATGCTGTTGGGGATGAAGACTACCGACGACGTCGAAGGGCACGTGACGCCGCTGGCGGGAGCAGGGATGCTGGCACGGGCCGTGGCCGATCACGCACACGAGGCGAGCGCAGCGTTGGATCCGATCTGGTCGCGGTGGCGTGGGCGGGTTTCGCAGAAGTACAGCGACTGATTCGCCCGACCGTCACACTTCGGGAGGCTGCGTCGTCCAGTATGTGACCAGGCCGAAGAGAGCCGGGCGCACGGGTTTGACGGAGGCATCATGCGAATTGTTGTTCTGGGCGGAACCGGCCAGATGGGAAAGCTGGTCGTCGAGCAGGCGAAAATCGGGGGCCATGACGTCGTCGCCGCCGCTCGATCGACGGGAGTAGACATCTCCACGGGTGCGGGGTTGGACGAAGCATTTGTCGGTGCCGACGTGGTCGTCGACGTGAGTGATCACGTCACCAACAGTGCCAAGAAGGCAATCGAGTTCTTCGAGACGGCAGCGAAGAACATCGCCGCGGCCGAAGCCAGAGCAGGCGTTAAGCATCACGTGCTGCTCTCGATCGTGAACTGCGACGATCCGCGATTGAAGTCCTTCGGTTACTACCAGGGGAAGGCTGCGCAGGAACGCGCGGTGGAAGCGTCGAGTATTCCTTTCACGATCCTGCGATCCACTCAGTGGTTCGAGTTCGGCGAGAAGACGATCGCGCTGTTCGGACTGGGGCCGATCGCGATGGTTCCTCGGATGCGGTCACAACCGGTGGCAGCGAAGACCGTTGCCGAGGCGCTCGTGACCTGCGCTCAGAACGGTCCGACCGGGAGGGCTCCGGACCTGGCCGGGCCCGAGGTCCTCGAGATCCCGGCCATGACGCGCGAGATCTTGAAATACCGTGGCCGACGTAAGTGGCTGATCCCGATCTCGATGCCGGGAGCGGGTAAGGCGATGAAGGGTGGGGCGTTGCTACCCGCGCCGGGATCCACAACTGCAGGACCCACGTTGGAAACCTGGTTGCACGAGAACTGAATAGGAAAGGCGGCCGCGCAAGTGCGCGGCCGCCTTTTACTCACGTGGACGGTTGGGTTCAGAGATCCGGGTACGAGGTGAGGTTGTCGACCTTCTCGGTGGTTTCGGGCTCTTCGGGCAGCTTGCCGGTCACCAGGAAGATGACACGTCGGCCGACCTCGACGGCGTGGTCGGCGAATCGCTCGTAGAAGCGGCCGAGCAGCGTGACGTCGACTGCGGCGGCAACGCCGTGCTTCCACTCACGGTCCATGAGGACGGTGAAGAGGTGGCGGTGGAGGTCGTCCATCGCTTCGTCTTCTTCGCGCAGACGGGCAGCGCGCTCGGGGTCGCGGGTCTCGAGGACGACCTTGGCGGCCGCACCGATGGAGACAGCGATGCGTCCCATCTCGGCGAAGTAGCCGTTGACCTCTTCAGGAAGCACGTGGTTGGGATGTCGGCGGCGCGCGATCTTGGCGACGTGCAGGGCGAGTGCGCCCATGCGGTCGATGTCGGCGACGATCTGGATTCCGCTGACCACCGAGCGCAGATCTCCGGCAACGGGAGCCTGCAAGGCGAGCAACGCAAACGCGCGCTCCTCGCAGATGGTGCTGAGTTCGGTGATCTTGTCGTGTTCGCCGATTACTTGTTCTGCCAGGGACAGGTCTGCCTGGAGCAGGGACTGGGTGGCGCGCTCCATAGCGGCACCTGCCAGTCCTGCCATCTCGCCGAGCGTGTCTGCAAGCTCGGTCATCTGTTCGTTGTAAGCCACGCGCATGAGGTCAGAGCCTACGTGCCGTGAAAGACCAAGTCACAAGCACCAGGTGAACGCAAGGTGAATGAACGCGTGTCAGTCGCAGGTGGTGTCGCCGGCGTTGACGCTGGCGATGTCGGCGGGCAGAGCCGTCGAGGTGCTGGTGTCGACCGACGTCGGATTTGCCGCCAGGATGGTTCCCGGGTCCGCGGGGGCGACGACGGTGCCGGCGAAATTGCTTCCGACGACGACCTCGATCATGTCTCCCATGCTCGGAGCGAGAACCAGAACCGCGCCGGGAATCGAGGACGCGACGGTCACCGCTTCAGCCTCGTAACCTGCGGCGTAGCGCACGACGGTGGTCGACGCTTGGGCATTCGCCAGGCCGGTGGCTGCGCTGAAGTTACCGACTGTGGAGATCTGGAAACCGTAAGCCGCGAGGCTGTCGGCGATCGTCGCGGCCAGCCCGGCGATTCCCGACGCGTTGGAGACGTCGACCGAGATGTTGTAGGCGCTCATTGCCTCGACGGAAGTGGCGGCCGGCGGCGTGCTGGACGTAGGCGCGGTTGTCGTGGAACTGGTCGACGACGGTGTGGTGTCCTCGCGCTCTTCGCCCGGAAGCGGATCGTCGTCGATGATCGCCTGGAAGAGGGACTTGATCTCGTCCGTGCGAGGAATCTCGTTGCCCCAGTCGTTGGTGCCGTCCGTGGGGACCGTCAAGAACGTGACCGCGCCTGCGTCGACGTTCTGGAGCGAGCGACCGAGGGTGACCAGTGACTTGGTGTCGATGTTTTCGACGAACGTGTCGCTGGTGAAGGCGTTGATGAATCCGTTGAGCTTGCTCGGATTCAGGAGGACCTGGTTGGACAGGGCCGAGCGGAGCAGCGCCGACAGGAACTTCTGCTGGCGGGTGATGCGCCCGTAGTCGCCGTTGCCCTCGGCTTCGACGTGGCGAGCACGCACGTAGTTGAGGGCGGTACGGCCGTCGAGCATCTGCGTGCCGCCGGAGGCGAGGACGGTTCCGAGGATGCCGTCTTCGATCGGTCCGGGGGAGCAGACGTTCACACCGCCGACGGTGTCGACCATGCGCTCGAAACCGGCGAAGTCCATTCCGACGAAGTGCCCGATTTTCAGGCCGGACATCTTCTGGATGACCTTGACCAGGCATTTGGGGCCACCGAGTGCGTATGTCGCATTGAGTTTGTCGCCGCTCGCCGCCGGGAAGGTTTCGCTGGTGTACTTGCCGGCGTCGTTGTCCCATCCCTGACAGATCGGACGTTCGACGTCGAGGTCACGCGGGAAGGAGACGGCGACGACGCGGCTTCGGTCGGCGGGAATGTTCACCAGCATGACCGTGTCGGCTCGGGCGCCTTCGGCGTCTTCGACGGTTCCGGCGCCGATCTCACCGCTCGCACCGGCGCGGGTATCTGTGCCGATGATCAGGTATGTCTCGTCGCCGAGTTGACCACCGGCGTCGATGATGTCGTCGGACTCGGTGTCGAGTGCCGCAATCTGATCGAATCCGCCTTCGACCGAGCGCAGATAACCCCACACGACGCCGGTCAATGCGAGAGACATGACGGCCAGGAACGCTACTGCCGATCGGCCGATCACTTTTGCGCGATGGCGGCGGCGAATCTTGCTTTGCGCCAGACGAGTGGCGCCGGTGTCACCGACTACCCGCGGCACTGCGGAGGTGACGGGATGTTCTTCGGTGATCCAGTCCGCAGCGGCGGGCGGAACGGTCGGACGGGCGGGAATCGGCCGGGCCGGGGGCGGCGACGACGCTGCTGAAGATTGAGTCTTGGGTGGTACGGATTTGTTCGGCGCCGGCTTGGGCGGCGCAGCCGGGGCTGGTGGCGGCTTCTTGTCGCCTACCCGACGGACCAACTCGGCGACCGAAACGGAGTCGTCGGTCGGAGGCGAGTCCCGTCGCCCGGTACGTCCACTGCTGCGACGCTCCGGGGGACTGGGTGGTTGCGGTGTTGGTCGCTGGGGTGTGGCAGGGCGCTGGGGCGTTGCCGGTTGGTCCGGTCGGGCGTTGCGGAAGCGCTTGTCTGCGAGCGGACGTTCCCAGGGGGCGCGGCTCTCGGGCGGAGGTGGGCCCGAATCGTGATCATCACCCACCGATGCAACCTGTCCCGTCGTCGACTGTCAGTAACTCGTCATTCAGATGCCGGCGTCAACCGGTTGTCGACGAAGCTGGAGCCATATTACTGGTGAATCCTGAGTGCTTCACTCAGAAAGTGATGTGAGTAATCCGACGGCGTGTTTTCGCTAGCCGCCAGAGTGCATCATGTCAGCTCCCACCGGCACAAGGTCGTCTTCGGGATCGTCGAGCCAACCTTCCGGGAGTGCTACCTGACCGGGTGAGCCTTGGCGTCCGCGCGGGCCTTCGGCGTCCTTGGGGAACGGGACGTCGTGGTCGAGCTGTCCGAGCAGATCGTCCAGTTCGGACAACGTGCTGACCAGAGCCATCGAGACCCGCAGATCCGATCCGACCGGGAACCCACGCATGTACCAGGAGACGTGCTTGCGAAGTTCGCGCAGACCCTTCATTTCACCGTGATGTGCGGCGAGCAGTTGGGCGTGACGGGCGATGATCTTGGTGACTTCGCCGAGCGTCGGCGGCGTGGCGATCTGTTGTCCGTTGAGAGCTGCGCTGAGTTCCGCGAACAGCCATGGCCGTCCGAGGCAGCCGCGTCCGACGACGACGCCGTCGCAGCCGGTCTCGTTCATCATGCGGGCAGCATCCGAGGCGTCGAAGATGTCGCCGTTGCCGAGGATCGGCACGTCGGTGACGTGTTCCTTGAGGCGCGTGATCTCGTTCCAGTCAGCAGTGCCGGAGTAGCGCTGCGACGCGGTACGTGCGTGAAGTGCGACGGCAGCGGCGCCTTCAGCTGCGGCGATCCGGCCTGCGTCGAGGTGCGTGTGATGTTCGGGGTCGATGCCGACGCGCATCTTGACGGTGACCGGAATGTCGGTGCCTTCGGTGGCGCGCACGGCTGCCGCGACGATCTGACCGAACAGTCGACGCTTGTACGGTAGCGCCGATCCGCCGCCCTTGCGGGTCACCTTGGGTACCGGGCAGCCGAAGTTCATGTCGATGTGATCGGCCATGTTCTCGTCGACGATCATCTTGGCCGCGGCGTAAGTCGTATCCGGGTCGACGGTGTACAGCTGCAGCGACCTGGGCGTTTCGGTCGGACCGAACGTGGTCATGTGCATCGTGGCGGGTTGGCGTTCGACGAGCGCGCGGGCGGTGACCATCTCGCAGACGTAGAGCCCGGACGTGCTGCCTGCACGTTCGAGTTCGAGTTCACGGCACAGCGTGCGGAAGGCGACGTTGGTGACGCCCGCCATGGGTGCGAGGACCACGGGGCTGTGCAGCTCGAGTGAACCGATACGAAGGGATGACATGTCTACCTCTGAACAAATACTTGTGACAATTGGAAGTGCCCGGTACCGAATCCGGTACCGGGCACAGAATAGCTGGTGAAACTAAGAAGCCTGCTGTTCGCGCTTGGCGGCTTCGCGTGCGAGCATGCGATCGCGCTGTTCCTCGAACTTCGTCGCGTTGGCGGCGAGTGTCTCGAGGAAGGCCGCCAACTCTTCGCGCGTGTTCTCGCCTTCGGCGCTGAAATCGTTGCGCTCGAAGATGTTCCACTTACGCAGGACAGGCCAGACGACCTCGTCGAGGTGCTGGCGAAGGTCGTAGATGCCGTGCTTGGCCATGAGGGCGCCGTTGCGGCGGAAGTTCGGCATGCCGGCACCGGGCATCTGGAAGTTCTGGACGATGTTCGCCACAGCCTTGAGCGCCTGATCGGGAGCAAGATCGAGCGCGGCGGCGCAGATGTTGCGGTAGAAAATCATGTGCAGGTTCTCGTCGGCGGCGATGCGCTGAAGCATCTTGTCGGCAATCGGCTCGTCGCAGGCCTTGCCGGTGTTGCGGTGGCTGACGCGCGTCGCGAGTTCCTGGAAGGTCACGTAGGCGACCGAGTGCAGCAGGCCGGCGTCGCCCTCGTCGATGGGTGCGCTGTAACCGTTTGTCATGTGTTCCATGCGGAAGCGCTCGAGCTCGACGGGGTCGACTGCGCGCGTGACGACGAGGTAGTCACGCATCACGATGCCGTGGCGGTTCTCCTCGGCGGTCCACCGGCCGACCCACGTTCCCCAGGCACCGTCCTGCGAAAAGTTCTCGGCGATCTCACGGTGGTACGACGGCAGGTTGTCCTCGGTGAGCAGGTTGGTGATCATCGCGGCGCGAGCTACCTCGCCGAGTTGTGACTGTTCGAGACTCCAGTCTTCACCACCCATGGCTGCGAAGTTACGGCCCTCGTCCCACGGAACGTAGTCGTGTGGATGCCATTCCTTGGCCATGGAGATGTGGCGGTTGACGTTCTCCTCGGCAACCGGCTGCAGCTCTTGTAGCAGCTCCAGCTGCGTCAGAATCCTCGTCATTTCTTGCCTCCATGTTGAGTGAATGCGCGACTTCGCCCCAGCCTACGGCACCGTAGGTTTGAAAAGAATGGCATGAAAATTGCTCCCCTCGAGGGATGTTACCGATCCGTAGTTATCCGGGGGCACTTTCACTACCAAGTCGTTCTTTCGACGTAGTCGCGGAAAGTCCGGGCGGGATCGGACAGCTCGCGGCTCTTCGACCAGATCAGCCCTATTTTTCGCTGTGCTCCTTCGATCGGTACGTAGACGACTCCTTCGGCCCAGATCGGTGGATCCTGAACCGGCATGATGGAGACACCGAAGGACGCGGAGACCAGTCCGCCGACCGTTGCCAGCTCGCTGCTCTCGAAGACGAAATTCGGAGTGAATCCTGCGGCCGCGCACAGTTCATCGAGAATTCTTCGCATCCCGAAGTTCGGATGCATACCGATGAACGGTTCGTCGGCCGCGTCCGCAAGCTCGACCGAATGCAACTTCGCAAAGCGATGATCAGCCGGAACAGCCAATGCCAGTGACTGCTGGGCGATCTGCATCCACGCCACCTGCGGATCGCGCGGCTGAGGCGAGACGACGGCCAGGTCGGACGTGCCGGCGGCGATTCTGTCGACCAGGAACTGCGCGCTGTCCTGATGCAGTTCGAATCGCACTCCGGGATGCTCGACGCGGTATCCGCGCAGCATGTGCGGCACCAACCAGGTGCCGAACGAGTGGAGGAAGTCGAGCCGGACCGTGCCGCTCTCGGGGCTCGCCAGCGACTGGATTTCGGTCTGCGCGGCGTCGAGGGCACGCAGTGCGATGCGAGCATGTCGATAGAGGATCTCGCCGTACCGGTTCAGTTCGAGTCGGCGTCCCTGACGGTCGAAGAGTGTCACGCCGATCTGTCGTTCGAGGCGTGCGAGTTTGCGCGAAAGGGTCGGTTGCGACAGGTGAGTCAGATCCGCGGTAGCGGTCACCTGTTGGGTTTCGGCGAGCACGACAAACCATTCGAGGTCTTCGGTCAGCATCACGAACCCAATCTATATACCTCTGGAGCATATAGAACACCAAGTTTATGCATTTTCTTTTGCCGAGTCTGGGCGGGAGGATTCTTACCGGAGGTAAGTGATGCCTGGAGGTACGTGGTGACTGTCGAGAATGTGATCGAATCCGAAGTGATGCCGCTTCGCCGCGGAACATCGGGATATCGAACCGTGACCGTTGCGTTGTTCGCGGCCGGGCTGTCGACGTTCATCTCGATGTACGCGGCACAGGCGTTGCTGCCTGCGTTCGCCGAAGACTTCCACGTCTCGCCTGCGGTGTCTGCGCTGTCCGTCTCGGCGACGACGGGCATGTTGGCGTTGGCAATCATTCCGGCCAGTGCGCTCTCCGAGCGGTTCGGTCGCACACGGGTGATGATCGCGTCGGCGTCGGCGTCCTGTGTGATCGGTTTACTTCTACCGCTGAGTCCGACGATCGAGGTTCTGCTGGTCGGACGCGCAGCACAAGGATTGGCTCTGGCCGGTGTCCCGGCGGTGGCGATGGCCTATCTGGCCGAGGAGGTCGATCGGAAGGACCTCGGTGCAGCGATGGGAAGGTACGTCGCCGGCACGACGATCGGTGGGCTGATCGGACGGCTCGTGCCGTCGGCCGTCGTCGATTTCAGTACGTGGCGTTGGGCGCTGTTGACTGCGTCCGCGCTGTCGGCATTGTTCGCGCTCAACATGATCCGGCGGCTTCCCGCGTCGAAGTTCTTTCGCCCGCAACCGATATCGGCGCGCACGATCGCGTCGAATCTACGACGCCACCTTGCGAACCCGTCGCTGCGAACACTCTTCGCTTTGGGATTCATCCTGATGGGCGGCTTCGTGTCGATTTACAACTTCCTCGGGTTTCGGCTCACGGCAGCACCTTTCGGCCTTCCTGAAGCGCTTGTGGGCCTGGTGTTCCTTTTCTACCTTGCCGGAACTTTCACCTCGGCGGTAGCCGGCGGGGCCTCTGACCGACTGGGTAGGCGCAGCGTGCTGCTCGGGTCGGTTGTCGTCATCGGTATCGGCCTGGCACTGACCGTTCCGGACAATCTGGCGTTGACGCTCGTGGGGATGCTGCTCTTCACCGGAGGATTCTTCGCCGCACATTCGGTGGCCAGCGGTTGGGTGGGGCTGATCGCTACCGATCACCGGGCCGAGGCGTCGGCGTTGTATCTGTTTGCCTACTACGCGGGTTCGTCCGTGGCGGGCGCCCTCGCGGGTCTTGCATACGCGGGTGGCGGTTGGGTCGGGGTCAGTACTTTTGTGGGCGCGCTGCTGTTGGTTGCGTTTGCCTTGTCACTGAGGATGTTTCGATCTTCGACGATTGACTGAACAGAGCACTGCGGCGACCCCGAACGGGATCGCCGCAGTGCGTTCTGTCGAGCGTCTTACTTCTTGCCTCCGCCGAGGAGGCCGCCGAGCAGGTCTCCGAGGCCGCCGCCACCGGATCCACCCAGGATGCCGCCGAGTGCGCCGCCGATGCCGCCGCCGGAATTGCCGCCGCCGCCGAGAATTCCGCCGAGGAGATCCCCGAGCCCGCCGCCACCGGAGGCCTGAGTCTGCGCGCCGGCACCGCCACCGGTGAACTGCTTGGCGAGGTAGGCCAGGACGATGGGAGCGAGGATCGGCAGCAACTGCTTCACCAGATCGTTTCCACCGCCGCCACCGACACCGCCCAGTGCGCTGGCGACCTGATCGGTGTTGCCGCCGAAGATGTTCGAGACGATCTTCTGACCGTCAGCGGTGTCGACTTTGCTGATGTCGACGCCGTCGTCGAGAAGGCTGGTGTCGGCGTGAGACTGCAACGCGCTTTCCAGCGAGGCTGCACCGGCGGGATCCTGCGCGTTGGCGCCGAGGCCACCGACGAGGGTCGGAAGTGCAGTCTTGACCGCCGATTCGGCAGTTGCCTGGTCGACGCCGAGTTGCTGCGCGATCTGGTCGATGGGGATCTGGGATAGAAGGTCGTCAAGCGATGCCATTGATGCCCTACCTCTTCTGGGGTACTACTCGTCAGTACCCGGCTGTTGCAGACACTAGTGAATGTCGGCGTCGACGGTAACCCTCCGGTTGCCGAGCGGTCAGGCTCGGGTCTTCTCGCGGGGGACCAGGCACGCTAGGAGAGCGAGAATCAGTCCGCCGGCCGTCAGAATGAATCCTGTCTGATTTGTCAGGATCGTGGAGTAGTTTTCCCTGATGACATTGTCGAACTGATCGTTCACGCGGTAGTAGAACGTGCCAAGAGTCCCCAATCCCACGATAATTCCGATCCATGCTGCGATGCGAGAACCGAACAATGCGGCGATCAGAATCAATACGGCGGCGGCGAGCAGAAGTATCGCCATCGACCGGTAGAAGGTCACGGACTGATCGCCGAGTTGCTCGATTGCCCACCCTGCCGGAAAGCCGTCCCGCAGGTCCTCGAGGCGAACATTGTCGGGTTTGACCCCGGCCAGTACGTACATGAACGAGCCGACGGCAACGGCGATTCCACAAATGAGCAGAACGAGATGAACTAACGTGCGCATGCCAGTCTCCCTGTGTTCGGAGTTCGGTGACGCGGTCGTCGCCGAGCCTAGCTGTGTCGCGGGTGTCAAGCTCGGTATCGAGCGTGCAGAATCGTCTCCATGCCCGACAACATGCGTCGACTCGAAGAGATCTCGCTGTCGCTGCCGGAAGCGGAGCGCGTCGACATCGAAGCGTGGGACGGCCACCCGACGTTCCGGGTCCGCGGCAAGAACTTCGTGTTCTGCAACGTCGAAGCCACCTCCTTGACCGTCAAGCTGAGCAAGGAGGAAGCCGAAGCGGTGGTGGCCACCGAACCAGGCGCAAGTGCTGCGGGCTATGGACTCGGTCGACACGGGTGGGTTGCACTCGACATCGGCACCGACGTTTCCGAGGAGAAATGGTCGCAACTGGAGGAGTGGATCTACACCTCGTTCACCCTCGTTGCGCCGAAGCGGCTTGCCCGGATCGTTCTCGATGCGGATGAGGAACGCCCGTAACGGATAGATTCGTCAGTACAGACGCCGACTAGACGAGGAATTGTCATGACGACACCGGAAACTTCACCGGCCACCGCAAAACCGGGCATGCCGCCGTGGGCGAAGAAGGCCATCGGGATCGCAGTGATGGCGGTGGTCCTGGTCATCGCTTACTTCATCCTTGCCGCCTTCCTTCCGCGTTGGTGGGCGCAGCGCATTGCGTCGTTGGCGAACGGCAGTTTCAGCGCCGGAATCGCGTGGGGGCTGCTGTTCGGTCTCGTGTGCACCCTGGTCCCGCTCATCTTCTTCCGGGCGGTCTGGCAGGTGCGCAAGCGCAAGCATGCTCGAATCATGCAGATCACGGCTCTCGCGTTGGGTGTGATCTTCGCGCTGCCGAATCTGCTCTCTCTGACAGTTGTTCTCGGCAACAACAACGCTGCGCATGCGGGCGAGCGGATCCTCGACGTCGACGGCCCCGGATTCCGCGGAGCATCCGTTGTCGGTGCCGTCCTGGGCGTTGCGTTGTTCCTTGGACTTGTCGCGCTCGGCTACATGTACAAAAAGCGTGGAAAGGATCTCGACAAGATGCGCGGTGAGCTCAAGCAGCACGAGCCGCAGAGCAAGGGCGAGGCTCCGGCTCCGGAAATCTGAGTCAGCTCTTCGACCGAGTACTCAGGCCGACACCGACTCCGACGGTTCCCGCCGCCACCAGTCCGGCGAGCGGGACCGCCCAGTGTCCGGCAAATGTGCAGGCGAGAACCAGGATTGCGCTCACCGGTAGAACAGCCTGCTCGATCCTGTCACGCTTGAAGTGTCGTGAGTGCATGAGCCACACGAAGATCAGGAACATCGCGGCGGGGATCGTGACCGCGGCAGATGCTGCGAACGTCGAAATGTGCGCTTCGCCAACTGCTTCCTCGACGGCTACTTCGATGCCGGCGCCGATGGCCGCAGCGGATCCGAATACGAAGTAGTGCCCGTATCCCCACAACAGGACGGCGCGATTGCCTGGGTCTGCGAGGTACTCGTGGATCGGGACGGCGAAGTAGATCCACAACGCGGAGAACACGATCAGAACTCCGCCGACGGCAATCGGAATCAGTAGATCGGCGGCGTCGAAATCCCGGATGCCGGATTGGACCGCGATGGTCGCGGCAGCGATGGTTTCGCCGAGCATGATGATGGTGAAGAGGCCGTAGCGTTCGGCGATGTGATGCGGGTGCCACGGCGTCTGGTGGTTGCGTTCGGCGATCGCCGGCACCGCGAGTTCGGCGATCATGAGAACGAAGAAGCCCGGAATCCACGCCGACGCCGGCATCAGGAGCAGCACGATCCAGCCGGCCTGGACGATCACGAGCCCGGCGGCATATTGCAGAGCAGTCGTTCGCGCTGCACCGGATTCACCGCTGGCGGCTCGAAGCCATTGGCAGGTGAGCGCAATTCGCATGATGAGGTAGCCGACGATGGCCGTCGTACGGTCGGTTCCGTCGAATGCGTCGGGGATTCCGGCGGCGAAGACGAGCACGCCACAAATCTGTACGAAGGTCGCGACCCGGTAGGGGACGTCGTCCGTGTCGTAGGCAGACGCGAACCAGGTGAAGTTCACCCACGCCCACCACAGCGCGAAGAAGACGAACATATAGCCGGCGATGCCGTCGGCGTAGTGGCCCTCGGCAACAGCATGCACCAGTTGAACTCCGGCCTGTGCGGCTGCAACCACGAAACACAGGTCGAAGAACAGTTCGAGTGGTGTCGATGCGCGATGGTTCTCGTCGCGGCTGCGTGCGCGCATCCGGATGATCGGCATAACGGCCCGGCCGTGGCCCGCGCCCGTACTGGTGTGTTCTGTCATCGTCCCCACCTTGCTCCGACGTCTAGTGCAGGAGCGCAGTCTAGGGCGAATTCCGTCGGGTCGACGAATGAGACATTTCGCCCCTCACCACACGAGAACGGGTTTGATGACGCGCCCCGACGCTTGATCTTCGACGGCTTTGTTGATGTCGGAGAAGGCGTAGCGCGTCACCAAGCGGTCGATCGGAAACCGGCCACCAGTGAAGAGCTCGACGAGTTCGGGGATGAACGTCGAGACTTCCGACTCTCCTTCGATGCATCCTCGAATTGTCTTTCCGCTCAGCATGATGTCGGCCATGTTCATCTCGACCGTGGACGCTCCGAGTCCGACTACCGCCAGTGTTCCCCGTGCTCGAAGTGATGTGACGGCTTGATTGATCACGGAGCCGATTCCGGTCGTGTCGAGGGAATGTGTCGAACCTCCGTCGGTGGCGGCGCGTACTGCTTCGACCGCGTCCTCGGTGGTCGGATCGACAGTGACGGCGCCGAATTCCTCGGCGAGTTCGCGCCGCTGCGCAACGGGGTCCACGGCGACCAGGGTGGAAACGCCGGCAGCCCTCGCCGCCAGCAGCGCTGCGAGTCCGACGCTGCCTGCCCCGAAAACGGCAAACGTCGAGTCGGGCTCGGGGCGAAGTAGATTCAGCACTGCACCCGCGCCGGTTTGAAATCCGCAGCCGAGGGGAGCCGCGACGGTCAGGTCCACCGCAGGATCGACGACGACGGTGTTGTCGGCAGAGGCGATGACGTATTCCGCGAAGCTGGACTGGCCGAAGAAGGCGGACCGTAGCGGGGTTCCGTCTCGCCGGATCGGCGTCGAGCCGTCGGTGCGTGCGCCAGAGCTGTTGAGCGCGTGTGAGCTTTCGCAGTACGCCCGATGACCGCTGAGACATTGCCTGCACGCACCGCAACTGCGATAGCTCAACAACACGTGATCGCCGGGCACGACCTTGTCGATCGCCGAGCCGACGGCCTCGACCACCCCCGCCCCTTCGTGCCCGAACACGCAGGGGCCGAGTCGTTCCGGTAGCACCGACTTCGTGAACAGATCTGTGTGGCACAGGCCGGTCGCGACGATGCGAACCAGGATCTCGTCTGCGCGGGGTTCGTCGATCTCGACGGTGTCGAGTGTGAAGGGGGAGTGCGGGCCGTGTGAGAGCGCCGCTGTCATCTGCATGGCGGACGTCGAATTCTGTTCGGCGCGAATCACGCTCGCTCGAGCAGGAAGTAGTAGTGCTGTCCGCCGTCGAGAACCAACGCCGATTTTCCGTTCATGATGCCCATGAGCGTCGAATCGTCGACTTTCTTGAAATGGTCGAAGATCGGCGCGCCGTCGTAGACCATCGTCGCCGTGACTTCGCCACGAAACTCGATGTTCCACAGACTTGCCTCGCCATTGCCGCTCTTGACGTCGGAGTAGAGGTTGCCGTCTTCGTCTCGGCAGATCAACGGCTTGGCGTCCTCGACCGAGTTGAAGGTCTTGCCGTACCAACGGCTCGCGAACAGCTTTTCGTGAAGACGGTGACCGGTGGCGAAGTCGTCACCCTTCCACTCGCCGAGGATTTCTTCGGCGGCGACGGTTTCCAGTGCGGCCCACACCTCGTCGAGTTCTGCTGGTGATACACCACTTTCCGCAGCACGGAGCCGGGCGAAAGCAGTTCGGGCTTCGTCGAGATTCATGTCTCTCCTCGAGTTGACGGTAAGTGGCACGACTTGTTCGCGAACCAAATTGTTCGTCAACTCTGCACGCTACGCCGAACCGGATGGTTCGGCAACGGTCGATTCGTTCTAGGCTGTGAACATGCGCTCAGCAGGGGAAGCTACGAGGGACCGCATTCTGGCGGCCGCAAAGGACGAATTTGCCACGTACGGGCTGGCCGGCGCGCGGATCAATCGGATCGCCGCGCAAGCGCGTGCCAGCAAAGACCGTCTCTATGCGTACTTCGCAAGCAAGGAAGAGTTGTTCGCTGCCGTGACCGAACAGTGGACGTCCGAAACAACAGCGGAGACAGCACTTCGAGGTGACGACTTGCCGGGCTATGCAGGTCGCCTCTTCGACAACTACGTTGCCCATCCCGAGAACGCCCGATTGCAGCAATGGGCGGATCTCGAAGCGCCGGACGTCATGAGCGAGGACGACATACGAAGCAAGACCTTCCGGCCTAAAGTTGCGGAAATCCGCAAGGGGCAGCTCGAGGGGCACATCGACCCCGCGTGGAATCCCACGGAGTTGATCCTGCTGATCACGGATATCGCCCGGATGCTCGCGCTCAAGTCGTCTCGTTCCATCCCTCGACGTCGGGAGGCGGCAGTCGAGGCGGTTCGGCGTTTGATTGTGGCTTAGCGAGTCCAAACGCGAACGTCCACGCCCGTCGCTGTGTGGTTGCCCGGATTTACGGATTTCTCAGTAACGGTGCGTACGTTGGGCGTCGGCTCGTTGACGCCCTCGGGATGTTGACGTGCCGCCAAAACTTTTGTCGTCGACTGTTCAGATGCTGGTGAGCAAAAGGATCGCGGCCGGCCACCCTGACTGAATATCGTCGACGCCGAGCGTGTTCCTTCGGTGCGCGCACCTGTTCAGCATCTGGAGTGGACCCGTGTCGAAGTGGCTGTGCATATGAAGATCTCGAAGAAGGTAGCGCTGGTCGTTGTGGCTGCTTGCGCCCTGACGTTGGGATCGGCGCAAGTCGGAACCGCCCGCGCGGATGCGCCGGTCAAGGTCAGCGTGGCCGGTCATGTGGTGAGCGCCGGGCACTTCGAGCAGGTGCGGCGCCCCAACCGGTGTGTGAAGGCCGGGACGGGGAAGTCGAAACCGAGCGAGCAGAAGTCCACGAATCGCAGTGGGCGTCGAGGCAGCGGGGGATGCTTCTGACAGTGATTGCGAAGTTCCGCAATCAGCCGTCGCAAATCTGTAACACGTTCTAATCTTGCGGTATGGACGTGACTTACGAAGGGACCAAACGCGAAGTCGCTACCGACAGGGGGACTTTGCGCTATCACGAGGCGGGCGATGGTCCGCCGTTGATCCTGTTGCACGGCTCCGGGATCGGCGTGAGTGGATGGCGGAATTACCGGGGGAACCTCGAGGTGTTCGCAAAGCACTTCCACTGCTACCTCCTGGAGTTCCCGGGGTTCGGCGTGAGCGATGCCGTCGACGGTCATCCAGTTCTCACGGCAACCTCGGCGGTGGTTCGATTCATGGATGCGCTGGGAATCGAATCCGCTGCGATGATCGGCAATTCGATGGGCGGAGTTGTCGGGGTCAACGTCGCGATGAGGTTCCCTGACCGCGTCCGCAGATTGGTCACCATCGGAGGCGTGGGCCCGAACATCTTCAGTCAGAACCCGAGCGAAGGTACGCGTCTCCTCCAGGAATTCGCCGACGCTCCCAGCCGTGAGAAGTTGGTTCGCTGGCTCGAGTGCATGGTTTACGACAGATCCGTGATCACCGAGGAGCGGATCGAGGAACGATGGCAAACGGCCAACGATCCGGCCTCGCACCAGGCATTGACCGCGATGTACGGATCCAAAGCCTTTGCCGCTCAGCAGCAGATGATGTCCAACTCGGATGTGCCGCCGTACTGGTCGATGATGCACAAGGTGCAATGCCCGACCTTGCTGACATGGGGACTCGATGATCGGCAGTGTCCGCCGGACATGCCGATGATTCCGATGCGACTGATTCCGAACGCCGAACTGCATGTATTTCCGAACTGCGGGCACTGGGTGATGATCGAAGCCAAGGAGGCATTCGAGCGCGTGACCCTCGAGTTCCTGCTTCGATGACCTGCTGTTGCATTCATGTGGCACGAATCGATGTGGCACGAATGCACAAGACCCGGCGCCTCTGAATGAGGCGCCGGGTCTGTGTTTGTGCCCCCAGTAGGACTCGAACCTACGACCTGCGGATTAAAAGTCCGTAGCTCTACCAACTGAGCTATAGGGGCGCGGCGCAGAGTCTAACGGGACCGCAGAGTCCGTGAAAACACCACCCCCACCAGAAGGGCGATTCCGATGACGGCGATGGTCCCGCCAGTGCGATGCAGACCCGCGTCGTCGATGGTTCCGCGCATGGTCAGCTCGATGACGACGGCCGCAAGGTTGGCGCCGATGTACTGGATTGTTCGGTAAAGACCGATCGCAGTTCCGACGTCGGCGGAGGTGGTCACCGAGTTGATCAGGTTCTGGTTTCCCATGTTGTTGAAGCCGTTGGGAATGCCCAGGATCGCCGCAATCAGCAGGAGTGCCACAAGGGGAGTCGAACTCGATTCGACAAAGGCAATCAGAATCCCGCCGACAGCCAACGCGGCGGTGCCGATCAGGAGGGTGATTCGTGCGCCGAATTTCCCGTACACCCTGGACGCGGACATGGTCGCGAAGATCCCGACCGCAGCGACAGGCAGCATGAAGAGCCCGGCGCTGATCGGTGACATTCCGCGGGCTACCTGTAGCCACTGGGGGAGTCCGAAGAAGATGCAGTAGAACGCTGTGTAAGTCAGCAGGGTCCGGCCGAGAGTCATGCTCAGTGCGCGGTTTCGGACGACGGCGCGGACGTCGATGAACGCCGAGGCCGTTCGACGTTCCCACCAGACGAACAGGAACGCGAAGAGGGCCGTCGACGGGACGAGGTACCACTTCGCGTGCTCGGCGAGAGAGAGGAGAAAGAGCATCGTCGATGTCGTCAGAGCGAGAAACAGGGTGATCCCGAGTGGGTCGAGAGATTTGAACAACGCAGCGGCGCCGGCCCGGTCGGGCAGGGCGGAGTCGCTCGGGGCGGCGAAGAAGACCCATACGGCAGTGACGACGACAAGCGGGAGGTTCACCCACATGATCGATTGCCAACCGAGTGTGCCGACCAACAACCCGCCGAGAGTGGGCCCCAGCGCGACGACCGATTGAGCGCAAATGGTGAGTGTTGCTATAGCTGAACGGGTTTGAGTCCGGTGGCGGTCAGCGTATTCGCGGATGACGGTCATCGCGTTCGGATACTGTGTCGCCGTGCCGATTCCGAGCAGGATTCGTGCGGCGATCAGCCAGCCCAGCGACGGGGCGAGCGAGCCCAGGATCGATCCGGCAGCGATCAGGCCCAATCCGGCGAGGTAGACGCGTTTGGCGCCGAGGATCGATCCGAGTCGACCAGCCGCCGGCGCCGTGACCGCAGTCGCGATGTAGAGGGCCGAGATGACCCACGCTGTGCCTGAACTGGAACCGAAGTATGTGGCGATCGGGACGATTGCCACCGCAATCATCGACGAGTTCAGCGCTTGAAGAACGGTTCCGGAGCCGAGAGCAAGACTCAGTTTCAGTGGAACGGGAGTTTGGGGGGTCGGCGTTTCGACGACGGTGGTCACGAGTTCATCAGTGACTCCTCTGATATCGATGTCGATGCTGGGGACTCGCCCTGGCCGAGTCTTCGCAGGATTCGGCCGGCGATCAGAAGCAAGTCACGCTCGGCTTCGGTGCACTCGGCGTCGATGACCTCGGCCAGCCACTCTGTTCGTTTCGTTCGGTCTTCGTGAAGGGTCGATGTGCCGAGTTCGGTCATCGTGACCAAGACCGCGCGGCCGTCCGATGGATCCGCCCTTCGCGTCACCATGCCCTGCTCTTCGAGCGCGGCCACGGTCTTTGCGATTGATTGCGGCGTGACGCGCTCGAATTTTGCCAATTCTTTGGCGGTCGACGGACCTTGTCGGTCGAGGTGGCCGAGGGCCTGGATCTGGCTCGGCGTGAGCTTGTGGTCGTTGCGTTTGGTGCGTAGACGTCGGACGAAGGCACCCAGATCGTCCCAAAGTACGTCGATCTCGTCTCGAGCCTTGCTGCGACCCTCTCCAACGTTCATTTAGACAGTCTAACTGTGTTGTTTCGATGCTGCCAGCACGGTTTCGACGGAAAAGGGGGAATAAACAATTGCACTAGTTGTTTAAAACCTTGGGACTGCTGTCCATCGGTCGGCGAAGCAGTTCCGTCTGCGAGGTCGAATTATCAGAATCTCGGGCACGAAAAAGCTCGGATGCGCACCCCCTGCGGCGCACCCGAGCGGCCAAAACCATACCACTTGGTGTCTTTTGGGCATAAAGTCGGTTCTTGTCCCCTGAACAGCCGATTGCGTCTAGTACTTTTGGCGGGTATGGCTCTAGTCCTTACGTAGGGTGTGTTGGAGGGGATATTGTGAAGTTTCGGGGGATGACAGGCGCCGATCACGGCGGCTCTGCGTACCAACTCTGCGAGAGGCACAACACCGTAAATGGCACGTCAACAAGAGCGTGCGCGGCGTACCCGCGCCGCCCTGGTCGAAGCGGCTGCAGTCGAATTCGCCAAGCGCGGCTATGCAGCTGCGTCGGTGAACACGATCCTCGAGGGCTCCCGCGCCACCAAAGGCGCCATGTATTTCCATTTCCAGTCCAAGGAAGAGTTGGCGCGAGCGGTTCTGACCTCGGCTATCGAAACCTTCACTGGAATTACTGATCGTTGGGCCAAGAGAACAGACCTCGATCCATTCGTCGCTTTGCACGGTCTCGTGCTCGACATTGCCGAGGTCTTCCGTGCCGAGGTAATCGTGCAGGCGGAATTCCGGCTGATCATCGAGCCCGAGTTCTACAAGGATGTGCAGTCCGGTGGTGGGCAGGTCTGGGGAAAGACCGCCTATGAGTTGGCATTGCGTGCCAAGGACGACGGTTTGCTCCGAGAGGACGCCGACCCGGACAAATTCACGCGTGTACTGGCAGCGAGCCTTGCCGGTCAGCGGTACATGGCAGACCTGATTGCCTCCAGTGGAGATCTGGGCGAGTGGTTCGAGGAGTCTCTCGAAGTAGTCCTCGAAGCCATGGCTACGCCGCAGTGGTTGGAGACGTTCCATCGTGACGGGTGGCCCCAAGTCGAGTTCCCTGACACTGAATAGTGCACTTTTCTACCCGTGAACAGGCGATTTGTGATTTCCGAATGCCGTGCCATAAGCTATCCAAGCTCCCAACGGAACGCCGTTGGGGTACTAGTTCGGAGAGATCCGGCGGGCCCCCTTCGTCTAGCGGCCTAGGACGCCGCCCTTTCAAGGCGGTAGCGCGGGTTCGAATCCCGTAGGGGGTACGTTTTGCGAAAGCGAAACGATGCAGTATGGTTTGACCCGCACGACACGCTTTGAGATGCACAAATGCCAGGCCAGGACAGTGGTTTGGGAGCGGCTCGAAGATGTAGTACGGTTTCACAGCAAGGAAAAAGCAAGGCCCTGTGGCGCAGTTGGTTAGCGCGCCGCCCTGTCACGGCGGAGGTCGCGGGTTCGAGTCCCGTCAGGGTCGCAAAGCTTTGTTCTCAATCAATCGGTTGAGAACAAAGCAATGCGATAGGCATTCGGTTCGGGTGCCGTCCGGCCAGGTAGCTCAGTTGGTACGAGCGTCCGCCTGAAAAGCGGAAGGTCGCCGGTTCGATCCCGGCCCTGGCCACCATAATTCTTTTCGACAAGCTCCAATCTCATGTTCTTCGAACATAAGGTTGGAGCTTTTTCGTATTCGGATGTCAGTCGCCGTCAACCACTCGGCCCGATCATCTCAGTTATGCGCATCCTTTGTCTCCGTGAATGTTTCCGGTCACCGGGAACGTGCTGGGCGTCACTCCACAGAGGACATCACTATTAGCCGATTGCGGCCGATCCGTGGCTGCGTCTACTGAAAGTGAGGTGGAATCTCCGTGTCGCACTCGAGATCTTGGCGCATCGGGAAAGTCAGCCGGGTCGCCGTCGCATTGTTCGGCACCGGGGTTCTGTTGGTGGGCTGCGCGAGCAACGGTGACGACAGCGGGACCGATACGACGACCGCGTCGGCGGACGTCGTGACCGGCATGGTCAACGAGCAGCCCGATCCGGGAACTGCGGTGGCCGGCGGGACCATGACGTACGGCGTACAGGTGCTCGTTCCCTCACTCGACCCGACGAAGACGGCCGCGCGCGGCGGTTCCGGCGGTGAGGCCTTCGCTGCTGTGTACGACGTCCTGATGAGTTACGACACTGCGAGCGGCGAGTTCGAGCCCAAGTTGGCTGAATCGCTCGAGACAGCCGACGACGGAGCCACCTGGACGCTGAAACTTCGCGACGGTGTGAAGTTCAGTGACGGCACCACCCTCGACGCCAACGCCGTGATCGCGAGCATCGATCGGTACAACGCGGGCAAGGGCAATGGCGCCGAACTGTGGCTGGCTTCGGTGGAATCGGCGCAGGCAAGCGGTCCGACGACGGTGGAATTCAAGCTGAAGACGCCGTGGATGCGCTTTCCGTCGATGCTCGCACTCGGGCACGGGATGATCGTCGCCCCGAGTTCGCAGCAGGGCGACAAGTTCACCGCCGTCGGAGCCGGACCCTTCACCGAAGATGTCTTCACACCGAGCGTCGAGCGAATCTTCAAGGCCAACCCGTCCTACTACGGCGGCGCCCCCAAGCTGGACAAGTTGCGGATGGTTGCGCTCAACGGTCCGCAGGCGAATCTCGAATCATTGAACAGCGGTCAGCTCGATGTCGCCTACATTCGCGGCCTCACGTCGGCGATCAATTCCGCCAAGTCCGCTGGCTACCCCGGCTACATCGACGTGCTCAATGCCGGTAGTGCCGAGATTATCAACAACCGTGAGGGCCGACCGGGCTCGGATGTTCGCGTCCGTCAGGCTATCGGCTACGCGCTCGACACCACGTTGATCGATCAGCGAGTGGAAAACGGTGAGGGACTGCCGGGCTCGGAGTTGTTCGGTCCGACGTCTCAATGGCATGTAGACACACCGGGTATTGCCTACGACCCCGAAAAGTCGAAGGAACTTCTGAATCAGGCGAAGGCAGACGGGTACGACGGCAGCCTCGACTACGTCGTTCTCAGTGAGCCGAAGGACCACGCGATCGGCCTCGCCGTGCAGTCACTGTTGCAGGCCGTCGGGTTCGAGGTGAACTTGATCTTGGCCAACAACGCCGGCGACATCGTGCAGAACGTCTACGTCAAGCACGATTTCGACCTCGCGCACGCGGGCATCGGAATGTACGAGTCGATTCTCGATCTCGGATTGTTCTCCACGACCAACAGCACCTCGATGGCGAATACTGCTGGATATGCGAACCCGGCGATGGATCAGCTGATCGCAGATCTACAACAGACCAAGGACAATTCGTCGACTCTTGCGATCATCGGCAAAATTCAGACGCTGTGGAACGAGACGGTTCCGTCGGCGCCGATCGGCGGGCTCACGTCGTTCTGGGCTTGGCAGAAGAACGTGCACGGTGTGGTTCCGACTGCAACCGGCATCATGCTGTTCGATCAGGCATGGATGGGCGCGAAGTAGCGTTCCAGCGCACACCGAGAGCTCCGTCCGACGCGAGTCGGGCGGGGCTCTTTCGTGTCTACGTCGGCTAGCGTTGCGCAACCCTTTCGATCAGGATGATTGTATTGAAATATGTTGTAGGTCAATATGATTCGACAAGCGCGATTTGACTTGCCCAGCGTGGCCCGCATAGATTGCATCCACCATCCAGAGTGGCTGAGAGACCTGGCTCGATGATGCCGCAGCAACCCGCTACCTAACCGCAGTGTGGGTGCTACCGCCAGGACCGATGGAGGACACATGACTGTATTTGCCGTGGGTATCGAACTGGACGGCGAGGGCACTCACCCCGCTGCCTGGCGCCGAAGCTCACACCGCCCGGACCAGCTGCTCACGGGCAAAGCCGTGCGCGATCGCGTCGCGGCTGCCGAGAATGCCGGCTTCACGTTCGCGACGTTCGACGATTCCATCCTCCCCCCGAGTGGTGACGTCGTCGGCCGCATCGATGCCGTCTCGAGGGCGTCGTACGTGGCGGCGACAACCAGCACGATCGGGCTGGTCCCCGTCGTCGGGACCACGTACGCCGAACCGTTTCATACGTCCTCGCAATTGGCGACGTTGGACTACTCCTCGCGTGGGCGTGGCGGCTGGCTTGCTGTTCCGGTCGAAGACGATGCCGCGGCGAGGGCGTGGGGGAGGGCTCCAGTAACAACGGAGTCGGCGCGTCAGCAAGAGCAGCGGGATTCGGTCACCGTTGTGACCGATCTCTGGGACTCGTGGGAGGACGACGCCGTCGTTCGTGACTATCTCAGTGGGCGTTTCCTCGAGCGTGATCGTCTGCATTACGTCAATTTCGAGGGCGACACGTTCTCGGTGAAGGGGCCCGCAATCGTTCCGCGGCCGCCTCAAGGCCAGTTGGTGGTGTTCGGCCGCTACGGCGAAATCGATCCACGCCAGCCGGATGTTGTTCTCGTTTCCGGTGATTCGGTGGAGACCATTGCACAGTCGGCTGCCAAGGCGCGCGATGAGGGCGCGTCATTGGTGGTCGCCGAGGTCGATGTGGCATTCGATACGCCGAATCTGTCTGCGGCGCAGCGGAGGACCGAGCTGAACTCGTACGGAAATGCCGTCGTCACCGGCCGACTGCTCCTGGCTGCAGATCCGGGGGAAGCGGCCGTGGTTCTGAAGGAATTGGCCGGACACCTCGACGGTGTTCATTTCCATGCTCTCGTGATCGACGAGGACCTTCCGGTGCTGGCCAAATTCGTGCTTCCGACGCTGTCCAAGGCCGGGTTGACGCGACGCCCGGTTCCGGGATCGACCCTGAGGGGCAACCTCGGTCTGCAGCGGCCCGCAAATCGATTCGCCCACTCCTCCTGACTTGACTTCGCGCTAAGGATATTTCGGCCATGACTGCATCACGCTCCGCCGTACCTCGACCCGACGCTCACGTTCACTTCGGTGTCTTCTTCCAGGGGGTCAACCACACCACCATCTGGTCCGATTCCGCGAGCGGATCCCAGATCGACTTCGAGACGTTTCGGCGGTTGGTACTCACCGCCGAGCGAGGTCTGTTCGACGCCTTCTTCCTCGGTGAAGGCCTGCGGCTTCGTGAACAGAACGGCAAGATTCTCGATCTGGATATCGCCGGCCGACCCGACGCCATTGCGCAGTTGGCCGCCCTCGCCGGTATCACCGACAAGATCGGGTTGGTCGCGACACAGAACACCACGTACAACGAACCGGCCGACCTTGCGCGTCGACTCTCCGGCCTCGACCTACTTTCCGACGGACGGGCCGGCTGGAATGCGGTGACCACCGACAACGCGTGGACGGGAGAGAACTTCCGTCGCGGTGGTTTCCTCGACCACTCCCTGCGCTACGAGCGTGCCGGGCAGTTCATCGAAACTGCGCGGGCACTGTGGGATTCGTGGGCCGACGACGCGATCTCGGATTCTCGTACGTCCGAGAACTGGTCTACCCCGGGTGCTGTCGGCGACGTGCGCAGACAGACTTCACAGTTCGACATCTCCGTGACGCCGACGCTTCCCCGAAGCCGCCAGGGGCATCCGGTCATCTTCCAAGCGGGTGATTCCCCGAGTGGACGCGATTTCGCGGCGACCCATGCCGACGTCATCTTCTCGCGACACGGGACTCATTTCGACGGCGCACTCGACTTCGCCGACGACATTCGGGCTCGGTTGCGTAAAGCCGGGCGACCGGAGGACGACGTCAAGATCTTGCCCAGCACGCAGATCGTGTTGGCGGAGAACGAGCCCGAAGTCGAGGAGAAGGCACGGTGGGTCCTCGAAGGCCAGTTCACCGGTCAGACTGCCCTCTCTCTCGTCGGACTGGTGTGGGGTAAGGACCTTTCCGATCGAGACCCCGACGGTCCACTCCCCGAGGAAGATCCGGTTGCCCGCCCGGTTTCGGAGACGCGCGGTTCCGCACGGGACGGCAACGACCCCATTGCGATCGCGCGTGAATGGCGTGCCCTTGCCGAGGCAAAGAATCTGTCCCTACGTCAGGTCGCCATCGAGACCTCGCAGCGTTCGGGTTTTGCGGGCACTCCGGGGCAGGTCGCAGATCAGTTGGTCCATTGGGTGCGCAACGGAGCTTCGGACGGCTTCAACATCTCGCCGTACCTGGTGCCGACCGGGCTCGACGAGATCGTCGACTGGTTGATCCCGGAACTGCAGGAGCGTGGGGCGTACCGCACCGAGTACTCCACGTCGACGCTGCGAGAGCACTTGGGGTTGCGACCGCCGCTCACGCGTCGGACCACGTCTGAAGCTGCGGGGTAACGGGTCCTGTCCCACACAGTCACAGCGACGGCCGAATCCACCAAGCTCGGTTCGGCCGTCCGCTGGGAAATCGTCGTCTGCGTAGCTGCGGGTTTCACCACCCTTCTCGATTCGGCGGTGCTCGGAATCGGGGTTCCGTCGATCCGGGCGTCGCTGGGCGCGTCGACCTCGGAGGTGCAGTGGATCCTTGCGAGCTATTCGCTGACTTTCGGCTTGGCCCTGGTGCCGGCGGGCCGACTCGGTGACGTCGTCGGGCGTAGACGCTTGTTCTTGGCGGGCCTGAGCATTTTCGCGGTGATGGGAATCCTCGGAGCGTGTGCGTCGGATCCGTCGATGATCGTGTTGGCCCGGCTGGGGCAAGGGACCGGCGCAGGCACCATCAGTTCGCAGGTGCTCGGCATCATCACCGACCGGGTGTCCGGAAAGGCTCGGGCGAAGGCGTTGGGCGCGTACAGCACCGCGGGTGGTCTGGCCGGCGTTTCCGGACCGATCCTCGGTGGCGTTCTGCTGAAGTATTCCGACGCCGACTTCGGATGGCGGTTGCTTCTCGTTCTCAACGTGCCGTTTGCTCTGATCACACTGATTCTGGCGTTTCGCTTTCTGCGCCGTGATCGAACCACCCGATCGGGCGCGTCGATCGATCCGGTTGGGCTGTGTCTGCTGGCGACTACGACCGGGCTCCTGTTGTGGCCCATCGTGACCCGGACCAGTGTTACTGTCGCCGCGGCTTTCCTGATCGGTGCGTTCGGCGCTGCCGTTGCCTTCTGGTTCTGGGAACGTCGGTACGCCGCACGCGGTGGGACGCCGGTACTGCTTCCGTCGTTGATCGCCTCTCGGGGATTTCGGCTCGGTACAACGGTTGCACTCTTCTGGTTCGGATCCATCCTCGCCGTCAACGCGGTGCTCAGCCTCTATCTGATCGAAGGTTTGGGCTTCGCCCCACTGAGTGCGGCGTTGATCATGACCGGTAGTTCACTCGCGATGGCCCTGACGTCGGCTTTCGGATGGCGGCTCGTTGCCAGGTTCGGCCGAAGTGCGGTGGTTTTTGCGATAGTCGGCGAGATTCTTGTCATCCTCGGCTACATCGCGGCGGTCAATCTGATTCCTCGGGAACATCTGATCCCGGTGCTGGTAGTCCTGGCGGTGTTGTCGGGAGTTGCCAGCGGCTTGGTCGACGCGCCCAATCGGGTGCTGACTCTCGAATATGCACCGCCGGGCGCGAACGGTGTTGCGGCGGGTTTCCTTCAACTGTCTCAGCGCCTGTCAGCGACCATCTCGCTGGCCGCGGTATCGGGGTTGTATCTCGGTGTACTCGGATGCTCGCCCGACGGATATGGACGTGCGTTCGGGATCGCGCTTGCCGTCTGCGTGGTCATGTTGACGCTCTCGTTGGCGGGGGCGGTGGCAGACCGACGCCGGCGAAGGACGTGACCTGGTATTTCGTGGGTCTACATGGACCTCGGGAGGCCGAGCCCGTGTGACTCATGGGACTTGTGTTACCCATGGGTTAGGAGTCGTGGGACGATACTTGTGTGGTGACCGGTCGCAGTGAAGACAAGCCCAACGGTCGCGGGAGTGGAGAGCCAGTTAACTCACCCCGTGGAGCGTCGGACAAACGTGACCGCACATCGACACCCTTCCGCGCTCGAACGGCGATGTGGACCAATCGGCCACTGTTCGATTTCCATATGATCGTCGGTCTGGTCGTGCTGATCGTCGCGTTCGGACTGCTGATGGTGCTGTCGTCTTCGGGCGTCGAATCCTATGTTCTGTCCGGGACGTCCTACGCCCGCTTCTGGCCGCAGTGCATGTTCGCAGCGATCGGTTTGGTGATGTTCGTGGCGGTCGTGCGGTTGCCGACCGAAACGATGCGTAGAGCCTCACCATGGCTGCTGATCCTGTGTCTTGTTCTGCTTGTCCTGGTGCTGATTCCAGGTATCGGCTCGGAACAGATGGGTGCTCGCAGCTGGTTCGTGATCGCGGGCATTTCCTTCCAGCCGTCGGAGCTGGCCAAACTTGCTCTGGCGATCTGGTCCGCAGCGACGGTTGCGTCGTTCATGAAGGCGCGGATGGACGTCAACCGCGCGCTGCCGGTGATCGGCGGTACGACGTTGCTGGTTCTGGTTCTGGTGGTGTTGGAGAAGGACCTCGGAACCACCATCACCATCGGCATCATCTTCATGTCGGTGCTGTGGTTCGGGCTGTTCCGGATGAAGACATTCATCAGCCTCACACTCGGTTCCGCAGTCGCATTTCTCGTGCTCGGGCTTACTGCTGGTTACCGCTCGGATCGCATCAAGGCTTTCCTCAATCCTGATCTCGACCCGCAGGGTTTGAACTTCCAGAGCACTCAGGCCAAGTACGCACTGGCGAACGGAGGCATCTTCGGTCGCGGTCTAGGACAGTCCGACGCCAAATGGAGCTATCTCCCGCAGGCGCACAACGACTTCATTTTTGCCGTGATCGGTGAAGAGTTGGGTCTGGTCGGCGCGCTGATCGTCGTCGCTCTCTTTGCCGCGGTTCTGATCGTCGGGCTGCGGATCGCGAAACGGTCCACTGATCCGTTCCTCAAAGTCATGACAGCGACGGCAACGACGTTGATCGTCGTGCAGGCGTTCATCAACATCGCCTACGTCGTCGGCCTGATTCCGGTGACCGGTCTGCAACTACCGCTCATCTCGGCGGGCGGAACGTCGATGATCACCACCCTGCTGATGTTCGGGCTCATCGCGCACGCAGCCTTCCGTGAGCCCGAGGCTGTCGCCTCGGCTGAGAGCAGCGGTCGCGGTTGGATACCGCTGGTCTTCGGCAAGCCTCGGTTCGGCATTGCCAAGAAGCCACAGACCGATCGACGGAGGCCGCCAGCTCGCCGCGCCCAGCCTGCTCCAACTGGGCAACGCCGACCGGAGCGACGGGCGCCGCAACCCGACAGACGCCGGGCTCCAGCTCCGGGCCGACGCGCACCCTCTCGCGACTGGTCGGAAGATCCACGTAGACGCGGCCGATCCGATCGGCCGCGGCGCGCTTCCTGATCTGGGCCAGTTCCACTGGCGGGCAGTTCGGAAGCGGGCAGTCATGCACCCGACAATTGCGTTGGGCGGCTACATTGGGAGTCGGCAAAACGACGTCTAATAAGGGTTGTGGACATGGCAGGTGGCGACAAGGCAGACCAGTCGGTGGTCGAACGTAGCTCGGTGACCGGACGTCGTACGACGCCGTCGCAGCGAGCGCGTTTTCGCCGGATTGTCGACGCCGCAATGGAATCCGCCTCCGAAGGCGGCTACGACGCGGTGCAGATGCGATCGGTGGCCGATCGCGCCGGCGTCGCGATCGGCACTGTTTACCGGTATTTCCCGTCCAAGAACCACATGCTTGTCGTCGCATTGTTGTGGATGTTCGAGGGTTTGCGTGACAGATTCCAAGACTTTGTAATCCCGGGCGAGACTCCGTCGGACCGGATTCTGTTTGTGCTGCGCAAGAATACGGAGGTCCTCGAGACCGATCACCTCCGTTACGAAGCGTTGGTTCGGGCGTACATGTTCGCGGACGCGTCGGCGACCCCGGAACTCAACGCGCTCGGTGGGGTCGTGACCGAGATGTTCGCGAAGGCGATCGGTGTCGAGGAAGTCTCGCAGCAGCAGTTGGACGCGGTGAAGGTGATCGACGACGTCTGGATGTCGAGTCTCGTCTCGTGGGTTGCGGGCCGGATGACGACGGACGAGGTGATGGCGCACCTGGAACTTGCCGTGCGACTGGTCTTTCGCAAGTTGGGCGGATAGCGCTCAGACGGTGTAGCCACCGTCGACGTTGAGCTTCTGACCGCTGATGAATCCGGCCGCGTCGCTTGCGAGGAAACATACTGCTTCGGCGATGTCGGCAGCTGATCCGAAGCGCTTCAACGGGATTCGGCTCATCGTCACGTCGAGCGCGCCTTGGTCGAGTTCGGCGGAGCTGATCAGGCGCTCCGCCATTCCGTCCGTCAACATGCCTGGTCCTACAGCGTTGAACCGGACGCCGTAGCGTCCTTCCTCTGCGGCGAATCCGCGAACAAGTTGTTCGACAGCCCCTTTGGTGCCAGCGGAGAGTCCGTCGCGCACGGGAAAGCGATCCGTTGCCGCGGTTGTCACCGCCACCACCGAACCCGAGGATGCACGCAGCGCAGGCAGGGCGGTGTGGACGAGGGTGAAGAACGCCGCGGCCTCCTGGTTGAGTTGTTCGGTGAAGAACGCCGGCGTCACACGTGAGAGGTGCGTCATCGGGACGTGCGGTCCCGCAGCGTGGACCAGCGTCGTCAATGTGCCCAGATCATCGACCGCATCGTTGACGGCGGCGCTGATCGACAACTCGTCGGTCAAGTCGAGAGCGTACGAGTGGGCGCGCACGCCATGCGCTCGAATCTGCTCGCTCAGTTGCTCGGCAGCGCCCTTGTTGTTTCGGTAGGTGAAGGCGACGTCGTGTCCGCGTTCGGCAAGGGTCAGGGCGATCGCCGACCCGATTCCACCGGTTCCGCCGCTGACAAAAGCGGTGCGTACTGCGCTCACAATGCCTCCAGATGTCTGCCGATTTCAAACCTAACAAATGCTTGGTTGGGGTGCCAATCGGAATATATCAGTGCGCGAAGGACAGGCTCAGATTGCTATCGCAACCGGACTGATCGTCCTAATCTGTTGCCATGTCCGGAGACAGTGTGCAGTTGACCGACGGGGCGCCCGGTGGGGAATCGGAACCTCACGCACCGAGTTTGAACAATCGCCTCAACTGGCTGCGTGCAGGTGTTCTGGGTGCAAACGACGGAATCGTCTCGACCGCAGGTCTCGTGGTCGGTGTTGCGGCAGCCACGACCGAGCGCTCCGCGATCTTCACAGCAGGTTTTGCTGGACTGGTTGCCGGCGCTGTGTCCATGGCGTTGGGCGAGTACGTCTCGGTCAGCGCTCAGCGGGATACCGAACGCGCACTCCTGCAGAAGGAGAAGAAGGAACTCCTCGAGACCCCGGAGGCTGAACTTCAGGAACTGACCGAGATCTACGAGAACAAGGGATTGAGTCCGGAGACGGCCCGCCGCGTCGCCGAAGAATTAACCGAGCACGACGCCTTCGCGGCGCACGTAGAAGTCGAATTGGGTATCGATCCAGACGATCTCACCAATCCGTGGCACGCGGCGATTTCGTCGGCAATCTCGTTCACGATCGGCGCGGCGATCCCGTTGGTCGCAATTCTGGTGCCGCCGACAGGCATCCGCGTCCCTATCGCATTTTTCGCGGTGCTGATCGCACTTGCGCTGACCGGGACGATCAGCGCGACGCTCGGCGGAGCTCGCAAGACCAGAGCGGTGCTACGCGTGGTGATCGGCGGCGCGCTGGCCATGGCCGTGACGTACGGAGTAGGTCAGCTGGTGGGCACGGGTCTCGCCTGACCCCTGCTGTGCGCCTTTATTAACCGCGGGGGGTTAATAAAGGCGCACAGCAATTCAGGCGCGACAGATCATGACCGGCCCTGGCGCATGGTGCAGCAGATTCTGGCTGGTGGAGCCCATCACGGCGCCCGCCATCGCACTGCGGCCGTGACTTCCGACAACTATCAACTGTGCGTCGTCGGCGTATTTGAGCATGACGGGAGCAGCGGCACCGGGTTCACTGATGCGGGTGACCGGCACGTCCGGGTACTGGTCGGCCATACCGGCTAGATTTTCCGCCAGTAGCGCCGATTCCTCCTGCTCGACAGCCTCCCAGTCGATCAGGATTCCCGCTCCGCCTTCGCGGAAGGTGGACGAGCCCTGCCAGGTGTGGACCGCGATGAGCGGCGCGTCGAACTGATCGGCATAACGAAACGCGTACTCGACGGCCTTCTTGCTCAACGCGCTTCCGTCGACTCCGACGATGACGGGACGCTGATCCGGACCGGGATTCTCCGCCGAACCACGCCACACGGTGACCGGACAGGTTGCATGATTGGCCACCTTCAGTGCGGTCGATCCGAGCAGCCGTGAGCGCAGTGCGCCCGATCCGGTCGACCCCATCACGATCAGGCGTGCGGTACCCGAGGATTCGAGGATATGCGTCGACGCCGGCCCTGGCGCGATCTCGGATTCGATGGTCAGTTCGGGGAATTCGGCCGAAATCACCGTGGCGGCGGCATCGACGATCGCTTCGCCGTCTTCGCGGATCTGACTGAGGAACTGTGACTGCAACATCACTGCAGCGGGACTGTAGATCGGGCCCTCTTGCGGCAGGGCGTGCGCCAGAATCAGTCGTGAGTTCACCGCGTTCGCGACGGAGGCCGCCCACCGGGCCGCCGCCGTCGAGGCCTCGGATCCGTCGATACCGGCGACGATATCCTGGTGTCCTGCAAGTGTGTTCATGTCTACTCCCTCTGAAATGATCGAGATCGGTCGACTGGTTACAGCGACGTCACCAGAGTGACGATGCTGACTTCACGGCTTCCTTCCACGTCTTGCGTAGCAGGGTCGATTGCCCGTCGGCTATTTCCAGTTCTCGTCGGTAGGCCATGCCCAATCCGAAACTGGTGAGCGAGGTATGCTCCTGCTCGGCTGCCATTGCAAGTAGATGATGTTGGGCGACAACGGAATCCTGGTGCTCGCCGAGAACATCCTGGAAGTGGCTGAAATGCTTCAGTGCACGCTTCGCTCGGCTCTTCGACACGGGTTCCATGACCTCGATCGCGTACTTCATCCGCTTGGCTCCCTTGCGGGCGCGGTGCATTCGCTCGTCACGCTCGGTGCGGCTATCGGCATCGAAGACGTGATCGACCCGCTTACCGACCTTGTGTGCCAGGTGCCGCAGGGTATGGGCCAACTCTCGTGCCGATGCCTTCTTTCCGACGCGGTGGGTGGCGGTGTCGAATTCGAGGTCGCCGACGTACTCGTCGAGGCGATCGAGCAGCGTGGTGTATCGCTCGGAATCGAGCGCCTCGAGGGCTGTTTCCTGGGCGGTTTCACCACGTGCAGAGAAGAACTCGTCGATTCGAGCTCGCACAGCTTCTCGCTCGGGCATCTCGTCGATTTCGCCGAGGCGTTCCACAAGACGCTCCCACTGGACCTCGACGTCGCGGGCGTCACCGAACTTTCCACCGATCCACCGCAGATCCGTGATGAGATCGTCGGTCTTGGGGGAGTGGCCGGCGTACGACTGCAGAGCGCTGCGGATGCGACGTGCCGCAACCCGGAAGTCGTGAACGGCTTCGTCGTCGGCCCGACGCGTGCCGAGATCCGCGGCGACCAGTGCGCGCAATTGTTCGATGAGGTAATTACGCAACAGAATCCGCGGATTCGACGCCTTGCCCGAGGTGACCTCGTGACCGGCGTACGGTGTGACCGACGTGCCCAGTGCTCGTTTGAGTTTGGACGGACTCGCAGAGCGCTCCAGCCCGGCGTCCAGTAGAACCGACTCGATTGCATCGGCCAGCTCTTGCCCGCCTGCGCCTTGTTCGACCTCGACTTCCTGCCACGTCGACTCTCCGGAACCGTCTGCCTTGCAGGCGATGACGGTGTCGGAGACCACTTCGGCAAGCAGCACACCGTTTTCGCCGTTGAGCCTGGTGCGCTCCCGATCGGTGATGATCAGGGCGACCGGCACCAGATCGTGACCGCGAATGATCGCCCGGATCAGACTCGACAGCGGCGAGGGCACATCGGTGCTCTCGTCCGGGGGAAGTTGGATTTCGGTTCGAGCGTCCTGGCCTGCGGGAAGTTTCATGTGCCACCCCGCGTCGTCGCCACCCTCACGCTTGCGCAGCGTGATCTTCTCGGCCAGCAACCGGTAGTCCGCGGTGTCGAAGTAGGTGGCAGAGAGCTGTATCGAGTCGTGGACCGGTTCGCCGACAACACCGGGAAGTCCGCCCAAGGCGGGAACTTCCTGCTCGGCCGGCGCCTCGTACTTGCGCTCGATCTCCCGTACGGCTTCGGGTACGACGGCGGTCTTGCTCATCTGGTCTCCTCTTGCGGTGCGGTCTGCGCTTCCATCCTCCCGGTATCGGAGGCGCAGTGGAAGGGTCCGGGGTCCCTACGGCGAGTCGCCACTGCCTGATTCGTCCGGCCAGGACAGGGTCCGCCGACTTTCGAACCGTTGCAGCCGGCCGGTCGTGGGATCCTCGAACTCGAGAACCTTCGACAGCAGGCGCAGCGGGTTCGAATAATCCTCTGCGGCAACGTCGTAGAAGTCGGGATAGAAGTTGTCGCCGTGGATCGGTAGCCCGAGCGAGGTCATGTGCAGGCGAAGTTGATGGGTCTTGCCGGTATGGGGAATCAACCGGTACCGCGCGAAGCCGTCTCGCGTTTCGATCAGTTCGATCCGCGACTCGCTGTTGGGTTCGCCCTCGATCTCCGCGGCCTTGAGCACGCCGCGTTCTTTCACGATGCGACTGCGCACGACCACGGGAGTGCTCACCTGCGCGTCGTAACGCGCGATGGCCTCGTATTCCTTGGCGACGCGGCGCTCGGCGAACATGGTCTGATAGCCGCGCCGGGCCGACTGATGCACGGTGAACAGCAGCAGTCCCGCCGTGACGCGGTCGAGGCGATGCGCTGGACTCAACTCCGGCAAATCGAGATCTCGACGCAACCGCACCAAGGCCGATTCGGCGATGTATCGCCCGCGGGGCGTGCTCGCGAGAAAGTGCGGCTTGTCCACGACCAGGATGTTTTCGTCCCGATAAAGGATGTCGATCTCGAACGGCACCCACGTTTCGACGGGAGGGTCGCGGTACAGGTAGACGAACCGCCGGGGAGCAAAAGCGCTCGTCTCGGTGATTCCGACACCCTTCTCGTCGACGACCTCCCCGGCTGCGACCTTCTCCCGCAATCGGACGGCGTCCTGGGGGAACCGTTCGAGCAGGTAGTCGAGCGTCGTCGTCCACATGCCGTCGTCTGGCTGACGGATGCGACTGGGGTTCAGGCCGTCGCGGACGGGAAGCGGTGATCGTGACACATCTTCAAAGCTAGCCGTCCGGTCGGCATTCAGACCTATTGACGACATATGGGACGGAAGTTACTATCCGGTAAGTTCGTGACACCGGTCACTGTCGTGGGGGCAGGGCTGGGTCATCACAACAGAAAATTGGGGTTTTCGTGAGGACACGACTTCTACGTCGAAGGTCGACAACGATTGCGGTGGGGCTGTGCGTCGTGGGATTGACGGTGCCGAGCGCCGTCGCTTCTGCGGATCCGACGGGAGGGTCGGACGGGCAGGCCTGGCTCGCGGCAACGGAGGCGACGCCGCAGTATCCGGGGGTCTCCATCGAGTGGGACGTGCCCATCACGATGAGTGACGGCACAGTTCTGCAAGCGAATGTGTACCGACCGGCGGATGCATCCGGGCGGGCCGTGGAATCGAAGACGCCTTCGGTCCTCAACATCACGCCGTACACGAAACTGCTGGACACACTGGTGGATTCAGCTCTGTCGATCCCGCAGGTCGGTGAGACGCTGATGGACGTTGCGAACTCGCTCGACCTCGCGGCGCCGTTCGACGGCGTGTCGGAGTTGACGGGCGTCATCGCCGGCGGAGGCGCCAGGGTTCTCGGCGTCAACCGTGATCTGGTCCAGAACGGATACACGCAGGTAGTGGTCGACGCACGTGGAACCGGCTTCTCCCAAGGTAATTGGGACGTGCTCGGTAAGCGCGAGCAACAGGATTCGGTCGAGGTCATCGACTGGATGAGCAAGCAGGGGTGGTCCGACGGGAAAGTAGGGATGGCGGGCATCTCGTACTCCGCGATCAACTCGGTGCAGGCGGCGAGCAACAATCCATCTGCACTGAAGGCGATCTTCCCGGTCGAACCTGGCAACGATCTGCTGCGCGACATCGTCGGAACCGGTGGCGGCCTCGGAGTCGGGTTCATGCCGTTGTGGTTGACCGCGGTCAACGGGCTCAAACTCATCCCGAACGTTCAGGACATCCTGCAAGGAAACTTCGATCCCCTGTGGTTGGCGAGCCGCCTCGAGGATCCCGGTACGCTGATTCCCGAACTGGTGCAAGCGATGACGGCTCAGAGAATCGAGGACGTGTCACCGTCGACTCTGCAAGTCGCGCAAGACGGGCAGTTCTATCAGGACCGAGCCGCTGACGTCGGCAACATCGCCGTTCCGACGATGGTCTACGGCGGTTGGCACGACATCTTCGCCAACAGTGAGCCGCGGATCTACAACGGAATCGATCTGCCGCCCGGGCAGAAGCAGTTGATCATGGGGAACGGCTATCACGTCACTCCCGGTGGAGGATTCGGCAAGGACGGTGCGCCGCCGCGCCTCGACCTGCTCGAACGTGCGTGGTTCGACAAGTGGCTCAAGGGCATCGACAACGGAATCGATCGTTACGGTCCGGTGACGATGTTCCAGCAAGGCGGCGGATGGATCACGGACGATCAGTTCCCGCGAGCCGGTGCGAGCTACGAACGTATGTATCTGAACTCTGCGCCCAGCGGTACTGCCGCCCACGCAGCGCACGACGGTTCGCTGACGAATGACCCGCCCAGTGCCGCAGCGCGATTGACAGTCGCACCAGGACTGCGAGGCTTCTGCTCCGGTGACGGAACTCAGGGAACTGCCGGGATCTCCGTGGTGCTCGGTGCGACGTGTTCCAAGGATTCCCGATTCCAGGAAGCGGAGGGCCTGACGTTCACCGGTGAGGCAGTGACGGAGCCGACCTCACTCTCGGGCCCGATCAACGTCCACCTCGAGACCGTCCTGGACGCGACGGACGGATTCTGGGCAGCGACGGTCAACGACGTAGCACCGGACGGAACATCGACACCGATCACGAACGGCGCTCTGACTGCGTCGCTGCGGGCAGTCGACGATTCGAAGAGCACTCGCTCGGCCAACGGTGACTACAGTGAACCGCACCACTATCTGACGATCGACACGCGTCAGCCGGTGGTTCCCGGTGAGGTCACCACCGTCGACATCAACATGCTTCCGACGGACGCAGTGCTGCAACCGGGGCACCGGCTCCGCGTCGACGTCTACGCTGCCAGCGTGCCGCGATACCTGGCGCTCGGCCCGATGCTCGCCGACAGCCAACTCAAACCGCAGCACATCGAGTTGGCTGCAGACCGGCCGAGCTTCGTCAACGTTCCGTTCGTCGGGGGCCGCTGACTCGGATTGGATCGGCGGCGTGAGAACCTGCGGGCTCGCGGACGTTCTGAGAAGATCGTCCGATGACAGAATCCCGACTCTCCGCCGCCGTCCACGATCGTCTGGACGGACTTCTGGATCCGGTGGACGAGCGGCTCGCGGCGCAGTACCCGGGAAACCGTGACGAGATCCAACCCGTGCACACGATTTACGTCAGTGCCGCGGATGCAACCGTCGACACCCCTCGACTCTGGGGTGAGCAGGCGATCGCGCTTCTCGATTCCCATGCTCATGTGTTCGCCGATCTCGACACGGAGAATGCGCTCGCTGATGTGCGAGTTCAACTCGGCCGCAAGCCGGTCCAAGACTTTCGGATCGATTTCGAGGACGGGTACGGACGCCGCAGCGACGAAGAAGAAGACGATGCAGCGACGTCGGCCGGACAGACGCTTGCCGCGCTCAGCGCTGATCCTGCCGGGCCGAACTGGAGTGGAATCAGGTTCAAGGGGTTGCCGGCCGGTGAGCGTCGGCGCTCGATCAGGACGCTCGAGCTTGTGCTCGACGCGGCCGGCAGAGTGCCGGACGGATTTGTCTTCACCGTTCCCAAACTGCGCGCGGTGGAGCAGGTCACGGCGACGGTGTTGCTCTGCGAAGAGCTGGAGAAGGCGCACGGACTCGAGCTCGGTTCGCTTCGGTTCGAGTTGCAGATCGAGAGCCCGCAGGCGGTCATCGCGGCCGACGGAACGGTGGCAGTTGCTCAGGCCATCCATCGCGGTGCCGGTCGTCTGACCGGTTTGCATTACGGCACTTACGATTACAGTGCAGCTTGCGGAATTGCATCGCGTCATCAGTCGCTCGAACATCCGGTGGCAGACCACGCAAAGGCTGTCATGTTGGCTGCTGCCGCGCAGACCGGCGTCTGGGTGTGCGACGGGTCGACTCAGGTCGCGCCTATCGGGAGCGCCACGGCGATCCGCGACGCGATCACTCGGCACCATCGCCTCGTCACGCGGTCCCTGGAACGCGGTTACTACCAGGGGTGGGACATGCACCCTGGGCATCTGGTCACCCGCTGGCTCGCCACGTTCGGCTTCTATCGCAACGCGCTCGGCGCCGCTGCCCCGCGCATCCAGTCGTACTTGGGGCGCCAAGGTGGCGACGTGATGGACGAACCTGCAACCGCCCAGGCGCTCGCAGCGGTGGTACTGCGCGGGCTCGACGCGGGGGCTTATCCGGAATCCGAAGTTCTCCGGCTCGCCCCGAGCGCCGACACCAACGCACTCCGTCACCTCGTAGGACGCACCACACCGATCACAGGAGAACACTGACCGATGAGCACCACCGAATTCACCTTGCTGCCCGATCTCGCACTGCGCACCCTCGGCGGAGCCGTCATCTGGGCGAACGACGAGGCGTTTGCCGAGCGTGAGGCCCTGATCCGCCCAGGCAAGGCCGGGTACCAGCCGGCGACGTTCGGTCACAAGGGGCAGGTGTACGACGGTTGGGAGACGCGTCGCCGCCGGGTGGCAGGCCATGACGAGGCGATCGTTCGACTCGGTGTTCCCGGAGTGGTGCGAGGCGTCGTGGTCGACACCGCGTGGTTCAAGGGCAATTACCCGCCCGAGATCTCGGTGGAAGCAATCTCGGTCGACGGGTATCCGGATCCCGCCGACCTGGCCGGATCCGGCGAGTGGACAACCATCGTCGAGCGCTCGACCGTGCACGGTGACTCGGAGAATCCGTTCTCGGTGGCGTCGGAGGAGCGGTGGACGCACGTCAAGCTGACCATTTACCCGGACGGCGGCGTGGCGAGATTCCGTGTTCACGGCGAAGCGCGGCCGGACCCGCGTTTCCTCGATGCCGGGCCGTTGGACCTCGCAGCACTCGAAAACGGTGGCCGCGTGACCGATTGCTCCAACATGTTTTACAGCTCACCGCAGAACATCCTGTTTCCCGGACGCGCTGCTTCGATGGGTGACGGGTGGGAGACCGCCAGGCGCCGCGACAACGGAAACGACTGGGTGCAAGTACAACTCGCGGGTGAAGGCGTGCTGAGTTTCGTCGAGATCGACACCTCGTACTTCCTCGGAAACAGTCCAGGTGAGGGCGCTCTGACCGGGCGGACGTCGGAGGGGGAGTGGATCGAACTGTTGCCGCGCACGACGCTGCGTCCGGATACGCGCCATCGCTTTCCGATCGATTCCGAAGTCCAGGTCACCGATGTTCGTCTGGACATCTTCCCGGACGGTGGCCTGGCGCGGCTGAGAGTCTTCGGCGTACTCACCGACGCTGCTCGCGCTGTGATCTCCGGGCGCTGACGGTAAAGTTGTTGGCATGAGCGACTATCCGCGCGACGACTATCCCCGGGACATGGTGGGGTACGGCCCTCATCCGCCGCATCCGCACTGGCTCGGCGACGCGCGGATAGCGGTTCAGTTCGTGCTCAACTACGAAGAGGGAGCCGAGAACAACGTCCTGGACGGGGACGCGGCTTCGGAAACATTTCTGTCGGAAATGACTCCGGCAGAGGCATTTCCGAATCGACACATGAGCATGGAATCGCTGTACGAGTACGGCTCACGGGCCGGGTTGTGGCGTGTACTGCGAACCTTCGAGCGGCGAAACCTGCCTCTCACGGTCTTTGCGGTGGCGCGGGCGATGCAGCGTAACCCCGAAGCAGTCAGTGCTTTTCAGGAGTTGGGCCACGAGATCGCGTGCCACGGATTACGTTGGAAGTCTTACCAATCCGTGGACATCGAGCGCGAACGCGCTGACATGGCCGAGGCGGTGCAGATTCTGCGAGATCTGACGGGTTCGGCGCCTCTCGGTTGGTACACCGGGCGCGATTCACCGAACACCCGCGAATTGGTGGTCGAGCACGGCGGCTTCGTCTACGACTCCGATTCGTACGCCGACGATCTGCCGTACTGGGTCGACGTTCCGCGTGGCGCAGAATCGGTGAAGCACCTGGTCGTTCCGTACACCCTTGACACCAACGACATGCGTTTCGCCTCTCCCGCAGGATTTCCCAGCGGTGATCAGTTCTTTGCGCACCTACGCGATGCCTTCGACGTGCTGTATGCGGAGGGGACGGCCGGATCGCCCAAGATGCTCTCGATCGGGTTGCACTGCCGCATAGTCGGCCGCCCTGCCCGTGCGGCCGCTCTCGAGCGATTTCTGGACCACGTGCAGTCGCACGAGAAGGTCTGGATCGCGCGGCGCATCGACATCGCCGAGCACTGGAAGACCGCGCACCCCGTTTAGATCACGGTCGGTCGACAAAAGACTTCATTCGAGCAGTCCGGGTACTGGTTCGACTGCCGCGTATTCCGCCATCGAATTCTAGGCCATTGACAACTGGCACGGTTGTGGATGACTCTTTGGAGATGGAGAAACACACAGCAGTCGAAGCGTCTTCAAGGTGAGCCGACCGGTGCCGACCAAGAAACCGACCAAGAACCGCGGATCGAAGGTGTCCCACAATGCCCGCGCAGTGGTGACCGGCGCCGGCAGCGGAATCGGCCGTGCCTTTTCGTTGGAGTTGGCGCGCAGAGGCGGTGAGGTGATCTGCGCGGATATCTCGCTGGAACGGGCCAAGGAAACAGTGGCACTCATCGATGAGATCGGTGGTACCGCGCACGCAGTCAAATGCGATGTGTCAATTCGTGAGCAGGTTCAGGACCTGGCGTTGTTCGCGGAACTCGAACTTGCGGGTCCGCTTTCGTTGGTGATCAACAATGCCGGGGTGGGTATCGGTGGAAAACCGGTGGGCGAGATCGGTTTCGACGATTGGGAGTGGGCACTCGGGATCAATCTGTGGGGTGTCGTGCACGGCTGTGAGATATTTGCTCCACAACTGCGTGCGAGCGGCGCCGGGGGATTCATCAACGTGGCCTCGGCTGCTGGGTTTGCGGCTGCGCCGCTGATGGCGCCCTACAACGTCGGTAAAGCCGCCGTGATGTCGCTCTCGGAGACCTTGTCCGCTGAACTTGCCGGTACGGGAGTGCGGGTGACGGTGCTGTGTCCGACCTTCGTCAAGACAAATGTTGCTCTCGACGGCCGAATCACCGCGGAAGCAACACAATTGGCGCAAGCGTTGATGCGGCGAACCGGCTTTTCGCCGGAGCGCATCGCCGTCACCACTCTCGACGCCTACGACAAGGGTCGACTCTACGTGGTGCCGCAGTTCGATGCGAAGGTGATCTGGCGACTCAAACGGTATCTACCCGTTGCATACACGTGGGGCTGTGGAGTTCTCAATCGCTTTGCACCGAAACAGAAGTCGGGATCATCTGGAACTTCGGCGGCGCCGGAGACGAACTCGCCGAGCACGAAAGGAGCGTGACATGTCCTTCGATTTCGACGGCATGCTGCACAAGATCAAGGACCGCCAATGGGCTCTGGTGGACATCGACTGGGATGCTCCGGGCGCCGAGACGATCAGTCCAGAGCTTCATGCGAAGCTGAAACCGTTCATGTCGGACCTGATGTGGATCGAGAACGTCGGTGCCCGTGGCTTCGCTGCGATGGCTCTCAAGGCGCCGACTGAAACTCTCCGAGACATCTATCGGCATTTCCACGCCGAGGAACAGAAGCACGCCAACGCCGAACTCGCGCTGATGCGTCGGTGGGGAATGCTGGACGGCGACGAGATGCCCGAGCCCAACATCAACGTCAAGCTCGTCATCGACTGGCTGGACAAGCATTCCGACGGTTTGTCGCTCTCGATTCTCGGGACCGTCATACCGATGCTCGAGGTGGCGCTCGACGGAGCCCTGGTCAAGTTCATCATGGACGAGATCGAGGATCCGGTCTGTCAGGCTGTGTTCAAGAAGATCAATGCAGACGAGTCCAGGCATCTGGCGGTCGATTTTGCGGTGATCGAGATGCTCGGGCACTCGACGACGCGCAAGCTCGTTGTCGAAACCGTCGGCGCCTGGTTGAATCCGGCGTTGATCATCGGGACACTTCGCTACATCCCGCTGCTGAACAAGATGCGCGACAACATCGTCGACATGGGAGTGAACGAGGAACGGCTCTACACCGCGATGAAGCGATTCAGGAACGTAGGCGAACGGAGTCCGGCCGCGCTCCGCGTCCCGATGTATCGGGTGGTGAAGTGGCACGGCAACATGGTCATCAATCGCAACCATCCCTACCATCTGCTTGCCGATCGGATGGTCAAGGTCACTGGCCGACTTTCCGGCAGCAGGCTCAATTCCGAGCCGACCTGGGCCAAGGAACTTACGTACGAGCCACTCGCATGAGTACTGCCGAGCCACTGTCAGTGGCGATCATCGGTGGAGGTTTCGCAGGAATCGGAGCGGCGATTCGGTTGAAGCAGAACGGTATCGAGGACTTCGTCGTTCTCGAACGCGGCACGGAGGTCGGCGGGACGTGGCGCGACAACACGTATCCGGGAGCTGCGTGCGACATTCCGTCCCGTCTGTACTCGTACAGTTTCGCCCCGAACCCGGACTGGTCGCACACCTACTCGGCCAGCGCGGAGATCCTCGGCTACATCCGAACGATGGTGAAAGAGTTCGGCCTCGAGCCGAAGATTCGGTTTCGGTGCAACGTCACGGGCGTCGAGTGGGACGAGCAGACAGGTGTCTGGGCGATCGCGCTCGAGGGCCGTGAAGCGGTCATTGCCCGGACCGTCGTCATGGCGTCCGGTCCGCTGGCGAACGTCAGCTTTCCTGCTGTTCCGGGTTTGGAGAGCTACGAAGGACACAAGATTCACAGTGCTCGCTGGGACCATGACTACGACTTCACCGACAAGCGGGTCGCAGTGATCGGAACCGGAGCCAGTGGCGTCCAGATCGTCCCGGAACTCGTGAAAACTGCACGATCAGTGAAGGTTTTCCAACGAACACCGGGATGGGCATTGCCGAGAGCAAACCTACGCACCCGATCTCGCACGAAGGATCTGTACCGTCGTCATCCGGTCGTCCAGACTCTGGCGCGTCGGGCTTGGTACTGGGGACACGAATCGGTAGCTCTCGGGGTGGTGTGGGAATCCCCGTTGACGAGGGTGGTGGAAACAGTCGGGCGTCTTCATCTGCGCATGCAGGTGAAGGACCCGTGGTTGCGGCGACAACTCACTCCCGACTTTCGGGCAGGGTGCAAGCGGTTGCTGATGACCAGCGAGTATTACCCGGCTCTCCAGCAAGACAATTGCACACTCGTGACCTGGCCGATCGCGAGATTGGCGCCACATGGCATTCGCACGGTCGAAGGGATCGAGCATCAATTCGACTGCATCGTCTTCGCCACCGGCTTCGACGTTTGCAAGACCGGAACACCGGTCCCGATCATAGGCCGGGACGGACGTGTGCTCGCTCAGGAGTGGAAATCCGGGGCGCGTGCGTACAAGAGCATTGCGGTATCCGGTTATCCCAACCTGTATTTCACCTTCGGACCCAACTCGGGTCCGGGGCACAGTTCCGCCCTTGTGTACATGGAAGCGCAACTCGACTATCTCGCCCAAGCGATCAAGATCGTTCTCGAGCGCGACCTCAAGGCACTCGATGTTCGTCAAGATGTCGAAGATGCGTACAACGTCGAGTTGCAGCGTCGGCTGTCGAAGACCACGTGGAACTCGGGATGTTCGAGTTGGTATCTCACCGACGAAGGATTCAATGCCACTATGTTTCCCGGTTTCGCGACCCAGTACGTGAACCAATTGAAATCGGTGGATCTTCGGGACTACACGACCACGGTGCGCGAGAAAGACACCGCGCAGACCTGATCCCGGGTTCTGATCGGCCTGGTGTTGCCACTAAGTTGGAATCGTGACGACCGACGCGGCAGAGGAGACGAGGCGGTGACCGAGTACCGCATCGACGATCTAGCGCGCGCTGCGGGCACCACCTCGCGGAATGTACGGGCATATCAGGAACGTGGATTGCTTCCTCCGCCGGAGAAGCGTGGGCGGGTAGGCATCTACGGCGACGCGCACCTCGAACGCCTCAAGCTGATCGACACGCTTCTTCAACGAGGTTTCACCACTGCGCATATCGACGACTTCATCACCGGGTGGGAAAGCGGGAAAGACCTGACAGAGGTGCTGGGTCTGCAGCACGCGGTCACCGAACCATGGTCCCGCAGCGACACCGTGAGTATCGAGATGGCCGTCGTACGCGAGTTTCTCGGGGGAGATGCAGATGGTCAACTGGATCGTCTCGTAGATCTCGGACTGGTACAGATCGAAGGAGAGAACTGCGTTTTCACCGATCCTGCTTTGCTCAGCGGATTTTCGAGTCTCCTCGACTACGGTTTCACTCTCGATCAACTGGTCGATGTGCACGAAAAGCTTCACAACGCTGTGGACGGGATCGCCAAAGACCTGATTCAGGCGGCGAAGGATCGCATCGTCGATCAGCACGGGGTCGGTTGGCTCCCGGAGGGCGACGAGGTTGCCGGAACAGCCGAGATGCTCCAGACGATGCGTGAACTCGGTGTGGCGTCGGTACATTCGGCACTGGCCCGGGCACTCGACGCGAACCTTCAGCGTGAACTCGGCGACTATCTTGCCGCTGCGATCGGCTCGCGGAGCGACGCCGACGAGTCCGACTAGCAGCATCGATCACGTTCGGGATGTGCGGCCCGTCGCGGTGCGCTCAGCTCTTGCGTGCCTCGATCAGGAATCGACTCGAGTGCGCGACAAAAGATCCGTCGCGACGGATCTGCTGATCGAGTTCGCGGAGCCGGTCCCGATACTGCGCGACGGTGAATCCCGGAACCATCCAGATCACCTTGCGTAAGAAGTAGACAACGGCGCCGATGTCGAAGAATTCCATGCGCAGACGCTCGAAACGAAGGTCGACGACGGTGAGCCCGGCCTCAATCGCGTCGGCAGTTTCGTCCTCGTGGTGCCGTCCGCGACGAGCCTGCGGCTGAGGACCGAGAAAGTACTCGACCAGTTCGAACACGCTGGCGTGACCCACATGTTGAGCGAAGTACGTTCCTCCCGGTTCGAGTACCCGCGCGATTTCGGTCCACCACACCGTCGCTGGGTGTCGGCTGGTCACCAGGTCGAAAGCCGAATCGGCGAACGGTAGCGGCGGCTCGTCCGGATCGGCGACCACCACCACACCTCGGGGACGCAGAAGGGCGGTGGCCTTGGCGATGTTCGGTGGCCAGGATTCGGTTGCTGCCATCACCGGCGGGAGTGACGGTGCAGCGGCGAGGACTTCGCCGCCGCCGGTCTGGATGTCCAATGCGGCGCCGGCGCGGCCGAGACGTTCACCCATCAGCCTCTGGTACCCCCACGACGGACGCTGCTCCGTGGCGCGTCCGTCGAGCCACGAGAAATCCCACCCGTCGACGGAGGCGGATTCCGCTTCGGCGACAAGTTCGTCGAAACCTCGTGACATGCTCTGTGACTCGCCTTCAGGCGTTCCTTCCGACATCACATCATCATCGTCGCGGAGGGTCGACGGTGCCAGTTGTTTACGGCTACTTCGGGGTGGCGCCGAGCATCGGTGCGAGTTGAGTGGCAATCGGGTTCAGGTTGAGCTTGTCCGGGTCCACCTTGGGCTTGCCGTCCCACGGTTGCGAGGTGTTCGGGTCGGCGAACGCGATGCGGTTGGCGCTACGAACTCCCGTTTCGCTGCCCTGAGGTGCCTGGCAGTTGGCGGCAGTGTTCAACGGGAAGTTCTGCGTCGTGTCGTCGAAGTTCGGGTCCTTGCGCTTCATCTCGTCGAGGATCGCCATGGTCCCTTCGTAACCGACGGTGCACGAGAGCGGGTTGTTGGTCTCGAGTACCAAGCCCAGATGTACTGTGCCGTCTCCCGGTGCAACGGTGGGCGCCGCCCCGGCGAGCGCAGGCAGGAAGAGCAGGAAGGGCTGCAGCGAGGGCAGTGTCGGTGCGGCTGCCGCTGCAACGGCGGAGAGGTTGGAGAGGTTGGTCGTGAGCGCGGGGCCGGCTTCGGTGACGAGAGAGCCGACTTGTTCGCTGGCTGGTATGCCGTTGTCGATCACGCGTCGGATGTCGGGGTCGCTGGTGCGCAATTGCGCCGTCAGTGCGTCGAGGTCGGTGCTGAACTGCTTGATCGCCGACGATTGATCGGACTGGGTCGTGAGCACCGTCTGGCTGTCGCGGATCAGTCCGAGGGTCTGGGGAAGGGTGTCGAGGCCCGACTGGGAGATCCCCGACAGCGAGTCGGCAAGTACCTGCAGATCTTCGCCCTTGCCGTTGAATGCCGCGCCGAGTTCTTTCGCGACGGTGTGGAGTGCGTCGACCGGAACGGAGTGCACCAGACCGTTGGCGCTGGTCAAGACATTCTCGATCGGGATCGGCGTGGTTGTGTCGCCCACGGCGATCACCGAGCCGTCTTCGAGGAACGGGCCCTGGTCGGTATCGGGCTGAAGGTCGACGTACTGCTCGCCGATGGCTGAGCGATTGGCCACCACGGCCCGCGCGGATGCGGGAATCTGCGGAGCACTGCTGTCGATCAACAGGTCGACTTCGATTCCGTCGGACGTGAGCGACATGTCACCGACGCGTCCGACGGGTACACCGCGATAGGTCACTTCGGCGTTGGTGAAGATGCCACCGGACGTCGCCAGTTCGGTTTTGACCGTGTATTGGCCGAATCCCAGAAGATTGTCCAGCCGTACGTATTTCGCTCCGACATAGATCAAGCCCAGGAGTGCAACCACGACGAGGGCGACCAGCTGCCATTTGGCGAGCTTCGACATCACCATGAGGTGACGACCCTGAACTGATGCGGTGTGTTCATGGTTCGACTCCCGAATGACAAGCCGGGTACGGCTGGTGTTGAGCGAATTGTGTTCACCCACGGACGTTCTGAGGTGAACCGGAAACTTCCGGCAATTCGTTGTTGGCGATAACTATAAACAAGTCGTCACAGATAGAAAGTCGGCGCTGAGATTTCCGCAGGTCGTCGAAACGTAAGTGTCGCAGCTCACTTCGAATGCGTCGATGTGATGCAGACGGCTTTCGGTCCGGATCGGGCTTGACTTCGCCAAACATATCCACAAAAGTAGATGCGTTCCGGTTGTCGTGCAGAGGGGTGTGGTCCATGGATGCTTTGGCGATCTTCAAGGCGCTGTCCAACCCGACTCGCCTGCAGATCATGGAGTGGCTCGCGCATCCGGCGAAGTATTTCGACGAGGACTCGTATACGCAGCAGGATCTCGGGTTTCACATCGGAGTCTGTGTCGGTGACATCCAGGGGCGATCGGGACTTGCCCAGTCGGTGATCTCGGGGTACCTGCAGGGCATGAAAGACGTGGGTCTGCTCGAGTCCGAGCGCATCGGGAAGTGGACGTATTACCGACGAAACGAATCCGTGATCGGCCAGTTCAGGGAATTCGTTCGCGAAAAGCTGTAGCGGCCGAATTGCCCTCGTCGGCTGGGTTGTTCAACCAAATATATCTACATATCTAGATATGTAACTGTCTTGTGTGACGTAGTAGTGAGGAGTGTGTCGTGAAGTCGAAATTGTTGATACCGGTTCTGGCGTTGGGTGTATTCGGAATCATCACTACGGAGATGGGCATTATCGGGGTTCTGCCTCAGATCAGCGAAAAGTTCGGTATCACCGCGTCGACTGCCGGATGGTTGGTCGGTGTGTTTGCACTCGTCGTGGCGGTGACCGGTCCGTTCACAACGCTGATCACCTCGGGAATCAACAGGAGAACCGTTCTGTTGGTGGCGATTGCAGTCTTTGCGGTCTCCAATGTGGTGTATGCGACCACATCGAGTTTCGAGGTGATGTTTGCATTTCGGATCATCCCCGCCGTGGTTCATCCGGTCTTCTTCGCTGTCGCGCTTGCAAGTGCGGTTCGTCTGGTATCGCCGGAACAGGCGACCGCCGCGGTGACCAAGGTATTTGCAGGCGTCACAGTCGGATTCGCGTTCGGCGTGCCCTTGACGTCCTATTTGGCCGAGAACTTTTCGGTGTCGACAGCATTCGTGTTCGGCGCCGTGGTCAACGTTCTCGCGTTTTTCGGGATTGTCGTACTTCTGCCCTCGGCTCCTGTGACACAACGCCTGTCGTACGGTGCACAGGTCGGGATACTTCGCCGGCCGCGCGTGTGGTTGACCATTCTTTCCGTCGCCTTCGTCTTCGCAGCCATGTTCTCGGTGTACGGATACTTTGCCGAATACCTCGGCGAAGTGACCGGCATGAGCGGATCGTGGATCAGCGCGATGCTCTTGGCTTTCGGTGTCGTGATGATCTTCGGCAACTTCGTCTTCGGGGCTCTGCTCGCCAAGGGGGTGGTGCGCACGGTTGTGGCATTTCCCTTGCTGTACATCGTCGTCTACGTGATGCTCTATCTGGCGGGCCCGTACTTCGGCGCGATGGTTGTAGCCGTGTTGGTTTGGGGTGTAGTGCATTCCGGTGGACTGGTGGTTTCGCAGAGCTGGATGGGGCGAGACGCAGTCGACGCGCCTGAATTCGGCAACAGCCTTTTCATCTCGTTCTCCAACCTGGGGATTACGCTCGGCACTGCGGTCGGTGGACTGTTTCTCGCGCATTTCGAAACCCGCCAATTAGTCTGGGCTGGAGTATTGTTCGCGATCCTGGCGCTGCTGGTGACAGGTGTTCGACTCTCGCTCAGGCACGCTCACAGCGAGAACGGTGTCAGTGTACCGGTGTAGTTCTTGGGAAGTGGCCGTGCGAACTCGCCGCGTGAACTGGTCGACAGTCCGAGGGTGACCAACGACTGAACCATCGTGACCCCAGCGGCAACGCCGTCGACTACCGGGACACCCAGTTCGTCGGACAAGTCCTGGCACAGGTCCGCCATGCCGGCGCAACCCAGCACGAGGACGTCCGAGTCGTCTTGCTCCAATGCGTCGAAACAGGCTTCCAAGATCACCTTTCGCGCGTCGGGATCACGATCGAGTTCCAGAACCGGAATCTCGCAGGAGTGGATACCCCGGCACCGAGCCTGCATGCCGTACCGGTCCACCAGATCGGCTGCGCGGCCGCGGGTTCGACCGAGAGTGGTCACGATGCTGAATCCGCGACCCAGGAAACTTGCGTAGTTCATGGCCGCTTCGGCAACAGCTACGACGGGGCCCTTGGCCAACTCTCGGGCTGCATCAAGACCTGGGTCACCGAAGCAAGCGATGACGTAGCCGTCGACTTCGTTCTTTTCTCCGGCGGCGATCTCGGTCAGGATTCCGGGGACGCTGAGAGCTTCGTCGTAGTGGCTTTCGATCGACGCGGGACCCATGGCAGGGCTGACAGCCTCGACGAATGTGCCCGAGCCTGCGACGGTCCGGGCACATTCCTCGATCTTGGCGGTCATCGCCCACGTGGTGTTAGGGTTGATCACCTTGATTCTCATGACGATCAGTCGACCGTCACAGTGTCGGGAGAGGAAGCATTCCGGACAGCTGAGGAAGAGCGCGCGGCGAGTAGGTAATAGACGGTGAATCCGAGCCCACAACCGATGAACCAGCTGTACTGCGCTGCGGTGTACATCCCGGTGAGGTCCTTGCCCAGGACCGGGACCATCGCGACGACGGCTCCCACCACGGTGGCGATCACTGCAGCAGGGTTGTATCCCTTGCTGTACCAGTAGGTTCCGGTCGGCGACATGCTGAACAGTTCGTCGACGATGACCTTCTGCTTGCGCACGAGGTAGTAGTCGGCAATCAGAATTCCGAACAGCGGACCGATGAAGGCTCCGAGGGTTTCGAGTGTGTAGTGAATGACGTCCGGATTGTTGTACAAGTTCCACGGCGTGATGAGGATCGAGCCGATCGCTGCGATCATTCCGCCGGCGCGCCAGCTGATCTTCTGCGGACTCACGTTGGAGAAGTCGAAGGCCGGGGAAATGAAGTTGGCCACGATGTTGATGCCGATCGTGGCGATGGTGAAGGTGAGTGCGCCGAGAACGATGGCGAAGGTGCTGTCGATTCGTGCAACGGTCGCAACGGGATCGGTGATCAGTTCGCCGTACACCGGCAGCGTCAACGATGCAGTGACGACGACCAACACCGAGAATACGAGGAAGTTCAACGGCAAACCGAGGAAGTTGCCCTTCTTGACGGCAGCGAACGACTTTCCGTAGCGGGAGAAGTCGCCGAAGTTGAGCATCGGTCCGGAGAAGTACGAGACAACCAGAGCGATCGCACCGAGCATGACCGGCACGGCGTCGAACCCCGAGTACTTGACGTCGCCGAGCGTGAGATCGATGGCGCTCCAGCCTGCCTTGTAGATCAGGTAGCCGCACAGCATGAACATCACGACATACACAGCCGGCCCGCAGAAGTCGATGAAGCGGCGGATCGATTCCATGCCTCGCCAGAAGACACAGGCCTGAAGTACCCACAGGAGCATGAAACTTCCCCAGCCCAGTGCGGAGAGTCCGGCGAATCCGTAGTCTTCGACGACGGCATAGGGCGCGAGTGACGGAAAGAGTTTGATCAGTACGACATCGAGGGCTGCTGAAGCGAGGAAGGTTTGAATTCCATACCAAGCCACGGCAATCAGGCCACGAATGATTGCCGGGATGTTCGCGCCGAGGACGCCGAACACGCTGCGGCAGATCACCGGATACGGCACGCCGGTAACTTGGCTGGGCTTGGCGACGAGATTGCAGAAGAAGTAGACGATCGTGATACCGACCAGCAGGGCGACGAGTACTTGCCAGCTGGCCAATCCCAGTGCGAAAAGACTACCGGCAGTGACATATCCGCCGACGCTGTGTACGTCGGACATCCAGAAGGCGAAGATGTTGTACGACGACCAGGTCTGCTTGCGAAGCGGCGCCAAGTCCTCGTTGGTCAAACGAGGGTCGTAGCCCGGCTTGATCAGGCCGCTTCCGACAGGGTGACCCGCGGCTTCGACAAGGTCACCCGATCCGCTTTCCTTTGGGGGAGTGGGGGTAGTGGTCGTTCGGGACGGAAGAATGTCGGTCATGACAGCTCCTGTGCATCAGTGCAGGAAATCAGCGGACGGTGCCACGAGCTCTCAGCGTCAGTGATGAAAACTGTGTTGAGAGAAAGGTATCGATGCTGTGTTGCACGACTATTGCGTGATCGGTATATCTTTTTCGGCCAATAGACCGGTGTCTGTCGGTAGAGTCGCGATCACGGTATTGAGTCGGCGATGATGGATTTCGGAAGCGCTCAGAAGTGCGGATGCGTCCCGACGCAGGAATGCGTCCAGCATCGCGGTGTGATCCGAGTGCAGAACCCGGCGATCGACGCCGGCAACATGGACCATCGGCTGTACTGGTTCGGTGATGTTCCAGGCAGCTTCGAACATGTGCAGAAGTCGAAGCATCTGAGACGGTCGGGTCAGTGCGAGATGAAAGTTTCGGCTCTCGCAGTGATAGGACTGAGAGTCGTCGTAGCGCAATGCGATCTCCAAACGGGAGTTCACCTCGACGGCGTGTTCGTGATCCTCTTCGGTTGCCTGCTCGACGGCGACGGCCAATGCAGCTGATTCGAGAGTTTCGCGGACGATGTACATCTCTCGCAGTTCTGCCGGCGTCAGCTGAGCAACGGTGTAGCCGAATTGATGTCGATGGTCGACCAAGGACTCTCCGACCAGTGTTTTCAGTGATTCCCGCACAGGTATTCGACTGACACCGAACACATCAGCCACGTCGCCGAGAGGAATCGGGGTACCCGGAGGCGCCGAACCCGACAGAATCACTCGCCGCAGTTCGTCGAGGATCGTTTGTTGTGGACTTCCGGGAGCATCGATTACCAGTTGCGTCAGCAGTACCGATCTACGGCGCGGCGGCATGTCGCTCTCCCTTCGTCTGTCTGCCAGAGTAGGAATACGTTGTTTCGTCTGCGTGACACCGGTGTGGCCGTCGTGCATCTCGCACTCGGGGGAGAACAAGTGGGCTCCGATCACATGCTCGCGTGAGTGCTGCTCGGGAGGCCGATCGTGGGGGTAGCGTTGTTGTGTAGTGGTATGGCAGAAAGCGAGTCGGTCGATGGCATCCGCTGTGCGCTCAGAAGCCGACCAGCGAGTTGTCGGCAACCTGCCCTTGGAGCTGACGAGTTTCGTCGGTCGTCGGCGTGAGTTGGCCGACGCCAGGAGATTGTTCGAGACGTCCCGTTTGTTGACACTCACCGGGATCGGTGGCGTGGGCAAGACACGGCTCGCGATCCGACTTGCGGGCGCGTTGCAAAGGGTGTTTCGAGACGGTGCCTGGTTGGTGGAACTGGGGGAGCAGACAGATTCGGATCTCCTCGAAGATCATGTCGCCGTGACCCTTGGTGTCCGGTCGGTCTCGTCGGCGGACCCGCTGCAGGCATTGATCGACTACTGCGCCGATCGGAGTCTGCTGTTGGTGCTCGACAACTGTGAACATCTGGTCGATGCCGTCGCTGTGTTCGTAGGCGCGATCCTACGGCGATGTGCCGGCGTCAAGATCCTGGCGACGAGCCGCGAATCGCTGGGCCTGGGCGGTGAGGTGACGATGCGCGTTCCCTCACTCACCACACCGCAGCAACAGCCGCCCGAATTCGAGGGAATTGCCCAGTACGAATCGGTGTCGTTGTTCACCGAGCGTGCGGCTTCCGTCGTACCTGGTTTCACCCTCACCGAGGAGAACAAGCGCGCCGTTGCGCATATCTGTCATGACTTGGATGGACTCCCACTTCCGATCGAACTGGCGGCAGCTCGCCTGCGTGGTATGTCTGCTGAGCAGATCATGAACAGGCTCTCGGATCGATACCGACTTCTTACAACGGGTGGACGCGACGTTCCGAGTCGTCAACAGACGCTGCGATTGTCGATCGATTGGAGTTACGACCTCTGCTCGCCAACCGAACAGCAGTTGTGGGGGCGGTTGTCGGTGTTCTCGGGTGGGTTCGATCTCGACGCCGCTGAGGGCGTGTGTGGGCAGGACATGAATTCGACCGAAGTGCTCGATCTCGTCACCGCGTTGGTCGAGAAGTCCATCCTGATTCGTGAGGAAACCGACGGGGATGTTCGGTACCACCTCCTCGACCTACTCCGGGAGTACGGACATGAAAAGTTGGAGTCCGCCGGTGAGTATTCCGCTCTGCGTCGAAGCCATCGTGATTGGTTCGAGGCACTGGTCGTTCATGCGGAAGCCGAGTGGATCAGTGGCCGGCAAGCTGCCTGGATCGCAAGGCTCGGTCGTGAACAGCGCAACGTCAACGATGCGTTGGAGTACTCGATTTCCACTGCCGGAGAGGCGCGATCTGCAACGCGAATGGTCGGTGCGTTGTACAGATTCTGGCTTGCAGGTGGATTACTTGTGCAGGCGCGTTATTGGACGGATCGAGCCTTGAATGCAGAGGATCGAGAGCTGGATCCGTTCCGAGTGGATGTCTTGGCCATCGACGCCGTGAATCACGCGATGCAGGGGGAACTCGAACGGGCAGAAGAGTTGGTCGACGAGAGTTGGCGCCTGGCAAACGACTTGGCGGATGTGCGCTCGCGCGGCTTGGCGACGTGGGGAGACGGATACGTCGATACCTTCAGAGGTAACTTCGATACCGCTACAGCCAAGCTGGAATCCGCGTTGACGCTGTTTCGACTCGACAAGAATCTGCTGCATGTTGTGATCGGCCTGGACACCTTGGGAGTCGCGTACTTCCTGTCCGGCGCTCTTGATCGCTCTGTGGAGTGCAACGAAGAGATTCTCGCGATCACCGTGCCCGCCGACGAGATGATGTTCCAGGCATTTGCGCTGGGAACTCTCGGGCTCGTGAGCTGGCTCCGAGGTGAATTGGATGCCGCAAGTGACTATTTGACTCGAAGTCTGAGAATTCTCGATGCCCCGATGAACTCGGCGTGGTGTATCGAGCCGTTGGCGTGGATTGCTGCAGCGCAACGTGATTGGAAGCATGCAGCGGTTCTGCTCGGCGCGGCAGCCATGTATTGGCAGAAGGTCGGGGGACGGCTGGCGGGCCTGCCGGGTTTGTCAGCTCATCACGACACTGCTGCAGAGACTGCTCGCAAAGCCATGGGTGACGATGCTTTCGACAAGTCGTTTCGCAGCGGGTTTGCGATGTCCGAGGGTGAAGCTGTCGCATGTGCGCTCGACAAGCGCTCCAGTGTCACGACTGCGTCGTCGGCTGAAGGGCCTCACCTCACTCCTCGTGAGCAGCAAGTTGCGGAACTGGTTGCCCAAGGGTTGACCAATCGCGCGATTGCGGAGCACTTGGTAATCTCGCTGCGCACCGCTCAGGGACACGTGGAACACGTACTGACAAAACTGGGATTCAGTTCCAGAGCGCAGATCGCAGCGTGGTACGTCTCGACCGCGCAGGAGCGTGACTCGCGTGAGGTCAATGGCTCAGCAGGCCGGAGTTGACGTCCGATAGCAGTTCACCACGGTCGTCGCCGCACAAGCAGAACACCGGGTAGCGCTTACCTTCTTCACGCCCCTGAAACGACACTCGTAGCGGTCCAGGCGCATCCGCGCGAGGGGATTCGGTGAGGAAAGTGTACAGCCACGGCCCCTCGTCCAATTCCACGATGGCGAGAACGGTCGAGGGGTCGCCGTGAACCGTTCGCCAGGACACGACAGTGCCGTCTCCGCAACACCGCGTCACGTCCAACCGCGCCCCACGGCACCTGGCGCAGACCGCGCTCGCGGGCGAGAGGATGACATCACATTCCGCGCAATGGGGGAGTGTCAATCGTTCGGCTCGCGACGAGCGATTCGAATATCGCCGCGATACACGCTGTTTCATCGAGCTTGCGGGATTCATGTCAGTAACGTCGGGCGAGGTAGTACGGCATCGAGTCCACGGGTGCGCGTTCGACCGACTCCCCGGACGTCGGGGCGTGAACGATCTCACCGCCTCCGGTGTAGATCCCCACATGCTCCCCGCCGTAGTACAGGACCACGTCACCCGGCTGTAGATCGTCCCGGGAAACTGGAGTGCCGCCAACCGCCTGGTCGTAGCTGGTTCGCGGAATCGAAACGCCCGCTTGTGCATAGGCCCATTGAACGAGACCGGAGCAGTCGAACGAGTCCGGCCCGGTCGCGCCCCAGACGTACGGAGCGCCGATCTTGGACTCTGCGGCTGCCAATACGCGGCCTGTATCCGAGGAAGCGAAAGCTGACACCTTCGCCGGATTCGTGTCGACGGAAACTGCGGCGATGTTCCAGTCCCGAAGCACGGGGGCCTGAGCGTTCGCGGTGTCGATACTCACGGCAAGGGTTGTCAGGGAAAGAACGCCGACGACAAGCGCTCTTCCGAGTGCATGCTTCCTCGTGCGGGGGTCGGTGAATCGGTGGTGCGACATTTCTCGTGTTGCCTTTGCGTCGATGCGTCCCGAAGCAGGTGTCCAGCTGGGTGTGATCGGGCTTCGGCTTGCGACACTCAGCCTGGTTGCGCCTCGACGTGTTCGCATCGGTCAGTTGGACGGGGTGCATACCTGTTTCGAGCGGCATTGTGGGTGCAAGGCCTGTTGATCGATCGCGAGAACTTCGACGGACTTTCGTGATCCGAATCAAGGAGGGCACGGCGGCCGGCCTCACCCCGGCTCCGGTCAGGCGATTCGCAGCGGGAGCGCCGAACGCTCAACAGTGGCACGGTCGGATGGACCACGATCCTGCGCACAAATGGCTGCGCGAACAAGTACGTGAGGCAAGCGTCTGGCTGGATTCGGCGGACGTTCTGTACTCTCGCAGTCATGCAACAGCGGAGCACAGGAACGGTGACACGGTCACTGTTGCTGCTTCTGCTGCCGTTCATCGCTCTTCTCGCAGTGCCTCCGCTTGGTTCCTCGGGTAGCGCCGCGGTGCTGGGAACTGCGATTGCCGTCTTCGTGGTCGCTGCGCTCGCAACTTCCTCGAAGTACGAACTTCTGCAACTGTGCGCGGTTTCGGCCACTGGCCCGTCTGATGACGAACGCTGCCTGCGTGGTGCTTTCCGCAGGCAGAGCAGCCCGGACGCGCCCGGTCGTCCGCAACCTCGAGCTCCGGGAATCGGTCTGTAGATCGGCAGTCGGCGGGTGTGAACTCGTCGTAGGTCGGTCAGACGTCTTGCGTCCACGACCATTCCCGCGCTCTCATCTCTCTGAGCGTGCCTTTCGGTGAGGTTCATTCGTCATGCTCGATTTTGTCTACTACCCCGTGTCCGGAATCCTCTGGTTCTGGCACAAGGTCTTCTCACTGGTCTCCGGATCACCCGACAACGGCGTCGTGTGGGCGTTGTCGGTCGTATTTCTCGTCTTCACGCTCAAAGCCCTGCTGTTCAAACCCTTCGTCAAGCAGGTCCGCACTCAACTGGTGATGCAGAAGCTGCAACCTCAGATCAAGGCGTTGCAGAAGAAGTATTCGGGTGACCGGCAGAAACTCACTGTAGAGATGGCCAAGCTGCAGAAAGAACATAATTACAGTCCGTTGCTCGGCTGTCTGCCGATGCTGGTTCAGGCACCGGTGTTCATTGGTCTTTATCACGTCCTGCGATCGTTCAATCGGACCGGAGCGGCATCGCACGTCCCGTTTCTGAGCCCGACCGAACCGATGTCGGTGGCGGACAACGCGAACACGGCCAACTACTTCTTCAGTGCCTCGGACGTGCAGTCTTTTCTCGACGCCAAACTGTTCGGCGCACCGTTGTCCGCCATGATTTCGAGCCCGGCAGCACAACTGGAAGCATTCGGCGACGTAAGCCGTATCTCCATCATTCTGGTAGCGGTACCGCTGATGATATTCGCCGCCGTCGCTACACATTTCACATCGCGGGCATCCATCGCGCGCCAAGTGGACACCGGAACCGTCAACCCTCAAACAGCGATCATGAACAAGCTCGCATTGTGGGTGTTTCCGGTGGGGGTGATCGCTTTCGGTGCGTTCGCGCCCGTGGCGATCCTGCTGTATTTCGTGAGTAACAACTGCTGGACGCTGGGACAACAGCATTTTGTGTACGGACGCATCGCTGCGGAGCAGAAGGAAGCCGAATCGTCGCCGACTCCCGGAATGACCGCGCCCCCGTCGCCCAGAGTGGCTGCACCGCCGCTGCCGGGCGCCAAGCCCATCCGCGCCAAGCGCAGGCGATGACGGAAGGCGACCCCTCCCTACCGGCGAGTAAGGCACGTACGCTGGAAAGCATGACCAAATGGACCGCAGAAGACGTAGTCGATCAGACCGGCCGCACATTTGTCGTCACGGGGGCGAACAGCGGACTGGGTGAGGTAGTCGCACGAGCGCTGGGCAAAGCCGGGGCCGACGTCGTCCTCGCCTGTCGTGACACCACGAAGGCCGACGCCGTAGCCGCCGAGATCGGGCCCAACGCGGTTGTCCGCAAATTGGACCTCTCGGATCTGTCGTCGGTACGAGCCTTCGCCGACGCAACGGAGAAGGTCGACGTCCTGGTGAACAACGCCGGCGTGATGGCGGTTCCGTTCCGCCGGACGGTCGACGGATTCGAAATGCAGATCGGCACAAACCATCTCGGACACTTCGCATTGACCGGATTGCTGAAGGACAAGCTCACCGATCGTGTCGTGACGATGTCCAGTGCCCTGCATCAGCTCGGAACTGTCGATCTGGACGATCTCAATTTCGAGCGTCGGAAGTACAACCGATGGTTGGCCTACGGGCAGTCCAAGCTTGCCAATCTGTTGTTCACGTACGAACTTCAACGCAGGTTCGCGGCGTCGGGATCTTCGCTCAAAGCGCTCGCTTCGCATCCGGGATACGCGTCGACGAACCTGCAGGGGCACACCGAGTCGATCCAGGACAAGCTGATGGGAATCGGCAATTCGATCTTCGCGCAGTCCGCGGAGATGGGCGCCCTTCCCGAACTGTGGGCGGCAACCGCGCCGGATGCCTTCGGCGGCAGTTACATCGGACCGGACGGTCCGTTCGAGCAGCGAGGGTATCCGAAGGTCGTGGGGTCGAACAAGAAGTCACACGATACGAAGACAGCCTCGGGTTTGTGGACACTGTCGGAGAAGTTGACCGGAGTCTCGTTCGGGATTTGATTCAGATATGAAGGTGGCCGCGAACTTCGAGAAGTTCGCGGCCACTTTCATATCCGTTCGAGCTAGATGTTGTTCGGGTTACAGCGTGACAACCATCTTGCCGGTGTTCGCGCCGCGCATCAGGTCGATGAACGCTTGCGGTGCATTCTCCAGGCCTTCGACGATGGTCTCGTCCCACTGAATCTTGTTGTCGGCGAGCCACCCTGCCATGTGGGTGCGGAATTCGCCACCGAGGTGACGGTAGCCGCCCACGAGGAATCCGCGCAGTGTGAGCTGCTTGCCGATCACCAGTGCCAGGTTGTGGGGAGCGGTGGGCTTCTCGGTGGTGTTGTACTGAGCGATGGCTCCGCACAGGGCAATCCGGCCACCCTGGTTCATGGCATCGATTGCGGCTTCGAGATGCTCGCCACCGACGTTGTCGAAGTACACGTCGATGCCGTCAGGGGCGGCAGCGGCGAGTAGTTCGGTGATCGGGCCGTCGTGATAGTCGAATGCCGCATCGAATCCGAGTTCGAGAAGTCGGGCAACCTTCGCCGGTGAACCGGCGCTACCGATTACTCGCTTCGCTCCGAGCAACTTGGCGATCTGACCGACGAGCGATCCGACGGCACCTGCTGCGCCGGAGACGAATACGGTATCGCCTTCCTTGAACTCCGCAACCGCGGTGAGGCCGGCATACGCGGTGAGGCCAGTCATGCCGAGGGCACCCAGGTAGGCCGTCGCCGGCGCGATGGACGTGTCGGCCGGAGTCACTGCGGATCCGTCGAGGATGGCGTATTCACGCCATCCGAGGCCGTGGACGACGACGTCGCCCACGGCGCGATCAGTCGACTTGGATTCGACGACCTCGCCGACAGCACCACCGTCGAGCGGCGCACCGACCTGGAACGGCGGAAGGTAGGACTTCACGTCGTTCATTCGGCCGCGCATGTACGGGTCGACGGAGATGGCGATGTTGCGGACCAGGATCTGGCCGTCTTCGAGTTCGGGGAGTTCTACCTCGGCGGTGGCGAAGTTCTCCGACGTGGGCCAACCGTTCGGGCGTGAAGCGAGACGGATTTCCCGGCTGACAGTGGTAGTGCTCATTCGTCGTCCTTACTTACTTCGAGGGTGACCTCGATGTTGCCGCGAGTTGCATTGGAGTACGGGCACACCTGGTGTGCCTTCTCCGTCAGCTCGACGGCCTGATCATGGGGTAGATGGGGGAGTGAAACCTCCAGCGTCACAGCGAGTCCGAAGCCTCCTGCACCGTTGGGGCCGATGCCGACCCGCGCGCCGACTGCGGAATCAGCCACGTTGGCCTTCTCGGCACGGGCGACCATCTGCAGAGCGGAGTGGAAGCATGCTGCGTATCCGGCGGCAAAGAGCTGCTCGGGGTTGGTGCCTTCGCCGCTGCCACCCATTTCCTTGGGAATGGCGAGGCCGAGATCGAGGCGTCCGTCCGAGGTGCGAGCGTGACCGTTGCGGCCTTCGCCGGTGGCAAGTGCTTCTGCGGTGTAGACGATGTTCATGACTTCTTCTTTCCGTCGGAGTGGGCGTTGGATGCTTGAAGTGACTCACCGAGACGCGTGAGAACGTCTCGGAGTTCGGTGAGTTCGTCGTTACTCAGACCAGTGGCGCCTGCGAGCTTGGCCGGGATGTCCTCGGCCTTGCTACGCAAGGTGGAACCCGCCTCGGTCAGGTGAATCTCGACGCGACGCTCGTCCGTGGTGAGGCGTCGGCGCTCGATGAATCCCAGACCCTCCAGCCTCTTGAGCAGCGGCGACAGAGTTCCGGTATCGAGATCGAGTGCCTCACAGATCTCACGCACGCCCCGGCCGTCTCGTTCCCAGAGTGTCAACAGGACGAGGTACTGGGGATACGTGATTCCCAGGTCGTCGAGCATTGCCCGGTACGCGGCCGTAGTGGCCCGCGACGCCGAATAGAGGGCGAAGCAGACCTGGCGTTCGAGAGCGAGTGGGTTGGTCACGAGAACAACTGTAGCGCACAGTTAAGTTGTGCACAACAAAGCAGTGTCAAATAGATCTACGGATAGGCGGCCGTTTCGTCTACGGCGTCGACAGGATCTCGGAGACATGCGAGAGGAAGGTGTGCACTGTCCGGGCAGCGGGCGCAGGAAACCTGGTCCGCACTGCCAATCCGTCGTGAGTTCGTGAGAACCAGAACTGAACGTCGTCGGCGTTCGAGACGCGACTGAGTTGCTGCGGATTGATCGGCGCAGGCTGTGATTCGCTGGGCTTTGATTTACGGGGGCGAGATCCACCGGGCATGGTTCGGTAGTCGGCGTAGGACACCGAGAAGATGTCTCTGCGAGTGGGCGAAACCTCGGGCCCCAAGCTCCGCAACACCTGCCTCGACGAGACGGACGACAGTGAAAGTGACTCGTGGAAAGCGAGATTGACTGCCCGGGCAGTGCTGTGAAGATTGTCCATGCTCGTCACGGTGATGGGCGCATTGGCTACCAGCCATCCGAAGGTGTGGTTGTGTCGCGGTTCCCGACGCGTGTGAACAGGGAACAGTAGGTGCGTGTCCCTCTTGCCGGTCAATTGTGTTGTGGCCAAACCGATCGACGCAAGAATTGCACCGAACGACGAGTGCCGATGATCGGCGCAGTTCTGGTCGAACAGCTCGGCTTCGTCGGCGTCGAGGAGCATTCGGGTGTCTGTGCCCTGGGGCGACATCGCCCCGGCGGGCAGTCCCAGATCTACGGGAAAATGGGGAGTGTCACCCCCGCATGCTCGGAGGAAGGACCGCCAACCCGCAATCCGGTGGTCGCCGGGCTCTGGATCCGCGGTTGCCGATTCCCGGAAGCAGTAGTTGAGGAAACTCCCGGGCTCCGGAAGGAGATCAGACGCGATCGGATCACGGTCCGCCCGCGTGTATTCGCGATACAGAGTGCTGATCTCGGTAATTGCGATGCTCATGGACCAGCCGTCGCAGATGGCATGGTCGAACCCGCAGATCACTGTCGACTGGTCCTCGCGGGTGATGGCACCGAGAAAGTACGCGGGAAACGCGAAAGGATTGCACCATCGATCCAAGCGCTCGCCCAAGAGTTCTCGCACCTGCTCCGGTGTTCTCGCGTCAGCCACTGTTTCCTCACGCAGGCGCAGATCGCCGACGTCGGCGACGTCGACGAACAGTGCCGAGGATTCACCCGATTCTTCGGCCTGGGAGAACGAGCACGACAGGGCGTCGTGACGGGACGTCCATTCCTCGAAGCTGGCCTTGAGTGCGTCCGTGTTGATGGGGCCGGGAACGTCGAAAGTAGCAGCGAGCCAAGTCGTATCGCCGCGGCTGCCGGCAAGATGCAGCTGCTGATTGGAGGTCGGGGGAACCGGATACGTCGTTCCGGTGGAGATTTCGCTCGGCGTCCACTGCAGAATGCGGCCCGGCCGTGCCTCGAACCTGTCGAGAAACGTGATGTGCATCAGGCGGTCTCCACTTCCTGACGTGCATCCGCCTGACGCACGACACGGTAGTCGCCGGTATCAGCGACCGTTCTCAGGACGTTGCGAAGGTGTCGTAGGTACCGATTCACCGATGTGTGCGCCTGATCGGTGTCCGGAAAACTGACCATCACGTACGTACGGTCTTCCTTCCGGTTGATCCACATCGACAGATCACCCGTCGTTCCTGGCCCACCCAGTGCCCGCGCCTCGAGTTCGTCATGGTGCTCGGCACCTGGAATCAGGCGCATGTCGATGTACGACACCATCGGCGGGACCGAGGTTCCACCGATGTCGGATCCGGTCAACTTCGACACCTGGGCGATCACCGAGTGAATGGACACATCCGCGAGTCCCTTCACCGCAGCGCGAGCAGCGTGGGCATGGGGGAGTGCATCGGTAAAGTTCGTGACACCGCTCAGCGTGAACGAGACCGGGACGAGATTGATGAACCAGCCTTGGGAATAGAGGTATCTCGGATCGGAGCGAGTGCCGACTGCGTTGAGCGCGAAGTAGTTCGCTCGATCCGCAACTTCGATCTCGGTGAGGGCGAGGGCTGCGAAGATCCCCGTGGAGAAGCCGACGCCATTGGACTTGCACAGCGCTGCGAACGCGGCTGACTCGTCGCTGTCGAGAACGTCGATGTGTGTGCGGGTCGACCGGGCCTGTTCGCCCCGCGCGACACCGAGGTCGAGGGGGAACGTCGGGAGTTGGCCGGCGTTGGCGGCGAGAATCGAAATCCACTGCTGCACAGGCGCTGCGGCCAGGTCGAGGTTCCCCGCGGATGTCCGTTCCTCGCCGCTGTACTCGGCGTAGCTGCCGGGAGAGGGAAGTTGAGCCTCGATGCCGGCGCTTTCGGCGATGTACAGCGCACGAAGTTCTTCGACGCCCAGCATCAACGACAGGCCGTCGGTGTGCGAGTGATCGACGCCGTAGTAGACGGTGAAGCCGGCGCCGTGCTCGACGACGCCACTGATGAACGAGGGCCATTGCAATGGGCTGGTATCGCCGGCGAAACTTCGGCTCACATGCTCGCGAACCGCATCTGTCGTGTTCAGAGAACCGACGCTGTGCGGCGTGAGTTCGATCGTCGACGCATCCACCACGTGACGGTCGATGACCCCGCTACCGTCGGGATCTTCGGATGATCTCACCTCGAACCAACTGTGCAGTGTGTTGTGCCGCAGGACAAACGCCTGGACCGCCCGACGCAGTGCCTCCCGATCGAGATCACCGGGCAGAGTGAACGTGAATCCGATCCACGGCGACCAGTCGACGCCTTGTGCGCGCTTGTGATCGGCGGTACGAATGTGTCCTTCCTGTAGGAACGAGAGCGGTTGGTCGCTCCGTGGTGCCCCGGATGCCGCCGCCAGGGATTGTTCAGTAGGCCTGAACTCGGTGAGCGTCCCGGCTTTCGGTGCCCAGAGATCGATGGGTGTCATTTCCATGAGAGTTCTCCTCGATCGGTACAGCGGTATTGATCGGTACGGCGGTGTTGGTCGGAGGTGCGAAAGTGTCGGTCGAGAAGGCAAAGTCCTCCATTTCGCGGCGTAGGAGTCCCGCGAACTGATGGATGTGGCGGCTCGTGCGCGCGTTGCCCGGGTGGCGTATGGCCAGATTCAGCCCTTCGGGAGTCCGCGTGAGCCAGATGTAGACGTCGGTTCCCGAATGATCTCGACTACGAAGGCCCCTGGTCTGCCAGCTCGTCCATTGCTCGGCACCAGGAACGTGACGAACGTCCATGTACGAGAGCACGAACGGCAGGTGCTGCGGGGAGTCGATCAGCTCGCACACTTTCGAATACGGCAGTGCCGCGGCGGGGCGGACGCGCCGTATCTCCGTGCCGGCAACCTTGGCCAGATCGCTCACGGTTGCGGCGGGGGCAATCGGAATCCTCACCGGCACAACACCGATGAACCATCCCAGCGACGCGGCCCATCGAAGCTCCGAACGGGTGTGTTGCGGCACGACGACGCGGAATTCGTCTGCACCGGTGAGATCGCCGGTCACCTTGGCCGCGCACGCGAGTATCGCGGCCAGGAATCCTTGGTTGCTGCGCTTGCTCGCTTCTGCCAGGCGTTCGGCTCCCCGGGCGCTCAGAAGCCAGGCAGACAGGCTCTGCTGAGGGACTCGGCGTCCGGTGACCGGTTCGGGTAGCGCTGGAAAGTACGGAGCCTCGCCCTGCGCGTAGAACTCGCGCCACGTCTGCACCGCCGGGTGAGAGCGGTCCGCGTGTCCCACGAGATCTCGTTCCTTGGTGCCGAAGTCGATGTAGCTTCCGGTCTCCGGCGGCGAGGGAGGGCTTCCCTCGCTCAACGATCGGTAGATCGTCTGCAGTTCGTGCGCGGTCAACGCCACCGAATATCCGTCCAGCAGAGCATGATCAGCGGCAAAAACCACGGTGAAGTGGTTGGGGCCTTCGATCGTCGCGAACTGATACGCAGGCCAGACAAGTGGATCGGTCGATCGGTCGAGCAGTTGCTGCAGATGTGTGAAGACAGACATCGAGGACGCAAGGTGTCCGACCTCGGCGCCCAGAATCCGGACGTCTCCAGACGCCGCGGTGCGTCGGACTATCGTTTCGCCCTCCACGGCGACGTGTGTTCGGAGCACTTCGTGGCGATCGATCCAGTGATCGAGAGCGGCCGCCCAGGTCCTTCGGTCGAGTCGGTCGTGGATGCGAAACGAGGTACCCAGCCACGACGGAGTGCACACGTCGGTCTGATGGTGCACCTGCCGTTTCGCCTGCTCGGCATGTTTCAAGTGTGCCTCGTGTATGTAGCTGGCGGGACGCTGGTCGACAGGCCACAGCTCGGGCGGATTCACCGCGGCGGGAGTCCACTCGGTGACGGTCCCTGGAGGTAGGGGATAGTCGGCAAGTTCCGTGAATTCCATTGGGAAACCTGATCTCTCGAGATGGCGAAAGGTGGGGATCGTGAACGGGGCGGATGTTTGTAACCGAGAGTGACAGATGATTAGTCAAGGCAAGTAGAACGCGGCCCGAGGCTCCGCGCAACTGCTTCGGTGCGGGATGTGACGAGGAACATTCCGCTCGTTATTTCGGACAATTCGAATACTGGACATCCGGTTTACGGCCCTGGTCACCTGTCAGTTGATCGATCAATCACTCTGTGGTGAAACAAATTTCAACAGACCGTTGTGAATTCCGTCGGCGACGAAGCATGTGCGCATGCGAACGTCGGAATATGTTTATGTGTAGCAAGTTTCGTATGGATTCGGCTGTATCTCTTTTAATTGCAACAGGGTTCGTGTACTGCCGTCGTGTCGTTTCGGCGCGCGGATTGTTCACCGAGTATTGACATGCTCGGCATCTGCCGGTCGTATGCAGACGGTATTTCTAAGCGATGACTGATCCGATGGAATACGACCTGGTTGTGATCGGCTCCGGCCCGGGTGGGCAGAAGGCTGCCATCGCGGCGGCCAAGCTGGGTAAACTGGTAGCGATGGTCGAGAAAGGCAACATGCTCGGGGGAGTGTGCGTCAACACCGGCACCATTCCGTCGAAGACGTTGCGTGAGGCGGTTCTCTACCTCACCGGGATGAACCAACGCGAACTGTACGGCGCGAGTTACCGCGTCAAGGAGAACATCACTCCGGCCGACCTGCTGGCGCGAACCCAGCATGTCATCACCAAAGAAATCGAAGTCGTTCGATCTCAGCTCCTGCGCAACCGCGTCGAATTGTTGGTAGGGGTCGGCTCGTTCGTCGACGAGCACACCATCCTCGTCGAGGACGCCTCGCGCGGAGACAAGATGACGATCACGGCGAAGTTCGTCGTGATCGCGACCGGAACGTTGCCTGCTCGCCCGGCGGGGGTGTCCTTCGACAGTCACCGGGTGCTCGACTCCGACGGGATCCTCGATCTGACCTCCATCCCGACCACCATGGTCGTCGTGGGCGCGGGAGTGATCGGTATCGAGTACGCATCGATGTTCGCGGCACTCGGCACCAAGGTCACCGTCGTCGAGAAGAGGACGTCGATGCTGGACTTCTGCGACCCCGAGGTCATCGAATCGCTTCGATTCCATCTACGCGATCTGGCGGTCACTTTCCGATTCGGTGAAGAAGTGACGGCCGTCGACGTCGGAGCGAACGGAACGCTTACGACGCTGCGCAGCGGCAAGCAGATTCCCGCCGAGACCGTGATGTACTCGGCTGGACGGCAAGGCCTCACGGCGCCACTCGCGCTGGAGAACGCCGGGCTCGAAGCCGACGAACGTGGCCGTATCTACGTCGACGACAATTTCCGCACCAAGGTCGAACACATCTACGCCGTCGGTGACGTCATCGGATTCCCGGCGTTGGCGGCGACGTCGATGGATCAAGGTCGACTCGCGGCCTATCATGCCTTCGACGAACCAGGCGCGAAGCTGATGGATCTGCAGCCGATCGGCATCTACTCGATTCCCGAGGTGTCGTACGTGGGCGCCACCGAGGTCGATTTGACCAAGGAATCGGTGCCGTACGAGGTTGGCGTTTCCCGATACCGCGAACTCGCGCGCGGGCAGATCGCAGGCGACACCTACGGGATGCTCAAGATCTTGGTGTCGACGGATGACCTGAAACTGCTCGGTGTTCATATCTTCGGCTCGGGTGCAACGGATCTCGTGCATATCGGCCAAGCGGTGATGGGGTGCGGCGGGACCGTCGAATACCTTGTCGACGCCGTCTTCAACTATCCGACACTGTCCGAGGCGTACAAGGTGGCGGCGCTCGACGTCATGAACAAGATCAGGGCTCTCAAGCAATTCCACTAGGGGTCGGGGTGTCCCCAGGTACCGGTCAGGGGCGGTCGGTGTACTTCTCGGGTAGCACTTGTTCGAATACCTGAGGGTGATGTCAGGCCTGGGGAAATAAGGCAGGGTCTATCTCCATGACCATTGCCCAGGAACTTCGTGTGGAATTTCGATGCTGATCGGACTGATTGCCGCGATCGTGGCATGCGTCGGGTACGGCGTTGCATCCGTGCTGCAAGCCTACGGCGCGCGCAAGTCGGCAGCTGCCGCCGAGCAGCGTGGCGAGGCCGGACACGTGACGGCGTCGGGTGGCCCGACCTTGCGTTCCACGTTCGCGGCCGCGCTGACGGCGTCGTTCATCCTGGGCACCGTGCTCGATGCGGTCGGATTCGCCGGAAGTGCCATCTCCGCGCGGCTCATTCCACTGTTCTTGTCGCAGACAGTGGTCAGTGCCAATCTCGTCATCACGGCAGTGCTGGGGACCGTGGTCCTCGGCATCCAGTTGCATCGTCGCGACTGGTTCGCGATCGCTGCGGTGATCGGATCGCTCCTGCTGCTCGGATTGTCGTCAGGTCACGCGGGCGGTGGGAGTTCCAACGACGTCGTCCATTGGGGTGTCCTCGTGGGCTCGGCGTTGATCTTGCTGATCGGCATCGGTTTGATCCGATGGTTGGGCTCACGCGCAGCAGTTGTCGCCGGGTTGATCTCGGGTGTGCTGTTCGGCTGTCTGGCCATTGCCGTACGCGTGGTCTACGGAATCGATCCGTTCGAAATCGGCACCATGCTCCGCGATCCGGCCGGCTGGGCGATCCTCGTTTCGGGCCTGGGCGGTTTCTATCTGCACACGGTGGCGCTGCAACTGGGATCCGTCAACGGAGCGACAGCGGCTCTGGTTGTCGGCGAGACGGTGGTTCCGGGAATCGTTGGCGTCGTGGTGCTCGGCGACGCGTCGAGACCGGGCCTGGAATGGCTTGCCGTCGTCGGCTTCGTCGGGGCAATCGCGGGCGCCGTCGCCGTGGCCGTCTTCGGCGCGGCGAGCCACGAGGAGAAACCGGTCGAAGAAGTGACCGTCTGATGCGGTAGCGAAAAGCTGTGCTGTTCGACCGGTCAATTGGTAACGAAAAACGCGTTCTCGCAGATAGTTCCAGTGCGCCCCAACGTCCCGCATACGTTGTGCGGTCACGGGCAGCGGGACGAAGAACGGAGGAAAGTGATGAGCAGCTTGGATATTCAACGCTGGTCGAACGACTTCACCGCGCTGACCAAGGTCATATCGGAAGGCATCGAGCAGTTTGTTCTCCGGTTCATTTCCAGCTGAAGTGATCTGAGCTCGCTGCCTGTCATGGAATTATTGATCTCCACCGCGGTTCGGAGGACGAATCGTGATGAAGCAGAGGTTCTTACGGGGTTTCGGAGGCCTGGGCGGGGGCGAGCAGGTAGGAGAACACGTACGTAACTGCGGCGATGACCGCCAGTACGATCAAGGAGGTCGGGAATCCTCCGGCATCTCGCACCGGGTCACCAGTAGCGACGACAGCCGCCATGGACACTCCGATTACCAGCAATGTCACCGCCAAGGCAGAGCACGCAGCGAACCGATGCTTCCAGCAGCAGACTGTGCGCGCCGGCCATGTGTGGCTTGTTCTCAGGGCGCAGCGCCCACCTGCAACAGCGCTCGAGCCGACAATCAGCCCTGCCAGCGCTCCGATGAAGGCGGGTATGAACAGTCCTCCCCAGGACCAGGCTCCATCGCCGACTATCGGGATCATCACGGCGACACCTGTGACCGCACCTGTGAGCGCAGCCAGACTCAGTTCCTTGTCGACCCAGCTCATGGATCAACTAGAACACAGGCACGCTCGCGAGGCTGTGGAGTATCTCGGATTCAGGGGCTGAAGAACTCGAGTCGGCGGCGCAGGCGTGCGATCGACGGGTCCCCGATCGTGCGTCTGCCGTCGGTTCGGGCTTGGCTCGGGGTCATCCCGTAGAAGTCCTTGAACGCTCGCGCCAACTGGGATTTCGAGGTGAAGCCGCATCGCAGGGCCAACGCTTCGATCGTTTCGTTCGGCATCTCGGTTCTGGTCAATTCGCGGTAGACGAGTTCGAGACGCTTCCGCCGAATGACAAGAGCTATTCCGCCGTCGGATGCGAATGCGCGATAGAGCTGTGCCCGGGAGACGGACAATGCTGCGCACATGCTCGTCGGGCCGAGCCAGGTCTCCGAGAGATGCTCGGCGATGTAGGCGTACGCACGATCGCGGAGAGAGTGATCGGGCCGCGGCGACAGATCAGGTTCGGCGATACCCAAACTGACACGAAGGAGGGAAGCGACGACGTCCTCGTAGCCGGCCGCAGCATCGGGATCGAGATGCGGTAGCGCGAGTACGACCGATTGCATGCACTGAGCGAGCACGACGGCAGGAACTCCGCGCAGTACCGTCCCGTGTAGAGAACGACCCTTCGACTCGGCCTCGACGAGGGAACGCGGTGCGAGGAGCGTGATGGTGCGCCCTGTCGATTCCGCCTCCGCGTCGGCGGTCCAGGTACGCCCGAGGTCGAAGAATGTGACATCGCCTGGACGTGCGACGAAATCGACTCCGTCGGCGTTGCCGCTCAACTGCCCGTCGAGGACGACCTGGACCATGTATTCATCGTCGAGTCCGCTCTCGGCGATCAGCCGATTGTTTCGGGTGTACTTCTGTGCGTTGAAGGTAGTTTGACCGATCAACGAGGTTCCGATGGAAAGCGCTGTGATCGAGCCTTCGAGAGATGTGTCAGGGTCAATTCGGTCGGTGACGAAGAACGGACGTGTGACACTGCGCCAGAAGTCGTCGGCGTCCGCAGGATCGACCGATCGGGTCGACACGCGGATGCGGGCGGAATTCATCGACACGCGGGCATGATATGTCAGATCCCGCAGGTCGCAGTCACTCTCCCGCAAATAGACGTCAATAGTGACCGAGCCCACATAATGAGACAAATCGGGCGTATTTGTGAGACGGCCAGTGCTCGCGTGTCGCGGCGAAGCTGTCTATGTTGTTCGTTATGGGTGGACAGGTTGGGAGTTCGATGCTCGAACGAAATCTCGAGTTCGGCGGGGATCGACTGCTCGTTTGTCGGCCATCATGACGTCCACTTCGAATCGATCGCAGCTATCTCGAGCAAAGCGAAATCCTCGAGGAAGGGGCACGCTGCAAAGGCGGCTTGCCGGGCGTGGAGCCACGGCGATTCGTCCCCGCCTCCTCGGATTGATGGAACGCTCGGCGGGATTGACTGTCATCGATTCGCCGCTTGGGTTCGGCAAGACGGAACTCGCCGCGTTGTGGCTCACGACTCTCGGGCAGGTGCCGAGCAGACCGGTAGTCTGGGTGCCGGCGCCATCGCATCGGATGACCCCCCTCGAGTACTGGAACACCGCGCTCGCAGTAATTCAGGATTCGCTGGAATCACTCGAGGCCCCGCCACGAATGCGCGAGGATCCAGTGGGCGCGATCGAATCACTCCTCGACTCGTCGCCCGCACCATTCGTGTTGGTGTTCAACCGCATCGACCTGGTTGAGGGTGACGAGGTGGGACGCCGAATCGTGGATCTGATCGTGCGGCTTCCCGGATTGAAAGTAATCGTCACGCTGCAGGATCGGTCTGCGACGGACTTGCTCGAAGACGTCCGCGTGGACGAGTACCTGTGCGCGAACGACCTCAGATACACGCTCGACGAGTCCACCGTTCTGTTCGCGGAGGCAGGGATTCACCTTCCCTCGGGCATCGTCCATTCGATCTGTGAACGCGTCGCCGGCGTTCCCGTGCTGATGAAGGTTGCTCTGAGTGCGGTTGCGGGGCTGAGTGAACCGAGCCGTGGACGCGAACGCGTTCAGCAGCGAGTGGACCAGGCGATCCACGCGTACGTCAGTCGGACCGCTCCTCGGTCGGGCAAGTCGCTCGAGTTGTTCGACTTCGCGACTACGATCGCCGCTGCCCGCACGGTGACACCAGAGATCGCTCGTGTCTTGTCCGACGATCTTGACGTGGAGGGCAAACTGGACTTGCTCGAGTCTTTCGGTCTGATCTTCCGGAATGGTTTCGAGGGAGAACCGTCCTGGTACTTCGCGCCGTCAGTTCGACTGGCATTCATACAGATACGGGCCGAACAAGGGGATGGATTCGAAGATCCCTTCCAGGTTCTCGTCGATCACGCTCTCGGGACTTCGGATATAGCCGGTGCCGTTCACTACGCCTTGGACGGACGCAAGTGGACCAGGGTGCTCGACATACTCGAGCGCCACTGGGCTGATCTTCTGGTCGATCACACCGGATTGGTCCGGACTGCGTTGCAATCCATACCCGGTGACGTACTCAGTTCGAACCCTTCGATTCTGGTGGGTCGTGACCTGCTCGAATCACGTCTGCGGCCGCAGTTGATCAACGGCGATTCATTACCGACGGAACCGGCGGAATTGCGTGCGATAGGTGGTAGTCCGCATGCGCACAGCTTGTTGAACGTCGGAACTGTCCAATCGGTGGTGCTGAGAACATCCGGTAAGTACCAACGCTCTACCGAGATCACGCGCAAATTGGCGCACGTCGTGTACGGCCTCGGCGACGAGTCGTTGGGCGCGTTGGGGTCTCAACTGCCCGCCCTGCGGCTGATCTGGGGGGTCTCGCATCAATTGACCGGTGACCTCGGTGATGCCGCGGTGGAATTGCGACTCGCCTATCAAGGTGCGGTGCAACATGGTCCGGAGTTCGTCCTGCGTCACGCCGCAGGCAATGCCGCGCTCAACTCCGCGCTGATCGGGGACGTCGCGCACGCGACGGACTGGCTGCACCTGGAAAGCACACACCCGGACGTTTCGGGATGGTTGGGACCGCCCTCGCACATGGGGGGAGCGATCGCGCGGGCACTGGTGGCGTGCGACAGCGTGGACCTGCACGCCGGAGCTGCCGCGATGGACGCACTCGCCGAGGTTACACCGCCGGGCGACCTGTGGGCGTTCGCGGCCTACACTTACACCAGATTTGCACTGCTGCAATCGGACCCGTTCTCGGGGCTGATTTCCCTCCAGCGCGCAGTGGCAACGCACGGGCACGTGAATCCGTGTGAACGATCGCTCGGTGACGCGCTTCTCACCGCGGCACGTATCGATCTTCTGTTGGCGTCCGGGGAGGGTACCAAGGCGCTGGAAGAATCAGTCGCTGCGCCACATACGTTTGCAGTTGTCACGGTCTCCGTGGCGCGGACGCATCTCCTGACCGGGTCGCCGTCCCAGGCATTGGAATTGTGCCGCGAAATCGACTGGAGCGGGCAGTATCTCACGAGGTTTCGGCTCGAATCTCTGCTGATCGAATGCGCTGCTCTGTGTGAACTGGGCAGGATCCCCGCTGCCGCGAGTACATGGGAGGAAGCTCGCGGACTGCTCGAAACCTCCGGTGTCCTGTCGGCCCTGGCGACGATACCGCGTGATCTGATCAGGCAACTCGAAGATCGGGCCGAGGGCTCGAGCAGTGCCGTCGCGACCTTTCTCGAATCCGAAGCGGCGCAGATATATCCGGCGGCCATCGTTCGGGTCCAATTGACGAAACGGGAGATGGACGTTCTCGTGGAACTGGGTCTCGGCATTCCGATCGGTGAGATCGCGCGGCGGTTGTTCGTATCCAACAACACGCTGAAGAGTCACCTCCGAGCCTTGTATCGCAAACTCGGTGCGCATTCCCGGGAAGAGGCTGTCGCGGCAGCGCACCGACACAACCTCCTCGGCAGTGGGCAGGACTGATCGGCGTCAGTGCAGATTGCGCTCGGCGTAGACCTTCATCGCGTCACGGACCAGCGAAGCGGTGCCTTCTCCGTACTTGTCGTAGTTTGCAGTGAAGCGGGGATCGTCGACGTACATCTGGCCGAGTCCGGTGAAGGCGTCGGCGCTGGGAGTCCTTCCCTGCCAACCGATCTTTATCCACTCGAACTGTCTTCGGGTAATCGTCTGGACGTCGTCGCTTTCCGCGGACAGCCCCGCTGTCAGTGCTTTTCCGAATGCCGCTGCGATGTCGGCTTGAGCTTGCAGATGAGCTTTACGGTCCTGCTCCGACATCGACCGCCACCAGTTGTCGCCGCTGGTGTAGGCGTCCTTGCCCCAGCGCTCGATGACCTCGTCCTTGTATCGGGTGTGGTCGAACCCGTCGAAAACATCTTCCGGCATGAGTGATTCACCATTCTTCGTCTTGTTCAAGGTCCTGTTGACCGATTCGATCTGTCTCGAGATCCGCGTGCGCTCTTGCTCGAGGAGTTCGAGGTGCGTACGCAGTGCGGCGGCCGTATCGCGTTCGCCGGTGAGGACTTCGGCGATGGCCGGCAATCCGAGTCCGAGTTCCCGAAGTAGAAGGATGCGTTGCAGTCGCACCAGGGCGTCTTCGTCGTAGAAGCGGTAGCCGTTGGCGCCGATGCGACTCGGTTCCAGGAGTCCCAAATCGCCGTAGTGACGCAGCGTTCTGCTGGTGGTACCTGCGGATTTGGCGAGTTCTTGGATGGACCATTCGCTCACGTGGAGTTCCTACTCTCGGATCGGTTGTGCTCATTCAGCATGCAAGTTGACGTTGCGTCAATGTCAAGAAAGTTCTCGGTGTGCATTGTCGGGAACGTTTTATGTCCGTTTCGCCGTATCGCCACGAACGGGTCTCCAACTGATTGATTCGATGACCTAGGTCACGTGATTTGGCTCACAAATTGTCAATTTGAATAGTTGAACAAGCCTCTGTTGACGCTTTCACACACCTCGACCACGATCATCTGAACAGATCGAGTTACGCGGTTGTTGAAAATGCACGGTAGTTGAAATGCACTGCAGACGGAACGGTGGTCCACGATGACTGAACTGGTGTCGGGCGTAGCCCAGGCCAAGCCCTATGACCTCGATGATCGGTACCGGTCGGGATCGGGACCGGTGTTGCTGACCGGTGTTCAGGCAATTGCACGCGGCTTCGTCGAGCAGCACGTTCGCGACATTCGGGCAGGTAAGCGTATTGCCACCTTCGTCTCCGGTTACCAGGGCAGCCCCCTCGGTGGCGTCGATAAGATGCTTCACGGCATGCCCAAGGTTCTCGCCGAGCACGACATCACCTTCATCCCTGGCTTCAACGAGGAGCTCGCCGCCACGGCGGTATGGGGAAGCCAGACGGATCTCCCTGCCGGAACCGCGACCCACGACGGCGTGACCGGCGTCTGGTACGGCAAGGGCCCCGGCGTCGACCGCGCTACCGACACCATTCGCCACGCCAACATGTACGGCGTGAACCCCAAGGGCGGCGTCGTCCTCCTGGTGGGCGACGACCCCGCGTCGAAGTCCTCCACGGTTCCGGCCGTCAGCGAGCGCTCGCTTGCCGCGATGGGCGTGCCGGTTCTCTTCCCACGCAATGCCGAAGAGATCATCACGATGGGTATGCACGCCGTTGCTCTCTCGCGTGTCTCCGGTTGCGTCGTAGCGCTGAAGATCGTCGCCGACGTCGCAGACGGTGCCTGGACGATCGACGGCAGCATCGCGGACTTCGACATCGTGGTTCCGGAAGTGCAGTTCGAGGGCAAGCCCTTCGTCTACAAGCAGCGTCAGATGGCCGCGCCGCCGGACAGTGTCATCGCCGAGGCCGATCTGTACGGCCCGCGATGGGATCTTGTGCACGCGTACGGAACTGCCAACAACCTCGATGTGATCGAGGTCAACCCCTCCGGTGCGAAGATCGGTATCGCCGCCACCGGTACAACTTTCGACTCCGTCCGTCAAGCTTTGGCAGACCTCGGCGTCGATGATGCCGCACTGCACCGCGCCGGGATCCGTCTCCTTCGCATCGGAATGTGCTACCCCGTCGTGGGCGAGAAGATAAAGGAGTTCGCCGAAGGCCTCGAGCAGATCGTCGTGGTCGAGGACAAGACCGCGTTCATCGAAGCTCAGATCCGGGAAGTCCTGTACGGCACCGACGATGCCCCTCGCATCATCGGCAAGCGTGACGGCCAGGGCCGTCTGCTCATGCCTGCCAGTGGTGAACTGACCGCAGGCCGGCTGCTCGCCCCGTTGCGCCGCGTACTGAAGCCGCACGTCGAGCTCAAGCGCACCCTCCCGGCCCCGCTGTCGCTCAACGTGCTTTCCGCCAAGCGAACCGCGTACTTCTGCAGCGGGTGCCCCCACAACCGTTCCACCGCTATCCCCGAGGGTTCCATCGGCGGCGGCGGAATCGGTTGCCACACACTCGTCACCATGTCCGGCCGTGAGGACAGCGCTGTCACCGGCCTGACGCAAATGGGCGGCGAGGGCAGCCAGTGGATCGGGCAGGCACCGTTCACCGACGTGCCTCACCTGTTCCAGAACATCGGCGACGGCACCTTCTTCCACTCCGGTCAGTTGGCTGTCCAGGCATGCATCGCCGCAGGCGTGAACATCACCTACAAGTTGCTCTACAACGAAGTAGTGGCGATGACCGGTGCACAGGACGCGGAAGGTGCCCTCTCCGTTGCTCAGCTCAGCCACAAGCTGACCACCGAGGGCGTCAAGCAGATCATCATCTGCGCCGACGAGCCTTCGCGTCACAACAAGCGCGCTCTGGCCAAGGGCACCAAGCTCTGGCACCGCGATCGCCTCGACGAGGCCCAGAAGGAGCTTCGCGAGATCAAGGGCGTCACAGTGTTGATCTACGACCAGCACTGTGCGGCCGACGCTCGTCGCCAGCGCAAGCGTGGCACGCTGCCCACTCGCAACACTCGCGTCGTCATCAACGAGGCAGTGTGCGAAGGCTGCGGTGACTGCGGTGTGAAGTCGAACTGCCTCTCGGTCCAGCCCGTGGACACCGAGTACGGCCGCAAGACGAAGATCGACCAGACGTCCTGCAACACCGATTACACCTGCATGGACGGCGATTGCCCGTCGTTCGTGACCGTCGAATTGGTACCGGGCAAGAAGGCTCCCAAGGCCGCACGTCCCGCCCCGCCCGTCGTCGCAGACCCCAATTTCGGACCGCTCACCAGCACGCAGAACGTTTTCCTCGCGGGCATCGGCGGCACCGGCATCGTGACCGTCAACCAGGTGCTCGCAACGGCTGCACTGCGCGCCGGCCTCGAGGTGGAGAGCCTTGACCAGATCGGACTGAGCCAGAAGGCCGGACCGGTTGTCTCGCACCTGCGTTTCAGCTCCAGCGCGCTCGAGCCGTCCAACCGCCTCACTCCGGGCAGCGCGGATTGCATCGTCGCCTTCGACCTGCTGACCGCGACGGACAACAAGAACCTCGACTACGGCAACGCCGAGAAGACGGTCTCCATCGCCTCGACGTCGCAGACGCCGACCGGAGACATGGTCTACGACAAGGCTGTTCGCTACCCCGAGGAGACGTCACTCCTCGCCCGTCTCGACAAGGTGTCGCGCACCCTGCGTTCGTTCGACGCACTCGCCGCGGCGCAGGAGTTGTTCGGTAACACCGCAGCAGCCAACTTCCTGCTGATCGGTGCGGCCTACCAGAGCGGCGGACTTCGTCTGCCGGCAGAGGCCATCGAAGAAGCGATCGGCATCAACGGCGTTGCCGTGGACGCGAACATCGCGGCATTCCGTTGGGGTCGTGCAGCAATTGCCGACACCGCAGCGTTCTCGGCCGTCACCACGCCGGCCAAGTCCGTCCGCGAACCCGTTGTCGCACCGGCTCACATGTTCGCCGGAACCACCTTCACCGGTGAAACCCTGCGACTGGTGGAACTGCGTGCGGCGCAGCTCATCGAGTTCCAGTCCGTCAAGATCGCCCAGCGCTACATCGATCAGGTTCAGGCAGTCTGGACCGCCGAACGTGCCGCAACCGAGCGGACCGATTTCAGCGAGGCTGTTGCCCGCGGCCTCTTCAAGTTCACCGCGTACAAGGACGAGTACGAAGTTGCTCGTATGCTGGTCGACCCCGCATTCATCGAGGACGTCAAGTCTCAGGTGCCGGCCGGGGAGAACCTGACCTACAAGCTCCACCCGCCGATCCTTCGAGTGATGGGCCGCAAGAAGAAGATCGGTCTCGGACCCAAGTCGCATGTTGCACTGAAGGTTCTGGCCAAGGGTAAGAAGCTTCGCGGTACCAAGCTCGACCCCTTCGGCTACATGCACGTCCGCAAGGTCGAGCGTGAACTGCTCGCCGAGTACGAGGCCATGATCGCTGACCTCTCTCGTACGCTCGCAACCGACGGATACGATCGCGCCGTCGAGATCGCGGCACTGCCGGACGTGGTTCGCGGTTACGAAGACATCAAGCTCGGCAACATCGAGCTGTACAAGACTCGCCTGCGCGAACTCGGTGTCGGTGAGTAGGAGCGCCGGCGAGTAGATCGAACAAGACTGTGCCCCAGTGACCGTCGTCGCTGGGGCACAGTTGCATTCAGGGCCTTCTCGGACCCAGGCAGGTTCAGGAGGGCGGGAACTGGCCGTCGGCAACCACGGCGCTGCCGTTCCACGTGAAATTCACTATGTTCGGTCCGCCTTGGGGACAGCAGAATGCATCGTCGTCCAGCAGCCAACGGTATTGGACGGATACCGAATCCTTGTTGCTGTCGATGACGTGTGTGTACGAGTACGGCTCACTGGTAGCCGTGCCCAGGTATGTTCCGTCGTGGAAGAACAGGACGTGTGACTGGTAAGTCGCATCGCCGACGCCGTCGCCGTCCACCGAAACCCAGAGCAGGTCAGGACAATTCCCGATCTGTTCTTCGCTCGCGGATCTCGGTATCCAATTGCCCCCGTTGATGTCGGTGCCCAGCGTGCCGATGGCGTCGGTGACGAGCGAGGAGCCGACGTCGAGACAGGGACCCGAAGCGGGGATTGCTGTCGTAGTCGCCGTCGTGGATGCATTTGTGCGGGTGTTCGATTGTGGCGGGGGAGAGCTCGCTACCGTCGTCTCGGTTTCGTTTGCCGTCGATGTCGCCGACGCCGTTGAACTGGCTGCCGTGGAACTCGCCGCCGCTTCAGGTGTTCCTTCGGTCGACCCACAACCGGCGACCGTCAGGGCAGTGGCCGTCACCAGTGCAGCGGCTGCGACGGCGGCCGAAATCGGAGCTTTCCTGCGCATGCGTCCTCCAGAGTGTATGGGTTCACGTGTTCAAGTCCCTCCTTCGTTCTGTCGCCGGGCCGCGTGCGTGCGTTATCGAACAACCGGTAACGATCAGCTATCGGACTCGGTGTTCCGTGCTTCGGTGCTCTTGGCCCCGGCCGCGTCGTATCGCACGGATCCAGCAACGACGGTCATCGCAATCTCCGTGGTCAGGAGAGAATCGACCCCTTCGGTGAACGGATCTTGTTTCAGTACGACAAAATCGGCTGCTTTACCCCGAACCAGCTGGCCGGTCACATCTTCCCACCGGCACGAGTAGGCAGCGTCGCGAGTTGCGTGAGCCAGCGCGTCCGCGAGGGGGAGTGCGTACTTCGGCAGGTTGGGTGCCAGTGACGGATCGATTGCGGATCGACGGGTGGTGGCGATGAACATGTTCGGCAGCGGCGGGTGGGGAGCGGTCGGAGCGTCCGAACCCAAGGCCAGAACCGCTCCGGCCTCGGTGAATTCAGGCCAGGGGTACGCGCGATTCACCCGGTAGTCGCCGAGCATCGCCTGCCAGTTCTCCTGGATTGCAGGGTCAGCGTGAACCGGTTGCATCGAGGCGATGATTCCCAGGCGGGCAAGCCTTTCGACGTTGTCCCGGGTGATGGACTCCAAGTGTTCCATTCGGTGCCTGCGGGGAATGTCTCCGTTGGCGGCGATCGCGTACTCGAGTGCCGTCAAACCGATCTCCGACGCCTCGTCGCCGATCGCGTGCATCGCGATCTGCAGGCCTGCGGCGTCAGCGGCTGTCACGACGGGGATCAAGGACTCGAGATCCCAGATGGGCTCGGCGTTGGTGCCGTCCGAGTACGGCTCTTTCATTGCGGCAGTGCAGCTGTCGATCACACCGTCGATGATGATCTTGATTCCGGCGATACGGAGCCACGGACCTTGGACGCGCTCGTGGAGTTCGATCACGTCGTGAACTTGTCCGACGTTGTCGGCCTCGTTGTCCTCGCGGGTCATCAGCCAGTGAGCCGCGACACGCAGCGGCAGTGTTCCGTCTCCTGCGTCCAATGCTCTTTCCAGCGAGGCTAATTCGTCCGCGCCGAGTGCCATGTCGACCGCACCGGTCACGCCGTCCTCGAGATAGTGGCGGAAGGCGAGAGCGAGGGCGGCGTCCCGGTCTTCGTCGGATGCGAGCTCCGCCAGTTTCGGCCAGACGTAGAGCATCATGGCGGTCTCGTACAGCATTCCGGTGGCTTCTCCGGTGTCCGGATCCCGGCCGATACGACCGCCGATCGGATCGGGAGTGTCCGCGTCGATGCCGAGTTCTCGCAGTGCTGCAGTGTTCACCCAGACCGAATGTACGTCGTTGGCGTCGAGGTACACCGGGCGATCGGGTACGACGGCGTCGATCATCTCTCGCGTCGGGTGCCCTCCATCCAGCGCGGAGAACAACCAACTGCGACCCAGCAGTCGTGGTGCGTCCGGGTTCGATTCCGCGAATTGCTTGATGCTGGACTGAATGTCGGCGAGATCGGTGGCATCACGCAGATCCAACTTCTGCAGCGCGAATCCCATCATGACCAAATGTGTATGTGCGTCGACGAAACCGGGTAGCACGACGGCGCCTTGGAGATCGATCACCTCGGCGTCGGGTGCCAGGATATCGGCATAGACGGTTTCGCCCACGAATCTGAGCTTGTGGTCCTCGACGACTATCGACTCGGCCCATCCGTCGTCGGCAGCCGTGAAGATCTTTCCGTTGCGGTAGTGAGTGATGCTGTCATTCATGACTTCTACGTGATCCTTACGCGATGACGGTAGTAGTGATGGCGGCGCTGTGGTGACGATACGCACCTTCGGTACGTGCGGAGAGTCGGGAAACCAAGGCGAACGGGACCAGTAGAACGAAGCTGATCCCCGAGATGATGACTCCGAAGGTCGGATACCCGAGGCCGGCCGTCACCGAAGTTCCGAACAGCGGCGCGAACGCAGAGCCGATGAGGTAGGTGCCCAGTAGTGGCGCCGACCATCGGCCGGCCGCGTCGAGCGCGGCCGAGATGGCAACCAGGACGATGAACGTGGCCGCGTAGATCGTGTTCCAAGCGATGACCACTACCAGGTAGATCGTGGGATCGGTGGTGAGGCCGGCAGACAGCTTCAGAATTGCCCCGAGTATCAGTAGCACGGAGATCGATACTGTCCGACTGACCCGAGAACCCAACGCGGTCAAGGTAACAGCCGCGAGCACACCACCCGCCGTTGATGCGCTCAGTGCGAGACTCATTTGTTGATCCGAGAGCCCGGCGTGCTCGGAACCCATGATGCCCAGTACTGCCCACAACGAGTCCTCGCTGATCGCCCAGACTGCAAGCATCGCGAGAAATGCGGTTCCGGCAAAAGTGAGTCGTTTCGCGCTGACCCCGGCGGGGAGAGCTGTGGTCGTATTGGCGGACTTCGCCGTCTCCGGCGACTCTTTCACCGGGGACGACGGCAACCAGGTGACCGTTGCTGCGGTAGCCAGTGCCAGGACTGCGACGATGCCGAATGCGTTGGTCATGTGTGTGCCGAGGATGGGTATGAGAGCGAGGACGGCTGTGACGACGACACGGTTCACGAGGCCGCTGATGCTTGACGCCCGGTCCGGGTTCGTGAGCGCGGCCAGTGCCGCTCCGCCAACGGATGCGGATCCACCAGCGCCGATACCGCCGACGATGATCGCGGCGCATGCGATCGTCGTGGACGGTGCGATGGCCGCAACGCCGAATGCGGCTGCCATTGCCATCAGGCTGACGCGGCCGAGGAGATGGCGATGCCGCCCCGAAGCGATACGGGTGGTGACGAGGCAGATGACGGCGCAGACCAGCAGCGATGCGGTCAGAACGGCACCGGCAGCGGATTCGGTGACACCGAGGTCCTCGACCATTGCCACGATCATCAGGGGGATGAGGTTCGCGGTAATGAACCCCATGACGCCGATACTGAAGACGGCAATACCGCGGTTGGCGGTGAGTGGAACCCGGTCGGACTGCGTATTCGTCGAAGCGTTGATCGGCACTAGGGCAACCCCATGTCCTGAAGGGGGTGGCTGAACCGACCCCTGGTGTCGTGATGCGAGTCACTTAATGAATGTGATTCGTTAAGTATGGGGATGAGCTCCGCCACGGTCAAGAGATCTAACGAATTTGATTCGTTAATTGTATGTTTCCGGATACCTGCTTCCGGAAAGTGGCGTCGCCGGTCTGTTTCCTGTTGTGAGGCTTATGCTTCCGCAATGGCTGAGATTGCGGAACGCACCCGCTACTTCGAGCGCTACGTCACTTTCATCGACGCGATTGTCGCCATTGCGATCACGCTGCTCGTACTGCCGCTGGTCGAACTCACCAGTGACCACCACGGCACCACGTCAGAACTGCTGCGCGATCACGCTGCGCAGTTCTACTCGTTCGCCCTGAGCTTTCTGGTGATCTTCCGGCTCTGGTGGTCGCAGCATCGGCTGCTTCGTTTTGTGGTCGACGCGGACAAGGTGGTCGTTCGCGGACTGGGGTTGTGGGTGATGACCATCGTGTTCCTGCCCTTCCCGACAGCGCTCGTTGCAGCGCCGTCGCAGGATCTCGGGACCAGGGCTCTCTACATCGGGACAATGGCAGCCAGTGCTGCGTGCCTGGCGGTGGTCGCGTGGGGTCTGGTTCGCAACCCGTCGTTGAGCGAAGAGAATGCGAAGCCGCATTTCACCGCTGAAATCGTCACTTTCCTGATCATGGTGGTGGCGCTGCTCGTCAGTGTGCTCGTTCCGGTGACGTCGTACTTCCCGCTGTTTCTTCTCCTGCTGTCGACGCCGATCGAGAAGCTGTGGAACCGAGTGGCGGCGAAATGGAGTCGCGGTGAAGGTGAGATGAGCTAGTCGGCGCGAGCGGTCATCGCGGATTTCTTGGCTTTGTTTCCGCAGATGTTCATCGAGCACCAGCGTCGGTTGTTGCCGCGACTGGTGTCGACGTAGAGGCCGGTGCACCCGTCGCCCTGGCAGGCTTTGACGCGGTCCCGGTCGGCTCCACCGAGCACCGCGATCGCGTCGGCAGCCACTATCGACAAAGCGTCGCGGATCGGATTGTCTCCGGCTGATTTCCAGAGGGCCCGGCCACTCTCGAGGGCGAGGTGGGCATCACCGAGCTCGGATGCGGTGTTGACGATCCCGACATCGGTGCGTGAGGCACGGCGGTTCTCGCACACGGCGGTTCCGATGCGATGAATGGCCTCACGTAAATCCTGCGCGCCGCGGAGGTCGTCTTCTGTCGCGGTTGCGGGGGCGTCCATCAGATCGTTGGCGCGTAACCATAATTCGAGTCGCTGCGGGCTCGTGAGTCGTTCGAACCTCGAGCCGTTCCGATTGGTGAGGGTGGCGGTGAAGCGGAAGGCGAGCGTGTCGTTGTCGAGTCGAAACACGTCCCGAGCGGATTGATCAGCTCCTGCTTCGTTCACTTTTGTCCTCCTTCGTGGCGAACCATCTCAACCGGTTCGACAGCAACTGTACCCGTGTGAGAGTCTTGAACCGTCTTAGATGGTTCAGCACTTTCGAGAGGGAAATCCATGACTTCTGTTTCCGTGGTCGGCTTGGGCGCGATGGGTCGTCCCATCGCTCGAAATCTACTGGGCGCAGGCTTCGACGTGACGGTGTGGAATCGCAGCCCTGAAGCGGTAGCCGAACTGGTCGAGGAAGGGGCGATCGGCGCGAAAACCGTTGCCGAGGCATTCCAGTCCGGTGTTGTGCTGTCGATGTTGGCAGATGATTCGGCCGTGTCTTCGGCCATTCTGGATCCCGCCGTCCTCGCATCCGTTCCGAGTGGAACCGTGCACGTCAACATGGCCACCGTCAGCGTCGACCTTGCCAAGTGCGCCGCCGCACTGCACGCCGAGTACGGCATCGGGTACATCGCGGCGCCGGTGTTCGGACGCGTTTCTGTTGCTCAGGCTGGCCAGTTGAACATCATCGCCGCCGGCGACAGTTCCCTCCTCGAGCGAGTGCAACCCTTCCTCGACGTCATCGGTGCTCGCACGTGGCCACAAGGTGAGCGTCCGGAGCAGGCCAACATCGTCAAGATCATCGGCAATTACCTCATCCTCGCCGCGATTCAATCCTTGGGCGAGGCAATCACATTGGGGGAGAGGTCAGGTGTGGACGGAAGCCAACTCGTAGAACTGCTGACCTCGACGATCTTCCCGGGGCCGGTCTACTCCAGCTACGGAAACCTCGTCGCGACGCGTCAGTACGAGCCTGCAGGATTCACCACAGCTCTGGGCCTCAAGGATTTGAGGCTTGCGCTCGACGCCGCCGACAGCGTCGATCTGGATTTGCCGTTCGGTGGCGTACTTCGAGGCGTGCTCGCTCAGGCTCTGGCGAACGGTCAGGGCGAGATGGACTGGGCGTCTATTGCAGAACTGGTCCGTTCCGGCCAGTCGGGTGAAGGCAGTCCCGAAACACCGACGAGGTGAGCTCGAACTCGGACGGGACGGCGACTTCGGCACTGGCGGAGACCGATTCCGTCCGGACACTACCGCTGGCCGGGTTGTCGGCACTCGCAATGGCAGGCTTCATAGCGATCACAACCGAAACCATGCCGGCCGGACTACTGGTGCAGATCAGGTCAGGGTTGTCCGTATCAGTCTCCGGCGCAGGGCAATTGGTCACCGCATACGCATTGGGTTCCGTCGTCGGGGCGGTACCACTGATCGCATTGACCCGAGGATTGCGACGGCGTGCTGTCCTGGTGTCGGCGATTCTGGGGTTCGGTGTCTTCAATCTGGTGACAGCGCTTTCGTCGAATCCGGTTCTCACCTTGGGTGTTCGGTTTCTGGCCGGTATGGCGGCAGGTGTGGTGTGGGGGTTGCTTGCCGGGTACGCACGCAGGATGTCGCCCCCTCACCTGCAGGGGCGGGCCGTTGCGGTTGCCTCCGTCGGACAGCCGATCGCGTTGGCAATCGGCGTTCCGATGGGGGCGTGGCTCGGGACCCTGGCCGATTGGCGCGTCGTCTTCGCCGTGATGTCGGTTGCTGCGCTACTTCTGGTCGCGTGGATACTCACGGTGATGCCGGACTTTCCCGGGCAACAAGCGGATCGGCAGCTGCCGGTGCGGAAAGTCCTGGTCCTGCCTGGCGTACGACCTATTCTGTTTGTCGCGTTCTTGTGGATCCTCGCGCACAACATCGTGTACACGTATCTGGCGGCGTTTCTGGATCGCATCGGTTTCGGCGATCGGTTGGGAATCGTCTTGTTCGTGTTCGGACTTTTCGCCTTCGTGGGCATCGGTGTGGTCGGGGTGTTTGTCGACCGGGCCCTTCGAAGTCTCACCGTGCTGAGCTTGGTGGTCTTTGCCGCAGCTTTGACGGCGTTGGGCGTCGGCGGTGACAGCTTCGCAGTGATCGCACTCAGCGTTGCGGCATGGGGCGTGGCATTCGGAGGCGCTCCCACTCTCCTTCAGACGGCGCTCGCGGATACGACGGGCGACGCTGTGGACACTGCGCAATCGGTTTTCGTGACGATCTTCAATTCGGCGATCGCAGCGGGCGGCGTCGTAGGCGGGCTGATCTTGGCGGACAGGGGTGCGGGAGCATTGCCGTTGGTTTCGCTGGTGCTGATCGTCGTCGGTGTTCTTGTGGCCAGTATCCGACAATTCGGACATAGCTTGTGATTCACTTCACGCATGCGAAAGTCATTGCTGGTGGTTGCGCTCGTTGCTACGTGGTTTGTCGCCGGAGCGATGCCCGCGGGGGCTGCGGATGCGAATTGGTCCGGTGATTACTCGCTCAAGCGTTTCGCCGCGACCAAGACGGGCACAAGTCTGGCCGCCAGCCAGTGGGAGCCGGATTTCTCCGATACCTACACGTTCGAGACGGATTGCTCGAGCGGAGTCTGTATCGCCACAGTGGTCGGCGGTCCGGCTCCCGCCAATCCGACGTTGCCGCAGCCTGCTCGATACACCTGGGACGGAACCAGTTGGGTGCACCCCTATGACTGGGAGTGGGATTGCTACCAGGGGGAGGGCGTGCCCAAGGTGTGGGCAGCGGCGCACTCCGAGGCGTATTACACGCCTCAGCCCGATGGCAGTCTGAAAGGTTCGTGGCGTACCGACATCAAGAGTGGTCCCTGCGCGGGATCGGTGATCATGCGCGTCGAGGCGTACCCGGTCGGTCGGTCTACCGGATCTTTCGGTAGTTGAGAACGATCGGCGACTGGATGGTGTTGAAACAAATCTGAGGCGGCGGGAATTGATCGAGCCCCATGCACGTTAATTGAGTCAGTAACGCTCAACTTTCTGCAAGGAGGCTTCGGAATGCCAGCATTCTTCGGGCCCGAGGGTCCCGGTCGCATCGATATTTCCCGGCTCATGAGCAGGGCCACCCAGCAACTCATGGCTGACGCTGCACGTGTAGCGGCTGCTCGCGGTGATTCGGATCTCGATGCACTGCACGTTCTCCGCGTCATGGCGGAGCAGGATCCGGTCCGCACGCTCATGCAGCGCGCCGGAGCCGACCCGAAATCCGTGGTCGACGCCGTCGACCTGCGGCTGCCACAAGGCCGTGAGCAGGGGGCCTACTCTGCTCCTGCGCTCAGCAGCGCCGTCAAAACTGCACTACTCGAGGCTCATCAACTGGCCCGAGCCCTGGGATCGACGTACATCGATCCCGAACATCTCTTCATCGCACTGGCCGGTGACCCCGATCATGTCCCGGGTCGTCTGCTCGCTTCGGCCGGCATCACGCCGGAGAAGCTGCAGGCAGCGGTTCAGAATCCCGCAGCCGGTCCAGTCGAAGACGAGTCCACCACACCGACGCTCGACAAGTACGGCATCGATCTCACCGATCGCGCCCGCAACGGCGGCGTCGATCCGGTGATCGGCCGCGCCGACGAGATCGAACAGACCATCGAGATCCTCTCCCGCCGCACCAAGAACAACCCGGTCCTGGTGGGTGAGGCCGGCGTCGGCAAGACTGCCATCGTCGAAGGACTGGCCCAGCGCATCGTCGACGGGGATGTCCCGGAATCGTTGGTGGGGAAGAAGATCGTCCAGCTCGAACTCTCGAGCATGGTCTCGGGTACCCGTTACCGCGGTGACTTCGAGGAACGGCTGACCAAGGTGATCGACGAGATCACCGCACACAAGGACGAGCTGATCGTCTTCATCGACGAGATGCACACCATCGCCGGTGCCGGAGGCGGCGCCGAAGGTGCGATGGATGCCGGAAACATCCTCAAGCCCAAGCTCGCTCGCGGTGAACTGCACATCGTCGGCGCCACCACGCTCGACGAATACCGTAAGAACATCGAGAAGGATCCCGCGCTCGAGCGGCGCTTCCAGCCCGTACAGGTCGGAGAGCCGTCGATCGAGGACGCGATCGCCATCTTGAGCGGCCTGCGCAGTCGGTACGAGGATCATCACAAGGTCCATTACACCGACGAGGCGATCACCGCTGCGGTAGAGCTGTCGGCACGTTACATCGGCGACAGGTTCTTGCCGGACAAGGCAATCGACCTGATCGACCAGGCCGGCGCCAGGCTTCGCTTGAAGACGGCCACGGTAGACACCGCTGCGCTGCAGCAGCGTCTCGAGCAACTCGAGAGCGACAAGGAAAAAGCCGTCGCCGACGAGTTGTACGAGAAGGCGTCGACCCTGCGTGACGAGATCAACGGCGTCGCAAAGCGTCTCGAGAAGGCAGGATCCTCGGTTCCTTCCGAGGAAACGCCGGACGTGACCGCTGAACAAATCGCCGAAGTTGTCGCTCGCGCAACGGGTATTCCGGCAAGCCAGATGACTCAGGCGGAGAAAGATCGCCTGCGCCGTCTGGAAGAGGAACTGCACGGTCGTGTCATCGGGCAAGATGACGCCGTTCGCGCAATCGCGCGTGCCGTGCGTCGTAGCCGGACCGGTATGAGCGATCCGGATCGTCCCGTCGGTAGCTTCCTGTTCCTCGGACCCACTGGCGTCGGCAAGACGGAGCTCGCAAAAGCTCTGGCTGCCACACTCTTCGGAGACGAGAACAAGATGCTGCGCTTCGACATGAGTGAGTTCGGTGAGAGGCACACGGTCAGCCGATTGGTCGGTGCTCCTCCCGGATACGTCGGCTACGGCGAGGCCGGACAGCTCACGGAACAGGTGCGTCGTAACCCGTACTCGGTGATCCTGCTCGACGAGATCGAGAAGGCACACCCGGACGTGTTCAACACCTTGCTCCAGGTGCTCGACGACGGGCGTCTGACCGACGGTCAGGGTCGGACGGTGGACTTCAAGAACACCGTCGTGATCATGACCAGCAACCTCGGCTCGGACATCATCTCGAGCAAGTCCGGTGGACTCGGCTTCACCACGGGTGACGCAGAGTCGGCGGAGAAGCCACTGCGCGACCGCGTGATGGCCAGGTTGCGCGAATCGATGCGGCCGGAGTTCCTCAACCGTATCGACGAGATCGTGATCTTCCGCAAGCTCGACACCGAGCAACTGCACCGGATTACTGATCTGCTGCTCGACGACAGCCGGAAGCGGCTGCAGTCCAAGGGCATCGAGATCGAGTTCACCGCCGACGCAGTGGACTGGATCGCCGAGCACGGGCATCAACCCGAGTTCGGGGCTCGCCCGTTGCGTCGTTCGATTCAGCGTGTGGTCGACGACAAGATCGCCGACATGCTGCTCGACGATCTCCTCGAAGAGGGCGGCAGTATCACCGTCGCGGTTGACGAGGGTGAGTTGGTGTTCAGCTAGGGGACAGCCCCCTGTGAGCGGTTAGGGAGTCCCAGGACTCCCTAACCGCTCACAGGCGCGTAGCGCCCAAAATCTCCGCCGCCAGGGCATCGTTGTGCCGGAAGAACCCTGCATTGGTACGGGGACGAGGGAAAGCCGCCGACCAGTTGTGGCCTGCAACCCACGGCCCTGCGGCGAAGCGGCGAGGATGTGCAGTGTTGTCCTGAAGAAGAATTCGTGACGTGCCGTCGACCGCGAGCTTCGCCGAACTGTCGGCGGTGGCACGTAGTTCGACTGCCTCGCCCCGACGGTGAAGCGTCCGCAGAAGCAAGTCACCGCTCGCGCTGATGGACGCAACCGGCAAGCGTGCTTCGACGAGGGTGTTCGCGGCCACGATGTCGGTGTGCGACGCACTGCGCGCGACAAAGATCCCAGCCCCCGTTGCCGGGTCGATCTCGGTGGAGAACACCGAATCCGGCCCGAGGAACTGGACGATGCCCGCCTCGTTGAGGGCGATCAACTGTTCCAGTCGCTCGGGTGGCGGACCACTGGCGATGAAGCTGAAGAACGAATGAAGCCAACCCTCGACGTCCTTGGCGACGGATTCGGCCGGGATTCTGCCGCGCCGCAACAATTCTCCGACGGTCATGTACGTCGACAGCAGCGCTGAGAAGACAGCCGCGTCGGCGCTGAAATACGGGTCCGACCTCCGCGCGACATCTGCCGAGATGTATTCGGTGATCCGGGATTGGACCTCGGCAAGCCCGTCGTAGCGCTCACCGCCGAGTGGGCGGTTCAGCCGCTCGAGATCGATACGGTCTTCCGGCTTCGGGACTGCGTTCTCGACCAGTTCATGCAATCGAGGCGATCCCCAGGCCAGCGAGGCGAATTCGGCGTCGAACTCCTCCCAGGTGCCCACTGTCCGATCCGGGTGAGATGCGAACAGCTCGTGATAGTGGGCGCCTGCCAGTTCTTTCGACGCCAAGGGCCAGATGTCGTTTCGGAAATCCAACGGTCCGTCGCCGGGAACGAGATCAGCGGTGAAGAACCGCGGTAGCGGTGGCCGTGCGTCAGCGATCGAGTACGAAATCTTGGAGTGATATGGCACTCCGCGACGAGATCCGGCATACAACAGGGGTTCCCGACCCGAGGGAGCGTAAGTGAGGATGCCGTCTTCACCGCGTTCGAAGATGCCGCCACGGCTCTCGGCGAGGAGAACCATCCAGTCGATGAAAGCCAGCCCGAGTCCGGCGATCAGAACCGGTTCGCCTTCGGGAATGACATCGGCGTCGAGGTCGGCAGTGTAGCCCGGACCCACATACGTCAACCCGTGATCGGACGCGAAGCTGGTCAGCGCGGTTTCACGTGGGGCAGGCAACGCATCGGGGTGCCCTTGTGCGAGAAGGACGGTCGTCGCGTCGATGACAGCTCCGTCGTCCAGATGAACCGTCTGTGTCTCGCCGACGTTCACGATGTCGACCACGGATCGTCGATGAACTCGAACGTCGACGTGCGCTGGCGCGGAGTCGACTGCAGTCTCGAACACCCAGTTCAGGTATCGGCTCTGCAGTGACCTCGATGCAAACGACGACGGGGTGATCGTCGGAACTTCTGCTGCGATTTCTGGGAATTCGGCAAGCTCAGCCGAGCGCTCGGCGACCCATTCCGCGAGGGTCGGACCCGGCAGCACCGGGCCGATCACGGCGGTGGTCTCGTCGGTGAACATCGTGACGTCCGCTGTTGTCGAATTCATCCACAGAAGCGGCGCCTGGCTGCCTCGCCAAATACGGCCGGCGCCTGCCGGATACGGGTCGACAACGTGAATGTCGATCGGTGTGGGATCGGCGTTCACCGATTCGTGAGCGAGGATCCGCTCGAGTACGCCGGTCCCGCGGGGTCCACCACCCACGATCACGATGACAGCTGCTGTCCCCACTGAGGTACGGGGTCGATCGCCTGGCACGAGTCCTCCATCGGACCTGGCAGAAAGCACCCGCACCTCAGCAGAGGGGGTTGCTGCGACGTCACGGAGCCAGGACTCTCGATCGCTCTGGATGGTTAGTCCAGCTTATCTTCGGAGAATCGTGAGGCAAGGAATTCCGGACATCAGATCAGCGTGAATCAAACAGTTGTCAATCACTATCTTTCGGTTTGCGTTGCAGGCAGGATCCGAGCGTGAACATCCCCGAAGCCGATTCGTGATCCGCCGGCGCCGGGAGCGGTGGCTGAGATGGCGATGGTGTCGCCGTCTTCGAGAAAGGTACGGGTCTCGGAGCCCACAGCTACGGGTTCCTTGCCGCCCCACGTCAGCTCGATGAAGGCGCCGTGCTGATCTTTGTCCGGTCCGGAAATGGTTCCGGACGCGAAGAGATCGCCGGTGCTCGCTGCTGCGCCGTTGATGGTGGTGTGCGCGAGCATCTGCGCAGGCGACCAGTACATCTGGGCGTAGGGCGGCCGGGAGACGACGTGACCGTTCCATTCGACGGCCAGGTCGATGTCCAGCCCCCACTTCTCTTCACCACGCAGATAGGAAAGCGGTTCGGGATCCTGCACCGGAGTGTCGATTCGGGCTGCTTCGAGAGCGAGCAAGGGTACGACCCACGGTGAGATGGAGGTCGCGAAACTCTTCCCCAGGTTCGGACCGAGGGGCACGTACTCCCACGCCTGGATGTCTCGGGCAGACCAGTCGTTCACGACCACGGCGCCGAAGACGTACTCGGCAAATTCGTCCGGGGTGATGGAATCGCCCATCTTCGAGGGAGTTCCGACGATGAACCCCATCTCGGCTTCGATGTCGAGGCGCCGGGACGGTCCGAAGTCCGGGCTTTCCTGATCGGGTGCCTTCCGCTGTCCGCAGGGACGAACGATGTCGGTGCCGGAGACGACGACGGTGCTCGAGCGCCCGTGGTATCCGACGGGAAGATGCTTCCAGTTCGGCATCAAGGGGGCTGCGTCCGGGCGGAACAACCGCCCGAGGTTGGTTGCGTGATTCTCCGAGGCGTAGAAGTCGACGTAATCGGCCACTGCGATCGGCAAATGCATTGTCACCGAATCAACGGAAAACACTGCATTCGAGTCTATTTCGCTAGTCACGAGCTCCGTGATCCGGTTTCGCACCGATACCCACTGATCTCGTCCCTGAGCCATGAACGCGTTCAGAGTCGGTTCGGAGAAGACGGAATCACCTAGTGTCGCTGCGAGATCGACCACCGATTCGGCGACGCGCACACCGACACGCGGTAACCCTCCCGCGGGGGAGAAGACCCCGTACGGCAGATTGTCGAGACCGAACAGTGAGTCGGCGGGAATGTCGATGGTCGTGACAGTCATACGAGAGTTCCTTCGGTTTTGTCGGAGCGGACGATCAACCCGAGGCCTTCCAGCTCGGTCAGAGGGTCCGAGATGCTGCAGGTACCGAACGAGAGGAATCGGCGACGCACCTCGCCGGCCTCGTCCTCGGTGAGGTCGGCCAGGGCTTGCGCGATCGATTTTCCATCGCGCTGAGACAGTGCAGCAACAATTTCCGAACGATCGGCGCCCCGCCTCGCCGCGTCGACGGCCACCATGATGTTGAGGAAGCCGTGTTGCTCGAAGCCTGTTTCCGGATCGGTGTTGCGCACACCGTGGTGCAGTCCCGCAGTCGCCTTGAACGGGATATTCGCTCGGACAACGGATATCACCGCATCGGCGAGCTCTTCCTCGTTCGGGTACGCCTCGGCGACAATCCCGCCGGTGCGAAACTTTGCGGAATGCCCGGCAGTTTCGAGAGCTGTGAGATAGCCCGCGCGCCGATCACCTCGAGGCACCTCGACAAAAATGTCGACGTCGGGATGAGCGGCATGGACACGAGAGAGTTCCTCGAAGGCCGCATCGGCGTCCAACCCGTCAGGAATTCCCACCTCGACGGCGGCGACGTGAACACCAGGGATGGCGAGCGCGTTCGAGAGTGCGGCCGCCGTTTCGGATGGGCCGGCCGGCACGGTCAGACTCAGCGTCACCGGGCTGTCCGCTGAAACGTACGCAGCCAGTTCGCTCAGTCGCGGCGCGGGAAAAACGAAAGGCCCGACCAGTGCGTCGTAATCTGCCTGCAGGTAGGCGGCGTGGGCCGGAATTGCCTCGGCGAGAGGAGCATTGCCGGGTGGGAAAAGTGCTGCGTCGTCGCACAGGCCGCGCAGGAGTGGGGAGATGATCGTCATTGCCGAGGCCCCCGCCCTGCCCAACTCCAGGCGTACGCTTCGTCCTCGCAGGCAAGGGCTCCCTCACCCAATTCGAGGGGCCGGAACGTATCGACCATCACGGCGAGCTCGTCGAAGAACTCGGCGCCGATGCTCCGCTCGTAGGCGCCGGGTTGTGGTCCGTGGGCGTGGCCGCCGGGATGAATCGATATCGAACCCTGACCGATGCCGGAACCCTTGCGCGCCTCGTAGTCACCGCCGCAGTAGAACATGATCTCGTCCGAGTCGACGTTCGAGTGGTAGTACGGCACCGGGATCGACAGGGGGTGGTAGTCGACCTTGCGCGGAACGAAGTTGCAGATCACGAAGTTGTTTCCCTCGAACGCCTGGTGGGCCGGCGGCGGTTGGTGAACACGGCCCGTGATCGGCTCGTAGTCGGAGATGTTGAAGGTGTACGGGTACAGGCAGCCGTCCCAGCCGACGACATCGAAAGGGTGCGTGGGATAAACCATTCGGGTGCCGACGATGCCCGCCGACGTTCGGTGCTTGACCAGTACCTCGACGTCGGTTCCTTCGGCGATCATGGGCGCGATCGGTCCGTGCAGGTCTCGTTCACAGAACGGTGCGTTCTCGAGCAGCTGGCCGAAGCGGGAAAGATAGCGCTTGGGCGGGACGATGTGACTGTTCGCCTCGATGGCGTAGGCACGAAGTGGCTTGTCACCCTTGGGGATCCATCGATGCGTTGTGGACATCGGGATCAGGACGTAGTCACCTTCACTGGCCTCGAGTGCACCGAAGACGGTCTCGACGGTCGCCTCGCCAGATTCGATGTAGACCATCTCGTCGCCGATTGCGTTGCGATACAGGGGAGATGGCGCTGCCGCAACGACGTAGGACAATCGCACGTCGGCATTTCCGAGGATGAGACGACGGCCGGTTACCACGTCGGTCTCGTTCCAGGTGCTTTCGGGAAACAGCGTGTGGAGTTTCAGATGGCGCGGTTTGAGGGGATGGTTGGGGGTTGTGCTCTGATCGCGCAGTTCCCAGACCGTTGCGTCGACGATGGCCGACGGGATCTCGCGGTGGTACAGCAACGAAGAATCCGAGGAGAAACCTTCCTCTCCCATCAGTTCTTCGTAGTAGAGGTTGCCGGACTCGTCACGGTGTTGGGTGTGACGCTTCGGTGGGATGTTGCCGAGTTGTCGATAGAACGCCATGACGGGGCTCCTTCTGTGCTGTTCTGCCTGGCTCACCTCCACCAGATAGTAAACACATTAACTAAAATGATGTGATGAGCGCAACCCTCCAAGGGGGTTGGGGTCTATGTCAGTTACGTCCGCGTACGTCGAACTGGCTGCGGTTGGTGATCAGTTTGTCCAGGAGCATGACAAGAATTCGCTGTTCGGCCTCGCTCAGGACGCTGACCCAGGCGTGTTCGCGTTCGTTCTGCTCGCGAAAGGCTTCGACCATGGCTTCTCGGCCCTTGTCGGTCAGGTACAGCTGGACGGAACGGCCGTCGTTCTCGGTGGGCCGCCGATCGATCAATCCGTCTGCCAGCAGCGACTTGGACAGATTGGAGACCGCTGCCCTACTCATGCCGGTGAGCTCGGCGGCAGCCTTCGGCTCGATCGGACCGGCCAGCCAGGTGACGAACAACAGCCTGAAGGAGGACCATGACCAGCCGCGAGGGCGGTGGATCGACGACTCGAGATCGTAGGTGACCACGTTGGAAGCCCGATTGAGTGTCAGTAGTACCTCGGTGGCCAGCTGGTCGCGAAAGCCGTGTTCGGTGGCCAGTCGCTTGTTGGCCAGTTCGATGAACGACCAGAAGTTCAGCACGCCGACGGTTGGCTGGTCATCGGTTGTCCGGTCAGTCATGGACTAACCCTAGCGCGATCTGCAGTTGATTAATCCGTGTATTAGATCTCGGGGTTACGATGAAACTTCGCAACCCGGCACTGCGGTCAGGATTCTGAACTATCGTGACGCGCGTGACTGCGCGCAGCGACGAGTTTCCCTTGGACGTCGACCTCATGTCGGTGGGGCAACTCGAGCGGAGAGGACGACTGACCACAGCGGTGGTCGAGATGCTGGCCGAGATGCCGTCGGATCGAATCCAGATGAAAGACGTCTCGGAGCGTTCAGGCGTCGCACTCGGAACGCTGTATCGCTACTTTCCGACCAAACAGCAACTTCTGGCTGTGGCGATGACGGCGTGGAGCGGTCTCGAATCGGTCCGTCGTCCTGAGAAGTTGCGGGCAGACGGTGGCGAGAACAACGCGTACGAGCGGGTTCTGGCACTTCATCGCCGCGAGATGAAGGCATTCGAGCGTAGGCCCTACTTCGCTCGGTTGGAGATCGAACTCCATTCGTCCTCGGATCAGTTCGTGATCGAGTCGTTGGATCTGCGCGCAGCGGCACATCGGAGAATGCTGTTCGAGTTGATGGACGGCGTCCCGGCCGAGACGGCGAGGGTTGCGGCCGTGGCAATAGGCGGCACGATGTTGACGGCCCTTGCGCTGTGGACCAGTGGCCGGATCGGATTCGCAGAGGCCCAGCGGAACGTCGAAGACGTCATCGGACTGGTAATTCGCTGAACGGTTGCAACCTAGAATTCAGTTCTTGTTTCTGCTGTCATGAACGCGAATTATCGCTTCGGCTTTGTGAAAACGAAGACGCAGGACGAGACCTTACCTAGAATTCACTTACAAATATGTCGGGTGTCCGATCCAGGGATCGACGTATCCGTGAACTGTGAAAGTGAGTCGCAATGAAGCGCTCGTACCGAGTCCGCGCTCGAATCTGGATGGTTGTCCTGGCGTCGGCGACGCTGGTGGTGACGGGGTGCGCCGGTAGCAGCCAAGGTACGACCACGGATGCATCGGACGTGACGGTCGGAGTTGTCGGTGACCAGAACAACGGGGGAGAGCCGCGATCGGGTGGCACCGTGTCGTTTGCCACCTACAACGGGATCAGCAGTCTCGATCCGGCTGACCGTCAGGACGGCGGCGCTACCGGTGGTAGCGAAATGGCAGCCATCTACGACCTTCTCATGCGCTTCGATACGTCGGCGGGCGAGTATGTTCCCCACTTGGCTCAGTCGTTGTCGGCCAACGGCGACAACACGGTGTGGACACTGAAATTGCGCGACGGCGTCACCTTCAGCGACGGCACTCCGATGGACAGTGCGGCAGTCCTGTGGAGCATCGATCACTATCTGCAGAAGAAGGGAACTCACGCGCTGGTGTGGAAGACCGCTGTGCGCGAGACGAATTCACCGGATCCGAGTACGGTCGTCTTTACATTGGCGCAGCCGTGGGACGAGTTCCCGATCATGTTCACCACCGGTCCCGGCATGATCGTCGCGCCCTCGTCGATGGCTACCGGCACGTTCACCCCGATCGGGGCAGGCCCGTTCACCGTCGAGAAGTTCGCCTCCCAGGACGAATTGGTGCTCGCTGCCCGTCCGACGTACTGGGACGGGGCGCCGTACCTCGAGAAGTTGCGCTTTCCGGCAATCGTCAACGAGAAGAGCAAACTGGAAGGATTGCACACCGACGGAATCCAGGTTGCCTATCTGAAGTCTCCCGACTTCATTCACGAGGCTTTCGAAGCCGGTGATCCCGGATTTGTGTACTCGGCCAGCATGGCCGGAGTTCTGGCAATCAATCAGCGCGACGATCGGGCAGCGAAGGACGAGCGCGTGCGTAAGGCGATTGTCGCTGCGGTGGAACCGAATACGTTCAACGAGCGAGTTCAGGGCGGCTTCGGCGAACCCGGCACCGACATGTTCGCGTCGTGGTCGCAGTGGCACGGATCGGTGGCCGGGAACGGCTTCGACCCCGAGGCGGCCAAGAAGTATCTCGCCGAGGCGAAGGCGGACGGTTACGACGGAAAACTGACGTACGTCGGGATGAACGATCCGGCGACGCAGCGCAGCGCACTGACGTTTCAGTCGCTCTTGCAGGCAGTGGGTTTCACGGTCGACATCACCTACGCAACCAGCATCAACGATCTGATTTCCATGCTGTACGCAAAGCATGACTACGACGTGTCCTACTTCGCGTTCAACGTGCTGGAAGAGTCACCGTTCGTGCGTATGTACGGCAACCTGTTCAGCGAATCGCCGTCGAACATCCTCGGTTACAAGAACGCTCGGATGGACGAGTTGCTCGGCAAGCTGCAAACAGCGTCGGGCGAGGATGAGCGGCGAGCCGTCATCGACGATATTCAGACCGTGGTCAACGAGACGGCGCCGATGGCCGTGGTCAACTCCGGCAAGGTCTTCATCCCGTGGCGCGAGAACGTCAACGGAGTGACCCCGAGTGCGGACGGGATTCTGCTCTTCGGCAACACGTGGTTGAGCTGACCCCCGTGCGCCTTTTTGGTAGTGCCCACTACCAAAAAGCCGCACAGGGGCTTTGCCCCTATAGCTCCGCTCGTACCAACTTCGCGGCTTCGACGAGGTTACGCAGTGACGCCTCGACCTCGACGGAACCGCGGGTCTTCAAACCGCAGTCCGGGTTGACCCACAACCGCTCGACAGGAACAGCTTTGAGTGCCTCACGCAGGGATTCGGCAATCTCGTCGACGCTCGGCACCCGCGGCGAGTGGATGTCGTAGACACCCGGCCCGACGCCGAGGTCGAACCCGACCGAACTGAGATCGTCGAGGACCTCCATGTGTGAGCGCGCCGCCTCGATGGACGTGACGTCCGCGTCGAGGCCGGCGATGGCGCCGATCACCGCTCCGAACTCGGAGTAGCACAGGTGCGTGTGGATCGCGGTGGAATCCGCGACGCCCGAGGTAGCCAACCGGAAGGCGCCGACCGACCAGTCCAGGTAGGCACGCTGATCCTCGGCACGCAGTGGGAGTAGTTCTCGTAGAGCCGGTTCGTCAACCTGGATGATTCCGATTCCGGCGGCCTGCAGGTCGACGGTCTCGTCTCGAATGGCCAGTGCGACTTGATTTGCCGAGTCGGCGAGGGGTTGGTCGTCGCGGACGAACGACCAGGCCAGAATGGTGACGGGTCCGGTGAGCATGCCCTTGACCGGCTTGTCGGTCAGGGACTGCGCGTACGTGATCCAGTCGACGGTCATCTGTTTCGGGCGGGAGACGTCGCCGTACAGAATCGGCGGACGCACGCAGCGGGTGCCGTACGACTGGACCCAACCGTTGGCGGTGGCGAAGAATCCGTCCAACTGCTCCGCGAAGTACTGGACCATGTCGTTGCGTTCCGGCTCACCGTGAACAAGAACGTCCAGGTCCAGCTCTTCCTGGAGCGCAACAACTTCGGCAATTTCGGCGCGCATGCGGTTGACGTACTCGGCTTCGTCGATCTCGCCCTTGCGCAGTGCTGCGCGAGCGATGCGGATCTTCGAGGTTTGCGGGTACGAACCGATAGTCGTCGTGGGCAGCGGCGGCAGAGAAAGCAGTTCGTCCTGGGCAGCGCGACGTTCGGCGGCGGGCGCGCGACCGGTCGCCGAGTTCAGCACGGCGGCCAGGCGTCCCCGAACACTCGCATCATTGAGTCTGCGATCGTCCTTGCGGGTCGACGCGGCCGCTCGTGCCAGAGCGAACTCGTCCTCCACCGACTCTCGGCCCTGTGTGAGAGCGGTTGCGAGAGTTACTACTTCCTTGACCTTCTCGGTGCCGAACGCGAGCCACGAGCGCAGGGCCTTGTCGACATCGGCCTCTGCGTCGAGAGTGTACGGAACATGCAGCAGGGAGCACGATGTGGAGACGGCAAGAGTATCCACGCTGCCCAACAGAGCACCCAACGTGCTCAGTGCCGAATCCAGATCCGACCGCCAGATGTTTCGTCCGTCGACCACACCGGCGACGACCAGTTTGCGGGCGAGTTCGGGGACGGAGCCGATCGAATCCTGACCGGCCACCAGGTCGACGGCAAATCCTTCGACGCCGGTGGACGCAAGCGCGGGCAGCGCCTCACGCAGCGAACCGAAGTACGACGCCAACAGGATCGACGGCCGCTCGGACAGCGCTGAAAGCTGTTCGTACGCAGCGCGTGCCGCTTCGATTTCCTCGTCGGTGCGATCGCCCACGAGGGCCGGTTCGTCGAGCTGAACCCAGCTCGCACCGGCCTTCGCGAGCTGACCGAGTAGATCCGCGTAGAGGGGGAGTAGTTCTTCGAGTCGCGAGAGCAGCGGCTCGTCGGTGCCGACAGCCTTCGAGAGCAGCAGGAAGGTGACCGGTCCGATGACGACCGGGCGGGCTGCAATGCCGTCGGAAAGTGCTTCTGCCAGTTCGGACAAGACCTTGGACGGGTCGAGTGCGAACGTGGTGGACGGCGAGATCTCCGGCACCAGGTAGTGGTAGTTGGTGTCGAACCACTTCGTCATTTCGAGCGGCGCGATGGTGTCCGTCCCACGGGCAGCGGCAAAGTAGCGGTCCAACGGATCGGCGACCGACGCGACGCGGTCGGGCAGCGCGCCGAGAAGAACTGCGGTGTCGAGCATCTGGTCGTAGAAGGAGAAGGTATTGACCGGGACGGAGTCGAGGCCCAGGTCACGGAGGTCGGCCAAGCCCTGCCGACGGAGGTCACGGGCGACAGCCTGCAGGGCGTCGGCGTCGATGCGCCCTGCCCAGTAGCTTTCGGTTGCCCGCTTGAGTTCTCGATGAGGACCGATGCGCGGTGAGCCCAGCACGGTCGAAGTGAATGTTGTTGTCACGGAGTTTCTCCAGATTGCCAATGCACTGATGGCCACTGCCGGCAGACGGGTACACCTCACGAGACCCGAGTTTCAGCGGGCAGCACTGCCCGCACCGCACACGAGGTCCGATGGAGATCTACACGCCCATTCCACGAGGCGGTGGACCGTCGGGCACGGCGTGCCCGACACAGTCGGCAGGTCTTCGGACTCGCGGGCACTCGATCGAGTTGGATCGAACCTACTGGCCGTCGCTTCCCAGGCGGATGCCCAGTGCACATGAACGGCGGTCGTTCCTGCTTACCGCTGCGGGACAGTCCCGGATTTTCACCGGGTTCCCTCTCACCCCGACAGCTTGCGCTGACGGAGCTTCGACGCCGGGACCGGTCTTCGGGGCTCCTCATGACCGTGCCGGGCGAACCAGCTGCATCGACCAGCATAAGGCCAACCCTCCCTGAGCAGTCAAGGAGAGTCGGCGAAGGGCGCTATGCGCGTGACATGTAGGAATTCGAGTCCGGTGGTACGCGCGGAAGATTTTCGGAGGAACGTAGATTCTCCGCCATTTCGACAAGCAGATCCTGTGAAGACGGTGAGAGGTCGACGACACGGGAGGTGAGGTTCCGCAGGCGCACGTTGTGCAGCTGTTCGAGGAGGGAGAGGTCTGCCTCGCCACCTGAGATCGCGGGCGGAGTGTGATCGGACGGGGCGTAGAAGTAGTCCGGATGGACGTTGAAGAAGTGGGCGAGGGCGGCAACCACTTCGGGTGACGGATTGGTTCGGACGCCGGTGCGCAGTTGCGACAGGTACGGCGTGGAGATACGGCAGCCGAACTCGGTCATGCCGCGAACGACCATCGCGTTGGTGACGTGAAAGTCGGCAGTCTCGAACAGCGAGTTCAAGCGATCGTTGAACTGGTTCGACATGAGACGTCCCTTCCCCCGCTACGCACAGGCTCCGTCGGTTCAATTAACTGCATCATAGCCAGGTATCGAACGATTAGCTGTTTCGGATTCTCGCGAAGCGGTCGTTTGCAGGGAAAATCCCTAGGGTAGAAGGTCCCTACTTTGAGTGATCTGGACAAATCGCCATCACGAATCGAACGGCGAACTATTTGCCGGGGAAGGCGATTCCAGACGCGCGGATCAGAGCCAGCCGTTCGACTCGGCGATTCTGACGGCTTCCGCGCGCGTCGACGCACCCGTCTTACCCATCGCGGATGACAGATGATTTCGAACTGTCCCGGCAGACAGGAAGAGCGCCCCTGCGATGGCTGCCACGGGTGCGCCGTCGTGAGCGGCGCGCAGTACTTGGGTCTCACGCTCCGTCAGGGGCGACTCGCCGCTGACGAGGCTGTCGGCCGCAAGGGTAGGATCGACGACGCGCAGTCCGGCGTGGACACGCCTGACCGCGTCGGCAAGCTGCCTGGCGGGGGTGTCCTTGACGACGAACCCGCCGGCCCCGGCGTGCAGGGCTTTACGAAGAAATCCGGGACGGCCGAACGTGGTGACGATCAGAACCCGGGTGTCGGGCGCTGCCTCGCGAAGGGCCGCCGTCGCGGCGATTCCGTCCATGCCGGGCATCTCGACGTCCAGAAGCGCGACGTCCGGGCGGTGTTCGAGAACGGCGGACACCACCTCGTCGCCGCGACCGACCTCGGCCACCACGGACAGGTCGGATTCCAGATCGAGCAGCGCGGCCAAAGCTCCTCGCACGAGCGCCTGATCGTCCGCCAAGAGCAGCCGTATGGTTGCTCGATCGCCCTGGCTGTTCACTCTGTCTCCTGTTCGACTACCTGAAGTGCAAACCCCTGCGGCTGGGGATGAGTGATGATCACTCGTGCGCCCGACGCTCCGGCGCGCTCGCGCAATCCGATCAGACCGTTTCCGGAAGACGTCGACTCGGCCCCTCGTCCGTCGTCGACGACCGACGCACTATTCTCGTCGACCGTGATCCGGCAGTGGGTCGCACCGCTGTGTCGAACGACGTTGGTGACGCCCTCACGGATCGTCCATGCAAAGAGTTCCCGAAGACGCGTGGGAACCATGTCGGTGCTGCTCGGCACGTCGTCTTCGATACCTGCCGCACGCAAAGCCTCTCGCGCTCGGGCTATCTCGACGGGTAGCGAAATCCCACGAAATCCTTCGACGGCCGAGCGCACGTCTGCCAACGCGTCACGAGAAAGTCTTTCGAGGTCGTCGAGTTCGTTGCGCGCACGTTCGATATCGACATCGAGTAGGCGATTGGCCAGTTCGGCTTTGATCGTGATGACGGTCAGCGAGTGCCCGAGGATGTCGTGCAGATCGCGCGCCATCCTCGTTCGCTCCTCCATGATTGCCCGCCGCTCCTGCTCTTCGCGTTCATGGAGTATGGCGAAGTTGCGGCTGATCAGGGACATGATTCCCCAGGTCGCGAACGCGGCCGCGCAGACTCCGAGTGAGAGTCCGGAGTAGTTCCCCCATCCGGACGAGAGGCTGACTATCTCCACGGAGGCCGCGAACACCAAGGCGAGAATGCCGCCGGCGACGGTCGGCAACAGTGTCACCGCTGTCACCGCGAGGTACGGTGCTGCTGCCAAACCTGTCGGCCCGACGCTCACGATCATCACGGCGGCCAACGCGGTCAAGGCGGACAGAGCCAGTGCAGCTTCGCGAATCGTCGGCCGAGTCATTGTCATTCGACGCCGCTGCTGCGTTGTGGCGAACGTGTAGAGATAGAGCGCACTGAAGGCGACCGTCGCGAGAATCCCTGTCCAGCCGCGCAGTTCGTCGCGCAGATTCCATCCCTCGATCAGCGGCCCGCCGAGAAATACCATCCAGACCGCCGCGAAGAGAACGCCGAAACGATTCCGCCGCGGGAGCGCGACGGAATCTTCTCGGTCAGTCGTTTGCGACAACTACACACGCTCCGTATCTCGTTGGAACCGCCAGATCGCTCCGCCGGCGAAGATGGCGAACCACACCAGGATATTGACGATCCAGGTCCAGTGAATGCTATTGCCCGTCAACGGTGAGTGGGCGAGGGCGTTGATGCCGAACATCGGGGTGAACTGTGCGATGGTCGCCCATACGGAACCGTCGGTGAGTGGTACGAAGAGTCCGCCGCCGAATGCGAGCAGAGCCAGTCCCGGTCCGAGCAACTGCATGACGTTCTCACTGGGGAGTAGGTACCCCATGAACAGGCCGAAGGCCGCGAAGATCGACGATCCCAGCCAGGCGATCAATGCCGTTGTGAACCAGAGTGATCCGTCCATCTGCGCCGAGGTGAACGCGCCGACGACGTAGACCACGAGAATCGAGACGAGACCGAGCAGCATCGCCATGATCAGTTTGACGGCGATGTAGGCGACCGGGGTCAGGGGAGTCAGCCGAAGTTGTCGGCTCCACCCGGACGCTCGTTCGATCGAGACCATCGCGCCGCCGCTGGTGGTGGCCAGCATCGCGCCGTACAGGGCCATGCTGATCATGATGTACGCGGCGACATTGCCGTGCCCGATCCCGTGGTCGTCGTCGCCTTGACCGAGACCGAAGACGAGGAAGAAGACAACCGGCATGACGAGCGTGAAGATCATCGTGCGCCGGTTGCGAGTCAGGCGACGAAATTCCAGTCGCAGTAGCGTCGTGTTGAATCCGCCGAGAGGTACGACGGTTCGCTCGGCTCCGTAGGTATTCGCTTCGGTTGCAGTGGTCATCACTTCTGTCCTTCGGAGTTGTTCGACGTGAGTGCGATGAATGCGTCTTCGAGGCCACGCGAGACGATTTCGAGATCGCGAGCCTGCGTATTGGTCAACAGGAACCGTGCAACGGCATCGGTGTCGCCCGAGTGCACGAGCAGCGACTCACCGCGCACCTCGACGGCGTCGGAGTTCGGTATGGCTCGCAGGAGTTCGTCGGTGATGCCTGGAACAGTCGCGCGCAGGGTGCGCCCGGACGCCATCGCCTTGACCTCGGCGGTGGTCCCGTCTGCGACCACGGTGCCTTGCCTGACCAGGATGATGCGGTCGGCGTAGACATCGGCCTCTTCGAGGTAGTGCGTCGCAAAAAGCACAGTGCGACCGTGATCTGCGTCGGCGCGGATGGCGGACCAAAAGTCCCGACGCCCTTCGACGTCCATACCGGTGGTGGGCTCGTCGAGAATGAGCAATTGCGGGTTCGACAGCAACGCCATCGCAAATCGCAACCGCTGTTGTTGTCCGCCTGAGCATTTGCTGACCAGGCGATCGGAGATGTCGAGGATTCCGGCTCTCCCCAGCACTTCGTCGACCGGACGGGATTGGGAGTACAGGCTGGCGGTCAGCTGCACCGTCTCGGCAACCGTCAGCTCTTTCAGTAGTCCGCCGGTCTGCATGACTGCCGAGACGAGTCCGCGGGCAATCGCCGATCGAGGTGACATTCCGAAGACGCTCACCTCGCCTGACGTCGGCCGGGACAGGCCGAGGATCATGTCGATGGTTGTCGTCTTGCCTGCGCCGTTCGGGCCGAGGAACGCGACGATCTCGCCGGGGCGGATGCTCAGGTCGATACCTTTGACGGCGTCGACGGTTCCGAAACTCTTGCGAAGTCCGGTCAACCGGACGGCGTCGTGTGCCGATCCTTCAGTGAGTGTGTGCAGTGCCTGTGGTGAATGCCGTGCCTGTGTTGAGGTCATACATAGAATCTGCTCGCTTCGAGGTCGTGATCCCTCGTCCGTCCGTCATTCTTCTGCCATGACATTTGTCATCGGGTCGGCCGGTATCTGTTTCGGTGCAACCTGGCCGAGGCGCGCGAGGACCAACCCCGCGATGATTGCTGCGCCACCTATAGCTTGGAGTGCGGTGACGGATTCCCCGACCAGGATCCACGCGGCGACGACCGCGCACAGCACTTCGGTCAGCGCTACCAGAGACCCGATTGTCGGCCCCAGCAGCGTGATCGCGGCGATGCCGGTGAGATAGGCAATGACAGTGCTGACCAGGACCAGGACCACCACCGGCAGCCACACGTTCACCGAATGGTCTGCCACGACTGCGTTCGAGGCCGAGAACTGGAGGGGGAGGACGCCTACGAGTCCGAGCGCGCCGATGACCACCGCACTGACCGTGAGCCCCGATGCCGCGAGCACAACTGGATGGAGATCACCGTCCGCACGTTCGGAAATGACGAAATAGACTGCAAGGCATGCCGCGGCGGCCAGTCCCCAGGCGACTCCGACGGCACTGATCTCTGCCGATCCGAAGACGTCGATCACCACGGCGGCGCCGATCAAGGCCACCGCCGCACCGAGAAGCGTCTGCACGCTCGGACGCGCGCCCTTGGTTATCCACACCCACCCGATGACGATGATCGGTGCAAGGTACTCGAGAAGCAATGCGACGCCGACCGAAAGATGTTGCACGGCATTGAAGAAGCACAGTTGAACGCCCGAGATCGCGAACACCCCGTACAGCAGTACCGTTCGCGTGTGGGTGCTCACCTGTCGTAGGCGAGGCCATTGGGTGGCTACGGCGATCACCATCATCACCAGTGCGCCGCCGGCAACGCGCGCGAACACTGCGCCGCCGGGGGACCACCCTGATTCGATGAGAGATTTCGCGAACGGGCCCGATACGCCGAACGTTGCCGCGGACAGCAGAGCGAAGATCAAGCCGTTGCGAGAGTTCACGTCGTCACCCGTCAGGAGTAAAAGCGATTACGATGCTGACATTAGGTTGATACGGCTCAGGAGTCAAAGTGCATTTTGCTGGTGACACGGAATCGGCGCTCGTCTTCGCCGCGTCGTTGGTCAACACGGCCCGCGGCGGGGCCGAACTGCTTCCGGATCAAGAGGAGCTGACACGGTTTCTCGACGCGGATCGCTGGACCGGCAGGCGGGACGGCACACCGGAGGAATTGACGGCGGTTCGTGCGCTGCGTCCACGACTGCGAAAGTTCTGGGAAGCCGCGGGAGTGGACGACGCCGTCGAGGTGGTGAACACACTGCTACTCGAATCGGGCGCGAGGCCGCGGCTCACCAGGCACGACGACCTCGGCTGGCACCTGCACGTCACCGCTGACGATTCGCCACTGGTGGACCGGATGGCCGCAGAAGCGGCGATGGGTGTGCTCGATCTGATCCGAACCGACGAATTCTCGAGGTTGCGATGGTGCGAGGCCCCGGACTGCGAAGCGGTCTTCGTGGATTTGTCGCGCAATCGTTCGAAGCGATACTGCGACACCGGGAACTGTGGGAACAGGGCGCACGTCGCCGCCTATCGTGCCCGTAAATCCGGGGCGTGACCAAGCGGCGTTCGGAGGGATAGAACCAGGCTGAGTGAATACCTTGTCGGGAGCCAGGATCGGTCTAGCGTTGTGAATTCGGAACAGATTTCGCGAAGCCAGGAGGATGGTCGGTGGCCGGTCGTAGGCGTCCACTCAAGACGGTGACCGGTGTCAGCGGGGCGGTGAGTATCTACGACGCCGCGATCGATCCGACGACTTCGACGGTCGCGTCCGCGATCGACGTCGCAAAGACGGCCGAGGCGAACAAGATCGACGGACTGTTTGCCGCCGACCTGCTGAGTTTTGGTGCGCAGGGCGCGATCGGTGCGCAGGAGCCGTTGATCTTCCTTGCCGCGCTGAGTGCGGTCACCACCCATGTGGGGCTCATCGCCACCGTCACGACGACGTTTCATCACCCATTCAACCTGGCACGGTTGTTCGGCACCCTGGACCACGTCAGCAATGGTCGAGCCGCATGGAATGCCGTCACTTCCTCACTCGGAGAAGAGAACTACAGCGACCTGGACCTGCCGAGTCCGGAGGAGCGGTACGCCCGAGCGGCCGAATCGCTCGAGGTGGTCAACGCGCTCTTCGACAGCTGGAAGCCCGGCGCCTTGATCCGGGGAGAGGGCTCTGCGGTGCTGGATCCGTCGAGGGTGGTCCCCATCGAGCACCGAGGCAAGTACTTCACCGTGCAGGGGCCGTTGAACATTCCATCCCTGCCGCAGCGTCGTCCGGTCCAATTCCAGGCAGGCCAATCTGCCGGAGGTATCGAACTGGGTGCTCGCTTCGCCGAGGTCGTATTCACTTCTCTCGCAACCTTCGAGGACGCGGTCACCTACACGAAGACGATCCGCGCCAGGGCGGCAGAGTTGGGGCGTGGGGACGAACTGCCACTGATTTTCAGCTCGTTCCACGCAACGTACGGCGATACCGAAGCCGAAGTCGAACGATTGGTCAGAGAAGCCGAGGAATCGACGGACTTCGACGCCGGACGCACCAGGCTTGCCGATATGTTCGGCGGCGGCGTGGATTTCTCGGAATTGCCGCTGGATCGGCCGATCCCGGAGTCGTTGTTGCCGGACCCGTCGTCGGTGAATCGACGGCGGGGCCGGGTCGAGATCTTCGGCAAGCTCGCATCACAAGGAAAGACTCTGCGTGAGTTGATCATCGCGTCCAAGGACACCGGCCACTGGGCAGCGGCGGGCACCCCGGAACAGCTCGCGGACGCGATCGAGGAACGATACGACGCGGGCGTACTCGACGTCATCACGCTCGGTGACCTTGCGGATCCGCGTACACGCGATTTCGTCACGAACGGGCTGCTGCCGGAGCTGCGCAAGCGCGGAATCGTGGGATCCGACTACGTCGGCGATACCTTTCGCGAGAACCTCGAGTTGCCACCGCTGCCACCGGTTTCCGGTGTCTAGTTGTTGGAAGCGAGTGAGCGCATGAAGAACATGAGGTTGGCCGGTCTTTCCGCGAGGCGACGCATGAAGTAGCCGTACCACTGGCTGCCGTAGGGAACGTAGACCCGCAGGTGATTGCCTTCGGCTACCAATCTGCGTTGTTCGCCGTCGCGGATGCCGAAGAGCATCTGGAACTCGAAATCCGCGGCTGTCCGCTCGGTCAGTGTGGCGAGTCCGAGGGCGGCGTCGATCATGGTGGGATCGTGGGAGGCCACCATCGGGTATCCGTCACCTTCCATCAAGACCTTCAGGCAACGCACGTACGACGCGTCGACTTCGGCGGCCTTTTGGAACGCGACGCCGGCCGGTTCCTTGTATGCACCCTTGCACAGCCGAATTCGTGAACCTGATCCGGAGAAGTGCCGGCAGTCGGCCTCGGTGCGGTGTAGGTACGCCTGCAGGACCGTGCCGAGCGTCGGGAAGTCGCGGCGCAACTCTTCGACGATGGACAGTGTCGAGTCGGTGGTGGTGTGATCCTCCGCATCGACGGTGACCCACGCGCCCACTTCGTCTGCCGCTGTGACGATTCGGTGAGCGTTCGCCAGGGCGATCTTCTCGCCGTCACCGGGAAGTGACTGCCCCAACGCGGAGAGCTTGAGCGAAACCTCCAGGGAGTGTTGCGTCCCGGCAATCTCGGAAAGCGTTGCGTACGAGCGGAGAAGGGAGAGATAGGCGTCGACGGTAGCTGTTGCCTGAGCCGGATCGGTGGTGTCCTCGCCGAGGTAGTCGACCGTCACGAACCGGCCACTGGTGAGGATGTTGCGCACCGCTGACATCGCTGCGGGTTCCGCGTCCCCGGCGACGAACCTGTCTACAAGCTTGCGGGTCAAGGTCATCCCGGAGACTGTCTTCTCCAGTCGCGACGAGCGTGCCGCCGCGAGGAGTACCGGGCGCAGTGGGTTGCTCAGCGAGACGGCACTCATCAACGGTTCTCGCTCTCGGCTGGATCGACGTCCTGGTGGGGGTAACGATGATCGGTGGGAGGAACGAAGGTTTCCTTGACGGTGCGTGTCGACGCCCAACGGAGCAGATTCTGCGGCGAACCGGCCTTGTCGTTGGTACCGGAAGCCCGCGCACCTCCGAAGGGTTGTTGTCCGACTACCGCTCCCGTCGGCTTGTCGTTGACGTAGAAGTTTCCGGCGGCGAACCGCAGACCATGATGAGCTTGATCGACGGCCGCACGGTCGGTGGCGATCACGGCGCCGGTCAGGGCGTAAGCGGATCCGCTGTCGACGCGCGCGAGGATGTCGGCGTAGGCATTCGGTGCGGAGTCGTCGTAGACGTGAAGCGAAAGGATGGGACCGAAGTACTCGGTGCTGAAGGCTTCGTCGCTCGGGTCGTCACCGAGTAGGACCGTCGGTGAGATGAAGAATCCTTCACGGTCGTCGTAGTCGCCGCCTGCTGCGATGGTGAGGCTGCTGGTCGACTTGGCGCGGACGATCGCGGCGGCGTTTCGGTCGAACGAACGTTGGTCGATGACGGCGCCGCCGAAGTTCGTCAGGTCGGTGACGTCTCCGTACTTCAGCGTCGACACAGTGTCGATGAACGTGTCGCCCATCTTGGCCCACACCGACTTCGGGATGAACGCCCGTGATGCGGCCGAACATTTCTGGCCCTGGTAGTCGAAGGCCCCGCGAATCAATGCCGTCGTGAGTACGTCCGGGTCAGCGGAACTGTGTGCGAGTACAAAATCCTTGCCGCCGGTTTCGCCGACGAGACGCGGATACGTCCGGTAGTTCGAGATGTTGGCTCCGACCTCACGCCACAAACGCTGGAACGTTGCGGTGGATCCGGTGAAGTGGATACCCGCCAGTCGGGGGTCGGCAAGCGCGACCTCGGACACCAAGGGGCCGTCGCCGAGAACAAGATTGATCACTCCGGGCGGGAGGCCGGCAGCTTCGAGTAGTTGCATTGTCAGGTACGCCGCGACGGCCTGCGTCGGTGACGGCTTCCAGATCACGGTGTTGCCCATCAGGGCCGGTGCTGTGGGGAGATTTCCGGCGATGGCGGTGAAATTGAAGGGAGTGATCGCGTAGACGAAACCTTCGAGTGGACGATATTCGACGCGATTCCACACTCCCGGAGCGGAAACGGGTTGGTCGGCGAGTATCTGACGTGCGAACGCGACGTTGAAACGCCAGAAGTCGATCAGTTCGCAGGGCGCGTCGATCTCGGCCTGGTATGCGGTCTTCGACTGGCCGAGCATTGTTGCGGCGGCGATGGTTTCGCGCCACGGGCCGGAAAGTAGATCGGCGGCGCGGAGGAAGACCGCAGCGCGGTCGTCGAACGAGAGGTCGCGCCAGGCCGGGGCGGCGAGTGTAGCGGCGTCGATGGCATCACGAACATCCGAGTGCGTTGCGCCCGCATACGATCCGAGCACCGAACTGTGACGGTGTGGTTGAACAACGCTCTCTCGCTTACCTTCCGCAGTTCGGTGGATGCCGCCGATGACCTGCCTGATGTCGGTCGGCGATTCGGCCAGTTCGGTCAGTTTCGTACGGAGGCGCGATCGTTCCGGGCTTCCCGGCGCGTAATTGTTCACCGGTTCGTTGGCTGGGTGGGGGACATTGGTAACGGCGTCCATGACGATCCTTCGGCAGACTCAGGAGTGGGCAGTTGTCGTGTCGTGAACCAGTCAAGTCGAAAGACGTCGGCGAGTAATCCGCTGAGCGGCCAAACATCGGTGTCCGTGTTTGTCCGATCGGCTGAACCGTTTTCGCAGGAAAATGCACTATTCTCGAAGTTGAGGCATTGCGACGGTCCGGAGAGTGGGTGGTACGTGTCTATCCGTGGGGTCAGGCTCGACGCGGTCCTTCGGGCGCTGGGCGGAGCTTTTGTCGAGCTCGTCCTCGCGCCGTCAGGTGATGACGTCTTCGTCGACTCCGTGGTGTTCGCAGAGGTCGGGGACCTCACGCGCCCCAGAACCGCGGCCGTCGAATCCTCTGAGCTCTGGCTCGCTGTCGGTATCGGCGCAGCCGAATTGGCGGCCTGGCTGAACCGCCTCGATCAGAAGGGATCAGCGCCTCGGGCCGTCATGTCGAAGGAGGTCTCGGACACGTCGGTGCGTGCGGCGGCACAGCGCGCCGGGATCGCCTTGATAGCGGTCCATCCGGATGCTCGTTGGGATCGATTGTTCACGACCATCCGGGGCGTGCTCGATCATTCGGTGTCCCGACAGGATTCGGACGACATCGTATTCGGTAGTGACACAGACTTGTTCGAGCTGGCGCAGAACGTCGCCGCAATCACGCGGGGGATGGTCAGCATCGAGGACGAGCATTCCCACGTCTTGGCCTATTCGGCATCGGGAGATGCTGCGGACGAGCTACGTCGGCAATCAATCCTCGGCCGCGAAGGACCTCGCGAATACCTCAGAAAGCTACAGGAGTGGGGCGTCTTCGAAAGCCTGCGGCGAAGTGACGACGTAGTGGAGGTGCCCGCTCACGACGACCTTGCGATCAGGCGACGGTTGGTGGTTCCGATTCGGAGAATATCCGACAATGTCAAGGGGGAGAGCGGTTTCAGCTCTGATCTTCTCGGCACGATCTGGGTGCAGGAAGGCCCGGTTCCCATTGCCGGCGATGCCGACAGCGTGCTCCGCGGTGCCGCGGCCGTTGCTGCTCGGCTGATTTCGCGCATCCGAGACGCGCCGAGTAACGAGGCGATACAGATTCAGCGGTTGCTCGGGGTTCGCGGCGGCGGTGTCGACGTTCCTTCGCTCGCGGCCTCGTTGACCATCCCGATGTCCGGACCGGCGATGGTGGTCGGAGTGGCGAGTATCGGAAACGGTGGGCTGCCGTCTTCGGGCGAACTCGTGTCGTCTTTGCGACTGCACGCCAGCGCCTTTCAGCGTGAATCGCTGGTGAGTACCGTCGGCACCCGGATCTATGTGCTGTTTCCGCGAACCCAATCCGTGAAATCCACAGTCTCGTGGACCCGCGAAGTTGTCGCGCGTTTGGACAAGGTGTCGCCTTCGGGGCTACGGGCCGCGGTCTCGTCGCCGGTTTCGACGCTTGCGGAGGTGGCCCAGGCTCGGGCCGAAGTGGATCGGGTCTTGGACGGAACGTCGGGGGATGTTCGTGTGACCACCCTCGCGGACTCGCGCACACCGGTGCTGCTGGGCGAAATCATGGACACCATTGCGGCCGACGAGCAACTGCACGATCCGAGAGTCGACGCCCTGGACGTCTACGACAGACGCAACGGGTCGAACATGCGCGAAAGCATCTCCGTTTACCTCGCACATTCGGGCGATGTCCGACGTGCATCCGAGCAGCTTCGGATTCACCCGAACACCCTCAGGTATCGGATCAAGAGGGTCGAGGAGATCACGGATACCGACCTCTCCGAGCCGTCGGCCAGGCTGTTGATGGAGATTCAGTTGGCGGCGTCTGCTCGGGCAGTGAGTTCGCCGAACCTGTCGGACCCCAGCAGTACTCTTCGCGAATGATCGACTCAGCGAAGGTGCCAGGCGCAGCGCGCGCGTATTTCGACGGCGGCGACGTCCGCGGCGTTTTCACCGAAGACGCAGTGGTTCGTGACGACGGCCGGACGTATGTCGGGATCGAAGAAATCGTGGCGTGGAAGTCCGCCGTGTCGACGGCGTTCACCTTCACCCAGAAGATCGAGTCGGTCAACACCCCAGGCTCGGCCGTTGTCGTGTCGGTGAAGGTCGAGGGTGATTTTCCCGGAAGCCCCGTCCAGTTACATCACCATTTCACTCTCGACGGTGATCGGATTTCCGCTCTCACGGTGTGCCCCTGATGCCCACCGCTGACGAACTGCTCGGGAAATCCGTCGTCGCCGATCTGGCAGGCTGCCTCGAGCGAGCCTCCGGTCACACACACCTCGCCCTCGTTCGGGGTAGTACATCCGAATTCGACGGTATGAGTCTCGGCGAACGTACGCGCGTTGTGCGGGACGCGATGACTGCCGAACTGCCTCAGGATCTTCCGGCCTTCGCCGAGATCATCCGCCGTGCGCTTTCAGAAGAGACCTTCACCGGTTGGATGATCTGGCCGGTGACCGAAGCCGTCGCCGTCACGGCGACACGAAGTGGCTCCGAGTCGGATTTCGACGAGGGAATGGCTCTGCTTGCCGAGTTGACGTCGCGTCTGACGGCCGAATTCGCAATTCGCACATTTCTCGAAACGAACCTTGACCGTTCGCTGGCGATCGCACTCACCTGGACCGGCCATGAAGACGAACACGTCCGGCGCTTGGCGACCGAAGGCACTCGTACTCGTTTGCCCTGGGGAAGACGAGTGAAAGAATTGACGGCGCGTCCCGAGTCGACAATCGTCATTCTCGACGAGCTGTATCGGGATGATTCGGAATATGTACGACGTTCGGTCGCAAACCATCTCAACGATCTCAGTCGTGCTGACGCTGCGCTCGCAGTATCGACTGCGAAGCGTTGGCTGCAGACACCGGATGCCAACACACTGAAAATCGTCAAACATGCATTGCGGACGTTGATCAAGGCCGGCAATCCAGATGCTCTGTCCCTCTTGGGGTTCTCGCCGCCCACCGACGTCGTGGTCGAGGGGTTCGTCATCGACCGCGAAACAGTTGATGCGGGTGGAGAACTCACCTTCGACTTCGCCGTCACGAACAATGGCAGCGAGTCCGTCACCGTCGTGATCGATTACATCGTCCACCACGTGAAGGCCAACGGGACCACGACGCCCAAGGTCTTCAAACTGACAACACGAACGCTGGAACCCGGGGTGCCGGCCCGTATCGCGAAGAGGCATTCCTTCAAACCGATCAGCACCCGGAAGTACTACGCCGGCGAACATGCCGTCGAGGTGCAGATCAACGGCGTACGCCAGGTGCGAGGTGTATTCCGTTTGGACGCGTGAGGAGATCCGGCCTAGACGCGGAGACTGGCAAATATCGGGATCGGGGCTATGCGGACCGTCGTCCAGATCAACACGAGTGTCAAGATCACAGCCGGTGACCAGCGCAACTGATGCCAGAGCACGACGGGTCTTCCACGGGTGCGGGCGGTCGTCCACGAGACGTACGTGAACGCCAGTGCAAGCAGCATCACGAGGCCAAAGGCATTGAAACGCATCGCTGCACCGAAATCGCCGTGGATGAGGCTGTACACCATCCGAGTGCTACCGCAACCGGGACAATTGACGTTGAACAGCGCTTTGGTCGGACAAACGGGAATGACCCCACCAGGTGTGGTGGGGTCACTCCAGGAGATGAAGGCGCACAGCGCAATTGCCGTGAACGCAACTGCCGCTGGCGCCTTCAGTGCGGCGAGTCGTGATATGTCATCGTTCTCGGTGTCACCACAATTCGGTGTCATTGCAGTTCGGTGTTTGGCCGTCGATCAGTGTCGCCGGTCGGCGTCGGCGGTCACAGGGAACTCGATCCGGCAAGGACGACGACAAAAAGGAAGTACAGAACAGCGACGGCAACACCTGCGCCGACTGACCACAAGGCGAACTTCTTGGCATCGTCAGCTGATTTTCGCGCAGCGTCGAACTGACCTTGCGCCCACAAAGTGTTGACCTGGCTTGATTTGACGATCGAGACGATGCCGAGCGGGAGGCAGCAGAACACTGTCACGAGAATCGCCCAGACCAGATTGTTGTCCGGCGGAGGGCCGACCGGTTGTTGCTGGCCGTAGTACGGGTTCTGCGTCATTGGTCACCTAGCGTTCGGAGAAACAGGGCGTTCGGAGAAACACCCTCTGACGTGCGAAGAGCACGGGCAGGTGACAACATAATCCGTTTCCGAGTGAGTCAGTATCGACTGTTCGTATGACAGAGAATCCGGTTGATTTCTGATTCGGAAGGCGATGCCGAAGACGTCAGCGCATGACCTGTACCTGCTCGGCGATGTCAGCGGCCAGGGCCATCGCAGTCAGAGCGAGGCCGTTGTTGAGGTCGTATCGCAGATGCCCGACATGGCCGTCCTGGACAGCGCGGACTCGTTTCCACGTGGGCGACTCGGCTTCAACAGCGTCGGGGTTCTGTAGCAAGACGAAGTCGGCCTGGTCGAAGATCGCAAGCTCCTCGAGGCTGTAGAAAGTCGAATCCTTCCGATCAGGTGCGGCATGGGCAGCGTCGGTCAAGACGTTCAAGCCGAGGTCCTGCGCAACCGAGACGGCGAACGTGTTGTTCTGCAGCCAGATCTGACCGCTGTCTGCGCCGGCGATCGCAATCGACTTGCCTTCGAGGAGACCACCGATCTTGGCCCGCGCTTGTGCAAGTTCGGCGTTGTATCGGGCGATGACGCGTTCGGCGACTTCGCGGCGATCGAGAGCCGTGAGCTGCGCGGTCATGGCCTGCTTCCACGACGAGCCCGTCGTGCCCTCGTCGACGACGAGCACCGGTGCGATGTCAGTGCCGAGCAGGCCCTTGTCCTGGTAGTAATTCCACCAGCCTTTCCCGACGACCAAAAGATCGGGGTCGTGGCTCAGTATCGATTCGGCATTCGGTTCGTTGTTCGTCCCACCGAGGCGAGCCGCGCCGGCGGGTACCTGGCGCATGAGTTGAGACTTCGGATCCCAATTGGTCGCGACGATCGGGTACTCGGCAAGTAGTGCAAAATCGAGGGCCCCGCGGGCTTCGAGCACCACGACACGCTTGGGGTCCCGCGGCAGGCGGTAGGCCTGGTCCGCGACGACGATGTCGACCCACTCGTCCGAGGCTTCGGTGCCGCTGGATTCGCTCGAACATGCAGAGAGCGCGCCTAGTGCACCGAGCGCCGCCGCACCGGCCAGGAATCCGCGTCGTGTCAAGGAATCGATCAGACGGGTGAACTCGCCGTCCACATCTCTTGTCGACTGCAAGGGGGTATCGGTCGCAAAAGGGGACACCGTCGGGTGGAAGGTTTCGGTCGATTCGATCACAGGCATGAGAAGGCGCAGCTCCATCTGATGTTCCGGGCATTGGCAGGTGCCTGACCAACGTATTCGAATTCCGTAGCCGGAGCCTTGCTCGAAAGCGCCAATCGCTCAGCGGATTTGGCCATTCGTCACGGATTCGTGCCACGGGACGCTCCCCTCGGATTCGGCTCGTCGTGGAGGGGCGCGCCCATCTGATCCGAACTCGAGGTATCGTGGCCGACATGCAGCGCGTCTATTTCTGGTTTAGCAGGCCGGCCCCGGGTGGGCCTGCCGGCGTAACCACGCGCTGACAACCTCCACCCAAGAGCCGGACTACAGACCGGCTCGCTGGAGTTTCTCTTCATCTCTGGGGTCGGCCTGAGAACAGGAAACCGAAAACCCCATGACTGTCACCATCGACACCACCACAGCTTCGGACAGCCTCGACGATCAGCGCACTGTGAGTATCAGTCCGCTCGTGTCACCGGCGACTGTTCGTGCTCAGCACGCTCCGGACGAGGTCGCCGCCGCCACTGTGCGCACCGGTCGGGCCGACACCATCAACATCCTCAACGGTGACGACGATCGTTTGATCGTCGTAGTCGGTCCGTGCTCTGTGCACGATCCGGAAGCGGCGATGGACTACGCCCGCCGGTTGGCCGCCAAGGCCGACGAACTGCGGGACGATCTGCACATCGTCATGCGCGTCTACTTCGAAAAGCCGCGCACCACACTCGGGTGGAAGGGCCTGCTCAACGATCCCCACCTCGACGGCACGTTCGACATCAACACCGGACTCGGTATCGGCCGCAAGTTGCTTCTCGACGTGTCGAGCCTGGGCCTGCCTGTCGGCTGCGAGTTCCTTGATCCGATCATGCCTCAGTACATTGCCGACCTGGTCAGCTACGGTGCGATCGGCGCCCGGACCGCCGCCAGTCAGGTTCACCGTCAGCTGTGCAGCGCGCTGTCCATGCCCGTCGGTATCAAGAACTCCACCGAAGGTGATGTGCAGGTAGCCGTCGACGGCACCCGCGCCGCGGCAGCGAGCCACGTGTTCCCCGGAACGGACCTCGACGGCCAGGCTGCCTTGATCCGTACCGCGGGCAACCCCGACTGCCATGTCATTCTTCGTGGCGGTAGCGACGGACCGAACTACGATGCCGAGACAGTCGCGGACACCCTTGCCCGCCTGCGTAAGTCGAACCTGCCCGAGCGCGTGGTCATCGACGCGAGCCACGGTAACAGCAGCAAGGACCATGAGCGTCAGGTCATCGTGCTCGACGACATTGCCCGACGTCTGACCGAGGGCGAGCAGGGAATCGCCGGCGTCATGTTGGAGAGTTTCATCGAGGCCGGCCGTCAGGACCTGACCTTGGGCAAGGCGGACGAGCTCACCTACGGCCAGTCGATCACCGACGCGTGCATCGACTGGTCCACCACCGCAGCGCAGTTGGACCGTCTGGCGCAGGCCGTTGCGGCTCGGAGGGGCTGACGCCCCCGTGCGCCTTTCTGGTAGCGCCAACTACCAAAAAGGCGCACAGGGCCGCTAGGCCAACACTTCTCGCGTGGCCTCGACCAGGCGCTCCAGCCAGGCGTCGGTGCCGACGGCCTGACGCAGCGGCTCGTTGGGCAATTCGATGCTGACCGGCAGTCCGGCAGGCAAAGTCGACCAGATGTCGGCCAGGGCGATGCCGCCGGTGCCGGGCACCAGACGCTCCTCGCGGGCCTGACGGATCAGCTCTGCGTCCCCAGTGGGAGCGGGGGTCGAACCGTCGCACATCTGGGCATAGTGCAGCCACTCGCGCGGGATGGACGCAAGATCCTCCAGCGTTGTCGCCGAGCGGTCGGTGTGCAATGCGTCGACAAGGACACTACGAGCCGGACCGTCTGCCGCCGAGACGATCTCGATGGCCGCACGCGCATCAGGCACCGCAGTCCACGGCATGAATTCGAGCGAGGCGACGATGCCGTAGTTCGCGCACAGTTCAGCGAGGCGGGCATAGGAGTCCGTGAGCCGAGCGCGGTCGCGGTCGTCGCCGCCCACCAGAACGGCTTTGGCTCCGAGCTGTGCGCCCGCTTCGAGCAACGGAGCGTAGTCGGTGGGGTCGAAGTCGGCTGCAAGACGGATGATTTCGAGGTCGAATACCTCGACCGGTGAATCGCCCAGTCGACGCACCAGTTCGTCCAACGACTGCTTGTCCTCGTGCAGAGGGTAGGCCGTCGTACCTGGTGCCGCGGGCATCAGACGGATACCGATGGTGTCGAAGCCGTGCTTTTCAGCTAAGTCGACGTGCTGCATCGGTGCGGTGTCGAGCACTGTGAGGGCTGCCAGTCCGAGTGAGAGTGTCATGCGTGCGCTCCAACTGTCTCGGCTCCGGCCAGTTCCCGGCCGGCCAGGTAACCGAATGTCATGGCCGGTCCGAGGTTGATGCCCCCGGACGGGTAGTGCCCGCCCATCACGCTCGCCTGATCGACGCCGACGGCGAGCAACCCCTCGATGGGGCGGTCGTTGTCGTCGAGCACATGCGACGACGAGTCCGTGACCAGTCCGGCGAAGGTGCCGAAACTCCCTGGCACGACTTTCACCGCGTAGTACGGGCCCTTCTGCAAGGGCGCGAGCGACGGGTTCGGCCACGGATTGGAAGCATCTCCGGAACCTCGGTTGAACGGTGTTGTACCGCGACCGAACTCGGGGTCTTCACCGGCCACGGCCCCGATATTGAAAGCTGCGACGGTTTTCTCCAACTGCACGGGGTCGACGCCGATCTTCTCGGCCAAGTCCCGAAGAGTGCGCCCACGCGTGAGGTACCCCGAGCGCAGGTACGGCTGGATCGGGATCGGCAAGGGCTTCGCCATGCCCAGCGGGAGGTATCGCACATACTGTTGATCGGCAATCAACCACGAGCACACCTCTTCGCCCTCGGGAACCTGCTCGACCATCGCGAGTGTGTAGTCGTGATAGCCGAGTGCTTCGTTGACAAACCGCTTGCCGTTCGCGAGAACTCCGATGACACCGGGCTTTCCGCGATCGAGGATGTGTGGGAACACACCTTCCTTGCCGTTGCGGTAGCGAACGATGGAGACGGGGCAGTACGCGACGGGAGAGGCGAGTGTGCGGTCGAGTCGGCCGCCCACGGATTCGCCGAGGGTGATGCCGTCGCCGGTGGTTGTCTTCGGGGTGAGCGACCAGTGCTCGTTGCCGGTGGGGGTGCGCGGGAACAGTTCGCGCCGTCGGTCGATGTCCTGGGCGAAGCCGCCGGTGGCGAGTACGACACCACGTCGGGCAGTTACCGAGTACGCGCCGTCCGGACTTTCGAGGCGGACGCCGACAACGCGGCCGTCGTCATCGGTCTGCAACGCGGTCGCGGACGTCTTCACCCGAAACTCGACGCCCAGATCGAGTGCCGAGCGCAGCATCATGCCGACAAGCGCAGTGCCGTTGACGAGTTGCTGACCACGACGCTTGGTGGCGAGATCGAACATGTGCTTAGTCACCCGAACACCACAGTGCACAAAGGCTTTTGGTGAGCGGGTCGAGTGCAGGAAAGCCTGCAGGTCGGGCCCGGCCATGATGCCCATACCGAGGAACGACGTTTCGTACAGCTGCCGACGCAGTAGCGCCGCGACATCTGGTCCGAGCTTTCGCAGACTCACCGGTTTCGGTCCGACGGAACGGTGACCCGTGCCGGCGCCCGGTGTGTCACCGTGAATATCGGCGATCTTGGCTCCGGGCACGAACTTCAGAGCAGTCTTGCGTTCGAAGAACTCGACCATCTCCGGGGCGCCGTCGAGGAGTGCATCAACTTTGGCGGCGTCGAAGTTGTCGCCGAGTCGGTTTTCCAGATATGTCCGCGGTGCCGAGCGATCCTCGACAACCCCGTCGGCGATGGCAAACATGTTGCGTGGGGTCCACATCCACCCGCCCGACCAGGCCGTTGCGCCGCCGCAGGTGTCGGCCTTCTCGACAACGAGTACCGACGCGCCGCCATGTGCTGCGGCAATTGCTGTGGAAAGCCCGCCTGCGCCGGAGCCCACGACAACCACGTCGTAGGTGAGGGGGGTACTGCTACTCATTTCTGCTCCTTGGCAGTTGTTGCGAGGGTCGGTGTCGATGTCAGCTCGACAACCTTGCCCGTTCGTGACGATTCGTAGATTGCGGCGATGATGGCAAGTGACGCGCGGGCGTCTCGACCGGTGACGGCGGGTTCGCGCCCGGTCAGGACCGCGTCGGCGAAGTCCTGAACCTGCAGGGTGTGGAAGTCGGTCAGTGCCGCATTGACCGCTCCCACATCGAGATTGGCGTCGATGTCGGCGGAGTACGGCGACTGGAACTCGACTTCGCCCGGCACGGTCCAGATTTCGTTGACACCCTCGTGCCCTTCAGGAAATTCGAGGACGCTGGCAATGGCGCCGGTGCGCCCGATCACCGTCACGCGGTTACCCAGATTGTGATTGGCACCGGTAGTCGCGGTGACGGTGGCGGTGCCGCCCGAGGCAAAGGAGATCACAGCTGACGCGCTGTCTTCGGTCTCGATGTGCTCACCGTGGGTGTGGGTGCGGATGAAGCCGCTGACCGAGACGGCCTCGCCCATGAACCAGGCCAGCATGTCGATCTGGTGCACGGCCTGTGTCATGAGCACGCCACCGCCGTCGGTGTCCCAGCGTCCGCGCCACGCATCGGCCGAGTAGTAACTAGACGGGCGGTGCAGGATCACCGACGCCTCGCCGAGCATGGGTAGTCCGATCCGCCCGTCGTCGATGGCGTCGCGGATCCGACGCGCGGCCGGCCAGAAGCGACGTTGGAAGAGCACCCCGAACGTGATAACGGCGCGGTCGGCGGCCTCGATCATGCGGTCGGCGGCAGCAACATCGACCGCGATGGGCTTCTCGCACAACACATGTACACCCGCGTCGGCAGCGGCCACGACTACCTCTTCGTGTACCGGGTGAGGTGTGCATACCGTGCAGGCGTCGAGGCCTAGAGCAAGCAGTTCGTCAACGGAACGTACGGCGGAGGGAATGCTGTGGAGCGCAGCGAACTCCTGGGCGCGTCCGAGATCGGGATCGCAGCAGCCGATTACCTCGACGCCGGGGACTTGTTGTAGAGCTCGGGCATGGTTGCCGGCGATCTTGCCGCAGCCGACGATTCCGACTTTCAATGTCATCAGAAATGTTCCTCTGCTTCGACGTCCCGCGCCGCAGATTCGCCGCGGTCGAGACTGTTCAGTGCTTCGATGTCCTCGCTGGTGAGGGTGACGTCGAGTGCTGCCAGGTTCTCGGCCTGACGCGTCGGGTTCGCTGATCGCGCGACCGGAACCACACCCTGCGCGACGTGCCATGCGAGCACCACTTGAGCTGGTGTGCAACCGATTCGACCGGCGATCTCGCTCACAACGGCGTTGTCGAGCACGTCACCCCGGCCGAGCGGACTCCACGACTGAGTGAAGATGCCAAGTTCGTCGTTTGCGCGGCGAACCGGGATCCGAGCGAGCGACGGGTCCATCTGAATCTGGTTGACTGCCGGTGCCTCGCCGGTTTCGGCGACGACGCGGCGCAGGTGGAGCTCCAGGAAGTTCGACACACCCACGTACCGAACCAGTCCGGCGTCGCGGCAGGCCAGCATCGACTCGAACGACGCGACATAGCGATCGATTCGCGGGAGTGGCCAGTGGATCAGGAACAGATCCAGCTGGTCGAGTCCCAGTAGTTCCAGACTCTGCTCGAGGGCGCCCCGAATGTCGCCGGAAACCTGGTCGTTGCCACGAAGTTTGGTGGTGACGAACAGTTCTTCTCGCGGCACACCTGATTCCGCCAGCGCCACACCGACGGCGCCCTCGTTGCCGTAGATCGCGGCGGTGTCGATGAGGCGGTACCCGGCCTCGATGCCGGAGAGAACCGAGTTCGTGGCGTCGGTACCGACCAGGGGCCAGGTTCCGAGTCCAATGGGCGGCAATGCAGTTGCCACGGGTGTGGCTGCCTGTGTGGTCATGCGTGAACCTCCTGACGTGCCGCAGCGGCGGCGGTGATCGCGACGGCAACGTCGGCTGCGGTCACGAGTGCGGCATGGATGGACCCGCCGTCACCGCTCGCGTCGCCGACGGTATGTACTCCGAGTCGTGGTGCCAGTGAACGGAGTTCGGCAAGAAGTTCCGAACGCGGCTCGACGCCTTGCGAGATCAGCAGTTCGCCCGGAGCATCGACCTCGCTCAGCACACCGGCCGTCGAAATCGTGACGCGGTCAGCGGCGACTGTGGTGACGATCGAGCTGAGGTAGGTCGTGAGGTTCTCACTTGCGGCCAGGCGCGGCAGCAGCACGATCTTTCCACGGCGTCCGACGTCGTGCGCGATGGTTTCCTGCGGGCCGATCATCACGACCTGGGTGCCCTTCTGAAGGAGATCGTCGGCGACGGCCGCAGCCTCACGGTCGGCGCCGAAGATGGTGACAGCGGCAGGAGCTGGATCGCCGGAGACGAGGAATTCGCGGACGTCGCGAACGGTACGGGTAGCTGCTCCGGGGAGATCGACCACGGGGCCGACGCCGCCGGCGGCAAGAACTATGGCGTCGAAATCGACACCGGAGAGCAAAGCAGCATCTGCCCGGGTCGAGGTGTGGCAGTGGACCCCGAGTTCAGCCAGTTCCGCGGCGTACCAGTCCACGATCCGTCCATATTCGGGATACTCGTGCAGCTTCGATGCCAGAGCGAAGTCGCCACCGAGGCTGGGTCGCTCGTCGTACAGGTCGACGCGGTGACCGGCAAGTGCGAGGTCGCGGGCAGCGGCCATTCCCGACGGCCCGGCACCGATGACGGCGACCCGCACGGTAGCATCAGCTGGCTTTGTAGGCTGATCCAATTCGCGGCCGACCCACGGGTTGACGGAGCAGGGAATGGGGCCGGCGGCCAGGCTGTCGATGCAGTAGTTGCAGGCAATGCAAGGGCGGTACCGGCCACCGTCGATGGCACGATTCGGGAAGTCCGGATCTGCGTGCAGCGTACGAGCCATGCTGACGAAGTTCGCCTGCCCGGATTCGATGATCCGCGCAGCGATCTCCGGCGACGTGATGCGTCCGGCCACTCCCACCGGGATGTCGAAGTCGCGCTGGTACTGCTCGGAGTACGGCGCGAGGAGACCGCGCGACCATTCACCGGGCTGGATGATCCACTGTCCCGCTTCGTAGTTGCCGGCCGAGACGTCGAGGAAATCGAGTCGGTCGGTGTCGATGGCGCCGATGCGAGCGCGAGTCATCTCGGCGTCGAGTCCGCCGTCGATGCCTTCGAAGGCTGAGAATCGGAGTCCCAGAGTGATTCCCGGTGCGTGCTCGTGGACGGAGGCGATGACCTTGTTGACGAACAAGGTGGGGTCGGCCCACTCGTCGTCGCGGTGATTGTAAGCAGGGGAGAGGAACTGGTGGATCAGATACCCGTGGCCACCGTGCAGGGAGATGACGTCGACGCCGGCCTGCTGGCAGCGTGCCGCGGCTTCACCGAAACATTCGATGATGTGCTCGATGTCGTCGCCGTCGAGTTGTTCTGGCATCTCGCCGCCGACAACCAAACACGGAATCGGTGTCGGGGCAACGGGAACAAACCCGCTGACAGAACCTTGCGCCGTACGTCCACCGTGGTTGAGTTCGACTCCGACGAGGGCGCCGTGAGCGTGGATCGCGTCGACCATCTTCTTGATGCCGGGAATCCGTTCGTCGACGTCGACGCCCATCTGCCGGATGCGTCCCTTGCCGTCGGCACGCACGTAGCTCGCTTCGGTGAAGATCAGTGCAGCACCACCTTCGGCGCGGCGGGCGAGGTACGCGATGTACTCGTCCGTCATGGTGCCGTCGACTTCGCAGTAGTTGCGTTCCATCGGGGCCGACACGAATCGGTTTCGGAGGCGGACGCTGCCCATGTCGAGAGGTTCGGCGAAAGGCGCAGTCACATTCATCAGTGCTCCTGGTACTCCGCGAGAAAGTAGGTGTTCGGTTGTGCTCATGCGTATGCCGTCTCGGAGAGCAGCTCGCTCAGATGGCTGCGCATGCGATCCGTATCGGCTTCGACACCAGTCAGGAGTGTGAAGGTGTCAGAGGCTTGAGCCACCAGCATCTGCCCACCGTCGAGAACTGCGCATCCGAGAGCAGCTGCAGCGTCGAGCAATTCGGTGCGCATCGGTCGATAGACGATGTCCGCGACCCACAAGCCCGCGTGGAGCGCCGCGGGGTCGAACGGAGTTCCTGGATGGCCGACCATGCCGATCGGAGATGCGTTGACGACGCCGTCGCACGTAGTCAGGTTGACGGCGATCTCATCGATCGCCAAAGCCGTTGTGCGCGTGCCAGGGAAGGCCGAGGCGACGCGAGAACACACATCGGCAGCGCGAGCGGGATCAATATCTGCGATGCGAAGATCCGTCGTACCGGCGGCGGCGAGTGCGTACGCCACGGCGGAACCCGCCCCGCCAGCGCCTGCGAGTACCACTCGGTCCAAGGTGGCGTCGGGTAAACCGCGTCGCAGTGCGGTGAGGAATCCACTGTGATCGGTGTTGTGGCCGATCAGAAGGCCGTTGTGGACGACAATCGTGTTGACGGCACCGAGCAGTCGGGCATTGTCGGACAGTTCGTCGAGTGCGTCCACGACAACCTGCTTGCACGGATGGGTGATGTTCAGTCCGGTGAAGCCGGCTGCGACGGCGCTCCGCACCACCTCGCCGGTCTTTTCGACCGAGACCGTCAGGTTCTCGAGGTCTACCAGTTCGTAGCTGTAATCGTCGAGTCCGAGTGCTGATGCTTCGTGCGAATGCAGCGCCGGCGAGAGGGAAGTCGAGATCCCGGCTCCGACAAGGCCGATTCGGTGACGTGTGAATTCGGTAGTCATGACATTCTCCTGCATAAGTGGGGACGGCCCCTCGCGGCAATTCAGCGCGAGGGGCCGGTCCGGTCAAGCGTTGTTGCTGGTGAGCTCCGAGTCCTGCTTGGTTGGCAGGCTCGGCTTCGGTTGGCCCAGTTCAGCTGTGGGCGTGCGGTACGTTTCGGGTCCGGTCATTGCCGCGATGGCGGAGACGACGGCGAAGCCCAGGCACATCCAGGCAACCGGTGTCCAGTTGCTCTTGTCTCCGGCTGAAATCGCCTGAGCGATAGCCGGTGTGAAGCCGGCAACAAGGAGTCCGAGCATGAGGCTGACGGCCATTCCGGTGTATCGGACCTTCGCGGGGAACTGCTCCGGGAAGTACGCCGGGTACGTGCCGTTGGGCATGGCGTAGAAGATGCCGATCATGACGATTCCCGAAGCGAAGACCATGGGGACGCTTTGGGTTCCGATCGAATGGAAGAAGACGAAGATCATCAGGCCGGCTCCGATCGCGCCGACGACGAAGATGGGCTTGCGTCCGTAGCGATCCGAGAGGATGCCGAACAGCGGCTGAGTCAGTACGGCAACAAAATTGGCGGTCGCGATTGCCCACAGCATCGTGGAGCGTTCGAAGCCGGATTCGACGGCGTACGCCAGAGCGAAGACGTTGACGATGGTGTTGATCATCGCGAAGGTCGAGCTCATGCTGATACGGATCACAGTGCGCCAGTGCGAGCGGAACATCTCGACGACGGGAATTCCGGCCGTCTCGTCCTGTTCCTTGAGTTCTTCGAATACCTCGGGTTCATCGAGGGCGCGACGTAGCCACAGCGCGACGACGGTCACGATGATGCTGAGCCAGAAGGGAACTCGCCAACCCCACGAGTAGAGGTCTTCGTCGGGCAGGCTCGCCACTGGGATGAATACCAGGCTGGAGACGACGATGCCGAACATGATCCCGCTCATGGTGAACGAGGTGAAGAACGAACGACGGTGATCCGGCGCGTGTTCGAGCGTCAGTGCGGAAGATCCGGGTGATTCACCGCCGGCAGAGAGCCCTTGAAGTAGGCGAAGCAAGACGAGAATGATCGGCGCGGCGATGCCGATCTGGTCGTAGGTCGGCAGGCAACCGACGATGACCGTCGCAACACCCATGAGGAGCAGGCAGGCGAGAAGCGCGTTCTTGCGTCCGTACCGATCGCCGAGGTGACCCCACAGCACCGCGCCGAGCGGGCGGGCGACGTAGGCGACACCTAAGGTGCTGATCGAGAGCAGGGTTGCCGTTGATCCGCCGCCGGGGAAGAAGATCTTGGGGAACACCAGCGCGGCCGCGGAGCCGTAGATGAAGAAGTCGTAGTACTCGAGGGTGCTGCCGAGGAAGCCCGAAACGGCGGCGCGGCGCGCGTTCGCATTCGGATGTTCCTCGGTCGAGTTCGTGGATCCGGTGGAGGTGATCGGAGGTGCCATGTGAAGTCCTTTCGTCCCGATGGGCCGGCCGTGGCGGCACGTTTGGAGATGCACCACGCATCGGTGACGTCCCTCACCTTTCGGCGGCTGAGACGACAGTGCCACGAAGGACCATGGCGCGTCCAACACTAAATGAGTCTCAGATAATGACGTTTTTGGTCTCAATCTCCGGCGTCGGCAGAATTTCCTCGGATGTCTCCAATGCGACGGCGAGCGCATCGGTCATGTGCCGCGGTGACCAGGCAATTCCGTGATTCATGAACGTCGGCTCGCCGGTGAGTGGGACGAACACACTGCCAGGTGGGGTGATAGCAGCCATACCGGACGTCATCAGCGCTACACCGACGCCGGCGGCAACGAGCATCAGGATCATGTACGGATCGGTGATCTCCTGAACCACGCGAGGCCTGAAGTCTGCGTTCATGCAGGCGCGCATCGCGGTTTCCTGGAGGGCCGAGCCGGCCGAGAGCGGGGTGGTCACGAATCCGTCGTCGGCCAATTCGCGGAGGTCGATCGCGTCTCTCTCTGCGAGGGGATGGTCGATCGGAAGCACAGCGCCGAATGCCTCCCGTCGGATGAGTCGGGTAGACAGTGATGCGGATTCCACGGGTAGCCCGACGAAGGCGAGATCGAGGGCGCCGCTCTCGAGTTGGATGACCGCGTCGCGCGTCATGATCCGGCCGAGGAGTGTCAGTTCGACTTCCGGATAACGCTGACGCAACGCGCGTGTCAGTGGCGGAAGTGCTTGATAGTTGAGCACTCCGGTGAACCCGATTGTGACTCGTCCGTAGACGCCTCCCGACGACGCGCGCGTAGCGTGTCGTGCCGTCTCCATGTTCTCGATGACGCGATAGGCGTGGGGGAGAAAGGCATGTCCGCCGGATGTGAGTGCGACGCTGCGAGTGCTTCGTTCGAACAACTTGACGCCGATGTCCTTTTCGAGCTTTCGGATCATCTGGCTGAGCGGCGACTGGGCCATCTGGAGCCGTGATGCGGCCCGACCGAAGTGAAGTTCTTCCGCAACCGCGACAAACGCGTGCAACCAGCGGGTTTCCATCGGCAAGGCCTCCAGGTATTTGACGTTGACAACAAACGCCATATATTCAGAATTTCTACACAGTGTGACGGCAATTATGCCTGTTTGCAACATAAATTGAGTGCGAAGCGCACAGAAACTCAGGAGTGAATGCGATGCAGGATTACCCGGAGGGTGTCACCGCGCTCGTTACCGGCGGTGCGAGCGGAATCGGCGCCGCAAGTGCAAAGCTGTTGACGGAGAGGGGGGTTCGGGTGGTAACGGCAGATCTTGCCGAAGGCGCGGACGAACAACTCGACGTGAGTGATCCGACAGCAGTCGATGCGCTTCGAACCAGGCTCGGCAGAGTCGACATCTTGATCAACAGTGCGGGAATCGTAGGACCATCAGCGCCACTCGTCGACGTCGACCTCGCGGCTTGGCAGCGTACGTTCCGCATCAACGTCGAAGGGACATTCCTGATGTGCCGGGCGTTCGTGCCGGGGATGGTTTCGTCGGGGTGGGGGAGGGTTGTCAACCTCGCAAGTATTGCGGCCAAGGACGGAAACCCGAATCAGAGTGCATATTCCGCGTCCAAAGCGGCCGTCGTCGCGCTGACGAAATCACTCGGCAAAGAGGTCGCCACCACCGGTGTGCTGGTCAACGCGATAGCTCCGGCGGCCGTGGAAAGTCCTATGAATGCCGGCACCGATCCGGCCATCCTCGCCCGTTCGCAGTCTTTGACGCCGATGGCACGGATGGGGAAGGCGGACGAAATCGCCGAACTGATCTCCTGGCTGTCGTCGTCGGCGGTGAGTTACTCGACCGGCGCCGTGTACGACGCCAGCGGCGGCCGCGCAACATACTGAATTACCTTCTGGGAGAAATCGATCAGAACTCGAGCAGTGACTGCCACAGTTCGCGAGATGCGTCCTGGTACTCGAGCATGTGCGAGATCAGTTCGCGCAGTGGCTGTGTCGGTTCGAGTTCTTCCGGAAGGAGCGGATTGCGCACGATGACCGCGATCACCGCGCTGCCCAGAGCAAGTGATTCGCGGGCCGCCTCCTCGCGACTGATTGTCGCCAGGCGTGTTTGCGCCTGTGTGAGTGCTTCACGGGCCTCGGCGATGTCGGCCAACAGCGCTTCGGAGTTCCAGAGTGTGCGGATTGTCGAATCATCCTCGGGGGCAAGGTGAGCGATTTCCATGACGGCCGATTCGGAGGCGGCGCCGAGTCGGTGGAGAGTGCGGCGGGCGCTGTCCGTGCCGCCGAGGAGATTGTTCGGACGGACTGCGAGTGTGGGCTTCCACTCCTCGTAGCCCGCCAGTCGCAGCGCTTGATCGTGCCGGCGGGCGGCAGTGCGGTCGCTTCGTTTGAGCCCCGAGTGCTCGACGGCGATCCAGGTGCCGTCCCAGGGGCGTATGCGATCGGTACGAGTTCGCCACCCCTCGACCTCGCTGTAGGTGGGGATGGCGTCCGGGTTGAGGACGTACGTTCCACGAGCGGTACGACGCAGTTTGTTCTCGCGGCACAGTCGGCCCGCTGCCACGCGAATGCTTGATGCGCTGACGCCGACGATCTCGCCGGCCCGGGTCAGCACAGCGGTGCTGAACTCGGTGTCCGGGCTCGCTGTTGCGAGGTCCAGCACAACTCGGGTTGCGGACATTCCTCGATCAGTTTGTAACAACGTTTGAACAACTCCTGACAAATTCTGTTACAAGTGGCATGGTGGGTACCGGGAAACCTTATCCGCGAGCAGTGAGGAAATATCGTGACCGACTCCGATCGACCAGGTGGCGATGTCTATGTGGAGCGTGACGGTGGCGTCACTGTCATCGTGATGAATCGCCCTGATCGCAAGAATGCGGTGGACGGGCCGATGGCGGCGCAGTTGCGTGATGCCTTCCTGGAATTCGAGTCGGACGAGAGTCAGAAGGTGGCAATTCTGTGGGGTGCGGGCGGCACATTTTGTGCCGGTGCGGATTTGACCGCAGTCTCCGACCCCGCGCGCGTGCACGAGTTGCATCCGGAAGGCGGCGGCACCGGCCCGATGGGGCCGAGTCGGTTGGTGTTGTCCAAACCGTTGATCGCCGCCGTCAGTGGATACGCAGTGGCCGGAGGGCTCGAGCTTTCATTGCTCGCGGACCTGAGGATCTGCGAGGAGGATTCCGTGTTCGGAGTCTTCTGCCGGCGCTGGGGAGTTCCTCTCATCGACGGCGGGACCGTGCGACTGCCGCGAATCGTCGGGCAGGGGCGAGCGCTCGACATGATCTTGACCGGTCGCCCGGTCGACGCTTCGGAGGCGTTGGCCTTCGGACTGGCCAATCGTGTTGTTCCAGTGGGGCAGTCACTCCAGGTAGCCAAGGAGCTTGCGCACCAGTTGTCCGCTTTCCCACAACTCTGCATGCTCGCGGATCGCGCATCGGCCTACCGATCTTTTGATCTACCACTTGCCGAAGCACTGCGCGCCGAGGGTGTCGCAGGAAATCCCATTGTCATCGCCGAAGGTGTGCGCGGCGCTGCTGCGTTCGCCGCGGGCGCCGGCCGGCACGGCCGATTCGAGAACAACCCGAATTCGAACGAGGAAACTGAACCATGATGCCCGTAACCCGAGATCTGATCGCCCGTGGTGCGCGACAGCACGGACCGCGAACAGCCGTCGTCTTCGGCGATCGATCGATGACGTTCACGGAAGTGGACGAACTCAGCAGCCGATTGGCGCATACATTCATCGCGCTCGGTATCGGGCGTGGCGCACGGGTTGCGTTGCTGGTCAACAACTCTCTTGCCAGCGTGCCTGTCGATTTTGCGTGTGTCAAAGCCGGCATCAACAGGGTTCCGCTCAACTCGCGACTCTCGCTCGACGAGCACGCACGAATGCTCGAGGACACCGACACCTCGCACGTCGTTTTCGGTACTGACCTTGCCGGCCGAGCTGCTGAACTGTCCGCCAGGTTCCCGGATCGGACGTTCGTCGGGCTGGAAACAGGTGCGGAGGGGCAGCTTTCGCTGTTGGATCGAGCACAGGGCATGTCTTCGGCCACTCCGGACGTCGAGGTAGATCCCGACGACGTGATCCTGACGCTGTTCACTTCCGGGACCACGGGAACGCTGAAGGCCGCGCAGCACACTCAGCGCAGCTACGCCGGAATCTGCCGCAATGTTCTGCTCAATCTGCTTCCGGCGACTCAGGACGACACGATGTTGCACGCAGCATCACTGATTCACGCCAGCGGTGTCTTCGTGCTTCCGTTCTGGCTACGTGGCGGTAAGACCGTCATCCTCCCCGGTTTCGACCCGTCGACCTTCTTGGACTCGATAACCGAGCATCGGGCTACGGCAATCAATCTGGTGCCGACGATGATTCAGATGCTCCTCGAACGCCCTGATTTTGCGAGCGCAGACATCTCGAGTCTGAAATCCGTGATCTACGGTGCGTCGCCGATGCCGCTGGCCACCATCGAACGGGCGATGCAGGCGTGGGGGCAACACCGTTTTCTCCAGTACTACGGGCAGACCGAGGCACCGCTGTGTATTGCAGTCTTACGGCCCGAAGATCACACGGAAGATCGCCTGCTGTCCTGTGGTCAGCCGGCCATCGACGTCGAGATCAGGCTGCTCGACGGTGAGGGAAACGAAGTGCCCCAGGGAGAACCGGGTGAAATCGTGATCCGCTCGCCATCGGCGATCGCCGGATACTTCAATGCACCGGAACTGAATGCGGAGACCTTCACCGAAGACGGCTGGGTTCACACCCGTGACATCGGTCAGTTCGACGCCGAAGGATTCTTGTTCTTGAAGGACCGAGCTTCGGACATGATCATCAGCGGCGGATACAACGTCTACCCCCGTGAAGTCGAGGATGCACTCCTGACGCATCCGTCTGTCCGTGAGGTCGCCGTGGTGGGTACCGCCGACGCCAAGTGGGTGGAGGCGGTCACCGCTGTGGTGGTACTCGAGGACGGGACCGTCGAAAACGACGTACTGCAAGCATCATTGGTCGCGCACGTCGGCGAGCGACTGGCGTCGTACAAGAAGCCGCGTCGGGTTGTTTTCGCAGAATCCATACCGAAGACGGCCGTCGGCAAGCTCAATCGGAAGGCGCTGCGAGACGAACTCCGCGACGCTATCTAACTCCGCGAGTGCGGAATTGAACGCTGATTCTCGGCCCGAGGGCCCGCGCACTCTTCGGGACACAGTGTTCCCACGTGCGTTGGCAGGATCCGCCCATGACGAGTAGATCTCCGTGTCCGAGATTGAAGCGGATGGATTCGCCGCCCCCACGAGGGCGCAATAGGAGCGGGCGAGCCGCACCGAGAGACAGGATGGCCACCATCGTGTCCTCGGTGCGACTTCGTCCCGTATCGTCCCCGTGCCAGGCAACGCTGTCGGAACCGTCGCGATAGAAACAGAGACCCGACGTGGCGAATGGTTCGCCGAGTTCGTCGAAGTAGTGACTGCTCAGCGCGTCTTTGGCTTCGGTGAGAAGTGCGTCCGGCAGTGGTTGATTCTCTGCGTAGAAACACACCAGACGAGGGACGTCGACAACGCGGTCGTACATCTGACGCCGTTCGGAACGCCACGGCACCGTAGCTTCCAGATTGTCGAACACGGCCTCCGATCCGGTCAGCCAGGCCGGGCGATGGTCGACCCATGCGCCGGCGGTGAGGATACGTCTCTGCACCGTGCCCTCGAGATCGCCCAAAGAGACGCCCAGGTCACCGTTGTCGAACAGAGACGGTTGCATCGTGGCGGTCATAGACTCCACCGTACACCGAAATCGAACATATGTTCCCATGAAATTTGATTGCAGTGCTGGACGGCTGTTCATCCTTGCTGGGTGATGTCCGGCGGCGTGAACCTTTGAATACTGTTCTCACGCTATTTCGCCGAAGAAGGGGATGTCATGACTGCTCCGCACCAATCTCATGCGAACCACCCTGTCCGACAAGGCTTTGCCATCGGGACCACGGTGGCGGCAGCATGCCTGCTCTTCGTCGCGGGAATCGTCGCGTTGCTGCAGGGCATCGCGGCTCTCGCGGACAACGATCTGCTGATCGTCGGAGTCAATTACACCTTCGAATTCGATGTCACGACATGGGGTTGGATCCACATCGTGCTCGGAATCATCGGCATCGCGGTGTCGCTGGGATTGTTCGTCGGCATGGCGTGGGCCCGCGGGATGGCATTCGTCATCGCGGCACTTTCGATCGTGGCTAATTTCCTGTGGATGCCGTACTACCCGCTGTGGTCGATCGTGATCATCGCCCTCGACGTCGCTGTGATCTGGGCCGTCGCGACCTGGCGACCTGACGAGGTGTGATCCTCTGACCGAAGTGAGTGGTTCACCTGCGGTAGGTGAACCACTCACTTCGCTGTGTCCGGGCCTCCACGGTTGGCCTCATCCCTACGCGGCGTCAGCGCCGTTTCGGTGACTCGCGATCCTGGTTCTCGCGCGGACGCACGTCCTTCGTCGATCGGTGTGGGAAGCCATGGATCATCGAGCAAGAGATCCAGCAGATCACTACCGTTGCGATTCCGAGTCCGATCGACGCGAATGGTTCCTGCGTAGCCAGCCAGACGCTCAGTCCGATTGCCGTCCCGACGATCAGAATCAGGATGGTGTCGAGTCGTGTCGTTTGCATCGAAATCATCGCCTGGCACAGATAGTTTCTGGCGGCCCGCTGGTTTTGGCGGCCCGCCGCCCGGCGAGTGACAGCCGGGGGCAGACCTTGCGCGGCTGACCCCTCGCTCTGGAAATCGCCGCCGCAAGTGATCAATACCCGCGAAATTCGTCTGCGAAACTCCACACAGGAAGAACAGGACCTTATGCCTCAAGGCCCGACATGCCGGGCCTTGACTATGACGTAGCGTCATAGTTAATGCTGTTCGTATGCGAATCAGCGACGTGGCCAGTGCGGCAGGCACCACTCCGCGGACCGTTCGGCACTATCACCGACTGGGGTTGCTGGCCGAGCCGAGACGACTGTCCAACGGTTACAGAACTTACGAACTTCCCGATCTGGTCAGGCTGATGCGCATTCGTTGGCTCTCCGCCGCCGGCATTCCACTCGGATCCATTGCCGCGATGATCGAACCGACGCCGATCGATGCACGAGAACCGGACGACTTCGCCGAAGATCTTTCCTCCCTGATCGCGGAGATAGACCGGAAGCAGCGCGTCCTCGCAGACCAGCGAGTGCGCCTCGAGGAAATGCTCACGGCGCGAGGTGCTGGGAGGGTGGTCTCGCCGCTCCCGATGGAGCTGCTGTCGGCGTTCGACGAGTTGATCGCGTCGTCCCCCACGGGTTCGGTGCGACGCTTGTTCGAGCGCGAACGCGACATGTGGGAATTGGTGGCGATCTCGGGCGCAGCGCCGCACGAACTGTTCTCCACAGCTGCGCGATTGCTGTCCGACGAGAGCGACCGGAATCGAATTGTCGATCTGTACCGTCGTTTCGCTGCATTGGCTGGGCGTGAGGTAGTCGACGTTGCAGACGAGATCGCGTGTCTGTCCTGCGAGCTGGAGGAATCGCTGGCCGGGGTGCTCGGCGACGTGTGCTCAGACGGAGACTCTGCAGGTGTCGGCTTTTCGGTCGCGATCGCGGATCTGGTGCCTGATCCAGCGCAACGTGAAGTGGTTGCGCGCGTCGCAACACGTCTCATGTCAGGCGGTACGGCGTGATCCGATCACTGTGGTTGCTCTCGACGGGCAGGAGAGACGGAGGTTCCAGTGATACAGCGACTTTCGGCTACGCGAGGGGGACCATGTCGATACCGGTGGCATTTGTCGCGGCGAGTGTGATCGAGGCCGTGGCGATTCACTTCCTGGTGCCGTGGCAGTGGCTTCGCGTCGTGCTGCTCGTTGCAACGGTGTTGTCGCTGATTGCGATTGGCGGTTGGCTTGCCGGACGCGTCGTGCACCCGCATCTCGTGTCCGCTCGAACGGTGGTGTTTCGTTCCGGCACGGGCATTCGAGTCGAGGTGGACCGATCACGGATTTCGCGGGCGAGCATGGTCCGAAGGTTCGGTGAGACAGCAAATGTGATTGTCGACGATCGCTTGGTTCTGCCGGGGCCCGACGGCACTGTCGTGGACATAGACTTCGATCGGCCGCTCTCGGTCACGCTCCCGAAACGGCTGTCGAAGGGATCTAGCTCCACTCTGATCGATGGGTTGCGGTTGCATGTCGATCAACCCGGCGAATTCTGTGCAGCGTTGTCGCGGGACTGAACTCGCAAAGATCGTCTGGAGTCGGTCAGGGCGGAGACCTAGATGGAAGACCTTCAGGGAATCGGCTCGACAACCAGCCACTCCACCGTTCCACCGACATTCCATAGTGCATCGGGGTTGTCGAGCGAGGCCGCGTACGTTGCCGCAGCTTGGTCGCCGGCGATCTCACCGCTCTCGCCCGACGGCGGGTTGGGCTCGAGGAATTCGGAGGGGTGCGGCCCTGGCCATGCAGGCACGTCGAACGGGGAAATGCTGGTGTCGATGAGGCCAGGTCGATGCACGGTCACCCGGTCGGGAACTTGCTTGGTTTCCGCCGCCACGGCGATCCCTGGTCCCTCGGCAGCTTCGCCGTCGCCGCTACCGCAGCCTGCCACTGCAAGAACAAGTCCCGTGATTGCCACACCCACTACCGCATGACGTATCCGCACCGTTTTCTCCTAGCCGGGGCTGACCCCGTTCGAACTCCACTATTGCATCTCGCCAACTCCGCGGGATGCGTCTTTCGATAAATGTGGGAAACGCACTGAATGTGCTCGACAGGAGAATTGGATTGTACTGTGAGCCATGCCGACCCTGCTTCGACGTGCATTCAAGATCGGCGCGGTAGCGCTGGCAACGATTGTGGTGGCGGCCTACCTGTATCTGGCCTTCACTTATCGCAGCGCTGATGTCTTTGCGCCGCCAGGGCGCATCGAGTCTCTCGGCCGGACCTACCTGATCAGCAATTTCCCGCCGCGCACTCGTGAAGATCTCGAACAGCGATTCGCGCAGGGCCATCGTGAGCAGTACACCTTGGAACAAGTGAGTTCCGTATTTCCGTGGCGCGCTGTCTACCAGTGGCAGAACGACCAGATCCGCGGCCAGGCGACGTCGAGCGCGTACCTGAAATGGGGCGAGACGTACATCAGCTATTCGCTTTCGGGTGGCCCATGATTCTGCGTAGACCGAGTCGAATTCACATCGCTTCGTCTGCTGTCGCTCGTCGTGCTACTGCTGCACCGGACTGAGCCTGCCACCGTTCTTCGATGCGGCCGTACCGCCACACGAGGAGGGCGATCATCCATGTGACGACGAAGAGTCCGACGATGATGAAGCCCATCGCGCCGAGATCCAAGTTCCCGATGGCGCCGAGAATCCCGTCGTGGATGTCGAGTTTGTCGGTGAAGATCGAGATGATTTCCTGGGTCCCGATCAGCAGGGCGACTGCCACCGAGAGTCCGGTGATCACCATGTTGTAGTAGATCTTTCGGACCGGCTGAGCAAATGCCCAACCGTAGGCGAAGTTCATGAACGATCCGTCGATCGAGTCGAACAGAGACATCCCGGCGCAGAAGAGGATCGGCAGAACGAGGATCGAATACCACGGGAGCCCTGTCGCCGCCGCGCCGCCGGCGATCACCAACAGCCCGACTTCGGTGACGGTGTCGAATCCCAATCCGAACAGTAGGCCGACCGGGTACATGTGCCAGGGCTTGCGAACCATCTTCATCACCGGGCCCAGAATCTTGTTCAGGGCGCCACGGCTGTCGAGTTCCTTCTCGAGTTGTTCCTCGTCGAAGGTTCCGGCCTTGTACTTCGTGTACACCCGATGAATCCCGATGAGAGAGACAAGGTTCAAGATTCCGATCAAAATCAGGAACGTGCCGGAAATGGTGGTGCCGAACAAGCCGGTCCACTTCTCCAGATCGGAGTTGTCGTCGGAAAGGCTGGTGGCCAGTTGCCGCACACCCAAAGCCAAGAGGGCGACGAGTACGAAGACGATGGTGGAGTGTCCGAGTGAAAACCAGAAACCGACGGACATCGGTTTCTTGCCGTCCGCCACCAACTTCCGAGTGGTGTTGTCGATAGCGGCGATGTGATCGGCGTCGAAAGCATGGCGCATGCCGAGCGTGTACGCCGTGACGCCGAGTCCGACGCCGAAGACACTGCCTTCGATCGTGTAGTGGCCGGGGACAACCAGGCCGAGAAGAACTGCCCACCCGACGACGTTGAGCGCTACGACGGTGACGGTCATCCCGATGATGCTTCGACGCTGGCCTCGATCCAGACTGTGCCAAGCACCGTCGATTCGAGTGCCTGTCGTGGTCATTGTCGTGGACATCGAACCTCACCGATCCTTCAGTCGCGGCCGGCGGCCACGCTACTGAAATCGTATAAGTGTTCAACTGTTCAGATAAGCGCCTGGAGGTTACAAATTGCCCATTCGGGAGTAAAGATATTTTGCTCGTCGATGGGAAATGCTCAGGCGAACACGGTATTGACCAGCGCGACGTAGATCGTCGTTCCGACGACGATGCTCAGGACGGCATTCTTTCGCCAGAGGTGCGCGGCGATCGTGGCGCACACTGCAATCAGTTCGGGTAGGCCATGAGAAGGGGCGGTGATCGACACCCCTTTGAGTGAATACATGACGAGAATCAACATGACGCCTGCCGGCATGTAGATGCCGAGGTAGCCGACCAGGGCGGAGGAGCGCAGCGGCATGAGCGCGGCGAAGGGGATTGCGCGCAGCGCGAAGGTGACCACGGCCATGACTGCGACCGCCGCAAAGATGTACGAGGTGTCAGGCATCGATCTTCGCCTTTCGTGAGTCGTAGACAAAGCGCCCGATCAGGAAGAGCACGAAGGCGCCCATCGCAATTGGCAGCATGTGGTCCGGCGCTGCGAGCCGGGCGACCAGAGCGCAGGTGACCGCGGCGACCGGCACCGCGAATCCGTTTTGTGCGCGAATCGCTTCGATCGAGAGGACGACGAACAACGCCGTCAGGGCGAAGTCGAGGCCGACGATCGAGTCCGGAATCCACTGTCCTGCCGTCGCGCCCAGGATCGCGCCACCGATCCAGTAGCCGTGCAGGTACAGCTGGGAGTAGACGATGACGCGTCCGGTGAGTGCCTTGGGATCGGCAGTTACCGACATCGCATAGGCCTCGTCGGTCAGCGCGAACATGCTGTAGAAGCGGGCGAAGGGGTTGCGAATCTTTTCCAGCGGAAAACTCAAGGCGTAGAACACATGTCGAAAGTTGACCAGCAGTGCGGTCAGAGCGACGTACGGCAGCGGTGTCATGGCCGCGACCATTCCGACCGCGAGAAACTCCAGCGATCCTGCGTAGATCAGCGAGGTGAAAGCGACTGCCCACCAAGGGCTGAGCCCTTGTTGGACCACAAGAACACCAAGTGCGATCCCGAGTGGGAGCAGGCCGAATCCAACCGGTAGCGACAGCTGGAAGGCGTGCCGCCACGCCGGGGTTCGCGGTGGGAGTTCGACGGCTGGTGCGGCCGTCGACGATGCTGGTTCGATCACGACGCAAATCTATAACAAAGATCGAGGTGATCGATTGCTCAGAATGCCCACATATTGAACAGTGCGCAATAATAGTGCGATGGATGCCATGGATGACGCAATTTTGTTTCACCTACGCCAGGACTCGAGTTTGACCAATACCGAGTTGGCGGATCTGGTGGGTCTGACACCGTCCCCTTGCCTGCGTCGGGTGAAGAAGCTCGAAGCCGACGGAATCATTACCGGGTACCGGGCGATCGTCAGTCAGGAAGCGCTCGGTCGAGGATTTCAGGTGATCGTCACCGCCGAGATCGGAGTCAACGACCAGGCCACCATCGAGGACTTCGAATCCCAGGTCGCCGCCTTCGACGAAGTGATCGAATGTCGGCGGTTGTTCGGAATTCCCGACTACTTCATTCGGGTCGCGGTGAAAGATCTCGCGACGTACGAGAACTTCATGGTCACCAAGCTCAGCGGGCTTCCGGCTGTCTCGCGGGTGACATCGCTGATCACCATGAAGACCATCAAGAGTGTCGACTGATGCCCGGGCTCGGCTGAACCTTCACTAGGTGTCGGTGGTCGGCGTTAACGTCGGAACATGGGATACGAATTTCAAGTCACAGTAGATTCGGCACATCCGCACGAACAGGCGAAGTGGTGGGCCGCAGCACTCGGGTGGGCAGCGGAGCCCAGCGACGAAGACTTCATCAGGGGCCTCGTCGCCGCTGGTCACGCCAAGGAATCCGACACCACGACATTCGAGGGAGTCCTCGTCTGGCGCGAAGGTGCGGCCATCAGCGATCCGGAGCATCCCGAACGTCCCCGCGTTCTGTTCCAACTGGTTCCGGAATCGAAGACGGTGAAGAACCGGCTCCATTTCGACATACGAGTGGGCGACAAGCGCGAGGATGTCGCAGCGCACCTCGAGACGGTGGGGGCGACGATCCTGCACCGAGGAGCGCAGGGGCCGAGCGTGTGGATCACGATGACCGATCCCGAAGGAAACGAGTTCTGCGTCAGCTAGCGGTACGAACTCGGAGTGTCGCCGGTCCATCGTTTGAAGGCCCGACGGAACGCGCTGGGCTCGGAGAACCCCAATCGCGCCGAGAGTACTTCGACGGATTCTCCGCGCCGCAAACCAGCGATGGCTACGTCGCGGAGCACTTCCTCGCGTAGTTGATTGAGTGATGTTCCGTCACGCCGCAGCAGTCGACGCAGATGGGGAACGCTGATCGAAAGCATCTCGGCGATCTCCTCGGCCGTGGAGGTTCGCCCCTTCACCCCGAGCTCCAGGACCCGTCGTACCTGCGCCGACGCAGTGCTGTCGTAATCACGTTCGGACATGAGCTGAATCGGAGATTCTCGGAGGTACTCCTCCAACGTCTCCTCGGTTTGGATGATCGGTGCACGCATGGCCGAGTTGTCGAACTCCAGTGCCGCGCGCTGCGCGCCGAAGGTGACCGGCGCTCCGAAGATGTAGTCGTAGTCCTGCGCCAACCGTGCATCCGGTGCCGAGTACGGAAATTCGACCGCCCGAAGTCGGACGCGCTTTCCGATCAGCCATGCGGAAAATCGGTGCAGCAAGATCAGGACGAAATCGGTTGTGACACGTTCTGCGACATCAGGTTCGGCGACGCCTTCGCGAGCTCGGACAGCGAAACTCACCCGAGTGCTTTCCTCGCCCTTCTCGATCGACAGTGGGGCCAGAGCCGGTAGCGCACGGATCACGTCGGACATTCGAGCGAAGGCCGATCCGAGATCAGGGCAATGGATCAACGTCAGGCAGATCAATCGGAAAGTGCCACGGGGGACCGGGGCGGATCCGAGGCCGAACAATTCGTCGTCGGTGATCTGCCACGTGGATTGGATGAACGTGGTGACCTGAGTCGGGGTCAGTCGGGCGCGCGGGTCGGACAGTGTCTCGAGGTCGATCCCGGCAGCGCGCAGTGCACCCGACAAATCGACGTCGTTGTCCGGCGAGAACGCGAGATAGCGGTGGACGAATGCGGTCGGGATGGTCCGCGCTGTCATGGGTGCGCTGCTCCTTGGAGCAGGTGGAGACGGCGTGCAGCTTCGGACAGAATGTGGTCCTGCTTGCAGAAGGCGAAGCGCACCAGGTGCTTCCAATCGTCGCGGTTGTCCGCGAACACGTCGACCGGAACGGCCGCGACGCCGATCCGCTCGGGCAGTGCGCGGCAGAAATCTCCCGCATCGGTTTCGCCCAACGGTCTGATGTCGGCAAGGAGGAAGTACGTGCCGCCACCGGAATGCACCGTGAAACCGGCCTCGGTCAGAGCTTTACCGAGCACGTCGCGTTTGCCTTGCAAGCTCTGTCGAAGTTCGACGACCCACGGCTGTTCGTTGGTGAGCGCGTAGGCAACGGCCGGTTGGAACGGTGCACCGGCAACAAATGACATGAACTGCTTGGCGGCACGGACTCCGTCGATGAGTTCGCGCGGGCCGATCGCCCAGCCGGTTTTCCAGCCGGTGACATTGAAAGTCTTTGCGGCACTGGACACCGTGACGGTGCGCTCACGCATGCCCGGGAGCGACGCCATCGGTGTGTGGGTGAGGCCGTCGAAGACCAAGTGCTCGTAGACCTCGTCGCTCAACACGATCAGGTCGCGTTCGCACGCGAGTTCGGCGATCGCTCGAAGTTCGTGATCGGTGAATACGGTGCCGGTGGGGTTGTGAGGACTGTTGACGATCAGCATCTTCGTCTTGGCGGTGATCGCGCCGCGCAATGCATCGAGATCGACCGCAAATCCGTCTCCCGCGGTTACCAACGGAACTGTGCGACGTACAGCGCCTGCCAACGCGACGGATGCAGCGTAGGAGTCGTAGTACGGCTCGATCAGCACTACTTCTTCGCCGGGTTCGACCAGTCCGAGAATCGCAGCACTGATCGCCTCGGTGGCGCCGACGGTGACCAGAACTTCGGAGTCGGGATCACTGTCGAGTCCGTAGCGGATGCGCCGATCCTCCGCGATGGCCTGACGCAAGACGGGCATGCCCGGACCGGGCGGGTATTGATTGACGCCCTCGGCGATGGCTCGGCGCGCTACCTCGAGCATGGCCGCAGGACCGTCGGTATCCGGAAAGCCCTGACCGAGGTTGACCGCGTCGTGAAGTGTGGCCAACGCTGTCATCTCGGCGAAGATCGTGGATGCGAACGGCTGCAGACGCGAGACGGTGCGGTTGCGGGGCGTCGAAGGCATCTTTGCAGCTTAGTCGGCTGACACCGCATCCTCACATCCGCTCGGACGCGGTGCTTGTCACGTTTGAATCGCCGCCATCGTCCAACTCTGTAGAGAGCATCGAATCCGGTGCCCCAGAACATACGGAGGCTTGCCATGACTCGCATTCCCGCAGTGACACCGTCAGAAGCCAGTCCGTTGATCAAAGTGGCATACAAATTCGCCGCCAGGCAGTACGACGAAGTCCCCGAGCCCTTTGCCGTCCTGGCCAACCATCGGAAATTGTTCGTAGCGGCTGCCCGCCACGAAATGGCTGTGCAGAAGGCGTCGAAGGTGCTGCCGTCGAACATTCGTGAACTGGCCGTCTATCGCGTCGCCTGGACTGTCGGCTGCTCGTGGTGTGTCGACTTCGGGACGATGCTCTCGCGCTTGGACGGTTTGGACATCGACAAGTTGAAAGAGATCGCGAACTACCGGGATTCATCGAAGTACAGCGAAGACGAGCGGGCCGCGATCGCCTACGCCGACGCCATGACCGGTGACCCCCATGGGGAGAACGGGGTGACGGACGAACAGGTCGCGGATCTCGAGCGCAGGTTCGGGCGAGCGGGCGTCGTGGAACTGACCTATCAGATCGGGCTCGAAAACATGCGCGCCCGGATGTATTCGGCGTTGGGGATTACCGAGCAGGGGTTCAGCACCGACTCCTGCCGTGTGCCCTGGGCAGAAGAATGATGCGCTGATTCGTCTACGGCAACTATCGACAATGCTCCGCAGATACGTGATCATGATTGACTAGTTCACGCATCTGCGGAGCATTTCGGCTTGTTAGGTCCGCACTTGCGACCTACGATCACCTGGTGCCCAACATTCGAATCCGCGAAGCTGCCGGCCTGCTCGGTGTCAGTGACGACACCGTCCGGCGGTGGGTCGACGGTGGGCTTCTCACCGCGACGACGGACGACTCCGGCCGCAAGGTCATCGACGGTGCCGAGTTGGCGGGCTTCGCCCGGTCCAACGCCGGACCCGCACCGGCCGATCCGCTCACGGGTGCGAGTTCGGCCCGCAACCGGTTCGCCGGCCTCGTCACCAAGGTCGTCACCGACAAGGTGATGGCTCAGGTCGAAATGCAGTGTGGGCCCTTCACTGTCGTCTCGTTGATGAGTACCGACGCGGTTCGGGAGCTTGGACTCGAGGTCGGGAGTATCGGAGTCGCAATCGTGAAGGCCACCACGGTCATCGTGGAAACGCCGTAGTTTTTGAACATACTGGAGGAAATTCGTGAAGCGTGTAGTCGGACTTGTTGCAGCAGGTGCCTTTTCGCTTGCCCTGGTGACCGGTTGTAGTTCCTCCGACAATTCTTCGTCGGAGACGTCGTCGGCCGCTCCGACCACAACCACTTCCAGTGATAGTGCCACGGGAAGCATCACCGTCTTCGCAGCGGCGTCACTCAAGAACAGCTTCACCGAACTCGGCAAGGAATTCGAGTCCGAGAACCCCGGTTCATCGGTCACATTCAGCTTTGCCGGGTCCTCGGACCTCGTCGCTCAGATCACCCAGGGCGCACCGGCTGACGTGTTCGCCTCGGCTGACGCCGCCAACATGACCAAGGCCACCGACGCCGGCGTCGTCGCGGGGTCGCCCTCGGACTTCGCGAGCAACACCTTGACGATTGTTGTGCCGCCGGGCAATCCGAAGGGCATCGCGTCGTTCGCCGATCTGGCAAAGGAGGGGACGCAACTGGTGATCTGCGCTCCGCAGGTCCCTTGTGGCGCGGCTACGAAGAAGGTCGAGACGGCCACAGGCGAGACCCTCTCGCCCGTCAGCGAAGAATCGTCGGTGACCGACGTTCTCAGCAAGGTGACGTCCGGGCAGGCCGATGCCGGCATCGTTTACGTCACCGACGCGAAGTCCGCTGGTGACAAGGTTCAGACCGTCGCGTTCCCGGAAGCCACCACGGTGGTCAACCTGTACCAGATTGCGGTGCTGAAGGATTCGAAGAATTCGGGAACGGCAACCAAATTCGTCGATCTCGTGAAGGGCCCCAAGGGCTTGGCAGTTCTGGGTGACGCGGGATTCGCTGCTCCGTGACACGCCTACGACCGTCAGCCCGAGCCCCGCTCGGGTTGCCGGTATGGATTTACCTTCCCGCGCTGATCGGCGGGGCGTTTGTCATCGCTCCCTTGGCCGCGATGCTGGCCACCGTGCAGTGGTCGCAGTTCTGGGAACTCGTGACTTCCGAATCGTCGGTTGCCGCGTTGAAACTGAGTTTGAAGACAGCAGCGATGAGCACGCTGCTGTGCATCCTGTTCGGCGTACCGATGGCCGCGGTGTTGGCGCGCAGTCATTTTCGGGGACTGTCCGTTCTTCGATCGTTGATCCTGCTCCCGCTGGTTCTGCCGCCCGTGGTGGGCGGTATCGCGTTGCTGTACACGTTCGGGCGCAAAGGGTTGATCGGTGAGCAGTTGGAAGTGCTCGGCATCCAGATAGCATTCTCGACAACCGCGGTGGTCCTGGCGCAGACGTTTGTCGCGCTACCGTTCCTCGTCGTCAGCCTCGAAGGTGCGCTACGCACTGCGGGCACACGATACGAGGCCGTAGCCTCGACGCTCGGAGCCCGCCCGACCACCGTGCTTCGCCGGGTGACTTTGCCGCTGGTGCTTCCCGGTCTGGTGTCAGGGGCAGTGCTGGCTTTCGCTCGCGCACTGGGGGAGTTCGGTGCAACGCTGACGTTCGCGGGAAGTCTGCAAGGGGTCACGCGTACCCTGCCGTTGGAAATCTATCTCCAGCGTGAGACCGATCCGGATGCAGCGGTAGCGCTTTCGCTGGTGTTGGTCGTAGTCGCGGTGGTCATCGTGGTTGCGGTGCGTGGACGCGGATCGGCGGGTTCGTTGTGAGTGGCCTCCACGTCGACATCGAGATTCCGGAGCGCGATGTCGTTGCGACGTTCGACGTCGCGGCCGGTGAGGTGACCGCTGTCCTCGGACCGAACGGCGCAGGCAAGTCGACGGTACTGGCGGCGGTTGCCGGACTACATCACCCGCGGCGTGGGTTGATCGAACTGAATTCTCGCGTTCTCACCGATACCGGTAGGGGAGTCGCGTTGGCGCCGCATCGGCGCGGCACTGCTCTACTCGCGCAAGAGGCACTTCTCTTTCCCCACCTCAGTGCGGCCGCGAACGTGGCGTTCGCGCCGCGCAGTGCAGGGCGGTCGCGTCGCGATTCCGCCGATTCCGCGCGCCACTGGCTCGACGCAGTCGACGCCGCCGAATTGGCTGACCGCAAGCCGTCACAGCTCTCCGGCGGTCAAGCGCAACGAGTCGCAGTGGCGAGGGCATTGGCTGCTGAACCCGAACTACTCCTGCTCGACGAACCGATGTCTGCGCTCGACGTCGCCTCCGCCCCGGCATTGCGGTCGTTGCTGCGTAGAGTGCTCCGAACAGGAGATCGCACGGCCGTGCTCGTCACGCACGACGCTCTGGATGCGCTGGCCCTTGCCGACACCGTTGTCGTGCTGGACGGCGGCCGGGTCGTCGAACGTGGTGACGTACGAACAGTTCTGACTCGCCCGCGTAGTGCATTTGCAGCACGCATCGCAGGGATCAACTTGCGCAGCGGCACGATGGCCGGAGACGGAATGCTCAGAAGTCCGGTCGGGGTGGATATCGCGGGCCAGACGGAGACCGACCTACCGGCCGGCAGTGCCGCCGTGGCAGTCTTCGAGCCGCGAGCAGTGTCGGTCTACCTGGATCCGCCTCACGGGAGCCCACGAAACGCGTTTGCGGTCACGATCGCGGAGATCGAAAATCGAGGCGATGTCGTCCGAGTCCGAGCAGAGGACGAAGCCGGCCAGCCGGGCTTGTCTGCCGACATCACGACGAGCGCAGCGGCCGAGCTCGATCTGGTTCCGGGATCGACCGCTACGTTTGTGGTCAAGGCCACCGAGACGCTGATCTATGCGCAGGGCGCAGGCTCGTAGACGTCATCTACGACCGAATCCGCATAGAGGGCTGCAATTTCGGACGCGTACTTCTCGGCTATCGGCTTGCGCCTGAGCTTCATCGTCGGTGTCAGCTCGTCGCCGCCTGGCTCCCAGAACGTGGTGAGTACGTGAAACCGCTTGATCTGCTCGGCCCTCGACAGACGCGAGTTTCCCTCGGCGACAGCAGTTGCAACGATGTCGACGATCCGAGCGTCCTTGGCGAGTACCGCGGCCTCGGCCGCAAGTCCCAGTGAGCGTGCCGCTCCGACCGCGGCGTCGGCGCTGAGAGTGATCAACGCTGTGTTGAACTTTCGGCCGTCTCCGATTGCCACGACCTCACCGATCAACGACGACGACGTCTTCACTGCGGTCTCGATGGCAGCGGGGGACATGTTCTTTCCCGACGCATTGATGATCAGCTCCTTCTTGCGATCGATCACCGTGAGGTATCCGTCTGCGTCGGCCGTGACGATGTCTCCGGTCGAAACCCAACCGTCTGCACTGATCGCTTCGGCCGTTTTTGCCGGTTCGCCGCGGTACCCCTTCATGACCAACGGTCCTCGAACCAGTAGCTCACCGTCCGCCTCGATGCGCATTTCCATGCCTGGAAGCAACTTTCCGACCGTTCCCAGCTTGGTCGGCTCGGCCGGTGCGGTGCTCGCAATGCATGTCAGCTCGGACATTCCCCAGATCTCCGAGATCGGAACTCCCAGGCCTGCAAAGAATGCCAAGGTGTCCGGCGGAATCGGTGCGGCGCCAGAGATGGCCCACTTCAGTTCGGCAAAACCGAGTTTCGCACGCAGAGCGGAGAGGACCATTGCATCGGCTCGGGCGTAGTCCGCTTCCAGTTCGGCGGGGACTGTTTCACCGGCTCGCAAGTGTGCGAGCCGAGTGCGACCGACGTCGAGTGCCCACTGCAATGCCGCTCGCCGCGCGTCGTCCGGTTCGTTGGCGACGGCCGATTCGACTGCAACCTTCAGCTTTTCCCACACACGGGGGACGCTGCCCCAGATCGTGGGGCGACAGTCCGGAAGCGCAGCCGCTACCTGGCTCGGATCCGGCACGACAGTGATCTGGGTGCCGAACACCATTTGCATGTACAGGCAGGTGAGCCGATCGGCGATGTGCGCCGACGGCATGTACGAGGTGATGCGGTCACCGAACTCGACGGGGAGTACAGCACTGACGGCGGTGGTTTCGAACAACAGACAGGCATGAGTCGTCTCGACGCCCTTGGGGTTGCCGGTCGTGCCGGAGGTGTAGATCAACGTGGCGACGTCGTTCGGTTTCACCGCACGCCAGGTGCTCTCGAAATCGAAATCGGCGGCAGCAGAGGACTTCATCTGCTCCAGCGTCAGGGTGCCGGACTGCTGGGCAGACGGTTGCGCGTCGACGACCACGATCGTGTCGAGTGTGGCACCGGATCGGCGAACGGTATCCACGTACTGGGCCTCGCAGACGAGCACTCGCGCACCGGAATTGGCGAGGATGTACTGGATGGCTTCGGGTGCCGACGTGTTGTAGATGGAGAAGGACGTCGCGCCGAGATGTTGGGCGCCGACGTCGATCGGGTAGAACTCGATGCGGTTACTCATCATCAATGCAACCGTATCGCCATGTCCCACGCCGATTCCGGCCAATCCCGCGGCAACATCGCGAACCTGTTCGCCGTACGCGCGCCACGTCAGTGTTCGCGCATCGCCGATGTCTCGCAAAGCCACCGCGTCGGGCGCTACCGCCGACACTCGCTGGAAGGCTGCACACAACGTAGTCATGATGTTCTCCTGGATGCCTTTGGCAGGGCTGATGCATTCGTCGGGGCCGCAGCGGTGGTTCTGTCTTCGAGTTCGCGGATCAGGTCGTGTGCCTGTTTGTCTTTTGCCAGGTAACCGTCGGCAAGGACATTGATGAATCCGCGTCCCCACGCCCAGGGTTCCCAGGCAGCGGGGGCAAGGGTCCGGGCGGCGCGGCGCGCGATCGCGTCGGCGATCACGGTGGCGGCACGGTCCGGGGAGATTCGATGACGGAGGGGACCAGGTAGTCGAGCGTCGAGTTTGCGCCCGATCTCGTCGTCGTCGAGTGTTGCGCGTGCAAGTTGTGTATCCACCATCCCGAAGTACGCGATGCCGGCAGTAGCGCCGTAGCCGGCAACCTCGAGACGCAGCGCCCGGCCGAGCGCTTCGACCCCAGCCTTGCTGATCATGTACGAAGCGCCGCCCAAACCGGGGGCGAACGACGCCGCCGATGACACGACGACGATGTGCCCACTGTTGCGGATCACCTCGTCGATGGTCGGATGCACGGTGTTGAAGACGCCGGTGAGATTGACGTCGAGCACACGATCGAAGGCGTCGGGATCGATCTGGCGCAATGTTGCCGGGGGAGGGGTGATTCCGGCGTTGGCCACCACGACGTCGATTCTGCCCAGCTGCTCGACGATCGTGCGCGCGGCCGCTTTCATACCGTCCCGATCTCGGACATCGGCCGTCACCGTCACGACTCGCTGTGACTCGAATGAGCGCTCGGCCGTTGCCAATGAACTCTCGTTGACGTCGACCAGTGCGACGGTGGCCCCACGCCGGTGGAGAGTGCGCGCCAGCGCTGCACCGATACCGTCGCCTCCACCGGTGATCAGTACGACCTTCCCGGCGACGTCGTAGTCGATTCGGCGTCCGGGCAGTGGAATGCCCAGATCGCGGACTGTTCCCGCAATTGCGGACAAGCGTCCCGTCATTGCTTCAGTGCCTTCCGTGTAGCGCGCGGATGAGAACCTTGACCAGCCAGTCGATTCGGGCGGTCCGTCGAAACGTCGTCAGTGGTAGGGGCGAACGGAATCGTTGCCGGGTCGTCGAACGAGCGTAGGTGAACTCCTTCAGCCCATCTGGGCCGTGAACTCGTCCGAAACCGGATGCTCCTACCCCACCCAGCGGCAGGTTGGGAACCGCGGCATACATCACGTAAGAGTTCACCGACGCTCCTCCGGATCGGAGTCGATCGGCAACAGCCGCTCCGTCCTTGCCGAACACGCTTGCTCCCAACGCGTATGGCGACGCATTGACCAACTCCACCGCCTCGTCCATCGAGGCGACCTTGGTGATCGTCATCGTCGGGCCGAAAGTTTCCTCCGTGACGGCGAGGCTGTCTTCGGGGACGTCGACCATGATGGTCGGTTGCACGTACTGGCCGGAGATCGAGCCGAGCCCTCCGAGAACGACACGTCCACCCCGCGACATCGCGTCGTCGATGTGGCGCCGGATTACAGCCACTTGCGAGGGCATGGTGATCGGACCGATCTTGTCCTCGGCATCCGGACCCGCATGAACTCGGGCAGCCAAAGTGATTGTCTTGTCTACAAACTCGTCGTAGACCTGTTCGTGCACGTACACACGCTCGACGCCCAGACAGGTTTGACCGGAGTTGGACAATGCTCCCCACACCGCAGCATCCGCGGCGGCACCGACATTTCCGTCGGCATCAAGGATGAGCGCGTCCTTACCACCACATTCCATCAACACCGGTGTGAGGGTCTCGGCGCACGCTGCCATGACTTTCTTGCCCGTCGCGGTCGATCCGGTGAACCCGATCTTGTCGACACCGGCCAGGCACAGTGCCGCGCCGACCGAACCATCGCCCGTGACGACCTGCAGCACAGGATGTTCAGGGACGACCTCGGCGAAGGCGCGGCCCAACCATTGCCCGACTGCCGGTGCGAACTCACTCGGCTTGTAGACCACGGCGTTGCCTGCCGCCAGCGAGAACGAGAGCGAACCGAGTGGGGTGAAGACCGGATAGTTCCACGGACCGATCACACCGATCACCCCGAGAGGTCGATACTCCACCGAGGCGGCCTGATTGACCGTCAACAAACTGGAGCGGACGCTGCGCCTGCCCAATACCTTTCGGGCATTCTTCGACGCCCACGCGAGATGTTCGAGTGCCATGGCGATTTCGAGCATCGCATCAGGGTGCGGCTTGCTCATGTCCCGGTGAACGACGTCGGCGAGTTCGGATGCTCGACGAGCGATGATTCCTCGCCACCGATCCAGTCGACGAGCACGTTGCTCGAATGTCAGTTCTGCCCACCACTCGGAAGCAGTACGGGCGTCGCGCACTGCCTGTGTCACTGTGTCGTCGGACGCCTGTGTGGTCGTGTCGATCTCGGTCGCCGTCATCGTGGAGTTCCTTGAAGTGTGTGGTGGACGGCGCCGTCGGCCCAGCCGCGGGTGACGCGTTGGAGGATCGGTCGGGACAGAGTCAGAATGGGGGCGAACCACGGTAGCGCTTGCACAGCGAACGTCCAGGTGAGGCGGCTGCCAGTCGAAGTCGGTTCCAACACCAGATCTTCGGCGAAGCGTTTGAACCCCGGAAGTGACGCCGACTCCACGTAGAACGACATCCGGCGCCCCTCGTCCCAGCGGAAGAATCGCTCGTTCAGTGCAGCAAAAGCGCCGGCTCGCACGGTTCGCGTAGTCCCGATGCCGAATGGTCTGTCCGAGGTCCAGTCGGCTCCGGTGATCCCGTGCGCCCACGACGTGAGCGCTCCGTCCGAGGTCAACGTCTGCCACAAGCTTTCACATGTCGCTTCGGATTCGATCCGGTGAGTGATCACCAGCGGAGCGGAGCGGATGAAGGCTGCGTCGGCCGCAGAAAGAGAGAATTTTCCCTTCACAGGTCCACCACCAAAGACCCACCGGTGGAACGTGATCGACAGGTCAACATCGAACCAGTACGTTCGGATTCGGTGAGGAGGGTGTCTCGATGCTCGACGGTCCCGGAGAGCACCCGGACCTTGCATGTACCGCAGAAGCCCTGTTGGCATGAATACGCTACTCCGGGAAGTACGCGTCGTATTGCAGCCAATGCACTTTCGGACTCGCCCACATCGACGGTGAGACCGGTGCGCGCCAGATGCACCGTGAACTCCTTGCCGTCGACTACCGGGAGTGGGGAGAACCTCTCGCTGTGCACCGATCCGGTCGGGTTGGCGGCGAAAGTTGCCGCACGCACCGTGTTCATCAGCGGAACCGGTCCGCACGTGTACACCGCGGCACCTGGATCCGCAGCAGCGACGAGTGTTCCGATATCCGTCGGACCCAGCTCGTCGTCGGGTCGGATGGTTACCCGGCCGCTGGAATACTCCTCGATCTCGTTCAGGAATGGCATAGCTGCCCGAGTTCGTCCGAGATAGTCCAATCGCCACGGGACTCCGCGGCGGTGACAGCGTTGCACCATGGGAAGTATCGGAGTGATCCCGATTCCGCCCGCAACAAAGAGGTACGACGGAGCAGTGACAAAAGGAAATGCATTCCGCGGCCCTCGTACGTCGACAACCATTCCGGGTTTCAGCGACTCGTGTATCTCGCGGGAGCCACCCCCGCCCTCGTCGATCCGCCGGACGGCGATCCGATACGAGGTCAAGTCGTCGGGGTCTCCGCACAACGAATACTGTCGTTGCCTTCCCGAGGGGAGAATGACGTCTAGGTGAGCGCCGGGAATCCACGACGGCAGGGTGATTCCTTCCCTCGGGGTCAAGGTGACGCTCAGGACGTCTGCGCACTCGAACCGGACGGACTTCACGTCCAGCGTCATGTCGAATCCGCTGTAGCGGACCGGGTTGGGACGCGAAAGTATCTGCGCTGCAGGACTTGACGCAAAGATTCGACGGTATGCGCTCGTCGCCTGTGCGGCAATCCTCAACGACCGGGTCGGTGTGAAGTCTTGTGCGTCGTGAGGACGGTCGGCAGTCGTCTTGTTCATCCTTCACTCTTTTCGGAAGAACGATTGGCGGCAGGTGAGCGAGCGAGGTAGCGCATGGCTACGTCCATGTCCCCGATCTGGGACGGATGGAAGCTCGGCCGCAGATACGGAGGAATCTCGGTGATCAGGAATTTCATGTTCGGGACCAGGCCGCGGCGAGTGGCGCTGATCAGTTGCAGAGGCCACAGGCGGCCCTTCGCCTTCGACGGGTCCTGCCGGAAGAGGTAGTTCATCGAGGCGATGAACAACACGAACAACGTGAAGCTGGCGAGCAGCGCCGTGCGAACGCGGCGGGCGTAGCTACCGTCCACGTACATGTAGGCGTCGAAGGCCACGTTGCGGTGCTCGACTTCCTCGGCGCCGTGCCACTTGACCATGTCGAGCATCGTCGGGTGCATGCCGGCATCTTCGAGGGCGGGATCGGTGAGCAGCCATTCCCCGACCACCGCCGTGTAGTGCTCCATCGCGGCAAACAAGCCGAGACGTTCACAGAGCCAGGCGTGCTTGGCTTTTCCGGTCAATCCTTTGTCGCCCAATATCTTGTCCACGAGCCAGTCCATCCGGCGTGACATCGGTTTCATGTCCATGCCGAGGTCCGCAAGATGCTCGCGTGCACCTTTGTGCGACGACGCGTGTGTTGCTTCCTGGCCGACGAATCCCACCACCTCTTCGTGCAGGCGGGGGTCCTCGATGAGCGGGAGCGCTTCGGCGAGCGTTGCGGACATGGCCCGCTCTCCCTCGGGCAACACGAGATGCATGAAGTTGATGACGTGGGTGACCATCGGTTCGTTCGGCACGTAATGCAGTGGTACGCCGTCCCAGTCGAATTCGACGTCACGGGCGGCGATCGCATGTGCTTCGTCGGTGTAGCGGCGCGCGCCGGACGGTGCGACGACGGGTGTGCCTCGGAAGGCGTTGATGCCGAGCATTATCGGCTCCTCACGGTTTCTCGGGCAGTGGTGAGTGATTCGGACGAGACGGGTTGTACCTGCGCGTAGTGAGCGAGGTCGGCTCGTTTGGTCCTGGTGCGGAAGGATCGGTTGAATCCGGGATAGAAGGTGTAATTGCGGCCGCCGTCGACGAGGTAGTAACTACTGCACCCGCCGGCGTTCCATACGCTGGTGGCGAGTCGGCGGTCGGTCGCGCGCACGAACTCTCTCTGCACGTCTGCCCGGACGTCGATACTGCCGATGCCGCGCTCGTCCATTTGAAGAATGCAGCTCACGATGTACTCGACCTGCGCTTCGATCGTGACGACCTGCGAGGTGTAGACCACGGAATTGGGGCCGAGGATCATGAAGAAGTTCGGAAACCCGCTGATGGTGGTGCCGAGGAAGGCCTCGGCACTGCCGTTCCACGTCTGCGCGAGGCTGCGGCCGTCCTTGCCCCGGATGATGTCGAACGACGGGTTGTCTCCCATACGAAAGCCGGTTCCCATGACTATGGTGTCGACTTCCCGGAAGGCGCCGTCCGCGGTGAGGACTCCGCGCTCCTGCACCTCGACGATTCCGTCCGTCACCACCTCCACATTGGGTGACGCCAGCGCGGGATAGTAGGTGTTCGAGAACGTCGGACGCTTGCATCCGAATGCGTAGTGGGGGAGCAGCTTTGCGCGAAGCTCCGGGTCCCGCACCTGCCGGCGAAGGTGTGCTCGGCCGAGTGCGGCCAGCCCTTTGAGCAGTGAAGGCTTGTACACGAATCCGGGTACCAGGGCTTCTTGGAGCAGGTCGAGTCCCTTGCGTGCCAGTCGTTGGGTGAGCGGCACCCGCTCGAAGAGAGCGCTCGGCCAGCCGGTCATCGGCTGATCCGGGTGCGGCAGGATCCACGTCGGTGTCCGCTGGAACACGGTCAACGTGTCCGCGAGCGGTTGCAGTCTGGGGATGATCTGCACCGCAGAGGCACCGGTGCCGACCACGGCTATCCGCTCACCGCGAAGGTCGTGGTCGTGGTTCCAGTCCGCGGTGTGGAACATCTGACCACGAAACGATTCGAGCCCGGGAAGGTCGGGTGTGGCGGGGGCACTGAACGGGCCGGTGGCCGCGACCAGGAACTGTGTCTCCCACACGGTTTCCGCAGTGTGTACCCGCCAGATCTGGGCTTGCTCGTCCCACGAAGCATCTGTCACGTCCTGGTTGCAGTGGAAATGACCGGCCAGTCCGAAGCGATGGACGCAATCCCGGAGATAGTCGTAGATCTCGGGCTGTAGCGGATACAGCCGCGTCCAGTTCGGATTTGGCGCAAACGAGAACGAGTACAGAATCGACGGGATGTCGCACTGTGCACCGGGGTAGGTATTGACCTGCCAGGTCCCCCCGGGCTCCGCGGCACGTTCCAGAACGACGAAGTCGTCGATCCCGGACTGCTTCAAGCGGACAGCCGTTCCGATGCCGCCGAAACCGGCTCCGATGACGACGACTCGTGTTCGGCGAGTTCGAGTTTCCTCGTCACCGGCCGATGGCCCCGAGGTTGGGTCGATGTCGACCATGTGTGACGCCTCCTGATTGGTGCGTGAACAACTGAACGAAGAGTAAGTCTGACATCAAGTGATGTCAACAGCGGTTGATGTCAGAATTCAACTGATTGACATCGGGCGATGTCAGTTCGCTTGCGGAGGTCGCCGCGATAACCTGAGGTCGAGAGCGCTGCCGGTCAGTGAGAACATGGGGACATGACGGATACCGAGGCTCGGCGCACCGGCCCGCGCAGGTGGCGTGGGCAGGAACCGGAAGATCGCCGCGCCGCGCGCCGGACACAGCTGATCGAAGCCGGGTTGCAGATCATGGGCACCGAGGGAGCGGCCGCCGCGACCATGCGTGCGACCTGCCGCGAGGCCGCGCTGACCGAACGGTACTTCTACGAGAGCTTCGCCAACCGTGACGAACTGCTGGTCGCCGTGCTCGACGAGGTCGTTCTCGGTGCGCGTGACACTATTCTGGACGCTCTCGAGGCGGCGCCTTCCGAACCGTCGGCCCTGATCCGCCACGTGGTGAAGGCCTTCACCAACTACGTATTCAAAGATCCTCGACGTGGACGCATCATGTTCGTCGAATCCCAGGCGGAACCTGCGCTGTGGGATCGAGGGCGAGAATTGATGGCGGAGTTCACGAATCCGATTTCCGCGTCGCTCGAGCTGATGTACGGCGGCGAGGCAACCGACTCCGCGAACTCCGAACTCAATTCGGTGGGGCTGTTCGGTGCCCTCGCGTTCATCTATCAGGCGCACACCCCGTCCTCCAAGATCTCTCGAAAGCGTTTGGTGGAGCACATTTCGCTCATGGTCGAGGCGCAGGCGACGGTCAACAGCACGCCCGCGAGAAAAGAATGACGTCCGCGTCGGCCACAGGCGGAAGGCGTCTCGGTCCCGAAGACCGGCGTGAGCAGATCATTGTCAGCGCGGCAAAGGTTTTCGAGGAGAAGTCTTTTGCCGACGTCTCGATGACCGAGTTGGCCAAGGCGGCTGGGGTCGGACGTCCGCTGCTCAATCATTACTTCGGCTCCAAGCGGGAGTTGTATCTCGACGTCGTGCGGCGGTTCGTCTTCATTCCCGAAGTGGCGGTGGACCGCATTCCGCGATCGGCGAGCCAGGAGAAGCGGATCGGCGCCGTGATCGATCGGTGGCTCGACGTCGCCTGGCGTCATCGCGACATGTGGATCTCGACAGTCATGTCCGACGACCTCCGCCGTGATCCCGAGATGGATCGGATCCTGCAGGATGCTGACGACGTTGCTGCGCGACGCATGATGGATGCGCTCGAGATTCGACCGAGTGAAGGCAGCGAGGCTGCTGTTCATTCGATGATCGTGGCGTACGGAGGCTTGGCGAAGGCTGCCAGTAAGCAGTGGTTGGTGACGGGAGCGCTCGACCGCGAACAGGTGCACCTTCTGCTGGTACGCAGTTTGCTCGCCATCGTGCGTGACGTTCTGCCGGCGTGCGAGGCGGATTCCTGATTGCTCAGAGTGATCTCGCCACGAGGTCCTTCATGACTTCGTTCGATCCGGCGTAGATTCGCTGAATACGAGCGTCGGCATACATCTGAGCGATGGGATATTCGAGTATGTAGCCGTACCCGCCGTGTAGTTGCACGCAGCGGTCGATCACGGCGCACTGCTGATCGGTGAGCCAGTACTTGGCCATCGCGGCGGTAGTCGCATCGAGCTGGCCGGCAAGGTATTTGACGATGCAGTCGTCGATGAACGTTCGTGAGATACGAGCGATGGACGCGCACTCGGCAAGTTCGAAGCGCGTGTTCTGAAGATCGAAGAGCGTTTGCCCGAACATGTTTCGGGATTTGGTGTACTCGACGGTGAGGGCGACTGCACGCTCCATTGCCGCAGTGGCTGCAACTCCGCAGATCAATCGTTCGGGCAGTAGCTGCTGCATCAGCTGGGCAAACCCTGTGCCTTCGCGGTCCCCGAGCAGGTTTGTTGCAGGCACCCGCAAGCGGTCGAAGAACAGCTCGGTGGTGTCCTGGCCCTTCTGTCCGACCTTCTCGAGTATTCGCCCGCGCTCGAAACCCGGTGTGTTGTCATCGACCTCGGCCACGATGAGCGACACTCCACGCGCTCCGAGGCTGGGATCGGTCTTGGCGGCAATAATCACCAGATCACAATTGCGACCGTTGGAGATGAAGGTCTTTGCGCCGCTGATCAGATAGTCGTCACCGTCGCGGACGGCTCGGGTGGTGATGTTCTGCAAGTCGGATCCGGTGCCGGGCTCGGTCATGGCGATTGCGCCCACCCACTCGCCACTCACCAGCTTCGGTAGCCAGCGCAGTTTGTGCTCGTGATCGGCGTAGGCATTGAGGTAGTGCGGCACGATTCCCGAGTGCACGCCGAGTTGGAGTGAATGATCACCCGCCATGACCTGCTCGTGGAACAGCACGGCGTCGTGCGCGAAAGTTCCTCCTCCGCCGCCGTACTCGGTGGGGATCGACATGCCGGCGAGCCCGAGCGCCCCGAGTTCTCGATATGCGGATTTGTCGGGAAAACCTTGGGACGCGAAGCGTTTCTGATGCGGTGTGACGTGTTTGGCGAAGAAGTTCCTTGCCAGGTCGGCCACGGCCTCCAATTCGTCGTCCATCCACGGGGACCGTCGTTCTGCGGTCCGGGTTGTGGTAGATCCTTGCGTCATCGTGATTCTCCCGATCGATGAAGTGCGACCCGCGAGCGGATCCGACTCCACCTATCATCCACACTGTTGACATAGTGTCAATAAAGGGGTGGTCGAATCGACCTCCGGACCCGCCTCGAATTCCACGTCGGCCGCCCGCAAGAATGGGACGACACAGACACGAACAGGCCGGCGCGAAGGATGGGCAGTGGACCCCGAAGAAACATCAGCGGGTCACGAGTCCGACCTCCCGGCTCCGCGGCCGGCGCGCAGCGTCCTGTTCGGATTGCCGCCGGTGGGAAACCGGTACCCCGGAGCGGTGCGCGTCGCCCTCGCCCTGGCGATTCCGGCGGCCATCGCCACACTGCTCGGATTCGGGTCTGCTTCGCTCCTGGTCGGCCTCGGTGCATTTGCATCGATCTACGGTGAGGGTCGTCCGTACCGGAGCAGGTGGAAGGCAGTCGGTATCGCTGCGACGGCGCTGACGATCCTGTCCTTCGTCGGGGCATCGGTGGGTGAGCCCGTCCACCGAGCCATCGCCGAGGGAGCGCCGACGGTGCTGCTGGTCTTTGTCGTGCTGATCATGGCCGTCGTGGTGTCGACCTGCGCCTTCACCGTCGACGCGCTTCGATTGGGTCCACCGGGCGCGTTCTTTCTGTTGCTCACCACCGAGATCAGTTCCGTGATCGCCACTCCCGGTCAGCCGCCGGTCGAGGTCGCGATGTGGACGGCAATCGGTGGGATCAGCGCGGTGGTCGTCTCGATGACGGGAATCCTGTGGGCACCGAGAGCTGTCGAACGCAGCGCTGTACAGGCAGCCGTCTCGGCCGTTGCGGAGTACACGGACGCTCAGGCGAGGTACGCCCCACCCGAACTCACGCGAGACAAACGCCACGCTGCAGCACTTCGGCTGCACGACGCGTGGCAGTGCCTTTACCGCGGCGCAATCGTCGGGAAAGACCACCCGTTGACCCGTGAACTCGAACGAGCGCAGATCTCGATGGCCAGAGCGATCTCCGACGACCACGATCCGGAGCTCATGGCGGACCCCGCGTTCGACGTCGACGAGGTCGGGGCCCACCCGCCTCTGCCCGACCCGACGATCCGATATCGGTTCCTCCGCGCCTGCAATCCGTCCAGCCGAGCGTCGGTGACGGCACTTCGGCTGTCCATTGCCTGTATGGCGGCGGGAACCCTCACCGTCCTGCTCGGCATCGATCGCCCGGACTGGGCGGTGATCGCCGCGGCGATGGTCCTTCATCAAGGACCGGATCGAATACTGGGCACCTATCGCGGAATCCACCGCATCGGCGGAACCGTCCTCGGGTTGATTCTGTTGGGTGCCATCTACTCCTGGAGTCCGACCGGTCTGTGGTTGGTGGCGGTACTTGCAGTCCTGATGGCGGGGATCGAGCTGTTCCTGGTGCGGAATTACGGGATAGCCGTCATCTTCATCACCGCCCTCGCGATTCTCCTCGGCGCGGCCGGTGGTGCGCACGGGACCGTCCGACATCTGATCCTCAGCCGCATGCTCGAGACGGCAATCGGCGTCGTCGTGGCGTTGGTGGTCCTGTGGACGGTGGGGCGCGGTGCGCATCGACGCACTCTGATCTGGGTCGACGAACGGGCGGGTAGCGTCCTGTTCAAGCTGCTGACCGAAATTCGCGCGAGGCACTATGCACCACAGGCGAATTGGTCGGAGCTTTCGGAGCTTCGTCGGGACCTGGACTTCGAACTGCGAGGTAGCGCGATGGCCGGGATCGACGCCGCCCACAACGAACCCGAGTGGGCGTCGCAGCAGTGGAGGACGCACACCGAATTGCATCATCTGGGATCGGATGTACTGCACCGACTGTGGTTCGGCACGCAGGTGTCCAGATCACACCTCGAGGAATGGGAGTCTCGCTACTTGCGTTCGGGTTCGGTGTGATCGAGCATCGGCACAGCGCTGAACTTGGCTGGATTCGCAATGTCGTAGGCTGCGCACACAACTCCGTCGCGGACAGTGAAGCCGGCAACGCGAGCGGCGAACTGCGGGTACTGGTCGTCCCCCGGTGAGCCGGCGAATACACCGCCGAGCTGTCCGTTGACGAGAACCGGTGACATCGAGAACACCGCTGCCGGTCCGTACTTGCGGGCCAATCCCAGATAGAACCGCGCCACACGATCGCTGCCGCGCACAATGTTGACAGCCGTGCGGGTAGTTCCGCCTGCGTCACCGATCAGGACGGCATCGGGATCGAGTGCACCTATCACGGCGTTCAGATCTCCACTCGCGATAGCCGTCACCAATCGCTCGACGGCAGCAGCATGCTCCTCGCTACTGACCGGGACCGGCGCCGACGCTGCGGCTTTACGGGCCCGCGAGGCCAACTGACGGGCAGTGGCTACTTCGATGTCGAGGATGCGCGCAACCTCGGCGAAGGGCACGTCGAAGCCGTCATGCAGGACGAAGGCAACGCGTTGAGCGGGAGTAAGGGTGTCCAGGACGACGAGGGCAGCAAAACGATTCTGTTCCTGCGTCACGACGTACTCCAGCGGATCGGGTGTCGCTGAGGGTGTGCCCGAGGTGGCGTCGACGGGCGTGACGATCGGCTCCGGAAGCCACTGTCCGACATAGCTTTCTCTTCTGACCGCGGCCGATTTGAGATGATCGAGGCAGATCCGACCGACAACAGTGGTGAGCCATCCGCGCAGCTCGCGGATCTCGAGGTCGCTTCCTTGTCTCGATTGTGCGACTTGCAAGCGTATCCATGCCTCCTGCACCGCATCCTGAGCGTCGCTGAAACTTCCGGTGAGACGGTAGGCCACCGACGTCAGGTGGCCACGGTGTTGCTCGAAGTCCTGCGCAGTCGTCGGCGAAAGCATGCCCTCATGATACGGACCTCACACATTAAATCCGGCATGAATGTAACCGTTGACCCAGGTAGTGGGTGCCGACGTATGGTTTCGGCACTGCTCACGGCTCGATCCTGTCTGCACATTCATTGGAGTCTCACGTGTTTCGGTCTTTCCCGCTCATGTCGCTCAACTGTTGTCGTTGAACTGACATTCCAACACCTGCCTGTGCCGAGCGCCGCACACGGCGCTCCGGACAGGTGTAGCCGAGAACTGAACCAATCATCTTCTACAGGAAGCAACTTCATGATTCGCCCTCGTTTCGCGCGCTCGGTAGCCGCGGTCGTCGCTCTTGTCACTCTGTCCAGTTTTGCCGTTGCCTGCTCGGGCTCCTCCGACGAAGTGGTCAAGACCGCCGACGGTAAGACCGTCCTGCGGTACGAGGGCAGCACCGGACAGGTCATTTACCCCGAACTGGCCGCTGACCTCGGCTACTTCAACGACGTGGAGCTCAACTGGATCGGCGATACGACCAGCGGCCCTCAGAGCATTCAGAACGCAGCGACCGGTCAAACCGAGTTCGGGGGAGCGTTCAACGGTGCGGTGGTGAAGTTGGCTTCCGCGGGTTCACCGATCACCTCGGTCATCGGGTACTACGGCTCCGACAAGGAGAGCTTCAACGGTTACTACGTTCTCGACGACAGTCCGATCAAATCGGCGAAGGACCTGATCGGCAAGAAGGTCGGGATGAACACCCTCGGTGCGCACCACGAGTTCGTCGTGCGTGAATGGCTTGCGCGGGAGGGGCTTACACCGGACGAGATCAAGCAGGTGGAACTGATCGTGGTTCCGCCGGTCAACACGGAACAAGCGTTGCGGCAGGGACAGATCGACGTCGCCACCCTCGGCTCGGTCTTCCGTGACTCCGCGCTCGAACGTGGTGGCCTTCGCGAGCTGTTCACCGACGAATCGCTGTTCGGCTCGTTCACCTACGGCACGTTGGTGTTCCGTGACGACTACATCGCGCAGAACAAGGAGGCGGTCGCCGATTTCGTGCAGGGAACAGCGAGGGCCATCCGCTGGACGCAGACGCACCCACGAGAAGAAGTGATCGCGAAGCTGACGTCGATCATCAACAGCCGCGGACGCAACGAGGACACCAAGCTCATCAGCTACTGGAAGAGCCCGGGGGTCGCCGGTCCCGGCGGAAGGATCACCGATACCGAGATCAGCACGTGGATCGACTGGCTCACCCGTAACGGCGAACTCGAAGAAGGAAAGTTGAAGCCGTCGGACATCTACACCAACGAATTCAACCCGTACGCCAACGGAACGTATTCACCCGACAGCGGCGCTGACGGACAGGCACTGGAGGCAGCAAAATGAGCACAGAACCGAAACTACGGCTCGAGCACGTCACCAAACAGTTCGACATTCGTGGGACCGACGAAGTTTTCACCGCGGTCGAGGACATCAACATCGACGTGGCGCCGGGGGAGTTCCTGGTCCTCGTCGGGCCGAGTGGTTGCGGCAAGTCGACTCTGCTGGACCTCCTCGGAGGACTCAGTTCGCCCACTTTCGGTCGAATCCTTCTGGACGGCAAGCAGATCACGGGCCCAGGCTTGGATCGGGGAATCGTCTTCCAGCAATACGCGCTGCTTCCATGGCGAACTGCACGTCACAATATCGAGTTCGGACTCGAAGCGAAGGGCGTGAAGAAGAGCGAGCGACGCGAGCTCGCCGAGCATTACCTCGAACTGGTCGGTCTGCAAGGTTTCGCGGATCGCTATCCGCACGAGTTGTCCGGTGGAATGAAGCAGCGAGTCGCGATCGCCCGCAGCCTGGCATTCGACCCCGAAGTGTTGCTGATGGACGAACCATTTGCAGCGCTGGACGCACAGACGCGAGAGTCGCTGCAGGACGAGCTTCTGCGCATCTGGAAGGCCACCGGCAAGACGATCCTGTTCATCACCCACGGAATCGACGAGGCCATCTACCTCGGGCAACGTGTTGCAGTACTGACTTCGCGGCCGGGGCGCGTCAAGACGATCGTCGACATCGACATCGACCGGTCCGGCGACGACGTGCGATCAGGTGAGGAGTTCCGAGTGTTCCGGCACCGGATCTGGACGCTACTGCACGGTGAAGTCGAGCGCGCTCGGGCCGGCGAACTCGATCCTGCCAAGGAGGTTGCACATGTCTAGCGCATTGGCGACGCCGGAGGTGGTCGCCACTCCGAAACCGTTGGCCGACAAAACACCTGACATTGCGCAGCGGAGCCAGGCCGGCGGCAAGGCGGCGCGCTACATTGGTTCCACCGCCTGGCGGATTGCCAAGCCGTCGATTGCGATCGCGATCTTCCTCGGGATCTGGGAAGCGGCACCTCGGCTCGGGCTGGTGGACAAGGTCTTCCTCCCGCCCTTCACCGAAGTTGTGTCCGCATTCTTCACCCTCGCCGAGAACGGACAATTGCAAGAGCATGTTTCCGCCAGTCTGACGCGTGCGCTGACCGGCTTCTTCGTGGCCATCGCGATCGCGATTCCGTTGGGAATTGCGATCGCCTGGTACCGCCCGGTCTCCGACTTCCTCAACCCGATTCTCGAATTGTTCCGCAACACAGCAGCCTTGGCGCTGCTTCCCGTCTTCGTGCTGATTCTCGGAATCGGTGAGGAATCGAAGATCGCCCTTGTGATCTACGCCTGCACCTTCCCGATCCTGCTCAACACCATTTCGGGTGTGCGCACGGTCGATCCGCTGCTGATCAAGTCCGCTGCCTCGCTGGGGTTCTCCTCGATTCGGCTGTTTCAGAAGGTGGTTCTGCCCGCCGCTGTTCCCACGATCTTCACGGGTATCCGCATGGCAGCCGCGTCGTCGATTCTCGTGCTGATCGCCGCCGAAATGGTCGGGGCCAAAGCCGGTCTCGGGTATCTGATCACCGCTTCACAACTCAACTTCCAGATCCCGAACATGTACGCGGGCATCGTCGCGATCTCGTTGTTGGGTCTGACAATCAACGCGATTCTGGTCCTGATCGAACGTCGGCTCTCGCGCTGGCGCGTCACCACCTGACCACACATTCACGGAAAGATTCTGCGAACTCATGTCCGAACGACAATTTCATCTGAACGCCTTCCTGATGGGCGTCGGCCATCATGAGGCGGCGTGGCGCCACCCACGCACAAACGCGGCCAACCTCCTGGACGTCAAGCACTTCCAGGAATTGGGGAGAATCGCCGAGCGCGGAAAGCTGGACTCGGTGTTCTTCGCCGACGGTCTAGCAGTCGGCCCGCGGGTCAAGTACAACACCCAGGCGATCTTCGAACCCGTCACCTTGCTGTCGGCGATCGCTGCGGCCACCGACAAGGTGGGACTGATTGCAACCGCGTCGACCAGTTACAGCGATCCGTACACTCTCGCAAGGAAGTTCGCTTCCCTCGATCACATCAGTGGTGGACGAGGCGGGTGGAACATCGTGACGTCGGCCGGCGCCGACGAGGCCGCGAACTTCGGCCTCGATGCGGTACCGACGCACAGCGGTCGTTACGAGCGCGCCGAGGAGTTTCTCGACGTGACGCTCGGACTCTGGGACAGCTGGGAAGAGGGGGCAGTTGTCCTGGACGAAGAGACCGGAATCTTCGCCGATCCTGATCGTGTCCATCGCATCGACCATGACGGTCAACGATTCACGGTGGCTGGCCCGCTCAATTCGCCGAGGTCTCCACAGGGACGTCCGTTGCTCGTGCAAGCCGGTTCCTCCGAGAGCGGTAAGGACTTCGCGGCGAAGTATGCCGAGGCCGTGTTCACCGCTCAACGAACACTCGAGCAGGGGCAGGATTTCTACACCGACCTCAAAGCGCGGCTGATCAAGTACGGGCGTAGTCCCGACGAGATCAAGGTGCTGCCAGGCATCGTTCCCTTCATCGCGGATACGGAAGAAGAAGCCAAGGCACTGGAGCAGTCGTTCACGGATCTCATCTCACCTGAGTACTCGCTGCGCCAACTCTCGAACATGGTGGGCGTCGACCTCACCGAGCATTCGCTGGATGCCCCGTTGCCCCCGTTGCCGGACATCGATCGCATCCAAGGAAACAAGAGTCGATACCAGCTCGTCAAAGACCTTGCGGAGAGCGAAAACCTCACCGTCCGTGAACTGATCGGCAAACTCGGCGGTGGCCGTGGGCATCGGACATTTGCCGGGACACCGGAGCAGGTCGCGGACGAGTTGACCGAATGGTTCGACAAGGGCGCCGCGGACGGCTTCAACATCATGCCGCCCTATCTGCCCGGAGGGCTCGAGGTGTTCGTCGACCGGGTCGTGCCGATTCTGCAGGCGCGTGGGCTCTTCCGGACCGAATACACGGAATCCACCCTGCTGGGTCACTACGGCCTCGATCGTCCGGCGAATCGGTTCTCGCGGGCCGCTGACGCGGCAGAAGTGAGCGCGTGACGGAAACACTGCCCAAGGAACAGCCGGCGATTGCCGGTCTCAAGCCACTGGTCACAACGGTTTTCGTACCGGCGGCCATCTTCGGGATCGGTCAGGGTGCGGCTGCCCCCATCATGGCCGTCACCGCGCGCGACCTGGGTGCATCGGTTGCCGTCGCCGGCTTGATCGTTGCACTCGGTGGTTTGGGCGCCGTACTCGGTGACCTCCCCGCCGGCAGGATCGTGTCGCGTTTCGGTGAGCGCAGGTCGATCATCGGCGGAAGTTCCTTGGGTGCAACAGGAGTGGTGATCTGTCTCCTTGCGCAGACTCCGTGGATGCTCGGTATCGGCGCACTGTTGACCGGATTGGCGAATGCGGTGTGGGGCCTTGCGCGGCAGAGCTACCTCGCCGAGACCGTGCCACTCGGTCTACGGGCCCGAGCAATGTCGTCGTTCGCTGCGATGTGGCGGTTGGGTTTCTTCCTGGGACCGCTCATCGGGGCCGGCGTGATTCTCCTGGTGGGAGCGCGCGGAGGATTCCTCGTCCAGTTGGTGGGCGTCGTGCTCGCCGGGGCGCTGATGGCCCGCGTTCCCGACCCGCCACGAAAGGTGCAGGCAGGCAACAGCGATCACGGACACGTTACGCTCCCGGAGATCCTTCGCCGTCATCGTGCCGCTCTGTCGACGCTCGGGACAGGCTCCCTTCTGATGGGCGCCGCCCGCGCTTCGCGTGAGGCCGTTCTTCCATTGTGGGCATTGCACCTCGGATTGGATGCAGCCCAGGTGAGTGTGATCTTCGGTATCGGTGCGGCCGTGGACCTGCTGTGCTCGTACCCGGCCGGACACATCATGGACCGATACGGCCGCAGGCTGGTCGCGGTGCCTTCGCTGACGGTGATCGGTGTGTCGTACCTACTGTTGCCGTTCTCGACGGGTGCAGTGGGATTGACCGTGGTCGCTGTCGTGATGGGGATCGGCAACGGACTGGGCAACGGCGTGATCATGACCCTCGGTGCCGATATCGCCCCGCCCGAAGAACGCGCCGAGTTCCTCGCTGCATGGCGATTGACTCACGACACCGGTATGTTCGGTGGGCCGCTCGCGATCGGTCTACTCGCCGCGGTGCTCCCACTCGGGTGGGCATTCGCCGCTCTGGGCGCGACGTCGTTCGCCGGCGCGGCGATAATGTTCCGCTTCATTCCGGTCTACTCTCCGCGGGTGTCACCCCGGTCGCGCGTCGGGAAACTGTAGGTAGGCTCGCTACATGCGATTCGGACTGTTCGTACCTCAAGGCTGGCGTCTGGACCTGGTCGGCATCGACCCCGCGAAGCAGTGGGAGGTGATGCGAGACTTCACGCTGCGCGCGGAGGCAGGACCGTGGGAGTCGGTGTGGGTCTACGACCACTTCCACACCGTTCCCCAGCCGACGGAAGAAGCGACTCACGAGGCGTGGACGTTGATGGCCGCACTCGGTGCATCGACGTCGCGTATCCGACTCGGCCAGATGTGTACCGCCATGAGCTACCGAAACCCGGCGTACCTCGCCAAGGTCGCCGCGACCACCGATCTCATCACGGGTGGACGCGTCGAGATGGGCATCGGCGGCGGTTGGTACGAGCAGGAGTGGCGTGCGTACGGCTACGGTTTCCCCTCTGCCGGTGAGCGTCTGGGCCGCCTCGACGAAGGAATCCAGATCATGCAGCAGGCGTGGTCGACCGGCAGCTCGACGCTCGACGGCAAGTACTACCAGGTCGACGGAGCGCTGTGCCGTCCACTTCCGTTGCAAGAGGGCGGAATTCCCATCTGGGTTGCCGGTGGCGGCGAGAAGGTCACACTCAAGATCGCGGCCAAGTACGCGCAGTACACGAACTTCGACGGCACCCCGGCCGGCTTCGCGCACAAGTCCGAAATCCTGAAGAAGCACTGCGACACCGTCGGTAGCGATTTCGACGCCATCGTCCGTTCGGCCAACTACAACGTGGCCATCGGCGCGACGGAATCCGAGGTGGCTCAGCGGTTGGAGACACTGAAGGCCCGACTGACGCCGTTGGTCGGCGAAGCTGCCGCCGATGCGTCGCTCGATGCGTTCCGCGGAATGCCCGCCGTTGGTACACCCGAGCAGATAATCGAGAACCTGTCGGCGCTCGAGGCACAGGGACTCGAGTACGGAATCTTCTACTTCCCCGAGGCCGCGTACGACACGTCGGGAATCGAGATGTTCGAGAAGGAAGTGCTGCCCGCGCTCGCGTAACCGTTAGGGCTAGCGCAGGGAGTCAGGAAGATCGGCCGGGTTGATCAGAACCCGGCGATCGGGGTGGGTGCGAACTTCTTCGGAATCGGGAATCCGGCTCTGCAGGAAGTTCCACTCGCTCGCACTGACAGCAGCGATCGCGCGTGCCAGCACTGCCGAGTCCTTTGTCCCCCACTCGATCGGCATGGGACTGACCATCTGCCACGTGTCAGCCTTGCTGCGGGTGGAACGATCCGAACGCAGTGCGACCGACGGAATGCGGTCGCCGACTCGCCACTTCGGATTGAGTCGAACGTTGCGGCTGACGAGCGCGTACTGCGGTGCTCCGGCCGCAGGCTTCGCGATGTCGATCAATGCCGTCAAGGTCGCCGCTCGAGGGTGAACCTCGGTGACGATCGCGGGAACCAGTGGGTTGTCCGCATACAGAGATTCGACGCTTCCCACCTTGCGAGGTGCCCACACGGCAACCCACAGGGAACTGGCCGCACCGATGGCGAGGACTGCGCCGATGATGATGGACCACACCTCGCCCATGCTGATCAACCAGGCCCCGACCGCGGCGAGGACGATCGCGAAGATCACCGCAGAAATCTGCAGGCGGCGTACATCGGCCAGTGTGTCGTTGACCGACTTGGCGTGAGCCTTGTCGACGGTGAACTGGAAGTCAGCCACGAAAAATTCCTTCGGGTGGTGCCGGACGATCTAGGACCGGCCCCCGATCGCCCGGGGACCGTCCACCAGCGTAGCTAGTTTCGCGCGCGCTCCCACATCTGCAGGTAAGCCTCGGCGCCGCGGCTCATGTCCTCGATGATGGTGTCGCCGTCGGCTCCCGCGGCGATGCGCATGTCCGCGATCCAGTCGGGAATCATCCCGTACTGCGCCACGCCGTCGGTGTTCACGTCGAAAACCCGGGTGCCGGCGCGCTGCTGGTCCATGACCGTGCCGTCGAAGGCGGTGTACGGATATTGCAGCGGATTTTCTGCGGCGTCGCCGCGCGGTGCGGCCTGCGGCCCGAAGCCGTTGGTGTCGGCGCCGTAGCCGAAACCGAAGTAGTAGTTCTCGCTTCGCATCGCCCGTGCGTCCCGCCACTGGTCGATGAACCCACGCTCTTCGGGCTTTTCGTCCGATGCGTCGAGTTGTCCGGCGTACAGGGCGACAAATCCGCCGAGTGCGTAGATCCGCTTGTACAGGCTCGGGTCGCTCCAGCTGTGACTGGAAACGACGCCGGAGTAGTTCGCAGCTTCGAGAATATCGAGAGCCGCTTCGGCGGTCTTGACGCTCATGTGATCGATGTCCACGATCATCCCTCGGTCCATCAAACCTCGGATCGTGTACGCGCCGAGGTCGGTCAGGCCGTGCGAATTGCATTGCGGACCAGAGGGGTACACCGGAAGCGTCACTCCGGGTGGGAGTACCGCGAGAAGATTCTGTGCGCCGTCGACCTTGGTGGGCAGCACATTGTCCTCGGCAACGCCGGTGCATGGTTCCGACTGCCAGAACTCCCCGGTGCCCAGGTAGTTGCCGATGTTGACGGCCACTCCGGTGACGCCGCCGTCGAAACGGGCACCGCCGAGGGCGTTGTCGAACTTGTGCGTGACGATCATCTGCCGGACACCGAGGTCGTACAACTCGTCCAGGCCGCGGTCGATGTCGTCCTCGGTGCACTGCGGAATTCCGTTGCGCACAGAGCAACCGAAGGGTTCGGACACCTCCACCCCGAGGGTGACGGCCAGCTTTCCGTCGGCGGCCACCTGCCTGGCCTGTTCAGGGGAGCTCACGATGCGGAACCAACCCCGGCCGGGACCGCCGTACTGGGCGTCGATGTAGTCCTGGAGTTCGCGTGTCTGCTGCGCCTGGATCCGGACGGTCTCCATCTCGTCACAGGGATTTCGTTTACTCGGATACAGCTCGCACAGGACACGGTTGGCGACAAAGAGGTTGGTGAAGATTCGCAGACCGCCACGCCAGGCCCGCTCGACCCACTTGTAGTACGTCTGCTCGTGTGTCAGTGAATCGTGCGCCGGCCAGTCGGTGAAACTCGGCCAGCCGGTGGTGTCGTGAGTTTCGAAGGGATTGCCGTACGACAGAACGTTTTCGAGGAGCGCCGGTATCCCGTCGGGTTGATGGTCCGGGCAGTCGACGAGCGCTGCGGTGACGCCCTGAGGATCGAAAGGTCGGCCGCAGTGCAGGTTTCCGCCCATGAACTCGGAAGCATTCATGTGCACGTGTGTGTCGATGAATCCGGTGACTTCACCGTTCGGTCCGATTTCTCCCGGAACGCCGTTTGCGCCCACCTCCGCTTCGGGGAAGTCGGCGCAGCCGTCGCGCGGGATCAGCGTGAACGCAGAGTCGGGAACGTCACCGGGATCGGACATCGTGAGCATCAAATCTCGCGAGATCAGTTGTCGGCCGTTCGAGGTCGCTGTCAGAACGAAGGACTCGCCAGTGGACATCACGGTCCAGTCGGTGGACGGAGTTGCTTCGGAAGTGGCGAGCACCGAGTCTGCGCCGTCGTGCGAGAGCATCGACCCGTCCGGGCCGTACAGCATGAAACGACCCAACTGGGCCGCATGTAGCCGGAACGGTTCGGCGTCTGCGGCTTTCGTTACGTCGGTGAGGTACGCCGATCCGTCACGACGGACGAAATCACCAGACTCGGTGCGCAGCGCGAAGCAACCGTTCGCAAGTGCGTACACCGAGTTCTGCGCATTAGGAGCAGGACTCGGTGCCGCGGCGCTGACGCCGGTCGTGGCGACGACGACGGCGGCAGTCAGCAGCGAGATGGTTCCGGCGAGCCGACCCCGTAGACGTGGAACTGAGCGCATGGTGCTGGTGACCCCCGGCCGATGGACACGACTGTGACAGGGGACACTCTACAGATAACTGGACGTATGTCCATTTGATTCTGCAACGTGTTGCAGAAATGCTCAGCCGATGGCAGGTCCGAGCAGGTCATCGGCGTCGGTGATCCGATAGGCGTAGCCCTGTTCGGCGAGGAATCGCTGACGATGTGCCGCGTACTCCGCATCGAGAGTGTCGCGCGAGACCACCGAATAGAAGTGAGCCTGACCGCCGTCGTGCTTGGGTCGCAGTAGGCGTCCGAGTCGCTGCGCTTCTTCCTGTCTCGACCCGAAGGTTCCCGAAACCTGCACGGCGACAGACGCCTCCGGAAGGTCGATCGAGAAGTTCGCGACCTTACTCACCACCAGCGTCTGGATCTCACCGTTACGGAACTGATCGAAGAGGATCTCGCGTTCCTTGTTCTTGGTGGATCCCTTGATCACCGGGGCGTTCAGGGCTTCGCCGAGTTCGTCGAGCTGATCGAGATACGCACCGATCACCAAAGTCGGAGAATCGGGGTGCTTGGCCAGGATCGACTTCACGACCGCAATTTTCGTGTGAGCCGTCGAGCACAGTTTGTAGCGCTCCTCCGGTTCGGCGACGGCATAGGACATGCGCTCGGCGTCCGTCATCGTCACTCGCACCTCGACGCAGTCGGCCGGCGCGATCCAGCCCTGCGCTTCGATGTCCTTCCACGGAGCGTCGTAGCGCTTGGGGCCGATGAGCGAGAAGACGTCGCCTTCGCGGCCGTCCTCACGAACCAGCGTTGCGGTCAGGCCGAGACGGCGGCGCGACTGCAGATCTGCCGTCATCCGGAAGACGGGCGCGGGCAACAGGTGTACCTCGTCGTAGATCACCAGTCCCCAGTCGCGGGAGTCGAAAAGTTCGAGGTGCTTGTACTCGCCCTTCGTGCGACGTGTGATCACCTGGTAGGTCGCGATCGTGACCGGCCGAATCTCCTTGCGCTCGCCGGAGTATTCGCCGATTTCTTCCTCGGTCAACGATGTACGCGCGATCAACTCACGCTTCCACTGACGACCGGCAACGGTATTGGTGACGAGGATGAGGGTGGTGGCCTTGGCCTTTGCCATCGCTGCGGCGCCCACCATCGTCTTGCCGGCGCCACACGGCAGCACGACGACGCCCGAGCCGCCGGCCCAGAACGAATCCGCTGCCATCTGCTGGTAGTCGCGCAGTTCCCAGTGGCCCTCTTCGAAAGCGAGATCGATCGGGTGCGCTTCGCCGTCCACGTAGCCGGCGAGGTCCTCGGCCGGCCAGCCCACCTTGAGCAGCATCTGCTTGAGGCGGCCGCGTTCGCTCGGGTGGACGATCACGGTGTCGTCGTCGACCTTCTCACCGAGCATCGGCGAGATCTTCTTGTGTCGCATCACCTCGGTGAGGACTGCGCGGTCGAGGCTGACCAGGATGAGGCCGTGCACCGGGCTCTTGACCAGCTGTAAGCGTCCGTACCTGGCCATCGTGTCGACGATGTCGACCAGCAGCGGTTGTGGAACCGCGAATCGTGAGTACGACACGAGCGCGTCGACAACCTGCTCGGCGTCGTGTCCGGCGGCGCGGGCATTCCACAAGGCCAGGGGAGTGATGCGATAGGTGTGGACGTGTTCGGGGGCCCGTTCGAGTTCCGCGAAGGGGGCGATTGCCTGCCTGGCATCGCCGGCGCGCTCGTGGTCGACCTCCAACAGCAGCGTCTTGTCGGATTGGACGATCAACGGTCCGTCGGTCACGGAATCCTCCTAGTGAAGCAAACGCGGCAGCCACAGAGCGTTGCGCCGCGTTGTCGGCTGACGCCAACCCTGCCATTGTCCTGGTATCGGGGCGCAGACGCCAACAGGCGACGCTCGCACAGCCCGAAGTAGAGGTGCCCGAGTGCGAGCACCCCTACGTCAACAGGGCAGGATCGACCGCTATTCCGGGAGGCCCGCGGGTAGTACGAGGATCTTCACGTGTTCGTCGGGTGCGCGCAGAGCTGCGAAAGCGTCCGAGACTCCATCCAGACCGACCCTGCCGGTGATGATCGCTTCGGCGTCGATCTCGCCGTCGGCGAGCCTCTGCAGGGTGATGTCGTAGGCATTCTCGTAAGGACCGTGACCGAAGTTGATCGAGATCCTCCGGAACTGCCCGACGACGGGAATGATCGTCTCGTCGCCGAACGGCGCAGCCAGAACCTGAATCCGCGAGTTGAACGGCAGAGTGTGCATCAGTTCTCCGATGACTCCCGCCCGCCCGCTGCATTCGTAGGCGATCAGAACTCCGTTCGCGGCCTGGCCGACAAGCTGGTTGCCTTCGGCGATCATTCGATTCCACAGTTCGATCGGATCCTGCTCGGCCGGATCGACGACGATGTCCGCGCCCATCTTCGCGGCGAGCTCGCGTCGTTTGGGGGAGGGCTCCGACGCGATGACGATCTGCGCTCCGCGCGCTTTCGCGGCGACGATGGCGCCCAGTCCGATCGTTCCGCAACCGATGACGAGCGCCGAATCGGCCGAGGTGAGGCCGGACTGTTGGAGATGCATCTCGCCGACGTGGAGAGGTTCGGCAAGTGTGGCGTGCTCGAGTGACAGGTGGTCGGGAACTTTGCGGACCCAGAACGCGTCGACGACTATGTGATCGCCGAACGCGCCGTGGTACTCGTTCGAGTAGCCGATGATCGTCGGGATCCCAGTAGCGGTGTCGGTGGCCAAGCCGATGCCGGCCACCCGATCGCCGATCGCGAAATCGTCTACTGCAGAACCGGTCTCGGAGACGATACCCGCGTATTCGTGCCCCAGCACCACTGGCGCGTCCGGATCGAAGGTGGCGAGCGGGTAGCCCCCGTCGTGCGCGACCTCGACGAATCGGCACGGGTCCTTCGACATGCTCAGGTCGCTGCCGCAGATCCCGCAGGCGACGACGTCGATGCGGATCTGATGGGGTGCCAACGGCGGCGGGTCGGCGATCTCGGTGACCGCGAATTCTCCCTGCTGGAAACGGACGGCCCTCATGCGCGCACGGCTCCCGTCTCGGCCGGCCGGCCGTAGTAGTCGGTATGGGCTTTGGTGATCGCTCCGACCAGCCCGCCGATCAGGTATTCGCGATTGTCCTCGGCGAACTGCATGCTCGCCTGACGCCCGACATTTCGCTTCCGGAAGTGCGGGACCACCTCGGAGGCGAACAATTCGTAGCTGCGTTTGGTGTCCTCCCAGCTCGCCATGTCGACGTGAAGGATCAAGAACGTGCCGAACCCTCCCGTCTTCTCGATCAGACGCTCGATCTGTGCGATCGCATCTTCGGGGGTACCGATGATCGCCTGACCGAACTCGCCGAGCGTGTCGTTGCGCCACTGATCGATGATTCCGGCAGGTGTATCTGCCCAGGCCGGGCTCTGGCCGGTCTGTCGATTCACGTAAGAAGCCATCGATCCGATCCGTCGGCTCACGGCGCGCTCGGCCTCGGCTCGGGTCTCGGCGAGGAACATCGGATTGACCACACGCCACGTCGCTCGGTCGGCGCGGTGGCCGTGTTCGGCCGAGACCTTCTCGTACACATCCCAGTTGCGATCCAGTGCGTCGAAGCCGCTGGGTGAACTCGCCGCCAATGAGAGCAGGGAGAGGCCGTTCTTGCCTGCGAGCACCGAACCGTTAGGGGAAATCGTGGACGCTGTCACGGTCTCGATGCCGTCCGCACGGTAGGTGGGCAGCTGTGCGCGTGCGTCACGCAACGTGAACCAGTCGGTTTCCATGTTGACGACCTCGCCGCGAAGCAACGCGAGAATGGCCTCGAGCGCTTCGCCCTGGCGACGACGCTGGTCCGACGGGTTGATGCCCATCATGTGTGCATCGAGGGGGATCTTGCCCGGGCCGGTGCCGAAGATGAGCCGTCCGCGGGTCTGCAGATCGAGCTGAGTGATGCGGTCGGCCGTGATCAACGGGTGGTGATAGGGCAGAGACGTCACGCCTGTGCCGAACTGGATGCGCTCGGTTCGCTCTGCGGCGGCCGCGATGAACATGTCCGGGGCAGGCACGATCTCGGCGCCGGTCGAATGATGCTCACCCATCCACGCTTCTTCGAATCCGAGGTGGTCCAGGTGTGTCATGAGGTCGATATCGCGTCTGAGTTGCAGGGCGGGATCGGCGTCGAGCGGGTGGTACGGGGCGAGGAAGGCTCCGAAGCGGATGGACGATGCGGACCACACGATGACAACTCCTGTCGACAGGGGAGTGATTTGGATCACTCGCTCTGATTGAGATGTCTAACATGGATCAACTGATCCAATAAGTTGAGCCTCCCGCACAGTGGGAGATTTGTAATCACCTGTAGTTCAACGTTATCTGGTGCATTGACGTCGGATATCGTTGTTGCAAGTCGATCGACTGAACCAAGTACTTTCCGAAGGAGTATTGAAGAGGTATGCAACTGGCCGTCACAATCACCCCCGACTCCTCGACCGTCGAACTGAACAGTGTCGACGACTTCACCAGTCTCTCGGTCGTCGTTGGCGGCGACGATCGATCCGAGACTCTGAGTCGGGTACTGGAACCGTGGGGGGAACTCGAGGGGGATCACGTCTGGCTCGACATCGGCCACTTGGAGCAAGCCGTCGCTGCCCGGATCGGAAACACCGAGTGGAGACAGAAGTTCTCCGCGATGGTGGACTACGCACGCGCCCACGGCTGGGTGGATCGCGACAACAGGGTGCGAGCACACCGTGAATCACTCTGACTCCGCGTTCGCCACGGTTGAGACGTTTGTCGAGCCCGTGCGAAGCTCGTTCGTATGACCGACTCCCGGCAGAACCGTCAAGGCGACGCGACGCGTCTGCGTTTGCTCAAAACTGCTGAACGGCTTTTCGCGACAGAGGGATTGGATGCAGTTTCGCTGCGCTCGGTCAACGCCGCGGCCGGTCTCGGGCCGTCATCGGTCCACTACCATTTCGGAACCAAGGACGATCTGGTCGCAGCGGTGCTGTTGGACATGGGAACGTCGGTGCGAGATCAGATCAGCGCGAACGTCGACGCCCTCTCCGCCGACAAGACGCCGCCGACGGTCGAGGCGCTGGTACGGGCCGTCACTGCGCCCTACAAGGCATTGCTCCTTCGCCATCGCACGCGGGGAATGCGATGGATCAGAATCGTCACGCAGATCTCGCAGCCGCAGATGTCACGACCGGGCCATCCAGCCCTCGAGGCGACCGAGCTGCACCTGCGTGAACATCTTCTCGACCAGGTCCGTCGTACTTTTCCTGCTACCGATCCCGAACGGCTCGAGACTCGCTGGGCGATTGCCTTGATGGGCTTCCTTCAGGCGTTGAGCCGGGCGGACGATTGGAGCGGAAGTGGCAAGCCGCTCGCGCCGGAGCGGCTTGCCGACTTCTACGAGGACCAGGTCGTCTTTCTGGTGGGTGGTGTGCGGCAGTTATTGGGGTGAGCGCCTAATCGATGCGTCTCCTATTTCTGCGCGACCATTGACTTCCGCATTTCCATTACATGAGTAATAGCTTCGGAAATTCCGGACCGGTAACCGATATTCTTTTCGGAATCACCCGGAGTGGAATCAAGCTCCGATTCGAGTCTCGTTTGAATGCGGTCCAGGGTATGGATTGTTCTTTTCACGATGGTTGATTCTCTTTCTGCGGTAAATCCGATAGAAGTATTCCGGATTGCCGAGCGTGTTCGTCGAGGACGCAGAGTGAAGCGAGGGTCATGCCCGCTGCGTACCCGCGCGAGCGTGCGTCAGTTCCTCGATTACGTGACTTGAACAGGTTGAACGTTTCGTGCAGGTGCACGAGGGTGTCGGTGGAGGCAGGCATTGGTCAGCTTCGCAATCAGCTCGTCTTCTCTGGACTTTGCTGTCAGCTCCGCTTCCGCTTACGGATGAACTCGGAAGACTCCGCAGTTTTCGCCCGCTTCTCCGCGCGGCGTTCCTTGATCGACTGGGCGGGTTTCTTCATGTTCTTACCCGGCGCCTTGTCAGCCATTGTCGCTCCTCATTTTTCGAAGTGGCAATCACAAACTGACCTCGACCATACTTCATTTACAGAAAAAAGCCAGTTGCTTCTTTTTTTGCTACTTTTTTCCGGAGTCGACGGGGCTGACGGAAGTAATTCGGTGCAACGTGAAACGGCGAACCGCGCCGCTCGCGGGGTCGAAGGCGTCCAGCTGTCCGCCGCCCACGCTGACGGGGTCGACGATGCGATGCGTCGCGACCCCCTGGGCGTCGACGTAGCCGATGTTGACGCTCGAATTGTCTCGGGCCGCCGTGGCCAGCAAGGCGATGGTGGCGGCGTTGTTCTCCCGTGAACCGTCCGTTCGCACTCCGCCGCGGCCGGGGGCGGAAGCACGGTCTCCGGCCCGCATCGTGCGGACCAACGACGCCAGCTGATCCGCCGACGGGCTCGCCGGCATCCTCGACGCCGGTCGGCTGCGACGGTTGGGTACACGTGCCCCACGTGGGCGGAGATCGACCAACGTGCCCGAAGAGTCCTCACCTGCCGGCGCGAATCCGGCGGCTCGCAGCTCGGTCAGGACTTCGCGGAGAGGGGCCTGCGAAATCGCGACGGTGGGAGCCAAGGCGCGCAGTGCCAACGGCTCGGCCACTGCGGATGCGAGGACCTCCGCCAGCAGTGACGCGTCCTCACATCGAATGAACGACGCCGCCACTCCGGCACGCAGTCGTCCGTGTCGACGGGCGACATCGTCGATCAAATACGAAAGTGATTGGGGGACAGGAGTCTTCGATTTCGAAGCGAACATCGCATGCAGTTCGGTGGCCGTCAGACCGGCGTCGAGCGCACGACGCACGCTGTCCTCGCTGATGCGGTACATGGACGCCGATCCGGCCGACTCGATGTCTGCGACCAGGCTCACCTGCTCGAGCAGGTCCGGTACCAGCGGGCCGGGCGCAACCAGAGTCAGATCCGCCTGGACCAGGATGTAGTCGATGGGCTCGGGTAGCGCGGACTGCATTTCGGCTTCGGCGTCCCCGCCGTGCAGCAAGGCTCGTCCAGGTGACGACAACGCGCCGCGGGCCACCAGCCCGAGCGCGGCGGCCTCGTCCAGAGTCCGCTCGATCGCGAACGTCCGCAGGCGCCCGCTCCATCGCGGGCGTCGCCACGCCAGCAGCCGACTTACCTCGACGGCCGACGCGGTCTGGCCGCTGTCGAGTTCGGAGAGCAGCCCGAGAATGGCCTGACGATCTCGCGGAGCCGCCGGAGCGCGGCCCTCCTCGGACAACGCCGCGATCGGCTTGTCGGTGGAATCGCGCAGCCCGATCATCCACGGGACTCGAGGTACGTCGACCCAGGCGGACGCCAGGACCTCCCACCGTCGCGCTGTGGATGCGTTCAGCCAGCCGTCGACCGCGAGCGTGGGCGTCCAGTATTCGTCCGCGTTGTCCGAGACCGGCGCCGGATCTGGTGTTCCACTGGCGATGAGTCCGGCTGCCGAGAGCAACTCGACAAGTAGGCTCACGCGCGCTTCGTCGAGATCGGCCGTCTTGGCCACGCGTCGTAGTTCTCGAACACCGAGCCCACCGGCTCGCAGTGCGGGGGCCGGCGCTGCGCCCAGAACAGCGATCACGTTCTCGCATTGGCGTACCAACTCGAGCGCCTCGCCGGCTGCTGCGGCGTTCACGTCCGCCGGCTTGAGTTTGTCGCCCCCGATGACAGGTGCGGTCAGCGTCGTCGGATCGAAAACCGGCTCGCCGCGGATGACCTGACGAACCGTCGCCGGAAGCTCGACGGTCTGCTCGTCGAGCCACCGCAGCAGGCCGGCCGCCAGCAGTCGTTGAACCGGGCGCTCAGGCGGCGTTCCGGGGGCAGCGTCGCGGGTGCGACCGATCGGGCTGGAGTTGGCGAGTGTCTCGAGGAGATCCCGCTCGCGGGTGTCCAGAGCGTTGAGCGCAGCCGAGATCTCGGTCTCGGTCATTGCCTCGGCAGGTTCGAGGGCGCGCCCCACACGCCACGGAATCATCCCGATGACTGCCGGGACGACGCTGATGGGATCGACACCCCAGATGAGGGCGGACGCGCGCATCTTCGACAGAGACTTGTCGACGGCCTTCTTGGTGACCTTGCCCTTGCCGGTCAGGGCGCGTTCGGCGATCGCACTGTTGAGCTCCGCCCGCGTCATCGGAGTTTCCTCGGCGCCGGCCAGTGCCAACAATTCGAGAAGACCGAAATCGAGGGTGTCGAGTTCGTCCGCGGCTCGGCTGACCGACGCGCGTTGCTGTGCCCGACCGCTGAGAACCACCATCGTGCTCGGCGGCGGTACGGCCAGATCGGGGCGCAGACGCAGCAACTCCGTCAACTCGGCGTCACTGCGCGCCGAGAGCCAATCGGTCAGACTTTCGGCTGCGGAACTGCCCGCCGGGGTGCCACGTGTTTCGGTCATCAGGTATCAGATTAGAGACCTGGTCTGTACGGCGTAACGGCGTCCTGTCAAAATGACTTCGTGGCCAACAATTCGAAGCAACACTATGTAGATCCAGGATGGCCGGAAACTGCAGACGGAGATCACGCAGTGACCGAATTGTCATCGACCCGCGCAGGTGGACTTTCACCCTTCGGCGAGGACACCACCTTTCCGGTTCCGGTGGAGTCACTTCCTTACGTACACCCGCACACCGTCATCAACCGATAACAACTCGACACGAAGAAGGCCCGCACCGAATCGGTGCGGGCCTTCTTGATGTTCGAGCGTCCGAGCGGACAGTCTTGCCGGTGTTACTTGAGGAACGACTTCGCGGTGTCGGCGACTGCGAGGATCTGCGGGTCGACCGGGATGCCGTTGGCCTCGGCGAATGCGATTGCCTGATCGATGGCGTCGGCGACCGGGTGTGCAACGGTCTGTGCGACCTGCTGCGCCGGAGCCGGAGCTGCCTGAGGAGCCGTCGTGGCCGGAGCGGAACGCTCGGTGGCGCCGCTGCTCAGCCCGAGGCTGGAGGAGCAGGACGGCCATGCGCCCCAACCCTGGTTTGCGAGAACACGCTCGGCAACAACGATCTGCTGCTCGCGAGTGGCCTGGTTTGCGGTGGCTGCGTACTGTCCGCCGCCGTGTGCGTTCCACGTGCTGGGGGAGAACTGCAGTCCGCCCTGGTAACCGTTGCCTGTGTTGATGGCCCAGTTTCCGCCGGCCTCACACTGGGCGAGACGATCCCAGTCGGAGTCGGGGGCAGCGTTTGCGGTTCCGGTGGCTGCAATTCCTGCTACGCCCATGATGGCGCCGGTGACGGCGACCTTGGCGACAGTGCGGCCGGTGGTGGTGGGCTTGCGATGGCGTCCGCTCATGATGGTCGAAATCCTCTCCACACGCGCCTGCGAGGTCAGCTGTCGGGTTCGGGCTGAGAGGTCGCCCGGCCTCGCCTTTCCTGGCTGGAAAGGGTCTGGCTTCACCCCAAGATTCGGTCTTGCGATCGAACCGGTGTCCACTGGAGAACTTTTCTGTTCTCACAGAGGACTTTGGGTCCCCCGTCCTCGTCCCTGGAATGCTCTGTCGGAAGTCCGGTACCCGCGGGACAAGGCTTGGCGCGGCGGGCCGGAGGTGGCCGAGTTTCCCGGCCGAAAACGACGGTAACGGCTCGAGTCGCTCGTGTCACCATTTGATAACGCGGCGTGGCGAAAGACGTACAACGCGTCACACAAAGCGCAGGAGACTCTTCCCAGGTAGGTGGGGGTGCCCGAGTGAATGTCCGGTTGTGTCCGTTCCGTTATCCATCCGTAATGTGAGCAAGGTCACACGTTATGCGGAAATAGAATTTCGGGCGATTGAGAGGTGCGTCGATCCGGACCCAAGGTTGTGGCCCGTGTCTCAACATCGACTTTGGAACTTAGGTTAGGTTTGCCTGACTTGCCTCGCTTGGGCAGGTTTCGCAGAGTCTTCCAAAGAAGTAGGGCACCCCTCATGAAACTGCAATACCGTCGGCGTGTGGTCACCGCGTCACTCGCCGTTGCCGCTGCTGCTGTCGGCCTGGCCGTCACTGCTCCCGCTGCACACGCCTCACCCGAGGATCCGACACACGGTGTTGTCGGAAGCTATTCCGCAACCCAGCCCGGCGACATCGTCGTCGACGCGGCAACCCACCGCGGATACATCACGCAGTACGGCGGACCGACCAGCTCGTTGTCCGTCGTCGACACGAACACCGGCAAGTCCGTCGGCACCATCGACGGCGTCGTCGGTTACCCGTCGGCACTTGCCGTCGACTCGGGCCTCGGACGCGCATACGTGTCCTCCTCCTACGGCGGCGCGATCTCGATTGTCGACACGAAGACCGGCAAGGTCGAAAAGACGGTCACGCTGAGCGAGAAGAACCCCGACGGCTCGCGTCCGCAGATCAACGATGTCGTCGTCGATCCCACAACACACCGCGCGTACTTCTCGGACTACAAGTCCGGCAACATCCGAGTCGTCGACCCCAACGCCGCCGACGCCGTGTCGAGCATTCTGGTCCACAAGTCGGCAACGCCGACCAAGCTCGCCTTCGACAGTGTCCGCGGCTTCCTCTACATCGCGGACACCAACTTCTTCGACGAGAATTACGGCCGCACGCTGTGGCAGGCGGACGTACGCAAGGGCGGAGCACTCAAGTCGATCGTGCGTGCCGACAACCTCTACCCGGTCGACGTCGATGTCGACACGAACACCGGCAACATCTACATGACCGACACCCGGGCAACCAACCTGTGGGCGATCACCCCGGCCGGCGCGGTTCTGTCGAAGACCACGCTGTCTCCGACCGCGATTCCCAACGGCGTGGTCGTCGACGCTGCGGCAGGCATTGCATATGTCGCGGACGTCATGAACGGACACCTGTGGTCGGTCGATCTGACGACCCGCGCCACCACCGCTCTGACCGATACCAAGGTTCCGGCACTGGAGAAGGTCAAAAACCTCGCGCTCGACACCTCGACCGGCGCCATCGCGTCGACGACCAACGGGGGCAAGGTGACAGTCGTTGCTGCGTACCCGCTACCCGCCACCGTCGAATTGCCTGCCGCTCAGGTAGGTAAGGCGTATTCGCAGAAGCTCACTGCCGCCGATGCGCGCGCAACGTTTGCACTCACCAGTGGCACTCTGCCCGGCGGACTGTCCCTCGCACAGGACGGCACCATCTCGGGTACCCCCACCGCTGTCGGCAGCGTCACCGTCGAGATCACTGCGAAGAGCGTGCTTTCGCGTGCTTCGAGCGTGACCATCGTGGTCTCCGAGGGGCCGGTCGGCCCCGTCGATCCGGGCAACCCGGGAACGGGAACCGGTTCGCTCGGTAACCTCCCCGGACTCGGTAGCCTCGGCCGCTGATACGACCTGATACCAGAGAACCCGACCACAGCAACTGCTGTGGTCGGGTTCTTCGGTCCGCGGGCCCGCTATGCGTAATCGACGCGGTCCACGACTATGCGTAATTCACCCGGTCCACGTCGACGATCTCCTTGCCGAGCGGCATCAGCGAGATCGGAATCATCTTCAGGTTCGCGACCGCGAGCGGAATTCCGATGATCGTGATCGCCATCGCGACGGCGGTGACGATGTGTCCGATCGCCAACCAGATACCGGCGATGATCACCCAGATGACATTGCCGATCATCGAACCGACACCAGCGGTCGGCTTGTCGACGACGGTCTTACCGAACGGCCACAGTGCGTAGATGCCGATGCGGAATGCCGCGATTCCGAAGGGAATCGTGATGATGAGGATGCAGCAGATGATGCCTGCGGCGAAGTAACCCAACGCCAGCCAGAAGCCGCCGAAGACCAGCCAGATCACGTTCAGGAGGATTCTCATGGTCAGTGACCTTTCGGTTGGAGGCGGGAGTGATCAGCGCACGCGTCGACCGGATCTGAGCGTGTAGACGATGGCCAGGAGGAAGCCGATCGGGCACGCGAGTGCTACCAGGTACAACGCCAGGCCGGGTGGGGTGTCGCTGAAGATATGGACTGCGAAGATGGCCACGATCGCCAGGAATCCGACGATGAACAGTGCCATCGCCGTACGGAACAGACCGTTTCCGGTGCCGGAAGTGCGCGGGTTCGGTTGAGGGTCCACACCTACGAGGATAGTGCCTGTAAACCTGGGTGCCGACCCGGGTTCGTCACAGGTAGACTGTTAACAGACTGCGCGCCCCGCTGAAGCAAGTGTGGGGCGCGTTCTTTTGCATTCTTCCACCGGAAGCGATGCGAGCAAGGCCATGAGGCTCTTCCGAGAGCCTCCCGAGCACATTGGGGCAGACGCCCCAGTCGAGTGATGAGCAGGTGAACGCGGTGCCGACCGGCAAGGTGAAGTGGTACGACGTCGAAAAGGGTTTCGGCTTTCTGTCGCAGGAAGAGGGCGAGGACGTCTACGTCCGTGCTTCCGCTCTCCCCGAGGGCGTCGAAGGCTTGAAGGCCGGCCAGCGCGTCGAGTTCGGAATGGCTGCGGGCCGCCGCGGTCCGCAGGCACTGAGCCTGAAGGTACTCGAGCCGGCGCCGTCGTTGCGCGGCGCGACGGCGACGCGTCGTGAGCCCGTCGAGCGTAAGCACACCCCTGATCAGTTGCACGGCATGGTCGAGGACATGATCACGTTGCTCGAGGCGAAGGTCCAGCCGGATCTGCGCAACGGCAAGTACCCGGACCGTAAGACCGCTCAGCGGATCTCCGAGGTCGTCCGGGCCGTCGCTCGCGAGCTCGACACCTGATCGCTCGATACGAGCTGCCGTACACGGCTTCGAAACAAAATGCCCTGCACACCAATCGGTGTGCAGGGCATTTTCGACGTTCCGGGGATCAAGCGGTCTTGATCGACCAGATCAGCAGTCCCTGTTCGCTTCCCTCACCGACGGCGAGGTGGATTTCGACGCCGACCAGTTGCTTGACGGGATCGCTCGAAGACTCGACCGTCACTGCCAGGGCCTCGCCGGGCTCGAAGACTCGGGGCTCACCGGTCTGGTTGCCGTCGGCATCCTCGTAGACGGCGAGCAGTGCCCACTGCGCATCCGAGACGTCCGTCGACAACGACAGCTGCAGCGGGTAGCCCGCTGGAACGTCGAGTGCGTAGATGTCGCCCACCTGGGCGCACTGGGACAGGTCGATGGTGCAGAAACCGGCAGGGTTCGTTTCGATCGTCTTGCCGTGTGCGTATGCAGTGATGACCGGCAGCTTGTCGGGGTCGTCGTTGATGTTCTTGATGATCACGAAAAGAACGGAGACGTAAGCAACCAGTGCCACCACCATCAGGACACTGATCGCTGCCACGATCTTCTTTGTTCTCGAGCGCATCATCACTGCGGAGTACTTCCTTGTCCTCGGTTGGATTTACCGGTGTAAATCACTTCGGTCACTTCTTGTTCGGCCAGATCGGGTCGCTTCCCGCCGAGGCCGGGCAGGAGGCTGCTTCCTCGGTAGCTCAGGAAGGTCTGCAGAAGCCCGATCGTCAGGAACACCGATACAACAGTGAACCCGATCCAGTATTCGGTCGGAAGCAGAACCCCCAATGCGCCGCCGAGTACCCAGCTCAGCTGCAGAACCGTCTCGGATCTACCGAATCCGGACGCGATCGATTCCTCGGGCAGGTCGTGCTGGAGTGACGCGTCGAGTGAGACCTTGGCGAGCGCGCTGGCGGCCGATGCGATGAGCGTGGCAAGCGCGGCCGTCATGAGGTTGTCCGTCAGAGCTGCGATCACCGCGATGATCCACACCGACGCAGTACACCGGAGCACGATCAAGGCAGGCCGGCCGAGCTTGAGGCGCGCACCCGTGGCATTTCCGGCGAAGTTACCCAGACCGGCTGCTGCGCCGACCAGGCCGAGCATCATGGCCTGCTGGAGCGGCTCGTGATCGGTGCGTGATTTGGCGACGAACGCGATGTAGAGCGTCAGGAAGCCGGTGAGCACGCGAATGGTGCCGTTGCCCCAGAGTCCGATGATCACGGCGCGTCCGAGAGGCTGACGGACCTTGGCAGGTTTGGCGTCCGGCTGCGGTGGGGCGCTGCCGGCGTGATGCGCTTCGTCCGGGTGGTAGGTGATGGTCGCGGGAACCTCACCCTCGGTGACCTCGACCCACGACGGGATTCGCATGCTCAGATATGCGCCGAACACGGTGACGGCGACCGCGAACCACAAGGCGCCGGTGGAACCGAAAGCCAGCGCGAGCGCACCTGCGACAGCGCCGGCCCCGATCGTTCCACCGATCAGCCCGAAGACCGTCAGACGCGAATTCACGCGCACCAGGTCTATTTCCGGTGGTAGGACGCGTGGTGTCACTGCGCTCTTGAGCACCGAGAACGATTTACTGAGCACCATCATGCCGAGCGCGGCCGGATAGAGGATCCAACTGTCGAAGTTGAAGACCAGGATCACCGCGAGGAGCGTCCGGATTCCGAACGACGACGCGAGTGCGATGCGGCGTCCGCGCTGCAACCGGTCGAGCATGGGGCCGATGAGCGGTGCGATGACCGCGAACGGTGCGATCGTGATCAGGAGATAGAGCGCGACCTTGGTCTTGTCCTCGCCCGTCGCGGCCGAGAAGAACAGCGTGTTGGCCAGAGCGACGGAGATCGCCGCGTCGGTCGCGTTGTTCGTCATCACCGCGTAGGTGAGAGCGGTCAGACCGGACTTGTCCGCGCCGTCGGCCTTCGCCGCGCGCTGGAAGGTCGCGATGCCCTTGTTCGTCAGTTCGCGGCTGCGCATCGCTGCGACGCGAGTGACGGTGAGCTTGCGAGGCATCGGTGGAGCCTTGGGAGCGTCCGCCCCCGGCGTCTTCGAACCGGCCGCGGATTCGGAGTCTCCCCGCGATTCGGGAATCGGATGCAGCGGTGGCAAAGGCGTGCGACGGGCAGCGGGACGGGCCGAAGGTGGGTAATTGTCCGGGCGGGCCGCGGGTGGGTAATTGTCGTAACCGGGGTGCACCTGTTGCCCCTCCGGCTCGTCGTGGATTCGCCGAGTTTCGGGGTCGTAGGGTTCGCGCGGTCCGGTCACCACTCAATTCTGTCCTAGTGTCGGCGCGGCTACCACGCACACCCCTGCGAGTCCTGTGTCATGTCGGACTCAGTTAACAAAACGGACTTCGAACATCTGCGGCCAATACTTGCCGGTGAGCAGGAATCGATCGGTACCGGGAATCTGTGCGATGCCGTTGAGAACGTCGACGGTGCTGGTCGATCCATCCGTGACGAGTTCTTCGCGTAGCTCCGATGCGTCGTACACGTTCGTTACGGTGCCGTCCGACGGGTCGATTCGGACGACGGTGTCCGTGGTCCAGACATTGGCGTAGACGGAGCCGTCTTCGGAGCATTCCAGTTCGTTCAGTTTGCCGACGGACTCCGAAGATCTGGTGACGTCGACGGTCGAGATCGACGCGAAGGTTTCGGGATCGCGAAAGGTCAACGTGGCCGAACCGTCGCTCGAGACCAGCCGATCCCCGAGCGAACAGATTCCCCATCCCTCGGTGTCGAGTGGGAACCGCCCTCGTTCGGTCAAGGTGTCCTTGTCACGGGCGATGGCAACGCCGTCTTTCCAGGTGAGTTGCCACAGTGTGTCTCCGGCAACCGTGATGCCCTCACCGAACAACGGCGGGTCGAGATCGGCACGCGCAACTTCCGGTCCCGAAGCGGGGGACTGCTCGTCGGAGATCTCGCTCGAGCGCACCCAGGACTGCCCGACGCGTCCGGTGCTTTCGTACAACCGGTTTCCGTCGATCTCGAGGCCCTGCGTGAACGCGTCGGGATCGTGCGCGGACACTCGAACGATCTCGACGGAGCCGGTTTCGGACGTGAGGTTGTCGGGAGCGCCGGGGGAATCGGAGCACCCCGCCAAGGCCGAGGCGATCACGGCGACCACTGCAAAAGTGCGCACGGAATTGGCGTGTGACCTACTCATCTGCCCAGCATGGCAGCCCAGTGCGTTGCGGACTTGCGGTGGTGCGGCAAACTGGAGGAGTGAGTGTTGCTACTTCTCCAGAGCGTGCAGTGCCGCGCCCAGTACTGGCCGATGCGGTCGAGCTTGCCCGAAAGGCAGTCGTCGACCTGCATGAAGGCGGTGTGGGGGCATACCTCGGCGTGACGTCGGAGGACGAATTTGCCGCCACCCATCGATTTGCAGCAGACATTCCGGGATACCGCGGTTGGCAGTGGGCGGTTGTCGTCGCTGCCGGACCGGAGGACACCCACGCCACGATCAGTGAGTTGGCGCTGTTGCCGGGTCCCGACGCGTTGGTTGCGCCGGAATGGCTGCCATGGGATCAGCGGATTCGTCCCGGCGATCTGTCCGTCGGTGACCTACTCGCCCCGCCGGCCGAGGATCCTCGCCTCGTTCCCGGCTACGTCGCCACCGGTGACCCGGAAGTCGACGAGGTAGCTCTCGAAATCGGGCTCGGCCGCAAACAGGTCATGAGCCGCGAGGGCCGACTCGATGCCGCGCAGCGTTGGTTCGACGGTGACTTCGGCCCGGAGTCGGAGATGGCGAAGGCCGCGCCGTCGACGTGTGGACTGTGTGGATTCTTCCTTCCACTCGCCGGTTCGCTGCACGCAGCGTTCGGTGTGTGCGGAAACGAACTCTCCGCAGACGGCCGTGTGGTCAGCGTGTCCTACGGTTGTGGCGCGCACTCGGACACCAGCCTGCCGCTCGGTGCGGGCTCGCCGCAGTTCGACGCATTCGACGACGGGGCCGTCGAGCTGATTGCGGTGCCCGCTCGCCCGTCGAGCGCTGTTGCAGTTGAGGATTCGGTATCCACCGAGTAGAAGATCCGTTCGGTACGGACGCACTCCGCGAGGCGACGCTGCGCGCGTGGTCGGAATCTCCGACGCGATTGCGTGAAGACGCGGCTGCGGAATCCGACCTCGCAAAGGCCGGGTACCGCGACCGTCTGCTCACCGAACTGGCGCAGAACGCTGCCGATGCAGCTGCACGCGAGGGCGTCCAGGGCTCTTTGTGGGTGGATGTGGACGGTCGGACGCTGACGGTGGCGAACACGGGCCGTCCACTGGACGAATCCGGTGTACATGCGCTGACCGCGCTGCGCGCGTCGAACAAGGTCGACGCCGACGAAGGTGTGACGGGACGGTTCGGCGTCGGATTCTCGGCAGTTCTCTCGGTCAGTGACGAGGTGGAACTGCGCTCGTCGACGGGATCGATTCGATTCTCTGCCTCGCACACTCTGCGCGAGATCGAGTCTCGCGAACTCCCGGTACCGGAAACCGGTGTCCCCGTACTTCGTTTGGTGTGGCCGTCTGGCGAATTGCCGAGCGATGGTGCTGATTCGGAAGTGGTGCTGACGCTTCGGCCGGACGTCGATGCCGCGGCGCTGCTTTCGCAGATGACACGTGAGGCAGTCGACCTGCTGCTCGAACTCCCGGCTCTCGGATCAATTCGTCTGGGTGAGAAAACTTTTCGGCGATCGGAACGGGTGCTGGATTCCGGCCTCGTCGAGATCGCGATCGGTGATCGCACGTGGTGGCAGTACACCGCGCCGAACGCGCGATGGTTGGTGCCGGTCCGCGACGGGGTCGTCGAGCCGGTCGCAGACGACGTCCTGCGGGCGCCGACGCGATCCGACGAGGAGCTGTCGATCCCCGCGATCATCATTGCCGACATTGCAATGCAACCCGATCGGCGACGCATCATGCCCGCTGCACCGATCGCTCCGCTTGCCGAGGGGTACGCGAAGTTCCTTGCTGCACTACCTCCTCGGCAGCGAACGGCACTCGTCCCGATCCCTGCCTTTGCCCGCAGCGAAACCGATTCGCTTCTGCGCGAAGCGCTTCTGAAGGAGCTGCAGGAAAACGAGTGGCTTCCGGTGGTCGGTGAACCCGACCGCGCGCCGCAGCGAGCATCCGTGGTGCCCGGGCTCGGTGATGACCTTGCCGAGTTGCTCACCGACATCATCGGCGGCCTGGTTGTCCCCGAGCTCTCCGGCCCCAAGCACGAGCGAGCACTCGCGGCAGTGTCGACGCACCGCATCGGGCTCGCGCGCATCGCGGAACTGCTCAGCGGTTCGGAACGTGAACCGAAGTGGTGGAATCGACTCTATTCGGCTCTCGAGCCCTTGGTGATCGACACTCTTGCGGTGGAAGAGCTTGGAACACTGCCGGTTCCGCTCTCCGACGGACGGACGGTGACCGGGCCGCGGACCGTCGTCGTCGGCGTCGAACTGGGCGAAGACGCGCCGTCGGTGCAGTGGACGAGGTTGGTTCATCCCGTCGCGGTTCACCCGTTGCTGTCTCGATTGGGAGCGCAGACCGCGAGTGCCACCGACCTGCTGTCCGATCCGGCGCTGCGCGCATTGATCGAAGATGCTGCGGACCAAGATGATTCGGTAGCGACGGAGTTGGCGCAGGTTGTACTCGGATTGGCGGCCCACGTGGCGCCAGGAGCGCTGCCGTCGTGGATCGGTGAAGTGCTGCTTCCTGATTCGGAGGGCGAATTGCGGTCCGCCGACCAACTTCTGCTTCCGGGAGCTCCCCTTGCAAGCGTCCTGGTCGAGGATTCTCCCTTCGGCATCGTCGACGCTGATTTTGTTCAGCGGGTGGGGGAGCAGGCGCTACGGGTAGTCGGTGTCGGGTGGGGTTTCACGGTGGTCCGTGAGGAATTGCCGTCCGGCCCCGATCACGATCTCGACGCCGAAGACACATGGTGGGACACCCTCGACGAGGACCCCGAATACATCGAAGCCGTGCGCGATCTCGACCTCGTGGACGAAGACCGCTGGCCGCAGGCGCTGTCGCTGCTGGTCGAGTCGCCGGCGACGCGGGCGCTGCTCACCGACCGTCGTGGATACACGGCGTGGTGGTTGCGTTCGAATGCCGAACTCGGCGGTGAGGTGCTGGGCTTGCTGCGCGCTCCGGGCGATCGCACCTTCGAGGGATTACTCGATGCTGCCGAACACCCCGACGCCGGATTCTTCTCCGGATTGCTGGCATCGGATACCGTCGACGATCCGGAACTGGCTCAGCTGCTGCTCGATCGGCTTGCCGACCCACTACGGATGCCGGCCTCCGCCGTCGTCGCGCGGACGCACCGACTACTGGGGGAGGCAGCGCAGCGACGGGTTCTCGACCTGGAGGAACTGCACCTGCCGCCGTTCGTGCGAGGCCTTTCCGGCGACCTGGTCGATCCCGGCGACGCCCTTGTTCTCGACCGACCGTGGCTGGGAGCGGCACTGCCTGCACAACGAGTGGTGCTCGGCAGCTTCGAGACGGCCGACGCACTGGCAGATCTGCTCGACGTCGCGACGGCGTCTGCATCCGTTCACGGACGAGTGAGCAGCACCGGCGTCGTGACGACGTGGGCGAACGAACCGCAGGCAGTTCTCGGCTTCGCAGCCCTCGGCCGTGAGGTTCCCGGCGGCGAGGTAGTGATCCATCACGAACTGTCGGTGGAACTGACGGGGGCGGTCGAGACGACGGTGATCGTGCCGTGGTGGGTGGACTCGGACGGCGTTCATCACGTGATGCGTACGTGGACTCTGCCGCAAGGAATGTGAGGGCAGATGTCTTTTGATCAGTGGGTACTCGACAGCGCAGTGAGTCAGCGGACGGCGTGGCTCGTGGACGTCGTCGACGTCATCACCGACAGCGGCGGAACCCTCGCGTCGTGGCTGATCGCGACGCTGCTCACGATCGTGCTTCTGGTTCGGGGACTACGCACCGAAGCTCTGCTGATCGCCGGATCGATGTTGACCGGTCTGCTCGTGATGAGCGGATTGAAGCGCATCTTCACGCGAACCCGTCCACCCGTGCCGGAGCGGTTGATCGAAATCGATTCGTATTCGTTCCCGTCGGGCCACGCGATGATGAGCGCGATCCTCGCGACTTCGGTTGCCGCCGTGATCCTTCGTCTTGCCTTGCCGAGGCTCGCGAAGATGGCAATGCTCGCGAGCCTCGGCCTGTACACGATCGCCGTCGGATTCTCCCGCGTCTACCTGGCTGCCCATTGGATGACCGATGTACTGGCAGGTTGGGCGTTCGGGATGATGTGGGCCGGGGTGTGGATCTGGGGAACCGCGCAGATCAGAAAGCGCCGGGCGCTGGTTACTTCGTGAGCTCGGCGAGTAGTTGGCTCGTGGCCCACGGCAAGCTCAGTGCCGAGCTTGCGGTCAAGGCCGCACCGACCTGCGGAGCCTGATCGTCGTTGACGTAGACGACGCGATTGTCCTTGACCACGTCGAGTTGCTGGAAGCCAGGGTTGTTTCGGACCGCCTGTGCGGCATCGGGATTGCCGATGACAACGAGACGGTCCACGTCGAGAAGATCCAGTCGTTCGGTGGAGATCGGCGCGTAGAACTCACCGTTCATCAAGGCCTCGACCGCGGGAGCAGGTTTGAATCCGAGACTGCCGAGAACCCGTCCGCGGGCGTCCTCGGAGGAGAAGGCGTAGAACTCCGGGGTCGCGTCGACGCTGATGATCACCGCGGTCTGGTCTGCAAATTCCGGGTGAGCGCTTCTGGCGTCGGCGAACTGCCTGTCGATATCGGCGACCAACTTCTCGCCGTCGGCTTCGCGACCCACTGCCTTCGCTGCGGTCTTCGTCGTGATCTGCCACGGAGTTGCGTAGTCGCCGTAGGCCGGATCCTTCGCGACGGTCGGGGCGATCGCGGAAAGTGTGCTGTACAGGTCTTTGTCGATGCTCGAGTAGAGCGCGAGGATCAGGTCGGGCTCGAGCGCAGCGATCTTTTCGACGCTGATCGTGGTTTCGGGATTGCTGCCGACGACGGTCGGTTCGGTTCCGCCCCAAGGGTCGGTGACCCATGGCCACGTGCGGTTGACGTCCGGTTCGCCCGGGTACTGGTTGACCATTCCGACGGGCTTGATGCCCAGAGCCAACAGAGCCTGCTCGTCGTTGTAACCGACGGTGACGATCCGTTGTGGTTCGGAATCGATCGTGGTGCTGCCGAAAGCGTGATCGATCGTGACGGGGAAGGCGCCACCACCGGAACTCGACGAACTACTTGCTGCGTCGTCGTTCGAACTGCAGGAGACGAGTGCTGTGCCGACCAGGGCGACCACAGCAACGGATGTCAGTCTCGTCCAACGTCCTCGGCTTTTCCAACGATTTCGGTGCGAGATCTTCACGGCTACGTGGTTCCTTTCAGCATTGACAAGCTAAGACCGACACGAGAGTGTAGGGTAGGCTTACCATACTGAAAGGGTGAATCGACCTGCTCAGTCGACTAGACCGGCGCCCTGTTGTGCGCCCTTGTCACCGCGCACAGCTGCGCGTCGTTGAATGGAGAACAGAGCGAAGCCGAGGAAGCCGACTCCGATACCCGCGTAACAGATCGGGAGTGCATCCGACCAACGATCGCCGCTCACCGCGACCACGATCGTGGCGATCACCCACAACGCGGTGCCGATGATCAGTGCCGGCGCGGGTGCGGACAATTTGCCGATCAGGCCTGTTGTGTTGCGAGTCTCCGTCACAAAATTAACGCTACCCGTACCCCGGTGGCCTACTCTCCCTAGTGCGACCGGCTTCATGTGCGCCGGCACACGGCGACCTACAGCGATGGGGAAAGAACAAACATGGCGGCACCCGGCAAGATCCTCGACACCTATTTCAAGATCAGCGAACGAGGGTCGACGATCTCGACCGAGATTCGCGGCGGTGTCGTCACCTTCGTGGCGATGGCCTACATCGTGGTCCTCAACCCCCTGATCCTCGGCAGTTTCTCGGCTGACGACGCTGCAGCGAAGACCGACGTTCTCGGCAACATCCTTCCGGTCAACCAGGTGGCTGCGGTCACCGCTCTGGTTGCGGGCCTGATGAGCATCGTCTTCGGTGTCGTTGCCAACTATCCGTTTGCCATCGCCGCGGGTCTCGGCATCAACAGCCTGCTCGCCGTCACAATCGCACCTCAGGTCACCTGGCCCGAGGCGATGGGCCTGGTGGTCATCGACGGTGTGATCATCGTTCTGTTGGCACTCACCGGTTTCCGAACTGCGGTGTTCAATGCGATTCCCTCGGCATTGAAGTCCGCGATCGCGGCCGGTATCGGCATGTTCATCGCCTTCATCGGACTGGTCGACGCCGGATTCGTCCGCCGTATCCCCGATGCCGCCGGTACGACGGTTCCCGTCGGACTCGGAATCAACGGCTCGATCGCTTCGTGGCCGACCGTGGTGTTCATCTTCGGTGTGCTGCTCATGGGTGTTCTGGTAGTGCGCAAGGTTCGTGGTGGACTGCTGATCGGCATAGTCGTCACGACGATCCTCGCCGCGATCATCGAGGCAGTTGCCGACGTCGGACCCTCGCTCGGAACCAACCCCAAGGGCTGGAACCTCAGCATCCCCGCGATCCCGGAGATGCTCGGTGGTATGCCTGATCTGAGCCTGGTCGGCGACGTCAGCATCTTCGGCGCATTCACCCGCATCGGTGTTCTGGCCGCCAGCCTGCTTGTCTTCACCCTCGTGCTCGCGAATTTCTTCGACGCCATGGGCACGATGACGGGTCTCGGTAAGGAAGCCGGCCTGACCGACAAGGACGGAAACCTCCCCAACGTCGGTCGCGCGCTTGTCGTCGAAGGCGCGGGCGCGATCGTCGGCGGTGGCGCTTCGGCGTCGTCGAACACCGTGTTCGTGGAATCCGCGTCGGGTATCGCCGAAGGCGCCCGCACGGGCCTGGCAAACGTCGTGACCGGACTGCTCTTCCTCGTCGCGATGTTCCTGACGCCGCTCTACTCCGTCGTGCCGATCGAGGCAGCTGCGCCTGCCCTCGTCGTCGTCGGTGCGCTGATGATCGGGCAGGTCCGAGACATCGATTTCACCAAGTTCTCGGTTGCTCTCCCGGCGTTCCTGACCATGATCGTCATGCCGTTCACCTACTCGATCGCCAACGGCATCGGCGTCGGCTTCATTTCATGGGTGGTCCTGCACGCTGCCAGCGGTGGTATCAAGAAGATCCACCCGTTGCTCTGGATCGTGGCGGCACTTTTTGTGGCCTACTTCACTGTCGGACCCATTACCGACGCCCTTACGTGAAATCAGGGTTGACCGGTATTCGATTACGTGAGCTACCGGCCAGCTCTTGACGTATTGTCTGACGCGTGACCACCGAAACTCGTGCGCTGGCCAGCGATCTTTCCCTGGCTGTAGTGCGTCTCACCAGGCATCTGCGCGGCCGCAGAGTCGACGCTCAGGTATCGCTGACGCAACTGTCCGCCTTGGCGAGCCTGGATCAGTACGGCCCGATGACTCCTGGCGTACTCGCAGCACGTGAGAAAGTGCAGCCGCCGTCGATGACGCGCGTTGTTGCTTCTCTCGCCGAGCTCGGTCTGGTCGAGCGCTCGCCGCATCCCACGGACGGTCGTCAGATCATCGTGAATCTGTCCGACGCCGGGCAGGCGTTGCTCGCGGACGAAACCCATGCGCGCGAGGCGTGGATGAACGAGCAGCTGGCCGGGCTGGGTGGCGAAGAACTCGCGACGCTGCGCGGTGCTGTCGAGATCATCACCGAGATGGTCAACAAGACGGAGTAGCTCCGTGAGTTAGAGGTCGCGTAGCTCCGCTACCTAGAGGTCGTTGCCCAAACGAATTACTCGAGGGGCAAGATAGTGGGGTGCCCCGAGACCCCGATTCCGGCATGTTTGCCGCGCTCCACAACCGCAACTACCGCCTTTGGGCTTCCGGACAGATCGTTTCTCTGGTCGGCACGTGGATGCAACGCATCGCCCAGGACTGGCTGGTACTGACGCTCTCGGACGGCAACGCGCTGGCGGTGGGCATCGTCATGGCCTTGCAGTTCGGCCCGACGCTGTTCTTGTCGGTGTGGGGTGGGGTGCTTGCCGATCGGTACGACAAGCGTCGGATCCTGATCTTCACGCAGTGGGCGAGTGCGGTATGCGCGCTGGTGTTGGGTCTGTTGGACGTCGGTGGGCTCGTCGCGTTGTGGCATGTCTTCCTGATTGCCTTTGCCCTCGGCTGTGTCTCGGCGCTCGACGCACCCGTGCGTCAATCGTTCACCATCGAAATGGTGGGCAAGGAACACCTGTCCAACGCCATCGCGCTCAACTCCATGACGTTCAACACGGCCCGCATCGTCGGTCCGGCCATCTCGGGTGTGCTGATCAACCTGATCGGAACAGGGTGGGTGTTCCTGCTCAACGTCGCGACATTCGGTGGGGTGCTCATCGCGCTCTACCTGATGAACAAGAAGGAGTTGATCCCGTCGGAACCGGCCCCGCGCACCAAGGGGCAGGTGCGCGACGGGTTCCGATATGTATGGGGCCGCAAGGACCTTCGCGTGATCATGGTGTCGGTCTTCATGGTCTCGACCTTCGGCCTGAACTTCGCGATCAGCCTGGCGGTGATGGCGCGCAACACGTTCGGCCTCGAGGCCGACGGTTACGGATTGCTGTCCACGACGCTCGCCGTGGGCACCCTTGCCGGCGCTGCGTACGCCGCAAGACGGAAGGAAGCGCCGCGGTTGCGGACGTTCCTCGGTGCCGCCGTGGCTTTCGGTGTGTTCGAGGTCGCGGTGGGATTGATGCCCACATACGCGTTGGTGGCGCTGATGTTGATCCCCACGGGCGCACTGACGTTGACGTTCACGACGTCCGCGATGAACATCCTGCAGATGTCGGTGCCTTCCGAGATGCGCGGGCGGGTGATGGGTATCTACATGCTCAGTTTCCTCGGTGGCACACCGCTGGGAAGCCCGTTGCTGGGTTGGCTCGCCGACTCCGTGGACCCACGTGCGCCCTTGATCGTGGGCGGAGTGATCTCGCTCGTCTCGGGCACTGTGGCCGGGGTGTACCTGCTACGCAGCGAAGGGCTGAAACTTCGTCTTGCGCGACCGGAAGACGGTGGCAGGCTGCCGGTTTTCGTCCTGCGTCCGGTGATCGTATGCGACGCGACCGAACAGGCAGTCGAGGCTAGCCGCGCGCCGTGACCTTCTCACGCTTGGGAAACACCGTGTAGCTCAGGGCGATTGCTCCCCAGATTGCGAGTACCACTGTCAGCTTGCTGATCCATCCGTCGAGGGCTCCAGTGCGGGTGGGGTCGTCGACGAGGAAGATGGCCGCGCCGAGAAGTCCGCACGCGACGGCCCAGGCGATCGCGGCTTTGCCGAACTCGCGCCATTCGCGCAGTGCTCGCGCACTCCCGTACTTGGGTGGTACGACGGGAGCCGGGCCGCCGGCGAATCGGTAGGCGAACCTGGCGTCGGCCCAGGAGATGAGGCTGTGTCCGAACGCGACGGAGAATCCGATGTAGGCCGCGGCAAGCCCATGGGTGAAGTTCGCCTCGCCACCGCCACGAAGATCGAGGGCTGTGGCGACGAGCAGTACGACATCCACCAGGGGCGCGCAGATGAGCAGTGCGGCGCCCAGCGTTTTGCGGCGCAGTAGATAGCGGGCCGCGAGACCTGCGGCGATGAACACCCAGAACATGATTTCGCACGCGATGATCAAGTGGACGATCATGACATCAGCTCATTTCTAGTACGACTGTGTTAGTGATTGAAAACTAGCACAGCTGTGTTAGTTTTGTGAAGTGGTGAAACGTAGCAGTCCGGATGAGCGGCGTGAAGAGATCGCCGAGGCCGTGTGGCGTGTGATCCGTCGAGACGGTGTGGCGAGCGCCAGCGTCCGGGCGGTCGCGGACGAGGCGAAGATGTCGACGGGGTCGCTACGGCACTTCTTCGCGACGCAGTCCGAACTCTTGCTGTTCGCGATGACGCTCGTGACCGTCCGGGTGGAGGAAAGGATTGCCGGCATCGACTTCGATCCCGACATCCGCCGCGCGATACGTCAGTTCACCGATCAGTTCGTTCCCCTCGACCAAGATCGGCGTGAAGAAATGCAGGTTTGGGAGGCCTTTGCTGCTGCCGCCCAAGCCGATTCGGCGTTGACGGCCGTGCGTGACGAGACAGACCGGACCTTGTTCGAGCACTTTCGTTCGTTCGTGGAAGCGGCGCATCGAGCGGGTTTTCTACGGCCGGGTGCCTCGGTCGACATCGAGGCGATGAGATTGCATGCGCTCGCCGACGGGCTCGCGTCGCACGGCGTCGACAATCCCGAGCGAACCAATCCAGAGGTGATCAGCCAGGTGCTCGACGCGCATTTTGTCACGCTGTTGCGTTAGGTCGGGAGTAGTGGTGGGGGCTCGCGGTGCGTACGGCACGATAGACCCGTGGTTCACGTCATCGACATCTCAGATCCCGCCGACCCCCGGCTGGATGACTTTCGCGATCTCAACTCTTCGGATCGGCGCCCCGACCTCCCGGAGGGCAAGGGACTGGTCATCGCCGAGGGAGTGTTCGTCACTCAGCGACTGCTGACTTCGCGGTTCGAGCCGATCAGTCTCCTCGGCGTCGAACGACGGCTCCTGGAGCTCGCTGACGATCTCGACGGGGTGGACGTGCCGTTCTACCGTACGAGCGCCGAAGTGATGGCCGAGGTCGTCGGATTTCACCTCAACCGCGGCGTCCTCGCTGCAGCAGCACGCCCGGCACCGCTCGCGGTCTCGGACGTGTTGAAGGACGCGAAGACCGTCGTGGTTCTCGAAGGCGTCAACGATCACGAGAATCTCGGCTCGATGTTCCGCAACGCGGCGGGGCTCGGTGTCGATGCAGTTCTGTTCGGGAAGGGTTGTGCCGACCCGCTGTACCGGCGGTCGGTCCGTGTGTCGATGGGGCACGTGCTGCGAGTGCCCTTCGCGCATGTGGCAAAGTGGCCACACGACTTGGATGAGCTGCGTGGCAACGGTTTTCAGCTCATTTCCTTGACTCCGAATCCGGAAGCGGTCACTTTGGCCGAAGCGATGACCGGGGAGAAGGTAGCGCTACTGCTGGGCGCCGAGGGGCCAGGTTTGACCGAACATGCGATGCGGGCCACCGACATTCGTGCCAAGATACCGATGGCGCCCGGCACCGACTCGCTCAACGTCGCGACCGCAGCGGCGATGGCCTTCTACGAACGTGTCAGGACCGGCCGGTGACTCAGGACCGCACGCCCTGGTTCACCGGAATCGCGGTGTCGGTGTTCGCAGCCATGCTCTCGACCAGTGCCGTCGCGGCGTTCTGTGTCGCGCTGGGCAACGTGAACGTGCTCCTGGCGGTTGTCGTCAATGTCATTGCGGTAGGCGGACTTGCGCCGACCGTCTGGCGCTGGCGAGCCGTCCCCGTCTGGCGATGGGTGGTCTACGGCGCGGTAGCCGGCGTACCGCTCGGGTGGATCGCAGCGATAGCCGCGTGAACCTGTGAGGCTGCTCGGCGCTACTTGAAGCCGAAGTACCGAGCGAGGCGGCCGCGCGGCTTGGCCACCGGTGCGTCGTGGATCGGCGGCATGTTTTCGGGCATGGGTACCTCTGTCGGCGCCTGCTCGGGCATCGGCGCGGGGGCTGGTGGTGCAGGTTTGGGTGCCTCGCCGGGTCGGTGAATCTTGAAGCCCCACAGGAGAATCTGCGTTGTGTCGAGTTCGTGTTCTCGCGGCGCGCCGGTGTATCGAAATCCCAGCCACTCGAGGTTGGCGGACTCCGCGAACTGTTGCGGGTGGAACGGAAGTGACTGCGGATCAGGCAGGATCCCGGGCGGGTAACGCAGGGGATGGTTGCCGGCCCAGAATTCCAGTTCCCAGGTCTGTGGGATCCCCAGATTTTCGACGATGTCGATCGGGATGGCACTGAACGAGCGTCGTAGCTCGCCGTCCTCCCACAGTGCAAACGAACCGTGCGCGGTTTCGGGGACGGAGCTGATCAACAGCGTCGAGCCCCCCTCTGCCGAAAGGTGCCAGGAATCAGGCAGTTTCGAGGGGACGAAGGTGCTGAGTTCGGAGCTGCAGACGACACTCACTCGACCGTACGCGCCGACGAAGACGTAGCCGGGGCTCACCGTCGCGGCCATCGACAGCGGCTGAGGCCCGAGCGACTCGAACTCCTTGTCCGGGTACAGCGACATGGCGATTTTCAGGGCCTCGGTCTGATCCGGCTGTGGGTACCTGCTCAATTCGGTGCGAGCGTCTGCGCCGCCCAGAAACCAGATCGTCGATACCCGTGCAGCCACCGGCAGCCCTCTCTCCTCAGCCTCGCTCGAAAGAAGAATACTTTCCTTCGGGTCAGCGACCGCTGCTGCGGACCCCGAGGAGTACGTCGTCCCACGAGGGAAGAGCAGGCCGTCCGCGCTTGTCCTTGGTCTGCGTCTGCTGCGGAGCGGTTTTCGGGGTCACATCCGGTGCGGGTTCGGGAACCTCTTCGGTGACGACGGTTTCCGGCTCGACAGCAATCGGTTCGGGCGCCACGATCCGTTCCGCCACCACCGTCCGCTCGGGGACTACTGTGCGCTCGGAAACTGCTGTCCGCTCGGAAACTGCTGCGGGCTCGGGCTCGATCTCCGCCACCGGCTCGACGTCGAATCGGGACAGTTCGAGCTGCTGCGGCTCGTTCGAGACCACCGGTACCAGGCCGCGGAGTGGGCGACCGAAGTCAGGATCGATCAAGTCGAATGCCGCGTCGTCGAGTGCGACGATCGTTCCGCCGTGCGCGTCGGGCTGGTAGCGCCAGTGCGCGGCGTTGGTGGTGCGGCCGGCCTGCCACTGCAGCTGGGCGACCCACTGATTGTCCTCGTCGCGCCAGGCATCCCAGGTGGCCTCGTCGATACTGTGGCCGCGGGCGCGGAATGCGTGGGTCACGATTTCGGAGAGGGTGGGAACTGTCGGACCGTTGTCGCGCACCGGGTGTCCGCCCTGCGCCATTTCCGCGGCGCGGGAGCGCTCGAGCAGAACGGGGTACGCAAAGCGCTCGACCTTGCTGATGGGGATCTTCGCTTCTTCGGCGACCTGCTCTACGGAGGCACCGGAACGAATGCGCGCCTGAATTTCGCGGGGACGGAGTTGGCTTTCCATTTCGATCTCAATCTGGCCGAGTCGAGCCACGTCTCCGCGGGAAGCTGCACGAAGTTTGTCATCGGCGGGAAGCCGGAATTTCTGGCCGGTTTCAGCATCTGCGCACACCACATGCGATCCATCGGGTTCAAGTCCGATCACTCGAAGCTCTCGCACATTGACCTCCTTATCGCGCCGGCTCGCGACTTTGCGCCGCGCTCAACTGTAATTCATTCGTGACCATGGACTCGGCAGGACACGCAGGGCGAGATGACCTCGGATCCGCCCACCGGTGTGGTAGCTCACAAGGCCTGGCGCAAACGACGCTCGGCCCCCGACGTCATGCCGGGGGCCGAGCGGTGAAGCAAATGTGAAAATCAGCCGAGCTGAGAAACGACCCAGTCGATGCTCTTGGTGAGAGCGGTGACGTCATCGGGGTCGATGGCCGGGAACATGCCGACGCGCAGCTGGTTGCGGCCGAGCTTGCGGTACGGCTCGGTATCGACGATTCCGTTGGCGCGCAGGATCTTTGCCACCTCGGCAGCGTCGACGTCGTCGTTGAAGTCGATGGTGCCGACAACCTGCGAGCGGTGTGCCGGATCAGCGACGAACGGCGTTGCGAACTCACTGGCCTCGGCCCAGTTGTACAGGCGCGAGGACGAATCCGCGGTGCGAGCGGTAGTCCAGTCGAGGCCGCCGTTGCTGTTCATCCACTCGATCTGGTTGGCGAAGAGCAAGAGGGTGGCCAGGGCCGGGGTGTTGTACGTCTGATCCTTGGAGCTGTTGTCCACGGCGATGGGCAGCGAGAGGAAGTCAGGCGTCCAGCGTCCCGAATCCTTGATCTCCGCGACGCGTTCGAGGGCGGCCGGGCTCATCAGCGCGATCCACAGTCCGCCGTCTGCAGCGAAGCACTTCTGCGGAGCGAAGTAGTAGACGTCGGAATCGGCGACATTGACCGGAAGTCCGCCGGCGCCCGAGGTGGCGTCGATGGCGATCAGTGCGTTCTCCGAACCCGCGGGACGCGAGACGGGGATCGACACACCGGTGGAGGTCTCGTTGTGCGCCCAGCCGATGAGATCGACGGACGGGTCGGAGACCGGCACCGGTGCGCTGCCCGGATCGGCGGAAACGACGATCGGGTCACCGATGAACGGGTTGGCCTTGGCGACCGAAGCGAACTTGGAGCTGAATTCGCCGTTGGTCAGGTGCAGCGACTTCTCGCGGATGAGGCCGAATGCGGCCGCATCCCAGAACGCAGTGGTTCCGCCGTTGCCGAGGACGACCTCGTAGCCCTCGGGCAGTGAGAACAGATCGGCGAGGCCGGAACGAATGCTGGCCACAACGTTCTTGACCGGCTTCTGGCGATGGCTGGTGCCGAACACCGAAGCGCCCACCTCGACCAGGGACTGCAGCTGCTCGGGGCGAACCTTGGAAGGACCGCAGCCGAAGCGTCCGTCGGCGGGCTTGAGGTCGGCGGGGATGATCGGTGTGGAGGTCATCGCTTCTTTCTGTTCCTTCACTTGTGTTCTGTACTACCGTGATTGGCGAATTCGAGCGGGGTACTACGCGTGGCTGATCTGGTCCCAGCCCTCGACCGACTCCGGAGTACGGGGCGCCGGGCCGGTGTAGATGGCGGCCGGGCGTACCAGTTTACCGAGACGCTTCTGCTCGAGGATGTGTGCACACCAGCCGGCGGTGCGGCCACAGGTGAACATGGCGGGCATCATGTGCGCGGGAACCTCGGCGAAGTCGAGGATGACGGCGGCCCAGAACTCGACGTTGGTCTCGATCGCGCGATCGGGACGACGCTCACGCAGTTCTGCCAGTGCAGCCTGCTCGAGAGCTGCGGCAGCCTCGTAGCGGGGAGCGTTGAGGCGCTTCGCCGTGGCGCGGAGCACGCGTGCACGGGGATCTTCGGCGCGGTAGACGCGGTGTCCGAAGCCCATGAGCTTTTCCTTGCGGTCGAGGATTCCCTTGACCAGTGCGCGGGCGTCGCCGGTCTTCTCGGTCTCTTCGATCATCGGAAGAACTCGGGCCGGTGCGCCGCCGTGCAGCGGGCCGGACATCGCGCCGATGGCGCCGGAAAGCGAAGCCGCGACGTCGGCGCCCGTGGAGGCGATGACGCGGGCCGTGAAGGTGGAGGCGTTCATGCCGTGCTCGGCTGCCGAGACCCAGTACGCGTCGATTGCCTCGACGTGTGCCGGATCGGGCTCACCCTTCCAGCGAACCATGAAGCGTTCGGTGACGGTCTTGGCCTCGTCGATGCGGCTCTGCGGGACTGCCGGCTGGTAGATGCCGCGAGCGGACTGCGCGACGTACGACAGCGCCATGACGGATGCGCGGGCGAGCTGGTCGCGGGCGGTCTCGTCATCGATGTCGAGGAGCGGCTGGTAGCCCCAGATGGGAGCCAGCATCGCCAGTCCGGCCTGAACGTCGACACGGACGTCGCCGGTGTGAATGGGGAGGGGGAACGGCTCGGCCGGCGGGAGGCCGGGGCCGAAGCGGCCGTCGACGAGAAGGGCCCATACGTTGCCGAAGGTGACCCTCTGGCCGACCAGGTCTTCGATGTCGACTCCGCGGTAGCGCAGTGCGCCGCCGTCCTTGTCGGGTTCTGCGATATCGCTGGTGAAGGCGACGACGCCTTCGAGTCCGCTCACAAAATCGTCCGGTATTGCTGCGCTCGCTGCCATTCTCGTGGACTCTCCTCGTTCGAGTGCGCCAGGTCTACAGTCGCACTGCCTCAGCTTCAGTGACTGCGCCTCGGTGCTCGCAGGGATGAGCACGCACCGTGTTTTGTACTGCGCAATCGTCTCGTCCCGATTCGGCGCTGTCGCTGGTGCGGCTCGCGGTCCGGGTCGGGTCTAGCCACGGCAAACTTTAGCGCGTGCCGCGTAGCCGTTGGCCAGTGAGTACCCGGGAGTAGCGTTCTCGGCTGTGTCGAATGAACGTCAGGACCCGCAGGCGGTGGACAACGAACTCGCGGCCATGCGTGTGGGCTATCCGCAAGCAGGCAGCGAATCGGAGTCCGTCGAGGACCGCATGAGTGCGGAATTGGATACTTCGGTTGTCGAAACCGGTTGGCTGCCCCTCATGCGCCAATGGCTCGTGGACGCCGTCGAAGCTGACGCGCCGGAGCCCAACGCCATGACTCTGTCGACGGTGGACGACGGTGGCCGTCCGGCGTCGCGCACCGTGCTCTGCAAAGGGCTCAGCGAGGACGGCGTCCTCTTCTTCACCAACTACGGATCCGACAAGGCTCGTCACCTCGACGCCCACCCGTACGCGTCGGCGAACTTCACGTGGCTGACCCTTGCCAGGCAGGTGATCGTCCGCGGCACCACCGAGCGGGTGAGTGCTCAACTGACGCAGGAGTATTGGCGAACCAGGCCTCGAGGTTCACAGCTCGGCGCGTGGGCGTCGTCGCAGTCTCGTCCGATCGACTCGCGTGCCGATCTCGACGAGCAACTGCGTGAGGTCGCTGCTCGATTCGGCGTGGACGGTGAGATTCCGGTGCCACCGAACTGGGGCGGGATTCTGATTCGGCCCGAGTCTGTCGAGTTCTGGCAAGGACGCGCGAACCGCATGCACAATCGAGTTCGCACGAGCCTGGTCGACGGACAGTGGTCCGCCGTCCGTCTCCAGCCGTGAGCCGGCTACTCGCGGACACGACTCCGCTCGAGAATCGCGACTATCGACGGCTGTGGACGGCCGGCATCGTCACCGTCATCGGCGCTCAGCTCAGCGTGGTCGCCGTACCGCAACAGGTGTACGAGATCACCCGAAGCTCGGCCTACGTCGGTCTGACGGGAATCTTCGGTCTGGTCCCGCTGGTCGTTTTCGGTCTGTGGGGCGGCGCACTGGCCGACGTCATGGATCGACGACGGCTGTTGATGATCACCTCGATCGGACTCGGCGTCACGTCGGTGCTGTTCTGGATCCAGGCTGCCCTGAACGTGAACAACGTGTGGTTGGTGCTCGGATTGTTCTCGGTTCAACAGGCGTTCTTCGCGGTGAACCAGCCGACGCGAGCGGCGATCATCCCTCGGTTGATTCCGGGCAGGCAGTTACCTGCCGCGAACTCGCTGAACATGACTGTCGTGCAGTTCGGTGCGATAGCCGGCCCGCTACTGGCGGGTGTCCTCATACCGTCGGCCGGTCTGCAACTGCTGTACCTGCTCGACTCGATCTTTCTTCTCGCCACACTGTGGGCGGTATGGAAGCTCCCGGCGATTCCGCCGACCGGAACGTCTCGGCGAGCCGGATTGAGCGAGGTCCTCGGCGGTTTCACGTATCTCGCGACGCAGAAGGTTCTGCTCGCGTCGTTCGTGGTGGACATCATCGCGATGGTGTTCGGGATGTCGCGAGCACTGTTCCCGGAGATCGCTCACGAATCCTTCGGTGACCCCGCCAGCGGCGGTTTTGCGCTGGGACTGCTGTTCGCGGCGATGTCGGTGGGAGCCGTTCTGGGCGGAGTCTTCTCGGGTTGGTTGCCACGGGTTCAGTACCAGGGGCGAGCCGTTCTGGTCTGCATCGCGCTGTGGGGGCTGTCCATGGTCGGCTTCGGCGTTGCCGTGTACTTCGCGAGTCCCGGTTCCAGTGTGATTCTGCTCTGGGTGGCGGTCGCATTCCTGGCATTCGGCGGAGCCGTCGACATGGTCTCGGCGGCTTTCCGCAGCACGATGCTCCAGCAAGTGGCAACCGACGACATGCGCGGACGACTGCAGGGCGTGTTCATCGTGGTCGTGGCGGGTGGTCCGCGTATCGGTGACGTGCTGCACGGCGGTGCAGCCTTCCTGTTCGGGACCGGTGTCGCGGCAGCGGGCGGCGGCTTCCTGGTGATTGTCGGTGTTGTCCTTTCTGCCCTCGCATTTCCGGCATTCGTTCGCTACAAGGTGGGACGCGCCGTCTGACGTCCTGGTTAACCGGTCGCTCGTGGTGGAAACTGGTACGTATGACTGCGCCGCACAGCACGGGTAGGGGAGGGTTCGAGATCCGTGGTGGAGGCTATCGAGCCGAGATCGCCGCGGCCGGTGCCGGGTTGCGGCTACTCGATCACGAAGGACCGAACGGTCAGCGCGCGCTGACCGAGACCTGGGCACTCGGATCGAAGCCACCGCTGTCGGCCGGATTGGTTCTCGCGCCGTGGCCCAACCGAATTCGCGACGGGCACTTCATGTTCGACGGGATCGAGCATCAACTCGAGATCACCGAACCTGCGCTGGGGAACGCGAGCCACGGGTTCGTCCGGCGTCGCAATTGGAGCCTCGTGGACCACACGTACGAGCGCGTCGAACTGTCGGTCGACGTGGGACTTCACAAGGGTTGGCCCTATCCGTTGCAGCTGACGGTCGCCTACGAGGTCGGTGCCGACGGACTGACCGTCACGCACACGGCCACGAACAAGGGTGCGACCTCGTCGCCGTTCGGGCTCGGAATGCACACCTTCATTCGCGCCGGCGACTTTCCGCTCGACGAATGTGCTCTGCATCTGGCAGCAGGCACGCGGTTGCCGATCGATCCGGCGAGGATGCTGCCGAACGCGTATTCGCAGGCAGTCGCCGGTACGGACTACGACTTCCGGACACCGAGACTGCTTGCCGGGGTGCAGTTGGACACTCCGTACAGCGCATTGGACGTCGTCGACGGCAGTGGTCGCACGCAACACGAGCTGCTGGCTCCGGATGGAACGGGCACTGCCCTGTGGACCAACCGCGAGTTCCCGTGGATTCAGGCCTTCATCGCAGATCCCGCCAACGACAAGGGGTATCCCGATCGCGGCCGCGCATTGGCTTTGGAGCCGATGACCTGCCCGCCTGACGCCTTCAACTCGGGCATCGATCTCCTGGTGCTTCATCCGGGTCAGACCTGGACGGGTAGCTGGGGCATCAAGGCGCTGTGATCCGGCTCTCATACCGTGGGATCGTGTAACACCAGGTAGGCATCAGCCGATAACAATAGGTTTTCGGTACCCCGTGTCAGTGGTCCGGAAGGTCCGACGTTGCTCCCGTTCTTGAATTGCAGCCGAGATTTGCAGATCAGTGTGGGTAAATGCGCGATTCCGTAGACTGGAGTACCGGTCACGCGAATGGGAAAGCCCAGACTGGAACATGTTTCAGTTTCGGTGGGTATGTCGGGTTCGTGAGTACCCGAAAAATAGCCGTGGAGCGACCCTCCTTCGGCACGATCTCTCCCGTGCGACTAGTTTCTAGTTGATCGCATGTAGTTACTCGTTGGTTCGAGCTTGAGAGGGATCCTTCGTGCCCGCTGACAATGACACAAAGCCCACGCTTACTTACCCCGGTGGTGAGTACACGATGTCCATTGCCAGGGCAACAGAGGGCAATGACGGCATCGAGCTGGGAAAGCTGCTGGCCACAACGGGGTACACCACCCTTGACCCCGGTTTTGTGAACACTGCATCCACCAGTTCTGCAATCACCTACATCGACGGTGAGAAGGGAATCCTGCGTTACCGTGGATATCCCATCGAGCAGTTGGCAGGTAAGTCGACGTTCATCGAGGTCAGCTACCTGCTGATCTACGGCGAACTGCCGACCGACGCCCAGCTCGAGTCCTTCACGGACCGCATCCGTCGACACACCCTGCTTCACGAGGACCTCAAGCGGTTCTTCGACGGATTCCCGCGCAACGCTCACCCGATGCCGGTTCTCTCGTCCGCAGTGAACGCATTGTCGGCGTACTACCAGGATTCGCTCGATCCCGAGGATCCGGAGCAGGTGGAACTGTCCACCATCCGTCTTCTCGCGAAGCTGCCGACCATCGCTGCGTACGCGTACAAGAAGTCCGTCGGACAGCCGTTCCTGTACCCGGACAACTCGTTGAACCTGGTCGAGAACTTCATGCGTATGACGTTCGGCTTCCCCGCCGAGCCGTACCAGGGTGATCCCGAGGTCGCCAAGGCACTCGACATGCTGCTGATCCTGCACGCCGACCACGAGCAGAACTGCTCCACGTCGACCGTGCGCATGGTCGGCTCGTCGGACGCCAACCTGTTCACCTCCGTCTCGGCCGGCATCAACGCACTGTGGGGCCCGCTGCACGGCGGCGCCAACCAGGCAGTGCTCGAGATGCTCGACGAGATCAAGGCCAGCGGCAGCACCGCAGCCGAGTTCGTCCGCAAGGTCAAGAACAAGGAAGACGGCGTGAAGCTCATGGGCTTCGGGCACCGCGTCTACCGCAACTACGATCCGCGCGCTGCGCTGGTCCGCGAAACCGCGCACACCATCCTCGCCAAGCTCGGCGGCGACGACGAACTGCTCAACATCGCAATGCAACTCGAAGAGGCCGCCCTCACGGACGACTACTTCATCGAGCGCAAGCTCTACCCGAACGTCGACTTCTACACCGGCCTCATCTACCGCGCGATGGGCTTCCCGCCGCGCATGTTCACGGTGCTGTTCGCCATGGGCCGTCTGCCCGGCTGGATTGCGCACTGGCGTGAAATGCACGAGGATCCGGCTACGAAGATCGGCCGCCCGCGCCAGATCTACACCGGCTACACCGAGCGTGACTACAGAGACATCACGTCCCGCTAGCCCCTGCCCCCAATTTTCGCCTCAACGAGGAGGACCCATGAGTAGCAAGCCCGTAATCGAGTTCCAGGAAGGCCCCGCGCCGACCGATCTGGTCATCAAGGATCTGGTTGTCGGAGAAGGCGCCGAAGCCGTTCCCGGTGGCACCGTCGACGTTCACTACGTCGGTGTCGAGTTCGAGTCCGGCGAAGAGTTCGACTCTTCCTGGAGCCGTGGCGAGTCCATTCAGTTCCCGCTTCGTGGCCTGATCAAGGGCTGGCAGGACGGCATCCCGGGCATGAAGGTCGGCGGACGCCGTCAGCTCACCATTCCGCCGGAGCTGGCATACGGCCCCGCCGGTGCAGGGCACCAGCTTTCCGGCAAGACCTTGGTCTTCGTGATCGATCTGCTGGACGCCAAGTAATCCACTGTGCGCCTTTACTAACCCCCCGCGGTTAATAAAGGCGCACAGCACAAGCAGCCCCGCACCGTCAGGTGTGGGGCTTTCTTGTGTGGTCAGCTCGCGGTCTTTCGTCGGTAGAGCCAGTTCGACCACACGAATCCCACGGCGGCGATGCCCAGGCACCACGCGAGGGCGATGGCCGCGCTGTTCCCGATCGGCGTGCCCATCAGGAGTCCGCGCACAGTCTCGATGATCGGAGTCACCGGTTGGTGCCGGGCAAACCCCTGCAGCCAGGACGGCATGGTCTCAGCCGGTACGAAAGCAGTGCTGACGTAGGGCAGGAACATGATGGCGAAGGTGAATCCGCTTGCAGCCTCCGGGTTCTTGGCCAAGAGTCCCAAAGCTGTCGAGAGGTACGACATGGCAAAGACGAAGGCGACGATCACAGCGGCGACGCCGAGCCAGCGCAACGGATCGCTGGTCGGGCGAAATCCCATGATCAGCGCAACCACGACCACGATCGCCGTAGTCAGGACGTTGCGGACGACGCTGGCCAGTACATGACCGGTCAGGACCGACGGCGGAGATATCGCCAAGGTCCGGAAACGGTCGATGATCCCGTCCTTCATGTCGCTCGAGACGCTGACCGCGGTGGTCGAGGCGCCGAAACCGGCGCACAGAAGGATGATTCCGGGCACTACGTAGTCGATGTACTCGCTACCGGTGTTGATGGCGCCGCCGAAGACGTAGACGAACAGCAGCATGAGCATGACCGGAAGGGCTATCGCGGTGATCATCGAATCCGGACTGCGCAGAACGTGTTTGAGATTCCGGCGGAGCATCACCGCGGAATCGATTGCAATGGTGGAGGTCATCGAACGCTCGCAATCTCGGGTTGGCCTGATCCGGTGAGCGCGAAGAACACGTCGTCCAGATCCGGAGTGTGAACGGAGAACTTCTCGACGGTGATCGACGGATCGTCGATCGAGTCGAGGATCGCTTTGATCGACGGAACTGCCCCGTCGGAAGGGATGTGCAGGGTCAAGGTCTCGGCATTCGAATGCGCCTGCGGCAGTGATGCCGCGGCGAGTTCGAGTTGGGCCAGGTTCTCGAATTGCAGTGCGACGTGGCCGCCGGGAACAAGGCGTTTGAGTTCGTCCGGTGTTCCCTCGGCGACGATGCGGCCGCCGCTCAGCACGCCGACCGTATCGGCCAATTCGTCTGCCTCGTCGAGGTATTGGGTGGTGAGGAAGATGGTGACGCCTGACGCTGTGAGTCCTCGAACGATCGACCACATGTCGTGGCGGCTTCGCGGGTCCAGGCCGGTGGTGGGTTCGTCGAGAAAGACGACGTCCGGTCGGGCGACGAGGCTCATTGCGATGTCGAGTCGTCTGAGCATGCCGCCCGAGTAGTTGCCGGCGCGTTTGTCGCCGAAGTCCGTCAAAACGAACTGGTCGAGCAATTCCTCGGCACGGCGACGGGAGTTCTTCCGGCCCAGGTGATTCAGTTCGCCCAGCAGGGTGAGGTTCTCGAATCCGGTCAGCAAGGTGTCGACGGCTGCGTACTGCCCGGTCACGCTGATGCGCCGCCGAACGTTCTGTGGATCTCCGGGCAGTGAATGCCCCGCGACCATGACCTCACCTCCGTCGAAGGGGATGAGGGTGGTGAGAATTCTTACGGCCGTGGTCTTTCCGGCGCCGTTCGCGCCGAGGAGGGCGTACACCGATCCGGCCGGGACCGACAGGTCGAGTCCAGCCAGTACCTGTTGATCGCCGTAGCGCTTACGGAGTCCGCGGACCGAGATTGCGGGGATCGTTCCTGACATCGAGACCTCCAAGTAAGAACTGTGTATGTAATAAACTCGTGTTTATAGCGTACACAGTTCTAGGATGATGGCAAGAGTGAAGAGTGGGAGCTTATGGATCGCGGAGCGCTACCGAGAGCAGTTGAACTGGCCTGGGGACTGGACCAGCCGGGAACGCGGGGTCCGAAGAAGGGGCTCAGTCTCGAGCAAATTCTCGACACCGCGATCGAATTGGCCGACGCAGAAGGCGTCACCGCTCTGTCGATGGGCCGCGTGGCCAAAGCGCTCGGGTTCACGACCATGTCGCTCTACCGCTACGTGGCAAGCAAAGACGAACTGATCGAACTGATTTCGGATCGGGTGATCGGGCCGCCGCCGGTAATTCCCGACGGCGTGACCTGGCGCGTCAAGCTCGAGGCGTGGGCGAATCAGGAGTACGCCACGATGCTGAGTCGACCGTGGTGGCTCAAGCTGCCCATCACGGCTCCACCGACCGGGCCCAACAACATGGCGTGGCTCGACGCGGGTCTGAGCGCCCTCGACGGGGTCGCCCTGAGCGCCGCGTCGAAGTTCCAGGTGGTGACCAACGTGTCGTTGTTCGTCATCGGCCGCGCTCGATTCTCGGCTGACCTGGCGTCTCGTTCAGCGCAGTCGGCAGACGACGACGTCGCATACGGTGCTCTCATTGCTCGTGTCATCAATCGGGAGGGATTCCCCTACCTGAGTGCCGCAATCGAGGAAGGCGGCTTCGAGGACGGCAGCCCGGAGGGTGAGGCCGCCGGCGACGATGCCTTCGATTTCAGTTTCTCGCTCGGCTTACTTCTCGACGGAATCGAGAAGCTGGTGCAGCGGTCAGGACACCAGCGCGGTGGCGCTGACGTCGTCGATGATCAGATCGGTGATCAGCCCGCCCCGTAGTGCTCCCTCCAGGGCCGGCAGTTTTGCTGTTCCGGCGACGATGCACACGCGTCTGGCGACCTTCTCGAAAAGGTCCAGTCGCGGGCCGCTCGCGCGCTCGTTGAGTTCGATTCCGCGGTAGCTCCCGTCCGACCGGAAGAAGACGGTTGCGATGTCGCCGACCACTCCGTCGCGTCGAAGTGCTTCTGCTTCATCGGGTTCGAGGTATCCGGCGGTGTAGACGTGACTCGGTACGTTGCCGCCCGGTACGCCGATGCTGAAGACTGCCAGGTCCATTCGCTTCTGCATGTCCAAGACGCGTTTGATGCTTCGTTCGCGCCACAGTTGCTCCCGGGTTTCCGGGTAGTCGAAGAAGGCAGGCACCGGAAATCCTTGTGGCAGAGCACCGTAGGCGTCGGCGATGGTTCTGATGATGTCGCTGGCGTAAGAGATTCCGGTGGTGCGAGTATTCGCGGCGCCGTTGAGTTGCACGACGTACGAGTTGTACGTGCGTTTGGGGGCAAGGTGCTTGCTGACTTCACTGAGTGTGGTTCCCCAGGCGATCCCCATCACCATGTCGCTGTCGAAGAACGACGCCAGCAGGCGTCCTGCAAAGGTTGCGACCTTTTCGAGTCGCTCGAGATCTCCCACCAGTTCCGGCACGGTCACCACGTGGGCGCGCACTCCGTACCGTTCCGAGAACTCGCGTTCGATGCGAGGAGCCTGGCCGTGCGGGGTGCTGATCTTGATCTCGACGAGACCCGAGGTGCGCGCGTAGGTGATCAATCGGGAGACGGTGGATCGGGACACCCCCATGTCGCGGCCGATGGCAGCCATGGTCTGGTCCTGGAAGTAGTAGAGGCGTGCGGCCTGAACTGCGTCGGCGATGCGCGGGTCCGCCGGATCGGAGGTAGCGGAGTCCGAAGTGGGAGTTTCCATGGGTTCGTCCTGTCTGCACGTACGTGCAAGAGCATTGAACCGAATCTTATCCGAGTAGGCCCAGGCCGAGGCGCTCGATCACGCAAAGTCCCAGAAGTGTGTCTGTTACCCGCGTTACGGTGCGCAAATGGGGCATTTGCACATATGTGCACGAGCTATGCGTGAATGTGCAAACGGCCTTACGCTACGGGTGCAGCAATCCAAACTATGACATGCATCACAACGAAGTGAGGGTGGGGATGGAGAAAGCCAAGCGATTAGGGCTTCCAGGCGAGTTGGCAGCCGAGTTCGCCGGAACGATGATCTTGATCTTGTTCGGCGTCGGAGTTGTGGCGCAGGTTGTGTCCGGCGGGAGCGGTGGGGGTCTCGGCGGACACGACAGTATCGCGTGGGCCTGGGGACTCGGCGTCATGTTCGGCATCTATGTCGCAGGCCGGGTGACGGGTGCTCATCTGAACCCCGCAGTGACCTTCGCCTTTGCGATCTTCCGGGGATTCTCCTGGCGCAAGGTCCTGCCCTACACGCTGGCGCAGACCGCTGGAGCCTTTGTCGCGGCCCTGATCGTCCGGTGGAATTACAACGACATGCTCAATGCCATCGATCCCGGACACACAACGGCGACTCAGACGATCTTCTCGACGATGCCCGGAAACGGAACGCTCCCGGTCAGTCTGGGATCAGCGCTGATAGATCAGATCATCGGCACGGCGATCCTGTTGTTCCTCATCGTTGCGGTGACCGATACTCGGGGAACTCCGCCGCTCGCGAATCTTGCGCCCTTCGTCGTCGGTTTGATCGTGGTGGCAATCGGATTCGCATGGGCGACCAACGCGGGTTACGCCATCAATCCGGCCCGTGACTTCGGTCCGCGGCTGGCGTCGTATCTCACCGGTTACGGCAGCGCCTGGCGAGATCAGTACGGGAGCCTGTATTTCTGGGTGCCCATCGTGGGGCCGCTGATCGGCGCTCCGATCGGGGTGTTCCTCTACGACAAGCTGATTGGTCGATTCCTGCCTGACGAGTCGGTGGAGAAGGCAGCCGAGGAGCCGGCCACGATACCGGCCTGATGGCGAATCATCATCTCTGACAGTAAATCTTTCGCACTTTCTTCGACACCAAAGGGGTAGCACGATGGCGCAGTTCGTAGCCGCGATAGACCAGGGAACCACCTCCACGCGATGCATGATCTTCGATCACAGTGGGCACGTAGTCGCTGTCGAACAGCACGAGCACACACAGATCTTTCCGCAGGCAGGCTGGGTCGAACACGATCCGATCGAAATTTGGGACAACGTCCGCAACGTCACCGCGGGCGCCTTGGCCAACGCAGATCTGACCGCGGCCGACATCGCATCCGTCGGCATCACCAATCAGCGTGAGACGGCAGTGGTCTGGGAACGAGCAACCGGAAAGCCCGTTTACAACGCCATCGTCTGGCAGGACACACGCACCGATCGAATCTGTACTGCACTCGCCGGCGAAGACGGCCCCAGGAAGTACACCGAAGTCACCGGATTGCCGTTGGCCACGTACTTTTCGGGCCCCAAGGTCAAGTGGATTCTCGACAACGTCGAGGGCGCGCGTGAGAAGGCCGAAGCAGGCGAGTTGTGCTTCGGCACGATGGACACCTGGGTGCTGTGGAACATGACCGGCGGCGTCGACGGCGGAGTGCACGCTACCGACCCCACCAACGCGTCGCGCACTCTGTTGATGGATCTCGACACTCTCGCTTGGGATTCGGCGATCTGCGCCGACATGGGCATCCCCGAATCGATGCTCCCCGAGATTCGCAGCTCGTCCGAAACTTTCGGATTCGTGCGCGAACGCGGAACGTTGTCCGGCGTGCCGATCGCCGGAATCCTCGGCGATCAGCAAGCAGCGACTTTCGGTCAGGCCTGCCTCTCGCCCGGAGAAGCGAAGAACACCTACGGAACCGGCAACTTCGTGCTCCTCAACACCGGCACCGAAAAGGTGATGAGCAAGAACGGCTTGTTGACGACGGTCTGTTACAAGATCGGTGAGCAGCCAACGGTTTACGCACTGGAAGGATCGATCGCCGTGACCGGTTCGCTGGTCCAGTGGCTTCGGGACAACCTCGGCATGATCGACAACGCGGCCGACATCGAGGTGAACGCGCGCTCTGTGGACGACAACGGTGGCGCGTACTTCGTGCCCGCGTTCTCGGGCCTGTTTGCACCGCATTGGCGCGCGGATGCACGCGGTGCGATCGTCGGTCTGACAAGGTTCGTGAACAAGGGGCACCTTGCCCGGGCGGTGCTCGAAGCGACTGCGTACCAGAGTCGTGAGGTGATCGAGGCGATGAACCTCGACTCGGGTGTCGACTTGAAGGTTCTCAAGGTCGACGGCGGAATGGTCGCGAACGAACTCCTCATGCAATTCCAGGCCGATCTGCTCGACGTCGAGGTGATCCGCCCTGTCGTTGCGGAGACCACGGCATTGGGCGCTGCGTACGCCGCTGGTCTCGCGGTCGGGTACTGGGAGAGCGAGGACGACATTCGCAGCAACTGGGCGAAGGACAAGAGCTGGACGCCGTCGATGGATTCGGCCGAGCGTGAGCGCCTGTATGCAGGCTGGCAGAAAGCCGTCACTCGGACACTCGACTGGGTCGACGCAGACTGATCGCGGCGCCCCCATTTCTACCTATTTTCAAGTGAAGGAACAGTTTTCATGAGCACAGCACAAGCATTGAGTCCGTCCTCGCGGGCGGAGTCGCTGAAGAAGTTGGAAGAAACCGAACTCGACGTCCTCGTTATCGGCGGTGGCGTGGTCGGAGCGGGTAGCGCGCTCGACGCCGCAACTCGCGGTCTGAAGGTGGGCTTGGTGGAGGCTCGCGACTTCGCGTCCGGAACCTCGAGCAGGTCGAGCAAGCTGTTCCACGGCGGACTGCGTTACCTCGAGCAGTTCAATTTTGCGCTCGTGTTCGAGGCACTGCGTGAGCGGTCGCTGGTTCTGAATTCGCTGTGCCCGCATCTCGCGAAGCCGGTGCCGTTCATCTACCCACTCGAGAAGTTGATCGACCGGCCGTACGTCGGTCTGGGCATCGGCGTCTACGACGTGATGGGCGCAGGCCGCGGGGTTCCCTCACACCACAAGCATGTGGGCAAGAAGAAGACTCTCGAATCGTTCCCGTCCGGAAAGCGCTCTGCTATCCGGGGTTCGGTCAAGTTCTACGAGGGTCAGGTAGATGACGCCCGCCACACGATGATGCTGGCGCGCACGGCGGCCGAGTACGGTGCGCTGTGCGTCAACAGCACCCGCGTAATCGGCTTTCTCCGTGAGGAGGACCGCGTAGTCGGGGTGAAGGCCGTGGATCTGGAAACAGGTCGCGCGTTCGAGATCCGTGCTCGTCAGGTCATCAACGCCGCCGGTGTGTGGACTGACGAGATTCAGGAAATGGTCGGTGGTCGAGGACAATTCCAGGTTCGCGCTTCGAAAGGTGTGCATTTGGTCGTCCCGCGAAACCGCATCAACTCTGCGACCGGAATCATCACGCGGACCGAGAAGAGTCTGCTGTTCGTGATTCCGTGGGGAAGCCACTGGATCATCGGTACGACGGACACCGACTGGAACCTCGACCTCGCCCATCCGGCAGCGAGCCGAAGCGATATCGACTACATCCTCGGACATGTCAACAAGCTCCTTCAGGACGAGTTGACGCACGAGGACGTCGTCGGTGTGTACGCGGGGTTGCGTCCGTTGCTGTTCGGCGAATCGGATTCGACCAGCACTCTCTCGCGTGAGCATGCGGTGTCGAGTCCGGTCCGAGGTTTGACGGTGGTCGCCGGTGGCAAGTACACCACTTACCGCGTGATGGCCAAGGACGCTGTCGATTCCGCGGTGCACGGATTGGAACAGAAGGTGCCGAAGTCCTGCACCGAGCGTATCCAACTTGTGGGTGCCGACGGCTACTTTGCCGCGCACAACAATCGGCATCTCACCGCTGAGCGCACGGGACTGCACGTTTCGACCATCGAGCACCTACTGGGTCGGTACGGCACTCTGGCTGACGAGTTGTTCGAACTCGTCGAGGCGCGACCGGAACTGGGGCAGCCGTTGGACTCCGCCCCCGAGTACCTCAAGGCGGAGATCCACTACGCTGCGAGCCATGAGGGTGCGCAGCATCTCGACGACATCCTCACCCGTCGTACCCGCATCTCCATCGAGGTTACCGATCGCGGCGATGCGGCAGCTACCGAAGTGGCGGAACTGGTTGCGCCGGTGCTGGGTTGGACTCCCGAGCACATTGCCGAGGAGATCGAACACTACCGGTTGCGTGTTGCAGCCGAGCGGGAATCTCAGGAGCAGCCCGATGACCTGACCGCTGATGCGGCGCGCCTCGGTGCACCGGACGTTCGAACCGGAGTCACTGTCGGACAGGTTTGAGTCCGGGACACCACCAATGATCGGCCGGGGCACTGCGTCCCGGCCGATCGGCAGAACTGGCTCGGTGTCAATCGAACTCGTCTGACGGGCATTCAGGGAGGTCGATCGTCACCACCGCGCCCCCGTTCGGATGGTTCGAGAAGTTGATACGAGCGCCGATGACCGCCGCTTGTCCCACTACGATCGTCAAGCCGAGGCCCAGGCCTGAGTTCGGGCCGCGTTCGACGGAGTTGGTCTGAAATCTCCTCGGCCCCTGACGAAGCCACTCTTCAGTGAACCCGATGCCCCGATCCCGCACCGTGACGCGGGAGTGGTCGACGTCGACATTGATCGGCGGCTTACCGTGATTTCGAGCATTCAAGATCAGGTTGGCGATGATCCGCTCGAGCCGACGTGCGTCGGTGTGCGACACAGGGGTCCCGTGAACTCTCACTTTGCACTCCACCCCGGTGGTGGAAATCGCGTGGTGAACCACCGGTGCCAGTTCCACCGATTGGATGTCAGCCTGCTCGGAGGTGGTGTCGAGGCGGGCCACTTCGATGACGTCCTCGGCGAGCCTCCTGAGTTTGTGGACGCCGTCGCGCACCAATTCGGTTGGCCTACCGGGTGGCAGGAGCTCTGCGGCGCCGACCAGTCCGGAGATGGGTGTTCTGAGATCGTGCGCGATGTTGGCTGTCACGCGCTTCTCGGCGTCCAGTTGTCCCCGCAGCGCATCCGACATTGCGTCGACCGCATCCGCCAGCTCGGTGATCTCGTCGTCGAAGAGTGACCAGGTGACCGAGCGGACGCGGATGTTCGCTCCGGTAGACACTTTGCGGGCCGCACGGGCGGCCGAGCGCAATCGATACGACATCGCGAGTCCAAGCAGCACACCCAGGACGGCACCCGCTGCGATCACTGCGATGGTGGCGTTGCGAAGTGTCCGATCGACGCTGGCGATCGATTCCCGCTGCGCGGTGTACGGGACGCGAATCGCCACCACCTGAGTGTTGACGTCGGCAGCAGCCCAGACAAATGGCTGGTCCCCGCTGTCGACAAGGTAGGTGGCACGTTTGCCGCCCGCCACGGCCTGACGCAACTCTTCCGGAACGTCGAGACCATCTGTGGTGGCGCGGAACAGCGCACGCATGCTGCCCGTTTCGTCCTGCAGCACCAGTTGGAGATTGCGATCAGCTGCCGCCCGCGCTGCATCCTCTTGGTTGTGTGAAAAGGTTTGATGCATCACGGTACTGAGCGTGATCGAGGCGACGGCGATCACGAACGTGATGGCCGCCGCGATCTTCCACTGAAACGACAACCGCCTCCCGGTGGACGGGAGCTTGGCGGCGAGATCCCGCGATCTCACCGATGGTTGTCCATCGTGTAGCCGAACCCCCGGACGGTCCGGATCTGTTCGGAGCCGATCTTCGTGCGCAATCGCTGAACGTGAACGTCGACGATGCGCGTATCGCCGCCCCAGTCGTAATCCCAGACGTCCGAGAGCAGTTCGGAGCGAGACCAGACTTTGCGCGGCACACTCACCATGACCAGGAGCAGCTTCATTTCGGTGGGCGTGAGAGCCACTTCGGCGCCCGAACGCGTGACGGTCACCAACTCGCGATCGATCTCCAGATCGCCGAGAGTCACGATGTCTTTCTCCGTACCGGAATGGGATTCGACCCGCCGGAGCACACTTCGGATACGGGCCACCAGGACACCGCTGTCGAAGGGCTTGGTGACGTAGTCGTCGGCACCGGCTTCCAATCCGAGAACGATGTCGACCGGGTCGTCGCGCGCGGACAGCATGATGACCGGCACCGACAGTTCCTCACGAATGCGTCGGCACAGGCTGATTCCGTTCAGGTCGGGAAGCATCACGTCGAGGACGGCGATATCCGGCTTGGTGTCGACCGCCATATCCATTCCGGTCAACCCACCCGATGCGGTGATCACCCGAAACCCGTTGCGTTCGAGATTCAATTGCGTTGCTTCGCGTATGACAGCGTCGTCTTCGACCAGCAAAATCAACGGATCGGTCATCGGCCTTCGCTTTCATGGGAACGGAACACTCTCAAACCCTTCACCGGTCCACTTGTATGCAGTCGACGATTGACAGAACTCCGGAATGCCGGGGTCTTTGCACAGGTCGACCATGACCGACAATCCTCCGGTTGAGCCGACGACGTAGCGTCCTGGGTCTTGCACTCCGAAGACTTTGTGAGCGCCCGATTCGTCGATCTGGTAGACGAATCCGGCGACCATGAAGCTGACCGGTGGGGCCGGTCGTCCCCAGATGCCGACAGACTCGCAGGTGAAGACATTGACGACGGCATCTTGCCAAACGGCGCCTGTCACGGGGGAATACCGGATTTCGAAGGGGAAGTTCGCATCACCGCACAGTCGGAGACTGTCCTTGACCGCATCGGACACTTCCGGGTCTGCTCTGAGGAGGGCAACAGGATCGATGCTCAAGCCCTGTGAGAGATCCGAGGGGTCGAGTGATGCTGCGATATTCGGAGTGGGTTCTGATTCAGGCTCGGTGGAACAGGAGGCGAGAGCAAACGCGACCGGCAGGCAAACACCGGCGAGCATTGCGCGGCGACGGCGATCAATCACGGATGAACTCCATTCCATCCCAGTGGAACTCGGTCCGAAGCGGTGGACGGGGGCAACATTCGAACTCCGGTGGCCGCGGATCCGTTTCCAGGACAGACAAACTCGCGGCGCGTTGACCGCTGACGATGAACTTTCCGCGCTCTTCGACGGAGAACAGGCGCTCACCCAGTTCGGGATCGTCTTCACTCGAACCGGCCTTGCCGCTGCGGTAGACGTAGCCGGCAAGGTTGACCGAAATCGACACTCCGGTCCCGGGTTGGTGGGCCGGTTGGCACGGATACACATTCATGACGACGAGTTCGGTCTCCGGCACGATACGCGGTGCGCCTGGATCGAGAAGGATGGACCCGACCGAGATCGGATACCAGTCAGGGCACGACCGAAGTTCTGTCTTCACTCCCTCGGACACCCCAGGATCGTCGAGGAGCGCCCGGCCCAACCTCGAGTTTTCGGCAACCCGTCTGGCCAGGTCTGCAGGTTGTGTGACGGGCAACCCGGTGGAAGCGACATCGCCTTCGATCACAACGCCCTGGGTGGACGCGCAGCCGGTGATCACGGACGCTCCGAGGGTTGCTGCCGCGAGCGCTGTACCGAACAGGCTGCGAGTACGGTCTGATCGACCGCCGCAGATGTCACTCCGATACAACACGTTCCCCTCCCCGGCCGCTGCGAACCCTCTCATCGGCATGTGCGTTTTCATACGATCACAGGTGATCTCGATATCGGAGTTTTGCCACCCACCGTTACGTAATCGTATGAATGTCAGGACCGTCGAGAGTTGGTACGCGACCGACGGAATTCTGTTACGAAACCGATGGAATCAGGCTCCTAGAGTGAGTCACGTCGGTGTTCACCGCTTGGGCGGAACGAGCTGATCCGCGTATCGAGGAGTGTGAGAGCAAATGCCTGAAGTATTGCTGACCAACAAGACTCGGCGTCTGCGAGTGCTGCTCGCCGTACTGACGATCGGGGTGGTGTGCGCGATGACAGGGTGTTCGAGTGATGACAACAGCGCTCCAGGAGACGAACCGACGACTACATCGGTGGTTGCGGCGTCTACGACCCCACCGCCGCTGACCGCAGCGACCACTTCGGAGACAGTCGAAAGCTCCAACTCGGTGGGCGGCGGTACGGACGCATCCACCCCCGGAGTCCCGGCGGGCGGAGCAGCGCCGGCCTGGACCCCGGTCTCGACCAGCGCGGTTGCCCCTGCGGCCCCTGGTCCGGCTACCGAGTCGACCAAGTGCACCGATCAGATCAATTATGTGGGTGACCCTCGTTCGAATGCGGAGATCAACAGCATCGGAGAGCAGATGGGTTCATGCCCGGCGCCGCTCCCGCCCGATGCCGTCGAGCCCTCCGAGAAGTGCACCGACCAGATCAACTACGGCGCTGACCCTCGTTCCAACGCCGAGATCAACATCATCGGGGAACAAACCGGGATCTGCCCCGAGCCGATACGCCCCTAGCGAGTTCAAAACCTGAGCAGTAGTCGGGAATTCGACCAAGAGCCGAAGCAGGGGGAGATCGGAATGACAAGCAGGGCAGGTGGACGTTCGATCGACAGTGTTGCCGACGATGCGTCCCGAGGGGATCGGGACGCGATTGCAGAACTCCTTCAACGCATCGTGCCTCTGGTGACGCGGCGCTGTCGTGCCGAGCTGCGACCGCTCGACGCTGATCGTATTGCCGTCGGTATCTGCCGATCCGTCCTGTCCGACATTCGGCGACGTAGACGTGCCGGAGAAGCGTTCCTCGCGCATCTGTACGACGCGATCAGTCGCGAAATCGATTCGCTACCCGCCTCCAGTCGACTCACTCTGCCCTTCGGTGATCTGTCGGCCGCAGAACGCAACGTCTTGGTAGCTCGCATCGTTGTCGGCTTCGACGTGCGCGAGACGGCGCTGTCACTGAGAACGACAACGAGCGCCGTCGAACTCGCCCAACACCGCGCGCTGGCCAAGATCAGACGCGGCAGCCTGAGCGGCGCCTGAATCAACGCTCGAAAGTTAACAGCTGCAACCCTTCGCAACTCCCGGCAACCTCACGCAACTCTTTCCCTTCGCCCGTGACCTACACGACACTGCATGGCGACGAGTGATCGAGAACGAGGAGTGTGACTGTGGTTCAACGGACGGCGCAGAAGCCGACAACCCCAGGATCGAAAAAGACCGGGGCCAAGCCTCATTCAGGGCTGGACCGGGATGCATTGCTGAAGGCGTACGAGAAGATGTCGCGCATCCGCGCGTTCGAGGATCGATTGCACGAAGAGAATGCAACCGGTGACATCCCCGGCTTCATTCACCTCTACTCGGGCCAGGAAGCCATCGCGGTGGGAGTGTGCGAGAACCTGAGCGACGCCGACTACATCGGATCCACTCACCGCGGTCACGGGCACTGCATCGCCAAGGGCTGCGATCTGAACGGCATGATGGCCGAGATCTTCGGCAAGGACGACGGCTTGTGCCGCGGTAAGGGTGGGTCGATGCACATCGCCGACCTGTCCGTGGGAATGCTGGGTGCCAATGCGATTGTCGGCGGAGCCCCGTCGTTGGCGATCGGCGCTGCACTGAGTGGCAAGACACTTCGAAACGGCGTCATCGCAGCGTCGTTCACGGGAGACGGTGGATCCAACCAGGGAACCGTCTTCGAGGCGATGAACATGGCTGTGGTGCTGGACCTTCCGATCGTCTTCGTGATCGAGAACAACGGATTCGGTGAGGCCACCGGAACCGACTACGCAGTTGGTGCACCCGACATCGCCGCGCGCGCCGCATCCTTCGGCATGCCTGCCGTCAAGGTGGACGGCACCGACTTCTTCGCGGTCTACGACGCGATGGCGGAAGCATCCGAGCGCGCCAGGATCGGCGGCGGCCCCACCACGATCGAGGCGGCGGCATTCCGTTGGCACGGTCACTTCGAGGGTGACGCGCAGCTGTACCGCACGGCGGAACAGGTTGCGCAACTACGGGAAACCAAGGATCCGCTCAAGAATTTCCGTAGCAGCGTGGATGTGAAGAAGGTCAGCACCGCTGATCTGGACGCGGTGGACGAGCAGTCGCGAGTGCTGGTGGACGAGGCGGTAGCGAAGGCGCGTGCCGCGGCGTATCCACCCGTCGAGAATCTGCTGACCGATGTCTACGTGTCGTACTGAGGAGCCCGAGATGACAAGCGTGGAAGCCGAGAACGTGTCGAAGAAGACCTACCGCGAGGCCGTCAAAGAGGCCATCGCCCAAGAAATGCAACGCGACCCGAGCGTCGTTCTCATCGGTGAGGACGTACGGGGTGGGCATGCCGGTACCAATCCCGATCTGGAGACGAAGAAGATCGAGGCATTTGGCGGTGTCCTGGGTGTCACCAAGGGATTGTGGACGGAGTTCGGATCGGAGCGTGTAATCGATACCCCGATCACCGAATCCGCGATCATCGGAATGGCTGCCGGAGCCGCACTGACCGGACTGAGGCCGGTCGCCGAGCTGATGTTCATGGACTTCTTCGGAGTCTCCTACGACGCGCTCTACAACCAGGCTGCCAAGTTCCGCTACATGTTCGGTGGCAAGGCCAGAACCCCGCTGGTGGTGCGAGGCATGATCGGCGCAGGGTTCTCCGCCGCTGCACAGCACTCTCAGTCTCCGTACAACGTGTTCGCGGCGGTGCCTGGTCTGAAGGTAGTCGCGCCGTCCAATGCCTACGACGCCAAAGGCCTTCTCATCCAAGCCATCCGGGACGACGATCCCGTCGTCTTCTGTGAGCACAAGGTTCTCTACGACCTCAAGGACGAAGTGCCGGACGAGCCGTACGCGATTCCGTTCGGCGTCGCCAACTACACCAGGCAGGGCGACGACGTCACGATCATCGCGTTGTCCGCAATGGTGAACCGCGCCAACGACGTAGCAGACAAGCTGGCCGCCGAGGGTATTTCGGTCGAGGTTGTCGATCCTCGTACCGTCTCTCCCTTGGACGAGGACGGCATCCTCGAATCCGTCGCATCGACTGGAAGGGTCGTGATCGTCGACGAATCCGCCGCCCGCTGCGGTTTCGGGCACGACGTAGCCGCGCTGATCGCCACCAAGGGATTCAACTACCTGAAAGCGCCGATCGAACTGATCACGCCGCCGCACACGCCGGTTCCGTTCTCCCCAACCCTCGAAACTGCCTGGCTGCCTGACGCGGCGCGCATCGAAGAGTCGGTTCGCAAGCTGGTGAGAGCCTGATCATGGCTGACATCAAAGCTATCGACATCCCCAAATGGGGGCTCTCCATGGAGGAGGGGTTGGTCAACGCGTGGCTCATCGAGGAAGGTGACTCGTTCACCAAGGGCCAGTTGATCTGTGAGATCGAGACCAGCAAGATCACCAACGAGCTCGAGGCGCCGTTCGACGGTGTTCTCCGCAAGATCGTCGGCACGCCTGGGCAGACTCTGCCCGTCGGCGCCGTGATCGGTGTATCCGCCGATGCGTCCGCGACGGATGCGGAGATCGAGCAGTTCCTCGCCGCCCGCGGCGCAACCGCGCCGGCGGAAGAGCCGGCACCGTCACCAGCTGCTGCGCCGGCGGCTCCCGTGACACCTGCGGCTACACCGGCTGCGAAGGTGGTTGTTGCACCGAAACCTGCAACAACCGGTTCCACCGTCGTACCGAGCGTTCTGCAAGGCACGACGCAGGACGATGTGTTTGCGAGTCCTCGCGCACTCCGACGTGCGGAATCGCTCGGAATCGATCTCGCCGCCGTAGTGGGTACCGGTCCCCTCGGGCGGATCAGTGTCCGCGACATCGACGACGCGATTCGTGACGCCGGTGGCACTGTTGCGCCGGTAGTGCCGGCCGCGAGATCCGGCCTCCCGCTGCGATCGACCGCCGACGACAGTGCCGTGCCTGCCACCCCGGTCGCACGCAGAACTGCCCGATCACTGGGGGTCAACCTGCATGACTGTCGTCCGACGGGTTCGCGGGGGCGCGTCTGCGTCGCCGACGTGCACGACGCCGCTCGTTCCGCGCAGCTCCTGCCCGAGGCGGCGGCTGAGACCGAATCTGTTGCGGCCGAACCCGAGTACGACACAATTCCTTTCACCCCCATGCGATCGGCAATCGCCGGTAGGTTGCAGGCGTCCAAGCAGCAGGCACCCCATTTCCGGCTCACCGCAGACCTCGAGCTCGATGCGCTTCTCGCTCTGCGCAAGGAGATCAATTCGACCGTCCCGGCGGTCAAGCTGTCGGTCAACGACTTCATCGTGAAGGCTTGCGCCGCTGCACTGATGAAGGTGCCGGACGTGAACGTCCAGTTCGATGCCGCGAACGAATCGGTTCTTCGATTCGCGTCGGCGGATGTCTCGGTGGCAGTTGCACTTCCGACCGGGCTGATCACGCCCATCGTGCGTAGCGCGAATACCAAGTCGTTGGCGGACATCTCGGGTGAGGTGCTCTCGTTGGCCACCAAGGCGAAGACCGGCAAACTTCGTCCCGAAGAATTCCAGGGCGGAACCTTCACGGTGTCCAACCTCGGCATGTTCGGGATCAAGGCATTCGACGCGATCATCAATCCGCCCCAGGGAGCGATCCTTGCCGTAGGTGCGGGGGAGAAGCGCGCGGTGGTGGTCGGTGACAGTGTTTCTGCCCGGACCGTGATGACCGTGACCCTCTCGTGCGATCACCGGGTTATCGACGGAGCCCTGGGTGCGACCTTCCTTCGGGAGCTCCAGCGCTTTGTCGCTTCTCCCGCGCTGATGTTGGTGTAAGGGGCTGTGGTGGAAAACAATACGTCGCATAAGTATGACGTTCTTGTCATCGGTGGCGGCCCCGGTGGTTACGTGGCGGCGATCCGGGCTGCCCAGTTGGGGTTGAACGTCGCGCTGGTAGAACGTGATCGCCTCGGAGGTATCTGCCTCAACTGGGGTTGTATCCCCACCAAGGCGATGCTGCACGGCGCGGACGTCGCGCATACCTTGAGTGAACTCGACACATACGGATTCAGTTCGGCGTCTGTCCAGTTCGACATCTCGAAGTTGGTATCGTTCAGCCGAGGGGTTTCGGAGAGGTTGTCCGGCGGTGTTGCCTATCTGATGAAGAAGAACGGCGTCGACGTCATCTCAGGCGCCGCGAAGTTGGTGGACAAAGGCGTCGTATCCGTGGGAGGACAGACGTATCGAGCCGACCACGTGATCATTGCAACCGGTGCCCGGCCGCGTTCGATTCCCGGCGTTGCCCCCGACGGTGATCGGGTGTGGACCTACTTCGACGCGCTCGTCCCGAAGGAACTGCCGAAGTCGCTGCTCGTGATCGGGTCCGGCGCGATCGGAGTCGAATTCGCCAGCCTGTACCGCGATCTCGGAACCGAGGTGACCATCGTCGAGATGGCACCACACATCATGCCGGTCGAGGACGAAGAGATCTCGGCCTTCGTTCGCAAGCAGTTCGAGAAGCGTGGCATCACGATTCACACCGGAGCCTCGGTGTCGGCGGTGACCGTCGGCGACGACGCCGTCCAGGTGAATGTGCAGACGAGCGACGGTGTCGAGTCGTTGACCGTGGACCGGGTGTTGGTGGCGGCCGGAATCACCGGCAACGTCGAGGATCTGGGGTTGGAGGCTCTGGGCGTCGAGATCGAGCGCGGTGCGATCGTCACCGACCAGTGGTGCCGTACCAGCGCTTTCGGGATCTATGCGATCGGTGACGTCGCGGGCGCTCCATGTCTGGCGCACAAGGCAAGTCACGAAGCTGTCCTGTGCGTCGAAAAGTTGGCAGGCGTGCCCGACGTTCATCCGCTCGATCGCGACTACGTTCCGGGATGCACGTATGCCCGCCCACAGGTGGCGAGCCTGGGTCTGACGGAGAAGCAGTGCGCCGGTACTGGTCGCGCGCTGCGGGTCGGACACTTCGACCTGCAGGCGAACGGCAAGGCACTGGCGATCGGCGAGGCCGAAGGCTTCGTCAAGACGATCTTGGACGCCGATACCGGGGAACTTCTCGGCGCGCACATGGTCGGTCCGGATGTGACCGAGCAGATTCAGGGTTTCGGTATCGCTCGATCCCTCGAAGCCACCGGCGAGGATCTCGCCGAGGTCGTGTTTGCTCATCCGACGCTCTCGGAGGCAATGCACGAGTCTGTGCTCTCGGCGCTGGGGAGACCCCTCAACGCGTGAGCACCGTTCGCGTGCGTGAACGCCGTCCTTTCGTTCACGCACGCGAACAACTCTGCAACCGGGTGCAACGCTCGCTTTCGATGACCCCGTCACATAGGACTGGAGTGTGATCGGCGAAACGAATCGACTCGAACCGGCCCTGGCCAGTGGTGAAGACCCGGCGCAGTACGCACGTGTTCTCGAATCCGTGTATGAAGCAACGATGTCGGGACGCAAGCCGCCTGCGCGTCCGCGCTCCGTCATCGCGAATTCGTGGTCGCGTTTGCGTGCGCTCGGACTCGATCCGGACCGGTGCTCGATCACCGAGACGGGCCGCGAATCCGAGATCGAAGAAGGCAGACGCGCAGCCGGCATGGCGGAGATCTTCGACGAGGCGGTGCACGGTCTGGCACCACTCGTCGGCCCGGACGACGCGAATCTGATCGTGGTGGCGGACCGCTACGGACGCATCCTCTGGCGACACGGGTCCAGTCGAATGCTGGATCGGGCCGAACGGCTCGGGATGATCGAGGGTGCGTCGTGGACCGAGGAAGCTGTCGGTACCAACGGGATCGGTACTTCCTTGGCATCAGGTTCGGCAGTGCAGGTGTTCTCGGCCGAGCACTACTCGCGCTCGCAGCATCCGTGGACCTGCTCCGGGGCGACGGTTCGAGATCCGCGTAGTCGCCGGGCGATCGCCGTCGTGAACGTCGCCGGCGCAGCAGACACGGTCCACCCGTCGACTCTCGCTCTGGTGGACAGTGTGGCCAGGCTGGCGGAATCCGCACTGCGGGAGAAGCATCGAATCGGATTGGATCAGCTCCGGATGATCTCGGCATCGACGCTGGCTCGTGCGAGTCAGCCGACAGTGGTCGTGGACCGCAGTGGCTGGGTCGCGGCGGTGGACTCGATGGCGCCGATCTACAGAATCGCACTGCCGAAAGTGATGAGCAGCGGCGAGCATTGGCTCCCGTCGCTCGGACTATGTATGTGCGAGCCGCTTCCGGGTGGTTGGCTCGTCCGCCCTCAGATGGATCCGGCGTCCGGAACGGTTTGTGCAGAAGTCGAATTGGATGTGCAAGATCCGAATGCGATGGAATTGCGGTACTCCTCGGCAATGGGGAGCTGGAGTATCGACCTCAGCCCGCGCCATTCGCAGATCCTCGTGGCTCTGGCACAGGCGCCCGAGGGCCTCACGGCCTCGCAGCTCGCCTCACAGTTGTTCGGCGATCCACGCAAGACGGTGACCGTCCGGGCCGAGATGTCGAGGTTGCGTAAGCGATTGGCCGGAATCCTGTTGGCTCAGCCCTATCGCTTCGACCCGGCGGTGCGGGTAAAAACCGCCCCTGCTGTGCGCCTTTATTAACCGCGGGGGGTTAATAAAGGCGCACAGCAGAGCGGCGCGAACGCCGCACCTGCGCGTACTCGTAGCCGTTCTGCCAGGTCACGGTGGCCACCAGCACCCAGATGATCCACGTGGCGCTCATGTGCGTGCCGACGATGCCCATGACGATGGGGACGGCGGTGCACGGGAGCGCCCAGCCGAGCAGCCACCGTCGGTCCGATCGCGCGAACAGCCCTGCCACCAGGCTGATTCCGAAATAGACTGCGATGCTTCCGCACAACAACCACCGCAGGTTCGCGGGCGTGTGCTCCGCGCCGTGTTCGGTTGCCGCTCCGAGCCCCGCGACCAGAACCGCGATAGCGCCGGTGGTGAAACAGTGCAGCGCCATGTCGATGCGAGCGGGAAACTTCTCGGGCTGCAGGTGCGGAACACCGGCGTGGCCGTAGAGAAGCGAGAGTGCCCACATGCCCGAGAGCAGGACAAACGATCCGACTGCGAGGCTGACCACCGTCGAGTCCCAGGTGAGCTTCGAGGCCGCAGAAATCACGAGGATCACACCCTCGCCCAGCACGATGATGACGTACAGGCCCAAGCGCTCGGCAAGGTGAGCCCGATCGGAGTGCAGGGCTTCGAGTTCGGGCATCCGGTCGTCCTTGAACCCCCGAACCTTGATGATGCGGTCGAGCTTTTCCTGCGCGTCTTCCATGATCGCACTGCCGGAGACGACGAACATGATCAGCAGGTCGATGGTCACACCGGCGGTCCAGAGCCAGAACCGAGTTTCGCCCTCGAACCAGAACGAGACGATCCACGGGATCACACCGAGAGACATCTGGGCGATCGGCCAGTCCACGACTATCTGGCCGTTGTGCCACACCCGACTCGCCAGCAGACGTACGGCCACGTAGGCGACAGCGAAGGCCAGCGCATGGTTGTCGTGGATGCCGGCCACGGCCGCCATCATGACGGCCAGTCCGAACATGGCGATCAGCATGCTCGGAATTCGGACCCGGTCGCCGGCAACGTTGCCGTACATCGTGAACGTCGCCCACGCGGTCCAGAACGCGAGATAGAGCAACGCGTAGAGCGCGACATCCGACCACGACGGCGAACCGTGGAGCAGGTGAGCCAGCTGACCGATACCGGCAACCACGACGAGGTCGAAGAACAATTCGATCCATGACGCGTGTCGCTCGAGCACCGCCTTCTGCTTCGAGTCTGGTTCATTTCCGAGTTCCGACATACAGCTCAGTATCGGCTATCGGCATCAACAGTGCTGGTAGGCGGCGAAGTTGTCCGTTTTTTCGAAGTAGTGTTTATGCTGTCCGCGCTCACGCGCGCGCCGTCAGGGAGGGGCATGCGAAGGCGCAAGTCGACGCCGTCGACCACATGACAAAGAAGTACGCACAAGAGTTGGCAGACAAGGGCTGACATCGTGAATGTCCCACAGGGCAACCGGGCGTTGTGTTTTCGAGAAGCCATGGCGCACGTGTGCTCACCGAGACTGCCGGACGCTCCCATCTGGATCGTGTGCACCGTGGACGGTGGTGATCACAAGATCGTGACAGGATCGGTGGACGAGGTCGAGCACCGCGAGTCGAATCCACTGACCTACCACCGGCGTGTATTCGGTACGCACGCACCGACGTCAGTGCTCTAGGAAGGAAGGCATGTATGTACTGGTGGACGACGGCCGCGTCAGCATCCACGATGTGGACAACCTGAAGGCCTTTCACGTCGAGGTGAGTGCCCACATCTCCGAAGCCGAACTGGACGAACTCTTGCGCCTTCAGGATTACGGATACGTCAGCGGTGGTAGTGCATTCGTCTCGGTAGCCCGCGTTCGCGAGAGCACCACGGACGTCGAAGGTGTTGCCGCGATGGTCGACTACGCCCAGAGCAAAGGCTGGGTGGACGAGGACGGCGAAGCACTGCAGGCTCACGTCGTTCGCCAAAAGTAGCGGAACGGCTCAGACCATGTCGTTCTTCTGCAGCCACCGCAGTGTCGGCCAACCGCAGAACACCGGGAGCCAGCAGGTCAGCACTCGGTAGAGCAGGACCGACGGGACCGCGATACTTGCCGGCAGTCCGAATGCGGACAGACCACCGATGAGGGCGGCCTCGACGGCTCCGACGCCACCCGGTGTCGGAGCCGCCGAGGCGAGCGTCCCACCGATCATCGTCACGATGGTGACGGTGATGAACGTCGTTCCGCCGCCGAATGCTTCGACGCTCGCCCACAGAGCCAGGGCGGCACCGAGAGTTGTTGCGGCGCTGCCGCCCACGATGATGAGGAAGCGGGTCGGGTTTCGCGCGAGTTGGCTCAGTTCACCCAACACCTCGGTGATCTGAGGACGCAGATCGTCGCGCAGCCACCCACGGAGTTTCGGAATGAACATAAATGCACCGAGAACTCCGAGTGCTACGCCGCCCGCCAGGTACAGAACAGTGGATCCCGGGATGAAGTGCGAGAGGTTCGTATCACGTCCGGCGACGATCGAGAAGAAGATCAGCAAGCCGACGTGGGTGACCACCTGAACCGTCTGTTGCAGCGCGACTGCGGCCGTTGCGCGGACGGTACCGAGCCCGCCCTTCTGCAGGAACCGCACGCTCAGCGCTAGCCCGCCGACTCCGGCCGGAGTTGTCGTCGCCGCAAAGGTGTTGGCCACCTGCATGATCAAGAGGTTGCGGTAACTGACCATCGACGACGCACAGGCCCACAGGGCCGCTGCCGCGCCGACGTACGTCAGTGCGGAGACGCCGAGGCCGAGCAGTGCCCACCACCAGTTGGCCGTCTTCAGTTCGGTGATGAACGCGGGGACCTGGCTGATGAAGGGGTAGGCGACGTAGACCAGACCGATGAGCAGAACGAGCTGGATCAGCTGGTTGCGACTGAATCGGGTGACCTGTGCGGGAGCGACCTTTTCGATCCCGTTCTTGGCACCGACCTCGTCTCGGATCTCGGTCATCAGTTTCGCGGAATCCGTGACCGTTCGCCGAATTCGGTTGGGCAATGCAGCGGTGGTCAATCGGCCGGAGGCGGCGAGAATCGTGTCTGCGCCTTGCGCTCGAATCGCGGCGTCCACCGCTGCATCGACCCCGAACAATGATGCGGTGGCGAAGAGAAGTTGTGCGTTGTCGGACTGCATCTGAACTTCGGTGGCGCCGAATTCGGAGTACGCGTACCCGCCGAAGAGGATGGTTCCGCCTTCGACACGAATCTCGGAAGCGCGCAGGTCGCCGTGCGCCATCTGGTGCACGTGAGCGGTATGCAGTGTTTGCCACAGCGCGTCGATCAGTTTGGTGGATTCTTCCTCGCCCGCCTGGTTCTCGACGGCGACGGCAAGGGGGATGCCACGAGGACTCGGGCGCGCGTACATCTCCCACCCGCGATCGAGTACCGAGATTGCGACGGCCTTGGAACTGGCCAGACCGATGTCGGCGAACGCGATACCCATGAGCGCTCGGTGTTCGACGGCGCGACGAAGTGATCCGTAGGGCGGCGGAGTTTCACGGTTCCGGAACGAGATCCAACGGAACGTCTGTCGAATTGCTCCGCTGCTTCGCTGGTTCTGTCCGTACAACTCGACGACGAGTTCGTCGAAAGGTTCGTCGTCCGGTGCTTGGTCGATGGCTGCGGACATGACAAGAGGCCCGATTCCCGAGGGACTCACGACGCGGAACGCGGTGACGCGGTAACCGCGCCGCGCGAGTACGCGTACTGCCGAGTCCAACGGCACTTCGAGGGCAGGGGTGCCGACGGCGAGAACGATCACCGCGCCGATCAGGTAACCGACGGCGAGACCCAGCATCGATCGTGCGGGAACGATCGAGCTGACGATCAGATGGATGGGAGCGAAGAGCAGAAGCAGCGTCCACCAGGCTCGTCGCCACTTCTTCGGAAGCCACGGGCCCGAGACGGTGAGCACCGCCGCGAGCATCGCGATCCATCGCGGATCGTCGAGGAATTGCGACAGGAAGGTGGCGTCGAGTCGGTCCGGCACGTCGAGGTGCCATTTCGGTGCCGCCAGGCCTGTTCCGGTGAAGGACAGCGCGACACCGGCGCACAGGCCGGCGGCGGCGTATCCGGCCAGCAACTTCCACCGGCGCCCGACGATCAGGCCGATCAGGATGGCGAACGGTAGCGCCAGAATTGCGATGCCGTAGAGCAGGTACACAGTGTCTGACAGGCTCGGCGACAGAACACCGACGATGTTGGACACCGACGTTTCGAGCGCGTCCCACTGACTTCGAGTGATCAGAGATCCCGCGATCACGCCGCCGAGCAGCACAGCAGCGATCGCAACCCGCATGATGTCGCTCGTACGGCGGTGCAGTGGTGGCAGGAGGCTTCCCGTTACCGGGATCTCCCGTCCGTCTACTCGCATCTCGCCAGAACTCTCTTCTCTCGGGGTTACCGACCGTCTCAGTTACCTCGATCAAGGTACCGCGTGTGGGTTCGGCGACTGGGAAGCCGGACCTGTCGTTACCTCCTCGATGCCAAGCAACATTCTCTTCGGACCCGCGGGAGCGGGCTTCGGCGCGTAAAATTCACTTTCCGGACGTTCGTTCATTTCGACGACAGGGAGTGCGTATTCATGAGCCCCGACGCCAGCGGTGTGGACGGTCGGGTTCCTGACCTGCCGACCCCGTCGACCAGAATTTCCGTCACCGAGGATTACGCGGCCGAGATCGACGAGCTGTCGAGTCTCAAGCACAAGCTCGGCGTGCTGGAGCCTTCGGAGTTCGCGGATGCCTGGAAGCAGGGTTACCCCTACGAGAAGAAGATGTCGCGCCGCGAGTACGAGCGGAAGAAGCGGCGTCTGCAGATCGAGCTGCTCAAGCTGCAGTTGTGGGTCAAGGAAACCGGTCAGAAGGTGCTCATCATCTTCGAAGGTCGCGATGCTGCCGGTAAGGGCGGGTCGATCAAGAGATTCACCGAGCATCTCAATCCCCGTGGAGCCCGCGTGGTCGCGCTCGAGAAGCCCACCGACATCGAGCGGACGCAGTGGTATTTCCAACGCTATGTCGCACACCTACCCAGCGGCGGCGAGATAGTGATGATGGACCGGTCCTGGTACAACCGCGCCGGCGTCGAACGAGTGATGGGTTACTGCACGCCGACGCAGTATCTCGAGTTCATGAGAGAGACCCCGGACTTCGAGCGGATGCTCGTCAACTCCGGGATTCATCTGCACAAGCTGTGGTTCTCGGTCAGCCGCGAAGAGCAGTTGGCGCGGTTCGCGGCCCGCCGAACGGACCCGGTGCGTCAGTGGAAGCTCTCACCGACCGATCTGGCTTCGCTCGACAAGTGGGACGACTACACCCAGGCCAAGGAAGCCATGTTCTTCTACACCGATACCGGGGATGCGCCCTGGACGGTGATCAAGAGCAACGACAAGAAGCGCGCTCGCCTCGAGGCGATGCGTCACGTGCTCGCCAGCTTCGACTATCCCAACAAGGATCACCGGGCTGTCGGTACTCCGGATCCCTTGATCGTCGGGCCGGCGTCGGCCGTATTCGAAGAGGGCGAGCACGTGAACGTGGAGTTGCCTCAGCTCTAGCGCAGGTGATCGCTCAGATCGAACTGGCCTCTGCCCACAGATTGATTCCGCTGTCCTTGGCGTGCTGATCTATGGAGGCCAGTTCGGCTGCGCTGAATTCGAGATTGTCGAGCGCGCCGACGTTGGCTTCGAGTTGGGCGACACTGGACGCACCGATCAGTACCGAGGTGACCCGCGAATCGCGGAGTGCCCAGCTCAGTGCCAGCTGAGCCAGCGACTGGCCGCGGTCTGCCGCGATGTCGTTGAGCGCGCGGATGTGGGTGAGAGCGTCGTCGGTCAACCACGACGGATCCAGTGACTTACCTTGAGCTGCACGGGAATCCTCGGGGACGCCGTTCAGATAGCGATCGGTGAGCATGCCTTGAGCGAGTGGTGAGAACGCGATGACGCCGACGCCGAGATCGTCGACAGCCGACAGCAGGTCCTGCTCTATCCAGCGGTTCAGCATCGAATAGCTCGGCTGGTGGATCAAGAGCGGAACCCCCGCAGCGGCGAGCAGTGCGGCGATTTCACGGGTGCGCTCCGGCGAGTACGAACTGATACCCGCGTACAGGGCCTTGCCCTGCTGGACAGCGCTGATCAGGGCGCCTGCGGTCTCGTCGATCGGAGTTTCGGCGTCAGGGCGATGGCTGTAGAAGATGTCGACATAGTCGACGCCGAGTCGTCCGAGCGACTGATCGAGGGACGACAGCAAATACTTGCGGGAACCACCGAATCCGTAGGGGCCGGGCCACATGTCCCAGCCGGCTTTGGACGAGATGACCAATTCCTCGCGGTACGAAGAGAAATCCTCACGCAGGATCCTGCCGAAGTTCGTCTCGGCGCTTCCGTACGGGGGACCGTAGTTGTTCGCAAGATCGAAGTGGGTGATTCCGAGATCGAATGCCCGCCGCAGAACTGCGCGCTGGTTCTCGATCGGTACGTCGTCGCCGAAGTTGTGCCAGAGGCCCAGCGAGATGGCCGGGAGTTTGAGACCGCTCCGACCGGTTCGGCGGTACGGCATGGCTTCGTAGCGGTCCTGCGCGGCGACGTACTGATCGGACATGGTGCCTGCCTTCACATCGTTGTGTTTGCGGTTGAGCGTTCACTCCCGACCATTATCGCCGACGGCGCTCAGGTGTGCCGGCCGCTGGAGGTGTGTCAGTCAAAATGCTTGCGGTTTAAAGCAATTCGATCGATATTTTGGACCGATGTTCAGGTTCGAGTCACAGTGCCGGGCGGCGGTGACGTCGACCACGTCTGGGCTCGCATCTAAGGGAACGGTAAGGAATCGCGGTTACCATGGTCACAGTCGATCGGCGATACCGATCGCCGATTCGCTTCGAACATGTTGCCCAGCAGCCGGATCCGGGGTCCGGCGAGGAGATCTATGTCGACGCAGTCCGTAGTGCACGCACAATCATCCGCAGACGAGAGCGTCGTGGGGGATTCGTCTCCGCCGGGTGGTGGAAGCCGGCGATATCTCGAGCAACTGATCAGATACGACGTGCCGGCGTCGCTGGTCGTATTCCTGGTGGCGCTTCCCCTGTCATTGGGAATTGCGATCGCCTCCGGGGCGCCGATCATGGCAGGTCTGATCGCCGCAATCGTCGGCGGAGTGGTGGCCGGAGCTGTGGGAGGTTCACCGCTGCAAGTCAGTGGTCCCGCAGCCGGCCTGACCGTGGTGGTCGCCGAACTGATCGGCAAGTTCGGGTGGAAAGTCACCTGCCTGATCACCGTCGGCGCCGGAATTCTGCAGATCGTGTTCGGGCTCAGCCGAATTGCCCGTGCGGCGCTGGCTATTGCTCCAGTGGTGGTGCATGCGATGCTCGCCGGTATCGGCATCACCATTGCGCTACAACAGGTTCACGTGTTGTTGGGTGGAAGCTCGGCCAGCTCGGCGCTGGACAATCTACGGCAGTTGCCCGCACAGATCGGTGCCTTGCATGTCGAGGACCTGATGATCGGACTCGTCGTCATCGCCACCCTTCTCGGGTGGCGCTATCTCCCTGCCGGTGTCCGCAAGGTTCCGGCGGCGTTGGTGGGCATCGTATTGGCAACTCTCGCTTCGCTGGCGCTGCCGATCTACGTCGAGCGTATTGCTCTCGACGGATCTTTGCTGGACTCGATCGGACTCCCCGCTCTGCCCGACGGCCAGTGGCTCGGCGTCGCAACCGGCATCCTCACCATCGCCCTGATCGCCAGTGTGGAGAGTCTGCTCTCGGCCGTGGCCGTGGACAAGATGCACTCGGGCCCGCGGTCGAACTTCGATCGCGAGATGCTCGGCCAGGGCACCGCGAACATGGTGTCCGGGGCCATCGGCGGCCTTCCGGTCACCGGGGTGATCGTGCGCAGTGCGACCAATGTCGAGGCCGGGGCGAAGTCCCGCGCGTCGTCGATCATGCACGGCCTGTGGATTCTGCTGTTCTCGGCTGCGCTCGCCGGGTTGGTCCAGCAGATTCCGAAGTCTGCATTGGCCGGACTGTTGATTGTCATCGGTATTCAACTGGTCAAGCTGGCGCACATTCGGTTGGCGCGACGGACCGGTGATCTGTGGGTGTACGGCATCACGGTGGTCGGCGTCGTGTTCTTGAATCTGCTCGAGGGCGTCCTGATCGGGTTGGCGCTGGCCATCGCCCTCCTGGTGTGGCGTGTCATCCGCGCAACTGTCACCGCAGAAGAGTTGGGCGACAACGATTCCGGGAAGTGGCGCGTCCTGGTCGAAGGCTCGTGCACCTTCCTGGTGCTGCCCAAGCTGACGTCGGTGCTCGCCGGACTCCCACCGCGGTCGGACGTCACCGTCGAGCTGTCTGTCGACTTCCTCGACCATGCCGTCTTCGACGTCATCGAAGAGTGGGCGAGGCAGTACGAGTTGGCAGGTGGTTCGGTGATCATCGACGAAGTCGGCTCGGTGAGTATGGAGAGCGCGACCACCGGTCCGCCGAAGCGCGGCGCCGCAGTCACCGACCTGCGCGGCTTGCTCGCGCCGTGGGGCAGTTGGCAACCACAGGCTTCGGGGAGGAATCTGAGCAGCCCGCCGGCCTTGCGGCCCATTCTCGACGGGGTGTCCAACTATCATCGCCATCGCGCCGAAGCGATACGGCCGCACATGGATCAGTTGCGCGACGGGCAGAACCCCGACTCCCTTTTCCTCACCTGCGCAGATTCGCGAGTGGTGCCGAACATCATCACGAGCAGTGGCCCCGGTGACCTGTTCACCGTGCGCAATGTCGGAAACCTGGTTCCTGCCGGCGGCCGCGATACGTCGGTGGAAGCGGCACTGGCCTTCGGGATCGACGAGTTGGGTGTCAGTTCGGTGGTCGTGTGCGGACATTCGGGCTGCGGCGCGATGCAAGCACTCCTGACCAACGGTCCGTCGGAATCGGGAGTCGTCGGTGAATGGCTGCGGCATGCGGAGACGAGCTTGCAGGCCTATACGAGTGGCCATCCGGTCGCGCGTGCTGCGGCCGAGGCAGGTTTCTCGGAGGTCGATCAGCTCGGAATGGTCAATGTCGCAGTCCAATTGCAGACTCTCGAACGCCATCCTCTCGTCGGTCAGGCCCGTGTGGATGGTCGCCTGCGTATCGCCGGACTGTTCTTCGACATCGGCTCGGCTCGGGTCATCGAAGTGACAGCGTCGGGGATCGGCCAGTTGATCGAGACCTGAAGGGCTATTCGGGTCCGGGCTGATCCCTGAGTTCGACCAGCAGGCGAGCCCCGCCGAGTGGACTGTCGTGAAATGTCGTCCGTCCGCCGTGCAGGGCCGCCTGCTGCGCCACCAGCGCCAGGCCCAAACCGGAGCCTGTCTTGCCTGCCGTCGATCCGCGAGTGAAGCGCTCGAACACGCTCGAGCGTTCCTCGGCCGGTATTCCGCAACCGTTGTCGTCGATCGTGATCGTGACGGTGTCCGGTGAATCGGCCGGGCGAGCGAGGGTGATGCGCACCGCGCTCGCGCCGCCGTGGCGGACTGCATTGGTGATCGCGTTGTCGAGGATCAACCGGATTCCGCCGGGAAGGGCCCGGATGCAATAGGGGAGTGGGGAATCCACCGTGACGACGCCGACGTTGAGCCCAGGATGATGTCGGCGTGCGTCGTCGGCAGCGATGTCGCAGACCTCGGTCAAATCGGTGTCCTTGAAATCCTCGGCCGTCGAGAGTTCACCCTTCGCCAGGCGCTCGAGGTCTCTCAGAGTTGACTCGACGCGGCCCTGCGCGCGGGCCAGATCTGTGAGGATCTCGCGTCTTTGTTCGTGATCGAGGTCGTGAATGGACAACACTTCGATGTCGGTTCGCATTGCTGTCAACGGAGTTCGGAGTTCGTGAGCCGAGGCGGACGCAAAATCTCGGGCGGCGGCAAGGGCGGAGTTGGTTGCGGCTTGCGCTCGAGCGACGTCGCTGAGCATCGATTCTGCTGCTGCGGCAAGCTCGTCCGCTTCACGGATTCCGGAAACCTCGGTGGCGAGATCGGGATCGCGCCTGGCGATCCGGCGGGTCAACTCCACGAGGGGGCGCACCGCCGGGCCACCGAACAACCATCCCAACGCAGCTGCGGCCGCTACGGCCCCGACGCCGAAGAACGCAACCTGTCGCTGTTGGTCGACTGTGATGTCTCGCGCTTCGGCATAGGGAACCGCCAGCGAGACAAGGGCATTGATCCCGTCGGCCTCGGCGGTATATGCCCGGTACTTCGTACCGTCCACGTCGACGGTCGCCGAGCCGACCGGTAGTTCGGGCAGTCGCGTCGGGGTACTGGATTTGACGGTTCCGTCGGTATCGGAGCGGATGGTCACGGAAAAGGCGCCGCCGTCTCCGAACGCGCCGAGAAAAGGTCCCGCTGTAGCCGCATTGGCCACGATGACCGTCGATGCCGTCTCGAGTCGGCGGTCCAATTGCGCTAGATTATTTCGTGCGATAGCCAGTGCAACGACCACACCGAGTGCGATGACGATGAACGTCGCCCCCAGTGCCGCGGCCGCGGCAACGCGAGTTCGTAGTGAGAAGCGGCGACGCTTCACGGGTTCTCCCGAAGCACAAACCCGACGCCGCGAACCGTATGCAGCAGACGAGGTGAACCACCGGATTCGAACTTTCGACGCAGATAGCCGATGAAGACGTCCACGACGTTCGTGTCGGCGACGAAGTCGTAGCCCCACACCAGTTCGAGGAGACGTTCGCGAGTGAGCACGATGCCTGAATTGTGTGCGAGCACTTCGAGTAGCTCGAATTCGCGTTTGGTGAGCGGTACTTCCTTGCCGTCGACACGAACCCGGCGACCGGAGAGATCGATGTCGAGGTTTCCGACCCGCAGGGTATTCGTACCCTCGGAGTGATCGCCGGCCGGAGTGTTGCTGCGACGGAGCATTGCGCGGATCCGTGCAACCAGTTCGGCAAGAACAAACGGTTTGACCATGTAGTCGTCTGCACCGGATTCGAGCCCGGCGATGCGATCGTCGACCGAGTTGCGCGCACTGAGCACGCAGATCGGGATTTCGTTGCCGGCGGCACGAAGCGCCGTCACCACACCGGTGCCGTCGAGCACCGGCATGTTGATGTCGAGGACTACCGCGTCCGGTCGTTTGTCGGAGATCACTCGGAGCGCGTCGGCGCCGTCCACCGCCGTCAGTACGGTGAATCCCGAGAGCCGCAATCCGCGTTCGAGTGAGGTCAGGACGTCTGCGTCGTCGTCGACTACGAGGATTTTCGGTATCTCGGTCACAGCCCCATTGTGCCTTGCCTGGTACGTCGGGTTTCGCCGATCAGACCGGCAAGTCGGTACCGTCCGGACGCAGACCGGCCATGAACACCGCGACCAACCGCGGGACCAGGTTCGGCATGGCTTCGTCGGACAACTCGATTTGCGGGCGCGTCAGTTTGGCCAGAGCCATGACGAATTCGAGCGGTTGCAGATCGGCGCGGACCAGTCCGGCGCTCTGAGCGGCGCCGATCGTCGCGGTCATCTTCGTTTTCGTCACCTCACGCACCGCGAGAACTTCGGGCGCCAGCTCGGTGAAACTGCGTTCCACCAGTGCAGGAATGAGCGCACCCAGGCGCAGTTCCACGAGGCGGTCCACCAGCGTGTGCCACGCGTTTGTCGGATCGGTGGACATTGCCGTGAGTGCGATGTCGGCAGCCTCGCGGACATCGGTCAGTGTTGCGACGGCGACGGCGGTCACGAGGTCCTCGCGCGTCGGAAAGTTTCGATACAGCGTGGCGATGCCCACTTTCGCGAGTTCTGCGACTGCATCGAGCGGCGCGTCGTGCCCGCGTTCGGTGAACACCGCTCGTGCGGCGTCGACTATTGCGTTTCTGCGTTCACGTGCATCGGCTCGCACATCCACCTCCGGTATTGACAGTTCATCATAACCGGAGGAATATCTTCCACAAATAGTGGAGGAAAAACTTCCACTTAGGGAGGGTAGTTATGAACGCCGAAGTTGAAGCACAGGACCGCAAGAAGTTGGTGGCTGTGGTGTTGGGCTTGTCCGCCGTGATCGGGCTGATGCTGCTTGCCTTCGTACTGCCCTCGGTCAACAGTGGCCCGCACGAACTGAAGTTGGGCATCACCGGTCCAGTTGCGGCAACCGAACAGATCAGCACCTCGCTCGAGGCGAGTAAGCAAGGCGCCTTCGATACTCGAGAATTCGCCGACGCCGACGCCCTGCGTGACGCGATTCGGAATCGCGACGTGGTCGGCGGAATCGCCGTTGATGCCAACGGTCCTCACGTGTTGATCGCGACTGCAGGCGGAACCCCGATCGCCCAGACCCTGACCGGGGTGGCCAACGGCCTCTCGGAGGCCTCGGGGGCAAAGGTTCCCGTCGAAGACGTTGTGCCGTTGACGGCGGACGACCCGACCGGTGCTGGGCTCACGGCATTGGCCTTGCCCTTGATGTTCGGCGGAATCATGCCCGCTGTTGTTCTCGTGCAACTGTTTCCGCGCAGCATCGTCAAGCGAGTGTTGGGCGCTGCCGGCGTCGCGGTGGTCGCGGGTTTTGCACTGACTGCCATTCTGCAGTTCGGCACCAACAGTCTTGACGGAAACTACCTGCTCACCGCGCTCGCACTCACCATGGGCATGTCGGCCATCTCGCTTCCCATTTTGGGGCTCGAATCCCTGCTCGGGATGAAGGGGTTCGCGTTGGGCGCCGTCACGATGATGTTCATCGGAAACCCACTCTCGGGGATGGCGACAACTGCCGCGTGGTTGCCCGCAGGCTGGGGCGCATTGGGGCAGCTGCTCCCACCTGGCGCCGCAGGAGCATCCGTCCGTTCGATGGCGTTCTTCGACGGCCATGGCGCCACCACGCCACTTCTGGTGCTGGTGTGCTGGATTGCCGTCGGGATCGCGCTGTGCGTGGCTGCCGGCCGGAAGAAGGCGTCGGCGCCGGTTATCGAACCGGAGGCTGCGCTGGTCTAGCCGGCGCAGCTTGCGTACGGGGTCAGGTCGGGAATCGGCCAGACCCCGTCAACGCGTTCCACGGCCAGTTCGGCGACCACGGTGTCCTCGTCCATCGGTAGAGGTCGGAGGATTCGGGGCTTTTCCGCCTCCCATTCGACGTCGATGCCCGCGGAGGTCAGGGCGTCCTGATCGATGACGGCGACGACCAGCGGCAATGTGAGGTCGCCGAACACCAGATCGAGCACCGAAGTGAGTGCGTCCGGGGTCGTTGCGCGAATGAATCCTGCCTCGTCGTAACTGATTCCGCGCGTCGAGACCTCGTACTCACCGAAACGCTTGCATGCTTCCCAGTCGTCGGCGATAGCGACGTGGACGAGTCGTTGTCCGGTCATGCAGTGCTCCTGTAGTATTCGAATTAATGAAACGTCAACGTAGCATTAATTTACCGGCACGGTAACAGGGGACTTTATGGAGCAACCGCGCAGACGTGGGAGAACCAGTGACGCCGAACGCGCCGAACGACGCAACGAGATTCTCGACGTCGCTGTCGACTCGTTTCGAGATGTCGGGTTCGCCCGAACTACCATCGAGGGCATTGCCACGGTGGCCGGCGTCGCCAAGCGGACCGTGTACAGCTACTTCGGCGACAAGTCTGCGGTCTTTGCAGCTGCGGTTGCGCGTCAGCACGCGTACGTCGACAATGCCGGCGAGGGCCAGTCCGACCTGCTCGCCGCTGCAGTGGACATCGTCATCGCCCTGCACAGCGAAAACTCGATTGCGCTGCACCGCATGATGATCGGCGAGGCCGTGCAGTTCCCTGAATTGGCCGCAGCGTTCTACAAATCCGGCCCGGCCAAGTCGATTGCCTTTCTGGAGAAGATTTTGATCGATCAGCACGGCCAGAAGGCTGCGCTGTGCGCGGATCAGTTGTACACCTTGCTGCTCGGGGAGGAGCACCGGCGGCGACTGCTCGGGCTCACCTCCGAACCGACAGCCGAAAGAGCGGCGCAACTGGCGGCCCGCGCGGTGGGATGCGTTCTGAGATCTGATCGGTAGGCTCGACTGGGTGAGTAACTCTGTGATCTGGTTTCGACGCGATCTGAGGGTCGGTGATCTTCCGACTCTGACTGCAGCGGCGGATGCCGGCGGACAGACGTTGGGTTTGTTCGTCCTCGACGAGAAGTTGCTCGGACCGGCAGGCTCACCCCGCCAGAATCAACTGTTCGCCAACTTGTCGGCACTCGACAACCAGCTCGACGGACGATTGATGGTTGTTCGAGGTGATCCGGCAGACGTGGTGCCCCGCGTGGCGGAATCCGTTGGCGCCGAAGAAGTTCACATCAGTGCCGACTACGGGCCCTACGGCCGACGGCGCGACGCGGCCGTGGCCGAGAAGGTGGAGTTGATCGCCACCGGGTCACCATATGCCGTGGCGCCCGGACGCGTCACCAAGGCGGACGGTGATCCGTACAAGGTGTTCACGCCGTACTTCCGTCAGTGGATGGAACATGGTTGGCGGGGCCCCGCGTCGACCGATGCGGGGACGGTCCGTTGGTTCGATCCGAGAGAGAAGGACGGTGGCCCGCGCCGGGTGAGTATCCCCGCGCCGTCCGGCACCGTCAGCGATGTCGTCGGTGAGACCGGTGCGCTCGAACAGTGGAAAGAATACTGCGAGAACGATCTTGACCGGTACGATGACGAACGAAATCGCCCCGACCTCGACACCACGAGCCGGATGTCGATCCCGCTCAAGTACGGCACGATTCATCCGAGAACCATGTTGGCAGATCTCTCCAAGCGACTCGGAGACGGCGCTCAGGCGTACCGTCGCCAGCTTGCTTGGCGAGACTTCTACGCAGACATCCTGTTTCAGCGCCCCGACAGCGCGCGGAAGAACTACGACGACAAGTTCGACCGTTTACGTCACGACGAGGGAGTCGACGCAGACGCCGCCTTCACGGCCTGGTGTGAAGGCAAGACCGGCTTCCCGATCGTGGATGCCGGCATGCGGCAACTCGCCGCCGAGAACTGGATGCACAATCGGGTCCGAATGATCGTCGCGTCATTCCTGGTGAAGGACCTGCACATTCCGTGGTGGCGCGGCGCACGGTACTTCATGTCGCAACTGGTGGACGGTGACTTGGCCTCCAATCAGCACGGGTGGCAGTGGACTGCCGGGTCGGGTACGGATGCTTCGCCTTTCTTCCGCGTCTTCAACCCGATCACGCAAGGGGAGAAGTTCGATCCCGACGGCACATACGTCCGTCGGTGGGTCCCCGAACTTCGCGATGTTCCCGGGAAGGCCGTCCACTCGTTGAAGGCGATGCGCCCAGTCGACTACCCGGACCCGATCGTCGATCACGCGCACGAGCGTGAGGAAGCCTTGCGCCGGTACGGCGAGATCAAAGGCTGAGTGCTCAGTGATCTGCGGGCGCTACGCGGACGCGGTTTCCGTCCAGATCTGAAATGACGAACGTCAGACCGAAGACATCTTCGTTGGGTTCTTCGACGACCTCGACTCCCTTGGCCACCCACTCGTCGTGGATCGCCCGAATTTCGTTGCTCCCGCCGTCGACCAAGATGCCGACTTCGAAATTGCGCGGTGTCGCGGGATCGAGGTCGCGGGACTTGCCGCTCCACAGTGCAAGGACCACACCGCCGCCGAGGTCGAAGGTCATGTACCGAGGGCTGAGGACCTCAGGCTTCGCGTCGAACAATTCGCCGTAGAACGCTGCTGCGGAGGCGGCATCGCTGACGTAGATCAGAAACTGGTTGGGTAGTCGCACTGTGGTTTTCCCTCTCCCGTTGATGTTCGGGCCACCGGCAACGGGGCGTGTGCCTGGTCGTGCGGGGCTGCGTTCAACAATCCCCGCGCGCCGGACGAATGTCCAAGAACAAGTGCGTCTGAGAGGCAGATGGATTACTTATGACGACTGCTGCAGTCACACCGCACTGAGGTGGTACCCGACGCTCAGGTTCGGGTAGTAGCCGTCGATGTAGCTCGAGATGAAGTAGTGATCAGGGTCGGTGGTGCGGGTTCCGTCGGTGTCGAACTGCGGATAGTCGTTGGCCATGAAGACAGCTTGTCCGCCGCCGGGAGTGGAATAGACGACGTCGACCGTCAGGCCGCGCGGGTCCTGGTTGTACGCCGTGACGATTTCGGTCTCGTGGGGCGCGAGCGACTGGCGTGGGCTCTGCATCCACTGTCCGTAGGGGTTGTCGGCGCCTTCGAGATGAATTGTCTGTTCGGTGTCGTTGCTGATCGTCATCGTGATGCTGTTGCCGGTTGTGGGAAGGGTTCCGGCACTGGCGATTCCGCTCAATCCCAACGTGAGGGCGCCGGCGGCCAGAGCTGTGATTGCGGCAACTACGTAGCGTGGGTTCGTCATCGACGGTGTCCTTTGTCCGGGTGAGCGTTCGGTTGGCTCTCTCGAAGACAACTATGTCGGAGCAGATCGATGTCGTATGTCCACTCCCCGGACCCTGTGCAGGCGGAACGGTGTGTCCACCGATCGGGGGACACCTACTCCGACACCGAGACGGCTTCGACCTTTCGCTCGCCGGTGACCAGCAGTCCGATCAGTGCGGCCGCCGCGAGCACCATGACGAGTGCTCCGTAGCCACGCGTCGTATCCACCAATCCGACCTTGCCGACCAGGTAGCCGGCCAGCAAGGCGGGAAGACTGTTGGCCAGATATGCGATGACGTAGACGGTGGACAACAAACCCGCGCGTTCGTGGTTCTCGGCCAGCGGCATGACGGTGAGGATAGTTCCTTGGAATCCTGCTCCGAAGCCGATACCTGCAACAGCCGTACCGACCAGAATCAATACGGCAGAGGATGTTTCAGCACCGATGAGTGTGACGGCCACCCCGAGCACCAAGGCGGTGGTTCCGATCAGCATCACGGTCCGGCCGCCGAGTTTGCGGAAGGTGAGTACTGCTGCCGCTCCGAATCCTGTCAGTGTTGCAACCATGATGGCACCGATGAGGGAGCTGTGAACGTCAAGTGCGTTGCGCGCCAATGCAGGTCCGAGTGAGAGGTAGAAACCTCCCAGCGCCCAGACCGCGATCAGGCACGGTGCGGTCAGGGCAATCATCGTGCGCGCCTGACGAGGAACGGCCAGTGTGGGGCGCAGGGACTGCCAGGCTCCGGGGCGTCCGCCCGAAGTCTCGGGAGCGGCCCATACTCCGAAGATCTCGAGAATGACAAGCACGAGAAGGACCAGGTAGACAGTGCTGGTGGGCCGGGGCAGGTGCTCGCTGATGAGGCTCGAACCCACTGCTCCGACTGCAAGCCCCATCGTCGGAGCGACGCTGTTGATGATCGATCCTCGGCCCGGAGTGCGTTCGAGGTCGATCAATGCCGAACCCAGAGCACTGATTGCAGCGCCGGTGGCAACACCCTGTACGACCCGGGCGATGAGCAGGATGGTCAACCCGTCGGCCGAGGCGAACAGCGCGAGCGAGACTGCCTCGAGCGCGAGTGCTCCGAGCAGGACCGGGCGCCTGCCGATGTGATCGGACAGGGATCCGGCGGTCAGGAGCGTGGCGAGCAATGCGAGAGCGTAGATGCCGAACACGAGCGTCGACGCCAGCGAGGAGAATCCCCACAACTGTTGATAGTGCTCGTACAACGGTGTCGGGGTCGCGGATGCGCCCAGGAACGTAGCGATGATGACGGCGATGAGTGTGAAAGCGACGCCTCGCCCAAGGCGTGGGCGTGAAGTGCTCTCGGTCTGAGGTGAAACGGTCGTTGTCATTGTCGTAGCGCTTCCCGTGCGGGTGGTGAAGACTTCAAACGCAAATACTTTGCGTTTGGGACGCTACGCCTGGCCGTAGCCTAATGCAACATCTTTGCGTTAGTATTGGATTTATGAGTCCGTCCGCAGGTCCGCGCCCCGGTGGCCGTAGTGCGCGCATCCAACAGGCCGTGCATGCGTCGGCGCGCAAGTTGTTGGAACAGCGTGATCGGGCAGAGATCACGGTGCCGATGATCGCGACCGATGCGGGAGTGACCCCGTCGACCATCTATCGGCGGTGGGGTGACATCAACGAAGTCTTTGCCGACGTCTCGATCGAGAGATTGCGCCCGGACGCCGACCCGCGTGAAACGGGCTCGCTCCGAGGGGATCTGACGATTTGGGCGCAGGAGTACCTCGAGGAGATGTCTGCGCCTGTCGGTCGTGCTTCGTTGCGTGACGTGTTGATGAGCGACGATCAGACGCATGCACCGGACGGTACGAAGAAGTTCAAGTGTGCCTTCTTCTGTCGGACGCAGATCGACGTGATCCTCGCGCGTTGGCCGGAAGCTGCCGGCGTGGATGGTGATTCGGTGGTCGACCATGTAGTGGCGCCGATCATCTACCGAATTCTGTTCGACCTCGAACCGGTTGTGCCGCAGCGAGTTGCGGAATTGGTGGATCAGACGCTTGCCCTCGCGGCGCGAGTCGTTGCCGAAGGCTGATCGCTACGTAGTCGGGCGTGGACGTGCATGTCGTGCCAGCCGTCGGCGTGCCTGGCGGAGCTTCGTCGAACACCTTCTTCGCTGAACCCTGCTTTGGTGGCGACTCGGCACGATCGTGGGTTGTGGATCGAGTGCTCGAGTTCCAGTCGATGAAACCCCGCTTCGCGGAATGCCCACTCGGACAGTGCGGTTACAGACTGGGTGCACAGTCCGCGGCCGCGCGCCGCTGGGGTCACCCAATACGCGAGCTCGGCAGTGCCGTCCCACAAATTCACCCCCTTTGCTGCGATTCGGCCGAGGAGTTCATTTGTCTCGGGAGCGGCGATCGCCCAATGGCATTCGGATTCGCTTGCCCACCCGTCTCTCCACTGGGTGAGCCAACCCAGTGCTTCGTCGATCGAGTCGGCGCGGCGGATGTGCCAACGCTGAATCGACGGATCGCGAAAGGCTTCCATGACGGCCGGTGCGTCGTCGCGGGTCCAGGGTCGGAGAATCGCGAAAGTCCCGACGTGGATCGAGGGTTGGTCCATTCCCCGGAGATATCCAGCGGCGATAGCGGGCGTGGTCAACTTGGGCACGTGAAGCATCATCGCCTACCCGCCTGATGGCGGGCAATGGCGTGAGCTCTCCGGTCATTATCCCTGCCACTCTGCGTTCAGTCGGCGCGCAGATTCGAGAGTTGCGATGGCCTCTTCGGTGTCAACTCGTGCGAGTACCAATGCACTTACCGTGCAGGAGAGAAGGATTCGAGTGCGATCTGAGAGCGTGGCGTCTGTCTCGGTTGGAAACGCGGCGTGTAATCCACTGTTGATCGCGTCGGCGAGTTCTCGGCGGTACGCGCGGATCACTGCGGCCGCCGCATCGTCGTGCGCGCCGAGTCCGGCAGCCGTATTGAGAAGTAGGCAACCGCGCCGAGGCGAGTCGGCGGTCATGGTGCCGATCGCTTGCGCAAGCGAGGAAAGGTAGTCGTCGACTGCGTCTGCCCCGGGATTTGTCGTGAGGCTGCGCAGACGTGGCCGGATGACATGGTCGAGGTACATCTGCACGGCGGCGTCGAACAATCCGCGCTTGTTGGTGAACGAGTTGTAGAGACTTGACCGACTCAGCCCCGTCGCGGATTCGAGGTCGCCGAGTGAGGCACCTTCGTATCCGCGTGCCCAGAAAACGTCCAAAGCGGCAGCGACCACGGCTGTTGTGTCGAATTCTTGTGATCTGCCCATCAAAGCCTCGCTCTTTCTGTATCGTTCGGTCCAGTATATATTGGACCGAACGATACAGAATTCACTCGAAGCAACAGGAGCTCACCGATGAACGTCGCCGGCTACATCTTCGCGGGACTGGCCGCAGCAGTGCACGTATACATTTTTGTCCTCGAATCGATTCTCTGGACGGCCCCGAAGACCCGCGCCGCGTTCGGCGTGAAGTCCGAGGAAGAGGCGATCACCACGCAGCCGCTGGCCTTCAACCAGGGCTTTTACAACCTTTTCTTGGCGATCGTATCGGCGGTCGGCATCGTGATTGCGGCGACCGGCTCCGCGTCGGTCGGAATTGCCCTCGTCCTGGCAGGCACAGGATCGATGGTTGCCGCGGGATTGGTGCTGATTCTCTCGTCTCCCGACAAAGCCCGCGCAGCCGTCGTACAGATGCTTTTCCCAGCTATTGCCGTTGTTCTGCTGGTAATCCACCTGCTTTGAGTGGTCTCTATCCGCCGCCGAGCACCAGTGATTCGATCAACGCAAAAGCCCCGTTGAGTGCTCCGCAATCGAAGGCTTCGGCCAGGGCGTAACCGATGACAAGTTCGTCGGTGCTCGGCGTGCTCGACCAGACTGCGTCGGTCTGTCTGGGATCGGATTCCTCGTTCTTGGAGAAGTGCCCGATCCGCAATCCGTCGCGGGTGAATGCACTGTTCGCGTCGTCGACTGGGGCGAAGTTCAAACTCACGCCGTCGACGAGTGCCGAGACAGAGTACGAGCGACGGGACAGAAACCCTTTGCCGACAGTGAGTTCGACTTCGTCGCCACCGACAGTGAAGAACAAGTCGGCGGTGGCGCGCGTTCCGATGGGTGTGCCTTCACGGCGCGGGGCATCGACTCGACGCGTCAACAGAGCGTGTGAGTTGCCGTTTCGGACGTCGACGACCCCCGTGTCGACATCGAACGAGATCTCGACTTTTCCGTGAATCGGGTCCATTACGGCGTATTTGACCGTCACTGTGCCTACCCCCTGTAAGTGTGAACTCGGGTCCATAATACGTGGTGGGAGCGTTGTCCAGTATGCCCGAATCCAAAAAAATAGTGCCGAATGACGCGCGTTTGCGGCCAAATGCTTCTACGCTGGGTCTTGGGTTTGTTGCGCATCCCACAACGGTTTTTCCCACGCCAGACGAGGAGCGCCTATGAGGTTGTCGACTACTTGTTCTGTTGCTACGAAGGCTTGATCAAGCCGGAATTGCCTCTGCCGGATGGTGCTCGAGACCCATCCGGCAGAGGCAATTCTGCATCAGTTCGGGCCTTCAGCCGCCGGCGAATTTTTCCGAGGTGCCGAGATCGATCGGCAACGCGATGCCGGTGATCCCGCGCCCGGCCGGCCCCACCAGATAGAACACCGCATCCGCAATCACTTCGGGGTCGACCCACGGGTGGGGCAGCAGATTCAGCTTCGACATGATCGGAGCGGTATCGGCGAGGACAGGATTCTCCAAGTCTGGACGGAACGCACGAACCATCGGTTCGTTGTCGATCATCGTCGTACGCACATTGCCCGGGTGTACGGAGTTGACTCGGATGTCTGCCCAGCCGAGTTCGTTGGCCAGAGACTTCGCCAACCCCCGAACGGCGTGCTTGGACGCGGAGTAATGGGCAATCCCCGGCACGCCTCGAAGCCCGGCCATCGAGCTGATCAACACAATGGATCCACCTCGATTGCCGTTCATGATGTGCGGAATCGACACCTTGGTCGTCAACCAGACGCCGGTGACGTTGATGTCCATCAGCTCGCGGAACTCTTCGGCGCTCAGGTCCCAGGACAATTTCGCCGACGCCGCGATTCCCGCGTTGGCGATCACGATGTCCAGTCGGCCGAGTTTCTCGACTCCGGCGTCGACCGCTGATTTCAGGGCATCAAGGTCGCGAGTGTCCGCGACGGACGCGACGATGCGCCGGCCCTGAGCTTCGACCAGGGCGACGGTCTGGGCGAGGTCGGCTTCGGTGGCCATGTCGTACCCCGCCGTTGCGACCGGCGCGCAGAGATCCACCGCGATGATGTCCGCGCCCTCGGACGCGAGCTTGACGGCATGCGCGCGCCCTTGACCACGCGCCGCTCCGGTGATGAATGCGACCTGACCGTCCAAATTGCCCATCGAACTTCCCCTGCCCGTGTGAATCGCCGAAACTGGAACGTGTTCATACTGCTACGTCCGGAGGCAGACAGACAGGGGAATTCGCTGAATCCTTATCCGCGAAGGAGTTTGGACAACTCGTCCAATACGCTCGCGTCCTCGATGGTCGACGGGACCGTGTACTCCTCGTTGTCGGCGATCTGCCGCATGGTCTTGCGGAGGATCTTGCCGGAACGAGTCTTCGGTAGTGCGGCGACGACGGTGACGTCCCGGAACGTGGCGACGGCACCGATCTGGTCTCGCACCCGCGCGACCAGTTCCTGTCGGAGTGTTTCGGGATCGATGTCGACGCCGGACTTGAGCACGACGTAACCGCTCGGCCGTTGCCCCTTGAGTTCGTCGTGAATGCCGATGACCGCGCATTCGGCGACAGCCGGGTGGCCGGCGACGACGGCCTCCATGCTTCCGGTCGAAAGGCGATGTCCGGCAACGTTGATCACGTCGTCACTTCGTCCGAGCACGAAGACGTAGTTGTCCTCGTCGATGTACCCGGAGTCGCCGGTGAGGTAATACCCTTCGAAAGTCGACAGGTAGGACTTCACGTACCGGTCCTCGTCACGCCACAGTCCGGCGAGTGTTCCGGGAGGAAGCGGCAGGCCGATCACGATGTTGCCCTCGGTGCCCGGACCCACGAGTTCGCCCTTGCCGTCGACGATTTCGACGCGGTATCCGGGGCAGGCGACGGTGGGTGAGCCCGCTTTGATCTCCATCGGTTCGAGGCCGCGCAGATTCGCGCAGATGGCCCAACCGGTTTCTGTCTGCCACCAGTGATCGACCACCGGGCGATCGAGAATCCGAGTAGCCCACTCGTAGGTGTCGGGATCCAAGCGCTCGCCGGCCGCGAAGAGTGTGTCGAGCGACGAGATGTCGTACTTGGCAAGCTCTTTTGCGTCCGGGTCGGCCTTGCGGACCGCGCGGATCGCTGTCGGAGCGGTGAAGAGTGCCGACACGGTGTATTCGGAAATGATGCGCCAGAACGCACCGGCGTCGGGGGTGCCGACGGGCTTGCCTTCGTACATGACCGTCGTGGCTCCGGCGAGCAACGGTCCGTAGACGATGTAGGAGTGGCCGACCACCCAGCCGACGTCGGAGGCGGTCCACCACACCTGTCCTGGGCTGATGTCGTACAGATTCTTCATGGTCCACGTCAGCGCAACGGCATGGCCACCGTTGTCCCGGACGACGCCCTTGGGCTTACCGGTCGTTCCCGAGGTGTAGAGGATGTAGAGCGGATCCGTCGCGGCGACCGACACCGGGTCGGCCGGGGTGGCGTCGGCGATCAGCTCGTCCCAGTCGAACCAGGCTGCGGCACTTGACTTGTAGTCGGAAGCTGCACCGGGAATCTGCTCGCGATTCTTCACGATCACGGTGTGCGCGGGAGTGGCGGACAGTTGCAGAGCCTTCTCGACCATCGGCAGGTACTCGATTGTTCGTCCGGGTTCGAGGCCGCCGGACGCCGTCACGAGCACCACTGGACCGGCGTCGTCGATACGGGTTGCGAGCTCCTTGGCCGCAAAGCCGCCGAACACCACCGAATGCACCGCGCCGATTCGCGCACACGCGAGCATCGCGATCGCAGCCTCGGGGATCATCGGCATGTAGATGATCACGCGGTCGCCCGCCACCACACCCTGATCTTTCAAGACGCCGGCGAAGAGTGAGACCTGCTCGAGCAATTCGGCGTAGGTGTACGTGGCCTTGGTGGGGACCATCGCGGAGTCGAAGATCAACGCGGTCTGATCGCCGCGGCCGTCGCGGACGTGCCGATCGAGGGCATTGAAGCTGGTGTTGAGCGAAGCATCCGGGAACCAGCGATAGATCGGCGCGGCAGAGTCGTCGAGAGCCTTGGTGGGCGCGACATCCCAGTCGACGGCCCGCGCAGCGTCGAGCCAGAACTTCTCCGGCTGATCCATGCTCTCGCGATATGCGTCGGCATACGTGGTGTGGGACGCCTGCTCGGAAGAGCTCATCGACGTGTGTCCTCTCGTGAACTTCGCTTACCGGTGACCTGAAACACCTTAGGTCACCGTCAGTGCGGTGCGCCTCAGTAGCGGTGGGGGTACCGTCCCTTTGCGCCGGGCGGGCCTGTCCCGTCGGCCAGTGGCGCGTAGGGGTGGGATAAGCCAGGGACGGAAAGGGGGATCGATGTGACAGGTGCAGCGCAACGCGCAGGCTTCTGGGGAGTCCTCGCTCTGCGTGACTTCCGACTTCTGTGGACTGGCGACGCAGTCAGCGGTATCGGAAACGGTGTCACGACCGTCGTACTGCCGCTGATCGCGCTTCGCGAACTGGACGCGAGTAGCTTCCAGATCGGTGTGCTGGCATCAGCAGTGTGGTTGCCGTGGTTGATCGTCGGACTACCAGCCGGTGCCTGGATCGACCGGCTGCCTCGGCGCCCGATCATGATGATCGCGAACGCTGCGTGCGCGCTGTTCTTCGCGAGCCTCGCGATCGCCGGCTTCCTGGAGGCGATGACATACGGCCACCTGCTCCTGGTCGCGCTGCTCACCGGTACAGCCACCGTCTTCTTCCAGGCGGCCTATCACTCGTATCTCCCCACGGTGCTCGCCGAAGCGGATCTTGTCGAAGGGAACTCGAAGATTCAGGGCGCCGAGGCCGCAACTCGGGTGATCGGCCCAAGCGTCGGTGGGCTGGTGGTTGCAACTGTCGGGCTCGCGGCCGGTCTGGTTGTCGACGCGTTCACGTTCGCCTTCTGCTTCGTATGCATCTGGCTGATTCGTGTGCAGGAGACCGTCCATCGCGGACAGAATCAGCGAGAACCGTTGCGACGCCAGATTGCGCTCGGACTGCGATTCGTCGCCGGTGATCCGTATCTGCGGTCGATCGTCGTCTACGGCACTCTGCTCAATTTCGGTCTCACCGGGTACTCCACGATCCAGATCGTGTTCCTGGAAAAGACGGTTGGCGTGGGGGAGTTCGGACTCGGGCTTCTCCTGGCGATTGCCGGGGTGGGCGGAATTGTCGGATCGATGATCGCGCGCCCGCTCGGCCGCAGATTCGGCACTGCCCGAAGCGTTCTCACCTGTCAGTTGGTGACGGGACCGTTCATCCTGTTAGCACCTCTGACGACGTACGGTGCCGGCCTGTTCTGGTTCTGCATCGGCGGCATGGTGATGGTTGCGGGCGTCGTGTCGTGCAACGTGGTGCTCGGCAGTTTCCGTCAAAGTTACTGTCCGCCGGACCGCCTCGGACGAGTGGTGGCAACGAGTATGTTCCTGCTGCACAGCAGCATTCCGCTCGGTGCGCTGACGGCAGGCTACCTCGGCGACGCAGTGGGACCGCGCGGGACGATGTGGATCATGGCCTGCCTGATCGCGCCGTGCGGATTGGTCCTGCTCTTCAGCCCGCTCCGCGGGATCCGCGATCTACCGAGTCGGCCTGCGGTCCCACTGCGGTAGAGGATTACTGCGGTAGAGCTGCGGCGGACTCTTCGCTTCGAATCGCGATGCGAAGTGTCGCGAGCATGAACAGTGACACTGCGAAACCGAAAAGCGCGCCGAACTGGTCCTGCGTGAACAGATAAACCTGCGTCACCAGGAGACTCACGATGAGGGATGCACGCAGGAGTCTCAGGGCTCGCAGGTACGGACCGCGGAAGAGGAACCACACTCCCAGAACCACAAGAACTCCGGTTGCGACGGTGGAGATCTGGACCACCAGGTCGGAGACGTCGTCGGCCTCGACGACGTTCTCGGAAACCAACGCGTAGATCACCTGGACAATCGCCAGAAGAGCCTGCAGTACGAACAGGGTCAGTACCAGTCGGCGGACGACCCGGTGCCGGAGCAGTTCCTCGGCACGGTGGAAGAACGCGTTGCGGCCACGAGTGATCTTCGATTCGATACCGCCGGTCGGCGGAGTCTGTGAATGCAGGCCGGCTTTGATCGAATCGACGAGGTCGGTGAGGCTGCGGTCTTCGACGCCGTCGAGTACGCGGAGGGCGTGGTTGTACTGGATCTCGTCGAGCTGACCGAGAGCGAGGTCCGAGAGCGCTCGCGCCCCGATGGCGAGCCGATGACGATCATTCATTCCGCGCCGAATCACCACCTCGCGCGCGGCAAGATAGAAGAGAACGAAGACGACGTACATGATCGCGATGGCAGGCTGGTAGAAGTAATCGACGTCGGCGGTGACGAATTTTCCGACCTCGTCAATGAAGAGACCGAACCCGATTCCGCCGACGAGCGTGGCCAGGTCACGCGTGCGAGAGCCTTCGGTGATGGCGGTCGCCACGATGGCTACGGCCATCAGCAATCCGCCCCAGAGAACGTGTGCGATGTGGAGGGCGCCGCCCCCGATCTGGGGATAGCCCGTTGCCGCCAGATATGCGCGGGTGATCAGCACGGTGGCGATGCCCGCGAACAGGAACAATTCGAAACGAGCGAGTGCCGCGCGGTCGTAACTGTGCGGCAGCGTCAGCGCATTCCGGTCCTTCGTCGTCATTGCGGAACTCCCAGGTTTCGATAGCGCGCGATACGGGAGGACTGGCGATCGGTGTCCGACTCTTCGGCAAGCACGAAGAGTTCGTGCGCTATCGCAGCCCCTACCCTCTTGGAGAATTCCACGGGTTCGTCGGCCGCGTCAGGCGTTTCGGGAATGATCGCGTCGATCACGCCGTCTCGAAGCAGATCCAACGAACGAATGCCCTGCGCTGCCGCCATCTCCGGTGCGTGACTGATGTCGCGATGGACGATCGCGCTTGCGCCTTCCGGCGGCAGGGGAGCGAGCCACCCGTTCTGTGCCGCGAGTACCCGATCGGCGGGCAGCAGCGCAAGCGCCCCGCCGCCTGTTCCCTGGCCGAGCAACACCGACACTGTCGGGGTCTTCAGCGTCACGAGGTCGGCGATGCAACGGGCGATCTCAGGGGCCAGTCCACGTTCTTCAGCTTCTTTGGACAGCGACGCGCCCAAAGTGTCGATCACGAGGACAAGCGGGAGTTGTAGTTCTTCGGCAAGTTTCATGCCCCGTCGCGCTTCCCTGAGCGCGGCCGGTCCCATCGTGGTGAGCGCGGATTGGCCACTGCGGTCTTGGCCGAGCAGGATGCACGGAAAGCCTCGGAAGCGGGCGAGCGAGAGCAAGATCGTCTTGTCGGTTTCACCCTGCCCGGTGCCGCTGAGCGGTACCTGTTCAGTTGCGGCATGGCGGAGCAACTGCCGGATGCCGGGTCGATCGGCCCGGCGCGAGAGCATCACCGACTGCCAGGCGGGAACATCGGGAATCTCGGGTGAGGGAATCGGGTCCGTGGCCGCCGGGGCCGGGGGATCGGTGAGCACGCACAACGCTCGGTTGACCAGCAGACGGAGGCGGTCGACGGGGACGACGCCGTCGATCACGCCGTTGCGATACAAGTTTTCGGACGTCTGGATACCGTCGGGAAACTTTTCGCCGTACAGCGATTCGTAGACACGGGGTCCGAGGAATCCCACCAGAGCACCGGGTTCCGCGACGGTGATGTGGCCGAGGGATCCCCACGAGGCAAAGACTCCGCCGGTGGTGGGATTGCGCAGGTAAACCAGGTAGGGCAGGTGTGCCGCTTTGTGAACAGCCACTGCCGCAGCGATCTTCACCATCTGAACGAAGGCGACGGTGCCCTCCTGCATCCGCGTTCCGCCGGAGGTGGGCGAGGCGAGCAGCGGGAGTTGTTCTGCCGTAGCACGTTCGACGGCGGTCACGATCCGCTCGGCCGCGGCGACTCCGATGGAACCGGCGAGAAAGCTGAATTCACAGGCAATTACCGCGACCCGACGGCCCCGAACCGTACCCACACCGGTGACGACGGACTCGTCAACTCCGCTCTTCTCGCGGGCCTTCGCCAGGTCTTCCGCGTATTTCGCGCCAGGTCCGACGTCGACGGGCGGGGAGTCCCAAGAGACGAAGCTCTCGGGATCGAGTACCGCAGTGAGTAGTTCTTCGGCCGAGATTCGCACAACGTCCTCCAAGTAAGCAGCACCCCGTCCAGGATGAACCTACCTGGACGGGGTGCTGCCGGGATCGTGTGGCGTCAGTTGTGTGCCGGATAAATCAGCGTCCGAACGCCTCTTTCCACGAAACGACCTTGCCGATGCGAAGGATGGAGCGCTGGTAGATCTTTGCCGCGATCATCGACAGCGCAGCGGTCACCACCAGCATCAGCAGAATCGTTCCCACGATCTGGAACGGAGAAGCAACACCGGCGGAAATGCGCAGGGGCATGAGGATTGCCGAGAACGGCGGAATCCAACTCAACACGTTGCTCAGGGTTCCTTCTGGATTGCTCACCGAAACGAAAGCCACGCTGACCATTGCCATGACGAGCAGCGCGAGAGGCATCGCGGTGGCGTTGACGTCCTCCTGTCGCGAGACCATGGACCCGGCCGCGGCGTACAGCACGGCGAAGAAGAGGAAGCCGAGAATGAACCACCCGAGAGTGCCGAACAGAACGCCGATTGCGGTGCCCGTCACGGTCAGGACGCCCGTCGCCAGTCCGGTGGCGACGCCCGCGACGGCATAGGCAGCCATCTGCATCAGGCCGACAGCACCGATTCCGAGAACCTTGCCCCACAACAACTGCAGTGGACGGAGAGTGGAGAGCAGCAACTCGACGACACGGCTGGACTTCTCCTCGACGACGCCCATCGCCACGTACGTTCCGAACAACAGGATCTGCATGTACAGGAGCACCACAGCAGCGATCGACATCGCTATACGTTGGCCCTGTTCGGGATCCGGGGGATCGATGGCATCGATGGTGACCACTGCGGTGGACGTGGCTTCGGCGAGCTGAGCCGGGTCGATCCCCGCAGCGGAAAGCGCATTCGATTGTGCCTGCTGTGCAACGGAACTCTCGATGACGGCCCGCAGATTCGTGGCTACTTCCTTCTTGGTCACGACAGTGACGCCGCCGCCCGATCCAGCGATCACGGCCACGTCGAGGTCGCCGTCCTTGACTTGATCACGCGCGGTGCCGTCGTCGGAAACCTCCGTTACCGTCACCGGATTTCCGAGGGTGTCGCCGATGGACACCATCGTGGCACTGAGTGATTGGTTGCCGACCAAGCCGATCTTCGACTTGTCCTCGTCGCCGCCGGAGAAGAGCGAGAAGGCGATGATGCCGCCGATGATCGCGACCAGAATGATGACGTTGCTGATCACAAAACTCTTCTTCGAGATCTGCGTCATGAATTCGCGTCGGGCGACCAACCCGATGGCTCGACCTCCGCTCAACTGGTTGCTCATGCGGCTACTACCTCTCGGAACAGATCGGTCAGTGACGGACGTCGTAGCGTGAACTCGTGCACCGGTCCGGTTTTCAATGCTGCGTGCAGGATCTGCTGATCGTCGGCCGTGCCGTCGACGCTCAGGAGCGTTCGGCCGTCGAGGTGGCTCAGTGTGGTGACACCGATCAGATGGTGTGCCCAACCGACCGGCGCGTCAGGGGCGAAGACTTCGATTCGGCCGTCGCCCTTGCCTCGTAGCTCGTCGACGGTTCCGATCTCTCGCATGCTGCCGCGGCTGATGATGCCCACGCGATCGCACAAGCGCTCCACCAGATCCAGCTGATGGCTGGAGAAGATTACGGGAACACCGGTGCGAGCCTTCTCGACCAACACGTCACTCATGACATCGACCGCTACGGGGTCGAGGCCCGAAAACGGTTCGTCCAGAACGAGTACCGATGGGTCGTGAACCAGCGCCGCCGCGAGCTGCACACGTTGCTGATTGCCGAGGGACAGGGAATCGACGGTGTCCTTGACGCGTTCGGCGATGCCCAGACGTTCGGTCCACCGCTCAGTGGCCGCGTGCGCGTCGGCCTTCGAGAGTCCGTGTAGCTCGGCCAGATAGGAAAGTTGCGCTCCCACCTTCATCTTGGGGTAGAGGCCGCGTTCCTCCGGCATGTATCCGATAGTGCGACGCACGTCGAGGTCGACGGGTTTGCCGCCGAGGCGAACTTCTCCCGAATCTGCTCCGAGCACACCCAGCGCAATGCGCATCGTGGTCGTCTTGCCGGCGCCGTTACTGCCGACGAATCCGAAGATCTCGCCTGGGCGCACTTCGAAACTCAGGTTGTCGAGTGCGACGACGTCGCCGTAGCGTTTCGAGATGCCGTCGATCGTGAGGGTGGCTGACATGGGTCCTTCCCATCGGTCGAGTGGTGCGCTTCGGTAATACGGGTCAGAGATCGAACTCTTCCGAATCAATCGGATCCGGGTCTGGATTGGTCCACGAGAGAATCATCGCGGGCGTGCACGCTCCGATCAGCATTGCAGTCAGTGCCAATAAACCTCCCGTGTAAGGCAGCCTCTCTACATTCCACTGCACCGACGAGGTGAAAATGAGGAAAATGGCGACAATGAAGACCAACGTTTGGGTCACGCTGAGCCCGACGGAGCGAGCGTCGTTGCGTTGCTGGATCTCCCATTCGTCCAACGCCTGCCGCGGAGCATCCCCTTGCCGGCCCGACACGATTTGAAGTGAGGACCACGTCGGCAGGAACAGCAGGGTGAGGACCGGCCATGCCACGGCGAAGAGCGGATTGAACAGGCATGCTGTGCTGACGGCAACCATCGTGGTGAACAGGACCGCCAGGGCGACGACGAGTACGCGCCGACGTCGACGGGTTCGCCAATTCGGGAGCCAATGTCGGAACGTCTCCTCGTTCTGCAGGAACCGCCGAGTGCGGTGGGCCTGGTAGCGGTCGATCAGATTTGATTCAGGCACTTGGCTTTTCACTCCCCTCGGTAGTGCGGTCAGATCGGTAGACCTCCGTCGACGGTGCATTCCGGTAGACCTCCGTCGACAGCGGCCCGAACTCCGTCCGGGAGAACACCGCCTCCACCGGGAGGTCGAACACCCAGCAGATTCGGAATGCAAGATCCAGGCTGGGGTAGTGGTCACCGCGTTCGAGTGCCCCCACCGTCTGCGGATTCACGTCGACGAGTTGCGCAAGCTGTGCCCGGCTCATCTTCCGCTCGGCGCGAAGCACTCCGATGCGATTGAAGATGGGGAGCGCGTCTCCCCGCCGGACTGGGCTCATGCATCAAAGTGTTGTAAAAACCCAACAGTTTGTCAACACGAACCGCGATTGTTCCGCTTCTGGGGCGTGCCGGCGGATAAGGTTCGGGCAACGGAAGGGGCTTGGCATAGTGGTCGAACAGTTGGTGCTCGAAGAGTCCGGCCTGGTCGTGCAGGTGCGCGAGGATGGTAGCTACTGCGTGGGACCGCAAGGGCGCGAAGCGGTCTGGCGCGATCCGATGGAGAAGGGTGCAGTCATCGGTATCGGGCAGCACACTCCGGGGGATGTGGAAGGCGAATCGTGGTGGGTCGTGTACGGCCAGTCGGACATCGGGGCGGACGTCACCGTTCGACTCGAGGACGGGTCGCACGTGCCGGTTTCGCGCCTCGGTGAGATCTTCGCCAGTGAATGGGTGAGTACCCCGCAGCAGGCGTTGCTGTACCGGTCCGATCGCCCGGTGGAGTCGCAGCCCACTAAACTGTCTGTGCTGTTCGCCAGGCCGAAGTTCATGCCCAAGGCGGCGTTTCCGGAGAATGATCGCTTGTAGTTGCAGCGAGCTGCCGTCGGGAGGCTGGCAGCCATCTTCTCGAAACATTACGGTACGTACTGTACTGTTTTGGAATGACAACTTGGCCGAACGACCTCGCAGTAGTGCAAGTGCGCGTAGCGCGACCCACCGACAGGCTCGACGACGTGATTGCGTTCTATCGCGACTGTCTGGGATTGCCAGAGCTCTACCGGTTCTCCGGTCATGCCGGGTACGACGGAATCATGCTGGGTCTGCCGGATTCGAACTATCACCTCGAATTCACGACCCACGAAGACGGAAGCCCGTGCCCGGCGCCGACGCAGGACAACCTGTTGGTGCTCTACTTCGCCGGCGAGTCGGCGATGTACGAGGTAGTTCAGAGGTTGGGGGAAGCAGGGCACGAACCCGTTGGCGCCGAGAATCCGTACTGGGAGGAGAATGCGGGGATGACTTTCGAAGATCCCGACGGCTGGCGTCTGGTGCTCATGCCGCGGCCGGTGCTGTAGATGGTGCGCGCCCGCGACGAGCGGATCGACGACGCCGTTCTGGCGGCAACCCTGGAGTTGTTGGGGGAGAACGGATATGCGGAGCTGTCGATCGGTTCGGTGGCGACGAGAGCGGGCGTGCATCGACCCGCCATCTACCGGAGATGGCCGTCGAAGCGGCATCTGGTGGTGGACGTCGTCGTGGCGCACATCGGCACTGATCCAACGCCGGACACCGGCGATCTCAGGGCAGACCTGGTCGCCGGCATCACGACATTGGTTGTGGGGCTGAGCGAAACGGTAGTCGGGCGGATCCTGCCCGCGTTGGTCGCGGATCTGGCGGCGGACCCGGAATTGGCGCGGGATTTCCAGTCGGCATTCTTTCAGCCTCGACGCGATTCCACTGCGGCAGTGCTGGAATCGGCGCGCCTACGCGGCGACATACGGAGCGACTTCGACCTGGACTTCGTCCTGGACGCGCTGGCGTCGCCGATCTATTACCGAGCGTTGTTCCGTCACTTACCGCTGGACGCGCTCCTGGCCGAGCAGTCCGTCGATTCTGTGCTGCTGACGTTGACTCCCCACGAAAATTCTTGAAGCCGTTTCGATTCAGTTCAATTCGACTGGATCAGGCCCGACACGGCTGTCGGTGTTCAGCGCTGCGATGGCCGCTGACTCGTCGGCATCGAGTGCGAAGTCGAAGATTGCGGCGTTGTCGCGCATGCGTGCAGGCGTGACCGACTTCGACAGAACGGTGTGACCCTGTTCGAGATGCCAGCGCAGAATTATCTGTGCCGGGCTCTTGCCGTGTGCTGCAGCAATTTTCCCGATGGCCGGGTCGTCGAGGATGGTTCCTTGTCCCAATGGGCTCCAAGCCTCGATTTCGATGCCGCGACTTCGCGCGTACTCCCGTGACGCGTGCTGTTGCAGTCTGGGGTGCAATTCGATCTGGTTGACGGCCGGGGTGATCGAGCTGTGCTCGGCCAGCAGTTCGAGGTGCTCGGGCAGGAAGTTGGACACACCGATCGCCCGGGTGCGGCCGGAGGCGAGAATTTGCTCGAATGCCGCCCAGGTCTCGACGAACAGGCCCTTTGCCGGCGCGGGCCAGTGAATCAGATAGAGGTCGACGTAGTCGAGTCCGAGCTTGTCGAGGCTGGTGTCGAAAGCGGCGAGTGTTCGGTCGTGGCCCTGATCGTCATTCCACAGCTTGGTGGTGACGAACAGCTCTGACCTAGGGATATCCGAACCTGAGATGGCGCGGCCGACCCCGGCCTCATTTCCGTAGATCGCGGCCGTGTCGATGTGGCGGTAGCCGATCTCGAGAGCTGCGGCAGTGACCTCTTCGGTCTGTGCGTCCGGTACCTGGAAAACGCCGTACCCGAGTTGCGGGATGGTGATCGGCTCGCCGGTGGTTCCGTGAGTCAGTGTGCGGTCGGGGATCGACAACATTGAAGAGTGCCTTTCGGGACTGGGATGTGGCAGCTCGACGGGGGATCATGTCATCCGCGGGCCACCTATGCCGCGCATGCAACTATTGCGTGCGCCTGATAAATAGTTGCACACGCGGGTTGTCTGCGCAAGCAGAGTCGATCGGCTACTCCTCGAAGAGCTGTCCGTTCTCCATTCGCCACCGGCGCGTGCTTCGGGTGGACTGCAGCATGCGTCGATCGTGAGTGACCAGAAGGAGGGTTCCCTCGAACGACTCCATTGCCTGCTCGAGCTGTTCGATCGCCGGAAGGTCGAGATGGTTCGTCGGCTCGTCAAGTACCAGTAGGTTCACGCCGCGAGCCTGGAGCAAAGCAAGTGCAGCCCTTGTTCTCTCGCCGGGGGACAGGGAAGCGGCAGATCTGAGTACGTGGTGTCCGCGCAGGCCGAACTTGGCGAGGAGAGTGCGGACATCGGCATCGGGCCAGTCCGGAACCTGTGCCCCGAAGGCCTCCACGACTGGTTGATCACCTTCGAACAATCCACGCGCCTGATCGATCTCACCGATCGCGACACCGGAACCCAGCGACGCGATGCCCTCGTCCGGGACGAGTTTGCCGAGCAGGACGTTGAGGAGGGTGGTCTTGCCTGCCCCGTTCGCGCCCGTGACGAGAATTCGATCGCCCCAGTCGATCTGCGTCGTGACCGGACCGAACGTGAACTGACCGCGAGTTACCTTGGCGCCGTTCGTGGTTGCGACAACGGAACCGGACCGCGGCGCCGCCGCGATCTCCATGCGAAGTTCCCACTCCTTGCGCGGTTCCTCGACGACTTCGAGTCGCTCGATGCGACGTTGAGTCTGGCGGGCCTTCGCGGCTTGCTTCTCCGTCGACTCGGTCCGCAATCCGCGTCCGATCTTGTCGTTGTCCTTGGCTTTACGACGCGCGTTGCGGACGCCGTGTTCCATCCAGTTGCGCTGCATCTGTGCGCGATCTTCGAGATCGGAGCGGGTGCCTGCGTATTCCTCGAACGCCTCGCGTGCGTGCTGGCGGGCGATCTCGCGTTCGGCGAGGTACGACTCGTAGCCGCCGTCGTACACGGCGATGTCCTGTTGTGCCAGATCGAGTTCCACGATTCCGGTGACGGTGCGCGAGAGGAACTCGCGATCATGGCTCACGACAACCAGTGCTGCGCGCGTCTCGGCGACAAATCGCTCCAACTGCTCGAGACCGCGTAGGTCGAGATCGTTGGTGGGCTCGTCCAACAAGAGAATGTCGTAGCGCGAAAGCAACAGTGACGCGAGGCCGGCGCGCGCGGCCTGACCGCCGGACAATGCCGTCATATGTGCATCGAGTGGAACTCCGAGACCGAGTTCTTCGACCACCTTCTCGGCGCGCTCGAGCAGGTCGGCGCCGCCGAGAGCGAGCCAGCGTTCCAGTGCCGGGGAGTACAGATCCTCTTCGGCTTCGGCCAGGGTTTCGGCTGCGGCGTTCATGACTTCCTCGGCGTGGGCGACGCCGGTGCGGCGGCCGAGGAACTCGAGGACGGTCTCACCCTCGATGCGATCGGGTTCCTGCGCGAGGTAACCGACCGCAGCATCCGGCGGGCTGAGGATGATCGAACCCTCGACGTCGGCGGTTCCGATTCCGGCCAGTGCGGTGAGAAGCGTCGACTTGCCGGCGCCGTTCGCGCCGACGAGGCCGATGACGTCGCCGGGGGCAACGGTGAGGTCGAGGTCGGAGAACAGAGTGCGTTCTCCCCGGGAAGCAGAGAGGCCGCTGATGCGCAGTGTTGCAGTCACCTGAGAAGTATCCCCGGTGCTGTGCGCCTTTATTAACCGCGGGCGGTTAATAAAGGCGCACAGCAGTCAGCCACGGACCAGGTGATACCAGCACGGATGTGCCGCACGGACCGGAAGTGGCGATTCACTCACGTCCGCGGCCATGCTCGAGGCCATCGACCAACCGTCGAATGCTCGCATGACGTCCTCCTCCGAGACGCCGTGTGGCATCGGCCAACGGTGCCCCGGTCCGAATGCGAACATCACCATGGACGCCCCGGGTGCGGTGATCGCGTTTACGGATCTCCCGTAGTCCCGTCGTTGATGATCGGTGAGCCCGTGAAAACAGCCGATGTCGAGCACCAGCATGTGCCCGCCGTCGACAGCAATGTGCAGGTCTGCCGCGTCCTCGTGGAGGAACCGGACGTCGACGTGTGCTTCACGCGCGTGTATGCGCGCTTTGTCCAGCGGTTCCTGTTCGGCGTCGACGCCGGTGACGTGCCACCCGCGTTGCGCCAGCTCGATGGAATGGCGTCCGGTGCCGCAACCGATATCGAGTGCACGGCCACCTTCCGGGACGGGAATCGCATCCAGAAGGCCGGACAGTTGAGCGTCGAACCCGTGCCCGGTGTGCTCCCACGGAGTGACACCGACCTTGTAGGCGAGACGATATGAAAGATTCATCGCTCTCTCTTTTCTCGAGGCGATTCCAATACTTGTCTTCCAAGGTAGACCGGCATTTCGGGCGGTACAAGGGCACTGCCCGGAGGTTCGGCGGGGAATGCCTCCCGGCCCTCGCGCGTTGGATCCATATATGACCGAGACCAACGATGTGACCTCTGTACCGACCATTGTTCTGAACGACGGTAAGACGATCCCCGCACTCGGATTCGGTGTGTTCCAGGTTCCGGACGACGAGACGCAGGAGGCCGTCTCCACAGCCCTGAAGACCGGCTACCGCAGTATCGACACCGCCAAGATCTACGGCAACGAGGTGGGCGTCGGCCGCGCGATCGCCGAATCCGGCATCGCCCGCGAAGACCTCTACATCACGACAAAACTGTGGAACGACGACCAAGGCTACGACTCGACGCTTGCGGCATTCGACGCCAGCCTCGACAAGTTGGGTCTCGAGTACCTCGACCTGTACCTGATCCACTGGCCGGTTCCGTCCAAGGACCTGTGCGTCGAGACGTTCAAGGCATTCCAGAAGCTCAAGGCCGACGGACGGGTTCGATCCATCGGTGTCTCCAACTTCACCATCGAGAACCTCGAGCGTGTCATCGGTGAAACCGGTGAGGTGCCGGTCCTCAACCAGATCGAGCTTCACCCCAAGTTCAACCAAGCCGAACTGCGCGCCTTCCACACCGGCAAGGGAATCGCGACGGAAGCGTGGAGCCCGCTCGGACAGGGAACCGTTCTCGGCGACCCCGTCATCACCGCTATCGCCGACGCTCATGGCGTCACCGCGGCTCAGGTGATTATTCGCTGGCACCTGCAGATCGGAAACGTGGTGATTCCGAAGTCGGTGACCCCCGAACGTATCGCCGCCAACTTCGATGTCTTCGGATTCGAACTGACACCGGAACAGATCAACGCGATCGGTGCTCTCGACGACCCGGCCGGCCGCATCGGCCCCGACCCGGTCACGCTCGGCAGCTAGTACTTCCGGCAGACCCACAAACGGCACTCCCACAATTGCGGGAGTGCCGTTTTGTCGTGCGAGGTCAGTTCAGGTGTGTGCGATGTTCTGCGGTGAATGCGATGTGCTCGTCCGCGCGTCCGGTGCGGAGCTTCTCGACCCACTCGGGATCGGCGAGCAGCGCGCGCCCGATGGCAACCATGTCGAATTCACCCCTCTCGTACTGAGCTTCGAGACGCTCCAGTCCGGTGACAGCAGATGCAGCTTCGCCGGTGAATGCCGTCGTGAACACGGAATCGAGTCCGACCGAACCGACGGTGATGGTCGGCAACCCGGTCAGCTTCTTCGTCCAACCGGCGAGGCCGAGTGTGCCGTCTTCACCGTCGAGTTCAGCGAATGCCGGTTCCCAATGACGCCTCGTGGACGGATGCAGAACGTCGACGCCGGCGTCGACCAGGGGAGTGAGGATGCGGCCGAGTTCTGCCGGGCTCTGGGCGATACGAGCGTCGTAATGGCCGGACTTCCACTGCGAGAATCGGTAGACGATCGCGAACTCGTCCCCGACGGCCTCTCGGATTGCGGCGACGACCTCGGCCGGGAAACGGGTGCGGGCCTCGAGTGATCCGCCGTAGCCGTCGGTTCGGACATTGGTTCCCGCCCAGAGAAATTCGTCGAGCAGGTAGCCATGTGCTCCGTGCAACTCGAGACCGTCGAACCCGGTGTTCTTCGCGTTGAGTGCGGCGTCGACCCACGACTGCTTCAAGTCGTCGAGGTCAGAGGTGGTGAATTCTCGTCCCAGGCGGGTGCCGTCCAGTGCCAGGCCGGAGGGGCTGACGGTTTCGACCTCGGGGTTCAGGCGTGAGTTCTCGCCGCGTTCGACTCCGAGGTGCCACAGCTGAGGAATGATCGATCCGCCTTCGGCGTGGACGGCGTCGACAACCGACTTCCAGCCACCCAGGCTCGAATCGCCGTAGATGCGCGGTACGCGGGTGTGCGGGCCGGCTGCCGGGTCCGGGATGTACGTGCCTTCGGTGATGATCAAGCCGACACCACCTGCTGCGCGACGACGGTAGTACTCGGCTACGTCGGCGCCGGGGATTCCGTCCGGCGAGAAGGCGCGCGTCATCGGGGCCATGGCGAAACGGTTACGCAACGAGAGTGATTTGACCTCGAAAGGCTCGAAGAGGCCGCGCAACGCGGAGGCCTCGGGTGCTGTCGATGTGTCGGGAAGAGTCACGGGTTTGTTCAACGCGGCGGACCCTCGACCTATTCCGCCGCCTGACTTTATCTCACCGAAATCTGCAAAAGGTTGCGTACGTTCGGTTTTCGATAGTTGCTCACGTCGGCCACACTTAGTTTGTGCATTAACTATTAACATGCGATATGGTCGTGCGGAAAGTTCTTGAGGCGGTATCGAGCACGAAAGAGGACGCGCGAGCATGACGACAACGGTGCCGGACGAGCGGACCGGAGAGTTGGAGCCGATTCCGGAGCGGCCGTACCCGAAGCGCCGTGATCCCAAGGGGTCGTGGATGTTCGACATGATCAAGACCACCGATCACAAGAAGATCGGGATCATGTACATGATCACGGCTTTCGCGTTCTTCCTGATCGGCGGCCTGATGGCCCTGTTCATGCGTGCGGAACTGGCTGTCCCCGGGATGCAGTTCCTCTCGAACGAGCAGTTCAACCAGTTGTTCACCATGCACGGCACGATCATGTTGCTGCTGTACGCGACGCCCGTCGTTTTCGGCTTCGCGAACTACATACTTCCGCTGCAGATCGGTGCCCCGGACGTGGCGTTCCCGCGTCTGAACGCATTCGGGTTCTGGCTCTTCACTTTTGGTGGTCTCATCGTTCTCGGCGGATTCCTCACGCCGGGCGGCGCTGCCGACTTCGGTTGGACCGCGTACACCCCGTTGTCGGGTGCGGTGCACAGTCCCGGCGTCGGCGCCGACCTGTGGGTCTTCGGTCTGACGGTCGGTGGCCTCGGCACCATTCTCGGTGCGGTCAACATGATCACCACCGTGATCTGCCTGCGCGCACCAGGTATGACGATGTTTCGGATGTCCATCTTCACGTGGAACATCTTCATCACCAGCATTCTGATCTTGATGGCGTTCCCGCTGCTGACCGCTGCGTTCATGGGTCTGTTCGTCGACCGTCACCTCGGTGGACACATCTTCGACCCGGCGTCGGGTGGAGTTCTGTTGTGGCAGCACCTGTTCTGGTTCTTCGGTCACCCCGAGGTGTACATCATCGCGCTGCCGTTCTTCGGTATCGTCTCGGAGATCTTCCCGGTCTTCAGCCGTAAGCCGATCTTCGGGTACACCGGATTGGTCTATGCGACACTGGCGATTTCAGCTCTGTCGATCGCGGTGTGGGCTCACCACATGTACGCGACGGGTGCTGTTCTCCTGCCGTACTTCTCGTTCATGACGTTCCTGATCGCCGTGCCGACAGGTGTGAAGATCTTCAACTGGATCGGCACGATGTGGAAGGGGCAGTTGACCTTCGAGTCGCCGATGCTGTTCTCGGTCGGCTTCTTGATCACCTTCCTGTTCGGTGGTCTGTCGGGTGTCATTCTCGCGAGCCCGCCGATCGACTTCCATGTCACCGACACGTATTTTGTCGTCGCCCACTTCCATTATGTGGTCTTCGGTACGGTCGTGTTCGCCACGTACGCCGGTATCTACTTCTGGTTCCCGAAGATGACCGGTCGCCTGATGGACGAGCGTCTCGGCAAGTGGCACTTCTGGACCACGTTCGTCGGTTTCCACGGCACGTTCCTCGTTCAGCACTGGCTCGGCGGCGAGGGGATGCCGCGTCGCTATGCCGACTACCTGCCCTCGGACGGGTTCACGGTTCTGAACTCGGTGTCCACGATCTTTGCCTTCGTGCTCGGTGCCTCGACGCTTCCGTTCATCTGGAACGTCTTCAAGAGCTACCGCTACGGCGAAGTTGTCACCGTCGACGATCCGTGGGGTTACGGAAACTCGCTGGAGTGGGCAACCACCTGCCCGCCGCCGCGTCACAACTTCACCGAGTTGCCGCGCATCCGCAGTGAGCGTCCGGCGTTCGAGCTGCACTACCCGCACATGGTGGAGCGAATGAGGGCGGAAGCGCACGTGGGTCTCACCGGGCAACCCACGTCGACGTTGGAGAAGAGTGACGATCGTCGCCAGATTGATTAGTGCAATAATAGTTGCTGCACTAATTAATCTGATAATATCGGATTCATGACGACGAAGGCTCCGCAGACGCAGATGGATGATCCGCTGGCTCTCGACCGGCAGGTGTGCTTTGCACTTGCGGTCGCGAACCGGGCGGTGCTGTCCGTCTACCGGCCACTGCTCGAGCCGATGGGCCTCACGCATCCCCAGTACCTGGTGATGCTGGCACTGTGGGGAAAGTCGCCGATGGCGGTCAAGGAAATCGGGCAGGCACTGCAACTCGATTCGCCGACGCTGTCGCCGCTCCTCAAGCGACTCGAGGCGTCCGGGCTGATCACGCGAACCCGTAGCCGCGCCGACGAACGGCAACTGGACGTGGACCTCACCGAAGCCGGTGTGGCACTGCGCGCGGAGGCGGAGAAGATCCCGCCGGCGGTTGTCGCGAAGCTCGGCGTCAGCCTCGCCGAACTCGAAGAACTCCACAATGTTCTGACGCGGGTCAACGAGGCCGCGCTCCGCGCCGGAGCCTTGGACCAATGAGAGAAATGTGATGACTGCATCCGAAAGAAACGTGATGACTGCGTCAGTACCGTCGATGCGTACCGAACAGGTGACTTCCGTGACTTCCAAAAAGCAACGTACGAGCCCGAATCCTCTTCAGTGGTTGGGTTATTCAGTGGGGCGCAAACTGCCCGATTCGATGCAGGACTGGGTACGAAACGACCTGATCGGTGACTGGGCCGTGCCGCGTCACCTGATCCGAAGCATGGTGCCGTTCATTCCAGTGTTCGCGGCCTTCATGCTCTTCCCCGGACCGTGGGCCCTGCGGGCATCGATGGTGCTGCTCGGAGTGCTTCTGGCACTGTTCTATTCGGTCTCCTACATGGCTCAGAACAGGTCGCGCCGCCTCGAGCGTCACGGTTTGCCTTCCGACCTCGAGAACCCGAAGAAGATCTCGCGCCACGACGCCGAGAAGGCCGCCTACGAGAAGTTGCACGGCGGCCCCGCGACGTAGACGCCTCGGTCACAAGCCGTGGAGGGCGCTGCCGCCGTTCAACTCGCAGACGCGTTGCTCCACGGTCGCCGAGAAGCCCCCTTCCGGCTCGGTCGAACGAAGAGCCGATTCGACATCTTGCTCGACCAGATATCCGTTGATCGCGATTGCCGCGGTCGAACCTGCCGCCGCAGCATTGATTACCTGGGCGCGAGGGTCGACGACGTTGCCGGCGCCCCAGATACCAGGAACACTGGTGGCGCCGGAACGATCGACAGCCACGAATCCCGTGGGGCTGGTTTTGCAGCCGAGTCGCGTCAGATGTGCGTCGTTCGGAACGAAACGCGGCGCAACGAACAGTGCTGAGCGCGCAACAAGTTGGCCGTTGTCGAGTTCGACGGCTTTCAGTTTGCTTTTCTCGCAGACCAATCCAGATACCGATCCGTCGGCAACCGTCACTCCTCGGGCAGCCAGTCGCGCGCGTTCGTCGGGGGTGAGCGAGATCTTGTCGGGGAAGAACGTCACATCCGACGACCACTGTCGGAGTAGAAACGCCTGGTGAAGTGACATCTCGCGAGCGTCGCCGCCGAGAACGCCGATCGGTTGGTCGCTGATCTCGTACGCATGGCAGTACGGGCAATGGAGCACGCTTTGTCCCCAAAGCTCCTGGATGCCTGGTATTTCCGGGAGTGAATCCCGTAGACCGGTGGCAACCAGCACAGTACGAGTTTCGAGCGTCGTGCCTCCTGAAAGTTCGACGACAAAGCCGGGTTCGATACCGCGCCAGGAGATGTCGACTACGTCATCTTGTGTCAATTCCACTCCGTACGTCTGCAATTCGCTGCGTCCGACGGCGAGCAACTCACGTGGCGCCATGCCGTCGCGCGAGAGGAAGCCGTGCATGTGTGCTGCCGGTGCGTTGCGCGGTTTGCCGGAATCGATGACGGCGACCGAGCGCCGAGCACGACCCAACACCAGGGCTGCGCTGAGTCCGGCGGCGCCACCGCCGACGATCACGGCGTCGAGGATCTCAGTTTCAGTGTGTGTTCGCATGAGCACAGATTGCTCGCGGAGGGGGTTCTTCAGCAACTAATGTTGCCATTTCTGGGAATCGTCGTCAGACTCGGCACCATGAATGTCAACGGTCCGCACATCGATGCCGCCATCTCGCAGATCGGCGCGCGCCTCAAACGCATTCGTACACAGAGGAACGTCACGCTCACAGCGCTGTCCGAGTCCACCGGTATTTCGAAGAGCACCCTGTCGAGGCTCGAAGCGGGGGAGCGTCGCCCGAGCTTGGAGTTGCTGCTTCCGATCGCGCTTGCCCACCAAGTGCCGTTGGACCAACTGGTGGCGGCACCGCAGGTCGCCGATCCACGCATCCAGAGTGCGCCTCGAAGCGTCAGTGGGCGAACGGTATTGCCGCTGACTCGGCAACCGGGTGGGTTGCAGGCATTCAAGATGACCATCCCGGCAAGCCAGACGGAACCGGATCCCCAAGTGCACGACGGCTACGAATGGCTGTACGTGTTGTCGGGGAGGTTGCGGTTGGTGTTGGCCGATCACGACATCGTGATGGGTACGGGTGAAGCTGCTGAATTCGACACCCGAAACCCGCATTGGTTCGGCAGTGACGGGCGCGGCCCGGTCGAGGTACTGAGTCTGTTCGGCCCCCAAGGAGAACGCATCCACGTTCGGGCCAGGCCTTCGGCGAAGTGACGGACAGTCATACTTTCATTCGATGCTGCCGGAAGCGAAGAGGACAGTGAGGGTCTGTGCGAATCGAAATTGACGACCTGAGTCGGGATGCGGTCCGTGCTCTACTCACCGAACATCTCGCCGACATGCACGCGACCTCGCCCGCGGACAGCGTTCACGCGCTGGACGTCACGGGGCTGATGGATATCTCTGTGACCATGTGGACGCTGTGGAGCGAAGGTGACGAGTTACTCGGTTGCGTCGCGCTCAAGGAACGGTCGTCGGCGGGCGGCGAGATCAAGTCGATGCGAACGTCATCGGCAGCAAGGGGGCGTGGCGTGGGAACGCGACTTCTTCAACACGTCGTGGACGAGTCGAGACAACGAGGTTACCGGCAACTCGAATTGGAGACCGGTACGCAAGAGTTCTTCGATCCAGCTCGCCGGTTGTACGCGAAATTCGGGTTCGTGCCTTGTCCACCGTTCGGGAACTACCGCGAAGACCCGAACAGCGCATTCTTCGTTCTCACCTTGTGAGCAGCTCGCACGCTACAGCATCTTTGCTGTGATGCGTCGTACTGCACTGTCGGAGTCCATGATTGCGGTGTCGAGCACCAGCCGTTCCGTAGTCCACGGCTCGTAGTCTCGATCCAGAATTTCCTGCCACGTCGGTAGTACGAGATCCGGGATGTCGACGACTCGCCGTTCAGCGCGTCTGCGATGCTCGTCGGGATCCGAACAGATGACCTCGACACCGAGCAGGCGCGCCGAATTATGTTGTGCGGTAGCGGACCAGGCGTCTCGTGTCGCCTCGACGGGGTTGACGCATTCGACCACGACCGAAAGTCCGAGTCGCAATTGTTCGGCGGCGAGCGCGTACCCGGTGATGTATCCGGCGGTCCCGGACCCGTCAGCGATACCGCTGCGGATCAGCGCCTGTTCGATGGTATCGATCCGCACGAAGGGGATTTGGTGACGCTGCGCAAGCGCCCGCGCGATCGTCGACTTGCCGGTGGCCGGCAAACCACCGATCACGACGAGCGTTGCGCGAGTCGATGGCTGGGGGTTGTGTCCGGCATCCACCATCCCCGAAATGTACGGGGCGTTGTCGATTTACGTGAACTCGCCCCGTACTCGCCCCGTACTCGCTCAGTTCGAGATCGCGAACTCTCGTGCTTCGAACGCCAGATCGTCGGCGGCGGATTCCATTCGTGCCGTCGCGCGGTTGGGTGCTGTCAGCACTGCGACAATCGGAACTGCCAACGCCAGCAGGCCGAGAACGAAGACAGGGAAGAGGAACGAGAACACTTCGAGTCCCTGTGGCGCCGGGGCTGCCGCGTCGTGAACAACCTCGACAGCGGCCATTCCGGTGTAGTGCATACCGACGACAGCGATGCCCATGATGATTCCGGCGACAAAACGCAGAATCGTGGACTCGAGCACCATGGTGAACCACAGTGCAGCGGTTCCGGCGACGACTGCGATCAGAACCGACAGTGCAACGAAGAGCAGGTCGTAGTGGATCTCGCCCTGAAAGCGCAAGGCGCGCATACCCGTGTAATGCATGATGTTCACGGCGAGACCGGTTACCACGCCCCCGATCAGAAGCCGCGTCCAGCGAAATTCGGTCCCGATGATCAGCAGGCCGACAAACACGGCCCCTACTGAGATGATCGCGGAGATCACGGTCCATCCGAGGTTGTATCGAATGGGACTGCCGGGGACCGCGAAGCCGAGCATGGCGATGAAATGCATGAGCCAGATGGCGACGCCACCGATCGACAAGGCAGCCATGGCGAGCCATCGCATGCGTGTGGCGGTTGTCGTCGCCGACGCTGAATGCCTGGTGCACGCCAGGCCGACTACCGACCCGACCACGGACACGACGTAGGCGAGTCCGAGCAGCCAGATTCCCATCGAGAAATGGTGCATTTCATCCGACATGCCAGTTCCTTTCGGCGACGATTCGCATCTGGTGATTCATCTAGACGACTGCTTCAGCTGCAAGTCGTTCGAGGGAGTATTCGGTGACGGCGATCAGCGCGCGTTTGGCTGATTCGCGGTTTCGGGCGTCGATCTCGATCATGGGAACCCGGTTGGGTAGAGCCAACGCCTGGCGGAGATCGCTCGCCGAATGGATTGGCGCGCCGTCGAAACGGTTGACCGCCACGATGAACGGGAGGCCTCGCGCCTCGAAGAAGTCGACTGCGGCGAAGCTGTCTTCCAGGCGACGCGTGTCGACCAGAATGACCGCACCGATCGCACCGGTGATCAGGTCGTCCCACATGAACCAGAAGCGGCGCTGTCCCGGGGTTCCGAACAGATAGAGGACCAGGTCGTCGGCGAGAGTGATGCGCCCGAAGTCCATCGCGACCGTCGTGGTGCTCTTGTCGGGAGTGGATCCGAGATTGTCGATACCGTCGCTGGCGTCGGTGACCATGGCCTCCGTGCGAAGGGGGACGATTTCGGAGACGGTCCCCACAAGTGTTGTCTTGCCAACACCGAAACCCCCGGCGATCACGATTTTTGTCGATTTCACGCGAGACGATGAGTCAGAGTGCCCGAAGTCCACTGAGGGTCCTTTCGATCAGTTCGCGTCGCTCGACTCGAGATGCGTCGCTTCGCAGAGTGGCATGTATTTCCAGTGATCCGGCTACTACGAGGTCGGCGACCAGTACCCGCACGACTCCGATCGGAACACCCAGGTGGGCAGCGATCTCGGCAACCGAGATCCGCTGCTCGCAGAGTGCGACGATCGATGCACGAATATCCTGCGGTGCAAGATTGTTCGAGACCGCGTCTTCGATCGTCGCGATGATCGCTTCGAGTGGGAGGTCGATGGACGGCAGGGTCCGACCTTCGGTGAGCGCGTACGGCCGGACCAAGCTCGGTTCGGCGTCGTCGTACTCGGATTGATGGTGAGGCATCGAACTCAAATACCCTGCGATGTTCTCGGGGCAATGTCCATGGTGGTGCCGACGCGATCGACGAGAGTCGCCATTTCGTAACCGATCTGGCCGATGTCGCATCCGGCGACAGCGAGAGCAGCAAGGTAAGCGCCACTACCGACGCCCATGAGAAGCAGGTAGCCGTTCTCCATCTCGACGACGGACTGCATGACGGCTCCACCGTCGAAGAGGCGTGACGCCCCCGCGGACAGGCTGGCGAGTCCGGAAGTGACAGCGGCTAATTGATCGGCCCGATCGAGCGGAAGATGTGTGCTCGAGGCCGTCAACAACCCGTCGGCTGAGACGATGATCGCGTGACTCACACCCGGCACGTCTCGGGCAAAAGCCGATACCAGCCAGTCGAGTGCGCGGGGAGTCTCTTGGGCTCCGACAGTGTTCACTGTTCTCCTTCATCGTTGTGCAACATCGTGGACGATTCGAAAGACTGTCCGCCATCGGGCTGATGGTCGGCAGCGCGCCGACGCCCTCGTTGTACTCCGGATTGGTAACTGCTCCAACCACGTTGGACGTCCGCCGGATTGGATGCATGGCGCTGTGTCGTTCCACCTCTCCCGACTGCGCCGGGAACCAGGCGGGCTCCGCGGTCTCGAATGGGAAGTCCGGAATCGGCGATCTTGGTGACCGGCATCTCGAACGAGGTCCGAGCGGCCAGCCAGCCTTGATCCGCGTCGGTGGTCCACGCACTGCCGGTGGAAGCAGCTGACGTCTCCGCCGTCGGGTCCACGAGCCACTCGGACACCATCCGGGCGAAAATCGGCATCGTGGTCGGGGCAGCGAGTACGCCGTTCGAGTTGCCGTCTCCCGCGCCGTCAGCGCGCGCCGATGCGCGAGCAGAGAGCCCGTCGCGGGTGCGCGAGGAGAAGAACGCCGCAGTGTTTGTCGGCGTCGGGGCTGAGAGCCGGTGCCGTGGCGGCGGGGTTGTCGACGGGTGTGGACCCACCGGGATCTCGGGACCCTGTGCCGGCGAGGTGAATTCCGGCGAAGGAGTACGCACGGGAAGGGACGTCGATGCGCTTGTGCCTTCGGGATCGGGCAGAGGAGCGAAGGACGACACGGAGGTGGCGGGTGCAGCAGTGGTCGGAGTCGAGGTACTGACCGCCGGTACTCCACTTGTGCCCGGAGTGCGACGTGGCAACCCCGAAGGCGCTGTTGTCGTGGGAATGGATTGCGGTGTGATCGGGGCGAACGTCTCAGTCCGGTCGGTGCTGTTGCTGGGCGTTCGACGCGGGAGATCTGCGAAACTTCTGGTCGCAGGCTGCGGGGGTGCCAATTCGGTCGGGACGGGCTGTGACCAGGACGGTTCAGACGGTGCGGGCGGCGGAGTCCGATCGAGCGTGGGCACGGGTCCGGTTCGCGGCGTGCGGATCTCGGGTCCCCGAGAAGAATCGAGTATCGACGTCGGTAGGAGCACCGTTGCGGTGATGCCGCTGTGCGTCGACGACGTTGCCGTCGGGCGCAGGCGCACAGAGATGTTGTAGCGACGACTGATTCGGCTCACGACGAACAAACCCATGCGACGCGCTGTATCCGCGCTCATCTCGCCGCCGGCGGCGAGGCGCTCGTTGGCATCGAGGATATCGGCAGGCGACATGCCGATACCGAGATCTGCGATCTCGACGATCATGGAGCCGTCGATGGTGCGGGCAGCGTTGATGGAGACGGTGGTCTCCGGCGGGGAGTACCGCAGAGAATTGTCGAGCAGTTCAGCGATGAGGTGAACGACGTCCGGGGCAGCATGACCGGTGACGACTCCGGGCGGTATCTGCCCGAGTTCGACGCGTCGATATTCCTCGACGCCTGATACCGCCGCACGAAGGATATCGCCGAGAGCGACGGGGGCGGTTCTGGCGCGGCGTACATCGGTTCCGGCGAGAACCAACAAGTTGTCGCCGTTTCTACGCATTCTCGCGGCGATGTGGTCGAGCCGGAACAGATTCTCGAGGCGACGAGGGTCGTCTTCGTCCTGCTCCAACTGTTCGATCAAACCGAGTTGCTGGTCGACGAGGGACTTGTTACGCCTCGACAGCGTTTCGAACATGTCGTTGACCTGGCGCCGCAGGGTGGCCTGCTCGCCGGCCAGCGTGATGGCCTGACCGTGCATGTCGTCCACCGCGCGTGCAAGCTCGCCGATTTCCTCGTGGGTGCGGATCGGTACACGGGCGAAGTCGACGTCGTCGATACTGGCACCTGCGCGAATTCGTTCGATCGCGTCGGGGAGTCCGCGTCGTGCTGCTTGCAATGCGGCAAATCGCAGCCGACGGATCGGATCGATGAGCGATCGGCTGATGACGAGGGCGATGGCCAGTGCCAGCAGGACCGCGCCGAGCACGATTGCAGTGTCACGAAGTGCTGCGGTTCGTGCTGCATTGGATTCAGCGGTGACGGTATCGCCGAACTCGGTGACGGTGGTGTCGGTCAGGCTGTTGTACTGGTCGTTTCCGGATTTCAGATCGGTACCGACGCGGCTCCCCAGAGGAGAGGTCGACGGGGTTGATCCGAGTGCGTTGATCCGGTTCTGAGCAGAGTTGCTGAGGGTCCGGACGGTGTCGTTGCTCCCGTCGATGGCGAGAATGTTGTTCAGAGCGACCAGTTCGGCACCGGCGGCACTGACCATCGAGGTACGAGCCTGCTGGTCCGGATCACCTGACCCGAAGAGGATTCGTTGTTCGGCCAGTGCTCGTCGCGCATCCCAGAGTGCTGAGAGTCGGCCACCCTCTTCGCGCAGCGCCGGACGCTGAGAATGCTCGACGACGCTGGTGAAGGTGCTCGAGAGTGCGCGAGAGACTTCGCCGACCCGCGAAACCAAGCGTGCGGGAGCCACCGCGCCGGCGGCGACCTCCTCCGTGATGGAACGGCTCTCTGCGAGCGCCGAAGTCACTTGGTCGTTGAGATCGTCGTCGGACTGGAACGCGCGCGCGGCGTCGACCAGTTGATCCATTGCGTCCGAAACCGCTTGTGTGGCGGGGCCGGTGTCAGCGCGTGCCGATGCGGCTTCGGCGAGCTCGTACAGCGCGGATTCGAGATTGATCGCGGCGGGCACAGCGAGGGCGCGCTCGGACGAGGAACTCAGCTGTGCGGCTTCTTCGAGTTCCGTCTGAACGCGAAGGGCTCCGAGGACGACGGCGACGATCATCGGCAATGCGAGAACGGCGATGACCTTCCATCCCAGGCGCCATTCGCCGATCGACCACCAAGAGGTTGTCGTGTGTGAATCGTGTTTCATGCGGAACATGGCCCCTTCACGTCAACCCCCCGTGGGTCATTGCCCGAACCCCTTCGATCCGGTTTGACCAGAAGGGGTAGTTAGCTGAACGGTAACAGACTGTTCGCTGGCTCGCTACATCCCAGTTGGCTTCTCGGATCGCCGATGACTATATCCGGATTGTAAGGCCAGGTGAAAGGGTAAACGGACAAGTGCGGCGAATGGGATAGCCGGAAAGTCCAATTTGGTAGCTCGGCGAGCGGTGCTGCCCGGGGATTCGTGGAACTCACGGCAAGCATCTGGCTCGTGTCCCGACATCGAGGACACGTCCGAACGAGGCGCACACGCATGTCAGAATGTGGAAACCGCACCGATGACCGAATTGAACTTGGAGCCATAGTGAGTGGAACTGCTCGCGACGCGTTGCGCGCGATCGCCGAACTGCTCGCCCCTGACAGCGCTGTTGTCATCGATCGTGTGACTCTCGCGATCGACCAACCGGAACGGTATGTCGAAGTGCAGAACGAGTTGTACTCACAGACGCTCGAGAAGCCACACCCGGAAATGGCGTGGTTTGCTCTCGTCGACGCATTGCACGAACAAGAACGCCTGGTCTGGGTGGACTGGAACGAGGATGCTGCCGAGGTTCTGGGTCAGCTGCGAGTGCTCACGTCGGCGCCGGCGGGATCGTGGGAGTGGGCGGACAGTCTTGTCGTGGCCTTCGATCGAGCTGCTGGACTCGAATCGCTTCTCGCCCGTATCGGCGACAACATCACCGATACGGGCGTTTCACTTGCCTGGCTCGACAGCGACAGCGATACGTTTCTCCTCGCGCTCGTCCCGAGTGTTCACGGTGCAACGCTCGTCGAACTCGCGCTGGCAACCGGGCACTGCGTGCGCGTGTTCTAGAGTCTCAGCGTTTGCCGAGCAGGCGGCGCAATCCTTCGATTCGATCGCTCAGTCTGGGCGGCGTGCGCTCGGGATCCATCAGTGCATTTTCAGCGAGCACGTGGTCTTCGCCGTCGACTGTGTTCCGGTCGAATTCGCGCAGACTGCGAGCGTCGGAGGTCGAGAGAGCGCGAACCGTCGACAACAGTGACTGCTCACCCGACGCGTCGTCGACTTCTTCCTCGGTGACGTCGAGGTGCTCGCTGAGTAGCCGGCGCCTCAATCCGATGATCGAGGCGCGCAACTCGACATCTGCGTCGTCGTCGGATTCGACGGCGATGTCGCACTCGGTGTCGAAGCCCATCGAACGGTTGTTGAGATTCGACGACCCGATTCGCAGGAGCCGATCGTCCATCACGAGAACCTTGGCGTGTACGTAAATAGGTGCGCCAGAAGAGGTCACGGGATAAAACGCACCGAAACGGTCGTGGGTATCGGCCGACCACAGCAAATGCAGCAGGTCGTGGCGTGCCCCGTCCATCGCCTTTTGTTCGAGCCATCCATCGGCATTGCGGGGAATGACCAGAACGATTTCCGGCCCGTCGGCCTCACGTAGACGCGCGGCAATCGCCTCGGCCAGCGTGCGTGATGCGAGGTACTGGCTTTCGATGTACAGCGTGTGTTCGGCGCCGGCGATGGCCGCGAGATACAGCGCCTCGATCTCACGAACCTCCGCGCGCTCGCCGAGTTCCGGCAATGTTCTGGCGACGGCTACGTCGACCACCCGCAAGGTGGGAGCCAAATTGACGGGCCACGGAGTCGCAGTGCTCTTGACCGGTGTCAGATCCTCGCCGGTTGCGGATTTCCAGCGTGCCCGCGCCAATTCGCCGATGGCCACAGCCGCATTGCCGTCGACCGCCGTGGTTGCGTCATGCCAAGGGCCGTAACGCCTTCCGCTGGGCGTGATTCGATAATCGTTTCGGTCGACGTGATCCGAGGTGTCCCAGCGGTCCACAGTCATGTCGATGCCGCCGCAGAACGCCAGAGCGTCGTCGATGACGATGATTTTCTGATGGTGCGCCGCACCAACCGGGTGGGCGCCGTCGATCTCGAACCGTAGGCGCTCGTCGGTCAGCCAGTTGGACACGAAGACGGGAGTCATGCCGCGGCCGATTGCGGTGAACGCGCCGATGTTCCATTTGAGTACGAGGATTTCGAGGTCGGGTTTCTCGCGGACGAGCCAGCGGAGGAACATTCCCAACCGGTTGGGGCCGTCGAGAGTCTGCTCGCCTGGTTCGAGTTTGATGCGCGTGTCGAAGTCCCAGCCGATCAACATGATTCGCTTTTCAGCTTGCAGCATTGCGGACTTCGCATGATGAAAGTAGTCAGCGGCGTCGACGATGCAGGCAAGATTGTCCGCCGGTTCGATGCGCCAGCAGGTTTCGCCCGGAACAAGGATTCTGTTCATTCGCCGATTCCCAGGTACGCGGTCAGTTCGCGCGCTGCCGCTTGGCCGGCGCGGTTGGCTCCGATCGTCGACGACGACGGTCCGTATCCCACCAGGTGCACGCGAGGGTCGGCTTCGACCTGCGTGGCGAGGCGCCCGGTCATCGGAATTCCGCCACCCGGTCCGCGCAGGTGCAACGGCGCCAGGTGATCGAGTGAGCTACGAAAACCGGTGCACCACAAGATGACATCGGCGTCGACGACGGTACCGTCGGCCCACTTCACGCCGTTCGGAAGAATTTCGGAGAACATCGGCAGTCGATTCATCACACCACGCTCTCGCGCTGCCCGGATGGCAGGCGTTACCGGGAGGCCGGTCACCGAGACAACGGATCCCGGTGGCAGGCCGCGTCGTACACGATCTTCGACCATGGCAACCGCAGCGCGGCCGATGTCCGGCGTGAACGGCTCGTCGCGGAACTCGGGTTCGCGCCGCGTCACCCAGGTAGTGGTCGTGACGCGTGAGATCTCGTCGAGCAGTTGGACGGCCGAGATCCCGCCGCCGACCACGACGACATGTTTGCCTTCGAACTCGGCAGCGGTTCGATAGTCCTTCGTGTGCAGTTGTCGGCCACGGAACGACTCGGCCCCGCGATAGTGGGGGATGAAGGGCCGCTCCCAGGTCCCCGTCGCGTTGATCAAGCCTCGCGCCGCGAATACTCCCTGGTCGGTCTCGATCCGCAGGCGCTCTTCCCTCGGACACACCACTCGCGTGTGTACCGGGCGGTGGACGGGAAGTTCGAATTGCTTTTCGTACAGTTCGAAGTAGTGGGGGACCGCCACCGATGCAGGCACCTGTTCGGCGTCTGTACCGGTGGTTTCCGCGAAGGACATTCCCGGGAGGTCATGGACGCCGTTGACGGTGCTCAGTGTCAGGCTCGGCCAACGGAACTGCCACGCCCCGCCCGGCCCCGACGCATGATCGAGCACCACGAACCCCGATTCGGGCTCGATTCCGAACTTGCGCAGGTAGTAGGCGGCGGAGAGTCCGGCCTGTCCGGCGCCGATCACCACCACGTCAACCGGGTGTGGTTGCTGTGCGGCAAGGTCGTCTGTACTCATCGGTAATCTAACCTCCTGATGTACAGAACTTAGCTGCAGAGAAGTATGCGGACGGTATCGGCGCCTCGGAACATCCCTGTGTCGAGCCTTCCAGAAACGAAAGTGAGCGGACATGATCGGGTTCTCCCGTGACGGCAACGTCGTGACCATCGAGTTGCAGCGTCACGAGCGTCGTAATGCGCTCAGCGCGGAACTCTGCATCGCAATACGGGACGCGATGAACGCGGCGGTAGCCGAGCACGCGCACGTCGTCGTCATCACCGGTGAGGGATCGGCGTTCTGTGCAGGCGCGGACCTCTCCGGCGACGTCTACATGGAGGGCTTCACCGATCGCCTGTTCGAGATGCTTCGCTCTATCGACACGGCGCCCATCCCCGTCATCGCTGCCGTCAACGGTCCGGCTATAGGCGCGGGCACGCAACTGGCCATCGCGTCGGATCTTCGCGTCGTGGCGCCGAGCGCTCGCTTCGGAATCCCGGCCGCCACCCTCGGTGTCTCGGTGGACAAGTGGACGATGCGTCGGCTCGCGTCGCTGGTCGGCGGCGGTCCCGCGCGCACCATTTTGCTCGGCATCGAACAGATCGGCGCCGAAGAAGCCTTCACTCGCGGCCTCGCCAACAAAATCGGAACCCTCGACGACGCTCAGGAATGGGCACACCGCATCGCGAATCTCGCACCGCTGTCGTTGCGGCACATGAAGATGGTTCTCAACGACGACGGCACCATGGAGGAGCAGTCTCCCGAGCAGCTCGACGCGCTTCACGCCGCCTGGCTCAGCGAGGACGTCCAGGAAGCCCGCGCTGCCCGCATCGAGAACCGCCCTCCCGTATTCAAGGGTAAGTAAAGCTGGTTGCAGGGAAAACAGGCGCCGGGCACGCAGGGCAGATAGTGGCTACGCTCGTCTGAATGAAGAAGACGACGGTTCTCGGAGTTGCTGCTGTTGCCGCGGCGACGGGGTGGGTGGCGCGAGCCGCATGGGGCATCCCGACGCAGATCGGGGCCTCGCGAAACACGGTGCAACCGTATGCGGCGATGTCCCCGCGATACCGGGACCGCCAGTTCCACAACTCGGAGCCCAGCAGCACACTGGTTCCGGGCACCGATGTCGGAATGTTCAAGTCGATGGCCACGCGAGGGTCGACGGGTCGGCCGCGTCAGCCGATTCCGTTGGCCACTCCGCTGGCACCGGCGGCAGCCGGCGACGCGGCGGTGACGTGGTACGGCCATTCGAGCGTTCTCGTCGAGGTCGACGGCTACCGCGTTCTCGCCGATCCGGTGTGGAGTGAACGCGTATCACCCTCGGCCACAGTAGGTCCCGCGCGCATGCACCCCACTCCGGTGGCTTTGACCGAACTGCCTGCAGTGGATGCGATAGTCATCTCTCACGATCACTACGACCATCTCGACATGGCTACGGTCAAGACCCTGACTCGTACACAGACCGCCCCGTTCGTCGTGCCGATCGGTATCGGTGCGCACCTGCGGCACTGGAAGGTGCCCGAGAACCGGATCGTGGAACTGGACTGGGACGAGTCGACCAAGATCGGCGACCTGGTCCTCACGTGCACGGAGGCTCGTCACTTCTCCGGTCGTGGCCTTGTCCGGAACACGACCCAGTGGGCGTCGTGGGTATTCGCCGGGCCGAAGCACCGGGTCTTCTTCGGTGGTGACAGCGGATACACATCACGTTTCGAACAGCTGGGTGAAACCTATGGGCCTTTCGATCTGACGCTTCTCCCCGTCGGTGCGTACGACGTGCGCTGGCCGGACATCCACATGAATCCGGAAGAGGCAGTGCAGACGCACATCGACCTCAACAAGGGCGACGGGTCGCGCGGTGTCTTCGTCCCGATTCACTGGGCGACGTTCAACCTCGCGTTTCACTCGTGGTCGGAGCCGATCATTCGCCTCGACGAGTCGGCTGCAGATGCGGGCACAACAGTGTCGGTCCCGATGCCGGGCGGCAGGATCGACGCGTTGTCACCGACACCGCCGTCGAAGTGGTGGATACCGCTGGGCTGAGCGGCGAAGTGTCGCGGACGTGGTTGCCTGTCGAGTCGTACCCTGATTAGTTGCTCCGGGTGCGTAATCTTTGACCATGGCTCACGAGCACACCAGTTCAGAAGAGACAGCAGTGGCGGTAGCGCCTGAGCGATTGCCGGACGACGTCGACGTCGCCCGCGGTCTGACCGCCGATCAGGTTGCGGCCCGGATCGCGTCGGGACAAACCAACGATGTACCGGACCGGGCGTCCCGCTCGGTAAAGGACATCATTCGCGGCAACGTCTTCACTCGCATCAACGCGATCCTGACCGTGTTGTTGGTGATCGTGCTCGCGACGGGTTCGATCATCGACGGCATGTTCGGACTGCTGATCATCGCGAACAGCGGTATCGGCATCATCCAGGAGATCCGCGCCAAGCGCACGCTCGACGCTCTGGCCATCGTGAGTCAGGCCAAGCCCATGGTCAGGCGTGACGGCGTCGCCGTGGCGATGGTGCCCAAAGATGTTGTGCTCGACGATATTATCGAACTCGGATCCGGTGACCAGATAGTCGTCGACGGTGAGGTGGTCAGTTCGGCTGCACTCGAGGTCGACGAATCGCTGCTCACCGGTGAGGCCGATCCGGTTCACAAGGCGAGTGGCCAGCAAGTGTTGTCGGGCAGTTTTGTTGCCGCGGGCAGCGGTGCATACCGCGCCACCAAGGTCGGCGGCGATGCATACGCGGCCAAGCTGGCCGAAGAGGCGAGCAAGTTCACCCTCGTGCATTCCGAACTGCGCAGCGGCATCGACAAGATCCTGAAGTTCATCACCTACCTGATGATTCCGGCGGGTGCGCTGATCATCTTCAATCAGCTCTTCACGATCGGCCTGCCGATCCGACCGGCACTCAACGGCATGGTGGCAGCTCTGGTTCCGATGGTTCCCGAAGGCCTTGTGCTCATGACGTCCATTGCATTTGCGGTCGGTGTGATCCGGTTGGGCAAGCGCCAGTGCCTCGTTCAGGAGTTGCCGGCGATCGAGGGTCTGGCCCGTGTCGACGTGGTGTGCGCGGACAAGACCGGAACGCTGACCGAGAACGGCATGCGCCTGTCCGAGGTCGACGTCGCACCGGGTGGATCGGGGGAGACTGCGGTCAAGTCCGCGTTGAGCGCGATGGCCGCGTCCGACCCTCGCCCCAACGCGAGTGTCCTGGCGATTCGCGAGTCTCTCTCCGACGACTCCGGGTGGGGCGAAGCGACAGCGGTGGCGCCGTTCTCCTCGGCGAAGAAGTGGAGCGGCCAGTCGTACGGCAGTCACGGCAACTGGGTACTCGGTGCCCCGGACGTGCTGCTCGATCCCGACTCGGAAATGGCCCGCAAGGCCGAGGAAGTGGGTTCGAGCGGACTTCGTGTCCTCATGCTCGGCAGCAGCGACCTCCCCGTCGACGACGCCGACGCCCCTGGCACCGTCACCCCCGAAGCTCTGGTCGTGCTCGAGCAGAAAGTGCGCCCGGACGCCCAGGAGACGTTGGAGTACTTCGCCAGCCAGAAGGTCGCGGTCAAGGTCATTTCCGGCGACAACGCGGTTTCCGTCGGCGCCGTTGCCGGATCCCTCGGACTCGAAGGCGGCGACCGCCCCATCGACGCGCGAGAGCTGCCCAGCGATCAGGAAAAGCTGGCGGACACTCTCGACGGAGCAACGACGTTCGGTCGAGTGCGACCGGATCAGAAGCGGGAAATGGTCGCGGCCTTGCAGTCTCGCGGACATACCGTCGCGATGACCGGTGACGGCGTCAACGACGTGCTCGCCCTCAAGGACGCCGACATCGGAGTCTCGATGGGGTCGGGCAGCCCGGCTACCCGAGCCGTGGCCCAGATCGTGCTGCTGGACAACAAGTTCGCGACGCTCCCGTACGTCGTCGCGGAAGGCCGCCGAGTGATCGGCAACATCGAGCGTGTGTCGAATCTGTTCCTGACCAAGACCGTCTACTCGGTGGTGCTTGCGTTCCTGATCGGCATCACCGGCGTCCTGTCCCAGGTATTCGACTTCGAACCGCTGCCGTACCCGTTCCTGCCCCGCCACGTCACGATCGCAGCGTGGTTCACGATCGGTATCCCGGCCTTCATCTTGTCTCTGGCACCCAACAACGAGCGCGCGCGAACCGGTTTCGTCTCGCGCGTGATGCGTCTGGCGTTGCCGTCGGGCCTGATCATCGGCATCACCACGTTCATCTCCTACGTATTGGCTTACCAAGGCCCGGACCAGACGGAAACCCAGAAGATCCAGGCCGGAACCAGTGCGCTCATCACGTTGATCATGATCGCCGTGTGGGTTCTGGCCGTCGTGGCTCGGCCGTACGTCTGGTGGAAGCTCGTTCTGATCGGCGGGTCGGTGGCCGGATACCTCATCCTGTTCGCGCTGCCGTTCACCCGCGAGTTCTTCAAACTGGATCCGAGCAACGTCGCTGCGACGACGCTCGCGATCACCCTCGGCGCGATCGGCGTTGTACTCGTGGAACTCTCGTGGTGGATCAGCGCACGCCTGCACGGGGAGAAACGAAAGATGTTCGCGACACCCGACGACCTGCCCGGCGAGCATCACCATGCCCACAGTGGGTGAGTAGTTTCAGCGCCTGAACATCTGCACCCAGGCAATGCGATCGCCGCCGCGCTTCTTGGCTCGGTACATCGCATTGTCTGCGTGCTCGATCAGTTCGTTTACAGCTCGATCCGGTAAGTCCGTCTCGGGACTCAGATAGACGCTGACGCCGGTACTGGCGGACACAGGATAGGGATCGGAGTCGGACGAGACCGCCGAATGTATCTCGGTGGCGACCTGCTCGATGTCTCCTCGATCGACTCCGCGCAGGACGACGAACTCGTCTCCACCGATTCGAGCCACCACCGCATCGGGTCCGGCGGCAGCGATGAGGCGGTCGGCGACAGCGGTCAACGCGTCGTCGCCCGCGACGTGGCCGTGTGTGTCGTTGAGGTTTTTGAACGAGTCGACGTCGATGAGTAGTGCGATCAGAGCCTGCGTTCGATCACTGCGCAGCAGATGCTGTGCCTCGTCCTGGAGTCCGCGGCGATTGAGTGTCGCGGTGAGGTAGTCCCGGTGGGCGTTGCGTGCGTCGTCGGTCAGGCGCAGCCAGACGATCTGCAGAATCCATGCGGTGGAGAAAACCACACCAGCAACCATCAGATAGAGATTCACGACCACCCAGTCGTCGTTGACCGGCTCGGACATCGCCATGGCAGCGAGCGTCGTGCAGACAGCAAGAGCCCAACCGATGTGGCTGATGGCAACGCGAGGGCTGTGAACTATCGCCGCATAGAAGCCGATCATGATGAACAAGATGCAGCCGATGGTTCCGACGAAAGCGGTGCGTACGGCGAAGAAGAGAGTGACGGCGAGCCACAGGTCGGCCCAGACGACAAAGGCCACGGATTGTCGCCAAGTTGGCCACGATTCATTACGCGCCCAGCGGTAGCCCGCATAGGCGCCACTGATAGTTCCGAGGGCGAAGATCGACCGCGCCAGGGCGGTGTCGGAACCGAAGCGGCTCAACTGCATGGTCGCCGCGATCAGGGCGAAGAGAAAACACCACACCGCGACCAATTTGCGTCCGGGAACGGTCAGCCCGCGAGTGTCGAGGAATCGGGGGAGCCAGGTGTAATCGGTGCGATCCGACCACCACCGGGACAGCAGTTCACGCGTGGGGTAGGGGTCGCTCCCCGTCCCGCGCAGTCCTGCATTCAAACCGGGCACCTGTCGATGTCGATGGGTGGTCAATCAGCTATTGGCGGGTTAACGCTACCTCGAGTTGCGCACGGCTCGAACGCACGGACCTGCTTTCTGGCGCAGAGGCCGTCGACCTGTGAGAATCGAAGGGCGCGGAGGAACGATTCCGCCGAAGGATGTGCGTCAGCACCGGGAGAGGACACGGACATGGGTTTCTTGGACAACGTCAAGGGATTGGTCGAAAAGGGCCAGGAGCTCGCAGCGGAGAACTCCGACAAGGTTCACGACGCTATCGACAAGGTCGCCGACATCGCCGACGACAAGACCGGCAACAAGTACGGCGATCAGATCGACAAGGCAGCTGAGGCCGCCAAGAAGGCTGTTCCCGAAAAGCAGTAATACCGGATTCGGCATACCGTTTTTCGGTAGCACCGTTGCTCAGGGGCCCGTCACCGAAAAGGTTGCGGGCTTCTGTGCGTCCGCTAGGTGAACTCCCAGGGTCGGCGGGCAGAATGAACGCGTGAACTTCACCTGGATTCTGCTGGTCGTCATTGCCGCCATCGCAGTCACCGGGCTGTCCAATCGACGAAACCTGCAGGCTCCGCTGGTTTTGGTGACGGTAGGTTCGGTCGCATCCTTCATACCCGGTATGCCGCGGCCGGAACTCGATCCCCACGTCATTCTCGGTGTGGTCCTGCCGCCGCTTCTCTACTCGGCCGCTCTGAAATTCTCGGTGGCGACCTTCAAACGCAACTTGGCCCCGATCTTGCGCCTCGGCGTCGGAATGGTGTTGGTGACGGCGTTCGTGGTTGCCTTCTTCGCCGAATGGATGGTGCCCGAGTTCACGATCGGCGCCGCCCTGGTGCTCGGGGCCGTGATCGCGCCGACCGACGCCGTCAGCGCGGTGGCGGTCGGTCAGAAGCTCGGGCTCCCGAAACGGGTGATCGCCATCCTGACGGGCGAGGGGCTCGTCAACGACGCCACCGCGCTCACGCTCTTCACCGTCGCCGTCGCAGCAGTGACCGGAACGCGAATTGCCACCGATTCGCCCCTGTTGTTCTTCGCGTACGAAGTGATCGGCGGCGTTGTCGTCGGCTTGGTGCTCGCGTTTGTCGTCAAGTTCGTTCGTGCCCGCATGTACGACTCTCCACTGGAAACCGGCTTGGGGTTGGTGCTTCCGTTCGCTGCCTACCTGGCCGCCGAAGAACTACACGCGTCCGGTGTTCTGGCCGTTGTGGTCGCTGGTCTGGTGATCGGGCACTATTCGACGGACGCGTCGATCATGACGCGATTGCAGGAGCGCTCGGTGTGGTCGAGCCTGGACACTCTTCTCGAGATGTTCGTCTTCGCGTACATGGGGCTCCAGCTGAGCTTCGTGATCGACGATGTTGTCGCCGACGGACTTCCGGTGCTTCACGTGTTCGCGTACGGTCTCGCAGTCCTGGCCGTTGTCATCGTGATTCGGCCGGTGTGGCTGTTCCTGAGCTACTCGCGTGTGCGATTCGGTGTAACCCTGCGCCGTGATCGCGAGAATCAACTGACGTGGAAACAGAATCTGGTGGTCTCGTGGGCGGGAATGCGCGGCGTCGTCACTCTTGCTGCGGCCGGCGGTATCCCGTTTGCACTCTCGTCCGGCGAGCCGTTCCCCGGACGCGGCGTCATCCAGGCGATCGCGTTCATCGTCGCGGTCGGGACATTGCTCATCCAGGGATCTACCTTGCCGTTCATGATCCGTCGCCTCGACGTCGCGGATCCTTACGAGCAGTTGCGCACGCAGGAACAGATGGAGTTGGCCCGCAACATTTCTCGCAAGGCGGGAGAGAAGGCGTTGGCAGACGCGGCCGCGCACCCTCCGCCGGGGATCGACGGGAAGGAACTGCAGGCGATCGTCGAACGCGTACGACGCTCGATGCAGGCGAGGCTTCAACTCCAGGAGGTCGACGAGGACGCCGATCGCGAGGCCGCCTTGTGGAATGCGGGAGCTCTGTTCGACAAGTTCCGGCATCAGTCACTGCGCTCGCAACGAGTTGCGCTGATCGCCGCACGTGACGACGGAGATCTCGACGACGAGGTATTGCGTACCGTATTGGAAGGACTCGACATCGAAGAGGCCGCAGCAGAGGAACGTGTCAGGCGTCGCCGAGCAGGTAGCGGTGCAGGCAAATAGAGGGGAACACTGCGTATGACTGTTCGGAGTTCGAGGGTTCGCGCAGTCTGGGGAGTCGTGGTGGCGAGCGCACTTCTCGTGAGCGTCGGCTGCGGATCGGATGCCTCGCCGGATGTCTCCGTCACCGACACCTCGACCACGACAACCCCGTCGGTCGAGAGCAGTGCGCAACGTGGCGTCGTGTTCGACAGTGAACCCTTCACCAGCACAGCCGAAGTGGCGGCGTCCGGAGCAAGCGCGGTGAAAATCCTGTACGGCTCCACCTCCGGTATCGACGGCCGAGAGACTCAGGTGTCGGGAACGGTGTTCACGCCGCCTGGAACTCCGCCGGAGGGCGGTTGGCCGATCGTCTCCATCGGCCATGGCACGACGGGTATTTCGGACGACTGCGCGCCGTCGGCCTCGCCGACCCTGTTCGGCACGATCGGCCTGGTCGCGCCGTTCCTCGACTCGGGATACGTGGTCGCTGTCTCCGACTTCGAGGGCCTCGGCACTCCGGACCCGCATCCTTACCTGCAACCGGACACCGCGGCGTTCAACGTCATCGACGCGGTTCGAGCGGCGCGCAACGTCGTTCCGGACACCTCGACTCGTTGGGCAACTCTGGGGCTGTCCCAAGGCGGGCAGGCATCCTGGGCGGCAGCCGAGGAAGCCGACACCTACGGCGACGGACTCGAATTCGTCGGTGCAGCAAACCTGTCCCCGGCAGCGGACATCTCGCCGATCATCTCGAGTGATTCCGAGGTGAATCTGTCACTGCCTCAGCAACTGCTGCTGCCCTATGTACTCGAAGGGCTGTCCCTCACCCATCCGGACCTCGAACGAACCGACTACGTGCGCGGCGCATTCGAGCAGAACTACGACCTGCTCACCTCGTGCCTGACCTCTCGGGCGACGGAGAAGTTGGGTCTGGTCGGAAAGGTGACGCCCGCCGACACGCGGCCGGCTACCGCCGAGGATGCGGACCGAATTCACGCGTGGCTCAGCGATGTTGCTCTTCCCCGTCAACGCGCGAGCGGTCCGATGTACGTAGTCGTCGGTACCAATGACAACCTGATCCGTCCGGAATGGACCGAGGCGGCAGTCGAACGCGCCTGCGCCGACGGTGACGTCATCGAATTCCAGGCGCGACCGGGTGAAGGTCATGCGGACGGCGCCGCTGTGCCGGGAGCTGTCGCGTGGGTGAAGGATCGATTTGCAGGTGTTCCGGCACCGAATACCTGCGGGTCGTGAATCGATGACGCCGTTGGAGCGAATCCGCGCTCTTGCACTGGCATTGCCGGAGGCGACCGAGCGGGTCAGCCACGGTGAAGCGTCGTGGTTCGTGCGCAAGGCGCCGCAGTTCGTCACCATGGCAGATCACCACCACGACGATCGCGTCGCGATCTGGGCCGCGGCCCCACCTGGGGCGCAGGCAGATTGGGTCAGTCGTGACCCGTCGAGGTTCTTCGTCCCTCCGTACGTGGGTGGCCGGGGATGGATCGGCGTGTACCTCGACGTTCCGAGTGCCGACGAGACCGAGGACGAGAAATTCTGGAACGACGTAGCCGACGTCGTCGAAGATGCGTACCGCACGGTGGCTCCGAAAACACTGATACGGAAACTGGACGAGGACTCGCCTTGAGTCCGGCCGTGGTCGCGCTTCTCAGCGTGCTGATTCTCGCAGTGGCCGGGGCGCTGACGGCTGTGTGGATGCGCACCAGACGTGAGGTGACCACCCCCACCGAACGTGCAGTCCATGCCGCTCTCCATACGGCTTCGCTTGCCGCGCGGCCACTTCGGCGTGGACTCGACGAGAATTCGGCCGCGGAGGCGGCGCCTCACCTACGCGAGCTGACCGGCGGCTCCGGTCTGGGCCTGGCAGACGCGTCGGGAAACCTGTTGGCGTGGGACGGCCGTCACGAAGCGTTGTCCGAACAATTCCATGACGCCGCCATTCGTGCGATCGAAGGCGAACGCCGGGTACTCGTCACGCACTCGGACCTGGTGCGCGGACCGAGCGATCACCATGTGCGAGCGCTGATCGCTCAGCCCCTGCTGATCGAGGACATCGGCGTGGTCGGCGTACTGGGAATCGTCACCAGCGAGGACCCGTGGCCGGGAATGCTCGGAGCGGTCACCGAGGTCGCACGATATGCCTGCAGTCAGATCGAACTCGCCGACCTCGACGCGTCCAGAGCCCTGTTGGATCGAGCCGAAGTGCGTGCCCTGCGCGCACAGATCAGTCCTCATTTCATCTACAACGCGCTCAACACGGTCGCATCGTTTGTTCGAACCGATCCGGCGCGGGCCAGAGAACTGATCCTCGAGTTCGCGGACTTCACGCGGTACTCGTTCCGATCTGCGGGTGAGTTCACCCTGCTTGCCGACGAGCTGCGCAACATCGATCGTTACCTGACCCTCGAACGCGCGCGATTCGGGGAGGCTCTGAACGTCCGCCTTCAGATAGCACCCGAAGTGCTCAACGTGGTTCTTCCTTTCCTTGCCCTCCAGCCGCTGGTCGAGAACGCGGTTCGTCACGGCATTTCGAGTAAGCCGGAGGGCGGGACCGTGAGCATCGTGGCTGCGGACGAGGGACCGGACTGCATCATCAGCGTCGAGGACGACGGTGTGGGGATGGACCCCGAACTACTGCGCTCCGGTTCGCTCGACGCCATCGAGTCGGGATCGGGGCGACCCAGCGCACGAGAAGCTGCTCACGTCGGTTTGGCCAACGTCGACGACAGACTTCGTGCCGCGTTCGGCAACGACTACGGACTCGTGGTGGAGACAGCGCCGGGTGCCGGTACGAAGGTCAGCATGCGTGTTCCCAAGTTCAAGCAGGGTATTCACGTCTGATTCTCGCCTTCGATGATCAGGCTGAAACCGTCGTGGGAACATGGACCTGTTGTGAACGAGACTGACACTGATGCCCAGCTGACCGTCCTTGCCGTCGACGACGAGAAACCAGCCCTCGACGAGCTGGCCTTCTTGCTGCGCGCCGAGGACTCGGTGGCGCACGTTCACACGGCATCGGATGCGACGACAGCGTTGCGGATACTGCGCGGTGGAAGCATCGACGCGGTGTTTCTCGACATCAACATGCCCGGACTCGACGGTCTCGAACTGGCCGGCATCCTCTCCAATTTCGCGACGCCACCGCCCGTGGTGTTCGTGACAGCGCACGACGATCGAGCGGTTGACGCATTCGATCTCGGCGCCGTCGACTACCTACTCAAACCGCTCCGGGAGGAGCGTCTCGCTCAGGCCGTTCAGCGGATCGTGGGGCTCGCCGGGCGCACCAAGAGTGAGAGCAAACCCGAAGCTGCGCCCACGGACGAGGTGATCCCGGTGGAACTGGGCGGTGTCACGACGCTCGTTCAGCGTTCCTCGGTGGAGTGGGTGGAAGCCGACGGGGACTACGCGCGTTTGCACACCGCTGGAAAGTCGCACCTGGTGCGCATCCCGATCTCGACGCTCGAATCACGCTGGGCCGACGCGGGCTTCTTGCGTGTGCACCGCTCCTACCTGGTGTCTCTGGCGCTGGTCACCGGCATCCGCACAGTAGGCAGTGGATTGGTGGTCTGTCTGCGCCCGCACGGTGACAAGCCTCCCGTCGAGCTTCCGGTCAGCCGCAGACACACCCGTGAACTCAAGGATCGACTGGTTCGTGCGCCCAAGCAGAGTTGGTTGTCGCGGTGACGTCGCAGTCCGATCCTCCGCAGCGTGAGCGCGTTGTGTTGGCGCAACGTAGTGGCGCACGGATCGTGCGAACGCGGGTGGAGGTGCAGGAACAGACCGAAGTCGGCGACGCCATGATCCGCGGTCTCGTTCGCGCGCAGTTGGGACTGGCGATTCGCCTTGCCGTCGTCGCAGCCGGACTCCTGTGTGCGGTGCCGCTTCTGACGCATCTCTTCCCGACGCTGTCGGAGGTCGCAGTCCTTGGCATCCGGTTGCCGTGGCTCGTAATGGGCGGCGCCGTGTATCCCTTGCTGTTGACCACAGGCTGGGTGTTCGTGCGTCGTGCGGAGCGAAACGAGCAGGACTTCAACGACATCGTGGACGACTGAGCGCGGCGCTGTGGGAGGACAACCTATCCCGGTGCTGACGGTGCTCGGCATCGTTGCGGCGGCCGTGGCAACCGTGGCTATCGGAATCTACGGCGTTCGGCTCGCTCGTACCACCTCGGACTTTCTCGTCGCGTCCAGAACCGTCAGCGCGCGGTGGAATGCGACGGCCATCTCCGGCGAGTACCTCTCTGCTGCTTCGTTTCTCGGTGTTGCGGGGCTGGTCGCCAAGTACGGCGCCGACGCCCTCTGGTATCCCATCGGATTCACCGCCGGATACCTCGCCCTGCTGCTGTTCGTCGCAGCACCGCTTCGGCGTTCCGGTGCATATACCGTCCCCGATTTCGCCGAATTCCGTCTCGGCTCACCGCGATTGCGCAAGCTCGCAATGCTCGTCGTCGCGATGGTGTGCATCCTGTATTTGATTCCACAGTTCCAAGGCGCGGGACTGACGCTCAACATTCTGCTCGGGGTTCCCAGCTGGATCGGCGGCGTTGCTGTCGGGGTCATCGTCATCGCCAACGTCGTCGGCGGCGGGATGCGCTCGATCACCTTCGTTCAGGCCTTCCAGTACTGGCTGAAACTGACTGCCGTCGCGATTCCCGCTGTGGCACTGACCTTCTACTTCTTCGGCGATCACCACGACGTCGGCGCGTCGATGCCGCCGACGGTCACCACTGCGACGACCGTCGACATCACCACCGACGTCGTCGTCCAGGTGTCCGAGCCGGTGACGGTCAGCGGCGGCACAGTCGACGGGCGAGCGGTCGAAGGCACGATGACCCTGGGGCCGGGGGAGCACACTCTCGGTGAAGGCATGTCCATGGTCCTCGACGCGGGAGCCGCTGTCCCTGTCGTCGCCGGAGCGCCCGCGCAGAACTCTGACTGGATCACCCCGGGTTGGGGTTTCGGTGGGCCGCACCCGATGTACCAGGTGTACTCGCTGATGCTCGCGACCTTCCTCGGAACGCTCGGCCTTCCTCATGTTCTCGTCCGGTTCTACACCAACCCCGACGGCCGGGCAGCCCGTCTGACGTCGCTCGCCGTTGTCGGTCTGGTCAGCGTGTTCTACCTGTTTCCGACACTCCTCGGTGTTTTCGCTCGACTGTACGTCCCGCAACTTCTGATCACCGGCACCTCTGACGCGGCGGTGCTGCTGTTGCCGGGCTCGGTGTTCTCGGGGTGGGGCGGACAACTGCTGGCAGCCCTCGTGGCGTCCGGTGCCATCGCCGCTTTCCTGTCGACGTCGTCCGGATTGCTCGTCAGCATCGCCGGCGTCGTCAGTACCGATGTTCTCCGTGGTCGAGTTCGAGACTTCCGTATTGCAGCGCTACTGGCCGGGGTCGTTCCTCTCGTGCTGTCGCTGGCGGTGGTGTCGGTCGACCTCTCGAGAACCGTCGGTTTGGTGTTCGCAGTCGCTGCGTCGACGCTCTGCCCACTGCTCGTATTGGGTATCTGGTGGCGCGGTCTGACTGCCGTCGGCGCGGGGGCGGGGATGGTTGTCGGTGGATGTGTTGCGGGCACTGCCGCTACTGTCGCCGTCCTGGGTGGTTTGTCGGAGGACGTCCTCGGTGGCTGGCCGGCAGCCATTTTCGCGTTCCCGGCCGCGGTGAGCGTGCCGCTGGCGTTCCTCACGATGATCGTCGTGAGCAAGGTGTCGTCGAAGCAGATACCGGCAGATATTGCGCGAATCTTCACGCGGATGCACGCCCCGGAACGTCTCGGAATGGGCTCCGATCGCGAAGACGATCTCCGCCAACCCTGACTTTCACCGCCCGAACCCTCTGCCGTTGGTCGCGCCTGCCTGACCGTTCGGCGCAGCGCGCGACTGCTCACCGTGTGACTGGCGCCACAGCGTCTTCATGTGACTCCGATCTCACTAACGTCTGTGCATAGTTCACTTCACACGCGAGGCGAGGAGCCGGCAGTGTCCACAGCAGAAATCAGTGAGGGGTCGCCGCAAGAGCGACGCACCCCGGATGCCCAGGCATTCATAGACATGCAAGCGAGTCCCGAATTCCAGGAACTCCGAACGCGTCTGCGCAAGTTCGTTTTCCCCATCACTGCATTCTTCCTGCTCTGGTATGCGGTGTACGTCGTCCTGGCTACCTATGCCCACGACTTCATGGCCACCAAGGTCCTCGGCAACATCAATCTCGGCATCATCCTCGGCCTCGGGCAATTCGTCACGACCTTCGCCATCACCGCGTGGTACGTGAAGTTCGCCGGTCGTGAGCTCGATCCCCGCTCCGCCGCCATCCGTGAAGAACTGGAAGGTCCCGCACAGTGATCACCACACTCGCCGCGTCCGGAACGGACGTAGGAAACCCAGCCTTCAACATCGCGATCTTCCTCGCTTTCGTCGTCGTGACCATGACGCTGGTGATCCGCGCCAGCCGGACCACCAAGAAGGCGTCCGACTTCTACACCGGCGGTGGGCAGTTCACCGGCCCGCAGAACGGGTTCGCCATCGCCGGTGACTACCTCTCGGCGGCATCGTTCCTCGGTATCGCAGGTGCGATCGCCGTGTACGGCTACGACGGCTTCCTGTACTCCATCGGCTTCCTTGTCGCCTGGTTGGTTGCACTGCTCCTGGTCGCCGAATTGCTCAGGAACACGGGCAGATTCACGATGGCCGACGTCCTGAGCTTCAGGCTGAAGCAGCGTCCGGTGCGCATGGCGGCGGCCCTGTCCACTCTGGCGGTTTCCCTCTTCTATCTTCTTGCCCAGATGGCCGGCGCCGGTGGACTTGTCGCGCTGCTGCTCAACATCGACGGCAAGGTGGGACAGTCGATCGTCGTCGCGATCGTGGGTGTGCTGATGATCGTGTACGTCTTGGTCGGCGGCATGAAGGGCACCACCTACGTACAGATGGTCAAGGCAGTTCTGCTGGTTGCCGGAGCCGGAATCATGTTCGTACTCGTTCTGTGGGCAGTGCGCGGCAACTTCTCTCAGTTGCTCGCCAATGCGCAGGACATGGTCAACAGTTCCACCACCAAGGGTGTGCAGGGACGCGACATCCTCGGCCCCGGTGCCAAGTACGGTCTTTCCGGAATGACGAAGCTCGACTTCATCTCTCTCGGAATCGCTTTGGTGCTCGGCACCGCGGGCCTGCCGCACGTGCTGATGCGTTTCTACACGGTGCCCACTGCCAAGGAAGCTCGCCGCTCGGTGACCTGGGCGATCGCGCTCATCGGTGCCTTCTACCTGTTCACACTGGTTCTCGGCTACGGCGCGGCCAGCATGGTCGGACCGGACAAGATCTTGGCAGCGCCTGGTAAGGAGAACGCGGCCGCTCCGCTTCTCGCCTTCGAGCTCGGTGGCACCATCTTCCTCGGCATCATCTCCGCGGTGGCGTTCGCGACCATCCTCGCCGTCGTTGCCGGTCTCGCGATCACTGCTTCTGCGTCGTTCGCTCACGACATCTACGCCAGTGTCATCAAGCGCGGCAACGCAACCGAGGAGCAGCAGGTTCGAGTTTCTCGAATCACCGTCGTGGTCATCGGACTCGTCTCCATCGTTCTCGGCATCATGGCGATGGGGCAGAACATCGCCTTCCTGGTGGCCCTCGCCTTCGCAGTGGCGGCCTCGGCGAACCTGCCCACCCTGCTCTACTCGTTGTTCTGGAAGAAGTTCAACACCACCGGTGCGCTCTTCAGCATCTACGGCGGTTTAGTCAGCTGCTTGACGCTGATCGTGTTCTCCCCGGCAGTGTCGGGCAAGCCGTCGTCGATGTTCCCGAACTCCGACTTCGCATGGTTCCCGCTCTCGAACCCCGGCATCGTCTCGATTCCGCTGGCATTCGTCCTCGGCATCGTCGGTACGTACATCGGACGTAACAAGATCGAAGATCCGGCAAAGCAGGCGGAGATGGAAGTTCGCTCCCTCACCGGCGTCGGCGTCGAAAAGGCTGTCAGCCACTAAGAGGGGCAAAGCCCCCGTGCGTCTTTCTGGTACCTCTGGTTACGGAAAAGGCGCACGGGGCTTATTGTTCTGCCATGGCAAAGCTCACAGTGAAAATCGACGTTCCGCTTCCTCCTCAGGAAGTGTGGGACAAGGCGTCCGATCTCAGTGGATACGAAAACTGGCTCGTGGTTCACGACGGATGGCGCAGTGAACTTCCCGAACAACTGGGTGTCGGCACCGAGATCAGCTCGGTCGTGACCGTGAAGGGCCTGCGCAACCGCGTTCGGTGGACCATCAAGAAGTACGACGTCCCGAAGGCGATCTCGCTCAAGGGAGACGGCAAGGGCGGGGTCAAGCTCGGTCTCGAACTCGACGTCAAGGCAAAGGGCGACGGGTCGGAACTCGCGCTGACAGTCGAGTTGGGCGGCGCGCCGTTGTTCGGCCCGATCGGTTCGAGTGTGGCGCGGGCGCTCAAAGGCGATGTGGAGAAGTCGCTGGCCCAGTTTGTCCAGATCTACACCTAAGTTGTAGAGATTTCCACATCGAGCTACTTCACCGCTAACATGAGTTAGGATTCTTTTCGGCGGGATAAACCGGGCATCGGTTGGTTATTGATGCGGGTCCCGCCGGAAAGGATTCGATCAATGTCGTTTCGTCATGGGTACGGCGCACCACCTGCGTCCATGCCTCGATCCGTGCAGGTTCTGATCGGACTCTTGGCAGTAGTCGCAGTCGGTGGAACCGCAGCATTCGCCGTGACGTTCAAAAGCGTCAGCGACAAGGGAGAACTCGGTGTGGGTGCTGTCACAGCTGCGACGGCAACCAGCTGTGAGAACCCGGGGACCGTGACCGTGGCCGCCGATCCGTCGATCGCCTCGGGACTCGAAGCTGTCGCCGCTGCCATCCCCGCTACGGAACTCGGGTGCAGCTCGCTCAGCGTGACGCCGCAAGATCCCGTGCTCACCGTCGCGGCGATCGCCGACGGTTCGGCGCCCGCACTGTGGATCCCTGATTCGAGCGAATGGCTGGACAAGGTTTCGGCTAGCGGGCAGGAGATTCGCCGGATCAGCAACTCGGTCGCGTCCACCCCTGTTGTCACTGTCTCGGCGCCGGGTAGCGAGGCACCCGCCGCTTGGACGGATGTCCTCGGCGGTCCAGCACTGCACATCGGCGATCCCCTCACCAGTGCCGTCTCCAGCGCACCGATCGTGGCAGCCTTTGCCGAGGCCCAGTCGCGGGGCGGTGACCTCACGTCCATTTCGGCAGCCCTGGTCCCGGTGGCGCAAGCGCAGTACAGAAATCTGAAGGAAACCGGTTCGACCGCACGCATCCAAACCGTGGACGCGGACGGCGGGACCGCGGTGACGACCGAGCAGACCTTCGAGGCTTATCTCGCCGCACATGCGGACAGTCGACTCACCGCGTCGGTACCGTCGTCCGGTTCGGTCTTCATGGACTACCCGATGGCAAGTGTGGGTGCAGACTCGTCGGCGGCCGACGCCGGCAAACTGCTGGCGGCAGCGCTGACATCGGACACCGGGCGCTCCGTACTTGCCGGCCTCGGGTTCCGCGGCGCGGATCAGGCCCCACCGGTAGCCGGTGGAGTGGGAAAGGTTGGCTCGCTGGTGCCGTCCGATCCGTCTGTGGTCACCAAAGCGCTTGCGCGGTACGAGATTCTGTCCAGGCCTTCCCGCGCGCTGGCAGTTGTCGACGTCTCGGGGTCCATGGACTACATGCAGGACGGGGTCACTCGAATGGCCGCGACGGCGCAGGCCGGTGACATCGCGATCCGAATGTTTCCTGCCAACGCACAATTGGGTCTCTGGGCGTTCTCCGTAGACCTCGGTGACGGGACGGACTACCGCGAACTCGAACCTGTCGCCCGTATGGATGCAACTGAAGGTGGCACGGATCATCGGAGCAAACTGCTGTCTCGGATCGACAACCTCTCTTCGATCGTCGGCGGCGGAACAGGTTTGTACGACAGCGTTCTCGCCGCGTATCGGTCCATGCAACAGTCCTGCGATCCGGCCTCGATCAATTCGGTGATTCTGCTTACCGACGGTGCCAACGACGATCCGTCGGGTATCGCCCTGCAGGAACTTCTCGACACCCTGACTCGCGAGCAGGACCCGACGCGGCCGGTACCGATCATCACCATCGGTGTCACCGATGATGCCGATACCGATGTGCTCGAGCAGATTTCGACTCTCACCGGCGGTAACAGTCACTTCGCTCCGACACCGGCAGACATCCCGAAGGTCTTCGTCGGCGCGATCAGTGGGCGCGCCGGCTGAACTACTCGAGGACTGGCGCGTCGGCGCTGTCCGTGATCCATTCGGTTGCGAGTCTCTCGAGGGTGCCGTCGGCGTAGAGCGCATCCACGGCGGCAGAGACGCACGCCGTCAGAGGACTGTTCTTCTCGAGCACGAACCCGAAGAATTCGGTGACCGCGTTGGGCCGCGGAAACTGACCCACGATGACCGACCCGGGCAGTTCGTTCTCGGTGATGTGAAATCCGGTCGGGATGTCGACGACCAATGCGTCGATCTCGCCCGCGGCCAGCGCAGCTTTCGCGTCGTCCGTGGTCGCGAACTCGCGTGGCGCAGTGGTCGGAACAATCGTGTCGGTGATCGCCGCGAGGCTGGTGGAACCGGTCTGAGCGCCCAAACGGTAGCCGGCCAGATCCGCAAGATTCTTTGCCTCAGCGGCTTTGCTCCCGCGCGAGGCGATCACCGACTGCGCCACTGCGTAATACGGCGAGCTGAAGTCGACGTTCTCGCGGCGATCCCCGGAAACCGTGAACTGATTGACGTCGAAGTCGAAATCCTTGGGGCCTGGTTTCAGTGCGTCGTTGAAGGCGACCGTGGTGAAGCGAACCTGATCGGCGTTGTACCCGAGTTTGTCGACGACGGCCCGGGCCACCGCCCCCTCGAAGCCCTTGCCGTTGGACGGAGTGTTGTCGACGAACCACGGCGCGTACGCCGGCGAATCGGTGGCGATGGTCAAGACACCGTCTTCGAGGGTGGTCCCGCTCTGGGGTCCGCACTTGTCCACGGCGGTGGTCGAGGGCAGTTTGGTGAATGCCTCGGGAACCGTGGTCGTGGTGTCCGCTGCCGCAGGTGCCTCCGGCTGCGACGAACACGAGCCCAACAAGATCGAGCAAGCGAAGATCGCGGTCACGGCAACAGCGCGTCGTGTCATAGGCACAAGGCCATCTTGCCTGTTTGTCCGGTACGGACGTGACGGGGGTCTCGTGTGAGCGGAGTTCACGCAGCTGAGCGTCGTAGTGCAAGGCGCTCCGACGGTGTCGTCCCACCCCATACTCCGTGTGGTTCAGCGGTGTCGAGTGCAAAGGTCAGGCAGTCCCGAATGACCGGGCAGCGGAAGCACACCTGCTTCGCGGAACTCTCCCGTGCAGCCCGATTGCGTCCGCGCTCTTCACCCGGCGAATAGAACACCGCCGGGTCCACTGTTTTACAGGTGGCGAACATCCGCCAGTTGTTGTCCACCAACGGCTCCACGGAACTGCGAACTGTCATCGTGGTCTCCTCTCCCATCGAGAATCCAGTCTTGCCCGTGGCCTGGCGCAGCGGCAGGTTTCCGATCCATCAGATTTCTACTGCCAGACGCAGCGCTATCCAGCACAATGAGGAGATGGCAACGACGGATCGGGGTCAGATCACGCTCGATGGCACAACGGTGTCCGTGACCAATCTGGGCAAGATTCTCTACCCCGAGAGCGGCACCACGAAGGCCGAAGTCATCGACTACTACACCCGTATCGCCGCAGTCATGCTTCCGCATGTCGTCGGTAGACCGGGTACTCGAAAGCGTTGGCCCAATGGCGTGGACGGTCAGTCCTTCTTCGAGAAGAACCTGGCGTCGTCTGCCCCGCAGTGGCTCACGCGTGCGTCGCTGCAACATTCTGATCGTGTCGTCACTTACCCGGTCTTCGATTCCGTTGCATCCCTGGCGTGGCTGGGGCAGCAGGCCGCACTCGAATTGCATGTTCCCCAATGGCGATTCGACGGTTCCGAGCGTGGTCCGGCGACACGGCTGGTATTCGATCTCGACCCGGGCGAAGGCGTCGGATTGACCGAGTGCGCCGAGGTGGCGAGGTCGATTCGAGATCTGGTCGCAACTCTGGGGTGGACTGCCTATCCGGTAACCAGTGGTAGCAAGGGAATTCACCTCTACGTTCCACTGGATCGAGCCTTGGACGGCAGCGGTGCGTCGACTGTCGCCAAGCAGATCGCCACCGGACTCGAGAAGCTTCACCCGGATCTCGTCACCGCGACGATGGCTCGAAATGTGCGGGCAGGCAAGATTTTCGTGGACTGGAGTCAGAACAACGCAGCCAAGACAACCATTGCGCCGTACTCGATGCGCGGTCGCGATCAACCCTATGTTGCCGCGCCGCGCAGTTGGGACGAACTCGACGATCCGAAACTACGGCATCTGTTGTTCGACGAGGTTCTGGAGCGCGTCGAATCCGATGGTGATCTGCTGGGCGATCTGGATCCGCCGGTCTCGGCGGCTGTAGCCGACACGTTGACGCACTATCGCAACAAGCGGTCGGCCGACCGGACGCCGGAGCCGATCCCTGCTGCGGTGACGAAGGAGACAGCGGGCAATACCTTTGTGATTCAGGAACATCACGCCAGACGATTGCATTACGACGTTCGTCTGGAGCGGGATGGTGTGCTCGTGTCCTGGGCTGTTCCGAAGGGCGTGCCGACCAGTGCCGGAGAGAATCGGTTGGCCGTGCACACCGAGGATCACCCGCTCGAGTACGCCACGTTCTCGGGCACGATTCCGAAGGGGGAGTACGGCGGCGGTTCGATGACGATTTGGGATTCCGGGACGTACGAGACCGAGAAGTGGCGTGAAGACGAGGTGATCGTGCGCCTCAGTGGGAAACGGGTGCAGGGACGCTTCGCGCTGATCCGGACGAAGGGTGACCAGTGGTTGATGCATCTGATGAAGGATCAGAACGCGAGTTTCGGAACGGAGTTTCCCAAGAATCTCGAGCCGATGCTTGCCACCGCTGGAACGCTCGAAGGTCTCGACTCGCAGGAGTGGGCTTTCGAAGGTAAGTGGGACGGGATCCGAGTGATTCTCGAATATCATTCGGGCACAATGTCACTTCGCAGTCGCGCGGGTAACGACAAGACCGGGGACTATCCCGCCCTTGCCGGGTTGGCCGAGGTGCTGGACGGTCATGACGTGGTTCTCGACGGTGAAGTGGTGGCGTACAACGACGCGGGGGGCACCGATTTCGGTCTTCTCCAGCGAGGTGGGGAGCCGGTGTTCCTGGCCTTCGATCTTCTGTACCTCGACGGAGTGTCTTTGCTGCGGAAATCCTACTCGGACCGGCGCACCGTGTTGAATGCGTTGGCGGGCAAGGTCGGTGAGCTCGAGGTACCTCCACAGATCGAGGGCACGGCGGAGAACGCGTTGGAGGTGAGTACCGATGCCGGATGGGAAGGGATTGTCGCCAAACGTCGTGCATCGGTCTACCTTCCGGGGCGGCGTGGGTCGAGTTGGATCAAGGTGAAGAACTGGCGCACTCAAGAGGTGGTGATCGGAGGGTGGCGCACCGGGCAGGGCAATCGAGCACAGGGGATCGGGGCGCTGCTCATGGGAATTCCGGGTGAGGATGGATTGACCTACGTGGGACGCGTCGGTACCGGCTTCAGTGATCGCGACTTGGAGTCTTTACTTGCGACACTGGAACCGCTGCGTCAGAAGGAAAGTCCGTTCGGGGAGGAACTGCCCGCCGACGACCGCAAGGGAGCAGTGTGGGTGAAACCGGAACTCGTCGGTGAGGTGCGGTTCATGGATTGGACGAAGACCGAGCGTCTGCGTCATCCGAGTTGGCGAGGTCTGCGGGAGGACAAGAAACCGGGCGACGTGGTGCGGGAATCAGTGCAATGACGGCCAACGCACCGACGAACGCGACTGCGGCACAGATTTGGATTCCGGTACTCATTGCCGAGGTGTAAGCCTGGTTCGCTGCGTCGGTCAAGGCACTCGCGGGGGGAGCGCCGGCATGGATCTGCGCCGGATCGGCTGTGGAAGTGTCGACTCCGGGTTCGAAGCGGGACCGGAAAACGGTGGCTACGACCGTCCCGATGACGGCGACGCCCAGAACTCCACCCAACTCTCGCACGACGCTGTTGATCGAACTGGCCATCGAAGCCTGCTGGGGCGCAACCGAAGACATCGACGTGGTTGTGGCCGGAGCCATGACCAACCCCATCCCCGCGCCGACCAGTGCCATGATCGCAGCCAGGATTCCGAACGGTGCGTACCTATCTGCTGCGATCGACAAGACCAACAGTCCCGCGGACATGACTGCGAGACCGCTCGCGATCGAACTGCGCACGCCGAATCGGCCGACCATACGATCGCTGCTGGAGGCGACAGTCGCCATCACTATCGCAAACGGAACTGCACCGACGCCGGCGACCAATGGACCGTAACCACGAACTAATTGGAGGTATTGCGTGTACGTGAAGAGAACTCCGAAAAGGGCGAAGAACGTTACGGCCAAGATGGCATTGGAGATGCTGAACACTCGGCTGGTGAAGATGCGCACGTCTGTCATCGGCGCCGGGGCCCGCAGCTCCCACCAGACGAACCCGGCGAGAAGTGCTGTTGCGCTGACGATCTCCAGCACCGTGATGGGCGACGACCATCCGCGAAGGCTTGCCTGGGTGAGGGCATCCACGATCAAAGCCAGTCCGCCGGCGGACAACAGGAGTCCGGGGATGTCGAAGGAACCCTTGATCATTCCTCCTACTGAGGGCACAAGAGAAACCGTCGCGGCTATCACAACGGCGACCAGTGGGACGTTTATCCAGAAGACGCTTCCCCAACTGAAATGTTCGAGAAGTACGCCACCGGCCACGGGGCCGATCGCGATTCCCAGTCCGGCGGTTGCAGACCAGATTCCTATCGCCCGGCCTCTCTCGTGCGGGGCGAACATCGAGACGACAAGTGACAGCGTCGCCGGCATGACCAGTGCGGCGGCTGCCCCCATCACTGTTCTCCAGCCGATCAGCTGCAACGACGTGTGAGAGAGGGCAGCGAAGGCTGACCCGAGAGCGAACAAGGTGAGGCCGGTCAGAAGTATCCGACGGTGACCGAATCTCGCGCCGAGTCCACCTGCCGTGATGAGCAAGGCGGCGAACGCCAATGTGTATGCGTTGGTGATCCATTGCAGGTCGACGGTGGTCGCCCGCAGTTCGCGGGCAAGGGTCGGGATAGCGGTGTTGAGGATGGTGTTGTCGATCGTGACTACGACGAGGGATGTGCAGAGGGCGCCCAATGCTGCCCATCGTCGCCGGTCAGTGGGGTCGAGGGAATTCATCATGTCCTTACGAATGTAACCTTACGAATGTTTAGTGATGAGAACGTACCCCCTCGCCTTACATGTGTAAAGTTTGTCGGGTGAGTGATGTTTCCGAAGATGCCGATGAAACTGGGACGAGTGGTTCTCGGAGTACTCGCGCCCGAAATCCGAGAGGAAGCGGCGCACGGCTCCGCGGAGAGATCGTCGCCGCAGCGGCGACGCTCATCGCCCGCACCGGATCGGATCAGGCGGTGACGCTCCGATCAGTCGCTCGCGAAGTCGGGATATCCGCACCATCTATCTACGGACACTTTTCCGATCGCGATGCCATTGTCGAAGCGGTGGTCTCCGAATCGCTGGAGCAGTTGCATCTCGCCGTGGCCGACGCCGTTTCCGCACACCCCGACCCGGTCGAGGGTCTGTATGCCGGGTGCTCGGCATACGTCGAGTTCGGCATTTCCGAGCCCGCTCGGTATCGGGTCTTGTTCGGGTGGTCCAGGCCGAAAGGTCAGTCACCACAATCGGATACGCGAGGACTGGCCGCCTTCAACACGCTGGTGACCAACCTCGACGCGTGCGTCGCCGCTGGGAGGTCGGCCAGCACAGACACTTTTGTCGATGCGGTATCGATCTGGACTTCGCTGCACGGACAGGTGATGTTGCGGGCCGATCTTCCGGAATTCCCGTGGCCGTCGACCGACACCGTCGGTGAGATGGTGAGGAGCCTTGCGCGGCTTGTGAACTGACGCCTCAACCGTTTGCTGATCGGCAACCAGGCGAGGTCTGATCCAGCATCGTGAGATAGGCATCGAGCTGAGCCGCGCCGGCGAGAAGGTTGCGACTGCGTGTGGTCAGCCGGTCCTGCCAGGATTCGAGGAACGCTGACAATGCGTCTGCTCCGCCGGCCTCGCGCAGCGAATCGAGAAACTGGGCGACTTGCGACAGCCGATAGCCACCGCGCCGCAGCTGCCGTGCGATCTCGGCGTCGCGCACACACTCCGAACCGTATTCGCGATAACCCGTTGCCTGTTCGCGCTCGGGGCGCAGGATGCCATGCTCTTCCCACGTGCGCAGTGTCGCCGGGTGAACGCCGAGACGGCGCGCCAGCTCACCCACCGTCAGCGCTGGACCGTGCACCAGTGCCGGTGCCATGGTGGACAGAGTCCCCAGCGCTGTGGCTACCTCGGTGCGAGTTCCTCGCTCGGCGAGCAGCGTCACGTGCGCACTGTCGATCAGGCGGTAGGCGGACTCGGTGTCGCCCTGGTTGGTTGCCCGCATGATTTCCGTGGCCCGCTGGTGCCCGTGACCGCCGCGCAATGCGAGGAAAGTGCGCAGGGCTTGCGCGTGCACTGGGGTGTATCGCCGGTAGCCGTAAGTGCTGCGCTCGGTCGGAGGGAGGATGCCGGCATCGTCGTAGTTGCGGATCGCCTGTGCGGACAACCCGTGTTCACGGGCAAGGTCGATGGGCCGCACTGATCACCTCCGATTGAGGCTTTTCACGGTATACCCCAGGTAATTGTTGTAAAAGTTTCACTCGAATCTTCAACGATACTGTCGAAGGCAGTCCACCTTCGAAAGGGATGATCATGTCCACTGCCCCAGCGCTGAGTGAGTTCGGCCGCCAACTCGAAGACGCGGCAAGTCTTGGTCGTGCGGTCGACGAACTGCTCGCCACGCTAACCGAGGTGCCGACTCTGCTCGCCCTCGGCGAGCCGACTCATGGGATCAAGGCTTTTCCGTTGCTGCGCAACGAACTTCTCGGCCAACTGGTCGAACGAGGATATCGGTCGATCGTGCTCGAAACAGATGTCTTTGCGGCTTTGCTCGTGAACGACTACGTGAACGGGGGAGAGGCGGACATCGAGAAGGTGCTCGACACAGGCTTCAGCCACGGATTCGGTGCGGTACCGGGTAACCGCGAACTCGTCGAATGGCTACGCGAGTACAACCACGGCCGCGCTCCGGCTGACCGAGTTCGCTTCTACGGCTTCGACGCTCCGGTGGAGTACTCCGGTGCACCGAGCCCGCGCCGCGCACTGTCTGCGGCAGGTGACTTCCTGCCCGCCGCGTTGCGGCCACAATCTCTCGACGACGCCGACCTTTTACTGGGTCAGGACGCCGACTGGACCAACCCGGCGGCGATGTTCGATCCGGCTGCGTCCGTCGGCAACTCCGATCATGCTCGCGCTCTGCGCATCATTGCGGACGACCTCGGCAGCGTCCTGCGGCGCGCCGCACCAGTGCTGCGACCCGACGACCCGGCCGGGTACGACCTGGCCCTTGCACATTCACGCACCGCTCTGGGGCTCTTGCGCTATCACTCCGCGATGGCGAGTTCCGCTCCTGATCGCATTGGAACACTGCTCAGTCTGCGTGCCGAGATGATGGCCGAGAACCTGCTGGCGGTCGTCGCCCAGGAGCAGCGACGCGGGCCTAGCCTGCTGTTCGCACACAATGCCCATCTCTTGCGAGTGCCGTCCGACATGCCGGTCAACGGCGACGTGGTCAGTTGGGGGAGCGCCGGCTCACTTGTCGGACTTGTCCTCGGGGAGCGTTACGTATTTTTGGCAACCGACGCCAACCCCGACAGTGATCCGGGCACTCTGCAGGGAGCGTTGGCCGATGCGACCGGTCGGCGTGCCCTGTTCTCGACTCCGGCCCTGCGAGCCGCGCTCGGCCCGTCGATCACCGCGGGAGAAGCGATCCTGCCAGGGCATCTGCCGCTGAAACCTTCGGAGTTGGACGGCGCCGACGCGGTCATCTTCGTCGCGGATACCGACGGGCAGCGTCATCAGTACTGGTAACAGCGTCAGGGGCAGAGCGCGTGCGAGAGTATCGCGACGGTGTCCGGCTGGTCCTTCGGCGTCGACGTCAGCGTCACAGTGAACGCGCGGTCCGGCGTCGCGCCGGACAGTGTGTAGTACCCGTAGATCCCGCCACTGTGGCCGGTATAGGTGACGCCGCAGGGAAGTTCGGTGGCGCCGACGCCCATCCCGTACCCGAGTCCCTCGGCTTCGGTGGCGGCGACCTGAGGGGTGGTCATCTCGGCAAGCTGCTCGGCCGGCACCACCTGCCCGTCGAGTAGTGCACGCCAGAAGGTGTTCAGGTCTGTGCCCGTCGAGACCATCGCTCCGGCAGACCAGGGGATCGACGGTTCCGTGCGGGAAACGTCGGTCAGGCCACCGTCGAGATCCTGATAGCCCGTCAGGTGATCGCCCCTGATGTCGAGCTCACCGGCCGGCGGGAGGTACGTGTCTTCCAAGTCCAGCGGATCGAGTATCCGAGACCGGAGTTCATCGGCGTAGCTGCGGCCACTCACGGATTCGACGAGCATTCCGAGAACGATGTAGTTGGTGTTGGTGTAGACGAACGACGTTCCGGGGACGAATTGCGCCGGTTTGCCGAGGGCGATGGCGACCGCGGCGGACGGCGTCAGCGTTCGGTTCTCGTTTGCGGCAATCCATTCGTCGGCGCCGGGTTCTCCGGCGAACTCGGGTAGGCCGCTGCGATGTTGCAACAGTTGCCGCACGGTGATTGCGCTACCGTCTGTGCCACTGCCGTCCATGTCACTGCCGTCCATGTCACTGCCGTGCAGTAGGCCCGGGAGGTACTGCTCGATCGGTGCGTCGAGGTCGACCTTGCCCTCGGCGACCAATTGCAGAACGAGCGAAGCTGTGAATGTCTTTGTCACACTTCCGATCCGGACGCGATCATTCTTGCCGATCGAATCGCCGTTGGTCCGGTTGGGCACGCCGCTGGTCATGACAGCCGTCGTGGTGCCGTCGTCGAGTGTTGCGATCGACCCGACGACACCCGACCTGGTGAGCCCGTCGAGATCCGATTGAATCTCCACTGCGCGCTGGAGCGTCGAGCAACCGATCAGCGCCGTGGTGGCTCCGATGATGACCGCGGCGACAAGGAGGTATGAGCGCATGATTTCGAATCTAGGGATCCGCCGGCTCCGACGGATCCAGGAAATCCCCGATTATTCCCTGATCTTTGCCAGGCCGGGACGTAAGGCCTGTTTGTCGAAAACCGACAAATGGGATCAATGATTCCTGTCCGAACACCACGTCTACGCCGTTAACATCCGAACGAAGTGTTTGTTTTCACGTGTCTTACCAGTTCACGGCTATCGAGGTGCGCTGCCGCGCGCCGAAACGACTCCCACGAAGGACGGATGCATGAAGAAGTCGACACTCCGCACGGGAACGGTCGCTGCTCTGCTGACCGGAAGCGTCCTGTTGCTCTCCGCTGCCCCCGCCTCGGCCGACCCGGGGAGCCTCGGCAGCGGCGGCAGTAGCGGGAGCTCCGGCAGCCTGGGAAGCGCAGGAAGCATCAGCAGCGGATCAGCCGCCCTCCCCATTCCGAGTCCGGCAGGCCTGATCGCGCTGGCAGCAGCGAGCACTCAGACCGGAAAGCCCTACCAATGGGGCGGAGTCGGGCCGAACTCGTGGGACTGCTCCGGGCTGGTGCAATGGGCGTTTCGGCAGGCCGGAGTGAATCTGCCAAGGACCAGCCAACAGCAGGCCAACGTCGGACAGCCGGTTCCTCGGTGGGCCCTCGCGCCCGGCGACGTCATCACCTTCTACCCCGGTGCGACGCACGTCGGCATCTACGCCGGATTCGGAATGGTGTTCAACGCCTACGGAGTTGGTGTTCCGACCGGACTGACGCCGCTGGCGGATCTGCCGATCAACAACATCCGCAGATTCTAGAACCTGCACAGAACCTTCACAAGTCCTCCCAGGTTCATCCACGAGGGCCGAATACAGTCAGTTCCATGAGTCAGCGAAGAGTGCTCGTGGTCGACGACGAGGTCAGCATCTGCGAGTCCATCGCGGCGAGGCTGCGTGCCGAGGGCTACGACGTCGAGCTGGCGTTCGACGGTCCCAGCGCGGTGGCCCGCTGCGAGCAGATGGATGCCGACCTAGTGGTGCTCGACGTGATGATGCCGGGATTCGACGGCCTCGAAGTTTGCCGCCGCATCCAGGCCGTGCGCCCGGTGCCCGTGCTGATGTTGACCGCTCGCGCCGATGAAACGGACATGCTGATCGGTCTCGGCGTCGGGGCCGACGACTATCTGAGCAAGCCGTTCAGCATGCGTGTGCTCGTCGCCCGGGTGCAGGCTCTGCTTCGGCGTGCGGATCGCGCGGAGCACGCTGCTCGCCCGGTGGCCGACCTCCTCGAGTTCGGTGACGTCGTGATCGACCTGACCGAACGTCGAGTGCGCCGTGATGCGCAAGAAGTTCACCTGACTCGCACCGAATTCGATCTCATCGCCTATCTGGCGGAGCGGCCGCGAGCCGCGATCCCGCGGGAGTCGCTGCTCGAGGAGATCTGGGGCTGGGGTGAGGGAGCGGGCAGTCGGACCGTCGACAGCCACGTCAAGGCGCTGCGACGCAAGCTCGGACCTTCCGTGATCCGGACCGTTCACGGCGTCGGGTACGCCTGGGACGTGCCGCGATGAGCGTCGTCGACCGTCTTTTTGCACGGTGGCCGCGGCCGCTGGACCCGATGCGGTCCTTCAAGGTGAAGGTCGGCCTCCTGGTTGTCGCAGCACTGGTGTTCGCCGCGGGTGGTTTCTGGCTGACGTCGCAACAACCGTTTCGTTTTGCTCTACTGACGGCGTTGGTTGTCGCTCTAGGCGTTACGCAGGTGCTCGCACACGGGATGACGTCACCGCTTCGCGAGATGACGGCCGCGGCGAAGGCGATGGCGCGCGGCGACTATTCGCGGCGAGTACGAGCGACTTCCAGAGACGAAGTAGGCGAACTCGCCCATGCGTTCAATCGGATGGCCGAGGACCTCGGGGCCGACGACCGGTACCGCCGCGAGTTGATCGGCAACGTCTCCCATGAACTGCGCACGCCCATCACCGCTTTGCAAGCCATGCTCGAGAACGTCGTCGACGGTGTCGAAGAACCGGATCCGGCGATGATGAAATCGGCGCTGCGGCAAACGGAACGACTGGGCGCGCTGGTAGCCGACCTTCTCGATCTCTCGAAACTCGAGGGTGGCGCAATGCCGTTGAAACGCCGCCGTTTCGAGGTCGAGCCGTTCCTACGCGAGCTGTCGAGTGTGAGTGCGGGCGACATCGAGATAGACGTCAAGCCTCCACAATTGTCCGTGGTCGCCGATCCGGATCGCCTCCACCAGGTGGTGACCAACCTGGTGGACAACGCGGTTCAGCACGGGAACGTCGACACCAAAGTTGTGATCCGAGTACGTACCGGCAGCGCGGGGGAGTTGGTGCTCGACGTCCACGACGACGGCCCCGGCATCGAACCACAGGCCCGTGAGCGAGTGTTCGACCGCTTCATCCGCGGCGGCTCGACCGACGGAGGCACCGGACTCGGCCTCGCGATCGCGAAGTGGGCGGTCGAATTACATGACGGCAGGATTGCCGTCGTCGATGCCCCGTCGGGTTGTTGCATTCGAGTAGTGCTGCCGCAGAACTGAATCAAAGTCCCTGACGAGATCGAGAGATCTCGCGATGGCGCGTGTCTTCATCGGCATTCGTCTGTACTTCCGACCCTGAAAATTGAACCAGACACATAGGAGATCACATGAGCGCTCCGATAGTAATTCCACCGAAACCGCCGATGCCGGCCGTAAAACCCAAGCGTCCCAGCCGGTTCTGGCGTCCCGATCGCACGTCGATGGCCACCCGCTCGATGCTCCTCGGCGCGGCCGGAGTAGGGGTGCTTGCGGCGCTGATCCTCGACCCAGGGTTCGCGAGTATCGCGTACGTGATCGTGGGTGCCGGTGTGGTGATCGTCTTCGGGATTCTGACGCCGCCGCGGATGACCGTGACGCAGTGGGTCGCCGCCATCGGGATGCTCGCACTGCTGGGTGTTGCCGCCGTTCGCGGTGCGGAGTGGTTGGTGTTCCTCTGCGTCGTGGTTGCGTGGGTTCTGTTCACGTGGACTCTGATCGGCGGGCGGACGTGGACCGGGATACTTCTGGGAACGTTCGCTCCCTGGCGGGCACCGCACCGGACGGTCAACTTCGTTCGTCGTCGAAAGCTCGCTACCCGCTCTGCTCCGCGGGTGCCGGCGGCGCGAGTTGTCGTCGTGAGCGCAGTATCGATTCTTCTCCTGTTGATTTTCGGATCTTTGTTCGTGAGTGCGGATCCGGAGTTCGCGAAGATCTTCGACGGCTTCGCTCCTGCCATCTCGGTGTCGAACCCGGGAGCACGGATCTTTGCCGGCGTCGTGATGGCGTTCGGCACGCTGGTTGCGGTGTATCTGCGCCGCAGAACGCCGACGGTGGACGCGTTTGCACCTGCGCAGGCGACGCCGTTGCCGATGTGGGAGTGGGCGGTCCCGCTCGGAGTACTCAACGTGCTGTTCCTCGGTTTTGTTGCAGTACAGACGAAGACGCTGTTCGGGGGAGACGAGCACGTACAGGTGACCGATGGACTGACCTATGCGGACTATGCGCGTGAGGGTTTCTGGCAGCTCATGGCGGTTACCGTGCTGACGCTGCTCGTCATCGCCGTCGCAGTGCGGTACATCGACCGCCGCGACGCTGGATCGAGGCGTCTTGCCCGCGGACTGCTGGGTGCCCTGTGTGTTTTCAGCCTGGTGATCGTGGCGTCCGCTGTGCACCGGATGTGGTTGTACGAGAATCAGTACGGTTTCACGGTGCTCCGGGTCAGCGTCTTCGCGACCGAGCTGCTTCTTGGCTTCGTGTTCGTGTTGTTGCTCGTCGCAGGTATTCGGATGTCCGGGAAGTGGCTGCCCACAGCTGTTCTCGCCACTTCGGCCGTCGCGCTGCTGGCCTTCGCGGTGTTCAACCCCGACGCGTACATCGCGCAAAAGAACGTGGAACGGTTCGAGGGCGGCAAGAGCATCGACGTTTCCTACTTACGCGGGCTCTCCGTCGACGCGGTACCTGCCTTGGATCGTCTACCGGAACCGCAGCGTTCATGTGCCTTGAGCAGATATCGATTCGGAGTGCCGGGCACCACTGCGCCCTGGGAGTTCAACGCAGCGCGTGAGAAGGCCCGCGACATCCTGGAAGCTCGCCCGGTGGGGCCGTGCCTGCAGATGTACACGGTCGGATAGACGCAGGGCGATTGTGCAGCCGCACGGCAGATATCGCGCGAGGCTGCACAATCGGCGAGCGTCGCCTGGTCGATCAGTGCACGGCGAGTGAGATTTTCTCCCGTTCCTCTGCGGACACCACATCTCGGGTGGATCGTAAGTCGACGATCACGCTGTGGAGTTTGCCGCCGTAGCGGAACGTGCCCTTGTCCGCGAACTCTTCCGCGACCGGGCTTCCCCGGTTGATGCCGACGTCGAGCTGTTCGTTCATGCTGAAGATCGCCCGAGTGGTCTTCTCGATCCGGCCTTCGGAGACCACCTCGTCGTCGACGCTCAGGGTTGCGGTTCCACCCTTGCCGATTCCGCCGCCGTCGTACTCGAAGTGGACGGACACCTCGCGTGCATTGGGTGCCAGCGGGTTGCGCCCACGCAGGAAGGTCCGACCACCGCCGCTGAAGTTGTAGCAGTAGACGGGGACGGAATCGAGTATGTACAAAGCGAATCCGCCGAACCGGCCACCGAGGCTGACCAGCATGCCGTCGGCGACGCTACCCAGACTTGCGGTCAGCGTGTACGAGCGGTTGAAGAACGTCGGCGCGGCTTTCTCGACCAGACCGTTCATGTGTGGGTACAGCGTGAGGGTCTTGCGGCCCATCATCGGATGCGGGGGTCGTGATTCCGCGGTGGCGTGGCGACCGACCGTTCTGTCGTCCAGCGGCAGCACCTGATATTTGGCCGCCTCGACGAGGAACTTTTCCTTGAGCCGGGCGAGGATCTCGGGATGCTCGTCCGCGAGATCGCGGGCCTGCGACCAGTCGACCGAGGTGTCGTACAGCTCCCAACGGTCCTCGCTCATCGGTGTGATCTCGAGGCCGTGAGTGGCCATCAGCCAGGGTGCGCGGTGGGCCGTGACTGCGGTCCAACCGTGATCGTAAATTCCGCGGTTGCCGAAGATCTCGAAATACTGTGTGGTGTGGCGCTCTTCGGCATCGGGCTCGGCGAAGGTGTAGTTCATCGCCACGCCTTCCATCGGTTTCTGGGTGACCCCGTCGACGCTGGTCGGTGCCGGAATACCGGCAGCTTCCAGGATTGTCGGCGTGATGTCGACGCAGTGATGCCACTGCTCCCTGATTCCTGGCTTGTTGATCCCCTTGGGCCAGTGGGTGATCAGACCGTTTCGGGTACCGCCGTAATGGGACGCAACCTGCTTGGCCCACTGGTAAGGGGTGTCGAGAGCCAGAGCCCACGACGCCGGATAGTGCGGGTAGCTGGTTTCGGTCCCCAATTCGTCGTAGCGCGCCAGTACGTCGGATGTCGCACTCTTGTAACCGTTGAGGCCGGCGAGGTAGTTGAACGAGCCCTCCATTCCGCCTTCCGCGGAAGCGCCGTTGTCACCCATCATGTAGAGCACCAGAGTGTTGTCGAGTACACCCATGTCCTGCAACCGGTCGACGAGCCTGCCTACCTCGTCGTCGGTGTGCTCGAGAAATGCCGCGTACAACTCCATCAGACGGGCCGAGACCTTCTTCTGGTCGTCGTCGAGTTCGTCCCAGTGTGGGAGCCCCGGAGCCCACGGGGCCAATTCGGTATCAGGAGCGACGACGCCCAGTTCCTTCTGCTTTTGGAGGGTGATCTCGCGTTGGCGATCCCACCCGTGATCGAATTCGCCGACGTACTTGTTCAGGTATCGGTCCGGAACCTGGAGTGGAGCGTGGCACGCGCCGAAGGGGAGATAGCAGAACCACGGCTTGTCGGGGTCCATCGTGTTGACGCCCTCGATCCATTCGATCGCGTGGTCGACGAGATCCTCTGACAGGTGGTAACCCTCCTGTGGTGTCTTGGGTAAGTCGACCATCGTGAAGTCCTCGTAGAGAACCGGGGTGAACTGGTCGGACTCGGCACCGAGGAAACCGTAGAACTTGTCGAAACCCTCACGGACCGGCCACCGATCGAACGGCCCGGCAGCGGTGGTCTCCCACGTCGGGGTCTGGTGCATCTTGCCGAAAGCACCTGTCGCATAGCCGTTTCCCTGTAGGACGCGTGCGACCGTGGCGGCAGAGGCGGGGCGGGTCCCGTTGTATCCCGGTGCCGCGTTGGCCATTTCGGAGATGACACCCATACCGACACTGTGGTGGTTGCGCCCGGTCAGTGTGGCGGCACGCGTCGGCGAGCACAGAGCCGTGGTGTGGAATCGGCTGTATTTCACGCCGGTTTCGGCCAAACGCTCGGCGGTGGGGGTGCGGCACGGGCCACCGAACGCGGAGGGTGCGCCGAATCCGACGTCGTCGATCATGATCAGCAGCACGTTCGGGGCCCCGGCCGGCGGGCGAAGCGGTTCCGGGCGGGTGTACGGGGGATTCTGATCGGGGTAGTACACGGCGGCCGCGACGTTCGGCGTCTCGGGAATGATCGGAATGGAATGGCGATTCACCAGCAGGCTCCTTGGCGTGTGCAAAACCGGGCGGATTAAGCAGTCGTCTTAATCTGGAGCGTATCGATCGGAATTCAGTTGGCGGCGCATGTCTCGTTGACTGGGACAACTACCCCCGTGAGTGGTTAAGGAGTCCCTGCACTCCCTAACCGCGCACAGGGGATGGGGCTTGCGGAATTAAGACAGTGACTTATATGGTCGGTGTATGCCTGCCTCGTTGGATGCCAAGAACGCCATGATCGCCGTCGCCGAGCGGATGTTCGCCGAGCAAGGTATTCACGAAGTGTCCATGCGGGACGTGGCGACTGCGGCCGGGCAGCGCAACAACTCTGCAGTTCAGTATCACTTCGGTGGGCGAGACGGTCTGGTGCTGGCCGTATTCCGGCATCGGATGGATCAGATCAACGCAGCGCGACTGACGTATCTCGACGACATCGACGCCAGTGGGCGGACCGACTTGGTCCGTGCTTTGGTCGAAGCCTTTCTGTACCCGCTGGCAGATTTTCTGGCGACGGTCGACGGTTCCAACTATGCGAGGTTCATTGCCCGAATCTCACCGTCGGTGGATACGCAGAGTGCTGAGTTCCGCGAGGTCAGCGAGGGGATCAACGAAGTTGTCGTCAGGTTGACGCGGGCGTTGCCGCATCTATCTCGCCGCGTCGCGGTCGAACGGATCGATCTGACGTTCAACATGAGCGTCTCCGCTCTGGCAATCTTCGAGCAGCGCCGCGAAGACGAAAACCCGGTTGTGCAGGCAGATTTCGATACGACAGTGGATCATCTGGTCGATCTCGCGGTAGGAGCACTGACCGCGCCCCAAAGCGCACACAAACGTACACGAGCAAAGCGGGTGCACGCGTCGACTGACGTGTGACCCCGCGACACGACACGACAGGACGGAGTCATTCGATGGCTACCCTTACATCCTCACGAACAGTCCAAATCGGCAATCACACAATCGAATTCGGACCACGCGGAATGAGGCGAAACCCGGAAGGCGTTGAATCGAGGCCGTACGAGCGGTTCACTCTGACACCCGTCACACCGTTCATCGGTGCCGAGATCAGCGACATCGACCTGCATGATCCGTCGGAGGAGCAGATCGAGGACGTGCGTCGGGCCCTCCTCGAATGGAAGGTCGTGTTCTTTCGGGACCAGCCGATTTCGAGCGTGAATCATCGTGACTTCGCGGCCCATTGGGGTGAACTCGAGGTTCATCCACTTCTCCCGCAGGGAGAGGTCCCGGCAGTCGTCAGATTCGAACGCGGAGAGGACAGTCCAGGAACGGAGAACATCTGGCACGTCGACGTCACCTGGACGAAGACGCCGCCGCTCGGTTCAGTACTTCGGGCGATCGACGTACCGCCTGCCGGTGGTGACACGCTCTGGGCCGATATGGGTAACGCCTTCGACTGCCTCCCCGACGAGATCAAGGACTTGATCGACGGCAAGGACGCCATCCACGATTTTGTACCGTCCTTCGGACGCGGCATGAGCCCGGAGAAGTTGGAGCAGATGAAGGAGCAGTACCCGCCGGTTCTGCATCCGATGGTGCGTAAGCATCCGGAGACCGGGCGTAAAACTCTGTTCGTCAACAGCCTCTTCACCACCCACATTCCGGATATGGATCCTGTCGAAGGCAACGATCTGCTCAACCTATTGTTCGCGCAGGTCAAGGTCCCGGACTTTCAGTGCCGCTTCAAGTGGGCGCCGAATTCCATTGCCTTCTGGGACAACCGGGCCACCCAGCACTACGCTGCGAGCGACTACTTCCCGCATCGTCGCGTCATGGAGCGGGTGGCCATCCTGGGGGACGTGCCCTTCTGATCTACTCCTGCGGAATGCGGATGATGCACCGGAAGCCGACGTGGCAGGTCGAGGACTCCTCGGATTCGCCCTGCCGCGCGGCGGGGCGGTATCGCAAGCAGTAGTTCGGTGCACACAGATGTGAGCCGCCTTTGATCACCCGTCGTGCGTAGGGTTCGCCCACCAACGCCTCCGTGGCGAACTCCGCTCGGGGATTACGAGGAATGCAGCACGACGAGGCCGGCGCGACGTTCTTGGAACTGTGGGCGTGGTCGGACGTGTAGTGATCGGCCGTCCATTCCCACACGTTCCCGGCCATGTCGAACAGTCCGTAGCCGTTGGGCCGGAACTTTCCGACCGGAGCGGTGCGCTCGTAACCGTCCTCGAGCAGATTCTCCCAGGGGAACTGGCCCTGCCACACGTTGCCACCGGGCCGCCCGCCCGGAGAGTCGTGATCGCCCCACACGTACGCCTGGCGATCGAGTCCACCGCGGGCGGCAAACTCCCACTCGGCCTCGGTCGGGAGTTCCTTGCCGGCCCACGCGGCATAGGCCTGGGCGTCGAAGTACGACACGTGGGTGACGGGGTGCCGTTCACGTCCCCCGATGTTGCTGTCGGCGCCCTCGGGATGGCGCCAATCGGCGCCGGGAGTGAACGACCACCACTGGGTGTAGTCGTCAAGTGAAACCGGGCCGGGTGGCGAATTGAAGACCAACGATCCCGGGACGAGGAGGGCTGGATCGGCGTCGGGATAGTCGGCGGCATCCGGGGCGATTTCAGCAGTGGTGACGTGGCCGGTTGCCTTCACGAAGCGTCGGAACTCGGCGACCGTCACCGCCGTCGTGTCCATCCAGAATCCGTCGACTGTGACCTGGTGAACTGGGCGTTCTTCCGGATAGAAGTCTTCGGAGCCCATCCAGTACGTCCCACCCGGGATCAAAGACATGTTCTTCGGTGGAGTTGCCGTGGAGTGAGGCGTCGTCATGAATTCAAGAATGGCACGTTGGTCACGCCGATGTAGGGGAGAGTCCCACCTGGTGCACTCGGCAGGATTCGAACCTGCGACCCTTCCTTTAGTGGCAAACCGTTGACGCGGATTGATGTGATGATCGAGGTTTTCAATATAAGGCCAGGTGTGTAATGGTTTCTCGTGATCTGCGTCGACCGGCGTTGACGGGCATTGATGTCAAAACTCTGTCATATTCGTCGAATAAACGATGAGCAAAACAGGTTGCTTGCAGTATCGAGTTTCATTGGCGCGCAGTGCGTCGCACACGTAACGTGAGCATCATTGATGCCACCACCGCAGTACTGGAGTTAGTCGCGATGCCAACCTCGAAAAATATCGTCGATACCCGTCTTTTGGGCTTCATATCCACGGCATGGCTGATGCTGCTTGCCGAGACCATTTGTCGTCGCTGTCATACGATTTCAGCTTCCTGGTGGCAGGTTTGCTGAGCGGATACCTGTTCGTGATGGTGAAGGACTGGCAGCAGCATCGTCGCCGCTCAGCATGACCCAGAGCACGTTCCGACCGTAAGGTCTGGTACCTATTGCTGATGGGATTCGTGCCGTTGATGAGTGTGTGTGGAGTCGTGCATTGGTTGCAAAGGTCTGAGCAGCTCTCAACTGTCAGCTCCGGAGGAATGATCTAATGGCTGCTCGAACTCGACAGCCCGGTATTGAAATACTTTCACACACTTCAATCAGCGACGCATTTGCTGGGACGAATGACACTTGGTGGGGTACGGCCCGAGTTCACGTAAAAGCGCAAGACGGCGACACCCCTCATGTGCTCGCGAATGAGCTCATCTGTGCACGATTGGCAGCGGCGATGGGTCTTCCTGTGTTGCCAGGCGAGATAGCCGTTCATCCTGACAAACGACGCTGCTGGATCACTCCACAAATCCGTGTAGACGACACTTCGCTTCCGCCGCCCGAAGCGTCGCAAGTTCTACGTGAGCAGCCTATTGTGTCTGCCGGGATGCTGGCCTTCGACTACTGGGTGCGGAACGAAGACCGGCACGCTGGAAATGTGCTGTTTGACCCCAGGTTGGGTATCTGGCTGATTGACCACGAATCGGCGCTGGCTGGTCGGTCCGGTGAAGGGATGGACAGCCTTTCATCCGGTGCCAAGGCGACCCTCTCTTACCACATGTTTAAAGACGAAATCGATACCAGCAGTGAGGGAGTCGATCCCTCACACCTCAATTTGTGGGTTACCAGAATTCGTGCACTGCCTGTGGCCGTGATCGACGCGGCGCTGGATGAGGCATGCGATCGTGGTCTGATCCCGAGATCGTGTCAGAAGGGTCTGAAAGCATTCCTCTTGGCGCGTCGAACGCATCTCGGTACGCTGCTGGCTGGGGCAACTTCTGAGCCAGAACAACTCGAACTCATTGCAGGAGAAGCGGAGGGAAGCTGATGGAGGCCACGTGGCACCTGATTCAGTACACCGCTGATCTCCGGAAGAAGGAACCTAGAAACATAGGTGTCATCACGGAGGTAGCTGACAGTTGGGCAATCAAGCTGTTCGCGGTCGATGACCAAGGTGAGGTCAACGGTCGTGTCTTGCGTCGCTTTCAGCTTTCAAAGGACGGGTATCGAAACTGGGTTGATTACTACCGTCGTCTGATTCTGGCAGGTGCGTTGGATACCGTCGCTCACAATCAATCTCGAAGGCCCACGGAGTTCAGCCTGGTCCAAGGTGGGTATATAAACACGTACCAATCAGCGGAGGATCTGGCGCAACGACTCTACGGTGAGTTGGTGTCTGACGAAGGCACGCAATCCGAACCTCGCGCTAAGGTCCTGCTCCGGAGTGTGGAGACCACGCTCAGTATTGCCGGGATCAGTCCCATTCCCGATGTGTCGGTTCCGGCCAGTTGGGGTGGAGGCGTCGCTGGAAAGGATGACGATGTGTCCTTCGACTATTCGTTTGACAACGGTCAAGCGCACCTCATGGACAGACTGCAGTTACACCAACCCTCGGTGAGCACCGCTCAGATGGTCGCGCGAGATTTTAATGCCCGAGTTTCAGCGGTGCGAGCGGCAAACGCGGGGAAGAGCTTCGTCGCCTTCTATTCGGGCGAAGCGGTTGAGGATATGGGAACCGATGCGATCTTGACTCCAATATTCAAGGTGGCACACATGATTGACGTCGATGAGATTGAAACTGCAGCGTCCACCCTGCAGGAAATTATCGGAGTAACGGCATAGTAATCCAATGATGTAATGCTCCTACTTCTATTTCCGAGGCCGGGGTTTGTCATGCGAGCGCCATGGCTGGGGCAGCGTTTCACGCATGATCTGTTTGTTCCGGTAAGGGTTGTTCGTAGTGTTCCCTGGCCGCAGTCTGCTGTGTGCAGTTGCAGTGCCAGTGGCCGCCTCGCTTCCTATCCTCTGAATGGTGCGTCAGATAGTCGAACTTCGGTGTCCGGGGAGCCAATCTGACGGAGCAATCTCTGGACAGATTTCTTCCTAAGTTCGCGATGGCTGCCAGGGCCAATGACAATTTCGCTGACTGTGGGTTTTCCTTCATAGGTAATTGGAAAGTGCAACTTCTTGTAGGGGATGAGTCCGATCTGCCCAGCGCGGAACTCGCAACCAGATTTCGCAGAGTCGCTCACAATGAACCGTCGCTCCGCCTCTTCCTTGAATGCCTGGTGCTTGACGCGGGTCAACCAGGTTGCACACACCGAGCGAAATGTATCGGGCCAAGTGAGCGTTTTCTTACCTGCAGCCACCAGTTCTAGATCGTCGGCCGTTTCTTGCGCACATTCCTTCATGAACTTGGTGGCCTCCATGGCGCCGTATTTGACGTCGTGAGGCGCTTCGTACAGCTGAGTCAGTGCTAAGTGCGGGTACGTCAGAATCAAAGAGGGATGCACCTCGCAGAATTTCGGGAGAGCTTCGCGGCGAAAGCCGATAGCGTATCCGCCACCACCGTCACCATATCCGCGCCACTGGCTGAGGAGGTCTGGAGATTCGCAGAAGCAAGCGACATAAGGAGTCTCCTTGCCCGCGTTCTTGTGCGATGTCATGTCGAATCGCTTCTCGCGAACATCGGAAGCGAGTTCACGTAGCCTGTCCGCGACAGCGGGAGTGCGGTCGGCTGTATCTGCTTGAGCGTCCAAGCTTTCAGCCAGGATCGGAATTCCGAACTCGATCTCCTCCGAGTCGTTCAAATAGCGAGCATCAGTTGCCCACATCACACCAAATCTGGTTTCGCTCGTGAATTTTGAGAGGGTGTTCTTTTCTACGCCCGGAAAGGCCATCGGATTGCCGAGGATTCCGAGTAGACCGGCGGAATCTGTGTAGTGATAGAGCGGTGCGGGCTCAGGCGTCGTCATATCGGTGAATGTACAGAACCGTACGTAGCATCCGTGTTTGCGCCTGGGCTATTCGGAAATATCCTGCCTCAAGAAGTTGTCTGGCCCGTATGCAGGCCATCCGCTACGCCTGACTCGTCCAATGCCGAGAAGCCCCACTCATATGTGAGAGTATGCGTTTTTGCTATCTCCCGCGTGATGGTTGCGGCGTCGGATTGAAGCACGGTGGTGTCCGTACGGTCTCGCCGCATCATCTGCAGAAATGCGTCCGAGGTCCACGTGCAGAGCAATGAGACATAGGACAGACCGGTCTGGTTTGATTTAGAGATGAAACGTCTCGTGCTCGTCCTGGCGCTGGCCGCTCTCGCGGTATCGGCCTGCTCTTCAGAAGATGAATCGTCTCCCGTCCAAGCGTCAAGTACGCCGTCGATTGCAGCGACGACAAGCACAACATCGCCACCTCCGGCGACGATCACGCCTACGGAGTCGTCCTCGCCGATTTCGATCGAGCCGACGTTCGAAGAGTCGGTTTACGCGACCACGCAAGCCATCGCGTACGTAGATCTCGGTGACTACTGCTCCACTCGCGGCGCTTCCGCGACGACAGCATCGGGATTGACTGCGTACTGCTCGCGCTTGGCGGGGACTGATGCCTGGATTTGGTCCACGACCCAGGGCGTTGCCCCCAATGCCGCGTTGGAGACGACATACGTTGAGCGTCCGCGGGTATATCCGACCGAGGACGAGTCTTTCATCCAAACCTGCATGGTTAAGTCCGGGGCGTCGCGTGAGGCATGCATCGCCAATATTCAAGCCGGAATTGATGCTGGCAATATCCGCGTCAATTAACTCAATTCACGGCAGCAGGCCCGCAACTTCGCACCGTTGGGGCTTCGTCATGCTCGTGGTCTCATTGCAGGCCATGCAGCAGCGCGTGCGATGCCCGTCATGGGCTGCGGTGCTGTGCCCGCGGACCATCAATTCGTCGCGACCGGTCCGTCTGGTTTGATTCTTCACATGAAACGAACCTTTGCTGCGCTCTTGGTGCCAGCTGCATTTCTACTTGTTGCGTGTGGCGGCTCAGCCAGCTCGTCAAAGACTACGAATACGTCGACGGCGAGTGCGACCACTGTGGCAGCAACAAGTGCAGCCGCAGCCGCGACATGCCCCAACCCCGTACCGATCGCCGACCCCGCTTTCGCTGCTGCCGTTAGCGCAGTACCGCTGCCTGGCGGCGCGACGGTGACCACGGGTCGGTTGAGCAAGGACAGTGACCATCCAGGCATGCAGGCTGCCGCGATCGACATTTGCGCTCCCTCGGTGAAGACCCCGGACGATCTTCGACCGATCGCGACGGCCTACGCGAAGGCCCTCAAAGCCTCGCCGCTGGGTGAGCAACTGTTTGCCGTCTACGTTGCGAGCTACCAGGTTGCCGGCAAAGACGTGAAGAACGAAGTGAAGATCAAAGATCCTGATTTTCAGCTGCATCTCTGGAACGGGAAACCCTCCGCAGCAGCAGAGTTGAAGACCTGGGAGGTCGTCGTCGGCTAAGTCGTCCATTGGACGAGTGGGAGGCTTCCGGTCCAGTTGTAAACAGATACCCTAGCCAAACCCGTCGCGGTCTTCGTTCTCGCAACAATTGGGCCTGGCGATTTCGAGATTGACAGACAAGGCATTTGGTCCCTATTTCAGTTGAAGCGCCCCAATCTCTAGACCATACCAATCGTACTGTTTTAAGGTCGAGTTGTGGGGTTGGACACGAGGGGTCTGCTCGACACGGAAAGTGGGTCTTCGTGTCGTGTGCTCGGCGCGGGAGGCGTGCGGAACCCTCGACTGGGTTATCTGGCCGGGGGTTTCATTTCGATATCGCGTGGTTCAGCGGCGGACCCGGCGGTGGTCACACCACTGCAACCCTGCCGTCGGGGAACCAAGATCGAGATGATCGTTCGGGTGGTTCGGCGGCTTGAGGAAGAAGATAGGCATGTCGATCCTTCGGGATGAAGTCTGATCTCGCCGAGGTGCTCAGCGGAGAATCGAATCAGTGTGGCTCTGGACTCGATAACTCGAACCTATCGATCGCCGAGATCCGTGTCCAGCCACTTTGGACGCTAAATCCTTTGTATGACACTATTATTCGTTAACACGCTTGGGAGGTTATGTAATACGTGCAGGCCTGGGGTCATGAAAGTTCGGGGTTCGGCCCGCAGTGTCGCAGCTACTCGTGACCGACATCACGAGCTGGCTTTTTGTGGCGGGCGATTGACTGTTTCGGAACATATGAAAAGACCCTCGACCGTGTAATGGTCGAGGGTCTGGGGACGTGAGCGTCACGCATCCTGTTGGGAGGCCAGCCAGGCATCAACATCTCGCTGCGTGTAGCGGATTGCGCGGTCGAATCGATGGTATCGGGGGCCGACTCCTCGTGCGCGCCAACGACACAAGGTCTCGACCGTAAGTTTCAGTCGTCCTGCCAGATCCTTAGGTGTTAGTAGCGACTCGGTGTCGTTTGCGGTGGAAGGTTTGCGACTCTGATCCGGCATAGTTTCAATTTCCTGGGTAGTGTGTAAACGTAAGATGTTGTAGAACAACAACATTCAAAGATTATTCTACGCTAGGATGATTGCAGGCTGCTGCGATTGATCTGCATTGATGGCAGCTCCGTCCCCCGACTATCTCCGGCACGTGGAAGCATGGAGCCGAGAAACCCCGGCACCTGCGTCAACAGGTCCGGGGCGCGGTCGAACCTTACGAGAGGTCCAACACGTTCAACCCTACTTTGTGTGCGCTCTACGCTGGAACGGTGATTTGAGATGGCGGGGCGTCCTCCGTTGGATATCGGTGCTCATGGCAGCGTCAAGCGGGTTAATAAGGGAGGCGGTGTCTGGCTGGCCAGGTGTCGGTATCGGGCATCAGACGGACGTACGCGCATCGTTGAGCGCCGCTCACCAACGGGCAAATCAGATCGCCACGGCGCAGGAGCGGAGGCAGTCTTGCTCGCCGCGATTGCGGAGCTACAGACCGCTACCGGCGAGGCTGAAAGCGCAACGACTGGCACCACGCGATTGTTCGAGCTGACCGCACGTTGGCTGTCTGACCTCAAGGCTCGCAGTTAGTCTGTCCGGACTGTTGATACCTATCGAGAAATTATTGCCAAGCTCGATGCGAGGTCAGGTGGCCTGCTGATTCGGGAGTGCACTCCTCGTCGGCTGGACAAATTGCTGGTCGAGTTGGCGGAAGCGCACGGGCCGACGACCGCGAAGCAGGCGAAGTCGGTCCTGTCGGGTGTTTTCGTTTTGGCTATTCGTGATGGTGCGGTAAACCGAGATCCGATGAGGGATGTCGGGCCGGTGCGTTTCCCTTCAAAAGCCGCGGAAGCTCCGAACAAGCGCCGCTCATTGATGCCCGAGGAATTAGCGGCGCTACTTCACGGCGTGAAAACATCGCAGCTTCCCTTGCCCCTGGAGACTCGCGGCAAGAAGAAGGTAGCTACCGAGACGACGCGAACGGTCTCTGAGTGGGCTAGGGCTGTCGATTTGGTGGACCCAGTCCTCCTGCTGGCAGGCACGGGTCTGCGCCGCTCCGAGATGCTTGGTCTTCGATGGCAGGACTATGACACCGAGGCAGGGACGATTGCGGTCACCGGGCGGGTGGTGCGGGGGAAAGGAGTTGGCTCAATTCGCGAGTCCGTCACCAAGTCTGCGACCTCCCGGCGCGTGATCGCGCTGCCTGGGTTTGTCGTTGAGATGCTGAATCGCCGTGCCGATGAGTTTCATCCGAGCGAAAGTGGGTTGATTTTTCCCTCCGCGGTCGGAACCGAGAGAGATCCTGATAACTTTTCCGGTCAATTTGCTCGGGTGCGCGGTGTGCTCGGGTTTGAATGGGTTGCATCGCACTCATTCCGGCGCACAGTTGCCACGCTCGCAGACGAGGCCGGGCTGTCCGCTCGGGTCGGTGCAGATCACCTTGGGCATGCCAAGGTTTCGATGACCTCGGACCACTATTTCGATCGCGGAAGGACGCATTCGGCAGTTGCAGATGTGCTTGATATCGCCGTCCGTCCGAGTGCCGACGAGGCAGCGCAGAATAAGTGGTCCGCGCCATAAACGATGAATAAGCGATGGTTTCGGCTCCTAAAGTCTCGCTCGTTTCGAGGCTTTAGGGCTTCTACCAGCAACTTTGGTGCCCTCGGCAGGATTCGAACCTGCGACCCTTCCTTTAGGAGAGGAATGCTCTATCCCCTGAGCTACGAGGGCGGGGAGCGTACCGACAAGCACTGAAAACCCTGTGCTGCCGGGGTTTTCGCTTCTCGATACTGCTGTTGCGTCCGCTCGACCTGTCGGCACGAAGCCTCGGGCGTCACAGCTGCGCTAGTCAGTGTAGCGGCCCGCCGACGAGGTCGCGAAGTCGACGGTATCGCCGGGTGCAAGCAGGAGCCGAACCGATCGCACTGATCGCAATGGTGTTCACCGCGGAGCAGGCACGGCATCGTGCGGGAATGCCCCGCAGAATCCGATTCAACGCCTTTGCCATGAACTGCGTCGCCCACCAATCACCAGGTCTGTGGCGCCACCCGGAGGACCAGTCGTCCAGGTACACGGATCTGAGGTACTGGACGGAATTGGCGAAGCTCCTCGAGCGTGGACGATTCGACGGGCTGTTCCTGGCCGACGTGTTGGGAACGTACGACGTGTACGGCGGCAATCACGACGCAGCGCTGCGGCAGGGCGCGCAGGTACCGGTCTCGGACCCGCTACTGCTGGCGTCGGCGATGGCTGCCGTGACCGAGCACTTGGGCTTCGGGATCACCGCAGGTACAGCTTTCGAGCATCCCTACCCGTTCGCTCGGCGCTTGAGCACCCTCGACCACCTGACGAACGGGCGAATCGGGTGGAACGTGGTCACCGGATACCTCCCCTCGGCCGCACGGAACATGGGCGAGGACGACCAACTCCAGCACGACGATCGCTACGACCACGCGGACGAGTACCTCGAAGTTCTCTACAAGTTGTGGGAAACGTCGTGGGAAGACGACGCGGTGGTGCGTGACAGAACCACCGGGGTCTACACAGACCCCGCCAAGGTTCATCCGATCGAGCACGAAGGCAAGCACTTCACCGTTCCGGGCATCCACATCTCCGAACCTTCTCCGCAGCGGACGCCGGTCATCTTCCAGGCCGGCGCGTCGCCTCGCGGGGTTCGGTTCGCCGCCGAGAATGCCGAAGCAATTTTTGTCGGTGCACCGACAAAGGCGATTCTCAAAGACACCGTTGCCCGAATCCGAAACGAACTGACGAAGGTCGGGCGAGATCCGTACTCGGCCCGCATCTACACACTGTTGACGATCATCACCGACCGAACCCCTGAGTTGGCCCAGGCGAAGCTCGAGGACTACCGCAGCTACGCGAGTAGTGAAGGCGCGCTCGTTTTCACCTCGGGGTGGATGGGAATCGACCTCTCCGGATACCGAGCGGACGAGCCGATCGGGAACGTCGAGAGCAATGCCATTCAATCCGCGGTCGCATCGTTTCGTCAGGCCGACGAGAAGGGCGGCGAATGGACGGTGGGGGACATCGCGGAGTGGGCGGGCATCGGCGGGCTCGGCCCGATCGTTGTCGGTTCCGGCGCGGAGGTCGCCGACGAGTTGCAGGAGTGGGTGTCCGAGACCGACGTCGACGGTTTCAATCTCGCGTACGCGGTGACTCCCGGAACCTTCGAAGACATTGTGGAGCATGTGATTCCGGAGCTGACCAAACGAGGTGCCTACCAGGACGACTACGATGAGGGAACGCTGCGCAACAAACTGTTCGGGCGAGGGGACAGGCTGCCGCTCGAACACCGAGGCCGGAGCTTCGACCGGATCCGCACTGCCGGCTGAGCGGGGACCTCAGGACCAACCGGACCCGGGTACGTGAACCGAGGTGGTGAGGTCGACGGCCTCGATGTCCGAAGACCTCAACTCTTCACCACACACACTGCAACCCAAGCGCGCTTCGAACCGTTTACCGCAGGCCTTGTGATGGAGAACGATGTCCGGGCCGTCCGCGGATCTGAACCAACGCTGACCCCAGGAGATCATGCACATCACCACGGGGAAATACGCCGTGCCCTTGGCGGTGAGTCGATACTCCGACCACTGTGGGCGACCCGGAAGCGGACGCGTTTCCATTACACCGATCTCGGTGAGGTGCTTCAAGCGATCCGCGACTATTGCCGGTGGTGCACCGGTGATCTCGGCGAACTCCCCGTAGCGGCGAGCGCCTCGGAAAGCTGCACCGATGATCGCCGCTGACCAGCGATTGCCGACAAGTTCCATCGTGTGAGCCAGAATTTCCGGACGGCGTTCGGACTTGGTGGAGCGTCGCCGCGATGTTGCTTCCGGGACACTGCGTGAGAAGTCCCCACTCGGACCCATTTGGGAGTCCAGGGATCGTACGTCCACGTCCTCGCCGCACTCCTTGCAGCGCAGGATCGGGGTGAAGTCGTTTCCGCAGGTGCTGTGCCGCAGTGGTGGAAGCGGCTGGGTTTCATTGGGCGCCCACTGCTTCTCCCACGACCACATGGTGATGAGGACGGGCCAGATCGACTGCCCTTTGCGGGTGACCGAGTATTCGTGCCTGGGCGGGTTCTGCTGATACTCACGACGCTCGAGCATTCCGCCGGCCGTCAGGACCGCCAACCGTGAGGACAAGACGGAGTTGGAGATTCCCCCGAGGGCGAGCCAGTCGTTGTATCGCCGCGACCCCAACAGGGCGAATCGCAGAATCCAGAGGTTCCACTCGTCCCCCAACAACCCGAGCGTGACGGCCAGTGCGTTCGGACCGCCGGCAGGCAACTCGGTGACGCCCGCCGACGCGGTGGGTGTCGAAGATCCGGCTGCATTCACTCGTACCACCCCGAAATCATAGGCCGCGAACCCTGCGGCACCGCGAGACCGTACCGAATGGTCTGCGGAAAGAGTCGGGAATCACTCGGTGCGGGCAATGAGTAACGCTTCCTGAGTGATCTGGCAGATCTGGAGTCCGGATCGATCGAAGGCCGCCGCATTCACGACTGCTCTGCCGGCGTGAGCTGTGGGGGTCGCGTGCTCGAAGAGCAGCCACTCGTCCGCTCGCACAGGGCGTTGAAACCACATCGTGTGATCGAGGGACACACCAGTCCAGTCCGTGTCGAGCGAGTGCTCCTGCCCGATGTCGTAGCCGTGCGGAGTCAGTGCGGTTGCCATCAGCATCAGATCACTGGCATAAGCGAGAGCAGCCACGTGAATCAGTGGATCGTCGCTCAGCCGCTGAGCCGAACGCATCCAGATGTTGCGCGGAGGCGCCGCCGAATGCGCGGTGGGGGAGTGCGAATCAAGGGGGAAAACACGAATCTCGATGGCGGAGAACTCCTCCCACACCTCACCCAACCCACCGTCTGCCTCGGCCAACTCTTGCAACGTCACGCACTCAGTGGGCGGGAGTGCGGTAGGTACTGCGCGACTGTGAGTGATGCCCTCGTCGATCGAGGAGGCAGAGACCGTGGAACGGCAGACGAGTCGTCCGTCCTGGTGGACGTCGACGCCTCTGGTGGACAGGCGTTTTCCGTCGCGAAGTCGATCTACCGAGAACTCGGTTGCATGCTCCGTCGATCCCGGGCGAAGGAAGTGGGTGTGGACGGAACTGATCGCTTTGCCGTCGGTAACCGTGTGCCCGGCTGCGAGAATCGACTGGGCTACCAGTTGGCCGCCGAACAGCTGAGGCAGCCGAACACCGTCGTTCGACCCTTGCCACCGGTCCGGGCCGGTCGATTCCAGATCGAAGACGTCGGCGAGACCACTCGTGGGGGCGCTCACGACGCGTGGTTTCGTGCCGGACGGGGTGGACGAGGTAAGAATCCGCTGGTCCGGGCGACGTAGTCGTCGTAGGCCTGCCCCTTGCTCTTGCGCATGCCGCGTTCGAGAAGGGCCTTACCGCTGTAGCTCACCAGCAGTTTGATCATGACGATCGGAGAGACGATCGTGATCAGCGCCAATGGATCACCAAGCGCGAGGATGAACAGTCCGACCCAGACGCATGCATCACCGAAGTAGTTGGGATGGCGGGTCCAGGCCCAGAGTCCACGATCCATCACCATTCCCGAATTGGCCGGATCTGCCTTGAATCGGGAAAGTTGGTAGTCACCAACCGATTCGAATACGAAGCCGACGGTCCAGACTGCGATACCGATCGCGCTGAGGACTCCGAGGGCGCGAAACTCGTACATCGCGAACTGGACGGGCAGCGACACCACGAGAATGAGAACGCCCTGGAGGCCGTAGATTTTGCGAATCAGGAACGGAACCAGCGGTCCCTGTTGATGTTTGAGTAGGGCAGTGTAGCGCTTGTCCTGCCCGTGCCCACGGTTTCGGAAGCCGATGTAGAGGCCGCGTCGCATTCCCCACACCACGGTCAGAGCCAGCACGACGAGGCGACGCAGATCGTTGCCGTCCGACCCGATGGACGTCAGGTACGAGACGACGGCGACGACGGCGAAGCCAGGCCCCCAGCAGATGTCGATGATCGAGTGATTGTTCATCCGGATGGCTACGGCCATCACGACTGCGATGAAGACGAGGACGGCGAGTGCGCTCACACCGAAGTTCAGTGCAAGATCGCCCAGTGGGATGTCGGTCATGCGCGCGCTTTCTGATTGTGGTGGTCGAGCAGTTCGGAAGCGAAGTCCGCGAAGGCTTCCTGTGCGCTCGGATAGGTGTGAGGAGCGCCGAGTCGGCTGTTCACGAGTAGCGCGTCGAGCGCTTTGGTATCGAGTTCTGTGGTGGTGGGCAAGAATTCGGTCGAGCCCTCGACGGCGTCGGCCGAACGCACTCCGTTACCTGCCGTGACGATCACCTGCCCGTTGGTCGTGGACTCGGGATCGACGAGGGCGGTGACCACCGGGGCTACCAGGTCGGCACCCATGATGTCGATGAATCGTGGATCCATTCCGGACTCGGTCATCTGCGTAGTGGCATAGGGCAGTACGACATTGGTGAAGACGTTGCGACTCGCACCTTCGCCGGCTGCGGTGCGTCCCAATGCGATGACTGCTCCCTTGCTGGCGGCGTAGGCGGACACGGTGGGTTCCCCGTGCAGTCCTGCGGTCGAGGCAATCATCACGATGCGCCCGAATCCGGCTTCGCGCATCACTCGGGAGGCTTCGGCGGCGACCAGTGCGGTTCCGACGACGTTAGTCGTGATGACGGTGCTGAGGTTCTCGGCGGTAGTGCGATGAAGCATCTGCGGTCCGCTGACCGCGGCGCTGGTGATGCAGAAATCGAGTCGTCCGAACCGAGTGAGAGCGTCGTCCACCAACTTTCGGCCGACGTCGGGGTCGGTGACGTCGTCGTGGTTGGCGACGGCCTGTCCACCGGTTTCGAGGATTTCGTCGACGACCTGATCTGCAGGGCCTCGGCCGCTCGAATCGAGTGTGCGATTCCGATTGTTGACGATCACCGTGACCCCTCGGCTCGCGAGATGCAGTGCGACGGCACGGCCGAGGCCCTTACCCCCTCCCGTGACGACGGCAACGCGGCCGGAGAGTGAACTGACGGTCATGAGGCGATCCGTTCGACGAGCACCGCGACTCCGACACCGGCGGCGCCGCTGACCGCGGCCACACCGTAGCGTCCGTCGCTCCGTACCAGTTCGTCGACACATGCGCCGACGAGAATTGCTCCGGTGGCGCCGAATGCATGGCCCATCGCCATCGTGCCTCCGTTGGGGTTCATGCGGTCCGGCCCGGCGTCAAGATCGCGGCGGAACCGTAGGCAGAGTGCGGAGAACGCCTCTGCGAACTCGAACACGTCGATGTCCTGTGGACGAAGCCCGGCTCGCGCGATGACTGCCTCCACGGCGCTCTGGCCCGCAGTGAGCATGAGGACCGGATTCACCGAAGTCGAGGCGGATCCGATGATCCGTGCGCGAGGGGTCAAGCCGGCTCTCGCCGCGGCTTTCTCGGATCCGAGGAGTAGGAGCGCTGCCCCGTCGGCCATGGCGGGAGAGGATCCGACGGTGTGCAGGTGTTCGATCTTGCCGACCTCAGGGTAGGCGGCGAGCGCGAGTGCATCCTGACCGGCGGCGCCGAGCCCTTCGAAGGCCGGAGGCAGCGCGGCGAGTCCCTCTGCCGTCGTCTCTGCCCTGACCAGTTCGTCGTGCGCGATTCCGGCTTCACCATTTCTGCCGGGGACAGGCACAACGGACCGCTCGAATGCGCCGTTGCGCCAGGCCTCGGCAGCCTTGTGCTGGGTTTCGACGCCGTACGCATCCAACTCGTCGCGGGAGTACCCCTCGATCGTGGCATTCAAGTCGGCGGCAACACCCATATGGATGGAACCGATCTGCGCGATAGTTGCCGGGTCGGTCCACAGCGGTCCTCGATCACTGAACATCGGAGTCCGGGAGACACTTTCGACGCCACCGGCCACGACGAGGGACACGTCGTCGCCGCGAATGCGGGCCGCGCTCTGGCCGACTGCGTCGACGCCGGATGCGCAGAAACGATTGAGGGTCGCGCCGGGAACGGAATCGCCCCAACCGGCAAGGAGTGCGGCAGTTCTCGCGATGTTCGCGCCCTGCTCGTCCACCTGCGATGCGCAACCGAGAACGACGTCGTCGATCTGTTCTGCGGCGAGGTTCGTTCGACCCTGCAAAGCCTTGGCCAGGTGGACGACAAGATCGACTGGGCTGTGTTCGTGGAGGGCGCCTCGCGCCGATGCTCGACCGCGCGGCGTTCGCACGTAGTCGAGGACAAAAGCATCAGTCATTTTCAACCCTTCAATTAGTAGAGTTACTCTGCTAGTTGTAGTACGGTTGCGGTGAAATTACAACCGCCGTTGCGCGGGTATCTCGGTGACGTCACCGAGGCCGGATCGGCAAGGGGAGAGGTCATGACTGTTTCGAACATTTGGATTCTCGGCGGGTACCAATCCGACTTCGCACGGAACTTCACCCGTGAGGAACTCGATTTCGCGAACCTTGCCGAAGAGGTGGTGAACCACACCCTGGACGCGGCGAAGGTTCCTGCCACCGACATAGAGGTGATCCACGTCGGTAATGCCTTCGGGCAATTGTTTGCCGGCCAAGGTCAGCTGGGCGCGATGCCCGCCACCGTGCATCCAGACCTGTGGGGTGTGCCCTCGTCTCGGCACGAGGCGGCGTGCGCATCGGGCAGTATCGCTGTACTTGCAGCGATGGCAGACCTGCGCGCCGGCAACTACGACGTGGCTCTGGTGATGGGTATCGAACTGGAGAAGACGGTTCCGGGTGATGACGCGGCCGGCCATCTGGGCGCTGCAGCCTGGGTCGGACACGAAGGTCAGGAAGCAAAATTCATGTGGCCGTACATGTTCGACCGTGTGTCGAAGGAGTACGGGCGGCGTTACGGGATCGACGAATCTCACCTTCGCGCGATCTCGCAGATCAACTTCGCAAACGCGAAGAACAACCCCAACGCGCAGACACGCGGTTGGGCGGTGCCCGATCTACTCGGAAATGCGGGTGGTGACGACACCACCAATCCCGTTGTGGAAGGTGGTGTTCGACGATTCGATTGCAGTCAGGTGACCGACGGTGGCGCAGGGGTTGTGCTGGTGACGGACAAGTACCTCCGAGAGCATCCTGATGCCGCGGCGACTCCGCTGGCCCAGATCGCGGGCTGGGGTCACCGGACAGTTGGTTTAGGTCTCGAGCAGAAGCTGGCCCGCGACGCCGATAATCCCTACGTGATGCCACACGTTCGGGATGCGGTGATGGGTGCCTTCTCCCGGGCCGGAGTCGACCTGGCCGGGATAGACGGGATCGAAACACATGATTGTTTCACGGCGAGTGAGTATCTCGCGATCGACCACATCGGTCTGACCGCGCCCGGCGAGTCGTGGAAAGCCATCGAGAGTGGTGACATCGCCATGGGCGGCAAGCTACCGATCAACCCCAGCGGCGGTCTGATCGGCGGTGGTCATCCGGTGGGTGCCAGTGGTGTCCGAATGCTTCTCGACGCGGCCCATCAGGTGACGGGAACGGCCGGCGGTTTCCAAGTCGAGGGTGCGAGCCGCTTTGCGACGCTCAACTTCGGTGGAAGTACGGCCACCACCGTCAGTTTTGTCGTCGACGCAGTTTCCTGAAAGTGCAGCCCAGCCTTTCCCCATCAGTCGAAAAGAGAATTCCATGGACGTCGAAATCGTAGGCAAGTTGTTGTCCACCCTTCCCGCCGATGACGATCACCCGTATCGCACCGGCCCGTGGCAACCCCAGACCACCGAGTTCAAAGCGGACAACCTCGAAGTCGTATTCGGTGAGGTTCCGAAAGACCTCGACGGTGTCTACCTGCGTAACACCGAGAATCCGCTCCATCCCTCGATGAAGGCGTATCACCCCTTCGACGGTGACGGCATGATTCACATCGTGGGCTTTCGCGACGGAGAGTCGTTCTACCGCAACCGATTCGTACGTACCGACGGCTTGGCGGCCGAGCAGGATGCCGGCGCTGCGTTGTGGGCCGGGCTTGCCGAGTCTCCCAAACTCAGTCGCCCCGAGGGCGGCAAGGGTGCGCGCACCCGGATGAAGGACGCGTCCAGCACCGACGTCGTCGTTCACCGGGGGACTGCTCTCACCAGCTTCTACCAGTGCGGAGATCTGTATCGTCTCGATCCGATGTCGGCGGAGACACTCGGCAAGGAAAGCTGGAACGGCAAGTTCCCCTTCGAATGGGGTGTGTCCGCGCATCCGAAGGTGGACGACAAGACCGGAGAAATGCTGTTCTTCAACTACAGCAAGGAAGCGCCGTACATGCACTACGGCGTCGTGGACTCGGCCAACGAGTTGGTCCACTACGTCGACGTCCCACTTCCCGGTCCGCGCTTGCCGCACGACATGGCCTTCACGGAGAACTACGCGATCCTCAACGACTGCCCCTTGTTCTGGGATCCGGTTCTGCTGGAGAAGGGCGCGCACGTCGCGAATTTCCATCCCGATATCCCGCTGCGTCTCGGAGTCATCCCACGCCGCGGAAATACCTCTGACATCAAGTGGTTCGAAGCCGATCCGACCTATGTCCTGCACTTCGTGAACGCCTACGAAGAGGGCGACGAGATTGTTCTGGACGGTTTCTACCAGGGTGATCCGGAACCGTCGGACAACGGTATGGGCAATCAGTGGGAGCGCGCCTTCCGTTTCCTCGCTCTCGATCGTATGCAGACCCGGCTTCACCGCTGGCGTTTGAACCTGGTCACCGGAGCCACGCGTGAAGAGCAACTCAGTGACTCGATCACCGAATTCGGCATGATGAACGGGAATTTCGCGGGCGAGAAGTACCGATACGCCTATGCGGCTTCGGGTAAACCGTCGTGGTTCCTGTTCGACGGCTTGGTCAAACACGATCTGCTGACGGGCAACGAGGAACGATTCTCCTTCGGTGACGGTGTGTACGGCAGCGAGACTTCGATGGCGCCGCGCGTGGGTGGTACCGCCGAAGACGACGGCTATCTCATCACGTTGACCACTGACATGAACGAGGATGCGTCCTTCTGCTTGATCTTCGACGCTGCCCGCGTCGGAGACGGACCGTTGTGTAAACTTCGCCTTCCCGAACGAATTTCGAGTGGTACGCACTCGACGTGGGCTCCGGGTGCCGAGCTCCGACGCTGGCAGAGTGCCGACACCGCCGCCGAAGCGGTCGGACTGTGACGGGCACGCACGACGCGGGCACGTGGGAGATCCTGCGACAGGTGGTGATCGGTGCACGAGACGTGGACAAGACCGGTCACCAATTGCGCGAAGCATTGAATCTGGCACCAGGATTCGCGGATCCACTGCTCGAAGACATCGGTTTGGCCGACGAGACCTTGGCCGTCGGGCCGCAGGCATTTCTCGAGATCGTCGCGCCGCTCGACGAGAAGGTCTCGCTGGCGAGATGGATCCGCAAGGGCGGAGGGGAGGGCGGCTATGCACTCTCGATCCAGGTTTCGAACATCGAGCCCTATCTGGAACGTGCAGCTGCGGCCGATGTTCGGACGGTGGCAGATCTCGAGGCATACGGTCACCGGATCGTCCAACTTCATCCCGGTGATCTCGGACTGCTCGTAGAACTCGACGAGATTCCCGACGCCGACGAGTGGTTCTGGGATGAGACGGAGAAGGAGGTTTCCCTCGATCCCTGGGTCGACGACATCCTCGCCGTCGACGTGTCCTCGCCCGATCCGGCCAGGACGGCGACGCTGTGGGCCGAAGTGTTCGGAAAGAAACCGGTCTCGGCGCAACCACTCTCGATCAGGCTGGGATCACGCGTCGTGTCGTTCGTTCCGGGGGAGCGGTCGATGCTCACTGCAATCGATCTGGCGGCGTCGAGCGGCGCGTCTGCCGTCGAGCCCGGGCTGAGTGTCGGCGGCGTGGAATTCCGGATTCACCCACGCTGAGCGTGCTTCACATCGAATGACAGAAATCGGGGCCGATCGCTCGAAGCGACCGGCCCCGAATTCGTGTCATGGACTCAAGCGAAGTCCTGTCGCAAACGAGTCTTGAGCAGCTTCCCGCTAGCGTTGCGTGGCAGCTCCTCGATGAACCGAACTGCACTGGGGCACTTGAAGTGAGCCAGTCGCTCGCGTGACCACTCGATGATCTCCGCTTCGGTTGCATCCGAATCAGCAGCTCGAACGACCACGGCAAGGGGAGTCTCACCCCACCGATCGGAGTGAACGCCGACTACCGCGACCTCGCGGATGCCGGGGTGCCCGGAGAGAACACTCTCCACCTCGGCCGGATAGACGTTCTCACCGCCGGAGACGATCATGTCCTTGAGGCGGTCGTGGAGGTAGAGATAGCCGTCCTCGTCGAACGATCCGCCGTCTCCGGTGCGAAGCCAGTCACCGTCCAACATGGTGGCCGCAGTGGCTGCTTCGTTACGCCAGTAACGCTTCATGACGTGAGCGCCGCCGATGACGACCTCGCCGCGGGTACCGACCGGGACGTCTTCGAGCGTCACGGGATCGACGATGCGGATGGGCACTCCGAACATCGGCTGCCCGACGGACTTCAACCGATGCGCGGTCGACTCGTCGGTCGCCCGATGATCTTCCGGGGTCAGCATGGTGACGCCGCCGGTCGACTCGGTGAGTCCGTATGCCTGCAGGAAACTACACCCGAAGACCTCGGTCGCGTCTTGCAACAGGGGCAGTGGCATCGGCGCGGCTCCGTAGACCAGGAACTGCAGGGCACTCCAATCTGCCTCGCGCACAGCCGGAAGGGAGGTCAGGACGCTGATCACCGCGGGAACGGTGACCGCATGCGTGACTTTGTACTCCTGCATCAGCGCGACGAGTTCGAGAGGTCCGGCGATGGTCTCGAGCAGTAGAGCGCCACCGCCGAGCGTCGTGACCAGGGCGAGACCCAGTCCGGCCACATGGAAGAACGGAACCGGGCACATAGCCACGGAGTCGGTGTCGAGATCGAGCAGGTGATACATGGTGGCGAGGGCACGGCCGAGGTTGGCGCCGGTGAGTTCGATTCCCTTGGGGTGACCGGTGGTTCCCGACGAGTAGAAGATCAGCGCTGTGTCGTCGGGGCGGCGCGACGACCCCGGATCGTCGTCGCCGACACCGGAAAGCCAGTCGTTCCACGAGATCGAGTTTCCGGCGCCATCCACCGTGACGACGGTCCGGACGCTACCGACCGCCGCGGCGACGTCGGAGAGGCCCTCATCGCCTGCTCCGAGTACGACGACGGTCGGCTCGCTGTTGCTCAGGATGTAGTCGACCTCGCCCGGTGCCAGCCGATTGTTGACGGCCGTCAGAATCGAGCCCATCTTCGAAGATCCGTACAGGACGGAGAGGAAAGACGGTGCATTGGCCCCGATGTACGCCACCCGGTCGCCGGGTCGAACACCATCGCGCAGAAGTGCATTCGCGACACGATTTGTTTCGATGTCGAGTTCACGGAAACTGGTACGCCCGTCATCGGAGATGACGGCGGTGCTCTCCGGACTGGCAATCGCCCGGCTGCGCAGCAAGTCTTCCAGATTCTGCACGGGGCGACCGTCGGGCAGGAGCGCGTTCACGGAAGGTTGACGGACGGCAGGTTCACGGGTGGCAGGTTCACGGGTGGCAGTCGAACCTACGGCCGTCGGCTGAGTTGTCATACTGAATGCTCCAATCTGAAGGGGGCAAAGACAGGGGGTTCGAAAATGCCGGCGGGAGCAGCGAGTACATGCTCGACGGCGCGTAGTGCCGGGCCTGCAGTGATGAACTGACCGGCTGTCGTGCGACTGTTCGGATCTTGTGGTTCGACCAGGTTGACGGTCATCACGATCTCGGGTTTGCCGAAGAGGTGGACTTCCCATTGGTCCCGTCCCGCGTATTCGTCGCGATCAGGTTCCATGGTCCAGATGATGGCGAGGGTGAGGAACTGCTTTCCGTCGACCATTGCGTGCCAGCGCCATTCGGTGGTTCCGACGGTTCCCGCGGCGATGCGTCCGGCGGCGACGTCGAGATCCGTACGTGCCGGAACGACCCTGTGATCGGACACGACCTCGTCGTAGGTGACGCCCAGGCGCTCGCACATGAACGCGATGGTCTCGAGGTACAGCGACGCGTACAGCGAGGGCAACGGCCCGGTTCCGTCCAGTTCCTCCGGGGGCGAACCCATTCCCATGACGGTGAACGCGAAGTCGGGGTCAGGCATGCCGCGAGCGTCGAGCACCTCGTCGATCGTAATTCGGTCGAGTTCGATCGATGTTCCCGTCAGCGCCAACGCCAATCGCTCGCCGATGACACCTGGGCTCACGCCGACCCCGAAGAGCGTCGAATCGCCTTCCTTGCATGCTTGGGCGAACATGTGCTCGCGTTCGGTGCCGTGTGCGCGGGGGAAGTGCTGCCCGGCCGTCGTGATCACGTTGATCCCGGCGCGAAGCAGACGGCACAGATCGTCGTCGTGGCGTTCGTACGGAATCTGCAACCGCGGACTGTGGATGAGAACCTGTGGGCGCGAGCGGATGATCTCGTCCACGTCGCGTGTAGCGATCACCCCCGTCGGTGCTCGTCTGGCGATGTCACCGGCGTCTCGACCCGCCTTGGCGTCGCTGTACACGTAGAGGCCGACCAACTCGAGGTCGGGACGATCGATGATTCCGCGTAGCGCCGTCTTGCCGATGGCGCCGGTCGCCCACTGGGCAACACGAATCGGATCGCTCATGATCGGGTGGTCAGTTCGCCGGCGAAGAGGAGCTTGCCCAGTCCGCGTTCGTACCGAATCGGATCGCGGGCCAGGCGCGCACGCGCGTCGATTGCCATGAAATCGGTGTCGCACGTCCACTCGCCGCGTTGCATGGCGGCGAGTCCGGTTGCCGCGATGTCGAGAGGGTTTTCCTTGTGGCCCTGCACATGTGACGCCATGCGGGTGTCGACGCTGCCGACGATCAACGACGTGACGGTGATGCCGTGCGGTTCGAGTTCGGCGCGAGCGATGCCGCCGAGCGACAGAGCAGCCGCCTTGGCCGGTGAATAGCCACCCATGAAGGCGGTCGGAGCGATTGCGGCCACCGACAGGACGTTGACTATCGATCCTCCGCCGCGGGCGGCGAATACCGGCGCGAAGGCGCGGATCATCGTCAGAGGCCCGAAGTAGTTGACCTCCATCTCGGCTCGCGCAGCCGCTTGGTCGTCGGCCTCGATCAACCGATTCCCGGTGAACAGTCCGGCATTGTTGACGACCACTGTGGTGTCACCGCACGCCCTGGCCGCTGCATCGACGAGTCCTGGATCGGTCACGTCGAGTTCGACGATGTGTGCTCCGGTGGATCGCAGCTCGGCGGGCGCCTCGTCGGGATTTCTCACCCCTGCATAAATTTTGGCGGCACCCATCGACTTCGCCTGTTGGACGAAGGCCAAGCCGAGCCCTCGATTGGCGCCGGTGACGAGGACAGTCGCGCCCTCTATCGGCGTTCCGCGAAACCTTGTCATGAGTGCTCCTGTGTCTGCCGTGTGTAGATGAGGTCGTCGGGAAATTTCTTGCTCTTCTTCAAAGACGTTTCAGGCGCGAGCATCCCGAAGATCCAGCCTTCGGCTGTGGCCATGTCGTGGTTCCAGTCCCACCGCAGTGCGCGGTGGCGGATTCCCCACCTGCCGTCCTCGTAGCCGAAGCGGTCGATCAGGCGCGCCGAGGTGAGTGTGTCGGCTATGCCGTCCGAGTGCTTGATTCGCGCGAAGGCAAGCACGTAGGACTCGACGTGTGCTGTGTCCCCGTCGAGTTCGACCAAGACGTTGGTCATTGCGTGGGTGGTCAGTGACCGTGGGTGGGTGATGGCCCCGGCGATGTGGTCGATGTAGTCGTCGGCGGTGCCGGTGAAGACACCCCCGTGGTCTTCGGTTGCGCCGGGCAGATAACACCGCCTGGCGTCCTCGACGTCGCCGCGGTCTGCGGCTCGGAGGAAACGAGCCAGAACCTCGTAGATTTCCTGCTTGGCGACGAGAGCGTCGACCGGGCTGTAGTCCCTGACGTCTGGGCCCCCGCCGCTGTCGACTGCGTGAATGTTGTTGGACCTCACGATGATGTCCCTTCTCGGCTCCGGATCGGGGGCCGCACGTTGACGGAGTGCCTCTGTTTACTGTAGTAATCTCTATCACACTGTTAATTGAAGTGTCACGAGGAGGTGAAACCAATGCTTGGAAACACACCACCCGCACAACCCGCGAATGACCCGGTCGTACTCACGCTCTCCGATGTATCGATCGAATTCGGCGGAGTCACGGCTCTCGACGACGTCGGCTTCGACGTCCACGCCGGCCAGATCTGCGGACTCATCGGGCCGAACGGCGCTGGTAAGACCACGCTGTTCAACTGCATCACAAGGATTTACGAACCGAGTCGCGGTGTCATCACCTGGCAAGGAACCGACCTCTTGGGATTGCGGCCCTATGCATTGGCATCTGCAGGGATCGCTCGGACCTTCCAGAATCTCGCACTGTTCAGCGGCATGAGCGTCTTCGACAACACCATGGTCGGCGGATCGTCTCGGGGCCGCTTCGGACTGGCGAGCGGGCTTCTCGGCTGGCCTCCAGCGCGCGCCCAAGTCCGAGAACTGCGAGAGAAGGCCTGGTACCTGCTCGAACGCCTCGAACTCGTCGACGTCGCGAACGCGCCGGCAGCAGGCCTTCCGTTCGGAACACTCAAGCGCGTCGAACTGGCACGAGCATTGATGTCCGAGCCTTCGCTGCTTCTGCTCGACGAGCCCGCCGGCGGGCTCACACACAGCGAAGTCAAGGAGTTGGGAGAACTGATCGTCTCGCTCCGCGACGACTTCGGCTTCGGAGCGCTTCTGGTCGAACACCACATGGGATTGGTGCTGGGTATCTCCGATCATGTTGTCGCACTGAACTTCGGCCACAAGATCGCTGAAGGTACTCCGGCGGAGATCCAGCAGAACGACGCCGTGATCAATGCCTATCTGGGGCGAGCGGCATGAGCCTGCTGAGCGTCGACGATCTGCATGCCGGTTACGGGCGAGGCAATGTACTGCACGGGGTGTCGCTCGACGTGGAACCCGGCGGGGTCGCTGTTGTTCTCGGCGCGAACGGTGCCGGCAAGACCACCATGATGCGTGCGCTTGCCGGATTGATTCCGCACCAGGGAACGATCACCTTCAACGGTTCGCCGCTCGGATCCAAACCTGAACGCGCCGTGGCCGCCGGCGTCAGCCTTGTCCCACAGGGCCGTGGAACTCTCGGTCAACTGTCGGTACGTGACAACCTGCTCGTCGGCGCTGCGCTTCGCAACGACAAGGCGGAGATCGAGGCCGACATCGAGCGGTGGTGTGAGACATTTCCGGTGCTCGCGAGGAGGTCCACACAGTTGGCAGGTTCGCTGTCAGGCGGTGAACAGCAGATGCTCGCGGTCGCGCGGGCATTGATGAGCCGTCCCACCCTGCTTTTGTGCGACGAACCGAGCCTGGGTCTGGCGCCCATCGTCATCGCCGAATTGTTCGACACACTCGGTGCTATCAACCGGAGCGACGGAACTGCACTGCTGATCGTGGAACAGAATGCCGATCTCGCGATGAAACTCGCGTCGAAGGTCTTCCTGCTCGACGTAGGCACCATCGTCGCTGCCGGCACGCCCGAGGAATTTCGTTCGGACGACGTCGTGCGCAGCGCCTATCTCGGGTACCAGGAGTAAACGGTGACACTCTTTCTCGAACGACTCATCTCCGGATTGACCAACGGCTCGATCTACGCAATTCTCGCGCTGGCACTCGTGGTGGTGTTCCGTGCCACCGGCACGATCAACTTCGCTCAGGGCGAGTTGGCCCTGTTCACAACCTTCGTGGCGTGGTGGCTCACAACGATGTCCTGGCCGATCTGGGCCGCGATCGGAGCGGCTCTCGCTCTCGGCTTCCTGCTCGGGGCGTTGATGGAGCGTCTGCTCATCCGGCCGGTTCAACGTAGAAGTGACATGGCAGTGCTGATAGTGGCACTGGGATTGTTCACCGGGCTCAACTCGTTGGCCGGAATGCTGTGGGGGAGCGAAACGAAGATCATGCCGAGCCCGTTTCCCAACGGTCCCACCGACTACATCTCGGTGGGCGGCGCGCGCGTGTACGGCGACGCACTGGGCGTACTGGTTGCGCTCGTTGTCCTACTTGTGTTGATGTCCTTGCTCTTTCGCAAGACGAGAGTCGGTCTGCACATGCGTGCCGTCGCGGACAATGCCGAATCTGCCACTCTCGCCGGAGTTCCGACCAGCCGGATACTCGCAATCGGCTGGGGTGTTGCGGCAGCGATCGGCGCACTGGCCGGTGTCCTGGTCACTCCGCTCTCGCCGCAACAACTCGGCCTCACGACCATGTTCCCGATCTTCATCGCAGCATCTGCGGCAGCGCTGTTCGGCGGTCTGGACAGTCTTGTCGGCGCAGTTGTGGGTGGGTTGACGATCGGTGTTCTGGAATCAATGCTCAGCGGCTACATTTCGGTCATCGGCGGTTCGCTGCAGCAGACATCCGCGCTACTGATCATCGTGGTGATCCTCTTCGTCAGACCCAATGGACTGTTCGGTACCAAGAAACTGGAGCGGGTATGACGACGCTTGCCGAGAGAAATGAACCCGCGGTCGCCGAAAAGGCAGTCAGGCAGCCGCGTGTGGTGGTTGCCGGATCGACGTCGTACCGGATACTCCAACTGGTTCTGCTGGTGGCTGCCGTCTGTGCCCTGCTCCTCGTGTCGCAGAGCGCGCCGTTTCGCGTAGGGCAGTTCACGAGTGTCTTCATCATCGCGATTGCCATCGCCGGACTGAATATCGTCAGCGGGTACACCGGACTTCTGTCGATCGGCCATTCTGCCTTCTTCGGCCTCGGCGCGTACACGACCGGCGTTCTGATCGTCGATCGCGGATACTCGCCGTTGACCACAATCCCGATGGCAGTCGTATTGTGTTTCGTACTAGGACTTCTCGTCGGGCTTCCCTCCTTGCGGATCAAAGGGCTGTATCTGGCCCTCGTTACCCTCGCCGTCGCTGTGGCGTTTCCCGAAGTGATCCGCAAGACCGGGGATCTCACCGGTGGCGCGGCCGGCATGGTCGTTCGTGCGAATCTTCTGGTCCCGCCGAAATGGACGGGTTTGACCCGCGCGGACACCTATCTCTGGATCTTCTGGGTTTCGGTAGTGACGCTGGCAGTGGTCATGCTCCTGATCCGCAATCTCGTCAAGAGTCGATTCGGTTTGGCAATGGTTGCGGTGCGCGACAACGAGATTGCGGCGAGTGCAAACGGCATCAACGTCGCGCGGGTCAAGATTCTCGCTTTCGGACTTTCCGGCGCGATCACCGGTCTGGCAGGTTCGCTGTTCACGATGTACATCGGCGCGCTCTCACCCGAGTCCTTTTCGTTGATGAAGTCGATCGAGTTCATCACCGGACTGGTGTTGGGCGGAATCGCAACGCAATTCGGCCCGATCGTCGGGGCGACGGCAGTGGTGTTCCTGCCGTACTACACCGGAAGCGTCACCGACGGCCCCGTGTCGGGAGTGGTGTTCGGCGCGGTGCTGATCGCGATCGTGTTCTTGATGCCGGACGGAATCGTCGGCCGGATCAACAGCGTTCTCCGACGGTTTGTCCTCGTGGTTCCCGCAGATCATCCCAAGTATCGCGAAGGTGAACCCCGCACCTGAGCGCCGTCTCCCTCGCCCACTCTCGTTTCTCTCAACTCACAGCAAGGAACTGGACGATATGAAAAGGCAGACCACGATTCCCGCAGTCATCGCCGCTGCGGCACTACTCCTTTCGGCCTGCGGAGGTAACTCCGACGCAGAGAGCAACACGTCGACCTCGGCCGGAGCAGTATCGGTCGACGACTGCAGCGATCCCAGTGGTGCCGCGGCGCCGATCACCGACAAACTCACGGTGGGGTGGAGTGGGCCGACGTCCGGCCCGCTCGCCGACGCGGTCGGCAACGTGATCGAAGGAATGCGAGCACGGTTCGAGGTCGAGAACGCGGCCGGCGGCGTCGGCGGCGTCAAGCTCGACGTCGTGGTCAAGGACGATGCCTTCTCCCCGGAGCGCGCCAAAGCCAATGTCGGAGAGTTCATTCAGAAGGACAAGGTCGACGTTCTGGGCACGTTCGGAGCAGGCCAGTTGAACGCCATCGCGGACGACCAGACCACTGCCTGTGTTCCACTGCTCTTCGCGCAGGCAGGCATGCCCGAGTTCCGGGTGATCGAAGACTTTCCGTGGACCACGGAGTATCTACCGGATCCGGGCGTCGAGATGGAGGTAGTGGTCGAAAGCCTGAAGAAGAAGTATCCGAGCGGCGCCAAGGTTGCCTTGGCCACGAACCAGACCGAGTCCGGACAAGGGATCGCCAACGGCTTCAAGTCCGCGATCGAAGGAACGAACTTCGAGATCGCAGCCGAAGAGGCGCTGACCGACCCCAAGACGGCGGCATCGACCCTCAAAGCCAGTGGCGCCGAGGTATTGGTGGTGGCCGGTGTCACCACCGATTGCCTCGCGATCACCCAGGCGATCGGACGTGTCGGATGGAAGCCCGACACCGTGATTCAACCGTCGAACTGCGTCGACGGTGCGACGCTGTATGCGCCCGCCGGTGATGCTGCCGACGGGCAGCAGGTGATGGTGTGGCTCAAGGATCCCAACAACGCCCTCTACAAGGATGACGCGGCGGTACGTGACTACCTGGCCGGTGCGGCTGCTCACGGTGCCGATTCCCCGACCAACAGCTACACCGTGAACGGCTGGGCCATCGGTGACCTGTTGGTGGACAACTTCACTCGGGCCTCTGAGTCATCCGACGGACTCTCACGCGCCAGCATCATGAGTGCCGCACGAACGCAGGACTACCACCCGCCGATGTTCATCGACGGAATCAAATTCACGATGACCGCGGACCATGCATTGGGAATCCTGGCATTCCAGCCGTTCGAGTGGAACGCCGCTACCCAGGCGTTCGAGAAGCAAGGCGACGTGATCGACATTTCCGGCCGTTACGAGAACTGAAACGAGTACGCGAATGAACAAGGCACACAGGGGATTGCACCCTCGCGTCAAGGTGGACGAATACACCTCGAAGGGGTGGTGGTCCGACGAGACGATCGATCAGGTGTTCCGGGCGCAGGTGCGGGTACGCGGTGACGAACTTGCCGTGGTTGATCCGGCGAACCGGAGCGAGTTGTCCGGCGGAGATCCGCGACGCCTCAGTTGGAACCAACTGGAGAGCGAAGTCATCGCGCTCGCTGCCGGCTTCTCCGAGGTGGGTTTGGGCCGGGGAGATGTTCTGGGCGTGCAGATGCCCAATACCGTCGAATTGGTCGAGGTCTACCTTGCAGCGTGGTCTCTGGGGATCGTGGTCTCGCCATTGCCCATGCAGTACCGCGAACGTGAAGTGGAAGGAATGGCAAACCAGGCGGCGTTTGCAGCATTTGTCACCGTACCCAGTTTTGGTGACAGACTCCCTGCTACGGAGATCGCTGCAATCAGATCCCGGATTCCCTCTCTGAGATCGGTGTTCGCCTACGCTCCCGCATCCGAGCTTCCGGCCCAGTTGCCGGCCGGTGTCGTGGGGCTGAGTCCTCGGGCGGCCACCGAAACACAGCGCAGTGAATTGGATGTCCGAATCACCGAAGATCCCAACGACCCCAACGATGCGATGACGATCTGTTGGACCTCCGGGACCGAAAGCGAACCGAAGGGGGTCCCACGTTCGCACTACGAGTGGCTGGCCATCTGCTGGGCCACGATCGACGCTCCCGACATCGGCGTCGGCGACGTCTTGCTGAACCCGTTCCCGATGGTCAACATGGCCGGAATCAACGGAATGTTCCTGCCGTGGCTCCGCACGGGATGTGTACTGGTACAGCACCACCCGTTCGATCTTCGAGTTTTCCTCGGGCAGATCGAGGCCGAGCGCGTGACGTACACGGTAGCGCCGCCTGCGCTGTTGTGGATGCTGCTCGCCGACGAGTCGATGCTCGCGGCGGTCGACCTGTCGAGCTTGACTCGGATCGGTTCGGGTTCGGTGCCACTGCAACCTCCGATGGTCCGGGGATGGCAGGAGCGATACGGAATCGGAGTCATCAACTTCTTCGGATCCAACGAAGGCATCAGTCTGCTCTCCTCGCCTGCGGACATGCCGGATCCGGACGACCGCGCACGGTACTTCCCCCGCTTCGGTGTCGAGAACTTTCGCTGGAGCACCAGAATCTCCGACTGGATGGACGTGCGCTTGGTCGACGTGGTCACCGGCGAGGACATCACCGAAGTCGGGCACCCGGGTGAGTTGCGAATCAGCGGACCGACGGTCTTTGCCGGCTATCTCGGCGATCGGCCGTCTCCGTTCGACGAACGCGGATTCCTCTGCACCGGAGACATCTTCGAGATTGCCGGTGATCACGGGCAGTTTCTCCGCTACCTGGACCGGGGGAAGGACCTCGTGATCCGCGGCGGAATGAACATCGCCCCAGCCGAACTGGAGGGATTGATCGCCGAGCATCCGGCCGTCGCGGATGTGGCCGTCATCGGCGACCCCGACGAAGTACTCGGTGAGCGCGTCGCAGCAGTGGTCACGCTGCGGCCCGAGACGGAACTCGAGCTGGACGCTCTGGTCGCGTTCCTGAAGGACAAGCGCATTGCGTCGTACAAACTTCCCGAGCGGCTGGAGATTCGGAAAGAACTGCCGCGCAATTCGACCGGAAAGATCCTCAAGCGTGAGCTTCGACAGAAGAGTGTGGCATGAGTGTGATGAACGACAGTGACAAGCTTGCGTTGGCGCGTGAGATGTTCCAGGCGTGGGACGTCATGGACTGGACACGCGTCGTCGACTTGTTCGCCGAGGACGGTGTGCTCCACAGCGTCATGCAGGAACCTCTTGTCGGCAAGGAGGCCGTTGCGGGCCGAATTGCGTTACTGGCAAGCAAGTGTGAACGGATCACACTGAAGATCGAGTCTCTCGGCGTGATCGACGGAAGGGTATTTGTGCAGCGAGTGGACGACTTCCACTTCGACGGTACCCATGGCGTCGTTCCTGTTGTCGGAATCCTCAGCATGGCAGACGGACGGATCACCGAGTGGCTCGAGTACTACGACCGTCCGACACTGTTGGAGGGAATGGGTCTTGTCTCCGACTTCGAGTAGAGGTTTGCCGACCATCGACATCTCCCTGGGGTTGTGGCAGGACCGTCCGCCGCAGGAGGTGACCGCTACTGCACGCCTCGCCGACAGACTCGGGTTCGGCCGAGTGTGGGTGGGGGAGATGGCGACGTACGACGCCTTTGCTCTGGCGACGTCAGTCGGCACCGGATTCGAGCACTCCGAACTAGTGGTCGGCCCGCTCGCGGTGACGGTTCGTGATCCGGCGATGATCGCGATCGGGGCGGCGTCGGTATCCGACCTGACCGGGCGTGACGTATCGATCGCGTTGGGTACTTCCAGCACTGTCGTGGTCGAGAAATGGCATGGGCGAAGCAGATCCGGGGCGGCACGTGCACTTGCGGAGTCCGCCCGCGGTGTACGAGCGCTGATGGACGGTGAACGGGGCGAAGTCGCCGGAACGGTGATGCGGACCAGCGGATATCGGCTGCGACTTCAGCCGCCAGGTGGGCGGCTGATCGTTGCGGCATTCGGGGACAAGGCGCTTCGGGCCGCGGTGGAGTTGGGCGACGAACTGGTGCTCAATCTGGTCAGCCCGGAGCAAGCGGGGCGCCTGATCACACGGTGCAAGGAAATCGCTGCCGAGTTGGAAACCGGCATGCCTTTCGTGTCGGTGTGGGCACCGGCTGCCGTCGCCGAGAATGGACCGTCACAGGTGTCGATCGATCAACTTCGACGCGGGCTCGTACCGTATCTGGCTGCTCCGGGGTACTCGGACATGTTCGTCCGCGCGGGCTTCGCTGATGTGATCGAGGCAGCCAGGGCCGGGGCCGAGCCGCGCGAGCTCTTGAGCCAGGTCTCGGACGCGATGGTGGCAACGGTGGGAATCGTCGGGACTCCGGCCGATGCCCGCGAGCAACTCGAGGCGTACCGAGCGGCGGGAGTGGACTCCGTCGTGGCCGTGCCTTCATCCACTGATTCGGATCCTGCCGGCAAAGTGACCATGGAACTTCTTGCGGAGATGGCATGACGGACCCCCGACGAACTTACTCTCAGGTAAGTTCGTCGGGGGTATGTCTAACCGAAGGAGTAGCCGTGAGTGATCGCGTTCGTGTCGAGGTAGTGCAGTCGGTGGCGTACGTGACGCTCAGCCGACCGGAGAAACTCAACGGTCTCGATCTGGACATGCTCGACGCCCTGGTGGACGCCGCTCGAACTATCGAAGCTGATCGTTCGATTCGGGGCGTGGTTCTGCAAGGCGCGGGTGACGCATTCTCGGCCGGGTTGGACTTCGCTTCTGCGGGCAAGCAGCCGAGGCGGATGGCGAAGGCCTTCGCGAAATTTCCCGGTCAGAAGACCAACCTCTTCCAACGCGCGTGCTGGGTGTGGCGCGAATTGCCCGTGCCGGTCATCGCGGTCGTTCACGGGCACTGCTTCGGCGGGGGACTGCAATTGGCGCTCGCCGCAGACTTTCGATTCACCACCCCCGATTGCACGTTCTCGGTGATGGAGGCGAAGTGGGGATTGATCCCCGACATGACCGGAACGGTCACGATGCGCGAACTCGCGGCAATGGACGTCGTGAAACGCCTCGCCATGACTGCTGAACTGTTCGACGGAAATCAGGCTCTCGAGTGGGGGTTCGTGAGCGGAGTCAGCGACAATCCGATCAAGCCGGCACAGGAACTGCTGTCGCAGATCGCGGTTCGCTCGCCGGACGCCGTCGCAGCGACGAAGACGTTGCTGCACAAGACCTGGAACCGCTCGCCTCGCGGCGCGTTCTGGATCGAATCGCGGATCCAACTGGCGCTGATGCGAGGCAAGAACCACAAGATCGTGCGTACAGCGAATGCTGCGAAGAAGTTGCCGGAGTTCGCCTTTCGAAAGTTCGGCTGACAAACTCCGGCATCGCGACGCCGTTGGGCGTCCACATTCAGGTCGATCACACCATCAGGTCTCGTCCTGATCGATCCTTGATGAGCATCGTGGCGACGAACGAGACCGCCGCCAGCAGGGCGAGGTAGATCGAGATGGCAAGGGTGCCACCGGTCTTGCCGAGGAGCCACTGTGCGACGGTGGGAGCAAAGGCGCCGCCGAAGATGGTGCCTACCGCATAGGAGATCGACGCACCGCTGTAACGGATCGAAGCCGGGAACAGTTCGGCGAACAACGCGGGTTGAGGTCCGTACGACAGCCCGAGTCCGACCGAGAACAGGATCATCGCCACGTAGATCCAGCCGAGATTCCCGGTGTCGATGAGGAGGAAGAACGGCACCGCGAAGAGGACCATTGCGAGGTTGCCCACGTTCATCACCGTGGTGCGGCCGCGTCGATCCGACCAGTAGGCGCCGATCATGGTGAAAACGCCCCACGTGACGGCACTTGCGAGCGTGGCAATCAGTAGTTCGGTCTTACCCAGGCCATAGGTCTTGGTTGCGTACGCGACGATGAATCCGCCGATCACCATGTAGCCGTTGCCGTTTGTGCCGATGAAGGACAGCGCCGCGAGTACGACCTGCTTCGGGTGTTTCTTGAACAGAGTTCGGATAGGCGTGTTGCTCTCGGTGTGGCGTTCCTTGAGTTCGGCGAATACGGGTGACTCGCTGACCTTGCTTCGAATGTAGAAGCCGACGCCGATCAACACGACGCTGAGCAGGAACGGCACTCGCCATCCCCAGGTGGTGAACTGTTCGTCCGTGAGGGTGAACGTGCACAGTGCCAAAACGCCGGTGGCGAGCAACATTCCGAGCGGTACTCCCATCTGTACGAACGCTCCGAAGAATCCTCGACGCTTGGTGGGTGCGTGTTCGACGGCAAGAAGAGCGGCCCCGCCCCATTCGCCGCCCGTCGAGAATCCTTGGACGACGCGAAGCAGGATCAACAGGATCGGTGCCCAGATTCCGATCGAGGCATACGTCGGCAGCACGCCGATGAGAACCGTCGCGGCACCCATCATCGCCAACGTCGCGACCAGGACACGTTTGCGGCCGAGCCTGTCGCCGAGATAGCCGGCCACGATGGCACCGAGAGGACGGAAGACAAAGCTGATGCCGACCGTGACGTAGGAGACGATCTGGCCGGCCGAGCCCATCGGCTTGAAGAACAGGTCGGCAAAGATCAGGGCTGCAGCTTGGGCGTAGATGAAGAAGTCGTACCACTCGACGGTGGTGCCGACCATCGACGCCATCGCGGCGCGGTCGTATTCCTTCGCGGCGGGCTTGGTGCCAGTTCTGGTTGTGGTCATCGAGCTACTTTCTGCCAGTCACGTGGTTCACCGACACGGTGAAACTGCGAAGTCGGAACAGGGGAGAAACGCTGTTCGATCTGCGACGTTGCCGGTGTGCTCGGTGCATGCTTTTGGCTGACTCGGAGCGTTCCTGCGCGATCTCATCGTCGATATCGGCAACCGAATGATCGGTAGGTAATGAATTATGCAGAAGTGTGAGCGTCAACACAAGCGATGCCGGAAAAGTCTGATTGTTTGATGCGGAGCGTGCGAGAAGTCAGCGACTCACGTGTGGAGTGACGCCGCGATCCGCAGATCGATTTCCCTGGCGCTGAGCAGATGGTCGAGGACGAGAACCGCACAACCGAGGATGCCGGATTGTGCGCCGTGGCTGACCGAAGCGATCTGAAGCTTTCGGGTGGCAAGCGCCGTTGCGTTGCCGTAGACGGACTCCCGAAGCCCGGCGAGGAAGAGTTCGTCCGCCTCGGCCATGTCGCCGCCGATGATCAGGACCTCGGGATTGAGGAGATTGACCGCGCCGGAAATGACGTCGCCGATCAGTCGGCCGCTGCTTCTGATGAGCCGGCGGGCTTCGCTGTCGCCGTCCAGGGCGAGGCGGACGACATCACGCACGTGACCGACGCTTCGGCCCTGATCTCGGAGGGCATGCACGAGAGCCCAACCGCTGGCGACAGTTTCGACGCAGCCGACGTCGCCGCAGCGACACTTCATGCCCCGCGCTGCAGCGGTTTTGGTATGCCCGATCTCGCCGGACGCTCCGAGTGAACCGCGTTGGAGGACTCCGCCCATGACGATTCCTGCGCCGAGGCCGGTTGACGCCTTGATCATCAGGAGGTTGGGCGCACTCTCGCGTCGCTCGCTCAATTCGGCCAGAGCCATCACGTTGGCATCGTTGTCCGCGAACAGCGGAGCCGTGGTCACCGATGCCAGATAGGGGGCAAGCGCGACTCCGTCCCATCCCGCCATCATCGGAGAGTCGAGGCTTGCTCCCGCGGCGACGTCGACCGTTCCGGGAATGCTCAGTCCGATTCCGATGACCTCGGTAGACGCGCGGTGGACCTGGGCCAGTAGTGACGAAAGATGCTCGGCAATTTCGGGCATCAGTTCGTCGGGGCCGACCCCGACCGACTTGTCGATGTCTTCTGCCGCGAGGATCGTGCCCGCCAGGTCGGTGACGGCAAGTTGTGCCCGCGATCGACCGATGGCCACGACGAGAACCACGCCGGACGAGTTCGCGAAGGTGAGAGTGGACGGCGGCCGGCCGCCCGTCGACGGGCCCTCGTCGTCATCGGCGATCAAACCAAGCGATTGAAGTGCTGCAACCCTGGCCGATACCGCCGTCCTGGACAGGCCGGTGAGCTTCCCGATCTCGCTGCGCGTGGTCGCGGAACCGCTGCGTATCAGCGTGAATACCTCTCCCGCGGTAGCCGGAGTCGTGGACGGTCGGGTCATTGTCCTATTCAAGCATTCCTCGTCGGTAACTTCAGCGTGCGAAAGTTCGCATACTTTGTCCACAAAAAGACGTAAGTAGGTCTTGTGAAAAAGCAGAAGTAGGCATAGTCTGTGTCTTGACTCACTGCCACGGGCGTCCGAGGAGACGAGTCGCAGTTTCTGTGAAGCAGGGCGCACAAACAGGGGAGAACCTGATGAGCCGCACCGATACACAAGAGATCGTCGAGTTCGCACGTAAGTGGCAGCAGTTCGACGGTGGACCTGACGAAGAGATCTTTGTAACCTTCGGCCTCGCCCCGGACGAGTATTTCCGCAGGCTGCAGGCAATTCTCGACGACGGCGTCGTAGCGCTGACTCCGCCGGTCACCGGCGAACTCGCAACGGTCTGTGCACATCGACTCGGCCAATCGGTCAGGCGTCGATAAGTCCGACCCGGCGTCAGCCCAGAGTCACCCGAATCCGTGTCACCCGAGTAAGGAATTGAGGTCGCCATCATGCACAAGCACCTTCCGATGCCGTACCCGACCGCCGAAGTGTGGGACTGGCAGCTGCAGGGAGCGTGCCGCGGGCACGATTCCGCGGTGTACTTCCATCCGGACGGCGAGCGTGGACACGCCCGCGAGAACCGTGAACGCAACGCCAAGAAGGTCTGCGCGACGTGCCCTGTACTCCAGCAGTGCCGCGAACACGCACTCTCCGTCCACGAGCCGTACGGCATCTGGGGTGGAATGACGGAGACCGAGCGCGCAGAATATGTGCGATCGCTGCGTAAGCGCAGCAACCGGATGCCCGCGGTCGCCAACGCGAGCTGACGGTCCTTCGGAAAGGACGCCAGTGTGGCCCTCGTAGCCGGTATCGATTCGTCTACCCAGTCGTGCAAAGTCATTGTCCGTGATGCCGATTCGGGAGAGCTGGTACGAGAAGGGCGGGCGGCGCATCCCGTCGGTACCGAGATAGATCCGGCATGCTGGCTCGAGGCGATGGACAGTGCAATCGCCGCAGCGGGTGGGCTCGGCGACGTCGCAGCCGTATCGGTCGGAGCTCAACAGCACGGCATGGTGTGTCTGGACAGTGGCGGCGAGGTCGTCAGACCGGCGTTGCTGTGGAACGACACTCGCTCGGCGAAGGCTGCGACCGATCTGGTCGAAGAGCTCGGCGGACCCAAGGCGTGGGCCGACGCAGTTGGTGTAGTTCCGGTCGCCGCGGTCACGGCAAGCAAGCTTCGATGGCTGGCAGATCACGAACCCGGCAATGCCGATCGCACTGCCGCGGTGTGTCTTCCGCATGACTGGTTGTCCTGGAAGTTGGGTGGGTCCGGCTCGATCGAGGAGCTTGTTACCGACGCGGGCGACGCCAGTGGAACCGGCTATTATGCTGCCTCGACGCGCGAATATCGTAAAGATTTGCTGGCGTTGGCATTTCGCGGTCGAACCCCGCATGTTCCCCGAGTTGCATCGCCGAACGAAAAGATCGGAAGTACACGTTCCGGAGGTATTGTCGGGCCTGGCACCGGTGACAATGCCGCAGCCGCACTGGGTTTGGGGGCAGTTCCCGGTGACGTGATCATCTCGATCGGAACATCCGGCGTCGTCTCGGCTGTATCGGCCACCCCCACGCATGATCCCGGCGGGAACGTGGCAGGATTCGCGGACGCAACCGGCCTGCACTTGCCGCTGGTGTGCACTCTCAACGGCGCGCGCATTCTTGATGCGACGGCGTCCATTCTCGGTGTCGATCACGCCGAACTGTCGCGGTTGGCGTCGACGGCGCCCCTCGGAAACGACGGGCTGGTCATGATTCCGTACTTCGAGGGTGAACGGACGCCCAACCGCCCTGACGCCACGGGGGCCATGCACGGATTCCGGCTGCAGAACTCGACGCCTGCGCACTTTGCACGAGCCGCAATCGAAGGGCTCCTGTGCGGCTTGGCCGACGGCGTCGACGACCTGGTTCGTCAAGGCGTCGAGGTGAAGCGAGTTCTCCTCGTGGGAGGCGGAGCGAAGTCGCGCGCTCTCTGTGAGATCGCGCCGGCAATTCTCGGAGTGCCGGTCGTGATCCCTGCTCCGGGTGAGTACGTCGCCGAAGGGGCATGCAGGCAAGCAGCATGGGCACTGTCCGGGGACACGCAGCCGCCGGTGTGGCCGAAACCGGAAGAGCGACGATTCGACGCCGAACCAGCTCCCCACGTGCGCGAGCGCTACGCGTCGTTGCGCGAACTCACCGAAGGTGTCTGAGCGCTCCCTACAGAAGCCCGAACTTCCGCACTGCGTCGAGTAGCGCGTGCGGGCGTTCGGTCGTCGGCAGGGGATCGACGAGTGCGAACTGGCAACCGACGTCACGGGCAGCGCCGTCGGCGATGTCGCTGTCACCGACCATCAGAGTCTGCGCCGCATCCACATCGAGTTGTGCGAGGGCGTACTCGAAGATCGCCGGTTCGGGCTTGACTGCACCCACCTCGAACGAGAGAACGAACTCGTCGACCCAGACGTCCCAGCCGCGGTCGGCGAACGCCGGACGGATGTCGAAGGCGATGTTGCTCAAGACGGCAGTGCGTATGCCCTTCTCCGACAGTGACTTCAGGACCTCGCCGGTATCCGGGTACGGCGACCACTGATCCGGATCGACCAGCAGGGCGTAGAAAGCTTCGGCCCGAACCGGATCGGGCACCCCGGACTTACTCAACACGTCGAGGTAAGCCTGACGATGCAACTTCGGATCCCGGTCGCGGTTCTCCCACGCGTAGATCCCCGCTTCGTCCATCTCCACGGTTCTGCCCACCGGCGCGGTCATCCGACGCATCAGCTCGGCTTGAGCGTGCACGTCGAGCGGATCGCCTTGGTGATCGACGAGGTGCTCGGTCCAATCGTCGCTCTCCTCCAAACGGAAGAGGGTTCCGGAGAAATCGAACAGCGTCGCGGCGATATGTCCGTCTTGATGGGCCGTGCTGTCAGTGTTCACCTCGACAGGTTATCGGCGTCCGCTTTCCGATGCGTGATGTGAGCCAGTGCACGCGTACTTTGAGAGAGCACATTTTCCGAGGTTCCCCCGACGGGCACGATTTCGATGCCCCGGATGAACCGTATGACGAGGGGGATCCTCCGTGTCCGACCACGCGAATACACCAGACCTGACGAAGCCGTCCGGCGAAGACCCCCACCTCTCACGTCAGCTGTCCAACCGGCATATCCAGCTGATCGCCATCGGTGGTGCCATCGGCACCGGACTGTTCATGGGATCGGGCAAGACGATCTCGCTCGCCGGGCCCTCCGTGATCTTCGTGTACATGATCATCGGATTCATGCTCTTCTTCGTCATGCGGGCGATGGGGGAGCTGCTGCTCTCGAACATGGCGTACAAGTCGTTCTCCGACTTCGCCGCGGATCTGCTGGGCCCCTGGGCGGGATTCTTCACCGGCTGGACCTACTGGTTCTGCTGGATCGTCACCGGCATCGCGGACGTCATCGCGATTTCCGGGTACTTCAAGTACTGGTGGCCAGGGCTCGCGGCGTGGATTCCTGCTTTGCTGACGATCGCGGCGCTGCTGCTCCTCAATCTCCCGACCGTTCGCGCCTTCGGTGAAACCGAGTTCTGGTTCGCGCTGATCAAGATCATCGCCATCGTCAGCCTGATCGTCGTCGGCATCGTCATGGTCGTCTCCGGGTTCACGGCGCCGAACGGTGCCACCTCCGGTATCGACAACCTCTGGAACGACGGCGGGATGTTCCCGACCGGATTCATGGGCTTCGTCGCCGGCTTCCAGATCGCCGTGTTCGCCTTCGTGGGTATCGAGCTCGTCGGTACGACGGCAGCCGAGGCGAAGGACCCGGAGAAGAACCTGCCGAAGGCCATCAACTCCATCCCCATTCGTGTCCTGCTGTTCTACGTCGTTGCACTGACCGTGATCATCGCGGTGACTCCGTGGCGTGAAATCAGCGCAGACAAGAGTCCGTTCGTCGCCATGTTCACACTCGCCGGCCTCGGCATCGCTGCATCTGTCATCAACTTCGTCGTGCTGACCTCCGCTGCATCTTCGGCCAACTCGGGTATCTACTCCACCTCGCGCATGGTGTTCGGCCTTGCGCAGGAAGGCGACGCACCGAGGGCCCTCGGCAAGCTGAACTCACGCAAGGTCCCCGCGAACGCCCTGATGTTCTCGTGCATCTTCCTGCTGGCGTCGTTGATCCTGCTGTTCTCGGGCGATTCCGTGATCGAGGCCTTCACCGTCGTCACGACCATTTCGGCGCTGCTGTTCATGTTCGTGTGGACGATCATCCTGGCGAGCTACATGGTGTACCGGAAGCGTCGTCCGCACCTGCACGAGGCGTCGAAGTTCAAGATGCCCGGCGGCATCGTGATGTGCTGGGTCGTGCTCGCGTTCTTCGTCTTCATTCTCTGGGCACTGACAACCAAGGACGACACCCTGCAGGCACTTCTCGTCACGCCGATCTGGTTCGTGGTTCTGGGCATCGCGTGGGCGATCATCCGGCGTCGACCCGCTCACCGGGCACGATACGACGCATTCAAGTCAGAACTGGACGCCAGCCGACAGAACGGCGAGAAATAGTTTTGGTCAAGATCGGGTAACGGTGGCGGCCGCCTTGATCAAACTGTTACATTCTTCGGCAGACAGAGGAGCGGGCTTCATCAGAAGGACGCTGCACGCCGACGACTGACGGAGTACACACTGTGGGAAACCACCACCGCACGGGCAATGACGATGTTGTCTTCGAGATCGATCCCGAGGCAGCAAGCGGCCGCCACCGCACCCCGTCGGCTGGCCCTGGTGCCGGTGTCAAGGCAGGTGTCGTAGCTGCGGCTACCGGTGCACTCCTCGTCGGTGCAGGCCAGATGGGCGCAGGAACCGCTGCTGCGGCGCCGGCAACACAGACCATCGCCGGCATCGAAATCCCGCAGGGTCTGCTCCCCGAGGGCGTTGTCGTTCCGGCTGAATTGGCGGCACTTCCGGCTCTCGACATCCCCGAGCTTCCCGATTTTGCTGCCGACCTCAACACGCAGGCACAGCAGTTCCTCGCTGGGATCAACCCCGGCACCTCAGCTCGTACCGTGCAGCCGGTGTCCGGAACGCTGACCTCAACCTTCGGTTCGCGCTGGGGAGCACACCACGGTGGCCTCGACATCGCGGCTCCGATCGGTACGCCGATTCTGGCTGCAGCCGACGGCCAGGTCATCGACGCCGGCCCGGCGTCAGGTTTCGGCCTCTGGGTCCGCGTCCAGCACGACGACGGCACGGTCACCACGTACGGCCACGTCAACGACTACCAGGTCAACGTCGGCCAGCGCGTCAACGCCGGCCAGCAGATCGCCACCGTGGGTAACCGTGGCCAGTCCACCGGCCCGCACCTGCACTTCGAGGTTGCCGAGAACGGCGCAAAGGTCGATCCCGCAGCGTGGCTGCAGGCTCGCGGCGTAGCTGTCACCTGGGTCGACAACTCGTAGAAGAAACTTTCGGAGAACTGCGGTGGCGTCGGGAAATTCTTCCCGGTGCCACCGCAGTTCTCGTTTGTCGGTGACACCGGACGGATAGCCTTCAGTGACGTTGATCGTCGAAGGGGGAATGCGCAATGGGTGCAGAGGTCACGGCGCGAGAATTCACCAGAGCCGACCGTAGGCTCTTTCGTAAGAAGGTGCGCTCGTGCGTCGACGCCATGAAGCAGATGCTCGACGGTGGTGACTTCCGAGACGCCGTCGACAAGCCCGCTCCGCTGTTGGGCATGGAGATCGAGTTCAACCTCGTGACCGGCGACATGACGCCCGCGATGTCCAACCGTGAAGTGCTCGAATCCATCGACGACTCTGCGGTTTTCCAAACCGAGCTCGGACAGTTCAACGTCGAGATGAACGTCGAGCCCGGCCCACTCACCGGTGATGCGACTTTCGAATTGGAGAAGAAACTGCGGGCGTCCCTCGACGTCGCAGACGCGCGAATCCACGCGCACGACGCCGAGATGGTGATGATCGGGATGCTGCCGACCCTGCAGCTCGAGCATCTCGATCGTGAGTGGATCACCGCCAACCAGCGCTACGAATTGCTCAACGAGCAAATTTTTGCCGCGCGAGGAGAGGACATCGAACTCGACGTCGAAGGTGTCGCGCTACCCGGTGGCGACGTGGAAATCCTTCGGGCCGACACCAATTCGGTGGTGCCGGAGGCGGCTTGTACGTCCATGCAGTTGCACCTGCGCGTCGCGCCGGAAGAATTCGCAGCGCACTGGAATGCCGCGCAGTGTCTGGCCGGAGTACAGGTGGCGCTTGCGGCCAATTCTCCTTTCCTGGCAGGGAAGGCGCTTTGGCACGAATCACGCATTCCGATCTTCGAACAGGCAACGGACACCCGAACTTTCGAGCTCAAGAACCAAGGTGTGCGACCGCGAGTGTGGTTCGGTGAGCGGTGGATCCATTCGGTTCTCGACCTGTTCGAGGAGAATTCACGGTACTTCCCGGCGCTGCTCCCTGATGTCTCGGACACCGATCCACTGGAAGTGCTCGCGGCGGGCGGGGTTCCGGAGTTGAGCGAGCTTCAGATGCACAACGGCACGGTCTATCGCTGGAATCGGCCTGTCTACGACTGCTCGGATGGCAAGCCGCACTTGCGTATCGAGAATCGGGTGCTGCCGGCCGGGCCGACCGTCGTCGACATCATGGCCAATGCGGCCTTCTACTACGGAACCGTTCGCGCATTGGTGAACGCGGAGCGGCCACTGTGGTCGCACCTGTCGTTCCATGCGGCAGAAGAGAACCTGCACATCGGCGCCAAGTACGGACTCGACGCCACCCTGTACTGGCCGGAGATCGGTTGGGTCGGTGCCGACGAGTTGGTCCTGCGAAGGCTGCTGCCGTTGGCGGACGAGGGTTTGGCCGACTTCGGATTGTCCGCCGCGGCCCGCGATCGGTACCTCGGCGTGATCGAAGGGCGGTGCATAAATCGGCAGACCGGTGCCGCCTGGCAACGCGAGCAAGTGGCGCACGCGGAGGCCTCGGGCGCGGACCGCTCGACTGCGCTCACCGGAATGCTCCGCGGTTACGTGGAGAACATGCGGACGGGAGATCCTGTTCACACCTGGTCCTGATTGCTCTGCTAATTCTCCTATCCGTCAACAGTTTCGGGGACCTAAGTCCCCGAAATGAAGAGGGGGCGACCCCAAAAAAGCCGGACAAGTGGGATGGTTAGAGTGAAAGTGGCTCGGTTACTTCTTCAGGAAGGTGGGCACATGAGTTCACGCGAACATAACAGTGTTGTTGTCGGAGTCGAGGGTTCGGACACTGCGTCCACAGCGCTCCGCGAGGCCGCGAAAATCGCCGCCCAGCGCGAATTGCGACTCGACATCATCCACGCTCTCGACTTCGCGCCTTACGGTTTCGGCGGACCGTACGTCGACGCGGGTGGGGTGTACGAATGGGTCGAAGAGGCCGGAAAAGCGATCTTGGCGGAGGCGGAACAGTTCGCCCGTGAGATCGATCCGAAACTCGAAGTTCACACCGAAATCGCCATCGGCAGCGCAACTCAGTGGCTGATCGAGAGTTCGGCACAAGCCAGGCGGGTAGTCGTCGGAGCGTCGGCGTCAGGCAAGGCGGCGACAGCAGTCCTCGGAAATACCGCGGTCGGTGTGGCCAGTCACGGCAAGTGTCCGGTCATCGTCGTCCGAGACCGCGATGGTGCGGTGCCCTCGGAAGGACCCGTAGTGGTCGGCGTCGACGGCAGCGCATTGAGCGCCCAGGCCGTCGGTGCGGCTTTCGAGGAAGCGTCGTTCCGCGGAGTCGAGTTGGTGGCGTTGCACGTGTGGAGTGACCTCGGCAGTGCGGCATTCGAAGACCCGAGGGCCGCTGCGCTTGCCCCGCAGTCTCTCGAAGAGGAAGAGCACGCGGTACTCAGCGAGAGCTTGGCCGGATGGTCCGAGCAATACCCGGACGTGAAGGTCCGGCGCGAGGTATACCTCGACGACCCACGCGGACGGCTGCTGGACTGGTCGGCAAAAGCGCAGCTCGTCGTAGTCGGAAGCCGTGGTCGCGGTGGATTCCGCGGCATGTTGCTCGGCTCGACCAGCAACACCCTGATCGCTTCGGCCAAGTGCCCCGTCATGGTGGTTCGCCCCGAAGAATCCTGACCCTCGACAGGCTCTCCCACTACCCCGTTCATTTCGGTCATCGAATATGAACGGGGTAGTCACATGAATGCGGACTCAGGTTCCGTAGTGTTCGATGTGAGTAAGTGTTCGATGGGAGTACCACTGCTCGTGTGCGCGTCGCACACGGCAGCAATCGTCAGGATTGGGGTTACAACGTGCGTATCGGTATGGGTTTGAACTACAGCGGCGGGTTCGCCGAAACCGTCGAAGAGGTCGGTGACCTGGAGAAGGCGGGCCTCGACATCGCCTTCGTCCCGGAGGCGTATTCCTTCGACGCCGTCAGCCAGCTCGGTTACCTGGCGGCCAAGACGTCGACCATCGAACTCGCTTCGGGAATCTTTCAGATCTACACCCGTACCCCTTCGTTGACCGCCATGACGGCGGCGGGCCTGGACTTCGTCTCCAACGGTCGCTTCGTGATGGGACTGGGCGCTTCCGGACCGCAGGTGATCGAGGGGTTCCACGGCGTCAAGTACGACGCTCCGCTGGGACGCACACGTGAGGTCGTCGAGATCTGCCGTCAGGTATGGCGCCGCGAGAAGGTCGAGTACCAGGGCAAGTACTACCAGGTTCCCCTCCCCGCCGAGAAGGGCACCGGACTCGGAAAGCCGCTCAAGCTGATCAATCATCCTGTGCGTGAGCGCATCCCGATCCTGATCGCTTCGCTCGGACCCAAGAACGTCGAGCTGACGGCGGAGATCGCCGAAGGCTGGGAACCTATCTTCTTCCATCCGGAGAAGGCAGCAAGCGTGTGGGGTGAGCCGATCGCCAAGGGCAAGGCCAAGCGCGATCCGAGCCTCGGTGAGCTTCAGGTGTACGCGTCGCCGGCACTGGCCATCGGTGACGACGTCGACCACATGCTCGACTGGGTACGCCCGAGCCTTGCGCTCTACATCGGTGGCATGGGCGCCAAGGGCAAGAACTTCTACAACGACCTCGCGGTGCGCTACGGCTACGAAGAGGCCGCCGAGAAGATCCAGGATCTCTACCTCGCGGGCAAGAAGGAAGAAGCCGCAGCAGCAGTGCCGGACGAACTGGTTCGCGCCGTGTCGTTGATCGGTCCCGAGAGCTACGTCAAGGAACGCGTCGCAGCCTTCGCCGAAGCCGGTGTCACGACGCTCAACGTCACGCCGTTGGCGGCCGACCGCAACGGCCGAGTGCAGCTGATCGAGAAGTTCCGCAAGATTTGTGACTGACCCTGCTGTGCGCCTTTATTAACCGCCGGCGGTTAACAAAGGCGCACAGCAGAGCGGGTGGTTCGGGATCTCCTGCGTACGAAACCCGATTTTGGGCGCTTGTTGACAGGACTTTTTTCACTTCTGACCGGTCGGGTTCTTCACCTAACGTGGATCGAGTAGCCAGGGTTTGCGTGCGAATCCGGCACCGGTGGCCTCGTTGACGCCCGAAAGGGATGTTGGCGGGGCCGTTGCCGCAGTCCACCCGAACACCCAATGTCCGATTCGGGACTCGCGTCGGCTGATGAATCCTTTTTGCCGTCATTGGGCAATAGTGTGAGGGCGAAGAGATTCTGTGGTCGATTGTGGAGGGACGAACATGAGTGCAACCAAACCCGTCGTCGTAGCGGTAGACGGTTCGGAATCGGCGTCGTCGGCTGTCGTCTGGGCGGCGAGGACCGCGGTGGCGCTCGGTCGACCGCTCCACATCGCGACGGTGGTGCACATCCCAGCCTTCTACTACTCCGAGCCTTACCTCGCCGAGAGCTTCAAGGACGAACTGCGGCGCACTGCCACCGCTCGTCTGGACAGCGCACAGATTCTCGCGCGGCAAAGCATCGACGACGACCTCGAGATCGTCACCGAACTACTCGACGGCAGCGTCTCCGATCGCCTGATCGAATTGTCGAAGGGCGCGTACATGATTGCGCTCGGCCCTCGCGGGCACGGCGAATTCACCGGATTGGTCGTCGGTTCTGCGACGGTCTCGGTTGTCTCGCACGGCGAATCTCCGGTTGCAGTTGTCCGAGGACGGACGCTCGACGGTCGGCCGCCGACCGAGGGCCCCGTCGTCGTCGGTGTCGATGGATCCGAAAGCAGCATCGAGGCAGTCGAGCACGCTTTCGAGCAGGCCTCCGCGCGGGGCGCCACCTTGATTGCCGTCAACGTGTGGAGCGACGTGAGTGTGCAGCCCTCGTTGGGCGCCACCCCCGACGACCCACTGTGGAGCAGCATCCAGACGGGTGAGGAAGTTGTCCTCGCGGAGCAATTGGCCGGATTCACCGAGCGTTACCCGGACGTCGTCGTCGAAAGAGTCGTCGCGCGTGACCGTCCCGTCCGAGTCCTGAGCGAATACGCGGAGACGGCGCAGTTGATAGTCGTCGGCAGTCGCGGGCGCGGCGGATTCGCAGGAATGCTCCTCGGATCGACCAGTCGGGCGCTCCTGCACACCGCGGATTGCCCGGTTCTCATCGTCCGGCACGTCAACAAGTGAAGAGAATGCATTCCATGAGTTCTGAGTCCACCGTCTCCGGTACCGTTCGACGTGAGATGTCTTTTGGAGGGGTTCGATGACAACGCGGATATTCCTGGTCGACGATCACGAGATCGTCAGACGCGGATTGTTCGACCTACTCGGTGGGGTCGAGGACTTCGTGGTGGTGGGCGAGGCGGCGTCCGTGGGGGAAGCGCTGGCTGCGGTACCGCAGAGCAACGCCGACGTCGCTGTTCTGGACGTACGCCTGCCTGACGGCAACGGCGTCGAACTGTGCCGAGAACTCCGCTCGATGCTTCCCGACCTCCGCTGCCTGATGCTCACGTCGTACGCCGACGACGAGGCGTTGCTCGACGCGATCATGGCGGGCGCCTCGGGATTCGTCCTCAAGCAGATTCTCGGAACCGATCTGGTCGCTGCAGTCCGCACAGTCGGGCGCGGCGGTTCACTGCTCGACAGTCGTGCAACCGAGGCGCTGATGCAGCGGATCCGCAGCGACCGTACAGCTGATCCGTTGGCCGAACTTTCCGATCAGGAGCGAGCAGTCTTCGATCTCATCGGAGAGGGGCTCACCAACCGGGAGATCGGCGCGCGATTGTTCCTCGCGGAGAAGACGGTCAAGAACTACGTGACGCGTCTGCTCTCGAAGCTGGGCATGCAGCGTCGTACTCAGGCTGCGGTGCTGGCGACCGAAATCCGTAGCGGCAGTCGCTAGGATCTAACGACCGGATTTCGGTCGATTCGAGTTGGTGCGACCGAGCGGTACTCGCCAGAGCAGGCGTGCACCGCTCGGATCGTGATTGACGATCGTGCACGTACCGCCGCAATGTTCGGCGCGGCGCTCCAGATTGTGCAGTCCACTCTTGTGGAAGTCGGAGGGGAGTCCGACGCCGTCGTCCTCGATCGTGATCGCAAATTCGACGTCCGCGGTGACAGCGATGGTGATGTGGCGTGCGTGTGCATGCCGAAGGACGTTGCTCAACCCCTCACGCAGCACGGCTTCGGCGTGCTGGTGGATCCCGGGATTCACCAGAGTGTCGATGGCGCCGGAGAATTGGACGCTCGGGGTCACCGCGGACTGTGCGGTGGCGTCGCCGATGACATCGAGGAGGCGCCGGCGCAGGCTCGACGAATCGGTGGCTGTGGGAGTCTGCAGATCGAAGATGGTTGTCCGGATCTCGCGGACTGTCTTGTCGAGCTGTTCGAGAGATCGTTTGACAATCGCGCGCGCCGACTCCGGGAGGGTCTCGTCCGGAAGCGTGCTCTGCAGGCTCATTCCGCTCGCGAACAGTCGCTGGATGACGTTGTCGTGCAGGTCTCGTGCGATGCGGTCGCGGTCGGCGAGAACGGACAACAGGCGTTGCGCCTTTTGTTTCTCGTCGAACTCGATTGCAACGGAGCCGAGTTCGGCCATCGACTCGATTCGGGTCAGTTCGTCGTGATCCCAGTGCGTGTTGGTCGAGTTCGACGCCACGATGACCGCGCCGACTACACCCGAGGCGACGCACATCGGTGCCACGACCGCACTTCCGGCCGACGGCACCAGTTCGGTGAGTGCACCTAAAGTGGTGAGTACCTGTAGCTTTCGAGTGCTCCGCACCACGTCGAACGGATAGGTCGTCGCTGGAATTCTGACTCCACGTGACGTGGTTCGGGCGCTGGCCGCAGCGTGAACCTGTGCGTACCCGTTCTCGCAGATCACCACGATCACGTCGTCGACGCCGGTCAGGTCCCGAACGCGACTGGCAAGAAGTTGCAGACCGTCCTCGAGCGAGTCACCGGCCAGCAACCGCGAGCGAATGGCAGATGTTGCGGTGAGCCATCTTTCACGAGTTCGTGACTGCTCGAACAGTCGGGCGTTTTCCACAGCGATACCGGCTGCGATGGCGAGGGCTTCGAGAATGACCTCGTCTTCCTGGGTGAACTCGGCCTGTCCCCGTTTCTCGGTCAGGTAGATGCTTCCGAACACCTTTCCCCGCATCATGATCGGCGCTCCGAGGAAGCTCTCCATCGGTGGATGATTTGCGGGGAATCCCACCGATTCGGGATGGTCGCCGAGATGGGCCACACGCAAAGTCTGCGGGTGATTCATCAGAACACCCAGCACGCCATGACCTTCGGGGAAATGTCCCATGGTCGCGCGTTGGGACCCGGAGATTCCCTCGTACGCGAATTCCGAGAGCCCGCCCCCCGGCGCCGCGACCCCCAGGGCGCCGTAGCGGCAATCCAGAACCGTTGTCGCAGAGGTGATGATCCGTTGAAGCGTCAGGTCGAGGTCCAGGCCGGAGCCGACCACCAGGACCGCCTCGAGCAGGCGGTGGAGTGTCGGTATGTCGGCATTGGAATCGCCCAGGCGGTCGAGCAACTCGCCGAACGTACGTGCCGGACTGTGACCCGAAGCTTCGACCATGGTCGAAGCATATCGCCTCACCGAACGTCAGCTCTCCTGGCGGCGACCTTCCCACCACGACGACCAGTGATGCTTGATCTCGTCGAACTCGTCATCGCTCAGGTCGTAGGTGGTCAGCAGGATGGACATGCCTCCGTCGGGCCGCTGCGCCGTCACCGACTGGGTGGCGACAGACAGCAGGCCAGGGCCGAGATCCTCGACTGTCAACCCGAATTGGTGGTCGGTGACGTAGTCGACGACGCCTTCGAAATAGTCGCCGGGAGCGATTGTCACCGCGTACCGACTTCCCGCTTCCAATTCGATTTCGGTGAGCCCGAGGACGCTTGCCACGTTCTCACCGGGGAGCAGAAGGCCGTCGAGATAAATGGTTTTACGCTCGGCCAGTCCGTGGTGCTCCACTGCGAATCTGAGCAGCTGGAGGAATGTCGTCCAGCCCTCGGTGATGTCGTCGTACCAGTCGTCGTCGGCAGATTTGGCCGGCCGATCGATGCGGACGACCGTCTTGCCGTCCTGTTCGCGAAGTGAGAAACGGTCACCGTTTCCGAGTTTCAGCGTCAACGCTTCGGGGTCGGCCTCAGCGGTGGAGTAGATCTGGTTGATTTCGTCGTCGAGTCCGTCGTACTCCCAGCCGAACCAACGTCGAATCAGCGACGGGTCGCGCAGCGCGGGCCAGAGTACGGACGGGGCTGCGACGACGGACACTTCGATCACGGTTTCGCTCACGCGGAAGACGCTACCGATTTCAGCCCTTCATGGCGACGGTCAGTAGAAATGCAACGTCTTCGAGCGCTTCGACGCTGTGCCGGTCGGCCGGGACGGTCAGGAAATCACCCGTGGATCCTTTCCACTGGTCGCTCCCACACACAAGATTCAGCTTCCCGCTCAGGACCAACAATGTGGCTTCGCCCGGACTGTCGTGTTCGGCGAGGCTCTTGCCGGCGCTCAGCGCGATCACCGTTTGTCGCAGGCTGCGCTGGTGGCCACCGTAGACGGTTTGTGAACTGCGACCGCTGGTCGCCGAGCCCGCCAGTTTCAACTGTTGGCGAGCGAGAGCGGTCAGTGACTTCTTGTCCATCGAAGACCTCTCGGAAGCGGTGAATGTCCTTCTTGGAGTATGACCGACTCACTCGCGAGGTGCCTCGTTATCGGCGGAAGTCGGTCAGCGCGTGTACTCCAACCAGCGGAAGCGCAGGCCGCTCTTCTCCGAGGTCTGCCAGGGCTCGTCGGATTTCAGGTTCCATTCGGGGCCGATCTCGGGAGCAAAAGCATCACCGGCGATGTCGAGGTCGATCTCGGTCACCAGTAGATGCGTTGCGAATGGCAGTGCAGCCGAATAAATTTGCCCGCCGCCGACGACGAAGACGTCACCGTCCGGCAACGCCAGGGCGTCGTCCAGCCTGTGGACTACCTCGGCGCCTTCGGCGTGCCATTGCGGATCGCGTGTGACGACGATGTTCCGACGCCCGCTGAACGGACGGAACTTCGATGGAATGGAGTCCCAGGTGCGCCGCCCCATGATTACCGGATGGCCCATGGTGATGCGCTTGAAGTAAGCCATGTCCTCGGGCACGCGCCACGGGATCGAGTTGTCGGCGCCGATGACGCCGCCGAGGGCCTGCGCCCAGATGAGGGTGACTGTGCGATCGGTCATCGTCAGACCGCTACCGGGGCTTTGATCGCGGGGTGGTGCTGGTAGTCGACGATCTCCACGTCCTCGAAGGTGTAGTCGAAGATGGAGTCGCGCTTGTTCAGCTTCAGGGTCGGCAACGGCAGCGGTTCGCGGCCGAGCTGCTCGGTCACCTGGTCGACGTGATTATCGTAGATGTGGCAGTCGCCGCCGGTCCAGACGAACTCGCCGACGTCGAGTCCGGCCTGCTGGGCCATCATGTGGGTGAGCAGCGCGTAGCTGGCGATGTTGAACGGAACGCCGAGGAACATGTCGGCGCTGCGCTGGTACAGCTGGCAGGAGAGCTTGCCGTCGGCGACGTAGAACTGGAAGAAAGCGTGGCACGGCGCCAGGGCCATCTGCGGAATGTCGGCGACGTTCCACGCCGAAACGATGATCCGCCGCGAATCGGGGTTGGAGCGCAGAGTCTCGACGGTCTGCGTGATCTGGTCGATGTGCTCGCCCGAAGGGGTGGGCCAGCTACGCCACTGGACGCCGTAGACGGGGCCGAGTTCACCGTTCTCGTCGGCCCACTCGTCCCAGATGGAGACGCCGTGCTCGTGCAGCCACGCCACGTTGGAGTCGCCGCGCAGGAACCACAGGAGTTCGTTGACTATCGACTTGAGGTGGACCTTCTTGGTGGTGACGAGCGGAAAGCCGTCGGCAAGATCGAAACGCATCTGGTGACCGAAGATGCTGCGGGTGCCGGTTCCGGTTCGATCGGATTTGGCGGTACCCGTCTCCATGACGAGCCGGAGGAGGTCTTCGTAAGCAGTGGAGACAGTCACGGGAATCAGTCTAGGGCCTGCCTTGCCGTGCGCCTTTATTAACCTCCGGCGGTTAATAAAGGCGCACGGCAATATAGCCTCGGCACATGCGCGAACTCTTGGTGATCGGTATCGGTGCTGGTGATCCCGACCAGGTGACGGTTCAGGCGATCAAGGCTATGAACAGGGCCGATACCTTCTTCATCATCGGAAAGGGTGACGAGAAGCAGGCCCTGGTCGACTTGCGCACCGGCATCCTCGACGAGCACGTTCACCTCGACTACAAGGTGGTCGAGATCACGGACCCGCCGCGGGACCGAACCCCGACCGACTACGAGGGCGTCGTCGAGGACTGGCACGAGCGTCGGGCCGCGAAATTCGAAGCGGAATTCGCGGCCGAACCTGGCGTCGGCGCGATTCTCGTCTGGGGTGACCCTTCCCTCTACGACAGCACTCTGCGGATCGTCGAGCGCGTGCTCGCTCGCGGGAGAGTTTCGTTCGACTACTCCGTCATCCCGGGAATCACCAGCGTGCAGTCGCTGGCTGCACAACACCGGATCGTCCTGAACCGAATCGGCGAACCCATCCACATCACGACCGGCCGCAAACTGGCCGAGGGATTGCCCGACGGCGTGGACAATGCCGTCGTGATGCTCGACGCGCATTGCACCTTCACTCAGGTAAGCGAAAACGACGCCGAGATCTGGTGGGGCGCGTACCTCGGGACCCCGGACGAGGAGTTGATTTCCGGCAAACTGCGTGACGTCGAAGATCGGATCGTCGCTCGCCGGGCGGAGTTGCGTGAGAAGCACGGTTGGATCATGGATACGTACCTCGTTCGGCGCTGACAACCGACCCCGAATTTGCCGCCTCGATCCTGCACTCTTGATCCCGAACGACGGTCTGCGCACCTATGATCTGCGCATGACATCGTTCGGGCAGGACCGACTGCAGTCGATTCTGCCCGCGCCGCGTGGCCGTGAAAAATCAGCTGTGAAGTCGGCTTTCGACCTTCTGGTTCAGTGGTATCGGCGTCCTGATCAATTCGACAGTTTCAATCGATACCTCGCCACGAAGGGCCTGGAGCTAGCTGTCCGATTGCTGGTCATCGGCTCGCTGACGACGGTCATCATTGCGATGACTCTGCTGCGCTTCAGCGACGCGGGCGTGCACAACCACGTCACCAGCGTCGTCAACGCCGTTATCATCGCCGTCACGATTGCGGTGATCGTGCTCTTCTGCCTTCTGCCCGAAATCACGCGTCGGTGGTCGTACTTCTTTGTCGCCTACTGCGAGGTCGGCGTATTCGTCGGTGTGTTCTTGAACAACGACCCTTTCATCGGGTTGATCCAGTGTGTGCTCTTCGTACTGATCGGTGGTTACATCGCGTACTTTCACAACGCGAGACTCCAGGCGGTTCACATCGCGCTGTCCATCGTGGTTCTGGCAGTGGTCGGCCGAAAGGTTGCGGTCTACGCGGATCCTGCGTTGGCCACCGCACTGTGTCTGATCATCGCCACCGGGATCGTGGTCATCCCGTTCGCCTGCCAGTTCGTCCTCTCACTTCTCGGCTCCGACGCGGACAGTTCGGATGTGGATCCGTTGACAGGGCTTCTGAATCGGCGCGGGCTGCAGCGAGCTGTTGTCGAAATGGGGGCGACGGGGCATGCGTCGAGCAAGTCGTCGTATGTCGTCGCGATTGTCGATGTCGATTCGTTCAAGAGCGTCAACGACTCACAGGGGCACGAAGAAGGTGATCTCGTACTTCGCCAGATTGCTGATCGACTGCGGTGGTGCGGCGGCGAGAAGGCGCTCTTCGCCAGATTCGGTGGGGACGAGTTCGTGTTGGTAGACACGATAGACGTCGGCGCAGCGCCTGCGTTCGAAGACAATCTGCGAAGGCACTTGCGAATCGACGATCGTGATCCGGTAGTGACCACCAGCGTCGGAGTCGCGATCACCTCTGCCGAATGGTCGTCGATTATTTCCGACGAGGAGTTGACGGAACTGTTTCGAGTAGCCGATGCCTCGATGTACCGCGCGAAGGCCGCCGGCGGCGATCAGGTTGTGATGTGGGACGGCAAACAGTGAAAATTGTCTGATTGCGGGGAGTTGACTGGATTACCCTGACACTATGGAATCTGCCGAGAGTGTTGAGCGTTCGGACGCCGTGGCGTCTCGACGACCGCTCTCGGGTCCCGCGTTCCGGCTGATCTCTTCTCAACTTGTCGATTGGTATCGGCGTCCGGACCAATTCGACACCTTCAATCGCTATCTCGCGGACAAAGGGTTGACCGTCGCCTCGCGGTTTCTCGTCGTCTGCTCGTTGGTACTGGTCACCGTGATCATGTTCCTCACTCGCTTCAGTCCACAGGGACCGACCACTGCGCACGCGCGCTCCGCGAACGCAGTCATCATGGTCATAACCGTGATGATGGCCGTCGCCCTCTCGACGAGGCGAAATCTCTCCCGTTCCTGGTCTTACGCCTTTGTGCTCTACTCGGAAGTGGGAATAGCGGCCGCAATGCTGCTGTACTCCAATCCACTTGCAGCACTGGCACACGCCGTGATGTTCTCGGTGATCGGCGGATACATCGCGTTCTTCCACAATGCTCGAATACAGAGCCTTCACATGTTGTGGGTACTCGTCGTGGTCATCGGCATCGTGACACGTACGGCGGTGGTCGAAAACGATGTGGATGCTCCGGTTCTGGTCGCGTTGGTAGTACTGGTCGGCGCGGCAATCTACGTGATTCCCTTTGCCTGTCAGTTCATTTTCTCCATCCTCGGCACCGACGCGTTGAACTCGCAATTGGACCCACTGACGGGACTGCTCAACAGGAGGGGACTGGCCGACGAAGTGCGACTGTTGCTGGAGCGGTCGTACACGCACTCGGCGCTCTTGGTAGTCGCCGCCGTCGACATCAATCGATTCAAGGCCATCAACGACGAGTACGGACATACCGTCGGTGACGCTGTGATCGAAAAAGTCGGATCGAGACTGGTCGAATGCGCCGGCCCGGCGGCCTTGATCGCACGGATAGGCGGCGACGAGTTCGTCATCGTCGATTCGGTCGATCAACGCTCGTTCCATCGACTCGAACATGAGCTACTCCGTTCGACGATCACCTCGCCCGATCATCCCGAGGTGGCGATGAGCGTCGGAATCGCGAAGATCGCAGGGCCTTTCGAATCAGCGGATGATGCGCTGGTCGCCTACCCGACTCTGCTGCGGCGAGCGGATCGGGCGATGTACTCCGCGAAGGCACGCGGTGGGCATTCGGTGGTGCTGCAGACGGAAACGGACTGAGCGCGCTGTGAGTGTCCGTGGTCGGCGTTAGTCTGTTGCCATGCCTGAACTACCCGAGGTGGAAGCGCTGGCAGGGTTCCTTCGTCAGCACGCGGTCGGCGCAGTGGTGGGACGCGTCGACATCGCTGCATTGAGTGTGCTCAAGACCTTCGATCCGCCGATCACTGCTCTGCAGGGGCGTGACGTCACGGGCGCCGCCCGCTTCGGGAAGCATCTGGCTCTGGATTGCGACGGGTTGTGGTTGGTCACGCATCTCTCCCGTGCCGGCTGGATGCGCTGGCTGGACAATCCATCGGCGACGCCGCCGAAGCCGGGGAAGGGGCCGTTGGCGCTGCGCGTTCATTTCTTCACACCCGAAGGGTTGACGCCGGCATTCGATCTCACCGAAGCCGGCACCAAGAAACGCCTCGCCGTCTGGGTCGTGAACGATCCGCAGGAGGTTCCGGGCATCGCCCGGTTGGGGCCGGACGCGATGGCCGTGACCGAAGCCGAGTTCGCACAGATTCTGGGCGGAACGTCGGCGCGGATCAAGAACTCGATAGTCGAGCAGTCGTTGATCGCCGGTATCGGGAACGCGTACTCGGACGAGATCCTCCACACCGCGAAACTCTCGCCTTTCGCGACCTCGTCGCGGCTGACGCCGGATCAGATTTCGACGCTGTATGCCGTGATGCGATCCACGCTGGCCGACGCGATCGAGCGTTCGGAAGGTCAGGACGCGGCCCGGCTCAAAGGTGAGAAACGCTCGGGGATGCGAGTGCATGCTCGTACCGGACTCCCGTGCCCGGTGTGCGGTGACGTCGTACGCGAAGTGTCGTTCGCGGAGCGTTCTTTTCAATACTGCGCGACGTGCCAGACCGGCGGTAAGCCGTTGGCGGACAGGCGAATGTCGAAACTGCTCAAGTAGCGAACTGTGCTGCGAGTAGTTCGACGAACTCGCGGGCGAGTGCCGACGAATGGGTGGGTTCGGTGATTGCGTGGACGATCCGATGCGGCGCATCGGTGATCGGAATACAGACCAATTCGGGGTGCAGGGCGCTCATGGACTGGGGGAGCAAACCTACGCCCAGGCCGTTGGCGGTCAGTGAACAGATCAGGTCTACCGAGTTGGCTTCAAGTGTTTTTCCCCGAGGGACCTGTGATTCGGCGAAGGCTTGGTCGGTTTGGACACGGGCCTCGCTGCCGGAGGCGAAGTCCACGAGAGTGTGATCGCGTAGGTCTTCGAGCCTGATCGACGAAGCCTGGGCAAAGGGATGGTCAGGAGCAACGAACGCTGCGGTGGGTTCACTCCACAGCGGCGCGGCGGCAAAGCTCTTGGGTAGGCGACCTGCGGCCAATCCGACAATGCCGACGTCGATTGCACCGGACCGGACTCCTTCGATAACTACTTCACTGCCGTACGGTCGCGCGGTGATGTTGATTGCAGGGTGGCGCCGTGTCAGATCTGCCAGCGCGCGTCCGACGTCGACGCGCCCCGCCGAGGTGATGGTGCCGACCGTCAACCGCACTTGCTCGTTGCTCCGTGCGGAGACATCACTGACGAGTCTCGACACGGCGCCGAGTACCTCGCGGGAGCGGGCGACAAAAACCTCGCCTGCAGCAGTCAGGCCGACGTTTCGGCTGTTCCGGTTGAACAATTCGACTCCCAGTTCCTTTTCGAGGTCTCTGATCTGGGCACTCAAGGCGGACTGGGAAACGTGCAACCGCGACGCTGCTCGGCTGAAGTGTCTGTCTTCCGCGACTGCCAGGGCGTAGCGGATGTGACGTAGTTCCATCGCACCAATCTATCGTTTCTGGAGATAGATCATGCATATCTATTTATTGGACGCGCGTCGGTGTAGGCGGTCATGCTTGACGACATGATTTCAAGCGACGCGCGTCCGAGGCTCGGACTACCGATAGTGCTGCTGATGGCTGCAGCGACGGGCCTGTGCGCGGGCGGTAACTATTTCAACCAGCCACTCCTCGATTCCATCGCAGATCACCTGAATGTGTCGGCCTCCGCAGCGGCCGCGACGGTGACCATCGCGCAGGTCGCGTATGCACTCGGATTGATACTTCTGGTTCCGGTGGGCGACATGGTGGACCGACGCAAGCTGACGGTAGGGCTCATGCTGCTGGCGGCGACCGGTCAAGCGGTCAGCGGATTTGCGCCCAACTTTGCCACGCTTGCAGTGGGAATCGCTGTCGCTGGAGTCTTTTCGGTCGCCGCCCAGGTGTTGATTCCATTTGCCGCCTCACTGGCCGAACCTGAGAGGTCCGGTCAGGTGGTCGGCACGATCATGAGTGGACTGCTGATCGGAATCCTGCTGGCGCGCAGCGTTGCCGGCGTCCTCTCCGGACTGGGAGGTTGGTCGACGGTATACAAGGTTGCGGCGGTGCTGATGGTGGTGATGGCCGTGGCATTGTGGCGATCTCTGCCTTCCGATTCCGCAGATCGCCCGAAGGCAAGCTACCGCGCAACGCTCGCTTCGGTAGGGAAGTTGGCTGCGACCTTGCCGCGCCTGAGAACCCGATCGGCCATGGGCGGACTGGCTTTTGCTGCTGTCAGCACCGTCTTCACGACGATGGCCTTTCTTCTGTCCGGCGAATTCGGCTACAGCGACACTCAAATCGGCTTGGTCGGACTACTCGGTGTGGCGGGAGCTTTGATGGCGACGGTGGCGGGCAGGCTGGCCGATCGGGGATTGGGTCAGCTGGCGACCGGCGGCGCCATCGCGATTCTCTTGGTGTCGTGGCTTCCCTTTGTCGCCGGTGCCACCCACGTGGTGTGGTTTCTCGTTGCCATCGTCCTTGCCGACCTCGCGCTGCAGGGAGTGCACGTCAGCAACCAGAACGTGATCTACGCCCTTGTCCCCGAAGCACGTTCGCGTGTGAATTCCGTGTACATGACCACCTACTTCGTCGGTGCTGCCGTGGGCTCGGCGGTGGGGTCAGTGGTGTGGAAGTCGTACGGCTGGAACGGAGTATGCATCGCCGGGTTGGTCTTCTCCGTTGCAACGGCGATGGTGTGGGTGCATGATCGCCGACTGGAGACGGCTGAACTGCGAATCCCGCAATCCCCTGTTGCAGTGGGGTAGGCACCCACACCTTCTCGGCTCCAGCACCTTTCAGATTTCGGCACCGTCCACCAGGATCTTGCCGACGCGTTCGGGATAGAACGACACGTGGTCGTCGATCCCGGACGCTTCGGCGGTAGTGAACGGATAGAACCACGCCAGATCCTCGATCGGAGCGAGTTCGGTTGTGCCGGTGAACGACAGATACGACGCAGTGCCCTTGTAGGGGCAGGCCGTGGTGGTCGTACCCGGCGCAAAGTACTCGCTGCGAACGTCGATTCTCGGAATGTAGTACCGCGTGGGCAGTCCGGTTTCGAAGAGCAGTCTGGGTCGTCTCGTCTCGGCGACCAGTACGTCGCCGACAAAGACCTGGACGTGGCGGGACGAGGGGAGTGCGTCGATACGTACGTATGGATCGCGGGCGTGGACAAAGACCTGTTGATCCTCCTCGTACCAGGCGTCCATGCGATCCCAATAGAAAGCGACGTACTCACTCAGATCCAGGGAACCGTCGAACTGTTCAGGGTAGGTCCAGACGGCGTCCTCGGCCCGGCGATCCCCGATCTCGATCGTCCAGTAGGTGGCGTCACCTTTCCATGGGCAATGGGTGGTCGTCGACGTCGGGACGAGGAATTCGGTACGAACGTCCGCGAGGGGGATGTAGTACATCGGCAGGCGGCCGCGTTCGAAAAGGTATACCGAACGAGTGGTGTCTGCGACGGCGTGACCAGCGAAGAAGGCTCGAATTCGGCGGGGGTTCGGCTCCAGTGCGATCCGCCCGTTGGAAGCTGTGATCTGTGTGTCTTCTGCGTGAGTCAGTGCTGTGGACATTCGCGAATGCTCCTGAGATCGGCAGGGTGGTCCTTCCCATCCTGCGCCCGGCAGCAGTTATTTGACAGGTTGGAGTCGAAATACGCGGATCTGGCGCCCGAATGCTCGATCGGCGTAGGTTTCGTACGGCGGCCACGTGGTGGTCGCGAGCTCCCACAGCTTCTTACGCGTGGCGCCCTCCGCCAGACTCGCACCGACCGGTATTTCGACGCCCTTCACTGTCACGATTGCGGTGGGGTTTGCCATCAAATTGAGTGTCCATGCTGGATGCGTATCCTGCCCCCAGTTCGAACCGACGACGACAAACGCATCGCTGTCAGGTGCGTACAGGAGTGGCGTGGTGCGAGAACGGCCGGTCTTACGGCCCGTCGTGGTGAGCAGTAGCTGAGTCACGGTGTTCTCTCCGACCAGCGAGAGCTTGCCTCCCGACACTCTCTGCACTGCTCGATCGAGCGGAACCAGATCCTTGCCGAGATCCGAGAACCATTGTGTATGGCCGACATTGCGCATCAATGACCGGTAGATATTGCGCATCGGACCCCTCGCATTCTCGGCACTGTTTCGAGGCTGGTGCACCTCGACTCGAAAGAGTCTGCCACGTCTGGTCACAGATACCTGAGTCCCAAGGTCCCGAAAGGAATGAAGCGGTCAGCCGAATTCGGTTTTGGTGGAGTAGAATTGGGGCATACCGCCGAAACCGTTCGTTTGTGCGCGTTGGACGGTCGTTGGAAGATCAACCCTCCGAGGTCAAGACATCAGGCTCTAGCCACTCGACGCCGAGCAGTTCGGACAGCGACCGCAGACCGGATCGATCACCACCTTTCAGACCTGTGACCGAATTGAGATTGCGCAACATGACCGTGGCGACGTCCTCTTCCTTGGTGCCCACGCCGAAGGGTATGACCCACGGGCACGTCTGGTAGTCGCGATGCGACCGACCGAACGTCTGTTCTGCCGCGATCCCTGAGTATCGCGGTTGATGAAAGATTCCCGTCCGTGGCAACGGGGACGCGTGAGTGCCGTCCGGGAGTGCTTCGTTGGCATGGAGCGAGATCGAGGTCGTGACATTGAAGACGATGACCGGTGCGTCCCCGCGTTGAAACCGCAGACGTTGACCCTCCTTGTCCGGCACCGCACCGAACAGTTTTGCCACCGAGATCCCGGCGTCTTCGATCATCTCGACCAGTGGATCACCTGCCGTGGAGACGAATTCGACGGCCACCAACACCTGCTTGCCTGCCTGGACCTGCGCCTGCGCCCACTGGGCCGTCGACTCGGCGCGGATCATGCCCGCTTTCTGTCGGTAGCGCAGAACCAGCGCACGGCCGCGCGCGATGTTGCGACTCTTGCGGGCCAATCCCATTTCGTAGGCGTACTCGGCCCACTCCGTCTCGTACTCGGCGCGCTGGGCATGGGTGAGGTCGATCGGCATACCGTCGAGCGGAACAGGTCCCCACGGAGTCGGTCGATGAATCATCAAGGGCGGTTTGCTGTTCGACATCCACCCACGCACGGTCTCGAGCGCTCGAGATTGCAGCGTAGGTGATTCCTTCGCCTCTGCGCTCCACGTCCACTTCCCGTAGGACTTGTCCAGCGGAAGGCCGGACTCGACCAGCCTGGCGCCCAGGTCGGACCAGTACTCCGAAGGTTCTGAATGCAGCTGCGCGAAAAGCGGTGCCAGGTAACGCTGGTCGGCCGGCGTGTGTCCCGGTGTTGCCGTCACGGACAGGACGAACGGCGCTTGCTCGTGAGCATTCGAAAAGCGCGCGACCTTCTCGAATGCCGCCGTGCGCTGTGTGTCGTTGCTGTACAGCTGGGCCTCGTCGGCAATCACCACACCGAACGTGTACTTGGGGCGGCCGTTTCGCGCGATCAGCTTCTTCAATTGGTCAGGCGACATGATCAACCAGCGGAATCCACCGTCGCCCACCGAGGCGATGGAATAGCGCCAATGCGGAATGGTGATCTGTGCGGGTCGATCGACGAGGACGAGGATGTTGGTTTCGCCGCGCTCCTCGGCAATCGTCTTGGCAGACATCACTGCGATCAGCGTCTTACCCAGGCCTGCATTGTCTGCCAACAGAAATCCGCGTTTGCCGGCGCGAGCGGCATCGACGACGGCTGCAGCCCCCGAAACCTGCTCGGGCCGAGGAATTTTGGGTGCAGCAACGGGACGTTCACCGGTGCTGTCATTGATGTCGTCCTCTACCCACTGCTGATAAGAGAAGGGGAGTGCCTTGAATGGAGCGAGTTCTACGGGCAACTCCGTACCGACCCACGCGTAGCTCTTCCATTTCTTGACGAACTGCGCACCAGGCGCCGGCGTCCGAAAGGGAACGTCGAGGAGCCAGACTCTCTCACCAGGGCCGGCAGTCGGCACATCCGGCATCGTCGCGCGTGAGCTCTTCTTTGCGACAGTCTTCTTCGGGGCGGTCTTTCTGGTCGTGTTCCTCTTGGGTGCAGCCTTCTTCGGTGCAGCCTTCTTTGCGGCAGCCTTGCGTGCCGTGGTTGCTTTGCGTGGTGGCATCAGGCGGTTTCTGCTGTGAGGAATTCACGCAGCGTGAGCGCAGGCCGGCCGACAAGGTCCTCCACGGTGCCCGTGATCAGCGCCAATTCACCCTGCGCGATTGCGGTGTACGTCGACACCCATGCGTCGAGTTCCCAAGCGGGTGCGTTGTACGACGCCCGCGATTCGTAAGCTTCCTCGAGCGTTTCCTCGACGTACGTGGTTCGCTTGCCGGTGACTTCGGTGATGATGCTCGCGGCCTCGGAGAGCGTCAGTGCCTCCCGTCCGGTCAGGTTGTACGTCTGTCCGACATGAGAATCCAGATCCTGCAGAACCGACACAGCGACGGCAGCAATGTCGGAGCGCGCTACCGCGCCGACGAGACCGTCCCCTGCGGGTCCGCGGATCACACCGTCTTCACCGGCGAGAGCGGGTAGGAAATCGAGGTAGAAGCTGTCGCGCAGGAAGGTGAATGCGAGCCCGGAAGCGCGGATATGTTCTTCGGTGACCCAGTGATCGCGAGCGAGCGTGAACGTCGCGTCCGGAGCAGCGCCGAGGAAAGACGTGTACACGATGTGCCTGACCCCGGCCTCCGCTGCGGCGTCGATGAAGGTGCGGTGCTGATCCAGACGATCTGCGCTTTCGGCCGCCGAGACCATGAAGAGGGTGTCGATTCCGGCCAGAGCCGCGAGAGCGCGCTTCTGATCCCCGTACGTGGTCTCGGCCGAATCGGCACCGGGGAGCTGCGGTAATCGGTTGACCGACCGTGCGATCAGCCGCTGTGGGACACCGGCGTCGGCCAACGACCGGGCCACCAGTCCGCCGATATGACCGGTCGCGCCGGTGACGGCGATCCTCGCAGACCGTGAATCTACGGACATGGTGCCCCTCCTTCGGTCGGTGTGCATCCCATCTTGCCGGAACCCACTCCCACGTCAGGTCACGACGCGACGATTACACCGCGAGCCACCGACAGAGCGTCGGACAAAGCTGTCCTGGTGTTGTCGTCGAGGGACAGCAGGGGCCGGCGGGGAAGGCCGGCGTCGATGCCGAGAGATTCCAACCCGGCTTTGACCGTCGACGGCAGTCCGCGACTGACGAGGACCTTCAGTAGCGGCTCGATCTGTTCGAACACAGCGGCGGCACCCGACCGATCACCGGATTCGAGTAGACGCCAGAAGTGCACCACCTGTTCGGGGGCCAGACACGGGGCTGCCGTGCACCATCCGCTTGCACCGGCAGAGAAAGATTGCAGTGCAAGAGGATTGCTGCCGTTGAAGAAGGGGATCGTGCCACCGCTCAGTTCGTTGATGCGGTTCATCCGGGTGATGTCGCCGGTGGATTCCTTGATCATCGTGACGCCGTCGACGGTGGAGACGAGATCGACGAGAAATTCCGGCGACATGTCGATCCCGGTGGTGGCCGGATTGTTGTAGATCATCGTGGGAATGTCGACGGAATCGGCCACCGCGGTGACGTGTTCACGAATCTCCTGCTCACCCAGATGCCAGTACGACGTGGGGAGGATCATCATTGCGTCGGCTCCGGCGTCTGCCGCGATCGATGCTCGGCGGAGTGCTCCCGCCGTCGTCAGATCCGACACTCCGACGACGGTGGGGACTCGGCGGTCGACGTAGTCGACAGTCTCCCGAGCGACCGTCTCCCACTCTGCATCGTCGAGATAGGCGCTCTCGCCGGTACTGCCGAGTGGGGCTATCGCGTCGACACCACTGCTGATCATGCTGTCGAGGAGCGTGTGTAGCGGCTTGGGGTCGAATGCTCCGGTGTCCCGGTCGAACGGGGTGATGGGATAGGCGACGATTCCCTTGATGGTGCTGCTCATGAGGCTCTCAGTTCTGTTGGTGGGAAACAAAAGTCAGTTGGTCAGTGTGTCGGGATGATTGCGGAGAGCGCGACGGGCGTAGTAAGCGAAGTTCGCCTCGCTGCGCCGAGGAGTCAGTGTCCAATCGTGTGCCTCCTTCGCCAGGCGAGGCGGTAGCGGCTTGATGTCTCCGGCAGCCATCGCCAGCAACTGCAGTCTGGCCGCTCGCTCGATCAGATGCCCGAGAGAGCATGCCTCTTCGACCGTGTTGCCGACGACGAGTTGGCCGTGGTGGGCGAGCAGAATTGCCCGCTTGTCGCCGAGTGCAGCCGAAATGATCTCGCCCTCCTCGTTTCCCACGGGAACCCCGGGCCAGTCGGCGAGAAATGCGCAGTCGTCGTAGAGCGGCGCGATGTCCATTTGGGAGACGACGAGGGGAATCTCGAGCATCGACAGCGCCGTCGCATGTAGTGGGTGTGTGTGGACGATGCAGTTGACGTCGGGTCGTGCGCGGTAGATCCAACTGTGGAACCTGTTGGCGGGGTTCGGCATGCCCTCCCCGTCGAGGACTTCGAGATCCTCGTTGACGAGCAGGAGGTTGTCCTCGGTGATCTCGTCGAACCCGAGGCCGAGTCGCTGTGTGACAAACGTTCCTGGCTGCCCACCGCGGGCGGAGATCTGTCCGGCAAGGCCGGAGTCGTGGCCGGCGTCCGACAGTGCCCGGCAGGTCAGTGCGATCTTCTGTCGAAGAGTCCAACTACCTGTCGTTACTTCGGTGAGCATCTTCGTCTCGGCGGTGGCCATGAGTTCCTGCTTGCTCGCATGCATCGTGTCGGTCATGGGGTGTGCCTTTCTCGGGACCCGGAAATCAATGACATTCAGTCACCTATAAGACACAAAGTGTCATATAGGACGGAAATGCGCAACCCTCGATTCCTGCATCGCTGATCGCCGCAGGTCAATGTATTGGTAGGGTGATGACACAAAGTCTCGTGAGGGGAACCGAATGGCAGCGTTTTTGCGAACACATCGGCGTCGCGCCGGTCTGACGCTCGAGGGCCTGGCCGAGCAGACCGGTCTGACGAAGAGCTATCTCTCCAAGGTCGAGCGGGGTATCAGTACCCCGTCGATCGCGGTGGCACTCAAGATTGCGCGTGTGCTCGACGCCGATGTGGGGCAACTGTTCTCGGACAGTATGGAGGGAAATGCCATGACGATCGTGCGCGCGAAGGACCGCGTGATCGATCCGGCCAACTCCGTGCAGTCTTCCGTCTACGATCCGATCGCGCCCTCACTGGTCGGAAAGGCCATGCAGCCGTTCGTGGTTCATCCGGCCTCGGTGATGGGTCCCAAGTTCATGGACCACACGGGAGAGGAGTTCGTGTTCGTGCATTCCGGATCCGTAGAATTCGAAATACCCGGGCAGACGATGCACCTCGACGCCGGCGACAGCTTGTACTTCGACGCGAATACGCCGCACCGGATGCGGTCGGTGTCGGCGGATCGTGCGGTGGTGCTGGTTGTCGTCTACGACAAGCCTTCGGCTGGATCACCCAGCGGTGACTCGCTGGAAACGCACTGCGGGGTGGGCAGATGACGCTGGGGATCGACACGACACTGACGCTTCTCGCGGCCGGTCTGATCTTCCTTCTCTCCCTGTGCCTGGGAATCTGGAAATACCGACAGATGGCCACTTCGGACAATCACCTCGCCCATCCGTATGTCGACATCGCACACCGCGCTGCCCTGATGTACTCGTTTGCGACGCTGCTGATCGCGGTGTTCGTCGAACTCAGTGCGTGGCCGACGTGGATCAACCTGACCAGTGCCGCAGTGGTCGTGTTCTTCTTTCTCGCAGCGATATTCAGCTACATCGCTCACGGTGCGATGAAGGACACCGACAATCAGTTCGAGTCCGCCGGTCCGCCCCTGCACCTCGGGATGTTTCTGCTGATTCTCGGCGAGGTGGGCGGATTTGCCGTCCTACTCGCAGGTTTCGTGAAAGGCCAGTTCTTCTGATCGGGCTTCAGCGCCTGTGCTCGTAGCCGATCCAAGCCCGTCGACGCTCACCCATCGGGTCGTTCTCCACTCGGGACGTCTCGTCGAAGATCATTGTTGGCCGTTCCGGTACGGAGTAGGCGGGCCAATCCCGGTCCGGCACTCCGTGGCGGGCGAAATGGATCCAGTGGCGCTGCATGGTGGAGGTCACCGCAGTCAGTCCGCGGCGCCCACCGACCGCTGTCAAGGCCGCGGTGAGTGCATCCGAACGCCCGAAGACCGCAAGCAATTCGGTGGCGTGGGTAGCGCCCATGCCGACGAGTCTGAGCAGGCGAGGCGCAAAATCGTAGCGGTAACTGTAGGTAGGAGCTACCTGGCAATGACCCTGTGCGCAGAGTATCGCGGGCTCCCAGAACGTGATGTCGCCGCCGAGATCTGCGGCAGCAAACCGGTGCGGATACGTGGGATACGCCGCGAGCGCACGTGCTTTCACTTCAGGGGTGGTGTGGGAGAACATCTTCTCGATCCGAACCGGGTCGGTAGGCAAGATGTCGAGAACGCGCGGGAAGATTCTTCCCTCGTGGAGATTCGAACCGACGAGCAGCGGAACGGGGTGGGCGCGTCCGGCGGCGAACACGTCGAGCGGGTGTTCGGGAAGGACGTCGTCACCCACCACGGGGGCAAATGCCCGCGTTCCGGGTTCTTCGTCCGCGCCGCGGCGCGCAAGTTCTTCGCCGGCATCGACCAGGTCCTTCACCGAAGCGGAGCGCAGCCACGATGCCGGATCGGCATCCGGAGCCTGTGCGATCTCGAGGAACTCGCGTGCCCAACGGTGCGCTCGCTCTTTTCCGTATGCCGAAGCAGCCGGCGGACTTTGAGCGATGGCCCGGGCGAACAGCCCTCGTGCCGCCGGCGTTGCCATCAGAGTGGTGACCGCGTTGGCGCCGGACGATTCACCGAAGACGGTGACGGCGTTCGGGTCGCCGCCGAAAGCGGCGATGTTGCGTTGGACCCACGTCATCGCGGCGATCTGATCGCGCAATCCGAGGTTCGTCTCGAATGATCTTTCCGCAGTGGAATATTCACTGAAATCGAGGTAGCCCAACGCGCCGAGACGATATTGGATCGAGACGTAGACGATGTCGCCACGTTCGACCAGGCTAGTTCCGCGGTACATGGGCGTCGACGGATTCCCGCCGTTGTACGCGCCGCCGTGAATGAAAACCATGACCGGTTGCAACGAATCCGACGGTACCTGCGGAGCCACGACATTGACGAAGAGTGAGTTCTCGTCGAAGTTGCTCTTGCGCTGCGGAGACGGAGAGCCGAATGCTTCCGCCGGGCGGACACCATGCCAAGCCTCGACCGGCTGCGGTGCGCGAAATCTCCAAGGACCGGTCGGGGCCGTTGCGTAGGGGATTGCTCGCCAGGTGCGCAGTCCTCGATCGAGGCGCCCGCGTACGACCCCGGAATCGAGAGTGATCTCGAGGGGGCTCGTCACGGTAGGGAGATGTCGGTGCCGTGGCTACGGTAACCGCTGTATCCCGCCCAGGCCAAGCGTTGTTCACGTCTGGGATCGTTCTCGACGCGGACGATCTCGTCGAAGATCATGGTCCGACGCTCCTGCCCCTCGTAGCCCGGCCACGATCCGCGCGGCGAGCCGTGCTCGGCGAAGTGAAGCCAGTGTCCCTGAACAGATTCGGTGACTGCGCGCAGTCCGCGTCGACCGCCGGGAAGGGTGAGGCCGCGCCCGACAAGGGTGTCACCGATGCCGAAGACTGCAAACATCTCGAATCCGTGTGTGGCGTCGAGGCCGAGCCAGCGCATCATCGTCGGCGCGAAGTCGAATCGGTAGGCGTATGTCGGCGCTGATTGTGCGTGCGCTTGCATCAACTCCACGGACGGGTGCCAGAACGTGACGTCTCCGCCGACGTCGATCGCGGACTGCTCGTCCGGGTAGCCGGGATAGGTTGCGAGGATGCGCTTCCCGGCCTCGGGATCGGTGAGGGCAAACATGGTGTCGATGCGCGACGGGTTGGTCGGAAGTGCGTCGAGCACCTTCGGGAACAGCGTCCCCTCCCGTCTGTTGGTGCCGATGATCATCGGCACCTGGTGTGCCGATCCTTCTTTGAATGCGTCCAAGGGGGAGCGCGGCAGGAAGTCGCCGTCGACGACCGGTCCGAAGGGATGTAGTCCAGGTGTGTTCGCGAGTACCTCGGCGCCCAGTCTGCTTCCGGCTCTGCCCAATTCGACGGCTGTCGCCGAGGTCAGGGCCTTCGCGGGTGGTAGGCCGGAATTGAGGATCTCGACGAAACGCGCGCCCCAGGCATGCGATCGCTGCGTGCTCGAGACCAGATCCGGAGCCGAACTCTCGGCGATAGCGCCGGCAAAGAGTCCCTTGGCGGCCGGAGTCGCCATCAGGGTGGTGACGGCGGTGGCTCCGGCGGATTCACCGAAAATCGTGACTTTTTCAGGATCCCCACCGAAGGCGGCGATGTTGCGTTGCACCCACTGCAGGGCCGCGACCTGATCGCGCAGTCCGAGGTTGGAGTCGAATACGCGCTCGGATGTGGAGAACGGGGTGAAATCGAGGTAGCCCAGAGCGCCGAGTCGGTAGTTGATCGAGACGTAGACGACGTCGCCGCGTTCGACGAGGGACACGCCCGAGTACAAGCCGGTGGCCGAGGTCCCGATGGTGTTTGCCCCACCGTGGATGAAAACCATGACGGGACGCGGAGTATTGCCGGTGTTCGCGGGGGCGAGCACGTTGAGCGTCAGGCAGTCCTCGCTGCTCGGCTGGTACTTCCCGGGCGCGAGCAACAGCCCCTTCTTGTGTTGGACAGACGCGTCGCCGAACCTGGTCGCGTCGCGTTCTCCGGTCCACGGCGTGACCGGCTGGGGTCGCGTCAGACGCAGTGTTCCGACCGGCGGCCGGGCGTAGGGAATTCCGCGCCAGGCACGAAGTTTTCCCACCCGGCGGCCGCGCAGGGTGCCGTCGGCCGTGGTCACAAGTATGTCGGACGCCATGTCGCGACTATACGTACTTCGGGAGCGCGTCAGCGGCGAGCCTCCAGCAATCGAAGCCAGACTTCACTGACCGTCGGATACGAGGGCACCGCATGCCAGAGAGTTTCCAGTGGTACGGCGCCGACGACCGCGATTGTCGCCGCATGCACCAGCTCGGATACTTCGGGCCCGGCGAAGGTAGCGCCGAGGATCACGTCGGTGGCCTTGTCGATCACCAACTTCGCGCGCCCCGAGTAGTCGTCGCGCAGCAGCGAAGATCCCGCGACGGCGAGTTCGATCTCCACGACTTCGACGTCGTAGCCGTCGTCGCGAGCTTTCTTCTCGGTGCGTCCCACCCAGGCGATTTCGGGTGAGGTGAACACCACCTGGGGGACCTGTCCGTTGTCCGCCGACGCCGTGTACCGAGGTCCCCTGAGTCCGCGGCTCTCGGCCCGCGCGGCGATGACGTCTCCGCAGACTCTCGCCTGATACTTGCCCATGTGGGTGAGGGGAGAACGACCGTTGATGTCGCCGACGGCGTAGAGCCACTCACCTTGGGCACAGAGGTGATCGTCAGTGGTGACGTACTTGCCGTCCTCGAGGCCGATGACGGACAAGCCGAGATCGGCAGATGTCGGCCCGCGGCCCGCCGCGACGATGACCTCGTCGACTTCGATCACGCCGGACGATGTCTCGATGCTGACGGGTCCACCGTGGATGTGACCTTCGCCGGTGTCCTTGGCATCGGGGCGTGAGACCGAGTTGACGGCAGTGCTCAGTCGAACGTCCACACCGCGGGCGCCGAGTGCTTCGGCCACCATCGTTCCGGCAAACGGTTCTGCTGATTTCAACAGAGCATCGCCCCTCACGAGCAACGTCACGTGAGCGCCGAACGACGACAACCACGTTGCGCACTCAGTTGCGACCACTCCGCCGCCGATGACCGCCACTCGCGACGGAACCTCGTGCAGGTTGGTGGCGTCGCGCGAGGTCCACGGGAGTGCCTCGCGCAATCCCGGTGTCTTCGGGACGGTGGCGGTCGTTCCCGTGGCGAGTACGACGGCCTGGCGGGCACGGAGCTTACGGGTCCCGTCGACGGTCACTGCTCGCTCGCCGTCGATGACCCCGTGGCCTTTGATCACGGTGATGCCCGCGGAGGTTGCCCAGTCGACCTGGGACGAATCGTCGTGGTTGTGGGTGAACGAGTCGCGCCGTTTCAGAATGGCATCGACGTCCAGCGGTCCGGCCGGGATCCCGGGCAAGGCGTCGGCCGCCTCGAGGACCTGCCCCGGGCGCAGTAGTGCCTTGCTGGGCATACAGGCCCAATACGAGCATTCACCACCGACCAGTTCGTGTTCCACGATTGCGGCGGTGCGATTACTTCCGGCGATGGCGTATGCGGCGGCGTTCTCGCCGGCGGGCCCACCGCCGATCACGATGACATCGAATTCGTCGGTCATTGCTTCACGGTATGCCGGATCGGTCCGAGTTCGCTCGGTTACTGCCGGGTACGAGAGCTCGATGGTGGCTACAGTTGCACCCATGACGCGGCAGAAGATTTTGATCACCGGTGCCAGTTCGGGTCTGGGGGAGGAGATGGCCAGGAGATTCGCCGCGGCCGGTCGCGACCTCGCGCTGTGTGCCCGGCGGACGGATCGGCTCGACACGCTGCGAGGGGAGTTGGTGGCGCAGTACCCGTCGATCAGCGTCGCAGTGCGCGAACTCGATGTGACCGAACACGATTCCGTCGTCCGGGTTTTCGGTGAGCTGCGCGACGAGTTGGGCGGCCTGGACCGGGTGATCGTGAACGCCGGGCTCGGCAAGGGCGCCAAGATCGGAACCGGAAAAGCGCACGCGAATCTTGCAACAGCGCAGACGAATTTTGTCGGCGCGCTGTCGCAGTGTGAAGCTGCGCTCGAGATCTTCCGCGCGCAGGACTCCGGACACCTGGTTCTCGTGTCCTCGATCAGCGCGGATCGGGGGCTACCCGGGCCAAAAGCGGCCTATTCGGCAAGCAAGGCCGGGGTAGCGGCTCTGGGTGAGGCGCTCAGTATCGAGTTGGCGCGCACACCTATTCGGGTCACCACCCTGCTGCCGGGCTTCATCAAGACCGACATGTCCGCCGGCGCCGGCGACGACGCAGCGCTCATGGCCAGTCTGGACGAAGGCGTCAGTGCCATGGTCGACGCCATCGAGAAGGAAACCACCCGAGCGGCGCTACCCGGCCTCAAGTGGCAAGGGATAGATGCGGCCCTACGATTCCTGCCCAACTCCGTGACAGCGAGGTTTGTCTGATGAGCATCCACATCTCGAACGGTAAGCCCCGGGTAGTGATCGTCGGTGGCGGCTTCGGTGGACTGTATGCAGCGAGACGACTCAAGAAGGCCGACGTCGAGGTGGTTCTGATCGACCGAGGGACCAGCCACGTCTTCCAGCCCCTGCTCTACCAGTGCGCCACGGGTCTGCTCTCCGAAGGGCAGATCGCAAGTCCGCTGCGACATCTGCTCGAGGACAACAAGAACACGAACGTCGTTCTGGGCGAGGCCAAGTCGGTGGACGCCGACGCCGGGATACTGACTGCCAGTCGCTTCGACGGGTCGACCTTCGAATTGCCGTACGACTACCTGATCGTGGCGGCTGGAATGCGCCAGTCCTACCACGGCCAGGACGAGTTCATCAAATGGGCGCCCGGCATGAAAACCCTCGACGACGCTTTGGCGATCAGGCGCAGTCTCATTGCTGCGTTCGAGATGGCCGAATCGCTCCCGACTGCGGAAGAACGTCGACCGTGGCTGACATTCGCCGTGGCGGGCGGCGGACCCACCGGCGTCGAATTAGCCGGACAGATCCGCGAATTGGCGATGCACGCGCTCACAAACGAGTTCCGGTCCATCGACCCGGACGAGGCAAGGGTACTGCTCTTCCACGGCGACGATCGGGTGCTCCCTTCGTTCAGTCGCAAGCTCTCGGCCGCCGCCAAACGTACTCTCGACGGGATCGGCGTCGAGACTCACCTCGGCGTGCACGTCACCGACGTGTGCGAGACCAGCATCGAGACGACGGACAAGAAGACAAAAGAGAAGCGGCAGTACGAGACCCGCACGATTCTGTGGACCGCGGGCGTCGAAGCGGTGCCGTTCGCCGAGGCACTGGCCACGGCGCTGGGTGTGAAGCAGGTCGGCGGTGGCCGCATCGAGGTGGAAGCCGATCTGACCGTTCCCGGCCACCCGAACGTCTACGTGGTGGGCGACCTCATGTCCCGGGACAAACTTGCCGGGGTGGCCGAGGTCGCGATGCAGGGTGGTCGGCACGCCGGTGCCCGGATCGCTGCAACCGTCGAAAACGGCGTGCCCAGCCGAAAACCGTTCAAGTACCGCGATCTTGGAACCGCGGCCTACATTTCGCGACGCCACGCGTTGCTTCAGGCAGGGCCGGTCCAGTTGTCCGGGTTCATCGGATGGGTGTCCTGGGGAATCATCCACATCGCATTCCTCGCCGGTTTCCGCAACCGCGCCAGCACGGTGCTGAACTGGGGCGCAACCCTGGCATCGAAAACGCGTCGGGAACGGGCAATCACATACGGCGACCCCGAAACCGCTCGGCAGCCGTACAACTGAGGGTTACTCGGTCTTGAACACGGGGTTTCCGGCGGCGTCGATCATCCACCACAGGCTGCCGACGCTCTGTCCGAGCATGTCTCCGGGAACCTTGTCGTCGAGGTACCGATAGACGGGCTTGCCGTTGACGGTGATCTGGAAAGATCCTTCAGGCCCGTCGACAGTGTCGATGACAGCGTCGATTCCTTCGACGATCGGCGAATCCGTGACCGAGGTGACCGCCGGCCAGTAACGCAGGCACGCTTCGTCGCACGACCCGGCTTGTGAGTTCTCCTCGTCCGGGTTGTAGACGTAGACGGTCATGCCTTCGCCGTCGACGGCGATCGTCCCGAGTGGGGAGTCGGCGGTCTTCAGCAGGGGTGCATCAGCGGCGGCGGGTGGCGACAGCGACGTCGCAATGGCAGTGACGTTGTCTGCGCTGTCCCCGGAATCGAGGGCGTCGGGCGAGCAACCGGTGAGGATCAGGGCGGTACTCGCAACCGTCGCGAACAACCACTGTCTGCGCATGACGTCTCCGTTCTGGGCGGGAGTGCTCGGGACAAGCAATCGGGGATACCCGTTGCGGACGAGCTGAAAACGCCGGGCGTCGGGATTCCTCGACAATAGCTCTGTTACAGAGCTATTGTGAGGTGTGGATGAAATCGGAGCAGATCACAGGCTTTCGGATGACGTCCTGGAGACGCTCGGGCAATTGCGCCGGGGTACGAGGAAGGCATCGGGGCGACCGTTTGCAGAACGACCGCTCGGCGGCGCCCAAATCGAACTCGTCAGGCTGCTACGGCGCAACCCGGGTCTGTCGGTGGCTGAGGCTGCCGGGCGATTGGGTGTCGCGGCAAACACGGTGTCCACCCTGGTTCGGCAGCTCGTCGACGAGGGAGTGATCGAACGCGTTGCCGACGAGGCCGACCGCCGCGTCGCGCGATTGGTGCTCGCGGACGAGGCGCGCGCCCGCGTCGAGGTGTGGCGTGATCGCCGGAGTGTGATTGTCGGTCAGGCATTGTCGACTCTGACCGCAGAGGACAGGGCAAGTATCGAGGCTGCGCTACCGGCCCTGTCTCGATTGGCGAGCGCTCTGGCAGCAGCCGGATCGGAAGGCGGGGGGCAGTGAGATGCTGACGCAGTGGTGGAGGAGCCGAGCAGTACACATGCCTGACCCTGACGCACCCGCGGTCGAGATCGACTCGGTCACATACAAGTTCGGCGGTCATCGGGCGGTGGACAACCTGAGTCTGGTCGTCAACGCGGGGGAATGCTTCGGCCTGCTCGGTCCCAACGGCGCAGGAAAGACGACGACGATCAGGTTGCTCAACACGTTACTTCCTCTGCAAGAGGGTGACATTCGAATTCTCGGTCGCTCCGTTCGCAGCGAAGCGATGACCATTCGGCGCTACCTCGGGTACGTGCCACAACAGCTCTCGATCGAAAGCGCATTGACCGCACGCGAGAACGTGACCTGGTTCGCGCGACTGTACGACGTTCCGCGGTCCGAACGACGCGAGCGCGTCGACCAGGCGCTCGAGATGGTGGATCTGCTCGATTCAGGTGAGCGTCTCGCGTCGAGCTTCTCCGGCGGTATGGTGCGACGGCTCGAACTTGCGCAGGCACTGGTGAACCGACCGTCGCTGCTGGTACTCGACGAACCGACGGTGGGGTTGGATCCCATTGCCCGCGAATCCGTCTGGCAGCGAGTGGCGGAGATGCAGAAGCAGTACGGCATGACTGTGCTGCTCACGACGCACTACATGGAAGAAGCCGAGGAGTTGTGTGATCGTGTTGCGTTGATGCATCACGGTGAACTTCGTGCAGTGGGCGAGCCGAGCGCGTTGGCCGCCGAACTGGGGCCGGAGGCCACTCTCGAAGACGTGTTCCGTCACTACACCGGCGACGACCTCACCGGCGGCAAGTCAGGAGGTCTCCGCGATGTCCGCACTGCCCGTCGCACAGCGCGCCGCTTGGGCTGATCCCACTACCAACGGTCTTGCTCGATTGCTCTCGAGAATTTACACATTCTGCCTCGTGGAAGTTCAGAAGTTGCGGCACGACCGATCTGAATTGGTCACGCGCGCAATCCAGCCGATCCTCTGGTTGGTGATCTTCGGTCAGACGTTCAGTCATATCCGAGCGATCCCGACTGGCGACGTACCGTATCTCGACTTTCTCGCGCCGGGCATCATTGCGCAGTCCGCGCTTTTTGTTGCGATCTTCTACGGAATCCAGATCATCTGGGAGCGTGACGCGGGAGTCCTCACCAAACTCATGGTGACGCCGACGCCACGAGCCGCACTGGTCACCGGAAAGGCATTTGCAGCCGGTATCCGTGCGGTCGCCCAGGCCGTGGTCGTAGTCGTTGTAGCGGCGCTGCTGGGCGTGAGCATGACGTGGAACCCGATCAAGCTGCTCGGCGTCGTGGCTGTCGTTGTCCTCGGCTCGGCGTTCTTCGCCTGTCTGTCGGTTGCGATCGCGGGGATCGTGCTCAAACGAGATCGATTGATGGGCATCGGCCAGGCGATCACCATGCCGTTGTTCTTCGCGTCCAACGCTCTGTACCCGGTCGAACTCATGCCGACGTGGGTTCAGTGGCTCAGTCGCATCAATCCGCTGAGTTACGAGGTGTCAGCGCTGCGCGGTCTGCTGATCGGAATGCCCACCGACTACCTCGTCGACTTCGGCGTGCTGATCGGGGCCGCGCTGCTCGGAATCATCACAGCTTCGGCACTATTGGGCCGCTTGACTCGCTGATCTGACTCGCTGAACTCCGCTCCGGACTAGTCGCGAGTGAACGGTGGGGTGTAGGTGCTGCAATCCGGAGGGACGGCCGGGAGTCCTTCGGACGAGCGAAGTTTCTCCGCAATCGATGAGAGCAAGTCCTGCGATTCAGGGGAGAGATCGACCGCTTTTATGGCCAGAGAACGTAATTCGCTGTCGTGGAACTCCTCGACAACCGAACGGTCTTCTTCCGGAATCAGTTCGGGATCTTGGCGAGGTGTCGGGCCGAAGAAGTACTCTGCTGCCACGCCGAAGTAATCGGCCAATGCCAAAACGACTTGCTCCGATGGATTCGTGCGCACACCGCTCCGGAGTTGCGAGAGGTACGGTGTCGAAATCTTGCATCCACGTTGCGAAAGGGCTTCCACAACTTGTGCGTTGGTGAGTCTCGGTGCTGTGGCCGGGTACAAGGCGTTCAAACGGTCCTTGAATGAATCGGTCACAATTCCTCCCTCGAGCGTGACCCAGCGTCACAGCTACTTCGCAGTTTTCACATAGTAGACGACACGGTTATTCTGGACTCTGGTCGAAAGTCCTTTCACCTGCGGATATTTGGCGCAGAAAAATTCCAAAGACTTTGTAAAGTATGTGATTTTCGCCGCGTACTGACCGTTCGTTTTGCCAAGGTGTACGGCGGTAGCGTATAAGCCGAACGGTGGTGGTTACGCCATTGTGCTGCAGGTTCTTTCAGCCGGTCCTATCCATTTTGTGTCGATGCATTCCTGCTCGGTCTGTAACGTGCGAAGCGCTGCCGCCGGGCACCGGGCGTCGTCGTGCCGGCGGTTGGCGCGCCGCGTGTTCGGGACTTCTTCTCGGTGCTCTGCTCGACGCTCGCGCGCAGTGGTGGGCCCGTATTTTGCTGCACTCGAGAGTGAGCGCTCAGGTGTGTCCACCTGCGAAAGTGACGCGCATTGAAAGCGGCCGATTGGTATGTCATCGACGTTGGAACACAGTGCTTCTCGTCGGTCCCCATTTTTCATGCGGTGACATAAGGTTCATGCGGTGACATCAGCGCCGCCCGGGCGTGTTGCTGCGGCGGACCGGGCTCGAAGCGCAGCCGGTCGGCCGGACATGTCGAGCGTCGACTCTGCGTCTTTCGGATCGGAATTGCCCGCTGCGCCAGTAGTAGTCGACGTCGTCGCAGTCAGGTGCATGTCAGAACCATGTGGAGGATTACACGTCTTGCACACGGAGGGCGACAGTCCGGGCGGCAATTCTGTCGCACAGATCTACCATCCAGTCCCCGCCGTGCGCTGCTCAACCTGCGGCATGTGTGCCTCGGCCTCGGAAGCGCTTTATGGCACGGGGGTTGCTGACCGGCGCATACTGGTTACAACACAGTGTGTTCGAAGGGCAGGACTGACATGGTCAGTGTCGAGAAGTGGGCGATGTGGGATTCCGCCGTGGAGGTGGACGTCACCGAGGGCGCTGCGCTGCCTACTGCGCACGCGTTGATCGCAGCTGCCATCGACGAAACCGAAGCGGTCTGCGACCTTCGCCGGGGAGACGCCGAGATTCACGCCGTCAACCTCGCTCAGGGAACTCCGGTCAAAGTGACACGACGTATGTCGGCTCTGCTGCGGTCGGCGCTGTGGGCTGCCCGTATGACCGGCGGTGCAGTCAATCCGCTTGCCGACAACTACTCCGAGGACGAATCCATCCCTCCGGTGCACCCGACCCCGACGTTCGAGGACGTACAGCTCGACGGAGACGTGGTGTACGCGCCCTGGGGTGCGTCGTTCGACATCACCGGAGTTGCCAAGGCCGACACCGTCGATCGCGCCGCGCAGATCGTCGCCGCCGAATTACAATGCGGCGTTGCTGTGCGGATCGGCGACGTGATCGCCACGGCCGGCCATGCACCGGCTGGTGGCTGGCAGATTCCGGTGCCGGACAGCGAAGAAGTCGAACTGATCAACGGAACCGCGATGGCGACGGCGCGGGCGCTGGAGCTGCCCTCCTGGGAGCCGAACCAGGAGCGGCCCTCCACGGAATGGGCACAGGTCTCGGTGATTGCTGACGACGCGGTGTGGGCGTACGCCGCGAGCGAAGCTGCGTTGATCCGGGGGATAAGCGCCATCAAATGGGTTGAACAGCAAGAGCTTCGGGCTCGGCTCGTCGACCGATCCGGACGCGTGTACACAACGGAAAGTTGGTTCGGCCCGGCCGCCGCGTGAGTCAGGCCCGTCCGCGCTCTCTGCGGTACCACTGCACCAGAGCATCTGTGGATGTGTCGCCGAGGTCGCCGGGTGCTGCTTCGGAAGAGAGCGCAGGCCCCAGTTCCATGGCTTGTGTCTTGCCGAGTTCGACGCCCCACTGATCGAACGGATTGACACCCCACACAGCACCTTCGACAAATACCTGGTGCTCGTAAAGTGCGATCAGCTGACCTACGACCGAGGGGGTCAGCTCCTTCGCCAAGATAGTGCTCGAAGGCCGGTTGCCTGGCATCACCTTGTGTGGCACCAGCTCCGGAGCAGTGCCCTCTGACGCGATTTCTTCGGCAGTCTTGCCGAACGCGAGAACCTTTGTCTGAGCGAAGAAGTTACTCATGAGCAGATCGTGCATTGATCCCGTGCCGTCCGCAGTAGGCAGATCGTCGGTGGATTCCGCGAACCCGATGAAATCGGCAGGCACCAGCCAGGTGCCCTGATGCAGGAGTTGGTAGAAGGCGTGTTGGCCGTTGGTTCCGGGCTCGCCCCAGAAGATCTCACCGGTGGACGTGGTCACCGGTGAGCCGTCGGCGCGAACCGATTTGCCGTTGGACTCCATGGTCAGCTGCTGCAGGTAGGCGGGAAAGCGCAGCAAGTCGTTGGAGTAGGGCAGCACTGCGCGGGACTGTGCGCCGAAGAAGTTGGAATACCAGAGCCCGATGAGGCCGAGGAGGACCGGCGCGTTCTGCTCGAGCGGTTGGTTTCGGAAGTGCGTGTCGATCTGGTGGAAACCGTCGAGGAACTCCGCAAAGCGAACGGGTCCGACGGCACACATGACCGACAAGCCGATCGCCGAGTCGACGGAGTAGCGCCCGCCGACCCAATCCCAGAACCCGAACATGTTCGCGGTGTCGATGCCGAACTCCGCCACGCGGTCACCGTGGGTGGAGACTGCGACGAAATGCTTGGCTACGGCCGAGACGTCTTCGCTGCCCAGACCGGCGAACAGCCAACGCTTTGCCGCTGTCGCGTTGGTGAGGGTCTCGAGGGTGGAGAACGTCTTGGATGCGACGATGAAGAGCGTCGTCTCCGGATCGAGGTCGTCGAGCTGTCCGACCAGATCGACAGGGTCGATGTTGGAGACGAACCGGACGCTGATTCCGGCGTCGGCGTAATGCCGTAGTGCGCGGTAGACCATCACCGGCCCGAGGTCGGAACCGCCGATGCCGATGTTGACGATGGTGCGGATGCGCTTGCCGGTAGCTCCGGTCCACTCGCCGCTGCGCACACGGTCGGCAAAAGCGCCCATCGCGTCCAGAACTTCGTGAACGTCGGCGACGACGTCTTGACCGTCGACGGTCAGAGCAGAATCCTTCGGCAGACGCAGCGCTGTGTGCAGTACGGCGCGGTCTTCGGAAGTGTTGATGTGATCGCCCGCGAACATCGCGTCGCGTCGTGCCTCGACGCCGGCCTCGCGGGCCAGGTCGACGAGCAGCGCGAGAGTCTCGCGGCTGACGCGATGCTTGCTGTAGTCGATGTGAAGATCACCGGCGTCGATCGTCAGCTCTCGCCCGCGGGCTGGATCGTCCTGGAAGAGTTCTCGCAGGTGAACGCCTTCGATGTCGGCGTAATGAGCGCGCAGTTTCTGCCAGGCTGAGGTTCCGGTGATGTCAGTGCTCACGATCATCGACTTTAGTGGCACAAGCTGGAAACTTCCGCGTGAGTCTCGCTCGCGGGCAGACGGACGCGGCTCCGACGAGCATCATGGAACCCATGGACACATTCGAATTCATTCGATCAGTTCCCACCCAGTTGTTCGTCGGCGGTCGGTTCGTGCCCGCGGAGAACAACGCGACCTTCCCGGTGGCGGATCCGGCGACCGGGAAATCGTTGACCGATGTCGCCGATGCGAGCCCCGCGGACGCGCTGCGCGCTCTCGACGAAGCCGTCGCCGTCTCGTCGAAGTGGGCGAGCACACCTGCGCGCGAGCGTGGTGAAATCCTGCGAGCCGTCTTCGAGAAGATCACCGAGCGAGCCGAGGACGTGGCGCTGCTGATGACCCTCGAAATGGGCAAGGCACTCGCCGAAAGTCGCGCCGAGGTGAAGTACGGGGCGGAGTTCTTCCGGTGGTTCAGCGAGGAGGCCGTTCGCATCGGCGGGCGCTACACGCCGGCGCCGGCGGGCAACGGCCGGATCCTTGTCACCAAAGCGCCGGTCGGACCGTGTCTGGCCATCACTCCCTGGAATTTCCCGTTGGCGATGGGTACCCGCAAGATCGGCCCGGCGTTGGCCGCCGGCTGCACGATCATCGTCAAGCCCGCCTCGGAGACCCCGTTGACGATGTTGTTGCTTGCTCAGCTCATGGCCGAAGCAGGGTTGCCCGACGGAGTCCTCTCGGTGTTGCCGACATCGAAATCCGGTGAAGTGACCGGCCCTCTCATCGACGACCCTCGACTGCGCAAGCTCACCTTCACCGGGTCCACCGGCGTCGGCAAGATGCTGGTGGAGAAGTCCGCGAAGCGATTGCTCCGCACGTCGATGGAATTGGGTGGCAACGCACCCTTCGTGGTGTTCGACGACGCGGACGTCGACAAGGCAGTCGAGGGCGCGGTGCTGGCGAAGCTTCGCAACGGTGGCGAAGCATGCACCGCCGCCAACCGGTTCCACGTCGCCAACGCCGTGCGTGAAGAGTTCACGACCAAGCTGACCGAGAAGATGGCGACTTTCACGATGGGACCCGGTACCGACCCGGAGACGAAGCTCGGCCCGCTGATCAACCAGAACCAACTCGACACGGTCGCGGAGTTGGTTGCAGATGCGGTGGATGCCGGGGCGAAGGTGCGACTGGGCGGCGAAGCGCCGGGTGGTGAAGGGTACTTCTATCCAGCCACGGTGTTGGCAGACGTTCCGGCCAGCGCGCGGATTCTGAAAGAAGAGGTGTTCGGACCCGTCGCCGCGATCACCGGCTTCGACACCGAAGCCGAGGGAATCGCAGCCGCCAACGACACCGAGTTCGGACTGGCCGCGTACATCTTCACGAGGGATCTCGACCGTGCGCTTCGGGTTTCCGACGCACTGGAATCAGGAATGATCGGCGTCAACCGCGGAGTGATCTCGGACGCGGCAGCGCCGTTCGGTGGCGTGAAGGAATCCGGATTCGGCCGCGAGGGCGGGACCGAGGGGATCGAGGAATACCTGAACACGAAGTACATCGCGCTCGAGAGCTGATACACACGCGAACGGCCACATCGGGACTGCCAGAGGCATCCGATGTGGCCGTTCGCAAGTGATCTGGGTGTGCGCTAGTGGCCCAGGCGTCCGCGGCCCAGGCGCAGGAGCAGCATCGCGAGAGTGTGGCCTTCCTGGCCCAGCTCGTTGAATCGTTCTAGGACCTTCATCTCGCGGCTGTGCACCAGACGCGGACCACCCGATGCCATCCGGGTACGGCCGATGATCTGGGAGACCTCGGAGCGGCGTTTGATGGCCGCGAGGATCTCGGCGTCGAGACGGTCGATTTCTTTCCGTAGTTCGTCGATCTCCGCCTCACTCTGGGGGATCTCGACGTCTGTCGGAGCAGTTTTTACAGTATCGACAGTATTTCCATGGGGGGCTGCAGCCTGGGTGCTCATTGCTATTCGTCTCCTCTTCCTACTGCGTGGATCGTGGTCTCGGCTCGGGTCGTTACCGATCCAGGCACACTGACGAAAATGCCCCGGATCCGATTCGGACCAGGGGCGGGTGAGCTGTTCAGATCACGTGCACCGAGGTCCGGGGCACGTAAAGTAGCGCCACAGCGGGCCGACGGGGTCGGCCGTGTTGTCGCGAACGGAAATGCTGAACATAGCGTCCAGTTTGCCATGCTCGACACAGGTAATCCAAGTGCCTCTACCAGCAGGTGGACGCACTGACGACCGTGTCGGTGGACGCCGGTAGCGTGGACAGGCGATGAACACGTACCCAGCACTCGGTGAGCACGACGGACATTCCCAGCACGACGGGGGCGGCGCGCGGGGACACGACGCGGGTTCGGACGCCCTCCTCGAGGGTCTCAACCCGCAACAGCGCGAGGCCGTGGTCCATGCCGGTTCGCCGTTGCTGATAGTCGCGGGCGCCGGCTCGGGCAAGACTGCAGTGCTGACGCGTCGTATCGCCTATCTGCTGGCCGAACGGGGTGTCACCCCCGGTCAGATCCTGGCCATCACGTTCACCAACAAGGCTGCGGCCGAGATGCGCGAGCGTGTGGCAGCTCTTGTCGGACCGCGTGCCAACGCCATGTGGGTCTCGACGTTCCACTCCAGTTGCGTGCGGATTCTGCGAGCACAGGCGGCGCTCCTACCCGGTTTGAACTCGAATTTCTCGATCTACGATTCCGACGATTCGCGTCGACTGCTGACGATGATCTCGAAGGACCTCGAGCTCGACACCAAACGATTCTCCGCGCGGCTTCTCGCCACGCATATCTCCAATCTGAAGAACGAACTCGTCGGACCGGAAGAGGCGGTTGTCGCAGCCGATCAGGATCCGGCCGAACTTCCGCGACTGATCGCCAAGGTCTACGGCCACTACCAACAGCGGCTGCGTGCGGCGAACGCACTCGACTTCGACGATCTCATCGGTGAGACCGTCGCGCTTCTTCAGGCGTTTCCACAGATCGCCGAGTACTACCGCCGCCGCTTCCGTCACGTGCTCGTCGACGAGTACCAGGACACCAACCACGCGCAATACATGCTTGTGCGTGAACTGGTCGGCGGTGCCGGCGAGTCCGACCACGCCGTTGCCCCGGCCGAACTGTGCGTCGTCGGTGACGCCGATCAGTCGATCTACGCATTCCGCGGAGCCACTATCCGCAACATCGAAGAGTTCGAACGCGACTACCCGGATGCTCGGACCATCCTTCTCGAACAGAACTACCGTTCGACGCAGAACATTCTGTCTGCGGCCAACTCCGTGATTTCCAAGAACACCGGCCGACGAGAAAAGCGTCTGTGGACCGATTCGGGTGAAGGCGAACTGATCGTCGGCTACGTTGCAGACAACGAGCACGACGAAGCATCGTTTGTCGCCTCGGAGATCGATCGGCTGGTGGACCAGGGCGAGACCAAGTTCGCCGACATCGCGGTGTTCTACCGGACCAACAACTCCTCGCGCGCGCTCGAGGAGATCTTCATTCGACTCGGAGTGCCGTACAAGGTGGTCGGCGGCGTTCGCTTCTACGAGCGCAAGGAAGTTCGGGACATCGTCGCGTATCTGCGCGTCCTCGCCAACGAGGACGACACCGTGAGCCTGCGACGCATTCTCAACACGCCCCGACGCGGTATCGGTGATCGAGCCGAAGCCTGCGTCGCCGTGCACTCCGAGCATCGCAACATCAGCTTCGCCGCCGCTCTCCGTGACGGCGCGGAAGGCAAAGTGGCGCTGCTCAATACGCGGTCACAGAAGGCCATCGCGTCGTTCCTCGAGATGATGGACGGGCTGCGGGCCCTGCTACCGACAGCGGCCGCCGACGAGGACGAACCGTTCGAGCTCGGTGACATCGGTGAGGTTGCCGAGGCGGTGCTCGAGCGCACCGGCTACCGCGCCGAGCTTGCGGCGAGCAGCGATCCGCAGGATGGCGCGCGACTCGACAACTTGAACGAACTCGTCAGCGTGGCAAGGGAATTCAGTTCCGACGCGCGAAACGCGGCCGGGCTGATCGATCCGGACGACGAGGAAACCGCAGCAATGCGTGAAGGCGAACCCGATCCGGGTTCGCTTGCCGCCTTCCTCGAACGGGTATCGCTTGTCGCCGACGCCGATCAACTGCCGGACTCCGACGACGGCGTCGTGACCATGATGACGCTTCACACCGCCAAGGGCCTCGAGTTCCCGGTCGTCTTCGTCACCGGTTGGGAGGACGGGCAGTTCCCGCACATGCGCGCCCTCGGGGATCCGGCAGAGCTGTCCGAAGAGCGTCGACTTGCTTACGTCGGCATCACCCGTGCCAGGCAGCGCCTGTACCTGACGCGCGCGATCATGCGTTCGGCGTGGGGGCAACCGATCCAGAACCCGGCGTCGCGGTTCATCCAGGAGATCCCGGAGGACCTGATCAACTGGCGTCGTGAGGATCCGGGCACCGGTGGCGGATTCGGAAGCGGCAGGCCGGGTTACGGCAGCGGAAGCCGCTACGGCAGCCAGGGCGGCCAGGGATACGGCGGCGGGCAGAACTACGGGGGAGGGTCCGGCAAGGCCGCGTCGACTCCCAGTTTCGGTGCCGCGCGTGGCCGCAACAACGTTCTGGTCCTCGCCACGGGTGACCGCGTCAGTCACGACAAGTACGGTCTGGGCACCGTGTTGGAAACCAAGGGCACTGGCCCCACCGCGACGGTCACCATCGACTTCGGTAGCGCGGGCAAGGTGCGGTTGATGCTCATCGGCGGTGTGCCGATGGTCAAGCTGTAGAAGACAGGCAAAAACTTCCGGCCCGTACCTGGAAAGGTGCGGGCCGGAAGTTTTTCATGAGAAGCGTTGGGCTTGCGATCAGTCCTGCTCGACGCCGAGGCTGATGCCGCGTGAGGCGAGCCAGGGGAGGGGATCGATCTTGTTCTCGCCGGCGAGATGAACCTCGAAGTGAAGGTGCGGGCCGGTGGAGAAGCCGCGGTTGCCGACAGTGGCGATCTGGTCGCCGGCCATGACCTGCTGACCGACCGTGACGGTGGACGTGTCGATGTGGCCGTAGACGGTGATCGTTCCGTCTGCGTGCTGTAGGCGTACCCACATGCCGAACCCGGAAGCCGGACCTGAATCGATGACCTTGCCGTCGGCGACGGCGACGATGGGCGTCCCGATCGGGGCGGCGATGTCGACGCCGGCGTGCAGGGTGCCCCAGCGGGTGCCGAAGTTGGACGTGAACGTGCCCACTGCCGGCAGCACGAACAGCGGGCGACGGGCAGCGGCTTCGCGTGCTGCGCGCTCGTCACTGAAACGCTGGCCCTTGGCAAGCAGGTTGCTGAACTGGGAGAGGTCGGTCGGCGCTGCGACGTTGAGGACCTGCGGAGCGTCGGCCTCGGTGGTGGCTGCCGTGGAGGTGGCCGGAGCGAACTGAGCGGCCTGCGGTTCTGCGGTGGTACCGATCGCGGAGGACTCGTTGGCGAGTGCAACTTCCGAGTGGTCGGCGGCAGAAGAGGAACCGTCGTTGACAACTGCCTGGCCCGCGGCGACAACCGCGCCGGCTGCAACTGCCAGAACGGCGGCGCGGCCCTTGAGAGCGGAGGGAGGGGTGGGGAGTCGGTGAGCACCGCTGCGGCGAACCGGAGATTCGACATCGACTGTCGGTGCGGAGGAGGCGTAAGTGGGGGTGCTGATCACGTCGGACTCGACGAACTCGTGAGAGTCGGAATCTGACGACGTGGAGGATGAATTTCGAGTGAACATATCGGTAGAGATCTCAGAACTTTTGGTCTCGGTGTAACGCCTGGCCGAGTGCGTTGGATAAGTGGTCGTGACCTCGTCTGGAGCTGAGTTCGAGAACCTACTAGCGGTGAACTGGCTGCGGTGATGCATATGCCGGTTCTCTCCTCGAGTTCGTGATCAGCCCGTGACTTAGACCGACTGACGGTAACGAAATGATTGCGATGGGCGCAAGCCGTAGCGGAAACCTGTCCGATTATGTGACGTGCCTCACAGCTTGACCTGGGAATATGTCGATCCGGGCAAAACGGACGAATCATCTCGTTTCGTGATCACGCGTGTCACAACCGGATCACCGGTCCATTCAGGCACTACCGTCGATCGAGTGTCCACAACACCTGGAACTACGTCGCAGGCGCGTTTCGACGACCCCGGAGTGAAGTCCGGGGCGCCACTCGCGGCGGTAATCGGACTGCTCGGTGCCGTCGGAGTGGCAGCCAGTCCCGTCGTCGGAGTCGGGAGTGGCCGCGGGGTCGACACGACGGGGGCTCTTGCTTCCGCCGCTCTCTTCGCTGCCGTCTGCACGATCGTCGTGCCGCTGGTTGCGGTGCTCACCTCGGGGCGCAGGCCCGCCTTCGCAGGTGGACTCCTGGCAGGTATCGGCGCGGTGTCCCTCGGCGCGGCGATCCTCGACGTTCAGTTGTTCGTCGACGCAATCGATGCAAACCGCTTGGACCTTTTCCGTCCGATTTCGGCGGGTTCGATCGATGCGGGTCCGGGCGCTTATCTCGCGCTCGCGGGCCACGGACTTCTTGTGGTGTCCGGTGTCCTCGGCTTCATGGTCGTCCATCGTGAATCGGAGCGGGACGGATACGGCAGCGCTCGCGCCGCGGAATTCGACGGGCGATCGGTTGGCGGGCGGATCGGTGGGTGGCCGACAGCGCTGCTGATTCTGGCCGCGGTGGTGTTCGTGCTCTCCCTGTTCGGTCCTTCCTTCAGTTCGCAGGATCCGATCTTTCTGGTCAAACCGCTCGTCGACTCGGCGGCGGCCACCGCCGTCGGTACGGGATTGGTCGGCGTCGCGGTACTCGTTGCGGTCGCGGCGGCATTGACGTCCATCTCGCTACCGGTGGGCTGCGGCGCCCTGATCGGTGTCGGTCTCGGCGCACTCGCAGTCAGTGGAACCAGGGTGATGGCTGGGTTCGCGGCCGGCGATCGGATCGGCGCCGGTTCGGGATCGGTGGTCGGGGCACTGGCCGCCGTGGTCATCGCCGTGATCGGCGTTTCAGCTCCCTACCTCGCTTCCAGGCGTGAAAAAGATGCGATTCCCGCTGAAAGTGTGGTTCGCGCACCCGCGAAGACGACAAAGGGTGCGCTGAAAGCGGCGATGGTGGCTCAGTCCCGCGCGGCGCAAGCGCGGGTGAACAGACTTCACCGCGTTGCCGGTATCGGCGCAGTTGTCACCGCAGCAGTGGCAGCCCTGGGCGTGGCACTTCCGGTCCTGTCGTTGCCGGAGAACATCCCCGAACCGTCCATGCTCTCGTCTCGAGTTGTCCTGCTCGCGGCTGCTGTACTGCTGGTCGCCGGTCTGGGCTTGTTCGCCCCGGGCCGCGCCGCGGTGGTGCGGCCGGCCGTCGGCGTGTTGTGGACCACGGTCGTGATGGGAGTCGCCGCTGTCATGCAGTCGGCTGTCATCGCCACGGACGTACCGGGCGTCGGGTTGGGGGCCGGTGCCTTCGTGCTCTGCGGCGCGGCTTTCCTCGCTGCGGCGACGGGACTGCTCGTCTGGCTGGCGGGAAGCGCCGAGCGTGAGGATGTCGACACGTCGGTAGGTGGCGGTTCGCGAGGGCTGGTGCTTATCGTCGGTGGGATCGGCGCCGTCGCTGTCCTGATCGGAACCGCGCTTCCCCTCTATCAGGGCGACGCCTATACGGCGGCCTCAGTTCTGGAGTGGCCGTGGGGAATTGACGTCTGGGGTCAACTGCTCGTCGGCGTCACCGTCGTGATCGCCGCTGTGATCGCAGCGTCCGCGCGGCCGTCGCGGGGCGCGGCATTGCTGATCGGATCTGCCGTGGCAGCTCTGGTGTACGTCGGTGAGTGGCCGCTCACGTCATCGCGCATATCGGACGCAACCGTGGGGGTGGGTGCGATCACAGCGGCCACGGGCATAGTGTTGCTTCTCGTTGCAGCGTTCTCGAGCGCAAGAATCAGTGAGACTGATGCTTGACAAATTCGGTGTGGCCACCTTGCCGAATCGGTGAGGCGTGCCTCATCGGGCAATTGCGCGTGACTTGGGCCACATAGCATCAATGCGGGCGCAAACCGAACGCGGCAACTGGTTAAAGTCCAGAACAGACCCGCTCCTACCCCTCGAGCGGGTGACAACGCAGACGAGACGGTGAGCAGATGGATCTCTTCGAATACCAGGCGAAGGAACTCTTCGCCAAGCACGGAGTGCCGACTTCGGCTGGACGTGTTACAGACACAGTCGCCGGCGCACGCGAGATTGCCGAAGAAATCGGTAAGCCCGTGATGGTGAAGGCACAGGTCAAGGTAGGCGGCCGCGGCAAGGCCGGTGGCGTCAAGTACTCGCCCGACGTGGATGCCGCAGTGGCAAACGCCGAGGCAATCCTGGGCCTGGACATCAAGGGCCATGTCGTCAAGAAGCTGCTGGTCGCAGAGGCAAGTGACATTGCCGAGGAGTACTACATCTCCTTCCTGCTCGACCGCACCAACCGCACCTACCTGGCCATGTGCTCGGTAGAGGGTGGCGTCGAGATCGAGGTCACCGCCGAGGAGAACCCCGACGCTCTCGCCAAGATCCCCGTCGACGCAGTCAAGGGCGTCGACCTCGCGTTCGCGCGCAGCATCGCCGAGGCAGGAAAGCTGCCCGCAGAGGTGCTCGACGCAGCGGCCGTGACGATCCAGAAGCTGTGGGAGGTCTTCATCGGCGAAGACGCACTCCTCGTCGAGGTCAACCCCCTCGTTCGTACGCCTGACGATCAGATCCTCGCCCTCGACGGCAAGGTCACCCTCGACGAGAACGCAGCGTTCCGTCAGCCCGGCCACGAGGCATTCGAGGATCGCGACGCTACCGATCCCCTCGAGCTCAAGGCCAAGGAAAACGACCTCAACTACGTCAAGCTCGACGGTGAGGTCGGAATCATCGGCAACGGCGCAGGCCTGGTCATGTCCACGCTGGACGTCGTCGCATACGCCGGCGAGAACCACGGTGGCGTCAAGCCCGCCAACTTCCTCGACATCGGCGGCGGAGCTTCCGCTGCAGTCATGGCTGCCGGCCTGGATGTCATCCTCAACGATGCACAGGTCAAGAGCGTGTTCGTCAACGTCTTCGGCGGCATCACCGCGTGTGACGCAGTTGCCAACGGCATCGTCGGCGCACTGAAGACCCTGGGTGACGAGGCCAACAAGCCGCTCGTCGTTCGCCTGGACGGAAACAACGTCGAAGAGGGTCGTCGCATCCTCGCCGAGGCCAACCACCCGCTGGTCACGGTCGTCGCAACCATGGACGAGGCCGCCGACAAGGCCGCCGAACTCGCTCACGCAGCGAAGTAAGGGACTCACAGAACAATGGCAATCTTCCTCACCAAGGATTCAAAGGTCATCGTCCAGGGCATCACCGGCGGCGAGGGCACCAAGCACACCGCTCTGATGCTCAAGGCCGGCACCCAGGTCGTCGGCGGCGTCAACGCTCGCAAGGCCGGCACCACGGTCTCGCACGTTGCAGCTGACGGTTCCCCTGTCGAGCTCCCCGTCTTCGCGACGGTCGAAGAGGCAATCAAGGAGACCGGCGCAGACGTCTCCATCGCATTCGTTCCCCCGGCCTTCTCGAAGGACGCCATCGTCGAGGCCATCGACGCGGAGATCCCGCTCCTCGTGGTCATCACCGAGGGCATCCCGGTTCAGGACTCCGCTTACGCTTGGGCGTACAACGAGTCCAAGGGCAAGAAGACCCGCATCATCGGACCGAACTGCCCCGGCATCATCACCCCGGGTGAGGCCCTCGTCGGCATCACGCCCGCCAACATTGCAGGCACCGGCCCCATCGGCCTGGTCTCCAAGTCGGGCACCCTGACCTACCAGATGATGTACGAACTCCGTGACTTCGGCTTCTCCACCGCCATCGGCATCGGCGGCGACCCGGTCATCGGAACCACCCACATCGACGCCATCGAGGCGTTCGAGAAGGATCCCGAGACCAAGGTCATCGTGATGATCGGTGAAATCGGTGGCGACGCGGAAGAGCGTGCAGCCGATTACATCAAGGCCAACGTCACCAAGCCGGTCGTCGGCTACGTGGCAGGCTTCACCGCTCCCGAAGGCAAGACCATGGGCCACGCCGGTGCCATCGTCTCCGGTTCCTCGGGAACTGCTCAGGCAAAGCAGGAAGCTCTCGAAGCTGCAGGCGTGAAGGTCGGCAAGACGCCGTCCGCTACCGCTGCTCTCGCTCGCGAGATTCTTCAGTCCCTGTAAGGGGCTTCGCCCCCGTGCGTGGTTAGGGAGTCTCCGGACTCCTTAACCACGCACAGTGGTATCGACCCACATCGACCCGGCAGGTTCCAACTGCCCGGCACCGGATGTGATGGATGCGACGATCGAATCGAGATCGTCGGCGTCACCGGCGGCGAGCGTCATCACCGCCTTCGATCCATACGTAGTTCCGAGCACCGAGACGCCCCGCGCTCTCAGCTCCGCTTCCACCCGACCGGCCTCTGAGTGCCGGATCGCCAAAGTGCGCAGGACCTTTCTCTCCCTGGCCACAAGCTCGGCCGAATCGAGAGCCACCGAGACCGCTCCCGAATACGCGCGGACCAATCCACCGGCGCCGAGCTTGATTCCGCCGAAATAGCGCGTGACGACAACAATCACATCGACCAGATCTCGAGACTTGAGAACCTGAAGCATCGGCACCCCGGCAGTGCCGCCCGGTTCACCGTCGTCGTGTGCACGTTCGACGCGTGAGTTCGCCTCGTATCCGATCACGAAAGCCGAACAATGATGGCGCGCATCGGGATACAGCGATTTCTGCTCCGCGACGAACTCCGTGGCGGCTTCGGCGTCGTCTACTCGGTGAAGCGCGGCGATGAATCGTGAGTGCTTCACCTCGGTTTCGACGACGTGGTCGGCGCCGGGCGCGAGGGTGAAGGGCATCTGCCCATTGTCTCCTGTCGGTGTTAGCGTGCGAAGTCGAGACACATACGCTGGTAACCATCGAAGACCGTCTACGAGGAGAAGTCATGACGTTCACGCCGCAAGGGCCCAGCTTCGGGCCACCGAATCAGCCGGCAGCGGGCGGTGGAACCAAGAATCTCGGATTCATCCTGCTCATCGCCGTCGCGGCACTCGGCCTGATCAATTTCCTGCTCGGTTTTGCGCCCTTCACGTCGATCAGTGGAAGCAGCAGCGGCATCGGTAGCGGCCTGGATACCAGTTCGAGTTTCTTCGAATCGAGCATCTACGGCCTCGGATTCGTTTTCGCCGGCGGTGTGGTTGCGGGCGTATCGCTCCTCCCGAAGCAGTCGTATGCAGGCATTGCCGCAGCGCTCACCCTCACGGGTTTCTTCGCTTTGGTGTTCGCCGCGTTCTCCGTCGGTACCAGCGACTACGTCGACATCAGCCTCGGTTGGGGCCTGATCATCGTGCTGATCCTCTCGTTCGTGCAGACCGTCGTCGCAGTCGCCGCGTTGTTGTTCGAGATCGGAATCCTGAAGGCGCCCGCGCCCCGACCGGTAGCTCAGCAGTACGGTCAGCAGCAGCCTTACGGCCAGCCCCAGGGCCAGGCGCCAGGTCAGCCACAGGGATACGGACAGGCTCAGTACGGCCAGCCTCAGCAGGCTCAGCAGCCGGGCCAGTACCAGCAGAATCCGCAGTACGGGCAGGCGCAGCAGCAGGGATACGGGGGAGCGCACGCCGCCCCCGTCGACCCGACCGCTTCGCAGCCGCCTTACGGCCAGACTGCGTCTCCCTACGGGCAGAACCCGGTGCAAAATCCCGGACAGACCGACTCGTCGGCCGCGACGACGTCGTCTTACTATCCGCTGACCTCTCAGCCCGGTGGCCAGCCGAACCCGAGTTACTCGTCGGATCAGTTCACCGCTCCACGCGGTTACGGCCAGCCGTACAACCAGCAGCAGACTGGCTCGACCGAGCAGCCGACGGGCTTCGAGCCGCCCACTTTCGAAGCGCCGACGCCGTCTGCGGAACCTGACCAGGGCAGCAGCGATTCCGCGGCCGAGACCAAGGTCTTCGGCTCGCAGAACCCCGACGAGCGTCAGCAGTAGTACTTCTTCGTTTCACGAACATGAATGTGGCCTCCGACCCGCTGCGGGTGGAGGCCACATTCCGTGAGCCCGACGGCGCGCCTGAGTGCGCGGCGCACTGTCGAGTGAAACCCTCGAGGGGATGAGTTCTTTGATTGATGGCACCCGGTCCCGTCCCACGTCCTCACGACCCGGACGTGGTCGTACTGGCAGCGGCCGCGTCGGCGGCGGTCGCCCGGGACCGAACCCGGACCTGGCGCGCAAGCTGCTGACCGTCGCCTTCCGACCGTCGGGCCTGACGATGCTGCTGATCGCGGCTGTCGTCGTGGTCACTTTGGTATCGGCGAGCAGCGACCTGACCGGAACCTTCGGCGCCATTGCCACCACCTGGTTGGTCATCCACCAGGTGCCGGCGACTATCAGCGGCGTCCAACTCGGTGTACTGCCATTGCTTCCGACGGCCGTCATGATGTGGGTGGTTGCACGCCGATGCGCGTCGACTGCGGTGCACACCGACTCCCGTGACGACACCCTCCGCCTGGTGGGGGCGGCAGTAGCCGGGCCCTTGACTATCACGGCAATCGCTCTCGCCGTTGTCGCCGACGCCTCCGCGGCAATTCCGCTGTCGAGCCCCAACACGTTGGCCGCTTTCGGCTGGGTCGCCGGGATTCACCTGATCGCCGCGTCCGTCGGTGTTGCTGCTGCGCACTGGGATCGCGTCGTCGCCGAGATTCCGCCGTGGGCATCTGCCGCTGTTCGTCCGGCCGCGGCCGCGTCGGCAGCGCTGCTGGCTGCGGGCGCCGTGGCCGTCGTGGTGTCACTACTCGTGTCGTGGTCGACGGTCGGTGACCTACTCGCACGAGGCAACGGGTTTGTCGGCGTGCTGGGATTGACGGTGTTGTCGCTGCTCTATCTGCCGAACCTCGTGGTCGGTGCAGCCGCGGTGATGACGGGATCGACGGCCGATTTCGGCAACGTCTCCATCAGCGTGTTCGGCAACATCGGTGGAGATCTGCCACCGTTGCCCCTTCTCGGAGCGGTTCCGGAAGGCGTCGCCGGCGGAATCTGGCCGGTGCTGTTGATCGTTCCGGCTGCGGTGGGTGTGATGCTCGGCCGTGATTGCGCTCGACGCATCGCCGGGCAGGACAGTGTGCTCGCGGTGCTGACGGCAGCTGCCGGTGCCGGCGTCGTCATGGCTCTGCTTGCCCTTGCTGCGGGGGGAGACCTCGGGCAGTTCGGCACCGTCGAGGTCCTGTGGTGGGGCTTCGGTCTTCTAACTTTTGCGTGGCTGGGATTGTTCGGAACCGTCTCGGCGCTGTTCGCGATGTGGTTCTCACACCGCGGACACATGAAGGACGAGGTTGCGCCGCCGACGGCTGAACCGGCTCGAGAATCCGAGCCCGAACTTGCGATCACGGCCGCGGCCACAACGGATGGCGAGGACGACGAAAACGCCGACGAAGTGCTCGCCCAGGAATCTGCGGTGGTAGTGACCAAGGTCGTCGAAGCCGAAATTGTCGAAGAATCAGGCGAACCCGTGCAGGTAGTGACAGAGGAAACCGTCGAGATCGAAGTAGTCGACGCGGAGGTTGTCGCGGCACCCGAGGCGGACCCCACAGCCGGGGCCGAGCCGGAGACCGACCTGCCCTCGAAGCCGCAGGAGTCCAGCGACTAGGCTGTCATGCGGCCGATACTCCGGCCGCATCATCTTCCAGTTCTCAGGAGTAGTGCGCTGACTGCCTCGGCCGACAATCCGCAGCCGACAATGCCCGACAGGGTCCAATTTCGCGACTCTGTCGCGCGGGTAGTCGTACTCGCTTCCGGCGCGGGAACCCTGCTGACTTCGCTGATCGACGCTTCGCATGCCGAGGGATACCCCGCCGAGATCGTTGCCGTCGGTGTAGATCGTGACTGCCTCGCCGCCGAGCACGCTGCGGATTCGAAGATCCCGTCCTTCAAGGTCTCGATCAAGACCTACGAAAATCGTGCCGCCTGGGACGAGGCGCTGACAGCAGCAGTGGCCGAGTACGAACCCGATCTCGTGGTCAGTGCAGGCTTCATGAAAATCCTCGGCCCCAGCTTTCTCGAGCGTTTCGGCGGCCGAATCATCAACACTCATCCCGCGTTGCTGCCTGCCTTTCCCGGCGCGCACGCGGTTCCCGACGCTCTGGCGTACGGCGTGAAGGTCACCGGTTCCACGGTGCATCTCGTCGACGGCGGAGTTGATACCGGGCCGATCTTGGCGCAGGAAGCTGTGCCGGTGCATGACGACGACACCGAGTCTTCGTTGCATGAACGCATCAAAATTGTGGAGCGACGGTTGTTGGCGGACGTCATCGCCGCTGTTGCTACGCGCGGAGTGGTTTCCGATGGACGAAAGGCCGTGATCCCCAGTGAGTGAACGCAAGGCTGTGCGCCGTGCACTTGTCAGCGTCTACGACAAGAGTGGTCTGATCGAGCTGGCCACGGGCCTGCACGAGGCCGGTGTCGAGTTGGTCTCGACCGGTTCGACCGCGTCGAAGATCGCCGACGCCGGAATCCCCGTGACCCCGGTCGAGGCTCTGACCGGATTCCCGGAATGCCTCGAAGGCCGTGTGAAGACGCTGCATCCGCGCGTCCACGCCGGCGTTCTCGCCGATACCCGCAAGCCGGATCACCTCGCTCAGCTCGAGGAACTCGGCATCGCGACCTTCGAATTGGTGGTCGTGAACCTGTACCCCTTCACCGAGACGGTTGCCTCGGGCGCTAGCCCGGACGAGTGCGTCGAGCAGATCGACATCGGCGGCCCGTCGATGGTGCGTGCTGCAGCCAAGAACCATCCGTCGGTTGCCGTCGTGGTCGATCCGGCTCGGTACGCCGACGTCCTGACTGCCGTTGCCGGTGGCGGATTCACCTTGCGTGAGCGCACTGTGCTTGCAGCGCAGGCTTTCCAGCACACTGCGTCGTACGACGTCGCGGTTGCGAGCTGGATGACGAGCACGATCGCAGCTGACGAGGACGGTTCGCTGTTCCCGGCCTGGGTCGGTGCGACCTGGAACCGCAGCGCTGTTCTTCGCTACGGCGAGAACCCGCACCAGGACGCCGCGCTGTACGAAAACCCGGCTACGCCTGCAGGTTTGGCTCAGGCGGAGCAGTTGCACGGCAAGGAGATGTCGTACAACAACTACACGGACTCCGACGCAGCGTGGCGCGCAGCGTACGACTTCACTGATCCGGCCGTCGCAATCATCAAGCACGCCAACCCGTGTGGCATCGCCATCGGCACCGACATCGCCGACGCCCACCGCAAGGCGCATGCATGCGATCCGGTCAGTGCTTTCGGTGGTGTGATCGCTGCCAACCGCGAGGTCACCGTCGAACTGGCCGAGCAGATCGCCGACATCTTCACCGAGGTCGTCATCGCGCCCTCGTACGAAGACGGAGCTGTCGAGGTTCTGCAGCGTAAGAAGAACATTCGTGTTCTGAAGGCAGCCGCTCCGACCGCTACCGGAATCGAACTGCGTCCGATCTCTGGCGGTACCTTGCTCCAGCAGCGCGACGTCCTGGACGCCGACGGCGACAACCCGGCCAACTGGACCCTCGCCAACGGTGAGGCTGCCGATGCCGAGACTCTCGCTGACCTCGAATTTGCTTGGCGCGCCAGCCGTTCGGTGAAGTCCAACGCGATCCTGCTGGCCTCCGGCGGTGCCTCTGTCGGCGTCGGCATGGGCCAGGTCAACCGCGTCGATGCAGCGCATCTGGCTGTTCAGCGAGCCGGTGACCGCGTCGTAGGTTCGGTTGCGGCTTCGGACGCGTTCTTCCCGTTCCCTGACGGTCTGCAGGTGCTGCTCAACGCCGGCGTCAAGGCTGTTGTGCAGCCGGGTGGTTCGGTTCGCGACAACGAAGTGATTGCCGCAGCCAAGGAAGCCGGTGTCACTCTCTATCTGACCGGTGCGCGCCACTTCGCGCACTGACCCCTGCGTCGGTAGCGGGCCTCGACTCCTCAACGGGAGTTCGGGGCCCGTTCTGCATTCAGGCCGCCCGGGTCTTTCAGGCGGCGCTGCTGTGGGTGCCCTGGAGTTCGCGGGGTGAGCCGGTGATGACGACGCGTGAGGCTCCGCGACTGCGGATCTCGCTGATCAATGCGCCGAGGGTAGCTTCGTGGGCCGCATCGGAGTGTGAAAGATCCAGGGTGACGGCGTATCCGGTGAGGTCACCGGGCAGATCGACATACGGCGGCGCGATGGACAGTTGGTTGACTCGAAGTTTCATGTGGAGCTCCTGCGTGTGAAAGGTAAAAGAAAAGGCACCCGAGGCGTTTGCCCTGGGTGCCGAGAACGAATCCGGTGAAACTGGGGATCATTCTCGGGGTACACCGCGCTTGTTGCCCATGTGCTTGGCCGACATTGCGGCCGAAAAAATGTGCTTGTCTGCGGTGCAGCTGCGCCACGAAGGTACGGATACGACGTGCGGGTGTAGCGACATGATGTCCGTTCCTTTCTGTGTGGCGTTGCTGGTTAATGGATGACCGTACAGCACGGATCGAGGGTTCGCACCAATAAAAAGCGCCGCGAACGTAAACTCCGGGTGACTTCTGTCCCCAGGTTCGCTGGATTGAAAGAGTCTTCATTGCAGGTCAGGCGTAGAAAGCAGAATTCCCTCCGCGATGGTTCGCGGAGGGAACTTTCTACCTGAAAAAGAGGACGTTCGGTCTGTACGTGATCAGGAGAACGAACGGACCCACGCTGTGAAGGGCTCCGAGAACTCTGCCGAGTACGGAAGCGGCGCGACGTAGTCGGCACCGGTGGACTGTTCGTCGCCGATGTCCTTGAGTACGAAGTTGGCGTTGCGCATCCGCACGGAAGTCAGCGCTGTATGTGAGAGCGCGGCGTCGAGTGCCGCGACATCGGCGGGAATGACTTGGATGTCCTTGTCCGAGCAGCTCGTGAGAACGGGCATGCCCGCCGGTAGCGCCGCCACGAGCGCAACCGGGTCCAATGCGTCTTCCTCGGCGAGTGCCTTGGCATTGGCGTGTACGAGTCCCGCATTCTGCAGCGGCTCGGGCAGGTCATCCGGAACAGTGCCCTCGGATCGCAGCGACTCGACGGCATCGGCGAGCGCGACGCGCAGTTCGTCAGCCAGTTCGACCGGCAACTGACCGGCGCCGACGACCGCATCGAGCTGGCGGTGAATCTGCGTCGTGAGTAGATCGAGAAGTCTGACGCTCAGTGGCTCGAGCAGTGCGAGGGCACTGACTCTGGCGCCCTCCTTCGCGGTGGCGAGAGCCAGTGCGACTACGGCGCCGTCGCTGTGTCCGACCACGAACAAGCGCTCGGGATCGACACCGGGTTGCCCGGCGAGGTAGTCCAGTCCGTCGGAGGCGGCGTCGACAAAAGTGTTGAAGCCGAGATCGGCGATGTCCTCGATGTCGTAGTCACCGAGGGCGGTTTCGCCACTGCCGAGCTTGTCGTAACGCAGGCTTGAAATCCCTTGTTTTTCAAGAAGATCCGCGATGAACCGCAGAGTTCCGATGTCGCCTTCGAGGAGGGCGCTGTCGCCGTTGCGATCGGTGGGGCCGCTGCCGGCCAGAATCAGCGCGGCCGGGGCAGGGGCGTCGGGTGAGGCGGCCAGGCGAAGACTCCCGTACAGGGTGACGTCGCCGGATTGGAACGAGATCTCGGTGTCGGACATGACGACTTGTCTACCAGGTCGGTGCGGTCAGGCGGTGCGCAGACTCCGGACACGACGCCAGCCACGCCAGCTGAACCACAAGAGCGCGGCGAGCAGGGGAATGATCAGGAGCGGCAAGATCATCGCGATCAAGGAAGTGAAGAAAGTCAGCACATCCTCGATGACGGAAACGACGGGATTTGCCAGCCCACCGGTAGTGGCCGTACTGACCGCGCGAGTGCCGGTCTGCGCGGCGCTGAACGTCAACGCCGTCGGCGCTCCGACGATGATGCCCGCCAACGCGGCCATCGCAGGGTCGAGATGACTGAATGCCGCCCAGGCGGCGATCACTCCGGCAATCGGTCCGGTGACGTTCCCGATCACCGAGAGTGCGTTGTCCACGAACGGAATGAGGTCGGCACCCAGTTCGACCACCGCGGCGATTGCCAATGCGACCAGCGCGCCGGTCGATCCGATCCACCGCATCGACTCGCCGACGGTGATCCCGAACAGTTCGAAGTGGACGGCAGCGCTGAGCATCAGCAGGGGCAGGAAGGTTCGCATTCCGGACGCTGCGGCGAGTCCGAGGCCGAGCATGGCCGGCAACACCCAGGTATCCATGGGTGGAGTTTAGGTCTACTGTGCGCCTTTATTAACCGCCGGCGGTTAATAAAGGCGCACAGCAAAGTCTCGGAAAGGACCTTTCATGGCGACAAACCCGCAGCCGATGTTCTTCCTCAACCTGCCCGTCAAGGACCTCGGCAAGGCCACCACCTTCTACGAGGGCCTCGGATACTCCAAGAACACGCAGTTCTCCGACGAGAATGCGTCGTCGATGGTTATCAGTGACACCATCGTCGTGATGCTGTTGGCCGAGCCCTTCTTCAAGACCTTCACCACCAAGGGCATCGCCGACACCTCGACGTCGACGGAGGCGCTGCTCGGTCTCTCGGCCGAGACCCGTGAGGCCGTCGACGCCCTCGTCGACAAGGCGCTCGAGACCGGCGGTTCCGAAGGAAACGCGACGCAGGATCACGGCTTCATGTACAGCCGCAGCTTCCAGGATCCCGACGGCCACATCTGGGAAATCATCTGGATGAATCCCGAGAACATCGAGGGCTGAGCGACCGAACTTCCTCGGCGAGAGGCGAAACCCCGCAAACACTCGTAGCGTGGAGTGGTGACTGTCGCAAAAACCCTCGGAGAGCTACGCGCCTCCGGACACGTACAGCGAAGTGTCAAGGAAGAACTACGAGAGAATCTTCTCGCCGCGTTGCGGGACGGCCGTGACCCCTGGCCCGGGATAGTCGGGTTCGAGGACACGGTCGCCCCGCAACTCGAGCGGGCGCTGATCGCCGGCCACGACGTGGTTCTGCTCGGCGAACGAGGTCAGGGAAAGACGAGGTTGCTTCGCACCCTCGGGCTCCTGCTCGACGAGTGGACGCCCGTCATCGAAGGCTCGGAACTGGGGGAGCACCCGTACGAGCCGATCACCCCGGCTTCGATACGTCGAGCCAAGGAACTGGGCGACGACCTCCCGATCGCCTGGCGCCACCGCAGCGAGCGGTACTCCGAGAAGTTGGCGACGCCGGATACCTCGGTCGCCGACCTGATCGGCGACGTCGATCCGGTCAAGGTTGCCGAAGGCCGGAGCCTCGGTGATCCGGAGACCATTCACTTCGGCCTCGTGCCTCGCGCGCATCGCGGAATCGTGGCCATCAACGAGCTTCCCGACCTCGCCGAGCGCATCCAGGTCTCCTTGCTCAACGTGATGGAAGAGCGGGACATCCAGGTCCGCGGGTACACGCTTCGGCTTCCGTTGGACGTTCTTCTGGTCGCGAGCGCCAACCCCGAGGACTACACCAACCGCGGGCGCATCATCACACCGCTCAAGGACCGCTTCGGCGCAGAAATCCGCACTCACTACCCCGTCGAGTTGGCGGGCGAGATCGCGGTGATCGAGCAGGAGGCGCACCTGGCCGCGGAGGTGCCCGACTACCTTCTCGAAATTCTTGCCAGATTCACTCGCCTGCTCCGCGAATCCACCTCGGTGGACCAGCGATCGGGTGTGTCGGCACGCTTTGCCGTCGCCGGCGCGGAAACCGTCAGTGCCGCCGCGGTACGACGGGCAGCGGTGCTCGGCGAAGCCGATCCTGTTGCACGGCCCGTCGATCTCGAGTCCGTGGTCGAGGTTCTTCGCGGCAAGGTCGAGTTCGAATCCGGTGAAGAGGGACGGGAACTGGAGGTGCTCGAGCACCTGCTGCGTCGCGCGACGGCCGATACGGTTCGGGTGCGTCTCGGCGGGATCGACCTGGGGATGCTGGTTGCTGCGGTGGAGATGGGCAACACGATCGTCACCGGTGAATCTGTCACGGCCAAGGCATTTCTCGACGAGCTTCCGGACCTCGAGGTCCTGGACGAAGTAGCCGAACGCCTCGGCGCGCAATCCGACGGCGAGCGTGCCGCCGGTGCCGAACTTGCCCTCGAAGGGCTTTACCTCGCGCGCCGGATCTCCAAAGATCAAGGCCCGGGCGGCCGCTCGGTGTATTCGTAAGGGGCAGTGATGATCCACAATCCGCGGTACGGGCCTTACGACGGTGGTCCCGATCCGCTCGCGCCTCCCGTGGATCTGCGCGAGGCCCTGGCAGCAATCGGCGACGACGTGTTGTCGGGCACGTCGCCGCGCCATGCCCTCCGAGAGCTCCTGCGCCGAGGCAACCGGGACATGCGCGGGCTCGACGACCTTGCCGCCCAGGCGAACCGGCGTCGACGCGAGTTGCTGCGCCGCAACAATCTCGACGGAACTCTCGACGAGGTTCGCAAGCTTCTCGACAAGGCGGTGCTCGAAGAGCGCAAAGAACTGGCACGTGCTCTCGACGACGACGCACGATTCAACGAAATGCGGATCGAGGAGTTACCGCCGTCGACAGCTCAGGCCGTGCAAGATCTGGCCGACTACAACTGGCGCAGCGAACAGGCTCGCGCGGATTACGAGAAGATTCGTGATCTGCTCGGACGTGAGGTTCTCGATCAACGCTTCTCGGGAATGAAGCAGGCACTCGAGGGCGCCACCGACGAGGATCGTGAGCAGATACGCCAGATGCTGGCTGATCTGAATCAACTGCTCGACGCGCACTCTCGCGGCGTCGACACTGCGGAGCAGTTCGCGGAGTTCATGGACAAGCACGGGCAGTATTTCCCGGACAACCCGCGCAACGTCGAGGAACTTCTGGATTCTTTGGCGCAGCGCGCGGCGGCTGCACAACGATTGCGGAACTCGCTCTCGCAGGAGCAGCGTGACGAGTTGGATGCGTTGGCGCAGCAGGCGTTCGGTGATCCGAGCCTGATGAGTGAGCTGAGTCAACTCGACCAGTTCCTTCAGGCGGCTCGGCCGGGTGAGGACTGGGAAGGTTCGCAACAGTTCCGCGGCGACAACGGAATGGGGTTGGGTGAGGGGACCGGTGCCCTGCAGGACATCGCCGAGCTGGAATCCTTGGCGGATCAACTGTCGCAGCAATACGCGGGCGCGGCGCTCGACGACATCGACCCCGAGCTACTCGCGCGGCAACTCGGCGACGAAGCCGCCGCTGATGCTCGCACCCTGGCCGATCTCGAAAAGGCTTTGCAGGAACAGGGTTTCTTCGATCGTGCACCGGATGGTCAATGGCGCTTGTCGCCCAAAGCCATGCGACAGCTCGGACAGACTGCTCTGCGCGATGTCGCCGGGCAACTGTCGTCACGAACCGGTCAACGCGATACGCGTCGGGCCGGTGCGATGGGTGAACCGACCGGAGCGTCCCGCGAATGGGAATTCGGGGACACGGAACCGTGGGACGTCACGAGAACCATCACCAACGCCGTCCTGCGTGACCCGGGCCGAATGCCGGTGCGGCTGAGCGTCGTCGATGTCGAGGTGGCCGAAACCGAACAGCGCAGTCAGGCTGCGGTTGCTCTCCTGGTGGACACGTCGTTCTCGATGGTGATGGAAGATCGCTGGGTGCCGATGAAGCGCACCGCTCTGGCACTCAATCATCTGGTGAGCACGCGGTTTCGCAGCGACGAGCTGCAGTTGATCGCCTTCGGACGCCACGCGCACGTGCTGAGCCCGTCGGAGCTCGCTGGTTTGGACGGCGCGTGGGACCAGGGAACCAACCTGCACCACGCACTGTTGTTGGCGGCCAGGCATCTTCGACGCCACTCCAACGCACAGCCGGTGGTACTGATCGTCACCGACGGTGAGCCGACGGCTCATCTCGAAGCGGACGGAGAAGCCAGGTTCGACTACCCGCCGAGTGCGCGAACCCTCGGTTTGACGGTTCGAGCACTCGACGCGGTGGCCAGGCTTGGCGCCAAGGTCACGTTCTTCCGCCTCGGTGAGGATCCAGGTCTGGCCAGGGTGGTCGACCGGATGGCGCACCGTGTGGGTGGACGCGTCATCGCGCCGGACCTGGACGGCCTCGGCGCCGCGGTCGTGAGTGACTACATGCGAGGTCGCCGCTGATTCCGGCCGTCAGTCTTGTTCAGCGGGCTGGTGCTGGGTGATGCAGTGGATGCCGCCGCCACGTTCGAACAGCGGTCTGGCGTCGACGGTGACGACGGTGCGCCCGGGGTAGGCGGCCGCAAGGATCCGGGCCGCTTCGGCGTCGGCCGGATCGTCGAAGCTGCAGGCGATCACTCCGCGATTGACCACGAGATGGTTGATGTAGCTGTAGTCGACGAATCCCTCGTCGTCGCGCAGGATCTCGGGCGCAGGTACCCGAATGACCTTCCACGGCCGACCGCCGACGTCCGTCGAGCTTTCGAACAACTCGATGATCGTCTTGCTGACGGCGTAGTCGGGGTGCACCGGATTGCGTTGGTCATGGACGAGTACAACTCCGGGGGAAGAGATGGCAGCGACGATGTCGACGTGTCCGCGCGTTCCGTAGGTCTCCTGATCGCGAGTCAATCCGCGGGGAAGCCAGATCACGTGCTTGGCGCCGATGGTGCGGGCGAGTTCGGCCTCGATGTCGGCCTTCGTCAGGTCGGGGTTTCGTCCCGGATCGAGTTGGACGGTTTCGGTGACCAAGACGGTGCCGAGACCGTCGACCGCAATACCGCCGCCCTCGTTGACGATTGGTGAGTCGATCAACTGGGCACCGGATTGTTCGACGACAAATGCGCCGATCTTCGAGTCCTTGTCCCACTGCGCCCAATCCTGTGCACCCCAGCCGTTGAACACCCAGTCGACTCCGCCGAGACGGCCTTCGTCGGACAGGACGAACGTCGGCCCGATGTCGCGCATCCATGCGTCGTTGAGAGGTGCCTCGACGATGTCGACCTTCTCGGACAGGTACTTTCGTGCTTCTTCGACTTCGGCGGGATCGACGACGACGGTGACCGGCTCGAATTCGGCGACGGCGTGGGCGACGGCCGCCCACGTCGAGCGCGCTTCGTGCTGTTCTTCCGCGGTGTCCCCGAGAGAGTATCCGGCGCTCGGGTACGCCATCCAGGTACGTTCGTGCGGTTCACTTTCCGCGGGCATGCGCCAGGTCATCGGTTGGCTCCTGCAGTGTTCACCGGTGCGGTCAGGGCCGAGTAGGTGTCGGGTCGGCGAGTGGCCAGGAACGGGAACAGCGCAAGCCAGTCTTCACGGTGCTGCAGATCGAGATCTGCGACCAGGACGGCTGATTCGTCGCGCGGAGCCTGAACGAGGATGCGTCCGTACGGGTCCGAGATGAACGACGAACCGTAGAAGGTGATGAGACCTTCACTGCCGTGGCGATTGGGGACAACCATGAAAGTGCCGTTGGCGATACCGTTTCCGACGATCACTTGCTGCCACAGCGGTTGGGTGTCGAAGTTCGGGTGATCGGGTTCCGAGCCGATCGCCGTCGGGTACACCAGGACCTGGGCACCGGCGAGGGAGTATGCACGTGCGACCTCGGGAAACCACTCGTCCCAGCATGTCGGGAGTCCGAACTTGGCGCCGAGTGCCTCGTGAACGGGGTATGCGTCCTCGGACGGACCGCCGCGAAAGTACGTGTCCTCGTAGTACCCGGCCGTCACCGGAATGTGGAGCTTGCGGGTACGACCGAGAAGTTCACCCCCGGGCGAGACCAGGATCGCGGTGTTGAAGCCCAGGCCGTCCTCGGCGTCGCTGCGCTCGTACAACGACGCGTGAACGAGAACCTGGTTCTCCGCGGCGGCCTTGGTGGCGAAGGCGAAAGTGGGTCCGGTGAGCAGGTCTTCCGCCGCGCGTCCGGGATTGTCGCCGGCCGGGGTGGAGGCGGGGTAGCGGCTGAGCGTCAGCTCCGGAAGAAAGACCACGGAAGCGCCCAGCTTCGCTGCGGACGCAATGCCTTCGCTCAATTCAGCGTGGAGGTCGTCTTGGTCCTCGTGCCAGCGATGTTGGACGAGACCTACACACAGAGGGGTGGACGTGGACGGCGAAGTCGCGGCCGGTGACTCGGGTGGGGTGAGGGCGGTGATCGTCAGCATGGGGTTTCCTCGGTGCTCGGGTATTCGACGTTCAACGTAAAACGAATGTGATTCGTTAAGTATGGTGGGTGAGCGCTGATTGATCAAGGACTTTCGAGGAATTGTTTTTTGCAGCGCCCCGGACGGTGTGGATCACTACAGGAGGACATATGCCGCGGCCATCGCAACGACTGCTCTCACCGGCGATCATCACCGAGGCAGCGATCGAGTCGGTGGACGAATCCGGCGACTTCACCATGCCGGGACTCGCCGCAAGTCTGAAGGTTCGACCGTCCTCGCTCTACAACCACGTTTCCGGACGAGCCGAGATCGTCGAACTGATGAGGGCTCAGCTGATGGCAGGAATCGACGTCGAGTCGGCCTCGGGGACCTGGAGTGAGACCGTCGCGGCGCTGGCAGCCGAGTACCGGCGAAGCTACGCCGCGCATCCTCGTCTGATTCCGCTCTTCACTGCCCAGACGGTGCAGGCCGGTGTGGCGTTCACCCTCTACAACGCATTGGCGCAGGCATTTGCCGATGGTGGCTTCGACCCGACCGAAACACTGCACGCGATCACGACCGTCGACAGTTTTGTTCTCGGTTCGGCCCTGGACCTGGCGGCGCCGGACGTCCAGTGGGCGTCGGGACCCGAAGCCAACGACGCGATGAAGGCGGCGTTGGCAACATCCGGGAAAAATCCCGAACGTGCCGACGCCGCCTTCGAATTCGGCTTGCGCGTGTTGATGGCGGGCCTGATCGCGCAGGCCCCCGAAGCTAGTGACTCCTAGGACACGCTGAGGTCGTTCTCGTCGCGCAGAGCCTCCGTGTCGCGATTGAGGGTCTTGCCCTCGAAGAACTCGGGATTGCGCACTCGCATGACCATCATCAGGACCGCGCCGAGGATGAGGATTCCGAACCCGAGGAAGAAGACCAGGCCGATTCCGCCGATGGATGCTCCGCTGGCATTGTCCGGATTCATACTCTCCTGGACCGAAATGACGAACACCGCAAGCAGCATGAGGCCACCGATGAGTGGGAACGCGAGCCGAAAGACGAAGTTTCGTACGCTCTCTAAAAGCGTCTTGCGGAAGTACCACACGCACGCGAATGCGGTGATGCCGTAATACCAGCAGATCATGATGCCGAGTGCGGCGATCGTATCGAGCAGAGCACTTTCGGACAGGAACGTGACGACGCTGTAGAACACTGCGGTTACCGCGCCGGCCACGACGGTCGCGTACGACGGCACCAGGAACCGAGGCGACACCTCGGCGAGCTTCTTGGGGAAAGCTCCGTATGCACCCATGGCGAGCATGGTTCGTGCCGCGGGCAGGAACGTGGTCTGCAGGCTGGCGACTGAAGAGACGAAGACCGCGAGGAACAGAAGCATTCCGCCCCAGTTGCCCAGGACCGGGTCGGCCAGAGCGCCGAAGACGTTCTCGGAGTTGTCGGGATTGCCGAGACCGAGGCCTTCCTCGCCGACGCCGGCGTACATCATCGCGGCAACGGCGACCAGCAGGTAGGTCAGGAGAATGGTTGCGACACAGAGCAAACCGGCGCGGCCCGGGGTCTTCTTGGGGTTCTTCGACTCCTCGCCCAGCGTGAGACAGGTATCCCAGCCCCAGAACGCGAAGATCGATCCGGTGAGTCCGATGACAAACGCACCGATGGCGAGTCCGCTGAACGGGTTGAACCAACTCAGGTCGAAGGACAATCCGGCCGGGGCGTCGCCGGCGCCGACGTGAACCAGTGCAACGACGGCGAAGACGACCAGCAGCACCATCTGGAAGCCGACGAGCGCGAACTGTACGCGCTCGCTGGTAGTGATTCCCCGACTGGCAATCCAGGTGGCCAACGCGATGAACACCAGTGTGGTGCCGACGTTGACGAATTTATTGCCCGGCAGATCGGCGATGGAGGGATTGTCGGCCACCCGCGCGATGAACAGATAGAAGAAGTCGACGGCAATCGCAGCGAGGTTCGAGAGCACGATGATGGTGGCGATCACCATGCCCCAGCCGCACATCCAGCCGACGTACGGTCCGAATGCCTTGGTGGACCACGTGAATGACGCTCCGCAGTCAGGAGTGTCGGAGTTCAGTTCGCGGTACGCGTACGCGGTGAGGAACATCGGGATGAAGCCGGCGATGAAGATGGCGGGCATCTTGAGACCGACCGCAGCGACGATCAATCCGATGCTGGCCGTCAGGGTGTAACCCGGTGCCACGGAGGAGATTCCGAGCACCGCGCCGGAGATCATGCCGATCTTGCCGGTGGCGAGGCCTTTGGAACTCAGTTCGGTGCTGGTCATGACAGTGCCTCCGGCTGGGTGAATTCGTGCTTGGGCACTACGACCATGGGTACGGGCAGTACGCGCAGCATCTTGGCGGCGGTCGAGCCCAGGAAAAGTTTGCGGGGCTGGGCGAGGCGACTTGAACCGACCATCACGAGATCGCCGTCCTGCCAGTCCAGTTGACGCACTGCCGATTCCACGGTGGACCCGTCGGCGATGATGACCTCGATGGGGAACTCCGCGGGGAGCGCGGCTCTTGCGACGTCGAGTGTGTCCTGAGCGTGATTTCGTGCACGCTCCCTGGCCGACTCGGCGGTGTCGCGATGATCGCGCAGATCGTTCTGGGGGTCGAGCGCTACCAGTGAGACCAGTCGCAGCGGAACCTGCATCAGTTCGCTGGCGCGCACGGCGGTGTTCAAGACGATGTCGGCGCCGACACGGGTGCCGAGTGCACAGGTGACCTCTCGTATAGCAGTGGCCGCCGAGTGCCGCGTTCCGCGAGGCGCCAGTGCTACCGGGACATGGGCGGAGTGAAGCAGTTCGGTCGAGACCGAACCTATCGCGTGACGGCCGAGCAGACCGTCGCCGGAAGCTCCCACCACGATCGCGAGCGCATTCAGTCGGTCCACTTCGTCGAGCAGGCCCTGAGCGAACGACTCGTGGAAGCTCAGGTGTACTTCCACCTGGATGTCCTCGGGCACCGACGCTTTCGCCTCGGCGAGCCAGTCGTGTGCACGCGCGGCGAGGATGTCGTCGTAGCCGGCTTCCGAGGGAACCTTGGCCGGCAGTGTCCGATCCGGTGGGAGGACCATGCAGATGTCGAGTTGCGCGCCGAGACTGCGCGCGAGCTGGGCCCCGAGGACCAGCCCGTCTTTACCGCTGGGTGTGGCGAGGTATCCGACGATAAGGCGCATGGTGGCTCTTTTCCGGATTGGAGGAATCTGCTGTGCGCCTTTATTAACCGCGGGGGGTTGATAAAGGCGCACAGCAGGAGGGCGGCGACTCAGTCGTGCGAACTCATGACGTGCTTGAGACGGGTGTAGTCCTCGACTCCGTAGGCCGAGAGATCCTTGCCGTAACCGGAATACTTGAAGCCGCCGTGCGGCATTTCGGCGACGAGCGGGATGTGGCAGTTGATCCACACCGCACCGAAGTCGAGAGCAGCGGAGACGCGTTGCGTGACACCGTGATCCTTGGTCCAGATGCTCGAGGCCAGGCCGAACCGAACGTCGTTGGCAAGCGTGATCGCCTCCTTCTCGTCGGAGAAGCTCTGGACTGTGAGGATAGGACCGAAAGTCTCTTCCTGCACGATGTCGTCCGATTGCGCGACGCCGGTGATGACGGTCGGCTCGAAGAAGAATCCGGTTTCGCCCGAACGCTTTCCGCCGGTAACGATCTTGGCCGACGCCGGCAGGTTCGCGATCTTGTCGCTCACGGCGTTGAAGTGATTGATGTTGTTGAGCGGGCCGTAGAAGGCATCAGGATCGGAAGGCGCTCCGGGGCGCAGCTTCTCGGCGTTCCGGACGAGGGCTTCGACGAGCTGATCGTGGATGGACTCGTGAACGATCACGCGAGTGGCCGCGGTGCAATCCTGGCCGCCGTTGAAGAACGCTGCCTCGGCGATGCCGGTGGCGGTCTTCTCGATGTCGACGTCGCCGAAGACGATCGCCGGCGCTTTGCCGCCCAGTTCGAGGTGCGCGCGCTTGAGCTGCTGTGCTGCGGACACGGCGACAGCGATGCCTGCCCGCACCGAACCGGTGATCGAGACGAGACCGAGGGCCGGGTTCTCCACCAACGTCGCGCCGGTTCCGCCGTTGCCGAGCACGACGTTGAACACGCCGTCCGGCAGGATGCCCTTCGAGAGCTTCGCCAGGACCAGCGTGCTGCCCGGTGTGGTGTCGCTGGGCTTGAGGACGATCGTGTTGCCGGCCGCGAGGGCGGGCCCGATCTTCCACAGCGCCATCATGAACGGGTAGTTCCAGGGCGTGACCTGACCGACGACGCCGATCGGCTCACGACGGACGTAGGAGGTGAAACCCTCCATGTACTCTCCGGCCGCCTTGCCCTCGAGAAGTCGTGCGGCTCCGGCGAAGAACCGCATCTGATCGGCTCCGACCTTGACCTCTTCGTCGGCGATCATCTGATGAGCCTGGCCGGTGTTGGCGCTTTCGGCTGCGACGATTTCGTCGCTGTGCGCTTCGATGGCGTCGGCGAGCTTGAGGAGTGCAGCCTGCCGCACGCTCGGCGTCGTCTTGCCCCAGGTCTCGAATGCTCTCTGTGCGGCTTCGACGGCGGCGTCGACGTCTTCCTTCGTGGAGACCGGCGTACGCCCGACCACACTCTCGTCCACGGGGTTGATCAGGTCGAGTGTTTCCGTCGCGGCTGAGGCGACGAATTCACCGTTGATGTAGTTCTCGAGTACGACGATCGACATCGGTACCGGTTCCTCTCGAGGTCGAACGAGTTCCGGCCGAGGTGATCAGCACGGAACTCGCACTTTGTGGGGCGTGTGTGAGCAAGTGTGCGCTGACTCACAAGTAAAGGCAGCTGCCAAAAAGGTGAAATCTTTGATCCCCGACGCACCGAGTTGTACAGTCCTGCCCATGACGATCGCTGTGCGGTGGATGTTGGCGCAGCCGGATCTCGCGCTGGAACTCAAAGGTGGCGCCCAGGGTGTCGGTCGCGAAATCACATTCGCGCACGCCACGGAGTTGCTCGACCCGTTTCGATGGTTGACCGGCGGCGAATTCATCCTCACCACCGGCATCCGATTGCCGTCCACTCAGCAAAAGCGCGGCCGCTATCTCCGGATGCTCGACGCGGCGGGAGTGGCGGCGGTGGGATTCGGAACCGGGCTCTCGTACCCCGAGGTCCCGGCCGATCTGGTGGCCGTCGCCGACGAGATCGGACTCCCGCTGATCGAGGTGCCGCTGCCGACGCCTTTTGCTGCCGTCGTCAAGCGTGTGATGAGCCGGTTGGCAGAGCAGGAATATGAAGCTGTCCTCCGGGCGTCGCGGGCGCAACCGCGGATGACGCGTGCCGTCATTTCCGGCGGAACGGCTGCGACCGTGCGTGAACTGGCGATCGCGACTTCGGCGACGGTGCTTCTTCTCGACGTCGCCGGAAGAGTTCTCGAGAGCTCACCTCAACTGCCGACGGACGACGTGATCGACGAACTGCGAGCAACTCTCGGGGGCGGTGCCTCTAGTAGCGTGACGCTCGCAAGGTCTGGAGCGTCGATCGCGGTGCAGCAGATCAGCGTCGGGCGAACGCCGTACGGATACCTGGCGGTGATCAGTGCTTCGGCGCTCAGCTACGTCGATCAGATACTGCTCGGTCACGCGAACTCGTTGTTGGCGTTGGACTTCGAGAAACCCGCGCGTCTGCGTGCTACTCAGGATCAGTTGAATTCGCACGCCCTCGGGCTGCTGCTCACCGAGGATCGCGACCCGGCGCCGGCGTGGCAACAGATCAGGCAGGCCGCCGACGGTGAGGGAATGATCCGAGGATTGACAGTTCTTGCCGACACGTCCGACGTAGCGGGACGCGTCGGAGCCGAGATTGCCGAGTTCATGAACAAGGCGGGGCGGCAGTTGTTCTCGCGGATCAACGACACTCGCGTCACGGTGCTGCTGCGTGGAACCGACGACGTCGAGTTCGCCCGAGAGTTGCTCGGCGGGGTATCGAGGTCGGATCTTCGCGCGCTTCGTGTCGGCTTGAGCGCGCGACGGGTGGTCGCTGCGCTGGCGGTCGCCGTCGAACAGTCCCAGCTGTGTGCGTCGGCGGCGGAAATCGGTGGCGAGCCTTTGGAATTCGCAGCTCTGACCGGAAGTGTGCTGCTGTCTTTCGATTCGACGCGTGAAGTGCTCAACACGCTGGCGGAAACGATGATCACACCGATCGAGGACTACGACCGTGACAACGGCACCGAACTGCTGGCGTCGCTGCGGGCATTTCTCGAGGCCAACGGACACTGGGAAGCGGCCGCCATCACGATGGGCGTTCACCGGCACACACTGCGGAGCCGAATGGCGAAGGTGGAGAGCCTGATCGACTGTCGGCTGGAAGTGGCCAGGGTTCGGGCCGAACTACTGCTCTCGATCATTGCCCGGCAATCGTGACTGCCGGGCAATGATCGAGACTTGGCAAAGCGGCCGTCAGGCCTTGCTGCGAGCGATGATGTCGGCTGCGGTTCGCTGACCCATCCGAACGGCACCGTCGACGTGCTGGTACCCCTCGGCCGCAATGTCGGAGCACGAGAAGTGAATCGGGCCGACGGGCGTGCGGGAATCCGCGCCGTAGCGGTGCAGGCCTCCGAGGTCGAAGCTCGCTGCGTACGCACCGCGGGTCCATTCCTCCGAGCCCCAGTCGGATTCGTAGTACACAACCGGCTCTTCGGCCTTCGGGCCGAGATAGCGGGCAAGTGAGGCCAGAATCGTGGCCTTACGCTCCTCGACGGAAAGCTCGAACATCGCGTCGGCCTTCTCGTCGGAGACGAACGCGACCAGGGTGCCGCGATCGTCCTCGTGGTTGGTGTTGTCGTACACCTCCTGCACTACCTCGGACGCGCCGAAGCCGGTGCCGGAGAGGCCGTCTTCGCGCCAGAAAGGCGTCTCGTACACCGCGTGGACCTTGATGACGAGGCCGAGGGACTGGTGCTGGTGCATCTGGTGCTGACGACGCGGCAGCGGGGGATCGTACGAGATCCGGGAGTAGAGGTTGGGCGGTACGGCCAGGATCACTCGGCTTGCCTCGACGCGAACATCGCCGTCCGCCAACACCGTTGCACCGGATTCGTTCCACTTCACCGTTCGCACGGGTGCGTTGAGGAAGAGGTCGTCGCCGAGGGCCTCTGCCATGCGGATCGATACCTGCTGCATTCCGCCGATCACTCGCTTGTCGAGGATGAAGTCCTCGTCGACGAGGTGGGAGAACGAGCCTGCGGAAGCGGCCATGAGTACGGCCTGCAGGGCAGAGAACGAGTGGGCGGGCTTGGTGAGCATGCCACCGGCAATGAAAAGACCGATGTTGTCACGTGCCTCGGCGTCGTCGGACTGATTGATCAGCCACTGCTTGAAGGAGACTGTGTCGAGATCGCGGGCGAGGGGATGTGCCCACGGTTCCTCGGCGCCGATCTGTGCTGCGAGATCGTCCATCTCGTCGATGAGACGGTCCATCTCCTTCTTCGTGGTGTCGTTCGTGGGGAAGGAATCGCCCGTGTACTGCGTCCGCTCGCCTGCCGACGAGATGTAGACGGACTCGCCCTCGCGGTAGCGCTCGAAAGTTTTCAGGCCGAGTTCGTCGAGCAAGGCGATCAGGGCGGTCTGGTCGGGGGAGACCCACTGGCCGCCGATTTCCAGAACTGCTCCGTCGATGGTGTCGGTCCACGTGCGGCCGCCGACGCGGTCGCGCGCTTCGATCACAGCGACGGTCAAACCGGCCTTGCGCAGCGCGGTTGCAGCTGCCAGGCCAGAGGGGCCGGCGCCGACGATTGCAACGTCTCTCTGGAGAGTAGGCACTTGCGAGCTCCTTCATGTTGAGCACCGCTCGAGTCGAAAGCTGCCGACGAGCGAGTGAACGGGTGTCGGTTTTCAGTCTGTCCCGAGGAGACGCACACCACACCTGACGAAACGGAGTGTTCGATCGTCGAACTTGTGCCGTTTAGGCGCGGCTAGCCGTTGATGACGTGACGATCGCCGAGCGGTCGGCTCAGCGGAACATCCAAGCTGCCGAACACGGCAACCAGAATGCACATCTTGTCCGCGGCCTCGGGCAGTGCCCCGGTTCGGAGCGTGACGATCACCGTCGTATCGGTCTCTTCGACGGTTGCGTACGCGCCGTAGCACTCCGGAGTGCCGGTCACGAAGTGGACGGCCACCGTGTGATCGTCGACCTCGGACCACGATTCGAACATCGTGGCCGTCGCACCCACGATGTCGGTGCGGCTGTCGAACTCCGTGCCCATCTCGCTGTCGTCGACCTCGTCGGGAACGGGGGTTCCGAGCGACCAGTCGGCGGGACTTGCTTCGTTGGCCGCCATCGGATTCGGTGCGGCAACCGGCCCCGTGGTCTGGGCCCCGACGGAGCATCCGGCCACAGCAAGGCAGGCCAGAACGGCGAGGGTTAGTACACGCATGAATCCACCGTAACCCTGCTCAAGCGAGTAGCGCTGTGACCAGCGCAATTGCGGGAATTGACGCCAAAGTGGTGACAAAGGCACTGTCTCGGGCGAGGACCATTCCGCGCCGATAGCGGCTTGCGTAGATGAAGACGTTCTGCGCCGTCGGCAACGTCGAGACGACCACGATGGCGAACAACTGATGACCGTCGATGCCGAGGAGGAAATGCGCCATCAGATAGGCCAGCACAGGTTGGACCACGATCTTGAGCGTCGACGCCAGCGCGACGTCGCGGCGTGGACTCGAGCCTTTCTCCAGCACCCGCACGCCGTAGAGCGAGAGCCCGAATGCCAACAGCGCACCGGGTACCGACGTCGCGCCGATCAATTCGAAAGGCTGCATCAGCGGCCGGGGCGGTACCCAACCGATCAACGCGACGATCAACCCCGCAGCGCCCGCGAGCACGATCGGATTCTTGAACGGGGCGGTGACGGTGTCGATCAACGAGAGCTTCTCGGCATCCGTGCCGCGAAGGGCCGTCAGATCGAGGATCGTCAAGGCGATCGGGGAGTACACGACGATCTGGAAGAGCAGGAGCGGCGCGACGAACGTGGCATCGCCGAGCACGAACACCGCGATCGGGATTCCGAGGTTGGCTGAATTCACGTACGAAGCCGACAGCGCGCCGATGGTCAGTTCGGGTAGCGGCCGGTTGAGCCAGATCTTTGCGACGACGACGTACAGAGCGCCGACGGCAAAGGCAGTAGCCGACGCAACGGCGAGCGTCGGCGAGAAGATCACCGAAAGATCAGACGACGCGAGGGTGGTGAACAGCAGGGCAGGCGTCGCGACGAAGAAGACGAGTCGACCGAGAACGAACTGTCCTTGGCTACCGAGGGTGCCGAGACGGCCGAGGAGATACCCGACCGCGATGACAACAAAAATTACGGTGAAACCCGCAACAACTCCCGACACGCTGCGGGCACCTCTCGACTGGAATGAACGACTTCGGGAAAATCTTAGTCAGGGCAACAAAAAGGCCGCGCAGTCGAGTGACTGCGCGACCTCTTCGGTACTTCTACGTGTGACTACCGAGCACGTATGACTACCGGGCGGCGGTGAAGGGGAGCAACGCCATTTCGCGTGCGTTCTTCACTGCAACGGCGACCTGACGCTGCTGCTGCGGGGTCAGGCCCGTGACGCGACGGCTGCGGATCTTGCCGCGGTCCGAGATGAACGTGCGAAGCAAGTTGATGTCCTTGTAATCGACATGCGTGATCTTCGCTGCGAACAACGGGTTCTTCTTGGGCTTACGACCCTCTACGGGGCGTGGCTTCTTCGACGGTGAACGCTTGACTGCCATCCGACTTCCTTACCAGCTCGACTTGTGTACGCCAGGCAGTTCCCCACGGTGCGCCATTTCTCGCACGCGAATCCGGGAGAGCCCGAACTTCCGCAGGTGGCCGCGCGGACGTCCATCCGCAGCGTCTCGATTGCGCAATCGTACCGGACTGGCGTCGCGTGGTAGACGTTGCAGGGTCGCTTGGGCCTTCGCGCGCTCCTCTGCCGAGCTTTTCGGGGAGCGGATCGTCTCCTTGAGAGCGGACCGCTGCTCCGCGTACCGCTCGACGACGACCCGTCGCTGGTTGTTCTTCGCGATCTTCGACTTCTTGGCCATGCCTACTTCTCTTCTCGGAAATCGACGTGCTTTCGCAGCACCGGGTCGTACTTCTTCAGTACGAGTCGATCGGGGTCGTTACGACGGTTCTTGCGGGTCACGTACGTGTACCCGGTGCCCGCGGTGGACTTGAGTTTCACGATCGGGCGGATCTCGTTGCGTGCCATCTGCTCAGACCTTCTCGCCGCGCGCGCGGATCCGGGCGACGACGGATTCGATGCCGTCGCGGTCGATCGTCTTGATGCCCTTGGTCGAGAGCGTGAGTGTGATGCGACGCCCCTCGCTGGGCAGGAGGTAGGTCTTGCGCTGGATGTTCGGGTTCCAGCGACGGTTCGAACGCTTGTGAGAGTGCGAGACGGATTTTCCGAACCCCGGCACACGTCCGGTCACTTGGCAGTGAGCCGACATGGGTGTTCCTTTCAACTTGCAGATGACAATCATTTTCGACAATGCGGTGAGATCAATGTACCGTTCAACCTCGGTAATGACAATCATTCCCAGAAAGGCCCGCTGTGAACACGATCTTGGACGGCAGGACTCCGCTGGTCCTGGTCGCCGGCATGAGCGAATCCACCCCACACACCGCACGAGCGTTGCTGCGGACCGGAACTGTTCTGGTCCACCACGACCTGAGCCACGTCCGTGAAGGGGTGGTCCGGCGGACGGTCACCTCGATGACCGGGAGTGCCGGGTCTGCCGGCACTGTGTCCGAGCGCGAGACGATCCTCGAGCTCGCGCACGGCTGCGTCTCCTGCACCCTGCGCGAAGACTTGCTGCCGCTCCTGCGCCGGCTTCACTCGCACAGTTCGGTGCAGCGGATCGTGTTGCTGTTGGACCGGCAACTCGAGCCCGAGGCGCTGTGCTGGGCGATCGAGCACGTCGTCGTGACCGGCGTCGTCGGCCAACTGGACGGACCGGCGCAGCGGGACGTCCGCGTCGACGCCGTCGTGACGTGCATCGATGCGGCGACCTGGCTGGCAGACGCCACCGGCGACGAAGCTCTCGACGACGACCGCACCCTGGCTCAGGTCGTCGTCGGGCAGGTCGACTTCGCCGACGCGCTCGTCCTACGCGGGTCCGATGCGCTCGACGGCTGGCAGCGGTCCCGCTTGAATGCGGTTCTCGCGCGCATCGCTCCACGGGTACCCGTCTTCGATGAGGGAGACGACATCGAGGCACTGCTCCTCGAGGTGCCTGCGGATGCGCGACGCGGTGAACTGGCCGACGCTCACTCACCGCTGTTGCGTCGCCAGCCGCCGCTCGACGACGACGGCGGAGTGATGCTCGTCGAGTTCACCGCGAACCGGCCGTTCCACCCCGGACGTCTGCACGAGGCGATCGACGTCCTGCTCGAAGGCGTCGTGTACTCCCGCGGACGAGTCTGGGTGGCGACGCAACCGGGTGAAGCGCTCTGGCTCGAATCGGCGGGCGGTGGCCTGCGAGTTGCCAGCGCGGACACCTGGCTTGCCGCGATGACGCCGGAGGAACGAGACCGCGTTCCAGCTGAACGCCGTGCACTCGCGGCCCTGAAATGGGACGAGCGTTTCGGTGATCGCGACACCTCGATGGTCGTTCTGACCTGCGGTGCGAACCCGCTCGAGATCGACCGAACACTGCAGCACGCCTTGGTCACCGACGACGAATTGGCGGACGAAGCGTCGTGGGCAACGTGGGAAGACCCGTTCGGCGAGTTTCATGAAGACCCGTGTGACGAATCCGAATCACCTTATGCCGAAACCGAATCAACGCGAGAGGGAAACGAATGAAGAAGCAGATGCACCCCGACTACCACCCGGTGGTGTTCCAGGACGCCAGCACCGGCAAGAGCTTCCTGACCCGATCGACCGTGACGAGTGAGCGCACCGTCGAATGGGAAGATGGTGGCACGTACCCGCTGCTGGTCGTCGACGTGACGAGCGACTCTCACCCGTTCTGGACCGGAGCGCAACGTGTGATGGACACCGCCGGACGCGTCGAGAAGTTCGAGCGGCGCTACGGAAAGCGCAAGGCACTCTGATGGCCGTTCCCAAGCGGAAGATGTCCCGTTCCAACACTCGCAGCCGTCGTGCCCAGTGGAAGGCGACGGCGCCCGATCTGGTCGAGGTCACGGCCTTCGGCCAGACCCACCGAGTCCCTCGGCGACTGGTCAAAGCAGTTCGGCTCGGGGTGATCGACCCGAGCCGCATCTGACCGTGCGATCCTTGGCCGGTGCTGCTGAGGATCCTCGAACTGGTGGGCATCGTGGCGTTCGCGGCCTCGGGTGCCCTGGTGGGCGTCACCAAGCGACTCGACATCTTCGGGGTGTGCTCGGTGGGTGTGTTCACCGGCATCGGTGGCGGTATCGTCCGCGACGTTCTCCTCGGCGTCCATCCGCCCAGCTCTCTGAGCAGTTGGCCGTACTTCGGAACCGCCGCCGCCACCTCACTCGCCGTGTTCTACCTCCACGAGCCGCTCAATCGACTGCGTCGTGAAATCCTGGCGCTCGACGCACTGGGGATGGGCTTGTTCGCGAGCACCGGCGCCGTCATCGCGCTGGACAACAACGCCAGTTCGCTGGCAGCGACGTTGATCGGTGCGACCGCGGCGATCGGCGGCGGCGTGATCCGCGACGTTCTCGTCAACGAGGTGCCACTGCTCCTGCACAAGGACCTGTACGCGGTTCCCGCACTGCTCGGCGCTGCGTTGGTGGTCACAGTCTCGCAAGCCGGACTGTCCACCAACGCCGCGCTGGTGTGCGGCACAGCGTTCGCCGCGGTGTTCAGACTGCTTGCGTTATGGCGTCATTGGAGCCTGCCCGGGCCGAGGCGAACCCGGGACTGACCGCGACACGCCGGAGGCCGGAATCGGACCCTCTCAGCCGCATCTCAGCACTTCAGTCCAAACTGTCGGTATGCGTATTTTGGTGGTCGACGACGACCGGGCGGTTCGCGAGTCGCTTCGGCGGTCGCTCAGCTTCAACGGCTACACGGTCGAGCTCGCGGTCGACGGACTCGACGCACTCGAGAAGATCCTCGCCAACCGGCCCGACGCCGTCGTGCTCGACGTCATGATGCCGCGACTCGACGGACTCGAAGTGTGCCGTCGTCTTCGCAGTGCCGGCGACGACCTGCCCATCCTCGTGCTCACCGCACGCGATTCGGTCAGCGAGCGAGTGGCCGGTCTCGATGCCGGAGCGGACGACTACCTGCCCAAGCCCTTCGCTTTGGAAGAGTTGCTTGCCAGGTTGCGTGCACTACTTCGCCGCACCGCGCCCGATCTGGACGCCGATTCCGAAATGATGGCGTTCGAGGACCTCACCCTCGACCCGGTCACCCGTGAGGTCAAGCGCGGAGAGCGATCGATCAGCCTGACGCGCACCGAGTTCTCCCTCCTCGAAATGCTCATGGCCAACCCACGCCGCGTACTGACCCGTGGACGCATTCTCGAAGAAGTGTGGGGATACGACTTCCCGACGTCCGGCAATGCCCTCGAGGTGTATGTCGGCTACCTGCGTCGCAAGACGGAAGCCGACGGCGAACCGAGGTTGATCCACACCGTCCGCGGAGTCGGCTACGTCCTGCGGGAGACGCCTCCGTGATCACCGCTCCGTTCGGCAAGAACGCCGAACCGAAGAAATCCTCCGCCACCCAAGCGTCCGTCGAAATGCGCCCGCCGATGCCACTGACCCGTTCGGTGTCATTGCGTTGGCGTGTGACGCTGCTCGCCGCGTCGGTGGTGGCCATTGCCGTCGCAGTCATGGCGATCGCTGCCTACGCGGTGGTTTCGCGTGCGCTCTACGCGGACGTCGATCACCAGTTGCGTACCAGGGCAGCGGTGCTCATCGACAGCAATGTCGTGCGATTCGATCCTCGCTACATCTCCGGTGCGACGCTGTACACCACCGACATCAGTGTGGCCCTGATCTTCTCGGACCTGAGCACGTACCAGCCGCCCGGTTCCGACGTGCCGATCGGTGAAGCCGAAGACGCCGTAGCGCGTGGCGAATCGGATTCCTCGCTGCGAACCGTCGACGGTCAGCGAGTGCTGGCTCAACGAACCCATGACGGAAGCACTTTGGTGATTGGTCAGCGGCTCGCGCCGACCGTTGCGGTACTGGATCGGCTGGCCTGGGTGCTCTTCGTGGTCGGTGGGTGTGGTGTCATCCTGGCTGCGGTGGCGGGTACTACCGTGGGCCGCACCGGTTTACGGCCCATCGCCAGGCTGACTGCCGCCACCGAACGAGTCGCCCGGACCGACGATCTGACGCAGATCCCCGTTACCGGCAGCGACGAATTAGCGCGCCTGACAGAGAGTTTCAACACGATGCTGCGGGCGCTCGCCGAGTCCCGTGAGCGTCAGTCTCGCCTCGTTGCGGACGCCGGACACGAGTTGCGCACACCGTTGACTTCGTTGCGTACCAACATGGAATTGCTGATCGCGTCCAGTCGCCCCGGTGCGCCGCAGATTCCCGACGAGGACATGGCAGAACTTCGTGCCGACGTCGTCGCGCAGATCGAGGAACTGTCGACTCTGGTCGGCGACCTCGTCGACCTGGCCCGTGAAGACGCACCCGAAACCGTGTACGAGCGCGTCGACGTCAGCGACGTCGTCGAGCGTGCGCTCGAACGAGCGCGGCGCAGGCGCAACGAAATCGAGTTCGAGGCGGTCACCACTCCGTGGTACGTCTACGGAGATCAAGCGGGCCTGTCGCGTGCCGTGCTGAACGTCCTCGACAACGCTGCGAAGTGGAGTCCGAAGGGCGAACAGGTACGCGTCGAAATGCGTCCGGTGGGTCAAGGATTGTTGGAATTGACCGTAAGTGATGCGGGACCTGGCATTCCGGAGGAGGATCGGGAGTTGGTGTTCGATCGTTTCTACCGGTCGACTGCGGCACGTTCGATGCCGGGATCGGGTCTGGGACTTGCGATTGTGCGTCAGGTCGTCGTCAAGCACGGCGGCACCATTGCGATCGACGAATCCGATCGTGGGGGAGCGCTTGTTCGTATCGTGCTTCCCGGTGAACCGGGGCCGAGTGCCGAGTAGCGTGTTCTGTAGACCCGTTTGGTCCCGCGCTTCGGTGACTGACGTCACGGCTTAATGCGTTCGGCCCGAAAGTCTTTCGGGCCGAACCGACAACACCGGTTTTTCACGTCAAACTCTGGGTAAAGTGACAGGCACGTCTCAGCGCCTTCTCAGCAGCGCAAGGCAGCATTGTCGGCAGAACAGTTGTGACTGCCCGTCCGGTGGTCACCGTAGACGAAAGCGAGCCGATGACCGAGGACCGTAACGTCGGGCCGACCCGGCCCGAGCAGCCCAACAGCGAGCCCACCTCCCAGGCGCAGCCGACAGCACCTCAGGCACAGCCGACGGCACCTCAGGCCCATCCTCCCGTGCCGCCGCAGCAGCCTCAGGGGCAGGCGCCTCAGCAGCCGTACCAGCCGACCGAGTCGTTCGCCCGACCCGCCGAAGCCTTCGGGCAGGCACAGCAGCAGCCCACGCAGGCTTTCGGCCACCCGCACGGTGCCCATGACGCCGCGTACCAGCAGAGCGCCCCGTACGGCGCACCCAACCCTGGTGGCCCCGGCGGTCCGAACGGCCCGGGCGGCGGCCACAATCAGATCCCCGCACCGCTGCAGGGGCCGAACTCCGGTTCGACCACCACCAAGCCGAAGTCGGGACGCATGGCGCTGGTTGCCGGCGCTCTCGCCCTGGTCCTGGTCAGTGGTGGTGTCGGTGGCGTGGTCGGCGCCGTCGTCGCGGACCGCAACGGTGGAACCGCGACGGTCACCAACTCTCTGAACGCTCCGAAGCCCACTGCGACCAACACGTCCAACGCTCCCGCCGGCTCGGTTCAGGCCGTTGCCTCGAAGGTCGTGCCCAGCGTCGTGCAGATCGAGGTGGCCACCGCGCAGGGACAGGGCGGTGAGGGCTCCGGTGTCATCCTGTCCTCCGACGGTCTGATTCTGACCAACAACCACGTTGCCGGCGCACAGGGAGCGCAACTTCGCGTTGCGTTCTCCGACGGAACCAAGGCCTCGGCCACCCTTGTCGGTGCCGATCCCGTCTCCGACATCGCCGTCATCAAGGTCGACGGTCGAAACGACCTCACCCCCATCGATCTCGGCAACTCCGGCGACGTCCAGGTCGGACAGCAGGTGGTTGCCGTCGGGTCCCCACTCGGCCTGGCCGGCACGGTCACCGAAGGCATCATCTCCGCACTCGATCGCCCGGTGTCCACGAGCGGCGAGTCCGGCAACCAGAACACCGTCATCGACGCTCTGCAGACCGACGCAGCGATCAACCCCGGCAACTCCGGTGGCGCCCTCGTCAACATGGACGGCCAGCTGATCGGCATCAACACGGCGATCGCCTCGCTCGGAGCGTCGTCGGGTACCCAAGGCGGTTCGATCGGCCTCGGTTTCGCCATCCCGATCGATCAGGCACGCCGCGTCGCCGACGAACTGATCAAGACCGGCAAGGCGACTCAGGCCATGATCGGCGTGACCGTGCCGTCGCAGGACAACGCCGACGGCGCAACCGTCATGGATGTCACTGCTGACGGGCCGGCCGCCAAGGCCGGTATTCCGAAGGGTGCAGTCATCACCAAGGTCGACGATCGTGTTGTCGCAGATGGTGATTCGCTGATCGCGGCAGTGCGTTCACATGCTCCCGGCGACAAGGTCTCGATCACGTACAGCGACGGCGGGCAGACCAAGACCGTCGACGTCACGTTGGGAACCGCGGCAGCGCAGGGCGGCCGATGATGTTCGGCGATCAGCAGACGATCGACCCGATCTTCGGCCAGATCGCAACGGCGTCGGGATCGGACACTACGGTAGGAGTCATGGAACTCGAAGCCACATCGGCCGGCCGCGCTCTGGTCGTCATCGTCGACGATCGCACAGCCCACGGCGACAACACCGACTCCATCGGTCCACTGGTCACGGAACTGCTGAACGAAGCGGGTTTTCTCGTCGATGCGACGGTCGCCGTCGCCGCCGACGAAGTGGAGATCCGCAACGCTCTCAACACCGCAGTCATCGGTGGCGTCGACCTCGTCATCTCGGTCGGCGGTACCGGGGTATCCCCGCGTGACGTCACTCCTGACGTGACCGCTGAGGTTCTCGATCGCGAGATCCCGGGAATTGCCGAAGCACTTCGTGCTTCCGGTCTTTCGGCCGGATCGCTCGAAGCAGGCTTGTCCCGCGGCCTCGTCGGAGTTTCGGGAAGCACCGTGGTCGCCAATCTGGCGTCGACCAGGCCGGCAATTCGCGACGGCATGGCAACCCTGACGGCTTTGGCGAGTCACGTGATCGCCGAGCTCTCCAGCCTCGAGGGCTGAGACAGCTTGTCGGAGCAACGAGATACCCCGAAGAAGCCGTCAGTCGACAAGAAGCGCCTGGCGCGCATCTTCGGGGACGTCTTTCCCGAGACGACGTCGGACGAGCGGGGTCCCGAGGGATCCTCGCGGTCCTCGGACGACGACTGGCTGCGCAGTCAGCGGCCCCCGCACCACGGCGGTTGAGAAGTAAATCAGGCCCCGGACAATTGTCCGAGGGCCTGATTTGATCTGTGGGCACTGCCTATTCGAGAGTCTTGGCGTGCGCTCCCGTGTCGGCGCCACCGGCATTGGCCGAGAGGATGTCGCGGATCTGGATGAGCAGATCGGTTTCGCTGGCTTCCTTGTCCTCGGGCTCGGAGACGAACTTCTTCTTCGCCGCATTCGCAGGGACGATCAGCACGAAGTAGACGACCGCTGCGATGATGATGAAGTTGATGATCGCGGTGACCACGGCGCCGATATTCACGAAGGTTTCGGAATTACCGGCAATGATCTCCTTTCCCCAGCCCAATTCGTCGGATCCGCCGATAGCTGCGATGAGTGGGTTGATGATGTTGCTGGTGAATGCCGTGACGATGGCGGTGAAGGCTGCGCCGACGACAACCGCGACGGCCAGGTCGAGCACGTTTCCGCGAAGCAGGAAGTCCTTGAATCCCTTGAGCATGTCGGTGTCCCCTCGAGTCTCCGATGGCAAGTGCCAGATGGTCCGTTGATACCGAACCGACTGGAAAAATCCTAGAGGAGCTTCGGACGCTTTGTGCGGTCAGCGGAATGTCACGGTGATCGCATTGGACAGAGATGCCGCGGCTACGACGTTGGCTGCTGGTGTCGGCAGGGCCAGCAAAATCACCTGTTCCTGCTGGTTACGTGTACTTTCCGACGTGGTGACCAAAGCGACTACCGCTCCTGCCGCAAGAATTTGTGGGGCCTTGTCGGCAATTGATTCGTTGGGTGTGTCGGGGTGGGGTGTGTCTGGGCGGGATGTGTCAGGGCCGACGGTCAGGACGTCGACGACGTCCCCGCTGCGCAACATGTCCGCGACGGCCGCATCGGCCAATCGGACGGGGACGATGCGGGCGTCGTCGGTTCCTACCGACAACCCGGCCAGCCGTGGGCTGAGAACGCGCACGTCGGTGACGGTTTCTCCGGAGCGAATCGGGCCGGCAACGGTTCTCCCGACCACCAGGTCGGTGTCGGAGACAACTCCTTCGGGAAGTTGTTTCGAGTCGATCTCTCGCATCTCGACATCCGAATCCGCAATCACCTGCCCCGGAGTGAGATCGCGGCTCGAGACAACTACGGCGACGGTGTCGGTCGCGGGATCGCCTCGAAAGAAGAGAACAACGCCGAGTGTGGCCAGGACAACGGCTGCGATCTTACGGACTGTCGCCGTGCGGAATCGTGTGCCGCGTGTCAGTTCGACGACGCGATCGAAGGTGCTCGGGCTGAGATCGAGTTGGGCGCGCAGTGGATCGGAGCGCCTCGGCGAGCGAGAACGTGCTGACGGCATTCATGCACGTTAGGGCCGGAAGCGGTGCTTCCGGCCCTAACCATGTGAAACTGTGGACAACCCGGAGGTTGTGGAAATCAGCTCGCGGCAGCCTTTGCGGGCGCAGGCGTGCTGGTCGACGAACTCGATGTCGAAGAGGAGTCCGACTTGGACTCGGACTTCGCAGCGGGTGCCGAATCACTCTTGGCGGGCTCGCTCGCAGTCCCGGAGCCGCCGCGGCTGTCGGTGCGGTAGAAGCCGCTGCCCTTGAACACGATGCCAACAGAGTTGAACAGCTTGCGGAGCTTGCCTGAGCAAGCTGGGCAGACCGTCAGCGAATCTTCGCTGAAGGACTGGACGATGTCGAAACGGTTGTCACATTCCGTACATGCGTATGAGTAGGTGGGCACCGGGCTTCCTCCGCACTGTGATGTTCGAGCAGCCGCGTATTTACACCGCAGCCTTTAGCACTCTACAAGTGACAGTGCCAACAGCGCTAATCAGGGATCTATTCCCGCAGATCAATCGCCTTTGAGTTGTGTGAGGCCGCCGCGCGGCGTCAATGCCCAGCCCATGGGAATGTCGTGGTCGTCGGCAGGCAAGGCCTCGACGAGTTCGGAGTCTCTGACAATTGCCACGAGCCGAGTCTGTGGTCCGACCGACCCAAGCGTCCGGTCGTAGAAGCCTGCGCCACGGCCCAGGCGTGTTCCACGAAGATCCACCGCGAGAGCAGGGATCAGCATGCATTCCACGTCGGACAGGGCTTCCGGTGGCAAGACGGGTCCGACAGGCTCCCGAATGCCGTACTTCGCGGGGCGCAAACCGTCCGCGCCGCTGTACTCGACCCAGGACAACGGTCCCGGCTCCCCGGTGATCGGAAGTAGTACACGCTGAGCGATCTCGGCAACGGCGTCGAGCAAATCGGTGGATCCTGGTTCGGTGCGGGTGGGGACGTACGCACAGACGACCGAGCCGTCGACAATCACTGAACGTATGTGCGTGATCAACGCCGCAGTTTCCGTGTTTCGAGTGTGCTCGGAGACTGCATCACGTGCTGCGAGTGTGATTTGTCGCCATTGTGCTTTTGTCTGAGGTGTCACCCCGCAACGATATTCGTCGTGCTGACCGAGCGGTAACAAGCGGCGGCTAAGGTGTTGGCATGACAGACGTTGTCGCTAGCAGCACGAGGGCCTTCCGTACGGCCGTGGTTCCCGCAGCCGGACTTGGTACGCGTTTCCTGCCTGCCACCAAGACGGTTCCGAAAGAATTGCTGCCGGTCGTGGACACACCGGGTATCGAACTGGTGGCAGGTGAAGCTGCGGACTCGGGAGCCGAGCGGCTCGTCATCGTGACGTCCCCGGGCAAAGACGGCGTGGTTGCCCACTTCGTCGAGGATCTCGTGCTCGAAAGCAAGCTGGAAGCAAGCGGAAAACTCGCTGCCCTGGCGAAGGTGCGCAAAGCGCCGGGTTTGCTCGAAGTCGACTCCGTGATTCAGGAGCAGCCTCTCGGCCTCGGGCATGCAGTCGGTTGCGTCGAGTCGGTTCTCGACGACGACGAAGACGCCATCGCGGTCCTTCTGCCCGATGATCTCGTACTACCGCGTGGCGTCCTGGAGATCATGGCGCGAGTTCGGGCCAAGCGCGGCGGGTCCGTTCTCTGTGCAATCGACGTCCCGAAAGACGCAGTCAGCGCTTACGGCGTCTTCGACGTCGAGATCGTTCCCGACGCGGTCAATCCCGACGTCCTCAAGGTCGTCGGCATGGTCGAGAAGCCGGCTGTGGAAGACGCGCCGTCGACCTTTGCCGCTGCAGGTCGCTATCTGCTCGATCGTGCGATCTTCGACGCACTTCGTCGCATCGAGCCGGGAGCCGGCGGTGAGTTGCAACTCACCGACGCCATCGCTCTCCTGATTTCCGAGGGCCATCCGGTTCACGTGGTGGTGCACCGCGGAACGCGTCATGACCTGGGCAACCCCGGCGGGTACCTCCGCGCTTCGGTGGACCTGGCACTCGACAGTGACGATTACGGCCCGTCCTTGCGTAAGTGGCTCGCGGATCGGCTCGACCGCTGAGCGTGTCGCCACGGTGGTTGATCGCCCGATAACGCAGTATCAATGTGCTTGTCCCTTTTCGGCGGCAAGGCATCATGAGCTGACGGATATCACCGAATTTCCAGACACAGGAGGACGCGGACCAGATGCGGTCGGTTGAGGAGCAGCAGACCAGGGTTACCGCTGCTGCAGTGGCACCCCGTCCGGTTCGGGTCGCCATCTCGGAGGCGCAGGGACTGCTGTGTGCCGAGGAAGTGGTGACCGAACGCCCATTGCCGGGATTCGATCAAGCTGCCATCGACGGTTACGCGGTTCGCAGTGTCGATGTCGCCGGAGCTGGAGCCGACCTCCGCGGCGAGGACGGCGAGCCTACGGACCTCAGCTTGCCGGTGGTCGGCGAGGTGACGGCGGGCTCACGCCAACCGATCCGCTTGCAACCGCGTCAGGCCGTTCGAGTCGACACGGGCGCGCCGCTGCCCACGCTGGCCGACGCCGTGCTCCCGCTCGAAAACACCGACGGTGGTCGCGCTCGCGTTCGGATCTTCGAGCCGGTGCGTTCGGGCGATTACGTTCGCCGTGCAGGCGACGACGTCCAGCCGGGCGACGTGGCCGTTCGGGCAGGCACCATCATCGGAGCCGCACAGGTCGGGTTGCTTGCCGCGGTCGGCCGCGACAAAGTACTCGTCCATCCGCGTCCGCGCCTCTCCGTCATCAGCGTCGGTGGAGAACTCGTCGACGTGGATCGCACGCCGGGACCTGGTCAGGTTTACGACGTCAATTCGTATGCCCTCGCCGCCGCAGCGCGCGATGCCGGCGCCGACGTCAACCGTGTGGGAATCGCAGGCAACGACTCGCGTCGTCTTCGCGAAGTAGTCGAGGGACAGCTGATTCGCTCGGAAATCGTTGTCATCGCCGGTGCCGTGGGCGGCGGAGCGTCCGACGAGGTTCGTGAGGCGCTTGCCGACCTGGGGACACTCGAGGTGGAGCGCGTTGCCATGCATCCGGGATCGGTGCAAGGCTTCGGAAAGCTGGGAAGGGACGAGGTTCCGACCTTTCTCCTACCGTCCAACCCGGTCAGCGCACTGGTGGTATTCGAAGTCATGGTTCGCCCGCTGATCAGAATCGCGCTCGGACGCCGCCAGCCGATGCGGCGAGTAGTGAAGGCGCGGACAGTGGGAACGATCACGTCGATTGCCGATCGCAAGGGTTTTCTGCGTGGTCAGCTGATGCGTGACGAAGCGACAGGGGAGTACCTGGTGCAGGCCCTCGGGGGTGCGCCCGGTGCGTCCTCACATCTCCTCGCGACCTTGGCGGAAGCCAATTGCTTGGTTCTGGTCGATCGAGACGTCACCGAAGTGCACATCGGTGAAGAAGTCGACGTAGCTTTCCTCGCCCAACGTGGGTAACGCCGACCCGAGTGGGGTGTGATGTCAGTCCATCCAGGATGGCCGGAAGATCTCGGCCCGCTGCGAGTGCCCGCGGGAGTGGTGACCGTCCGCCCCGTGAAGCTCCGTGACGCTGCTGTGTGGAGTCGTCTCCGCATTCTCGATCGCGAGCACCTCGAGCCGTGGGAGCCCACCGGAGAATCGCCCTGGGATGCTCGCCACCACATCACCGTCTGGCCGTCCCTGTGCGGGAACCTTCGCTCCGAAGCGCGCAAGGGCAGGATCCTTCCCCTGGTGATCGAACTCGACGGGAAGTACTGCGGGCAGGTCACCATCGGAAATGTGGTGCGCGGCGCTCTGCGGTCCGCCTGGGTGGGCTATTGGGTCGCCTCGCACGTGACCGGTGGGGGCGTAGCCACAGCTGCCGTTGCGCTCACACTCGATCACGCATTCTCGAAGGTCGGTCTGCATCGAGTGGAGGCCACTGTTCGGCCGGAGAACGCGTCGAGTCGCGCAGTCCTACGAAACGTTGGGTTCCGGGAGGAAGGTCTTCTCAAGCGCTACCTCGATGTCGACGGCCAATGGCGTGATCATCTTCTGGTCGGAATGACCATCGAGGAAGTACCCACCACCGTCGTCGACAGATTGGTGCGGTCCGGACGCGCTTCATGGGTGTGACGAAGACGGCGCCAGAAGCGTGAGAAACGCGAGCTAAACAGCAGTTACCGCTGAGTAGTCCTACTTTCGGGCGGGAAAATGTGGTTTTTGATTCAACCAGAACTTGAGACTTTTGGGACTGAACCGGAAGTTCAGTTCGGTACGCGTGTGACACATGAGTATGGTGGGGTTCGGCGCGTCGGCAACGATGCGAGGGCGTCGGCCGTTAACCTTGACTCGTCAACGGCTGGCATAGGTGCTGGTAGGTGATCGGGAGGAGGCCGCGGCATGCCTAGCTCATTCGTGTGGATCGGGCTGGTGGCCGTGTGGCTGTTCGTCCTGGTGCCGATGCTTGTCAACAAGCGCCCCAGGATCCGGCAGACGAGTGACGCGGCACTCGCGACTCGAGTACTCCACCGCGGCGACAGCAACCCTGTTCAGCGCGGGCCGGCAGCAGGACATCGAAGCGATCCGAACTGGCAACCAGAACCAGTGCGCAGCAGCTACGACGCGGAGGACCAGATGGACACTCACGCAGAAGACGACTACGCCGGCGGTCGTGCACCGGTCGGAGAATTTGTTCCGGTTCGGCGCGGCCGAGGCGGATTCGACCCCGAAGCGGATGCCATCGCCCGGGAGGCGCGGTATGCATTCCGTCAGCGGACATTGCTGGGACTTGGGTTCGTCGCGATTCTCTCGGGCGCTCTCGCATTGATCATCTCGCCGATGGTGTGGTGGTTGTTTGCGCTGACCGTGTGCGGCCTCGGCGGGTACATGGCGTACTTGCGTCGGCAGGTTCGGATCGAGCAAGAGATTCGCCGCCGTCGTACCGAACGCCTCAACCGATCGCGACTCGGAGTCGAATCGCACACCGACGAAGAGCTTCGCCTGATTCCGGCGCGACTGCGTCGGCCAGGAGCGGTTGTCCTCGAGGTCGACGACGAAGATCCGGTGTTCGATCACCTAGATCACTACGAAGAAGAGATCAGGCACACCGAGATGCGTCGCGCGTCCGGTCAGTGATCGTCTGGGCTGATCTTGTCGGGCCGAAAGTTCGTGTCGGGTGATTCCAACGGGAGTATTCGTTCCTGTTAGAGTTGCCGAGCACCGCTGAGGCGGTGGCACGGGGCTGTGGCGCAGTTGGTAGCGCGCTTCGTTCGCATCGAAGAGGTCAGGGGTTCGATTCCCCTCAGCTCCACCAAGAAGTACCAGCGAAAAGGGTCTTTCAACGAAAGTTGAACGACCCTTTCCTGCATTTTCAGGGCCTGCCCGAATTGCGAAGATTCGATCTGAGTGTGCGCCGTTTCATACGATTGCGACCGCTGATCCGGACCGTTGAGCTTCCAAGTGAGGGATGATCCTTGGGCGGATACATGTTTGCCGGAAATGTAACGAGGGTGTGTGCGGTGCGATAGGCACGGTGAGTCTGCCGCAGTTTTCCGCAGGTCGGACGTATGTGTCGGGGAGGAATGTCGATGAGCCAGCCACGACGGCTAGCGATGATGCTTGTTGCTGTGATGTGCCTGATGGGTATCGGCGTCCTTGCCGTATCGGTCTTCCCCGCCATCGTCGCCGCCCAACCTGGCGGCAACAGCGGTGGTGGCAACAACGGCAATGGAAACGGCAATTACGGCAACAACGGCGGCAATAACAACGGCAACGGTGGCGGTCACAACGGCAACGGTGGCGGCAACAACGGCAACGGCAACTATGGCTGGCATTGTCACCGTCACAACTGCGGCACGACCGTAATTCCGACACCGACCACGACGAATGAGCCGACGACGACTGAGCCGACGACCACGACTGAGCCGACGACGACTGAGCCGACGACGACTGAGCCGACGACGACTGAGCCGACCACGACGACTGAGCCGACGACGACTGAGCCGACGACGACGACTGAGCCGACGACCACGACTGAGCCCACGACGGCTGAGCCGACCACGACTGAGCCCACGACGACTGAGCCCACGACGACTGAGCCCACGACGACTGAGCCGACCACGACGACTGAGCCCACGACGACTGAGCCCACGACGACTGAGCCCACGACCACGACGACTGAGCCCACGACGACTGAGCCCACGACGACTGAGCCCACGACCACGACTGAGCCCACGACGACTGAGCCCACGACCAACCCTTCGGCGTCGCAACGTCCGAGCAGCAGCGCTTCCCCCGCGACCAACGCAACTTCGCAGACCGAGAGTCCTTCGAGCCAAGCACCCTCCGAGACACAGTCTCCTTCCGAATCGCAGCCGAGTTCCGAGCAGTCGTCCGCGGTGGCGGCTCCGCCGGCTGGACCGTCTGATCCGCAGGGACCGTCAGCGGGCGGCGGAGCGCCTGCACCCTCTGCCGGTGGACCGCCTGCACCCTCTGCCGGTGGACCGGCAAACGCTGCGCCGGGCGCAGTCGCAGCCCCTTCCGCACCCGAGGTTCTGGCCGCACCCGCACCCGTAGCTCCGCAGGTACCGTCGAACGTTCCGAACGTCGCGGCTCCGACTGACAACCCGCAGGCATTTCCGACGGCGTTCACTCAAGGGCTTCCGCCGATTCTCAACGCCGCCGCCGTCGCCGGCGGTGTAGGCGGAATGGCAGTGGTAGCGGCCGGTGCGGGAGCACTGACTTTCCGCGGAGCATCGCTGCAGAAGGCACGATTGGCTGCCGCGCGTGCCGAATTCCTGGCACCCGGATCACAGGGAGGTGCGTGAGTCGTGCCGGACAGACGTTCACATCGCCGCGTTCTGGCCGCGGTGGATGCCGTATGCGACGCAGCAGCGTCGTCGGAGGCAGTGTCACTGCTGACGGTGGTGCAGACAGTCGCCCGCGAGCGTGGGCGCCCGATCGAGATCGATCTGGAAACCCCTCTCGCCACCGGAGTGTGCGGTCAGCGCCGGGCCTACGACGACCACGACGTCATCGTTTTGGCTCCCGGACTACCCAATGTCGAGCGGACTCTGGCACATGAGTTGGGGCACATAGTGTTTCGCCACGAGGGTGCCGAGATCGCCGAGGCGACGCTCGAGGTCAGTGACGATTTGATCGCCTACATGTTGAGTCAACGTTCTCTGCGGCGCAACGAACCCGTGCCGATGGACGACATCGCGGAGTGGGAAGCCGAGACGTTCGCGTCGATGTTGATCATGCGTCTGCGAACGATGAGTGGCCGTGGGACACCGCTGTCGGTGTTGCGGTACGACGAGGCGATCGGATGATCTTTTGGGCTGTGGCCCTTCTCGTCTGGGTTGCAGCCGGCGCGAGACTGGGTCGAGTTGTCGCGCGCACCGCGACGCCGTTGCGAATGTCGATGGTCTTTGCAGGCTTCTCGGTCGCATTGTCGTCGACGGTCATGGTGCCGGCGGTATGGGACATCGTCGATCGCATTGCGCCTGAGCAGCATGCCGCCGCGATGATCGTCATCGTCTTGTGGACAGCGTTGTCTGCGGCCAGTGCAGTCGGCGCCGTGTCTGCGTGGCCGGTGATGTCACGTCCGGCTATGCGCGGCCTCGCCACCGTGCTGTACTCGGTGGGGCTCCTGGTGGCGATCGCGGTTCTCTTCGGCTACCCGGCGCCGGCTCTGATCTTTATCATCGTCGCTCTGTCCCTTGTCATTTCGACGGGGCTACGGCACGTTGCGTGGGCGCCGTTGGGGCGCGGAATCGCGTTGATCGTGACCGGTTCGTCGATCCTGCTCGTCGTGGTCGTCGTGATGCTTGTCGAATCGATCGGTGGCACCGGCGCACTCGAATCGGATATCTGGACGGGCCCGGGGGTGTGGTTCATCGCTGCCTCGAGTGTTCTGATTGCGCTGGGCATCACGTGGGTGCTTCTCGAGACCTGGTTACGTGCGCGACGAGATCTGTACCGGCTGCGGCGGATGCACGCGCTTCTCGTCAAGCGATTCCCCGAGGTAGTCGACGCGGACAGCGCCGGGAGTACGTCTGTGCTGCGGGCATCGGACATGATCGCGCAGATCATGGATGCGATGTACATCCAGTCCGGCGCCGGGATGTTCGACGTCGGTGGTCAGGAACCGCCGCGGGCCGTCACTGCACACGCGGGGATTTTGGCGGGGTGGATCGCCGATCCCTTGGCCTCGGATGTGTTGGACACCAGGTGGATTGCGCCTCCTGAGAAGATGTCGGCGCGCCGCTGGGTGTTGTTGTTGGCGAAAGAACTCGATGAAACGACAAAAGTAGGTCGACGTTCGTAGTCGACCTACTCCATGTCATTGCAGTGCTCGAGATCGAGTCAGTGCTTCAGCACGGTCACATCAGCGTGACGCGTCAGGCGGAACCTCTGGCAAACCTTCACTCGCGCGGAGCTTTTCAGCCATCGTGGTGAGTAGATTCTGCGATTCTTCCGAGAGGTCGAATGCACGGCTCGAGAGGCGGCGAAGCCCGTAGCCTTGGAGCTGTGAGAGCAGTTCGAGATCGTGATCGATCTTGGCTGCGTAGATGTCGTTGAAGAAGTAGTCGGGCTTCACCTTGAAGAACCGGGCGAAGGCTGCGACTGTCTCGTCTGAGGGGTTGGTGCGCTGTCCCGAGCGGAGCTGCGAGATGTACGGCTTGGAGATCTGATGGCCGTCTTCGATGAGCGCTGCCGCAACCTCGGCGTTGGTATGGGGTTTGCGCCCCGGAGGATGAACACTGTCGAACAGTTTGTTCAATCGTTCTGCAAAGTCAGCCATTGTGAACCGCCCCGTAATCCTCTCTAGCTAGCAATTGTCCGTTCAGTGAATCCTACGGTATCACGCGGATAACCGATCGGTAGCTCACCGTAGTCTGTTTAGTGGACTAGTTGTCAAATGTGTCCGAGATTCGATTCGTCCGCCCAATGAGTGCTCAGCTATGTCTCAGCGCACATTGAGTTTCCGCCACACGGAAATGTGCAGCTACGACTGCGCTATTCGAACCTTCCAGTACTTGGCCAATCTGCCCAATATCAAACCTTTTACCCGTTTTGGCGATATTAGCTATGCGTTAGCCTGGTTTTTCACAACTATTTCGATTGAAAAACTGCAGTTCAAGCGATGTTTGAAGGTTTGGGGTCGCGATCAGGGTGGCTGGTTGCGATGTCATGCGGATCACCTCGGGGTTGAACCTTGAACGGTTTGCCGGATTGCGATCTGTGCTAGCTAAACCCTCCGAGTGGGTGCAGAATTGTGACATGAAACACACGATGAGCGATGATGAATTGCGCCGCGCAATCCGTGAAATTCAGGATCGAGCCCACGACGCACGCAAGCGTGGGGACGATGTAGCGGCGGAAGAACTCGACCGTACGGTCAAGGGCTATCAAGAGCAGATGATGCAGCGTCTCTAGTGCTCGCTGCGGTCGTCTCTGTGCGGTGTTTGCGCGGAGTGCCGCCGTGCCCCCCAGGTCGTCTTGCGTGTTTCAGGGCGGCCGCATCGTGCGTGCGTAGACTTTCCCGCATGTCCACAGTACGAGTGCGGGGGAGTGTTCATCCATGTCTGTAAGGTCGCTCGACGGCAAGAAATGCCTGATCACCGGCGCCGGTAGTGGAATTGGACGTGCAACTGCGCTGCGTGCATCAGAGGTCGGCGCCGAATTGTTTCTCACCGATATCAACAGCGTCGGATTGGAAGAGACGGTCGCGATGGTCGGCGCCGGCGGCGGCACGGTCAGGATGGCGAAGGCACTCGATATCTCGGACTACGACGAGGTCGTGAAATTCGGTACCGAGATTCACACTCAATTTTCTTCGATGGATGTCGTCATGAATATCGCCGGCATTTCAGCGTGGGGAACTATCGAGAACCTCGAACATCGGCATTGGAAGTCCATGGTGGACGTCAACCTGATGGGGCCGATCCATGTCATGGAGACGTTTGTTCCACCCATGATTCGTGCCGGCAAGGGTGGACACCTGGTCAACGTGTCTTCGGCTGCCGGACTTTTGGCCCTGCCGTGGCACGCCGCCTACAGTGCGAGCAAGTTCGGCCTTCGCGGGGTGTCCGAGGTGCTGCGATTCGATCTGAAGCGGCACGGAATCGGGGTCAGTCTGGTTGTGCCGGGTGGGGTGAAGACGCCATTGGTGGGAACCGTGGAAATAGCGGGTATCGACAGGAACGACCCGCGGGTCGAAAAACTCACGCACCGGTTCGAGGCGCGTGCTGTCTCCCCGGAGAAGGTGGCGTCGTGCATTCTGCGGGGAATCGAGAAGAATACGTACCTCGTATATACGTCCAATGACATCCGAGTCGGATACTGGTGGGCGCGCAAATTCGCCCTGCCTTACGAGTTCGTGATGCAAAAAGCGAACGACCAGTTCAGTAAATTGCTCAAGCGATGAGCGTTAACTCCGCCGGGACTTTTATCTAGTCGAATAGGGACCAAAGTCATGCCGAAGAGTTTTCACTTCGATATCGAATTCAAATATCCGATCGACGACGTGCATCGAACTTTGACCGACCCGAATTATTGGAAAGGCAGACTCGGAGACCTTTATGCCACCTCGGACATCGAAGTTCGAGACGGATCGATCGAAGTATCCGTGTCCGAGGAAATCGACTCCGCCTCCCTCCCGAGCCTGGTCGCCAAGGTTGCGCCGAGTCGGCTCGGTCTGAAACGGGTCGATCGGTGGGGACCTCTGTCGGACGGGCGTGCAGCAGGGTCGGTCACCGGAATCGCGCGGGGACTGCCGATCCGAATCGAGACGACGCTCGATCTCACCGCCGCCGAGTCCTGCACGCGGTTGGTCGTCGACGGAACGGCTGAGGTGAAGATGCCGATCATCGGCGGCCAGATCGAGAAGTTGCTGAAGAAGACCGTCGAGGACTTGCTGGGGCGCGATCGGGACGCCGTCGAGTCATTTCTCGCCTGAGCCTGCACCGAAATCTACTTCCAGAACGCGCGCACCCGGGCCGGCGGATGCGAGTTGATCGTGCGGGTTGGCGAGGGCGCACCCCTCCAACGAGAGGCACCCGCAACCGATGCAACCGGTGAGGTTGTCCCGTAGACGTTCCAGTTGCTCGATGCGTAGATCGAGGTGGCGCCGCCACCCGGTCGACAATCTTTCCCAATCTGCGCGGTTCGGGGTACGGCCTTCAGGAAGTGTGCCGAGGGCCTCTCTGATTTCCGACAGCGGAATGCCGACGCGTTGCGAGATTCTGATGAAGGCGACGCGTCGAAGCGTGTCTCGTTGGTATCGGCGCTGGTTTCCGCTGGTCCGGCGACTGACGATGAGGCCTTCTCGTTCGTAGAAATGCAGGGCCGAGACGGCGACACCGCTGCGCTCGGAGAGCTGGCCGGGCGTGAGTTCCTTTGCCTTCCACGACGGCATCTCCATGGCGACTACCGGTCCGTCGCCCGGTGGAGGGTGGCGTGGAGATGATGTGTCAGCGGGGTGTCACCGTGCGCCATCCACAAGTCGTATGTCAGCGTGTCGCCCTGAACGCGCATGACTCGCCGGACGTCGTGAACCGGTTTTGCGTCGGGTGATGCTGCGAGCGTGAGACGGGTCAAGGCGAGAGTGCCTTCGGAGTCGAGGGTGCCGCGATGGATCTCGACGAATCCGGTGGGCTGGCTGACCAGCAATTCGAGCTCACCACCCGGTGTTGGGCGCAGGTATCCCGATTCCATGTGAAGCGGTCGTCCGTCGGGGAGCCCACGAGTGCGCGACGAGTAGGTGAGAAACGGTTTCGGGGTGGGCGCGAACTCGATCTCCTCGGAGTACTCGAAGTCGTCGATGGTGGGGAAATGTCCGGCTCCAGCGCCGACCCAGCGCCCGGTGAACCTCTCGATTCCGGCGCCGTTCAGCGCCGCCTGATCCGTACTACTCATTGCCTGGTCCTCTCGCCTGCGTCGGATCAGACGTTACGCGGACCGGTACGACAGCTGCTTGTCCCTGCTGGGTGGGGCCTACGGGATTAGTGTTCACTCATGAACGCTTCTGGCTCCGTCCCCCTCGGTGTCGATTCCGAGGTGGGCCGATTGCGATCGGTCATTCTTCATCGTCCTGGCGACGAGTTGAAACGATTGACTCCGCGCAACAACGACGAGCTGCTGTTCGACGCGTTGCCGTGGGTGGACCGCGCGCAGGAAGAACACGATCAGTTTGCGACCGTCCTTCGTGAGCGCGGCGTCGAGGTACTGCTTTTGTCCGATCTCCTCACCGAGGCGCTCGAGGTCAGTGGCGCAGCGAGGATCCAGGGAATCGCGGCCGCCGTGGACGCACGCAAGATCGGCCACGCGCTCGGGCAACACCTGGCCGCCTACCTGCGAAAGGTGGAGCCGAAGGAGCTTTCGTCGATCCTTACTGCAGGAATGACGTTCGACGAATTGCCGATCGATGCCGACTCGACCTCGTTGGTGCGCAGGATGCATCACGGCGGTGACTTCGTGATCGACCCGTTGCCCAACTTGCTCTTCACCCGTGATTCGTCGTTCTGGGTCGGGCCACGGGTCATCATCACGTCCTTGGCGTTGTCAGCGCGAGCTCGCGAATCCTCGATAACGGATCTCGTCTACGCGCATCACCCTCGATTCAAAGGCGTGCGCCGCGCGTACGAGTCGCACACGGCTCCTGTCGAGGGAGGTGACGTGCTGCTTCTCGCGCCGGGGGTGATCGCAATCGGTGTCGGTGAACGTACGTCACCCGCCGGAGCAGAAGCATTGGCGCGTAGCGTGTTCGACGACGGCCTCGCCCACACGGTGTTGGTTGTTCCGATCGAGCAACGCCGAGCGTCGATGCATCTCGACACGGTCTGCACCATGGTCGAGGCCGACGCGGTCGTCATGTATCCGGCCATTCAGGACACCCTGGCGGCGTTCACTCTGCGCAAGGAAGACGACGGGGTGAGTATTCGCGGTGCGACGCCGTTCCTCGAAGCGGCGGCCGACGCCATGGGAATCGGAAAACTGCGTGTGATCGACACCGGACTCGACACGGTGACTGCCGAGCGTGAGCAGTGGGACGACGGAAACAACACCCTCGCCGTCGAGCCTGGCGTCGTCGTCGCTTACGAGCGCAACGTCGAAACGAACGCCAGGCTGGAGGCCTCGGGTATCGAGGTTTTGCGAATCGCGGGTTCGGAACTGGGGTCCGGCCGAGGTGGTCCTCGGTGCATGTCCTGCCCGATCGCCCGCGATCCGCTGTAAGCCGTCGACGCTGTCAGAGAATTTCTTCCACCTTGGCTGCAGGCCGCGCGAGGACGGTGCCTTTGTCGGTGACCACGAACGGGCGTTCGATCAGAATCGGGTGCTCGATCATCGCGTCGAGGATCTCGGATTCGGATGCATCGGCGAGCCCGAGTTCCTTGTACTGCGTTTCGCGCTTGCGAACGGCTTGGCTGGGCTCGAGGCCGGCGTCGGCGAGGAGTTTTTCCAGCTCGGATCGGGTAGGCGGAGTATCGAGGTACTTCACAATGGTCGGTTCGATGCCGGCGTCGCGGATAAGTCCGAGAACAGTCCGCGACGTGTTGCACCGTTGATTGTGGAAGATGGTTGCAGATGCCATGTCCGTCATTCTGCCTCTGTGTCCGAACTCGTGGGACAAACAGGGGAACAACGGACACCTCCGGCGCGCTGCACTTGAAGTACCGACTTGTGAGGAGAAAACGATGACGGAACATCGAAGTGTGGACGAACGGCGCGTGGTCATTGCCGGTGGGCACGGCAAGATCGCGCAGCACCTGACGTACCTGCTGGCAGGACATGGTGATCGGCCGGTAGCGCTGATCCGCAACTCCGCGCACGAGGGTGCGGTCCGCACACTCGGCGCGTTCCCCGTGGTGATCGATCTGGAATCCTCCACGGTCGAGGAAGTTGCGAAGGTACTCGACGGTGCCGACGTCGCGGTCTTCGCCGCGGGCGCCGGACCTGGTAGCTCGATCGAGCGGAAGGACTCCGTAGACCGAGCTGCGGCGGTGCTGTTGGCCGATGCCGCCGAGAAAGCGGGAGTGCGTCGGTTCATTCAGATCAGCGCCATGGGTGCTGGTGACGAAATACCGGAGAACACCGACGAGATTTTTGCCGCCTACCTGCGGGCGAAGACGGCAGCGGAGGAAGACCTGAAGACAAGGACTTCGCTGGATTGGACGATTCTTCGGCCAGGACTTCTGACAGACGACGACCCCACCGGTGAAGTCCTTCTTGCAGAGCCACCCGTCGATCGAGGCTCTGTGCCTCGTGCAGATGTCGCCGCAGTGATCGAAGCGCTCATCGACGCGCCGTCCAGTGTCGGCAAGATATTGGTTCTGACCTCCGGCCCGCATACGATCCGCGAAGCGATCGAGGGTTTGTGAGAGAGAAGATGCTGTGACCGAGAAGATACGACGAGGGTGACGATGAAGATCGCGATCGAACACGATTCCTCCACAGCTCCGTACGACCAACTGCGGCAACAGATTATCGAGCAGGTTCACGGCGGCGGATTGATTGCGGGAACCAAGATCCCGACGGTGCGTGCATTGGCCTCGGAGCTGGGATTGGCGGCCAACACCGTCGCGAAGGCTTATCGCGCGCTCAGCGATCAGGGCGTGATCGAGACGAGGGGAAAGCAAGGGACGTTCATCGCTTCGGGGACCGATCCGGTGCAGGCGCAGGCGGAGCAGGCGGCGACCGCGTTTGCGCATAAGGTCCGCTCGCTCGGGTACTCCGACACTGAGATCGTCGCCATGGTGGAGTCGGCATTGAGAGGTGCGTGACACATTGATTAAGTTGACGCTTCAACTTAAAGCTGTCAGTCTTGGCTCATGAATTCGTCGATTGCTCGTGACCTCGGACTCCTCATCGCCCGTGTCGGCCTCGGGATCATCTTCATCGCCCACGGTTGGCAGAAGTTCTTCACCTACAAGATCGCCGGAACGCAGGCCGCATTCGAAGGGATGGGCGCCCCGCTCCCCAAGATTTCTGCAGTTCTGGCAGCATCCATCGAACTCGGTGGCGGCATCCTGCTCATCGCGGGTCTGCTGACCCCGCTCGTCGGCGCACTGCTGTTCCTCGACATGGTCGGCGCGTTCTTCATCGTGCACGCCGACAAGGGCGTCTTCATAGACAACGGCGGCTATGAACTCGTCGTCGCACTCGGTGTCGGTTCGCTCTTGATCGCTGTTATCGGCGCAGGACGCATCAGCATCGACGGATTGATCGGCAAGGGCAACGGTTGGGTTAAAACCCCAGCTTGATCGGGGTGAGAAGGCGGGTTCAACGGCTGTTGAGCCCGCCTTCCAGCTTGCTTTTGGCCCACAAAGTGACGAACGTAGTCATCTATGGTGACGAAATCTGATCGATCCGAACAAGATTCCGGGGCCAACGAAGAGCGCCCGGAGACGGGCTTTACTCGGGTAGGCGTTCGGACCGACTACGTGGTGTTTTCCGTGGCGGCCGCAGCGGTGCTGGCTATTGTCGTGTGGGGTCTCGTAGCTCCCGACAACCTGAACTCGGTAACCGGAAGTGTTCTCGGCTGGTTGGTGACGAACATCGGCTGGCTCTTCGTACTCGCAGCTTCTGCTTTCGTGCTGTTTTCCATCTACCTCGCTGTCAGTCGATTCGGCGACATTCCGCTGGGCAAAGACGGTGAGAAGCCCGAGTTCCGAACCGTCAGCTGGATCGCCATGATGTTCAGTGCCGGCATGGGCATCGGCCTGATGTTCTTCGGTGTCGCGGAGCCGCTTGCGCACTACGTGACTCCGCCTCCCGGCACCGACGGTGGCGTCGGAACTGCCATGGCTACCACCATGTTTCACTGGGGTCTTCATCCTTGGGCGATGTATGCCGTTGTGGGCCTTGCCATTGCGTACGGGTCGTATCGCCGAGGACGCAAGCAACTGTTCAGTTCGGCCTTCATCCCGTTGCTCGGTCGCAAAGCCGAAGGGCCGATCGGCAAGGTCATCGACATCCTGGCAATCTTTGCGACACTTTTCGGCACCGCAGCATCTTTGGGGCTCGGCGCACTTCAGATCGGCTCCGGTTTCGAGGTAGTCGGCTGGATGGAAGAAGCCGGCGTATTCCTGCTCGTGGCCATCGTTGCGGTACTGACCCTGGCATTCGTCGCTTCGGCAGTTTCCGGTGTGGCCAAGGGAATTCAGTGGCTCTCCAACATCAACATGGTGCTCGCGTTGATCTTGGCCCTGTTCGTGTTCGTTCTCGGGCCGACCGTGCTGATTCTCAATCTGCTCCCGACGACCATTGGTGCATACGTTTCCGACCTCGCCCAGATGTCGGCCCGCACGGGTGCATCGTCGAATCCTGAAACCGGCGCGTGGCTTTCGTCGTGGACGATCTTCTACTGGGCATGGTGGGTGTCGTGGACGCCGTTCGTCGGCATGTTCCTGGCCCGCATCAGCCGCGGCCGCACGATCCGCCAGTTCATCGTCGGCGTCATCGCCGTTCCCACGACTGTCAGCTTGCTCTGGTTCGCGATCTTCGGCGGCGCAGGCATCGGCGAGGAACGCGACGGAATCGGCTTGTCCGGCCGAGGCTCGGAAGAGGCTCAACTGTTCGGGATGCTCGACAATCTGCCGTTGGCCGGAGTGACGACTGTCCTCGTCATGCTGCTCGTGGCAGTGTTCTTCGTTTCCGGCGCCGACGCTGCGTCGATGGTGATGGGGACGCTCTCGCAGCGCGGAACGCTCGAACCGAGTCGCTGGGTCGTGGTGTTCTGGGGCATGTTGACCGGTGGCGTCGCGGCGCTTCTGCTGTGGACCGGTGGTTCCGAAGCGCTCGACGGCTTGCAGACCATGACGATCATCGCTGCGGCGCCGTTCGTGCTGGTCATGATCGGATTGTGCTTCTCGCTGTACAAGGATCTTTCGCACGACCCGATCATCATTGCGGCGAAGGAGCAGAAACGTGCTCTCCTACGCCCGCGCCGAGGACGCCGTGTGGGTAAGTCTGTGGAGTAGGACTTGAGCGGAGTAGGACTTGAACTGTGAAGGGGCACCGAACTGCGGTTCGGTGCCCCTTTGTCGTCTGGTTATTTCCAGCTGGGCAGCCACAGATGGTTCTGCCACGATTCCGGCGTGATCGGCATGGCGGTGAGTATCGGCCAGAGGTAGACGAAGTTGGCCACGACCAGACCGATGTACAGACTGACTGCCAGAAGTCCGGTGGTACGACGCTCGACGGACGCGCTCGCCTTGCCCAGTACATCGCCGAGGACCAGCGCAAATCCCATGACCATGAACGGGGCGAGTGCAACTGCGTAGAAGTAGTACATCTGGCGGTCGAGCGTCGCGAACCACGGGAGGTAAGCGGCACCGTAGCCGGTCAGGACCACGGCGTATCGCCAGTCCCTGCGCACGAACGTCTGCCAGATCGCCCACGCCAACATCGGTAGGGCCAGCCACCACATCGCCGGTGTGCCGATCAGCATCACGGCCTTGACGCAGCTGGCGGCCCCGCAACCGGTGACCTGCTCGCCGTCGGCGTAGTAGTAGAGCATCGGTCGTAGCCCCATCGGCCACGTCCACGGTTTCGACTCCCACGGGTGGTGGTTTCCGGCGGAGTTGGTCAGACCGGCGTGGAACTGGAGAACGTTTCCGCTGTAGTACCAGAGTGAGCGCAGCGCGGAGGGAATGAAGCTCCATGTGCCCCCCTCACCGATCTCGTTACCGACGGCGTGACGGTCGACGCCGGTCTCGCTGGTGAACCAGGCCCAGTAGCTCGCGAGGTACACACCGAGCGGAATGATCACCAACGCATACAGAGCAGGCCCGATGTCGCGAACTGCAGTGCCGACCCATGGGCGCTGCACGCGGTAGGCGCGGCGCGCTGACAGGTCGAAGGCAACACTGAGCAATCCGAAGAACAGAATGAAGTACATGCCGGACCACTTGGTTCCGCAGGCCAGGCCGAGCAGGATGCCGGCGCCGAACCTCCACCACCGGAAACCCAGCCGCGGACCCCAGGCACAGTCGCCGATTCGGCCCTCTTCGTATACCTTCGCCATCCGTTCGCGGACTTGGTCGCGATCGACCACCAGGCATCCGAGAGCAGCGAGGACGAAGAAAGCCAGGAAGATGTCGAGCATCCCCAGGCGTGAGGAGACGAAGGTGACGCCGTCCACGATGAGCAGGATTCCGGCAATCGCGCCGATCAGCGTGGAGCGCGTCATGCGGCGCACGATCCGGATGATCAGCAAGACCATCAGTGTCCCGACCAGGGCCGACGAGAATCGCCACCCCCAACCGTTGTAACCGAAGAGTGCTTCGCCGATCGCGATCATCTGCTTACCGATCGGCGGGTGTACCACCAATCCGTAACCGGGATTGTCCTCGATGCCGCCACCGGTCAGAACTTGCCAGCCCTGCGGAACGTAGTGCTTCTCGTCGAAGACAGGTGTGCCGGCGTCGGTCGGGTAGGCGAGCATCGTGAAGCGTGTGATCGCCGCGATAGCGGTGACGAAAGCGGTGACGATCCAGCCGCGCAATCTGTCAGTCGGGCCGAAATCAGGATCCGGTACCAGCGGGCCGGGACTACGCATTACCCGATCGCTCGTGGCGGGCGTTGGCCGCTCGTCCGTCTGCACAGTCACCTGGCAATCGTAGGCTGTCAGGTATGACTGGTCGCTTGGTACTCGCCGCAACACCCATGGGAGATGTCGGTGACGCGTCTCCGCGTCTTCGGTCTGCTCTCGCAACCGCCGACGTCGTTGCTGCGGAGGACACACGACGCACCAAGTCTCTGGCGTCCGCGCTCGAGGTAACCATCACCGGGAAGATCGTCAGTTTCTACGATCAGGTCGAGATTTCCCGGCTGCCCGCGCTGGTCGCCGACGTCGCCGAAGGCAAGACCGTCCTGCTGGTCACGGACGCGGGCATGCCGTCGGTCAGCGATCCCGGATATCGCCTTGTCGCCGCCTGCGTAGCCGAGAACCTCGCCGTCACGTGCTTGCCCGGTCCGTCGGCGGTGACGACGGCGCTGGCACTCTCCGGATTGCCCGTCGAGCGGTTCTGCTTCGACGGGTTCCCGCCGCGTAAGCAGGGGCAGCGCAAGACGTGGCTCTCTGCCTTGGCAACCGAGCAGCGAGCGTGTGTGTTCTTCGAAGCGCCTCATCGCCTTGCCGACTGCCTCGCAGATGCGGTGGAAGTGCTCGGGCCGAATCGCCGCGCGGCTGTGTGCCGGGAATTGACCAAGACCTACGAGGAAGTGAAGCGCGGCACTCTCGGGGAGTTAGCTGCTTGGGCCGCCGAGGGCGTTCGCGGTGAGATCACGGTGGTGCTCGAAGGCGCAGTGCTGGTGGCATCTGATCCTGCCGATCTGGTCGACGAGGTGGAAAGGCTGGTCGAGGGGGGAGCACGATTGAAGGACGCGTGTGCTCTGGTCGCAACGACCGGAGTCTCCAAGCGTGAGTTGTACGAGACGGTCCTGGCTGCGCGCAAGGACTAGCGGGAGCGGTTCACGGCGGGTGCGCCGGGACGCAGGTTGGCGTCGTCGGCTGCAGCCTGGCCGGCGTGCCAGCCTTCGGCGTCCACGGACCGTCCGCGAGTCTTGCGGGTTGTCGGGAACAATCGATCGAATTCGGCGTCGACGGCCTCGGATGTGGTGGCGAGGATCGGCAGAAGATCCGCGACGTCCATCGATGCCGCGTCGGCCGCTTCGGCGGTGGCTTTGGTGCCGGCGTCACGCAGGCGGTGTCCGATGCGGCTGGCGAACCCGGCCAGGAATCCCTTGCGGAACGAGGTGGTGCGTGAGCCGCCACGATTGCTCGAGTCGGCGAATTGCATTGCACGGGTTGCCTGTACGAGCAGGGAAGTGAACAGCATGTCGACTTGCTGAAGGTCGACCGGAGTGCCGACGATGGTCGCGAGTGCAATGTCGCTGAACCAGACAGTCCTGACTCGATTCGATTCGCCGATCTCGGTCAGGAGGTGAACCTTTTCCTTCACGTACGGGTTCTCGATGTGAATGCGTCGGGCATTGACGGATGTGTCGGTGACCCCGGCGCGACTGTGGAGCAGTGCGGAGTCGATGGCGTACCGGGTCATCAACTCCTGGGCCTTCGCGGTGAAAATCTCGGCTTCTTCCGCGAAGTTGGTTGCTTCCGCTTTGGCGAGTAGTCCACGAATTCGCTTGAGTACCTTGGCGTCGACCTCGGTATCGCCGACGCCGGCATAGCTGGTATCGGTGCGTTGCGACGGCCAGGTGGATGGTGGCGCGAGCAACACCGTCCACTGAGGTAGGCGCATCCACGATCGCGCGACGTCGACGATCTGCGAAACGAGGAAGTAGGGATCCTGGAACAGAAGGCCGGCCGCGAGGGAGCGAAAAACGTCGTCGTCCAAGGTGATTCGAGAAGCGATGTGCCGAGACTTCGGATACTGCTCGCCGATTGTCTGCAACTGCCCCACCCATTCGAGCGGAGCGCGATCGGAGGCGCGCGACGCCTTCGCGTCGAACAGGATGGTGGTGGCGGCGAGATCGGCGTCGGACGCTTCTTTGCTTCGACGCGCCAGATGAATCAGATCCGCCGGCTGCCATCCGCGGTCGTACGCCGCGGACAGTTCGGAAACGAGATCTCGCACCGCGGAAACGGATTGAGGGCTGACCTCCTGAGTGGACACCCGCGCTCCGTTCCATGGCAGTGTCTGCGCCGAAGCGCTGGTTCGAATGTATGTTCTATTCGCCGTCATGGCTGGAGTGTGCACGTGGGGTCCGACACATCCGCCTGTAACCGGATATCTCGGACCCCACGTGCGGCACTCTCGCTTAGCTCATTCCTCGACGAAGCGGGGGAAAACTGGCGCCGGAGCAGGCAGTTTCCGGTTCGCGTCGATGCGAACCGCAATGTCGGCGAACTGCCGGTTCTCTTCGCTCTGGCCAAGCAGATCGAGGATGCGTGACGCCGCGTCGGGCATCACCGGCTGAACGAGAAGCCCGACGATACGGACCACTTCGAGCGTCACGTACAGAACCGTCGCCATGCGTGCCGGATCCGTCTTGCGCAGAACCCACGGTTCCTGCTTGGAGAAGTACCGGTTGGTCTCGCCGAGAACGCCCCAGATGGCTTCCAGTGCGAGATGCAGCGCCTGCACGTCGAACTCGCTGCGGCACTTGGCAAGCAGGGCATCCGCCGACGCCAGCATCGCCAGGTCGTCCTCGGTGAACTCGCCGGGGGTCGGTACCTGGGCATCGCAGTTCTTCGCGACCATCGTCAGTGAACGCTGCGCGAGGTTGCCCAGTTCATTGGACAGGTCTGCATTCATACGCGTCACGATTGCTTCGTGGCTGTAGCTGCCGTCCTGGCCGTACGAGATCTCGCGGAGCAGGAAGAAACGGACCGCGTCGAGGCCGTACTGATCGACCATCGCGATGGGGTCGACGACGTTGCCGACCGACTTCGACATCTTCTCGCCCTTGTTGTACAAGAACCCGTGGACGAAGACCCGCTCCGGCAGTTCGATGCCGGCAGACATGAGGAACGCCGGCCAGTACACGGTATGGAAACGCGTGATGTCCTTGCCGATGATGTGCAGGCTCGCGGGCCAGAACTTCTCGAACTCCGCCGAGTCGACGTTCGGGTAACCCACGCCGGTCAGGTAGTTGGTGAGGGCGTCGACCCAGACGTACATGACGTGGTCGGGGTCTCCGGGAACCTCGACGCCCCAGTCGAACGTGGTGCGCGAGATCGACAGGTCCTTGAGGCCGCCCTTGACGAAGCTGACGATCTCGTTGCGACGAGTCGCGGGTGCGATGAACTCGGGATGCTCTTCGTACAGAGCAAGCAAACGGTCCTCGTAGGCCGAGAGACGGAAAGTGTAGTTGGACTCCTCGGTCCACTCCACCGGAGTGCCGGTCTCCGTCGACTGACGGGTGCCGTCGTCCAGGAGCGTGGTCTCGGCTTCGGTGTAGAAGGCCTCGTCACGAACCGAATACCACCCCGAGTAGGTGTCGAGGTAGATGTCGCCCGATGCGGCCATCTTTTCCCAGATCGCCTTGCTGGCGACCTGATGGTCGGCGTCGGTGGTGCGGATGAACCGGTCGTACGAGATGTTCAGGACCTTGTCGAGGTTCTGGAACACGTCGGAGTTCCGAGCCGCGAGTTCGCGGACGTCGATGCCCTCTTTGATTGCTGTCTGCTGCATCTTCAGACCGTGCTCGTCGGTGCCGGTCATGAAGAACACTTCGTGACCGTCCAACCGCTTGAAGCGGGCGAGCGCGTCCGAGGAGATGTACTCGTACGCGTGGCCGATGTGCGGAGCGCCGTTGGGATACGCGATCGCTGTCGTGATGTAGAACGGCGATCGTTCCGCGCCTTCCGGGGCAGCGGAGTCCGGGCGCGGGGTCTGGGAGGGTGAGGCAGGCACAGTCATGGTGGGCTTACTCTATCGGGCGTGAGCAAAGACCGTCCCGCCCCCGATGCCCCTGAGCCCTTGTCGCCTCTGATCGACGCACATACGCACCTCGACGCCTGTGGTGCGCACGACGCTGCGACCGTGGCCGAAATTGTCGATCGGGCCGAAGCCGTCGGCGTCGGACGGGTCGTCACGGTGGCCGACGACCTTGATGCCGCACGCTTTGCCGTCGACGCTGCGAACTGGGATTCGAGGGTTTACGCAGCCGTCGCAATCCATCCGACCAGGGCGAACGTCCTCGATGTCGACACCAGAGCCGAGATAGAACGGTTGGCGTCCGATCCGCGGGTCGTCGCGGTGGGGGAGACCGGGCTGGATCTCTACTGGCCAGGCAAGCTCGAAGGGTGCGCCACCATCGAGGAGCAGGTCGACGGTTTCCGGTGGCACATCGACCTCGCGAAGCGTCTCGGCAAGACGCTGATGATTCACAATCGCGAAGCCGATGAGGACCTGCTGCGGGTGCTGCACGAGGAAGGCGCGCCGGAGACCGTGGTGTTCCATTGCTTCTCCTCGGATTCGGAGATGGCCCGTGCGTGCATCGACGCGGGCTACGTGTTGAGTTTCTCGGGAACCGTGAGTTTCAAGAATGCGAAGGCGCTGCGTGAGGCCGCGCTGTTGGTGCCGTCGGATCAACTGATCGTCGAGACGGATGCGCCGTTCTTGACGCCGCACCCGTTCCGCGGTGCGCCCAACGAGTCGTACTGCCTGCCGTACACAGTGCGCGCGCTCGCAGACATCCGCGGTGAGGATCCGCAGGCGCTGGCAGCAGCGTCCACGGCGACAGCGGAGCGCGTCTACAAGCTCTGACGCTATGGTGGTCTGACAGGTAACTCCGCGCCCGGGACCGTCGTGTCCCGGTCCGTCTACTGCGCGGAGTATTCAGATGAATGACTACAACGTGGTCACAGTCCGCATCGAAACGTGGGAATTCGAGTGCTGTGCACCGTTGCCGGTGGTCGGCGAAAAATCTGCGTGGGCTTTGCACCCGATAGATGAGTCGCAGTGGTTCGACGGGACGGTTCATGGAGGAATCTATCCCGACGACGTGGAACCTACGGCCGGGATCGTTCTCTCGATCCGACTCGAGCGCGGCGAGTTTGTCGAACAAGAACCCAGGCACTGGGTATTGGTACCTGGAAGCACCGATCACGTTCGAGTCGAGAAGGCCCCACGGTCTTTTCGCGGAATGTCGTCGCTGGTTGCCGGTCGTCGTGGCTGGATGGAGACGGCCGTTGTCGTCGAATTGGCCACCACCCGTGCGCCTTTCCGGTAGTCCCCGCTACCGAAAAGGCGCACAGGGGGCTTGCCCCTAGAGAACCTTCGCCAGGAAGTCCTGGGTGCGCTGCTGCTGGGGGTTGCCGAACAGACTCTCCGGCTTACCTTCTTCGACGATGTATCCGTCGGCCATGAAGATGACTCGGTCGGAAACCTCACGAGCGAAGCCCATCTCGTGGGTCACGACGACCATGGTCATGCCCTGCTTGGCGAGGTCGCGCAGCACCTGCAGAACCTCACCCACCATTTCGGGGTCGAGGGCGCTGGTGGCCTCGTCGAAGAGCATGATGTCCGGACTCATCGCGAGTGCGCGGGCGATGGCAACGCGCTGCTTCTGCCCACCGGACAGGCTGGCGGGCTTGGCATCTGCCTTCTCCGCGAGACCGACCTGGCCGAGCAGCTTGACGGCGATCTCGCGAGCTTGCTCCTTGGTCGATCGCCCGGTCTGCACCGGAGCGAGCATCACGTTTTCGACGACGCTCATGTGGGGGAACAGGTTGAAGTGCTGGAACACCATCCCGATGTGCTGGCGCACCTTGTCGATGTCGACATCCTTGTTCGTGAGGTCGAACTGGTCGACGCGCACGGATCCGGCGGTGATGTCTTCGAGGCGGTTGAGGCAACGCAGGAAGGTCGACTTGCCGGAACCGGAAGGCCCGATGACGCAGACCACTTCACCGCTCTTGATGTCGACGTCCAGGCCCTTGAGGACCTCGTTGTCGCCGAACGACTTCTTCAGTCCCTTGACCGAAATCTTGACCTCGGTGGCGGACTTGCCCATGTTGACGGCTGTTTCGGTCACTTGTTGATCCTCTTCTCGAGGCGGTTCGACAGCTTGGTGAGCGCCATGATGATGATGAAGTACATGACGCCGATGATCAGCCACATGTTGAACGACTGGAAGTTGCGCGCGATGATGATGCGCCCTGTCTGAGTGAGCTCGGCGAGTCCGATGACCGACAGGATCGACGTGTCCTTGAGGGTGATCACGAACTGGTTGATGTACGACGGGATCATCGTGCGAATTGCCTGCGGCATGATGACTTTTCGCATCGACTTCATGTAGCTGATGCCCAGGCTTCGTGACGCCTCCATCTGTCCCTTGTCGACGGACAGGATGCCGCCGCGGACGATTTCAGCCATGTACGCGCCGGCGTTGAGCGAGAGCGTGATGATGCCTGCGGTGAAGGCGGACATCTGGAAATGCAGGGCTGCCGGGATGCCGAAGTAGATGAAGAATGCCTGCACCAACAGCGGTGTGCCGCGGAAGATGTCGACGTAGGTTGTGCCTATACCTCGGACGAACATGTTGGTGGACACGCGGCAGAGACCGAAGATCGCGCCTAGGACCAGAGCGATCGCGATCGAGACGACGGAGAGAACGATCGTCAACCACAGGCCCTTGAGAAGCTGCGGGTAGGTGCTCTTGATCAAGCCGATGATGGAGTTGTCCGACGTCGACGCGCCCTGACCGAGGTAGGTCGAGACGATTTCGTCGTACTGGCCGTCGTCGCGCAGGTTCTGCAGTCCGGCGTTGAACATCTGGAGCAGTTCGGCGTTCTGGCCCTTGTTGACTGCGAAGCCGTAGCTCGCGCCCACCTCTTTTTCGGTGACCGTCTTGAGGCCGTTGCCCTGTGTGATGCCGTAGGCGAGGACGGGGTAGTCGTCGAAGACTGCGACGGAGTTCCCGGTGCGGACCTCGTCGTACATGCTGGCGGAGTCGGCGAAATAGACTGTGGTGAAGCCGTATTGGTCCTTGATGGACTCGGCGAAGCTGGCGCCCTCGGTGCCGTTCTTGACGGCGACGCGCTTGCCCCTCAGATCCTCGTACGACTTCACGTCGTTGTCGGTCTCGAGGACCGCCATCTGCACGCCCGACTCGAAGTACGGGTCGGAGAAGTCGAACACCTGCTTGCGGGCGTCGGTGATGGACATGCCCGCGATGACGCCGTCGGCCTGCCCGGCCTGCACGGCCTGAAGGGCCGCGTCGAAGCCGAGCTGCTTGATGTCGACCTTGAAGCCTTGGTCCTCGGCGATCGCATTGAGCAGGTCGATGTCGATGCCGACGAGTTTGCCGTCTTCGTTCTCGAATTCGAACGGGGCGAATGTCAGATCGGTGGCGATCGTGTAGGTGCGGCCGGGTTGCGCGCTCGCGATTCCGGGGGCGAACAGCGCTGCGATCAGCGCCAGCAGGATGGCCAGGATCGGCCACCTGGCATTACGTGGTCTGTCGAATCTTCTTCGCACTATCGCCCAGCTTTCTTCTGTCGCGCCCGGGATCGCCGGACTGCTTTGAACCAGACGAGAACATACTGCGCCCAGAGCTGAATCGATACACGGGTATCGGAGCCGGAAAGTGCAGAACACACGACACGCCGTTGCCGTTCCGTGACAAAAGTCGCATTTCGTTGTGATTTGGTTGCCGATACAACGCTCGGTCGTTACCGTATTGTGATCGAACGTCGTCTGCCTTGGGATTTCCTGTGTCGCCTTTTGCCAAGATCAACTCCACGAAGTCACCACTTCTCTATTCAGTGGTGGGTGCGTTGCTTCTGACGCTCATCGTCGGGGGTGCGCTCGCCGTGGTTCGGCACAAGACGATCAACCTCGATGTCGACGGCGACATGATTTCGCTGTCCACGATGTCGAGCAGCGTCGGTACCGCTCTCGAGGACGCCGGATACCCGGTCGATCCCAAGGACGCGCTCGCACCCAGTGCCGATTCCTCCCTGTCCGATGGCGATACCGTCGTACTGCGCCGTGCCCGTGAGTTGGCTCTGACCGTCGACGGTCAGCCGACCACCATCTGGACCACCGCATTGACGGTCGACGAGGCATTGAAGCAGGTAGATGTGTCCGACGACTTCGCAGTCTCGGCTTCGCGCTCGCATCGTCTGCCGCTCGAACGGACCGAGCTCGACGTCGTCAGCCCGAAGACCGTCAGCGTCAGCGACGGTGGCGCTCCCGCGGCGGAGGTCAAGCTCGCCGCCGTGACCGTCGGTGATCTTCTCGCGGCCAAGAATGCGCCGCTCGAGCAGGCCGACTCGGTGGTTCCCGCCGCCGACACACCCGTTTCCAACGGCCTGACCATCCAGGTCACTCGCGACCGCACGGACACTCGCGTCGAGACGCAGCCGATCGCGCCGCCGGAGAACAAGGTCGAGGATCCCGAGCTGGAGAAGGACAAGACCGTCGTCGAGAACCCGGGTGTTCCGGGTGAGCGCACGGCCACCGTCGAGGTCAAGACCGTCAACGGCGTCGAGGCCGGACGAACCGAACTGTCCGCGACCGTGATCAAGGAACCGGTCGCAGCAGTGGTGAAGGTCGGTACCAAGCAGGCTTCCGCTCCCGCTGTGTCCAACGCGTCGACGTGGGATGCCATTGCTCAGTGCGAGGCGACCGGAAACTGGGCCATCAACACCGGCAACGGTTTCTACGGAGGACTTCAGTTCACCCAGAGCACCTGGGAAGCATTCGGCGGCGGTCAGTACGCAGCTCGCGCCGACCTCGCATCACGTGAACAGCAGATCGCGATCGGCGAGAAGGTCCGCGCCGGTCAGGGCTGGGGTGCTTGGCCGTCCTGCACCAGCAAATTGGGCCTGCGCTGACGCGCTCACACCTCACAGAACACAGGAACCGATGTCACCGTTCGCCAAGATCAACTCGACCAGGTCGCCGTTGTTGTACTCGGCGATCGCCGCTCTTCTCCTGACGGTTCTCGTGGGTGGTGTTCTGGCCGTCGTCCGGCACAAGACCATCACTCTCGATGTCGACGGTGAGCAGATTCGCCTGAGCACCATGTCGACCAACGTCGACGGCGCTCTCGAGGACGCCGGTTACCCGATCGGTGACAAGGATGCAGTTGCTCCCGCGGCCGACGCTTCGCTGTCCGACGGCGACACCGTGGTGCTCCGTCGTGCCCGTGAGATCACGTTGACGGTCGACGGTCAGCCGCAGAAGCTCTGGACCACTGCCTTGACCGTCGACGACGCGTTGAAGCAGTTGGACGTCGCGGCGGATGTGCACGTGTCGGCTTCGCGCTCGCAGCGTCTTCCGCTGGACGGCGCCGCGCTCGACGTGCTGACACCGGTCGTCGCAAAACTGGTCGACGGCGCAAACGCGGCAGCCGACGTGCGTATCGCGGCGCCGACGGTCGGGGAGTTCCTTACCGCCAACGGCACTCCGCTCGAGCAGTCGGACACGGTGGTTCCCGCCGCCGACGCTCCACTGACCGAGGGCTTGGAGGTCACGGTGACGCGCAACCGCACCGAGAACAAGGTCGAGACCTTGCCGCTCGATCCGCCGGATCAGCGCATCGAGGATCCGACGATGAACCAGAGCCGCACGATCGTCGAGAACCCGGGCGTGCCCGGCGTGCGTGACGTGACGTTCGCCGTGAATCTCGTCAACGGTGTCGAAGCCGGACGTACCCAGGTCTCGGAGACGATCACCACACCGGCGCAGCCGAAGGTCGTGCGTGTCGGAACGAAGCCGGGCACCGAGGTGCCGCCCGTGGAGAACGGTTCGACGTGGGATGCGCTCGCACAGTGCGAGGCCACCGGTAACTGGGCCATCAACACCGGCAACGGTTTCTACGGCGGCGTGCAGTTCGATCAGAACACCTGGGAACGACAGGGCGGGTTGAAATATGCGCCCCGCGCCGACCTCGCCACCCGTGAAGAACAGATCGCGATTGCGACACAGACCCAGCGCACTCAGGGCTGGGGCGCATGGCCGTCGTGCTCGGGTCGCCTCGGACTGGGATAAGTTCTACTGGTGTCAGACGCCGAACAATCGAACGAACCCATCGCTACTCCGCGCGGGCAGGCAGCCCTGCTCGGTCCGGTCGAGGTGCGCGCTCTTGCCGAGGAATTCGGTGTCCGGCCCACGAAACAGTTGGGGCAGAACTTCGTTCACGACGCCAATACCGTGAGGCGCATCGTCACCACGGCAGGCGTCACACGTGACGACGTCGTTCTCGAGGTAGGGCCTGGTCTCGGTTCGCTGACGATGGCGCTGATGGACGTGGTCGATCGGGTCATCGCGGTCGAGATCGATCCCAACCTCGCGGCTCGCCTGCCGAAGACGGTGGCCGAGCGAGCGCCGGAACTGGCCGATCGCCTGACCGTCGTCGAAGCCGACGCGATGCGTGTGCTGCCTTCGCAGATTCCCGGCGAGCCGACCGCGCTTGTCGCGAACCTGCCGTACAACGTCGCGGTGCCGGTGCTGTTGCACCTGTTCGCGTCGCTTCCGAGTCTGCGGACCGCACTCGTGATGGTGCAAGCCGAGGTTGCCGACCGCCTGGCGGCTGATCCGGGAAGCAAGATCTACGGCGTTCCCAGCGTCAAGGCCAACTTCTTCGGCGAGGTTCGCCGCGCCGGTGCCGTCGGACGCAACGTGTTCTGGCCGGTGCCGAAGGTCGAATCCGGATTGGTTCGTATCGATCGGTACGCGGAGCCGCCGTGGCCGATGGACGAGAAGCACCGCAAGCAGGTTTTTGCGGCGATCGACGCCGCATTCGCGCAGCGCCGCAAGACTTTGCGTGCCGCGCTCAGCGGTTGGGCAGGTTCGCCTGCCGAGGCCGAACGACGGCTCCTCGCTGCCGGTATCGAGCCTCAGACGCGTGGCGAGATGCTCGACGCAGCAGCCTTCGTTCGGCTGGCTGGAGGCGAATAGCCCCGTGCGCGGTTAAGGAGTGCAGGGACTCCCTAACCGCGCACAGGGGGCTTGCCCCCTTATTTGAACCGGCGCAACCTCAGGCTGTTGCTCACCACGAACACACTGCTGAATGCCATTGCGGCACCGGCGAGCATCGGGTTGAGCAGGCCGGCCGCAGCCAGCGGGATCGCAGCCGTGTTGTAGGCGAATGCCCAGAACAGGTTGCCCTTGATGGTCTTGAGCGTCTTGCGGGACAGTCGAATTGCATCGGCTGCCGACCGCAGGTCACCTCGCACCAGAGTGATGTCGCTGGCCTCGATCGCAACGTCGGTACCCGTGCCCATCGCCAGGCCGAGATCGGCCTGAGCCAGGGCTGCCGCGTCGTTCACGCCGTCGCCGACCATGGCCACGACGCGTCCTTCCGCTTGCAGTTTCTTGACGGCGTCGACCTTGTCCGCAGGCATGACCTCGGCGAAGACGGTGCTGATCCCGACCTGATCCGCGACAGTGCGAGCAACGGTGGCGTTGTCACCGGTCAGCAGAACCGGTTCGAGGCCGAGTGCTTTCAACTGCGCGATTGCTTCGGCGCTCGTGTCCTTGACCGCGTCGGCGATCACGAGGATGCCGTGCGCCTTGCCGTCCCAGCCCACCGCGATTGCGGTGCGCCCGGCCTTCTCTGCTGCAGCCTTCGCCTGGCGGAGATTTTCCGGCAACGGCATCGACCAGTCGGCGAGCAGCGCGTCTCGGCCCGCGACGACGGCGTGACCGTCGACCATTCCCTGCACGCCGCGCCCGGCGACGTTCACGAAATCCTCGACCGCAGGCAATTCGCCCACGGCTTCGGTCGCACCCTTCGCGATCGCTGCGGCGATGGGGTGCTCGGAGCGATGTTCGAGTGCGCCCGCCAGCCGAAGGACCTCGTCGACGGTTGTTCCTTCGCCCACCACGGTGTCCAGCAATGTCATCTGACCGGTGGTGACGGTTCCCGTCTTGTCGAGCACGACGGTGTCGACTGCGCGCGTCGATTCGAGCACCTCGGGTCCCTTGATGAGGATTCCCATCTGAGCTCCGCGACCCGTGCCCACCAACAGGGCTGTGGGCGTTGCCAATCCGAGGGCACAGGGGCACGCGATGATCAGCACGGCGACCGCAGCGGTGAAGGCCATCTCGATGGGGTTACCGGTGCCGAGCCAGTAGCCCAGTGTCGCAACGGCAATCGCGATGACGACCGGTACGAAGATACCGGCGATCCGATCGGCGAGGCGCTGAACTTCGGCCTTGCCGTTCTGGGCGTCTTCGACCAGTGCCGCCATCTGGGCGAGTTGGGTGTCGCTCCCGACCCGGGTTGCCTCGACGGTCAAGGTTCCACCGACATTGACGGTGGCGCCGACGACAGTGTCCCCGACACCGACTTCCTCCGGCACGGATTCGCCGGTCAACATGCTCATGTCGACGGCTGAGCGGCCCTCGGTGATGATGCCGTCGGTGGCGATCTTCTCGCCGGGCCGGACGATGAAGGAGTCGCCCGCTGCCAGTTCTTCGGCGGGGATTCGTACTTCGACGCCGTTGCGCAATACCGCGACGTCTTTCGCACCGAGTTCCATGAGTGCGCGTAGTGCGGCGCCGGACGTGCGCTTGGACTTGTGCTCGAAGTAGCGTCCGGCCAGCACGAACGTGATGACGCCCGCGGCAACTTCGAGGTAGATGTTGGCGCTGCCGTCCATCCGGTCGACCGTCAGCCGGAAGGCGTGCTTCATACCGGCTTCGCCCGCAGTGCCGAAGAACAGTGCGTAGAGCGACCAGACGAAGGCCGAGATGGTGCCCAGCGAGATGAGCGTGTCCATCGTGGCCGCGCCGTGACGCAGGTTCACCCAGGCAGCCCGGTGGAAGGGGAGGGCCGCCCACACGATGACCGGTGCGGCCAGTGTGAGGGAGAGCCATTGCCAGTTGTCGAACTGCAGCGCAGGAATCATCGCCATAGCGATGACCGGCACGGAGAGAAGAGTCGAGATGATCAGGCGGGTACGGAGCTCGCGCAGATCACGATCCTGCGGGGTTTCCGCATCCGGGTCGACGGTGTCCGGCGCGCTGGGCGGCTTGGGGAGCGCGGCGGAATAACCGGCGTTCTCGACGGCAGTGACCAGATCTTCGACGGGTACCCCGTCCGGGAAGGTGACCTTGGCCTTCTCCGTCGCGTAGTTGACGGTGGCTGTGACGCCGTCGATCTTGTTGAGCTTCTTCTCGATTCGTGACGCGCAGGAGGCGCAGGTCATCCCGGTGATCGCGAGTTCGACGCTGCTCGAGTTGGCAGCATTGTCGACCGCAGTCGGTGACGTCATCAGTGCCCTCCCTCGTGATTGTCTGGAACTGAAGCTGTGGAAATGCCTGCATCAACAGTGAATTCGGCGGTCCGAACCACGCCCTCGTGCTGGAAGTCGAGGAACAGCCGGTATGTGCCTTCGCTCGGTGCCTGTGCGTGGAAGGAAATGTCCGGACCAGGAGCTGTGACGCCGTCGCCTGGCTCGCCTTCGGGGTGCACGTGCAGGTAGGCGAGGTCGCCGGTGCGCAGGGCAACGAGGTGACCGAAGGCACCGAGGTACGGATCGAGATCGGTGACCGGGGCTCCGTCGCGAGCAACGCTCAGCGTGATCGGGCCGCCGGCAGTGGTCAGATCACCGTCGAGAGTCACGGTGTATCCGTCGACGGTTGCGGTCGCGCTCTTCGCAGGTAGCGGCGCAGGAGTGAATTCGCCTGCCACGTCGAAGTTTCGGCCGAGTGTCAGTTGGGTGCCGTCGGTGGGATCGAAGTCCGCGAAGACTCGGTAGGTGCCGGCGGCGGGCCAGGCCCAGTCGATCGACCAGGTGCCGTCTGCAGCGAGGGACGGATGTACGTGGCGGAATTCGCTGGTGTCGTTTCGGACGACAATGAGGTGGAGTTTCTTCTCGTGCAGGAGGTCGAAATCGACGACGGGCGTGTTGGTGTCGTCGAGAATCCGGAAGGTCAAGGTTCCCGGCTCCCCAGCTCGACCGGGTGCGGTCACATCGGTGAGTGTGTATCCGCCGGAGGAGACTTCGAGACCTGCAGGTGTTGCCGAATCCATGCCTGGCATCGATTCGGTGGTTGATTCGTGGGTGCTGTGCTGGGTGGTGGACATGTCTATCGGGCTTCCGATTGCGGCCCCCACGCCGAGGGCGGCGCCGAAGACGGCGACCAGCCCTACGGCGTAGGCGGCAAGTGTTGTCGAGGTGCGCACGGCTGACTCAGCTTGGTACGACTGCGTAGCCGGCTTCGTCGACTGCTGCGACGACGTCGGCTGCGGAGACGGGAGCATCGCTGGTGACGACGACGCGTCCGCTCGCCAGTTCGACATCCACCGCGGTTACTCCCGCGATGTTGCCGATCTCTTCCTTGACGGATCCGACGCAGTGTCCGCAGGTCATTCCGGAAACGGTGTATTCGGCGGTGGTCATCGCAGATCCCTTCGGTTGTGGAAAGCTTATTTTACGGATACCCGGTGTAGGTATCGCTCTGCAATCGAAGGTACCCCCAGGGGGTATGCCTGTCAACGGGCTGGGCAGTGATGAAGGCCTCAAGGAAGACAACACGGCGGATGTGTGGTCTACTTGTGGTGGTCGTAAGTGTTTGTGTTTGTGTTTCCACGCTCGCAAATGGTTAGGTTGCGAGCGTTTGGACATCCTCCACGGATTTGTCTCAGAACGGTCGTAGTAAGTGACCCGGGCGGTCGAAGCGACTGCCTGTTGACACTGTGTTAGAGGAGATTTACATGGCAGAGGGCATCGTGAAGTGGTTCAACTCCGAGAAGGGGTTCGGCTTCATCGCTCCCGAAGACGGCAGTGCTGACGTCTTCGTTCACTACTCCGAGATCCAGAGTGGCGGCTTCCGCACTCTCGAGGAGAACCAGCGCGTGGCGTTCGAGATCGGTCAGGGCAACAAGGGCCCGCAGGCCACCGGCGTTACCATCGTCTAAGACGTCCATGTGAGTCGGGCAACCGACGCATGACGTACTGACAAGACCCCAACTCTTCGGAGTTGGGGTCTTGTTGTATTTGGGTGAAAAACGCTGTCATGCATCGAGATACCGCTGAGTGGCGACTGCCGTTTCCGCCGCGATCGTGCGGCATTCCTCGCGGAGTTCAGGTGGATTCACAACGGTGAAATCGACGTCGAAAGCTCTGAGCCAGTGTGCGATCGATCGCAGAGAAGTGCCCGAAAGCACTATGACGCAACGCCCTTCGTCGGTGGACTCCACCGATCCCCACTGTTCGTTGACCATGGGTGCTATCTGCTCGATGGGTGCATGCAGTAGAACTGTTGCGCGCGTGGAGGAATAGGCCCGAGCGACACCGCGGGACACGAAGTCTGCTGCACCACCGGCGGGTAGTTCCCGCGGCACGAATCGTGGGCCGGTGGGGATCTTGGGTTCCATCCGGTCGACGCGGAACGACCGCCAGTCTTCGCGAGCGAGATCCCAGGCCACCAGATACCACCGAACACCCGACCGCACGAGCCTGTACGGTTCCACCTCGCGTCGGCTCTGGGTGCCGTCGTGAGTGCTGTAGTCGAATCTCAATCGCTCGTGGTTGTGGCATACGGATGCGATGGCGGACAGTACCGACGCATCGACTGCGCTCGCGGCGGGCTCGCGTGGCACGACATCGATCGACAGCGACTCCAGACGGTGTCGCAGCCTCGACGGCATGATCTGCCGCAGCTTCGCCAGCGCGCGCATCGAAGCCTCGCCGATGCCGACCACAGAGCCGGTCGCTCCGGACTGCAACGAGAGCGCCACCGCGAGCACTTCTTCGTCATCGAGCTGTAGCGGGGGCATCTCCGCGCCCGCTCCCAGGCGATATCCACCGCCGACGCCGACCGTCGCGTCGACCGGGTAGCCGAGATCGCGGAGGCGGTCCACGTCACGTCGAACCGTGCGCGGGGTGATCGCGAGCTTGTCTGCGAGTTCGGCACCGGACCAGTCTCGACGCGTCTGGAGCAGTGACAGCAACCGCAGTAGGCGAGCCGATGTCTCCTTCATGGCCAGAAGTCTGCCAAACATTTAGGACCCAATGCGTCCTCAATTGAATTTAGGTTGGTCCGCATCCGACCAATCGAGAAGAAATTGGGGCCACATCATGAGTCGCATCAACGACGGCGGACCGATGATCGAGACGAAGGCGCTCACCAAGCACTTCGCCCAGGGCAAGAAGCTCGTGGAAGCAGTCAAGGGAGTCACTCTCGACGTAGCGGAGGGCGAGTTGGTTGCCTTGCTTGGGCCGAACGGTGCCGGAAAATCGACGACGTTGCGCATGCTGACCACCTTGCTCGAGCCCACTTCCGGTACTGCGCGGATCGCGGGATTCGACATCGCTGCGGCACGAAACGAGGTGCGCTCCAGCCTCGGATACGTCGGACAGGGGAACGGAGCCGGCCACAACCAGCGGGTTCGCGACGAGTTGGTGACGCAGGGGTTGTGCTACGGAATGCCCAAGGGCGACTCGCAGGTCCGGGCCGACGAATTGCTGCGTGATCTCGAACTCACCGAGTTGGGTACTAGAAAGGTCAGTACGCTGTCCGGCGGGCAGCGACGGCGGCTCGATATCGCCCTCGGCCTGGTCCATCGCCCACCGCTCCTGTTCCTCGACGAGCCGACCACGGGCATGGACCCGCAGAGTCGGGCCAACCTCTGGGACCACATCCTCCGGCTGCGGCGCGAGATGGGCACCACGATCGTGCTGACCACGCACTACCTCGAAGAAGCGGATTCGATGGCAGAGCGGGTCATCGTCATCGACGAAGGCACTGTCATCGCGGACAACACCGCTGCCGCACTCAAAGCGGATCTCGCGGGGGATCATCTTCTGCTCACCTTCGACAGTGCCGAAGCGGCCGGCATCGCGGCGTCGGTGGCCGAGCAACTTGTCACTGTGCGTGACGTCACGGTCGAGGCAAACTCGGTGAGTATCCGTGCCGGCGAGGGTGATTCGACGCTCCCGGTATTGCTGCGTGAAGCCGATACCCGCGGCGCCCGCGCAGTTACTGCCGACATCACCAGGCCGACTCTCGACGACGTTTTCCTCACTCTCACCGGCCGCAGCCTGCGCGAGAGCGCCGCCGCGGTCGCTTCCTAGAACTACGACGAAGAACTACGACGAACAGGAACCCGCCATGACAATCACACTCGATACCCCACGTAGCGCGCACGGCAACATCGTTCGAGACAGCGCGATCGTGATGGGCCGTGAACTGCGACCGATGTTGCGTGACCCGGTCAGCGTCATCTTCAGCCTCATCCAGCCGCTGATCCTGTTGGCGTTGTTCGGGCCTCTGCTCAAAAGGGTTCCGGGTACCGGTGACGGCGTATGGAATTGGTTCATTCCCGGTGTGTTGGTGATGATCGCGATCTTCGGAACGACGATGACCGGTTCCAACCTCCTGATGGAGATGCAGCAGGGATCGCACGAGCGAATGTTGGTGACTCCGCTCCGACGCTCGTCCTTGTTGATCGGGCGAGCGTGCAAGGAGATGGTTCCGCTTGCCGCGCAGGCGATTCTGATCATTCTGGTCGCACTTCCGCTCGGATTGGACGTCAATGCAGCGGGAGCCGCGCTCGGGATAGTCCTGCTGGGAGTGTTCGGCGTCGGACTCGGTGCGCTCTCGTACGCTCTCGCTCTGGCTGTGCGGGAGCAGGATTGGATGTTCTGGGTCGTTCAGCAGACGCTGATGTTCCCGCTCCTGATCCTGTCGGGAACCATGCTTCCACTCGAGGACGCACCAGGTTGGATGAAGGTCCTCGTGAACATCAATCCGCTCGGCTACGTCGTAGACGCCGAGCGGGCACTCTTTGCCGGAGACTTCGCGTCGAGCAGCGTTCTGGCAGGAATCGTCGCCGCCTTGGGCGTGGCGGTGGTCGGTCTGGGCGTAGGTGTGCGCGCGGTGAAATAGCGTGGGTGTGCTGGCTGTCGGACGGGCTGCTGCGGTCGCAGGTTTTCGCCCAGGTGTTCGCAGCGCCTATTGTTGTTCCTTGTGCTCTCCGTCGTTCCACGCCCCGTAGTCGTCCGGGCCCCGTCCAAGGTGAATCTCCACCTTGCCGTCGGGGACCTGCGAGACGACGGCTATCACGAGCTGACGACGGTTTTTCAGGCATTGTCGCTGGCAGACACCCTCACGGTGGCGCCTGCGGACACCTTGACCGTGCGGGTGATCGGCGACGACGCCGCGGCCGTGCCGACCGATCGCACCAACCTCGTGTGGCGTGCCGCCGAGATGCTCGCCGTCGAGGGTGGCGTGGCCCCGAACGTCGAGATAGTCATCGAGAAAGGCATCCCCGTCGCAGGCGGAATGGCCGGCGGGAGTGCCGACGCAGCCGCCGCTTTGGTTGCGCTCAATGCTTTGTGGAAGCTCGACTTCTCGCGGCCTGATCTCGACGCTTTTGCGGCACGCCTCGGGAGTGACGTTCCGTTCTCGCTGCACGGTGGCACTGCCCTCGGAACCGGCCGCGGCGAACAACTTGTCCCCGTGTTGACCCGCCACACTTTTCACTGGGTGTTGGCGCTGGCGAAGGGTGGCTTGAGCACACCGGTCGTGTTCCGCGAGCTGGACAAGCTGCGGGCAGAGGGCTCCCCGAAACGGGTGGGGAGCGCCGATGCGTTGATCCAGGCACTGACCACGGGTGACGCTCATCTGCTTGCGTCGCTGCTCGGCAACGATCTGCAGGCGGCGGCACTCTCACTCAACCCGGATCTACGACGGACGCTTCGAGCGGGCGTCGAAGCCGGAGCTTTGGCCGGCATCGTCTCCGGCTCCGGACCGACGTGCGCCTTTCTCTGCGCCGACGCACAGTCCGCGGTGGAAGTGAGCGCAGAACTTGCGGGAGCGGGGGTGTGCCGCACCGTTCGCGTGGCGAGCGGACCCGTTCCCGGAGCACGAATACTCGACAATGCGGCAAAGGGACAGCACTGATGGCGAATCTGATCAATCTGGAAAACGTGTCGAAGTCTTTCGGCGTCAAGCCGTTGCTCGACGGGGTCTCCCTGGGCGTCGAGGAGGGCGAGCGCATCGGCGTCGTCGGCCTCAACGGTGGCGGTAAGACGACCATGCTCGAAGTCCTCGCGGGTGTGGAGCAGCCGGATTCGGGACGCGTCAGCCGCGTCGGCGGATTGCGTATGGCCGTCGTGACGCAGCGCGGTGTACTGCCCCCCGGCTCCACTGTCGGTGAAGTGGTCCTGGGGCCGCTCGGAGTGGCGCAACACGAATGGGCCGGCGACGCGCGCATCCGTTCGGTGCTCTCGGGTATCGGCATCGACAACCTGGGCGCCGGCGGCGAGCGGTCCGCATTGGACGCCAAGGTCGACGGCCTGTCCGGCGGTGAGCGTCGCCGCGTGGCTCTCGCTGCGGCCCTGGTTCAGGACCTCGACCTGCTGGTGCTCGACGAGCCCACCAACCACCTCGACGTCGAAGGTGTTCAGTGGTTGGCCGAGCACCTCGTCTCGCGTCGCAGCGCGCTTGTCGTCGTGACCCACGATCGCTGGTTCCTCGACACCGTCGCCACCCGCACCTGGGAGGTTGTCGGCGGCGGCGTCGAAAGCTACGAGGGTGGCTACAACGACTGGGTGTTCGCTCGCGCCGAGCGCTCGCGTCAGGCTGACGCTTCCGAAGAGCGTCGACGCAACCTTGCGCGCAAGGAACTCGCATGGCTGCGCCGCGGTGCGCCGGCCCGTACGTCCAAGCCGAAGTACCGCATCGAGGCCGCAGAGGCCCTGATCGCCGACGTTCCGGCACCTCGTGACGCGGTCGCTCTTGCGTCGTTCGCGCAGCGTCGGCTCGGCAAGGTTGTCATCGAACTCGAAGACGCGCGTCTGGAGACTCCGGACGGCCGTGTACTCGTCGAGGATCTGACCTGGCGTCTCGCTCCAGGTGAGCGTGTAGGCCTGGTCGGTGTCAACGGCTCGGGCAAGACGACTCTGCTGCGGACTCTGGCCGGTGAACTCGAGCCGGCAGCAGGCAAGCGAATTCAGGGGCAGACCGTCCACATCGGTTGGCTCAAGCAGGAACTCGACGATCTACCGACCGACATGCGCGTACTTGACGCGGTCAAGGATGTAGCCGAGCGAATCACGCTGGGAGACAAGGAAGTATCGGCGGGTCAGCTGGCTGAGCGGTTGGGCTTCACACCGGCGCGTCAGCGCACCCCAGTCGGTGATCTCTCCGGTGGTGAGCGCCGACGTCTGCAGTTGACACGTGTCCTCATGGCCGAGCCCAACGTCCTGCTTCTCGACGAGCCGACCAACGATCTCGACATCGACACGCTTCAGCAACTCGAAGATCTGCTCGACGGCTGGGCGGGCACCATGGTGGTCATCTCGCACGACCGGTACCTGATCGAGCGCATCTGTGACACCACCTGGGCGCTCTTCGGTGACCGCAAGCTCACCAACCTGCCCGGTGGTATCGAGGACTACCTGCGTCGGCGCGCAGCAATGGGGGATGGCGACAACCCGTCGGTGGCTTCGACGGCGAGTGGTGCGTCGAAGAGCAAGCAGGTCCGCGACGGCGCCGCGGATCGCGCTGCACGCAAGGAACTTTCAAAGCTCGAGCGGTCCATTGCGAAGTTCGACGACCGAGAGAAGAAGCTGCACGCTTCCCTCGCCGACGCGGCCACCGACCCGGACAAGCTGCAGAAGCTCGGCGCCGAACTCAAGCAGGTCATCGCCGACAAGGAAGCCGCCGAAGAGCAGTGGATGGAGCTCTTCGCCGAGCTGGACGGCTAGGGGAACTTCGCCCCGAACCTCTTGAAGGTTCGCTCTGGATCCAGGGTTTCCGGAGCATGCCGGCGCAGCAGTGCGTCCAGAACGAGCCCGTCCAGTGCTGCGACCAATTCCGCTGCATCGGACGAGGTCATGCCGCGTTCGATCAAGATGTCGACAAACCGATCCCGACCACGCACCAGTTCCACTGCGAGGTCGGGATCGTGGAATGCCGCGATGATCAGTTCGTAGCGAGCACGAGTGCGACCGGACTCCGGCCCCAGTCACCGGGCCACCTGTTGCTTCGGCGTCTCGCCCGGGCGAGGAAGATCGCCGTCCAGAAGATGCCGCACCACCTCGACTATCAGTCCACGCTGGTTTGCGAAGTAGTGCCGTGCGCTGCCGTGTGGCACGCCCGCCTCGTCTTCGACGCCTCTCATCGACCAGGCTCGAAACCCAACCCGGCCCGTCTTTTTCGACATCCTGCTCGTGCTGTGCGTTGTTGCGATTGCGTGTTTTGCGGGGTATGTCTTCTATCGCGCGATATTGGACGACTAGGCGAATGTTGATGTACTTCAACAGGTCTCGAGTCTTCATGTTCCCGAAGTTGTCCGGTTTGTCTCTGGTTATCGAAAGTGTGTTCGATTAGACTTTGAGTATGGACAGTCGGGAAGCGTGGCAGCTGGATGGCGAGGGCCTCAAGGGTGAGGTTCTGGATCTGGTGCGCGCCCGGCACGAGTTGCAGTCGCGGATGGTGTTGTTGATCGTGGAGATGTTTTCCCGGGAGGTTCTCGGCGGGAAGGGTTTTCGGGCGATCGCGCAGTGGTTGCATGGTTCGACGAATTTGGAGATCGGTGAGTGCAGTCTGCTGGTCGGGTTGGCGCGGTTGTTGATGCTCGAACCGGTTGTCGCGGATGCGTTTCATCGTGGTGACGTTGATGCGTTGAAGGCGCGGCAGGTGGCGTCGTTTTGTCAGCATCCGCCGAAGAACATGACCCTGGCGGATGTGGACAAGGCTCGCGGGATTCTGTTGGGTTTGGCGTCGAAGAACATTGCGGATTGTGATGCGGTGCGGGCGGCGATTCGGCGGATCGAGAAGCAGTACGGCAAGCGTGAGGACGGCGTTCCGGTCGGGGAAGATTCGGAGCGGAACGAGTTCTACGCGTCGAAGGGCCTGTACGGCAGAGTAACTGTGAAGGGTGATCTGGATGCGGTGAACGGGGCGCGTCTGATCACGTTGTTGTCGAGCCTGTCTGCGCCGATACCGGAGAAGGACGGCGTGAAGGACACCCGCACCCCGGCGCTGCGGCGTGCGGACGGGTTTTGTGAGTTGTTGCGCCGGTATGAGCGGGCGGGGTTGGGCCCGATCGAGGGCGGGGTGAAACCGCACATCACGGTCACCGCCAGCGCGAAAGACATGACGGATCTGCAAGCGTTGAAGGACTTGCTGCCGTCGACCGATGAACTCGGGTTTGCGTGGACGGATTGGGTAGGTCCGATCAGTATCGATACCGCGCGGATGTTGGCGTGCGACTGCACCGTGACGCGGATTTTGTTGGATGAGAATGGTGTTCCGCTCGAGTGCGGTAAGGAAGCGCGAACGGCGACGGTGCCGCAGAGGCGGGCGTTGGCGGTTCGTGATGGTGGGTGTGCGTTTCCGGGATGCGGAACGCCGTCGGGGTGGTGCGATGCTCATCATATTGTTCACTGGAACGATGGTGGCCCAACAGATCTCGACAACCTGGTTCTGTTGTGCGGTCATCATCATCGGACGATGCACCACACCGAATGGCGGGTGGAGATCGGGCCGGATCGGAAAACAGTGTTCTATCCACCGATGTCGATCGACCCGTATCAGCAGCCGATCGGCGGGAACAGCCCACCCACAGCGGCGTGAACCGCGACAACTGAAGACGTGAGCACCGGGGCATCACCATGCCCCGGTGCTCACGGCTGTCTACTGTCAGAACGCTACTGTCAGAACGTGAGCGTGAGTCGCCCGTTCTCGTCGCTGATGTGAACAGTTCGCCCGATCGACGGAGGGTTGTCACCGCGAAGCTGGGTCAGTTCGGCGGCATTCTCGGGACCGGTGTGACCGGCGACGCGGCCGCCGTCCGGCGTTGCCGCGATCACGAACCCGATCTCAGGCTCCCCGGTGCGGCCGTATTCGACAGAGGCCGTAACTATTTCCGCCGTGCCCGTGTAATCAGTGATCAGTTCCGGAACCTCCGCAGTTAGCGCGCGTGCGTCGGGATCACCGACGTACCCGCCAGCGTGAGCGGCGGACGACAGCAGTACGCAGTGCTGGTAGGTGAGGAATCCACCGTTGCCGTGGACGAGGGCAAGGTTCGCGCCGTCGCGAATTCGCCTGGTGACTTCAGCGACGGAATGCAGGGTGTAGCTGTTGAGCGGTCCGCCGAAGAACGAGTGTCCTCCGGTGACGCTTGGGATCGCGGTATCGGGAAGTCCGAGTTCGCGGATCAACAGCTTGGGCACGATCGGGAAGCAGCTGTAGGCATCGACGATGTCGAGTGCGTCGGCGCCGACTCCGGCACCGTCGAGTGTGCGATGTACGGCGTCATGCATCGCGGCCGAGCTGTCGAAGCTGTTGCGGCTGAGTATGTCCAACGGATCACTCGCACCTGCGCCGCCCCAGAGGTACACCAGCTTGTTTTCATCGATCCCGAACTCGCGGGCCGTCGACAACGAGCAGACGACAACGGCCGCAGCCTGATTGACGAAAGGCATGGCGTTGAGCATCAGCGGGTACGGCTCGGAGACCATCCGATTGCCGGGGCCGACGGTGCCGATCTCGTCTGCCGATCGGATCTCCGACGTCCAGGAGGCGGGATTCTTCGAAGCCAGTTCCGAGAACGCGGCGTACATCCGCGCGGACCAGTCGAGCGATTCACGGGCATCGTGGCCCTCGGCAGCACTGAAACAGTTCTCGAAGAGCGGGTAGACACGAGTCGGCACGATGAAACCGGCGCGCTGCATTTCGGGGCTTCCCAGGTCGGTCGGATCGAATCCGGGAGGCCCACCGGGCGCGGCTGTCCACCCGATCGAGTCGGGGGCGACTCCGGACTTTCGCAGCGCGGTGCTGCTGGCGTGCGATTCGCCGCCCACGAGCAGAGCAGCCGAGGATTCACCGCGAGCGATGGCCGCGCCGATCCGATCGAGGAGTGCCGCGGGCCAGTGGCCACCGATCGGCGAGGTAGAGGTGACCGTGGGGGTCGCGCCTAATCGTGAGGCAAGCAGCCCGGGGAGATCGTCGTACGACCAGCTGACTGTCTTGATCGCGAACACGGAATCGATCTGTGTTCCCAGTTCAGCGTGTCCACTGTCGTTCAACGCGCCGACGGTGGCGTCGTGAATCAGATCGAGGGGTTCGCGGTGCCCGTCGGCAGGATTCCAGCGCAGATCGCCGACGCCGACGATGACCGGGATTCGTGATGCGTCAACCATCATGTACCTCTCGTTGCCGACCCGTAGCCGGGAGTTGCAGTCACGATATCGGGGACCCTGGTATGTGTAACTCTGGGGTCACAGTCAACAATTTTCGGGTTCCTATTTAGGTATGCCTAACGAAAGTCCTATACTCGTCTTCATGACAGCTGTGGCAGAGAGAATTTCGGTGCCCGTGGGGCCGCGTTCCATCGATCACCCCTACTCGATGACAACGGTGACTCTGAAGCTCTCTCATCAGCGGCAGTGGGCCCCGCATCGTCATCCTGAACATGAGCTGATCTGGGGAAACTCCGGTGGAATGCTCACGGTTGTCGCTGACGGCATCACCTGGGAGGTTCCGCCTTCGGCCGGACTGTGGCTGCCTGCCGGGGCGTTGCATGCCGTGAAGGCAGGTCCGGGTACGGAGTTCTTCTGCACCTACTTCCGGCCCGAGGCTCACGCCGCGCCGTCGGGTGTTCCGGGCTTGTTCGGTGTCAGCGCTCTCCTGCGTGAGGTACTCCTGCACATGCATCGGCGGAACATGCCCGACGAGGCGCGCAGTCGCGCCGAGCGGGTGGCCTTCGACATGTTGCAGCCGCTCGAAGTTGCTGCGGTGGAGGTTCCGATGCCGACCGATCCGCGAGCGTTGTTCGTCGCCGAAGCGTTGGTCGCCAATCCGGCAGACCAGCGGTCGCTGTCCGAATGGGCGCTGACGGCTGGCGGTAGCGTCCGTACGCTGACGCGCGTGTTCGCGCAGGGCACTGGAATGACTTTTGCGCAGTGGCGAATACAGGTACGTGTCCGCGCAGCATTGACGTATTTAGCTGCTGGAGTGCCGGTTTCGGTTGTCAGTAGGCGGGTCGGATACGAAACTCCGAGTGCCTTTGTCGCGGTGTTCCGCCGGGTCACCGGCCGCACACCCGGCAGCATGATGAACAAGGGGAGTGTGGCGCCCGAATCGGTGCCGTACCTTCTGCACGCATGAGTTGGGTTGCACCGGGCGGAAGTGCTCGGTGCAACCGTCGCGGTCAACTCCGCGGAGCGGACCACGCTTCCCACAGCTCCGCATACCGACCCCCGAGGTTGACCAACTCGTCGTGAGTGCCGTGCTCGACGACGCGGCCGTCGTCCATCACCAGGATCTGATCGGCGTCGACGGCCTGTGAGAGTCGGTGTGCCACTGTGACAGCAGTGCGACCTCGGGTCAGAGCGAGAGCGGCATCGTCGAGGACCCTGGCTCCGGCGCTGCCCGCTTCGGCGGTCGCCTCGTCGAGAATCAGCAGCGGCGGATCCAGTAATTCGATTCTTGCCAACGCAAGTTGTTGTGCCTGTGTTGCGGTCAGCCGGTGTCCACCGTCTCCGACCACGGTTTCGAGTCCGTCCGGGAGAGCCCGCAGCCAATCCGACGCGCCGACGGTATCGAGCGCCGCGGTGATGTCGTTGTCGGTTGCCGACGGGTCGGCCAGCCGCAGATCCTCGGCCAACGTGCCGGCGAAGACGTGGACCTCCTGAGTCACGAGGGCCACCGCGCTCCGAGATGTCGACGGTGGCAGTTCGTTCCGGGGCACCGTCCCGATCTTCACGACGCCTTCGGTCGGTTCGTAGGTTCCCGCGATCAGCTTTGCGACTGTAGATTTTCCGGCTCCGGTAGCGCCCACCAGTGCGGTGACGGTTCCTGCCGGAATGGTGATGTCGATGTCTCGCAGAACAGGAGCGTCGCCGCTTCGGTACGAGAATGTGACGCGTTCCAAAGAAGCTGAGCTGTCGACAGGTTCCTGCGGATCGGTCGGTGCAGATGGCACGGGCGCAAGCGTGACTCCGACCAGGCGAGCCAACGCGATTGTGCCTTCCTGCAATTCGTCGAACACGCTGAGAACCGCGCCCACCGGATCGAAGAGGCGGTGGAAGAACAGGGCTGCGGCGGTGGCGGCACCGATGCTGATCTGACCGTCCTTCACCAGCCAGAAGCCGGTGATCAGCACAGCGGACAGGCCGATGAACTCCGCGATGTTGAGCCGGCCGAAGAACCTGGTGCGTAGACGCGTGGTCAACAAGCTCAGCCGGACGGCCGTCATCGATCGAGATTCGATCTGTTCGAGATGCGGCTGGGCCAGGCGAAGCGATCCGACGGTGTCGGAGTTGCTCAGCGAGTCCAGGAGCTGTTGCGCACGTGCACCTTCTGCCTCCCGCTCCTCGCGGTAGACCGGTGCCGACCTCGAGAGGTACCAGCGCAGCGCCTGGATCTGGATGGGTGCCGCGATCACCGCGGCGACGGCGAATCTCCAATCGAGGCTACCCAATCCGATCAGCGTCAACACGATGGTCAGTGCCGCGGTGGCAAAAACCGGAAGTGCTTCGGATACGGCCCGGGTCACCAACCGCACGTCGCCGGTGATGCGGGAGACGAGATCTCCGCGCCCGGCCCGTTCGACGTCGCTCTGCGGAAGGTCGAGAACCCGGACGACAACTTCTTCGCGAAGGTCGGCGACAACGCGCTCGCCGACGCCGGCGAGCAGGTAGTTGCTCACTCCGACGAGAAGGGATGAGGCAACCGCGATACCGACCAACGCGAGAGTCAGTGTGCCGATGCGAGAGACAGCGTCGCCGTCTGCCTCGGTCACGGCGTCGACCATGGCGCCGAGGACCAGCGGTGTGAGCAGACCGATCGCGGTCGCGGCGGTCAGGGTGACGACTGCTGCGATCGCGGAAATTCGGTGGGGTCCCATCAACCGAAGTGCCGCGCGCCGCGCCTGTTTCGGTGTTGCGGTGGGGAGTAGTTCGTTCACAGCTCGATCACCCGATCGCAGATATCGAGCAGCACGGGGCTGCTGGTCAGAAGTATTGTGGCGTGTGCCCCGCGTACCTCGGCGATCCCGCGAGCAATGCGCGCTTCGGTGACGGAGTCGACGGCAGTGGTGGGATCGTGCAGCACCAGGACGGGAGCTTCGCTCGCCAGTGCCCTCGCCAACGCGATGCGCTGACGCTGACCGCCGGACAAAGAATTCCCTTGCTCGGTGACTCGGGTTGCGAGGCCGAGCGGCAGTGCCGAGATCACTTGATCTGCCGCAGCAGCGGCGATGGCCTCGTCGTTGCGGCTGCCGATCGGTGCGAGGGCGTCGATGTTGTCGCCGACTGTGCCGATGAACAGTGCCGCGTCGTGCGGTGCTGCCAGAACGTGAGTGCGAAGTTCGTCGATGTGCAGCTCGTGAATGGCGTTGTCGCCGAGATGAATTGTTCCGCTCGAAGGCTCGATTCGACGCGCCAGTGCGTCGACCAACGCATCCGCCCAGGCGGCATTCTCGGTGACGATGCCGATGATCTCGCCGCGTTTGACGTCGAGATCGACTGGTGACGCTCCGGCCAACACGACGTCGCGCAGCGTCAGGAACTCGGAGTGATTCAGGGACACAGGTTCACCCGCGGGAGTCACAGCCTCGGTGGTCCCGAGAAGTGCTGCGACGCGGTTGGCGGAAGCACGCGCCCGTGCCAGACCGGCGCCGAAGTAGATGATGTCGATCAACGGACCCCGAAGGAACTGTGCCAGACCAACCACGGCAACGAATTCACCGACCGAGATGCTCCCGGACGCTGCCATCCGTCCGCCCACGTACGCGATGACGGCGAGGAAAGCGCCGGCGATCGCAACGTTGGCGGCGGAGTACATCGCTTGGTATCTCTGTGCGCGAAGGGTTGCTTCCAACGAAGTCCGGCTGGCTCCCCGATACCGCTGCGCTGCAGCATCTCCGGCGCCGATTCCGGAAAGGATTCGGAGTCCGGAGAGTAGATCTGCGGCTAGCGCGCCGGCCTTGGCGCCCTGCCATTGATCGGTTTCGGCTCGGCGTTCGAGCGGCCGACTGACCACCTGCATGAGAGCCAGCACCGGGGGAGTGCCGAGGATGACGAGCAGGCCGAGTGGCACCGAGATCACCAGTAGCGAAATCGCGGCGGTCAGCACTCCGCAGGCGGCCGCAAGTTTGGTGCTCAGCGTGTGCGTGAATCCGGCCACCGAACCCGCGTCGGATGTTGCAATCGAGTAGACCTCGCCCGGCATACGCCGCGGCGACATGCCGTGCGGATCGAGGCCTCGGCGCGCGATGTCCATCCGCAAGCGATGTGCTCCGTGCTCGGTGACGGAATCGGAGATGCGCGCCGCGAAGCGCCAACTGAGCAACAAGCCGGTGAAGAGAATTCCGAGAACGAGGATCCACTTTCCGAGCGCTGCGGCATCGCTGGTCGCCACAGCACGGTCGATCACTGCACCGATCACCACCGGCACCAACGCTTCCGCGACCTGGTGGCCGGTGAAGCCGACGGACGCGGCCGCCAGCTTGGCTCCGCGACCTTCGGAAGCGATCGCGCGTGTGATTACCTGACGCGGCGTGATCGCCGGGCTGGTTGGGGGACCGTTTGTCTCGGCCGAAAGAAGTGGTGTCGAAGGCACTGGGTCCACGCTAGGGATCGTGGGCGGTAGTCAGAAGTCACACCGGTGCCAATACTTGTCGTGAACAGGCCATACGTATTGCGTTGGCCGAATTGCGATAGTAGTTGGCCCCGTTGCAGCGGAGAAGGCATCGACTCATCGACGACACTGCAATAAATTAAGGTCTACCTTACTTAGCACGGGTTAACTATGTCCGGAAGTCGGATGGATCCTCGTGTTCGGGTCCGGTTCATGTTCCATCGATGTTGGAGATTGTTGTGAGTCTTGTGTTCGGCGAGGTACTTCACAAGGAGTACGTGACCCCGGGAATGGTTCGTATCGTGTTCGGTGGGGAGGAGCTGACCGCCTTCGAAACCACCGGTACCGGTGACGAATACCTGCGCCTCCACTTCCCGGTCCCGGCTACAGGCAAGTTCGTTCTTCCGGCGGAAGATCCGGATGCACCGCGCGGTTGGCGATACCCGGAGGGAGAGGAACCGTCCCCGTGCCAGCCGTACACCGTGCGACGGTTCGATTCCGAAACCAGCCGCATGACGATCGACTTCGTCGTTCACGAGGGTGGTATCGCCAGCGACTGGGCACAGAAGGCCGAGATCGGTGACAAGTTGGCGATCGGCGAGTCTCGTGGCCTCTACGAGCCCCCGGCCGACGCACGCTGGCAGGTGTTCGTCGCCGACGCGACTGGACTCCCCGCACTCGGGCGTTTGATCGAACAGTTGCCCGCCGGGATGTCGGCCAAGGCGATCGTCGAGGTGGTGGACGAGTCTCACAAGCAGCAGATCACCTCGGACGCCGACGTCGAGTTCATCTGGCTGGTCGGCAGTGGCAACGGTGTTGCACCGTCGAAGTTGCCGGACGCGGTTCGCGCGATGAACTTGCCCACCGAACTCGGATACGTGTGGGTTGCAGGCGAGAGCACGATGCTCCGTGACATCCGCAAGTACCTTCGCCACGAACTGAAGTTGCCGGGTGAGCAGTACAAGGTCATCGGCTACTGGACGTACAAAGCCGAGGTGTGGAACGCGAAGTACGAGGCCCTCGACGAAAGTGTCCGCGCGGCACTCGATGCGGCTTGGGAATCGGACCGCGACGAGGAAGAGATCCGCGACGAGGTCGAGAAGACTCTAGAGAGCGCCGGCTTGTGACCGTTGGATTCGACAAGAGTGCTGTCGACAGCGGTGCGGCGGACGAGAGTGCAGTCGACAAACACACCGAAGAACTGATCGACGAGTCGCTGCAAGAGAAGCAGAAGCAACCGGACGGCCTGGTATCGACCAACTCTCGTCGTATGGCGGGTCTTCTGGTGTGCCTGGTGGTGCTCGCCGCCGTGCTCCTTCTGAGTATCGCGGTGGGATCGAAGACCATTCCGTTCGGGACCGTGATCGACGCGCTGGTGAACTACGACGACTCGAACGATCACGTGATCATCCGTGACCTGCGGCTACCTCGTACTCTGCTCGGTCTGATAGTCGGTATGGCACTGGGTGTGGCCGGTGGCCTCATCCAGGCGATGACACGAAATCCCTTGGCTGATCCAGGAATTCTCGGTGTCAATGCCGGCGCGGGCTTCGCGATGGTCGTTGCCGTCGCGGTCTTCGGCTTGACCAGCATCTGGTCGTACATATGGTTCGCTTTCCTCGGAGCGGTGATAGCCACGGCGATCGTCTACACGCTGGGCTCGATCGGTCGAGGTGGTGCGACGCCCATTCGGCTGACGCTTGCCGGTGTTGCCATCGGCTCCGTGCTCGGCGGCATCTCGTCCGGGATCACCTTGCTCAACCCGACCGCCTTCGACCAGATGCGCCAGTGGAATGCCGGCTCACTCAGCGGGCGTTCGTTGGAAATCGTTCTCGCCGTCGCACCGTTCATTCTCATCGGGCTCTTCCTGGCGCTCGCGTTGGCGCGCCAACTCAACGCGGTGGCCCTGGGTGACGATCTGGCACGTTCGCTCGGTGCCAACATCACTCGTACTCGCATCCTCGGTGTCATCGCGGTGACATTGCTGTGCGGCGCGGCGACAGCTGCGGCCGGGCCGATCGGATTCGTCGGTTTGATGGTTCCGCACGTCGCGAGATGGTTCGTCGGACCGGATCAGCGATGGATTCTCCCGTACACGTTGGTGTGCTCGCCGATTCTTCTTCTCTTCTCCGACGTCGTCGGCCGAATCGTGCTGCGCCCGGGTGAACTTCAGGTCGGCATCGTCACGGCCTTCATCGGCGCTCCGGTGCTGATCATGCTGGTGCGTCGAAGCAAGGTGAGCGGTCTGTGAGCATCGATTTCGGGCGCGCCACCACGGTGGTGCGCTCACCCAAAGAAGGCTGGTCCGCGCGGATCGACGTCCGCACGGTCACAGTCTGCCTCGTCCTCGTTGCGCTTGCATTGGCCATCGGTGTCATCGCGCTCGGTAGTGGTGACTACCAAGTGCCGATCGGGGACGTCCTCGGTGCACTGTTCGGCGAAGCCCCCGCGCGTATCCACATGGTCGTCGTGGAATGGCGTCTGCCCCGAGTTCTGTTGGCGCTGATGCTCGGTGCGGCGCTCGGTATGAGCGGTGCGATCTTCCAATCGCTGACCAGGAACCCGTTGGGTAGCCCGGACATCATCGGCTTCAACTCCGGTGCGTACACGGGCGCTCTGGTGGTCATCCTCCTCATCGGTGGTACTTACTACGAGATCGCAGTCGGTGCTCTGGTGGGCGGAATCGCCACCGCAGCAGTTGTTTATCTCCTTGCGTACAAGCGAGGTGTGCAGGGATTCCGGTTGATCATCGTCGGTATCGCCATCAGCGCGATGTTGGGCTCGGTCAACACCTGGATGATCCTCAAGGCGAAACTTGACGACGCCATGGCTGCCGCAGTGTGGGGTGCCGGTTCGTTGAACGGACTCGGCTGGACTCAGGTGTGGCCGGTGGTCGTCGTGCTGGCCATCCTCGTTCCGCTGATCCTGGTGTTGGGCAGGCGGATGCAGATGCTCGAGATGGGCGACGACGCCGCCAAGGCGCTCGGCGTCCGGGCCGAACCCACGCGGCTTTCCCTGGTTGTTCTCGGCGTCGCCCTGACGGCCATGGTGACAGCAGCGGCCGGTCCCATCGGGTTCGTCTCTCTTGCGGCTCCGCAGTTGGTGAGGCGATTGACCGGTAGTGCCGGAGTGACCCTGCTGCCGTCGGCAGCAATGGGTGGCGCGTTGCTGATGGTCAGCGACTGGGTGGCGCAGCGAGCTTTCGCGCCGACACAGTTGCCGGTCGGCGTCGTCACCGTCTCCATCGGTGGCATCTATTTCGTATGGCTTCTCGCGCGAGAGGCACGTAAGCAGTGATCGGTGAAGGAACGAGGAACAGCGTGAACGAGACAAGTACGGCCGCCGTCGTGGTCGAAAGGACGAATCGGCTTCGCGCCGAGGACGTCACGATCGGTTACGACAAGCGCGTCATCTCGGAACACCTCGACGTCGAAATCCCCGACGGTGGCTTCACCGTCATCGTCGGTCCCAATGCCTGCGGCAAGTCGACGCTTCTGCGTGCGCTGTCCCGGTTGCTCAAGCCGACCACCGGCAAGGTCCTTCTCGACGGTAAGGCGATCACGTCGTACCCGGCAAAGGAAGTTGCGAGGCGACTCGGGCTTCTGCCGCAGACGTCGATCGCGCCGGACGGAATCAAAGTCGCCGATCTGGTTGCGCGAGGGCGTTATCCGCACCAGAAGCTGATCCGCCAGTGGTCCCGAGAGGACGAGGCCGCCGTCATCAAGGCGATGGAAGCAACCAAGGTCACGGATCTGTCGGCCAGGCCGGTCGACGAACTGTCCGGTGGTCAGCGCCAACGTGTCTGGGTAGCTATGGTTCTCGCGCAGCAGACTCCGTTGGTGCTACTGGACGAGCCGACGACGTTCCTCGACATCGCGCACCAGATCGAGCTGCTGGAACTCTGCCGCGATCTGAACGAGAACGACGGACACACGCTGGTGGCGGTGCTTCACGATCTCAATCACGCGTGCCGCTACGGAACTCACATCATCGCGATGAAGGACGGCGCGGTGGTCGCCGAGGGCCCGCCCGCGGAGATCATCACCGAAGAACTGGTGCAGGAGGTGTTCGGCATGGCGTGCCGCATCATCGACGATCCGGTTTCCCACACACCGCTGGTCATTCCGCTGGGACGCGAGCGTCAGCGAAACATCGAAGGAGCAAAGGTATGACACTCGTCCTGGATGCGCAGGTTACCGACACGGAGTGGGCTCAGATCGTCGACCGCATTTCGCGACGCCGATTCTTCGGTGGCGCAGCTGGTGTGGCTGCAGCATTGGCGCTGAGCGCCTGCGGAAGCTCCGATGGCGAATCCGACTCTGCCAGTGACACTCTCCCGTACACGTGGGCCGAGTTCAGCGGCGACGTTCCGCGCGACCCGAGGCGTGTGGTGGTGCTCGACGGCCGCGTCGACCTCGAATTCGCGATGATGATGGACTACCCGATCGTCGGATCGGGCAACTTCTGGTTCCCCGACGCCAAGGCAGGATTCCAGTTTCCCGGCCGCACCATCGAGGACGCGAGCTTCGTCAACGTCGCCGGCGACTTCTCCACCAACTTCGAGGCTCTGCTCGCTCTCGAGCCCGATCTGATCGTCATCACTGCGATCGGATACACCAGTGACTGGTACGGCACCGAGCGCTTGTCTTCCATCGCGCCGCTGTTGGTCGTCGGCGACGACGTCGAACCGATTGCCGGGCACCCGGTCGACTGGCGAGGTGCTCTGATGGCGCAGGCGAGCCAGCTCGACCGGGTGACGATCGCCGAGGCTTCCATTGCGGAGTACGACGACAAGCTCGCGAGACTGCGACCGATGTTGCAGGAGAAGCTGGGCGGAAAGAAGATCGTGTTCGGCGTTCAGACGCCGACGGGCTTCCTTGTGCATCAACGGAATCTGCGAATCAGTGTTGCACTCGATGCCGGCCTGGACGTGCTTTTCCGTGACGACGACAATGCAGAGAACTCGTTCGAGTTGTCGTTCGAGCAACTCGACACCTTGGCTCCGGCGGATGTGATCATCGCCCAAGCACGCGATCAGGAAGCGCTCGACGCGATCAAGTCGCAGCCGACGTGGCAGCGGTTGCCTGCAGTTCAAGCGGGCAACGTGTTGACCAGCGACGCGCGATACAACCAAGGATTTGCGCTCACCGCGGCCATCTTCCTCGACGTTCTCGAGGAAGCGGCCGGACGAATCACTGCTGGGCAGTAATTCAGGCGACGTTGCGGGCCTGGTCGAGTAGTTGTGCAACCTGCTCGAACCAGGCGCCGTAATTGGCGTAGGTGTTGGGACGCTTGTCGTCGAAGTCGATCACCTGGTTCGCGGTCACCGCGGGCAGCTTGACGAACACGGGTGATGCCGCGAATGCCTCTGCCGACTTCGCGAACTGGAACACGATGTCCGCCGGATAGTCCGGTACCTGTTCCCAGCTGAGATCGGCCCAGCCCTTGTCGCCTCCCGGACCGGTGAACTTCACGCCCAGTTCCTTCAGGTACCCGAACTGAGCGAGCGCCGTTGTGCCTGCGTACAACTCGGAGCTGTCACCGTTCAGGGCGAGGACTTCGATGTCGTCGACCTTGGCCGCAGCAGTTCGGATGCGCTCTGCACCGGATTCGAATGCTTCCTTGCCCTCGCGTGCTGCGGCTGTGTCGGTGTTCCCGCCGAGTGCTTCGGCGAGTGAGGCGTACTCGTTCAACACGTCCGGTGTCGAGGCTCCGGAGAACTTGACGCCGACAAACGGTGCAACATTGTTGACGGTCTTGCCCATCGGCTCGTCCCACCAAGTCCATCGTGTCGGGTCGTCGCTGTTGCCGTACCCGATGACCAGGTCTGGGTCCAGCGCCGCAAGAGCTTCCGCGCTGAGTTCACCTTCACGGCCGACGACGGTCATCGTCGACTCGTCAGCGCGATCGGTGACGTCTGGATTGCCGACGCCGTAACCGAAGATGCCGACCGGCCGAATGCCGTAGTCCCACAGAGCCGCAGCGGAGTACGCGTCGACGACGATCCGCTCCGGGGCGTGGTCGAGGGTGATCGTGTTTCCGTATCCCGTTGTGTAACTCCAGGACTGGTCGGCAGACCTGGTCTCGGTAGAGGGCGCTGCGTCGCTACTTCCGCAACCGGCGAGTAGGAGCGTGGCGACGGCGGGTAGTGCGGCGAAGCCAGCGAGCCGGCGATTGATTTTCATGAGAACCTTCCGAACATGGCGAAATAAGCTAGGTAAGCCTAACCTGACATGTCATTCGGGTGTTCTCGGGGTCAGTTGCCCTGCCACATCTGAAGCCATTCGCTCCAGGACGGGGGAGTGATCGTTGGTCGAGGTGTTCCGCCACGAAGTCCGTCGAGCATGAAGTCGAGATAGCGCGTGTGTATTTCGGTGGCTCGATCACCCTCGATCGGCAGAGTCGGCCGCAGATGCACTGTCATGAGCATGACGTCAGCAGCAGTGAAGTCGGGCGGGACTTCGCGAGCGTCGATGCAGACGTCGACCATCGATTGCAGTGCGGCCTCCAATTCTTCGGCGGCACGAGTGACTTCGGCGTGTTCAGGTAACTTGCCGCCGAGGACCGGAATGAGCGGTCCCACTGATTCGGTGAGATATCGCGAGAAGAACGTCTTCAATACGGCTTCATCGGTTTTCGCGGTGCTCATGCACTCTCGGGCGAGGGTGGCGAGGTGGTCGATCGCCCAGACGCGCAGGGATTGCGCCAGTTCCTCCTTGCCTCGGTATCGGCGATAGATGCTGCCTACTCCCACTCCGGCCCGGGTGGCAATTGCCGATACCGGTGCATTCCAACCCTGTTCGGCAAAAATCTCGCGCGCTGCTCGCAGTACGGTGACGTCGTTGTCTGCGGCTTCTCGGGCGCGTCCGGGGAGGCTCGCATTCTCTTTCGCCATTCCCACAGGCTAGCAATGCATGGTTTACTCAATCGGAACGGAGTGTTCCGTTCCGATTCGATTCATGATTGGAGGAAGGTGTCGATGACAACCTTGGCGGAGGCGCCCACGCGATCCGGGAGCCGGGTGGTCGCCGCGCTTGCGGGGGCGGTACTCGTCTACTCGCTCATGCAGACCATGCTGGTACCGGCGTTGCCGGTGTTGGGTGAGCATTTCGACACGTCCGTGGCGGTGACCGGCTGGATCCTGACGGCGTACCTGTTGGCGGCCGCGGTGATGGCTCCGATAGTCGGCGCGATGGGTGACCGATTCGGCGACAAGCGAGTCCTGGTGATCGTCCTGATCATCTTCGCTCTCGCGACATTTGCCGCGGCAGCCGCCCCGAATATCGGGGTGCTGCTTGTCGTTCGAGCTGTCCAGGGAGTGAGCATGGCGAGCTTCCCGCTTGCGATGGCAGTACTGCGGAGAACGGTAGTAGGTCCCGAGTTGTCTTCAGGGATAGGTTGGCTCGCTGGGACTTTGGGAATCGGTGCCGGAAGTGCACTGGTGATCGGCGGTGTCATCCTCGAGTATCTCAGTTGGCAGTGGTTGTTCGTGATCACCGGGATCTTGATCGTGCTCGCATTGGTCGCAGTGGTGGCCGTGGTTCCGGGCTCGCATCGCCGCCCGGGTATGCCGACGGACTGGGCCGGTGCCGGCGCTCTGGCGTTCGGATTGGTGAGCCTGCTATTGGCGATCACGAAAGCCTCCGACTGGGGAGTTTTGTCGCTCGGATTCTGGGGTCTGGTGGTAGTCGCGTTCGTTTCGTTCGCGACACTGATTGCCGTCGATTCCCGCCACGACGCGCCGATCGTCGACATGCGAGTTTTTCGGGACAAGCCGATGATGATCACCAGCGCACTCACCCTGGTGTTCGGGTTCGTGCCGTACATTTTCTATCTCTGTCTGCCGCGGATCCTCCAGGCGCCGGAAACGTCCACGTATGGAAGCGGATTCACCGTTGTGCAGACCGGCTTGGCGCTCTTGCCCGCCGCTGTCCTCGTCTTTCTCGGTGGCCGCTTGACGCCGGCTCTCGCGCGGCGATTCGGGCCGCGGGTGCCCGCTGTCATAGCGCTGGCCCTCATGGCGGCGGGCGCAGTCGGACTCGCGATCTGGCCGAGTTCGGTGGTTGCGATCGTGGCGTTCTTTTCCCTCGTCGGATTGGGGAACGGCGTGGGGTTCGCGGTCTGTGCTCTGTTGGTTGCCTCGATCGTCCCGCCATCGGAAATGGCAGCAGCCAGTGGAGTCAACAGTGTGATCAGAACCGTCGGTTCGGCGGTGGGCGCCCCGGTGACCACAGCGGTCCTGGCGATCGGCATTTCCGGCGACTCGTTCGCGCTGGCGTTCGTGATGGGTGCCGTCATCAGTGTTGTCGCCTGTCTGCCGGCGATTGCACTTCCAGCGACGAGGACTGCACAAAAGGCGTGACTTATTGTAGGCTCCCCTAATCGAGACAGCGTGTAACTAAAGCGGGGAGAGAAGGATGCGGCAGCAGTGGGGCCTGCGAGCAACGGCACTCGCAGCGACAGCAACGGCGCTTGTCGGTTGCTCCGTGGGCGGCGATGACGCAGACGCATCGGAAACAGGCGAGTCGTCGGCCGTACCTGCACCTCAGAAACTGCTCGCACTGGACGAGTTCGCAGCGCTCAACGCACTCACGCTCGGGGTCAAGCCCGATACGGTCTTCGCCACGCTGCAGTCGCAGGCGGCGAAGGAGATATTGCAGAGTGAGGGGATCGAGGTCGTCGACAAACCGACGTTCTTCCAATCGCCAGATGCGGAGCAGATCGCGGCCGTTCATCCTGACCGAATCCTGCTCAGTGATGTCGGCTCGTTGACGTCGATCACCTTGCGGGCCAACGTGATTGCCCCGACGACGGTGCTCGCCTATGCGGCGCCGTGGCGCGAATTTCTGAATACCGCGGCGACGGCACTGGGTCGAGAGTCCGAAGCTCGCGAAATCGTGTCGAGGCTCGAGACCAAATTTGCCGAAGTATCCGGAACGGTCGAGGCGCAACCGCAGACGCTGTCAGTGCTGGTGGGATTCTCCGGCGGCATTTACACCGTCATCCCACAGTCGCCGATGTCCTCGATCATCGAGGAAGCCGGTTTCGGGCGCCCGCAAGCCGAACTCGACGCGAAGATCGGCCCCAACACAGGTGTTGCCACGTCTTCGGTGTCAGGCGAGGAGGTCGGACAGCACGCGGCGGACGCGATGGTCGTGACCTCGGGCAACATCTACGACGGCGCTCTAGTTCACGCAAATCCACTGTTCAACGAGATCTCCGCAGTGAAGGCCGGACGCACGGCAGACGTGAGCGGTGAACTTTGGTTCGGCAGTTATCCTTTCGCGGTCTACTGGATCCTCGAAGACCTCGAGGCTCTTGCCGATCGCACTCTCACCGGCGCGGAACTCCAAGGCCGCATCGCATCCGACGCCGACGCAGAAACCCGATGGAAGGCGTTCTCGAAATGACGACGACACAGGCTACGAAAGCAGACATTTCATCTGAAGAGGCCGACGCACCACAAGGAGCGACGGCCGAAGCCTCGCAAGCCAAAGCTGAAGCGGCGGCGCACAAGAGCGCGCTTCGCGAACTCCTTGCGCCAGTTCGTACACGGACCACCATCGCGATGGTGATGCAGGTGATCGCCGCGGTCGCGGCCATCGTGCCGTACGTGGCCATCGCCGAGTTGGGTAAGACGCTGATCGTGGGCGGCGACATCGACTCGTCTCGCGTCTGGACGATCGTGTGGGTGGTCGTCTTCGGTCTGGGTATGCGTGCGTTCTTCGGAGGCGGTGCATTGATCGTGACGCACTTCGCCGATGTCAATCTTCAAGCTGTGCTTCGGCGTCGAATCGCAGCGACACTCGGTCGACTTCCACTGGGCTGGTTCACCTCCCACTCGTCCGGAACCGTGCGAAAAGCCGCGCAGAACGACATCTCCGATCTCCACTACCTGGTTGCGCACAGCGCCGTCGAGACCACCGGCGCCATTGCGGTGCCGCTCGTCGGGCTCGGCTACGTGATCTCGATCGACTGGCGTCTGGGACTGGTCGCGATTGCCACCCTCCCGATCTACATGATCGCCTACGCGATGATGACCAAGGACATGGCCGTCAAGATGAGCCGGATGAATGAGGGCATCGCGGCCATCAGCAACACCATCGTCGAGTTCGTCACCGGCATCGCAGTGGTCAAGACCTTCGGTCAGGACAAGCAGTCACATTCTCGATACCGCGACGCTGCCAAGGCGTTTGCCGTCTCGTACGAGGGCTGGGTTCGCCCGATGCTCCGGACCGAGGCGCTGGCCTCGATTGCGTTGAGCGCACCGGTTGTGCTGGTGGTCAACCTTGGCCTCGGCTCGTGGTTCGTTCACTCCGGATGGGTGTCACCCGTCGATGTGCTGACCAGTTCTCTTGTCGCGATGGTGATTCCGGTGTCGGTGACGACCATCGGTTTCGGTATGCAGGCTCGCCGTGAGGCAGCCGCCGCTGCGGCGCGACTGATCGCGCTGTTCGCAACCGACGCTCTGCCGGAAACCGATCATCCGAAAAAGCCTGTGGGGAACGAAGTTCGATTCTCCGGAGTCTCCTTTGCATACGACGACGGCGCCGACGTCCTGTCCGACATTGATCTGACGCTGTCGGAGGGCACCGTGACGGCGTTGGTCGGACCTTCGGGTTCGGGTAAGTCGACGCTGGCAACGCTGGTTCCGAGGTTCCACGACGTGCGTGCCGGATCCGTGGCAATCGGTGGTGTCGACGTCCGGGAAGTCGCTACCGACGAGCTGTACCGCCACGTCGGATTCGTTCTGCAGGACGTGCAGCTGGTCGAAGCGACCGTGCTCGACAACATTCGGCTTGCCCGACCGCAGGCGACTTCGGCCGAGGTGAAGGCCGCTGCCGCAGCCGCGCAGATCGACACCCGAATCGAAGCGCTCCCGAGGGGGTACGACTCGGTGGTCGGGGTCGACGCCAGATTCTCGGGTGGTGAAGCCCAAAGAGTCTCCATCGCGCGTGCGATTCTCGCGGACACTCCTGTTCTCGTGCTCGACGAGGCAACTGCGTTCGCCGACCCGGAGTCCGAAGCCGATATCCAAGAAGCGCTGTCGCGCTTGACGGTCGGCCGCACGGTGCTGGTGATCGCGCACCGGTTGGCTTCGATCGTGAGTGCCGATCAGATAGTGGTCCTCGACGCCGGACGGATCGTGGAGAAGGGCACGCACGATCAGCTTGTGGCGAGTGGTTCAACCTATGCCCGGATGTGGGCGAGTCACAGTCGGGCCGACTCGATTGAACACAGTCGGGCCGACTCGATTGAGCACAGTCGGGCCGACTCGATTGAACACAGTCGGGCCGACTCGATTGAGCACAGTCGGGCCGACAGCATCGCAGGTACGTCTGACGCAGCAGGAAAGGCCAACTCATGATTCGCGACCTCTTCCGGATACTCGGCCCGCAGAATCAGGGCCGATATCGCGAGTTCCTGGTGTGGGCAGTGTTGTACGGCGTGATGCAGGGTTTGGCAGTGGCGCTTCTGGTCCCTGCGGTGCAGGCACTGTTCGATCAGAACTGGGGCAGTTTCGTTCGGTGGCTCGCCGCCATGGCCGTATGCGCTGTGATCAGTTCGATTGCGCACTACCTGCAGGCGATGAAGGGTTTCGAGTCGGCCCTCACTCTGCTGCGGACGATGCATCTGCGCCTGGGAGATCATCTCGTCACTCTGCCGCTCGGCTGGTTCGGCGCCGGCCGACTCGGGCAGGTATCGCAGGTTGCCAGCAAGGGCACCATCTCGGTGATGGGGGCGGCTGCGCACCTGATGACACCGATCATCTCCGGAATTGCCAGCCCGGCAACCATTGTCGTGTGCATGTTGTTCTTCGACTGGCGGCTCGGGTTGGCGCTGGTGGTCAGCGTTCCGATTCTGTTCGCGGCAGCCAGATTTGCCTCGACGATGACTGCCAAGGCCGACGATCGGGCCCATGCAGCGGCCGTCGAATCGAACAATCGAGTGCTCGAATACGCGCGTTGCCAACCGGTCCTGCGTGCTTTCGGACGCACCCACGGGGTGTACGAACCGCTCGACGACGCGATCGAAGCGCAACACACTGCGGGTCGTTCACAACTGTGGTTCGTGGTGATCGGGTCCGTGGTCAACGGGATTGCCCTGCAATTCGTGTTCTCTGCCGTGATCATCTTGGGCGCGTTCCTCGCGCTCGGCGGCGACATCGATCCGGTCACGTTGATCGCGCTACTCGGACTGACCGCACGGTTCATCCAGCCGCTGGGTGAGATCGGCGAGTTCGGCGGTGCAATCAGAATGGCACGCAATGAAATCCGGCGAATGTCCGAGATCCTCGAAGTTGAACCAATGGTCGAACCCGATACCAGCGGGACGGCCACGGGGGAGACGGCAGTGCAGTTCGACGCCCTCGACTTCGGATACGCGGACGGTGGGCAGGTTCTGCGAAACATCTCCTTCGACGTGCCACGGAAGTCGTTGACGGCGTTGGTCGGTCCGTCAGGGTCCGGCAAAACCACCGTCACCCGGTTGATCTCGCGCTTCTATGACGTCGACTCCGGTGTGGTGCGTGTCGGCGGCGTCGACGTGCGGGACCTCACGAGTGCCGACCTGATGTCGCAGCTGTCTCTGGTCTTCCAGGACGTGTACCTCTTCGACGACACGTTGATCGCGAACATCCGCCTCGGCCGCCCCGAAGCCACGGACGAGGAAGTCTTCGACGTGGCTCGGATCGCGGGCGTCGCGGAAATCGTCGAGCGGCTTCCGCGGGGTTGGGACACCCGTGTCGGTGAGGGCGGGACGGCACTGTCCGGTGGAGAGCGGCAGCGGGTCTCCATTGCGCGCGCACTCCTCAAACGCGCACCTGTCGTTCTGCTCGACGAGGCGACGGCCGCGCTCGATCCCGAGAACGAGGCACACGTGCAGCGTGCGATGCAAGAACTCGCCAGGGAAAGCACACTGCTCGTGATCGCTCACAAACTGTCGACCGTCGTGGCCGCAGATCAGATCATCGTGCTCGGTGACGACGGATCGATCGTCGAAGTGGGCACCCACGAAGTCCTGCTCGCAGCCGGTGGGAACTACGCCGCGTTCTGGAACCAGCGCCACCGTGCGTCGGGATGGCGGTTGGTGGCAAGCTGAGCAGAATGCAGACCGGAAAGAAGACGGGGCGGCCGCCGACGTTGTCGACAACGGACATCGTCGAGGCCGCCCTCGCCGATGATCTGAGTGAACTGACCATGCCGAGCGTGGCAAAGCGGCTGGGCGTCAGTCATTCTGCACTTTATCGCTACTTCGCAGACCGCGAAGCGCTGCTGCGTGCCTGCTCGGATCATGTTGTGCGTCAGACTGTATGGCCCGATACGAATCGTCCGTGGCGCGAATTCCTGAAGGATTTCTGCGACGTTCTGTGGTCCTCGTTCGAGCGCTATCCAGGTCTGGCCCAGGTCGGGCTCGCAGTTCCGGGCACGCCGCCGGCGATAATCGAGATCGTGGAGAAACTGGTCGGTTCGTTGACTGCGCAAGGCTTCACACCCCACGATGCGATATTGGCGGTGGACTTCATCTCCGAGGTGACGATGACGCAGTTCGCAATGATGGCGGCGATGGACAAGACCGTCAGCTCCGCCGATTCACGTTCCGCGCGACAGGCGTATCAGGAAAGTTGGAATGCATCGGAGTCGTTGATCGAGGGAATCGGCGACGAATCGACGTGGCACGGGCGAGGTTGGTTGGACGAGAAGATCACGATCATGCTCGACGGCCTGGAAAAGCGTGTTATCGGCTGACATTTCTACTAGCTTTGAGAGTAATGCCCGTTTCGGCGTGATACAGGCTAATGTGCACACATAGGACGGGTGGTTGCTGCACCGGGAGGCGGGGATCATGGATCTCGAAGCGATTGTTCTCATCCAAAGACTCAAGTACCGATACGCACGCGCCTTGGACACCAAATCTTGGGTCGAATTCGCCGACACTCTGACCGTCGACGCCACCGCGATCTACGGAGAACAACTCAGTTTCGATTCCCGAGATTCGTTCGTCTCCTTCCTCGAGAACACTCTCGGATCACACATCATCACCGAACATCAGTGCGGGCAACCCGAGATCGACGTCGACGGAGACACCGCAACCGGGATCTGGTGCCTCGCGGACACAGTGGTAATCCCCGAAGACGGCATGCTGCTTCGCGGATCGGCCTTCTATCACGACAGATACACCCGCTGCAGCGACGGTGAATGGCGAATCTCCCACACGAGCTACGAGCGGACCTGGGAATCGGTGGTGGCGCTCGCCGACATGCCGAGTTTCCGATTGACGTCCAACAAGTGGGCGCTGCTGCAGCAACCGTCGTTCGGCGACTCGGTCGTTCGCAACGTCTCCTGAGGTCGCCCGCGATTAGAGTCGGCTCATGGTTGATGCAGATTTTTCGCTGCCTGACGTACGGACGTGGATTCGCGGTATCCCCGCGCTGACCGGAACTCCGCCGCCCGCGCCCGAGTGTTTTCCGGAAAAGCCGGGGGAGTTGTTCCTCGACTGGCTCCGTGCGGCCGTGGCCTTCGGCGTCGTCGAGCCACAAGTGTGTGCGCTCTCGACCGTGGACGGCGACGGTATGCCTGATTCTCGCTTCCTCATCCTCAAGGACGTGAGCGAGGGTGGGTTCTGGTTCTCGGGTTCAGCTGCTTCGCCGAAAGGTGTTGAGCTGAAAAAAAATCCGCGAGCATCGCTCGCCTTCTACTGGCGCGAGACGGGTCAACAGGTCCGGATTCGCGGAACGGTTCGCGAGGGCGGCGACGCACTTCGACGCCGAGACTTCGTCGAACGCTCCGTCACGGCGAGAGCGGTGGCGACGGCAAGTGAGCAGAGCGAGGTGCTCGAAGACTTAGGGGCGTACGACACGTCGGTGGCCGCTGCGGAAGCAAGAATCAGCGACGACCCAGGGTTCGTGTCGAAGGACTGGCGTGCGTGGTGCCTCGAGCCGGAGTCTGTCGAGTTCTGGCAGGCAGACTCCGGGCGTCGGCATCAGCGGTGGTTGTACCGGCGCGGCTCGGACCGAGCATGGACACGAGCAGTGCTGTGGCCCTAAGGGGCAGCTGGGCCCAGATCAGCTCGCGCTGATCTCCGGCGATACGAGGTTGACGACGATCGACTGTCCGCCCAGTTTGGCGTGGATTTCGGGATGTTCGAACCCCGAGGACAACAGGTAGCTGCCGAGCATCGTGAGCAACTCGTCCAGATCCGTCGTGGGATCGGAGGAATGTGCGCTCGAGGGTGAGGCCTGATTTGCGATGAGTTCGGTGTGGGTGAGTCGACCGGCCACTCGAACGGCGGCTACGCCCATCGCGTCGCGACGTACGACGGTACGACTCCGAGTTTCGAGCGTCCTCGATGATTCGCGTGTTGAAGCTGGCACTGAAAGGTCCTCTCCGCTGCTGTGTGCGGCCGTGGTTCGGGCAGGAAGCGGAAACGTGAATGCATCGGATTGCTTGGGTGCGGTCGACAGAAAATCCGCTGTGGCGGTGGCACTGCTGGAACCGTTACCCGTGGAAAGGTTGCTCCCAGAACCATTGCTTGCAGAACCATTGCTTGCAGAACCATTACTTGCGGAACTATTGGCTCTCGATCCGTTGCCGGAACCGTTGGGGCCCGCTATTCCGTGAGAATTCTTGTCTTCCATTGTTTCGCTCCTGATGCCCGTAAACAGACCGTCGGTTTGCTTAATCGACGCAAACATACCAGGAGTTGGTTTAGGGTCACACCCCTTGTGGAGTTCGGCGTTGAATGCGTAGCCACATTGCGAAGCCCCACAGGACGAAGAATGCATAGACCAGATAGAGGATCGCCGAAGGGTAATAGCCGGCTCGGAAAAGAAGGGGAACACCAACGGCGTCGACGCCGATCCAGATGAGCCAGAATTCGGTCCAGCCGCGCGCCATGCCGTATGTCGCGAGGATGGAGCCGGTGAAGATCCAGGCCTCCGCCCACGCTCCGTACGAGCCGAGGAGGTCGAAGATCCAGGCGAAAGCGATTGTGCCGCTGGCCATGACGGCGATCATGGCGACGCGCTCGCGAGTTGTCGCCCAGTGGGGCAGGACTGCGCGACCGGAGTCGCGTGCCCCGCGTCGCCACTGAGTCCACCCGTAGACGCTGACGGTGATGAACAACAACTGACGGCCGGCCTGGCCGTAGAGATTGAGCTCTTGCGGAGTGTGGAAAAGTGCGCCCATGAACACCGTGAACAACAAGGCATTTCCGGCTATACCGACGGGCCACGCCCATACCGAGCGTCGCGCGCCCGCGATCGCGGAGCCGATTCCGAACGCGTTTCCGATGATCTCTCGCCAGAGAATCGTGGCGCTGCCGATGTGCAGTTCGGCGTCGAACAGCGCCTCGATCAGGCTCATCAGTCCGCAGCAGCGACGAGGGGTTCGAGCGTCAGATCCGGGAGTTCCTTCTGGATGTACTGCAGGCGCCACTTGTCACTGACCAGGGCGAGCAGAACACCGTCGGATCGGGTGAAGACCTCCACACCGCGCTGACGGTTCAGTTCGACCTCGGACGCGGCGTCGGTACGGCGAGCCAATGCGTAGCCGAGCGGTTCCATCTTGGCCTCGACGTTGAACTCGGCCTTCATGCGCGCTGCGACGACCTCGAACTGCATCGGGCCGACGGCCGCCATGACGGGGGAGGCGTCGCCGCGGATGTCGTTGCGGAGAATCTGGACGACGCCCTCGGAATCGAGTTGGTCGACAGCACGGCGGAACTGCTTGTACTTGCCGGCGCTTTCGGCGCGCAGGATCGAGAAGTGTTCCGGCGCGAACGACGGGATCGGTGGGAACTCCACCTTCTTCTCGGTGTACAGCGTGTGGCCGGGTGCGAGTGCGGTGGCGTTGACGAGGCCGACGACGTCGCCGGGGAACGCGGATTCGACGGTGGAACGTTCACGTCCGAATACCGTCTGGGCGTACTTGGTCGTGAAGGGCTTGCCGGTTTGGGCGTGTGTGACAACCATGCCGCGCTCGAACACGCCGGAGACGATGCGCATGAACGCCAGACGGTCGCGGTGCGCGGTGTCCATACCGGCCTGCACCTTGAAGACGACCGCACTGAACGGATCGGTGACCTCGCGCGGCTTGCCGCTGAGGTCTTCGCGCCCACGCGGCGGCGGCGCCAATTCGACGAGGGTGTCGAGGATCTGGCGGACGCCGAAGTTGAGCATCGCGGACGCGAAGATCACCGGGGAAGTCTGACCGGCGAGGAACATCTCCTGATCGTGGTCCTGGCCGGTAGCGGAGAGCAGTTCACTCTCCTCGGCCGCGGTCTCCCACTCGGAGCCTTCCTTGGCGAGCGCCGCGTCGGCGTCCATGACCTCTTCGGGGGCGATCTTCGCGCCGCCTGCGGTACGGGTGAAGCGGACGTACTCGCGAGCCTCACCGTCTTCACCGCGCCGCAGCAGTCCGCGGAAGTCGCCGGCGATGCCGACCGGCCAGTACAGGGGGGTGGGTGTGAGGCCGATCCGTTCGCCGATCTCGTCGAGCAGTTCGAGAGGAGTCTGACCTGGACGGTCCCACTTGTTGATGACGGTGATGACCGGAATGCCGCGGTGACGACACACCTGAAACAGCTTGAGCGTCTGCGGTTCGAGGCCCTTGGCAGCGTCGATGAGCATGACCGCCGCGTCGACGGCGGTCAGGACGCGGTACGTGTCCTCGGAGAAGTCGGAGTGACCGGGGGTGTCGACGAGGTTGATGACGTTGATCTGCTCGTCCGGGGTCTCGGAGGAGTGGTAGTTGAACTGCAGTGCGGTGGAACTGACGGAAATGCCGCGGGCCTTCTCCATCTCCATCCAGTCCGAGACCGTCGACTTGCGGCCTGCCTTGCCGTGGACGGCTCCTGCCTCCGAGATCTTCTTCGCGTGCAGTGCCAGCGCTTCGGTCAGCGTCGACTTTCCGGCGTCGGGATGCGAGATGACGGCGAAGGTGCGGCGACGCTCTGCCTCGGCGGACAGGCCCTTGGTCGTCGTCGTGACCGCGACCGACCCGCTCTCGGTTGAATCGGGGCCTTCGGTGTCGGACTGGACAGTCGAGTCGGAAGGGACGGTCGAGTCGGACGGGGTAGTCAACGAAGAACCTCTCGAAGTGGGCGTCGGTGCCGGCGACGTGCCGGTGCGCGGACAGGTGGAGAGTGCGGCAGCACAACAGAGAAAGGATACTCGCAGACCACGAGGCAGTAGCCACTGCGGCGTAACACTCGGCGAACGATCGCTGATTATCCATGTATGTGTGTGTTCGAACACACAGCCATTTGTGTCCTGCGAAGAGTTGCACTGATCGAAGAGTGACACTGACCGAGGAGTTGCGTTGAGCAAGTTCACCGAAGAGATGTATGCGACCGCCGCAGTCACCGACCGCGGCCTGGTGACGGGAGAGCCGGACAACGCTTTCCGTCAGACCTGGGGCGACATCCACCAGGAGGCTAGGCGCATGGCCGGCGGCCTGGCCGAGGTCGGTATCGATCGCGGCGTCGCGATCGGCATTCTCGCCGGACAGCCCGTCGACATCGCACCTGCCTGCCAGGCGACGTGGATGCGCGGTGCGTCGGTGACGATGCTGCATCAGCCGACCCCCCGAACGGATCTGGGCGTCTGGGCTCAGGACACCGAGACTGTGATCGACATGATCTCCGCAAAAGCCGTCATTCTGGGTGCGCCCTTCGACGCGGCCAAGCCGCTCCTCGAAGAGCGTGGCATCACCGTCGTGACGGTGGACGAGCTTCGCAGCGGAACGTCGATCGATCCCGTGGAGACGGCCGAATCGGATATCGCACTCCAGCAGTTGACGTCCGGTTCCACCGGTTCGCCCAAGGCTGTGCAGATCACGCACGAGAACTTCTACACAAATGCCTACGCCATGATCAACCGCATCAAGTTCTCCATCGAAGACGACGTGATGGTGAGCTGGCTTCCGCTCTTCCACGACATGGGCATGGTGGGTTTTCTCACGGTTCCGATGCAGGTGGGCGCAGAGGTCATCAGCATCACGCCGATGGATTTCCTGCGCACCCCGGTGCTGTGGGCCGAACTGATGGGCAAGTACGGCGGAACCGTCACCGCCGCACCGAACTTCGCGTACTCGCTCTTGGCTCGTCGACTCGCACAGGCGGAAGACGGGGCAGTCGACCTGTCCAGCGTCCGATACATGTGGAACGGCGCCGAGCCGGTGGATCCCGACACGATGGATGCACTCGCCGAGGCCGGTGCGCGTTTCGGTTTGAACCCGACTGCGCTGGCGCCCGTGTACGGAATGGCGGAAACCACGCTCGCCGTGTCGATTCCGGATCCCGATCAAGGTCAGGTCCTCGACTACGTCGATCCAGACTTTCTCGAATCGATGTCTCGAGCGGTGCCGTCCAATCGCCCCAACGCTCGTGCCCTCGCCACACTCGGCAAGATGGTGCCTGACCTCGAGGGACGCATCGTCGACCGTGACGGTCAGGTGCTTCCGGCCCGCGGTGTCGGAATCATCGAGGTTCGCGGCAAGGCAGTCACTCCCGGGTACGTCACGGTCGACGGACACAAGCCGGCCCAGGACGCCGACGGTTGGCTCGACACCGGTGACGTCGGGTACTTCACCGAAGAAGGACTGGTCGTGGTGTGCGGGCGTGTCAAGGACGTCATCATCATGGGCGGCCGGAACGTGTACCCCACAGACATCGAACGGGCGGCCGGAACCGTTGCCGGTGTGCGTCCCGGAAATGCCGTCGCGATTCGTCTCGACGCCGGCCAGAAGCGTGAGAGCTTTGCAGTCGCCGTCGAGACCAACGCTTTCGAAGATCCGGAAGAGGTCAAGCGTATCGAACGCGAAGTGGTCCACGCCGTGGTTGCCGACGTCGGTGTCCGACCTCGCGCCGTTGCGGTCCTGGGTCCCGGCAGTATCCCGAAGACGTCGTCGGGGAAGCTCCGCCGCGCGAATTCGGCTGCACTGCTGGGTAACTGACCGTCAGTGCAGGCGGTTCTGTGCGGCTTCCAACCCGAGTTCGAGCAGTAGCTCCACTGCATCCGCAGCCTCTTCGCATACGAGGTCGAGTTCTTTTCGCTCCGTGGACGAGAACGGCTTGAGAACGTAGTCCGCCGGGTCCATGCGGCCCGGCGGACGACCGATCCCGACGCGCGTGCGCAGGTAGTCCTTGGTGGTCAACGAACTCGAAATGGACCGCAGGCCGTTGTGGCCGCCTTCGCCGCCGCCGCCGAGTTTGAGTCTGATCGTCCCGAAATCGAGATCCAGTTCGTCGTGGACGACGATGATGTTCGCGGCGTCGACCGAGAAGAACCGTGCGAGACCGGCGACAGCGCCACCCGAGAGATTCATGTACGAGCGTGGTTTTCCGAGAATCACGCGCCGGCCGGCGAGGCGACCTTCGACGATTTCGGCACCACTCTTCTTGTGTACGTTGAACTTTCCGCCCATGCGCCCGGCAAGGGTGCCGGCGACCATGAAGCCGACGTTGTGCCGGGTCTTCTCGTACTGGGGGCCGGGATTACCCAGGCCGATGACGAGGGCGGTATCTGTGCTCAACGGACGCTACTTTCTGGCTTGATTTTTCCTGCTACGCACGAACGGCGCGTCACTCCGAATCGGAATGACGCGCCGCGCGCAGTGAGTTCTGTTGGAACCGAGAGGATCAGGCCTCTTCTGCAGCCTCGTCGGCGGCGGGAGCTTCTGCGCCCTCTTCGAGGTCTGCCTCGGTGGGTGCAGCAACGACGTTGACGATCAGGGTGTCGGCGTCAGCCTGCAGGGTCGAGCCCTTGGGCAGTTCGAGCTGGCTGGCCAGGATCTGGGTGCCGATCTCGAGACCCTCGACCGAAACCTCGATCTGCTCGGGGATGTGAAGCGCGTCGGCCTCGATGGAGATCGTGGATGCGTCCTGCGCGACCATCGTGCCTGCAGCAGCATCGCCGACGACGATGACGTTCACGTCGATCGTGACCTTCTCGCCCTTCTTGATGACGAGGAGGTCGGCGTGCTCGATGTAGTTGCGGATGGGGTGCACGACGACCGACTTGGTCAGTGCAACCTGCTCCGTGCCCTCGATGTCGAGGGTGAGGATGGCGTTGGTGCCGTGTGCACGGAGGATGGCGGCGAAGTCGCGAGCCGGCACATTGAGGTGGCGGGGATCTTCACCGTGGCCGTACAGGACCGTGGGGACCTGGCCGTCACGACGTGCGCGGCGAGCTGCGCCCTTGCCGAATTCGGTGCGGACGACGGCGACGAGGTTGTTTTCTTCAGACATGATGAAACGGCTCCTACAACTCACGGGGTTCGTGCTCGGTTTACTGACGTGTGGTTTTGCCTGCGGCAAGGCGGACAGGCGCGCACACGGCCAGGAGCGAAACGCTCGAGCTGAGCCGTAGCCGCGTCGATCACGGTAAACCTGCAACGTGTGGAACTGCTGCGATTCACCCTCGCCGAGACAACTTCGGATACGTTACCGGAGTTTGCTCCCGGCCGCTAATCGCAGGTGGTGGGGACCTGGCCGTGTGGACGTGGTTCGCGTCACATCGAAAGCGGTAGCCTGACGGAGTGACCATCGTGGGGAACGCTCCCGAAGGCAGTCGGCTCGGTGCCGTCGTGCCGGGTACCGACCTGTCGCAGCATGCTCGCCTACTCAGTCGGGTGCACGACGCAGTTCTCTCCGGCCAGGAACCACCGGCGCAGCCGCGGACCGTCGTGGCGCGGTCGTGGTCGAGGGTGGCCGCCGGCGGGCTCACGCCGGATCACTGCGGTGCGTCTACTGTTGCCGATTTCTCCGAGTTGGAGGCGAGGCGTTCGCGTACCGCGCTGCGAAGCGTTCTGCCCGAACTGCGAACCACGCTCACCGAGGTCGCCGAGGACGCGGGCTTCATCGTGGTCGTTGCCGACGCCGACGGTGTCCTGCTCTGGCGCGAAGGGGCGAAGACCGTCAAACGTGCGGCGGACGCTCTCGGGTTCGCGGAAGGCGCACGCTGGTCGGAGCAGTCGGTGGGGACCAACGCGATAGGTACCGCGCTGATCGAAGACTCTGCGGTGCAACTCTTCTCGGCCGAGCACTATGCGCCCACGCATCACAATTGGTCGTGTACCGGCTCGCCCGTGCACGACCCACGGACGGGCGAGATCCTGGGCGTGGTGGACATCAGTGGATCCGCAGCTTCGGTTCATCCCACCACCGTCGCGCTGGTGCGCACCGCGGTTCGCCTCGCGGAGGCGACGCTGTGGCGCGAGCACGCGGCTTCGCTCGAGCGCCTGCGCTCGCGCGCGGCGCCGTTGTTCGCGGCAGGCACAGGTCCGGCATTGGTGGTCGACGAGTTCGGCTGGGTAGCCGGCGCCAGCGGGATTGCCGCGCCCGACCGTGTGGCAGCACCCAGTGCGGGAAAGCCCGTCATCGTGCCAGGTCTGGGGATGTGTCTGCCTGAGCCGCTCGGAGACGGCTGGCTGTTGCGCACCGGCGTCGGCGGGCCGTTGATCGAGCTGGAGCTGGCCCTCGGCGCATCGCCGCAGGTGACGGTGCGTGGTGACGCCAACTGGACGCGCGCGCTTTCGCCGCGTCACGCCCAGATCTTGCGGGCACTGGCAGCCGTCGGTTCGGCAGGTGTGGATGCCGCAGGCCTGAGCGAAGTGCTCTTCGGTGATCGCGAGCATGTCGTGGCAGTGCGCGCCGAGGTGTCCAGACTGAGGAAACACCTCGGCGCAGTCCTGCAGACTCAGCCGTACCGCTTTGCCGAGGGCGTGCGAGTTGTGGTGATCTAGCGCGCCGCGCTGATTCCGGCACGACGTCCGAAGAAGCTGCCGTCGCCGAGACTTGTCCCGCTGGCGTAACCGCCCGCACAGACACCGGACGTGCAGCGACCCGCTGCGAAAAGTCCGGGGATCGGCGCACCCGAGACGTGCAGAACCTCGGAATCGACGGTGGTCTTCAATCCTCCCAGCGTGAATCCGCCTGTGCGGCCACGGAGATCGATTGCCGCGAACGGGCCGACGATCGGCTTCACCCACTCGGACTTCTTGCCGAGCACCGGATCCGAACCTTCAGCCGCGTGCCGGTTGTAGAGGTCGACGGTGGATTGCAGCGATCCGGCGGGCAATCCCATCTCGCCTTCGAGTTCCTCGACGGTCTCCGCCACCCAGCTCGGCTGCGCCCGCAACTGTGCACTGGACGATTCGGCATTCATGCCTTCCTCGTACGCAGCTTCGTCGATCACGAGGAATGCCTGGTTATCCTGCTGGAACAGCGTTGCCTGGCCGATGCGGCCGGGGTAGGTGTCCTCGGGGATGTATCGCTGACCGCGGCCGTTGACAAGAATGCCGCGCACCATCAACTGTGGGTCGCAGAAGAACGCGACCTCGGTGGCGTCCATGTGTGCGGTGTCGGCGCCGAGTGCCTGACCGATCTGGATTGCGCGGCCGTCGTGCGCCTCGATGGAGGCCGCCGGGTGGCCGAAGATACGCGGTGCGTTCGAGCGCACCATCTCGTTGTTGTACGCGAAGCTGCCCATCGCCAGCACGACGCCCTTGCGTGCGCGAATCGCGACGTCCTTGCCGTAACGCTTGGCGACGACGCCGACAACCCGATCGCCGTCTACCACCAGAGTTTGGACGCGCAGATCGTATTCTGCTCGGACACCGAGCTTCTCGGCCGTCTCGACGAGTGGCTTCATCAGCATGTAGCCGCCGCCCTTCTCGCCGGTGTTCTTCTCGGACATCTGCGGAACGTGTCCGCGGGGCGCGGGATCGACGAGGGTGTTGAACGGCGCGGCGTTCTCGCCTCCCGAGTACATGAGGCCGTCGTCGTACGGCGGTTCCCAGCCGGGCTGACCCCAGAACGATTCCTTGAACGGGACCCCGGCGTCGACGAGCCAGTTGTAGTGATCGACGCTGCCCTCGCAGTACGCGTCGATCTTCGTATCGTCGGTTCCGGGGCCGAGCGCTGCCTTCATGAACGTCTTCATGTTCTCGACCGAGTCCTCGAACCCGCACGCCTTCTGCAACGGCGTTCCACCGCCCAGGTAGATGAATCCACCAGCCAGTGACGCGGCTCCGCCCCAACCGCCCGTCCGCTCCAGGACGAGCACCTCGGCGCCGGCACGAGCTGCTTCGATCGCAGCGGTGACGCCGGCGATGCCGTATCCCGCGACGACGACGTCGGCCTCGTAGTCCCAGGTGGTGATGTCGGCAGCGGAGATCGGTCTGACGGTGGGGTCGGCCATGCGAATAGTCCTCTCGGAAGGCGAAACTGCTGATCACCCCACAGTTGCAGTTTCGACTTCCACAGATCAGGCATGGTCCCGGTCAACGGGAGGTTTGTAATCCCCTGACCGCGCCCAGAAATGTGTCCAGGTCGGCTTCGTCGACGAAGTAGTGCGGCGATGCGCGAACCACGGCATCGAGCCCGCGGGCATCCATGTCGAGGAGGGTGGACCCGCGACCACTGACGGTAACGGTGATGTTCTGTGCTGCAAGCTGATCCCGCACCAAGTGCTCGGGGATACCGTCGACGGTGAAGGAAACGATGCCGCTCAGTTGGGTTCCTCGATCGCGGACTTCGACTCCGGAAATCGCTGCCAGACCTTCCCTCAGCGTGACTGCTCGGGATTCGATCTGCTCCCACGCCGTGTCGGTGCCGATCGAGAGCAGATAGTCGGCGGCGACGCCGAGACCCAGGCGCGCAGCGACACTCGTTTCCCAGAGCTCGAATCGTGTTGCGTCCGGTGCGGGTACGAAGCTGTTCTCGCCGGTCCATTCCGCTCCGTGCAGGTCCATCGCAGCGGGTTCGAGTGCGTCGACGAGTCCGGGGCGGACGTACAGGAATCCGGTTCCGCGTGGCCCGCGGAGCCACTTGCGGCCGGTTGCGCTGAGGGCGTCGACGCCGAGTTCGGTGACGTCGATGGGCAATTGGCCGACGGACTGGCATGCGTCGAGCAGAACGAGCGAGCCGTGGGCCCTCGCGAGTTCGACGACCTCGCGGACGGGGTTGATCAGGCCGCCGTTGGTGGGGACGTGGACGACGGAGACGACGCGAACACGATCGTCGAGCATGTTCTCGAGTGCGTCGAGGTCGATGCGTCCGTACTGATCGCTCGGGATGATCTCGACGTGGGCACCGGTCGAACGCGCCCGCCCCAGTGCAGCGATGGCGTTGCTCGCGTATTCGACTCCGCTGATGAGAATTCGATCACCGGGTCCGAGCGGAACGGCAGCGAGGAAGTCGTTCCACGCGCGGGTCGCGCTGTCCGTCAAAGCGATATCGGTTGCCTGAGCACCGATGACCCGGGCCAGCGAATGGGGAACAGCAGCGAGGGCGCCGCTCTGACGAGCAGCTGCGACGTATCCGCCGACGTCGGCTTCACGTCGCAGGTGCTCGATCATCGTGGCCGGCACCGGCTCGGGCGGGAGCGAGGATCCCGCGCTGTCGAGGAACACCTTGTCAAGGCATCCGGGAGTGTCGCGGCGGATCGTGTCGAGATCGAACATGGCACCTTCCGTTCATGTCGGTGTGGTTCAAACTACCTGTGAACGAAGCTGTCCCGATGGAGCGAAGACTGGGCACCGCCGATGCCGTGGTGATCGGCCTCGGCGCGATGATCGGCGCCGGAGTCTTCGTGGTGTTCGCGCCTGCTGCCGCAGTAGCCGGTACCGGGTTGCTTGTGGGCCTGGTGATTGCAGCGTTCATCGCCTACTGCAACGCGACGTCGTCGGCGCAGCTTGCGGCCAGATACCCCACTTCAGGTGGGACCTACGTCTACGGACGTGAGCAGCTCGGACCCTGGTGGGGGTTTGCCGCCGGCTGGTCGTTCGTGATCGGGAAGACCGCGAGCTGCGCGGCAATGGCTCTGACTTTTGCGACGTATGTTGCGCCTACGGCCTGGCGTGTCCCCGTCGCGGTATTGGTGGTGGCAGCGCTGGTTGCAGTCAACTATCGCGGAGTCACGCGGACGGCGCACATGGCCAGGGTGATCGTCGCCGTGTCGACGACGGCGCTGTGTGTAGCGCTGGTGGTTGCCGTCGTCGGTCCTGGTGCGGTGCGCGAGTTCCCGGATCTCGCATTCGGGTCGTGGTACGGAATTCTGCAAGCGGCGGGGCTGCTTTTCTTCGCGTTCGCCGGTTACGCCAGGATCGCGACGCTGGGGGAGGAAGTGCGTGATCCGCGTCGAACGATTCCGCGGGCGATCCTGATCGCACTCACCGTCGCCGTTGTCCTCTATGCGCTGGTAGCGGTGGTGCTGTTGGTGACGCTGGGACCTGATCGGCTGGCGAATTCGGCGCGACCACTGGCAGATGCGGTGGGCGCAGTCGGGTGGAGTTGGGCCGTTCCCGTAGTGGTGATCGGTGCCGCGGCGGCGTCGGCGGGGGCGCTGCTGGCTCTGATCGCCGGCGTGAGTCGTACGGCGATGGCGATGGCCCGCGAGCGCGATCTGCCAGTGGCCCTCGCTGCCGTCCATCCACGGTACGGGGTCCCTCACCATGCGGAACTTGTGGTCGGTGCCGTTGTGATCGCCTTGGTCTCGACAACCGATCTTCGTGGGGTGATCGGCTTTTCGTCGTTCGGAGTGCTGCTCTACTACTTCGTCGCGAACGTGAGTGCGTACAGCCAACGCGGTGTGGACCGGATGTATCCGAAGTTGCTGCAAGCGGTCGGCGCGGCTGGTTGTGTCGTTCTGGTGGTCACACTTCCGTGGATCGCGGTTGTTTCCGGCGCAGGTGTGGTTCTGGCCGGTTGTGGGTACCGGTGGATACGACTGAAGAAATTCAACGACACGTAACACCACAAAGGGTGCATCTCGGACGTTGGCGTTCTATCGTCGGTAGCGACCGCGAAGACCGCCCGAAGGGGAAGTCGAATGGTGACAGCAGCGTTGACAGCAGCACAGACCACGCAGGTGGATTCACGTCCTGCGGCCGAGGCCTACGTCGGTGGTGTGTGCTTCAAACAGGGGCCACCCCGTTTGGTCGGAGCTGAGCTCGAGTGGCTGACCAGCCAGGTTCCCGGTGGGGAGCGGCCGTCAGCAGCGACTCTGGCAAAGGCACTCGGGCGACACGCACCCACCAGTATCGACCCGGATTCACCAGCGGTTCCGCTTCCTCGTGGCAGCCTCGTCACCGTAGAACCTGGCGGACAGATCGAACTCTCGTCAGCGCCGCGGACGTCCGCCCGAGAACTGTGTGACTGTCTCGACGAAGACCGTCGTACTCTCGAAACACTCCTCGCGTCGTACTCCATCGAAATCAGTTCTGCCGCGGCCGACGTCGCCCGACCACCTTCCCGGATTCTCCGGTTGCCACGTTATTGCGCAATGGAATCCCGCTTCGCCGGGATAGGACCGTACGGCACCTTGATGATGTGCAATACAGCAGCAGTGCAGGTCAGTGTCGATGCCGGCGGCAGCCCGGAGTCCATTGCCCAGCGTTGGCGGCTCCTCGGGGACATGGGGCCGGCGCTCATCGCTGCGTTTGCGTGTTCTCCACGCTTGCAAGGGGTTCCGAGAGGGGATTGGGCGTCCCAACGCATGCGGACGTGGCTCGAACTCGATTCCTGGCGAACGGTCGCAGTCCCGGAAGTGCAGGACTACGCCGGCTGGGCGCTCGATGTTCCGCTGATGTGTGTGCGAAACGAGGGCGACGATTGGACGGCTCCGCGGGGTGCCACTTTCGGGGACTGGATAGACGGCGCTGTGGATGCCGAGATCGGACGCCGACCCGTCTGGGCGGACTTGGACTATCACCTGTCCACGCTGTTCCCGCCGGTTCGCGCTGTCGGCCATCTGGAGGTTCGCTACATCGATGCGCAGCCGGGAGATCTGTGGCGAGTACCGGTAGCAGCGATCGACGCGTTGCTGTCCGGGCCTGCCGTGATGCGTGAGGCGAGTGATGCCGCAGCGTCGACGGCCGGGAGATGGCGGGATGCGGCAGAGTACGGTTTGGACGACGTCGAACTGCGTTCGGCGGCAACCTCTCTGATGTCGCTTGCCGCGTCGTACGCGCCGGAGCCGCAGTTTGTCCGTCTTCTCGATGCCGCAGCCGAACGGTGTTGTCGCGCAATTGTGCCCGGTGAGAGCGACACATGACGGGGGAGATCACCAAGGAAGCGGTCGAGGCCGTACTTCTGCGAGCGCGTGAACGGTCGACGCTGCTCACCGACTGCGTCGACGATACCGAATTGGTCGCTCAGCATTCTCCGTTGATGAGTCCACTCGTGTGGGACCTGGCGCATATCGGCAATCAAGAGGAACTCTGGCTGGTGCGAGATGTCGGTGGCCGCGATCCGGTGCGTAGCGACATAGACGAGCTGTACGACGCGTTCAAGCATTCGAGATCGTCGAGACCCACACTTCCCCTGCTCAACCCGGCCGAGGCGCGCGAATACGTACGTACGGTTCGCGGGAAGGTCTGGGATGTGCTCGAAGCAAGCACCTTCGGACGCACAGAACTCGACATGGACGGTTTTGCCTTCGGGATGATCGCGCAGCACGAGCAGCAACACGCCGAAACCATGCTCGCAACACACCAATTGCGTTCGGGACCCACGGCACTCGTTGCCACACCCGCTCCGCAAGCGGCCCGCATGCCGGAACTCGACGAGGTCACGATCCCCGCCGGCCCCTTCGTCATGGGGACCGACGACGAACCGTGGGCACTCGACAACGAGCGCACTGCGCATCAGGTCTATCTCACCGACTTCGCGATCGACAGATTCCCGGTCACCAATGGGCAGTTCGTCGAATTCATCGAGGACGGCGGCTATTCCCGACCGGAACTGTGGTCTCGAGACGGTTGGCGGCATCGCGTCGACGCGAAGCTCCGTGCACCACTGTTCTGGGAACGCGACAGTTCGGGTTGGTGGCACGAGACTTTCGGCGTCGAGGCTCCGGTCCCACCGGACAAGCCCGTCGTGCATGTGAGCTTCTACGAAGCCGAGGCCTACGCGTGCTGGGCAGGCAAACGGCTTCCCACCGAGGCGGAATGGGAAAAGGCCGCGCGGTGGGATCCGGAATCCGGAAGATCGCGACGATTCCCGTGGGGGGACGTGTCCGCAGACGAGAAACTTGCCAATCTCGGTCAGCGCCATCTCGGTCCCGCCGGCGTCGGCTCGTACCCGGCGGGTGCATCGGCAGCAGGTGTCGAGCAGTTGATCGGTGACGTGTGGGAGTGGACGTCTTCGGGTTTCCATCCGTATCCGGGTTTCCGGGCCTTCCCCTACCGGGAGTACTCGGAGGTGTTCTTCGGCGGCGACTACAAAGTGTTGCGAGGGGGATCGTTCGGGACCGACAGCGTTGCCTGCCGGGGGACGTTCCGCAACTGGGACCACCCGATCAGGCGCCAGATCTTCTCGGGTTTTCGCTGCGCCAGAACGATTTCGGGTAGATCCTGACATGTGTCGGCACCTCGGGTATCTCGGGCCGCCGCGTTCGGTTCGTGAACTCCTCCACGACGGCGAGAACTCACTGATGCGACAGTCGTGGGCACCTCGTGAGATGCGTGGCGGCGGGACCATCAATGCCGACGGATTCGGCGCGGTGTGGTGGAACGGTGGAAGGCAGGGACGGTACCGCAGTATCTCGCCGATCTGGTCGGACCCGACAGTCGACGAGACGTTGTCCCACATCGTTTCCGGATCCGTTCTCGCCGCCGTACGTTCCGCGACGGAGGGGATGGCCGTCGAGATCGGTGCCTGCGCACCGTTCGTCGACGGAACCTACGCTTTCAGCCACAACGGAGCGGTATCCGGTTGGCCTGGCTCACTCGCCGACTTGGCAGCAGAAGTTCCGGCCGTCGAATTGCTGAAGATGCCCGCGCCGACGGATGCTGCCTTGTTGTGGACAGTGCTTCGGCATCGGTTGAAGTCGAAGCCCGCGGAAGCCGCCGTGACGAGCCTCGTTCACGATGTGGCTGCGGCGGCACCGGATTCACGATTGAACCTCCTGTTCGGCGACGGGCAGGAACTGTGGGCCACGGCGTGGGGCCACACGTTGTACACGCGGGTCGACGAGTCGCGGGCACTGGTCGTTTCCGAACCGTCCGATCGTTCACCGGACTGGGAGCAGGTGCCGGACCGGCACATCGTCTGCGCGCGTCCCGGCCATTTGATCATCACCCCGATACCGATGGGAGAATAATGAAAACCCCTACGCTCGAGGTTTATCTGACACCGACCGAATCGGTCGACGCATTGCGAGCCGAGGCCAGGGAGGGCTTGACCGCTACGCCGAAGTGGCTCTCGCCCAAATGGTTCTACGACGCGCGTGGAAGTGAACTGTTCGAGGAGATCACGGCCTTACCCGAGTATTACCCCACCCGTACCGAACGCGGCCTGCTCGCTCGGTACGCCGACGAGATCGCGGCGTTGACCGAACCCGAGATCCTGATCGAACTGGGTTCAGGTTCCTCTGAGAAGACGCGGTTACTCCTCGACGCGATGACGGCTCGCGGAACTCTGCGAACGTATGTACCACAGGATGTTTCGGTGACGGCCCTCGAAGGTGCGGCGCAGCAAGTCGGTGCCGAGTTTCCCGGAATCGACGTGCTCGGAGTGGTCAGCGACTTCACCGGTTCGCTGCATCATCTGCCAGGTGGTGGACGGCGGGCGGTCGCGTTTCTCGGTGGAACTCTCGGCAATCTCGTTCCGGCAGAACGCGCCGAGTTCCTCTCGGGCATTGCAGCGGTGCTCGATCCCGGTGAGAACCTGATCCTGGGCGTGGGATTGGTGATCGATCCCGCAGTCCTCGTGCCCGCCTACGACGACGCTGCCGGTGTGACTGCTCAGTTCAATCTCAATGTTCTCTCGGTCCTGAACAAGCAACTGGGAGCGAACTTTCCCTTGGAGGACTTCCGTCACGTCGCGCTCTGGGATGCCGAGAACGAGTGGATCGAGATGCGCCTGGAAGCACTTCGTGAAGTCTCGGTGCACATCGACGACCTGGATCTGGAGATCACCTTCGCAGCGGGCGAGCAGCTGCGCACCGAGATCTCGGCGAAGTTCACCGAGGAGGGGATTGCCGCGGAACTCGCGTCCGCGGGCTTCGGGGTGCGGAAGGTGTGGACGGATCGGGATCAGCGCTTTGCGCTGTTGTGTGCGCAGCGGGCGTGAGCGTTCTCTAATCGACTCGAAACGCGGGTTTCCGCGTCTGGGAACGACTTCTGTGCGCTCGGTTCCGGCAGCGCAGACCGATTTGTCTGTTTATAGTGAGGCGCAGAACGGTTTCCGACCCGAGGAGAACGCGTGCGTCATCCGAAGCTCGCCGCATTGACCGTGGCCCTGACTGCAGTACTGGTGATGCCGGTAACGCAGAGCGTGGCTCAACCATTCCCCTTCGACCCCGGCAGTTTCGGCAACGGAAGCACCGGATCGTTGGGGAGCGACGACCCGGACATACCCATCGAGGACACCCTCCCGCAGTTGTCGGTCACCACACTGGTCGACGGACTCGACCACCCCTGGGACGTGGTGGCGGCCCCGGACGGTGCAATCCTGACCGGACAACGATCCGGCGGATTCTTCGTTCGCCGAGGCGACAACACGACAGGTCCAGTCGCTGCTGACCTTTCGGATCTCTACGCGCAGTCCGAAACCGGCCTCATGGGTATCGCGCTTGCCCGCGACTTCGCTCAGTCGCGCACCCTCTACACCTGCCAGGGATTCAGCGCTGGGGGAGTCACGGACGTTCGAGTGATCTCGTGGACCGTCGACGCCGGATGGACCGCACTCACGCGAACCGGAACTGTACTGCCAGGAATCCCGGTCTCGTCCGGGCGTCACGGGGGTTGCCGAATTCTTGCGGCGCAGGACGGAACGCTGTTCGTCGGGACGGGTGACACCGCGACGCCGAGCGTCCCCCAGGATCCGAATTCGCTGGGCGGCAAGGTCTTGCACATCAACGCCGACGGAACTCCGGCGGCGGGGAATCCGAATGCTTCCAGCCCGGTCTACACGCTCGGGCACCGCAACGTCCAAGGCTTGGCCGTGCAACCCGGAACCGGCCGGGTGTACTCGGTTGAACAGGGCACAAGCGTCGACGACGAAGTCAACCTGCTTACCCCCGGCGGAAATTACGGCTACCGCCCGGATCGGCTTCCCGGAACGTACGACGAATCCGTGCCGATGACCGATCCCGTGCGAGTGCCGGGAGCGATTGCGGCGGTGTGGCGTTCGGGTAGCTCGACGTTGGCTACCGCCAGCGCTGCCTTCACCGGTGGAGCTGCATGGGGTGCCTGGGACGGTGCGCTCGTAATGGGTGGCCTCAAGAGCAAGGAACTGATCTTCCTCCGCCTGAATGCCGACGGACGCTCGGTCGACGCGCAGACCTTCGGGTTGGAGAACCAGTTCGGTCGCTTGCGGTCGGTGACCCCGACGCCCGACGGCTCGCTCCTGGTGACCACCGACAACGGCGCCGGCGACAAGGTGCTGCGGGTGACGCCTACGCCCTGATCTTCAGTACCAGGCGATGACCCGGCACGGACCACCCGAACCACCCGCATGCGTCGGCGCTCCCACCATCACCGTGGCGCCGACGGCCGGAAGTGCGGACAGATTTGCGAGGGCTTCGACTGCGTACTTTCCTGAGCCCAAAGCGCTTCGGTGAGCCCCGTGGGTGGTGCTTCGGCCCGCGTCGATGCTGAGGGTGTCCGAGCCCACGGCGACGATGTTGCGCTCGCGGACGAGAAAGTCGATCGCCTCGGGGTTGAATCCCGGTGTGTGTTGCACGCCGAGTGCATCTCGATTCGTGAAGGCGCCACCGGCACCGGCCCGGGTATCCCAACCCGAGTTCATCGCAACCAGGCTGCGGGGAGCGATGGTCCCGTGGAGGGACTCCCAATCGAGGATGTCCTGGCGGGTGAGCAGTGTGTCGGGGTCGACGGAGGCTCGGGCACTGATGTCGACGACCGCAATCGGCACGACGAGGTCGGCGACGGGAATCTTCTCGACGGTGATTCCGTCCGCACTGGCGTGTGCGGGAGCGTCGATGTGAGTACCAGTGTGTTCTTCGAGGCGGAGTTCGTTGAGGTAGAAGTTTCCACCTGACTCGGCGGAGCCGAGCGAGCCCAGAGACCCGCCGGCGTCGGCGATCTTCGCCAGGTTCCTCATCTCGAACGAGCGCGCGCCCGGCCACACCGGGAACTCCGGCGTCAGTACGTGGGTCAGATCGACGATGGTCTGACCTGTTGGCGTTGCCGACGCAGTGGGCTGTACAGCGCCGGCCATGACGGTCGCGCCGAGGGCACCGGTGCCCAGCGCCGCGAACATCGATCGACGGCTGATCTTCCTGCCTTCGCGTCCGATCGATTCGTAGACCTCCGACAAGACCTTCGGTGAGCACATCAGAAACTCCAGATCACTGGGATCAACACCGTTGCAACTATCAGGAACCACAACAACATCGGGAGTCCGAGCTTCCAGTAGTCGCCGAACTTGTAACCACCAGGGCCCATCACCATCATGTTCGCGGGAGTGGCTACAGGCGTCAGGAAGGAGGCCGCGGCAGCGACGGTGACCGTCATCAGAAGGGGCAGCACCGAGATGTCGAGTTCGATGGCGACCGAGATCGCGATCGGCGTGATGATCAACGCGGTTGCAGTGTTGCTGATCAGCTGGCCCAGAGTCGCCGTCACGACGAAGAGTCCGGCGACGACGACATACGGGCTTGCCCCACCGACGACGTCGACAAACGCATGAGCGAGCTTTTCGGCCGCGCCGGTCTGCTGGATTGCGGTCGACAGCGGGATCATTCCGCCGACGAGAATCAACGTGGTCCACGAGATGGACCGATGCGCCTGCTCGACGCTGATGACTCGTAGCAGCACCATCGCACATGCCGCGAGGAGTCCGGCTATCGCGGACGGCACCAATCCGAACGTCAGCATCACTACCATCGCCGCGACGACGACGAGAGCGATGACCGCGCGGGTTCCCAACGGGGCTGCCTGCTTACGGATCTGGGCAGGTGCGTCGACCACGAGGACGTTCGGATCGACGGCGGTGTGGGTGTCGAGATCGTCCCAGCTTCCTTGCAGGAGAAGCGTGTCACCGGCCGCCAACTTGACGCCCTTGGGGCCGCAGTCCTCACCGGCGCGCTGGACTGCGAGTATCACCAGATCTCCACTGTCGGTCACCATGCCCGGAAAAGCCCTGTCGCCGATCATTTCCGAGCGCGGCGGGATGATCACTTCGACGACGCCGTCGTGCTTGGTGATCAAGGGCTCTGCGGACGGCGCATCCTTTCCCATGAGCTGATACTGCTTCGCGAGGGTCTTGGCATGCCGGCTCAGGTCAGGCGACATCGACGTCCCAGCACGATGGGGGAGGACGTGAGGACCGAGAAGTACGGCGATCGCAATCGTTCCCAATACGAGCGGCGCACCGACCAAGGTGAAACTGAAGAACCCGAAAGCACCGGCCCCGGATTCCTCGGCGGCTTCGGAAACGATGATGTTGACCGGTGTTCCGGTCAAGGTGAGCATCGATCCGGCATGGGCGGCAAATGCCAACGGCAGAAGCAGTTGTGACGTCGATTTACCGAGACGTACCGCCAAGACGACCACCATCGGTACCAACGCGGCTACGGCCCCGTTGACGCTGATCAATGCGGTCAACGCGGCAACCAGCAACATGATCGCACTCACGAGACGGACTCGGGATTCGCCGACTTTCGCCAGCAGTTTCTCGCCCGCCCACGTGGTGACACCGGTGGCGTCGAGGGCTTCGCTGACGACAAAAAGCGCGGCGATGAACACCACCGTGGGATCGCCGAATCCGGCGAGCGCCTGCTCCATCGTGATCACACCGGTGGCGTACAGCGCCAGGGCAGTGCCGATCGCGATGATGCCGACCGGGATTCGGCCGATCACGAACAGCGCCACGACCAGTGCAAGCACGACGAAAGTGATGGTGATGTCATTCACGATTCGTAAAGGTACCTGCTCATACAGAACGGCCCCGTCTCGCAAGTGAGACGGGGCCGTGGGACGGACGCGAGGGGAATTAGTTGGAGGCGGCGATGCGGGCCTTCTCGAGAGCGGCCAGCGTGCGAAGAACCGTGGCCTTCTGCTTGTTCAGATCGCTCAGTCGTGCGCGAGCCGGCAACCCTTGTGCGAGTTCGGCGACCTTGATCTGCTCGTCGATCGAACCGAGCTGATCGAGAAGCCCTAGGACGCGCGTCTGGAGCGTGTCGATGTCCACGGTGTCGGTCTTGACCGGAGCGGCAACGCGCGTCGCTGTGCCCGTGCTGGCGGGGCGGGAAGCGCGTGCGGGTGACGTGTCGGCGACAACCGTTGCGGCGCGGGGCCGAATTGCCTTGCGAACAGCGGCCGCATCAGGAAGGACGTCCATACGGATCTCGTTCAGGACTCGGCGTGCCTCGCGTGCGTTGACGCGGTACTCGCGCTCTTCGTCGTCGTCGGACTGCAGCGTGCCGCCGAGCGGGCGCAGACCGTACATGCCGAGGAAGCGCTTGGCGTCGTCGATGATGCCTTCGTTTTCACGGCATTTTCCGCAGCGGGGTTCGTTGCGGAACATGTCCACGGAGTTGTCGTCTCCGCACCAGACACAAGATCCTGGGCGCCACCGCCGGATCGTCGGAACTGATGAATTCAGGGAATGAGATTCGGGCCGGGATTCCAGGGTTTGCGCGTCGATCACGACGAGCCACACTAGGCGAAGATTGCGGCGCGGTGAACACCGCCCCAACATCGACCTGGGTTTCTCGACGGTAGCGTGATCAAGATCATGCCAATCGTCGCATTCGGCGGTATTCGTGTGTCCCACAGGTGGTTTCATGATGACCGGGTGGTCTGTTTCTGAGAGGTTCACGAAGACGACGACGGGCGCGTACCGGTGACCGTGAAGTCACAGGTACGCGCCCGTAGTGCGGCGCGAGACTAGGCGCTGCCGTTGAACAGCGAAGTCACAGAACCGTTCTCGAAAACTTCCTTGATGGTGCGAGCGAGCAGCGGTGCGATGGACAGCACCGTCAGCGTCGGGAACTTCTTCGACTCGTCGATCGGAAGTGTGTTGGTGACAACAACTTCCTTCGCGCCACACGTCGACAGACGCTCGGCCGCAGGGTCGGAGAGGACGCCGTGGGTTGCAGCGATGACGACGTCACCTGCACCGGCCTCCTTGAGCACCTTGACCGCGCCGGCGATGGTTCCGCCGGTGTCGATCATGTCGTCGATCAGGATGCAGGTGCGACCTTCGACCTCACCGACGACGCGGTTGGACTTGACCTGGTTGGGTACCAACGGGTCGCGCGTCTTGTGAATGAATGCCAGCGGTGCTCCGCCGAGCGAGTCGGCCCACTTCTCGGCGACACGAACGCGGCCCGAGTCGGGGGACACCACCGTGATGTTCTCGAGGTTGTAGCCCGCGCGAATGTGGTTGGCCAACTGGCTGTGTGCGTGCATGTGATCGACGGGGCCGTCGAAAAAGCCCTGGATCTGATCGGTATGCAGGTCGACCGTGATGATGCGATCGGCGCCGGCGGTCTTGAGCAGGTCGGCAATCAGGCGAGCGGAGATCGGCTCGCGTCCGCGATGCTTCTTGTCCTGGCGGGCGTACGGGTAGAACGGAAGAACGGCGGTGATGCGCTTTGCCGATCCACGCTTGAGAGCGTCGATCATGATGAGCTGCTCCATCACCCACGTGTTCAGCGGTGCCGGATGACTCTGCAGGACGAACGCATCGGAGCCGCGAACCGACTCTTCGAATCGAACGAAGATCTCACCGTTCGCGAAGTCGCGCGCGGTCTGCGGGGTGACGCGGATGTCGAGTTCCTTCGCCACCTGCTCCGCCAACTCGGGATGTGCGCGACCCGAGAACAACATCAGGTTCTTCTGGTTGTCGATCCAATTCGCAGTCACTGGTTCATGCCGTCCTTTTGTGCTTGCCGGTCGATCTGGTGGTGATCTGTGCTGTCTGTTGTGCAGGGCTGTCAGGTTGTTGCAGGGCCGTCAGGTTGTGCAGCTGCTGCAGCGGCATCGGCCGCGGGTGTGCCGGGACGATTCTTCTGGACCCAGCCCTCGATGTTGCGCTGCACCCCACCCGAGACGGCGAGCGCCCCAGGCGGTACGTCGTTCTTCAAGACCGTGCCCGCACCCGTGTATGCGCCGTCTCCCACGACGAGAGGGGCGACGAACATGGTGTCGGAGCCTGTTCGGACATGCGACCCCACCACAGTACGGCTCTTGTTCACCCCGTCGTAATTGACGAAGACGCTCGAAGCTCCGATATTGCTGTGATGGCCGATGGTGGCGTCGCCGACGTAGGTAAGATGCGGAATCTTCGAATGCTCCCCGATATCCGCGTTCTTGGTTTCCACGTAGGCGCCGATCTTGCCGTGTGCCCCGAGGCGGGTACCAGGCCGGAGATAGGCGAAGGGGCCGACAGTCGCGTCCGCGCCGACAACGGAGTCGGTCCCGTGCGAGCGGACGACGACTGCGCGCTCACCGACTCTCACGTTGTCCAAGGTGGTATCCGGGCCGATCACGGCGTCTTCGCCCACCGAGGTCGTGCCGGTCAACTGAACTCCGGGCAGGAGCGTCACGTCCTGTGCGACGTGCACGCCGCAATCTATCCATGTGCTCGCAGGATCGACGACGGTGACGCCGGCACGCATCCACTTCTCGAGGATCCGACGGTTCATCTCGCGGGCGAGCATCGAGAGCTGCACGCGATCGTTGGCCCCCGCGACGAGAACCGAATCCGCGATGTGCTGAGCACGAACACGCTTGCCCGCGCGACGGGCGATCATGATCACATCGGTGAGATAGAACTCGTGTTGTGCGTTGTTGGAGTCGAGGGACGCCAGCGCGTCGCGCAGAGTTTCGAAGTCGAAGGCGTAGACCCCTGAATTGACCTCGGTGATCGAGCGCTGCGAATCGGTGGCTTCCTTCTCCTCGACTATGGCGTTCACCTCGCCGTCCGTCGTACGAAGGATTCGCCCGTAGCCGGTGGGGTCGACGGCCGTCGACGTCAACACCGTCACCGCGGCCGCGGGAGCAGCCGTGTGCTGGGCGAGGAGGTCTGCGATGGTCTTGCCGTCGAGCAGAGGCACGTCGGCGGCTGTGACGAGTACGGTCCCGGAGAAGTCGGCCGGCAACCCCTCGAGCCCACAACTGACAGCGTGCCCGGTGCCCTTCTGCTCGTCCTGAACGGCGACGGTGACGGAACGGTCCAGTTCCCCGGCGACTGCGTTCACGGCTTCGGTGACACGCTCACGATCGTGACCGACGACGGTCACCAGGTGCGTGGGATTCAGTGAGGTTGCCGCGTGAAGCGAATGTGCCAGCATGCTGCGTCCGGCGAGAGTGTGGAGGACCTTGGGAGTCTTCGACTTCATTCGTGTACCGGCACCCGCTGCGAGAACGATCACGGCGGTCTGCACTGGTTTGAGCTCCCTCTGTCGATCAAACTGTCGATCAAACTGTCGATCAAGACATACATTTCCGCTCGGGAAAGCATGTTGTTCACCAGCTCCGCCGCCAGGACTCGAACCTGAACTATCTGAACCAAAATCAGAGGTGCTGCCATTACACCACGGCGGATTGCCACGCATTGCCGAGCCTTGCGGCCGAACGCGCGAAAGAATAATCGCATGCCGACCCGCCGTAGGTCGAACCGCTCCTCCGATCGGGCCCCTGAAGTCCCGATAGGCTGAGCGTCCACAGCAGTAATTTGTGTGTCGGCGAGAGGAAGACAATGGCGACGGTGTCCGGTTCGGGTGGCGGGGATCCAGTTCCCGAACGAGTGACACGGATCCGGATGACCGGTACCCAACGTCGGCAACAGCTGATCGAGATCGGGCGGGCATTGTTCGCCGAACGGGGATACGAAGCGACCTCGATCGAGGAGATCGCCCAGCGCGCGAACGTGTCCAAGCCTGTCGTGTACGAGCACTTCGGCGGCAAGGAGGGGCTGTACGCCGTCGTAGTGGACCGGGAGATGTCGCGACTCCTCGAGATGATCACGTCTTCGCTCTCACAAAATCGCTCGAGAGTTCGAGTTGAGCGGGTTGCGTTGGCTTTGCTCACCTACGTGGAAGAGCACACCGACGGATTTCGGATACTCGTGCGCGATTCGTCCGTTGTCGCGCCCAGTGGGACATATTCGAGCCTCCTCAACGACGCGATCAGTCAGGTGGGCTACCTGTTGGCGGGGGACTTCTCCAGACGCGGTTTCGACCCCGGACTAGCAACGATGTACGCACAGGCGCTTGTCGGCATGGTGTCCACTACGGCTACTTGGTGGCTCGACGAACGGACTCCGTCGAAGGAAGTTGTCGCCGCTCACCTCGTGAATTTGTGTTGGAATGGGCTGACGAATCTGGAAGCCGATCCACAATTGGAGGGTTAACCAGGCGCGCCTGCCGCGCAGAGATGGATCGCGGTCTAAGCTGTGTTCGCTGTATCACGATCGTTTGATGGGCAAATGTCTCATTTGTTTGCAGGGTGGGTTGAATGCCGAACCGTGCCATCCATTTTGACGCTGTGAACGGGTAAGACCAAGAATTCGTTCGATGTGTGGTGATTGGAGGCCGGATCGATGGTGAGGCAAGAGCGGGCAGAAGCCACCCGTGATTCGGTGCTGCGCGGAGCAGCGGGTGTGTTCTTGCGCCTGGGCTATGCCAATGCCAGCTTGAGCGAGATCATCGCCGAGTCGCAGGTGACCAAAGGCGCCCTGTACTTCCATTTCGGGTCCAAGGAAGAACTCGCGCGGGCAGTGATCGACGAAGGTTCGGCACGTTTCGACGCAAAATGTGAGCTCTGGTTGGACCGTCGAACTCCCGCGCTCGAGTCACTGATCGGTATTTCGTCGGTCATCGTCGACATCGGTGCGCATGACGCCATGGTTAGAGCTACGTTCCGCTTGTTGGTCGAGATCGGGGACTATCGGGGCTCCGGGCCGGCGACTCTGGACGTGTGGCTCGACATTTACCGTGAACTTGCCAGCCGTGCGGCAGACGAAGGTGATCTGCGTTCGGACGCGGATTCTGCTGACATTGCTCGTTTCCTGTTGGAAGTTGCGTCGGGAGTTCGGCTGATGGCAGCCGCGACCGGGACCGTTCGTGAGCTTTCGGACTCCATGAAGGCATCGTGGAACCTGATACTTCCGATCGTGGTCCCGGAATCGAAAGTGGAGTACTTCAGGCAATTCGCGGCCCGTCGCCTTGCCAGTGATCACTGAAATCACTGGCTCTCCGCACTGCTCCTTTGGTCAATTTGCTGCAAATGTCCTGGTAGGGACATTGTTCTCTTTGTTCTGCATTCGAAACAAACTAAGAGTATGTTTATAGTGTTGATGGGAATCTGGAAGTCCGATCTTGCCGTCGATCTTCGGATTGCGGTATGTTCTATCAGTAGCTGAAGAATTGCTGAGAATGAAGGTTTGTCAGGGCAGGGTGACGGCGTCGGCGCACCGGGCAGCATAGGGGGCTGCCCGGCGTGTACGACCCCAGATGGGGAGTCGACAGATGGGTGACACTGCGCCGACGCCGATGCTCGACATCGGCCCGCGGATCGGCTGTGACGTAGTGAACGTCGTGGATGTCACTCGAAGTATCGAACTCTTCGGGCGGAGGTATCTCGATCGGACCTTCACCCCGCACGAATTGCAGACGTGCGCCGGGCCGGCGCGGGATCAACGATTGGCTGCACGTTTCGCCGCCAAAGAGGCTGTGGTGAAGGTACTGCGGCCTGGTGACGTTTCCGTTCCGTGGAGTTCCATCGAAATCACTCGGGCCGAGTGGGGTGGCTGTGGGGTGACGCTGTCCGGTAATGCCGCGGAACTCGCGCGGACCCAGGATCTGCACGATTTTCAAGTATCTATCTCGCACGAAGCGGACGTGGCCATCGCAATGGTGATCGCAACACGCTCGGGCGCTCGCATCGAAAAGAAGGACGACATCGCTGATGATTGATCAGGCAATTCGGAAAGTGCTCGTCGAGCACGGTCGGCTGGCAGTCGACGTGAGCACGATCGACGGAGAGGCCGATCTTTACGAGTTGGGTTTGACGTCGCACGCGAGCGTGAATGTCATGTTGGCACTGGAGGATTCGTTCGACATCGAGTTCCCTGACGAGTTGTTGCGGAAGAGTACTTTCGCAAGCGTCAAGGCGATCGAGGGTGCGTTGACGGAGTTGGGTGCTGCATGAACGCTCCGCAATCGCAGTGCTCCACCGGAACGGCCCTCGAGCGGGCCGCACGGTTGGCCGACGAAGTTGCAGCGGTGTGGGCCGACGAAGTCGATGCAGAAGCAAGGTTTCCGCGTGAAGCTGTCGACGCCATGCGAAGCGAACGGCTGCTGTCCGTAGCTGTGCCGAGGGAACTAGGCGGCGAAGGGCTCTCGCTGCAGGAAGTGTCGCAGATCGCCCGTGTGATCGGAACACGCTGTGCAGCAAGCGGAATGATTTTCGCGATGCATCAGACGCAGATATACTCGTTGGTCAAGCACGGCAACACCGAAGCACTACGCGAGTTTGTCGAAGAAACGGTCGACAAGCAATTGCTGTTGGCATCGGCAACCACTGAGCTGGGAATCGGTGGTGACGTCAGCCGGAGTTACTGCGCGGTGGAAGACTTGGGCGGTCACCTGCTGTTGATCAAGAACGCGCCTGTCATTTCGTACGGTGAACACTCCGACGCGATAGTCGTGACGGCTCGGCGAACACCGGAGAGTCAGCCGAACGATCAGGTTCTCGTGGTGTGTCGTACCCCAGACCTGACGCTCGAACGCACCACCGAGTGGAACACGCTGGGGCTGAGGGGAACTTGCAGTCTCGGTTACATCCTTCGGGCCACCTCGACGCCGGAGATGGTCGCCGACGTACCGTATTCCGATATCTCCACCCACACGATGCTTCCGGTCTCGCACGTCGTCTGGAGTTCGGTGTGGTTGGGAATTGCCGACGCTGCAGTCGAGAAGGCGCGCAAGTACGTGCGTGCCGCCGCCCGCAAGCAGCCCGGGGTCACTTCCCCCGGAGCGCTGCGGCTCGCCGAAGTTGCCGCTTCGGCACAACAATTCGCCGATCTCGTCGGCGCCTCTGCGCGCAGGTACGACCGCGCAGTCCACGCGGAGGAAGGCGTTGCCGATTTCGAGGCGACGGGAGCGGTGGGATTTTCGCTCGCGATGAACAACCTGAAAGTCACAGCGTCGACAGCGGTGGTGGAAATCGTGGGGCAGACAATGTTGATCTGTGGAATCTCGGGATATCGCGAGGACACCGAATTTTCGCTCGGTCGGCACCTTCGTGACGCGCACGGCGCAGCGGTGATGGTGAACAACGATCGAATCATGGCAGGTTCAGCGCACATGGCCATCGGATACCGGGGAACGCTATGACGAACGAGACTGTGACGACCGAGACTGTGACAGGCGAGACCGATCTGGATCGGGCCCGGGCTGCATTTCAACGTGAACTGCTCGTCGAAGGACTTCTCGTCGAGACGGAGGTGCCGGGACTCTACGGGCGTTCCGGCGTGTTCGAGGACATCGTCGACGGTATCGACCGAGTGGTGATTGCAGCGGGGCCAGGCGACGCCGCGACTCGGCTGCGGTTCCCGCCGGTGTTCCCGCGGAGCAGTTTCGAGCGCACCGACTACATCGCTTCGTTTCCCAACCTCACCGGCGCCATCAACACCTTCGCCGGTTCCAATCGCGATCACGCGCGACTGCTGGCCGATCGCGCCGAGGGACAATCGTGGGACCGCCACCTCGAGCCGACCGAGACCATGCTCGTGTCCGCAGCGTGCCATCCTGCCTATGCGCGGTACACCGGAGTTCTGCCCGAAGGCGGCGTGCTGCTGGACATCTACGGTTTTTGCTTCCGGCACGAACCGGCCATCGATCCGGCTCGCATGCAAGCGTTTCGGATGCACGAGTTCGTGACGATCGGTGACGCCGCGGCAGCGCGAGCGCATCGCGAGCATTGGATCGAGCGGGGGCTCGAGGTGCTCGGCCGGCTCGAACTCGACGCTACCCCGGTGATCGCCAATGATCCTTTCTTCGGGCGCGCCGGAAAGATGCTTGCAGCCAACCAGCGTGAAGAGAATCTCAAGACGGAACTGACAGTTCGGCTCTACGGAGATCTCGACGAGGGCACGGCGATCGTGTCCTCGAACAACCATCTCGACCATTTCGGTGTCAACTTCGACATCCGAACGGCGGAGGGGGAGGTGGCACACAGCTCGTGCGTCGGCTTCGGGATGGAGCGAATCGCGTTGTCCTTGTTGCGGACTCATGGTCTTGACGTGGCTGCATGGCCAACCTCCGTTCGTGAACGAATGGGCATCTGATGTCACGGCTGATCGACATTTCACCTGATCGCTACCGGCCCCATTCGTTGCACCAGGACGACCGCGTGTGGGCGCAGACCAACTGCTACACGGATCTGTGGATCGAAGTGTTGCATTCGCTGGGATTGGACCCCGTCCCGGCATTGGCATGTGCCTTCTCATCGCGGTTCGACGGGACTCAGTGGACGTTCCTCAAGCTCAAGGCCGAGGACATCTACGCGCTGTACGGAATCGAAGTCGCCGAGATGAACGTCTGGCGGGCACCGCTGATCCATGTCGAGGACAACCTCGCGGTTGGGATGCTGTCGACGGTTGAAGTGGACGGATACTGGCTTCCCGACACTCTTGGAACGAGCTATCACGAGGGGCACACCAAGACCACGATCGTGCCCAATCGGATCGATCGCGTTGCCGGCGAGCTCGAGTACTTTCACAACAGCGGCTACTACTTGCTGCGAGGCGACGATTTCTCCGGCGTCTTCGATCTCGATCGTTCCTCACTTCCTTCGTTCGTGCCCTATGTCGAACAGATCAGGTTGAATCCGGTTCACGCGACCAACGCCGGAAACATCGCCGAAGTGGCTCGGCGGAATGTAGCGGTTCGAGCGGTGGGTAATCCGGTGCGAGAGCTGGGACGCAAGGTGATCGACGACCTCGAATGGGTGCAGGGGGCGGGTATGGATGCGTTTCACCTCTGGTCCTTCGGGCTACTTCGTCAGTGCGGGGCCAGCGCGGAGCTGGCTGCCGACGCCAGCGAGTTCTTGGACACTGCAGGTTTCTCCGGGACAGGCGAAGCTGCGCCAGATTTCCGCAAAGTGGCATCCGGTGCCAAGAGCGTGCAGTTTCAGATGGCGCGTGCCTCCAGGGGCCGCGCGGTGGACCCGCGTGAGCAACTCGACGAGATGGCCGTGTCGTGGAAGAGGGCGATGGAAATCGTTGCCGACACAGTCGGCGTCGACTCGCATCGACACTTGAGGTTGGTCTAACAGTGCCTCGTTCGTCAGCAGACCTGCTGGCCGGCGCGATATGGCGATGCGCTGCAACCGAACCCGGATCCATATCCGACCCGGATGCCCTCGAAGCCGTGACCGAGTGGGTCGCAGCGTCCGTGCCTGGAACAGTCGTCGGTGCGTTACGTGCGGAGCAGACGGACGCCGGACGCACGAAGTCCGTTTCGTCGTCGTCTGTTTCAGAATCGTCCGTTTCATCATCGGACTGGTGGTTCGTGACTACCGTGGCCACGACCGGTGAGGGGTCGTGGCTGCTCCAGTTCGACGGTATGACGGCGTTTGCGGATGTCTGGATCGGCGGTGTCCGTGTCGCGTCCACTGAATCCATGTTCGCACCTGGGGAAGTGAGCATTCCGGCCGGAGTCGGCGCTGGTAAACGTGTCCAGGTGGCTGTTCATTTTCATTCTCTCTCCGCGATTTTGAGATCGAGGCGTCCTCGAGGACGTTGGCGCTCGTCGATGGTCCGTGAACAGGGCCTTCGGTGGATCCGAACCACGATGCTCGGTATGGCTCCCGTGTTCAGTGGTGTACCGGTACCGGTGGGTCCGTGGCGGGGTATCCGCTTGTTGGACAAGGGGATTGCCGCCGTAGTCTCTGCTGTCAAGCATGCGAGTGTTGACGGCACAACCGGTCGCGTTGCCGTCAGTGCTCGGCTCACCGGATTGCCGGCCTCGCTGGAGTACGTGACCGTGCGCGTCGGCGAACACTCGCGGCAATTGGCTGTATCCGCCGGACCGGATGGATTTCTCGAGGTGTCCGGCGTCGTCGAAGTGCCGGAAGCGAAGTTGTGGTGGCCGCACACTCATGGCACCCCGCGCACTTATCCGGTGACGATGGAAGCGGTCGGAGTCTCCGAGCATCTCGGTTCAGTTGGCTTCCGGACGGTGGAGGTCGACAGATCCGATAGTGGATTCCGTTTGTATGTCAACGGCATCCGGGTGTACTGCCGTGGTTCGGTGTGGGTGCCGACCGACCCGATCTCGCTTCAAGGCGACGCTGGCACCACTCGCGTCTTGGAACGCCTGGCAGAGGCCGGCCTGAACATGATTCGAATCCCGGGGACGATGGTCTACGAGAGCGACCACTTCTGGGAGGAATGCGCGCGACTGGGCATTCTCGTGTGGCAGGACATGATGTTGGCGACGCTCGATCCGCCCGACACCGACGAATTCTTCGAACTCGTTGCCTCCGAGGTCACCGAGTTCTTGCACAGAGTGCGCGGAAATCCCGCTTTGGCAGTCTTCTGCGGCGGCAGCGAGACCGAACAGCAGCCGACCATGCTGGGCTTGGTCGATCAACACATCCCGCTCATTCATTCGAGACTGCCGGAGTTGATCTCGACGGTGGCACCCGAACTCGAGTACGTGACGTCGTCCCCCTCGGCGCCTCGCGGGGGCGAGCAATTGGCAACGCATGTCGGAAGCGGGGTCGCTCACTACTTCGGGGTGGGTGCCTATCGTCGTCCACTGGCCGACGTGCTCAGCGCGCGAGTACGTTTTGCGACCGAATCATTGGCATTTTCGATTCCACCGTCGAATGCCGTGATCGAGAACGAATTCGGTTCACTCGCCGTCGCGGGGCACCACCCGGCATGGAAAGCCGCGGTGCCTAGGGACAACGGATCGTCGTGGGATTTCGAGGATGTTCGGGACCACTACGTCTACGCGCTTTTCGGCGAAGACGCTCGTGAAGTCCGGTGGTCCGACCCGGAACGCTATCTCGACCTGGGGCGAGCAGCTGTATGTGAGGCGTTCGCATCGACGCTCGGATACTGGCGTCGCCCGGACTCTCGGTGCGACGGCGCCTTGACACTCGCACTGCGAGACATGGAGCCCGGACCGGGATGGGGGGTCCTCGATTGGAGCGGCAGCCCCAAAGCTCCGTGGTTCGTGCTCCGTAGGAGCGCCAAACCGATCGCGCTCCTCGTCACGGACGACGGTATGGACGGATTGAGGCTCGACGCGATCAACGAGACCGCCGAACCTGTCGTCGGCGAGATCAGGTTTCGAGCGCACAGTCGGTCAGGCGTCGTCCCGGTCGACGTCGCGCTACCGGTCAAGGTGGAAGCGCATTCAAGTCTGACCTGGTCCGTGGACAGCCTTGTCGGCCGTTTCACCGACCTCACTCACGTGTTTCGGTTCGGGGCGCGGACATACGACGCCGTCACCGTCACACTCGAAGACGAAGACGGCGAGATGGTGGACGAAGTGGTCCACCTCCTGGGTGGCTCGGCGCGGCCTCGCGAGCGATCGGTCGGACTTGTTGCCACAGCGCGCAACGTCGGTGACGAAGAGTGGGTAGTCGACGTCTCGACGGATGCTTCCGCCCAATACGTTGCCCTCGAACTGCAGGGCTTCGAGCCCGAAGACTCCTGGTTCCACCTCGCGCCGAACGGTCGCAGGACTGTACGCCTACGGAGAACCGGTCAGGCGACGAAGGTGATCGGTCGCGTTCGGGCGCTCAACTCGCACGTGAGTGTGGCCGTGGCGCCGCCGATCACTCCGGTCACACAATCCTCGCCGTCCAAGCGGACGTCGAAGAAGACGAGTGCTACGGGAAACTGAACGGATCGGACTGCGCTGCGAGATCGCACACCGATAGAATCGAACCGGCGCACAACTCTGCCTCGGTGGGGATATTGCGCTCGGGCTGTGCGTCCGCAACCCGTCATCACTGTTCAGGAGCGCGTTCGTTGACTTCCTTGTCCTCTGCCCAGACTGCGCTCGCTGGACTCGCCGAGGTCGCCCTCGCAGATGCCGCGTTCACTCCGGTGATCGAATCCATCGGATCGGCCGCCTTGGACATCGTGGCTCCGAAGCCGGCTCGGCCGTTCATCGCCGCTGCACTCGCCGCTCGCACGCCGGTGCTGCTGGTGACAGCCACCGGTCGTGAAGCCGACGATCTGACTTCGGAACTCACCGAGATGCTCGGTGGAGGAGTGGCGCAGTTTCCGTCGTGGGAAACATTGCCGCACGAGCGACTGTCGCCGAGCGCGGATACCGTTGGGCGACGGGTGGAGGTACTGCGCAGACTCGCCAGGCCAGACGACGCCTCGTACGGATCGCCTCTTCGGGTGATCGTCACCACGGTGCGTTCCCTCGTTCAGCCGATGGCGCCAGGCCTGGGCGAGATAGAACCGATCACGTTGCGCGTCGGCACCGAGATCGATTTCGATTCCGTTCTGGTTCGTCTGGTGGAGATGGCGTACAGCCGCGTCGACATGGTGGGAAAGCGTGGTGAGTTCGCGGTCCGTGGTGGCATTCTCGACTTGTTCTCGCCCACGGCGGATCATCCGGTCCGTATCGAATTCTGGGGTGACGAGGTATCCGAGCTTCGGTACTTCTCAGTTGCCGATCAGCGTTCGCTAGCGGACGTCGACGTCGATTCCGTGATCGCGCCGCCGTGTCGTGAACTGATTTTGACAGCTGATGTTCGTGATCGAGCTGCCGCACTCGCTGCTGAGAACCAGGCTGACGCGTCGTTGGTCGAGATGCTGGACAAGATCTCGGCAGGTATCCCCGTAGAGGGGATGGAAGCTCTGCTCCCGGTTCTCAAACCCGGTGAACTGCAGCTACTTTCCGATGTACTTCCCGAAGGGGCGCACATTCTTCTGTGTGATCCGGAAAAGGTGCGCACCCGCGCCACCGACCTGGTGCGCACCGGCCAGGAATTCTTGGAAGCATCGTGGACGGCGGCGTCGATCGGCGGCGCTGCACCGCTCGACACGTCGATCCTCAACGGCGGAGGAGTCGATCTCGGTGCCTCCGCGTACCGGTCGCTTCGTCATGTTCGCGAATCTGCCGAAGCTGCCGGCCGACCCTGGTGGACAGTCAGCCCGCTGGCGTCGGGAAACGGTGAAGAACTCGAACTCCCGGTGCATGCGGCACCGCAGGTGCGCGGTTCCGACGACCTGTTGGCCGAGCTGTTCGTCAGCCTTCGGGCGCACGTGAGCACGGGCGGTCGCGCGGCGATCGTGGTGGCAGGTGCCGGAACCGCAAGCCGCGTCGTGGAGCGACTCGGTGAAGCCGAAGTGCCCGCCAAGATGCTCGATGCCGGCGCTACCCCCGCCCGTGGACAGGTCGCGGTGCTCCGCGGATCACTGCATGACGGACTGGTACTCGCCGGCGACGACTCGACGCCTGGGATGGTGATCGTCACCGAGTCCGATCTGACCGGCAACCGCGTTGCTGCGGTCGGCGACGGAAAGCGCTTGCCGGCCAAGCGCCGCAATCAGGTTGATCCCCTCGCGCTGTCGGCAGGGGACATGGTCGTGCATGATCAGCACGGTATCGGCCGGTTCGTCGAAATGGTCGAACGCACCATCGGTGGGGCGCGTCGTGAATACCTGGTCATCGAATACGCGCCGAGCAAGCGCGGTCACCCGGGCGATCGTCTGTTCGTCCCGATGGAATCGCTCGATCAACTCTCCCGATACGTCGGTGGGGAGTTGCCGGCGCTGAGCAAGCTCGGTGGATCCGACTGGGCAAACACCAAGCGTAAGGCCCGCAAGGCAGTTCGTGAGATCGCGGGCGAGCTGGTTCAGCTCTACGCAGCGCGTCAGGCTGCTCCCGGGCATGCGTTCGGCCCGGACACACCGTGGCAGAAGGAACTCGAAGACGCATTCGCGTTCACCGAGACGATCGACCAGTTGACCGTTATCAGTGAGGTCAAGGCCGACATGGAGAAGCCGGTTCCGATGGACCGGGTGGTCATCGGTGACGTCGGGTACGGCAAGACGGAGATCGCCGTCCGCGCCGCGTTCAAGGCAGTGCAGGACGGCAAGCAGGTGGCGGTGCTGGTGCCGACGACTCTGCTTGCACAGCAACATCTTCAGACCTTCACCGAACGAATGTCGTCGTTCCCGGTGAAGGTGCGAGGGCTGTCCCGGTTCACCGACGCCAAGGACTCGAAGGAAATCATCGCCGGCATGGCGGAAGGTGAGATCGACATCGTCGTCGGTACTCACCGGTTGCTGCAGACCGGTATTCGCTGGAAGGACCTCGGGCTTGTGATCGTCGACGAGGAACAGCGATTCGGAGTCGAGCACAAGGAACACATCAAGGCGCTACGCACCCACGTCGACGTCCTGACGATGTCGGCTACCCCGATTCCTCGTACTCTCGAGATGAGCATGGCCGGGATCCGTGAAATGTCCACGATCCTCACACCGCCGGAAGAACGTCATCCTATCCTCACGTACGTCGGCGCGTATGCGGACAAGCAGGTTGCCGCGGCCATCCGGCGTGAACTTCTGCGCGACGGTCAGGTCTTCTACGTTCACAACCGTGTCAGCTCGATCGACAAGGCAGCCAAGAAGATCCGCGAACTCGTCCCGGAGGCTCGCGTCGTCGTCGCGCACGGTCAGATGAACGAGGACACTCTCGAAAAGACTGTGCAAGGATTCTGGGAACGCGACTTCGACGTGTTGGTCTGTACCACGATCATCGAAACCGGTCTGGACATCTCGAACGCGAACACACTGATCGTCGAACGCGCGGATTCGCTGGGCCTCTCGCAGTTGCATCAGCTTCGCGGACGCGTCGGGCGTAGTCGTGAACGTGGATACGCCTATTTCCTGTACCCGGCCGAAAAGCCTTTGACGGAAACGGCATACGACCGACTGGCAACGATTTCGCAGAATTCGGACCTCGGCGCGGGTATGGCCGTCGCGATGAAGGACCTCGAAATCCGTGGAGCCGGAAACGTTCTGGGCGCAGAGCAGTCCGGCCACGTCGCGGGGGTCGGGTTCGATCTGTACGTCAGGCTGGTCGGTGAGGCGGTCGAAGCCTTCCGGGCTGCAGCCGACGGCAAACCGATCACAATGGACGAGGGCACGAAGGAAGTCCGGATCGACCTACCGGTGGACGCGCACATCCCGCCCGACTACGTCACCAGTGACAGGCTAAGGTTGGAGGGGTACCGCAAGCTCGCTGCGGCAAATGATTCCGACGGCATCGCTGCCGTAGTCGAAGAACTGGTCGATCGCTACGGCCCACTGCCCGAAGAGGTTCGACGGCTGATCTCGGTGGCCAAGCTTCGACTGCTCTGCCGCGAGTATCAACTGGAGGAAGTCGCCGTCACCGGAACTCAGCTCAAGATCTCGCCTATGTCACTGCCCGATTCCAAACAGATCAGGCTCAAGAGGATCTATCCGAGCGCGCAGTACCGGGCAACGACCGGGCTCGTGCAACTCCCGCTGCCTCGCACCGGCGGAGTCGGCTCGGATCGCCTGCGGGACGTCGAACTACTTCAATACATCGCGGACTTCATCCTGGCGATTGACGGGCGCGCCGCCGGTGCCGTCCTGGTCGAGGCGTGAGCACACGGTGAACGAATCGCCCGTCGTCGTACTGCTCGATCCTTTGCGGCCGCACGTCTTTCCGCTGGAGGCGCTCCCGTTCCTGTCCGGCGCGATCGATATCGACCCGGACGTCCCCGACTCGGTACGCGGCGCACTGCCGGCCACGACACCCGGCGCCGCGGTGACTGTGATGATGGACACCGCCGAGCCGAAGATCGCGGCGTTGTCTGCCGCTGGGGTAAAGATGATTCGCGCCGAACCCATTCACGGCGATCGACTGGTGGAAGCGGCGTCGATCATGGACCGGTTGTGGAATCGCGGCGGTTGGGAGTCGACCCAGACGCACGAGAGCCTCTCCGTTTACCTCGTCGAGGAGACCTACGAGGTACTCGACGCGATTCGAAGCGACGACGAGAGCGATCTTCGGGAGGAACTCGGAGACCTGTTGCTTCAGGTGTTGTTCCACTCGCGGATCGCTCAAGCACACGGTGTTTTCGAATTGGACGACGTGGCCGGTGCATTGATCGCGAAACTCGTGCACCGCAGCCCGCACCTGGTCAGTTCCGGGGCGGTCGACATCGCTGAGCAAGAGCGGGCGTGGGACGCTTTGAAGGCTGCCGAGAAGGCTCGCGCGTCATCCATGGACGGCATCGCTCGGTCGCAGCCGCCGTTGCTCCTCGCCGAAAAAGTACTGAGCAGGGCCGCCAAAGCTGGTGTGATCGAAAGCGCCGATGAAGCTGATCTGGAAGCTCTGATCGAGCAGTGCCGACGCGCCGACACTGCACTCCTGGGCGCCCTGGACATGCTGATCGCCGACATTCGGATTCGTGAGGGAAGACGTCTCGAAGACGTGGAGGATTAGCCCACTTTGACGTAATTGCCCGGTAATCACCTGGCAATCGGAAAATAGCTTGGGCTTGGTGAGTGCAGTTGAAACAAACCTAAGGTATGTTTACGTACGAAATGAGCAACACTGGGTCGTTTTCTTGCATGAATTGGCCTTTGATCGGCGGTTATGTAGGGGGGTCCGATGACGGTTCATTTCTGCACTGCGAGCAGCGAGGTACGGCAACCGGCGGGGTGTTGCCGTACCTGGACGCTCGCGGTGGCTACCGATCAGCGATCCCCCAAGCCGTTCGATCCGCTGACGCCGTTCGTATGACAAGAAAGACTGATGGCAAATGAGCGTTCATGCTGAGGTGGAGAGCCGGTCGGCGGTATCGCAGGATTCCGCTCATGTCGGAACGGACTGGCGCCGGGCATACCGGAAGCGGATCGCAGTGAGCGATTCGATCACGGTCCTGTTCGTGATCGCACTCGCTCAGATCGGCAGTATGTGGCCGCATCCCATCGAGTGGCTGACACCACTTAAAGTGATCGCGTCTGCAGCGTTGGGCGGACTGTGGATGATCGCCCTCGCACGGGGGCGTAGCCGTCATCAGGCGATACTGGGCGAGGGCAGTGACGAGTACGAGAAGGTACTGCTCGCTACCGGCCAGGTCTTCGGAGTAGGCGCATTGGCCGGGATCATTCTGGGCGTGGGAATTGCGCGAAGCTACCTCATGATCGCACTGCCCGTCGGACTCGCTGCGCTGCTTCTCGGACGCTACCTCTGGCGACGCGACATTCGAAAGAAGCGTGCGATCGGGGATTGCCGTAACTCGGTGCTGTTGGTTGGTGGACATGCGTCCGTCGTTGCTACTACGCGTGCCTTCGTGCGGGAATCCTCGGCAGGCTACGACGTTGTGGGAGCGTGCATTCCGCGTCGGGCGACCGCGTTGGACGATCACATCGTTGTCGACGGAGCAGCAGTCCCGGTAATGGGCAACGAGTTCGAGGTAGTCGAGGCGATGCGCGCAAGTGGCGCAGACACCGTCATCGTAACCGGGACCGAAGACCTCGGACAGGTGGGCATTCGCAAACTGATGTGGGACCTCGAAGCCGAGGGCGTCGACATGGTGGTTTCACCGGTCGTGGCCGATGTGTCGAAGGCTCGCTTGATGTTTCGCCCTGCGGCGGGACTCCCGTTGATTCACGTTGCGCGGCCGCGCTACCAGGGCGCGAACCGGCTTGCGCCCGCTGTTTTCGACGCGATGTTCTCGATGCTGATGATCCTCCTCGTGGCGCCGGTCATGCTCGCCGCTGCCGCTGCAGTCAAGTTCACGTCCAAAGGCCCGGTGTTCTACAAGGCGGAACGCATCGGCCTCAACGGGAAACCGTTCCCCATGTTCAAGTTTCGTACCATGGTGGAAGGCGCCGATCAGCAGGTTGTCGATCTGATGGGGGACAACGAAGGCGCCGGAGGTGTGTTGTTCAAGATGCGTGAGGATCCACGAATCACGTCCGTCGGCAAGATCCTTCGTCGATTGAGTATCGACGAGCTACCGCAGTTCTTCAACGTCATTCGCGGAGAGATGAGCGTTGTCGGCCCGCGGCCGCCATTGCGTCGCGAGGTCGAGATGTACGACGACGAGGTTGCCCGGCGCCTGCTGGTCAAGCCTGGCATCACCGGTCTCTGGCAGGTAAGTGGTCGCAGTGATCTCTCCTGGGAAGAATCTGTTCGTCTCGACTCTTCCTACGTGGAGAATTGGTCTGCGGCGCAGAATATCTCGATCATCACCAGGACCGTATCCGCAGTGCTCAGGAGCGACGGAGCGTACTGACCGGACAGAGGCAGTCAGCATTCCTGGAACTGGGCGCGAACATACCCGGCGGTTTGCCACACATAGTTCGCGGCCCAGACCCAGACCGGAAGTGGTCGGGGGTCCGCGACTACGTCGATGTCACCGTCCCAGCAACGGTTGATGATGTAGCGACTGCGAGAGACATGGGGAACGAAGGTCACAACGATGACACGCTTCCATCCCTGTGCCTCGGCGCGACGCCGAATCTCCTGTCCTTCACCACGCGTGGTCGACGGATCTGGCTTGAAACAGCTGACCTCGAAGTCGTAGGTGCCCTCGCATATTGCGGTGATCCTCGGATCATTGCTTCGATACGGATTCGAAAAGATGATCTGGGGCGCGTAGCCCTGCTCGGCCAAGGACAGTCCGTATTCTTCTCTGCCGTCGTGATCACCGCCGAGAACAACTATCGCGTCGGCCATTTCGGGTGTGTCGATCACCGGATCGACGTAGACCGGCCAGCCGGCGGCAGTGATTGCAGTAAGTCCGCCGACAATCCCGCTGAGAACGAGTACGCGTCGACGGACCTTGGGGCGAGTGGATTTCACAATTACTTCCTGTAGTGCAGATGTGGGAGCCGCTCAGAGCCCGTACTGGGTTTCGAGCACCGCACGAACGGCAGGCATTCCTAGTCGTTCGCGAGCAACATTTCGCGCGCGGGCGCCCATCTCTGCAGCGGCGACGGGATCCTTCAAGAGCGACGAGATCGCCGCGGTCACTGATTCGGTGGCGTCATCGGTCACGAGGCCACACCGACCATCCCGGATCAGTGGTGCGAGGCCGCACGTGTCGGTGACGACTACGGGCAGTCCAGCGGCCATCGCCTCGAGTACAGACATCGGGAACGGTTCGTTCACGGAGGGCAAGACATATACAGCGGCTTGACGAAATCGTTCGGGAGACTTGTCGAACGGTAGTGGGCCTTCGTACTGGATGCAATTGCTATGTCCGGAGCGTTCGATCAGTCGGTTGACGGCTTCTGCTTCACCCTCATCCGGTCCGACTATCGAAAAGCGCGCCGTGTGTCCGCTGTCCAACAACTCTTTTGCGGCTTCGACGAAGACCTGGGGTCGCTTTCTTGCCTGTAGTCGTGCGAGGTAGAGGACCTCGGGCGGGTCGCAACTGTTGACTGGCCGTGACTCGAGGTCTTCGGCCTCGGGGATCCCGTTGTTGAGTTCCACCAAGTTGACGCGACTGTCTCCGACAACAGACTGCAGGTCTGTGTGCTCTCGTTCGGTCAGATAGAACACTGTCCGTGCTCGTTTGAGGACCGGGATCGTGAAAGCAGCGTCCAACGGCCTTGCCAGCAATTTGTCTGTCTCGTCGATCATCCCGTGAGTTTGTGCGAAAACTGGAATACCGTATGCAAGAGCCAATTTCGCGGCAGGAAGGGTCACCAGGTCACGCGCGAGATGAATGTGCACGACGTCGAATTCTCGGACGTGCTTGCGAAGCCACACAAGCATCGACGGCGCGCCGATTCCCGCGTACCCGATTTTGGGGATCACGGTTCGCGCCGGAAACAATTGCAGAGCGATACGCTGCTCGCGTGTCGGTGGCACCGCGTATCCACGCTCACCCGCGGCGATAGTTACGTCATGCCCATTGTCCTGCAATGCTTTCGACTGATTTAGGGCGACCCTGATAGGCCCTCCGTAGGCGGCGTCCGGTGAGAAGAGAGTGACGATCTGCAGTATCTTCATCGTGCAGCGCCGGCCCGTGGCGCCAACATCGTGGCTCCGGCGGAAACATCGGACGTCACCAAAGCCGTCGCGCCGACGATTGCGTTGTCCCCGATCGTTACACCGCGGAGTATCGTCGCACGGGCGGCGATCCATGCTTGGTCACCGATGGCGATGGGAGCATTGTCGAACTCGAATGTGGGACTTCGGTGATCATGACTGCCCGTACACAGGAGGACATCCTGCGAGATAGCCGTATTCGCCCCTATCGTGACGGGTTCGAGATTGAGTATCCATGTTCCCTCGCCGATCCACGAGTCTGCTCCGACCGTCAGTTTCCACGGCCAGTGGATACGGACGCGGTGTCGAATCAGGACCCCGTCGGCGATGTCGGCACCGAACCGCCGGAGAACTGCAACGCGTACTCCATTGGGGCACCACCAATGAGAAAGCAGCACACCGGAAATCGCGAGCCAGGAGATTTGAACCAGCGGGCCGCGTCCCTTGTCGTATCCTGCACCGGTGAACCCGGACAGAGTGCGGTTTGTGCTCACAGTCGGACCGCTGCAGACGAATCCCGTACGTGCTCGCGATACCAGGCTACGGTCGACTCGATGCCCTCGCGGGTTGAGATCTGTGGTTTCCAACCGGTGGCCATCAATGTGGACACGTCGAGTAGTTTGCGCGGTGCACCATCGGGCTTGCTTGTGTCCCAGTCCATTCGGCCTTCATATCCCACTGCTTCGGCCACAATATTTGCGAGCTCTTTAATGGTTTCGTCGTGACCGGTACCGACGTTGACATGCCCGGACTCGTCGAAGGTGTCAAGTAGGTGAAGGAGTGCATCGGCCAAGTCGTCCACATGGAGGAATTCTCGACGTGGGCTCCCCGAACCCCAGTTTGTGACTGATTCAATTCCCTCGTTCTTGGCTTGGTCGAGACGGCGGATCATCGCAGGAAGTACGTGCGAAACATTCTCCGAGAAGTTGTCGCCGGGTCCGTACAGGCTTGTCGGCATCGCCGAGATCCAGGGCAACCCGAACTGCCTACGAACAGCCTGGACCTGGATGATTCCCGCAATCTTGGCGATCGCATATGCGTCGTTGGTCGGTTCGAGATGGCCGTTCAGTAATTGATCTTCTCTGATCGGCTGTGGCGCCAGGCGCGGGTAGATGCACGAGGACCCGAGGAACAGCAATCGGCGCACGCCGTGCCGCAGCGCTGCGTCGAGCACATTGGTCTGGATCTGAAGGTTGTCGGAGATGAAATCGACCGGATACGTGTTGTTCGCGACGATTCCTCCGACCTTCGCGGCAGCCAAGACGACGCACGACGGTTTGGCGGCTTCGAAGAAGGCGAATACGTCTGCTCGGTTTCGCAGATCGAGTTCGGCAGATGTGCGGCCGATCAGGTCGGTGAAGCCACTCTGTTCGAGCTTGCGCCAGAGCGCGGATCCCACCAGTCCCTTGTGTCCGGCGATGTAAGTCGGGGCGCTGCGATCAAGAGGTGCAATCGATTTCGTTGTGATCATGAGAGCGAGATCTTCCAATCAGGGAGATGCGGCGTGTCGATCCACGGTGTGCCGGCATGCGCCAATGCTGCGATGTCGGCGTCCATCATGATTCGAGCCAATTCTGGGGTCTGTACTGTCGCTTTCCAGCCCAGTTTGTCCTCGGCCTTGCCTGCATCGCCGACCAGAGCGTCCACCTCTGTGGGGCGAAGGTAACGAGGATCGAATTTGACGTACTTCTGCCAGTCGAGACCCACATGTTCGAATGAGGCCACGACAAAATCTTGGACCGTGAAGTTTCCTCCAGTGGCCAACACGTAGTCATCTGGTTCGTCGACTTGAAGCATCCGCCACATACCCTCGACGTACTCGGGTGCGTAGCCCCAGTCCCTGACCGCGTCCAAATTGCCCAGGTACAGGGAATCTTCGATCCCGGCCTGGATTCGCGCGACTGCACGCGTGATCTTTCTCGTGACGAATGTTTCACCGCGGCGGGGTGACTCGTGATTGAAGAGGATCCCGTTCACCGCGTGAATTCCGTAGGCCTCGCGATAGTTCCTGGTGACCCAGTACGAGTACACCTTTGCAGCGCCGTACGGCGACCGCGGATAGAACGGGGTGTCCTCGTTCTGTGGAGGCGGACTGGCTCCGAACATTTCCGAACTCGAAGCTTGGTAGAAGCGGCACTGCAATCCCGTCATGCGGACTGCTTCGAGCAAACGAATAGACCCGATTCCGGTTGTGTTGCCTGTGTGTTCGGGCTCGTCGAAGCTGACCCGCACGTGCGACTGCGCAGCGAGGTTGTATACCTCGTCTGGTGCGATCTTCGACAGGAGCGTGACGAGTCGTGCGCCGTCGGACAGGTCACCGTAGTGCAAGAACAGCCGTGCGCCCAGTTCGTGAGGGTCCTGATAGAGGTGATCGATGCGTGACGTGTTGAAAGTTGATGCGCGTCTGATCAATCCGTGAACTTCGTAACCTTTGGCCAACAACAGTTCTGCCAGGTAGGAACCGTCCTGTCCGGTGATCCCTGTGATGAGTGCGCGTTTGGTCATCGAGCGTCAGCTGCCTTGTCTATGTTCGTCGTCTTCAGATCCGAGTCGAGATGTGTGAGGTTTTGTTCCGAGCGGCTCGCGTACTAACTGCGGCCGGCCACCAGCTCGCGGATCCACTTTTCGCATTTGTCGATGGACGCGGTTTTGCCAACCGAGGTGGCGCAGTAATGGACCCCGGCGGCACCAAGTCTGGCGGAAGTCTCCGCGTCGCCCGCGAGTTGTAGGGCTGCAGAGAGCAGGCCTGCGGGATCACCGTTCTGAGTGACGACCCCAGCACCGGAGGCACGGATCTCGTCGGCAGTCGTAGATGCCACATCGGTTGCGGCGACAATCGGGGTACCGCTGCTGAAATACGACGTCAGCTTGCTCGGCACTGCCATCCCGACGATCCCGGGTGCCTCGTTGACCAGTAAAACGTCGGCGGCGGCCATGGCAGTGCGGAAATCCTGGTCGTCGAGTGGGCGGACGAAGTCGATTCGATCGACTCCGACTGCCGTGGCTTCGAGGTTCGGTCGCTGATTGCCGTCACCGACCAGAACGAATCGGATTGGCAGACTCTGCTCGTCGGCGAGTCGAGCGGCCTCGACGACATTTTCCAGACCTTGTTTCACGCCCATGTTTCCGGTGTGCAGAACAATGGTTTCGTCAGGCGACCAACCGAATTTGGTGCGTGCGGCGGTGAGATCGTCCACATCGATCGGCGTCACGTGCGTCCAGTTCCGAACCACTGTGACTCGTTCGCGTGGGACGTGAAGTTCGTTGACGACATGGTCGACGAAACGGTCATGGACGACGGCGATTCCGTCGGCGGACTTCACGACAGCCGCCTCGAGCCTGGACGTTGCGCGGGCACTGCGGCCTGTCATCGCACCGGTCTCCACGACGCCTTGACCGTACAAGTCGTGTACCCAGACCCCGATGGCCGGACGTTTGGGTGTCAGCCGAGCACGTCCGAGGACCATCGCAGTGGCCAGCAATGCCGGACTGGTGCACACGATTACGTCAGGTGTGTTCCATCCGGAACTGGCGGCACGTGCGCCGAAACTCAGCTCCATCTTGATTCGTCCCAAGGCATTCGGTGGGCTGGGCACGAAGTGGCGGCGTCGGTGAACGTGAACGCCGTTCACGACCTCGTCGATCGACCGTCCCTGGTAGGAAGCGTCGATTTCCCACGCCGGATAGTGCGGGTACCCGGTGACGACGTGCACCTTGTGCCCGCGCTCGCCGAGGGACTCGGCAAGGTCCGTCATGTACGGGGCTATCCCCGTGGTTTCCGGCGCGTAGTTGATGCCGAGAATCGTGATGTTCAGCGATTCGACGGGACCACGATTGGATAACTCGAAAGTCGCGGAGACGTCACCAGGTTTGTCGTGCATCTGGTCGATCTGGGTGCTGATGACGAACCTCCAGTTGGTAAACTGCGCTTCAAACAGTCAAATGGTTTGGTTTACGCTATTTAAGCCCTATTTCCACGGTTTATCAACTGGTCTCATGTCGTGCTTCGATCGCCGGGAGCGATGTTGCTGCATCAGATGGAGGCGAGCCTGTGCGCGCGTAGTGTTAACCAGCAGGTTGCAACAGGGTGATGGATGGACTGGCCTCGTTGGGCAATTTCGAATGTGGCGGAGCGCACTGGCGGAAGGCGGAGATTTCGATCCGGCCGCGGGTTCCCTCGGAGGTTCTGCAAACTCGCTGAAACCGGCGCACGGTTGTTTTGCCGCGAACGAAGGGAAATTGGTCGGTGAGGATTGAATTTCGGGCACACGTGATCGTGGAGGGATGAAGTGAAGGTCGATCCGCTGGCAAGCACGTACTGCTGTCACGCGCAGGAGTCCTTCGGCCCAGTCGATAGAGCTGGTGTCGTAGCCGTTGTCAGCGAGTGGATCTCGGAGACTTTCGAAGCGGGTATCGGGGTCTTCCCCCTGATTTTCGAGATGCGCACCGCTGGTGAGGGTTCGCCTACTGCCTCGTTACACGGACTGGGTGCCGTCGAAGGAATGCGCGTGGCCGACGTGTCTTCGGCGATAGGCGTCGAGGTATTCGACCGGACATTGTTCAAGTATTTCAATGCGCGACGATTCAGTGACCCTCGCGAGATCACTGTCGTCGTTGCGCGCAACATGATCGGCCTGATCTATTCACACATGTTTGGTGACGAGACGGTCTTCATGCCAAAATCAGAACGACTCTTTCTTGCGTTGTCGGGTCTGGATCCGGCGCTTGGTCCGCGCTCTCCCGCTGTGCGCAGATTGTCGAAGCGTCGGATCGTTGCTGCCGGGCTTTTGATGGCGTCGACCAATCCCTTGATTGCCGCGACGTCCCTGAGGCGAATCCTCAGTGGTACAAGTATGTTCCAGCGTGAGGTGGTGAGTCGGCGGGCATCGGGAAACGCAATCTCGTCCTCGGCCGTATCCACGGAACCTGTTCGCGGGTGGTGGCTCTCCGTTCGTTTGGTTGCAGCACCTGGAACCCGTGTGCCTTCCGTGTATTTCTATTGCGCAGTGCTCGCGGCTCTGGAGTGCGGCCCCGACGTCACTCATCACGTGGTTGTCGACCTGCGATCGGCATCGCCCCTACTGGCGAGGACAGGGGGGAATGCGTTCAGTCACATTCCTTTCCGGGCAGATTGGACAGCTAGTAGTCCCCTCGAAGTGGCTTCGCAGGTTCGGTCGAGGATTCGCTCCGGCGAGGCGCTCGTCCGGCGTGCTGCTGGGGAGTTGGTCGGACGGCGCAATAGTCGGTCCCGGGCCGACCCTGATGGCGTGGCGTCCCCGATGGTGCTTGCAACTACAATGTCGTGTTTTCGGGTGCCCGGTGATCGAGATCATGCGTTCAGTGGTGGTGATCTGGCGTTCGCGAGGGGAATGCAGACACTCGAGCCGGCAGTTCTCGCGTCCAACATGCGCACGACGGGCCGCTACGCCGACTGTACATACAGCCATTCGGGTAATTTCGTCGATCTCGAGAAGATGCGTTCGGCCGTCAACGCTGCGGCCGCCTACCTCGGGCTTCGAATCGCGGTCAACACTGGCTCGCACTTCGACTAGAGAAGGTTCGTCTGGAGGAGGTTCTCTCTCTGGAGGAATGCACGAAGGCAACCCCGGCTACTTCGCAGTAAACAATCCTATAGACTGTTTCAGGTGGACTGAGCCGACCGACGGTTTCAATTTGATCTCAGTCTGGAGACACCACGTGTGCAAGGGAGGTGGGGTCGTGGCAGGTCTGAAGCTGCGAGTGCTGTTCAGTGCGGGTGACCAAGTGCTGTCCAGCGTAAGTAACGCGTTGATTCTGTTCGCGATGGCCGGACCGTCCTCCGTCAGTGAGTTCGGTCTGGCGATCCTTGTTTTCTCCATCCTCACGGCTGCGCTCGGATTCGTTCGAGGTGCAGTTGGCACACCCCTGCTGTTGATGAGTGCCCACAGTCGCAACAGGATTCGCGCGGAGAGCAGACATGCGATCTCGGGTGCTGCCACCTTCGGAGTCCTGGTTGGGATCGTTGCCCTCGGAGTCTCGGTTTTCCTTCACGAACCGCAGGTGGGGATTGCATACGCCGTTGCCGCGCCGGTTGTTCTCGCGCAGGATGCCTTGCGGTTCACCGCGATGTCGATGGGAGAACCGGAACACGCGTTCTTCAGCGACGCGTTGTGGGCGAGTGCGGCGTTCGGTGTGCTTGTCGTGACTTGGATTCGACCAGAGGCACTTTCGATCGCAGAGATGATTTGGTTGTGGTCCGTCGCCGGAGGACTCGCACTCGTTTACCTGATGATTCGCGTACAGACGCTACCGCGACTGACTGGTCTGTATCGCTGGTGGGCGTCGTTCTGGACTCATCGAATCCGGTTCGGATTCGAGAGTGGCATCGACCAACTGGCTGCAATCGTGATCGTCGCGGTGTCCACGGCCTTCATCGGAACGGTGGCTGCCGCGTCTTTACGCGGAGCCGTGACCGTCCTGGGGCCGTTCGCCGTGCTGATCAGTTCTCTTCCACTGATCGTCATTCCCGAATCGGTGCGGGCCGGCCATACCGCGCGCCAGGTGTGGAGCACACTGCGTTATGCAGCGTGGCTCACATCTGCGATGGCGGCAACGATCGGATTCGCCGCTCCCTTCCTTCCAGATGCACTCGGCCGAGTCGTTCTAGGTGAGTCCTGGGCCGAGGCTCGCCATGTTCTGCCGTTTCTCGGACTCGAGTACGCGGCGATCTGTTGGATAGCGGGTGTTTACAATCTCTACCGCACTCAAGGAGCCAGCGGACGACTGCTCAAGCTGCGAATTGTCCAGAGTCTCACGGCAATCGTCATCTGCAGCGCGGCCGCGGCCCTCACAGGAACCGCGGTCGGAGTCGCGATCGGGCTGGCGGTCTCGTCCGTCCTCGTTGCGGTGTGCCTGGTGGTCGCTGCCCAACGGAAGCACTCCGGCCGTGAAGACCCCGCGAGCGTGCCGTCCACTGCTGATCGTGCCGAACCAGGCGATCTGCGCCGAACACGAACAGGCGCACTGGCCGGGACGACCACGTGAAAACAATTTCCAGCGGGCGGACAAAGCCTCACGAGTTCGCGGAATTCGACGTCGGGCGGCAGGACTCGTTGATGCCACCGCTGATTGCGATCTGGACCGCGGTGATCATGGTGGTCATCGTGCCTTTCGCAGTCGTCGAGTTCACTCCGACACCGCCAGGGCGTGTATGGATGGCGGTACTTGCCGTCACCACGATTTCGGGACTGCGCTATGCGTGGATTGTGGGCGAGGGCTTTCGTCGGCTCGTCGAGATGTCGTTCTGGGTTTTCACCTATGTCTTCATGGGTCTTGCCCCACTTGCCCAGCTCCGCCTGCGAGAGATTCCTCCTACGACGCCCCGAGTGGATCCGTCCCTCAACTCGACAGCGGTGGCTATCGTCCTTCTGGGAATCGGCGGCTTCCTGGTGGGATTAGTGTTCTCCGGAGCGGTGTGGCGTCGAATCAGAGACACGCGATGGGGAAACGCCACAAGCGTGCGTGTGGATCCCGTTCGGGTTTTGATTCTTGCCGGTTGCGCCCTGGTCGCCAACGCGTACTACATCAAGAAACTTGGTGTAGGGACGCTTCTGTCGAGCCGAAGTGCCGTGGTGGAGCAGGCGAGTGCGTCGCTGGGGCAATCCACGGTCGCCAGCATCATCGGCGCCGTCGCGATGATGTCCTTGCTTGTCGCATTCATCGCGGTGGTCAAATACCGTGATCAGAATCCGGGAGCCGATCGTTTGTTTCTTCTCTGCGCCATCGTGCTCGGAGCCGTGCTGTTGTTGACTTTCAATCCGATCTCGAGTGCGAGGTATCTGTTCGGTACTGCAGCACTAGCCGTGGCGGCACTTTTCGGACTCTTCGCGACCCGTGGTCGTTTCCGTGTGGTTGCCTTGCTTGCCGTGGCTGCACTTGTCCTGGTCTTTCCGCTCGCCGATGCGTTCAGGTACAGCACGTCGGCACAGTTCAAGACAAGCTCGCCTCTCGAATCGCTCACGTCTCCGGACTACGACGCATTTGCGCAGGTCAACAACACCGTCAACTTTGTGAATACGCACGGGGTTACCGATGGCAAGCAGGCACTCGGAGTTGTTCTTTTCTGGATTCCGCGGACCATCTGGCCCGGCAAAGCTACGGACACGGGCATCCTGCTCGCGGAGAGCCGCAACTACACGGTCAAGAACCTTTCTGCTCCGTTGTGGTCCGAGCTGTTCGTCAACGGTGGGTGGATCGCGCTGATTGTCGGAATGGTTGCTCTAGGCTTGATCGCAGGGATTCAGGACAGACGAATCGAACTGTCGCTGCGCCAGTCCAGGGCGCCGACGATCCTTGCCTGCATCCTGCCCTTCTACCTGATCATTCTGCTCAGAGGATCACTGCTGCAAGCGATGTCGTACTTCCTCGTCATCATCGGTTGTGCATTCTTCGTCTCACGGCGGGAGGTGACTCGATGACTCGGACGAACCGATTCTCGTCGAGAATCTCTGCCCGTCGCCCGCTGGAACTTGTGGGCCTTGCTCTGCTGGTGGTACTGGTCGTTTGTGCGACGGCGCTGGCGGTGCGTCAGAATTCGGCTGCCGGAAACGGCCGGTCCGCCCTCACAGCAGCGACAACGGTTCCTCAGTTGCCGCCGGACACAGCGCCGGCATCGATGTGGTTCGGCGACAGCTTCACTGCGGGCATCAACGGAATCGGGCTCGGGGCATACCCGAGAATCATCTGCGTCCGGATGGGGTGGGACTGCAATGTCGATGCTCAGGGAAGCACCGGTTTCACCAACGACGGCGCACCCGAGTATCAGGGAACTACAACACGATTCGAGAATCGACTACAGGTGTCGATCGAGCGGTATCGAGCGGACATCATTTTCGTGGACGGTGGGCGAAACGATCTGCACATGAGTCCGATGGATTTGTTTCCCGTCATGACGTCGTACATCGATACCGTCCGGGATGCATGGCCGGATGCGCGTCTGGTGATCATCGTGCCGACATACGTCACACCTGTGCCGTACGACGGATACGACCAATTCGTATCAGCGCTGCGAAGTTACGGGGAATCGGTTGCCGCGACCGTGATCGATCCTGTTGCCGACGGTTGGTACGCCGACGTGGACCTCACGACACTGAAATTCGAGGACGGTGTGCACCCGAATGCAGTGGGGAACGCAGTGATTGCTCAGAAACTGGTGGAATCGCTGACCGCCTCCGGTGTGATTCGCGAGGGCGCGCCGAATGGGGGGATTCTGCGATGAACCCGTCCCGCTTCTTCGGAGTCCTTCGTGACAAGTGGGTTGTCGTCGGCATCTCGACATTGCTCGGCCTGCTGGTAGGCGTTCTGCTGACATTGCTCACGCCGACCACTTTCAAGTCCTCGACCCAGCTCTTTCTCACCACGCCAGGGTGGGGTACACCGACCACTCTGGGCAATGCCGATTCGAGCCCTTTCCAAGGTGACGAATTCTCGCAGCAACGAGCGGGTACGTACACGCGTCTGGCGGAGGGTGCCGACTTCTCGGCCCGCGTCGCAAGTCGTCTGGGCGAGAGTGGTCTGCGTGACGTCGAAAGCATTTCGGTTCGCGTTGTGCCCGACACCGTGTTGCTCGAAATCTCTGGCACCACCGACAGCGCAGACCGGGCGTTGCAACTGACGAACGCGGCTTCGGATGAGATGAACGAGACGATCCGGCGACTCGAGACGCCGAGTGGGACTTTGATCCCGACGGTTCAGCCGCTGACTGTCGTCACGGCGTCAGCACCGACGAGCCCGGCTGGTCCGCAGACGATTCCGAACGTTCTTCTGGGGTTGGTCGTCGGATCGCTGGTTGGAGTGACTGGTGTGATCTTGGCTGCTGCGAGGTCGAGAGCAGTTCAGGGTGTCGACGAATTAGCGGCCTGGACGGGTCTACCTGTGCTCGAGTCGATCCCGTACCTCGGTGACAGGGGATTGTCCGCCGAGGAAGGTGCTCAGTCGGCATCGAGAAGTTATTTTGAGAGACTGCAGTTCAACCGAGATCTCATCGGGTCAGGTACGCCCGCGTCACCCGTGCTCGTGACCGCTGCCGACGAGGGGAAGATCAGCAGGTTCGCAGCTGGCGGCATCGCCGATGCTGCTTGCGCTCTGGGGTATTCGGTGGTTCTCGTCGACTGCAACTTCCGATCCTCGCGTGCACATATCGAGTTCGGGGTCACCGACATCGTCATGTCGGACAGCGTCCTCGATGATGTTCTGATCTCGACACCGCTGCATCCGACTCTCCTCCGGAGCGGTTCGCCGACCGAAACTCCGGAGCGAGTCTTCGAGTCTGAGTCGTTCAGGCGCATGCTGCGAGATCTGAGTGCCAGGTTCGACGTAGTGGTTGTTTTCGACTCCGGCGGGACGCAGTACGCCGACTCGGGCCGACTGGCCAACGTATGCCGTTCGATAATCCTTGTCGTTCAGTCTCATTCGACAAACATGCAGACGGTGATGACGAAGATTCACGATCTGGAAATCGCAGGAGCGAAAATCGAAGGTTCGGTCCTCTTGACGACCACGCGCCGAACGCAGCGAGGGGCAGTGTTGCCCGTGAATCGGCCAGACACAACTGACTCGGTGGCAAGTTACACGCCACGGCGCGACGGAGACACACGCACACAGCGATCTCCAAGAAAGGCGAACACATGAATGCACTCAGCACTGCCGCGCGAATTCTGAGGCGGGGGTGGGCACTACCTGTCTTCGCGGTGCTCGGCTTGATCCTCGGTGCTTTCATGGCCATCTCGAGTCCGTCGTCCTACACGTCGACAACTGTGCTGTTCATCGGCTCGCCGATCAGTGCTGACTCGGCTGGCGCCTACCAGGGCGATCTGTTTTCTCAGCAACGAGCGGCGACCTATGCCCAACTGTTTTCGAGCGACGATCTGGCGGTCAAGGTGATCGACGACCTGGGTCTTCCAATGAGCGGACATGAGTTGGCCTCGCAGGTTTCGGCGGCAGCAGTTGAGAAAACTGTGCTCTTGCAGGTCTCTGTCACGGATTCGACGGCCGAAGGATCGGCCGGTATCGCCAATGCGTATGCGAAGAATTTTGCACAATATGTGGGGCAGTTGGAGACCCCTAACGGTGGTGGCCGTCCGAATACCTCCGTCCAGGTGGTCACCGAGGCCAACGCTGAAGATGCCAGTGGGGGTTCGAATCTCGTGATGACGTCCCTGTTCGGCCTCATCGGTGGCCTGGTCGTCGGCATCGGCGTCCGGGTGCTCCTTGGGCGACTCGACCGGTCCGTTCGAAGCGCTTCCATGCTCTCGGCCGTTGCAGGTGTACCGATTTTGGCGACAGTTCCGGAATCGGCCTCGCGGGGATTTCGCGCGTTGACGTTCCCCGCCGACGGCGCGACCGCCTATGCCGAGTCGATACGCAAGCTCAGGACAGGTATCGAGTTCGCCGGCCCGAGTGCCGACGCGATCCGTTCGGTCCTCATCGCCTCGCCTCGGTACTCGGAGCCTGCGGGGTGCATCGCAGCCGATCTCGCGGTTGTCCTGTCCGAAGCGGGACGTCGAGTGCTGTTGGTGGACGGTGACTTGAGGTCGCCGAGCTTGGATTCATACCTCGGTATCAAGCCGGCAGTCGGTTTTTCCGACGTGCTGGCCGGTGCGATTCCGCTCGTGGACGTGCTCGTTCAGGTACCCGGTCGCTCATTGACTCTGCTGCCCGCCGGCTCGATACGATCCGATTCCGGTGATGCCATCGCATCGGTCTCGGCACGCGAGATGCTTTCGGAAGCCTCCGAGAAATTCGAATACACGATCGTCGTGGGTCCACCGTTGTCGCTCTATTCCGATTCGGCTGTGATCGGCTCAGTCGTCGACGGCGTGGTTCTTGTTTCAACACAGAGCATTTCGTCGGTCGACGAGGTGGAAGGCGCAGCGACCACGCTGCGCGCTGCCGGCGCGAACCTGTTGGGCGCGGTGCTGTCGGGTGTCGGACGGGGTGGCTTGGTCAAGGTCCGCAGCCGTGTGAGTGTGGTGGACGAGCCTGCGGCGAACGAGCCTCCGGTGAATGATGCATCGAATGAACCAGTCGGCGCGTGGCCTCCCGTTGAACGAGGAGCCGGCGCGCAGGTAGTACACGCAGAACCAGGTGTGGGATCGACGGGGAAGAATGAAGTGGAGAAGCATGATTCGGGGGATTCGGCCGAATCTCCGGCCGAAGATATGCGCATCGATTTCGACGAATGGGAGCCGGCGGAGACTGAGGGGCGCTACACGCGCAGTGATCTGGACAGTCCGACAGTGGCGATCCCTCGCTCGATGCTCCGCACAAAGGTCGCGCAGAAGGCGAACCTCTCGAGTGACGAGTTGCCGACCGATAAGCGGCAGGTAAGATCACTCGGTGGGAACGGCGATTCCGATTCCAGGTCGAATCATCCGTCGCAAGCTTCGGATTCTGTGCAGCAGAATTGAATTGGAATTCGATTTCCAGGTTCGGGATGTCAACGTCACCGGACATTGCGGCGTAAGGCCGTGTGTGAGAAGGGGTGGCTGATTCGGTGAACGCCGATGCTCGAAAACGGAAACGGGTGAGTATCGAAGGTTCGCGGGACAGGAAATTTCGTGCAGTTGCCATCGGCATTGCGCTGGTGTCGTCAGTGCTTCTCGTAGTGGCCGGCCTCAGGCTCTCTGATGGAGTGGACCCAAACGCGAGGGTTGACGCGGCGGTGTCATCACATCCCGCCGTCGAGCTTCCGGACAACGGACAGTCGACCGGCAAAATGGTCTTTGCGCACTACTTCCCGCCGTATCCCCTTTCGATCGACAACCTACCGTCGGGCGAAGACTATTACGCCACGCAGTATCTCAATCCGAACGGTGAACGAGGTTCATACGCCGCATTCGGAGGGTTTCTTCGAGACCGACCGCAACCACGGCCTGTTTCAGCTGACCCACAGTGGAGGCAGCGAGATCTCGAAGATGAAGTGCGGCAGGCAATCGACGCGGGAATCAGTGGGTTCTCGGTTGACATTCTGACGAAGTCGTCGAACCCGTTGTGGTCTTCGTCCGTTCCGTCCCAACTTCTCGCCGCTTCGGCTGCGGTTGATCCTGCGTTCGAAATAATGCTGATGCCGGATATGAACGGCGAACTCGGCACATTGGACCCCGCGAATCTGGCAGGCGAGTTGTCGCAGTACGCGTCATCGCCGTCGGTTTTTCGATTGACGGACAACCGGGTGGTGATTTCGCCCTTTCTTGCCGAGAAACACGACCCGGCGTGGTGGTCGCAGTTTCTCGAAATCATGAAGGCCCGCTACGGGATCGAGGTGGCCTTCGTTCCACTCTTCCTGAACTCCACCACGAATATGGATTCATTCGCGTCGATAAGCTATGGAATGTCGACGTGGGGTGGACGTAACCCTTCCTTCAATCCAGTGACGGACACCGGGATCGGCTCGCCACTGGATCAGGTGAACCGAGCGCACGCTCTCGGCAAGATATGGATGCAGTCGGTCTCGTTCCAGGATGCGCGTCCCAGCCAATCGGTTTTCGACGAAGCGCAGAACACTGGGAATCTCCGAAACACCTGGCAGATTGCGCGCGAATCGGATAGCGAATGGGTGCAACTAATTTCGTGGAACGACTACAGCGAAGGTACGGCGTTTGCACCGAGCGAGGGGCACGGTCGTGCGCTGCTCGATTTGAACGCATATTTTGTCGACTGGTTCAAGACCGGAACGGCACCGGCGATTGCACGTGATATCGCGTACGTCACATATCGGAACCAGCTGTCGTCCGCGCAACCCGCACTACCCTCGGTATCACCGATGATTCTGCGTGCGGGGTCGTCCCCGGTTCGCGACACGATCGAGGTTTTGACCTTCTTGGTCGAAGGTGCCGAAGTGAAAGTTACGGTCGGCGGTACGACGACCACGTGCAGTGCCGATACAGGGATGGACATCTGCACGGTTCCATCGGCGGTCGGCGCCGTCTCGGTCAGCGTGGTTCGAAACGGGGCGGAAGTGGCTTCGGCGAAGGCACATTCAGACGTCGTGTCCACTCCTGCGGTTCAGAACATGGAGTACCTGGTCGATTCGAGTTTTGGACGATAATCAGCAGTCCGACGGCGGTGACTCGCCTCTGAAGCGCGCTTGGAGCCAGACTGCGGTCTCGGACCCCGGATCCAGATTATTGTGAGTTTGGCCTGCCCTGACGATGTGCTGCACCGAATCGCCGAACGCACAGGCATTGTCGACGGCCTCTTGCACCCACTGCGGGCGGATCGTCTGATCAGCGTCGCCGTTGATGACCAAGAGTGGTCCTCCGGCCGGACGCTGCGGAAGGGCGATCGATATGAGCCAGTCGCGCAAGACTGCTCCGGCCTCGTTGGAGTTCGGCAGGGTATCGGCGGGATTCAGTCGTGATGCTTGTTCGCCGCGTTCTTTCAACACCGGACCCGCACATGCCAGCCACATCGCAGAGTTGCTCGCCAGCGCGCCGTGTAGGTAGTTGCCTGGATCGGTGCCGGGTCGAGCGATGGTCAGCCCAGATACTACGTACGACATCATGATCTGCTGTTCATGCGTCAGCCACTGCGACTGGGCCAAGTCGGCGAGCTTGGAAAGATCTGCCGCCGGAGCCAGCGCTACCGATCCGACAAAATTCAATTCGGGCGCGTAGAAACCGGACAACTCTGCCGCCGCCCATGTCGCCTGCCCGCCGATCGACACGCCGAGTCCTGCCCATTTCCCGGACGTGTCCGGGACCATTTCTCGCGCCGCGCGAACTCCGTCGATCAGGTTGAATGCGCTGGTGTTCGGATCGAGGTACGGGTTGATGCCGCCTGCCGGACCCAATCCTTGGTAGTCGGTCATGACTGCGACGAACCCAAGTTTCATCAAAGGGACGATCGTGCTCGCGTAACCCAGGAGATTCGGGTACATCGAAGGTCCGCACTCCGCAGTCACTCCCGTTGTGCCGTGACCGACGGTGACAACAGACCGCCCGCCGGGTGGTGGATCGCCTTCCGGAACGAAGACGACTCCAGACACGACCGTTGAGCTTCCGTCCATACCTGAAGTTGATCAGTACGTGATCTGGTGGGCAGTCGCGCCCACGTCGGCGATCAGTGGATCGATTTCGTCGAACGCGGACGCACTTTCCAGTTTGCCTCTGGCCGCGACGGCGTCGGCGCTGATCGAGGGAAGAGGTACGGACGTAGGAGTCGGTTTTGAGGGCCTTGTGTGGGCAGTGCAACCGGTCAGAAGCGCCACGGTTGTCGCTGCAACGACTACAAATACTTGGGACGACGTTGTAATTCCGTTCCGGGTAGACGTGCGCATCATGCTCCGAGTCGCTCCTGATCGCGCTTCGACACGGCGAGTTTTCGGTCTCCGAACGCATCGAGTGCAGAGGCAACTATCAACCGGCGGACGCGTTCTCGCGAACTGCGATGGAACAGGTTGTGATCGCCGGAGCCTGAGAACAAGACCTGTGGAGGATTCCTCGATCTCGAAAGACGCGCTATACCTCGTCGGCCTCTGTTCGCCTCGAACCACGCTTCGTCTTCCGGCGAGAGTGACACTGCAGTTTTTGTCCCGCGGCGGGTCAAGGTCCGAAGCATCGACTCGGGGGCATTGACCAATCCGAGGAAACCGAGACCGAGCCACACCGGGTAGGGAACGTACCGCTGAGCTCGTCGTCCGGAATTGCGAATTGTTCTGGCCACGAGGAAAATTCGGTTTGCAACATCAGACTCCATTGCATCGACGTGTGCTTTCTTCACTGGTGGTCGGCGATTGTTGATCGACCAGTTCACTATGTTGAGAAGCACCACGGACCTTGCGCCGCGCTGGCTTGCTGCAAAGGCGCCCATCCATGCGCCGGAACACATTCCGACGTGCATCCGGCGGGACGGCGGCACGTCGAGAGTGTCGACGAGATCCAACACATTGCGGCGCGCTTCCGGAGACACGATGGGCGTGCTCTCGTCGGTGCAGACCGTGCCGCTGTCTCCTGTGCCCATCCTGTCGAAGCGAATCGAGCGAATACCGTGCGAGGCGAGAGTTCGAGCGGACTCGACCCACAGTCTCGCCGGCCCGATCCGGTGCTCGTTCGCGGTGCTGTGAAAGATCGCTGTGGCAGCGTGGCTCGCGGTCGTGCGGGATGCGGTGGAGATTGCAAATAGTGATCCGGTGGACCGTCGTTCCAATATTTCCCAGACTTCTTCGCCGTCGTCAGCCGTCGCGACATGCGCCGCCGACGTGATCTCTGGATCGACGGAAGTCTTGTCCTCGCCGAATTGTCGCGACACCCAACTCGAAATCCGCTGTATGTCGTGCGTAGGCACCGAGAGTACGAAACTGCTGGGGGAAACGAACTGATTCTGGCGTTCGACGAATATGCGTTCAGCACCGGATCGCTCGAGCATCCGTACCATGCGGGGCGAATCAGCGAATTCAGGGCGAATCGCGGCGAGGACTTTTGTCGACGAACTCGGATCGAACGTGCTGAGGTCAAGTCCGGAAAGGTCATTCACCGCTGCGGAAGCCAGCAGGCCGCCGACGATCGATGTGCAATCGTCGTGGTGGGGGTCGTCGTCGACCGAAACGCGGTACAGCGACGTCAGTTCTCGAACATAGGCCCTACCGGATATGACCGGATCCCACAAGACCATCGCACGTAGGTCGCCAAGTGTATCTACGGTGGACGCGGCCAGTAGGGCCCCTGCACGCAAACCTGCGACGGCAACGGACTCGATACCTGTGCGCCGCACGTACGAAACGGCTGCTGTCACGCTGGCCTGCCAGTGCGCAACTGCTAGCGGGTCATCCTGCCGACCGGATGAATCTCCTTGTCCCTCATAGTCGAAACGAAGAGCGAGGAATCCGTGCTCGGCAAGTTCTTGGGCGAGTTGGCGCAGTCCCCGATAAGCGCTGATGTGTTCCTTCGCGAGGGGTGGACATATGACCACGGCACCGCGCACGGCAGCATCCGACGGCAGGTGAACCGAGGCGAACAGTGCCCCATCACCAGGGCCCGGAATCCACGTGTCGATCGTGCGAATCCCGGTCGGTGTCTGGCGGTCGCGGAGGCGCCGGGTGGTGATCGCCAGCAGGGTGGGGTTGGGTGCGTGTAGTGCGGACATCACGGTTGTCATGTTGGCCATCGATTTGTTCAAGGACCTCTCCACACATTGATTCGGCCTGCCAGTTTCGCGTAGTTCTCCGGTTTCCAGAGGATCCGGTAAACTTCCCGCTACAGATAACATACCGCAAGTATGTTTTGCGGCGGATGAACAGTGCAAGAGTTGGATATGGGGGTGCGTACAGCGATGGATCCAGTGTTCGGTGCGTCGTTGGGCGCTGCCTCGGTTCGTATTGTTCGGGCCGACCCCCAGCCGGAAACCGGATCCACGAGCGGTCGATTCCTGACTCGGACTGTAGATGCATACGACGCCTCTCCGGTCCGGACAGCCGCGATTCACCTAGTTGCTGCGGTTCGCGGGGACACGTCACGGATGGTCATTTCGGTTCCCGACGAGCGGCAGAACGTAGCGCTCGAATCAGAACTGCGTGCCCGAGGTATCGAGGGCGTTGTCACGGTGCCGGAAGCGGTTGCCGTTGTCGCGTTGGTACGGACTTCGGGTGCGGCCGAAGGTTTTCGGTTACTTACAGTTCTCGATATCGGTCGAACCGGAGTGACTGTCTCGATGATCGAGATCGGGACCGCGACAACCATCGCGTCCACGCGGTCGACGGCGCTCGCCGGTGACAGGCTCGACGGGGTTGTCGCGGAGTTACTTCCCGCAACCACTGTTGATGCAGCCCTCGACGCTGATTCAGCGTTCGACGCCCGCGAAGTCAAGGAGTATCTCGCCAGTGGCTCCCGTCGTGCGCAGGTGATGCCCGTTCCCGAATCCATGTGCATCCGTTTCGATTCGGTTGTCAAGCGTGAAGTCGAAGACACGCTGATGGTGATTCGAGAAGTTGCGGCACGAGCTCGGTGTGTCCCTGACGCTTTGGTTCTCGTCGGAGGAGGCGCCCGAATTTCACTGGTGGAGAAGATACTCGCGCGGGAGTTTTCGGTACCGGTGATCAGGCCGGCCGAGCCCGAGCTCGCCTCGGCCAAGGGCGCAGCATTGATAGCCGAGGTCTTACATCAGGAGCACCCCAGCTCGGAAGTCGCGGTTTCGGACGTCGCGGTTTCGGCAGTCTCCGACTCGGAAATCGCAACGGATACTGTAGAAATGTCTTCCGATCAGGCCGTGGTGCACAGCGTCGGTGAAACCGAAGAAGACACCGAATCGGATTCGCTACCTGCTGGTGGGCTTGGGAGGATGCAAATCCTTGTGGGCGTCGGGTTCTCGATGGTTGCGCTGACCAGCTTCCTCGCGTGGGCGGTGCTGCGCCCGTTTTCGGATCCTGCACAGGCGGAACCGCCGCAGGCGCAAACAACGGCAATTGTCGCGCCGGTACCTACCTCCGACTTGCTGCCGCCGACCACGACCAGAGCAATCGATCCACTGACCGAGCGGAATCGGGCACCGGTCAATTTGGTGCGTTCGTGGAGGTACTGAACACAGAGACTCGCGTCAGGTGAACAGTTGGGAACTCCAGTCCTTGCCGTCGGCGAGACCGCCGGGGCAAGCGAAGACCGCAGAACCGACGTGCTGGATGTATTCGTTCAGCGCATCGTGTCGTGAAAGGTTTTGCTGCATCGGAACAAACTGCTCGACCGGATTCCGGCAGTACGCAACGAAGAACAGTCCCGCGTCCAGGTGGCCGAAGCCATCGGAGCCGTCCGTGAAGTTGTATCCGCGGCGCAAGATCTGAATCCCACCGAGTTCCTCGGCAGAGGCCAGGCGAACGTGTGAATCCTCCGGGATGACGAAGTCGTGTCCCATTTTGGAATCGAGATCGAGCTCGTCGAACTCGTCCTTGCCGCCGAGCGGCGCTCCGCTGCGTTTGGAGCGGCCGATGACAGCTTCCTGTTCCTTGAGTACTGCGCGATCCCACTGCTCGATCAGCATGCGGATTCGTCTGGCGACGAGGAATGATCCGCCCGCCATCCAGGCCTGATCGTCAGTGGGATCAACCCAGACGTGCTGGGCGAGTGCGTTTGGATCTTCCGCCTTGATGTTGGCTGTTCCGTCCTTGAACCCGAACAGATTTCGTGGTGTCGCCTGCGTCGTCGAGGTCGAGGATGTTCGTCCGAACCCGAGTTGCGACCATTTGACCGACGCGGTCCCGAACGCGACTCGCGCGAGGTTGCGGATCGCATGGACGGCAACCTGGGGATCGTTGGCGCACGCTTGGATGGCGATGTCGCCCCCGCTGCGATTCGGATCGAGGTTGTCCGCACGGAAGTGGGGGAGATCGAGCAGGGCAGCAGGTTTCTTGTCTGCGAGACCGAACCGGTCGTCGAAAAGTGACGGTCCGAATCCGATGGTCAGGGTGAGTTGCGACGGCGCGAGATCGAGTGCCTCACCCGTGTCGCTCGGTGGTGCATACGGACCGTCGCCGGTCGCTCCGTCCTCGGTTGCTTCCTGACCCGCCGTCATTCGTTCGGCCATCGCCGTCCACGTCTGCAGCAGCGTGATCAGTTCGTCGCGCGACTTCGTCGTCACATCGAAAGCGACGAAGTGCATACGATCCTGGGCCGGCGTCGTGATGCCTGCCTGATGCTCGCCGCGAAAGGCGACCACGTCTGCGTGATCGGCGCCGGAACTCTCGTCGGCGGTCACCCGCCCGATGACGGCACCGGCACCGGCCAGGACGGCGCCGACCCCCACGGCGCCGAACAGTCGGCGTCGTGAGACTGCGTGCGGTGCTGCGTTTTCCGCAGCGGGTGTGCCTTCTGGTGAATCAGTCATCTACTGTCCCGCGACTACTTCCTGGACCTGGCTGACCTCGGCGGACAGTGCATCGATTTTACGCGAGAGTTCCTGACGCTGCGCCTCGGTGACGGTGTCGTAGTACACGAATCCGTCGCCGACCCGGAACTGCGCCAGCGCAGCGTCGAGGTCGGCGAATCGGTCAGCGATGCGCTGGGCGAGCTCGGGATCACGTTCCTGCAGAATCGGGTTCAGTGCCGCGATCGCCGCTTGCGAGCCGTCGACGTTGGCCTGGAAATCCCACAGGTCGGTGTGCGAGAAGATGTCTTCCTCGCCGGTGATCTTGGAAGTCGAGATCTCGTCGAGCAGTCCTTGGGCGTCGCCGGCGATCTTGGTTGGATCGATCGTGTAATCCTCGGCATTCAGCTGGTCGGCAAGATACTGAATGTCTTCGAGCAGTTGATCGGCGACCGCGTTGGTATCCGGCTGAAGCCCGGTCACCCACAAATCCTTCTCGAGGCGGTGGAATCCCGTCCAGACCTGACCGGGCTCCAGATCCGCTTCGCGCAGGTCCAGCTTGGGATCGAGTTCGCCGAAGCTCTCGGCTTCGGGTTCGATGCGCTCGTAGTAGGTACGTGCGATCGGGAAGAGTGCCTTCGCCTGGTCGACGTTGCCGGACTGGACGGCGGCGGCGAACTGAGCTGCGGTGTCCTGCAGCGCGACGATCTGGCTGCGGATGTACCTCCGGTAGCCGTCGGCAGCTTCGGCTAGTTGGCCGCTCTCGTCGGTGGCCGCCTGCGAATCGCCCGTGACGACGAAGTCCTGACGGATGCCGGTTCCGACCATGCCCGGCTTGCACGCGAGTTGATAGGTCGCAGCCTCGGGGAGGGAGACGATCAGCTGCCGGGTAAGGCCTGGGCCGATGTTCTCGACTTCGCCCATCGCTCGATCGCCCTCGGCGAAGACGTAGAACTCGGTGACCTTCGAGCCGTTGTTCGTCACCTGGAACGTCGAACTGCCAGTGGTTCCAGTGGTGGCACTGACGTCACACGAATCGTCGGTGGCCGTGACGACGATGTCGCCGTCGCTCGCGGTCGTCTTCTCGGTGCATGCGGCGAGGGAGAAGGGAAGTACCGCGGCCGTGGCCAGTACGAGGGTGGATTTACGCATGTCGGCAATGCCTCTCAGGATTTTTCGGGAACGTGTGTGTCGTGCGCAGGCGGGGTTGTCGGTTCCGATGGGCTCGACGGAAGGGGACGTAGGAAGAGCGCGAGGACGACTACGAGGTAGACGACCCATGCGACGGCTTGCAGGACGGTCGGGTCCGGGCGGAAGTTGAAGATTCCGGCGAGGACGGTGCCGTACCAGGTCGACGGGTCGTAGCCGGGTGTCAGGTTGAACGCGAGATTCGAACCGCCCGGCAGGACGTTTCCGGTCTGCAGAGCGCGAACACCGTACGAGAGGATTCCGGCGGCTACGACGATGAGGAAGATCGCCGTGTACCGGAAGAAGGTCGTCAGGTTGAGACGGAGGGCGCCGAAGTACATGGCGACGGTCAAGACGGCGGCCAGGAGAATTCCGAGGAGCAGTCCGACCAACGGCCAGGAGCTGCCTGCGGTGTTCTCGGCGTAACCGACCATGAGCAACGCAGTCTCGACGCCTTCACGACCGACCGCGAAGAACGACAGCGACAAGATGGCGACGGGTCCGGCGATCAACGCCTTCTCCATCCCCGCTTTCAGATCTCCGGAAATGTTTTTGGCGGCCGTGCGCATCCACAGGACCATGATCGTGACGATGACGACGGCGATCAGGGAGGCAACGCCCGCGATGATCTCCGCGGTCAGGCCGTCGACCGTCGACGTTCCGTAGTGGATCGCGAAGAAGATGATCGCCACCATCGCGACGGCGATCGCGACGCCGAGCCACACCCATTTCAGTGCGTCCTTGCGCTGGGCCTTCACGAGGTAGGCGGCGAGAATCATCACCACGATGCCCGCTTCGAGGCCTTCGCGCAGACCGATCAGGCCACTGCCGAATAACTGGGTGGCAACTGATGGTGTGCTCGCGGCAGCGAGTACCGACACGGGCACGGGCGACTCCTGACTGAGTGAGTGCAACAGCTTCTGACGAACGCATGAGGCTAGGCCAGCCTTAACTCAGAAGAAGATACTCCATCATCGACAGTGAACCATGCTCTCACCTGTACTTTTGCTGTTCTTTACCAATGGATTCGGGAGTAGTTCACTCGCATGTGGATGATGGAGGGGTGTACCGAACTCCCGCAGCCCGCAGAAGTCCCCGGCGTCTCTCGCGAGCCGTAGCAGCAGTAGCTGCCGGAACAGCTTTGCTGGGCGCAGGCGTCGTGGCTTGCGGATCGAACGAACCGAAAGTAGCCATTCCGGAGGGCATACCCCCAGGTACCGGCTCTCCGACGCCGCCGATCGACATCAATGCTCCCGGCCGCAGTGCTGATCAACTCGCCGACTGGGCAGCGGGATTGTCGGACGACATCGGGATCGGGACGACGGCACTCGAGGCCTACGGGTACGCCGCTGCGGTCATGGCCGAGACGCTTCCCGGCTGCGGAATCGGGTGGACAACTTTGGCCGGTATCGGCAGCGTCGAGAGCCGCCACGGGACCTACGACGGCTCGTCGGTCGACGCGTTCGGCCAGGTTGCTCCGATCATTCGTGGAATCCCCCTCGACGGTGGCCCGGGAGTTGCCGAGATCCCCGACACCGACGGCGGGGCGATGGACGGCGATCCAGTGCACGACCGTGCGATGGGGCCCATGCAGTTCATCCCCGAAACGTGGCTCAAATGGGGAGTCGACGCCAACGGCGACGGCCGGGTGGACCCCGACAACATCGACGACGCTGCCCTCACGGCCGCCCGCTACCTGTGTGCACGCGGGGGAGACCTCACTTCCGCTGCCGGATGGCAGCAGGCACTGATGGCGTACAACCTCTCGGGCGACTATCTCGCACTCGTTCGTGATCGTGCGTCGGCGTATTCAGTCGGGGTACGGCCGGACTGACGGTGATCGATCCGCAGGTCGGACCCGTGACCGCGCGTCGATAAAGAAGCCTTCGGCCCGTGCGGTTAGGCTGTGTGCTGGCACTACAGAGGTGCTGGCACTGCAGAGGCCCAGCCGCGATCGTGGTCCTCTTTCGACCGGAGGGGTCGGAGCCCAAGTGTCAAGCACGCAGAGCGTGCCCCAATGCGAAGCCCATTCGAAGGAGAACCACACAGTGGCCAGTATTGAGCAGGTCGGAGCTCGCGAGATCCTTGATTCCCGTGGTAACCCCACGGTTGAGGTCGAGGTTCTGCTCGAAGACGGAAGTTTCGCCAGGGCTGCGGTGCCGTCCGGCGCTTCGACCGGTGAGCACGAAGCCGTCGAACTGCGCGACGGTGGCGCACGCTACGGCGGAAAGGGCGTCGAGAAGGCCGTGGAGGCTGTGCTCGGCGAGATCGCTCCTGCCATCATCGGCATCGACGCAACCGAGCAGCGCACGGTCGACCAGGCGCTGCTCGACGCGGACGGCACCCCGGACAAGTCGCGTCTCGGCGCAAACGCTCTGCTCGGTGCCTCGCTTGCCGTGGCTCGCGCCGCCGCCGAGTCCTCGGGCCTCGAGCTGTTCCGCTACGTCGGTGGCCCCAACGCTCACGTTCTCCCTGTCCCGATGATGAACATCCTCAACGGTGGCGCGCACGCAGACACCGGCGTCGACGTCCAGGAGTTCATGGTTGCTCCCATCGGCGCACCGAGCTTCAAGGAATCGCTGCGCTGGGGCGCCGAGGTCTACCACTCCCTGAAGTCGGTTCTCAAGGAGAAGGGCCTCTCCACCGGTCTCGGCGACGAAGGCGGATTCGCGCCCGACGTCGCTGGCACCAAGGAAGCACTCGACCTCATCACGATCGCCGTGAACAAGACCGGCCTCAAGCTGGGTACCGACGTCGCGCTCGCTCTCGACGTCGCTGCCACCGAGTTCTACACCGACGGCACCGGCTACAAGTTCGAGGGCAAGAACCGTACCGCGGCCGAGATGGCGGCGTTCTACGCCGAGCTCATCGACGCCTACCCGCTCGTTTCCATCGAGGATCCGCTCGACGAAGACGACTGGGACGGCTGGGTCGCACTCACCGATCAGATCGGCAACAAGATCCAGCTCGTCGGCGACGACCTCTTCGTCACCAACCCCGAGCGCCTCGAAGAAGGCATCGTCAAGGGTGCGGCCAACGCACTCCTGGTGAAGGTCAACCAGATCGGCACCCTGACCGAGACCCTCGACGCCGTCGATCTCGCTCACCGCAACGGCTACAAGACGATGATGAGCCACCGTTCCGGCGAGACCGAGGACACCACCATCGCCGACCTCGCGGTTGCCGTCGGCAGCGGCCAGATCAAGACCGGTGCTCCGGCACGCAGCGAGCGCGTTGCCAAGTACAACCAGCTGCTGCGCATCGAGGAAAACCTCGGCGACGCAGCACGTTACGCCGGCGAGGTTGCGTTCCCGCGCTTCGCTTTCGAGGCCTGACGGAAATCTAAGATTCAGTAGTGTCTGCACAGCGCGGTAAGCCACGATCCCCCGGCGGAAGTCCGGGGGGTCGTGGTTCCCGTCGTGGGGACACACCGTCGCGTGCGCGTCGGGACAGTGCCCGACGCCCACGCGTGTCGGAACCTTCGGTAGATCCGGAAGCAGTCGATTCCGCTGTGACAGGCCCCGCGCAACCGGGGGTCTCCGCCGAGAAAGCGTCGGCGCGAGGGTCGAAGTCGGCCCGGGGGAAGAGCGGAACCAACAAGTTCTGGTCTCGGCTTCCGAAGTCGGACAACACCATTTTCGGCTTGTCCACCAGTCGGGCAGTTGTGCTCGCGATGGTTGTGCTCATGCTGGCGCTGACACTGGCAGTGCCGCTCCGTACTTACATCAGCCAGCGTTCGGATGCCGCGCAGGTGGCGGCGGAACGTCAGGTACTCGAGGAAGAACTGCGAAAGCTGCAAGGGCAGAACGCGCGCTTCGACGACCCTGCGTACATCGAAGCTCTTGCACGAGAACGCCTTCGGTACGTCAAACCGGGCGAGACCCCGTTCCAGGTTCAGCTTCCCGGTGACTACAAGGAACCCGAGAAGAAGCAGGAAAAGGAAACACCGCTCACAGGTCCGTGGTATCGCGATCTGTGGCAAACGATTTCGGAACCGCCAGTGGTTCCCGAGACGACGACACCGGCCCCGATGCCGTTGGCGCCGATAGAGCCAGAAGAACAAGGAGTACCCACCGGGTGAGCAACACGTCCGAAAATTCCCCACAGGTTTCACAAGCGGATCTCGACGCCGTTGCCGCTCAATTGGGCCGTGAGCCACGCGGAGTGATCGAGATCGCGTACCGCAGCCCGGACGGTCAGCCGGGCGTGGTCAAGACCGCCCCCAAACTTCCGGACGGAACACCGTTCCCGACGTTGTACTACCTCACGGACCCGCGACTGACTGCCGAAGCGAGCCGTCAGGAATCCGCCGGCGTCATGCGTGAAATGACCGAACGCCTGACCCAGGATCCGAAACTTGCCGCGGCCTACCGACGGGCATACGAGTCGTACCTTGCCGAGCGGGACGCGATCGAATCTCTGGGAACCGACTTTGCCGGCGGTGGGATGCCGGATCGTGTCAAGTGCCTGCACGTGCTGATGGCACATTCGCTTGCCAAGGGACCCGGCGTCAATCCGCTCGGTGACGAGTCCGTCGCGTTGGCCGGTCACGGAAAGCTGCGCGGCACTGCAATTCCCGCGGACTGGCCTGGCATCGACGATGCCGACAACACCGACCGGTGACTCGCCGTGTCGCCGCAGTCGATTGCGGTACCAACTCCATTCGACTGCTGATCGCGGACGTCGGCGCCGACGGTCGTCTGGTGGATGTCCGGCGCGAGATGCGCGTCGTGCGACTCGGTCAAGGTGTTGATGCGACAGGGACATTCGCGCCCGAGGCCATCGAACGCACCCGGGTCGCGCTGGTCGAGTACGCGTCGATGATCGCCGATGCCGGAGCAACCGCCGTTCGCATGGTCGCCACCTCGGCTACTCGCGACGCTGCGAATCGGGAAGACTTCTTCACGATGACGCGGGACGTGCTCGGCGCGGTGATTCCCGGATCCGGAGCAGAGGTCATCACCGGCGACGAAGAGGCGCGCCTCTCGTTCAGCGGTGCTGTGGGAGAACTCGATCCGTCGGAGGGCCCCTTCGTGGTGGTCGATCTCGGCGGCGGATCCACCGAAGTTGTCCTCGGCGAGGCGTCCGGCGTCCAGGCTGCGTACTCCACCGACATCGGCTGTGTGCGCGTCACGGAGCGGTGCTTACCGTCGGATCCGCCTACAGCAGAGCAGGTTTCCGAGGCGACGGCTTTCGCGACCGCGAAACTTGCCGAGGCGTTCGAGGCCGTACCCGTCGAGAAGGCGCACACGTGGGTGGGTGTCGCTGGAACCATGACGACGCTGGCCGCGATTGCTCAGGAACTTCCGGAGTACGACGCCGAGAAGGTGCACCTGTCGAGGATTTCGTTCAATCAACTGTTCGACGTGTGCGAGCGTCTCATTGCTATGCCTCGGGTTGATCGTGCTGCCTTCGGCCCGATGCATCCGGGGCGGGTGGACGTCATCGGCGGCGGAGCGATCATCACCACGGTGCTGGCTCAAGCGTTCGAAGCCAAAGCCGGGATCACCGAACTGGTTGTCAGCGAACACGACATACTCGACGGCATCGCGATGTCGGTAGCTCAGACCGACCCGATAGTCTGATCCTTGCCGCACCCGACCCGTCGGGTGCGGCAAGGCCCCCATAGCCCAATTGGCAGAGGCAACGGACTTAAAATCCGTCAAGTGTCGGTTCGAGTCCGACTGGGGGCACCACGTAGATCCTCCTGCACATTGAATCGAAAAACCCCGCTCGTCCTCTTCGGGCGGGCGGGGCTTTCCGTGGAGCAGCGACTGACCACCAAGTGGCTACTGAGCCCAGACGGTCGTCCCTGCAGGAGCATTCAGCGTGTTGACGAGATCGATGCCGGCTACGACAGCCGCGCCGCCGCCGCCGAGGATCGTTCCGGCGACACCGCCGATTCCGGCGCCTGTTGCGAGGCCACCCAGGCACAGTGCCGCGGCGACGGGGAGTCCGACGATGGTCAAGCCCAGCGGAGCGCCGACAGCGCAACCGATTCCGGCGCCGACGATGGTGCCGAGCAGGCTGCCGACCTGAGTGCCGAGTCCGAGTTGGCTCTGGAAGTGCGCAATCGCCCGATCATTCTCCTCGGGCGAGGCGACGGGCGTCCATTCCTTTGCCGCAGGCGCACTCTCGGGTCGAGGTGTTGCCTTCGCAGAATCGGTGATCGGTGTCAGCGTGAGGGTCTTACCGTCTTCACTGATCGTGCGATCGAAGGGGAACTGTAGATCCCCGAGGTTGTATGCGAGAGGCAGGGAAACAAGGTCGGCTCCCTTGCTGTCCTGCAAGACGACGGACTTGCCGTCGCCGGACACCTTGAACAACCCGGCGTCGATGGTGGTGACGATCGACTTGTCGACGACCTTCGCTTCGTAATTCACGTCGGTCGACGGATCAGCTGATGCGATCCCTGTTGATGCTCCGACTGCAGCGACCGCTAGAGCAGTCACAGCCGCCTTCTTGAAGAAACCCATAGTTCAACCCCGTGTTCGCCTGCGTGTGCTCGCAGAAACTCGACAACTTCGGACATTGGTAAACCCCCGACAAAGCCTTCGTATTAAAGCAGACCGAAGTGACGGAAGGGATAGTTGCGCTCGGGCCGACCGGAAGCAGCCGGTGTAATCGAATGTGCAGCGTGCAGTATCAAGTTGTCGAACATGTGTGCGAAAATGTGGAGATGCGGTTGACCGAGCAATCCCCGGACTGCTGCCCCAACGGACACCGGCTCACGGCGAACACATGCCTTGTCGGTTGGGAGGTCTGCGGGTGTGCCTCGACGGAGAATGGCGGACACAGGACCCATTACTGCAGGCGATGTGGTGAAACTGTCCGGACGCCGGAGTGTGTCGGCGTGAATCCGCAGAAAAGTCGGTGGAACTGAAGTGCTGTTACATTGTGTTTCAAAGAGATTCGCGAGAGCCTCACCCGGCGGATCGGTGCCGGGTGAGGCTTGTGGATCAGGTAGGCGGGGCGACGGGTGCGTCGCTGCTTCCTCCCGAGCTCCCGCTCGACGAGCCGGTGCCGAACAGTAGACCGAAGAAGCCGGAGATTGCGCCGAAGAAATCGAACATGGGCGAGCCTTTCGCGAGGACGAATGCGGTCACGACAAGTGGCCGACTTGTGGTGGTGTTCAGAGAAGTTCCGTCGACATTGACGGCAAAGGCGTCGGACGAAGGCCGACTGCCGGATGAAATGTACGATTCGTCCCGGTTTGATACAAGTCTTTCCCGAGTAACAGTTACTTGAGGCTTAAATTATCGGGGGTGCCCTGCCTGATCTGGGGTGCCTGCCTGATCTGGGGTGCCCTGCCTGCTTGGGTGGGGCAACCAGGCAGGGCAGTGGTTGGCCGTCCCTCTCAATACCGACCTACGGCGAACCATCGGCGTTGAAACTACCCACAGTTCGTGACGTGCGCCACTTACGTACCGGTACCTTCGTTAGCCGAGGTCGGACGTTGCGGCGAAGGCGGTCGTCGACGTCCCCGCGGGGACGTGGTTCATCGAGAAATCGCGGTCCCGATCAGGGTTGACGACGCTTGCCAACAGGAGCATGGCGGCGACAAAGAGAACTCCTGCGGCGAGGTAGGCGATTCTCACGGGCAGGCGCGGGCGTCGATCTGAATTCGTGGACATTCACGTTCTCCATCGGTGCATGTTGGACGAACGCCTAGTTTAACGATCAACTAATGAAAGGGTGCGAACAGTGACGCAAGATACGAAAAGGCCCTCGATCTCGGGGGAAATCGAGGGCCTTTCCGGTCGAACGTCGGCGTCGCCAAGCACATAGCGTCACCGACCCACTATCGGTGTCGAGCGTGACCCCGCATGTCCGACCCCACTTCTCGACACTATCCAGTAACTTGCGACATTGTGGATGATTCGGACATTGTCATTCGGATGGGGGAGATCCCGTCCGCAGCCCCTACTTTCGTCCGGCAGCCCATTTCATTCCCCAGTTGTAGGCCCGATCGAGATCTGACTGACTGCCGTTGATGTACTGAACTTCACGGGTCACCGTCACGCCCTGACCTGAACTCTGGATGAGAGCGATTGCGCACAGTCGCTCCTGGTTGCTGGCGGAGTCGAGTCGCACTTCCACCTCCGGCCCGTTGGTGGGATACAAGGTGACGACGCCGTCCACCGCCGCCCAGTTGGGAGCGCCGTCGTAGATCATCGCGAAGATCAGGATTCGCCGGAAAGCGCTTGGGTCACCAAGATTGACGTGCATGTTCTCGCCGCCGGTGTTCGCACCACTGCGGTCGTCGCCGTCGAGGGAGATGTAGGGCGGAGAAGTCAGTGAACCGAAACTGTTACCCAAGGCCTGAACTACTCCCTTGGACCCGTCGGCAAGTTCGTAGAGGCATCCGAGGTCCAGGTCGACCGCACCAGAGCCTGCGCCGGCGAGCTTGGCGAGAAAACCGGTCTTCTTCGGTGGTGCCCCCTGTGACCAGTTGAGGTTCACGCGCATATTGCCTTGTCGTTCACCCGCCTTCGCGAGGTTGACCGTCGGCGCCGATTTTGTGAGCGTGATCTTGCTCAGGCTGACCGGTGCTTGCGACGGAGTGGACTCGCCGGAACGTCGGGTGTAGTCGATTGCCATCGTGATAGTCCTTGTCTGAACTCGAATGAGTCCGATCGTGTTACCCGTCGAGGAATCTCCACCGACGTGATCGGCGATCTCCGGCCATTGTCCCTCATGTCTGATTTCAACCCATAGGCATCAAACTTGCGGCGCCAACTTGCGGCAGACCAGCAGTTTGCTGATTACTGTGTCTGTGGGCAGACGCGACTCCGAAATAGGGTGGACGCACTGGTTGACACGGCAACGTCCAATTACGGAAGAATTGCTGAGTCGGACGTCCGATTCAATTGCGTCGTGGGAGCGGGAGGTAAGTGATGCCAGTCCTGTCGCTTCTGCAACCCCGCCAGAGAGAAAGACTGACGCCCGCCCAACGTGATGACGTAACTCGTGAGCAGATAGCCGTTACCTTCGGCGTGCTGCCATGGGCCGCTGCCGTCCACCTCGTCGTCACACTCGGGCTGACGTTGTATGTAATTCCCCCGGACGGCGGACCGCTGCCGCGTGTGTGGCCATTGCTGTCCGGCGTGATCGGGTTGGTGGGGATGTGCGTGGGTCTCGCCATTCATTTCAACCTGATCACACCCACGTACCGGATGTCCTACGCGTTTCTCATCGTCGAATTTGCTGTAGTCGGGATCCTGTATTCCTCGCTCGCCCTGGTCCTGTACCCGATCCTGGACGATTCCGGCGATCTGATCCTGATAGCGGTCACCACATCGATCACCGGTGCCGGAGCCGTGGCCACCGCGATGTTGCGAGTGGTGGGGGTCACCTGGGTCCTGTCCAATCTGATAATCCTCGGGGTGGCATTCTGGCTTCAGCCGGGACCCGAGTTCGAACGAATTCTCATTGGAATGATCGCCTATGGCGCGGCTCTGATCGGCGGCACGATAGTGGTCTCGGGCAACCTGGAATCTCGCTATCGAGCTGAATTGAGCGCCGCGTCGGAACGATCGGTCGTGCAGATGCTTCTCGACGACTTCGAAGGCAACGCCGGGGACTTCGTGTGGGAGACGGACCAGAAAGGCAAGTTCAACCGAATCCCGACGCGGCTCGCGGTCGAAGCGGGGCTGGACTCCACCGAGTTGCAGGGAACGGCGTGGCAGGACCTGTTCATGGAGTTGGGCACCCTACGGATCCCCGGCGGGATCGATGCGCTCATGGAGTTGCAGCAGGCCCGCCACACGAAGACCGCATTCGTCGACGTGCTCGTTCCGGTCCGAGTTCACGGTGAAATTCGGTGGTGGCAGATCTCCGGACGCCCGCGCCCCGGCCGTACACCCGACGAGTTCGTCTGGCGAGGAGTCGGTTCCGACGTCACGGAAGTAAAACTGCAGAGTGACGAGATCGTGCGGATGGGTCGTGTGGACGCACTCACCGGTATGCCGAACCGGCACAGCTTCTGGACCGAGCTCGAGCGACTGCTGCGCGAGCCGTACACAAGCGAAAGTGGTCTCGCGTTGGCCATGCTCGACCTCGACAACTTCAAGTCGGTCAACGACACACTGGGACACACCGTTGGCGACGCGGTTCTGCGAGAGGTCGCGGATCGCCTGTCCGAAGCCGGCGGGGTGTCACAGTTGTTCGCACGTCTGGGGGGAGACGAGTTCGCGGTTCTTTTCACCGATGTGGGTGACAGCTCACAAGTTCGTACTCTGCTCGGCCGCTACATCGAAACTCTGCACGAGCCGATCACAGTGGCCGGTACGCGGTTGGAGATCGGATGCAGCATCGGGTACTACCTCCCCGACGAGCTGCCGTCCTCCGCCGACGAGATGATGGGCGCTGCGGACCTGGCCTTGTTCGCGGCAAAGGAATCCGGGCGCGGTGCCGTACGTGAATATCGAGACTCGATGAAGTCCGTGGCCGATCGGCGGGCCCGCCTGCTCGAAGATCTGGGAAACACTGTCGCGGAGAAGGACCTCGAACTCGAGCTGTTGCCCAGGATCGACGTGGTTTCCCGCGAGATCGTGGCCGTGGAAGTCCGCGTGATCTGGCACAACGCCCGCCTCGGTGCCGTTACGTCCGCCGAATTCATGAGCGTCGCAGACGACACCGGTTTGGCGTACTCACTGGGGACTACCGTCTTCGAGTTGGCCTGCGAGGCGGCGTCCCGCCTTCCTGATCACCTGCGGGTAGCCGTCGCGGTATCGACGCGTCAGCTCGAATCGGATTCCTTTGTCGTCACGATAGGGGACTCGCTTCGACGATCAGGTGTCAGTGCACATCAGCTCGAGCTCCAACTCAACGAATCATCGGCGATCACCGACGAGTCCAAGTTTGCGTTGCACGCCATCGCGGACATGGGAATCGCGCTGACCGTGGACGAGTTCGGCGCCGGATTCTCCTCGCTCGCATCACTGTCCGGCCTTCCGTTCACCCGAGTCCGGATAGAGCGCTCCATTTCGGGTGCAGTGCCTGGTGGACGGTCGATCCTCGAAGCTGTCGTGGATCTGGTCGACGCGTTGGGAATGGAGGTCGTCGTCTCGGGAGTCGACGGTGAGGAAGACTTGAAGTCCGTGGCCGCTGCAAGGGTGAGGACTGTTCAGGGATACATCGCCGGCGGAGCCATGTCGGTCGACGCGGTCGCAGCGGCGGTAGCAGGCCGACGTGGGTGACCCGGCAGTACTCCGTAGGCGTCGCGTCGGGACGTCGGTGCGCAAACTCGGTCGCAGCGGCACGGAACAACACCTCTCGGATTACGATCGCCGTCGCCTACTCGATCGACGACTGCGGTTCACCGCGCGCGTACTGCCGTGGTCGTTTCTGACCGCGGCGGTTGCCTTGTCAGCGATCGTGGTGCTTCTGCCGGTGGATGCCGGATGGTTCACCTTCGCCTGGTCGAGCGTCATGCTGTTGTCGAGCGCTGGATTCAGTGTGTATTGGCTCCGGCGCTCGCGTCTCGGCGTCTCCGAGTCCCAGACCACCGAACTGGTGGTACTCACAGTCGAAATCATTGTCTGGGGAGTGCTCCTGGCGTGCTTGGCTCTCGTTCTCTTCCCGATGCTCGATCCTCGTGACGAGTTGGTACTGAGCTCGACCTTGATCGGTGGGATCGCGGTCGGCGTGTTTCCCACCATGATGTTTCGCGGAATCACTGTGGTCTGGATCAGCCTGGTGGGAGTCGGGTTGGCCGGGGCGTTCTGGACGGAACCGGGCACATCGCGTTTCGTGCTGATCGGGGTGCTGGTCGTCTTTGTAGGTTCGCTCTACAGCGGAACTTTGCTGTTGGCCAAACTTTTCGAGAGACGGCTACGCGCCGAACTCATAGCCGAGGACGAACGAGATCTCGTCGAGTTGTTGCTCAACGATCTCGAAGACGGAGCACAGGATTGGCTCTGGGAGACCGATTCGCGCGGTATCGCCAGTACCGTGTCGTATCGATTCGCCGAGCAGGTCGGTTTGCCGGCAGCACAGATTCGGGGCCGCACAATGCACGAGATCCTGATCGGGATCGGCGCGTCCCGAACAGATGTGGGCAGGAAGTCCCTTGATCTCCTCGCCGCGAATTTTCAAGCCGGGACGGCGTTTCGGGACCTCACCATGCAGGTCGTCGTTCGGGGCGATACTCGCTGGTGGTCGATGTCAGGTCACCCGGGCAGTGGCGATGGGGCGACCTACGGGTGGCGCGGTGTCGGATCCGATATCACGCACTCGTATCACCAGCGCCAGAACATCTTGCGATTGGCAGAGATCGATTCGTTGACCGGTCTCAGAAATCGGTACAGCTTCAACGCTCAACTGTCTTCGCGGATTCGGGACGGACACAGGGTGTGGCTGGCAATTCTGGATCTGGACAACTTCAAGTCGATCAACGACCGGTTGGGACACCACATCGGAGACGACGTGCTTCGCGATGTTGCCGGCAGACTGCACAGCGTTCTGCGATCGAACGAGATCTGTGGCCGACTGGGGGGTGACGAGTTCGCCATCGCCTTCGACGACCTAGCCTTCGACGACATCGGGAGTGCAGATGAGGTGGAAAAGAGATTCCAAACGATTCTCGACTCATTCGAACGACCATTTTCACTGGTCGGCAACCAGATTCGCATTCGTGCCAGTCTGGGGTACGGCTCGATGCCCGACGATGCCGACAGCCTCGAAGACCTGGTGATTGTCGCGGACCTCGCGCTTTACCACGCAAAGGAGAGCGGTCGGAACCAGATTCGCGCCTTCGATGCGACTTTGCGGGATCGTGCGACGGGTAGGGCCAGGGCATTGTTGGATCTTCGTCGTGCGTTGATCGACGAAGAGTTCGAGTTGGTTTATCAGCCACAGGTCTCGGCCGCGACGGGAGTTGTTGTCGGGTTCGAGGCTCTGCTGCGGTGGAACCATCCGACTTCAGGTCTCGTCTCGCCGGGAGACTTCATTTCGGTCGCCGAGGAAACCGGCTTGATCGTGCCGATCGGTGCAGGTGTTCTGAGGGCTGCCTGCACGGCGGCGACAACGTGGCCGGAGGACATTCGGGTTGCCGTCAATGTTTCTCAGGTGCAACTGCGTTCGAGTCGATACGTCGACTCGGTACGCCGGACACTGATCGAGGTGAACCTCCACCCCAGCCGACTCGAGATCGAGGTGACCGAATCGTTGGTCATCGACGACGCCGACCGAGATGTGTTGGTACAGCTCTCGGCGCTCGGCATCGCCATTGCGATGGACGACTTCGGCACCGGGTTCTCCTCGGTTGCCAGCTTGGCCCGGCTGCCGCTCGATCGGTTGAAGATCGATCGGGCGTTCGTCGCACCGCTGGACGCGGATCCCTCGAATTCGAGGTTCGCTGTCTTGCGAGCCGTCATCGCGATTGCCAAGTCTCTGGGGCTGGACACCGTCGCCGAGGGCGTGGAGACGGAGAGGCAGCGCGCGATAGTGACCGAGTGCGGATGTGACGTGATCCAGGGGTACCTCGAGGGAATGCCGATACGGGCAGCCGAGATTCCGCACTATTTGAATGGGCGACTCGGCGGTTCGAGCAGGTGGGGTGTCGCGGCTACCACTGAGTGAGAACTTTGCGCCCGTTTTGCCGATCGATGTGTGACGGTACGCCGAAGTGCTTCACATCGAACTGCAGAAGGGTGTCTTCGTGGTGGTCGGATCGGCGTACTCCCCAGGGCCGATGTTGGTGGGTAAGAAGGCAGTGGTCACAGGCGGTTCCCAGGGAATCGGCGCAGCGATTGTTCGAGCATTTGCATCGCATGGCGCGTCAGTTCTGGTTGTCGACGTGGCTCCTCTTGGCGACGTCGAATTCGACTCGGCTGCAGGTGGTTCGATCAACTATCTCGAGTACGACGTGCGGACGCGGGAAGTCCCCGCGGCGTTGACCGAGTTCGCGCCGGACGTCCTGGTGAACAACGTGGGTCATTTCCTGAACCCGCCGACAGAGTTCACCGGTACGGATCCCGGTTTCTGGTCCGAGGCCGGCAGCATCAATTTCGATCACGTCGTGCGTCTGACCCATGCCCTGCTTCCCGGCATGATCGACCGCGGTTTGGGTGGATCAATCGTGAACCTGACGACGGTGGAGGCGCATCGAGCGATCCCGGGCCACACGATGTACTCGGCATACAAGGCCGCGCTGACACAGTTCACCAGAAGCCTTGGTGTGGAGATCGGTCGAACCGGAGTGCGCGTCAACGCCATTGCCCCGGATCTGATCGAGTCGGTACAGGTGCCGTATCGCACGATCGTTCCTGCCGACGACTGGGACAAGTGGCCGGGGTGGGCACCGTTGGGCGGACCGGGCCAGCCGGTCGACATTGCCGGCCCCGCACTGTTCCTGGCTTCCGACCTGGCGAGATACATCACCGGAACCGTGATCCACGTCGACGGCGGCTCGCACGCTGCCGGAGGCTGGTTCCCCACAGAAGAGGGTGGCTGGACCAACCGGCCCCGAAAGGCTTGACACATGACAACTTTCAGTCTGAACGTTCCCAACTTCGGCACCACTCTCGCGGAGGACTCCTACGCGAAACTCGTGCAGGTCTGTCAGAACGCGGAAGCTGCCGGCTTCGACCGGGTCCTCGTCACCGATCACGTGGTGATGGGCTCGGACAACTCGGCGTACACGTGGTCGGCGTTCCCCACCGAGCCCGACGCCAACTGGCTCGAGCCGCTGACCGTCCTGGCTTTTGTTGCCGGACAGACGAAGACAATTCGCTTGGGGACCGGAATCGTCATCGCGGCGCTGCGCGGGGGAGCGGTACTGGCCAAGACGGCCGCGACACTCGATCTGCTCTCCGGGGGCCGACTCGACCTGGGCGTCGGAACAGGTTGGCAGGAACGTGAATACGAGGCGGCAGGTATGGACTTCGGTAAAAGGGGACCACTGCTCGACGACGCTCTCGCAGTGTGCCGGGCCCTGTGGAGTTCGGCGCCGGCGAGCATCGACACCCCTCGTCTGAAGTTCGACGACGTGTACTGCGCGCCCCGTCCGGCCGCTGGAATCCCGATCTGGGTGTCCGGTTCGCTCTCCAAGGCCGTTGTACGACGCGTCGCAACCTGGGGTGACGGGTGGATTCCGATCATGGGTGCCGCGGACGACGACCTACGTGAAGGGATCGACGTCATCGGCAAAGCGATGGCGGATCTCGGACGCGATCCAGCGGAATTGCAGGTCCGTGGGCGACTGACCGTCGTACGCGGGTCCGACGGTTCGATCGACCTCCCGGCGACGATGATCGGCGCCGAGCAGCTGCTCGAATCCGGTGCCACCGATGTGCTGGTTGCGCTGGCAGCAGTAGATCCGGATCCGGATGCGGCGATGGCAGAGTTCGGCGAGCTGGTGTCGGCCTTCGCAAAGGTGACCCGCTGACGATTGCGTCGAGGCGGTAGTTCTATCGTGCGAAGTATTGTAGTGCAGCCTGATCGAGGAGAGAACACATGACCGAGAGCATCGTCGTGGATACGAGCCTGGAAGCGTTGCTCGACGCCCGGATCAGCTGCCGCGCCTACGAGGACCGTCAGGTGCCACGTGAGGTGATCGAGGAGATCCTTCGGCTGGCGCAGAAGACGCCGTCGTGGTGCAACACGCAACCGTGGCAGGTCGCGATCACCGAAGGGGAGGGCACCGAGCGATTCCGCGCCGGCCTCGGTGAGTACGTGATGGCCAACGCCCAGGAGTCGGACTTCGAGTTCCCGCGCGCGTACCAGGGCATCTACAAGTCGCGTCGGTTCGACTGCGCGATGGCGCTGTATTCGAGCGTCGGAATCGAGCACGGTGACCGCGCCGGATCCGCGGCACAGACGATGAAGAATTTCGAGCTCTTCGGCGCTCCCCACGTCGCGATCATCACCACCGACGAGGCATTGGGCACCTACGGCGCAGTCGACTGCGGGTTGTACGTGAACAGCTTCCTGCTCGCGGCCCAGAGTCTGGGGGTCGCCACCATTCCGCAGGCGGCGCTCGCGGGCAGCTCCAAGTTCATTCACGAGCATTTCGGTATCGACGACACTCGCAAGGTTGTCTGCGCGATCTCGTTCGGATACCCCGACGCCGACCACCCGGTGAACGGATTCCGCACCGAACGCGAAACCGTCGACAACGTCGTGCAGTGGATGTCGAACTGACAGGGATGTCGAACTGATCACCTGCTGGTCGGGGGATTGAGTGTTGCGTAGTTCCACCTGAAAGACTGGTGGCATGTCCGACACACCCGAACTGTTCGATCGTCTGCGCCGATTCCCCGATGTCGAGGCACCCAATCTCTTTGCCGTCGATGCGGCTGATCGTCTGATCCTCGACGAGGCAGCCGACGCTCTTGCCGCGGCACCGGCGGGCACCGTCGTCGTGATCGGCGATCACTACGGTGCGCTGACTGCCGGTGTTGCGCTCGTGCACGGAATCGCCGCCGTGCGCGTTCACCAGGATCCGCTCACCGGAGAGCTGGCCCTCGCGAACAATGCGCGCGAACTCGGATTCAGTGACGCCTTCACCTCGCACGGACTGGACGAGGAGTTGCTCAGCGGCGCCCGCGTCGTGCTCATGCAATTGCCGCGTAGCCTCGCCGAACTTGCCGAGATCGCCCAGCTGATCGCGCTCCACGCCGACCCGGCGGTTCGTGTCTTCGCCGGTGGGCGTGACAAGCACATCACCCCGGCGATGAACAAGGTTCTCGGCGAATCGTTTTCCGACGTCAGCGCCTCGCGTGGGCGTCAGAAGTCCCGCGTACTCAAGGCTTCGGAACCGAAGCCCGATGTTGCTATCACGTTCCCGATGACCGAACGCCTCGACGAATTCGACCTCGACGTCATTGCTCACGGCGCAGTGTTTGCCGGTGCGAGCCTGGACATCGGCACCCGGTTGCTCCTGCAGAACCTCGGAAAGATTGCGGTCGATCCGCTGAGCGACGTGATCGATCTGGGTTGTGGCAGCGGCATTCTCGCGGCGGCGATCGCGCGGAAGTTCCCGGACGTGCACGTGATCGCAACGGATCAGTCCTCGGCAGCCGTCGCTTCGGCTCTGGCGACCGCGTCCGCAAATGGCGTCGGCGATCGAGTGAGCGGCCTGCGCGACGACGCCGTGAGTTCGTTGCCCAGTGCGAGCGCGGATCTGGTTCTGTTGAACCCGCCGTTCCACGTCGGCGCGGCGGTGCACACCGGCGGAGCACTCAAGATGTTCGAAGCTGCCGGCCGTGTCCTGCGTCCGGGTGGCGAGTTGTGGACTGTTCACAACGCGCATCTAGGGTATCGCGAACCGCTGAAAGCCGCGGTGGGTCCGAGCGAGGCGATGGCGAAGAACGCGAAGTTCATCGTGATGAAGTCGGTCAAACCGTCCTAGTATCGAAAAGGGACGAGTGTCGAAGAGTGTTGATCTTCCGGAAATGCGCCGGGAACTACAACCGAAGCTTCGACGTTGTAAATTACGAGTGCTTTACTTTTAGTCAGGTACACGGACCGTGTCGGAAACTCGGATCCGTCCGGCGAACCCGCGACGCACCCGTCGTAGGCCACCACGATGAAGGGATGATCACGGTGCGCACCACCAGCAACCCGGTGTTCCGCAATCTGCCCAAGCAAGAGGGCAACGGATACGCCTCGTTCGGATCTGCGACGGCGGGCGCCTCGCAGGCAACCCAGCAGTTCGGTCAGCCGCAGTACGCTCCGGCCGAGCCGTACCAGACCGGTCCCACCTCGCGGGCCATGACGATCGACGACGTCGTCACCAAGACGGGCATCACGCTCGGTGTGCTGACGATCTCGGCACTGGTGTCGTACTTCCTGGTCAACAACAACGTCGACCTCGCAGCCCCGCTGGTCATCGGCGGCGGTCTCGTCGGCCTCGTTCTGGTTCTGGTCGCTACGTTCGGCCGCAAAATGGACAACCCGGCAATCGTGTTGGCGTACGCCGTCGCCGAGGGTCTGTTCCTCGGTGCGCTGTCGTTCATGTTCACTGATATTCAATTCGGTGGCGTCGGCGGATCCGCACTGATCGCGCAAGCAGTCCTCGGAACGTTCGGCGTGTTCTTCGGCATGCTGGTCGTCTACAAGACCGGTGCGATCCGGGTGACACCGCGTCTGACGCGAATGATCATCGGCGCATTGATCGGCGTTGTCGTTCTGGCCCTCGGTAACCTCGTCGCGAGCTTCTTCGTCGAGGGCGGACTGGGACTGCGTGACGGCGGAACGCTCGCCATCATCTTCAGCCTCGTCTGCATCGGCATCGCAGCCTTCAGCTTCCTGCTCGACTTCGACGCCGCTGATCAGCTGATCCGCGCACAGGCGCCCGAGAAGGCAGCCTGGGGCGTCGCATTCGGCCTCACCGTCACCTTGGTCTGGCTGTACGTCGAGATCCTGCGTCTGCTGAGCTACTTCAACAACGACTAGTTCTCGAGTCGATCCGTAACACGAAGAAGGGCCCCGCGAGGGGCCCTTCTTTTGTCGTCTGTGGACGGTTACGGTGCTTGGATACCTAGCAACTGCTTGGTTTGGAACGAAGGGGAGCGAATGTCGACAAACACCTCTGAACCCATCCTGGTCGCGGATGCCGGAGCAGTGCGAACGCTGACCTTCAATAATCCGAGTCGCCTGAACGCATTTGATGCAGCCGGTTTTCGAGCGTTCACCAAAGCGCTCGACGACGCGGCGTCGGACGAAGCCGTGGCCGTGGTGATCGTCGAGGGCGCAGGCAAGGCATTTTCCAGTGGCGTCGACCTACGCGCACTCGCCGAACCAGGCGCAGACAACGCCGACTTCGGCCACGCATTCGCGCCGCTGATCGTCGCGCTGGTGGAGTTCCCGAAGCCATTGATCGCCGCGGTACACGGCGCTGCCGTCGGCATCGGCCTGACCATGCTGCTTTACTGCGACGTCGTCTACGTTGCCGAGGACGCACGTCTGCGGGCACCGTTCACCTCGCTGGGTACAGCTCCCGAAGCTGCCAGTAGTTGGTTACTGCCCAAGGTGATCGGAACGCAGCGAGCCGCCGAGCTGATCCTGTCGGCCCGGTGGCTCAGCGGCGTCGAAGCGGCCGCCTACGGACTGGCGACAGCCGCCGTGCCGGCCGACCAGGTACAGGCACGCGCCCGCGAGAGTGCCGAGCAGATTGCCGCCAACGTCGGACCGGCAGTTCTTGCCGCCAAACGACTGCTCCGTCACGGATGGGCGGACGAAGCTCGCGCTGCCGTGCAGCGTGAGGACGACGCTGCGCGAGAGTTGATTCGCGAGTTGGGGAGTTTTGCTCGGAAGTTCACGACTACCTGAAACCCGACCACACGAAAGCGGCCGCCCGGCAGAAGCCGGGCGGCCGCTTTCGACGTGCTCAGGGGATCAGCTGAGGCGCTCGATCACCATTGCCATGCCCTGTCCGCCGCCGACACACATGGTCTCGACGCCGAAGGTCTTGTCCTGCTCCTGCAGGTTGTTGATCAGGGTGTTGGTGATACGGGCACCGGTCATACCGAAGGGGTGACCCAGCGCGATCGCGCCACCGGAGATGTTGAGCTTGTCCTCTTCGATGCCCAGTTCGCGAGCGGATCCGAGGACCTGCACTGCGAATGCCTCGTTGATCTCGAACAGGTCGATGTCGGAGATCGACTTGCCGGCGATCTTCAGGGCGTTCTTGACGGCCTGGATCGGGCCGAGGCCCATGATCTCGGGGGACAGGCCCGAGACGCCGGTGGAGACGATGCGAGCGAGCGGGGTCAGGCCGAGTGCCTTTGCCTTGGTGTCGGACATGATCACCAGTGCGGCTGCGCCGTCGTTGAGCGGGCAGGCATTGCCGGCGGTGACGGTGCCATCGGGGCGGAAGACGGGCTTGAGGCCGCTGATGCCCTCGTAGGTGGTGCCGGCGCGGGGGCCGTCGTCCTTGGAGACGACGGTGCCGTCGGCGAGCGTGACGGGCGTGATCTCACGCTCGAAGAAGCCGCGCGCGATGGCTTCCTCGGCGCGGTTCTGGCTGCGAACTGCCCAGCGGTCCTGGTCTTCGCGGGTGATGCCGGTGGCCGAAGCGACGTTCTCGGCGGTCTGGCCCATGCCCAGGTACACGTCGGGGATCAGGCCCTCTTCGCGAGGATCGGTCCAGGCGACTCCACCTTCGGCGAGCTTGGCGCTACGGGCCTGCGCTGCGTCGAAGAGCGGATTCTTGGTGTTGGGGAGGCCGTCGGCGTTGCCGGTGATGAAGCTGGAGACGGACTCGACGCCGGCGGAGATGAAGACGTCGCCCTCGCCTGCGCGGATGGCGTGCAGCGCCATGCGGGTGGTCTGCAGCGAGGAGGAACAGTAACGGTTGACCGTGACACCGGGGAGGAAGTCGTAGCCGAGCTGGACGGCGACGACGCGGGCGATGTTGAAGCCCGACTGACCGGCGGGCTGGCCGCAACCGAGCATGAGGTCGTCGATCTCGGTGGGGTCGAGCTCGGGGATCTTTGCCAACGCGGCGGCAACCATCTGAGTTGCGAGGTCATCCGGGCGGATGTCCTTGAGCGAACCCTTCATTGCGCGGCCGATGGGCGACCGTACTGCTGAGACGATTACTGCCTCGGGCATGAAAACTCCTTTTGTGTACTGCTCGAGGGCGGCTTGAAACGCCGTCGAGCAGGGCAAGTTGAATGCAGCTTCGACTTACAATTTACGTTGCCGCTCCCAGATGGTGGTCACGCAGTCTCACTCAGTTGACGTCGGGGCGCTGACCTGCAGGTTTGGTGCGTCTCGCGAAGGCTTTCCACTGGGTTGCCGCCGCCGTCAGTCGGGCCGCGACGGTGCGGGCTTGCGCCGCCTCCGAGACGTGGGGGAGTTCGGGTAGCGGGCCACCCTGCCATTCACCCAGAGCCGACGCGAGAACCGGGACGATCTGCTTCGCCGCGAGTTCGTATCCGGCCGCGGACGGATGGAAACGGTCGGCCGAGAACATCGTGTCGGGCGAGGCCAGGAATTCCTTGGCCAGCAGGTCGGCCAGTGGAACGGGATGACCCCCGGCGTTTCTGGTCGCGGCCGCCTGGGCGAGTGCGAGGCGATGGCCCCATTCGCGCACCACGGAGCGCAGAGGTTGCGGGATCGCCGTGACCACCCCCAGATCCGGGCAGGTGCCGACAACAACGACGGCGCCGCTCTCGCGTAAGCGTCGAACCGCGTCGCCGAGGCGTTTAGCCGACGCGTGAATCGCGTTCTTGGCGGTGACGTCGTTGGCGCCGATCAGGATCACCGCAGCGTCCGGGGGAGGACCGGCGACGAACATGGCGTCGACCTGCCCACTCAACCCGCGGGAGGTGGCGCCCCCGATGGCCTTGGTGCTCAAACGGATTCGCTTCCCGGTTTCACTCGCAAGCAGCTTCGCGACCTGAACACCCGGAACTTCCGAGGCCGTCAGCGCGCCCACGCCGGCCGCAGACGAATCGCCGAAGATCATCAAGTGGAGATCGAAGGGCACGGCCCGCCACCAGAGTTCCGGGTTGTCGGCGCCGGGCGCGTACACCCCGTCCGCCTCGGGTGGCTTGGCGATATTGCGACCGATCACCCCGCGGGCCGCCCCCGCCTGCGACATCAGATAGTTGTAGCCCAACCAGGAGAGCGTGCCTGCACTCGATCCGGCCACCACCGTGGCCACCGACGCTTTCAGTCCGGTTCGACTCACACTTGCCAATCTAGCCGGATTGCACCACCTTCGCCCGACGTCCGCGCGCACCGTTTTCTTTCATCTGGGAACATGGACGAATGCGCATCGCGGAACACGTCGTCGACCTCATCGGCAACACCCCACTCGTCAAGCTCACGTCCGTCACGGGCGAAAACTTCGGCACGGTGGCAGCCAAGGTCGAATACCTCAACCCTGGCGGTAGCTCCAAGGACCGCATCGCCGTCAAGATGATCGACGCAGCCGAGGCTTCGGGTGAACTGAAGCCGGGCGGCACCATCGTCGAGCCGACTTCGGGCAACACCGGAATCGGCTTGGCGCTCGTGGCGCAAAAGCGTGGATACAAGTGCGTTTTCGTCTGCCCAGACAAGGTCAGCGAAGACAAGCGCAACGTCCTGCGCGCCTACGGCGCCGAGGTGGTCGTGTGCCCCACGGCCGTCGCGCCGGACAACCCGAACAGCTACTACAGCGTCTCCGACCGTCTCACCCGTGAGATCCCCGGCGCCTGGAAGCCCAACCAGTACTCCAACCCGGGCGGACCGGAGAGCCACTACGAGACCACCGGCCCCGAGATCTGGGCCGACACCGACGGCAAGATCACGCACTTCGTCGCGGGCGTCGGCACCGGCGGCACCATCACCGGCACCGGCCGCTACCTCAAGGAAGTTTCGGGCGGCAAGGTCAAGGTCATCGGCGCAGACCCCGAGGGCTCCGTCTACTCCGGCGGCACCGGTCGTCCGTATCTGGTCGAAGGCGTCGGCGAAGACTTCTGGCCGTCGGCATACGACCCGTCCATCCCGGACGAGATCATCGCGGTCTCGGACGCCGATTCCTTCGAGATGACGCGTCGCCTCGCCCGCGAGGAGGGACTGCTGGTCGGCGGTTCCTGCGGTATGGCCGTCGTCGCTGCCCTCGAAGTAGCCAAGCGTGAGGGTCCCGACGCCCTGATCGTCGTCCTCCTGCCGGACGGTGGCCGCGGCTACCTGTCCAAGATCTTCAACGATCAGTGGATGGCGTCGTACGGATTCCTGCGCACCCCACTCGACGGCAAGACCAACGTCCCCACCGTCGGCGACGTTCTGCGTGGCAAGTCGGGCGAGCTGCCGGACCTCGTTCACACCCACCCGTCGGAGACCCTGCGCGACGCGATCGAGATCCTGCGCGAGTACGGCGTGTCCCAGATGCCCGTCGTCGGTGCTGAGCCGCCGGTCATGGCGGGCGAGGTCGCCGGAAGTGTGTCCGAGCGGGATCTGCTGAGCGCGGTCTTCGAAGGCCGTGCGCACCTTGCGGATTCCGTCGAGAAGCACATGAGCAAGCCGTTCCCGCTCATCGGTTCCGGCGAGCCGGTCTCGGCTGCCACGAAGGCGCTCGGGGACACCGACGCACTCATGGTCGTCGACGACGGCAAGCCGGTCGGTGTCATCACGCGCCACGATCTCCTGGGTTTCCTGAGTTCGGATTCCTGAGTTCGGATTCCTGCGCCGGCACCGGCGCCATTAGGCTGGGGACCATGAGTGAGCAACGCAGCAAGGCCGACAACATCAGCTGGCAGGGTTTCTCCACGAAAGCGGTGCATGCGGGTTACGAACCCGATCCGCTGACCGGTGCGGTCAACGTGCCGATCTACGCGAGTTCCACCTTCGCCCAGGACGGCGTCGGTGGAATGCGCAGTGGCTTCGAGTACGCGCGAACGGGTAACCCCACCCGTCGCCCACTCGAGGCGAACCTCGCAGCGCTCGAATCCGGAACCTACGGCCGAGCGTTCAGTTCGGGAATGGCGGCCACCGACTGCCTGCTCCGTTCGGTACTTCGACCGGGCGATCACCTGGTCATCCCCGACGACGCGTACGGCGGAACCTTCCGTCTCATCGACAAGGTCTTCACGCAGTGGGGGATCGAGTACACCCCGGCTCCGGTGTCCGACGTCGATGCGGTGCGCGCGGCGATGAAGTCCAACACCAAGCTGGTCTGGGTCGAGACGCCCACGAACCCGCTGCTCAATATCGGTGACATCGAGCTCCTTGCCGAGGTCGCCCACGAGGGCAACGCAAAGATCGTGGTGGACAACACCTTCGCGTCGCCGTACCTGCAGCAGCCGCTGCAGCTCGGTGCCGACATCGCGCTGCACTCCACGACCAAGTACATCGGCGGACACTCCGACGTGGTCGGTGGCGCTCTCGTCTGCAACGACGAAGAACTGGACACCGCGTTTGCCTTCCTGCAGAACGGATCCGGCGGCGTTCCCGGCCCCTTCGACGCGTTCCTGACGTTGCGCGGAATCAAGACACTGGCGCTGCGCATGGAGCGTCACAGTGACAACGCGGAGAAGGTCGTCGAATTGCTCGACGGCCACCCCGCGGTTGCCAGCGTCATCTACCCCGGACTGGCTTCGCATCCGTCGCACAAGGTCGCGGCCAAGCAGATGCGACGCTTCGGCGGCATGATCTCCGTCCGTCTCAAGGGCGGCAAGGCGGCAGCTCTCGACCTGTGCTCGCGCACCGAGATCTTCACGCTGGCAGAATCTCTCGGCGGAGTCGAATCCCTCATCGAATTCCCCGGTGCGATGACCCACGCCTCGACGGCCGGTTCCGCTCTCGAGGTTCCCGACGATCTGGTTCGCCTGTCGGTCGGCATCGAAGACGCCTCCGATCTGGTCGGCGACATCGAGCAAGCGCTGTCCTGATCTTCGCTCTACAGTAATTCGACTTCGAATCTGCAGTGCGCCTTCACACCTCACGAGGGTGTGGAGGCGCACTTTCTGGAGGCATGCGTGAATCTCGAACAGATAAAGGCTGCACAGCAACTGCTCGCCCCGGTCATGCGACGCACCCCGGTCGTGGCCTCGCGAGTGTTGTCCGAAACCACCGGCTTCGCCGTGAGTTTGAAATGTGAAAATCTGCAGCGCACCGGCTCTTTCAAACCGCGCGGTGCGTACAACCGCATTGCCAATCTTTCCGCAGAGGAACGGGCAGCGGGCGTGGTGGCGGCCAGTGCCGGTAACCATGCGCAGGGAGTTGCCTGGTCTGCAACAGAATTGGGAATCAAGTCGACCGTCTTCATGCCGACGGGTGCGCCGCTGCCGAAGTTGGTGGCCACCAAGGCATATGGAGCTCAGGTCCACCTGCACGGTTCGACTGTCGACGAAGCGCTCGTGGCCGCTCGCGAATTCGCGGACCGAACCGGAGCAGTTCTGGTCCACCCGTTCGACCACGAGGACGTCGTGGCGGGGCAGGGGACTGTGGGGCTCGAAATCCTCGAGCAACTGCCTGAGGTCGGCACGATCCTCGTTCCCACCGGCGGTGGCGGTTTGATCGCGGGAGTGGCTGCAGCCGTCAAAGCTGTGCGCCCGCAGGTCCGCATCGTCGGAGTGCAGGCCGAGACCGCGGCTGCCTGGCCGGCGTCGTTGGCAGCCGGGAAGCCGACCGCCTTGGCGTCGATGTCCACGATGGCAGACGGTATCGCTGTTGGCTGCCCGGGCGAGGTTCCGTTCGCCGAAGTTGCCGCCCATGTCGACGCCGTGGTGACGGTCAGCGAGGAAGCGCTGTCCAAAGCGCTCCTGCTGTGCCTCGAACGCGCCAAGCTCATCGTCGAACCGGCCGGCGTCGCGGCCGTCGCGGCCTTGATGACCTGCACTCCGGAGGAGCTGGGACTGACAGGGCCGGTGTGCGCCGTGCTTTCCGGCGGCAACATCGATCCGCTACTTCTCACGCACGTCATCTCGCACGGTCTGCGAGCGGCCGGACGGTTCCTCGGCGTTCACATCACCATCGACGATCGGCCGGGCGCACTGGTCTCGTTGCTGGAAGTGGTTCGAGCGAACGGCGCCAGCGTGGTCGATGTCATCCATTCCCGTACCGGTGGCGAACTCGCGCTCGACGAAGTGGAAGTCTTCCTCACCGTCGAGACGCGTGGTCCGGACAACAAGGCGGAACTTCTGACGGCCTTCGACGGCGCCGGTTACGCAGTACGACTGCAGAACTGAGGCGAGTTACTCGTCAGGCCAGCCGCCCAGAACCGTCACGCGGTACTCCTGGTCGACCAGCCTGGCGGGTACGTCGAGTTGATGTAGCCAGTCGATGGCCGAACCGCCCATGCCGACCGCAACCCGACTGAATGCGGCGGCCTGGGCGCAGGAGGATGCAATCACCGACACCGTGCGCCACATCGGCGTCGCCGTCGATTCGCGGTGCAGTGGCTTGACGGTGCTGGCCGTGGCGATCCCGCAGTCGGACGGAAGTGCTACCTGGCAGGTCGGGTCGCCGGGCAGGTCTTGCACCTGAATCTGCCAGCCGTCTTCCGGCGCCGGGCCGGCAACCGCGATGTCCCCGCCGAGGCCGACCAGCACGCCACACCCGAGAAGAGTTGCAGTGGACGCGGCACAGTGGTCCGCTGAACTGGCGCGGGCCGTCGCGGACAGATCGAGAACGACGTCGTCCGGGCTGTACACGCGGTTGTTCTCGACGCGAATCTTCCACCAGGAGTGAGGGTCTGCCGACCCGGCCGTCGGCGTGAGTTTGCCGTCGGTCAGTCGTGCGACAGCCAACGCGTCTTCGAGGAAGTGCGCGAACATCGGGGTCACGGCGACGCCGTCGACGTTGCTCGCGGCGCTGACATAGGTACGAATCTCGGAGTCGGCACGATCTCGATTGGTGGCGGCGTCGGCAGCGGTGAGGTAACCGCGAACCAGGCTGGCCGCGGAGGGAAGGACTTCAGGGTCGGTGACGACGACCCGGGCCTGAACCCCCCACGTGAGCCACTCGGAGGCCGAGCGCGGAGTACTCACGAACCGTTGGAGACGGCGTCCGGGGTTCCGAATCCGGCGACCACGACGGGCCGCTTCGCTACGGGATTCTTGGTGTGAGAAGCCGACGTGTCCGGTGCGAGTGCCGTGGCAGTGGGAGAAGAAACGAGTGAAAGTCCGCCGCTTGCGAGTGCTCCCGCCACAGCCGTGGCTGCGAGGGCGAGGCGAACGGGTCGATACACCGTAGTGCGTCCCCGGGCGGGTCGTGGCCGATCGTCGCTCATGGACTCAGCTTGCACGCCGAACCTGAGAAAAGCCTTGGCGTCTGTAGTCATTTGCGTAACGCCCGCCGAGATAAATGAGACATTGGTTACAGGAGTCGCGAGACTGAGCCGTGTCGAATGCATGTTCGAAAGAGTAGATGTTCGCACCGACAAGTTTCGGGTACGACCACGTACGTGGATTTTCAGAGGTTTATCGGAGGTTCGGATGGCAGTCGGTGTCCTGGCGATCGCTGTGTCGATCGGCACCGCACTGGGCGTGATGAGTGGAACTCTCGGAGCGCCCGCACAAGTCGAGAAGAACGAGTCTTCGAATGCTGCAGTCTCACTTGCAGCCTGGAACGGACCGGCACGAACTCAGGACACACCTGAGGGAATCGTGCCTTCCGTACCCTCCAACTTTCCGGGAGCGACATTGGCGCCCGTGGGAGCGGTGGCAGTGTTCGCGCCGTGGATCAAAAAGGCCGGTGCTCTGTGCTCGGAGATCACGCCCGCGGTGATCGCCTCGCTGTACTCGGTCGAGAACGGATTCAAGTACGGACCCGATACCGACATCTCACCGGAAGGTGGGCGCGGGCCTGGCCGCTTCACCACCGCAGCGTGGACGGCATACGGCAAGGACGGTGACGGCGACGGAAAGATGGACATCCTGGGCGTTGCCGATCCGGTGATGACAACCGGATACCGGTTGTGCGATCTCGTGAAGCAAGCGCAGTCCTGGCAGAAGTCCGGTGAGGTCGAGGGCGATACCGTCGACCTCGCGCTCGCTGCCTACGACGTCGGGCCTGACGCAGTTCGCGAAGCGGGCGGCGTTCCGGCAGACAAGTCGGGCGAGGTTCCTGCGGAGCAGGCGGTCGCCGCTCCGTTCGTCGCCCAGATCAAATCGTTGCAGGACTCGTTCGCCCTGATGCTTGCGCCCTTCGACTACAACAACCTCGCCGCAGCGGTGGGCGGCGTCGTCGAGGCCGGTCTGAAGTTTCTCGGATTGCCGTACGTGTGGGGTGGCGGAAACATCAACGGGCCGTCGATGGGCGGGTTCGACTGCTCGGGGCTGACGTCGTACGCGATCCACGCGGCCACCGGGGTGACTCTGCCCCGGACCTCGGAGACGCAGTGGGGTGTCGGCGTCGAGATCCCGCTGGATCAGGCGCAGCCCGGTGACCTGTTGTTCGGCAACTGGCAGGCAGGCGGCCCCGGCCACGTGGCGATCTACGTCGGCAACGGTCAGATGCTTCACGCACCCACGTTCGGCGACGTGGTGAAGGTCGGCCCGATCTTCGCCGGCATGAAGGCTCGCCGCGTGGTGTGAGTGGGCAGGAAACGGCGAGCGTCGACAGAGCAAGAAGCGCCACCCGACCGAGTCGGGTGGCGCTTCTTTTCAGAGCTGGTACAGCCGATCAGCTGTGGTAAGGCTCCGCGCTCAGCAGCGTGACCTTCATGGTGCTGCCGTTGGGCAGGTTGTACTCACGCGTGTCGCCGACCTTGGCTTCGAGCAGCGCGCCGCCCAGCGGTGAGTTCGGCGAGTAGACCTCGAGCTTGGCGTCACGTGCGCCTTCTTCGCGGGTAGCGATCAGGAACGTCTCGGTGTCACTCTCGTCGCCGTCGTAGTAGACCTTGACTACGGATCCGGGCAGTGCGACACCGGACTGAGTGGGGGCCTCGCCGACCTTTGCGCTGTTCAGCAGCTCCTGGAGCTGGCGAATGCGGGCTTCCTGCTGACCCTGCTCTTCGCGGGCAGCGTGGTAGCCGCCGTTCTCCTTCAGGTCGCCCTCTTCGCGACGCTCGTTGATCTCGGCGGCGATGACCGGGCGATTGGCGATGAGCTGGTCGAGTTCGTTCTTGAGCCTGTCATGTGATTCCTGGGTAAGCCAGGTCACCTGGGTCTCGGTCATCTCGATCACTCCCTAGTAGTCGGAGCCGGGGGCTCCCTCGACGATCGCTGCAACAGCAGCGAACAACGACACAGAAGCACCACCAGGGATGCAACCTTGCCGTCAAACCTTGCGTCAATGCAGCAATACACGGTTCCACCCGGAACCGTGTATCGGGCAATTCTATCACGCATGACTACCCGCCCTGTCCGGCGTCAAACGTCCGGCAGGGTGGGTGCGTTCCGAGGTCAGCTCTTGGTCAGGTACTCCGGAACGTCGAAGCTGCAGCCGTAGACGTCGGCCATGCCTGGCGGCTGGGACGTCTTGACCTCGGTGTTGAACTCGAGGGTCTGATGTTCCGACGACGGGACGTAGACCTCACGTCGACCGGTTTCGGAGCCGTCCTTCGAGCGTGCGCGCACGATGCACATCGCTTCACGCGACGAGTCGTCGCGTGTGACGGTGAAACGGATCTTCACCGTGGAGTCGTTGGCGATGTCGAACGAGATGGTCTCGGTCTCGATTTCCTTGACCGCAAATTTTCCGTACGCGTAGTACGCGATTCCGCCGCCTACGACGATGACGAGAGCGGTCAGAGCCCACACCATCCACTTGCGGGGACTGCCCGTGCGAGTTGTGCTCGGGTACCGATCTTGGGGAAGCGGTTTGCTCATCACTCTGCTCTCGAAGACTCGAGTTCGCGTGTCGTGCAGCAACTGACTGTGTCCCGCCGGATTACCGAAGGGGTCACGGCTGCGCCAGGAACTCTCGGGTGGAACTATAGAGGACGTATCCCGTCGCGCCGTCGGTAGGTTTGTCGGCAGTCGGTACGTTTGACGGCAACGGCCCGGAGTAATCCGAGCGGTGCACAGCGTGTGATTCGAAGACTGCCGGTGACGGCTACAGGTGAACTGCCGGCAACGGCTACAGGTGAAGTTGAGGTGAACGAACACGTGAGCGGATTCCGGCTCATGGCCGTCCATGCCCATCCCGACGACGAGTCGAGCAAGGGTGCGGCCACCACCGCCCGTTATGCAGCCGAAGGCCACGAAGTGATGGTCCTGACGCTCACCGGGGGTGAGCGTGGCGACATTCTCAACCCGGCCATGGACGTTCCCGGTGTCCGCGATCGAATCAGCGAAGTTCGCCAGGAGGAGATGGCCGAGGCCGCTCGCATCCTGGGCGTGAAGCAGCGCTGGCTCGGTTTCGTCGATTCCGGGCTTCCCGAGGGCGACCCTCTTCCGCCGCTGCCCGAAGGGTGCTTCGCCCTCGTTCCGCTCGAAGAGTCGACGCGCGCTCTGGTCAAGGTGATTCGCGAGTTCCGTCCCCACGTCGTCACGACGTACGACGAGAACGGCGGATACCCACACCCGGATCACATCCGGTGCCACGAGGTGACGATGGCAGCCTACGAAGCCGCCGCCGATCCCGAGTACTTCCCCGAGGACGGTCAGCCGTGGGAAATCAAGAAGGTCTACTACTCGCACGGATTCATCCGTAAGCGCCTCGAACTCTTCCAGGAGGAGTACGAGCGTCGCGGTGAGCCGTTCCCGATGGCGGACTGGCTCAAGAAGTGGAAGACCGAACGCGGCGACATGATGGTCCGGGTGACCACTCAGGTCACGTGCGGCGACTACTTTCCCCAGCGTGACGATGCTCTGCGCGCACACGCGACGCAGATCGATCCCAACGGTTCGTTCTTCGCTGTGCCGCTCGACATTCAGCAGAAGATCTGGCCCACCGAGGAATTCGAGCTCGCCAAGACGCGGGTCACCACGTCCATTCCGGAAACCGACCTGTTCGCAGGTCTCGAAGAGGACGCTCAGAAGTGAATGCTCTGTCCGCCGAGGTAGTTCTCGGCACCACACAATTTCTTGCTCAGACCCCGAGTAATCCATCCGGCCCGGAGTTCGGAAAGTCGTCTCCGGTCGGCCTGCTGGTGATTCTTGCGCTGCTCATCGGTGTGATCCTCCTGGTTCGGTCGATGAACCGCCAGCTCAAGAAGCTGCCGGAGACGTTCGAACCGGATCATCCCGAACTCGATCAGCAGGCAGACGAAGGCACCGACCGGGGAGCTATCACTGCTCCGAGCCCGGCGGAACCCAACGTCTCTACCGAGAAGAAGCCCAAGCAAGAATCCTGAGACGAACGAGGTAGCGGCGATGGACCCACGGATGCGGAACAACCTGGGTGGGTCCTCGAGCCCTTACCTGCGTCAGCACGCCGACAATCCGGTCCACTGGCAACAGTGGGGCGAAGAAGCGATGGAGTGGGCGCGCGAGCGCAACGTGCCGATTCTCCTCTCGATCGGATACTCGGCGTGCCACTGGTGCCACGTCATGGCGCACGAGTCGTTCGAGAACGACGAGATCGCGGCCGTCATGAACGCGAACTTCGTCTGTGTGAAGGTGGACCGAGAAGAACGTCCCGACATCGACGCCGTCTACATGAATGCGACGGTTGCGATGACCGGCCAGGGCGGCTGGCCCATGACCTGTTTCCTGACTCCCGACGGTTCACCGTTCTACTGCGGCACGTACTACCCGCCGACGCCTCGCGGCGGAATGCCTTCGTTCACACAGCTTCTCGAAGCGATAGTCGACACCTTCACGAATCGGCGCGACGAGGTCGACAACGCGGCGCAGTCGATCGTCACGGAACTTCAGCGCGCGTCGGGCGGGATTCCGCACGGCGGAGCACCCATCGACGCCGAGCTGCTGAACGCGGCGGGCCGGTCGATCCTCGGCGACGAGGACGTCCCGCGCGGGGGATTCGGTGGGGCACCGAAGTTTCCACCGTCGGCACTACTGGAGGGGCTGCTCCGACAGTACGAGCGAACGGGTTCGGGCGAGATCCTCGGCGGCATCGAGCGCACCGCCGAAGCAATGGCACGTGGCGGGATCTACGACCAGTTGGGTGGCGGTTTCTCGCGGTACTCGGTCGATGCCGAGTGGGTGGTTCCGCACTTCGAGAAGATGCTCTACGACAATGCGCTGCTCCTGCGGTTCTACGCGCACTGGGCGCGGCGCACCGGATCGGACCTCGCCACTCGCGTCACCGAGGAGACCGCAAGGTTCCTGCTCTCCGATCTGCTGACCGAGAACGGTTGCTTCGCTTCGGCTCTCGATGCCGACACCGACGGCGTCGAAGGCCTCACGTACGTATGGACGCCGACGCAGCTGGTCGAGATTCTCGGCGCGGAGGACGGGCAGTGGGCGTCGGAGTTGTTCCGGGTCACCGATACCGGAACCTTCGAAGAGGGTGCGTCGGTACTGCAGTTGCTCCGTGACCCCGACGACTGGTCGCGCTGGCAGACGGTCTCCGACGCTCTACGCGCCGTCCGGGCTCAGCGTCCACAGCCCGGCCGCGACGACAAGGTGGTGACGGCCTGGAACGGGCTGACCGTCACGGCCTTGACGGAAGCCGGACTTGCCCTGGACCGACCCGACTGGATCACCGCGGCGGCCGAGTGCGCAGGCGCTCTTCTCGACCTTCACCTGGTGGACGGTCACTTGCGTCGTGCTTCCCTCGGCGGGGCTGTCGGCGCCCCGACGGGTGTGCTCGAGGATTACGCAATGTTGGCCACCGGCCTCCTGGCTCTATACCAGGCAACGGGATTGGCGCGGTGGCTCGATGCGGCGCAGCAGTTGCTCGACGTCACTGTCGACCACTTCGCTGATCCGGCCGAGCCGGGAAGCTGGTTCGACACGGCCGATTTCGCGGAGTCGCTCGTGACTCGGCCCCGAGACCCGTTGGACGGCGCGACGCCGTCCGGTGCGTCGAGCGTCGCGGAGGCTCTGTTGACCGCAGCGGCGTTGACCGATGCCGAGCGCTCTTCTCGTTACGCCCAGGCCGCGGCGGACGCGCTGGCGAGGGCCACGCTGCCGCTCGAGCGTGCGCCTCGGTCGGCGGGGCACTGGCTCGCGGTGGCGGAAGCGTCGTTGCGTGGTCCGATACAGGTGGCCGTCGTCGGGGAAGGTTCGCTGTTGGCCGATGCCCGCCGGCTTGCGCCGGGTGGTGCAGTGGTTGTCGGGGGTGCCCCGGATTCTTCACCGCTGCTTGCAGATCGACCCCTCGTCGACGGAGGTGAAGCCGCGTACATCTGTCGGGGATTCGTGTGTGATCGGCCGGTGACGACGGTGGTGGAACTGGCGAGTCAGTTGAACACGACGAGCCATACCGCGATGTAGTGGCAGATCGCTGCGACGACCGTCGCGGCGTGGAAGAACTCGTGATGCCCGAACGTCGTGGGCCACGGGTTTGGCCATTTCGTCGCGTACAGAATTGCGCCGACGCTGTAGAAGATTCCGCCGACGAGCAGCAGCACCATCGGCGCCACACCGACCTGGTGCGTCAGTTCACCGACCACGGGAACGATCGCCCAACCGAGGAGCAGGTAGAGCGGGACTCCCACCCATTTCGGGGCGGTGGGCCAGAGCATCTTGAGTGCGACGCCGGCGAGCGCGCCTGCCCACACGATCGCGAGGATGATCTTGCCGGTGTGAGTCGGGAGGCCGAGCATGGCGAACGGTGTGTAGCTGCCGGCGATGAAGAGAAAGATCATCGAATGGTCCGCACGCTTCATCCACGTACGGCCCTTGACCGTCTGCCACTGGATGCGGTGATACGTCGCGCTGATGCCGAAGAGGCCACAGATCGTGACGCTGTAGATCGCGGTCGCCCAAGCCGCTTTGGCGCCGACCTGAGCGCCGGCTACGGAGACGAGAACGATGCCCGCGACGACGGAGACACCGAGCGCCCACAGATGGATCCAACCGCGCATGCGTGGTTTGACCGGAAGCTCTTCGAGCCCGAATGCCGTCATGTGCAACCCCTCTCGTTCCGTACTGTTGCCAACCGCGTAACCTACGGTACCGTAGGTTACGCATCAGTAGCATAACCTACCTGCGGGTTTTCGACGTGTACAAAAAGCGTGACGGCGCTCGCATGTGGCTGTCACTGCCGGGCGTAGTCTTTGACACCATGGTGATGTCACGGTGAATCTGCGCGGACTGCTGTACAGCATCTACGAGCGACGACTCCTCAGTCATCTCGACGGTCTCGCGCACCCACGGCACGTAGCGGTGATGTGTGACGGAAATCGGCGATGGGCTCGCGAGAACGGCTTCACCGATGTCAGTCACGGGCACCGCATGGGCGCGCTCAAAATTGCCGAATTGCTCGAGTGGTGCGACGCCGCCGGAATCGAGATGGCAACCATCTACCTGCTCTCGACCGAGAACCTGCGCCGCGAGCCGGAAGAGCTCGACACCCTCCTCGAAATCATCACCGACGTCGTCGAAGAGATCTCCGGGCCCGGCAAGAACTGGAGTGTGCAGATCGTCGGGGCTCTCGATCTTCTGCCTCCCGAGCAGTCCAGGCGCTTGCGGGAAGCGGCGGCGGGGACGAGCGGCCGAACCGGGACACATGTCAACGTCGCGATCGGATACGGCGGGCGTCAGGAGATCGCCGATGCCGTCCAATCGCTCCTGCGCGACAAGATCGGTGCGGGTCTGAGCGGCGACGAACTGATCCAGGCCGTCACGGTCGACGGCATCGACGGGCATCTGTACACGTCGGGACAGCCCGATCCGGATCTGGTGATCCGCACCTCCGGCGAGCAGCGGCTCTCCGGATTCCTGTTGTGGCAGAGCGCCTATTCGGAGATCTGGTTCACCGAGGCGTACTGGCCCGAGTTCCGTCGAGTCGACTTTCTTCGAGCCTTGCGTGATTACGCGGCGCGGCACCGCCGGTTCGGCGCCTGAGCCGTCTCAGAGCTTGCGCAGCCGCAGCCGGTTGATCGTGTGGTCGGCGTCCTTGCGCAGCACCAGGGTTGCGCGGGGACGGGTGGGGAGAATGTTCTCCACCAGGTTCGGGTGATTGATCGAGTTCCAGATCTCCTTCGCCGCGATGGTCGCGTCACGGTCGGAGAGGCCGGAGTAGTGGTGAAAGTGGGCGTTCGGATCGGCGAACGACGTGTTGCGTAGCGCGAGGAACCGCTGGATGTACCAGGCTTCGATGTCCTCGATGCGGGCGTCGACGTAGATCGAGAAGTCGAACAGATCGGAGACCATCAGACGCGGGCCGGTCTGCAGGACGTTGAGGCCCTCGATGATGAGGATGTCGGGCTGGCGGATCAGGTGGTACTGGCCCGGGATGATGTCGTACGAGGTATGCGAATAGACCGGCGCCGCTACCTCTTCCGCCCCGGACTTGACTTCGGTGACGAAGCGCAACAGCTTGCGGCGATCGTAGCTTTCGGGAAAACCCTTGCGGTGCATGATGCCCCGACGCTGGAGTTCCCTGGTCGGATAGAGGAATCCGTCCGTGGTGACGAGGTCGACGCGCGGATGGTGATCCCAGCGGGCCAGGAGGGCTTGCAGCACACGAGCAGTCGTGGATTTTCCGACCGCGACCGAACCGGCGACGCCGATGACGAAGGGCACCTGACGGTCGGGATGCTTCTCGCCGAGGAAGGTCGCGGTGGCCGCGAACAGTCGTTGGCGTGCCGCTACCTGTAGGTGGATCAGACGTGCGAGGGGGAGATAAACCTCGGCAACTTCTTCGAGATCGATCTGCTCGCCGAGACCACGCAAGCCGTACAACTCGTCCTCGGTCAACACCAGTGGCGTCGACTTACGCAGTGTCCGCCACTGCTTGCGGTCGAACTCGACGTAGGGACTCGATTCGTTGGTGCGCGCCATCAGCCCAGCTCACCGGCACGTAGTGAACCCGGGGCCCGGCGGACGAAACAGCTATGCGAGCAAGCCAGGCGCGTGTGCGCACGATCCGAGTGCATAGTCGGATTGTGCTCGGTGCCACGTCCGGGACTTTCGCCGGGTGGCATTCCGGAGCGAGCGACTAGGCTCGGTGGTTATGGATCCAGACACACTTGTTCGCCAATACCTGCTGCTCGGACTGGGTTTCGACCGTCTCGAAGACGGGTTCGTCGACGCGTTCACCGGTGACCCGGTGCTGCGTAAGCAGATCGAGAGCGCCCCGAAGCCCGATCCGCGTGAACTTGCCCGCACGGCACGTGAATTGCGGGGCGAGTTGGCCGGAAGTGGTCTGAATGCCGAACGCTCCCACTTCGTCGACGTACACCTTCGCGCCCTGGAATGCTCCGGGCGCAAGTTCGCGGGTGAGGACATCGGCTTCGTGGACGAGGTCGAGGCGTACTTCGACGTACGAATCGAAAAGGGAAACGAGGACGCCTACAGCGACGCTCACCGGTTGATGGGTGAAGTTCTGCCCGGTCCGGGACCGCTGGCGCAGCGGGTGCAGGCGCATCGCAAGGCCGACGAGATCCCCGCGGCGAAACTGAACGAATGCGTCGAGGCAATGTCGAGTGCGCTGCGCGATCTGGTCCGCGGCACGTTCGGGCTTCCCGCGTCGGAAACCGTCGAATACGAAGTGGTGGGGGACAAGCCGTGGTCCGGCTTCAACTACTACCTCGGTGACTACCGCTCCAAGGTTGCGATCAATTCGGATCTGCCGCAGTTCATGGCCAACCTGCCGCGGCTGATCGCGCACGAGTCCTACCCCGGCCATCACACCGAGCATTGCCGTAAGGAAGCCGGTCTGGTCGGTTCGGGCCAGCTCGAGCAGACACTGTTCCTGGTCAACACGCCGCAGTGCATCATGGCCGAAGGCCTCGCGGATTTGGCGCTGGAAGCGATTGTCGGCCCGGACTGGGGTTTGTGGGCGCAGGACATCTACGCCGACCTCGGCTTGTCTTTCGACGGGGAAAAGGCGCAACGGCTCTCCGCCGCGTCGGGGCAACTGCTGAGTGTCCGGCAGGATGCGGCGCTGATGTTGCACGACGAGGGGCGCAGCCTCGACGACGTGGCGCTGTTCCTCGAACGGTGGTCGCTGTCGACGCCGGAACGCGCTCGCCAATCGCTCAAGTTCCTGTCTTCGCCGCTGTGGCGGGCGTACACCAGCACGTATGTCGAGGGATACCGGCTGCTCGGGGGCTGGCTGGACGAGGTGCCGGTGGGCGTGGAGCGCACCGAACGCTTCCGCAGGCTGCTCGACGAGCCGCTGGTCCCCAGCTCTCTGCGTGCTGCCTAGTGCCGGGTGGAGACGGCGGGAGCGAACTTCGTAGACTGGACGCATTCGTTTCCGCATCCAGCTTGGAGATTCCTCGATGACCGCTGTGCCCGGCTCCGACGTCAACTCTGCATCACTCGCCGAACTCGACCCCGAAGTCGCCGAGGCGATGGCTGGTGAATTGGCTCGTCAGCGCGACACGCTCGAGATGATCGCGTCGGAGAACTTCGTTCCCCGCTCGGTTCTGCAGGCTCAGGGCAGCGTCCTGACCAACAAGTACGCCGAGGGCTACCCGGGACGTCGTTACTACGGCGGTTGCGAGCACGTCGACGTCATCGAGGATCTGGCGCGCAACCGTGCGAAGGAACTCTTCGGTGCAGAGTTCGCGAATGTTCAGCCGCACTCGGGCGCACAGGCCAACGCTGCTGTTCTGATGGCACTGATGAACCCGGGTGAGAAGCTGCTCGGCCTCGACCTTGCACACGGCGGTCACCTCACGCACGGCATGAAGCTCAACTTCTCCGGCAAGTTGTACGACGTCGCGTCCTACGGCGTCAGCAAGGAAGATCACCGCATCGACATGGACGAGGTGCGCTCGATCGCCCTCGCCGAGAAGCCGAAGGTCATCGTTGCCGGCTGGTCCGCGTACCCGCGTCAGCAGGACTTCGCGGCGTTCCGTGCGATCGCCGACGAGGTCGGGGCGTACCTGTGGGTGGACATGGCTCACTTCGCCGGACTGGTTGCGGCAGGCCTGCACCCGTCGCCCGTCCCGTACGCAGACGTCGTCTCCTCGACCGTCCACAAGACCCTCGGTGGTCCGCGTTCGGGCCTGATCCTGGCGAAGAAAGAGTGGGCCAAGAAGCTCAACTCCGCTGTCTTCCCCGGTCAGCAGGGTGGACCGCTCATGCACGCCATCGCGGCCAAGGCAGTCACCTTCAAGATCGCTGCCGGTGAAGAGTTCAAGGATCGTCAGGCACGCACCCTTTCCGGTGCGCGCATCCTTGCCGAGCGTCTGGGCAACAAGGACGTCGCAGACCAGGGCATCAGCGTCCTGACCGGCGGCACTGACGTCCACCTCGTGCTCGTGGACCTGCGTAACTCGCAGCTCGACGGCCAGCAGGGTGAGGACCTTCTGCACGAAATCGGCATCACGGTCAACCGCAACGCTGTTCCGTTCGATCCCCGCCCGCCGATGACCACCTCCGGTCTGCGTATCGGTACCGCAGCGTTGGCCACTCGCGGATTCGGTGATGCCGAGTTCACCGAGGTCGCCGACATCATCGGTACCGCTCTGGCCGGCAACGCGGATCTGCCGGCGCTGCGTGCGCGCGTCGCCAAGCTCGCTCTCGACCTTCCGCTGTACGACGGTCTCGAGAACTGGGGCCTGCTCAGCAAGAACGTCTAGGAATTCCTTCACCGACGGCCCGGTCCCTTTCGAGGGGCCGGGCCGCTGGTTTTTTCCAGTCGCGGATTGTGGCATCGGTCACATGACCGATGGTGGCCGAGTTCGGTGCTTCCTAGCCTGAGAGCATCACCCCTCCGGCGAAGGAAACCCCATGACCGAACAGAATCTGCATTGGCTCTCCGCTACCGAGATGGCGGCGTCGGTCGCGTCGAACAGTCTCTCGCCCAACGAGATTGCCGAAGCGATGATCCAGCGCGTCGACGCCGTCAATCCGTCGATCAACGCGATAGTCCAGTTCGATCGCGAGCAGGTGACGCGCGATGCGGCCGAACTCTCACGGCAACAGGAAGCGGGCGAGAAACTCGGCCCGCTGCACGGCGTTCCGTTCACGATCAAAGATCTGACGGCAGTCGACGGGCTGCCGACCACGTTCGGGATGAAGCCGATGGCCGACAACATCGCGACGGGAAATGCCGTCGTCGTGGACAGGCTGCGAGGCGCCGGCGGACTGTTCCTGGGAAAGACGAACACTCCCGAAAGTGGTTACTACGGTGGCACGGACAACCACCTGTACGGGCCGACGCACAACCCGTGGAAGCTCGGCAACAGCGCGGGCGGGTCCAGTGGCGGTGCGTCGGCTGCCGTGGCTGCAGGCCTCGGGCCACTCGCCGAGGGCAGTGACGGCGCGGGATCGGTGCGTATCCCGTCGGCGCTCTGCGGGGTCGTCGGGTTGAAGCCGACCACCGGCGTCATCCCGCAGACCATCCTGGCCGGGCGCTTCTACAACTGGGCGTATCACGGTCCGATCACCCGGACTGTTGCCGACAACGCGCTGATGCTCGACATCATGGCCGGGCCGGACAATGCGGACCCGCTCTCGATCGAGCGTGCCGAGACCTCGTACGTCGAAGCCTCGAAGGGCGACGTGAAGGGCCTTCGCGTGGCGTGGTCGACGAATCTCGGTCTCGGCCATGTTGATCCGGAGGTGCTGGCGGTGTGTCTCGACGCGTTGTCGGCATTCGAGGAATTGGGTGCCCAGATCACCGAGGCGACCCCGCAGTGGGGAAATCCGTCGGAGTCGATGTGGAACGGCATCTGGGTTCCCGGTTTCGCTTCCGAATACGACTTGCTCGACTGGGAGAACCAGCGCGGCGAGGTCGACGACAACCTGATCGAGATCATGCACGAGGCCGAGCGGCTCACCGGTGTCGACGTCGGGCGGGCCGACGCATTCCGCGGCGTCATGTGGGACACGTGGACGACGTTCATGAACGACTACGACGTGTTGGTCTCGCCGACCCTGGCTTCGGCCACGTTCCCGCTCAGTCAGTTCGCCCCGTCGTGGCTCGAAGGTGCGTCGCTGCGTGAGCAGTTGCTCGATTGGCTCTTCACCTACCCGTACAACATGCTCAACAATCCGGCGATCACCGTGCCCGCCGGATTCACCGCCGACGGTCGACCGGTGGGGCTGCAGATCGCCGCACGTCACCGCCGGGACGCACTGGTCTTGCGGACTGCCGCGAACTTCGAAGCGGTGCGTCCGTGGGCGGACAAGAAGCCGGCCGATTCACTGGTCGTGGCCTAGCTCACACGATTGGCTAGATTGGTGTGATGACGTCTGTACTGCCTGATCGCGGCGCTGGACCTGACATGTTCGCGCCGCGATCGCCGGCGGCCGGGGCGTACGGCATTCTCGGCCTGTGCGCCGAAGAACTCCGCGCACGTGGACTCGCGTACTCGGCTGCGGCGGTCACGTACCGAGACCCGTCGAGCGGAAGACATCGGGCTCTGGCGAGTTCCGGATACGACGCCAGGGTGCTCGAGTTCCTGCTCGAGGACTTCGTCGCCGATCGCAATCTCTTCGGCATCATTCGCGAGGCTTCGGGCGTGCCCGTGTTCTGGCAGGACGTGCCACGATTCGAGCAGGTCGAGATGGTCACCGATGTTCTGCGGCCGTCCGGGTACGCCGAGGGTGCGTCGGTCGCATTGGGGTTCTCCGGCCGTGAGGTGACCGGATTGCTGCACATGAGCTTCGCGGATTCCGGCGTCGTCGATCGCGTACGGGAGGTGGTGGCGGCGTCCAGCGCAGCCTGCTCGCGCGTCGTGGGGGACCAGGTGGCGCTCGATCGTGTCCATCTGAGCCCACGGGAGATTCAAGTACTGCAATTGGTGGCCAGGGGCGCGGGCAATGTCGAGATCGCCGAGGAGTTGTTCGTCAGCCGTCGCACCGTCGCCACCCATCTCGAGAACATCTTCGTCAAGACCGGAACCAATTCGCGGGTTCAGGCAGCGGTGCGCGCCGCGAAGTGGGGTCTGATCGAGTCCTGAGTGACGCCGAATCACACGAGTGGCATTTTGTTACCTGGCGTTCACCAGATGTGCGGCTCGTTCCGTGGCGCGAGTGTCCGATCCGCAGTACCGTCGGCAGTAACGAGTAACCAGAAGTTACTTGTGCGGGAGGTTCTGATCGTGACTGAAACACTCAGTACGAGAGGGCCGGCGCCCGGCCCTTGTTTCAGCTGACACAGCGTCACCTGACACCAGAGCCGTCCGGCCCAGCGAGCTGAGTTTGCGCGGGTGCCGCGCAGACCTAGGAGCCCAACGTGACTGCATCACGCTCCGTCTCTGCCCACTCGGCCCGGGCTGATCTATCAGCCGGGAATCATTCGGGAGATGCACTTCGCACGTACGTCTTGGATACCTCGGTACTACTGTCCGATCCATGGGCTGTCACTCGATTCGCCGAACACCACGTGGTACTCCCACTGGTCGTGATCAGTGAACTCGAAGGCAAACGGCACCACCACGAACTGGGATGGTTCGCCCGAGAATCGCTCCGCATGCTCGACGATCTACGGATCGAATACAGCCGCCTCGACCGTCCGGTGCCGATCGGCACCGAGAACGGGACACTGCAGGTCGAACTCAATCACACCGACCCTGCGGTCCTGCCCGTCGGATTCCGCACGGACAGTAACGATTCGAGGATTCTGGCGTGCGCGCTGAACCTTGCGGCGGAGGGCAAGGACGTAGTCCTCGTCAGTAAGGACATTCCGCTTCGTGTGAAGGCAGGCGCGGTGGGACTACCTGCCGACGAGTACCACGCTCACGACGTCGTGCCCTCCGGATGGACGGGCATGACCGAGCTGGACGTCGCCTCGACGGACATCGACGAGCTGTTCAACGAGGGTTTCCTGGACCTCGACGAAGCGCGAGATCTGCCGTGTCACACGGGTCTTCGCCTGCTCGGTGGTTCGTCGAGCGCCCTCGGTCGGGTGACTCCCGACAAGCGCATCCAGTTGGTGCGCGGTGAGCGCGAGGCGTTCGGGTTGCACGGCCGCTCCGCCGAGCAGCGCATTGCGCTCGATCTCCTCATGGACGAGAGCATCGGCATCATCTCTCTCGGTGGTAAGGCGGGCACCGGTAAGTCGGCCTTGGCTCTGACGGCAGGTTTGGAAGCCGTTCTCGAGCGCCGCACTCAGCGCAAGGTTGTCGTCTTCCGTCCGTTGTATGCCGTTGGCGGACAAGAACTCGGCTACCTTCCCGGTAGTGAGAGCGAGAAGATGGGCCCGTGGGCTCAGGCCGTTTTCGACACTCTCGACGGGTTGGCCTCGCCAGAGGTTCTCGAAGAGGTTCTCGCCCGCGGAATGCTGGAAGTGTTGCCGCTGACGCACATTCGCGGTCGGTCGCTGCACGATTCGTTCGTGATCGTCGACGAAGCGCAGTCGCTCGAACGAAATGTTCTGCTGACAGTGCTTTCTCGTCTGGGAACCGGCTCGCGAGTGGTCCTCACGCACGACGTCGCGCAGCGTGACAACCTGCGAGTGGGCAGGCACGACGGAGTTGCGGCCGTCATCGAAAAGCTCAAGGGGCACCCGCTTTTTGCGCACATCACACTCACGCGCAGTGAGCGTTCGCCGATCGCCGAGTTGGTGACCGACATGCTCGAGGAGTTCGGCCCCACTTCCTGAGAAGTGATCTCCCCGTGCGGACTTCGGTCTGCACGGGGAGATGCCTGGGTTTGAAGTTGTTCAGTTTTGCAGCGGTCCCAGTTCGTTGTCGAGAACTTCCTGCACGACACGCATCGCCGCCAGTCCGGCCGGAGCGCCGCAATACGCGCTCGCGTGGATCACGGTTTCGACGATCTCGGTGCGTGTCAAGCCGTTTCGCAATGCCCCACGTACGTGGCCTTTGAGTTCGTTCTCGGCGCGCAGCGCGATCAGCATCCCCAGATTGATCAGACTGCGACTGCGGCGATCGAGTCCGGGACGCGTCCATACCGAACCCCAGACGTTGGCCGTCACGAAGTTCTGCAGTTCTTCGCTGTCCGTTCCCCGGGTGCGCTCGAAGGCGGCGTCGACGAAATCGGCCCCCATGACTTCGGTGCGCACAGCCAATCCGGCGTCGAAGGAGTCAGGCGTGGTGTTTTCGGACATGGCAGGTTCGCTCGCTTTCGGCAGGTGATTTCAGGCCGGAGCAAGCCTACTTCGTGTCCCGGTCCCGACGACTGCGCGGCCGACCGCGGTCACCACGCCCCACGCGACGTCTCGCAGACTGAAGTAGTCCCGCCAGACGCAGACCTTGCCGTCGCGCAGTTCGAAAGTTCCGCATACCCAGAACTCGATGCGCAGCGGTCCGACGGTGAGGATGTCGGTGCGTTCGGTGAGCACCGTGGACTCGTCGCCGACGATGTGGTGCATCTCCGCCTCGAATTTCAGTGAAGGCTTGGTGACCAGACGTAGCGCTCGCACGACGGTCTTCTTGCCTCGCAGGGTGGGGAGCGAGACGTTCTGCCAGACGATGTCGTCTGTCATCAATTCGGCTGCGGCGTCCACGTCGAAATCGGTGAGGGCCGCGAACATTGCGTTCACCGTGGCTGTCGAACTACTCATGGGGTGTCCTTGGCTGATTATTCGGCCGGTGTTGCCCGGATGAAGGTACCGAGATGATCGTGATCGAAGTACTCCAAGGTTAGCGAGTTTCCGTCGAAGGTGGCCTTCGAGACCGTCCCGGCCGGTGCGTTCTCGCCGCTGAGCGGGAACGTGAAGGTGTTTCCGTCCCAGTGGGTCAGAGGGTACGTCGCGGCCGCGGGACCCATGGTCAAGGTCAGCGCACCGTTCTGCTGCGTCACGAGCGCGGGACCCCAGTACGGATTGCCGTAGTCGCCGGTCAATTGGTCTGTCGGTGGCGCGGGAGCGGGGGAGGCCGGCGGCGTCTTCCCGGCAAGTTCGCCCTCAGGGTCGGCCTGTGAGGCAAAGGACGCTTCGTACAGCGGGCGCCACTCGCGGGTGATCTTCCCGAACTGCACCAGATCGGCGAATTCGGCGGTCAAAGTCTCTGCGACGCCGGTGGGCGTGCCGTTGGTCAGAACGACTATGCCGACGTCAGCGGAGGGAATCGTCACGAAATTGGTCCCGGCACCGAGCAGGAAGGCGCCGGAGTGGCTGGCGGTCACACGGCCTGCCGCGCTGTCGGAAACGTTGAACCCGTAGCCGTAGAAGCCGGAGCGTTCCCCGATTTCCTGCGCATGGCGCGAGACGATTTCCGGGTTGACTGCGGGCACGAGCGCCTCCGTCTGAACGACCTGCTGCCCCTGATACCGACCGCCCGCCAGCACCATGTCCAACCACTTGGCCATGTCGTTCACCGAGGAGCTGACTCCACCGGCGGGGGATTGGGCGTCGGCGTCCCGAACCGGCCCTACCTTGTACTTTCCGTCTTCGAGGATGTGGCCGACTGTTCGATTTTCTCGGGCTTGGTAATCGGCGAACCGCGAAGACGTCGATGTCATACCGAGCGGACCGTAGATCGTGTTCTGCGACAGCGTTTCCCAATCGGTGCCCGCCGCGGCTGCAACGGCCTCCGCACCGGCAGTGACGCCGAAGTTCGTGTACTCGTATGTGATTCGGAAGGGATTGAGCGGTAGTTGGCGAAGTTTTTCGAGCACCTGTGCCCGGTTGTAGCCCAGGTCCTCCAGCCCGTCGCCGGCGTGGTCCGGTAACCCCGACCGATGCGTGTAGAGATCGGAGATCGTGAGGTGGTCGGTCACCCACGGATCGGCAAGCGCAAACCCCGGCAGTTTCGAGATCACCGGAGTGTCCCAGTCGACGGTCCCGATTCCGACTTCGTGGGCGACCACCGTGGCCCCGACCGATTTCGACACCGATGCCAGTTGGAACACGGTGTCGGCATCGACGGTGGCGCTCTTACCCAACTCGCGAACCCCGAATCCCTTTGCGTACACAGTCTTACCTCCGTGCACCACGGCCACCGCCATGCCGGGAACACCGGAACTTGCCATGAGGTCGTTCGCGAGGCCGTCGAGCTTCCCGACCGCGTCGTCGATTTGCCCGTCCGGGATCGGCACCCCGGCGTCGAGACCCGGGCTGGCGTCGCTGACGACCGGCCCGGGCGCCGAGGTGGTGTCTGAATCGGACGAGCATCCGGCGAGCAGGGCGACCGTCAGTACTACCGGAACCGCCGCTGCCGACAGTCGCGAGCTGTTTCTACTGGTGATGGACACGAGATTCTCCCTAGCAGGGTTGTCGTCGGTACCACTCGGTCAATCCAGTATCGGGGAACGGCGGGCTGATATTGGGACAAATCGGGAAACCTTGTAGCTACTTCGGGGTCTTGGTTGTCAGACTGCCGAGAATGGAGCCTTCCGTGACCGGCTTCCAAGGGAGCAACAACGCGACCAGCAGAGCGGTGATCAAGGCTGCTCCGACTGTGAAGTACGACGCGATGGCGAAGCCTTCCAGGCATGCGGTCTTCATCGTGTAGATCAGACTGTCCTTCTGCTGCTCGAAGAGCGGACTGATGTCGCGGGAGCGGATTTCGATGACGCTGAGCACGGACTCACGAGCGAAGCCTTTCTCCTGCGCCGACATCACGGCGTCGGGAATGGCGTCGACGATCGGAGCCACCTTGGACGTGTAGTACGAGGCGACGATCGAACCGATGACGGCGACGCCCAGGGTCCCGCCGAGCTCACGCGTCGTGTCGTTGACTGCCGAACCTGCGCCCGCTTCGTCGAGGGGCACCGAGGACATGATGGAGTCGGTCGCCGGTCCCTGGACAATTGCGAGGCCCAGACCCATGAGGACCATCGAGATCACGACGGGTCCGAGGTAGGGCGTCTCGACGGTCGTCCGACCCGCCAGGAACATCCCGCCGCTGAGTACCAGGAGGCCGAACACCATCACTGCAGTCGTGCCGAGTTTCTGTGCCGCCAAGGTGGCGACTGGGGCGCCCACGGCGACAGCTGCAGCGAAAGGCAAAGAGTGGATGCCGAATTCGAGCGGCGAGTACTCCCGAACGCCCTGGAAGTACTGCGTGATCAGGAACAAGAATCCGAACATGCTGAAGTAGCTGACAGCAATAGCCAAGGCGGGGAAAGAAAACCGCCGGATTCGGAAGAGATTCATGTTCAGGATCGGCGCGTCGGTGCGCAGTTCCCATGCGACGAATGCGGCCAAAAACACTGTCGCAGAGAGGTATCCCGTGATGCTGAATGTCGACACCCATCCGCGATGTGGTGCGTCGATGATGGTCCACACCAGAATGACGATGCCCAGTAGCGACAAGATTGTTCCGACGAAATCGAATCGGCCGACGTGGAGCGCCTTCGATTCCGGAACAACCAGCAGCACACCCACGATGACCAACAATGCTGCCGGAACGTTCATCCAGAACACCGAGTGCCAGGAGAAGTGCTCGAGAAGCCAGCCGCCCGCAGTCGGGCCGATGGCAATCGCGAAGCCGGCCATTGCGGTCCAGGCCGCGATGGCGATGGCTCGTTCTCTGGCGTCGGTGAAGATGTTGGTGATCATGGCCAACGTAGCCGGAAAGACAGCTGCGGCAAAGACACCCATGGCGGCTCGCGCCATGATCACCTGTTCGAGGTTGGAAGCCAAGGCGCCGACGAGCGACATCGCACCGACGCCGATCAAGCCGATGATCATCACTCGGCGGCGTCCGAAGCGGTCACCCAGGTGGCCGAAAGTGAGTAGGAACCCGGCGAAGGTCAACGTGTACGCGTCGACGATCCATTGCAGGTCGCTGACGCTGGCGAACAAGTCGACGCTCATCGTCGGCAATGCGACGTTGACCACTGTGTTGTCCAGCACGACAAGGAGTTCGGCGAGGCAGATGAAGATCAGCGCAGTGAATCGACGTGACTTGGTCATCATGGGCGCCGAGGGCGCCGGTGCAAGTGTGTGAGACATGTTTGTACGCCATCTCTGCTCCTGCGCGGACGGCAGCAGCGGTTGGAAGAAAGAGGGTTGGTCAGCTCGGGGCCGAGACCAGAGCCTTGAGGTGAGCGCCGATGCGATCGAGAGGCGCCGTGGTGTGCTGAGCTTTTGCCATCAGCGTTGCGCCTTCGATTGACGCGATCACGACGGTTGCCCACTGTGCTGCAGTCTCGGACGGCTGTCCCTGCTGCCAGAAGAACGATGTGAGAAGCGATTCCCACGAGGTGAAGGATTCGCCCGCAGCAGTTAATGCCGCCGGCGTCGACGCGCCCTCCACTGCCGCGGCTGCGACCGGACAGGAGGAGGTGAAATCGCTCTCTACCAAGCTGTTTCGAAATATCGTGACAACCGCGTCGATGATCTCCGGTGGGGAAGACTGAGCGATCATCGAACTGATGGCGGCACTGACGCCCCGGCCGAAGTAGGCAACTGCTTCGCCGGCCAGCTGTCCTTTGCCCTCGGGAAAGTAGTGGTACACCGACCCGCGGGGAGCTCCCGAGCGTTCGACGATCTCGGTGAGCGAGGTCGTCGCGATCCCGTGTTCACGGAAGGCATTGATGGCGCCGACCAGCATCAGAGTGCGGGAATCAGAGTCGGCCATCCCGCCATCGTATGCAATCGCAGTGCTGTTCGAATCATCTGGTGCCGCTGATTCTTTTGGTACTCCCCACTTGCGACGCGCTGCGGCGATCGGACAACGCGTCTGCGGGCCGGTCATGGCAACGAGGCGTCTCGAGGTGTGTTCATCACTGCCTCCCAGTATGTCGATCGGTATAGGAACGAATCTGATACTAGATGTAACCGACAGACACAGTCAAGTGTTGTGTGCAGGTGGTGGGTATCGACGGAGATTCTTGGTGGCAAAACTCCCCGAACAGTGGTTATATCGTGCGGTATAGAGCTGTTGCTTCGAGCACCAGCTTCGGAGGAGAGGAAACGACATGCCGGCACGGACGTCAGTTGCACGAAAACGAAGAATCGAAGTCGCAGTCGGGAAGTATTTCGCCAATCCGCTGGTCACCGGATTGAATCGGATCGGTTTGATGCCGTCGTTGATGACCGAGATCGAGACGGTTGGACGCCGAACCGGTCTGACCCGTCGAGTGCCCGTTGCGATCACCTACGACGGTGACGAGGCGTGGGTCATTGCGCAGCATGGCACCGGCACGGGGTGGGGTGCCAATATCTCTGCGACGCCGAAGGTTCGGATCCGTCGCCGCGGCGAGTGGGTGGACGGACAGGCCCAGATCATGCCGGACGACGACGTGCCGGCACGGGTGAAGACATTTGCGTCGGGGAAGATCAGATCGGCGCTGACGGCCTCTGCCTTTCGCGGATTGCAGACCGATCCGGTCAGTGTTCGCATCAGGCTTGAACTCGATCCGTCAACCGATTGAATCAACGGGAGTTGAAATGATCGGTGCGGAATGACCCGGTGCGTTCTCGTCGTTGACGAATGCAGCGGTGGCGCGATCGCCACTGCACACGACGAAGGAGCAGGGTCATGCGCATCGGAATCATCGGAGCCGGTCAGATCGGTGGCACGCTCACACGTAGGCTCGCTGCGCTCGGTCACGACGTGCGCGTCTCGAACTCGCGGACACCGGACACGCTTGCAGAACTGGAAGCGGAGACGGGCGCGAAGGCAGTCCGCAGCACCGAGGCCGCCGAGGGTGCCGAGCTGGTCATCGTGAGCATTCCGCAGAAGAACGTGGTTGATCTACCGGCAGGGATCCTCAGCGGTGCGGTCGCCGGTGCCCCGGTCATCGAGACCAACAACTACTACCCGCAACAGCGTGACGGTCTGATCGCCGCCATCGAGGACGGACAGACCGAAAGCGGATGGGTGCAGGAACACCTGGGTGTACCGGTGTTCAAGGCGTTCAACGGAATCTGGTGGAAGCATCTCCTCGAGAAGGGGCTTCCCGAAGGTGCAGAGGGGCGCATTGCGCTACCCGTCGCCGGCGACGACGACGCGAACAAGCAGGTCGTCTTCGATCTGATCAATCAGTTGGGCTTCGATCCCGTCGATGCGGGAACGATCGACGATTCCTGGCGTCAGCAGCCGGGAACTCCCGTGTACGGCAAGGATTTCGATCGCGAAGCGACGCTGAAAGCATTGGCCGAGGCGAGCCCCGATCGCACCGACGAGTGGCGGGCAACCACTACGGTGTAGGGAAAGTGTGGCGGTTTCCGAAGTGGAAACCGCCACTCTTTTGTTTGTTCAGTCCTTGACCTTCGCCATCGCCAGAACGTCGAGACGCTTGTCGAGTTCTTCCTCGCTCAGCTTGTCCGGGACGAGTCCGCGCTCGATGACGACCTGACGGATCGTCTTCTTCTCTTTGAGCGCCTGCTTCGCGACGGCTGCGGCTTCCTCGTAACCGATTGCCGAGTTGAGGGGCGTCACGATCGACGGCGAAGATTCGGCGAGTGTCTTGAGGTGCTCCTCGTGCGCGACCAGTCCGCTGACGCACTTGTCGGCAAACAGACGAGAGACATTGGCCAGCAAGGTGAACGACTCCAACAAGTTGCGGGCCATGACCGGGATGTAGACGTTGAGTTCGAAAGCTCCGGCGGCGCCACCCCACGCGATGGCGGCGTCGTTTCCGATCACCTGAGCCGCAACCTGAGTGGTTGCCTCGGGCAGGACCGGGTTCACCTTTCCGGGCATGATCGAGCTTCCCGGCTGCAGATCAGGGAGTGCGATCTCGCCGAGTCCGGTCAGCGGACCCGATCCCATCCACCGAATGTCGTTGGCAATCTTCGTCAGTGAGACGGCGATGGTCCGCAGCGCGCCCGATGCCTCGACCAGTCCGTCACGCGCGGCCTGCGCTTCGAAGCTGTTCTTCGCCGGAGTCAGCGCGTCGACACCGGTCGACTTGACCAGTTCGGCAACAACTTTGGGGCCGAATCCATCCGGAGCATTGAGACCGGTGCCGACTGCTGTTCCGCCGATCGGCAGCTCGCCGAGGCGGGGGAGTGTTGCGTTGACGCGCTCGATGCCGGCCTCGATCTGACGTGCGTAGCCGCCGAACTCCTGACCGAGCGTGACCGGCACAGCGTCCATCAGATGGGTGCGTCCGGATTTGACGACGGTCTTCCACTCGGTCGCCTTCGTGGCAAGCGCAGCATGCAGATGTTCCAGTGCCGGAACAAGATCGGTGACCGCTGCTTCGGTAGCTGCGACATGCGTGGCGGTGGGGAAGGTGTCGTTGGAGGACTGCGACATGTTGACGTGATCATTGGGATGTACGTCCACACCGGCGGCCTTCGCGATGGATGCGATGACCTCGTTGGCGTTCATGTTCGAACTGGTTCCCGAGCCGGTCTGGAAGACGTCGATGGGGAACTGATCGTCGTGCTTGCCTTCGGCGATCTCGTTCGCGGCGGCGATGATTGCGTCGGCCTTGTCCGCGTCGAGGAGTCCGAGGTCCTTGTTGACCTGCGCACACGCTGCTTTCAGCAAGCCCATTGCGCGGATCTGGGTGCGCTCGAGCGGGCGCCCGCTGATCGGGAAGTTCTCGACTGCACGCTGGGTCTGTGCTCGCCACAGTGCGTCGATGGGCACCCGAACTTCGCCCATGGTGTCGTGTTCGATTCGGAACTGTTGATCGTTGCTCTCCGTCATGGCTCCACATTGCCACTTTTCGAGAGCGGGTAGGGGACTACGTCCCCCGTGAGCGGTTGAGGAGTGCAGGGACTCCCTAACCACTCACGGGGCGGAGCCCATCAGAACGTCGGGGGAACCGCGCCCTCTTCGCCGTCGAAGTCGACGGAGCTGTACTCGCGCAGCTTCTCGAGACGGTGGTACGCGTCGATCATGCGAACGGTGCCGGACTTGCTACGCATCACGATGGACTGCGTGCTGGCGCCACCGCCGTAGTAGCGGACGCCGCGCAGGAGGTCACCGTCGGTGACGCCGGTGGCGCAGAAGAAGACGTTCTCGCCCGAGACGAGATCTTCGGTGGACAGGATCCGATCGAGATCGTGACCGGCGTCGATGGCCTTCTGACGCTCTTCGTCGTCGGTGGGGGCCAGCTTGCCCTGCAACGATCCACCCATGCAGCGCATGGCTGCTGCGGCGATGATGCCCTCTGGCGTTCCGCCGATGCCCACGAGCATGTCGGTGCCGGACTCCGGACGCGCTGCGGCGATCGCGCCGGCAACGTCACCGTCGGAGATCAGACGGATACGAGCGCCGGTGTCGCGAACGTCCTGGATCAGCTGGTTGTGACGCGGGCGGTCCAGGATGCAGATCGTGATGTCGGAGACCGACGCCTTCTTGACCTTGGCCACGCGCTTGATGTTCTCGGCGATCGGTGCGCTGATGTCGATGACATCTGCAGCATCCGGTCCGACAGCGATCTTCTCCATGTAGAACACGGCCGACGGATCGAACATCGCGCCGCGCTCGGCAACAGCCAGAACGGAGATCGCGTTGGGCATGCCCTTGGACATCAAGGTGGTGCCGTCGACCGGGTCGACGGCGAAGTCACAGTCGGGGCCGTCGCCGTTTCCGACCTCTTCGCCGTTGAACAGCATCGGCGCTTCGTCCTTCTCGCCTTCACCGATGACGACGATGCCGCGCATCGAGACTGAGGAGACGAGCTGACGCATGGCGTCGACGGCTGCTCCGTCGCCGCCTTCCTTGTCGCCGCGGCCTACCCAGCGGCCGGCAGCCATAGCACCGGCTTCGGTGACTCGGACCAATTCGAGTGCGAGGTTACGGTCCGGGGTCTCACGATGAGTGCTGCTGGCCGTCATGTGCGGTGCCTCCTGGCGCGGTCGCGGTCGACGGGGTGTGTCGACGCAGTGGTTTCTTCAGGCGTCATTGTCCCAGATGGGAGCGGCTACGTGCGCTGTCGGGTCGCCGCAGAGACGTTTTGTCTCGCTCGAGGGGGACCGGGAATCGTATCTACTGCGGAGTACCTGGATACTGGGGGTGTGGCATCGAAGAAACCCCGCATTCTCGAAGACAACAAAGACATGGTCTGGTCTCTCGTACCGTTGGTGCTGTTCTGCATCATCATTGCGGGCATCGCCAGCCAGTGCACGTTCAGTCCTGGCGGCCCGACACAGGGGCCTATCCCGAGCGTCGACGTGGACGCAGCTCTGAACTACGACGCGAAGGAACTCGGATTTCCCATCCGTAATCCCGGTGTTCCGGACGGGTGGACTCCGAACTCCGGCAGTCGCAAGATCATCTCCGGCGACGGCGGCGGAGATTCGAGCACTGTGGGATTCATCACGACCAGTGGTCGCTACATCCAGCTGACACAGAGCAATGCCGAGGAATTCCCGTTGGTGTCACATGTTGCCGGTGGACAGCGATTCGCGACCGGAGTCGAGACCGTCGGTGCCGATACGTGGAACGTCTTCGGCGGCGAAGGTGTCGAGTCGATCTGGGTCACGGACGTCGGGGATGTTCGCCTGTTGCTCACGGGCGCGGCGACGCCGGAAGAGTTCCGGATTCTTGCCGAGAAGGTCGGCGCAGCGCAGCCGATCACGCCATAGGATTTGCGGTCGGAGCGGACGCTACTCGTCCGCTTCGGCCAGAGCCTTTTCGACGCGGGCCCTCGCGCCGGCCAAGTGCTCTTCACAGCGCTTGGCCAACGCTTCGCCTCGCTCCCACAGTGAGAGTGACGCGTCCAGGTCCAGACCGCCCTGTTCGAGAATCTTCACGACGCTCACCAGTTCGTCCCGGGCTGCTTCGTAGCCGAGTTCGTTGATGTCGGTGTCGGTGGCGTTGCTCATTTTTCTCTTCCCATCACTGCGGCGCGAACGGCGCCGTCTGCAAGTCGAACTCGAATCTGGGTACCGGGTGGCGCGTCCTCGACCGAGCGCAGAACCTCCGGATCGCCATCGGCGACAACACGTTGCACGACTGCGTACCCGCGGGCCAGCGTCGCGGCGGGGCCCAGCGTGGTGAGCCGGGCGCGCAGATGCTCGATCGTTCGGGACTCGGAATCGATCAACCGAGTCACATCCCGTCGTCCGGCGGCTTGGAGCCTTTCGACCTCCTCGGCGCGACGGTCCACCGCGAGCAGCGGCGATGCCATGACCGGTCGAGTGCGCAACTGTTCGATCAGATGAGACTCACGCTTGACCCAGCTGCGCAGTGCCGCAGCGCTGCGGTCACGCAGATCCGCAACCAGGGCAGCTTCCGCAACCGCGTCGGGTACGACGCGCTTGGCCGCGTCCGTGGGTGTGGCTGCGCGCAGGTCGGCGACGTGGTCACTGAGCGGGCTGTCCGGCTCGTGTCCGATGGCACTGACGATCGGCGTCGTGCAGGCCACGATGGCGCGGCACAGCGCTTCGTCGGAGAACGGCAGGAGATCCTCGACGCTACCGCCGCCGCGAGCGAGGATGATGACGTCGACTACCGGGTTGGCGTCGAGTTCCTTCAGCGCTTCGATGATCTGGGGAACAGCAGTCGGGCCCTGAACCGCGGTGTTACGCACTGCGATGGCCACTGCTGGCCAACGACGATGGGCGACTGAGACGACATCCTTCTCGGCCGCACTGGCTCGGCCCGTGATCAGGCCGATCGTGCCGGGCAGAAACGGAAGCGGCCGTTTGAGCCGCGGATCGAACAAGCCCTCGGCGGCGAGCAAGGCGCGCAGTCTCTCGATGCGGGCAAGCAGCTCACCGATACCCACGGCGCGAATCTCGGTGACACGCAACGACACCGTTCCGCGTCCGGTGTAGAACGAGAGCTTGCCGAACATCACGACTCGCGAGCCCTCGGTCAACGGCACCGGGGAGTTGTGCAACAACTGCGGTGAGCACGTGATCGACAGCGACATGTCTGCCGACGGATCACGCAGGACGAGAAAGGCCGTTCGGGTGCCGGGGCGTGCATTGATCTGGGTGATCTGACCTTCGACCCAGATACTGCCGAGCCGATCGATCCAGCCGGCGACCTTGGCGGAAACCGTGCGGACCGGCCACGGCTGCTCAGCGCTACTGGCGCCGGACGATCGCTGCGATGAAGCGGGGGGCGTTGCGGAAGTCACTTTGCCTTGGCTGTGGTGATGCGGTTAGTGAGCATGGTCTGGAACGGTGCGCGAGCGAGCGTCGCATTCTCGTAGTCCAGGACTGCGGTCAGCTCGTCGATGCTGAGCGTCCGGATGCGCGCACGGAGCTGTGCGAGTGTGAGGTTGGGGTAGTCGAGTTCGGTGACGATCTCGGGCTCTTCGGCAGGTCCGTCCGTCGTAGCTGCCATGGATTCGGACTCGGCGACGGGTGCGGGTTCCTCGATGGGGGCCGTCGGCTCGAGCGAGTAGAGCGCGAAGCGACCGGCGTTGGTCGGGGTGTCAGCGGTGGTCGATCCGGTGGAAGACGTCGGGTCAGCAGGCGCATCGACGTCTTCGTCGAAGACCGCCCACTCGGGCTGTTCGTCCTCGGAAGACCAGTTGATCAGTGCAAATGCCTGATCGCCCTTGATCGCCAGCGAGGTGATCGACTGCTGCACGCGCATGCTTGTCTGCAGCATCTGGCTCACGGCGGTCATCGGCAGGGCGACGGCGGTGGTGGGCAACTTCTTTGCCTCTTCCATCGCGGTGACGGCGAGTCCCGCGGCAACGCGCGCCACGAACGGTGGTCGGATCATTCCCACAGCTTGCCGCAAAGCTCCGACAATCGGTAGCCGACTTGCCTGTGACGGCCGTACTCGTTTACTTCGGAACCTTCGGTCGGAGCCCGAAACCGAGGTGTTCACGTTTGCCGGAGTGTCTCACGTTCGAGGTGCCAGTAGGCTGGTCACATGTCTTCGGCTGTTCCTCTCAATCTCGGTATCGCGCACTCGGCTGATTCGCCGTCCACCCGCAAGGGCAGCGCCAAGCGCGTGCTCCTCGCCGAGCCTCGCGGCTACTGCGCCGGCGTCGACCGCGCGGTCGAGACCGTCGAGAAGGCCCTCGAGAAGCACGGCGCACCCATCTACGTGCGTAAGGAGATCGTCCACAATCGCCACGTCGTCGAGACGCTCGAAGATCAAGGCGTGATCTTCGTCGACGAAACCGACGAGGTTCCCGAGGGATCGTTGCTCGTGTTCTCGGCGCACGGTGTGTCGCCGGCCGTCCACGACTCGGCTGCCGAGCGGAACCTGCGCACGATCGACGCAACGTGCCCCCTGGTCACGAAGGTGCACCAGGAAGCGAAGCGATTCGCCCGCGACGATTACGACATTCTGCTCATCGGCCACGAAGGCCACGAGGAGGTCGAGGGCACCGCAGGTGAGGCTCCCGATCACGTCACCATCGTCGACGGCCCGGATTCGGTCGACGCGGTCACGGTTCGTGACGAGTCGAAGGTCATCTGGCTTTCCCAGACCACACTGAGCGTCGACGAGACGATGCAGACCGTCGCGCGCCTGCGTGAGCGCTTCCCCAATCTGCAGGACCCGCCGTCCGACGACATCTGCTACGCCACGCAGAACCGTCAGGTTGCGGTCAAGGCGATGGCTCCCGAGTGCGATCTCGTGATCGTGGTGGGTTCGCGGAACTCGTCCAACTCGGTTCGCCTGGTCGAGGTCGCGCTCGGGGCGGGCGCTGCCGCGTCGTACCTGGTCGACTACGCCCGTGAGGTCGATCTCGCGTGGCTCGAGGGTGTCCAGACCGTCGGCATCACGTCGGGCGCATCGGTACCCGAGGTGCTCGTGCGCGGCGTGATCGAACTTCTTGCCGAGCACGGATACAACGACGTTCAACCCGTCACCACTGCCAACGAGACTCTGGTGTTCGCCCTTCCCCGTGAATTGCGAGCAGCGCGCACGTCCTGAAACAAGAAAATGCGGGGCACCTTCCATCTGGAAGGTGCCCCGCATTTTTGTGCTACCGGGCGCGTCTGTTCAGGGCTCTTCGCGATCGCGGTACCGAACTCGCGGCGGCGGATACGCCGGAAGATCGACTCCGGGTGGGCGGCGGCGAGGGGGCAGCGGCGGCGATACGTCGTCACCCGAAGCGAAGAAGGGCTCCATCCGCTCCTCACGTCTGGGCGACGGAGTGGGCTCGGGCGCCCGGCGGCGACCGTACGACGGGTAGTCGTCGTCTGCCACGGGCCGACTGTCGGGCTGGGGGCGACGCGTAGGCGGTTGGTGCGTGCGATCGACCCTGGGTGGCTGAGGGCTTCTCCGAGGCGGCAGCGGACGCTCGTCCTGGATCGGCTCGCGCCTGGGGGTGCTTCGGTAGGCGGGCTGCTCGTCCACCTCGGGGGCGCGGCGACGCGGGGGCCCGGGGACGGGCGCGTCCGAGACTCTGCGTCGACGCCCGGTCTCGGGTGCGGGTTGTTCTCGCGTGGCAGCCGCAGAGGAGTCACGAGTGGTGGCCGCCGAGCGGCGGGAGCGGGTCGAGCGCGCGGGCCCGGTGGGGCGCTGATTGAGCAGGAAGTATCGGAAGCCACCGATGATCAGCACGACCACGGTTGCGGCCAACATGATCGGAAAGCGGTTGACCAACGGGTACGCGATGTTGATCGCGATATCGCGCAGCGCGGTGCTGTTGTCCTTGCCGATGAGCGTGTGCCCGATCGGCACCGCAGCGAAGAGCAGCAACGGCGGTTGGGCCATCGCGGTGAAGAGTGCTTTGTTCGAAGCGGCAACCACAGCGAAGAGACAGCCCAGGAAGTAGAACGTCGAGAACACCGCGGTGAGCTCTCCGCCGCCTCCGGTGGCATCGATCAGTACGCCGACGGCGGTCACACCGGCAGCAAGCAGGATCACTCCCCACCAGGGCAGGCCGGGGACGGTCACGATGAGCGATCGCTTGTCCAGCGGTACCCCGGAGCGAGCACGTTGGGTTGCAGACACATAACGACATTAGCGGTTCTTGCGTTGTCGGCCGTGTTTGTGCGGGTCGTGGCTGGCGCATTTATCGACGCGATGGCGCGATGGTTTCGGGTTCTTCGCCAAACGAACCGGACGGATTGTGTGCAGGGTCACCGGACGCTCGTGGGTTGGGGCACACCGACGAAGCCGTCAGCGTGGGAGATCGGCGGTGTCGGTGGGCTGCTCTACCGTCGGATTCATGAAGATTCTGCACACCTCCGATTGGCATATAGGTCGCACCTTTCACGGCGTCGATCTGCTGGCCGATCAGGCGAGTGTGCTCAGTTCCATCGCAGATTCCGTCCGCGAACACGGCGTCGACGTCGTGGTCGTGCCCGGTGACATCTACGACCGCTCGATTCCCAGTTCCGACGCGGTCACCGTGTGCAATCGAGGCTTCGAGGCAATCCGGGCGGCGGGGGCGGTCATCGTCGCGACGTCCGGCAATCACGATTCCGCGGTGCGGCTCGGAGCCGGGGCATCCTTTGCCGCTGCCGGCGGCTTGCACCTGATCACTCGCGTCGGCCAGATCGGTACTCCGGTGATGCTGAGCGATCAGTTCGGGCCCGTCGCCTTTTATGGGATTCCGTACCTCGAGCCGGAGATCACGCGCGTCGAGTTGGACGTGCCCCGGGCTCGTACTCATTCCGACATCCTCGGAGCGGCCATGTCGCGTGTTCGGCGAGATCTCGCCGAACGAACGGCTGCCGACCCCGCGACTCGATCGGTATTGCTCGCCCATGCCTTCGTCGTGGGCGGTGAGGCCTCCGAATCGGAACGCTCCATCTCGGTCGGCGGAGTGGAGACCGTCGCAGTGGGCGAGTTCGACGGCGTCGACTATGTCGCCCTCGGACACCTGCATTCTCCGCAGATGCTCTCGGAGAGTGTGCGGTACTCAGGTTCACCGTTGCCGTATTCGTTCGGTGAGCGCAGCCACCGCAAGGCTGCGCTTTTGATCGAACTCGACGCAGCCGGTCTGTCGTCGGTGCAGCGCCTCGATCTTCCGGTGATTCGAGGGCTGAGCCAGGTGACGGGAACTCTCGAGGAACTTCTCACCGAGTCGAAGTACGCCGATTCCGAGCAGTGCTACGTCTCCGCTTTGCTCACCGACCCGGTTCGTCCCGTCGATGCCATGAGGCAGCTCCAGGCACGTTTCCCCTTTGCCGTTCACCTCGAATGGCAAAGGCCGGAAGGACAATCGGATCTCAAGTATCGCGACGCGGTACGGGGTCGAACCGACATGGAGATCGCCCGTGGCTTTGTCTCGGCCGTGCGTAGTGACCCGTCCGAGCGGGAGGTCACGTTGATGGCCGAAGCGCTCAGCGCTGCCGCGCGCGCCGAGGAGTCCACGGTAGAACTGAGTGAAACCGCGTGAGGCTGCACAAACTCGAAGTCAGCTCTTTCGGGCCCTTCGCCGACACGGTCGAAGTCGACTTCGACCGTTTGGGTGCAGACGGGCTGTTCCTTCTGCACGGTGACACCGGGGCAGGCAAGACCACGATCCTCGACGCGGTTGCGTTTGCCCTGTACGGGCGGGTGCCGGGTGCGCGCAACGAGGGCAAACGGCTACTGTCCGATCACGCGCCCGCCGGTTCGGTGCCGCGCGTGGAACTCGAAGCGACCATCAGTGGTCGCAGAATCAAACTTGTTCGTAGTCCAGAGTATTCGCGCCCGAAGAAGCGTGGCACCGGTTCGATCACAGAGAATGCAAAGGCCACACTGACGTGGTTGGACGGCCGCGGCGAGAATCTTTCGCGCATCCCTGACATCGGTGACGAGATCAACCGCCTCATGGGCATGAGCGCTGATCAGTTCTTCCAGGTGGTGCTCTTGCCGCAGGGTGAGTTCGCCAAATTCCTGCGTGCCGAGAGTGACGAGCGAGGCAAACTGCTCGAGCGTCTGTTCGACACCAAGCGTTTTGTCTCCGTCGAGGCATGGTTCGACGCCAAGCGAAAGGCAAGTGCGACCGCGCTCGCGGCAAGGGAGCAATCCGTGCGGCTGCTGCTCGCGAAGGTCGAGACAGCTGCGGGACTCGAGGTAGGCGCCGAGGCACACCCACTGGAATGGTCGCGCAAACTCCTCGCCGAGGCTCAGGACACCCGCGATACAAGTCTTGCGGAGCTGGTGACCGCGAAAGATGCAGCAGCCGAGGCTAATCGGGTGCTCACCGTTGCGCAGCGAACCTCAGATCTGGTCGCTCGCCGTAATCGTGCGACCACTGAACTCGCAGCATTCAATACGGGCGCCGCCCAAAGAGCTGTGATCGGCGCTGAACTCGAGACCGCCAAGCGCGCACTGCCTGTGGCCGCTGTCGCCGGCGATGTGGACGCTGCCGGCTTGCACCTCGCTGCCGCACTCGAATCGATGACCGCAGCGATGTCGACCTACTCCGCAACGGGCGGTCCGGAGATTTTCGTGCCGGAGGTGTGGCCACCCACCGACGACGAGCGTCAACGCGTCGTAGCTCGGATCCGGACCTGGCGTGACGAGATCGTTCGCCTGGACGCAATGGCGGAGGATGCTCGCAGAGCCGATGCGGCAGAAGCCGAGATCGAGAAACTCGGAGTTCGGCGAGACGCTCTGTCCGAGCGCATCGATGCCATCGCGGTTGAACGCACTCAACTGCCAGAAATGGTGCGCTCGGCCGGCCAACGACTGGAGGATGCGCAACGCGCGCACGCGGCTCTGCCCGGCCTCGAAGCTGCACTGGCCAAAGCATCGGATGCTGCGGCAGCGGCTCATGAATTCGTCTCTCTGCGTGCGCAAGCCGAGAAGATTCGTGTGCAGGTGTTGGATGCGCGCGACGCCCATCAGAGTGCTCGCGGGCGCTGGCTCGACCTCGTGCAGAAGCGTATCGAGGGCATGGCTGCGGAGTTGGCGAGTTCACTCGCGCCCGGTGACCCATGCCAGGTGTGTGGTTCGCGTGAACACCCTGCGCCGGCGCAGTCTGATGTCGTGACGGTCACCGAGCCCGATCTGGAAGTCGCGTCCGCAGCCGAGCGTGCGGCCGAGAAAGCCCTGAGCAAGGTAGTCGACCGCCAGGTAACCGTCGACCGTGACATCGACCGGGTGATCGCCCGCGGCGGGGACGGCGACGTCGCAGAACTCGACAGGCTCCGCGCCGCGGCTCGGAACGCCGTTGACGAGGCGACCCACTCTGCCGGTCAGGTTGGAGGGTTGGCCGACAAGCTCGGGCATCTCAACGAGCGTGACGGCGAGCTGCAACAGGAATCCGCTTCTCTGACGGCCGAATTGGCGGCACTGACCGAGCGTACGACGACTCTGTCGGCCACGGTCGAGCAGATTCGAGCGGCGATCGTCGCTGCGGTGGGAGAAGATTCGACCATCGCTGCTCAGCGCTCGCGGTTCGAAAGGCTTGCCTCCGCTGCCTCGGCGGCGTCTGAGATGCGTGACGACGCCGTTCGTGCGCAGGCGCGATCGGCGGAACTGTCGACCAAACTGGCCGCTGCGGCGGCCGCTGCTGGATTCGATTCGGTCGAGGCTGCGATCGAAGGGGTGAGATCGCCGGCCCGAATCGCAGCGATCGAAACGGAACTCGCCAAAGCACGCGACCTCGAGGTGGCCGCTCGGACGGTCCTCGACGACCCCGAGGTCGTTGCGGTGAGCGAAGTCGAGACAGTCGACGTCGACGGTCCTCGCGAGCGTGCTCTTCAGTGCGCCGAGGTGGTGAACTCGGCTGTTGCAGCTGCTTCCCTGGCCGAGAACCGTGTGTCGGATCTCGAACGGTTCAGCGGACAACTCGAGAAAGCATACGAAGCGGTTGCACCTGAGCGGGAACTGCACGACGAACTCGCTGGCCTCGCCGACGTGATCGCCGGCAAAGGTCAGAACAGTCGCAAGATGTCGCTGCGAGCGTATGTGCTCGCGTCGCGGTTGGAAGAGATCGCCGTGTCGGCATCGGTTCGGCTGCAGCGGATGTCCGGGGGCAGATACGAGTTCGTGCACAGTGACGAGGCAGGTTCTCGGGGTCGCCGCGGCGGTCTGGGGCTCGACATCCGGGACGACTTCACGGGTGTCGTTCGCTCGGCGAAGACGCTCTCGGGCGGTGAATCATTCTTGGCGTCGTTGTCTTTGGCCCTCGGAGTTGCCGATGTGGTTGCGGCGGAGTCCGGCGGAATCGTTCTCGACACGATGTTCATCGACGAAGGATTCGGCACTCTCGACGCCGACACCCTCGACTCGGTGATGGCTGTGTTGGACGAGCTTCGCGACGGTGGACGAGTGGTGGGCATCGTCAGTCACGTGGACGAGATGAGGCAGCGAATCCCGAGTCGCCTGCACGTCATTCGCGGACGTGCAGGCTCCTCGGTGAAGGTGATCGCGGGCTGATCAGGCCTTTTTGTTCTCTACCTCTGACTCGGCGTCGTCGTCTTGATCCTCGAGGATGTCCGACGCATCGCCGGCGGGCATCGGCTCGTTGTCGCTTGCGCGTTCGTCGATCTGCTCGCCGATGTACCGGATGACAACTGCTGCCACAGCGGCGACGGGCACTGCGAGGAAGGCGCCGACGATGCCGTACAGCGAGCTACCGGCGGCCACGGCAAGCAGCACGATGACGGCGTGGAGTTTCATCGACTTGCTCTGCAGCACAGGCTGAAGGACGTTTCCTTCGATCTGCTGAACGGCCAGGATGATGATCAACACGATGATGGCGGTGGTGAGACCGTTTGCCACCAGCGCAACCAACACGGCCAGGGCGCCGGCGACAAAGGCACCGACGATCGGGATGAAGCCACCGATGAACGTGAGAATTGCCAGCACCGGTGCCAGCGGGACCCCGAGTATCAGCAATCCGGCGCCGATGAAGACCGCGTCGATCAGACTCACCAGTGCTTGTGTCCTGATGAATCCGCCGAGCGTGTCCCACATGCGGGTGAGGACCTCTTCGAGATGCCGACCGGCACGGCCGCCGCCGACAGCGTGGAGCCAGGGGATGAACCTCGGTCCGTCCTTGATGAAGAAGAAAGCGAGAATCAGGACCAAACCGAGCGTGACCAACAACGAGCTCGCTGTGCTCACGCCGCTGAAAACGCCTGAAGCGATGGCGGTTCCACTTTCCTGCACCTTGGTGATGACGGCATGGACGGCGTTGTCGATCTGGTCGTCCTTCAGGTTCAGCGGCGGACCCTGGAGCCAGTCCTGAACCTGGTTGATGCCCTCGGTGGTCTTGTTCGCGAGCTCGGGGGCCTGGCTGACCACTGACGGAACGATGCCTGCGATCACACCGGCCAGGATTCCGATCGAGAGCACCAGGGTGATGCCGGCTGCCGCGGCCGGTGGCATACCGCGCTTGATCATGCCGCGGGTCGGCGGCCACATGACTGTCGCAACAACGATAGCCAGAGCCACCGGCAGGATGATGACCCAGAGCTTTTCGATCAGCCAGCCGAAAATCCAGGCGCCCAGCGAAATCGACGCCAACACCAACGACCATTTTGCGAGCCACATACCCCCTTGCCCGATGATCTCGCCGCGGTCGCGCTTGCGCACCCCTGCGGACGTCCCCTTGTCTTGCTCGCTCACTGATCGTCCTTTCCGTCGGCGCAGGGATCTCCTCGCCGATGTGCGAATCCGGTGATCTAGCTGAGCTGATCGTAACGACTGCATGCGATAACTCGTGTGTTGCGCTGCAATACTGTGTTTTGAAGCATGCTGATCGGACTAACATTTCCGTCATGAGAATCGCAGCAGCAGTCGGGGCAGCAGCAATCGTCGTTCTCGGGCTCACCGCGTGTAGCACCGAGGATCAGGACAACGCGCAGAACAAGATCAGCGAGGCAGTCACGAGCGGGCAACAGGCGCTCGAGACGGCGAAACAGTCAGCGGGCAACGCCATCGATCAGGGCAAGACGGCGCTGTTCGTCGCCACGTTCCGTGGGGCTTACGCACCGTTGGCGGAGAACCGCGACGACGCAGACATCGAGGAGATCTTGACGACCACGTGTACCGAGGTCGCCAACGGCACGGGCGAGGCGGAGGTCAAGACCAAGATCACCGACCTGGCCGAGAACAACGGCAACAAGCCCACCGACGAGCAGGCCGGCCACATTTACGAACTCGCGAAGGCCACCTGCCCCTGACCGGATTCAGCAGCAGCGGGCGCCTGGGTTGGCGTCGGTTGCTGCGTGACGGCGGCGCCAGAACTCTCGTTCGCTGATCACCGGTGAGTCGGCGTGGTGGCGTCGGGTGTGCTCGACGTAGCGCTGATAGTCGAGATCACCCATCACCGAGCGAACCCACCACAGCGTTCCGCGGAACGCTGTGGTGAGTTTTGCCGTCATGGTCGCCGTCGTCATGGTCAGTGCCCACCTCCGTGTGCGGCGCCGGGCGCCCGGACTTTCCCGGCTTTGATCAGCTCGTCCCATTCTTTCTGGATTTCCTTCTCCGCGGGCGTCGGAATGAAGCTGGCGGGTCCGAAGATTTTCGACGGTTCTTCCGGGGACTCGGTGGTCGGCAGCCCGCCCGCTCGGATTGCCTTGGCACATACGATGATCCCGGCGATGACCACGACGATCACCAGTGACGCGAAGATGATCGACAACGTGCCCTGGATGAAGGTGTTGCGAATGACGGCATCGATGGCCTCCGGAGTCTTCGCGGAACCGTGCGCCGTCTCGCCGGCAGCCTTCGCGTCCTTGAACACGTTGTGCTGAGCCCAGTACCCGATCGCGGGGTTGTCGGAGAAGATCTTCTGGTACGACGCGGTCATGGTTACGACCAGGTCCCACACCAGCGGCACGCCGGGAATCCAGGCCCATTTGAACAGGCCCTTCTTCATGACGATCGTCATGACCACCGTCAGTGCGATCGCGGCGAGTAGCTGGTTGGCGATGCCGAAGAGCGGGAAGAGTGTGTTGATTCCGCCCAGCGGATCGGTGACACCCATGAGCAGAATCGCGCCCCAGGCAGCGACGACGATCAGCGAGCACAGCCACGCGCCGATGCGCCACGACGGGTCCTTGAACTTCTTCGCCGGACCGCCGAAGTTGCCGAGCGAGTCGGAGAGCATGAATCGAGCGACGCGGGTGCCGGCATCGATCGTGGTGAGGATGAAGAGCGCCTCGAACATGATCGCGAAGTGGTACCAGAACGATTTCAGCGAGTCGCCGCCGAAGACGTCGCTGAGCACTTCGGACATTCCGAACGCGAGCGTCGGGGCGCCGCCGGTTCGCGAGATGATCGATTCTTCGCCGACGGCCTCGGCTGCCTGAGTCAGCACGTCCGGTGTGATGGGGGCAGTGCCGAGGGGCAGATTGTTGACGTATTCGGCTGCGGTTTCCGGTGTTCCACCGGTCAGTGCCGCGGGAGCGTTGAGTGCGAAGTACAGGTGCTGATCGAGGATGCAGGCGGTGACCAGAGCCATGATCGCGACAAACGATTCGGTCAGCATGCCGCCGTACCCGATCATCTTGGTCTGGCTTTCCTTCTCGAGCAGCTTTGGCGTCGTACCGGACGCGATCAGTGCGTGGAAGCCCGAGAGTGCGCCACAGGCAATGGTGATGAACAGGAACGGGAACAGTGAACCGGCAAAGGCCGGGCCTTCGCCGTTGGAGGCGAATGGCGTCACTGCCGGCATGTTCAGAGCGGGTCGTGCGACCAGAATTCCGATGGCCAGCAGCGCGATGGTGCCGACCTTCATGAACGTCGACAGGTAGTCGCGCGGTGCCAGGAGCAGCCAGACTGGCAGCACCGATGCGGCGAATCCGTACGCGATCATCAGCCACGCGATGGTGACCTTCGAGAGTGTGAACCAGTCTGCGCCCCAACCGGTATCGGCAACCCATCCGCCGGAGACGATGGCCAGGAGAAGCAGGACGACGCCGATCAGGGAGACCTCGGAAACCTTGCCCGGCCGCAGATACCGCAGGTACACGCCCATGAACAGCGCGATGGGGATGGTCATCGCGATCGAGAACACTCCCCACGGGGACTCGGCGAGCGCATTGACGACCACAAGTCCGAGCACCGCGATGAGGATGATCATGATGACGAACACGCCGATCAGTGCGGCGACGCCGCCGACAAGGCCGAGTTCTTCGCGGGCCATCTGACCGAGGCTGCGCCCGCGGCGCTTCGACGAGATCCACAGGACCATGAAGTCCTGCACCGCCCCGGCGAACACGACGCCGACGATGATCCAGATCGTTCCCGGAAGATATCCCATCTGCGCGGCCAACACGGGTCCGACCAGGGGACCGGCACCGGCGATTGCCGCGAAGTGGTGACCGAACAGCACCCGACGGTCGGTCGGCATGTAGTCGGCGCCGTTCTCCATGATTTCGGCGGGAGTTGCGACGTCGTCGCGGGGCTTGACGATCTTGCGTTCGATCAACCGCGCATAGAAGCGGTAGGCGATCAGATAGGTACAGATTGCGGCCAACACGAACCACACAGCGCTGATGTGTTCACCGCGGACGATCGCAATCATGTACCAGGCGCCCGCGCCGACCAGTCCGAGAACAAGGAAGACGACGCGCGCAGTCGTGGAGATGGGTGTTTTGTCGATGACGCCGACAGGTGGCAGGTCAGGATCGGTTTTCAGGTACTCGACATTTGGTTCCGGCGCAGTCGTCAAGCTCATCGTCGAACTCCGTCCACTAGTGCACGTGTGGCCGCCGTCACAGCGGGCCATCTGTCACTGTAGGACCAGGAGGGTGAATCCGCGCGATCTGAAACGCGGGAGTCGACCGACGTCAGAATCGGTGAGCGTCGGCGTCGATCCAATCGGTGAGCCAGCTCTGCGGCGGGGAGTCGAGCAGTTCGCCCGGCATCAGCCAGTCGAACAGGTCGGCATAGGTGCGAGTGGTGAGACCGTCGACGCGGCGGTTGAGCATTCCCGGTTGCAGTTGGTCGAAGGAATCGATGCCCATCGACGCGATCATCTGTTGCGCGCTGGCGACGGTTGCCTTCTGGAATCGGTAGACGCGCTCGCTCTTGTCGGGGATGTCGAGTGCGCGGGTGCGTGCCGGATCCTGAGTGGCAACGCCGACCGGGCAGCGGTTGGTGTGGCACATCTGGGCCTGAATACAGCCCACTGCGAACATCATTGCGCGGGCCGCCATCGTGAAGTCTGCGCCCTGGATGATGCGTTTGACGATGTCGGAACCGCTCGCCACCTTTCCGGAAGCGCCGACTTTCACGAGAGGGCGCAAACCAGTTCCCACCAGAGCGTTGTGCACCAGCATCAGGCCCTCGGTCAACGGCATGCCCATGTGGTCCTCGAACTCCACCGGACCTGCGCCGGTGCCGCCTTCGGAACCGTCCACGATGATGAAGTCGGGCGTGATACTGCGTTCGATCATCGCCTTGCAGATTCCGAGGAATTCACGACGCGAGCCGACACACAGTTTCATCCCGACCGGCTTGCCTCCCGACAGTTTTCGCAGGGTCGCGATGAAATCGACCAGTTCGACCGGGGTGCTGAACGCGGTGTGCGCGGGTGGCGAAATCACGGTCTGGCCGACGGGTACCCCGCGGGTTTCGGCGATTTCGGGGGAGACCTTGACTCCGGGAAGCACGCCACCCAACCCGGGTTTCGCACCTTGCGAGAGCTTGATCGAAATGGCCTTCACCTGATCGAGTCCGGCACGCTCGGCAAAACGGTCAGGATCGAATCGGCCGTCCTCGGTTCGGCATCCGAAGTATCCCGAGGCGATTTCCCAGATCAGATCGCCGCCGTGTTTGCGGTGATACGGACTGATCGCGCCTTCGCCGGTGTCGTGGGCGAAGCCGCCTTTGGCGGCGCCGGCGTTGAGGGCTTCGATTGCGTTGGCGGACAACGACCCGAAGCTCATCGCGGAGACGTTCAGGAGAGCGATGTCGTACGGCTTCGTGCAATCGCGTCCGCCGAGGCGAACTCGGGGAACGGTGTCGGGGGCGGTCCGTGCGCGAATCGAATGCGTCATGAACTCGTAGCCGATCGCATTGACGTCGCGCTCGGTCCCGAAGGGCTCTTCCGCCAGTGTTCCCTTTGCCCGCTCGTAAACCAGATCTCGCGTTTCGCGATCGAATGGCATTCCATCGGTGGATGATTCGACGAAGTACTGCTGGATCTCCGGTCGAATCTTCTCGAGGAGGAATCGCGCGTGCCCCAGGACCGGATAGTTACGGAGGATGCTGTGGGACTTCTGAGTGAGGTCGTAGGTGCCCATGGCCGCCAGCGCGAGTGTGACGACAGCGATCACCCACCATCCGGGCGAGGCGACAATTGCGAGCGCGGCGGTGCCGAGACCCACTATCCATATCAAGAGCACGATCAGCATCCGAGTCACCTCGAGAGCGTAGGCGCTCACTGTGACACGGCAGCGGTAAGTCTCCACTAGGTTCTGCGATAGAGAACCGAATCCGACTCTTTGGGGGAATGATGACCGAACCGCAATATCCGACCGACCCGCAGGATCCGAAGGAGCAGCAGTATCCGGCGGGCCAGCAGTATTCAGCCGGTCAGCAATATTCAGCAGGCCAGGAATATCCGACGGGCCAGCAGTACCCGACCGACCCGCAGTACTCAGCCGGACAGCAGTATCCGACCGGTCAGCAGTACAGCGCAGCCCAGCAGTACAGCGCTGCTCCCACGTACGCGGCGCCTCAGTACGGTCCGCCGAAGTCCAACGCGGGATGGGCCGTCGCGTCGATCATCTTCTTCTGGCCTATCGCGTTCGCCGCGTTCAACCATCTCCACGACATCTACCCGAAGTGGGCGATGGGCGATCACCAGGGCGCGCAGTACGCGTCCGAGCGGGTGAAGAAGCTCGGGCAGATTTCGCTCCTGATAGCCGTCATCTGCTGGGTGCTGTTCATCGCGTTCTACGTGATCTTCCTGGTTGCGATCGTGTCGTCCGTCGATTCGTATACCTACAACTGATCACCTGCCGCGACGTGACGGTGGGGCGAGTACCCGTCACGTCGCCGCGAGGCCGTAGAATCCACAGACCGTGAGCCTTACCCTCGGAATCGTCGGACTGCCCAACGTCGGCAAGTCCACCCTTTTCAATGCACTGACCAACAACGACGTGTTGGCAGCGAACTACCCGTTCGCGACCATCGAACCCAACGTCGGTCTGGTCGAGCTGCCCGATCCGCGGCTGCAGAAGCTCGCCGAGATCTTCGGCTCCGAGCGCATCCTCCCCGCGACCGTGTCGTTCGTCGACATTGCCGGCATCGTCAAGGGAGCGTCCGAGGGCGCAGGTCTGGGCAACAAGTTCCTGGCCAACATTCGTGAAGCGGACGCCATCTGCCAGGTAGTTCGCGTCTTCGCCGACGACGACGTCATCCACGTCGACGGCAAGGTCGACCCGGCCTCCGATATCGAGGTCATCGAGACCGAGCTCGTGATCGCCGACATGCAGACTCTCGAGAAGGCTCTCCCGCGTCTGGACAAGGAAGCTCGCAAGAACAAGGAGCTCAAGCCGGCCCACGACGAGGCACTCAAGGCTCAGGCATTCCTCAACGAGGGCACGACGCTCTTCAGCGTCAAGGACAAGCTCGATTTCTCGTTGCTGCGTGAGCTGAGCCTGCTCACCACCAAGCCCTTCCTGTACGTCTTCAACGCCGACGAGTCGGTGCTCACCGACGAGGCGAAGATCGCGGAATTGCGCGCTTCCGTCGCTCCGGCCGACGCCGTGTTCCTCGACGCGAAGGTCGAGCAGGAACTGCTCGAGCTGGACGAGGAAGATCGCCAGGAAATGCTCGACTCGATCGGTCAGACCGAGCCCGGCCTGCACGCTCTCGCGCGCACCGGCTTCCACACCCTCGGACTGCAGACTTACCTGACGGCTGGTCCGAAGGAAGCTCGCGCCTGGACGATCCACAAGGGTGACACCGCGCCCCAGGCTGCCGGCGTCATTCACACCGACTTCGAGCGCGGCTTCATCAAGGCTGAAATCGTGTCCTTCGACGACCTCGTCGAGGCCGGTTCCATGGCCGCGGCCAAGGCTGCCGGCAAGGTCCGCATGGAGGGCAAGGAATACGTCATGGCCGACGGCGATGTGGTGGAGTTCCGCTTCAACGTCTAAATCCGCGGCTTCTGGTCGTCACCCCACGGGCATCTCGCTGAGCGTCCGACGGGTGACGAACCGCCGCGCTTTCCCCGACAACGGGTCGGTGAATTCGAGTTCCCTCGCGAGCAATTGGAGTGGGAGGGAATGATCGTCCGGCGCGTCGGGCAGCAGGTCGGGGTATCGCCGGTCGCCCAGGATCCCGGCGCCGAGAGCTGCCAGGTGCACTCGCAACTGGTGCATCCGTCCGGACTGCGGACGTAGAACCGTGTGCAGCACAGCACGTCCGGAGGCACTCACGCCCGTCCCTCGCGCCTCGATCATGGTCTCGGAGTTGGGTTCACGGCTGTCGTCGACGACGACTCGCAACTCGCCGCGTCGAGCTTCGATGTGGTTGCGGTAAACGAGAGGGACGTCGAGCGCTGGTGCATCCCGGCCCCGCCGGGTCGGTCGCGCCGACACCGCCTCGTAGACCTTCGTGACCTGACGCTTCTCGAACAGTGACTGGTACGCGCCGCGCGTCGCGGGGCGGGCCGAGAACATCACCACTCCTGCGGTGCCGCGGTCGAGTCGATGGATCGGGGTCAGATCTGGGTTGTCGAGACGAACCCGCAGGCGGATGAGCGCCGACTCACGCAGGTATCGCCCGCTCGGAGTGGTCGGGAGAAAATGTGGCTTGTCGATGACGACGAGATCGTCGTCGGTGTGCAGGATCTCCTCGTGGAACGGCACCGGGTCCTCCGCCGGCAACTCACGGTAGTACCAGACGAACCGGTGCGCGCTGAGTTCTGTGTTCAGGCAGATCGAGTGGCCGTCGGTATCCACGAACTCGCCGTCGTCGAACCGCCGATACAGGTTCTCGGCGTCCAGATGGTCGAACTTGGCTACGACGTACTCGGCGATCGTCGCCCACGGCCCAGAGAGCGGGATGCGTAGGCGCGTCGGGCCAACCCCGTTCTTGACGGGCAGCGGTGGGGACATGGACACGCAGGTCATCATCCCATCGACTACTGGTCAGCGGTGATTCGGTGTGGCCTCGACGGGGACGTCCCCGCGGGGACGCGGAAACCGAACTCACAGCGGTGGTCGGTGTAGATCGTCTACTCGAAAATCAGTGGCGCGGAAGAGATGCGGGCCCGTATGGTTCGGCAGAGAAAGATCGCAGTCGAAAAGCACTGCGGGCCATACCTTCTGTAGCTCAATTGGTGAGAGCACCCGACTGTGACTCGGGCGACGGCGGATCGTAACCGCCCAGAGGGACCAGCTCAGATACGGTTGAGGTCGGGCCTCTAGGCGCAGAGGCCGGCGGCCCTTTGCCTGCACAGTTGTCGAACGAGCCTGAGCCGGTATTCCCTGAATCGCCGGACCGCATTCCAGTCACCCGCCATTTCCGCGTCGGCAAGTAGGTATTCGCAGTTGTCCAACTGATCCTTCAAAGACATCATCAGAATTCACCTCCGATCACCCGAGCAAGTACCTGTCCAGGATGCGGCCGACGGGACCCCGGGGACATCGGCCGTAGTACCTGTTCAGGTACCTGCTTCGGTGCGCGGTGGAGGCTACTTCTTGACCGCAGGTGCAGGTAGTGGCATGCCTCGCTCGGCCAGAACGGCTCGGAGACGATCGGGGTAGTCGGTGATGATCCCGTCGACACCGAGGTCGATCAGGGCGTGCATGGTGGCGGGATCATCGACGGTCCACGGGATGACCTTCATGCCACGCGCATGTGCGCTCGCGATCATGTCGGCTGTCGGATAGAGGGTGAAACCGGGATCCCCGACCTTTCCGCCCTGCGGAGTTCCTTGGACGGGGGAGTAGGCGGAGGCACCAAAGGTTGCTACCGCCGCGATGCCGTCGCCACCGAAATCATCGATGTCCAGACCGCCGAGCCACGGTGACGCTCCGTCCTTGCCTACCTGGAGAAAGTCGCCGTTTGTGAGCGCAACGACGGGGACACTCGGCGCGAGTTGACGGGTGAGCATGAGCGAGCCCCAGTCGAAGCTCTGAATGGTGACGCTGTCCAACAATCCGGCTGCCCGGATCGTATCGAGGACTACAGAGACGAACTGCTCACGCGGGGCGGTCTCGTGAGGCGCTCCCGCTTCCACCTTGGTCTCGATGTTGAGCTTGATTCCGGGTGCGTTGTACGACTTCACCAGGGCAAGCACTTCTTCGAGCGTCTGCATTTTCGCTCCCGGAACATTCTGCTGTTCAGGGTATCCGGCAAGGGGGAGAGTGCCGCAGTCCATGGTCTTGATCTGCTGCAGGCTCAGCGTGTTGACGAATTTGCCGACGTACGGGAACTCCGGGTCACCCGCAGTTGCGGGCTCGGTGTCGAGGCATTTCTTGTTCGAGATCTTACGATCGTGCGTGACGACAGCGATCCCGTCCTCGGTGATCTGGGTATCGAGTTCGAGTGTGCTGACGCCCATTTCGAGGGCATTCGCGAACGCGGCCAGGCTGCTTTCCGTGTACAGGCCGAGCCCGCCGCGGTGGGCTTGGACGTCGAACGTCGAAACCGGCTGGGGTGCTGAACTACCGAACGAACCGGACCAGTCGAGACTGCCGGTTGGCGATGCGCCGGCCGGGGCCGCCAGGGCGGTGAGGGGGAGTGCGACGGTCACGGCGGCACACGACAATATTCTGCTCAGTTGCATGAAAGGAACGTAGAGGCGTCGAATGGCTCCCCGGGGTTCGTTAGGTAAACTAACGGTAAAGGTCAGGCCGCGTGAATGCGCTGCCCGACGCCGCTCGCGTGGACCTTCATCCACGACGCCAGAAGCTCACACCCGGTCAGTCCGCTCTCGTCGAGAGGTTCGATCGCGTAGCTGATGTGTCTACCGCCGCGAGGGTTCTTGAGCTGAAATCGGTTCAGGTTCAACTTCGTCGGCAGGTAACCAAGTACTTCGAGGAACGCGGTGCGAATACGTCGTAGATCGGTACGCCACTGTTTCGGACTGAAACGAGTCTTCTGCGCATTCTGGAAAGCATTGCTACGAAGTAGTTCCCAAACCTTTCCTGCCCACACGCGTGCCTGCGAGAAGGACATCCAGCGCGTCAAGTCTGCGATGTCGCGAATGTAGCTGTCGTCGCTGGCATTACAGATCATGTCCTGCGGGTGCCCGATCCACTTGACCGGAATCCACGGCTGGATCTCGGGTCCGTCGCCGGCAACTCCGTGTCCCTCACAACCTTCGATCACGCCTGCCGGTTGTTGAGGATCGGAGATCAGTCCGACTCCGATGATGTTGGCGCGGTTCAGCGTCGGAAGAGCCGAGCGGATCACGGTGCATCCCTGTGAGTATCCGATCAGCATGACCGGGCCGTCTGTCTGTGCGATTTCGGCGGTGAGGGCCTTCACACCCATCGCGGTGCTGTGCCGAAAGCTCAGGCCACCGTCGGCGACCGGACCGTACGATGCGGGATAAGCGACCCAGCGAGAATCGAATCGACTGTCGAGTTCGTCTGTGACGGCACTGAGGAGTCCGCGCACACGGGCGCCGTGGTCGCCGACGTGGGATTCGCCGGTGCCGCCAACTGCAAGAACGGTTACCTCAGCCATGTCAGCGATCATCCACGTCGATTCTGAGAGGTCTGCATCCAAACCCTGAGAAGAGACTGGCAATCCGTTGTACTGCGAAATCGTTATCGAGCGAGCACCATTTACCCATGACGACGCCGAATCGTTCATCCAGACGAAAAGTGTCCGTTGTCGGTGCGGGAAGCGTCGGCACCGCAATTGCGTATGCGTGCCTGATACGCGGATCGGCCGACGCGCTCGCCCTCTACGACACCAACAGCGCAAAGGTCCGGGCCGAAGTTCTCGATCTCAACCACGGCACCCAGTTCACACCGCCGTGCACTGTCGACGGAGGCGATGACATCTCGGTCACCGCGGGATCCGACTTGGTCGTCGTCACCGCGGGCGCCAAACAGCATCCCGGTCAGTCGCGGCTCGAACTTGCCGCGGTGAACGTCAAGATCGCGCAGACACTGACCGAACAACTGTTGGCGGTGTCACCGGACGCGGTCCTTCTCTTCGTCACCAACCCGGTCGACGTGGCGACCTACGCAGCGATCCAGGCCGCGGGACCGTCGTACCGCGGCCGAATTTTCGGATCTGGGACCGTGCTGGACACGGCCCGATTGCGATTCCTGCTGGCTACCGAACTCGGAGTCGCGGTGGAGAACGTTCATGCCTTCATCGTGGGCGAGCACGGGGATTCCGAGATTCCGCTCTGGTCGAGCGCAACCATCGGCGGAGTGCCGGCAACCTCGTTCGTGGGACCGTCGGGTGGCGTCCTCGGCCCCGACCTACGCGCGAAAGTAGCGAAGTCTGTAGTCGAGAGTGCTTACGAGATCATCGAGGGTAAGGGTGCGACCAACCTCGCCATCGGATTGTCGAGCGCATTCATCGCGGAAGTCGTGTTGCGGGACGAACAACGGGTTCTGCCGGTGTCGACTTTGCAGAGCGGCGTCCACGGACTCGAGCACGTTTGCCTGTCCCTTCCCACGATGGTTGGTCGTGCTGGTGCCGGCCGAGTCCTCGAAGTACCGCTATCGGAAAGAGAGGCTTCGGGGCTCCGATCTTCTGCCCGGACATTGCGAGAGGTGCAGGAATCTCTGGGATTGTGAATATCTGTTCTCCTCGATATCCGACATATAGGATCAACAAATGATCAGCTTCCTGATTCGCGCCGCGATCTTCCTGGGTTCTGCCGCTGTCGGGCTTCTTGTTGCGTCGTTGATTCTTTCGGGCTTCTCGGCGCCCACATCCGGGTTCATCGTTGCGGTCGTGATCTTTGCGATTGCGCAGTCGGTCCTGGCGCCGTTCATCGCCACGGTGGCAAAGCGCCATGCACCGGCATTTCTCGGCGGAATCGGATTGGTGTCGACATTTGTCGCGCTGTTGGTGGCGTCGCTCTTCTCCAATCTGTCGATCTCCGGTGTCTCGACGTGGATTCTGGGAACCGTCGTCGTGTGGCTGGTAACCGCCGTTGCGACGCTGGTTCTTCCGTTGTTGTTCGTGCGTAAAAAAGTTCAGGAGAAGAAGGCACAGTGACGCGCCCGAACATCGGTATGGACTACACAGTCCTGGACTGCCCGGATCCGGCCGCATTGGCCAGCTTCTACGTCCAGGTCCTCGAGTGGAAAAGTGTTCGCGACGAGGATGATTGGCACGTGATCGAAGGACCCGGCGGGGAGCGGCTCGCGTTTCAGCTCGCTCCGGATTTCGTTCCGGTGGACTGGCCGACCTCCGGTGTCGGGATCCATCTGGATCTGTTCGTGGATTCTCTCGACCCCGCCGAGGCTTGGGTGACGAACCTTGGAGCGCAGCGGGTGACCGACATTCCGGAGCATCAGACTTTCCGCGTGTACCGCGACCCGGTCGGTCACTATTTCTGCCTGTGCCTGCGGGACTGAGTGTCGACTCGCTCCGATCTCGTCGACCGTGGATAATTCCGAACACTTGTCACGCCCGAGAATTGGAGATCGACGATGGCTTCGCAGAATTCCAACGAATTCCTGGTAGAACGTACGACGATCGTCAAGGCAGAAGCACCGGTCGTCTTCGCGTTGATCAACGATTTCCATCAGTGGACTCAGTGGTCGCCGTGGGAAGGTCTCGACCCGGCGATGCAGCGTACGTACGCGGGGCCTGACGCGGGCGTCGGGGCTTCGTACGCCTGGGCGGGAAACAAGAAGGCGGGCTCCGGTTCGATGGTGATCACCGAATCCGTCCCGAATGAACGAGTAGTTTTGGACCTGGCCTTCCTCAAGCCGTTCAAGGCGCAGAACGTCACCACGTTTCTCATCTCGCCGAATTCCGGTGAAGTTCAGGTGACGTGGAAGATGACCGGAAAGAAGAATCTGTTCTTCAAGATCTTCGGTTTCATCTTCAGCATGGACAAGCTTGTCGGAAAGGATTTCGAGAAGGGCCTGTCCCAGCTGAAAGCTGCTGCAGAAAAGAGCTGACAAGCCGGTGGTACCGTCTCCCGGTGTTACGGATGACGCCCACCGATGCCCAAACCTTCTGGATTTCGGAGAAGATCCCGAACGATCAGCTGCTGCTCTATTGTTTCGACGGGCAGAGCCAGCACATGGACGAGCTACGACGCTCGGTGGTCGAAAGAGCGTCGCTCATTCCGGATCTCAATGTTCGGATTCGTGAATCACCGTGGCACCTCGACTATCCGGTGTGGGAGCCCATGCCGGTCGACGCCTCCTTGGTGAGAGTGCATGAGCTGCCCGAAAGCTCGTGGCTCTCGTGCATTCACGGAATCGAGAAACTACTCGAGAACCACGTCGACCCGCGCGAGTCCCCGTGGACGCTGCACCTGTTTCACGGCGTCACCGGCGTGCCGCGCTGCAGTGGCCCGGCGCTGATCGCAGTTCTGCAGATCGCTCATTCTCTGGCGGACGGCAAACGCGCGTCGGCGATTGCTCGCCAGCTGTTCTCGCCGCAACCGCCCGCGAAGCAGAAGACGGACGTGCGGCGTAGCGGATCAGCCGAGATTCTGGGCCGCGCCGCCCTGCGCCTTCCGGGCCAACTTGTTTCGCTGTTCCGCGACGGCCGGGCGGGGCACCGCGCGCAGTTACAGCTGCAGGCGGACACCGAATCGGGAGTTGTTGCGCCGCAGGCGGCGAGCCGTCCGAAGGTGCGCTCGAACATCCCTCCCGGACCGCACCGACTGGTGCGCATGGTCGTGCGGGACAGCGCAGATTTCCGTGGCGACGGCGTATCCGTCACAGTCGGAGCGATGACAGCCATCTCGGTAGCGATGGCGAACTACCTCACCGAGCGAGACGGCTCGGTACCGCCCGAATTGGGAGCTGAGGTGACCATCGCCAAGGCAGGTACACCCACGGCGCGCAATCACTTCCGCAATGCAGGTGTCGGGCTGTTCCCGGAAGTCGATGATCTTCGTGAGCGAGCCCAATTGATCAGGGAGTCGATGGACGAGCGTCGCGCACGTGCGTCCCATCCATCCAGCGCAGCGTCGGATCTCGCGCTGAACGCTGTTCCCGGCCCGCTGGTCCGTTGGGGCGTGCAGCAATACGATTTCACGGCAGTACCCGACGAGGTCACTGGAAACACCGTGGTGTCGAGTGTCGCGCGCGGTGACGCGGATCTGGTGCTCGGAGGCGGCGTCGTTCGGTTCACAGCGGGCTTCCCGAGTTTGTCGCCGGTCATGTCGTTGACCCACGGCGTACACGGGATCGGGGACACTGTGACGATCAGCATCACCAGCAGTCCGGCCTCGATTCCGGACATCGATGTGTACGAGCAGATGATGCACGACGCGATCGACGAGGTGCGCGAAGCGCTGTCGTGACGGCCTGATGTACTGGCTGCATGGGATTCACGCGCGCCGAACTGGAATCGTTCCGAGACGCCGAGATCGAGGATCTGATCGGGCCGGATTGCCGGCTGTTGTTCGTCGGTATCAATCCGGGACTGTGGACGGCGGCGACCGGCGCGCATTTCGCCAGACCGGGTAATCGGTTCTATCCGGCACTGCTGCGGGCAGGCATAATCGAGCATGCGATCGATCCTTCCGCGGGTATGTCGGACGCTGACACACAGCATCTGATCGATCGGGGAGTGGGCATCACCAATTTGGCGGTGCGGGCAACTGCGCGCGCCGATGAATTGACGTCGGAGGAACTCGCAACTGGCGGAGTTCGGGTCCGAAACATCGTGCGCGCAACCAATCCAATAGTCGTTGCCTTCGCCGGGATCACCGCCTATCGAACAGCTTTCGGTGATAAGAAGGCGAAGGCCGGGCGTCAGGACCGTGATTTCGAGGGGGCAAAACTGTGGATCGTGCCCAATCCCAGTGGTCTCAACGCACACGAGACGGTGGACACCTTGGCAGCGAAATATCGTTCCGCCGCATCCGAAGCCGGAATTCTCTGAGAGAAGTCGCAGTTCCGTTCGGCCAGAACAAGGTACAAGTCAAAGTGCTTGTATGTCTGTTCTATACAACGTCTTTGTAGTGATTCACCTACTCGGCATGGCTGCCCTGGTCGGTAGCTACTTCACCGTCCTCAAGGCTCCTTCGATCACCGAGGTCATGGTGTGGGGTGCCAGGATGCAGTTCGTGTCCGGCCTGATCATCGTCGGGTTGGGCGAAGGCGCCCTGGACAAGAACTACATTCACGCGAAAATCGCTGTGAAGTTGGTGCTTTCGCTGGTCATCGTGGCGCTTGCCGAGATCACCCGGGCGAAGCAGAAGAAGGACCAGCCCAATCCGAATCTGGTGCACGTCGTCGGCGGGTTGTCGATCGTAACCGTATTCGTGGCCGCGCTCTGGACCTGACAAAGACACAAAAGAGCCCCGGCGATCGAAACTCGCCGGGGCTCTTTGCTGTTGACGTGTCTACAGGCCTGGACGCTTGCCGATCGTCAGGGTCACTTCACCGGTGTGCGCAAAGAAGTCGTTGCCCTTGTCGTCGACGACGATGAAGGCGGGGAAGTCCTCGACGTCGATCTTCCAGACGGCTTCCATTCCCAGTTCGGCGTACTCGAGGATGTCGACCTTCTTGATGCAGTCGAGCGCCAGGCGAGCGGCCGGTCCACCGATGGATCCGAGGTAGAAACCGCCGTGCGAGTTGCAGGCGTCGGTGACCTGCTTGGAGCGGTTTCCCTTGGCGAGCATGATCATCGAGCCACCGGCGGCCTGGAACTGCTCGACGTACGAGTCCATACGGCCGGCCGTGGTCGGGCCGAACGAACCGGACGCCATGCCGTCGGGCGTCTTGGCGGGGCCGGCGTAGTACACCGGGTGATCCTTGAGGTACTGCGGCATCTCTTCGCCTGCGTCGAGGCGTTCCTTGATCTTGGCGTGCGCGATGTCGCGTGCCACGACGAGCGGACCGGTCAAGGAGAGACGAGTCTTCACCGGGTGCTTGGAGAGCTCGGCCAGGATCTCGGCCATCGGCTTGGTCAGATCGATCTTGACCGCAGCGCCCTTGCCGGTACCCGAAATGCCATCCGTCTCTTCGTCGAGCTGAGCGTCCGTGACCTCGGGCAGGAAACGGCCCGGGTTGAATTCGAGCTGTTCCAGGAACACGCCCTCCGGGGTGATCTTGGCCTTCGCCTGTCGATCTGCCGAGCAGGACACCGCAATGGCGACGGGCAACGAAGCGCCGTGGCGGGGGAGTCGAACGACGCGGACGTCGTGGCAGAAGTACTTACCGCCGAACTGTGCGCCGATACCGATCTTCTGCGTCAGCTCGAAAACCTTCTTCTCGAGCTCGTGATCGCGGAAGCCGCGACCCGTGATGGCGCCTTCGGTGGGCAATTCGTCGAGATAGTGCGCCGACGCGTACTTCGCCGTCTTCATCGCGAACTCGGCCGAAGTACCGCCGACGACGATCGCGAGGTGGTACGGCGGGCAGGCCGCGGTGCCGAGTGAGCGGATCTTCGCCTCGAGGAACTGCATCATCGAGTCGGGATTGAGGATCGCTTTGGTTTCCTGGTACAGGTAGGACTTGTTGGCGCTTCCGCCGCCCTTGGCCATGAAGAGGAACTTGTACGAGTTCTCATGTCCGGCAGCAGTATCGGCGTACAGCTCGATCTGCGCGGGCAAGTTGTTGCCAGTGTTCTTCTCGTCCCACATCGTGATGGGGGCGTTCTGCGAGTAGCGCAGGTTCAGACGCGTGTAGGCGTCGTAGACACCGCGGGCAATGGACTTCTCGTCGTCGCCGGGGGTGAGCACATGCTGTCCACGCTTGCCCATGACGATGGCGGTTCCGGTGTCCTGGCACATCGGCAGAACGCCGGCAGCGGCGATATTGGCGTTCTTGAGCAGATCGAGCGCGACGAACTTGTCGTTGTTCGACGCTTCGGGATCGTCGAGGATGCTCGCGAGTTGCGTCAGGTGATCCGTGCGCAGGTAATGAGAGATGTCGTGCAGCGCCGTTTCGGTCAGCAAGCGCATCGCTTCCGGCTCGACCTGCAGGAAGGTGCGGCCGTCCGGTCCCTCGACTGTCGACACCCCTTCGGTGGTGAGCAATCGGTACTCGGTGGTGTCATCACCGATCGGCAACAGGTCCTCATAGAGGAAGTCGGCCATCATCTCTCCTGAACAAGGGTGCGTGCGAAGGTCGCATTCAGGTTATCGTTGGGGGTTTCCTTCTCCGAATCGGGGCGGGTGTGAGCTGGAATTATCCGGATGCCACTGGCTCGATCAAGATACTTCGACCAGTTCGGAGAGCTCGACGCCGCGAAATTCGGCAAGTATTTCGGCCTGCTGGGCCACTGCTGCGCGGGCCGATCGTGACCACGTTCCCCACGGGGTGATCGCGACCTTCAGCTTCTTTCCGGCTGCTCGTGGTCGCCACAATCCGGTGATCGTGCCACCGACCACCACCGTGCCCGGTCGCCCGAGGGTCGGCCACACCGTCTTCTGGGCGGTCGGATCGGGAACCAGGGTCTCCCGATCCTTGAGCTGTACATACGGATCGAAAGGCCCGAGCAAGCGCGTTCTCGAATCGGTGGGGGAGCCGAACAAGTCTTCGCGGTCCTGTTCGAGAATCCACCGCTTCTCGCCGTTCACCTCGATCTCCTCGGCATCGACTGGCCAGTGGGCTTTGACGTCCCTGACCGGAGCATCGAGAAACGACGCGACGTGAGCAGGAGTCGCGGGGCCGTAGAACCGCAGATAACCCCGGATCACGTCGAAGCGGGAATCTGCGTCTGCGCCCGTGGCGCTGAATGGGCGTCGGCGCCAACCCGGAATGCGTTCGAGCACTGGGGGAGATGTGTTCGGCTGTAGCTCGAGGCCTGCCTGGAGTGCCGCGAGCCGGAACGGCATCTCGTACAGATGAGTGGCATTGCACGGGCGGCAGAATCTCAGATAGGGCTCGGTGACCCGCGTGGTCAATTGCGCGGACATCTCGCCCTTGACGGTTGGTTTCGAGACGATGTCCCGCATCGCAGCAGCAACTGTTTGCAGGGCAGTCAGCGTCGGGATGCCGGCGGCCTTCAGGGGCCGATTGGCGTCGTAAATGCGCTTGGCTGCATCGGCTTCGCTGAACGGCGACGTGGCGGCGGCGACGGCAGGCAGGTCGCCCCGACGGTAATAGTGGGGGGCTCCGCGCAACGTCCAGGCAAGAGCGAGCTCAGTGGCGTCGACGCGGACGCCGCGGATCCGCAGGGCCCAGGCGGCTCCGTCAGGTCCGGTGTTCTGAATCCCGAGATCGAGAATGCTGCAATCGCTGTGATTGGCGTCACCGGCAACCGCTCGGTCGAGTTGATGGCGGTGCCACCGGAAATTAGCTACCTGCGTGAGTGAGGTTGCGCTAGACATGATTTCAGTTTACTGGTGGGTAACCGCAGGATTTGGGGCGGTTGATCAATGCGGCGACAGAATTGGTCAAATTCGACCGATTGGCCGGAATTTTTTCAGTAGCAGACCTTATTAGTCGAAATAATGACCCCATTGTCGGAATCCTTTGCCAACTGGTCGTTCGTATGATTACTGTTACCCACGTCACGGATACATTACAGATGTGACGCAGCTGTCACAGCACTGTCGGGTGCTTTTGGCAGCTGACCTCTGACCTCTCAAGGAGATTCACATGGGTTCAATGGAAGGAATTCTCGGCGCTGTTGTTCAGGGCCTGGGATCACTGTTCAGTGCTGACGGTCTGCTCAAGACCTTCATGGGATCGGTAGAGACCATCTCCAAGGACCCCACCCCCTAATTCAGCGCGACATTGCCACGCCCGCTCCGGGTGTAGTTACTTCAATTTCGACAAACTGCAGGAGGAAACTCATGGGATCTCTCGGTGAAGCCATCGGAAGCGTCAACAACCTCGGTCAGCGTCTCGTCGACGCACTGACCACGCTCAGCGGCGGCACGGTTACGCCCAAGTAAGCGTCGTCTGACGAGAAAGGCTCACGCACTCGGTGCGTGAGCCTTTCCGTGTCGACCGGATCGAGTATTTCCGATCACGTCGGGTTTGCCTGTTTCAGGCGGTACCGTTCGAAAGGTTCCGCTGCGGAAGAGAGTGACCCGGATGATCGAGACTCGTGCGTTACGAACGGTTTTCCGTGTCTTCGTGGCGTTGGCCACGGCAGTGTGTGGGCTCCAGCTCCTCACCGCACCGGGTCACGCTCAGTCGGCGGACAGCAGGCTGGTCGACATCTCGGTGTACTCACAGTCGATGGGGCGCGACATTCCGTTGCAGGTCTTGCGGCCGGCTGATACTTCGACGCCTGCTCCGACGCTCTACCTACTCAACGGAGTAGACGGAGGAAAAGACGACGCGACGTGGTCGGTGCGGACCGACGCACCGAAGTTCTTCGCGGACAAGCACGTCAACGTGGTCACGCCTCTCGGTGGAGCATTCAGCTATTACACCGATTGGGAGCGGCCGGACCCCGGCCTCGCGAAATCCGGCAACAACAACGGGGTCAACATGTGGACCACGTTCCTGACGGAAGAACTACCGCCAGTCATTGATTCAATGTTCGCGACGACCGGCGAGAACGCACTGGCAGGCCTGTCGATGGCAGGCACGTCGGTACTGGATCTGGCTATGGCGGCGCCCGCGCTGTACAACAGTGTCGGGTCCTTCAGCGGGTGCGCGATGACGAGTCCGGGCATCGGGCAGAACTTCGTGAAACTCGTGGTCGCCGTGGGTGGGGGTGACGCGGAAAACATGTGGGGTCCGTACCATGGTCCGGGTTGGCCGGCTCACGATCCGGTTGTCAACGCGGACAAGCTACCTCGAATCCCGATGTACATCACAACAGCAACCGGAATTCCGGGTCCGTACGACACACTTGCCGATCCGCGGATCGACAACGACGTCACAGATTTGGCGTTGCAACTTGTTCTCGGTGGCGGAATCGAGGCGGCAACTCACTACTGCACCACCCAGCTTGCGGACAGGACGAACGCATTGGGTATGAACAACATTCGCTACAACTTCAAGCCGGCAGGAACGCATTCATGGGGATACTGGGAAGACGACTTACACGACTCGTGGCCGATGATCGCCGCGTCGCTCGGCGTGTGAGGCCCCATCGAGCAAGCCTTCGAAGCGTCGTTCTCGTCGGCGCGCTCGCCTTGATTTCACTACTTGCGTTGCCCTCGACCGCGCTCGCCGACGAGACCCCGAAGATAACGAGTGTCACCGAACTGTCTTCGCGCTTGGTTCTTCTCGACGTCGCGAGTCCCGCCATGGGGCGCACCATGGCGGTGAAAGTGCTGCTTCCTGCCGACCGCTCGGAACCGCGCGGGACGCTGTATCTCCTGGACGGCAATTCCGGGCAGATCGAAGAGAACAACTGGCTGGCTCCGGCTAACGGCGATATCGTCCCGTTCTTTGCCGACAAAAACGTGAACGTCGTACTCCCCATCGGTGGAACCGGCACCATGTACACCGATTGGCAGGAAGACCACCCGAAATTCGGTCGTCTGAAGTGGGAGACGTTCCTGACGAAAGAGCTTCCCCCACTGATCGACACGAGGTTCGCCACCAACGGGCACAACGCAATCGGCGGGATTTCGATGGGCGCAGAAGCCGCGCTGATTCTGGCCCAGCGCTCAGCCGGGTTGTACGACGCGGTCGCCGGCTACAGCGGCTGCTACACAACTGTCGGGGGATTCGGCAAGGCGTTGACCGATCTTGTGGTGATCAACGGAAATGCCCGTTCGGAGCAGATGTGGGGTCCGGCCGGCAGTGAGGCTTGGCAAGAGCACGACATCTTCGCCAATGCCGACAAGCTGCGCGGCACCAAGGTGTATCTCGCCTCGGGATCGGGACTACCAGGTCCGCACGAAACTCTCGATACTCCTGCCCTGGGCCGGGTATTGGTCGTTGGCGGGGTCATGGAACTGGGATCGAACCTGTGCACCGACCAGATCACTCAGGTGTTGCGTGATCGCGGAGTCGATGTCACCCGCAGCGCTCAGCCGGTGGGGACGCACGGTTGGCCGTACTGGCGCGACGAACTCGTTCGTTCCTGGCCGATGCTCGAATCTGCGTTGTCCGCTTGAGCAGTTCCTGGCGATGAGTTTTCGTTTCGGGTCGGGTCTATAACCCTGTACACCTGTTTCGTAACCTCTCCGACAAGGACAGAACATGCCTTCCATCACTCCCTGTTTGTGGTTCGACAACCAAGCAGAAGAAGCAGCCAACTTCTACATCTCGGTGTTCGGTTCCGGGCAGATACTCGGAATCGAAAGGTACGTCGAGGGATCGCCCTCCGGAATGCCGGCAGGCTCGGTGATGACCGTCAGCTTCGAACTCGGCGGTCAGCGATTCACCGGATTGAACGGCGGGCCGATGTTCACGTTCTCGGAAGCAGTGTCTTTCGAAATTCCGTGCGTCGATCAGGCTGAGGTCGATCACTACTGGTCCAGGCTGACCGAGGATGGGGAAGAGGGCCCGTGCGGATGGGCCAAGGACAAGTTCGGATTGTCCTGGCAGGTAGTCCCGAATCGCCTTCTCGAACTGATGAAGGATCCGGATCGGGCCAAGGCGCAACGCGCCACGGACGCGATGATGAAGATGAAGAAGATCGACATCGCGGAGCTCGAACGGGCCGCAGACGCGTCCTGAACACGATCTGGCCGATGGGCGACAGCCTTCGTTAGCTGATGCTAGCCTTCCCTAATTCTCGCTGAGCGTTGGAGGAGTGCTGGTAACCATGCGAATCAAAGTCTCTCGAATGAAGATTGCAGTCACCGCCTTGGCGGCCTCGCTCGCCGTCGCCGGACTTGCCGGCTGCAGCAGCGACAGCGCTGACGCACCCGCGGAGGCGGGAGCAACCGTCTCGACCATGTTCGGTGACGTCGAGGTCCCGGCCAACCCGGAGCGCGTCGTCGCGCTCGGTTGGTCGGACGCCGAGACGGCACTCGCTCTGGGCACTCAACCAGTGGGCGTCGCGGACTGGATGGCGTTCGGTGGCAAGGGCGTCGGACCCTGGATTGCGGACGAGTTCACCACGGACCCGAAGATCCTCGGAACCATGGACCTGAGCATCGAGGACGTCATTGCTCTCGACCCGGACCTGATTTTGTGGACGAGAAGCGACAACACGCAGGCCAACTACGACAAGCTCAGCGCCATCGCGCCGACGGTCGGGCCGCCGCCGGGTCTGTCCACTGCGTACGGGACGACGGTCGAGCAGCAGACCGAACTCGTCGCGAAGGCTCTCGGCAAGGAAGCAGAAGGAAAGGCGCTACTGTCCGGCCTCGACGCCAAGTTCGACGCTGCAATTGCCGCCAATCCGAGTTTTGCGGGTAAGACAGCGGCCGTCGGCGCCTACAGTACCGACGGTTACGGCGCGTACGTACCCGGCGACGCACGCGCAGACTTCATGACCCGTCTCGGCTTCACGATCCCGATGGCGATCACCGAAAAAGCCACCGGAAACTTCTACATCCCGGTTGCCAACGAGAACCTGAATCTGTTCGACGCCGACCTGACCGTGCTGTTCCCGATCTTCCTCGACAGCAGTGCGTTTGCGAACGATCCGCTACTGCGCGCAATCCCGTCGGCCCAGGAGGGACATCTGTTGATCCTCGATGACCCGGCACTCGTCGATGCGTTCTCGAGTGGCTCGGTACCGGGGTTGACCTACGCAATCGACAACGCCGTTCCGAAGTTTGCGAGCACGCTCGTCGCCTGATCAGAGCTGTTTCGGGACCTGCCCGTCACTGTGAGCGTGTTCGCAAACAGTGGCGGGCAGTTCTCGTGCGTCAGTACACTGGAAAAAGTGAACTTTCAGCTAACGAGCGGCGGCCCAGTGGAGATCGAAGCGACCGCTCCTCGTTTGCCGCGGATGCATGCATACGTGGATATCGCTGTTGTGATCGTGGTGCTGGTGGGAACCAATCTGATCGCGCATTTCACCACCGCCTGGGCAAGCATCGCGACGGTACCCATCTCTGCTCTCGTCCTGTTGGCGCTCACCAAGCGCCGGGGAATGGGGTGGGCGGAATTGGGGCTGTCCCCTCGTGACCTGCGGCGAGGTTCGAAGTACGCGCTTGCTGCCGTCGGCCTGGTGCTGACCGTTGTCGCCGTCGGCGCCCTGCTTCCGCTCACACGTCCTTTCTTCATGGCGGATCGCTACGCCACTATTTCCGGCGCGATCATCGCGTCGATGATCGTGATCCCGCTGCAGACCGTCATTCCCGAAGAGTTGGCTTTCCGTGGCGTCCTGCACGGCACGTTGAACCGGGTCAGTGGATTCCGCGGCGTCGCCGCTGCCGGTTCTCTGATGTTCGGACTGTGGCACATCGCGTCGTCGATGGGTTTGACCAGCGGTAACGAAGGGCTGTCCGGCTTTCTCGGTACCGGAGTCGTCGGCCAGGTCGCCGGCATCCTCGGAGCCGTTCTCGCCACCGCTGCGGCCGGTCTCGTATTCACCTGGCTTCGTCATCGCAGCGGCAGCCTCATTGCGCCGATTGCTCTGCATTGGTCGTTGAACGGTGCCGGTGCGCTGGCTGCGGCTCTTGTTTGGCATGCAACTCTTGCTTGATCCCAATATCTGACAAAAAGGACAGCATTCGCCGCGCGACGCCGGGTAGTTTTGTGCTTTGCTCAGTAAGTGACGCACCTTCATCGAGGCCATGTCTTCCACATCTCCGGTCGTCCGACGGTAGAGGATGCGGCGCAGTCGCTCGTCTCGATCCCCGACGGCGTCTTGGCGATCGACGATGCCGGAACGATCGTCTACTGCGGAGAATTCGGATCACTCCCGAGCGGTCTCGAAGGCGCTGAAACCCACGACCACCGACCGGGTTTCCTGCTGCCCGGATTCGTCGATGCACACATTCATTTCCCGCAGACCTACGCCGGCGACGCATACGGCGGCGGCCAACTCCTCGAGTGGCTCGACCTGTGCGTCTTTCCCTCCGAATCGCGATTCGCTGATCCGGAATTCGCCCAGCACGCTGCCGAGGCCTTCTGCGCTCGCCGAATCGCCACGGGAACCACGGCCGCGATGGTGTTCGGATCGGCCTTCCCGCACGCGCAGGACGCCCTGTTCTCGGAAACTCTGAAACGCGGCCTTCGAGTGGTCAGCGGACGTGGGATTCAGACCACCGGCCCGGCCTCCGCCGCCGCGCTGATCACCTCGGAAGAGGACGCGATCAGACTCACCCGCGAGGAGATCGACAAGTGGCACGCGGCCGACACCGGCGACGTGAACACTGCGCTCATTCACGTCGCAGTGGTTCCCCGCTTCTCTCTCGCGGTGACAACACGGACGCTGAAGGACTTGGGGGAGTTGTACGACTCCGTCCGTGACCGGGGCGTCTACTTCCACAGTCATCTCAACGAGAACAATCGGCCCGGAACCGGCGAGGTGGCGACCACACTCGCCGAGTACGAGGTCGAGACCTATCTCGACACGTACGACGGCAAGTTCCTCCCCGGCTCACAGGTCGGCGGAAAGAGCTTCCTGGGTCCACGCGCGATACTCGCGCACTCGGTGCACTGCCAGGACTCCGAACTCGCACGAATGGCCGAGACCGGAACCTCGATCGCACATTGCCCTACTTCCCAGCAGTTTCTCGGCTCCGGCACCATGCCGTGGAAACGAACCGTTGCGTCAGGGGTCAACATCGCGATCGGATCGGACTTCGGTGGCGGCGACGAGTGCCTGCTCACCCGAGTCCTCGGCGACGCCTTCAAGGTTCACATCTCCGAAGCCGGCGACGACGGAGTGTCGATGCACCCTGCCGAACTGCTGTTCACCGGAACACTCGCCGGTGCTCGCGCGCTGGACATGGAGAACCGGATCGGCAACTTCGACGAGGGCAAAGAGGCCGACTTCCTGGTGATCGATCCGTCCGGGTGGCCGCCGCTCGCCGGGCTCGTCAACTACGGAACGCGTTCGGATGATCCGATACTCGCCCGCGACCAGACGCTCTTCGGGCTCCTGATGGCGATGCGCGAGCCCGCGATTGCGCACGTGTACGTGCAAGGGCGCCGGATATCGGGCTGACGTGTCCGCAACTGCCATCACCGGGTACCACCGAACGAGTTCGGGATTCCGGGCGTGGGTCGAGCGTGCGGCCGAGACCGCCGGTCGATTCGACGGCTACCTGAGCTGTGGCATCAGTGATCAACCGGAACCGGTGTCGCACGGCGTGTCCGTCACTTTCGACAGTGCCGACGATCTTCATCGTTGGCTGGAGTCGACTGATCGCCGCGATCTCGAAAGATCAGCTGCTGCAACGGGAATTCTGGCGCAGACGAGTGATCTCGTTCTGATCGACGGCGTGCTGCCGCCGCCCGGTATCGGTGTGTACGACCACGCCGTCGTTGTGGGTAAGGAGAACGAGTTTCTGCGAACGCAACGACACCTCATCGATCTCAGTTCGCGATTCTCCGGCTACGAGTCGGTGATGTTGTTGCGGTCGGTCACCGACTCCACCCAGTGGAAGTCCGTCCTTCGGTTTCGGACAGAGCAGCAGTTGGCGGTGTGGATGGCGTCGCCCGAGAGGGCCGCAGCACTACCGAAACTGCGGGCCGAGTTGGCCGAGGACTTCACCGAGACCACGCGGTCGACACCGTTCGGCACCATTCTGCGTACGGAGAACGGGCAGACTCGCGCGACGCCGAATTGGAAGACGGCGATGATCATCCTGCTCGTCCTCTATCCGACGGTGATGACGCTGTCGAGGTTTCTCGGGCCGCTGCTCGACGGGATCGGAGCGCCGCCGTGGCTGTCGATGTGGTTGAGCCAGATAGTCAGCGTCGGCGCCATGACGTGGTTCCTGATGCCGACGGTCACGAGATGGTTCCGTCATTGGCTGGACCCGGTCGACGGCGCCGTTCCCCGCACCAACTGGCGCGGCGTCGCGGCGGTAATTGCGGTGTACGCAGTGACTCTGACGCTCTTCGCGTCGGTGAAGTGGCTGCAGTTCTGGGACTACTTCGACTGAATCCGGCCTCGGCGGAAGTAGGTGAGTGGCCCGAAGAAGTTGACGAAGATGATCGCCGCCCACTTCTTCTTGCTGCCGTTGACCGTATTGGCAGGGCGTCGCGCCAGGTCTGTCCACGCGGCGATCGCCAACAGGGACTGAATCGTTGCGAGCACGGCGACGACGCGGCGTTGCGCGGGTGACAGCTCACTCCAGGACTTCTTCTTTGTGAGGTTCATGAACTCCACTGTGCCCTCGAATGTCCAATCGGTGTCGAGATCCGGTTGTTATCGGTGCCGGGAGTTCCTCAAATCAGTGTGAATAGCGTCACCATGACGACCGATAGGTACGGTCTCGCGGACCGTCGGGACGGTCGTTTTCGGCGTAAAGATCTCGCTAACCGAAGTTATGGCTGAAAAATTGCGCACACGCTCAGGATGCAATGTGCCCTGGATGGGGAGATTTGGCATCGATTCGCAAGTAAGAGACTTTGACGGCGAATCTCTCAGGGTGGGGAAGTCGAGCCCTCTGTTCTTGCCGCACCGGTACAGCGGTGATGCTGCACGATAACTGCTCTCGGCAACCATGTTCGAATTTTGTCAGGAATGCGCAATATGGTGACAAATTGTTCACCGTGACTGGTTGTTACCTGTGGATATCAGGTCAGTCGAGCGGGCCTGAAATGTAACGTCCCGGACACATTTGGTGTCGTAAAAGTAACGGAAGGGCTCTAGTGTTAGCCCCGGCAGCCAGCCAGTGGCCCGCCATCACGGACAGTTCATCACTGACAGGAGCAATATCAATGCCTACTATCGGTTTCGGCGACATCTCAGACTTCCTCGGCGCTTTCGCTGACCTCTTCGGATTCCTCGACTTCATCTCCGGAAGCGTTGAAGGCCTGTCGGCAGAGTAAGTCCCGCAGAGCAAGAAGTGCCCCCGAGCCTGTGGCGCGGGGGCACTTCTCTGTTTCGTCGAGCTGCGCGGTGGAGTGGGCACCGAGCCCATTTGTCGCAAATGTGGCTCATGTTGGCCAAGTGCATGGCGGGGATGATGTGACTGTGGTGGAATGCGAGCGAAAGAAGATAGCTTGCCTGCCCGCCACTTCGAGCGGGACACGCCGATGATCGGAGCTTTGTGCACGTCTCGCGAAGAAACCTCTTCAAGTACGCAGCGGCTGGATCGGCGGCTGCCGGACTCGCTGCATTGAGCGGTACGACGTCGGTGGCCAATGCCGGTTCGCTCGGGACCCTGCTCGATTACGCCGCCGGTGTGCCGTCCGCTCAGGCAATCAAGGCCGCCGGGTATGCGGGCGCCATTCGATACGTCTCGGACAGGCGCCCGGGCGCCGATTGGATGGTCGGCAAGCCCGTACTGGCGCGGGAAACCGACGCGTTGACCGCGGCCGGACTTCAAGTCGTTTCTTGCTATCAATTCGGCAAGGGCGGAACGGCGGACTGGCGCGGGGCCCGCGAAGCGGGCAAGCGTCATGCTGCCCGTGGCCTCGAACTACATGCGGCGGCTGGTGGGCCGTCCGGTCGGCCGATCTACGCGTCGATCGACGACAACCCGACCACTACTGAAATCACTACGCTGATCACGCCGTACCTCGAGGGGTGGGCCTCGGTTGTCGGCAACGGAGCGCTCGGCGTCTACGGAAACACTCGCGTGATCGACGCAATGATCAGTGCCGGCGTCGGAACCTGGTTCTGGCAGCACAATTGGGGCTCTCCCGCAGGGTATGTGCACCCGCGGGCAAACCTGCATCAGTTCGAGATCGACAAGCGCAAGGTCGACGGCGTCGGCGTGGATCTGAACTCGATCCTCACTCGGGACTGCGGGCAGTGGTCGTTGGCCGGTGCGGTCGGTCCGGCTCAGCCGGTCGGATCCTCGTTGCCGACAGGATCTATCGCACCATAGCGCCGAATTTGGCGAGCCAGGCCTTGGCGTCGTCGGGGAGGGTGCCCGCCGCTTCCGCGGCGAGGCACCATGCTTTTGCCATCGACAGGAAGTTCATCGGGTTGTAGGCGTCTTCCTCGCGAGACCACAGTCCGTTGCCGGCGTAATGCAGGATCGTGATGTTGGCGGCTCCGTGCTTGGATCCGTCACCCGGATCCTCCATCGGGTTGTCGATCTCGCACACGATCCATCCGCGCTGCTCGTCGACCACGAACCAGTTGGCCGGGAATTCGGTCATGCGGTGCCCCGGGAACTCCGTCATCGTGCGAGTGACCCACTTGCGTACGGCCTCTCGGCCATTGAGGGTGCCGAAAGCGTGTTCCACGTAGACGACGTCCTCGGTGAACATGTCCGCGAAGGCGTTCCAATCGCCGGAACGAGTGCACTCGACAACGGTGTTCTGGTAACCCGCGAAGGCGTCTTCGAGTTCGGTGCGTGTCCAGGTCATGAAAGGCTCCTCGGGTAGTCGTCGCCTCAAATTAGAACACGTTGCAGAATTGATTGTCGGCGATTCGATGGAGAAGAGTTCTGCGGTACCGTCGTTGTCGGGTCGGGGACCCGTTATGTGAGAGGGCACCACGTGGATATCATCATCAATTTCATCTACACACTTCTGTCGAAGTTGCAGACGAGCAGCATCGAAGGCTCTTCGGAGAAGTGAGTCCTCCGCCGGGCTGATTCCCTTACGAGACTTTCTGTTTGGGAATCAACCCGGCGAACACCATCGTCACGACGGCGGCGGCGATGGAGATCAGGAACGTGGCACGAAACGCCTCGAACGAGGGGATCACTGCGGTGCCGACGGTGATGGTCATTCCGGCCAGGACGACGCTCACGATCGCGGCAGACGTCGACGTGCCGATCGATCGCATCAGTGAGTTCAGTCCGTTCGCGGCTGCAGATTCCGTGATGGGGACTGCGCCCATGATCAAGGCCGGCATGGCCGAGTACGAGAGCCCGACGCCCGCTCCGATGAACATTCCGGCCACGGCGACCTGCCAGACGCTCGACACCGTGAAATATGCGAAGGCGTAACCCAATCCGATGACGAGGGCGCCGAGCATCAACGTGATTCGCGGGCCGCGCCAAGCCGAAATTCGAGCGGAGACGGGCGAGAGCGCCATCATGACGAGTCCGCCGGGGGCCAGTGCGAGTCCCGCTGCAACCATGGACAGTCCGAGTCCGTAACCGGTGGACGTCGGTGCCATGAGCAGTTGGGGGAGCGTCAGGGAATTGCCGTACATGGCAAAACCGACGGCGATCGACGCGAAGTTGGTGAAGAGAACTTGCGGCCGGGCCGATACGCGGAGGTCCACCAGCGGTGCGTTGCGTCGAAGTTCCCACCATCCCCACACCAGGAAGCTGAGCGCGGAAACCGCAAGGAGCCCCAGGGTTTTCGCGTCGCCCCATCCCCAGGTTCCGCCCTTGGTGATGGGGAGTAACAGGGTGATCAGACCAACGGTGAGGCCGAGCGCACCGACGAAGTCGAAACGTCCCGGGCGTCGTACGGTCGATTCGGGAATGACGAACGCAACCAGTGCGATGCAGATCAGCCCGAACGCTGCCGATGTGACGAAGAGGAAGTGCCAGTTGGCATTCTGGGCGATCACCGCGGCGATCGGCAGTCCGATCGCACCGCCGACGCCGAGGGTGGCGCTCATGACCGCCATCGCGCCGGCCACTTTCTTCGGTGGAAGAACGTCACGAATGATGGCTATGCCCAATGGAATTGCCCCGACCGATGCTCCTTGAAGTGCACGGCCGACAACGAGCACGATCAGTGAAGGTGCGATCGCGCAGATGGCCGAGCCCAGAACGACCATCGCGAGACTGACCAGCAGCATTCGTTTCTTGCCGAACATGTCGCCGAGGCGCCCGCTGATCGGCGTGATCACCGCGGCGGCGAGGAGTGTTGCGGTGACCGCCCACGAGGTGTCGGCGGGAGTGGAGTTCAACAGGTGCGGCAATTGCGGAATGATGGGGACTACCAGCGTCTGCATCAAGGCGACGACGATTCCGCACAGTCCTAGAACGGTGAGCACTGGACCCGAGGATGCGTAGTTCGTGTCGGGGATTTTCTCGTCGACATTGGACGACCCTGCGTGAACGGACATGCGGCTCCCGCCATGGCGTGTTCTGATTGGTGCGTTCGCCCCAGTGTGCACGCTACACATCGTGTGTAGTCTGCACAATATGAGGATGGACCGGGACCCTGATCTGGTGAATATCGAGTACGAGTTGACTCTGCTCTCGCGTTACCACGCGCTCGCACAACGGGCCGAACTTCATCTGGACCGGTCGGCGTATCTACTGCTCGGTCGACTGGAATTGCAACATCCCATGAGCCTCAAGGAGCTCTCCTGCGCTTTCTCGCTCGACATCTCCACCATCAACCGGCAGATCGGCGCGCTGAGGCGTCAGGGCTTGGTGGAGCGAGTGGAGGATCCGGACGGAGGGCTCGCGCGAAAGGTCCGGCCGACGGCGCAGGGGCTGTCGAAACTTCGTGCTGATCGCGAACATTCGACAGCCGGTGTCGAAAAGGTCCTCCGCGAGTGGACGCCGGAGCAGCGTCTCGCGCTCGGTGACCTACTGCGGCAATTCAATACCTCGGTCGAAGCGCTGGAAGGCCGCGAATGGCCGCGACCGAATCAGGTCTGAGAGTGCGAGACGGATCGTAGTGAGCGGTCCGGATCGCTCGAATCCGATTCCGGCGCAATGACAACAAGTTTCGGGTGTTCTTCGGGGGCTGCATGATTTCCACGCCAGGAGAGCAGTGACCAACGTGAGAGACCGGACAGCGCGGACCCGAGACTGGCGAACGAGCCCGAACTCAGGACCGACGCCGTAGACCCGATGCTTCCGATCGAAAGAAAAGAGCCGACGCTACCGATCGACAGGATCGAGTACGCCGATCCGATCGAGAGAATGGACCCCTCGGATCGGATGGACAGTATCGATCGCGTCGACTTGTGTGACCGTATCGACTGGTCTGGGCCGGATTTCTTCTCTGGACGACCGTGCGTGATGTCCACTCGTAGATGTCCCATCTATCGGGTCTATCACGGTGATCGGAGATGCAAAAGGGACCCACCGAAATTCGGTGGGTCCCTTTCACAAGACTTCGATCAAGCTACCGCGAACATGCCCACGGTCGGAAGGAAGCTGCAGGTGATGCGATCTGCGCCTTCCGGCTGGGTGGTCAGCGAACCGCTGATCACCGAGAGAACGCGTCCGGGGCCGGTATCGGCGATAGCCGACAGAGTGGCTGGGCCGTCCGGGTTGATGCGTGCGGCGTTGGTCAAGTTCTGGGTGGCGCTGCGCTGGTTGTCGATGTTGACCCAGGTGACGGTCATCGGCACCGGCTGGTCGTCGACGGCGGGAGCCGTACCGAGAGCGGTGAAGACGAATCCAGCCTGACCGGCAGCGGGACCGGGAGGAGGCAGGTGAGCCGGGCCGGGAACGGCAAGTGCGGTTCCGACCGAATCGGCGGTGGCCGAGATGCAGCCCTTGCCAAGCGTCGGGTAGAGGAACTGCGCGATGACGGGGGCGTTCTCGTCCGGGATCGCCGGTCCGCCGCCGCCGCTGCCGTCGAGGAAGGTGATGACCTTCTCGAGGGTGGCCTTGATCTCGGGCGGAATGCCGGGGGAGTTCAGGATCGCGCGAGCCTGGTCGAGCAACGCTTGCTGCGGTCCGCCTGCAACATCGGCCGGACCTGCGGCGGCGCCGATGATGGCGGGCGCAAACGATGCGAGGAACTCGATCGGCACACTTTCGGGTGCGGGCGGTGCTGCCGGATCGGCCATTGCCTGTGCCGGCAATGCCAGTCCTGCTACTGCGGCAATAGCGACGGCGGTGAACGCCTTTCGCATACCTCGGGTTCGAAGCACTGTTTCCCCATCCTTAGTCATACCGCGCGGGCGCCTAGGCGAGCTCCGCGTTTGACGGCTCGAGGGGTCACTCTATGTACAGAGCCCCCGGGTTGTACAGCTGTTCAGTTGCTGAGCAGCTACGCACCGGGGGGAGTCTATGGCATGACCGGCCTCGATCGTGATTTACGGCGACCATACCTGTGACTGAAGTGATCTATGTGAAAGTTGATGCAACTGTTACGTCAGATTGCGAGGTTTGTTCACTCGAAGATCAGTCGAAACGGACCGAATCGTCGACGAGTACGTCAATTCGACGGGCAAGGTCGAAGTCCAGTTCCGTGAGACCGCCCGCCGAGTGTGTCGAAAGCGTGTACGTGACCTTTCGCCAGCGAACGTCGATGTCGGGATGATGATCCGCGGCCTCGGCGACTGCCGCGATGCGTTGAAGAAGTGCGATGGCGTCCGGGAATGTCGCGGAGTCGACCGTGCGAGTGATCGACCCTGGCGACAGTTGCCAGGCGGGCAGTTCGTCGAGAGCGTTTTGGATCGCGGAGTCGGACAACAAAGTGGCCATACTCCATCATGGTGCGATGAGTGATGCACCTGCAAGGGATCGGGAAGTTGTCGCCGGTGCGATCTTCCGCGAGGGAAGGCTGCTCCTCGCGCAGCGGACGAGTCCGCCGGCTTTGGCCGGTCGTTGGGAGCTGCCGGGCGGGAAGGTCGAAGAATTCGAATCGCCACAGAACGCGTTGGCGCGGGAGCTGCTCGAGGAACTGGCGGTCGAGGTGAGATGCGGCGCCAGAATCGGCGTCGAGGTGCCACTGTCGCCTGGGTTGGTCCTGCGGGCCTACCGGGCGGAGTTGGTGTCGGGAGAACCGGTCGCGCTCGACCATGCTCAATTGACATGGGTCGACGCCGAAGAACTGTTGTCGATGGATCTGGTGGACAACGATCGAGCCTGGATCCCCGAGTTACTCGCGGAATTGAGCGCGCTTACGCCGCACGAGCCTTCTTGAGACCTGCTTTCAGTTCCTTCTTGGATGCGCCCTCGTTCTCGAGCTTCTTCATCCGCATGATGACGACGGGACACTTGATGCACCGCGTCTTCTTGCGGCAGCACTTCTTCTTCGGCTTGAGCTGCGAGACCTTGCTTGCCTTGACTTTTCCCATGTGACGCTGCGGCTTTCCTGTTTCACTACGGCGGAGAGCCCGCTCTTGGAACGAGGTTAGCGTACCCTTAAATGACCTGTTTCTCCAGGTCGTAATCCTACGCGCATCGGCGTGGTGCAGATCACTATTCGCTGGTGGGGGCGGTGATAGAGGCCGCACAATGCAGGAGTATCAGCCCGGAGCGAGTAGTATTTACTAGGCCGCGGTGCCTTCTCAGGCGATTCGTGCCCTGATTCGGATCACACACTCGTGCAGCGGCCACCAGAAGAGCCGTGCGACTTGACTTTCGCGTGGCCGAATCAACTCAGCCAGGAGAGCCATCGCGTGACCATCACCAGCTTCCGTAACGTTGCCATCGTCGCACACGTCGACCACGGCAAGACCACCCTCGTCGACGCCATGCTTCGTCAGTCCGGCGCGTTCGAGGAGCGCGCCGAGCTGGTCGATCGCGTTATGGACTCCGGCGACCTCGAACGCGAGAAGGGCATCACCATTCTCGCGAAGAACACCGCAGTACATAAGGTCAACGAAGACGGTTCCATCACCGTCATCAACGTCATCGACACCCCCGGCCACGCCGACTTCGGTGGCGAGGTCGAGCGCGGCCTGTCCATGGTCGACGGCGTCGTCCTGCTCGTCGATGCTTCCGAGGGACCCCTGCCGCAGACGCGTTTCGTGCTGCGCAAGGCACTCGCCGCTTCGCTGCCCGTCATCCTGGTCGTCAACAAGACGGACCGCCCCGACGCCCGCATCGAAGAGGTTGTCACCGAGGCTCAGGACCTGCTCCTCGACCTCGCATCGGACCTGTCCGACGAGGCCGCCGAAGCCGCTGAGCTCGCACTCGAACTTCCCGTCCTCTACGCGTCCGGTCGCGAAGGCAAGGCATCGACCGTGCAGCCCGAGAACGGCAAGGCTCCCGACGCCGAGGACCTCACCGCACTCTTCCAGGTGCTGATGGAGTACGTCCCCGCGCCGAAGGGCTCGGTCGACGCACCGCTGCAGGCTCACGTCACCAACCTCGACGCATCCGCATTCCTCGGTCGCCTCGCACTCGTTCGCATCCACAACGGCGAGCTGCGCAAGGGCCAGACCGTGTCCTGGTGCCGCGAGGTCGACGGCGAGCCCGTCGTCACGAAGACCAAGATCACCGAACTCCTCACGACCATCGGTGTCGAGCGCGTTCCCGGTGAGGTCGCCGTCGCCGGTGACATCTGCGCCGTCGCAGGATTCCCGGACATCATGATCGGCGACACCCTCGCTGATCTGGAGAACCCGGTCGCACTGCCCCGCATCACCGTCGACCAGCCGGCAATCTCGGTCACGATCGGCACCAACACGTCACCGCTCGTCGGTCGCGTCAAGGGTCACAAGCTGACTGCACGCATGGTCAAGTCCCGCCTGGACCAGGAGCTCGTCGGTAACGTCTCGCTCAAGGTCCTCGACATCGGTCGCCCCGATGCGTGGGAGGTCCAGGGTCGTGGAGAGCTCGCGCTCGCCATCCTCGTCGAACAGATGCGTCGTGAGGGCTTCGAACTCACCGTCGGTAAGCCGCAGGTTGTCACGCAGCTCGTCGACGGCAAGGTTCACGAGCCTTTCGAAGAGCTGACCATCGACAGCCCCGAGGAGTACCTCGGCGCCATCACGCAGCTCCTGGCCAACCGCAAGGGCAAGATGGTCCAGATGTCGAACCACGGCGCAGGCTGGGTTCGCATGGAGTTCATCGTTCCTTCGCGTGGCCTCATCGGCTTCCGCACGGACTTCCTCACGGAAACCCGCGGAACCGGTATCGCCAACGCCGTGTTCGACGGATACGGCCCGTGGGCCGGCGAGATCCGTGCGCGCCACACCGGCTCGCTCGTCTCGGACCGCTCCGGCACGGTGACGCCGTTCGCCATGATCCAGTTGGCCGACCGTGGAACCTTCTTCGTCGAGCCCGGCGCAGACACCTACGAGGGACACGTCGTCGGTATCAACCCGCGTCAGGAAGACCTCGACATCAACGTCACTCGCGAGAAGAAGCTGACCAACATGCGTCAGTCGTCCGCAGACGTGATGGAGACCCTCGCAAAGCCGATCAAGCTCGAACTCGAAGCAGCGATGGAGTTCTGCTCCAGCGACGAGTGCGTCGAGGTCACCCCGGAGGACGTTCGCGTCCGCAAGGTGCACCTCAACGCAACCGAGCGCGCTCGCGAGCGTTCACGTAGCAAGGCACGCGACAAGGCTGCTCTGTAGTCTTTCGTCGGTTACAACCTGACAGGCGGATGTGCCTTTCAGCCGAGTTTTCGGCGGAAAGGTACATTCGCCTTCATGGTTTCCGGGCAAAGTTCTGCCTGGAAATCGAGTGCGAAGGGGCGACGCGGCCCCGTACGGAAGGAATTGTCTGTGGCCTCAGGACGTCGCTACCTGGCGTTGGCAGTGGCAGTGACGGCGTTGTCACTGACTGCATGTACAGCCGATCCGCCGCCTCCGGTCGAGAGCACCGAAACCGTCAAGCCCACACCGACTCCGGTCGTTCCGGCGATGAAGCAGGTCACTGTGGCAATCGACGAGGTGGGAGGCGGATTCAACCCGCACCTGCTCGCGGATCAGTCGCCGGTCAACTCCGCAGTCGGCAACCTCGTACTGCCCAGTGCGTTTCGCCCGATCAATTCGCCCACACAACCTGGCGCGACGGAGTGGGCGATCGACGATTCTTTCCTCGTTTCCGCTGAAGTGACGTCGGAGGCCCCGTTCACGATTCGCTACCAACTGCGCAACGAAGCCCAATGGTCGGACGGCGCTCCCATTGCGGCAGAAGACTTTCGCTACCTGTGGCAGCAGATGATCTCGGTTCCCGGAGTGGTCAATCCCGCGGGCTATCAGATGATCGACGACGTGAACTCGTCCGGCGGCGGCAAAACGGTCAACGTCGTGATGCGTGCGCCGTATCCGGCATGGCGAGAGTTGTTCACCGATATTCTTCCGTCCCACCTGATCAAGGACACTCCCGGCGGTTTCAGCACCGGCCTGAGTGAGGGGATTCCGGTGTCGGGAGCCCACTTTCACGTGCGCTCGGTCGACCGCGGCCGGGACGAAATCGTGCTCGAACGCAACGACCGATTCTGGGGCAAGCCTTCAGACCCGGATCAGATAGTTCTGCGACGCGGAGGAACGGCTGCACAGTTGGCGGATGCGCTGCGTACCGACGATGCCCAAGTGGCGCAGGTTCATTCGGGTAGTGCCACGGATATTCAGCTGTCTGCAATCCCGGGTGTCAGGACGGCATTCTCCTACGTTCCGCGCACTCTCGACATCAACGTGAACGGGCGAAGCAAGAACTTCGCGGATGTTCGGGTGCGTAAAGGTGTTCTGGGACTGCTCGATCCGGACCTGCTCGCCGTGGTGGCGGCAGGGAGTGAATCGGCGTCGGCCCCGGTGAAAGCTCAGATCCTCGCTCCGTCGGATCCGGGATATGCGCCCACCGCGCCGCCGAAACCGACCAGGGAGCAGGCGCTGGGCGAGCTGACCGCAGCCGGCTACCTGACGGCACCGCCCACCGGAATCGTCACGGGCACTGGAACGGTCGGATCGATCGTCCGTGACGGCGCCCAGTTGACGCTGCTGATCGGCGCTCCCGAAAACGACGACATCGCGATCGCCGTGGCAAACACCGCTGCCGACGAATTGCGTGACGTGGGAATCCTGGCGACCGTCGAATCGGTGGCGCCGGAGGAACTCTACGGCGAGGACCTGACGACAGGACGCGTCGACATGATCGTCGGTTGGAGCCGGGCAGGCGCCGACACGGCCACTTCGCTGGCCTCGCGGTTCAGTTGCCCGAGCGCACCTTCCACTCCGGCAACAAGTTCGGCAGTGCCCGCACCGACGCCGTCGCAGACACCGGAGCCCATCCGAACAACAAGCGTCGAGGCTCCGAGCAACCTGTCCGGGCTGTGTGATCCGGCGTTGCAAGGTCGGATCGACGAAGCGCTCAGTGGCATCGGGGATCTGGGGTCGTTGATCGCCGATGCGGAACCCAAGCTGTGGGATCTTGCGGCGGTTTTGCCGATCGTGCAGAGCCGAGCGCTGGTCGCGGTCGGGACCGGAGTCGAGGGCGTGGTCCTCGACGGGCCGGTGCAGGTGGGGATATTCGGAAACGCTACGGACTGGGTGAGGGTGGAAAAGTGACCGCGTCGGCGAAGCGACTTCTGTTGGTACACGCACATCCGGACGACGAAACGATCACCACCGGTGGCACCATCGCGCGATACGCGTCCGAAGGCGTCGAGGTCACAGTCCTCACCTGCACGTTGGGGGAGGAAGGCGAAGTGATCGGTGATGCGTGGGCCGGGCTCGTGGCTTCCGAGGCCGATCAACTCGGTGGCTACCGGATCGCGGAACTGAGCGCTGCTTTGTCGGCTTTGGGCAGTGCCGCTCCTCGCTTCCTCGCCGGTGCCGGTCGGTATCGCGACTCCGGAATGATCGGCACACCTTCGGCCGCCAATCCCCGTGCTTTTGTCAATGCTCGACTCGACGAAGCAGTCGGCGCGGTGGTCGCCGTCATTCGTGAGATTCGGCCGCACGTCGTGATCACGTACGACCCCAACGGCGGCTACGGGCACCCGGATCACATCCAGGCGCACGCGATCACGACAGCGGCCGTCGAAGCTGCAGGAACGACCGCGTATCCCGAGACCGGCGAGCCGTGGTCGACTCCGAAGTTCTACTGGACCGTGACCGAGCGCAGCGGACTCGAACGCGGCATCGCGGCGATTTCCGAGTTCCCGGAGAACTGGCGTCTGCCCGAGCCCGGGGAATTGCCGAGCGTCGAGGACACAGACGTGACGACGGCAATCGACGTTCGAGGCGTCATCGATGCGAAGGCGAGGGCATTGAGCGCCCACGCCACTCAGGTGACGGTAGCCCCGAGTCGAGCCGAGTTCGCATTGTCGAACAACGTGGTCCAACCGATCCTGACGGTCGAGCATTTCGTATTGGCCGCCGGCGCGCTCGGTCCGGTGGGTGAGGACGGCCGCGAGCGCGATCTGTTCGGCGGCCTGCACAGCTGACCTGGGCGTCGGCTCACAGGCATTGCGATCGACGCCGTAGTGGTGTGTGATGCGTGTCACCGGATGGGTGGTCCTTTCGGTAACAGCAAAGCCTGGGGGCTGAAGAAATGTACAACTGGGACCTGCAGAACCAGATCGTCGCCTTCGTCGATTCGTTGCGTCCGATGGCTGGTTATTACCACGACTTGTATTACGGGTCGCTCTACGCATTCGCAGATCAGCAGAGTCATTTGCTGACTCTGCTCGGGTTCCCGCCGGTTCCCTGATCAGCTTCGTGCTTTTCGGGCGCGAGCCGGGGTGCTTGTCGGGAGGGACCCCGCGCTCGCGCGATGACGACCGATAGACCACTATCAAAACCATGACGACCGTCGAGAACAACACGGACGCCTCGACAGGAACGTCGCTGTCGTGGCTCGACCCTGTCATCCTCGGCGTCCTGATTTTCGACGGATTCTTGTGCGCGGTGTTGTCCGTCCTGTTCTTGCCGACTCATCTCGGTACGACGGCATTTCCCATCAGCATTCTCGTAGCCGCAACCGCGAACCTCGTATTGGTGATCGCCGCCCGCACGGTTACGACGCCGGGTAGGGCCGCATTGCCGCTCGCCGGTTGGATCGTCGGGTTCTTGGTGTGCATGGTGGGCGGCCCCGGCGGCGACGTACTCGTGCTTTCGTCCCCTCTGACCTTCCTGCTGCTGGTCGGTGCGATCGCTCCGGCCGCCGTTTTCCTCTTCAAAGTGGCGATCAACAGACTCGCCACCCTCAGCTCGCAATAGTTCTCGGCGCGCGCGTAGGAAACTGACCCGTGCATAAGGGACACTCAGCCTGTGGCTGAACATGATTTGGCGGGTGCGACTATCGCCTTGACCGCAGAACGGCGTGTCGAAGAATTTGCGACGCTCCTCGAACGTCGAGGCGCGGAGATCGTGCGGACACCGGTGATCCATGTGCTGCCGTTGGTGGACGATCGAGACCTGAGGACTCAGACGTCCGCTTTGATTGCCGATCCTCCGGAATTGGTCGTGATCAGTACCGGGATCGGCTTCAGGGGTTGGCTCGACGCCGTCGCCTCGTGGGGTTTGACCGAGGAGTTCCTCGGGGCTCTCGCCCACACGCGCATCATCGCCCGCGGCCCCAAGGCGACGGGTGCCATCCGAGGCGCCGGACTGCGCGAGGAATGGTCGCCTTCGGGTGAGTCGTCCGAGGAAGTTCTGGCACATCTCGGAAGCGAGGGAGTGGCAGGCTTGCGCATCGCAGTCCAGTTGCACGGCACCATCACCGAATGGGAGCCGTTGACGGACCTGAGCGCCTCCCTCGCCGACATCGGCGCGGTTGTCACTCCGGTATCGGTCTATCGGTGGATCCGGCCGCCGGATCAGTCGCCGGTCCGCGCGTTGGTCGCTGCAGTTCGTTCCGGTGCGATCGACGCGCTGACCTTCACCAGTGCCCCCGCGGTCTCCTCGATGCTCAGCACGGCAAAAGAAATGGGCGAGCTGGAGCGGTTCGTCGCAGCTATGCGCGGACCGGTACCGACCTACTGCGTCGGACCGGTGACGGCCGCCCCGCTGGAACTCCTCGGTGTTCCGACCATCCAGCCGGAGCGATCGCGTCTCGGTTCGCTGGCGCGGCTCATCATCGACGACCTGCCCACACGTCGCCACCGCCCGGAGTGACGGCTTCGATCAATGCCCACGCGTTCTCGGCGGGGAGATCGATCACCTCGTAGCTTCCGGTGCCGGCGGGCGTCGCGGCGACGACGGTTGCCACTCCCGCGCGTCGTTGGAAGAACGTCTCGCGCACCGTCCATCCGATGACACCTTCGGATTCGAGACTGTGACGCTGGCGATCGAGCGAGCCGTTTCGGGTGATCAACCATCCGGGTAGTACTGCGTGGCCGAGGCCGTTGTATCGGTCGAAGGCGAGGGCAGTGCCACCGATGGCGAGTACGGCGACCCCGAACCACGCGTAGATCGGTACATCGAGTCCAGAAGCCGCGCACGCCACACAGACCAGGAACGCCACCGCGGCGAGGAACAGTGCTCGGGTGTACCGGCGACGCCGCGCGGCCGGGCCGTGCGGGATCAGCGGGGCGGACGCCTGGCGTGAGTCACCGATCACGGTGGCCATCACTCGCTCGGCTTCCCTGCGCGGTCCCTGCGGGAGCAGTAGCGAAGATTCCTTCTTCTCGGCGCTGACCCCGGTCATGATGGCGTCGAGCCGCGCGCCGCGAGCCAATCGCAGCAGGAGCGGTTCCTTGAGCGTCGTGCCGCGGAGGCGGGCGCGGTCGAGTGTGGTTTGCCGAGTCTTCAACAGGCCGTGACTGACATGCAGGATGCGGCCGTTGTCGGTGAGTTTCATGTTGCCGAACGCGATCAGGTACTGGACGCAGGCGAGTGCACTCGACAGCACCAGCAGCACGACGAGTGCGATGACGACCATCAGTGCGATGCCGAGGCTCTCGAGTGAGTCGAAGCTGTCGCTCACTGCCGAGGATTTCGCGACGGCAGTGCCGATGCCGTATTGGAACGAGATGCCGATGATGGCTGCGATGATGGCGATTCCGGTGAACGAAAAGGGGGCGTAGCGAACCCAACTCGGTTCCCAGTGACCGATTTCGGTGTCGACCGGTTCGGTGATGCTTTCGACCGGCGTGCCCGGGGTTTCCAGTCGCCGTGCTTGCTGGGCGCCGGCCAACAGTGCGGCGCGTAGGTCCGGAACCAGGGCGGTCGACAGGGCGTTGAGCTCGAACTTGTTCGAATCGTGGCCGCTCCCGGCGCGCTGGCCGGTACCGATGCGCACGATCGACAGTCCGAGCAACCGGTGCATGACCCCGGCCTCGACGTCGACGGATCGGATGCGGCTACGCGGGACGGAGAGCAGCTTTTTCTGGAAGACCCCGGTGCGCAGTTGAACGTGGACGGGTCCGATTCGGTACGTGGTGGTGAAATACCGCAACAAACCGAAGATGACGAGCAGAGTGACGACGCCGAGTCCCCACCAGTGGTTTCCGGATTGGCTGCCGAGAACTACGGAGACGAGTAGGACCGGGAGCAGTTTGACGACTTCGTTGACGGGGTGGACCAGAAGCATGCGTCGGTCGAGGCGGAGCCAGGGCTGTTCCTCTTCCGCGGCCTCGGCAGCTGCCGTTTCCGCCTCTACCGGGATCTCGATCGCGGTCGGGTCGCCCAACTGTTTCTCGTTCACGTCGCGTCTCCCACGTTGGTACCCGCGATCTCCGTCAGTTGAGCCACCGTGCGGTCGGCGACTTCCTGGTCGAGTGCGGAGATCTTCACGGCCCCGGCCGACGACGCTGTCGTGACCGTGACGGTTGCCAGACCCAACATGCGGTCGATCGGTCCGCGCTCGGTGTCCACGGTCTGCACGCGCGAGATCGGTGCGATGCGTCGCTCCTGGGTGAACCAGCCGGTGCGGGTGTATACCGCGGTGTCACTGATCTCCCATCGGTGGACCCGATACCGCCACGCCGGGACCATCAGAATGTAGGTGGCAGCGAAGAGTACGGTGACTGCGAATACGGTGCCGACCACCCAGGACGGGATTCCGGGTACCAAGACGGCACAGACGATTTCGGCGACGATGACGGGTACCCAGAACAGTGAGGCAGTGATTGCCCACAGCCTCGGGGCTTTGGTGCTGGGTCGCCATAAGGGGTCGGCCATGGTCAGCGGTTGCGGCGCAGTCATGGGCACTACTTTGGTCGAGTGAGGGGCGATCTGTCGACATCGGCCCTATCGTGGAGTGTGGCGACCGCGAAGGGAGCACGTGATGACCGAACAAGATGCGACATTCGACCCGGAGGCTCCGGAATCAGATGCGCTCGAACAATCGACACCCGTAGATCCGAACGCCCCTGAAGAACCCGATCTGACCGACATTCCGCTCGACGCGCCAGTGGCTGACGTGGTGGATCAACGAGTCGAGGTTGCGGTCGACGACGACTACCGGCCGTCGTGATCGAGGCGGTGTCGGGGCGGTGAGGCCTCCTACTTCTGGCACCGGGTGGCACTAGTCGTCCCACATGGCGCATGATCGCTAGGTGAACCGAACTGGTGATGACTCCGGCAAACCCACCATGCTTCCGATGCCAGGTATTTCCGCGTCCGCCTCGTCCAGTCCGTCGCCCGGCCCGTCAGCGTCGGCGATGCGGCGAGTTCTCCGTCGTGCACGCGACGGAGCGACCCTGAACGTCGACGAGGCGGCAACGCTGCTGCAGGCACGGGGAACCGATCTGACCGATCTGTGTTCTTCGGCGGCCAAGGTTCGCGATGCCGGTCTGCTGGCAGCGGGTCGGCCGAACACCGTGACGTATTCGCGAAAAGTTTTCATTCCGCTGACCCGTCTGTGCCAGGACAAGTGCCACTACTGCACATTCGTCACGGTGCCGGGGAAGCTGCGTGCCGCTGGGCACGGCATGTTCCTGGAACCGGACGAGGTTTTGGACATTGCCAGGGCAGGCGCCGAATTGGGCTGCAAGGAAGCGTTGTTCACGCTGGGGGATCGCCCCGAGGCTCGCTGGCCGGAAGCCAAGCAATGGCTGGACGAACGCGGCTACGACTCCACCCTCGACTACGTGCGAGCGATGTCGATCCGGGTACTCGAGGAGACAGGCCTGCTCCCACACCTCAATCCCGGTGTGATGAGCTGGCAGGAACTCTCGCGGCTCAAGCCCGTTGCGCCGTCGATGGGCATGATGCTCGAGACGACCGCTACCCGGCTGTTCACCGACAAGGGTGAGTGCCACTACGGCAGCCCGGACAAGGACCCGGCGGTTCGGCTACGCACCCTGACCGACGCAGGCCGACTGAACATCCCCTTCACCACGGGAATTCTCGTGGGCATCGGGGAGAACTTCCTCGAACGTGCCGAGTCGATCATGGCGATACGCAAGTCGCAGAAGGCGTTCGGCCACATCCAGGAAGTGATCATTCAGAACTTCCTGGCCAAGCCCGATACCGCGATGCGCAATACGCCTGATGCTGGACTCGACGAGTTTCTCGCGGCCATCGCCGTCGCACGCCTGCTGCTCGGGCCGACGATGCGGATCCAGAGTCCGCCGAATCTCGTCTCGAACAGCGAGTGCCTCGCGCTGCTCGGCGCAGGCGTGGACGACTGGGGCGGGGTATCACCGTTGACCCCCGATCACGTCAACCCCGAGCGTCCCTGGCCGAATCTCGAGACCTTGGCCGAGATCAGCGCCGAGGGCGGCTTCACGCTGACCGAACGCACTGCGGCTCAGCCGGCATATGTCCTGGCCGGGGCTCCGTGGATCGATCCGCGTATTGCGGGTCACGTGCAGGCGCTGGCGGATCCCAAGACCGGTCTCGCCTTGCCCGACACCAAGCCGGTGGGTCGGCCGTGGCAGGAACCGGACGAGTCGTGGGAATCGAGCGGACGCGTCGATCTCAATACCGAGATCGACACGGACGGGCGCAACACCGAGACCCGCAGTGACCTGGGCAGTGCGTTCGGCGACTGGGAGACCGTGCGCGAACAGGTTCTCGAGCTCAGTGCTCCGATTCGCGTCGACACCGATCTGCTGGCTGCGCTCCGCAGTGCCGAACGCGACCCGGCCGGATGTTCCGACGACGAGTACCTGGCCCTCGCCACGGCGGAGGGCCCGGGCCTGGAAGCCGTTGTGGCACTGGCGGATGCGCTGCGCAAGGATGCCGTCGGCGAGGACGTCACCTACGTGGTGAACCGGAACATCAACTTCACCAACATCTGCTACACGGGCTGCCGATTCTGTGCGTTCGCGCAGCGCAAGGGTGACGCCGACGCGTTCACGCTGTCGGCAGAGCAGGTCGCCGACCGTGCGTGGGAAGCGCACGTCGCCGGCGCAACCGAGGTGTGCATGCAGGGCGGTATCGATCCGGAACTTCCCGTCACCGGTTACGCCGACCTGGTCCGGGCCGTCAAGAAGCGCGTGCCGTCGATGCACGTCCACGCGTTCTCTCCGATGGAGATCGTGAACGGTGCATCGCGCAGTGGTGAGAGCATCAGGGATTGGCTGACGGCCCTTCGTGAGGCGGGCCTGGACACCATTCCCGGTACGGCAGCGGAGATCCTCGACGACGAGGTGCGCTGGATCCTCACCAAGGGCAAACTGCCGACGGCGGAATGGATCGAAGTGGTCACCACGGCCCACGAGGTGGGGCTGCGGTCGAGTTCGACGATGATGTACGGGCATGTCGATCAGCCGCACCATTGGGTCGGGCACCTGAACGTTCTTCGCGGAATCCAGGACCGTACAGGCGGATTCACGGAGTTCGTGCTGCTGCCGTTCGTTCACCAGAGCGCGCCCCTGTACCTGGCGGGCGCTTCACGGCCAGGGCCGACCAATCGGGACAACCGCGCTGCGCACGCGTTGGCACGCATCATGCTGCACGGCCGCATACCCAATATCCAGACCAGCTGGGTCAAACTTGGCATCACCGGAACGCAGATGATGCTCAACGGCGGCGCCAACGACCTCGGCGGAACGCTGATGGAAGAGACGATCTCGCGGATGGCCGGCTCCGAACACGGTTCCGAGAAGACCGTCGCAGAACTGCGCGCCATCGCCGAGGGAATCGGACGTCCGGCACGCGAACGAACCACCACACATGCACGACGCGAAGGAGCGATTGCCTGATGGCTGACGTACTGGGGGACCGCAAGGTCGTCGAGGTTCTCGATCGAGCGGTGTGGGGGATCAACCCGGTTCTCGACCTCGCCTACAGCGATCCGCTCGGTATCAAGCGTCGGACGTTCGAGCCGACCGATCCCGAGCGAAACGCTGCTGCGATGGTGTTGGACGCGGCCGCTTGGGTCCTCGACGTCGTCAAGTTCCCCGGGACGGCGGCGTGGTCGGTGATGACCGACGAGCAGCGCTCGAAGTGGTGGACGACCCGGTTGGGTGCACTCAACACCGTTGCCGTCGCGTTTCCCGGCATCTTCGGTGTCCTCCTCAATCGGTTGCCGATCCAGGACCTGCTGGCCTTCGCGAATCAGGCCGTTGTGCTCGTTGCGGTTGCCCGTGAACACGGAGTGACCGAACGGGATCAGCAGGTGGACCTCCTGGCGTCGGTGCTGTGCCGGCGTGAGACGAAGTCTCGAGAGCTTCTCACCGGAGAGGACTTCGCCGAGAAATCAGCCGGCGGCGCCGACGAGACCTGGCGCCCGTTCGCGCTCATCGGAACGTTGTGGCGCACGTCCAAGACTTTTCGTGCCATCACGGACGAGTTGCACAAGCGGCCGTCTCGGACAAAACCGTACGAGATCATCGGCAAGATTCCGGTGGTCGGCGTCGTGGCGGATTACCTCGGTGAGCGGGGCGCACTGGTACGCGCGGCCGCTCTGGGGGAGAAGTGGATCGCGATTCGGTCGAGGAACATCACCGCAGTAGGCTGAAATGTGTTACCCCCGCCTGCTCAGAGTCGGTCGGCAGGGGGATAATAGGCTGTTCCCGCGGTACGTGAGAGTCGTATCGGATTTTCGGCCCCTTGCAACTGCGTGTTGCGGCGGCGATGCACGACAGGAAGGCAGGGAGATCGGCAGTGACCTACACGATTGCTGAACCGTGTGTAGATGTGATGGACAAGGCGTGCATCGAAGAATGCCCTGTCGACTGCATCTACGAGGGTGGACGCATGCTTTACATCCACCCCGACGAGTGTGTCGACTGCGGCGCGTGTGAGCCTGTCTGTCCCGTCGAAGCCATCTTCTACGAAGACGACGTCCCGGACCAGTGGAACGCGTACATCAGCACCAACGTCGATTTCTTCGACGATCTCGGCTCGCCGGGTGGAGCGGCCAAGCTCGGCAAGGTCGACTACGACACGCCGTTCATCAAGGCGCTGCCTCCCATGGGTGAGGAATAGAGATCTTGTCTCGTACTCCGGTGGCCGCTGGGCTTCCTGATTTTCCGTGGGATTCGCTCGCCGATGTCACGGCGAAGGCGCACTCTCATCCCGACGGCATCGTGAACCTGTCCGTGGGGACGCCGGTGGATCCGGTGGACCCGGTGATTCAGGAGGCTCTGGCCTCTGTTGCCGAGGTGCCCGGATACCCGACGACTCATGGCACGCTCGCGCTTCGCGAGGCCGTGGCGGAGTCACTGGATCGCCGCTACAACATTCCCGACGTCGATCCGGCAGCGGTGCTGCCGGCCATCGGTACCAAGGAAATGATCGCGTGGCTGCCGAAATTGCTCGGTCTCGGAGCCGGCGATCTGGTGGTCATTCCGGAGTTGGCGTACCCGACGTACGAGGTCGCAGCGAAACTGGCAGGTGCTCGTGTCCTGCGCGCCGACGGCTTGAACAAGCTCGGTCCCGAGTCGGCGGCGATGATCTTCGTGAACTCGCCCTCGAATCCCACCGGCAAGGTGCTCGGCCTCGAGCACTTGCAGAAGGTCGTGGCCTGGGCGCGCGAGCGCGGCGCCATCGTCGTCTCCGACGAGTGCTACCTCGGATTGACGTGGGAAGCCGATGCGCTCTCCATTCTCGATCCTCGTGTCAACGACGGTGATCTGACCGGTTTGCTTGCGGTCCACTCACTTTCGAAGACGTCCAATCTCGCGAGCTATCGCGCCGGGTTCGTCACCGGTGATCCGGCTCTGGTGTCGGAACTGCTCGAGGTGCGCAAGCATGCGGGCATGATCCTGCCGCTACCGATCCAGGCGGCGATGACCGCAGCCTTGGGCGACGACCAACACGAGAACATCCAGCGCGAGCGGTACCGCGAGCGTCGTAGTGTGTTGATCGAAGCTGTTCGAGGCGCCGGATTCACCGTCGACAATTCCGAGGCAGGTCTGTACCTCTGGGCGACGCGCGGCGAGGAATGTCGAGCGACGGTCAGTTGGTTCGCCGATCGTGGGATCCTCGTTGCCCCCGGTGAGTTCTACGGACCGAGCGGGAGCAAGCACGTGCGGATCGCGCTCACTGCAACAGACGAACGAATCGCCGCGGCAGCAAAGCGCCTCTCCGCCTGAATCGTGTGCTTTCCCAGGTGTCAGGTTCCCTGATGTCGGTATCGGTCCGATGTAAGGTCGCGCTGTGACCACCTCAGGGACCGGCGGCTTGGACGCGGTACTGATTTTTGCTGTCGTTGCTGCCTCGGTTGCACTGATGCTCGTGTGGTTGAAAAGTCGTCGAGTTTTCGGAGAATTCCCACTCTCGGCAGCTCTCCTCTGGCTGATGGTTGCAGTGCCTTCCATCTTGCAGGCGGCGATGCCGGGACTGCTCGAGATGTTTCGTCGTGATCCCGCGTTGATTCGTGACGGGCAATGGTGGCGCATTCTGACCTCCGTGCTCGTTCAGGACGGAGGGGCCGCAGGAACTGTCACCAATCTCGCGACGCTGGCCGTGGTTGCACCGCTTGCGTTTCGGCTCTGGGGCGCCGCACGTGGCTGGGCTCTCTTCCTGCTCGGTCAACTGTTGTTCGGTTTGCTCACCACCGCAGTCTTCCCGTCGACCGGCGCAGGCAACTCCGGTGCCACGCTTGCTCTGGCAGCGGCGGCCGCGGGGATCGGCGTTCTGGTGCGCCCGCGAATGCCTGAGATTGTTCTGACGGTCGTGATTGTCGTCGGCGGCGTAACATTGGTGACGGTCGACGACGCACACGGATTCGCGGAGCTTTCCGGGGCGCTCTTGGGGGCTGCGCTGGTGACGCTGTTCCCTCCGCACTCGATGGACGCGCGTCGGGCAGGAGAAAGTTTGCGACCATCCGCGCTGTGAGATGCTGTCGTGGTGCTGCTGAGATCCTTGAACCCCCTTGCTGTTGCCCGCGGTGACGACCTCGACGACGCCGTGACGATCGGTGACACGGTTCTCTCGCGGAGTGCCATTCTCGGTGCCGCGACCTCGGTCGCGGAGCGAGTGGCGCAGGCCGATCGGGTTGCCGTATTGGCAACTCCCACAGCAAAAACGATTCTCGCCGTCGTCGGGGCGTTGATTGCCGGCGTCACCGTTGTGCCGGTCCCGCCGGACTCGGGGAAGGCTGAGCGAGAGCACATTCTGCGTGACTCCGGTGCCCAGGCGTGGCTCGGCGAAACGGACGACCACTGCGAAGGCCTGCCCGTGGTTCCCGTCCGATTGCACGCTCGCTCGTGGCACAGCTATCCCGAACCGGCACCGCAGTCCACAGCATTCGTCCTGTACACGTCCGGAACTACCGGCCCACCGAAGGGCGTTCTGCTCAGTCGCTCGGCTATCGCAGCCGGGCTCGACGCGCTCGCCGAGGCCTGGGACTGGACGTGGCGAGACACCCTCGTACACGGGCTTCCGCTCTTCCACGTGCACGGACTGATTCTCGGAATCCTCGGCCCCCTCCGGATCGGCAGCCGGGTGATCCACACCGTCAAGCCGACGCCGGAAAACTACGCAAGGGCCAAAGGCTCCCTCTACTTCGGTGTCCCCACCGTCTGGTCGCGTATCGCCGAAGACGAAGAAGCTGCCCGCGCGTTGTCCGGTGCCCGACTTCTGGTCTCCGGTAGTGCGCCGCTTCCCGTGCCGGTCTTCGAAAAGCTGCGGGAGCGAACAGGATTGACGCCCATCGAGCGTTACGGCATGAGTGAGACGATGCTGACCCTGAGCACGCGTTTCGACGGCGAGCGACGCCCGGGGTGGGTCGGCGTGCCGCTGCGCGGAGTCGAGACTCGTCTTCGTGACGAGAAGGGCAACGATGTGCCGCACGACGGCGAGAGTATCGGCGGCCTACAGGTACGTGGGCCGATGCTTTTCGACGGCTACTTGAACCGTCCGGACGCAACCGCCGAGTCCTGGACGGAGGACGGCTACTTCAAGACCGGTGACGTCGCCGTCATCGACGAGGGTGGGTTCCACCGAATCGTCGGCCGCGAATCCATCGACTTGATCAAATCCGGTGGATTCAGAGTCGGCGCCGGCGAGATCGAGACCGCCATCCTCGGGCACCCTTCGGTGTCCGAAGTTGCGGTGATCGGTGTCCCCGACGCCGATCTGGGGCAGCGGATCATCGCCGTCGTAGTCCGTAAGCCCGGGACTCCCGAGGTCACCGAAGCCGAATTGGTCGAGTTGGTCGGGGCGGAGTTGTCGGCGCACAAGCGTCCCCGTGAGGTTCGATTTGCCGAGACTCTGCCACGTAACGCGATGGGCAAGGTTCAGAAGCGTGAGCTGCTCTAGGCGGGGCGGTTTGCTGAAAAGTCGCTGTGACGCTTGAAGGTTCGTGAATTCGGCCGGCCTGTCCCGAAATGTGGGCTCGCCGGTTCTCCGACGATTCAGCGCTAGTTGGAATTTCTGTGTTCTTGGCTACACTACCGCCCGGTAGGGACAGTTCCAGTCGCGCGCATACCGTCGGTATGCCTGAGTGCGAGTGGCCTCGGAAGGGCAGATTTCATGGCGGGCGGACGGCATTCGAGTCCTGACAGCGGGCGGTCGATCGGGTTCTACGCAGTGGGTGGGTTGGTTGCCGTCGCGGTAATCGCCACCGGGGTGGTGGTCTTCAAGGCAACACAGTCCGATTCCTGCGAGAGCGTCGACGAGTACTCGCTGGCAGCGGATCCTGCGATCGCGCCGGCAGTCACAGAGATCCTCGCAGAATCGTCGCCGGAGCAGACAGGCTGTTCGCGGATCACGGTTACCTCTGCGCTGCCCGGGGACGTTGCGGGAACCCTGGGTAAGGGCGTGGACGCGCCGGACATGTGGATACCGGATTCGACAGCGTGGGTGGGCAAAGCTGCATTGACGGCCAAGGGGCCGGTCGCTGCCGCCGGCGGTTCGATCGCCACCTCGCCTGTCGTTCTCGCCTCCGGCGGTGGCGAACAGTTTGCCAGTTGGCTCGCGGCGCTACAGGTTCCCGATCTGGCGTTGGGCAATCCGTTGTTCACAGGGGTTGCGTCGGCGCCCATTCTCGGAGCTCTCGCGGAGACCGGGGCTACCTCCGAATCCGTTCGAGCGGCACTCGTACCCCATGCGCAAGCGGAGAGTGTTCGTACCGAAGATCAGCCGGTAGGACAGAAGATGCTCACCGAATTGGTCAGCTCCGGAAAGGTCGGTGTTTCGACCGAGCAACAGGTCGTCGAGTTCGCGAAGGCTGAGTCGAAGATTTCCGCGACAGTACCGGCGACGGGAACCATGATCATGGATTACCCCCTGGTGGTCAGTGCTTCGGCACCGGACCGGCACTACGCCGCAGCCAAGAAGAGTGACGCCATCGCCGAGCTGTTGCACAGTGAATCTGCTCAGGAAGTGCTGACGCGCAGCGGGTTCCGTACTTCCGGCGGTGGAGCCGTCGAAGGTGGAGTCGGTGACGTCACGGCACTGACCGTGTCCGAACAGTCGGTGGCCGATCAGACACTGGGCGCTTGGGCTCTGATGGCCAAGCCGATCCGGACACTCGTTGCGATCGACGTGTCTGCGTCGATGGACTACCCGGCGGCAGGCGGCAAGACGCGCATGCAGTTGACCACTGCTGCTGCTCTGGCCGGCAATCAGGTCTTCCCAGACAGCGTCGCTGCCGGTCTCTGGGCGTTTTCCCAAGGTATGAACGGAACCCAGGACTTCCAGGAATTGGTGCCGATCAGGCGCTACGACACGATCGTCGACGGTGTGACTCAACGAAAGTTGATGGCAGATCAGGCGAACCGGCTCACCGAACTCAAACGTGGCGCCACAGGTTTGTACGACACGACTCTGGCCGCATTCCGTAAGGTTCAGGAATCGTACGATCCGCGAGCGGTCAACAGCGTCATCATCTTGACCGACGGCGCAAACGAAGATCCTGACAGCATCAGCCGTGAACAGTTACTCGATGTTCTTGCACGCGAGCAGGATCCGGCGCGTCCGGTCATCATCGTCACCATCGGCATCACCGATGACGCAGATGCGGCGGCGCTCGCCGATATCTCCCGCGTGACGGGCGGTTCGACGTACATCGCTCGTGAACCCTCGGAGATTTCCGAGGTGTTCGTGAACGCATTGGCTCACCGAGGAACTTAGGCCGCATCCGGACTGGTCCAGGGTGCCGGAAGTGGCGGAGCCTCAGACGAATACCGGTGCCCGGTAGGTGTCGTCGTGGTGAAGGTGTGCCGGTTACCTGGTACAGGTTCGGCAGTCCAGTCCGAGCCCTGTTTCGCGTAATTGCATGCCGCACACAACCCGGCACCGTTGGCTGCGCTGGTGAGTCCACCCCTCGAGTGATCGCGAATGTGGTCGCGGTGGCGAACCGGCGCGTCGCACCACGGAGTACGGCAGCTTCGATCACGGAGTTCGATCAATCGCGCCAACCCCTTCGGGAAGGTTCTCGCCGTGGATTCCATTGCGGTCAGCGCGCCCGTATCGGGGCGTGCGTAGAGCTTTCGGACCGTTGCCACCGTTTCGGAGTCTTCGCTGGCCTTGGTGATCCATTCGCGTGCAATAGCGGCTGGTACAGGTCCGTACCCGTGGACGTACGCCGGGGCGGAATTGTCGCCCAACAATGACTGGTCGGAGACAACCAGATTCACGGTGACGGGTGTCGGTGTGGCGCGGCCGATTCCGGTAACCCGCTCGACCAGGAGATCAGCCATGATTTGCGCTCGGGTGCGCTTGTCCCCGCCGGCAAGTACGGAATCTGCGTCGCGCCTGAGCGTGGCGTGCACGGCGATACCTTCGGCCGCGGGAAGAAACACATTGAGCCAGCACATCGTGTCGGGCGCAGGCCGTGACGTCACTCGTCTGTCTCCCACGGCTTTGCGTGCTCGTCTGGCAACACTGTCGGAGTCTATTTCGGCAGCGCGTGCGCGGATTCTTTGTGTCAGTTGATGGTTGCCGCATCCGTCCAAGATTGCAGCGTCGCAGCAGAACTCGCGATCCAACGTAGCGCGATCCTGGGCGGTGAGACATGAAGTCTCGCGCATGAGGATCGTCGCCTGATGCTCACTGATGGAGCCGTCGACGAGTAGTCGAAGTGTGTGCGGCATCTCGTCGTTCAGTGCGCGGGCCAGGTTCAGATGCTGAGTTCCGAACCAAGCCGACTCTCGCCGTGCGAGGGCAATCTGCGCGTTGATTCCACGGCCTTGGTATGCGCGCGGCACTCCCCGTTCGCTGCGGTCGTTGCGGGTGAACGCGTCGAGATCGGCAGCCAGCAATGCCTGGGCACCAGCGCAACTGGCCTTCAACTCTTCCAAAGCGCGCAGAAGATCCACGCGTGCTGCGTTGTCGATGGATCGATCCATGCTGACGAGTGATGCTCGGAATTGTCCGATGGTCTCTTCGGATATCGCCTGTTTGGATATGGCCTGTTCAGATACTTGCGTCGTCACTTTTACCCCCCGGTAGTGTCGAACATACATTCGATACTAGCCTCGACAGCGAACGGACGCAACGCCTTTCTCCGTTGGCGTCTGAAAGTTCCGACAGTTCGGTTTTCATGGTTGACTGGTCCTCATGATCGAGCTGAGGGGATTGACCAAGGTTTACGGACCGACGAAAGCGGTGGACGATTTGTCGTTCACGGTCAAGCCGGGCATCGTGACGGGCTTCCTGGGCCCGAACGGTGCCGGTAAGTCGACGACGATGCGGATGATCCTGGGTTTGGATCAGCCGACGTCGGGTGCGGCGTTGATCGAGGGCGAGCCGTACCGCGAGCTCAAGACGCCGTTGCGGACGGTGGGTGCGTTGTTGGATGCGAAGTGGGTGCACCCCAATCGCAGTGCGCGGGCGCATCTGCAGTGGATGGCTGCTTCGAACGGGATCCCGAAGTCCCGCGTCGACGAGGTGCTCGGGTTGGTCGGATTGTCCGAGGTGGCGGGCAAGAAGGCCGGCGGGTTCTCGCTCGGTATGTCGCAGCGTCTGGGGTTGGCGGGTGCGTTGTTGGGGGATCCGAAGGTGTTGTTGTTCGACGAGCCGGTCAACGGTCTCGATCCGGAGGGCATCGTCTGGATTCGTAAGTTCATGCAGCGGTTGGCGGCCGAGGGCCGCACGGTGCTGGTGTCGAGTCACCTCCTGTCGGAGATGGCGCTCACGGCGGAGCAGTTGGTGGTGATCGGTCGGGGTCGGTTGATTTCGGATTCGACGGTGGCGGAGTTCGTGGATCGTTCGTCGGAGTCGACGGTGCGCGTGCGCAGCCCACAGCTCGATGCGTTGCGCAGTGTGTTGCTCTCGCAGGGGTTGACGGTGCGTGAGGACGGTTCCGGTGTTGCCCCGGCATTGGTGGTGGTGGATTCGACCACCGATGTGATCGGTGGGTTGGCTGGTTCGCAGGGGATCGTGTTGTACGAGTTGGCTTCTCAGCAGGGGTCGCTCGAGGATGCGTTCATGAAGTTGACCGGAGACGATGTCCAGTACCACGCATCCGGTATCGATCCGGGTGCCGGAGCCCACCACGCAAATACACAGCAGGCAAACACGCAGCAGGCTATGGGAGGTGCACTGTAATGGCTGTTCTCAGTGCTGAACGTATCAAGATCACCACGACCAAGTCGCCGCTGTGGTGCACGATCATCATCATCGTGCTCGGGTTGGGACTCGCTACCGTTTTCGGACTGAGCGCCAAGTCGTCGCTCAGCAACCCCAACGGTGCAATGATGCCGACAGTTTCGGGGGCACTCAGTGGAGTGACCGGCTTCGGTGTGTTGGTTCTGATGATCATGGCGGCTCTCGCGATCACCAGCGAATATCGTTTCGGGACCATCCGCACCACCTTCCAGGCGGTTCCGAACCGCGCCTCGGTGCTCATCGCCAAAGCGGGCCTCATCGGTGGGTTCGGAGCGGTGCTGACTCTCGTGTTGTCGTTCGGCGCCTTCGGCCTCACGAAGGCCACATCAGGTGACGCCGGAAGATTCCTGACTCTGTCCGGCTACGAGAACTGGCGGGTCGTCTACGGAACACCGATCTACGCGTTCTTCTGCGTAGTTCTAGCAGTCGGAGTCGGCGCGTTGCTCCGGCAGTCTGCAGGTGCGATCGCGCTTCTGCTGTTGTGGCCCTTGCTGATCGAGAATCTTTTCAACCTGTTCGGAAGTATCGGCGAGAAGATCATGCCGTTCCTGCCGTTCATGAACGCCAACAATTTTCTCGGTTCCGGCGGTAGCGTCGATTTCCACTGGGGACCCTGGGGCAGCCTGATCTACTTCGCCCTCTTCGTGCTCGTCGTATTCGGTCTCAGCATCGTCGTCGTGAACAGGCGGGATGCATAGGCACACGGATCAGACGGGCTGATTCTGCTTACGCCAACGGGCGTTCAGGAAACCCAATGCCGCGATCACGAGGAACAACACGGTGGTCGAGATCAACTGTGCACGGGCATCGGCGTCGAAGAGCATGAGGACGACGAACACACCGAGCATCGCGAGTGTCGCGTAGCTCAGATACGGGAACAGCCACATCCGAACCGTCAGCTTGCCCGACGCTTCGAGTTGTTTTCGCAGTCGCAGATGCGAGACGACGATGAAGATCCAGATGACCAGCAGCGCAGCGCCGACTGCGTTGAGCAGGATGCCGAGCAGGTCGTCGGGGAGCAGCCAGTTGAGCAGGACGCTGACGAAACCGAAGAACACCGACAGCAGAACGGCATTGGTCGGAACTCCGGTGCTCGACAGTTTCGCCATGAAGGCGGGTCCGTCGCCGCGGCGCGAAAGTGAGAACGCCATGCGAGAGGTGCCGTAGATGTTGGCGTTGAAGGCGGAAAGCAACGCCACCACTACGACGAGTTCCATGAACCCGGCAACGCCTGGAATGTTCGCCTTGTTCAGGACGGCCACAAACGGGCCGCTCTCGAGTTCGGGGTCGTTCCAGGGCAGCACCAGAACCATGATCGAGATGGCGCCGATGTAGAAGACGCTGATGCGCCACACGACGCTCCGGACAGCGACGGCGATGGAGCGTTCCGGATTCTCGGATTCGGCTGCGGCGATGGTGACGATCTCGATCCCACCGAAGGCGAATGCCACGACGAGAAGTCCTGCGGCAATGCCGGACAGCCCGTTGGGCATGAAGCCGCCCTGGCCGAACAGATTGCTCGTACCGACCGGGTCGGTATCGGGGAGGATGCCGAACACCAGCAGGACACCGATGATCAGGAAGCCGATGATGACGGTGACTTTGATTGCGGCGAACCAGAACTCGAACTCACCGAAGTTGCTGACTTTTGCCAGGTTCACCACGGCGAAGAACACCACGAAAACCAGGGCGACAACCCATTGCGGGATCGACGGCACCCAGTCGTTCACGATCGCCGAAGCCCCGGTGATCTCGGCGCCCAGCACCATGATCAGCATGAACCAGTAGAGCCAGCCCATCACGAAGCCGGCCCACTCGCCGATCCCCAGGCGCGCGTAGTGAGAGAAGGAACCGCTGGCCGGGATCGCGGCGCCCATCTCGCCGAGCATGCGCATCACGAACACCACGACGGCGCCCGCAAGGATGTAGGAGATCAGGACGGCCGGCCCGGCCTTGGCGATACCGACGCCGGTTCCGAGGAACAGGCCGGCGCCGATGGCCGAGCCCAGGCCCATCATCGTCAGATGGCGGACCTTGAGACCGTGGCCGAGAGCAGTGGTTGTTCCGTCGGAGACGTCGGTGCTACTCATCAGTCGTTGGCGTGCAAAGCAGCGTTCAGTTCGACGCCGGTGCCCTTCCACGGCACGACCTCGACGGCACCCGAGACCGAGTTACGACGGAAGAGAAGGTTCGACTTGCCGCTCAGTTCCTTGGCCTTGACGACGGTTCCGTCCGGGCCGGTGACCTTGGTGCCGGCGGTGACGTAGAGGCCCGCTTCGAGGACGCAGTCGTCGCCGAGCGAAATGCCGAGGCCGGCGTTTGCACCGAGGAGGCAGCGCTTGCCGAGGGAGATCGTTTCCTTGCCTCCACCGGAGAGGGTGCCCATGATCGAGGCGCCGCCGCCCACATCGGATCCGTCGTCGACGACGACGCCCGCGGAGATGCGGCCTTCGACCATCGAGTTGCCGAGGGTGCCGGCGTTGAAGTTGACGAAGCCCTCGTGCATGACGGTCGTTCCGCTGGCGAGGTGTGCACCGAGTCGGACACGGTCCGCGTCACCGATGCGAACTCCGGACGGCACGACGTAGTCGACCATGCGGGGGAACTTGTCGACGCTGAACACGGTCACGACGCCGCGGATGCGCAGACGCGAGCGAACCTGCTCGAAACCTTCGACGGCGCACGGGCCGAAGTTGGTCCACACGACGTTGCTGAGCAGGCCGAACTGGCCGTCGAGGTTGACACCGTGGGGTGCGACTAGACGGTGCGAGAGGAGATGGAGGCGCAGGTAGACGTCATGTGCGTCGACCGGCGCCTTGGAGAGATCGGCGATGGTGGTGCGCACGACGACCTGCGATACCTCGCGAGCGTCATCAGTGCCTGCCAGCAGTGCAAGATCGGAAGGAATATCTGTTCCCTCGACGTTCTCGGTACCGGTCTTGTCGAATGTTCCCAGCTCCGGTGCCGGGAACCAGGTGTCGAGGACGGTTCCGTCCGCGGTCACGTTGGCGATACCTACTGCTGTTGCTCCCTGTGCGCTCACGGGACTAGAGATTACTGGGTGGTGGGTGCACCGGCCTAGGCTGGTGCGTGTGAGCATCCTCGATCTTGCTTCGGACCCCATCGACTTGACGGCCGCCCTGGTCGACATCCCCAGCGTCTCGCACGACGAATCCGTCATTGCGCAGGCTGTCGAGGATGCGCTGCGTGAGCAGACTTCGGGCTTCGAGATCATCCGCAACGGCAATGCCGTGTTGGCGCGTACGTCGCGTGGTTTGCCCAGTCGGGTCATGCTCGCCGGACATCTGGATACGGTGCCGATCGCGGACAACGTTCCTTCGCGGCGTGACGGCGACATCCTGCACGGCTGCGGGACCGTGGACATGAAGTCGGGCGACGCGGTCTTCCTACACCTTGCGGCCACCATCGAGAACCTGGCCCACGATCTGACCCTCGTCTTCTACGACTGCGAAGAGATCGCCGCAACGTACAACGGCCTGGGACGGATCGAACGCGAGATCCCGCAATGGCTCGCGGCGGACGTCGCAATTCTCGGTGAGCCGACGGCCGGTTTCATCGAGGCCGGGTGTCAGGGCACGATGCGGGTGCGGTTGACGGCTTCGGGAACTCGCGCCCATTCGGCCAGGTCCTGGCTGGGGGACAATGCCATTCACAAGTTCGGCGGAGCGTTGGAGCGGTTGTCGAGTTACCAGCCGCGCTCGGTCGACATCGACGGTTGCGGCTACCGCGAGGGCTTGTCGGCGGTGCGGATCTCCGGTGGCGTCGCCGGAAACGTCGTCCCGGACGAAGCCGAGATGGACGTCAACTTCCGATTCGCGCCCGATCGCAGCGAGGTACAAGCCGAGGCGCACGTGCGCGAAGTGTTCGACGGTCTGGGCCTCGGATTCGAGGTCACCGACTCCTCGCCCGGCGCGCTGCCCGGCTTGGCGAACCCGTCCGCTGCCGCCCTGATCGAGGCGGCCGGTGGTCAGTTCCGTGCGAAGTACGGGTGGACCGACGTGTCCAGGTTCTCGGCGCTCGGCATTCCTGCCGTGAACTACGGACCGGGTGATCCGAACCTCGCGCACAAGCGCGACGAGCACGTTCCGGTGCAGCAGATCACCGACGTCGCGGCCGTGCTGAGGAAGTATCTGTCGGCCTGACCGTTAGCCTTGCCGCATGGCACCAGAGAAGAATTCGGCTTCGAAGAAGCAGAGCTCGTCGATCAAGCACCGCGGGCCGGTTCAGCTTCGACGCAAGCGCAAGGACGAGAAGACCACGACGGATCAGCGCTTGCTCGACAAGCGCGGACCCACGGATTGGGTACACACCGATCCGTGGCGTGTGCTGCGTATCCAGAGCGAATTCATCGAAGGTTTCGGCGCACTCGCCGAGGTCCCGCGTGCGGTGACGGTGTTCGGTTCGGCCCGCACCACGGTCGATCATCCCGAGTACCAATCCGGGCGCGAGCTGGGAACGGCGTTGGCCGAGGCCGGGTACGCCGTCATCACCGGTGGTGGGCCAGGAGTGATGGAAGCTGCCAACCGCGGTTGCAGTGAGGCCGGCGGGTACTCGATCGGCCTCGGCATCGAGTTGCCGTTCGAGCAGGGACTCAACGAGTGGGTGGATCTCGGAATCAACTTCCGGTACTTCTTCGCACGCAAGACGATGTTCGTGAAGTACTCCCAGGCATTCATCTGCCTGCCGGGTGGCTTCGGAACACTCGACGAGCTGTTCGAGGCACTCACCCTGGTGCAGACCCACAAGGTCACGCGCTTCCCGATCGTCCTGTTCGGTACCGAGTACTGGTCCGGACTCGTCGATTGGATCCGCGGCACCCTCGAGCGTGACGGCAAGATTTCCGAAGGTGACGTGAACTTGCTGCACGTCACCGACAGTGTGGAAGAAGCAGTACGAATCGTCCTCAACGCCGACAAGGGCGTCGACGAGGCCGCAGATCTGGGGAAAGAAGAATGGTGACCGATTCCGACAAGAAGTACTCGATCTGCGTCTACTGCGCGTCGGGTCCGGTGGACGAATCGTTCCTGGCGTTGGCTGCCGAGGTGGGAACCGCGATCGGTCGACGCGGATGGCAGTTGGTCTCGGGTGGCGGCAACGTGTCGATGATGGGCGCTGTCGCCGAGTCCGCTCGCGCGGCGGGTGCCTGGACCGTCGGCGTCATCCCGAAGGCCTTGGTGCACAAGGAAGTTGCCGACGTCGATGCCGACGAGCTGATCGTCACGGACACCATGCGCGAACGCAAGAAGCTGATGGAAGACCACGCCGACGCGTTCATCACGCTGCCCGGCGGAATCGGGACGCTGGAAGAGTTGTTCGAGACGTGGACAGCCGGCTACCTGGGAATGCACGAGAAACCTGTCGTGATGCTCGATCCCGTCGGCCACTTCACCGGCCTGCTCGAGTGGTTGAACAAGCTCGACGGGACCGGCTTCGTCGGGCGTCAGGCGCTGGACACTCTGCTGGTGAGGACGGACGTCGAGGCCGCGCTCGACGCGTGCGTCAAATCCTGATCAGACGCGTGCGTGAAACCCTGACCTGGGGCATGGCGGGCTTTATTACCGTGCAGTAAGGTGGCCGCAGACTGGGCGGCCGAATGGGCGCCGGATACGTGTTAGGGGAGCCATGAGTTCGGAAGCCCGTTCGACCGTCGGCCTGCTCGATCTGGCGGCAAAACTGCCGTCGATGATCACCGAGGTGCCGATCCTGGCGCGGGGGGCCGCCGGGCTCACCCGTAAGCCTTCGGCCAAGGAATCGATCGGGTTGATCTTCCAGAAGGCCGCGCACGCGCACCCGTCGCGCCCGTTCATCCGGTTCGAGGGCCACGCGACCAGTTACGCGGAAGCCAACGAACTGGTGAACCGCTACGCGGACGTTCTCCGTGGTCGAGGAGTCGACCGCGGAGACGTCGTCGGAGTGCTGGCAAAGAACACTCCCGAAGCGCTGCTGATCGCCTTGGCCGCGGTAAAACTCGGCGCGGCAGCGGGCATGCTGAACTACAACCAGCGCGACGACGTTCTGGCACACAGCCTTACGCTCCTCGACGCGCGGGTCCTGGTGGTCGCCGACGAGTGCGAAGAAGCCCTCGAATCGTTGCCCGCCGGATTTAGCGGACCGAACCAACTTCTCGTCAGCGAACTCGCGGATCTGGCGAAGACGGCTGATCCGTCCAACCCCGCGGTCACCGCCGAGGTGCTGGCAAAGGAGAAGGCGTTCTACATCTTCACCTCGGGCACCACCGGAATGCCCAAGGCCAGCTTGATGACTCACTTCCGTTGGTTGAAGTCGATGTCGGGGCTCGGGTTGATGGGCGTGCGCTTGCGCGGCTCGGACACCCTGTACTGCTGCCTGCCGCTCTACCACAACAACGCGTTGACGGTCTCGCTGTCCTCGGTGCTCGCGTCCAGTGCGACAATCGCGATCGGACGTCAGTTCTCGGCCTCGCGGTTCTGGGACGACATCGCACTGAACAAGGCGACCGCGTTCACCTACATCGGCGAACTGTGCCGCTATCTGCTCAACCAGCCGGTCAAGCCGACCGACAGCGACAATGCTGTTCGGCTGATGGTGGGTAACGGTCTGCGCCCTGAGATCTGGGCCGAATTCACCCAGCGGTTCGGCATACCCCGCGTCGCCGAGTTCTACGGTGCGAGCGAATGCAACATTGCGTTCGTCAACGCACTCAACGTCGACAAGACGGCCGGCATCTGCCCGTTGCCGCACGCCGTCGTGGAGTTCGACGAGGACACCGGAAAAGCGTTGCGTGGAGCCGACGGTCGACTCCGCAAGGTTTCCACGGGTCAGGTCGGACTCCTGCTGTCGAAGGTCACCGACCGGGCGCCTTTCGACGGTTACACCGACGAAGCGGCGAGCAACAGCAAACTGGTACGCGGCGGATTCAAGGACGACGACACCTGGTTCGACACCGGAGACCTGGTGCGCAAGCAGGGATGGGGCCACGTCGCCTTCGTCGACCGTCTCGGCGACACCTTCCGTTGGAAGGGCGAGAACGTTGCCACCACGGAGGTCGAGGGTGCGCTGAGTTCGCACCCGGCCGTCGAGGAAGCAGTTGTCTACGGCGTCGAGATTCCGGGCACCGACGGTCGCGCGGGCATGGCGGCGGTCAAGCTGCGGGACGGTCAAAGCTTGGAGGGAAGTGAAGTCGCGGCACACCTCTACGGCAAGCTCCCCAACTACGCGGTCCCGCTGTTCATCCGCATCGTCGACTCACTCGAACACACCAGCACTTTCAAGTCGCGCAAGGTGGAATTGCGCAACGAGGGCTACGACGTCGGCGCCGACACTCTGCACGTTCTCGAAGGCCGTGAGGGTGGTTACGTGGACTCGTACGACGAATACGTCGGAAAGGTCGCGGCGGGCTCGGTACCCAAGGGCTAGACCGAGTTCCGTCATGCCAGTATGAGTGGCATGTCTTCACTCCCCGGTTCTACCGCGCAGCCAGGTCCGGCGCCCACCCTGTGTGGGCGTCGAGTCGCGGTCGACCGTGCACTGGTGATGGCCATCGTCAACCGCACTCCCGATTCCTTCTACGACCAGGGCGCGACGTTCTCGGATTCGGCAGCGATGGCCGCCGTCGACAGGGCCGTCGACGAGGGCGCCGATCTGGTGGACATCGGGGGAGTGAAAGCTGGGCCCGGTGACCTCGTCGACGCCGACGAAGAGGTCAGGCGAGTCGTTCCGTTCGTCGCCGCGATCAGAGCCAAGTACCCCGAGCTGATCATCAGCGTCGACACCTGGCGGAGCGGCGTCGCGCGGTTGGCACGCGCCGAAGGCGCCGACCTGATCAACGACACGTGGGCGGGTGCGGATCCCGACCTCGTCCTGGTTGCTGCCGAGACTGGTGCCGGGATCGTCTGCTCGCACACGGGTGGCGCGGTTCCGCGCACCCGCCCGCATCGTGTCCGCTACGACGACGTCGTCGCAGATGTGGTCACCGAGGTCGTGTCGGCGGCAGAGCGCGCCCTGGCACTCGGGGTTCCGCGTGACGCGATCCTGATCGATCCCACCCACGATTTCGGTAAGAACACCTTCCACGGGCTCGAGTTGTTGCGGAAAGTGGACGTTCTTGTAAACACCGGGTGGCCAGTGCTGATGGCGCTGAGTAATAAGGACTTCATCGGGGAGACTCTTGGTGTGGAGCTTTCCGAGAGGTTGGAGGGAACATTGGCAGCGACAGCAATGGCCGCGGCTGGCGGCGCCCGGGTGTTCCGTGTTCACGAGGTGGCGTCCACCCGTCGAGTAGTCGACATGGTGGCCGCGATCCAGGGACGCCGTGCCCCGGTACGTACGGTTCGAGGTCTGGCATGAGCATCACCGGTGCGGGCCCGACCCGCGTATGGGCAGACGCCAACAGTTGGGACCATCCGAGTTGGACGGTCGCCGAGCTCGAACGGGCGAAGGGTGGCCGAACCGTCTCGGTGGTGTTGCCCGCACTCAACGAAGAGGACACCGTTGCCGCGGTGGTCGACACCATTCATCCGTTGCTCGGTGGCCTGGTCGACGAGTTGATCGTTCTCGATTCCGGTTCGACCGACCGTACCGCCGAGCGTGCTCGCGCTGCAGGAGCAACGGTGATCAGTCGTGAGAGCGCGGTCCCGTCCATCCCGCCGACTGCGGGCAAAGGTGAGGTGCTCTGGCGTTCGGTCGCCGCAACGACCGGCGATCTGATCGCATTCGTCGACTCCGATCTCATCAACCCCGATCCGGCGTTCGTGCCCAAACTGCTGGGGCCACTGCTCACGGTTGACGGCATCCATCTGGTGAAGGGCTACTACCGCCGTCCGCTGCGCGTGAGCGGCACGGAGGATGCCAACGGCGGCGGGCGAGTCACGGAATTGGTTGCGCGGCCCATGTTGGCCGCGCTGCGGCCGGAACTCACGTCGGTACTGCAACCGCTTGGCGGTGAATACGCGGGCACCCGTGAGCTGCTGTCCGCTGTCCCGTTCGCGCCCGGCTACGGCGTCGAGATCGGCCTTCTGCTCGACACGTACGACACGTTGGGGCTGGCGGCGATCGGTCAGGTCAATCTCGGTGTGCGCAAGCATCGCAACCGGCCGCTCGCCGACCTCGGCGTGATGAGCCGGCAGATCATCGGAACGATGCTCCGGCGGTGCGGGATCGAGGATTCGGGTGCCGGGTTGACCCAATTCCTGGTCGACGGCGATTCTTTCGTGCCCGAGACCACCGAGGTTTCGCTACTCGATCGACCCCCGATGAATTCGATAGTGCGCACCGCGGGGGTCTGACCGCTCACACTCGGGTATGGGAGTATCGGTCCATGATGACGATCCTCCTGTACCTGATTGTCATGGCTCTGGTCGGCGCGATGATCTTCCTCGCCGCCAGCGCTGTGTTCGGGCGCTCGGAAGAGCTGCCGCCGCTGCCTCCTGGCACGACGGCGACCGTACTCCCGGCAGAGGACGTCACCGGGGCGGATGTCGACGCGCTGCGTTTTCAGCAGGTGCTGCGTGGCTACAAGGCGAGTGAAGTGGATTGGGCTCTGCATCGCCTCGGGTTGGAAATCGATTCTCTGCGTGCACAACTGGGCCGTGACGAGCGGTCTGAGGTCCTGGTGAAAGCGGATGCTCCGGCCAAGGCAGAAGCATCGCAGGAGGAGCCTGAGACCGTATCCGAATCGAAGGATTCCCAGGGCTGATGGCCGACGGACTGGTTCGGTGCGGCTGGGTGGTCGAGACGCCCGGCGACACGCTCTACCGCGACTATCACGACGAGGAGTGGGGGCGTCCGCTGCACGGGCGCGACGAACTGTTCGAACGACTCGCCCTCGAAGCATTCCAATCGGGACTTTCGTGGATCACGATTCTGCGCAAACGCGAGGCGTTCCGCGAAGCCTTCGACGGGTTCGATCCGGACAAGGTCGCAGCGTACGGAGTTGCGGATGTCGAGAGATTGCTCTCCGATGCCGCGATCGTCCGCAATCGCGCGAAGATCGAGGCGACGATTTCCAACGCCCGAGTGCTCGTGAATTCGCCCGATCTGGACCTCGATTCGTTACTCTGGTCGTTCTCGCCGCCTCGACGCACCAGAAGACTGACATCAATTGCAGAGGTTCCCGCGGTCACTCCCGAGTCGACTGCCATGGCTAAGGAACTCAAGCGGCGCGGGTTCAAGTTTGTGGGTCCTACCACGGCTTATGCGCTCATGCAGGCCACCGGAATGGTCGATGATCACGTGGCCGATTGCTGGGTTCCGGCGCAGGTGTGACGGTCGACTGAACACCCCTAAATGTGACTCAGATTCCCGGTTCCCGCATCCATAGGGAACAATGGAGGGTACGAGCCTCGCTGATTGTTGGCGGGGCGCACCGTTAGTCGAGGCGCAGAGCAATGCAGCGCAGATCTGGAGGGAGCAGAGGATGGCGGCCATGAAGCCCCGGACCGGGGACGGTCCCCTCGAAGCAACCAAAGAGGGACGAGGAATCGTCATGCGGGTTCCACTCGAGGGTGGCGGACGCCTCGTCGTCGAGCTGACCCCGGATGAAGCTGCAGCGCTCGGTGTGGAACTCACGAACGTCACCAGCTAGTCGGGTCCAGGTTGTAGCAGTACGAACAACAGCACGTGATTGCACGCAGGCTCCGTATCCGTTTCGGTACGGGGCCTGAAGTGTGTGCGCACCGCCGGTAGCCGAAAGGACGGATCAATGCTTGCCGCCGTGATCGATCTTCTGTCCTGCCCGCAGTGTGCTGCTGATCTGGAATTGGTGGACGGCGCCGCCGAGTGCGACCGCGGACATCGATTCGATATCGCTCGTCAGGGTTACGTGAGCCTGATCAGTGGCGGTGCCACGAAGTTCACCGGCGACAGTGCCGAGATGATTGCCGCGCGTGCACGATTGCTCGGCGCCGGCCACTTCGGCCCGCTGATGGATGCCGTCACCCGGGCCTGCGCGACGACGGCGGGGTCGGACCCCGCGCGGATCGTCGAAATCGGCGCAGGCACAGGACAATACCTCGCACACGTCGTGGATTCGCTGCCTGATTCTCGGGCGATAGCGTTGGACGTGTCCAAGTTCGCGGCCCGGCGTGCCGCGAAGGTCCACGAAAGAATCGGTTCGATCGTCGCAGACGTCTGGCAACCACTACCCATTCGCGACGCAGCGCTCTCTCACGTGCTCTGTGTGTTCGCTCCTCGTAACGGTCCGCAGTCCCATCGAGTTCTCGCCGAAGACGGCGTTCTGGTGGTCCTGACGCCCACCGACAGGCATCTGCGCGAGCTGATCGACATTCTCGCGATGGTCCGGGTCGACGACCGCAAAGTGGAACGTCTCGAATCGTCGATGGCCGGATACTTCGAGCGTGTGAGTAGCGACGAGGTCGAGTTCACGATGTCACTCTCACACCAGGACGTCCTCGACTTGGTGGGGATGGGACCGTCGGCGAGACACCTGACGCCCGCCGATCTGGCTTCCGCCGTGGCGAAGCTGCCGCAGCCGAGCACCGTCACCGCGTCGGCGACGGTCTCGACCTATCGCAAGATCTGACGCGGATCAGCGTCTCGTGACGGCGTCCGCGTAGACCTCGAGCGTCTGCTTGGCGATTTCGGCCCAGGAGAACTCGTCGATCGCACGGATCCTGCCCGCACGACCCATCGCGTCGGCGCCTTCTCGGTCGGCGACAACGGCATTGACGGTGGCCGCGAGCGATTCCTCGAATGCGGTCGGCTCGTAGGCGTTGTAGTGCACGAGTCGACCGGTGACGCCGTCGGCGACCACCTCGGGGATGCCGCCGACGTCGGAAGCGACCACGGCGGTCTCACACGCCATGGCTTCGAGATTGACGATCCCGAGGGGTTCGTACACCGAAGGGCAGACGAATACCGTTGCTGCCGAAAGTATTTCCCTGATCTGCTCGGTCGGGAGCATCTCGCGCACCCAGTAGACATTGCCCCGGTGCCGGGCGAGTTCGGCCACCGCCTTCTCCGTCTCGGCGGCGATCTCCGGCGTATCGGGAGCGCCGGCGCACAGCACGAGCTGAATCTCCGGGTCGAAGTGGTGGGCTGCCGCGACGAGGTGCCCGACGCCCTTCTGCCTCGTGATGCGTCCGACAAAGGCCACGATGGGTTTTGCCGGGTCGACGCCGATCGACGCGAGTGCGGACTGTGCTCCCGGCGCAGATCCCCCGGGATGCCATACCTCGGTGTCGATTCCGTTGCGGACTACGTGAACGCGACTCGGATCGACAGCGGGGTACGCGTCGAGGACGTCGAGTCGCATACCGGAACTGACGGCGATGATCGCGTCTGCGTGCTCGACGGCGTTGCGTTCGGACCACGACGAGATCCGATAGCCGCCGCCTAGCTGTTCGGCCTTCCACGGGCGTCTGGGCTCGAGTGAGTGCGCGGTGAGGATGTGCGGCACGTCGTAGAGAGCCGACGCGAGATGCCCGGCCAGTCCGGTGTACCAGGTGTGGGAGTGGACGATGTCGACACCGGCCGCGGCGTCCGCCATGCGCAGTTCGGTGGAGAGCGTCGTCAGGGCCGGGTTGGATCCGGCGAGAGCGGGGTCGGGAGAGTGGACGATCGCGCCTTCGCGCGGGGCGCCCATGCAGTGCACGTCGACCTCGCACAGCCGTTTCATCTGAGCGACGAGCTCGGTTACGTGTACTCCTGCGCCGCCGTAGATCTCCGGCGGGTATTCCTTGGTCATCATCGCGACTCGCACGCGCTAAACCTAACCGCCCGTAATCGATCCGGCTACCGATCACGTTATCCCCGACCGTTCGGAGGGGGACACGATCGGACCTCTCGGACTGCTTCGCTAGCGGGAGTTCACCAGTGCGGATAGGTTAGCGGTGTGAGAAGCCAGCCGCATGTGCTTGGAATCGTGCTCGCCGGGGGCGAGGGCAAACGCTTGTATCCGCTGACCGCGGACAGAGCGAAGCCCGCAGTGCCCTTCGGAGGTGCATATCGACTTATCGACTTCGTGTTGAGCAACCTTGTCAACGCGGGATATCTGCGTATTTGTGTGTTGACGCAATACAAGTCACATTCACTCGACCGCCACATTTCGCAGACGTGGCGATTGTCCGGGTTCGCGGGTGAGTACATCACCCCGGTCCCGGCCCAGCAGCGGCTCGGGCCGCGCTGGTACACCGGCAGTGCCGACGCAATCCTGCAGTCGCTCAATCTCGTTTACGACGAGGACCCCGAGTACATCGTGGTTTTCGGTGCCGACCACGTGTACCGGATGGATCCGGAACAGATGGTTCAGCACCACATCGAATCCGGGGCAGGCGTGACGGTCGCGGGTATTCGTGTACCGCGAAGTGAGGCTTTTGCTTTCGGCTGCATCGACAGTGACGAGTCCGGACGCATCACCCAGTTCCTGGAAAAGCCCGCCCATCCTCCCGGGACACCGGACGACCCCAATTCGACGTTCGCGTCCATGGGTAACTATGTGTTCACCACCAAGGTACTCGTGGACGCCATCCGCGCTGATTCAGAGAATTCCGATTCCGATCACGACATGGGCGGAGACATCATTCCCGCCTTGGTCGCCGCGGGTGAGGCGTCGGTCTACGACTTCAAGGACAACGTCGTTCCCGGTGCCACTGATCGAGACCGCGGCTACTGGCGTGACGTCGGTACCCTCGACGCCTTCTACGACGCTCACATGGACCTGGTGTCGGTGCACCCGATCTTCAATCTCTACAACCGTCGCTGGCCCATCCGCGGCGCCACCGAGAATCTCGCGCCCGCAAAGTTCGTGAAGGGCGGACTCGCGCAGGAATCGGTGGTCGGTGCGGGGTCGATCCTGTCCGCGGCGACCGTGCGCAATTCGGTACTCAGTTCCAACGTGATGATCGAGGACGGTGCGACCGTCGAGGGCAGCGTGCTGATGCCGGGTGTGCGCATCGGCAAGGGTGCCGTCGTACGGCGAGCGATCCTCGACAAGAACGTCGTCGTCGGTGACGGCGAAATCATCGGCGTCGATCTCGAACGTGACCGCGAACGATTTGCCGTCAGTCAGGGTGGCGTCGTCGCCATCGGTAAGGGCGTCTGGATCTAGAGCTTGCTCGCGCAGAGGAGGCCGTCACCGAGGGGGAGGAGGACTCGAATGAGTCGCTCGTCCTCGGTCACGGCCTTTGCCGCTTCTCGGACCGCAACCGTTGTCGCGTCGCGCGCGGAGCTGTCGGCAACGCGGCCGTCGGCCAGGGCGTTGTGCAGAACGATGACACCGCCGGAGCGCAGCAGGCGGACACCTTCGCGGACGTAGTGCGGGTGGTCGATCGCGGCGCAGTCGACGAACACCAGGTCGTAGCCGCCGTCGGCGAGCCGGGGAAGCACGTCGAGAGCCCGTCCGTTGATCAGGCGAGTGCGTGCCGGAGCGATTCCGCTTTCGCGGAAGGTCAGCTTGGCGGCCCGCTGATGTTCGGGTTCGCTGTCGATCGTGGTCAGGACGCCGTCGTCGCGCATTCCGTGCAGAAGCCACAGGCTGCTCACGCCGGCTCCGGTACCCACCTCGACGGCCGTCTTCGCGTCGAGCATCCTCGCGAACATCGCGAGCGTCGCACCGACGGCGGGCGTCACCGGATGGGCTCCGAGATCCAGCGCTCGATCTCGCGCCGCGGTCAAAATCTCGTCCTCGGAAACTACGTCCTCGACGTGGCGGAGTATCTGTTCGGCGTGGGTCACGCTCATGAGGTTATCGGGCGGTTCGGATTGTCGCTGCAAGGCGCGCAGTCACCAGGATTCTCAGGAATCCCTCAGGCTCCTCATATGGCGTGCACACCGCGATGAGAAAAGGTGTATACATCGCCGGATCGAAGATCGCACGGCGGTATCGATTTCTACCAAGTTGATCTTTCGCAGCTCGGTGATCGGGAACAAATCACAGCATCGGCTGGTTCTCCCGAATATCGCGCATCACGTGATTCGGACAACGCGGTGATCGAACTACGCGATCCCGAGCAGGAGGATCAACTTATTTACCAGGTCAACGACGAGCCTCGCCCTCGAGAGTCGGAAGTTTTGACGACGGAATCGGCTGTGGATTCCGAATTGATCGGCACTGCTGTGTTCGATGCAACTGGTGAGAAGTCCTCCATGCCGTCTTGGGACGAACTCGTGCGTCAGCACGGTGACCGGGTGTACCGCCTGGCCTACCGGTTGTCAGGCGATGCCCAGGATGCCGAGGACTTGACGCAGGACACCTTCATCCGGGTGTTCCGCTCGCTCTCCGATTATCAGCCCGGAACTTTCGAGGGCTGGTTGCACCGCATCACCACAAACCTGTTCCTCGACATGGTTCGCCGACGCAATCGCATCCGTATGGAAGCGCTGCCCGAGGACTACGACCGCGTTCCCTCGCCCGGTCCCGACCCCGAGCAGATCTACCACGACGCGCGCCTCGACGCAGGTCTGCAAGCCGCACTGGACTCGCTCGCACCTGAATTTCGTGCCGCTGTCGTGCTCTGTGACATCGAAGGTCTGTCGTACGAGGAAATCGGTGCCACACTGGGAGTGAAGCTCGGAACGGTTCGTAGCCGTATCCATCGTGGGCGACAGGCGATTCGTGATCATCTGGCAGCGCAGCGCGCAGCCGAATCCGAACTCGTCGGTTTCTGACGGTCGGGTTCGAGCTACAGAGCGGGACGTGGTCAATCACCTGGAGGGACGAATGACGGAGGCGCGGGCACATCGCCAGTTCGGTTCGACCGAACATCTGGCCAGCGAGGCAATCGCTGCCTACGTCGACGGAGAACTCCGAATGCAGGCCTACTTGCGGGCCTCGCATCACATCTCGATCTGTGCCGAGTGCGCTGCGGCCGTCGATGCTCAGCAGCAGGCACGTGGTGCGCTGCGTCGAAGCGGCGAGATGACGATGCCGTTGTCCCTGGTGGGACTTCTCAGCCAGATTCCTTCGTGCAACAGTCCGACTACCGGGCCGAATTCGGAAAACGCCGACAGTTCCGTCGGTAATCAACCCGCCGGCTTCTCCACCATCAGCAAGAGGTTGTCCCGTCGCTGGCGCAAATGACGCCGCGCGCCAGCTTCCCGGCGCGGATCAGTGATACTGGACCATGTGACTGACGGAAAAAGGGGGCACTCCGGAGTGAGTTCGGATTCTTCGGCAAACGGTTCGGTGGACAGACCGGCAGATGCGCCGGTTCTCGACCCCCGTCCGGTCTATCGACCCCAGATCGATCCGGCCTCGCGCCAGGTGTTCGGTCGGCCGAGTGGAGTCGAGGGCTCGTTCACTCCGGTGGCCGCGCGATCGACTCCGTCCTCCGATGTCGTGATCGGGACTCCGGACCCGGTTCTGGCCGAAGCGTTCGGTCGACCCGCAGACGCCACCGAGTCGATCGGTCGCGATCCCGATGCGACGGCGAACAACACGCCCGACGAAGAACCGCCGCGTGATCCGTGGCGTGATCCTGAATCCGCCGTCTCGCTGGGCAAGCCCGCAGAGTCCGAGGCGCCGGTGCAGTTGCCTCCCGCCCAGAAACTCGACGTGCGTGAGCTGTTGTTCGGTCGCAAGGTCGCCCCCTCGGCACTGGCCGCGCTTGCGGGCATGGCGCTTGTCATCGCTCTTGTCGGTGGGTTGCTTGCCACTGTCATCACTGCCGATCGCAGTTCACTCACCAGCTCACGTGTCACGCTCGTTCAATCCGGCGGTGGGGAACAGCCGGAGTCTCAGGTGGCGAAGGTCGCCGACGCGGTACTGCCATCAGTGGTGTCGATTCAGGTCGCCGTCGGCGACCAGGGCAGCACGGGTTCCGGTGTGGTCATCGACGGCGCCGGATACATCGTCACCAACAACCACGTGATCTCCTCGGCCGTTCCGCCCGCTCAGGACGCGAAGATCCAGGTGATCTTCTCCGACGGAACCAAGACCGACGCCCAGATCGTCGGACGTGACGTCAAGACAGACCTCGCAGTGCTCAAGGTGTCGGCGAACAATCTGACGGTCGCTCAGCTCGGAAAATCCGAGGATGTTCAGGTGGGCGACGACGTCGTCGCCGTCGGCTCACCGCTCGGATTGAGCAAGACCGTCACCCGCGGAATCGTCAGTGCACTGAACCGGCCTCTGCGGTTGTCGGGTGAAGGCACCGACACCAACGCCGTCATCGACGCCGTCCAGACCGACGCGGCGATCAACCACGGCAACTCCGGTGGTGCGCTCGTCGACGACGAAGCCCGCGTCATCGGCATCAACACCGCAATGCTCAGTGAGTCCGGCGGTTCGGTCGGGCTCGGCTTCGCGATTCCGATCGACACGGTGACCGAGGTGGCGCAGACCATCATTCGCGACGGCAAGGTTCATCACCCCGACATCGGCGTGAATGCACGCACCGCGGTCAACGACGCGACCAGTGGTGCTGCGGTGGCCAACGTGCGCGACGGCAGCCCAGCGCAACGTGCGGGGATCGTCGAGGGTGACGTCATCGTCAAGGTCGGTGACCGACCGGTGACAAGCGCCGACGAATTGGTGGTTGCGGTCAACGCGACGACCGTCGACCAACCCGTCAACGTTCAGTTGATCCGCGACGGACGGCAGGTCGACATTTCGGTCACGCCGGTGTCGGACTGATCGGACCCTGCGATCTTCCTGTGAGGTTGATCCGGACATGCGCGCACCGAGCGAGCACACAGTAGGCTGACCCTGTGTTTGGCAACATCGGTTGGGGCGAGTTCATGATCCTCCTCGTAGCGGCTCTGGTCATCTTGGGACCTGAGCGGCTTCCTGGTGCGGTCTCCTGGGTCACGAAATCCCTGAGGCAGGTGCGCGAATATGCTTCGGGCGCTTCCAATCAGCTCAAGGAAGAACTGGGCACCGAATTCGAGGATCTGCGTAAACCGCTCGCAGATCTGAACAAGCTGCGCGGAATGACGCCGCGCGCTGTGATCACCCAGCACCTCCTCGACGGCGACGACTCCATCTTCACGGGCAACTTCGACAAGAAGCCGCAGAGCGGAGTACAGGAGCCGAAGACGCTGTCGAAGGACAAGCCACTCACCGCCGGCGAACGTCCTCCTGTGGACTTCGACGCCACCTAGATTCGACATACGGAAGGGCGCCTGTCACCGATCGGTGACAGGCGCCCTTCCGTATGAGGGGGTTCTACAGGTTGCGAACCGTGTTGATACCGAGCGACATTCCGGCCAGCCCGCGCTGACGGACGGCCAACTTGTCGGCGATGTCCTTGAGTGCGATGGCTGCGGGTGAATCGGGAGCGCTGAGGACGATCGGCGTCCCGGCGTCGCCTGCCTCGCGGACGGACGGATCCAGCGGGATCTGTCCGAGAAGCGGAACCTTGGCTCCGACGGCCTTCGTGAGGCGATCGGAGACGGTCTGCCCGCCGCCTTCGCCGAAGACGTCCATACGGGTGCCGTCGGGAAGTTCGAGCCACGACATGTTCTCGACGACGCCGGCGACGCGCTGGCGGGTCTGCAGGGCGATCGCGCCCGCGCGCTCGGCGACCTCTGCAGCAGCCTGCTGCGGTGTGGTGACGACCAGGATCTCGGCGCTCGGGATGAGCTGAGCCACAGAGATGGCGATGTCACCGGTGCCGGGCGGCAGATCGAGCAGCAGCACGTCCAGATCGCCCCAGAACACGTCGGCGAGGAACTGCTGGAGCGCGCGGTGCAGCATCGGTCCGCGCCAGACGACAGGTGTGTTGCCCTGGGTGAACTGCGCGATGGAGATCATCTTCACGTCGTGGGCGACGGGCGGCATGATCATGCGCTCGACCTGAGTCGGCTTGGCGTCGGTGCCGAGCATGCGGGGGATCGAGTGGCCGTAGATATCCGCGTCGAGTACACCCACGGACAGTCCGCGCGCGGCCATTGCTGCCGCGAGATTGACTGTCACGCTGGACTTTCCGACGCCACCCTTGCCGGAGGCCACGGCGTAGACGCGGGTGAGTGAACCTGGCTGGGCGAACGGGATGACGGGCTCGGCGGAATCACCGCGAAGCGACTTGCGGAGCTCGGTTCGCTGAGCGTCGTCCATGACGTCGAGTTCGACGCGAATCGCACCGACCCCGGCGACATCGGCGACGGCCTTGGTGACGCGTTCGGTGATCTCGGTGCGCATCGGGCAGCCGGCGGTCGTGAGATAGATGCCGATGTCGACGCTGTTGTCACTGGAGAGGGAGATCCCCTTGACCATCCCCAGTTCGGTGATGGGTTTGCGGATCTCTGGGTCCAGAACTCGCGCGAGCGCGGAGCGAACGTCGGACTCGGTCAGTACAGACATGACTCCATGGTAAGTCCAGGTAGGTCAGTGGATGCGCGGCAGGTCCGATGCGGCGGGCACGATGCCGGTGGAGTACCCGAGCGACCAGGCCAGAACGTTGGCGACGTAGGCGGCCGAGTTGTTGTAGCGGTGGATCGCGGAGGCAACCTGCGTGACGTCCTGCATGTTGAGTCCGCCGTCGCACAGGTACTTGCCGGTGGTCAGTGCGGAGTCGAAAAGGTTCTGCGGGTCGGCGATTCCGTCACCGTTGCCGTCACCGGCGTATTGGTTCCACGTGGACGGGATGAACTGCATCGGGCCGACTGCGCGGTCGTAGACGGTGTCGCCGTCGAGGGCGCCGCCGTCGGTGTCCATGATGACGGCCTGGCCGGGGAGGCTGCCGTTGAGTGGCAGGCCGATCACGGGCTTGTAGAGGTTGCCGTTCGCGTCGGCGTCCTTGCCGTCGTTGGCGTGGCCGGATTCGACGCGGCCGATACCGGCGAGGAGCGTCCAGTGCATGTTGCAGCTGGGCTTCTCGACGGCGAGGATCCGCTCGGCGTTCTGGTAGGCGGCGACGCTCACGCTCGGGATTCCGAGTGCTCCCTCGGCCATGGACGCGGGGAGCGGGGGAGTGGCCTGCACGGGAGCCAGCGGCGCGGGTTCCGGCGCGGGGGCGGGAGCCGGCTCGGCGATTGCTTCGACGGCGGGCAGAATCTGCGCCTGCGGCTCCTGCGTGGCTTGTGCGGCGGTGTCCACCGTTTCGGCGGAGCTGGTGTTGAAGAACGGGACCTTGGGAGCGGCGCCGGCCGTGTTGGCTGCGGTGACGAGTCCGATAGGGATGAGTCCGGTGAGCGCGATGACCGAATTTCGACGGATGTGCGAATCTGTCTTCTTGCTGTGCCGACCCACTGTGTATGCCTCCTGAACCTCCGCGAGGAGGTTTTCCGTTCAACTGACGGAGTCGAGGCTACCTGATTTGTTGCGTTTCCGTTATTCAACCGTGATCTAGAAGGGCAGTTTGGGGCATATGCACTGTTCTTTCGTGATTTTTCGGTTACAGAGCGGGCATGCCGGGCAGGCCCGGGAAGAACGGCACGAATGCCGGAGCCGGGGCCGGAGCGGGCTCCGGTGCGGGTGCGGGTGCCGGTGCGGGCTCCGGAGAGGGGGCGGCGGGTGGAGAGGATTCCGCGGGAGCCGCGTCGGTGGTGGCGGGTGCCGTGGCGGCCACTGCCATGCCCGGGATCGTGCACGGCAGAAGGATGCCGTCCTGCAAGGCGTCGAGGGCTGCGGGGTCCGGAAGGATCACACACATGTCATCGGGCCAGCGCCATCCCTCGGCCGTCAGAATCGGCCACACGAGACCCCGTGAGGTGAGGACGGGGAGCGGGATGATCGGACCGGGAGCTGCGTTCCGGGCGGCGTTGGGTCCCGGAGCGGGGCTGGTCGGCATGACGCCCGGCGGGATCAGTGCCTGGATCTCGGGTGAGAGTGCAGGCATGTCCGGCAGACCCGGGAAGAGGGGAGTGGTGGTCGGGGTCGGCGTCGTCGACGCTGATTCCTTGTCGCCGGCCGCCGGATCGGTAGCCGCAGCCGCGGCGAGTACGGCCGAAGCGGCGGAGTCTGCCGAGGCGGCGGCGTTGATCGCGGAGCTGCCGGTGTTGATGCCCGAGGTGTACGGCAGCTGACCGGAAGGAATGACACCGTTCTTGTATGCCGTCGACCACATGATCACGTTTGCTGCGTAAGCGGCCGAGTTGTTGTATCGCAGAACAGCTTTGGTCTCCTGGGCGACATCGCGCAGGTTGAGTCCGCCGCTGCAGAGGTACTTCGCTGCCGAGAGTGCCGCATCGAAGACGTTGTTGGGGTCCTTGATTCCGTCCCCGTTGCCGTCGCTGGCATATCCGGCCCAGGTGGCCGGAATGAACTGCATCGGCCCGACGGCGCGGTCGTGAGTGGGGTCGCCGTCGATTGCGCCCTTGTCGGTGTCCCGAATGACTTCGTTGCCTGCCAGCCGTCCGTCGAGGACGGGGCCGAGGATCGGGGTGACCGTCGTACCCACCGAGGTCGTCTTGCCGCCGTTGGCGTGACCGGATTCGATGCGTCCGATGCCGGCCAGAAGATGCCAGGGGATTCCGCATCCCGGTGCCTCGGTCATCATCACCAGCTCCGCGGAGCGGTACGCGTTCAGGACGATCTCGGGGATGCCCAGAGAGGTGAGGACGACGGCCGCAGCGTTGGGCGCTGCCGGGGCGCCGGCGACCGTATCGCTGGGCGGGGCCGATCTTTGCGTTCGGACCGTGCGGGGCGTCGGGAGGAAGTCGACAGAGTCCGGCTGCGCAATCGAGGCGGAGCCCGCCAGTGCGATCGGAACCTGTGACCCTCCGGTCGGTGCGCTTCCGGCAGTGAGGGCCGCTGGACCTGTGACGACGAGCAGTCCCCCCACCAGTGTGGATGCTGCAATCATTCCGCGTACTCGCACGATTCCCCTTTGCTGGCGCTCCCGCTCCGGAGTACCCACCGTGATATCCATATTGCTGTGACTTACGTTACATATCGGTCACGGTGCGTGCAGCAAAACTCAGCGAACGCTCAGCTAGTTGTGACTTTGTTTCGCAGTATTCGAGTCACGGTGCTTCTTCTTCGGGGTCGGTTCGCCGTCGGCAGCAAGGATCGACTTGATCTCCTCGAGCTCCCGTCGCAGGTAGTCGCGGGTGGCAACCTCGCCGACGGCGATACGCAGAGCTGCGAGTTCTCGGGCGAGGAATTCGGTATCCGCCTTGGTTTGCTCGGCGCGTGAGCGGTCCTCCTCGAGTGAGACCCGGTCGCGGTTCTCCTGACGGTTCTGGGCCAGCAGGATCAGCGGCGCCGCGTAGGCGGCCTGGGTGGAGAAGGCCAGGTTGAGCAGGATGAACGGGTACGGGTCCCACTGCAGGGCCACCGCGAACACGTTGATCAGGATCCAGACGATCACGATGATCGTCTGGATTGCGAGATAACGCCCGGTGCCGAGGAAGCGGGCGATGCGTTCACTGACGCGCCCGACAGCTTCGACGTCGAAATCGAGATTGAACCGGCGGCTTCCGCGGGGCGTTTCCAGTCGTTGCCGTGCGGTCGTGCTCGACGCCCGTTCGCTCATCGGAGTAGTTCCTCGTCGTCGGAGTAATCCTCACGCCAGTCTTCCGGCAGGAGGTGATCGAGCACGTCGTCGACCGTCACGGCCCCGATCAGGTGGTTCTCGTCGTCCACGACCGGCCCGCATACCAAGTTGTACGTCGCGAAATATCGGGTGACCGACGCCAACGAGTCGTCCGGGGCCAACCGGGGCATGTCGGTGTCGAGTAGTCCGCCTACCAGGCTGGCGGGAGGCTCGCGGAGAAGCTTCTGCAAGTGGACGCAGCCGAGATACCGCCCGGTCGGAGTCGCCGTCGGCGGACGTACGACGAAGACCATGCTCGACAGCGCCGGGGTCACGTCGTAGTTGCGGGCGCGGGCAAGGGCCTCCGCGACCGTCGTCGAGGCCGTCAGTACCACCGGTTCGGGCGTCATCAGACCACCGGCAGTGTCCGGGGAATGCTCGAGCAGGCGTCGAACAGGTTCGGAATCCTGCGGGTCCATCAACTGAAGCAGTGACTCGGCCTCGGTTTCGGGCAGCTCGCCCAACAGGTCGGCGGCGTCGTCGGGATCCATCGCTTCGAGTAGATCGGCGGCGCGTTCGACTTCCAGGTGCATCAGCAGATCGGTCTGGTCGTCCGCCGGCAGTTCCTGCACGACGTCGGCGAGGCGTTCGTCGTCGAGCGCCACGGCCAGTTCGTGGCGGCGCTTCTCCGGCAGTTCGCGCATGGCGTTGGCCACATCGGCGGGTCGCATGCCTTCGTACTGGAGAAGCAGGTGAGCTACGCCCTGGCCGGGGAGTGAGAGATCGCTCTGGGTGAGGCCGGCGACGTGCTGCCAGTCGACGATGTGAATCGCCGCGCGTCGACCGAGGCGTCCGCGATGGCCGCGAACCGCGACCTTGGAGACCACCCAGTCTCGCGTCCGCGTCGATTCGATTCCGAGATCGACGACTATCGTGTCGACGCCGTGAAGCTCCTCGAGTTCCGGGTCGTCCACGCGCACATGCGAATCGAGTACCTGCGCCAGAGCGAGCACTTCGCCCGGGCGCTGGTTGAATCGCCGCAGACTGACGTTGCCGGTGGTGAGGGTGACTGCACTCGGTTCGATTGCTGTCACACGCAACATCGGAACGAAAATACGTTTGCGCGTGAACATTTCGATCACCAGACCGAGAACCCGCGGTTGCTGGCGTCCGATACGGACCGTGATGACGACGTCGCGCACACGACCGATCGATTCGCCGTCCGGGCCGAGTACAACCAGGCCGGCAAGCCTGGCTGCAAATACCTTGCCTGCTGCTGCCATGATTGCAAGGCTAATTCGTCCAGCGTCAAAATCTGCAACGGCGCCACCGAAAATCGAGAAGGGCAGTCCGCAATGACTTCACGCAACCGTTCCCGTCGATCGGTATTGGCAGTTCCCGGCAGCAGTCGGAAGATGATCGACAAGGCGAAGGGATTGCCCGCCGACGAGATCTTTCTCGACCTCGAAGATGCGGTGGCGCCGCTGGCGAAGCAGGCGGCCAGGGAGTCGATCGGCGACGCGTTGGCCGAGGACGGGTGGGGCAAACAGGTCAAGGTCGTCCGGGTCAACGACTGGACCACCGAATGGACGTATGCCGACGTCGTGGAGGTGGTGGGCCGCGCCGGAGCGCATCTGGACGCCATTCTGCTGCCCAAGGTTCCCGATGCGAGTCACGTCCAGGCGCTCGATTTGTTGTTGACGCAGGTCGAGAAGGCCAACGGTCTCGAGGTCGGCAAGATCGGGATCGAACCGCAGATCGAGAACGCGATCGGCTTGACCAACATCGACGCGATCGCCACCGCGAGTCCCCGCGTCGAGGCGCTCGTGTTCGGCCCGGCCGACTTCATGGCGAGCTTGAACATGCGAACTCTGGTCGTCGGTGAGCAACCGGACGGCTACGACCGCGGTGACGCGTATCACCACATCCTGATGACCATCTTGATGGCCGCGCGGGCGCACGGCGTCCAGGCCATCGACGGGCCGTACCTGCAGATCCGCGACGTCGAGGCTTTCACTCGGTCGGCTGCGCGAACGGCAGCGCTCGGTTTCGACGGCAAGTGGGTTCTGCACCCCACGCAGATCGAGGCGGCCAACGAGGTGTTCAGTCCGCGCCAATCCGACTACGACCGTGCGGAACTCATCTTGGACGCGTACGCGTTCCACACCTCGGCTGCCGGGGGAGGGCGGGGCGCCGTCATGCTCGGCGACGAGATGATCGACGAGGCGAGTCGCAAGATGGCACTGGTGATTTCGGCCAAGGGCCGCGCCGCGGGGATGACGCGCACCTCGGAATTCACGCCGCCCGAACACGCCTGACGCTCGCATAGCCGAACGAATCAGGTCTGTAAAGGGCACAATAGGGGGTAGATGTACTTGCGTCATCCGCGTGGATGACGTGCCCGAAAAGAGGAGCGCAGCCAGCCATGTCCAATCCGCTCGGTCAATCGTCGAATGGGTCGCGCCGTGGAGCGTTGCCGACACCGCCTTCGGGATGGCCCATCGGGTCGTACCCCACCTACGCCGAGGCGCAGCGCGCAGTCGATTACCTCTCCGATCAGGAATTCCCGGTTCAGGACGTCACGATCGTCGGCGTGAACCTGATGCAGGTCGAGCGAGTTCTCGGTCGGTTGACGTGGGCCAAGGTGATCGGTGGCGGCATCGTCTCCGGTGCTTGGCTCGGTGTCTTCTTCGGCCTGGTGCTCGGAATCGTCACCGGTGGTTTCCTCGCTCCGCTGATCGCGGGCATCGTGGGCGGCATCATCTTCGGTGTCATCTCCACGACGATTCCGTACGCCGCGACGCGTGGGCAGCGGGACTTCGCCTCGACGATGCAGTTGGTCGCCGGACGTTACGACGTACTGTGTGAGCCCAAGACGGCGGAGTCGGCGCGCGACCTGCTCGCCAAGCTCGCCATCTGACATTCTCGCTCGGGCTGCCAACTTGTGTGATCTCGGTTACTTTATGTACACGCGGGCGAGGTAGTACTCGCTTCCCGTGACCGTTTGCCGGACAAGGAAATAGGTCCCTTCTCCGGCAAAAGTGCCGATGTGTGGCGCGTCGGCCAGCCGTAACGACTGCGCCGTCTCGCCGCCCGAGGAGGACGGCTGTGCAGAACAAGAGATCGCGGGCGGGGCAGAAGAAGAAATTGCGGGCGGGGCTGCTCGGCGCGGCAACATTGTTGTTGGCGCCCTTGCTCAGTGCGTGCGGATCGGACAATGACGACGGCGTGGTGCTGTCCTTCTACACCGCTGCCGACGGCGCCGAGCAGTATGCGGAGGCCGCCGCGAATTGTTCGGCGGCGTCGAACGGCGCGTACCGGGTCGAGCAGAAAACTCTGCCCAAGGGTGCCGACGACCAGCGACTTCAGTTGGCCCGGCGTCTGACCGGCAATGACAAGTCACTCGATCTGATGACGCTCGACGTGGTGTGGACTGCCGAATTCGCCGAAGCGGGATGGGCATTGCCGCTTCCTGACGACGTGGCGGCCGAGGTCAGCAACGGGACGCTCGAGGGTCCGCTGGAGTCGGCGAAGTGGCAGGACCAGCTCTATGCGGCGCCATTGAACACCAACACCCAATTGCTCTGGTATCGAAAGGATTTGATGCCGGACGGGCAACCACCCCAGACCTGGGATCAGATGATCGACATCTCCGAAGGCCTGGCCGCGGAGGGGCGCCCCAGCTGGATCGGTGTGCAGGGCAAGCAGTACGAAGGATTGATGGTCTGGTTCAACACCCTTCTCGCCAGTGCCGGCGGATCGGTGGTGGGGCCGGACGGAACAACCGTGACGGTGGCCGACGGTGATGCTGCCCAGCAGGCGCTGACCGTCATGAAGCGCGTCGCTACCGCCAAGGGTGCGGATCCCTCGATCTCGCAGGGGGATGAAGCGTCGTCGCGACTGGGTATGGAGAGCGGCAAATCTGCCTTCCAGGTCAACTGGCCGTTCGTGCTTCCCGGCATCATGGAGAATGCCGAGAAGGGCGATCTGCCGTACATCGACGACAAGGGCAACGTCACCAGTGAGAACACCGGAAACACGGTGCTCACGGTGAACGGAGAACGGAATTTCCTTGCCGCTCCGTATCCCTCGGTGATCGAGGGTAAGCCGGCCGAGGTCACGATCGGCGGCTTCAACGTGGCGGTGGCCAAGACCAGCCAGCATCCGGACCTCGCGTTCGAGGCGCTCACCTGTCTGCGTAACGAGGAGAATCAGCGCAACAACGCGGTAGCCGGTGGCGTTCCGCCGACTCTCGAGAGCCTGTACGACGACCCGGCGTTCCAGGAGGCGTACCCGGCGTGGCGTGAGGTTCGCGACAGCCTGGACACCGCTTCGGTTCGTCCGGTTTCTCCTGCCTATCAGAGTATTTCGACGCTCATCACTGCCACGCTGAACCCTGTGGGAAACATCGATCCGGAATCGACCGTGAACGATCTTGCCGAGCAGGTGCGCAAGGCAGTCAATTCCGAGGGGCTGATTCCGTGACGATCGACAGCGAAAATTCGGGAGCTGCACCAACAGTCGCGACGGCATCGCCGGAGCCGAAGCACTCCGCGAAGTCGAAGATGTCGGACGGAAAGGCGGCCGAGCGTCGCCTCGGTCTCTGGCTGGTGGCCCCGGCCGCGATTCTCATGATCGCGGTGACCGCATATCCGGTGGTCTACGCCGTTTGGCTGAGTTTGCAGCGCTACGACCTGCGCTTCCCGGATCAACGAAAGTTCGTGTGGTTCGACAACTACGTGTCGGTGCTGACCGACGGTTACTGGTGGCAAGCGTTCGCGGTGACGACGTCGATCACTGTCGTCTCGGTCGTCATCGAGTTCGTTCTCGGACTGACCATCGCACTGGTGATGCACCGAACGATCGTGGGTAAGGGGCTCGTCCGCACCGTTGTGCTCATCCCGTACGGCATCGTCACCGTCGCGGCGGCATACAGCTGGTACTACGCGTGGACGCCGGGGACCGGCTACCTCGCCAATCTCCTGCCCGACGGCAGTGCGCCGCTCACCGACCAGATCCCGTCGCTCGCGATCATCATCCTTGCCGAGGTGTGGAAGACGACGCCGTTCATGGCGCTGCTCCTGCTCGCTGGCCTGGCGCTCGTGCCCGACGACCTGCTCAAGGCGGCTCAGGTGGACGGCGCCGGCGCGTGGACCCGGTTGGTACGCATCATCCTTCCGCTGATGAAGCCCGCCATCCTCGTCGCTCTGCTGTTCCGCACACTCGACGCGTTCCGCATCTTCGACAACATCTACGTGCTGACGAAGGGAGCGAACGACACCGGGTCGGTGTCGATTCTGGGTTACGACAATCTGTTCAAGGCATTCAACTTGGGTATCGGATCCGCGATCAGCGTGCTGATCTTCGTGTGTGTGGCAGTGATCGCGTTCATCTTCATCAAACTTTTCGGTGCTTCGGCTCCCGGATCCGATACGGAAGGACGCTGACATGACCGTGACTCCCAGACTCAAGATCAGCTGGTCCGTCGTCAACCTTCTGGTCTTGCTGTACGCGTTGGTTCCCGTCCTGTGGATTGCGAGCCTGTCCTTCAAGCCCGCCGGAACCATCAAGGACGGCAAGTTCATTCCGGAGAAGTGGACCCTGGACAACTACCGAGGAATCTTCGACACCAGCGCCTTCACCAGTGCTCTGATCAACTCCATCGGCATCGGACTCATCTCGACGGTCATCGCCGTGGTGATCGGAACCATGGCTGCTTACGCGATTGCGCGCCTGGATTTTCCGGGCAAGAAGCTGCTGGTGGCTGTTGCCCTGCTGATCGCGATGTTCCCGCAGATTTCATTGGTGAGCCCGCTGTTCGACATCGAACGACGGCTCGGACTCTTCGACACCTGGGCCGGACTCATCCTGCCGTACATCACCTTTGCGTTGCCGTTGGCGATCTACACGCTCTCCGCGTTCTTCAAAGAGATTCCTTGGGAACTCGAAAAGGCGGCTCAGATGGACGGCGCGACGCCGGGGCAGGCGTTCCGGAAGGTGGTGGCTCCACTGGCCGCGCCCGGCATCGTCACTGCGGGCATCTTGGTTTTCATCTTCTGCTGGAACGATCTGTTGTTCGCGATCTCGTTGACGTCGACCGAACGCTCCATCACCGCCCCTGCGGCCATCGCGAACTTCACCGGCGCTTCACAATTCGAGGAGCCCACCGGGTCCATCGCCGCGGCCGCAATGGTCATCACCATTCCGATCATCATCTTTGTTCTGTTCTTCCAACGTCGTATCGTGGCCGGGCTTACTTCCGGCGCAGTGAAGGGATAAGCCTGTGGCCGAGATCGTGCTGGACAAGGTGACCAAGCTGTACCCGGACGGAGCCAAGGCGGTCAGTGATGTCGACATCACCATCGCCGACGGAGAATTCATCATTCTCGTGGGCCCGTCCGGTTGTGGAAAATCCACGACTCTCAACATGATTGCCGGGCTGGAAGACATTTCGACCGGTGAGTTGCGGATCGCGGGTGAACGCGTCAACGAACGCGCCCCCAAGGACCGCGACATCGCGATGGTGTTCCAGTCGTATGCGCTGTATCCGCACATGACGGTGCGTCAGAACATCGCTTTCCCACTGACATTGGCGAAGATGTCCAAGGACGAGATCAACGCCAAGGTCGACGACGCTGCGCGGGTCCTCGACCTCACCCAGCATCTCGATCGCAAACCGGCGAACCTGTCGGGCGGTCAGCGTCAGCGTGTCGCGATGGGACGCGCAATCGTGCGCAGCCCGAAGGCGTTTCTCATGGACGAGCCGCTTTCCAACCTGGACGCCAAACTGCGCGTGCAGATGAGGACGGAGATCGCCCGTCTGCAGCAGCGACTCGGTACGACAACGATTTACGTGACCCACGACCAGACCGAGGCGATGACGCTCGGCGATCGGGTAGTCGTGCTGCGCGGCGGAATCGTGCAACAGATCGGTGCGCCGCAGGAACTCTACGATCGTCCGAACAATCTGTTCGTGGCGGGATTCATCGGGTCCCCGTCCATGAACTTCTTCCCCGGACAGTTGACGGCCGACGGTGTGAGCACGCCGATCGGCGATGTTCGCCTGCCCGCGGCGGCGCAGTCGAAGATCTCGGGCAGCGGTTCGGGCAAGGACGTGGTGGTCGGTATCAGACCGGAGCATTTCGAGGACGTGGCGCTGGTCGATGCAGCGCAGAAGCCGCACGGCGGGACGTTCACCGTCGACGTCGACGTGCTGGAATCGATGGGTTCGGACAAGTACGCGTATTTCCTCGCTGGTGGCCCCGCCGTCAACTCTCGTGAACTCGAGGAACTCGCTGCCGATTCGGGAACGGCCGTCGCTGGTGGCGGTCAACTGGTTGCCAGGCTCTCGTCCGAGTCCACGGTGGCCCAGGGCAGGTCTGTCGATCTCTGGTTCGATCCCGCCAAGATCGCAGTGTTCGACGGCGGTACGGGAGCCAATCTGCTGCTGTGACCTTTACCCGGGCAAGGTGACCGAATACGTCGCGCCCCAGGGGAGCGGTATCTGTTCGGGGCCGGGCGCTGCGTCGGCCGGTTCGGGTAGGGGGACCAGGCGGCCGAATTGTTCGTGATGGGTGGAGGCCGGGGCGGCTTGCGCTGTCCCGGCCACCACGGCGATCGGCGCCGCTGCCAGGGCGCCGGCGACGGCAAATCGAGTGGCGATGCGGCGCTTGCTTGCTCGGGTCGAGATCATGAGCACTCCTGCGTGGTTTCGAGGTTCGGTGAATGCTGTGCCATTCACGGTATTGCGGGTTGATTGTGAAATCTCGTGTGCGAAGCTCATTCACAGGGAACTGGGATGGGCGGCACAGGAGGACAGATGAACGAATCCTCGGTACGAACCGAGCACCTGCCCGGCGGCCCGGACCTCGAGCGGATCTTGCGCGAACACGCCTACCGCGGTGCGTACCTCCAACTGACGGTGCGCGGCGCTCTGGTGCTGTTCATCGCCCTGACACTGATCTTCGTCCCGCCGATGAACGACGCGGGATGGTGTTTCGCGATTCTGGGCGCCTATGCCCTCTGGTCGGCAGCCGTGGCGCTGTGGATCCGCAAAGGTGGCACCGGCCCGGTGACGATGATCTGGCTCGGCTTGTTCGTCGACCTCGCCGTGCTCGCAACTCTGACATTGCTGACCGGTCTCGCAGCCGAGCAGAGTTGGACCGCCGACATCTTGAGCAACGGGCTCTTCGTCATTCCGGTTCTGGCGTGTACGCAACTGCGGACGGACGTGTGTGTCGGCGTCGTTGCCTGCACGATCGGGGTGTTCTTCGTTTCCAGCTGGGCAACGATGACCTCGAACTCCGAGCCGTGGCCGTCGATCCTGCTGAGCACCATGGCCTTGGCCGGAGTGGGCGCAGGCGCAATCGGACTGACTCGGATTCAAAGATCACGCGTGTTGACCATCGGACAACTCGTCGGGCATCGAACCAGCCTTCTGGCCGAACTCATGGGGCTCGAGCAGCGAGAGCGCACGGAACTGTCCGAGCAGTTGCACGACGGGGCGCTCCAGTACGTTCTCGCCGCGCGGATGGATCTCGACGAATTGGCAGACAGTGCGGAGCCTGTCGCTTTGGCGCGAGCCGGAAAAGCGCTCGGTGAAGCGACCACGCTGTTGAGATCGTCCGTCTCGGAACTGCATCCCACAGTTCTCGTCCACGTGGGCCTTGCCCGCGCGATCGGGGACCTCGCGCGCTCGGCGCAGGGACGCGGCGGAGTGGTGGTCGACGTCGACACTTCGGGCTGGAACGACGATCTACGCACGTCCGCGGACGAAGTCTTGTTCGGCGCCACCCGAGAGCTTCTGGGCAACGTCGTCAAACATGCCGGCGCGCAGAACGTCCGGATCGAGCTTGCACGACTGGACCACCGTGCGGTGCTCGTGGTCTCCGACGACGGTCGGGGGATCAGCGCCGATCGGATTGCCGAACGACGGGCTGCCGGGCACATCGGACTGCTCTCGCACGAACTGCGTGTGGTTGCCGCGGGTGGCTCGTTCTCGGTCGGACCGGGTGAAGAGTCCGGAACCCTCGCGCGAGTCGAGATACCGTTCGAGATCGTCACCGCCACTGACCACGATCGTTGAGGAGTTGTCGATGGCTGCACTGATCACCGATCGCGAGCTCAACCTGGCGACTCTGGCGCGGCAGTTCCTGCTGCGGAGGGCCGAGGTCAGTGCGTTGGATGCGATCGAGCACCTGGCAGGTCTGCAGGCCCAGGCGCCGAACCCGCCCTACCTGGCGCTGTGGGCGCGGCTGAAGAACTTTGCGGCAGAAGACCTCTCCACCCTTGTCGAGAAGCGCCAGGTGGTGCGGCTTGTTGCCATGCGGGGCACGGTCTTTGCTCTTTCGGCCGCGGATGCGGGTCCCTTCCGGGCCACGGTTCAGACGATCATGGAACGCGATCTCCACACCAACAGCACTCAGCGTGCTGCGCTCACCGGGTTGGATCTCGACGCGCTGGCGCGGGTGGGACGCGAATTGATAGCGGACGGGCCGCTCACTCAGATGCAGATGAGACCGTTACTGGCAGAGCGCTTTCCCGGCCACGCGGCCGAGGGGCTGGCGCACGGCGTTCGAGGACTTCTGCCGATGGTGCAGGTCCCACCGCGAGGCCTGTGGGGACGATCCGGAGTACCGGCACTGACGACCTTGGAGAATTGGCTTGGCACGGAAGTGAGTTCATCGCCGGATCCGGATGCGATGGTGCTTCGTTATCTGGCGGCCTTCGGGCCCGCGAGTGTGAAAGATGCCCAAGCGTGGTCAGGGCTCACGAGACTCGCCGAAGTCTTCGAGAGGCTACGTCCCGGCTTGATCACCTTTGTCAACGCGAAAGGGGCCGAGGTGTTCGACCTGCCGGACGCGCCACGACCGACCTCCGGAACACCGCCGGTCAGAATCCTTGCTCCGTTCGACAACATCCTGCTCTCGCACGCCGACCGCTCGCGAATCATGGACGAGCAGTACCGAACTCGTGTCTTCACCGTCAACGGCATCATCAAGCCCGCCATCCTGGTGCGCGGAAAGGTGGTGGGATTCGCGACGGTGACGCCGGACAAGGAGACGGTCGAATTGGGCGCGACTCTGTTTGCGCAGCAACCGAAGACCGCGCTCGCATCCATCGAGAAGGAAGCGCGTGCGTTGCTGAAATTCATGCACCCGAAGATCCCGAACCGAGAGGTGCGGTTCGCTGTCGCTACGTAGCGGGCTTGTGCTTTCGCGGTGCTCGATCGCGTAGTTCGGCCACGATCTCGTCGTTCCACATGTGCCGCCGCACCAGTCGGTACCGCTCCCGGGCGATCCACAAGTAGGCCTCGGCGTCGGTGTGCTCGGGCAACATGTCGGCGCCCCGCAGCATTCGCACGACGGGCAGAAACTCCTCACCGAACCAGCGGCGGGCGACGGTGTCTCGGCCGAGGAACTCACCCTTTTCCTGCATGAGCCGAAAACCCCACGCCTCCACACACTCACTGAGTTCGGCGTACTCCCACGGGTCGGTGACCTGGACGGCTTCGCGTTGTGAACCCTGCAGCGGAACGCGGGTGAGGAAGAGTCGACGATGATCCTTGATGAGCAGATCAGCGCGCTGAGTGATGCCTTCCGGCGAGATACGCGTGATGATCTCGGTGACGTACGCGTCGATTGTCTTCTGGTGCATCGCACACGCAATGGACACTCGGTGGTGCCCGTCGATCACGAAATGCATGGAGCCGACGCGATACAACTGAACAGGTGGTACCGATTCGCCGCGTCGTTGCGCCACCGCAAGTCGCTCCCAACGAGCGCGCGAGTGAGTGGACGTCGGACGGAAGTACCTGTCGAAATCACCTGTGCGGTCGACACTTCCGACTATTGATTCGATGGTGACGACCTGCAGCCCCAGAGACTTCTCGCCGACCTTGCCCAGAGCTGCGACAACCTCGTCGAACGGCAGGATCGCGTTGACGTCGTCGGGTTCGCGTCGTAGCCAACTGACCAGACGGGCAACGTCGGCACGTCGACGCTGACGAGCGAAGTCGTTTTCCGCGTCGGCTGTGGGAAATCCGGTGTCACGAGCCATGTCGGCGCCTCACGATCGTCGGCGGAGTACCTGGGGAAATCTCCATCAGCGTGAAGCCGACGGTATTGAGCACGATAGTCCGGCCTACCTCCAGATCGAGAGGGGTTCGCCCGTGCGGGTGGATGTGTCCGTGGACCATCACCGTCGGATCGAGGTTGTGAATCAAAGGCGTGAAGCATTCGAACCCTCGATGTGGCCGATCCTCGGCGTCGCCGACACCGCGGGCGGGACTGTGGGTGAGCAGCACATCCACGCCCGCCCGGCCGCCGGGAAGCCGCGATTGCCAGGCGTTTCGCCAGGCGAGCGAGCGAGCGCGTCGGCTCTGCTGGCGCTCGGACCACTGATTGGGACCCGTGTTGTATCGGATGGAACCACCGAGGCCCGCGATCCGCAGACCGGCGACGGTCACGATGCGTCCGTCGGCGTTGACTGCGCCGGTAGGCCCTGGCCACTGCGCAGGCATCCCGGCCCGCGTCCAACCCGATCTCTTGTTCGAATATCCGGACAGATCGGCGTCGTGGTTTCCGGGAACGAACACGCAAGGCGCATTCAGTTGGTCAGACAGGTACTCCAGATACGCAAACGGCAGATCGCCCGCGCCCAGGATCACGTCGACTCCGAGTGAACGAACCTGACTGCTCCACAGGAATTCGACGGTCTCGTCGCTGACAGCGAGAACGGAGACCATTTCGACGACGCTACCGCCACCGCGAGGTATCTGCGCTGCGAACCTCGCGGGCACGGTGTTTAGATGGACGAGTGTCAGACAGCGTCGTATCTTCCGTCCGGGCCCATCTCGTCAGCAGCATCGAGGGGCCGGACCCCACCGCGGCCTCAGTGACGTTCCTCGGTGTCGAACCGCTGGACGTGCTGCGTTTCGAATCACCCGACGGCCTGGTCCGCTACGTCACACTGGGGTGCTCGCGTCATCCGATGGGCGACCCCAACGAACTGGTCGCAGACCCCACGCGCGGACCCCGCGCCGAGTTGGTACTCACGCTGCGCGGTGGCACCGGTGTGGCGTCAGGTGTGGCCAGGACGCTCGCGGTGCTGGCCGCGGCGCCGTCCGTCGAAGGCGTCGTGCTGCTCGAGGACGCACTGTTGGACCTGGGCGAGCCGCTGTGGAAGGACACTGCGTTCACGGCGGTGCTTCTCGGTGACAGCGGGATCGAAGACCTGACGCTGCCGGAGCCGTTCGACCCGGTGCGCTTCCTTGGTGTGGTCCCCCTGACCGGTACCGAAGCCGCCTGGGTGCGTCTGCGCGGCGCGGAGGCACTGAGGGAAGCGTGGACCGAGGCGGGGATCGACATCCGCGATCCGCACCGTTCCGCTGCCTCGCTCTAGCTGCGCTGGCGCTTTGTCCGTCAGATCATTCGGCGTGCACGAGGATGTCCGCCAAGTTCTCGAGACTTACCCGAACCGTCCGTGAAAATGCTTTCGTGACGATCGGGTCGGCCATCTTGCCGAATACTCCTCCCAGGCCGCTTTCGCTGTCGAGTCGGTAGGTGACCCGAGTGCCGTCACCGACTTCTTCGCAGGTCGTGGTCTGCGAGAAGCTGACCGGACTTTCGACGGACGTCGATTTCGACGATCTCGGTGGGTCGTACTCGGTGAATTCGGATGTCCACTCGAGACGCTTGCCCAGGATTCGCGAGACACCGTGCCAGCGGCTTCCCACGCCCATCGGGCCGTCGGTGATCTGTTTGCACTCGACCATCGAATTCTCCCAGTTGGGCCAGTTCTCGGCGACGGCGATGTACTCCCAGACGTCCTTGGGTGGCAACGCGATCTCCACGGATTGCTCGACTGTAGGCATGGTTGCTCCTCCACTTCTCCTTGGATCTGAATTTGCTTGTCGCAAAATGGATTTCGGGAACGGAATGAAAATGCGTACCCATATCCATTGTCCGCCTGCGACGGTGGCAAGTACAGGGAGTCAGCGTGCGAGGTTCACAGCCAGTTGTTGCGACGGAAGAGAAAGAACAAGCCGACACACACCGAAGCGATGAGGAACAGGATGGACTGATAGCCGTACTTGTAACCGAGTTCCGGCATGTTCTCGAAGTTCATCCCGTAGATACCGGCAACGCCGGTCGGCACGGCGGCGATAGCGACCCACGCGGAGATCTTGCGCATGTCGGTGTTTTGCTGCACCGCGATCTTCGCGAGTGCGGCGTCGACCAGCGAACTCAACACCTCGTCGTATTCCGAGATACGTTCGGCCACGATCGTGTGGTGATCTCGTACGTCACGGAAGTATCGCCGGATCTCCTTCGGGACGAGGCCGCCCGCGGGCTGGGTCAGCTGGAGCAGTGGCAATCCGAGTGGAGTGACCGAGCGTCGTAGTTCGACGATTTCACGTTTGAGCAGGTAGATGTGCTCGACGGCAACGGTGTTCCGCGGGTTGAACACCAACTCTTCCATGCTGTCGACGTCCTGTTCGACGAGTTGGATGACGGAGAGATAGCTGTCGACGACGTGGTCGGTGATCGCGTGCAACACCGCGAACGGGCCCATGGTGAGGCGCTCGGGGTTCTGCTCGAGTGACTTGCGCACGCTTGCCAGTTCGGAGTGATCCCCGTGCCGGACGGTCACCACGAAGTCGGGGCCGACGAACACCATGATCTCGCCGGTTTCGACGATCTCGCTCGCCGTCGCGACGGACTCGTGCGGTACGTAGACGACCGTGCGCAGCACCAGGAACATGACGTCGTCGTAGCGTTCGAGTTTCGGGCGCTCGTGTGCATGGACAGCATCCTCGACCATCAGCTCGTGGAGTCCGAAAGTTGCTGCGACATCTTGCATCTGACCTTCGTCGGGAGCGTGCATGCCCACCCAGACGAACGCGTTGTCGCGACTACGAACCTCGGCCAACGCAGCGCGGTGCGTGTACTTGCCCGGCAACCGCACGCCGTCCACGTAGACCGCGCAGTCGACGATCGCGCGGGCTGCCGGAACGGGGATCTTGGGCGCATCGGCTTGCGTCGATTTGCCGTTCGACCAATTCGGCAGTGACGGCATGGTTGGCACGCTCGCTCCTTCTCGGTCTGTAATGCAGTGGAACGGCAGGGGAACGGCACTACAGCGACACCTGATCGAATTGCGCTGCCGCTGCGGCGTAATCGTACGTCAGCTTCCGGCTCGCCCACCGGAGCGCGATGAAGTTGCCGATTGCTGACACACTGGAACAGTGCGAATAGATCTTCACACCCACTCCAACGCATCGGACGGCACCGACACCCCGGCTGCCCTCATGCGCGCCGCAGGCGACGCCGGACTCGACGTCGTCGCCATCACCGATCACGACACGACTTCGGGCTGGGCCGAGGCGGCGCAGGCCTTGCCGGCCGGCGTCAGCCTGGTTCGTGGGATGGAGATGTCGTGCGAAGGTCGAGGTGAGCGTGGTTGGCCGGTCGCTGTACATCTTCTGGCGTACCTGTTCGATCCGACGCACCCCGAATTCGCAAAAGAACGTGAGCGACTGCGCGCCGAACGCGTCGAACGTATCCGGGTGATGACGACCATGATGGCGCGTGACGGTCTGCCCGTCGATCCCGATCAGATCTTGGCTGACGCCGGTCCGTCCGTCGGACGCCCGCACGTCGCAGCGGCCCTGATGCGAGCGGGAGTGGTGTCGAGCATCAGTGAGGCTTTCTCCGACCTGTTGTCCAGTCGAGGACGATACGACGTCCCCAAGTACGACACTCCGCTCGAGTACGCCGTCGAACTGGTGGCAGCCGCCGGGGGAGTGACCGTCCTGGCGCATGGACGGGCCCGTTCGCGCGGCGGATTGCTTGCGCTCGACCACATCCGCGATCTGGCCGATCTGGGTCTCGGGGGTCTCGAAGTCGATCACCCGGACCATCGCAGCGACGATCGTGACGTCCTGCGCCGCCTGGCTGTCGACCTCGGTTTGGCAGTCACCGGATCCTCTGACTACCACGGCGAGAACAAGACGATCGGACTCGGCGACGAGCTCACGGACGAAGCCGAGTTCGACAAACTCGTCTCGGCTGCCACCGGCGTGGAGGTACTGGGGCGCTGATGCTCGACACCACGCTCTACCTCACCGTGTTCATCACGCTGTTCGTGATCATGGACCCGCCCGGAGTCATCCCGGTGTTCTTGTCACTCGTCGGACGTAAAGTTCGTGAAGATCGCAATCGAGCGGCATGGCAGGCCCCCGCCGTCTCCCTGGCGGTCATCTCGGTCTTTGCCATCGGCGGTCAGGCGATCCTCAACTACCTCCACATCGGCATTCCGGCGTTGCAGGGCGCCGGCGGATTGCTGCTGCTTCTCATCGCACTCGAACTGCTGACCGGCAAGGCCTCCAACCGTCCGCAGGGAGCCGACGACGTCAACGTCGCACTCGTTCCTCTGGGAACGCCGATGATGGCCGGTCCCGGTGCGATAGCGGCCGTCATCGTCTTTGTCGCCCAGGCCGACGGTGAAGCGGCGTCGTATCTGGCGATCGCGTTGGCGATTCTGTCCATCCACCTCGTGCTGTTCGTGGTCCTGCGCTTCTCGACCGCACTGATCCGGATACTGGGCGAGGGTGGCATCAGTCTGCTGGCACGCATCGCCGGTCTTCTGCTCGCCGCCATCGCGGTTCAACTCATTGCGGAATCAGTCCGCGGATTCGTCGCGGGAGCGTAAGAGATGACATACGACGACAGGTACGACCGGAACGACAGGTACGAGGACGACTACCAGTACCAGGAATATCAGGACTATCAGTACGAAGACGATTACGACTATCCCGCCGACAAACGACAATGGCTGCTGGTCCGCGCTCTACGCGCCCTGAGTGGCACCGTGGCGGCCGGAATCGTGGTCTTGACACTCGTGATCATCGGTTCGGCATATCTGGGCGGCAACCGCGGATTCCCGGGTCCGGGAACAACGTCGATCACCGCGCACATTGCGGCCTCGGTGGTTGCTCTCGCCGCGCAGATCTGGTGCGACCGCAGGCGGGGTATCGCGGCGGTTGCCGGATCGGTGGTCGTGCTCGTGGTGGCGGGGCTGTTGTTGGTGACGCAGTGGTGGGGATGACTGGGTGGGGATGACACGGTGGGGATGACTGGGTGGGGATGACACGGTGGGGATGACGGTTCGGGTTCGAGTGTGATGAGGAATCCGACCGCTTGGAGGATTTGATTGTGATCCGACTCTGGTGGCAAACTGGAGTTACTTCGAGGCGGCGCCACAGCCCGGCCCCGAAGTGCAGGTTTCGTCAGAATTTCTCCCGAAACCTAGATTGCATGGATACGCCAGGGCTCACCCGCCCCACACCATGACGCTTCGGATGTATTGCGGCCCACTTTCTCGCGCACGCCGAATGCTCTTCTTCTCAGTAGTCGTTCGCGGAAGAAATGATCTCTGACCGTTGTGAACGTAGTTTCGCAGCGGTCCGAAGGATTACTTCCCAGTAACCCAGCCCCGCTTGAGGCTGGACTAATCAGGAGTGTCATCGTGTCCCTCGTGACTGAAGCCATCAACGTACCCAAGGTCGAGTTGACCGACGAAGAAATCTTTGCCGCTCACGTCGGTGGCAAGCTCTCGGTCGAGACCACAGCACCGCTCGATACGCAGCGGGCCCTCTCGATCGCCTACACGCCGGGTGTTGCTCAGGTGAGCCGCGCCATCGCTGCAGACGAAACCCTTGCCGATCGATACACGTGGACCAACCGACTCGTCGTCGTGGTCAGCGACGGCACCGCGGTTCTCGGACTCGGCGACATCGGCCCTCGCGCGTCGCTGCCCGTCATGGAGGGCAAGTCGGCACTGTTCAAGAACTTCGCCGGACTGAACTCCATTCCGCTGGTTCTCGACACCAAGGATCCCGACGAGATCGTCGAGACACTCATCCGACTGCGTCCGAGCTTCGGCGCGGTCAACCTCGAGGACATCTCGGCGCCGCGTTGCTTCGAGATCGAGAAGCGCGTCATCGAAGCTCTCGACTGCCCCGTCATGCACGACGATCAGCACGGAACCGCCATCGTGGTCCTCGCGGCACTCAAGGGCGCCGTGAAGGTCCAGAGCCGCGACATCACCACACTCAAGGTCGTCATCTCCGGCGCCGGCGCTGCGGGTGTTGCCTGCGCGAACATCCTGCTTGCCGCCGGAATCAGCGACGTCATCGTGCTGGACTCGAAGGGCATCATCTCGGGTGAGCGCAGCGACCTCAACGACGTGAAGGCAGAACTCGCGGCCCGCACCAATCCCCGTGACCTGCATGGTGGTGCCATCGAGGCTCTCGAAGGTGCTGACGTGTTCCTCGGTGTCTCGGCGGGCAAGATCCCCGAGGAGCTCATCGCTTCGATGGCTCCCGAGTCGATCGTGTTCGCACTCTCCAACCCGGACCCGGAGATTCACCCCGAAACCGCGTCGAAGTACGCGGCGATCGTGGCGACGGGCCGTAGTGATTTCCCGAACCAGATCAACAACGTTCTTGCCTTCCCCGGTGTCTTCAAGGGCGCGCTCGACGCCGGCGCCCGTCGCATCACCGAAGGTATGAAGCTCGCTGCCGCCGAGGCAATCCTGTCGGTGGTCGGCGACGAGTTGGCGGCGGACAAAATCGTCCCCAGCCCACTCGACCCTCGCGTGGCACCCGCAGTAGCGGAAGCCGTCGCGGCCGCAGCGCATGCTGAGGGCGTGACCAGCTAAGAGGGACTACGAAAGCCCCGATCGGAACCCGCAAACAAGGTTCCGATCGGGGCTTTTTCGTGTGTACCGAGAGCTACAGACGAGTGAGGTCGGGTGTTCGGCGCAGCCTGCCGGTCCCGGGAGCCGATGCCCAGACCACCAGCGCCAGTAAGCCGTCCACGACGAGAGCCACAACCGCGACCAGGATTGCGCCGACGACCACTCGGTCGTACTTGTAGAGCGCGAGACCGTCGAAGATGTACCGGCCGAGGCCGCCGAGGTTGACGTAGGCGGCGACCGTTGCCGTGGCAATCACCTGCAGTGTCGCGTTACGCAGTCCGCCGAGAATCAATGGCAGCGCATTGGGTATCTCGACGCGGAAGAGCACTTGGAGTTCGGTCATACCCATCGCCCGTGCGGCCTCGACGACGCCGCGGTCGACGCTGGCGATTCCGGCGTACGTGCCGGCGAGTAGTGGGGGAATACCAAGAATGACGAGGGCGAGAATCGGCGGCATCACTCCCAGACCCATGAGAAGAACGAGGAAGGTCAGCAGGCCGAGAGTGGGCAGTGACCGCAGTGCGTTGACCAGACTGACGACCACGATCTCACCGCGACGCAGATGGCCGATGAGTAATCCGATGGGCACCGCGATCACAGCCGAAAGTGCCACGGCCAGAACGCTGTACCAGAGGTGCTGGAGGATGCGGGTGCCGATTCCGGTGTCGCCGCTCCAATTTCCGGGATCGACGATGAAGTCCCAGGCCCCGGTGAAGATGCTCATACGGGTTCCCCCTCGGCTGACAGGACGGCGGGAACCTTCGACGAGGTCGACGTTCTGGTCCACGGGGTCAGGAATCGGCCGATCAGATACAGGATCAGATCGAGCGCCAGTGCCAGCACGACGATCGCGATGATGCCCGCAACGATCTGGTCGGGATAGTCGCGGTCGTAGCCTTGTTTGAACAGGACTCCAAGCCCGCCGATTCCGATCAGAGATCCGACTGACACCAGCGAAATATTGGTAACGGCAATAACTCTGATGTTCGCGATCATCACCGGCAGCGCCAATGGCAACTCGACCGTCAGAGCGCGTCGTAGCGGTGTGAAACCGACGGCGGTGGAGGCGTCGATGACGTTGTCCGGCACCGAGTCGAGTGCTTCGGGTACTGCCCGGATGAGCAGTGCCGTCGCATACACGCTGAGTGCGATCACGACGTTGAGAGGATCAAGGGTCTTGAGTCCGAACAACTGGGGGATGGTGACGAACAGCGCGAGCGACGGAATCGTGAACGCAATGCTCGCCAGGGTCAACGTGATTCGGCGCAGCCATCTGACGTTGCGGATCGCTGTTCCGACCGGAACGGCAATCAGGAGACCGATCAGCAAAGGAAGCAGTGCCAGATACAGATGGGTCTTCGAGTAATCCACGACCGTCGAGAAATTGTCGATGAGCCAGCGCATGCCGCTACGACCCGAATCCCTCGGTGAAGGCGACGCGGTTGCGTTCCTCGTCCTCGCGTCGACGCTGATCTGCCAATTTCGCAACGACTTCGGAACCGAGGATCCCGCCGATGACCGCGCCCTCGCCGTCGACGGCAACGCCGATACCGGAAGGCGACGAGATTGCCGCATCGAGTGCTTGGCGGAGATCGCCGCCGGGGGAGAACAGCGAACCACCGGCAGACGTCGACTGAGCAAGGGTTCGTCCCGAGCGCAGGCCTTCGACGCCGGTCACGTCGATCCATCCCTGCGGAGTTCCGTTGTCCGTGACCACGAGAACCCATTCGCCCAATTCGAGACGTAGAGCCTTCAATTCGTTCTCGACGGCCGTGCGTACAGGGTGCAACGGAACCTCGTCGGCAGCGCGGAACGACAATCCCCGATAGCCGCGATCGCGTCCGACGAATCCGGCGACAAAATCCGTTGCCGGAGCGGCCAACACGTCGCGAGGTGCCGCCACCTGCTGAAGCCGCCCGCCGGGACCGAAGACGGCAATGTGATCACCGAGTTTGACTGCCTCGTCGATGTCGTGGGTGACAAAGACGATCGTCTTCTTCAGTTCGCTTTGCAGACGGAGCATTTCGGTCTGCAGATCCTCACGCACGACGGGGTCGACGGCGCTGAACGGCTCGTCCATCAACAGGATCGGCGGATCGGCCGCCAATGCACGCGCAACTCCCACACGTTGTTGCTGCCCACCCGAGAGTTGCCCGGGGTAGCGGGTGGCAAGTGAGATGTCCAGACCGACTCGTTCGAGCACACCCAACGCGGCTTTACGGGCGGCGCGGCGGGACTCACCGCGCAGCACCGGAACCGTTGCGACGTTGTCGATCACGGTGCGGTGCGGAAGCAGGCCGGCGTTCTGGATGACGTACCCGATACCGAGACGCAGTTTCACCGCGTCGGTCTGGGCGATGTCACGACCGTCGACGAAGATCTTGCCCGACGTCGGTGTGATCATCCGGTTGATCATGCGCATCGACGTCGTCTTGCCGCATCCGGACGGCCCCACGAACACCGTGAACGACTCGGCCTCGATGGTGAGATCGAGACGGTCGACGGCGGTGGTGCCGTCCGGATACTGCTTGGTGACGCCCTCGAAGGTGATCACGTGACTACGAGACCGGCTTGTCGAGGCCCTGCGCCGTCACCCACGCCTTGGCCGCCGCTGCCGGCTCCGTCTTGGTGTCGCCGGACACCTGGACGTTGAGTGCCAACAACTCTTCGGTGGTGAGCTTGGCGGACACCGCATCGAGGACTGTCTTCAACTTGTCGGAAGACTTCGACGCGCGCAGCACCGGCACCACGTTCTGAGCCGGGAAATTGTTCTTCGGGTCTTCGAGAACCACGAAGTTGTTCTCCGGGATGGAGGCCGACGTCGTGAAGATGTTTGCCGCGGTGATGTCACCGGAGGAGAGAGCCTTCACGGTTGCCGGTCCGCCGCCGTCGGCGATCGGAACGAAGTTGGCTGCCGAGATGTCGAGGCCGTAATTGGACTTCAAACCGGGCAATCCGGCTGGACGTTCCTGGAACTCGGCCGGAGCACCGAACTTGACCTCGGCGGAATGCGGAGCCAGATCGGCGATCGTCTTCAGGTTCCACTTGTCAGCGGTTTCCTTCGTGACGACGACGGCGTCCTTGTCCTCGGCGGATGCAGGCGTCGCAATTGCCAATTCCGACCCGAGAGCTGCGGGAAGAGCAGCGAGGACGTCAGCGGAGCTGGTGGCCGTGCTGTCGGGATCCAAGTACTGCAGGAGATTTCCCGTGTAATCCGGAATGACACTGATGGACCCGTCCTTGAGTGCCGGAATGTACGCCTCGCGGCTGCCGACGTTGAACGACGTGGACACATCGAACCCGTTGACACGCAGTGCTTCGGCGTAGATGTTGGCGATCGTCTCGGATTCGGTGAAGTTGGCGGAGCCGACGACGATCGCGTTGGGATCGCTGTTGGAGTCACCGTCACTGCTACCGCACGCTGTCAGTGCAGTCAGAGAGACAACGGTTGCCGCGGCTACGAGCCAACGGTTGGAACGAAATCGTGAGGTGCGCATGAGCGTCCTTCCGGTTTTTCGGGCGTCCCGTGTTTCGGGCGTCGGAAACCATTCCCTTGTGGCGAAGCCACCCGAGTGACTTCGACGGCGCCGCCACCGAGTGGCTGCGTCAGGACTGGTTACCGCGCATCGCCCGACAAGTGTAACGATAGGTACCGACATGGCACGGTTTTCGATCCATGGGATTGAATGTGAGGATTTCGGTGAAGAGCACACGCACGAAGTATTCGACTGTTGTTGCAGCACTGATGGTCCTGCCGATTCTCAGCGGATGCGCAAACGGTGATTCGGTGGTAGAGGGTGCCGAAGCGGAGTCTCGTGACCAGATCGTGGTGGCTGCTGACGCATCGGTGGAGAGTTCGGTGTTGGCCGAGGTGTATTCGACGGTGCTCTCCTCCTCCGGCCTGTCGGCTCGCGTCGAATCGGTGGGTGGTGGCCGAAACCAATCACTCGAGGCTCTGGACGCAGCGCGAGTCACTTTGGTGCCCGAGTTCACCGGCGCGCTGCTCGATCACTACGACCCGTCATCCCCGGCCCGCAAGGCCGACGACGTCTTCGAAGCCTTGAGTCGCTCTCTGCCGGAGGGTCTTTCGGTCTCCGACTATGCGATGGCCGAAGATCATGCGGTCCTCGCACTCGACACCGGATACGCACAGTCGTTGGGAGCGAAGACGATAGAAGCCTTTGCTCCTTCGTGTGCCGCGGCGACGCCGCTCGTCTCCGCGAGATTCGTCGAGGACGGGGCAGTGGAACAGTTGGCCGAGGGCGCCGAGTGTGTCTTCGCCGGTGTCGATCAGGCAACGCCGGCAGACGTACCCGGTGCACAAGTATTCGGAACCACGACGCTGTCGGCGTTGGCACAATCCGATGCCGTCACAGTGCTCGCTGATTCGAATCACGTTCTGGCTGCGCAGAATGTCGTTCCGCTCTTTCGAGCGGGCGCACTGGGAGATTCGGCTGTCAAGGCGCTCAGCGTCGTTGCCGGTGAACTGTCCACCACCGATCTCGCCGCAATGATCGAGCAGGTGCGGACCGGCAAGGCGTCAGCCTCGGAAGTCGCCCGCACCTGGTGGGACACCCGTCAGTGACATGGACGGAGTGGGCCACCCGTCAGTGACTGTTCGAGCCCACTGCTGAACTCGAATCATCCTTGGCACGAATCAGTTTCGATGCGATGAACTGGCCGAGGTCGGAAACGGCGTCTGCTGCTTCCTTCACCAGTGACGCCTGTGCGTGAGCCACGTGCCAGAGTCTTGCGTACTCGACCAGGGACACATCGACGCCGGCAGCGGCGAGCTTGTCGGTGAACGTCATGATCTGCGGGTAGAGGACTTCCTCGGAACCGACGTGAATTCTGGTGGGTGGCAACCCGTCGAGCTTGCCGTGCATCGGTGCGTAGCCGGGATCAGTACGGTCGCCTCCGGCAAGGTAGGCGTCGGCGGCGTCGAAGGACCACGCTGTGTTGACCACCAGGTCGGCCTTTTTGGTGGCACCCCGATCGCCGGGATCGACCCACGGTGAGATCAGTGCAAGCGCGCCGGGGGTCACGCCGTGACGCTCGATCAGACGGATAGCGGTCGCCGCGGCCAGGCCGCCACCGGCCGAATCGCCGGCGATGGCAACGCGGTCTTCCGAATAGTCGAACTCGGTGACCAACTGCATGAAGGCTGAGACCGCGTCGTCGAGAGCGGCGGGATACGGATTCTCCGGCGCGAGACGGTAGTCCAAGGTGAAGACCGCACTGGACGACTCACGGGCGAGATGAGCTGCGAGAGAACGGTGTGTGGACAGCGAACCCAGCGTGTACGCCCCGCCATGCAGGTAGAGAACTGCGGTGGGGCGCTCGGTTGCGCCGACGGTGATCTTCTCTGCCGGTCGGCAAGCCAGCTCCAGCGGGCGCACTACGGCGCCCGCTGGAACCTGCTGTAGCGGTGCCCCGGCCTCGAGCAACAGACGTTGAATCCGATACGGCAGCCGCGAGTTGAAAGCCAGACGGAAGTACGGCTTCAACAAGAATGCGACCACGGGCAGCGGAAGGGTGAACGTGCTCACCGGCAGGGCTCCTGACTCTTTGTGCGAACTGCGCTGTGAAACGAACTGCGCTGTGAAACGAACTCAGCTGGACTTGGGCATCATTCGGCCGGCGACGATCGCGACGATGCGCTGGTAGCCCGATCCTACGAGGCGAACCCAGGCGTCGAGTGCGATTGCGTCCATCCCGATGAGAACTCGCGGCTTGCTCTTCCGAACACCGTTGACGATCGTCTTGGCGGCGTCCTCCGGTGTGGTGCGCGCGAGCTTGCGGTCGAAGAACTCGGAGAAGACCGCAAGATCTTCACCCGGGCCTGCGGTGGCGTTGCGTGCGATGGCGGTCTTGATTCCGCCCGGGTGCACACAGGTCACCTTCACCGGGTGCTTGGCGATCAGCATTTCCTGGCGAAGCGACTCGGTGAAACCGCGAACGGCGAACTTGGCCGAGTTGTATGCGCTCTGACCCGGCATCGACAGCAGACCGAAGAGGCTCGACACGTTCACGACGTGCCCGTCGCCGGAGGCGATGACGTGGGGGAGGAATGCCTTGGTGCCGTTGACAACTCCCCAGAAGTCGACGTCCATGACACGTTCGAAGTCCTTGAATTCGGACTTCTCGAAAGTGCCGTGGTAGGCGATTCCGGCGTTGTTGTAGATCTGGTTGACCTTGCCGAAGTGGGCGACAACCGCGTCGGCGTACTCGAGAACCGCTTCGCGCTGGGTGACGTCGAGATGGTCCGACTTCACCTCGGCGCCGATGGCTTCCACCAGACGCGTTGTCTCGGCGAGCCCGATGGTGTCCACGTCGGAGATCGCCAACTTGGCGCCCTGGCCGGCCAGGTTCAGTGCTAGTGCGCGACCGATGCCCGATCCCGCTCCGGTGATGACTACGACCTTGCCTGCAAAATCACTCATTGTGCTACTGCCTTCTCGTCGTCGAGGTCGATCTGTGAAGTGGTCGCGGTGCCGACGGCGCCGAGATCCGAGGTGGCGACGCTGCGGTATGCCGCGAGGTCGAAATGCTTGGTGGCGTTGCGGAACTGGAAGGTGAAGCCAGGCCACAGGGTGGTGTTGTTTCCGTGCTTGTCCATGTACCAGCTGGCGCAACCGCCGTTGTTCCACACGCTCTTGGACATAGCTGCCTGCAGGTCCTTGTTGTACTTGTCCTGCTTGTCCTTGCGCACCTCGATGGTGCCGATGTCGTACTTGTCGATGGTGGCGATCGCGTCGACCAGGTAGTTGATCTGCGACTCGATCATGAAGACCATCGACGAATGTCCGAGGCCGGTGTTGGGTCCGACGAGGAAGAACATGTTGGGGAAGTTGGCAACTGCCGCGCCCTTGTATCCCTGCATGCCGGTCTCTTCGAAGACCTCGGCGAGCGAGCGTCCGTCCTTGCCGAAGATTCCCGCGAAGGTGGGGGAGTCGGTGACGTGGAATCCGGTCGCCACGACGATGGCATCGATCTCACGGGTGATGCCGGTCTTCGAGACGATCCCGTTGGCGGTGACCTCCTCGATGCCTTCGGTCACCAGGTCGACATTGTCCTGGGCGAGGGTGGGGAAGTAGTTGTTCGAGATCAGCATGCGCTTGCAGCCGATCTGGAAGTTGGGCATGACCTTCTTGCGAAGATCCTTGTCCTTGATCTGGGCCTTCAGGTGACGCTCGGCGGCGAACTGCAACGGCTTCATGAAGACCGGCGCCTTGGCCAGGCCGACGACCTGCGTCTCTCGCATCCAGTAGATACCGGTGCGGCACAACTTCTGGAAGCCGGGGAGGTACTTGAACGCGAGGTGCTCGATCTTGGTGTACTCGCGGTCTGCGCGGGGCAGGATCCACGGCGCCGTGCGCTGGTACACGTCGAGATGCGAGACCTTCTTGCCGATGGCCGGCACGATCTGGATGGCCGAGGCGCCGGTTCCGATGACGGCCACACGCTTGCCGGTCAGATCGGCGTCGTGGTTCCAACGCGAGGAGTGGAAGATCTCGCCCTTGAAGCCGTCGATGCCCTTGATGTCCGGAAGTGAAGGCTCACACAATGCGCCGACGGCCGAGACGACGATCTTTGCGACGAATTCGCCCTTGTTGGTGCTGACGTGCCACCGAGCAGACGCCTCGTCCCAGCGTGCGGAGAGAACGTCGCAGTCGAAGATGTGCTTGTCGAGCACCTTGTGGCGGTTGGCCACCGACTGGATGTACTTGTAGATCTCGGGCTGAGTGGAGAAGGAGCGCGTCCACTCCGGATTGAGTGCAAAAGAGTACGAGTACAAATGCGACGGCACGTCACACGCGGCGCCCGGGTAGCTGTTGTCACGCCAGGTTCCGCCGACGTCGTTGCCGCGCTCGAGAACGACGTAGTCCGTGATGCCGGCCTGTGCCAGTTTGATCGCCGCACCGAGACCGGCGAAACCACTGCCGATGATCAGTGTGCCGACGTGGCGAGTATCCGCGGCAGGTGCTGAGGTATCTGTAACTGGAAGACTCATGTAGGGAACGATATGCCTTTATTGAGTCACGGTCAATAGCTTATTGACGAATATTCAGTAGTCTATTGGGCATGGACGCAGTAAAGCGAACACGGCTCGACCCTGCGCAACGCCGAGCGCAACTCATCGACCTCGGGGCGCGGATGCTGGCCGAACGGCCGCTCGAACAGATTTCCGTCGAGGACATCGCCGATCAGGCTGGTGTCTCGCGGGGGCTTCTGTTCCACTACTTCGCGTCGAAAAGCGAGTTCCATCTGGCGATCGTCCGACACAGCAGTGAACAGATGCTCCAGCGCACCGAGCCGAGCGAGTCGGACGATCCGATGCTCACCCTCCGCTCGGTGCTGGCGTCGTACGTCGACTACGTGACCGAGAACCGCAATACCTACGTCTCGCTGCTCCGGGGGACCGCCAGCGGGGATCCGCAGATGCGTGAGGTGTTCGAGCAGACTCGCGACATCATGGCCAAGAGAACCCTCGATCAGCTCCCGAAGATCGGCCTGACTCGAACACCTCAGGTGGAGTTGGCCGTTCGCGGTTGGATCGCGTTTGTCGAGGAAGCCACCATCAGTTGGCTCCGAGCGCCCGCCATCACCCGCGAGGAACTGATCGACCTGACGGTTCAGTCGTTACCTGCGTTGGCACTGGCCGCCGTCGGCTTCGATGCCGGGCCGGATCTGGGTCTGCTGCAATCGAATTGACGTGAACGCAGAAAGGCCGGGCCCCACACTCCTTGCGGAATGTGGGGCCCGGCCCTTGTCAAATTACTGAGATCAGTTGGTCGGCAGGAACGCCTCGTCCAAGATCTCCTGCTGCTCCACCGCGTGGACCTTGCTCGATCCCGAAGAGGGAGCGGACATCGGACGACGCGAGATGCGCTTGATACCGGTCAAGGTCTCCGGCAGAAGGTCCGGCAGAGCCAGCCCGAGGAACGGCCACGCACCCTGGTTTGCGGGCTCTTCCTGGACCCAACGGAACTGATCCGCATTCGGGTAACGGTCCAGGGTCTCCTTGAGGCGACGCTTCGGCACGGGGTAGAGCTGCTCCATGCGCACGATGGCGATGTCGTCACGCTCGTCCTTGTGCTTCTTCGCCAGGAGTTCCCAGTACAGCTTGCCGCTGACCAGCAGAACCCGCTTGACCGATTCGCGTGCGCTTTCGCCGCTCTCGTATGCCGGCTCCTCGAAGACCGAACGGAACTTGCCCGTCGTGAAGTCCTCGACGTTGCTGACGGCAGCCTTGTTACGCAGCATCGACTTGGGCGTGAAAACCACCAGCGGACGGCGGATGCCGTCGAGGTGATGGCGACGCAGCAGGTGGAAGTAGCTGGCCGGGGTCGACGGAACCGCAACGGTCATCGAGCCTTCTGCACACAGCTGAAGGAAACGCTCGATGCGACCGGAGGTGTGGTCCGGACCCTGACCCTCGTGACCGTGCGGCAGGAGCAGCACGACGTCGGAGAGCTGACCCCACTTGGCCTCACCCGAAGAGATGAACTCGTCGATGATGGTCTGCGCGCCGTTGACGAAGTCACCGAACTGCGCTTCCCACAGGACCAGAGCGTCGGGGTTACCGACCGAGTAGCCGTACTCGAAGCCCAGACCTGCGTACTCGGTGAGTGCGGAGTCGTAAACCATGAACTTGCCGCCGTTTTCGGCGTCGGCAGCGATCTTGGCGATCGGGCTGTACTCGTTGCCGGTCTTGCGGTCGATGAGGACCGAGTGACGCTGCGTGAACGTTCCTCGCTTGGAGTCCTGACCCGCGAGGCGGATCAAGGCACCCTGCTCGGCCAACGAGCCGAACGCGAGCAATTCTGCGAACGCCCAGTCGACATGTCCCTCACGGGCCATCTCGCGGCGCTTCTCGGCAACCGGCTTGACGCGCGGGTGAACGGTGAAGCCCTCGGGGACGTTGACGAACGCGTCTCCGATGCGCTCGAGAACCTCGGGAGCGACAGCCGTGGTCAGGCGAGCCGGGGGAGTCTGGTCGAGTTCGACGGACTCGGACGGTTCGGGCTGGAACTTTTCGAGTTCACGGACCTCGTTGAAGACCCGTTCGAGCTGGCCCTGGTAGTCGCGAAGTGCGTCTTCGGCTTCCTTGAGCGAGATGTCACCGCGGCCGATAAGGGACTCGGTGTAGCTCTTACGAACGCTGCGCTTGGTGTCGATGACGTCGTACATGGCCGGCTGGGTCATCGACGGGTCGTCGCCCTCGTTGTGACCGCGACGGCGGTAGCAGATGAGGTCGATGACAACGTCCTTGCCGAACTTCTCACGGAAGTCGACGGCCAGCTGAGCAACCCAGACGCAAGCCTCGGGGTCGTCGCCGTTGACGTGGAAGACCGGTGCGGCGATCATCTTCGCGACGTCGGTGCAGTACTCGGACGAGCGTGAATGTTCCGGAGCGGTGGTGAAGCCGACCTGGTTGTTCACGACGATGTGCACGGTGCCACCGGTGCGGTAACCGCGAAGCAGCGAGAGGTTGAGCGTCTCGGCGACAACGCCCTGACCGGCGAATGCAGCGTCACCGTGCAGCATGAGCGGCAGGACGGTGAAGCCTTCTTCACCCTTGTCGAGGATGTCCTGCTTGGCGCGGACCAGGCCTTCGAGAACCGGGTCGACGGCCTCGAGGTGCGACGGGTTTGCGGTCAAGGAGACAGCGATGTCGTTGTCACCGAACATCTGGATGTACGTTCCGCTGGCACCCAAGTGGTACTTCACGTCGCCGGAGCCGTGAGCGGCTGCCGGGTTCATGTTGCCCTCGAACTCCGTGAAGATCTTGGAGTACGGCTTGCCGACGATGTTGGCAAGCACGTTGAGACGGCCACGGTGCGGCATGCCGATGACGACCTCGTCGAGCTGGTGCTCGGCGGCCTGGTCGATCACGGCGTCCATCATCGGGATGACGGCTTCGGCGCCTTCGAGCGAGAAGCGCTTCTGGCCGACGTACTTGGTCTGCAGGAACGTCTCGAAGGCCTCGGCGGCGTTGAGCTTGCTCAGGATGTACTTCTGCTGAGCGACCGAAGGCTTGGCGTGATGGCCCTCGACGCGGTCCTGGATCCACTGACGCTGATCCGTCTCGAGGATGTGCGTGTACTCGACGCCGACGTGGCGGCAGTACGCGTCGCGCAGCACGCTCAACACGTCGCGCAGCTTCATCTTCTCTTGACCGTGGAAGCCGCCGACCTTGAACTCACGGTCCAGATCCCACAGCGTCAGGCCGTGGCTGATGACGTCGAGGTCGGGGTGGCTGTGGAACTTGTCCTTGACGAACTGCAACGGGTCCGTGTCGGCCATGAGGTGGCCGCGGTCACGGTATGCAGCGATCAGTTCGAGAACGCGGGTGTTCTTGTCGACAGCGCCTTCCGGCACGTCCTTGCGCCAACGCACCGGCTCGTACGGGTTGCCGAGCGCGTGGAAGATCTCGTCGTAGAACTCGTCGCTGATCAGCAGGTTGTGGATCGTGCGCAGGAAATCGCCCGACTCGGCACCCTGGATGATGCGGTGATCGTAAGTCGAGGTGAGAGTCATCAACTTGCCGACGCCCATCTCGGCCAGCTTCTCGTCGCTGGCGCCCTGGAACTCGGCGGGGTATTCCATCGCGCCGGCACCGATGATGGCGCCCTGGCCCTTCATCAGGCGAGGAACGGAGTGAACCGTGCCGATACCGCCCGGGTTGGTCAGCGAAATGGTGACGCCGGTGAAGTCTTCGCCGGTGAGCTTGCCTTCACGGGCGCGTCGGACGATGTCCTCGTATGCCGCGTGGAACTGGACAAAGTTCATCGACTCGGTGTTCCGGATGGCGGCAACTACCAGTGAGCGGTTGCCGTCCTTTCCGGGAAGGTCGATCGCGAGTCCGAGATTGGTGTGCTCGGGCGTGACCGCGTTCGGCTTGCCGTCGATTTCGGCGAAGTGCCGGTTCATGTTGGGGAACGCGTTGACTGCCTGGACGATCGCGTAACCCAAGAGGTGGGTGAACGAGATCTTGCCGCCGCGGGTACGCGCGAGGTGGTTGTTGATGACGATGCGGTTGTCGAACATCAGCTTCGCGGGGATGGCACGCACGCTGGTTGCAGTCGGGATCTCGAGCGAGAGCGACATGTTCTTGACGACTGCGGCTGCGGCGCCGCGGAGAACCTTGGTTTCCTCGGCTCCGCCGGCAGGGGCGGGCTTCGCAGTAGCGGCCGCGGGCTTGGCTGCTGCGGGCTGGGCCGGGGCGGCCTTGGCGGCGGGCGCTGCCGTCTTCGCGGGGGCCGGAGCGGCAGCCTTGGCAGCCGGCGCAGGAGGTGCGGTCTTGGGGGCGGGAGGCGTGGCCTTGGGAGCAGCAGGCGGAGCTACAACAGCGGCGGGTGCAGCCGCGTTGCCGTTCGAGGCAGTCCCGTTTCCACCTCCCGTGTTCGCCGAGTCCGGCGAGTAATCGGTCAAGAATTCGTGCCAACTGGGATCCACGGACGACGGATCGTCCTGGAAGCGTTGGTACATCTCGTCAACCAGCCACTGGTTCTGTCCGAATTGGGATGTAGAACTGCTGCTCACGGCAGGTGTTCGCCTCGTTTCTATTTCGGTACCCGATCAGAGCGCCTATATACATGAGATTAGCCCGAGCGTGTGACGAGCAATTGTGCGGCACACAATTTGTGAGCTGTCTCACGGAAGTCCGTGATCTTGCGATCGCGCACTACCTCTCGGCGGTACAAATCCGTGCCGACTGTCACGCGACGGGGTTGCCTTCGATGACAGTTCTCGACGTCAGATTATTCCCCTCACGCGCCTGCGATGCATCCCAGAGTCCCGAGTAGTGACCACCGGCATACCGCAGAACATCGTGCGGGCCGTATTCAACGATACGTCCCCGGTCAACTACGACAACGAGGTCCGCTCGGGCAGCTGTTGCGAGGCGGTGAGCTACGACGACGGAAGTCCGTTTCCGGGTGACCGACCGACTTGCTTCGAGCACCATTCGTTCGGTCGCGGGATCGAGCGTCGCGGTCGCCTCGTCGAGGAGCAGAAGGTCCGGGTCGACGAGTTCGGCACGGGCCAATGCGATCAGTTGGCGTTGGCCCGCCGAGAGCCCCTGGCCGCGCTCGCCGACGGGATGATTCATGCCTCCACGCATGTCGGCTATCGAATTCAGTGCGCCGACGGAACGTGCCGCTTCCTCGATCTCCGCGTGCGACGCCGACGGCCTGCCGTACGCGATGTTGTCGGCGACCGTGCCGGTGAACAGATGGGCTTCTTGTGGGACCACGCCGAGGCGACGTCGGTACTGCGAGAGGTGGAAGTTCCGGATGTCGGTTCCGTCCACGTCGACCGATCCGGACGTCGGGTCGTAGAAGCGGGCGAGCAACTTCACGACCGTCGACTTCCCGGCACCGGTTCGGCCGACCAGAGCGACGGTCGTGCCCGGCGGGATTTGCAGATCGAAATCGGAGAGGGCGTCGACGTCCGCACCCGAGTACCGGAACCCGACCCCGTCGAGATGGACGGCGCCGTCGAGTCGTCCGGAGATCGCGATCAAATCCTCGCTGTCGGCAGTCTCGATCGAACTGCGAGTGCGCAGCAGGTCGCCGATTCGTTGCAATCCGACGTTTGCCTGTTGGTAACCATCGAACACTTGTGAGAGTTGCTGAATCGGTCCGAACAGCAGACCGAGGTAGAGCACGAAAGCGATCAGTACGCCGGGCGAAGTCGATCCGTTGGCGATCTGGTGCGCACCGACGAACACGACCGCGGCCAACGCGAGGTCGGACAGGAACGAAATGAAAGGGAAGTAGATCGAAATGGCTCGCTGCGACCGCATCCGCGATCGGCGGTAGCTCTCGGAGCGTTCTGCGAACCTACGCGCAGCACCTTCTTCGCGGCGGTAGGCCTGAGCCGCTCGCAGACCGGCGATGTTCTCCTGGAAGTCGGCATTGACGAGCGAGATCCGTTCGCGGGACTGGCTGTAGGCAACCGAGGAGATCTTGCGGAAGACCACGGTCGCGACCACGAGCGGTGGGATGACGGCCAGCGCCACCAGGCCGAGCGTCACGTCGGTCGCCAGGAGGGCGATCGAAATTCCGCCGACGGTCAGGACGCTCACGATCGCCGTCGACATACCGGTTTGGATGAACGACGAGAGCGCGTCGACGTCGGTGGTCATACGCGTCATGATGCGGCCGGACAATTCCCGTTCGTAGTAGTCCAGACCCAGGCGCTGCAAGTGTGCATAGCTGCGGACGCGGAGCCCGAACAGCACGCGTTCACCGGCTCGGGCCGTGAGCACCGTCATGACCGCCACGATGACCCAGTCTGCGGCGACCAGGAGCGCGCCGAACGCCGTCGCGATCCAGAGTGTGGTGCTGTCTGCGGTCACGACTCCGTGGTCGATCGCATATCTGACGAGGGAGGGAAATGCGATCGCCGCGGCGGAGTCCAGGGCAAGGCACACGACAACCGCCAGTAGAACCCAGCGGACCGGCCTCAAGATCTGTCGGAGTGAGAACTGTGGATTCGATTCGCGCAGGCTCTCAGGAGCAATTCCGGGGTCTTCGCGTGCGGGTGGGAGAGCGTCGACTGCTGCCCGCAGAGACGGAGTCACCGCGATTCCGCTGAGCGCTCCGGCCATCGGTCCGCCCGCACCCTGCGTCGTAGCGGCTGTGCTGTCGGCTTCGGATTCCGGTGCCTGCGGCCACAACTGCTCGGTTGTCGGCTCGCTGCGGTCACGTCCGAAAGCATCGGAGTCGACGTCGTCGAGTTCGGCCGGTAGTTCCGGCGGCGAGGAGAACAGGGCGCGAAAGAGCGGACATCGCGCTTCCAGTTCGTCCACGGTTCCGGAGTCGATGATCCGTCCGCCGTCGAGAACCGCGACCCGATCTGCCAGCGTCAAGGTGGATCGCCGGTGCGCGAGGATCAGCGTGGTTTGCCGTCGTCTGGCCCGGAACGCGTCGAAGATCGCAGCCTCGGTTGCCGCATCGACCGCGGAGGTGGCGTCGTCGAGGACCAAAATCCGCGGGTCGACGAGGAGGGCTCGGGCAAGCGCGATGCGCTGACGCTGGCCTCCCGACAGCGTCAGACCTCGTTCACCGACAACGGTGTCGTATCCGTCCGGGAGTGCCTCGATGAAGGTGTCTGCCTGTGCCAATGCAGCTGCGGCGCGGATGTCCTCGTCTGAGGCGTCCTCGCGGCCCAGTGCGATGTTGGCGGCGATGGTGTCCGAGAACAGGAAAGGTTCGTCGAAGACCAGGCTGACGGCGGCACGAAGCTGCTCACTGCGCAGTTCGCCGATGGGGAACGTCTCGCCCGCGGTATCGACGGTCACTACACCCGAAGTCGGGGCGTAGAACCGGGGGAGAAGCAAGGACAACGCGGTCTTGCCCGACGCGGCCGGCCCCACGACGGCGACGGTCTCGCCCGGTTCTATGCGGAGGTTCAGCCCGGTCAGGACGTCGCGTTCGGTGTCGAACCCGAATGCGACGTTTTCGAAAGTGACGCCGAGCGGACCGTCGGGCAGGTCCACCGGATGGTCAGGATCGGCGATGTCCGGCTGAGCGTTGATGACGTCGTAGACACGCTCGACAGCGGCGCGCGCAAGCTGCGCCATGACGATGACCGACGACAGAGTTCGGGTGACGCCGGTCATCGTCACGATGTAGGTGGCGAACGCGAGAAACGTTCCCACGGTGATCTTGTCGTGCAGTGCGAGATACCCGCCGAGGGCGATCACTCCCACCTGCCCCAGCTGGGGCAAGGCGGCCATGGTCGGCGCGAATTTCGCGTTCAACCACGCGGCGCGAAGACGCTCCGAATACAGCGTGCGGCTGTGCTTTTCGAGTTGGTCGACGGCTCGTTGTTCCTGCCCGAATCCCTTGACGACGCGCACGCCCGTGACGGTTTCCTCGACATGTTGGGCGAGGTCGGCGGCCCGCTGCTGCGCGGACCATGTTGCGGCGAAGAGCATCGGTCGCATCAGGAACACCACCAGCCCGACTGCGGGGATGACGGCGACAGCGACGAGAGTCAACAGCGGCGAGAGCCACGCCATGATGCCGATCGCGAGCACGAATTGCAGGAGCGCACCCGCGGACATGGGCACCATCGCGAGCAAACCCTGGACGAGTTGTAGATCGGTGATGGACCGGGATACCACCTGGCCTGTGCGGATCTGATCCTGCCCGCGTCCGTCGAGGCGTTGCAGCGAGCCGAGCAGGGCGAGCCGCAAGTCGTGTTGAACATCGAGCGAGAGTCGGCCGGCAAGCATCCGTCGGCCGTACTGGCACGCGAAGCGCACGACCGCGAGCAGCGCGATCGCCAGCGCGACGAACCCGATCACCTTGCCTGGGTTCTCCTGGCTTGCGGCGTCGAGCGCATAGCGGGTCAGAAGAGGAAACGAGATGTCGATCGCCGAAGCGATGACGGTCACCAGAAGCGCGCCGATGGCAACTCTTCGGTGCAACCAGCATGCGTGCGCCAAGCGGCGGATCCAGCCCGGAGCTCGATCGACCTCTCCAGCTACCGGACTGTCCGTGTTGATCGTGTTCATCGAGATCCACGGTAGACCCGGCCCCAGACAGCCTTTTCAGGTGATGTCGCGGGTCCTGGTCCGCAGCCAACCGAGCCCGCAGAACAGAACCACCCAAGCTGCCAGCATCATCGGGCCGCTCGGCCAGGACGCAAACGCGTCGACGTCGATCGACGGGGCCGCATTGATGATCGTGCCGATCGTGGCCGACACCGGAAGCGCGGCCCCGACCCCGCCGAGATCCATCGCGAGCAGCACTGCGCGGACGATCCATTCACCGAAGACGAACCACAGGATGACCGAGAGGGCACCGGCCATCGACGAACCGGTGAGCAGTGCCACCCCGGCGCCGAGCAGTGCCCACAGAGCGCACGCCAGAATGCCTGCGGCGCAGATGGCGAAGAGATCGGTGGTGAAGCTGAAGTCCCGGCCGAAGAGCAACATCGCGCCGATGCTGACTACTTCGACCGCCAACGCGTAGCCGACGGCGAATACCGCGACGACGGCAAGTTTTGCGCCGAGAACTCCGTCACGGCCGCGAGCTGTGAGGAACGTCGTGGTGAGAGTTTTGTAGCCGAATTCGGATCCGGCGGTGAGTGCTCCGAAGACAGCCGCGAACACCAGGACAAGCGTGTTGGAGACACCGAGGCTGACGCCGGTGGACACGACATCGACGTCGAAGGTGGTGTCTGCCGAATCGGCCACGGCTTCGACGAACGTCCTGGTGGAGGCAGCAATCAGCACGGCCACGACGACCGGTGCGATGGCCAGTGCCCACCAGTAGCGCAGGGTGAGAACTTTGAGTGTCTCCGCGCGCACGAGCGTGGTCATCGGTGTCCTCCGGAAGGTCCGTATGCGGCAGGGCCGTAATAGCCCGGTCCGGAACCGGGACCGGGTGGGCGGTGGTATCCGACCTGGGGAACCGCGTACTGCGGTGTTGTCATCGCGAGGAACAGTTGCTCGAGATCTGCGCCTTCGGTTGCGACGCCGAAGATCGTGACACCGGCGGCGGATGCCACCGGTGGGAGCACCGACGTGTCGGTGCCGCCCACGGCGAGCCGTCCGTCCTGCGTGATCTGGGCGTCGATGATTCCGCGAGCGGCCAATGCCGTGGCGAGGAGCGCTGGGTTGGAACACGAGACGAGCAGTCGACTGCGCTGCGAGCGGCGAAGTTCGTCCATGGTCCCTTGGTAGACGAGTGAGCCGGCGCTGACGATGACCACGCTGTCGACGGTCGCTTCCACTTCACGAAGCGCGTGACTCGAGATCAGAACCGTTCGGCCGGAACCGGCGAAGGTCTGCAGGAACTGACGAAGCCACGCCATGCCCTCGGGGTCGAGTCCGTTCGCGGGTTCGTCGAGCACGAGGATCTCGGGATCACCGAGCATCGCGGTGGCAAGGATCAGGCGTTGGCGCATCCCGAGCGAGAAGGTGCCGGTCTTGTGGACTCCGACCGATCTCAGACCGACCATGTCCAGCACCTGCGCCGCGCGCTGAGTCGGCATGCCGATAGCGGCCGCGTAGATCTCGAGGTGTCCGAGCGCCGTTCGTTTCGGTTGGAGACTGCCGACGTCGAGTACTGCGCCGACGGTCCGAGCCGGGTTGGGCAGCAAACGCATCGGGGTGCCGTTGATCGTGGCCGATCCCGACGTCGGTGACACCAGTCCGAGGAGCATCCGCAACGTGGTCGTCTTGCCCGAACCGTTCGGGCCGAGAAACCCGGTGATCGAGCCCGCCTGAACGTCGAAGCTCAGGTCGTTGACCGCGCGCGCCGCCTTGAACGTCTTCGTCAACCCACGAATCTCGATGGGGGCAGAGAAGGATCCCATTGCGGTGTTCGTCAATGCTGCTCCCGGGTCGGCGGCGAATACGTGATGCGAGCCTACGGCCCGGACGGCTATCTGCGGATGGCCCGGCGTGTCTCCGTCTGGGGAAGCACTGCGGCATCGTCGGCAGGCATCACGATCAGGTGGTCGGTCCACCTGGCCGGTGCCGGTCCGAAGGCTTCGCGCGCATTCTTGACGACGCCCTTGCCGATTGCACGGTTGCCCGCACCGCCGATGACCGCACCGATTCCGGCCGGAACGAGCTTGCCGAGGATCAGTGCGCTGCGCTTCGCGGCGTACTTGGTCACGAATTTCCGCACGAGGGTGCTGTTCATTCCCCTCATCGTGGGTCCGGGAATCTTGCTCGTGATTGCCGTTCCCCAGTTCTTGGCTGTGATTCCGGTGGCCTTCTGCACGATCTCCATACCGGATTCGCCGAGGGCGACTGCCAGGACCAGGGCACGTCGTTGCTGGTGATCCTGTACGGAGATTCCATGCACTGACGCAATTGCCAACGTCAGCAGCGCTGACGCCTCGAGGAAGAAAGCCGATTCCGCACCGACGGCAGCGATGGACGCGACCGTTCCGACGCCCGGCACCGCGGCGGTGGCGCCGACGGCACTGCCGCTGCCGGTCACGGCGAGAATGAACATCTTCTCCATCCGCTCGACGATCTGAGCAGGTGACTCGTCGGGGTGGGCCTTACGGACATGGTTGACGTATTTGGCCACTGCGGGCGCTTGCAGGCGGCTTCCGTTGTCGAGAACGGAAACGAGGACCTTCTCGATACGCCCGCTGTCGTTGTTCGTCGACTTGCTCATTGCTGCCCCTCCACAGTTGTCCTCCTCTGAAGCGAGGTGGACCGTATCTCGAGAATAGGTGAAGTTTTCGCTGGCGGCGGTGATCACCGGGGCCATAGGCTCGTACGAGACTCGGTTTTCTTCGTGAGTTTTCCCAGGCAGGAGTTCGAGTGTTATGACCGCCACTTCGGAATCTCGTTCGACGACCATCTGGCCGACGCTGCGCTACCTCGACGCCCGTGCGGCAATCCACTTTCTGGTGAGCACCTTCGGTTTCGTGGAGAAGGCCGTCTACGGAGAGGGAGACGTGGTCGACCACGCCCAACTCGACTGGCCGGGCGGTGGCGGCATCATGTTGGGTTCGCCGCGCACCGATTCTGCGATCGCCGGCCTGCCGCCTGGAATCGGTTCGGTGTACATCGTCGTGGACGACGCGGACGCCGCCGATGCACTCCACGAACGCGCTGTCGCGGCGGGCGCCACGATCACGCAGGGATTGCGCGACGAGGACTACGGTTCGCGGGGGTTCACCTGCCGTGATCCCGAAGGTGTGTACTGGAGTTTCGGCACGTACGCAGGGGAGTAGCCCCCCGCGACCTACCTGGTGGCCCAGTGCTCTGCCGGAACCACTTCCGACGGGATGGGCGGATGAGGTGGTGTGCCGTCCCCGAACGGTCGGCCACCCAACTGTTCGCGTCCGTGCGGTTCGAGCCAGTGTGTCAATTCCGGTCCCTTGGGCACGATTCCGGAGGGATTGATCTCGGAATGCACGATGTAGTAGTGCGCTTTGATCTGTGTGAAGTCGATGGTGTCACCGAATCCGGGGGTTTGGAACAGATCGCGCGCGTAGTCCCACAGCACCGGCATCTCGCTGAGTTTGCTTCTGTTGCACTTGAAGTGGCCGTGATAGACGGGATCGAACCGCGCCAGCGTGGTGAACAGGCGCACATCGGCTTCGGTGATGGTGTCGCCCACCAGGAAACGTTGCCGGGCAAGACGTTCGGTGAGCCAGTCGAGGCGAGCGAACAGCGTGTCGTATGCCTCGTCGTACGCCTGCTGTGAACCGGCGAAACCGCAGCGGTAGACGCCGTTGTTGACGTCGCGAAAAACGTACTCGGCCACTTCGTCGATTTCGTTTCGCAGAGGCTCCGGGTACAGATCCGGTGCGCCTTCGCGGTGGTACTTCTTCCATTGCGTCGAGAAGTCGAGGGTGATCTGTGGGTAGTCGTTCGTGATCACCTTGCCCGTGGCGATCTCCACCATGGCGGGCACCGTGATTCCCCTGGGGTAGTGGGGATCTCGGGCGAAGTATGCGTCCTGCAGTCGCGGGATCTTCAGTACGGGATCGACGCCGCCCGGGTCGAGATCGAAAGTCCAGCTTCGCTTGTCGTGAACCGGACCGCAGATGCCCATCGACAGTACGTCTTCGAGGCCGAGTAGGCGGCGGACGATGATGGCGCGGTTTGCCCACGGGCAGGCACGTGCCACGATCAACCGGTATCGCCCGGGTTCGACGGGGTAACCGTCGCGGCCGTCCTCGGTGATCCGGGTCGGGATGTAGTTGGTGTCGCGTTTGAATTCACGACCCTCTTCGACGAATGTCGGTTCGCTCGCGCCGTCTTCCGTACTCATCTGCGGTCCCTCTCGTTCGAGTGTCAACTGGGCAGGTGCACGTGTACCCGAGCGTATGCCCCCAGAACGTCGAATTTGGCTTTACGTGGAAGCGTCGCGCCGATCGCACTGCCGCGACTTGTGCGTAGCTGCGGGATCAAGCCGGAATCGAGAGCGTCCTCCGCAGCGAGAAGCGTTACTGCGCAGCCGATTCCGTGACGGCGATGCGCTGGAGCAGTCAGGGTCGTAAGATCTGCCACGAATCCCTGAAATTCGGAGTACGCCGCGCATCCGAGCACCTCGGTGGAATCGGTGAGGGCGGTGAACCACCGCGTCCGGTTCCCGAGGTCGGCTGTGGTGCTGTCGTCGGGTGGGCAGAGCGCAGCGACGGCGAGGGCATCGTCGATGTCGTGGGAAATCAGTAGTTGCTCGTCGGGTGGCGCGTCCGTGTAGTCGCCGAGGAAAGCGAGATCGACGGGGCCGGTGATTCGGCCGCCGTGATCGCCGGCGATCTCGAGCAGACGCGCCGGTTGCAGCAGGGCGTCGACGGAGATGTCCTCGGTGCGCTCGATGAACCACTGCGGCCCGACGATCGCACCTGAGCCTGCCAGATCGAGAACGTGGATGTCGTCGCCGACGACGCGGGCCGTGTGTGCCGGCCGAAGTGCCGAGTCGCCGAGGCCCAGTTCACGTGCCCAAGCGAGTCGGATGATGTCGAGGTGATGTTCGTCCACTCGCTACAGGCTAGTCCGATTCGAACGGGTTGATCGAGATGGACAGAGGTCGTATATTCCATGTGGACTATTTCAGGTGGAATAGTCAAGAAATAGTCAATTGCGGCTTGTCAGGGAGGGGGACTCATGGGTGACGTGTCACTGACGCCTCTGGGAATCACCGTTCTGGGCCTGCTGTCCGAGCGTTCGATGCATCCGTACGAGATGTATCAACTGGCCTCGGTTCGCCGGGGCGATCAGTTGGTGAAGATCAAGCCGGGATCGCTCTATCACACGGTTTCCCGGTTGGAGAAGCAGGAACTTCTGGCTTCGATCGGGACCGATCGTGAGGGCAACCGGCCCGAACGGACGACGTACGAGATCACCGCCCGGGGCCGCGAGGCCCTCGAGCATCAACTACGTGAGATGTTGGCGGTTCCGGTGCGGGAGTATCCGCGGTTGCCGCTCGCGCTCGCCGAAATGCACAACCTTTCCGCGTCCACCGCGTGTCAGATGCTTCGAATTCGTCTCGCGCACCTCGACAAGACGATCGCGAAATTCGAGGCCGACTACGAAGCGCTGAAGGCGGCGGAAAAACCACGAATCTTCACGGTGGGCGCGGACTACGCCCACGCACTGACCGTCGCCGAAAGAGAGTGGATCGGCGCGTTGGTGACAGACATCGAGAGCGGCGAAATGCCCTGGCTCTCACAAGAACTTCTCGACCGGCTGGCCGGCTCCGCAGGCTCGTCCGCACTACCTAAGGACTGAAGATGGAAAAGCAGGTCAATCCCTGGCACGCGCTGTGGGCGCTGTGTATCGGGTTCTTCATGATTCTGGTGGACAGCACCATCGTCGCTGTCGCCAACCCTGCGATCATGGAGGACCTCGGCACCGACATCAACAAGGTCGTCTGGGTCACCAGCGCGTACCTGCTGGCGTACGCGGTGCCGCTGCTCGTCACCGGCCGGCTCGGTGACAGGTTCGGACCGAAGAACCTGTACATGATCGGCCTCGTACTGTTCACCGGCGCTTCACTGTGGTGTGGTCTGTCCGGCAGCGTCGAGATGCTCATCGTGGCAAGGGCTTTCCAGGGTCTGGGCGCCGCAATGATGACGCCTCAGACGATGGCCGTCATCACACGCACGTTCGCGCCGAACAAGCGTGGCGCCGCGATGGGCCTGTGGGGCGCGGTTGCCGGTGTTGCGACGCTGGTCGGTCCGCTTGCCGGTGGTGTGTTGGTCGACAATCTCGGCTGGGAATGGATCTTCATCGTCAACGTCCCGGTCGGTGTCATCGCCTTCCTCCTCGCGTGGAAGCTTGTTCCGTCGTTGCCGACCAGCGAGCACAAGTTCGACATCCCCGGCGTGATTCTCAGCGCCGCAGGCATGTTCCTGCTCGTGTTCGGAATCCAGGAAGGCAGTTCGTACGACTGGAACGGATTCGTCTGGAGCCTGATCGGTGCCGGTGTGGTGTTGCTCGCGGTGTTCGTGTTCTACCAGTCGCGCAACAAGAACGAGCCCTTGCTCCCACTCGAACTCTTCAAGGACCGCAACTTCTCGCTCGCCAACGTCGCCATCACCGCGATGGGCTTCGCGATCACGTCGATGGTCCTTCCGCTGATGTTCTACACCCAGGCAGTTCGCGGACTCTCCCCGACGCAGTCGGCGCTCCTCCTCGTTCCGATGGCCGTGCTAACCGGCATCTTTGCGCCGATCATCGGCAAGCTCGTCGACAAGACGCATCCGCGCTACATCGCGGGCACCGGCTTCCTGCTGTTTGCGATCGCCCTGGGCTGGCTCGCACTGGTGATGTCTCCCGACGTCGCGATCTGGGAACTGCTCCTGCCGATCGGCCTGATCGGCTTCGCCAACGCATGCATCTGGTCACCGCTCGCGGCCACCGCCACACACAACCTGCCTCCGATGCAGGCCGGCGCCGGCGCCGGCGTCTACAACACCACCCGGCAGGTGGGTGCGGTTCTCGGCAGTGCCACGATCGGAGCACTGATCACCGCACGATTGGCGGCTCAGGGTCTGACCGGCGGCAGTTCCGAAGCCGGAGTGGGTCACCTACCCGAGTTCGTCCGTGAACCGTTCAGCACGGCGATGTCGGAGTCGATCTGGCTGCCCGCAGGCGTGCTGCTCATCGGCTTCGTCGCTTCGGTGTGCTTCGCTCGGCCTCTGCGCGGCGACGCACACGACGACGCGATGGCCGTCAGTGCCGAAGCGCGTCGGGAAACATCACTGCACGATTGAGATAGTCGCTCGGGTCCAGGGCTCGCTTGATCGCCCACATCGTGGCTATGTCCTCCGCAGAGAGGGCCAGGTCCAGATAGTTGCGTTTGAGCGAGCCCACTCCGTGCTCGGAACTGACGTTTCCGCCGTGATCGCGAACCAGTTCGAGGACGCTGCGGTACACGGTGTCGGCGTTCGGGCAGTTCAGGACGTTGAGGTGGATGTTTCCCTCGGCGACATGTCCGAAGAGGATCGGAATTGCCTCGGGGGCACGACTCGCGATCACCGCCGCGGCGTCCTCGGCGAAGGTGGCAAGCGAGTCCAGCGGCAGCGCCGCGTCGAATTTCAGTGGGGGACCGAACAGTCCGACCACTTCGGCGAAACACTCCCGCGCCGCCCACAAACGCGTCGAGCCGGGATCGTCGACCGCCACTGCCGGGGTCTGCGGTGGGTCGATGCGTTCGAGCAGCTCGGCCAGGTCTTCCAGCGGATCGTGGGCCGCGGACACCTCGGCGAGCAGGTACCACGGTCGCCCCGTCGGCACCGCGGCGTTCAAATGGCGTGCGGCCAATTCGAGTCCACGGCCGTCCACCAACTCCAGTGCGTCGACGCCGTCGAGAGTGCACAACGTGCGCCCCGCGTCCACGACGTCTTGCAGTCGGTCGAAACCGGTCAGCGTCGTGACCCGGTGACTCGGTACCCGTCGTAGTTTCAGATCGACTGCCGTGACCACACCAAGAGTTCCCTCGCTGCCCACCCACAGTGCGGGCAGGTTGTATCCGGAATTGTCGGACAACACTTTCGGTGACCGACGCACCGTGGTCCCGTCGGGGAGCACCACCTCGAGGCCGAGCACCTGTTCGGCCATGTTCCCGTATCGAACCGTGTGCAGCCCACCGGCATTGGTGGAGACCATGCCGCCGATCGTTGCTGTATCCCGTGAAGCTATGTCCACCCCGAATTTCAGGCGGGCGGCGGAGGCCGCCGAATGTACCTGCGCGAGTGTCACTCCCGCACCGACGGTGATCCGACCGGCGGCAACATCGACTTCGCCGATCGCCTCGAGGCGTTCGGTGGAGAGCAGGACGTCGTCGTGCTCGGGCACCGTCCCGGCGACCAGACCGGTTCGCCCGCCCTGAACGGTGACCGGTACGCCGCGCGAGCGGCACACGTTCAGCACTGCCGAGACTTCGGCGGTATTTCCGGGTCGGACCAGAGCACTGGCGCGCCCGCTGTAGCGCCCTGTCTGGTCGGTGGAACGGGTCGCCAATACGTCGGCGTCGTCGACGACGAACCGGTGTCCCACAACGTCCGCGAGTGCATTTCTCAGACCGTCCACCCGACGATCGTAGGCCGGTTCGATGTGGCAGTGTGGCGGCATGACTGCTCCCGAATCGCATCCCACCCGTCTCGAGCGCTTCACCACCGATGGTGGTGCCGAGGTGGCTGTCCTGACGTTCGCGCACGGACCACTCAATCTGTTCGATCAGGCCATGTTCGACGCCGTCATCGCCGATGTTGCAGCGCTGACCGAAAACCCACCGCGCGCTGTGCTTCTGCGCGCCGAGGGCAAGGTCAACTCGGCCGGCGTCGACGTCCATGTGTTCGACGGACTGAACCCGGAGCAGGGAGCGGAATTGTGGCGCGAACTGTTCGCCCAGATCTGCCATCCGCTCGAGGCGTTGCCGTGCCCGGTCATCTACGCGGCGCACGGGCTGACGCTGACTGCTGCCTTCGAGATCTCCTTGGCCTGCGACATCATCCTTGCGGCGCCGAAGGCGAAGTTCGGACTGGTCGAGACAGTGGTCGGTCTGACGCCGTCCATGGGTGGACCGCAGCGTTTGGCCGAGCGCGCCGGTTCCGGACGGGCTCGGGAGTTGGTCATGACCGGCGATCTCTACGACGCCGCAACCCTGCACTCGTGGGGCGTCGTCAATGCCGTTCACGACGATGTCGATGCTGCGGCGCGTGCCCTGGCGGCCCGGTTGGCGGACGGGCCCACGCGAGCCCACGACGCCACCAAGCAGATCGTGGCGGCCTGGCGTTCCGGCGGGATCGCCCACGCGGATTCGGTGACTCCCGGGGTGTCCGGTGCGCTGTTCGCCACCGATGACCTACGCGGCGCTGTCCGCAGTTTCCTCGAGGTCGGACCGGGCAAAGCGGTCTACTCCGGAAAGTAAGTTTGCGACGATTATCGCCAGAGACCTCCACGAACTGTGATCCACGTCATATAGTCGAATGGCCGGTGGGTTGTCAGTGACGTGGAGGTATCGATGCGGTCGACGCTTGTGGAATACCCGTGTTCGACTCAGCTCCTCGCCGACGCCCGTGTCACCCGTGCGGGTGACGGGGTGCTTCGGTACAGCCAACTCGACCCGTCGCTGTCCGAACTCCTCGATATCGCCGTTCATCGATTCTCCTCACGCATCGCGGTGGAGGAGGTCGACGGCGAGCAAGTCACCTTCGCGGAGTTGTGGGCCGAGGCGTCGCGGGTCGCAGGCGGGCTGAAGTCGCGAGGCGTCGAGATCGGTGACCGTGTGGCCATTCGCGTCGCCGCCGGGGTGAGGTGGATGGAGGCGTGCCTCGGCGTCATTCTCGCCGGCGGTGTTCCAGTCTCCGTGGGTGTTCATCTGAGCGACGACGCGGCGGACTTCGTCATCGCGGACAGTGGCTCGGTGTTGGTGCTCGACGGGGAACTCCCACACGGTGTTCCGTTCATCGACGACGGTGCCGCCCCGGAGGAGATGGCGATCCTCGCGTACACCGCCGATTCTTCGGGTGAAATGCTGGGCGTCGAGTTGAGCAACGAGAACGTGCTCTCCGCCATCGTCGGCATTCTGCACTCGCGCGATTACGGCGTCGAAGGTGTGCGCAATCTGTTGGTGGACAATGACTTCAAGTCGGTACGGCAATTCGTGCACGTGCTCGCGACGTTGGTGGTCGGTGGAACGGTGGTCCTCGCCGGCGACTTCTGGCGTGAGAGTGTGCATACCGTCGACATCGTGACCGGGCGGCCCGAGGACCTGCTCGAGCCACGGTTGCTCACCCTTGGGCCGGCGGCGCGTGCCGGTTCGAGGTCGGTTCAGTGGATCGATTGCAGCGGGTCGCCGATCACGGCCGAACAGGAATCCAAGCTGCTGACCCTGTTCCCGGCCGCTCGGCATGTGATCGGGTGGGGCAAAACCGAGACCTGTGGGGCTGGTCTCATTCTGCCAACCGAGTCGGCACCCACCCACCTCGGAAGCGTCGGAATCGCTTTCGGTGGAATGGAAGTGGCGTTGTACGGCCCGGATGCTCCAGGTGGTTTCGGTGAGTTGCTGTGCCGTGGACCGAGTGTCACGCGTCGGTATTGGAACTCGCCGCAAGCGACCTCGACGAGGTTCACCCAGGGGTGGTTCTGCACTCACGACACCGCGCAGATCGACCCCGATGGCTTCGTCCGTATTGTCGAACGCAACGTCGCGTAGTCACGCGAGCGTGGTCGACAAACGAGAGGGACATCATGGCGGACGAGGTTCTCACCGAGCGGCGCGGGCGGACACTGATCATCACCATCAACCGGCCCGAGGCGCGTAACGCCATCAACTCGGCGGTCAGTCACGCATTGGCCGCTGCGGTCGAAGAGCTCGATGCGGACGACGATCTGTCCTTGGCGGTGCTGACAGGAGCCGGCGGAAACTTCTGTGCCGGTATGGATCTGAAGGCATTCGCGGCCGGCGAGAACGTACTCGTGCCGGGACGCGGTCTCGGATTCACGGAAGGGCCGCCGCGTAAGCCGATCATTTCGGCGGTCGAGGGCTTCGCGTTGGCAGGCGGCACGGAACTCGTGCTTGCCACCGACCTGGTGGTCGCGTCGTCCGAAGCGAAGTTCGGTATCCCGGAGGTCAAGCGAGGGCTGGTCGCAGGTGGAGGCGGATTGTTGCGCCTGCCCAAGCGGATTCCGTACCAGAAGGCATTGGAACTGGCCCTGACCGGTGACAGTTTCACAGCCGAGGAGGCCTACCGCTACGGCTTCGTGAACACGTTGACCGAGCCAGGTAAGGCGCTCGAAGGCGCGCTGGAGCTGGCTGATCGCATCACCCGCAACGGACCGCTCGCGGTTGCGGTCACCAAGGAGATCATCGTCAAGGCCGGCGGTTGGTCCGACGACGAAGCTTTCGCGAAGCAGTTGCAGGTCATGGCGCCGGTGTTCGCGTCCGAAGATGCACGCGAGGGCGCGACGGCGTTCGCCGAGAAGCGCGCCCCGGTCTGGAAGGGGCGGTAACACCGACATGGCTACACCTGTCGCAGAGCTGCACATGCACATCGAGGGTTCTCTGGAACCCGAACAGATTTACCGACTTGCCGAGCGCAATCGAATGGACTTGCCGTACAAGGACATCGACGATCTGAAGTCGAGATACGAGTTCACCGATCTGCAGTCGTTCCTCGATCTCTACTTCGCCAACATGGCCGTCCTGCGCACCGCGGAGGATTTTGCCGACCTGACGCGAGCGTACTTCCGCCGCGCGGCTGCCGCCGGCGTCGCGCATGCCGAGTTCTTCTTCAATCCACAGGCGCACGTGGTCCGTGGTGTTCCGCTGACCGAGGTCCTGGACGGGATCATGGATGCGGTGGCATCGAGTGAGCGCGAGTTCGGGCTCAGCAGCGCGGCAATCGCCGCCATCCTCCGAGATCAGCCCGTCAAAGACGCCGAGGAGATCTTCTCCGAGATAATTCGCCTGCAGGCTCCAATCGTCGGGCTCGGACTCGACTCCGCGGAGGTCGGCAACCCGCCGTCACTGTTCGAGGACGTGTTCGCCCGCGCGCGTGCCGAGGGTTTGCACGTTGTGGCTCACGCCGGTGAAGAGGGACCGCCCGAGTACATCTGGCAGGCGCTCGACATTCTCGGCGCCGAGCGGATCGACCACGGAGTCCGGGCACTCGAGGATCCTGCCCTGATCGAGCGTCTGGTCGACGAGGAGATTCCACTGACGGTCTGCCCGTTGTCGAACGTTCGTCTGCGGGTGTTCGATTCGCTGTCGGATCATCCGCTTCGATCGATGCTCGAGATGGGTTTGATCGTCACGGTCAACTCCGACGACCCGGCCTACTTCGGGGGATATGTCGACGACAATTTCACCGAACTGGGCCGAGCCCTGGGTCTGACGGAGGCCGAGCGAGACACCCTCGCCCGGAACTCGATCAAGGCCTCGTTTGCGAGCGATGCGCGAAAAGCGGAACTACTGCGGCACTGACCGTCAGTCGCCGAGCACCTGACGCAAGTATTCGTTGTCGAACACACGATTCGCGTCGTACTTGTCTCGAACGGCGACAAAGTCGTCGAGTCGGTCGTACGTCGGACGCAGGTCGTCGACGGTCCGGTTGTGCATTTTTCCCCAATGCGGCCGGCCGTCGACGGCGCGCGCGATTGCCTCCACCGCGGCGAAGTACTCCGTTTCGGGTCGGCGGTGGTACTGGTGTACCGCGATGTATGCGGTGTCGCGTCCGTGAGCAGTGGAGAGCCAGAGGTCGTCGGCGGCAGCGAAACGTACTTCGACGGGGAAAGCGACGTTGGTTCCGGACTTCTTCATCCAGCGATCGATTTCGTGAAGTGTCTCGGTGACGTGTTCGCGGGGAATCGCGTATTCCATCTCCTTGAACTTCACCCGGCGCGAAGACGCGAATACCCGGTAGCTGCGATCTGTGAACTCGCGGGCGCCGAGCAATCGGGACGACACGTTGTTGATTCTCGGGATCGCGGCCGGTGCCAGGGTGGCAACGCGGTTGACACCTTCGAAGAGTGTGTTCGAGAGGAGTTCGTCGTCGACGAACGCGCGAACCTTGCCCACCGGATCGGGTTCGGTATCTCCGGGGAGTCGCGTATTGCTCTTCGTCAGGACACGATCGGTGTGCGGGAACCAGTAGAACTCGAAGTGATCCAGGCCCAGGCGATCGCCCTCGAGGGTGTCCAGTATGTGAGACAGCGTGTCGGGTTCCTCGATTGCGCGAAGTGTGAATCGCGGAACGCAGGCGAGAGTGATCTTCGAAATGATGCCGATTGCGCCCAATCCGAGGCGGCCCGCTTCGAACAGCTCGACGTTTTCGTCGGCGCTTGCGGTAACGACGGATCCGTCGGCGAGAACGATCTCGATTCCGCGAATCTGTGTGGCGATACCGCCGAATCGTGCGCCGGTGCCGTGCGTGCCGGTGGACGTCGCGCCGGCCAGTGACTGGACGTCTATGTCACCGAGATTTGCCATCGCATATCCGCGTTGCCACAAGGCGTCGTTGAGAGCATGAAGGCGAGTGCCTGCAAAAACAGTTACCAGCGCACCGTCGTCGGTCGGTGTGATCGAGTCGATTCCGCTCAAGTTGTCCAGGCTGACGAGGACACCGTCAGTGACCGCGACACCGGTGAACGAGTGGCCGGCGCCGACGGCCTTCACACGTTGGCCACGCGAGGCGGCCTCGGCGACCAACGACGAAAGTTCACGGGTATTTGTCGGCGTCGCAAAGCGACGCGGCGCGGCGCTTTGAGTGCCCGCCCAGTTCTGCCAAGTGTCCGAAGCCATTACGCAATAATGTACTTGGACGGTCGTCCAGGCAAGCATTGCGCGAAGATTTTGTCATTTGCGTTCTACGATCATTGGATGCTGAACAGGCTCCCGGCGGACGAACGCCGCACACAATTGGTCGAGTCCGCCTTGTCTATTGCGGAACAGCGCGGTGTCAGTTCTGTGACGGTAAGGGCGGTGGCAGAGGAGGCCGGGGTATCGCTCGGCGTCGTTCATTACTGCTTCGAGAGCAAAGAAGCGCTGATCGCGGCAATGGGTGAAACGCTCATTCTGCAGCTCAGTGCGTCGATGCAGTATGCGTTCGCGCAGGTCCGCCATGCGCCGGATCTCAGTGGCGTGCAGGGGCTCAGGGAATTGCTGCACATCGGCCTGACCGGAATGTGGCCGACCATCGAGGCAACCCCGGATCGCCAGTTGTTGACCTACGAAATTACTGCGCAGGCACTGCGTAGTCGCAATCTCGGAGCCGAACGTGCTGGGGCGGTTGCATTTGAGCAGTACCGAATCATGGATGAGCTCGCGGTGTCGTTTCTCGAAGAGTGCGCCAAGATATCGGGCACGGTGTGGACGGAGCCGTTGAGTTCGATTGCGCGACTGAGTCTTGCAATGATCGACGGCCTTGTTCTGCGATGGCTGGTCGATCGTGACTCCGACGCGACTATTGCCGAGTTCGGAGAAATGGTTCAGGTAATCGCCAACAAAGCCGTGGTCGCGCCTCAGTAGAACCGCCATCCTGGACATACGTCCAGGATTGGTGATTGACTGGTCGCACGCCGCGACGATTGGATCATCTGTGACCAGGACCCTTGATCGACTCACTGCTGCCACGCGAGAACTCGACCCGCCTCTGGCTGCTCTGGATCTGACCACACTGCGCAGTAATGCAGCCGACCTGGTGCGCCGCGCCGGTGGAACCCCGGTGCGAGTGGCGAGCAAATCGGTTCGTTGTCGGACGGTTCTGGCTGAAACTCTCGGCGACACACTGACCGCGTCCGGCGGATTCCGCGGAATCATGGCGTACTCACTGCGCGAGGCTCTGTGGCTGGTCGGGCTCGGCGCACGGGACATCCTGATGGGGTACCCGACCGCCGATCGTGGCGCCATCGCGGATCTCGCTGCCGACGACACCGCTCTCGCATCGATCACCTTGATGGTCGACGACGATGCGCAGTTGGACCTCATTCGTTCGGCGTCGACGGGGGATGCGCCTGTCCGCGTGTGTCTCGACGTCGACGCGTCACTGCGGATCGGCCCGATCCATCTGGGCGTACGACGCTCGCCACTGCGCGAACCTGGCGCGGTCGCCGCACTCGCGGCGCGTGCGCGCCAACGCGGATTCTCCGTCGTCGGAGTGATGTTCTACGAAGCCCAGATTGCCGGCCTTCCTGACACCAGTGCTCCGATCGGTTGGGTCAAGAAAGCCTCTGCCCGCGAATTGGCGTCCAGAAGGGGCGCTGTGGTCGCGGCCGTCACCGATGCCGTGGGTGCACTCGAGATCGTCAACAGCGGCGGTACGGGGTCGCTGGAGGTCAGCTCGGCCGATCCTGTGGTGACCGAGGTAACAGCAGGCTCCGGACTGTACGTACCGACCCTGTTCGACCGCTACCGTGCCTTCCGTCCCGATCCGGCGCTGTTCTTCGCGCTGTCGGCCGTGCGCAAACCGACGCCGTCGGTCACGACCCTGTTCGGTGGCGGATACATCGCGTCGGGACCTGCGGGAGCCACCCGCGTTCCGTCGCCGGTCTGGCCCGCCGGTCTCAAACTGCTCCGTAACGAAGGTGCCGGCGAAGTCCAGACGCCGGTCACCGGGAAGGAAGCCGGCAACATCGCGATCGGCGACCGTGTGTGGTTCCGTCACGCCAAAGCCGGCGAGCTGTGCGAGCGCTTCGACCGCGTGTACGTGGTCGAAGCCGACGGCACCCGAACCTCGGTTCCCACCTATCGCGGCGAAGGGCAGTGCTTCGGGTAGGGCAGTGTTTCGGGTAAGACAGGCTTCGGCTAGCTCGTCAGCCTCATGAACGCGCCCAGTTCGACCAATCCCGCAGGCGTACTGGGCATGTACTGCGTCAACGCGTGCGATCGAACGATGATCGCGCACCACTTGCCGCGTGAGACAGCAACATTGAGACGGTTTCGCGACAGCAGGAACGACATCCCTCGCGGGACGTCCTCGACGGCAGATGCGGCCATCGACACGATTGCCACCGCAGCCTCGCGGCCCTGGAACTTGTCGACGGTCCCGACCTCGACCTCCGTGAGACCGGCCTCGGTGAGATCGCGCTCGACGGTGCCCACCTGGGCGTTGTACGCCGCGACCACGAGAATGTCCGACTGCTCCAGCGGCCTGGTTCCCTCGAACTCGCTCGGGTCGGTCCAAGGCGTGCCGAGAAGGCCCTGGATCTGGCGAACGATTTCCTGGGACTCTTCCGGGGAGTAGGTGGAATTGCCGCGGTGATCGACGAACACCGTGTGTACTCCGGCAGCGAGTCCGTCGAGCTTCCTTGCCGCACTGACGGTTTCCTGGGAACGCAGCTTGCCCTCGTACGACAATGCGGACACGGGCGCACACAGATCCGGGTGCATCCGCCACGTTTTCTCGAGGAAGTAGCCGAGTTCGGGTGGCAGTGCGCCGTGTCCCTCGGCGAGCCAACCGAGTGCCGATTCGTCGACAGGTTCGGGGTGAGTACCTTGGCTCACCTGCGGCAACTGCTGCGGGTCGCCCAGCAGCAACAGGTTTCGCGCGGAAATCGCGACGGCAATGGTGTTCGCCAGCGCGAATTGACCTGCCTCGTCGACCACGAGCAAGTCCAAACTGCCGGCGGGAACACGATCGGTGTTCGCGAAGTCCCATGCAGTGCCGCCGATGACGCAGCCGACGCCTTCCGCTTCGGCGATGAATCCGGCGTATTCCTCGGACGCGATGTCCTGCCATTCCGCGGTCTTGCTGCGGCTGCCCTTCTTTGCGACCAGTGCGGGGTCCACGCCGGCCTTCAGAATGCCGCCAAGCATGTTCTCGACCACCGAATGTGATTGTGCCACCACGCCGATACGCCAATGGTGTTGTTCGATCAGTGTCTTGACGACACGAGCGCCCGTGTAGGTTTTGCCGGTACCGGGAGGACCTTGCACCGCCACGTAGGAATCGTCGAGGTCGAGAAGTGCGGCGGTGATGGCGTCGGCGTAGTTGTTGTCGGTGCCGACAGGTGGCAGCGCTGAACCCGAGAGGGTTCTCGGGGTGCTGCGCCTGAGAATGTCGACTGCCGCGATGTGTGGCAGTTCGGGCAGGCTCTCGCTGGCGTCGGACGCGGCAGCGGCGATGGACTTCTCCATGCGTCCGGTGGGAATCGGACGACCAGGTGCCAACGCGACAGGGGAATCGATGTATTCGTCACCGCTGAGCAGTTCTTCCACGGTGACCACGTCGAGCCCTTCGGACTTGACCACGGCGGTGACCTTGACGCTGCTGGTGCCGCGCTGGGTGGGGTTCTCGCTTGCAACGGCATCCGGGGAGGGGGTTGCGTAGAGCGCGAACAAATCACTGCCCGGACTCAAAGACGTTCCGGTGCCGAAACTTCCGGTCAATTGGATGTGGCGACGAAACTTCTTCTGCCGCGCGGTGCTCTTGTGCCAGTCCGTTTCGATTTCGGACTGCTCGACCACCATGACGTCGCGGATGTCCACGAGGTCTTCGATCGGTGTGACCAATCGGTCGAAGTGGGCCCACCAGTACGGCTTCCGCTCGCGATTGTGGTAACCGACTGCTGCGGCCAATAGAGCAGCAGCCTGCTGATCGGAGGTGCGTGTCGAACCGGCCTTGTGGCCGGCGAAGTCGCGGAGTGCGATTTCCGATTCGGTGAGTTCTTCGAGTGGAATCTTGATCTGTCCGGTCGGCTCTCGAAGTTCGACACCATGTTCTGCGGCGCGCTCGGCGAGCCAATCGCGCAGGCGGAGAGTGGATTCGCAGTCGTACTCGTTGTAGTCGGAGATGCCCTGAAGAAGTTCCCTGGCCTGGTCGGCTTGTCCGCCGTCGCGCAATTCGCAGTAGTCGGCATAAGCGACGACCGAGGCGGCGGCGTTGGTCACGTCACCGTCACGGCCGTGCTCACCCATGTAGAGCGGCTCGAGTTTCTTGATGCTGTACGAGCGTTGTCCGATCCGCAGGCACGCGCGGACGATCGGGTACAGGTCTACGAGCACGTTCTCGCTGAGCAGGGTGTCCACGGTCTGCTCGCCGACACCGTGACGTGCGGCCAAGCGCAACAGCGCCGATTTCTCGTACGCGGCGTAGTGGTAGATGTGCATGCCTGGATGAGCTTCTCGACGCGCGGTGACGTAATCGAGGAAGTCGAGGAGCGCCTGGCGCTCACCCTCGCGATCGTGTGCCCAGAACGGCTTGAACACGTAGTCGTCCGCAGGCCCTTCGACCACACCGAACAGATACTCCAACCCCCAATCGGTGGACCCGTCCTCGGCCCAGAGCGGATCGCCCTCGAAGTCGAAGAAGATGTCGCCGTCGTCGGGGATGGGGAGTCCGCCGAGCGCCGAGGGTTCGTAGACCTCGAATTCGGCGTCGCCGGACAGTTCCTGGCGTAGTTGAACCGCTGCCTGTGCACGGAGCTTGTCGAGTGTTTCCCGGCGGATTCCCTCGACTGGGCCGGTGCTCGCGGCGAGTTCGTCGATTGTCGTGATCCCCGAGACGATCAGCTGTTCACGCTGATTGCCGCGGACACCCGCAACCAGCAGCAGGTCTCGATGGCTTTCGACCTCGACGCTGCAGGTGTCGCATCGACCACAACGCAGGTACCGATCGTCGAGCCACTGTGTCGGTTTCCCCTCGGCGCGGTGCTCGTCGAGGACTCGTTCGAGTTCAGCTCTACGTGCCGCGAATACCGGCGCGATGTCTCCGATGTCGTGCGACGACGTGCTGCCGTCGCCTAGCAGTAGATGAACTTGATCGGAGGCGGCAATTGCATTGCGCTCCAACGCATCCGCGTATGCGGCGAGTTGTAGAAGTGCCGACACCTTGGCGTGCCGGGAGAGCTTGCTGTCGTAGACCGCGTAGGTGTCGCCTTCGCGGACGAGGAAATCGCAGAACCCGAGGAATCGGCCGTCGAAAAAGGTTCCCTGATAAATGACTGGCGCGCCCGATCGTGCTGCCTCGACGGTGGCCAACGTGGCAGCGGTCAGGCCTGCGCGTGAGTGTTCCGGTCGCGGCATGACGACGACGCCGTCTCCGTGCTGATCGATGAACTTCTGAAGCTGTTCGCGCTCGTGCGAGTCGCCGAGGCTCGACGTCCGTTCGAGCATCGGATCCGCCTCGGCGGCCTCGGCCGCGATCAGACCGGTTCGGGCGTCGAGTTGCCGCAGCAGTGCGAACTCGCACGAGGCCGCAGCCGAGAGGTCGCTGGCGCTGTAGACGATCTGATCATCGAGTAGGAACACAGGGCGATTGTGCCATCGCTCACCGACAAGGCAACCCACCAGTAATCGCTCACGAGCCGCGGATATCGGTAGCGGCGTGCAGAATGACGATCATGCCTTTCTTCGACGGACGAACCGGTCAGGTGCACTTTCGGCATTGGCCGGCGGCAGGGGGTGCGGTGCCCACGGTGTCACTGGTCTTTCTGCACGGTCTCGGCCAGCACAGCGGGCAGTATCACCGTTTCGCGAGCGCAATGACGGCGTCGGGGATTGACGTGTGGGCGATCGATCACACCGGGCACGGTTTGTCGGAGGGTGATCCGGGAGTCGGGGCTCCGCTCTCCGATCTTGCTGCCGATGCAGCCGCGCTGGCTGACATCGCCTTGGCGGAACTGCCCGACGTTCCGCAGGCGGTGATGGGTCATTCGTTAGGTGCTGTGACTGCGCTGACGGTGCTGGCTCATCGCGATCACGAATTCGCGTCCGCGGTGTTGTGCGGCATCCCGCGCAGTGCGGTCGAGCAACACGGGTGGGCGGAACTCTCCGACGCGGGCATCCCAGTCCTGGTCGTTCACGGTACCGACGACCGGATCGCCCCGGTCGATCCCGTCCGGGACTGGGCGCGGACGCTGCGCAACGTCGAGATGCGTGAGTTCGAGGACGCCGGTCACGACCTGCTGCACGAGAAGGTTCACGCCAGTGTCACCAACGTCAGCCGTGAATTCCTTCTCGCGCATTCCAGGTAGTCCTCTCAGGAGAGCGCGCCGAGCACCTCTTTCGACGTGACGGGATGCGAGAACATCGGGTAGTCGTAGGTGATCGCGTTCTCGTGTTCGGCGACCGAAGTGCCTGCCACGCAATCGGTGAGTGTGATGACCCGGTAACCGTTCTCGTATCCGGTGCGCATGGTCGATTCGACGCAGCAGTTGGTCAGGAAGCCGCCGAGAAGGATCGTGCGAATTCCTTTGCTGCGCAGAATGAAATCGAGGTTGGTGCTGGCAAAAGTGTCGAGTCCGCGCTTGCCCTCGATGACGATGTCGCCGTCTTTCGGAGTGAGGTCGTCGACGATAGCGGCGCCCCACGAACCTTTCACGAAAGCCTTTCCGTCGACGACGCCCTTGAGGATTCCGTACGGATGCGAGGTGATTTCGTTGTACCCCTCGGCGAAGGTGATCGGTGCGTGCATCACGGTGACACCCGCCGCCCGGGCCGCATCGACCAGCGCGGCGGTGTTCGCGAGGAGTCCGTTCGATTCCATGACTGGTGCGACGGCCTCGTGGAGGACACCGCCCTCGGTGGTGAAGTCGTTCTGGTACTCGATGAGCACGACGGCGGTGGTCGCGGGATCCAATTCGAGCTTGTCGGTCATGGTCGGCACCTTCTCTGTTGTGGTCCGGGTCACGAATCTCCTCAATTAAACAGTTTGTCAGACAAGCAGGCAAGGGGTGGTAGCGTCGCGGCATGGATACGACTCCGTTGTCGCGCATGCCGCTCAGCCTTGCCGTGTCGGGAAGAATCCGTGCTGCCATACTCGACGGCTCGCTTCCCGTCGGCGAGGCATTGCCGACCGAACAGGAACTCGCGCAGACGTTCTCGGTGGGGCGATCGACGGTCCGTGAGGCGCTTCGTGTCCTGCAAGCGCAGGGATTGTTGACCGGCGCGGACACCACTTCTACTGCCAGGCCTCGGGTGACGCACGAGCATACGGCCGATTCCGCGGCCACAGCTCTCAGCACGGCGTTGCAGGTGGGTGCAGTTCCATTGGGCGATCTTGTCGAATTGCGAGTGCTGCTCGAAGCTGCTGCGCTGCGCACTGTCGTCGCGGTGCCGAACGGCGCCCGGGATGCGATCGAGCGGATGCGCGTCGCAACCCTTGCCGACGACTCGGTCGCATTCCACGACGCCGATGTCGACTTTCACGTTGCGCTGGCCGGAGCGGGCGGGAACAAGGCGTTCGGGTTGGTCATGACGGTTCTCCGCGACAGCATCGCCGGCTACCTGCTGAGCGAACTCGACTCGCGCGAGAACTCGGCGGCCACGCTCGGCGCACTGTTGGCCGAGCACGAGGGTATCGCCGACGCGATCGAGCGCGGTGCAGCTGACGAGGCCGCCGTTTTGGTCGAGCGCCATGTGCGCGGATTCTACGAAGGACGAACACAATGACCACGAGTATCGATCTGTTGGGTGAACGCTTGCAGAAAGCGGTGGGGGACAGGGCGACAACCGATCCCGACCGAATGGGCGCGTACGTCCGGGATCAATCACTGCTCACCACAGCCGGAACGCCCGCCGCGCTGGTCAAGGCGAAGACGGTTGACGACGTCGTTGCGGTCATGACGGTGGCCCACGAACTCTCCGTTCCCGTGGTGACACGAGGGGCAGGTACCGGGTTGGCCGGCGCCGCCAACGCACTCGACGGATGCATCGTCTTGAGCGTCGCGGGCATGGATCGCATTCTCGAGATCGATCCTGCCGCGCGCACCGCCACGGTGGAGCCCGGAGTGATCAACGGTGACCTGGCGGAAGCTGCTGCACAGCAGGGCCTTTGGTACGTACCGGATCCGGGAAGCCGGTCCATCTCGAGTATCGGCGGCAATCTGGCGACAAATGCAGGCGGCATCTGTTGCGCCAAGTACGGCGTCACCGGTGATCACGTTGCGGCCCTGACGGCGGTACTCGCCGACGGGCGTGTGATCCGTACCGGTGCACGGACGCGCAAAAACGTTGCGGGGCTGGACCTGACACATCTGCTCGTCGGGTCGGAGGGCACTCTCGCGGTCATCGTCGAAGCCACGATGCGGTTGCGTACGGCGCCCACTGCCGCGACCACTGTGGTCGCCTTCTTCGATTCCGCGGAGTCCGCGATCGATGCCGTCCTCGCCGTGTCGGCAGTGGCCGAACCGTGTCAGATGGAGTTGATGGACGACGTCACCATCGGCGCCGTCAATCGGCTGACCAAGATGGGGCTGGACGAATCGGCCGGGGCGATGCTGCTCATCCAGTGCGACGGTAGGTCGGCGGCCGCCGAGGCAGCGGACTGCGCCGCGGCGTGCGAAAGTGCCGGGGCCCGAGAGGTTTTCCACACCGACGATCCGGTGGAAGGTGAAGAGTTCACCGCCGCGCGCCGCATGGCCTTGCCGGCTCTCGAGGCGTTGGGCACGGTACTTCTCGACGACGTCGCGGTGCCGGTGCCGGCGTTGCCGTCCATGTTGGAATGCATTCGTGAAGCGGCCGATCGCCACGGCGTCACGATCGGAACCTTCGGTCACGCCGCCGACGGCAATCTCCACCCGACCATCGTGTTCGACGCTGCCGAATCGGGTGCGCAGGATCGTGCGCGCGGAGCTTTCGACGACATCGTTGCCGGCGCACTGGCGTTGGGCGGAACGATCAGCGGTGAACACGGTATCGGGGTTCTCAAAGCGCCGTACATGGCGGACATGGTCGGCCAGACCGAACGCGAAATGATGCTTGCAGTGAAGGCCGCATTCGATCCGAAGAACATTCTCAATCCCGGACGAGGTATCTGAGCGGTTAGTCCGTGCCTCAGTCGCCGGAAATTGCGCTACCAGACGAACGTGTTGCCGCACGACGCTTTTCAAGTGACGATGGCCCTCATGAAGCTGTTGATGCTCGGAGGAACACGGTTCCTCGGCCGCGCTCTCGTCGATGACGCTTTGGCTCGGGGCTGGGAAGTGACAGTGCTCCATCGTGGGCTCACCGGAGCGCCACCACCTACAGCGGAGGTCCTGTTCGCGGATCGCACCGATCAGCGTGCGATGGTTGATGCGCTCGGTGATCGTCGATGGGATCTTGTCGTCGACACCTGGTCGGGTAGCCCCCGAGTGGTCGGTGAGAATGCACGCGTTTTGCGCGGTCACGTCGACCGGTACGCATACATCTCCAGTGGATCCGTCTACCAATGGGGCTTGCACGTAGACGAGAACTCGCCGGTGGTGGCCGCATCTGCGACCTCCGATGACAACAGCGATTACGCGTCCGCCAAACGTGGGGCCGAACTCGCTGTCCTGGAATCCTTCCCGGACGCGTTGCTCGCGAGGGCAGGGTTGATACTCGGCCCGCGCGAGGACATCGGGCGGTTGCCGTGGTGGCTGCAGCGCATCGCGGCGGCCGGACGTGTCGTTGCTCCCGGAGTGCCGACCAGACCGTTGCAGTACGTCGATGCCCGCGACATCGCAACCTTTGTCCTGTCCGGACTGGCCGCCGGGATCAGCGGGGCATACGACGTCATCAGCCCGTCCGGCCACACCACTACCTCCGGACTCCTCCAGGCGTGCGTGGTTGCCACCGGTTCGGACGCTGAACTCGTGTGGATCGACGAGGACAGGCTGGCGGCCGCTGGAGCGCAGCCGTGGACACAACTTCCGTGTTGGGTGCCGCAGGAGGGTGAGTTCGCGGGCTTCCTCGAAGCCGACACCGCCAAGGCGGGGCAAGCAGGGCTGCGGTGCCGGCCCGTCGAAGACACCGTGCGCGATACCTGGGAGTGGATGCAGCGGGAAACTCTGCCGACTCAGCGGGAGGATCGTGCGGTGCACGGCCTTCCATCCGAGATCGAAAAGGAACTACTCTCCGCCGGACAGTGAAACGAGTCTGGCCCGGTTCGCATTCGAACCGGGCCAGACTCGTGAAAGACGATCGATCAGGCGTACAGGTCGCTGATCTTGGTCTTGTGAGCTTCGTGAATGATGTTGCGCTTGAGCTTGAGCGTCGGCGTCAATTCACCGGTCTCCTGGGTGAAGTCGACCTCGAGGATCGTGTACTTCTTGATCTGCTCGGGGTTGGAGACCTTCTTGTTCGCGTCGGCAACGGCCGAGTCGATCTCGGCGATCAGGTCGGCGTTCTTCACCAGATCGGCAATCGGGGTGCCGGCGGGCAGGCCGTTGCGCTCGACCCAACCGGGCAGTGTCTCCGGATCGAGGGTGATCAGTGCACCGATGAACGGCTGACCGTCGCCGACGACGAGACACTGGCTGATCAGAGCGTGCGCGCGCAGGGAATCTTCTAGGCCTGCCGGTGCGACGTTCTTGCCGCCCGCGGTGACGATGATTTCCTTCTTGCGTCCGGTGATGGAGACGTAGCCCTCGTTGTCGATCGAGCCGAGGTCGCCGGTGTGGAACCAGCCGTCGACGATGGATTCGGCAGTGGCCTTCTCGTTGTGCCAGTAGCCGGCGAACACGACCGGGCCCTGCAGGAGGAGTTCGCCGTCCTCGGCGATCCGTGCTGCATGGCCGTTGATCGGCTTGCCGACGGTGCCGACGCGCTGCGCGCTCGAGGTGTTGACGGTGATTGCGGCGCTGGTCTCCGTGAGTCCGTAGCCCTCGTAGATCGGGATGCCGACGCCGCGGAAGTAGTGGCCGAGGCGCGCGCCGAGGGCTGCGCCACCGGAGACTGCACGCTCGCACTCGCCACCCAGAGCTGCACGCAACTTCGAGTAGACGAGCTTGTCGAATACCGCGTGCTTGAGCTTGAGTGCCAGGCCGGGGCCACCCTTTTCGAGGGATTCGCTGTATTCGATGGCGGTGGCAGCAGCCTTGTCGAAGATGCTGCCCTTACCGCCGTCGACTGCCTTCTGGCGAGCCGAGTTGTACACCTTCTCGAACACGCGGGGCACCGAGAGGATGAAGTTGGGCTTGAAGCCGGCGAACTGCTCGAGCAGCGTCGTCAGGTCCGACGTGTGGGCGACGGTGACCTTGGCGTCGAAAGCGCCGAAGGAGATCGCTCGCGCGAATACGTGGGCAAGCGGCAGGAACATCAGAGTCTTCTTGCCGGGGACCATGGACTCCGGCATCGCCAGGCGGCAGGCGTTGGACTCGGCGTAGAAGTTGGAGTGCGTCAGCTGGACACCCTTGGGGCGTCCGGTGGTTCCGGAGGTGTAGATCAGGGTCGCGGGCGAGGCAGCGGTGACCTGGTGACGACGAGTGTGCAGTTCTTCGTCGGTGATTGCCGAACCGCGACTGGACAGCTCGTCGATCGCACCCGACTCGATGACAAGAACCTCGCGGAGGGCTTCTGCGCCGTCGGTGACTTCCTTGTGAGTCTCCGCGTGCTTGGCCGTTTCGACGACCAGAAGTGTTGTCGCTGAATCCTCGAGGATCCACTGCGCCTGATCAGGGGAGGAGGTCTCGTAGATCGCGACGGTGCATCCGCCCGCAGTCCAGATGGCGTAGTCGAGAACGACCCACTCGTAGCGCGTCGCTGACAGGATAGCGACGCGGTCGCCGAGCTCGACACCTGACGCGATCAGGCCCTTGGCAACTGCGGAGACCTGCTTCGCGAATTCAGCTGCAGTGACGTCGACCCATCCACCGTTCGACGGCCTCTTGAACGGCACGAATGTGGGGTCTTCTTCGGCGTGACGGAACACGGAGTCGGCCATGGATACGTTCTCCGGAATTGAGAACGACTGTGGAACTGAGAACTCGCGCACTATTGACCCCTCCAGTGACTACTGACATTTCTGATGTGCATTGCATCACATTAGTCGTCATTTTGCACTGTCGTTACTATTCGGTAGAACTGGTCGGGCGCTGACCTGCAGTTTAGTGTGACCGCCTGTTTACAGGTACTCAGGCGACGTGTTGGAGCGTGCGACCGTGCACGGACAGCCACCGCCGAATTGCGTAGTCCAATCGGTCCGGATCCACTCCGAGTTGCTCTGCAGTAGCTGCAAGGATCTCCGAGGTGTCTCCCGGCAACTCGGTGGTGCCGAGTGTCGCGCTGATGAAGGTGTCGGCAGCGGTCCCCAGATCGGTGTGCGGAATTCCGGCCAACATCAACAGGTGGGCCCAGGTCACTTCGGAACCGTCTCCGCACGCGTCCACCCAGGCATGGTGAACGGCGTCGAGAGCGTTGTCGGAATCGGCGGCCGACAGCAGGTCCTCGACGCTGTTGATCCGCAAGTGATGGAGTTTCTCGGCGACCTGTTGGATGTGCCGTGCCTCGATCGGGACACCCGTCGCCGTGTAGCGACGCTTGTACGAGCCGATCTTGCCTGCCCACTGGTCCGAACTGCCGGCTTCCTCGAAGGTGCGGAGTAGTTCGCGTGCGCCATCCGTGACGGGTTTGTCCTCGCGGGCTTTCCGGTACGCCAGGTAGCGATCGACGACGGTCACTTCGCTGTGACCCGACGTGGACTGAACGGATTCGATGATGCACAGGGCGAGGCTCTGTCGATAAGCGTCTGACGCAACCCAGGCGGAAGGGTCGCCCAGGCGGTCACGGCACGCAGCTGCGACGGCGTCGACGGTATCGGTCGAGATGGTCACGGTTCCTCCAGAAAGCCGAATTCTTTTTGTTCCATTTGGGCTATCGGCACCGAGGAGCGAAATGTTGCACACATCACAAATTCTCAGAGATCTCTTGGACTGTGCTCAGGCTGGAGAGGTGTGCACTCAGGCGAGGAAGGACAGCACTTCGTCGTCGCTGAGTTGATGAAAGTCCTCGAATGCAGCACCGACGCCGCCTAACAGGGCAGGAACGAAGGGGCAGACGACCCGATCGGCGGAGCACGCGATCACTCTCATGGCTTCGGGGGACGCTACTGGGACAGCGACGATCACGGCGGCAGCACCCGCGGTGCGCGCGCATCGGCAGGCAACGGCGGCACTCGCGCCCGTAGCCATTCCGTCGTCGACGACCACCGCAGTGCGTCCGTGGAGGGAAACCGGGGTCCGCCCCTCGCGCAGGAGATGCGCCCGCCGTTCCAATTCGGTTCGCTCGTCGCGTTCGACGGCGACGAGTTCTCTTTTCGAGACGCGAACCGCTGCGATGACGTCGTGGTTGAGGACCCGCACGCCGCCCTCACCGATGGCGCCCATCGCCAGTTCCGGGTTGTACGGACTGCCGAGCTTGCGCACCACCACGATGTCGAGCGGAGCGTTCAGTGCCGCAGCCACCTCGGCTGCGACCGGAACTCCGCCGCGCGGGAGTCCGAGAACGACGGGCTTGTCGATACGCAAGGTCTCGAGCCGCCCGGCCAGAAATTTGCCGGCGGAAGATCGATCCCGATACTGGGTCACTGCGTTGTCCTCGAGAAGCTCGAACCCCGACCAGTTCGACGCTACTCGCTGCAGGTCACCGCGGCGAGACTGTGAACCTCCGCAGCGCGAGAGCGGGATTCTTCTCGCGTACCTCGGCGATGCGAGCAGCCGAAACGAGTGCGGTGGCGACCCCGACCTGCTCGCCAAGTGAACACATCACGACGCCCATCGGGTCGACGATCATGCTGGCACCCGCGCCGCCGCGCGCGCTCTGATCTGCCGCTGCGATGTACATCGTGTTCTCGATGGCCCGGGCGCGCACGAGAGTGGTCCAGTGGTCTTCCTTGAGCGGCCCCGGCACCCACTGGGCGGGCAGGAGCAAGATGTCTGCGCCGACGTCGACGATGCGCCGGGTGACTTCCGGGAAGCGCAGGTCGTAGCAGGTCTGGAGGCCGAAGGTCAGGCCGTCGCACCCGAAAGTCTGCGGTTCGGTGATCTCGCCCGCGCGGATCACGGCCGACTCCTGGTAACCGAAAGCGTCGTAGAGATGCAGTTTCCGGTAGGTCGCCACCAGTTCGCCGTTCGGGTCCATCGCGACGAGGGTGTTGGAGATTCTGCTCACGTCGTCGATCCGCTCGTTCATTCCTGCCACGAGGAAGATTCCGAACTCCGCGGCGACCGACGCCAGCGCCGAACCGAATTCGCCGTCCAGGTCCTCCGCGGACTCGATCAAACGCTCATCCGTCTTCGGTGCGGTGAACATCGAGTATTCCGGCGCCACGACAACTTTCGCGCCGCGTGCTGCTGCATCGGAAGCCAGTGATCGCAGTGATTCGAGGTTGGCTTTCTTGTCCGTCCCCGGGGCGAATTGGGCAATCGCGACAACGGTCTGGGAGGGGGTGGCTGCGGTGGCTTCGGTCATGCTTCCTACGCTAGGCGAAACCCGCTGGGAGGGTGGATCTGTCGTAAAAGCACCCCCGGTATGTCGTCGTGTCTATACTCTATCCGCTAAACTGCTGGTCAAATGAGTGATATTGAGCGTGACCCCGAACCCCCAACATTTGCCGACCTCGACATCGATGATCGGGTACTGAAGGCACTGTCAGACGTGGGCTACGAGTCGCCCTCGCCCATTCAGGCTGCCACCATTCCGCCGCTGCTCGAAGGCAAGGACGTCGTCGGTCTCGCACAGACCGGTACCGGCAAGACCGCAGCCTTCGCAGTTCCAGTCCTGTCGCGGATCGACACGTCGATCAAGCAGACCCAGGCGCTGGTGCTTGCTCCCACGCGTGAGCTGGCGCTTCAGGTTGCCGAGGCCTTCGGCAAGTACTCCGCGCACATCCCCGGACTCAACGTCCTGCCGATTTACGGTGGCCAGAGCTACGGCGTCCAGCTGTCCGGACTGCGCCGCGGTGCGCACGTCGTCGTCGGTACGCCTGGTCGTGTCATCGACCATCTCGAAAAGGGCACCCTGGATCTGACCAATCTCAAGTACCTCGTTCTGGACGAGGCCGACGAGATGCTCAAGATGGGCTTCCAGGAGGACGTCGAGCGCATCCTCCGCGACACCCCCGGCGACAAGCAGGTCGCTCTGTTCTCGGCAACGATGCCCGGCTCGATTCGCCGGATCTCGAAGCAGTACCTGAACAATCCGGTCGAGATCACCGTCAAGTCCAAGACGTCGACCGCCTCGAACATCACGCAGCGCTACATTCAGGTTGCTCATCAGCGCAAGCTCGATGCACTGACCCGCGTCCTCGAGGTCGAGGCTTTCGAGGCGATGATCATCTTCGTCCGTACCAAGCAGGCCACCGAAGACCTGGCGGAGAAGCTGCGGGCCCGCGGGCACTCGGCTGCCGCGATCAACGGTGACATCGTCCAGGCACAGCGTGAGCGGACCATCGGTCAGCTCAAGAACGGCGCCCTCGACATCCTTGTCGCGACCGACGTTGCCGCTCGAGGCCTCGACGTGGATCGAATCTCCCACGTCGTCAACTACGACATCCCGCATGACACGGAGTCGTACGTCCACCGCATCGGTCGTACCGGCCGCGCCGGTCGTCAGGGTGACGCGTTGCTGTTCGTCGCCCCGCGTGAGCGTCATCTGCTCAAGTCCATCGAGAAGGCGACCCGTCAGCCGCTTGCGGAGATGCAGCTTCCCAGTGTCGACGACGTCAACGCCCAGCGCGTGGCCAAGTTCGGTGACTCCATCACCGAGAGCCTGGCCTCGGAGAATCTCGCGATGTTCCGCAAGATGATCGAGGACTACGACCAGGAACACGACGTTCCGCTCATCGACATCGCTGCCGCTCTGGCGTTGCAGTCGCGCGACGGCGAAGCATTCTTGCTTTCTCCCGAGCCGCCGGCACCGCCGCGTCGTGAGCGCGAGCCTCGTGAACCACGTCCTCCCCGTCGTTTCGACGATGGCCCGGCCCCGCGCTCGCGTGGGCCCGAGGGCCAGGAGCTGGCCGCGTACCGCATTGCAGTCGGCAAGCGTCACCGCGTCGTTCCGGGTGCCATCGTCGGTGCCATCGCCAACGAGGGTGGGCTTCGTCGAAGCGACTTCGGGCACATCAGCATTCGCCCGGATCACAGCATCGTCGAGCTGCCGGCCGACCTCTCCAACGAGACTCTCGAAGCTTTGCGTCGCACACGTATCTCCGGCGTCCTGATCCAGCTGCAGCCTGATTTCGGGCCGCCGCAGGGACGTCCGAGTGGCCGTGGCGACCGTGGTGGCCGGGACGATCGTGGTGGACGTGACGACCGCCGCGGTGGCGGACGCGATCGCTACAACGACTGACCTACAGCTTCAACGACTGTCATGAAGACTGAAACAGGCGCTGCCCTCCGCGAGGAGGACAGCGCCTGTTTTCTGTGTGGGGGGCAAGGCGCTGCGCGGTATCAGATCGGCGTCGGTGCGAGGGCGCCGTTCTTCCGGGCGTTGGTGTCGAACTGCGTGCGGTACAACTCGGCGTAGCGGCCGCCGCGCGCGAGCAGTTCCTCATGGTTGCCGCGCTCGACGATCTGGCCTGCCTCGACGACAAGGATCAGGTCCGCGGAACGGATCGTCGACAATCGGTGAGCGATCACCACCGCAGTCCGCCCGGCGAGTGCTTCGCCGAGTGCTTCCTGAACCGCAGCTTCCGACGTCGAGTCGAGATGCGCGGTGGCCTCGTCCAAGATGACGACGCGAGGCTGGGCCAGGAGCAGGCGTGCGATGGTCAGGCGTTGACGCTCGCTGCCCGAGAGGCGGTAACCGCGTTCACCCACCACGGTCTCCAGTCCGTCGGGCAGCGACGCAACCAGGTCGGTGAGCCGTGCGCGCTCCAGAACCTCACGCAGATCTTCTTCGGTGGCATCCGGTCGCGCGAGGAGCAGGTTGGATCGAAGGCTCTCGTGGAACAGGTGCCCGTCCTGCGTGACCATGCCGACGGTCTCCCGGATGGAATCGGTACTGAGGTCTCGGACGTCGACACCGCCCAGTTCGACCGATCCGGAGTCGATGTCGTAGAGGCGGGGAATCATCTGCGCCACGGTCGACTTTCCGGCACCGGACGTGCCGACCAGGGCGACCATCTGTCCTGCTTCGGTGCGGAACGACAGGTTGTGCAACACGTCCTCGCCGCCGCGGGTGTCGAGGATCGCGACTTCCTCCAGAGAAGCTAGTGACACCTTGTCCGCGGATGGGTACGCAAAAGTGACGTTCTTGAACTCGACGGACACCGGGCCATCCGGCACCGTGCGTGCATCGGGCTTCTCGGTGATGAGCGGTGCCAGATCGAGAATCTCGAATACCCGCTCGAAGCTGACCAGGGCGCTCATGACATCGACCCGGGCGCTGGCCAGTGCGGTCAACGGTGAGTACAGCCGCGTCAACAACAGTGCCATCGCCACGACGGCGCCTGCGTCCAACTGTCCGCGCAGCGCGTAGAAGCCGCCGAGTCCGTAGACGAGGGCAAGAGCAAGGGCCGAGACCAGTGTCAGCGCTGTGACGAAGACGGACTGCAGCATTGCGGTCCGGACTCCGATGTTGCGCACACGCCTGGCGCGAACCGCGAACTCCGCAGATTCTTGCGACGGGCGGCCGAACAGCTTGACCAGAGTCGCGCCGGGAGCGGAGAACCGCTCCGTCATCTGGGTGCTCATGAGCGAATTATGGTTGGCTGCTTCACGATTGAGTGCTGCAAGTTTTGCGCCCATGCGCCGTGCGGGGATGACGAAGATCGGGAGAAGTAGCAGCGCGAGGACGGTGATCTGCCAGGAGATCCCGAGCATGACGATCAGCGTGATCACCAGGGTGACCAGATTGCTGACCACTCCGGACAAGGTGTCGCTGAAGGCGCGCTGAGCGCCGATGACGTCGTTGTTGAGACGGCTGACCAGTGCTCCGGTTCGAGTTCTGGTGAAGAACGCGATGGGCATCTTCTGGACGTGATCGAAGACGGTGGTGCGCAGATGCAGGATCAGGTCTTCGCCGATGCTGGCCGAGAGCCACCGGGTCAACAGTCCCAGAGCGGCTTCGAGAAGTGCAACCAGTGCGATCAGGGCGGCAAGTTTGACGACCACGTCGACGGCGTCGCCGCCGACTATCGCGTTGACCACGCGCCCGGCCAGGACAGGTGTTGCCACGGCAAGCGCAGCAGTGACGACACTCAGTACGAGGTACCAGCTGAGGTTGCGTTTCTGTGGAACTGCGAACGTCGCGATCCGCTTCAGTGTCGCCTTCGAGAACGGGCGCCGATCTTCTTGCGCGTGCATCGCGTTGTACATCGCGTTCCACGCGGTGACTTCCATACTCATGACTTCGCCCCTCCGGTCGCCGGCCACGAAGATTACGTGGCCGGTACGACACGAAGGTAGAACCTCAACCAAACTTCAGGTCAAGTGCGGCCTCAGCGGGCCACGTCGACCACCACGCGAGGAGGGTCGCTGAGCATCGTGACCGTGAACGGCTGCTTCTCGGTCACGCCGATGAACGACTGCGTGACTCCCTCGAAGACGTTGGACCCGTTGACCTCGGTCACGACTCCGCCGACGCCGGGGACCGGGTTGGGGCCGGAGTACTGCTCGACTCCGCTGTCGAAGGGATATGCGGAACCGTCGATCAGGACCTGGATCACTGCGGCACCCTTGATGTCCACGGGCTTACCGCTGCCTTCCTGCGTCGCCGCGTCGACGTACTTGACGCGCCAACCGGGTGTGCCGGTTCCGCCCATTTCGTAGACGACACGATCGAATCCGTCGTGCTCGCCCACTCTGATGTTGACGACGGTGAGCTTGGATTCGGTGCCCGCAGCCGACGTCTTGTCGGAGCTGTCCGTCGGGACTGGTTCTGTGGTCGACGCTGCTGCACTCGAGGTCGAGGTCGAGGTGACGGCCGAGGTGGCTGCCGTGGGAGTGGTCTCCGCGTCCTGCGAACAGGCAGTCAGGCTCACGCCCACTGCGATGGCAGCGACAGCGGCAAATGATCTCGTCCGGTTCGTTGTCATGACTCGATCGTAGGGCTCGCGTTATCGGGATCCGCGGCGGCGGTGCCCGGAGTTACCTAACCGATATCGCCGTCGACATAGAGCCACTTACCCTCTGTTCGCGCAAATCGACTGCGTTCGTGGAGCATTCCCCGCTCGCGTCCGAATGTGTAGTGAGCGCGAAATTCCACGACGCCGTCGGAATCGAACAGCCCGCCCCGTTCGGTGTCCAGGATCTCCAACCGGAGCCATTTCTGGTCGGGGTCGAGATCGAGTTGGGCTGGGCGATGGTCGGGATGCCAAGTCTGCGTGAGATATTCGTCGTCCATCACAGCGAAAGCCGTGTAACGCGAACGCATCAGGGTTTCGGCGGTCGGTGCGTGCGCTACTCCGCTGATGTACTTGCCGCAGCATTCGGCCAACGCGTTGCCGCTGCCGCACGGGCACGGATCGGTCGGATTGGGTGTGGTGGGGCGGCGCGAAGTCACCGCCCCATTACAGCACGCGAACTCAGACCAGTTTGTGTTCGCGGTTCTCCCAGTACGGTTTGCGGAGGTCGCGTTTGAGGATCTTTCCGGTGGGATTGCGGGGAAGAATCTCGACGACGTCGATACTGGTCGGGCACTTGAACTTTGCGAGGCGTTCCTGTGTATAGGTGATCAGTTCGGCTTCGTCGATCTGCGCTTCGGCAGTGAGAACCACGACAGCCTTGACGGTTTCACCCCAACGGTCGTCGGGAACGCCGATGACCGCGACCTCGGCGATTGCCGGATGCTCCACCAGTACTCGTTCGATCTCGGGGGAGTAGACGTTCTCGCCGCCGGTGATGATCATGTCCTTGAGGCGGTCCTCGATGAAGACGAAGCCGCCGGAGTCGGCGCGGCCCATGTCGCCGCTACGTAGCCACCCGTCTGCGGTAATCGTTTCGGCCGTCGCCTCAGGCTTGCCCAGGTATCCGGGTGTGCACTGTTCGGATCGCCACCACAGTTCACCGGTCGTTCCGGTGGGCACGTCCTCGAGCGTGACGGGGTCCACCACGCGCATCTCGACGCCGGGGATCGCCGTACCTGCTGATGCCATGCGCTCGACCTGCGACTCGTCGCGGTGAACGTCCGGCATCAACGCGGTAATGACGCCTGCCATTTCGGTCATGCCGTAGACCTGCACGAATTCGGTGTCCGGCCACGCTGCGAGTGCCGCGCGCAACAGTGGGAGCGGCATGGGGGCGGCGCCGTAGGTGATGCGTTTGAATGCTTTGAAGGCGGCGACCGCCTGCTCGCCTGCGGCCAGGACTCCGGCAATGACCGGTGGGACGAGAAAGGCGATGTTGGCTCCGGCGGCGAGACCGGCGAAGATCGACGGTCCGTCGGCTTCTCTCGTGAAGTAACAGCGGCCACCGGTGTGAATTGCCATGATGGCGTAGCACGTTCCGCCGACGTGGAACATCGGCATCGCGATCAAGAATCGGTGATCCTCGTGGGCCGGCAGGATTTCGAGGACATTGTTGCTGTGCGCGAACAGGTTTCGATGCGTGAGCTGGACACCCTTGGGGCGACCGGTCGTCCCGGAACTGTAGAGAACCAGAGCGGTGGCATCGGGGCTCACCTCGGGGCGGGAGTGCAGCGGTGTGACCTCGTCGATCCACGGCTCGAATTCGTCGTGTTCACCGCCGACGGCGAAGATCGATTCGACGGCCGTCAAGCGGTCTCGCATCGCGACGACCTGGGGGAGTAGTTCGCTGCCGACGAACAGAATGCGAGCGCCACAGTCCGCGAGAACGTAATCCAGCTCTTCGCTCGAAAGTCGCCAGTTGGGAACGACATTCGCGGCGCCGAGCAGTGAGGCGGCGTAGGTGACTTCGAGACAGGACAGATGATTCTTGTCGACGAACGCGACAGTGTCGCCGGCACCGATGCCTGATTCGGCGAGGGCGGCGGCGATACGCAAGATGCGCTCCCGCCACTGAGCCCACGTGAATTCGGTCCCTTGGAAGGTCATCGCTGCTTGATCAGGCTTGACCGTCGCCCAGTGCTCTAGCCGATCGAAAATGATTCCAGCGGTGGCGTCGGACATTCGGCCGCCTCTCTCGTGTGATTGGTGTCACAAGGTTAATGTGCGCCCGGTCTTCGTATCGCTGTTTCCAGTCAATGCGCACAAGCAGGAGGGGTCGCATTCCCCCGACCCTGACCGGCTCGGCCGCAGATATCAGGGTGGTCCCCGATGGCGGGCGCGCCCGCCACCCGACAGGATGGAACCAACCATTGCGGGCGTCCGTGTTTTCACGGGCGCCCGTCACGCCCGCAAAGTAGCACCGAAGTGAACAGGAAAGGCGATCATGAGTTCGCACGCCCAGGATGTCGCGGCCCGCGCAGTCGGCCTGTCCAAGACCTACGGCACCGGAGATACCCAGGTGCACGCCCTCAGTTCGGTGTCCGCAGATTTCGCCCGCGGTGAGTTCACGGCGATCATGGGGCCGTCCGGTTCCGGTAAGTCGACGCTGATGCATTGCCTCGCCGGTCTGGATTCCGCCAGTTCGGGTTCTGTTCTCATCGGTGACACGGAACTCACGACGCTTTCCGACAAACAGATGACCCAATTGCGACGCGATCGCATCGGTTTCGTTTTCCAGGCGTTCAACCTGGTGCCGACCCTGACGGCGCTCGAGAACATCACGTTGCCGCTCGACATCGCGGGACGCAAAGCGGACCCGACCTGGCTGAACAGCGTCCTGACCAAGCTGGGTCTCGGGGATCGCCTCGATCACCGGCCGGGAGAGCTCTCGGGTGGTCAGCAGCAGCGTGTGGCGTGTGCGCGTGCGCTGGCGGGTCAGCCGGAGATCATCTTCGGCGACGAGCCGACCGGAAACCTCGATTCGAAGTCCTCCGGGGAGGTGCTCTCGATCCTGCGGGCGGCCGTGGACGAGTTCAACCAGACCGTGGTGATCGTGACGCACGATCCGCGGGCAGCGGCGTACGCCGATCGTGTCGTGTTCCTCGCGGACGGCAAGATCGTCGACGAATTGCGTGAGCCTACGGCGGATTCGGTCCTCGACCGGATGAAGCGTCTGGACGCTCCGCAGGCGGTCGTGAACGTGGAAGCCGGGGCTTGAGCACATGGCTTCGGTAAGCAACTCGCCGATGCGCAAGGTTTCCCTGCGCAACTTGGCGGCACACAAGGTGCGACTTGCGCTGACGGTTCTCTCCGTGGTGCTTGGCACGGCTTTTGTCGCGGGGTCGTTCGTTTTCACCGACACCCTCCAGAAGACTTTCGATTCGATCTTCGAGAACACCGCCCAGGGCGTCGACGTCCGGGTATCGATGGAAGAGCGCAACACCAGTGGCGTTCCGGTCGAGGATGTCGACAAACTTGCCGCAGTCGACGGCGTCCGAGCGGTAGCCCCGGCCGTCAGTGGACAGATCGTCCTGATCAACGCAGACGGCGGCGCTGTTCAGACCGGCGGCGCGCCGAGTATCGGTCAGTCCTACCTACCGCCGGGCCAGGCGATTGCCGAACCCGACACCTTCGTCGAGGGCGCGCCTCCGACGCAGACCGGTCAGGTCGCGCTGAACACCAGCGCCGCCGAGCGAGCCGGACTGAAGGTGGGGGACTCCGCCAAGGTTCTGGCACCGGCCCGCGGAATCGTGGACGTGACGTTGTCCGGTATCTACGAGGGGGCGGGCAGTGACACCGGCGGGTTCATCGGCGCGCTCTTCACCGACGAGCAGGCCCGTGGACTCTTCACCGACGGCCAACACGTCGAGTACATCGACGTCGCGGGCGAAGGGGTGTCGCAGACGGAACTGCAGCAACGCGTCGAGCAGGTTTTCCCCGATCTCAAGGTGCAGACCGGCGACCAGGTTCGTGAGGAGACCAAGGCCGAGGTCGACTCGGCGCTGAGCTTCATCAACTATTTCCTGTTGGCGTTCGGCGCGATTGCTCTGCTCGTCGGAACGTTCATCATCTACAACACCTTCTCGATGATCGTGGCGCAGCGTCTTCGTGAGCTGGCGCTGCTGCGTGCGATCGGTGCGAGCCGAGCGCAGGTCGGCCGTTCGGTGGTCACCGAGGCGCTCGTGGTCGGACTCATCGGCAGCATCATCGGTCTGCTCGGCGGTATCGGTCTCGCCTACGGATTGCGCAGTCTCCTCAACACATTCGACGTCGGTCTGCCGGAAGGCCCGCTCCAGGTGGGTGCCCGCACGATCATCGTCGCGTTGGTGGTCGGCGTCGTCGTCACGACGCTCAGCGCTTACGCCCCGGCTCGTCGTGCGTCGAAGATCCCGCCGGTGGCGGCCATGCGTGAGGAGTTCGCCTCCACCGGCGACTCACTGCGAGTGCGGACGTTGATCGGTGCGATTCTCGGCGTGATCGGTGTGGCACTGCTCGTGTTCGGCTCTCGCGGTACCGGCGGCGGCGCGGCGCTGATCGTAGGCCTCGGTGCGTTCTCGTTGATCATCGCGGTGCTTCTCGGGGCTCCCGCGCTGTCGCGGCCGATCGTCGGCGCGCTCGGTGCCGTGTTCGCCAAGCCGTTCGGTGCCATCGGGCGATTGGCTCGTACCAATGCGGTGCGCAATCCCCGTCGCACGGCCGCAACGGCATTCGCGTTGACTCTCGGTCTGATGCTGGTGACGGTCATCGGAGTGTTCGGTTCCTCGGCCAAGGCGAGCATCAATGCTCTTGTCGACGTGGGTGTTTCGGCCGACTACATCCTGACCGGTCCCAACGCGATCGGCGTGCCGCGAGGTGCGGCCGACGCGGTCCGACAAGTGCCCGACGTGCAGAGCGCGACGTCGTTGCACGGAGTGCGTGCGAAGGTCGACGGTGAGGACGAGCAGGGCGCTTCGTTCGACGGCCCGATCGAAGGCGTGCTCGAATACAAGATCCTCGAGGGCACGGTCGATCTGACCGGCAACAACATGCTCGTCTCGAAGTCGACTGCGGACGACAAGGGTTGGACTGTGGGTTCGACCCAGACGTTGACCGGTCCCGGCGGCGTCGAGTACCAGACGGTTGTCGCGGGAGTGTTCGAGGACAACCAGCTGATCGGCTCGTGGATCGTCTCGGACGAGGCGTATCGGAAGCTGATGCCGGCCGAGAGTCTGCCGGACTTCGTGGTGCTGGTGAAGGCGAAGCCTGGCGCGGATCTGACAACGCTGCGATCCGAGCTCGAAACGGCCACGGAGAAGTACGTCGTCGTCCAGGTGCAGGATCGTGAGGAGTTCAAGGGAACTCAGGGCCAGCAGATCAACACGTTGTTGGCGATCCTCTACGGACTGCTTGCACTCGCGGTCGTGATCGCAATCCTGGGCATCATCAACACCCTGGCACTCTCGGTGGTCGAGCGGCGACGAGAAATCGGAATGCTGCGAGCTGTCGGCATGCAGCGCGGACAGATGCGACGCACGATCTACCTCGAGTCGGTGCTCATCGCGGTGTACGGCGCGGCGGTCGGAGTTGTTCTCGGCATCGCGTTCGGTTGGGCCTTCGTGAGCACTCTCGCGGATCAGGGCCTCGACAAGATCACGATCCCGTGGGGTCAGGTGGTCGGAATGCTGATCGGCTCGGGTGTGGTGGGTGTCTTGGCGGCGCTGTGGCCGGCCAACCGAGCGGCCAAGACGAAGCCGCTCGAGGCGATTGCAGACATGTAGGGCCTTCGGCCCCCGTGCGCACTTTTGGTAGCGGTAACAGCCGAAAGTGCGCACGGTACCGTTGCCACATGAGCACCCTTCAAGAAGTCGGCGAACGTGAATCCTGGCGCTGCTGGCTGTGTGACGAACCGGTCGATCCCGATATGTCCGTCAATGATCCGCGCGGCCCGAGTATCGACAGCATCAACACCGCAAAAAAGGGTGGCAAGACCAAAGGTGGCGTCGAACGCTTGGCGCACCGCGCATGCAACACCAAGAAGGGTGCGGTCAAACCTGTTGTGGAATGGCCGGATCGGCTGTTCGTCGTGGATCCCGCCCCGATCATCGGGGTCGTGGAGCAGCTCGAGCGAAAGGGTGGCCGCGTCGCCGTCGCTCGCTGCCCCGGCAAGGACGACGCCCAGGAAGCGTCGGATTGGTTGATCGATCGGTTGTCGCGTCTGGCTCCCGCGTTGAATGTCGAAACAAGTATCGACGCCGCGGGCGGGGGTTACCTGTTGGTCCTGAAAACCGTGTAGGGGGTCGGCCCTGAGTGCCGTCTTTTGCGGTACCTGTTCCGCCTCCATAGCTGTCGGGGTACGGTCGAACCGAACATGAATCCGGTTTCGAGTGCGAAGGAATCCCGATGAACCTGGCATTGACCGACGAGGAACTAGCGTTCCGCGACGAGATGCGGACGTTCTTCCGTACGCAAATCCCCGCGGACATCAGGGAGGCGTACGCCCACGGCGAGGAGTTGGGGCGCGACCGTATGGTCGAGGCGCAGCAGATCCTCAACGCTCACGGTCTGGCGGTACCGCACTGGCCGGTCGAGTGGGGCGGCAAGGACTGGACCCCGGTCCAGCACAACATCTGGCTCGACGAACTGCAGCTTGCGTCGGTTCCCGAACCTTTGGCGTTCAACGCCAACATGGTCGGTCCGGTCATCGCGGCCTTCGGCTCGCAGGAGCAGAAGGAGAAGTTCCTTCCGGCGACTGCGAACCTCGACATCTGGTGGTGCCAGGGATTCTCCGAACCCGAGGCCGGTTCCGATCTCGCTTCGCTCAAGACCCGTGCGGTCCGCGACGGCGACGACTGGGTCATCAATGGTCAGAAGACCTGGACGACGCTGGGACAGTACGCCGACTGGATCTTCTGCCTGGTGCGCACCAATCCCGATGCGCCCAAGCGTCAGGCCGGCATCTCGTTCATCCTTGTCGATCTGAAGACGCCTGGCGTCACGGTCCGCCCGATCAAGCTGATCGACGGCGGCTACGAGGTCAACGAAGTGTTCTTCGAGGACGTCCGCGTTCCGGGAGAGAACCTGGTCGGTGAAGAGAACCAGGGCTGGGGCTACGCCAAGTTCCTGCTCGGTAACGAGCGCACCGGTGTCACCCGCGTCGGTTTCTCGAAGGTTCGTCTGGCCCAGGCCAAGGCCCGCGCTGCCGAGGTCAAGGTCGGCAACGGAACACTGCTCGAAGATCCGCTCTTCGCTGCTCGCCTCGCCGAACTCGAAAACGAATTGCTTGCCCTCGAGCTCACTCAGCTCCGAGTGGTAGCCAGTTCCGCTGACGGCCAGCCGAACCCGGCGTCGTCGCTGCTCAAGCTTCGTGGCTCCGAATTGCAGCAGGCGAGCGTCGAACTGCTGATGGACGTGGCCGGCCCTGATTCACTGCCGTACGACGCGGGCAGCGACATCGCCTCCGCGAGCTGGGCGCAGCACACTGCCCCGACGTACTTGAACTACCGCAAGGTATCCATCTACAGCGGATCGAGCGAAGTGCAGCGCAGCATCATCGCCTCCTCGATCCTCGGATTGTGAGGCGTGGCATGGACTTCGAACTCAACGACGAACAAAAACTTCTCCGCGACACCACCAAGGATCTCCTCGCGCGTAGCTACGACGCCGAGAAGCGCAACGCGATCATCGACTCCGATCCCGGGTGGAGCCCGCAGGTCTGGAAGCAGTTGGCCGAGGTCGGCTTGCTCGGCCTGACATTCTCCGAGGACGACGGCGGCATGGACGCCGGCCCAGTGGAAATCGGCGCGGTCATGACCGAGATCGGTCGACGCTTGGCACCCGAGCCGCTACTCGACGCGGTCGTGACGCCGGGCGGCCTCATCTCCGAAGGTGGCAGTGCAGAGCAGCGTTCGTCGATTCTTCCCGGAGTGGCCGAGGGCACCACGTTCCTCGCGTTCGCCGACCAGGAACCCGGAATCCGTTGGCCGGCAACCGAACGGGCCACCGCGGCGGCCCAGGTCGACGGCGGCTGGACCATCACCGGTATCAAGAATCCCGTCGGCCACGGCGCGACGGCGGACATCTTGGTCGTGAGCGCTGCGCTCCCCGGCGGTGGCGTCGGACTGTTCCTCGTCAAGAGCGATGCCTCCGGTTTGGTACGCAAGTCCTACGCCACTCACGACGGGTTGCGCGGGGCGCAGATCGAGTTCACCGATACGCCGGCCGAAGCACTCGGTGAGGGCGGTGACGCTACTGCTCTGATCCAGGCCGCGCAGATCCGTGAGCAGGCCGCGCTGTGCGCCGAGGCTGTCGGAGCGATGGAAGAGGCGCTACGCCTGACCACCGAATACCTCAAGACGCGTAAGCAATTCGGGGTTCCCCTCGCAAAGTTCCAGACACTGACACACCGCGCCGCCGACCTGTACGTCTCGCTCGAGTTGGCACGCAGCATGAGTCTGTACGCAACGATGTCCCTTGCCGACGGCGTCGTCGATCCAGTGATCGCTTCGCGGGTGAAGTTGCAGATCGGGCGTTCGGCTCGGCTCATCGGCCAGGAGGCGATCCAGATGCATGGTGGTATCGGTATGACCGCAGAGTACCCGGTGGGGCACTACGTGAGCCGACTCGTCGCCATCGAGCACACCCTCGGCAGCACCGAAGATCACCTTCGGGTGTTGGCCGCCGGTGTGGCTGATCACGAGATGGTCAGCGTGGTCTGATCTTTCACGAACGACGAAGGGGCCGCATTCCGTTCCAAGGATGCGGCCCCTTCGTCGTTCAGCGGTGATTGCGCAGGACGTCCAAGCGGAGTCGGCGCTGCTCGATGTTGACGGCGCTGTCGGTGAATGCGTGTTGCCACCCGGGGTCACTCGTTCGGGCCGCCGCGTCCTGCAGAAGCGGTACGGCGTCGAAAGGGAAGCGCGCCTGCACGCTTCGCAGGGTGGAAAAGTGACTGTGACGCGAGTGGATGCCCAAGTCCTCACCCGTCGCAGCATGCTCCATCGCTTCGTTCTCCAAGGCGTTCAACAACTTTTCGGCGACGGCCAGGGGCCATGGGCGGTCGATGCCGTCGAGTAGTGCGCTGCCGTCGACGCCCAGAAGGTACTCGTCCGCGTGGCCGGCAACGATGTACTCGACGCGCTCGCGTGGGTCCGCGATGGCGACGATTCTCCGGTCGGTCGTGCGCCCGTCCCGCTCCAGAAATGCCGACGCCCACGCGGTGTTCTTCTGGAGAACGGTTGCAGCAGTCCATGATTCGATCATCACTGCGCGCCATTGCTTCTCGATGGGGATGGTGAGGGCCTCGCGTGGCGAACCGGCCATAGATTCCCACAGCGTCAGCGGAGTGGCGGTCACGACTTGCCGTAACCACCAGCGCCGGATGCCCTTGTTCTTGTAGTGGACGTCTTCGATGCCGTCACGAAATGCGAGGTCGTCGAGCGAGCCGGGCAATCGGACGGCAAGGCGCGGCCGCAAGGGCTTCGTCTCGAGCCGCACCCAGGACCGAGCCCGAGTGACCATTCGAGAGGCAAACGGAGATCGGGGGAGTTGCCGTAGTAGTTGAATTGCACGCTCACGGACCCGCACGGCTGGATCGTCGAGTGCACACTCGAGGAGCGCGTAGTCGTGTTCACCCAGCCCGACGTCGAGATGGTCGAGGAAGTGCAGCCGGCTTGCCGTGGCCTCGTCGTCCCAAGCGATCTCGAGCTCTTCGCTCGCCAGTTCCGGGTCGACCGTACGTATGTAATCGAACCAGGCCGTACGGTCGTCCGGATCGGGCGAAAGCCACAGCTCGTCCCGGCGTGATCCGATTCGTCGTAGCTGGGCCCAATCCGGGTTCTGCTCCGCCAGGTACTGCCCGCGTCGACCGGCGAGGCGAAGTAGCGCCTCGCGGTGCTCGGGATACTTCAGCGCGGCTTCCATGAAGAGCGGAACGCTGGCAGCGGGCGCGAGGAATCCGCGTTGGTCGGCCATCGCGAACCATTCCGCGAGAGTCCAGGAACGAACCTGCAACAAGGACTGAAGTTGTTCGATCGCGAGGTCGGGAAGCAGCGGTTGAACTGCTGGATCAGTCTTCGATGCGCGCGAGTGACCTGCGTGCGCGTCTGATCGCAGGGAGGTCACCCGCCTACGGTATGGCAGGGGTGCGTCGAGCTGGGTCGCAGGGGTCGGGCGCGTGTCGGCAGATTCTGGAACAGTGGTAACCGGCACCCAGCAGGAGGCGTGAGATGACGGATGGCCGTGAGATGAGAGACGGAACTGACGACGTCTTTGTCGTGGCATCGGTGACCGAACGGCGAACGCTCATCTCCACCCGAGTGAGGGAGTGGTGTGCGGCGGGAACCGTCGAGTCGAACCGGCCGGAGTTGTCCGATGATGTCGCGCTGCTGATTGCCGGGGGGTATGGGGACGAGTCGACGCGATCGATCCTGGCGAACCGGCGCAGTGTCGGACGTTCGTTCCCGGAGATCGGCGGCTTCTCGGAGTTGCGGTATCTCACCGACGAGCTGGCCCGCACCAGACGTCGACTGCTCGCGACTCGCATCGGCCCTGTTCAGGTTGTCCTCGAACGACGGGTGCAGGCGCTCGAGAAGCGCGTTCAGTCGATGCGATCGGCGATCGTGCATTCCAATCGTCACTTCGCGAGCAGTGTCCGTGCCATCCGCAAGGACCGGCGCGACGGCCTGCATCTCGACGTCGAGCAACGCGAGGCTCTCTTTGCCGGGCTCACCCGTACACCGGTTCCAGCCAAGCTGCCGGTGGGGCTCGGTGTCGTGGCCAGCAGTGGAAACGCAGCACTCGACAAACTCGCCGCCCAGTTCGGGAAGGTTCAGGGAACCGGTGTCATCGCCGATGCAGGAAGGCGCATCGCGGAAGTCCTCGACGGACTGGTCGATTCAGAACCCGAGGGACGCGCCGGTGAGTACGACGCCTTGCTTTACCTCGCCGGGAATCTGTTCGACCGGATCGAAAGCTCCAGCGCGTGGCATTCCGACCACTTCGTCATTCAACGCAACCAACTCGACCTGGCCGACGAGATCACCCAGATCGCGGTCGACACCGTCGCGCTGCGTTCGATTCTTGCGGAGTTGGACGACGCGGCTGCACTGGCACGCGACGAGGGAACCCGAGCCGGAATCGCTTCGCGCAGGGAAGCGCTCGGCGCGGTCTGGGACCAGCTGGTCGAGCGCGTGGCGGCCCTCGCGCGGATCGGTGACCTGGTCGCACGGGCCGAGGATCAGTTGAGTTCGCAGCGCGCGGTTGCGCATGCAGCGAGCCTCGACAGCCGGATCGACGACCTACTCGCGCGCTCTGGTTCACGTGAACTTTCGGCTGCAAACACGCACTACGTCGGGGATCAATTCGACGGTGTGGAAGAGCTGATGTTCGCTCACCGGGCGGCGCTTTACGGGGACATTGCACTGCTGACCTCTGGGAACGAGCGTCGGGCGCCGTAGTCAGGCCGTCGCCGGAGCTGTAAGGTCGGGGGTACTGACCGGCCACACGATCGAAGTAAAGGCCGGGATTTCGCTCAATGCTCGACCCCGATGCCGATCCGGTGATGCGGGCGTACCCGCTCGAGACAGGTCGATCATGGAAGACACCGCAAGCCGCGGCATCAATGCGTTCATTTCCGAAGCTACGCAGCGTGGGGGCAAGGCTGTCCGTCTCACGCACTCACGTCGTAATCCCGTCGAGGTGACGGGCGCTGACGGTGTCAGCCGAATCGTCCGCGTGCGGTCCAAGCTCGACGGTGACTGGCAGGCCAGGCGTCAGGACGAGTCGCTCGAGAGTGACGACACCCGCTCCGAGTTCTGGGTGTTCGTCGACCTGGCAGCAGATCCGCACGAGTTCTACATGTTGCCCTCCAACGAGGTCGCCGACGACATCCGCGCCGAGGTCGACCTGTGGATCATGGACAGCCCCGGACGTAATCGCACCGGCCATCACGCGATTCCGCGTGGGCGCGTCGTGCACGGTCACGATCGTTGGGATGCGCTGGGCTTGGCCGCGGTCAAGGATCCGAGCATTTACGTCGAGACCCCGGTTGCGACCAAGCGTAAGACGTCGCCGGTCGCCGCGAAGAAGCGTCGCGCCAGCGGTGTCGAGGAGATCGAAGTCGTCGACAATCGCCTCGAGATGACAGCCGATTGCCACGGATATCGCTGGGTCGGGCGCTTCGACGAAACCACCGAGGTCGTCGAGATCATGCGCGGACCGATGGAAGGCCGCCGATTCCCAGATCCGACCGCGGCCGCAAATGCCGTCACCGGTCACATCTCAGGCGACACCGAGAGCCATGACGGTTGGTCGTTCTGGACGATCAACAACACGGCCCTCGGCGCTCATCTCAAAACTGCCTGATCTCAGGCTCCGACTGCCGCCGACACCCGTTCGAGAGTGTCCAGTTCATTCGACGAGAGCACCAGATTCGGGGCATCCAGTAGCGCCGGGAGCTGCTCGGGGCGGCTGACGCTCGCGATCGGTGCGGTGATGCCCGGTCGAGTCAGCAGCCAGGCCAGCGCGACGGTCGAGATCTCGCTGTCGTGTGCCTGCGCGATTGTCGCCAGTTCCGCGACGACGTCGAGTCCGGCGTCGCTGAAGTATCCGGCGGTCAGTCGTTCGCGGGAGCTGCCTTCGATGTCCGCGCGGGTCTTGTATTTTCCGGTCAGGAAGCCGGAAGCGAGAGCGAAGTACGGGAAGACGCTGATGTTGTTGTCGGTGGCGATCTGGGCAAGTTCGGGTTCGTACGACTTGCGGTGAACCAGGTTGTAGTGCGGTTGCAGGGCGATCGGCGCGGCGTAACCGTTCTCTTCGGTGATTCGCAGCCACTCCCGGACGCGATCGGGGCTGTAATTGGAGATTCCGAGATAGCGAACCTTGCCGGCGACGACCAACGCGTTGAAGGCTTCGAGCGTTTCTTCGAGCGGAGTCTGCGGGTCGTCGAAATGCGCGTAGTACAGATCGATGCAGTCCGTCTGCAGGCGCCGCAGCGACGCCTCTGCTGCGGCCGCGATGTTGTCGGCCTTCAGGCCCTTGAAATCGGGATGGCTACCGACCTTGGTGGCGACGACGATGTCGTTCTGCAGTCCCCGATCGGTGATCCATTTCCCGATGATCGTTTCGGATTCCCCACCGGAATTGCCGGGAGCCGACGCCGTGTACGAGTCGGAGGTGTCGATGAAATTTGCACCGGCTTCGGCGAACGAGTCGAGGATCTCGAAGGACGTCTTCTCGTCCGCGGTCCATCCGAAAGGGTTGCCGCCCAAGCTGATTCGGAAGATGTCGAGATCCGAATTTCCGATGATCGCCACTGTGTGGAACTCCCGTCGATGAAGGTGGTCGCTGCATCCCGCACCGTACCCTCTCACGGCGCTGGCGATGGCGCGCCCTCGCCAGGTTCGCCGAAAAATGTATCGGATCGTGATTGCCGCCGTCAGCGTTGGGTATGGCCTCAAATACTGAATTCTTCGATGGACTGCTGATAGGAGCGTCCGATGATGATTGTGGACGAAGCGACCCGCGTCGTTCGTGGGGTGGCAGACGCAACGACGACGGTGGCCGGAGCCGTCGGTAGTGGAGTGATCGGTGGAGTGACGGGCGGGATACGCGGATCGGCGGAGGGTGTCCGAGACGGAATTCGTGCGGGTAGTTCCTCGACGCCGACGGCGGTTCTCACGATGGCGGCCGTGGGTGCGGCGGGATTGGTGGAATGGCCGGTGATCTTGGCAGTCGGCGGCACGGCCCTGGTACTCCACGAATGGGATCGCAAGAGCGGTCGGACGGATCGCGAGGTCAAGGCGGTTGGCCGCGCGAGCAAGCCGGAACAGGTAAAGCCGGAACAGGTAAAGAAGGAATCGAGCGAAAACTCCCACAAGGCGGCCGGCCGGTCACAGGATCGAACTCACAGTTCTTCGCACACTCGATCCACTCACTGATGTTCTCAGCGATGGCCCGGCGTGCGGTGTCGGTGGCAACTTTGCCGCCGCGCCTGGCGTTGTCGGGACTCGCGTTGGTGGGCGGTTCGACGATTCCGCGAACCGCTGTCAGTGACGTGGCGTTGCGGACCGGCACCCTCGCGTTGGCGGGTATGGGGATGATTCCTGCAGCAGCGGGATCGATATTCGGTGCCCCGCGAATCCCAGGTTCCGCCTATGTCTCGGCGGCCGCGTCGGCGATCAATTATCAACCCCGGGTGCGTCGGCGAATCGAACAGCGCCTTGGCCGTTCGCTCACCGACTTCGCATTGGAGTCGGCGACGTCGTTCGCGGATGTTCTGACCTATGCGCCTGCGTCATTGGGCGTGGATTCCGGGCTGCGGACGATGCTGCTGCGCGAAACTCTGGCGGCGCGAAACTCTCGGCGGGTGTGGTCATTCGAACCTGGCGGTCGCGGTGCTTCCACGAGGCCTGACCCGAGTGGTCCGGGGGAGCGTTATGCCGACAGGATCGCTGGGGTTCAGCTGGCGGCCGGGGCTGCACTGGCTACCGTGTCCGCCGGCGGTGACACCGTCGCGACGAGTATCAAGGTTTCGGCGCCGCGGCCGCTTCGGATGTCGCGCGAATCATTCGCTGCTGGTGTGTCATACGGTCTGTGTCGGACGCACCACACCGCCGTTTCGGACTCTGCGGCTCTACGCATGCTCGATCGTATTGACACCGTCCTCGTCGATCCGAGCGTCCTCTTCGACGACTCGCTCCGGGTTTCCGACATACGAGAGGTGGCCGAGTCGGATCGCGTCGCAGTGTGGGAACAAGCCAGGAAAGCTCTGAACGACGGAACTGTCGGAGTGGGAAGGCACCGCATCGGCGGCGCCGAAGTGGTCGTGCGACCCGTGCGAAAAGGTCTGGCGGAAACACTGATAGGCGAAATACGTGCGGCCGGGGTCGCAGCCGTCACGATCGACGACGACGGGCTCGGATCACTGCGAAGTGGATTCGACGAGCTCTATCCGGCGCAATCGACTGCCGAAGCCGGCCTGCGCGAGGCTCTCTCGGCGTTGGTGGCCGAGGGTCGGACAGTTGCGATCGTGTCGAGTAGGGCGATAGCGGGGCAGGCAGTGCTACGCATCGGGATTTCACCACCGAGTGGCGAGCACGTGAGTGCCGACATCCACACCGACTTGGCCGGGGCGTGGCGGGTTGTCCATGCGCTCCCGGCTGCTCGAACAGCGACGAGGCGCGGTGTCGAACTCTCCTCAGGCTCTTCGGCATTGGGTGCCTTGATCATGCTTCCGGGAGTTCGAGGGGCTGGGCCGGGGCCGATCACAGCTGGTTCGGCCGCGGGACTGTGGACCGGATACACCTTGTCCCGATCTGTGATTCAAGCGCCCGTCCCTGTCGGTACTCCGAGCGATACCTGGCATGAGATGGACGGTGATGCTGTCGTTCGCGAACTATCCGAATCCATCCGACATACACCGCACCGTGCGGAAGCTCGTGTGCGAGCGCCCGCACGGTTCAGGTTGATCCGTGACGGATTGTCGGCGTTGCGAACAGAATTGGCGGATCCACTGACGCCTGTGTTGGCGACCGGCTCCGCTGCCAGTGCAGTCCTCGGTTCACCGGTAGACGCCGTCCTGGTCGGCTCGGTCTTGGTCGGCAATGCCGCGATGTCCGCTGTTCAACGGCTTCATTCGGAGCGGGCGGTGCAGCGGCTCTTGCGGACTCAGGAACCGGTAGCTCGGCGAGTAACCAACGACGGCACGGTCGAGACAGCGGCCGACGCGCTCGAACTCGGTGACGTCGTGGCAATCGAGTCCGGGGACATCGTGCCCGCAGATTGTCGCCTGTTGAGCGTCGAATCACTGGAAGTCGACGAGTCGTCGTTGACGGGAGAGTCCCTGCCCGTCGACAAGCAGACCGACCCGACCCCTGGGATGCCACTGGCCGAGCGACGGTGCATGGCCTACGCAGGGACAACAGTGCTTGCCGGATCCGGTCGTGGCGTGGTCACGGCCATCGGAGCCCGAACGGTGACCAGGCGTGCCGATGTCGGTGTGTCCCGATCCGGACCTGCTGTGGGCCTGACCAACAGACTTCGCGAACTCACCAGGGCGACCCTGCCGGCCAGTATCGGCGGTGGGGCGTTGGTGACAGTCGCGGGTCTGCTTCGTGGTACCGGTCTGCGCCGCGCCGTCACCGGAGGTGTGGCCGTGGCTGTGGCTGCCGTGCCGGAGGGGCTGCCTCTGGTTGCCACTCTGGCTCAGCAGGCCGCAGCGCGAAGGCTCACTGCAGCAGGAGTGTTGGTTCGTGCGCCACGATCGATAGAAGCGCTCGGTCGTGTCGACGTGGTCTGCTTCGACAAGACCGGAACCCTCAGCGAGAACAAGCTACGGGTGGCCGCGGTCGAACGCGTCGACGGCTGGGACGAAAGCGAGATTCTGGAAGTTGCGGCGCGCAGTGCCTTGGGAAGTCGCGACGATCGCGTGTTTCATTCGACGGATGCCGCCGTCGTCGATGCAGCCCAGCAAGCTCTGGACGATGCTTCGGTTTTCGGTGACGTCGAGGCGAACAACCTCGTTCCGTTCAGGTCGGGGCGGCCGTACTCGGCAGCTTTGCTCGGCAGGCGGATCGCACTCAAAGGTTCGCCGGAATTCGTGACCGAAGCAGGACGAGATCCGAATGCTGTGTCGGCGAAGCACGTTCAAAGCATGGCCGGACGCGGACTGCGGGTGGTTGCCGTCGCCCAGCGCGAGTTGTCGGAACACGACGCGCGACGCGCAGGCGAAGACTCGCAATTTCTCGAACAGTGTTGCTCCGAGGGGTTGGAAGCGGTCGGCCTTCTCGGACTCTCGGACACGCTCAGACCCGAAGCAACGCAACTTGTTCGAGAACTTCGAGGCGACGGACGGCAAGTGCGCGTGCTGACCGGGGATCATCCGACAACAGCGGCCGCGGTCGCCACCGAACTGGGGTTGGACGTCGCACGCGAGGATGTTGTCACCGGTCCTGACTGGGAGAACTTCTCTCGCGCCGAAAGACGGGATGCGGTCCGCGGCAGCAGCGTCTTTGCGCGCGTGACACCCGAGCAGAAGGTCGAGATCGTGCAAGCGTTGGAGACCGACGGGCGGGTGTGCGCCATGGTCGGTGACGGCGCGAACGATGCTGCGGCGATCCGAGTTTCCAGCGTGGGAATCGGGGTGTCGTCGACCGACAGTGATCCGGCGCGCGGCGCCGCAGACATCGTGCTCCTCGACGGCCGTGTCGGCGGACTGACCGACGCATTGGACGAGGGCAGTCAATTGTGGCGGCGGGTCAGATCAGCGGTAGGGGTTTTGCTCGGAGGCAACGCGGGTGAAGTCGCATTCGCGCTGATCGGTTCTGCGTTGTCCGGCGAATCACCGCTCAACGCAAGGCAGTTGCTACTGGTCAATCTGATGACGGACGCCTTGCCCGCTGCCGCGCTTGCGGTGAGCACCCCGTCCGAGAACGGATCCGAGAAGTCCGAACAGATGGACGCTCATGCGTTGTGGCAGACGATCGCTGTCCGCGGCGGTGCCACGGCAATCGGTGCGCTGGCAGCGTGGCTTCTGGCCCGGGCGAGCGGTAGGAGGCGGCGAGCGTCGACGGTGGCGTTGGTTGCCCTGGTGGGCACCCAACTGGGGCAGACGCTGCTCGAATCACGCAGTCCGCTGGTGGTCGCAACCGTTGCCGGATCCGCTGCGGCGCTGGCGACGCTCGTCAGCACACCCGTGGTGAGCCAATTTCTCGGTTGCACGCCGCTCGGTCCCATCGCCTGGGGCCAAGCGGTGGGCTGCGCGTCGGCGGCGACGCTGCTCGCGGCGCTGGCCCCGCGGGCGTTGGAGCGGATTGCCGCAACTGAGGAGAACGCGAACGGTCAGTCGACGATTCGCAAGATCCCGACGCGAACGAGCACTGCGTACACCTCCCGAACCGGGGGAGTCAGCGCCCGCGACAGCGTGGAAATCAGCGACGTGGAAATCAAAGAAGCGGAAACCGGTGAATCGGACACGCTTGTGAGCGTCGCTGCTGGAAGTGACACGTCGCCGAACTCCCGGGCGACCCGAGATGAATCCTGAGGAATCGTGACATGTCCCAGAACACCGTCGACCACACGAACCCCGTCGATCACCGCGCGGTAGTCGAATCCGTCCGTTCGGCACGGAGCTTCGAGTTGGAGCTACCGATCGTCGGTGCCATCCCTGTTCCGAGACCCGAGCAGATCGCCTACTTTGCGGTGATGGGACTGATGGTCGCCTTCGAGATCATCGAGTGGCCCGTGGCAGTCACCATTGCAGCGGGGCATCTGCTCGCAACAGAGCAGCACAATCACGTCCTCGAAGAGATCGGAGAGGCGCTCGAGGGCGTCTGACGCAGGCGCTGCCTGGACACAAATCGAGCGGCCCCGCATTTCGCGGGACCGCTCGACGTGCGGAGAAACTTACTGCGCGAGTGCGCGCTTCATGCCGCGTTCGACTGCTGCGATGATCTGCGGACGCAGTTCTGCGGCAGGGACGATCTCATCCACCGAGCCGACCTCTCGGGCCCGCTGGATGTTGTGGATCGCTTCGAATTCGGATGCCACTTCGCCGAGCTTGTCGGAGCGGACGGCGATGCGCTGAGCGTTCAGTTCTACGCGCAGATGTGCTTTCTCCGTGTCATCCTTGGCTGCTGCCAAGTCTGCCTCCAGTTGCTGCACCTTCGGGTCGTTGTTGGTGCGTGTGTTCACCTCACGGGTGAAGACCACTGCGGCGGCGGGGGCGCCGCCGAGTACCGACGCGAACGAGCCTTCGACAGCAAGAACTTCCATGTTGTCGTTGAGCGCACCGGAGAACACGACGAACGCGCCGCCGTGGTAGCGGGAGACGACGCAGAACACGATCGGTCCGTCGAAGTTGACGATGGCGCGGCCGATCTCGGCGCCGTACTCGAGCTGGATGTTGCGCAGCGACTCCGGGGAACCGTCGAAGCCGGACAGGTTGGCCAGCACCACGATCGGACGGTTGCCGCTCGCAGCATTGATCGCGCGAGCAGTCTTCTTCGACGAGTTCGGGAACAGCGTTCCCGACGTCCAAGTGTCGGGACCGTCGGCGGGGAAGTGCCCCTTACGTGGGATCGCGCGGGATTCGATGCCCACCACTGTGACCGGATGTCCGGCGAGGTGCGCGTCCAGGACGACCGAGGTGTCGGCGCCGGCCATGTCGGCCCAACGCTCGAGAACAGAGTGGTCCTGGTCGACCACCGAACGCATCACGGTGCGAATGTCGAAGGGCTTCTTGCGATCCGGGTTCTTCGCCGAGGAGAAGATGTCGCCGACCGTCTCGAAGTCGCTCGACGGGTGGGTGTGCGGGAAGCTACGCACGTCGCGATCGACGGGGTCCGTCGTCGCTGCGCGGCGCGGGAACCGTTCGCCGGGAGCGAGGTACGAGTGTGCGTAGTGACGGAACAGGATCTCGCACGCCGCAGTGAGGTCGGGGGCCCAGTACTGCGCCTGGCCGTTGGGGCCCATGACGCGGTCGTAACCACCGATACCGAAGTTGTCCTCGGCCGACACACCACCGGAGTAGTCGAGAGACTGCTTGCCGGTCAGCACCATCGCGCTGTCCGGGGTCATCACCAGAATGCCCTTGGTGTGCATCAACATGGTGGCTTCGGCGTTCCAGTAGGGCTGAGCGCCGACGTTGATGCCCGTGACGACGATGTTGATCTCGCCGCCGTTCTGGGTGAAGGTGATGATTCGGCGCAGGCCGCGGGAGACCCAGTCCATGTTCTCGGTGCCGCTCTCCATCGAGATGGTGGCACCGGAGGACAGTGCGAACCACTCGACCGGAGCGTTCAACTTCTCGGCCAGGTCGATGGCAGCGACGACGCGTGAGCATTCGGCCTCGGCGACGGTACCGAGCGCCTTGGTGGGGTCACCGAATAGCGCGACACGGGTCATTCCCTCGGGATAGCGCGGCGTCGGCGTGTTCACGAGGCCGACGACGATGCCGGCCTTGTTGAGACCGTACGGACGCTCGACAGGTGACAGGACGCCCGCTTCGTCGAAGTCGTGCTCGACGAAGGTGCCCTTGGTGCCGGTCAGGAGTGGAATCAGCTCGTACGGGTACACAGTTCCGCGTGCCCGCGAACTCTGGACCTTCTGGGCGTACGCGTCGAGGGGGAGCAGCGGTTCGGTGGGAGGTGTGGTCTTGTTGATGACCACACCGGCACCTGCGCGGTAGGAGAATCGCAGCGCAACTTCCTTGGGCGCGCCGCCCTTTCGGTCCTTGAGCCGAGTGATGAGCGTGATCTCTTCGAGCCCGGCGCCGACGGTCAGTCGGGCTGCGTTCTGAGCGATCACCGAGAAGCGCTCGCTGGGAACGTCGGCGACCGGCCACACGTAGAGCACGACGCGGTTGGCTGCGAGTCGACGCTTGTCGCCGCGCTGGGACTGCGCACGACGGATACCGTCGAGGCAGGCAGCGAGCGTGCGCTCGATGGCCGGGAGTGCAACCATCTGACCTTCGTCGTCGAGTTGCGGTGTCACGTCGCGGATTTCGGCCAGAGCGATCAGGCGCTCGTCCTTCGGATTCTCCTTGGCCGAGAGGTGGAACAGGTAGGTGTTCTCCGGAGCCGGGAGGCGCTTTCCGTTGAAGTTCTTCAGGCGCCACATGTCCAGACGCTGACCCGTGAGCGGATGCATGTCGCGGATGATGTGGTCCTCGACCAGTTCGCCGTCGACGGGGCGGAAGGTGACCCACCGGACCGGATCCCCGTTCGGGTTGCAGATGATCACCGTCGCGCGGCGAGACCGTGTGATCGTCTCGTTGCGCGAGAGTTCGGTGCGCAGCGTCTCGACGAGCGCGTCGCCGTCGGCGGGCTGATCAGGCCAGTCGAGGTAGATGTCGACTACGAGCCCGCGACCGGATGGAGCATCCTGCGCGATCGTGGCGACATCGTCGAGAGCCGTACCGAGAGCGTCGAATTCGGCCACCGTCGAGACCAGATGCAGCCCGTCGCCCTTGAGGTCGAAGTTGCCGGTTACGAAACGGCGGTCGACGTGCTCGAAAACTCGGACGTCTTCGAACGAGTGAATCTTGTAGTAGCGACGCGTGATGACCTCGAGCAGAGGGCCGCCATCGCGGTTGCCGAGGCCGATCTTTCGACCCAACAGGTCCAGGAGCGGTTCGGGAGTGGCGACGAGGTTGGCGATTCGCTCGTCGAAATCTGCAGCGTCCGGCTGCTCTTCGAGGTAGGCGAGGTTGCCGCGTACTCCGTCGTAGACGTCTTCGCGAACCTTGCGGATGCGCGGCTCGTCGAAGAACCGGAAGCGAAGGTTGCGGGCGACGTCGCCGATGACGGGGTAGCGGACCTGCGTCGCGACAATGAGTCGATCGAGAACCTCGTTGAGCTCCTGCGCCGAGCAACCGGGAGCCTTGTCGCCGACGAGCCAGCCTTCGAGAAGTGCTGCAATGACCGGGATCTGGGCTTCCATGCGCTGCAGAGCCAGGAAGAGTCGGTACACCGCTTCCTCGACGGCCTGGCGATCTTCCAGATCGGTGACGTCGTAGTGGCGAAGTGCCCGTTCGAGTCTCGTGCGGAACGACGCCGGCAAACCTTCGCGCTCGGAGTCGAGTGAGTGCAGGAAGGTGTGAAAGTGCTCGCGGGGGCTGTGGACGGATTCGTCCTTCGCGGACTCGCCCGAGGTGGGCTTGTTGCGCGAGAGTTCGCAGATGTCGGCGAAGGTGGTCAGCACAGCCAGTTCTGCCTGGACCAGTTCGCGGTCCTCGGATTCGAGTGCGCTGCGAAGTGCGTCGTATTCGGCCAGAACAGCGTTTGCGTGCTTGCCGCTGACGTCGTAGCCACTGATCATCGCGGTCAGTGCTTCCAGCTGTGCCAATGCATCTGCGCGGGTATCGGATCCGGAAGTTGCTGCGGGAAGATCGAATTGGACTCGCGGAGCCTTCTCCGTGACAGCTTCCTCACTGACCTGGTCGACGCGCAGGAGCGGTGCGCCGGCATCGACCTGGGAGTTGACGGTAGCGAGAACCTCACGCACTTTGCCCGCGTACGGAGCGCGAACCGCGGTCTCCATCTTCATGGATTCGAGCACGACCAGAGTGGATCCGGCTTCGACGTCGTCGCCGACCGCGACCGGTACTGCTACCACTACGGCGGGAGCCGGCGCGCGGACTACGCCGGCGTCGTCCTGGCTGATCTGGTGGCTGATGCCGTCGACCTCGACGAGATAGCGAGCCGGGCTCACGACGGAAACGACGTGGAAGCGGCGATCACCGATCACCAGCCGTGACTCGAAGTCACCGAGACGATCGACGTCGACCTCGATGTCTCCGGCGTCTCCGTCGACGCGGTAGCGGTGCGGGCCGATACGCCCGACGGTCAGTTTGTATGCCTGACCTTGGTAGTTGAGCTCGACGGTACGGCCGATCGCGTGATTGGCGCGTGGGCGGCCGCCACGTGCCGAGGCGAGGAAGGCCGCACGCTCGAGGGACTCCTCGGCGTCGTAAGCATCGATGGCGGTGGCGATCAGCGCGACGTCCGCGCGGCGAGTGGTGCCGGTGAGGGCGCCCGTGCGGTCGAGCCAGCCGGTATCCGCGGATGCCGAGATGACCTCGTCGCGATCGAGTAGATCGAGGAGGAACGACTTGGTGGTAGTGCCGCCGTCGAGTACGACAGTGGTTTCACGAAGGGCAGTGCGCAGACGCGCAAGTGCCTCGGAGCGGTTGCGGCCCCACGCGATGACCTTCGCGACCATCGAGTCGTAGTCGGGCGGAATCACGTCCCCGGCAGCGATGCCGGTGTCGACCCGGATGCCGGAGCCGAGCGGGAACTTGAGGAGCTGAACGGTGCCGGGTGCCGGCGCGAAATCGTTGTCGGCGTCTTCGGCGTTGAGGCGGGCTTCGACGGCGTGGCCGAATGCGGGCGGGCAGTCACCGACCAATTCGTCACCACTGGCGACCAGGATCTGCAGTTTGACGAGGTCGATTCCGGTGGTGACCTCGGTGATCGGGTGCTCGACCTGCAGGCGGGTGTTGACCTCGAGGAACGTGAAGAGCTTGTTCTCGGGCTGGTAGAGGTATTCGACCGTGCCTGCGCCCTGGTACCCGGCTGCCTTGACCAGTTCGGCGGAAACCTTCTTGAGGTGGTCCGACTGTTCTTCGGTCAGGACGGGGGAGGCGGATTCTTCGATGACCTTCTGGTTGCGACGCTGAATCGAGCAGTCGCGAACGCCCGGAGCCCAGACATTGCCGTGGTTGTCGGCGATGACCTGTACCTCGACGTGGCGTGCATCGGTGACAAGGCGTTCGAGGAAGACGACGGGGTCGCCGAAGGACCGCTCTGCTTCGCCCTGCGTGCGCTCGAGTGCAACTTCGAGTTCGTCTTCGGCCCAGACCTTGCGGATACCGCGTCCGCCGCCGCCGCTTCGGGCCTTGATGATCAGGGGATATCCGATGGACTGAGCATGACGACGAGCGTCGGCGCGCGTTTCGACCGGTCCGCCGCTCCACGGGGCGACCGGTACGCCGACCTTCTCGGCCAGGATCTTGGCGGCAACCTTGTCGCCGAGCAGGCGCATTGCGTCGGCGCTCGGGCCGATGAACGTGATGCCCAGTTTCGCGACGATCTCCGCGAAGGCGGGATCCTCGGCCACGAAGCCCCAGCCGACCCAGACTGCGTCAGCCTTGGCTGCGAGGAGTGCTCGCTCGAGTTCGGCGTAGTCGAGATACGGGCTACCGGTGCCGGTGCTGCGCAGGGTCACGCCCTCATCGGCCTGGCGGACGAACATGGCGCGGCGCTCGGCCTCGGTGTGCAGTGCAATGACGCGAATGCCGTAGTCGTGTTCGGCGTTCAGTTCGCGTACAGCCCTGATCAGCCGGACCGCGGCCTCACCTCGATTGACCACTGCGATTCGTTTGAACATTGTCACTGCCACCGTCCTTGATGAGATTCTTCGTCACGTACGTTGCGATATGAGCCGACCGTGTCCCACATACCCGGATTCCCCGGTTCGTGAACTACGCCGCGATGCGCTGTGTTTCCCCCGGTTGCGCGTCGGCAAGTGATTGCCCTTCCGGTTCGTCGAGTCCCCTGCGCTGAAGCACTGTGTGCACCGAAGCGCTGTGTGCGCTGAGACACTGTGTGCCTTGTGCGCCACCCTGCAGGCGTGGACTCAGAACCGCTCCAATCACGAATCAGCAACATATTGTGTCTGCTTCCAGGGAATCCCTGGTTTATCTAAGAATGCAGTATGTCGACGCTCATGTCACCTGGGCGAATTGAAGAATATTAGTCAACGTGAACCACGGTTACACATATGGCGTTAAATCATTGCGGTGCAATGGAATTCGGACTTGTGACACGGATCACGATGGTAATGAAATCGGCAAGAAAGTGAATACTCACTGGTAACAAAATCGCATATTCGGAGAATTCTCTGGGTTGCTCGATTATTACTGATCGGTACTACTGGCGAGTATTTTTTATGTCCGGTCGGACCGTATTCGAGAAATCGCCTTCGATGGTTGCGATGTGCTTTGCGATCGCGTCGAGTCCTGAGGGAGGGAGGTGCAATGCGTTGCCGAGAGCAAGTGAAGTCCGCTTGAAGTGCTCCACGAGTGGTTCGTATTTCGTGACCAGTCTCAGTCTGTCGGTCCCGTTCAGGTACTTCACGCTTCCCGCGTTGTCGACGAAGTCGCTGAACTTCACGAGGAACACTGCGGGATCCGCTATCGCGCGGATGACGTGATCCTGATATCCGGCGGTGGTGTTGTCGTGTGGGTAGTCGATTGGATTGGTCACTGCCTCAACAAGTTCGGAGATTCTGTGGCCGAAGCGCGAGGCAATGAGTGTGGACGCACGTTCCTGCGCTTCGGATGCGGACAAGTCGTCTGCAGTCTGGCCACCGAGGAGCGCGATGACGGCGTGTGGTCGGTCCTCGACCGTGTCGTGAAGCGCGGTTGCGCTCAGGATCTCGACATCGGAGCACCCGTACCGAAGCAGCCGCAATACATTTCGTAGGGGATGAACGATGTAGGGATCCTCGTCGGACTTGATCCCGTTCTTTCTGAACTGATCGAGGTGCGCAAGGGTCGCGACCTCCATGGCGAGCCGTAGGGTTTCACCCGAGATCGCCAGCTCGTCGACGGCGCTCTCGATGGCGAAGACCAGCGTTGCAGCGTCCATCTCCTTCAGGGGCAACTGGTCGAATGCAGACCTGATCGGGTCGGAGTTGCTCATGCCAAATAGCCTTCCGGTTGGTGAGGCGTCGCGACGAATGTCCTGGTGCAGATCTGCAATCGAGCCCTGATTGACGCCGGAAATACAGGTCGAGGTCAGAATCATCTTGATTCTATCCGGCGACTACGACAGCAAGTGTTCCTAGCGTTGTCATAGAGGTGGGCGGGGAGGTTCGTTCGCCTCCATCACAGGCAAATAGGGCAGGAAGAGGTTCGATGACCACGGAGGCGACCCTGGCGTCGTTTGTCGAGACAGTTGACACGGATGTCGGCACCCATCCGCTGGACGATCCTGTGCGACAAGGACTTCGCGGACATCATGCGCAATTCGCTCGCTGGGCAGGGAGAGTTGCGCGATACGACCCGACGGTCGCGCCGTTTGTCGGTCATCCGCCCGAGTTGGACGCCGAGGACTGGGAGAACCTACGCACACTCGTAGGTCCTGGCGGCACAGTAGGTTTGCGAGGATTTGATCACCGCCCGCCGGAAGGGTGGCGCGTTGTGGATCAGTTCGGCTCGGTGCAGATGGACGGATCCGCACTCGAAGTCTCCGTTGATCCGTCGGTCGAACTTCTCGGAACGGGCGACGTTCCCGAAATTCTGGCATTGATCGAGCGCACCAAGCCAGGACCGTTTCTTCCTCGTACCGTCGAGATGGGCAGTTACTACGGCATTCGCGTCGACGGAAGACTTGTTGCCATGGCGGGGGAGCGGTTGCACCCTCCGGGATGGACGGAAATCAGTGCGGTGTGCACTGACAGCGACTTTCGGGGTCGAGGCCTGGGTACGACGCTGATCCGTGCCGTCGCTGCCGGGATTCGCGAGCGCGGCGAGCTGCCATTTCTCCATGCAGTGCAATCGAATACGAATGCGATCAGACTCTACGAATCACTGGGGTTCGTTCTCCGGAAGAGATCCAGGTTGACTGCGGTGCAGGCGCCTGCCTGATCGAATTCTCGCCGACGCCTGTGTTTCGGGCGCTCGGCCACTAGTCTGAACAAATGACAGTCGATCAGGCGTTGGACAGTGATTTCCTCACTCTTGCCGATCCGTACCGCCGCGAGTTGCTGGCGCACTGCTATCGCATGATGGGGTCGATTCACGACGCCGAAGACCAGGTCCAGGAGACGTTCATCCGGGCTTGGCGCGGGTTTGACGGTTACAAGGGCCAGTCATCTCTCAGGACCTGGCTCTACCGCATCGCGACGAATACCTGCCTGACCGCGCTGGAGGGGAGATCGAGGCGTCCCCTCCCGACCGGCCTCGGCGCACCTAGTTCGGACCCGGCCGACGATTTGATCGAGCGCAACGAGATTGCCTGGTTGGAACCGATTGCCGATTCTGCGTTGGGCGACGTCAATGATCCGGCCGTCATGGTCGTCAATCGCGATTCGGTCAGGCTCGCCCTTGTCGCCGCTTTGCAGCACTTGTCCGCGCGCCAACGTGCGGTTCTGGTTCTACGTGACGTTCTGCAGTGGAAGGCGTCGGAAGTTGCGGAGGCGCTGGACACCACAACCACTGCGGTAAACAGCCTGCTGCAGCGGGCTCGCGCGCAGATCAATCACATCGGACCCACCGAGGACGATCTCGTGGAACCGACTACCGAGGCTGCCCGGAAGTTGCTTCGCGACTACGTGCACAGCTTCGAGAGCTACGACGTCGAGGCCATCGTCGAACTGTTCACGCGCGAAGCCATCTGGGAGATGCCTCCGTTCGAGGGTTGGTACCAGGGCCCCGAGGCAATCGGGCAACTCATCGGAACCAAATGCCCGGCCGACGGACCAGGAGCGATGCGCCTACTTCCGACCGCTGCGAACGGTCAGCCGGCGTTCGGCCTCTACATGCGCGAGCCCGATGGTGTTCACCGCGCTTTCCAGTTGCACGTTCTCGATGTCACCGAGTCCGGGATCTCGCACGTGACGTGTTTCTTCGATCTGAGTCTGTTCGCACGGTTCGGATTGCCTGCCGAGCTGTAGGGGCCCTGCCGAGTTGTAGGGGCAAGGAGTTGCGCGAGCCCCCCCAGTATGGAGGGACCCGCGCGACTGCTCGTTACTGCTGTTTGCTGTGCGTTACTGCTGGGGAACAGTCGCAGCCGGGTCCATCCACATGACCTCCCAGACGTGATTGTCGAGGTCGCGGAATGCGCGTCCGTACATGAAGCCGTGATCCTGGGGCTCCATCCACTTGCTGCCGCCGGCAGCAATCGCCGCGTCGACGAAGGTGTCGACTTCCTCCCTGCTGTCGGCCGACACACACATCAGTGCTTCACGAGCTTTCGACGTGTCGCAGATGTCGTCGGCGATGAAGTCCCCGAAACGCGGTTCGTTCAGGAACATGACGGTGGCGGAATCGCTGACGATCATCGAGACAGTGTTCTCGTCACTGAACATGTCGTTGAACTCGAAGCCGAGGCCACTGAAGAATGCACGGGTAGCGACGACGTCCTTGACCGGCATGTTGACGAAGAGAAGACGAGACATTGGGTGCTCCTTGAACTCGGTTGACTGATTACTGAACGCTTCGGTTCCTGTTGGTTCCTGCTCATACAGACCGCAGTGGGCGCAGAAAGTCATCGCGAGAAGTAAAAATTCGAGAAAAGTATCGCCTGTTAACCGGCGCCAGTGCTCTGACCTGGCGATTTGGTGTTGTGTTGATCTTCGCGTAACTTTGTCCAGGTCAGAGCGACACGGACACCGACTCCCACCTGCGAGGGTGAGTGACACGAGGTTGTACGAAGTGTCTGGCGAACACAATCCAGTTTTTCTCACGGGGTTTCGGTTTGCGTCGGTGGCCAGGTTGGGATAGGCTGGAAAAGTTGCCCCGGAGCGGCGGCCATAGGGTCGTGGTGATGGTGTGTGCGTGTTCTTTGAGAACTCAACAGTGTGTCGATGAATGTCAGTGCCAAATTTTTTTTGGTACTTCACATCCGCGAATGATCAACCGCCTCTTGGGGTTTGGTTGGTTTGTGTGTGGTGTGAGTATTTTTCGTCGGTGATTGTTCATTCTTCCGTCTGAATGGTTGCCGACACATTTTTTGCTAGTTGAGTTTTTTTGCTAGTGATTTGACTCTTTTTGTCTATGACTGATTAGCCGGCCTTCGGGTTGGTGATATCTAGAGTCTTCAACGGAGAGTTTGATCCTGGCTCAGGACGAACGCTGGCGGCGTGCTTAACACATGCAAGTCGAGCGGTAAGGCCTTTCGGGGTACACGAGCGGCGAACGGGTGAGTAACACGTGGGTGATCTGCCCTGCACTTCGGGATAAGCCTGGGAAACTGGGTCTAATACCGGATATGACCTCCTATCGCATGGTGGGTGGTGGAAAGATTTATCGGTGCAGGATGGGCCCGCGGCCTATCAGCTTGTTGGTGGGGTAATGGCCTACCAAGGCGACGACGGGTAGCCGACCTGAGAGGGTGACCGGCCACACTGGGACTGAGACACGGCCCAGACTCCTACGGGAGGCAGCAGTGGGGAATATTGCACAATGGGCGAAAGCCTGATGCAGCGACGCCGCGTGAGGGATGACGGCCTTCGGGTTGTAAACCTCTTTCAGCAGGGACGAAGCGCAAGTGACGGTACCTGCAGAAGAAGCACCGGCTAACTACGTGCCAGCAGCCGCGGTAATACGTAGGGTGCAAGCGTTGTCCGGAATTACTGGGCGTAAAGAGTTCGTAGGCGGTTTGTCGCGTCGTTTGTGAAAACCAGCAGCTCAACTGCTGGCTTGCAGGCGATACGGGCAGACTTGAGTACTGCAGGGGAGACTGGAATTCCTGGTGTAGCGGTGAAATGCGCAGATATCAGGAGGAACACCGGTGGCGAAGGCGGGTCTCTGGGCAGTAACTGACGCTGAGGAACGAAAGCGTGGGTAGCGAACAGGATTAGATACCCTGGTAGTCCACGCCGTAAACGGTGGGCGCTAGGTGTGGGTTCCTTCCACGGAATCCGTGCCGTAGCTAACGCATTAAGCGCCCCGCCTGGGGAGTACGGCCGCAAGGCTAAAACTCAAAGGAATTGACGGGGGCCCGCACAAGCGGCGGAGCATGTGGATTAATTCGATGCAACGCGAAGAACCTTACCTGGGTTTGACATATACCGGAAAGCTGCAGAGATGTGGCCCCCCTTGTGGTCGGTATACAGGTGGTGCATGGCTGTCGTCAGCTCGTGTCGTGAGATGTTGGGTTAAGTCCCGCAACGAGCGCAACCCCTATCTTATGTTGCCAGCACGTTATGGTGGGGACTCGTAAGAGACTGCCGGGGTCAACTCGGAGGAAGGTGGGGACGACGTCAAGTCATCATGCCCCTTATGTCCAGGGCTTCACACATGCTACAATGGCCAGTACAGAGGGCTGCGAGACCGTGAGGTGGAGCGAATCCCTTAAAGCTGGTCTCAGTTCGGATCGGGGTCTGCAACTCGACCCCGTGAAGTCGGAGTCGCTAGTAATCGCAGATCAGCAACGCTGCGGTGAATACGTTCCCGGGCCTTGTACACACCGCCCGTCACGTCATGAAAGTCGGTAACACCCGAAGCCGGTGGCTTAACCCCTTGTGGGAGGGAGCCGTCGAAGGTGGGATCGGCGATTGGGACGAAGTCGTAACAAGGTAGCCGTACCGGAAGGTGCGGCTGGATCACCTCCTTTCTAAGGAGCTTCTCCAATGTCAGGGTTCACACAGGTGAATTACTGGTTGGCAGAGACCGTTTCGGACACGATGTTGTCCGGCGGTTGCTCATGGGTGGATCGCTGACAAACTTGATTGTCGTACGGTTTCTCCTCTGTGGGAAACCGACGAACAATATATCGACATACTGTTGGGTCCTGAGAGAACACGCGAGTGTTTCCTCGAAGGAAGTAACGACAACACTGGAATGTGGGTCATACCGCGGAGTTGCATTGATTTCGGTCAGTGTTTTCTTCGGCTGGTGCTCACGGGAGTTCTGGGGTTGTGTGTTGTTTGAGAACTGCACAGTGGACGCGAGCATCTTTGTTGTAAGTAATGAAGAGCGTACGGTGGATGCCTTGGCACCAGGAGCCGATGAAGGACGTAGGAGGCTGCGATAAGCCTCGGGGAGCTGTCAACCGAGCTGTGATCCGAGGATGTCCGAATGGGGAAACCCAGCACGAGTGATGTCGTGTTACCCGCGCCTGAATATATAGGGCGTGTGGAGGGAACGTGGGGAAGTGAAACATCTCAGTACCCACAGGAAGAGAAAACAACCGTGATTCCGTGAGTAGTGGCGAGCGAAAGCGGAAGAGGCTAAACCATGGGTGTGTGATAGCCGGCAGGTGTTGCATTCGTGGGGTTGTGGGGTTCATTTTGTCAATACTGCCGTGTTGGCCAACAGTAAGAAATCACAGGGTTAGTGGAAGTGGTCTGGAACGGCCTGTCGTAGAGGGTGAGAATCCCGTACACGAAAACTTTGTGACTGTTGTAATGGAAACCCAAGTAGCACCGGGCCCGTGAAATCTGGTGTGAATCTGTCGGGACCACCCGATAAGCCTGAATACTCCCTGGTGACCGATAGCGGACTAGTACCGTGAGGGAAAGGTGAAAAGTACCCCGGGAGGGGAGTGAAATAGTACCTGAAACCGTGCGCTTACAATCCGTCAGAGCCTTCGAGCAGTTTACTGCTGGGGGTGATGGCGTGCCTTTTGAAGAATGAGCCTGCGAGTTAGTGGCATGTCGCGAGGTTAACCCGTGTGGGGTAGCCGTAGCGAAAGCGAGTCCGAATAGGGCGATCGTAGTGGCATGCTCTAGACCCGAAGCGGAGTGATCTACCCATGGCCAGGTTGAAGCGACGGTAAGACGTCGTGGAGGACCGAACCCACTTAGGTTGAAAACTGAGGGGATGAGTTGTGGGTAGGGGTGAAAGGCCAATCAAACTCCGTGATAGCTGGTTCTCCCCGAAATGCATTTAGGTGCAGCGTCGCGTGTTTCTCACCGGAGGTAGAGCTACTGGATGGTCTAGGGGGCCCACAAGCTTACCGAAATCAGCCAAACTCCGAATGCCGGTGAGTGAGAGCGCGGCAGTGAGACTGCGGGCGATAAGGTTCGTAGTCGAGAGGGAAACAGCCCAGATCGCCAGCTAAGGTCCCTAAGCGTGTACTAAGTGGAAAAGGATGTGGGGTCGCGAAGACAACCAGGAGGTTGGCTTAGAAGCAGCCACCCTTGAAAGAGTGCGTAATAGCTCACTGGTCAAGTGATCCTGCGCCGACAATGTAGCGGGGCTCAAGTACACCACCGAAGCTGCGGCATTCACGCAATAGCCCCCCTTCACTCTGCGGAGTGTTGGGCAGGTGTGTGGATGGGTAGGGGAGCGTCGTGTGGCCATGGAAGCGGCAGGGTGACCTAGCCGTGGAGGCCACACGAGTGAGAATGCAGGCATGAGTAGCGAAAGACGAGTGAGAAACTCGTCCGCCGAATGACCAAGGGTTCCTGGGCCAGGTTAATCCGCCCAGGGTGAGTCGGGACCTAAGACGAGGCCGACAGGCGTAGCCGATGGACAACGGGTTGATATTCCCGTACCCGTGTGAACGCGCCCATGGTGAATCAGTGATACTAACCATCCTGAAGCCACGAGAAGACCTTCGGGTCTCGAGTTGGTGGATGCATGGGACCTGATCTGGTAGTAGCCAAGCGATGGGGTGACGCAGGAAGGTAGCTGAGCCAGTCAGTGGTAATACTGGTGTAAGCGTGTAGGGCGTGACCTAGGCAAATCCGGGTCGCACATAGCCTGAGACGTGATGCGTAGCCGATTGAGGCGAATTCAGTGATCCTATGCTGCCGAGAAAAGCCTCTAGCGAGCTTTCACACGGCCCGTACCCCAAACCGACACAGGTGGTCAGGTAGAGAATACTAAGGCGATCGAGATAACTATGGTTAAGGAACTCGGCAAAATGCCCCCGTAACTTCGGGAGAAGGGGGGCCCTGTCTGGTGACGACATTTACTGTCTGAGCTGGGTGGGGCCGCAGAGACCAGTGAGAAGCGACTGTTTACTAAAAACACAGGTCCGTGCGAAGTCGTAAGACGATGTATACGGACTGACGCCTGCCCGGTGCTGGAAGGTTAAGAGGACCGGTTAGTTCTTCGGAGCGAAGCTGAGAATTTAAGCCCCAGTAAACGGCGGTGGTAACTATAACCATCCTAAGGTAGCGAAATTCCTTGTCGGGTAAGTTCCGACCTGCACGAATGGCGTAACGACTTCTCAGCTGTCTCAACCGTAGACTCGGCGAAATTGCATTACGAGTAAAGATGCTCGTTACGCGCGGCAGGACGAAAAGACCCCGGGACCTTCACTACAGCTTGGTATTGGTGTTCGGTTCGGTTTGTGTAGGATAGGTGGGAGACTGTGAAACGGTGACGCAAGTTATCGTGGAGTCGTTGTTGAAATACCACTCTGATCGAATTGGACCTCTAACCTCGGACCATGATCTGGTTCAGGGACAGTGCCTGGTGGGTAGTTTAACTGGGGCGGTTGCCTCCCAAAATGTAACGGAGGCGCCCAAAGGTTCCCTCAGCCTGGTTGGCAATCAGGTGTCGAGTGCAAGTGCACAAGGGAGCTTGACTGTGAGACTGACAGGTCGAGCAGGGACGAAAGTCGGGACTAGTGATCCGGCACCGGCAAGTGGAAGCGGTGTCGCTCAACGGATAAAAGGTACCCCGGGGATAACAGGCTGATCTTCCCCAAGAGTCCATATCGACGGGATGGTTTGGCACCTCGATGTCGGCTCGTCGCATCCTGGGGCTGGAGTAGGTCCCAAGGGTTGGGCTGTTCGCCCATTAAAGCGGCACGCGAGCTGGGTTTAGAACGTCGTGAGACAGTTCGGTCTCTATCCGCCGCGCGCGTTAGAAACTTGAGGAAGGCTGTCCCTAGTACGAGAGGACCGGGACGGACGAACCTCTGGTGTGCCAGTTGTTCCGCCAGGAGCACCGCTGGTTAGCTACGTTCGGAAGGGATAACCGCTGAAAGCATCTAAGCGGGAAGCCTGTTCCAAGATGAGGTTTCTCACCCCCTCGAGGGGGTAAGGCCCCCGGCAGACCACCGGGTTGATAGGCCAGAACTGGAAGTGCAGTAATGCATGCAGGTGACTGGTACTAATAGGCCGAGGACTTACCACAAAGAAGCTACGCGTCCACTGTGCGGTATCTGAAACAACACACAGATACTGATGAGAAACCCTGTTTTCTCCATCCCCCAACACCAGAAACTGGTGTTGACGGGTGGTGAAACCAGGTGATCAGAAGAAGGTTACTGTGACAGTTTCATAGAGTTACGGCGGTCATAGCGAAGGGGAAACGCCCGGTCCCATTCCGAACCCGGAAGCTAAGCCCTTCAGCGCCGATGGTACTGCACTCGACAGGGTGTGGGAGAGTAGGACACCGCCGAACACAACTTGAGAAGCCCCCCAACCAGTGATGGTTGGGGGGCTTTCTCGTACCCAAAACACCCCGAAACATCCCGTCGCCGGCACCCCCCGACTTCGAGCGAACGGCACTGTCGTCGCCTCAGATCGACCGAACGTACCGTTCGCACCATCAAGGGCGGACACGCCGCCGACTCACCACCCCGTCCGGGATCGAGTGAACGACACGCTCACCCTCTTAGGCGAGGGGAACGGTACGTTCACACCATCAGGGCAGGGATTGGGCGAGGACGATGCCGTCGCCGACGCACATAGCGACTTGTTAGCCAAGGTATAGATTGTGAACCGTCTCATAAGTCCGAAGTACTCTCCGATTTTGTGCCTTCGTCCCTAGCACTTTGGCCTAGGCTGAGTCTCATGGTGGGGTTGAGCAGCTCGAGGGTGTCGCATTTGCGACTCGTTCCGACGGAACCTGAAGAACTGCAAAGGTTTGTACTAGAAGCTGGCGGAGGGCGTGGGGGCATTCAGATTGCGCGATCGTTGCGTTCGAAGAGGCGCGCGGTACCGGCGCAATACGCGATACGTATCAGTGTCGACAATGTTTCCACTCAGATCTGGCGACGAATCCTCGTCGCGTCGGATCTGAATCTGGATGACCTGCATTCGGTGGTTCAACGGGCAATGGGGTGGAGTGACCGTCAATCGCACGCGTGGTCCAAGTCCGGCAGCCGATTTCCCGGCGAGGTCGAAGAGTACGTAGCTTCCGGAAGCAACGCCGAGCAGCGTCGCGCCGGCCGAGCGGCGATCGTAGAGTCCGCGGTACGCCTGGACGAGGTCATGGTCTCGCCTGGCGATGAAATCAGTTATCGCTACGGACGCTTCGGGAACTGGCGCCACACGCTGACACTTGAATCTTCCGAAGTACTGCCCGACGGGTTCCAAGTTGTGTGTGCCGCGGGTCGCGGTGCTTGTCCGCCGGAGGAATGCGTCGGACCTGACGAGTACGAGCAGCTCCTCGGTGTTCTCGCTTCGGAGAAGCTGCGCTCCCATGAATGGACCCTCGAATGGCCACAAACTGATTTCGAGCCGACACGATTCGAGATCGCTGAGGTCAATAATCGACTGCATAGTCCTAGACCGGACGAGATCGCTGCGTCGTACGACATTGCGAAGCTCGTCGAATGCCTGGGACCCTCGCGAGTCCCGGAACTGCACGCGGTCCTCGCCCGAGCAGGCATTGACGATCAGTCGGCAATCGGGGAGTTGGTCCACGTCGAGGCGGGCCAACGCATTCAAGCGGTTCTGGCTCTGATCGGTGTCGAAGGGATCGGTGCCGATGATTTCTTCACGACGGTCGACGCGATGCTCGACGAACCTGAACTGGGACCTGTAAACCTTCCACAAGGGCGATCACTCTTCGCAGTGCTCAAGAAGTTCGGCCTGGTGCGAAAGCACAAAGGGCAGATTGTTCTGACGAAGCGGGGACAGTCGGCAGAGCGGGACGCGTCAATGACGTGGTCGGTGATCGTCGAGGGAGTTCCGGTTGCGCCCGGCGGCTCGCAGAGAGCGGTGGAACTCCTTGTCCTCCTTGCCGTAGCCGCCGGCATGTCGCCGGCGGATCGTCATCGTTTCGTCGCGGGAGCGCTGGAGTCGATTCGGTCGTCGAGCATCCTGATGGCTGGGGCTCAGACTCCCAGACGTGACACGTCAGGGAGCACCGTAGAGGTGCTCGGATTGATCGGCGCTACGGGGTACGAGCTGGGGAAGTTCGGCAGCAAAGCGGACTCGCCCTGGGCTGTTCACCTCGCGAGGGCGATCTTGCGGCGTTAACTCGCGCGTCGACGCAGACAACCGAAACGGGGTTCGATCCGGCAATGCCGAATCGAACCCCGTTTCGTGTACCGATAGAGATCAGATGTTCACGCCGTAGTCGCGGGCGATTCCGGCCAGTCCCGATGCGTATCCCTGTCCGACTGCACGGAACTTCCATTCGCCATTGTGGCGGTAGAGCTCACCGAAAAGCATGGCTGTCTCGGTGGATGCATCTTCGGAGAGGTCGTAGCGTGCCAGTTCGGAGCCGTTCGACAGATCTACGACGCGGATGTAGGCGTTGGTGACCTGTCCGAAGGACTGGAGTCGCGCATCGGCGTCGTGAATCGAGACGGGGAAGAAGATGTTGGTGACGTTGGGCGGTACAGCCGGGAGGTCGACGTTGATGACCTCGTCGTCGCCGTCACCTTCACCGGTGAGGTTGTCGCCGGTGTGCTCGATGGATCCGTCGGGCGAGCGAAGGTTGTTGTAGAAGACGAAGTGAAGGTCGGAAAGGACCTTGCGTTCCGGGCCGGTGACCAACGCGCTGGCGTCGAGGTCGAAGTCGGCACCACTGGTGCTGCGTGCATCCCAGCCGAGACCGACTGCGACCTTGGTCAGATTGGGTGCGGCCTTCGACAGAGATACGTTGCCGCCCTTGGCAAGTGTGACGCCCATTCAGGTTCCTCTCGTTCGAACGAAGTGGATTTCTTCGTTCGGGAGTTCTGTGTTGTCCGTTCGCGACTCACATTACCGTGAGCGGGTAGGTGCGGTTCGACCGAATAGGCACCTCACTCGAACAGCGCGCGAAGATCCTCGGCGTCGAGTCCGGTGCCCAGTGTGCCTTCGGCGTCCATGACATTCGAGAACAATGCCGACTTCTTGGCTTTGAGCGCCATGACCTTCTCTTCGATGGTGTCTTTGGCAATGAGGCGGTAGACCATGACGTTTCGTGTCTGCCCGATGCGGTGAGTACGGTCGACCGCTTGTGCCTCGGCGGCCGGGTTCCACCAGGGGTCGAGAATGAAGCAGTAGTCGGCCTCGGTGAGATTGAGGCCGAAGCCACCAGCCTTGAGGCTGATCAGGAAGACGGGGACTGCACCAGACTTGAACTCCTCCAACACTTCACCGCGATTGCGCGTCGAACCGTCGAGATAGCTGTACGGAATTCTTTCCTCGTCGAGTCGGTTGCGGACAGAACCGAGGAACCCGGTGAATTGGCTGAAGATCAACGCACGGTGTCCGCCGGCAATGACGTCGTCCAATTGCTCGACGAGAGCGTCGACCTTGGCCGATGGGACGGGTCCGCTTTCCTCGTCGACCAGCGAGACGTCGAGACTGAGTTGGCGTAGCAGCGTCAGCGATTGCAGGATCGTGAATCGGTTCTTGTCGACGTCGTCGAGCAGTCCGAGAATCTTCTGCCGTTCGCGTTGCAGGTGGGTGTCGTATATCGCGCGATGGCTCGGATGCAACTCGATCTCGAGTACCTGCTCCTGCTTGGGCGGCAAGTCCGCAGCCACCTGTTCCTTGGTGCGCCGCACCATCAGCGGTTTGACGCGTCGTCGCAGTTGCGCCAATCGTTCTGCATTACCGTCTTTTTCGATGGGAGTGCGGTAGACGTCGGTGAAGGTCGTGGGGCTGGGAAACAGTCCTGGTGCAGTGATTGCGAGGAGCGACCACAACTCCATGAGATTGTTTTCCATGGGTGTACCGGTGATCGCGAGTTTGAACGGTGCGTTCACCGCCCTCGCGCACTGGTGGACCTTGGACTTGTGGTTCTTGGCGAATTGGGCTTCGTCGAGCACCAGTCCGGACCAGCGGCCGGCGGAATACGCATCGGTGTCGAGGCGAAAGAGAGCGTACGACGTCACGACGATATCCGCCCCGTCGACGAGTGTTGCCAGGTCGGTTCTTCTGCGCCGCAGAGTATCCGTGATGACAGCGGTGTGGAGGGTCGGTGCGAACTTCGCCACTTCGGACTTCCAGTTGGAGACCACGCTGGTGGGAGCGACGATCAGAAAGGGAGGCGCGGCCGGATTCGATTGCCTTGCAGCGCAGATCATTGCGAGGGTCTGCAGGGTCTTGCCCAGGCCCATGTCGTCGGCGAGTATGCCGCCCAAGTTGTGCAGTCGGAGGAAATTGAGCCAACGGAATCCGTCGACCTGATAGGGACGTAGCGTTGCCGTCAACGTGTCCGGGACTTCGACGGGATCGATGCCCGAACTGCCGAGCAATCCTGCGATCTGCTTCTTCCAAGCTGCTGCTTGATGTTCGACCCTTCCGAGCGCCGTCAATTCTTCCCACAGTCCGGCCTGAAATTTGCTGATCCCGAGTTTGCCGGTAGGCCGATCGAGTAGCGACCGCGCTTCGGTGATGAGACGGTGCAGGCCGAGTAGTTCAGGTGCGTCGAGCCGAAAGAAGGCGCCGTCCGGTAGCAGTATGTGAGTCTCGCCCTTGCTCAGAGCAGAGAACAGTGTTGTGAACGGAACGCTTTGTCCCGCAACATCGACGGTGACATCGAGGTCGAACCAGTCGGATCCGCTGTCCCCGTCGGGGGCTGATGTGCTGAGGCCGATCACGACAGCGTCGTCTGCAGGCCGGTAGTCGGCGGGGGTTCCTGCAACCGTGAGGTCGATGGCGTCGTGCGCTTCGAGTTGGGGCAGGAGGTCGAGTGTGAACTGCATGGAATCGAGGCCGGTCAAAGTTCCCGCGAGAGTGGCCTTCGCCGCGGCCGCACCGAGGCTCTTGGCAATGGCATCTTCGGCAACGTGGTTGCGGATCTCGGACTCGTCGGTGGTTGTGTCTGCGGTAGAAATGATCAGTTCGTCGGCATCGACGGTGTACTTCCATGCCGATTCGATGTCGATGCGGTGGTTGTCCGCGTAAGTGGCCATCAGTTGTAGCCGAGGACCGGACACAGTCGGTGGGTTGTAAGCACCGTCGGAAGATATGACGGGAGCGAGGTTTCCGAGTTTGAACACGAACCGCGACGTGAATGCATCCCGATGCTCGGCGGGTATGTCGACCGATTTTCCGGAGTCGATCAACTGCCTCAATTGGTGAGTTATCGGCGTGTGCAGTGGTGCGAGAGTGATCGCGTTGGCGGCGTCGAGCGCGAAGACACCATGTGCCGGTGTACCGACAAGTCCCCAGTCGGAATGGGTGATGATGTGCCCATCGGTCTGAATTCGGGGAGTGAGACGGAGGTTGTTGTCTTCCGCTCCGTGGACGTCGAGGCAGATGTTGGCGTCGTCGAGTAGGGAGATGTTGCCGAGGCCGGCCTTCGAGTGAACGAGTGAAACGCCGACGCTGATCGCCTCATCAAGAAGCGACCAGAGTTGCGGGCTCGGAAACCCGGCAAGATCGATCTCCGCTGCATTCTGATTTCGGTAATGGTTGCCGGCGCTGTGGAGGAGATGAATGTCGCGTAGAACCCGGATGTGGTCGGCAGGGAACTGAAAAGTGCTTCCGAGTTTGTTCCAGGCGAGTCCGCCGGAGATCCACCCTCTCGCTCCTGGTTGCACTGGTTTGACGAGGAGCCGTGTCGATGCGCCTTTGGTTCGCGCGATGAATTGAATGCCGAGTCCGGGAGTTGTGCGGCCGTCGGGGTCTGGTCGGAGCAACTCCTCGAGCGCGCTGTCCCATCCGAGGTGTTGTGGAGTCTTGTTCGCCTCGGCCACCGCTGCGAGCACCAACGCGACTACGTGCTTGCAGTTCATCCGCACGGGACACGTGCAGAGGCCACGCGTGAACGTTGCTTTACCGGCCGCGCTGCGACTTACCGAAATCGTGCAGGTGTACGGCTCTCGCGCAGTTCCCGATACAGCGCCGGTCAAGGTGTCAGCGGTGTCGTTCCATGCGATGGATTCGACTGCATTCTGCCGCAGGTAGGTAAGTCCGCGTTCGTAGGTGGTTGTGCCCACGACAGCGCGAATTCGGTCGAGGTCGAGGGCCCTGACTGAATCCGGTTGCACGGGGCCAGCCTAGTAGCGGTGACCGACAGATCTTGTCGTGGTCGTTTGTCCAAGAAAGTCCGAACTGCACGGTATGTTCACGGAAACATCTTTGACTGGTTTGGGAGTTTCATGAGGACTGAGCGGCGTGCGTGGATCCGATCTGCGCGCACAGGTGCGGTGTGTTTGGCCGTCTGTGCACTTTCTTTGCAGTTGGGCGGACTGTCGACGGCAGCGCCGAGTTCCGGGAGCTCGGGAAGCTCGGGAAGTCTGGGCAGCGTCGAGGGCAGCGTGAGTTCGGGGTCGACGATCCCAGGACCGCTTCAGGAGGATCCGGGCCCCAAGCCGGAGCTGCGCGACGACATCGTCGTCCCGGCCATCGTCGGCGAGAAGGTGACCGCACCGCAGGCTGTCAGGCTGACGGTGGCGTCGCCTGCACTTCGACGCGAGGTCGGCGTCGAGATCTTGCTACCCGCTGACAATTCGGTTCCGCGCCCAGCGCTGTACATGCTCGAGGGTGTCGACGCCGGAGAGAAAAGCAGCGGATGGATGACGATCGGCGGCGCCCCGGCGTTCTTCGCCGACAAGAACGTCAACGTCGTGATGCTCAATGGCGGAATCGCGAGCCTGTACTCGGACTGGGAGAATCCGGATCCGCGGCTGGGACTGCACAAGTGGGAAACCTTCATCACCGAGGAGTTGCCACCGCTGATCGACGCGCGACTCGAGACCAACGGAATCAACGCGATTGCCGGCAATTCCATGGGCGCGATGGGCGCAATGATGCTCGCCCAACGCTTTCCGGACATGTACCGCGGCGTTGCCGTATTCAGCGGCTGCTATTCCACGATGGATCCGCTCGGCCGAACTGCCGTCCAGGCCACGATATCGTCTCGAAGCGGAGATCCGGCCAACATCTGGGGTGTGCCAGGGGGACCGGAGTGGGAGGCACACGATTCGTTGATCAACGCAGAGAAGTTGCGTGGCAAGGAAATCTACGTGTCGACTGCAAACGGTCGTCCCGGATCTGACGAGACGCTGCAGACTCCTGAACTGCTCGAGCGTCTGGTGATCGGCGGCGGCATCGAGGTTGCCGCCCACGCCTGCACCAAGATGTTCGACGCTCGGTTGCAGGAGCTGAAGATTCCGGCGCAGGTGGATTACGAGCCGAACGGCACGCACGCGTGGGCGTATTGGCGTGAACGACTGCCGAAGGCGTGGCCGACTCTGTCCCGGGCATTGGGCGTCTGACGGTTCGACAACAGTGCTCGGGTTGTGGATGCACCACAACCCGAGCGTTGGATCACTCGCAGGCGATGCCGTCGTTGTCCCGGTCGAGATGCGGGGCGTATCCGTTCTGGCCCCGGTACAACGGAGCTGCGCCGGCATTACGAACGGCTGTGCAGTTCTGGTAGTACCGCGCTGGTGCGGGAGTGTTCTGCGGCGCCGGCTGGTTCTGGGGCGCTTGCGGAGCGGGCGGCGCCGGCGGTGCGAAGACCGGGGGAAGGAACGGCTGGACTGCGTCGGCAGAGCCAGTCGGAATCATGCGTGCGATCTCGATCGGTAGGAAATCGAAAACCGTGGATGCCTGAGCGGCGGGTGCGGCAACCAGAGTGATTGCGGCGCAACCTGCGACGCTGAATGCCAGACGGCGGAGCTTCATGTGACCTCGTGTTCAACTGGGCAGCCCTTCCACTTCTGAGGGCTGTGCCGGCTGAGCATACTGGTCATAACGACCAAATGGTTTATTTCGGTAAGGGTGAAATCTGGGGTGAAAGGCAGCGTCCCGCACCGTATTGCTCAGGTGCGGGGACGCTGCTGTAGTCATCGAGGGTTACGCGTCGACAAGTTCCTCGGCGAAGGGATCACCGTTGCGGGGAGCGTCGAAGCGCTCCTTGTCGAGGATTCCCTCACGCTTTGCGACGATGACCGGGACCAGTGCCTGGCCGGTGACGTTGACTGCGGTACGGCCCATGTCGACGATCGGTTCGACTGCGAGGAGCAGTCCGACGCCGGCAAGGGGAAGACCCAGGGTGGAGAGTGTGAGTGTGAGCATGACTGTCGCACCCGTAGTTCCGGCCGTTGCTGCCGAGCCGATGACCGAAACGACGACGATCAGCAGGTAATCGGTGAAGGTCAGCGGAACGTCGTAGAAGCCGGCGACGAAGATTGCCGCGATCGCGGGATAGATTGCGGCGCAACCGTCCATCTTCGTGGTGGCACCGAGCGGAACGGCGAACGAGGCGTACTCACGCGGAACACCGAGGTTGCGTTCGGTGACGCGTTCGGTCAGCGGCAGGGTGCCGATCGACGAGCGCGAGACGAACCCGAGCTGAGTTGCGGGCCAGACACCGGAGAAGAAGCTTCGAACCGAGAGACCGTGTGCGGCAATCAGGATGGGGTAGACCACGAAGAAGACAATGGCCAGACCGATGTAGATGGCGGCGGTGAAGACGCCCAGCGAGCCGATTGCATCCCAGCCGTAGGTGGCGACAGCGTTGGCGATCAGCGCGGCGGTGCCGATCGGGGCGAGGCGGATGATCCACCACAGGACCTTCTGTACGATCGCGAGCAGCGAAGCGTTGAACTCGAGGAACGGCGCAGCCTTGGGACCGATCTTGAGTGCAGCAATACCGATTGCACCGGCGATGACGAGCAGCTGCAGGACGTTGAAGCTCAGCGATGTAGTCGCCACGCCTTCGGCGACGGAAGTCTTTGCACCCAACCCCAGGAAGTTGTTCGGAACCAGTCCGGTGATGAACGCCCACCACGAGCCGGAACTCTTGGGTTCCTTCGCTGCTTCGGCGGCGACGTCGGTCCGTGAACCGGGATCGGTGATCAGGCCGACGATGATGCCGATGATCACAGCGATGAAAGCGGTGATCGCGAACCAGAGCAAGGTCTGTACGGCCAGGCGAGCTGCATTGGCGACCTGGCGCAGGTTGGCGATGGAGCTGACAATGGCGGTGAACACCAGCGGGATCACCGCAACGGTGAGCAGCTTGACGTAACTCGAACCGATGGTCTGCACGGTGCCGACCAACCAGTTGACGTTGCCGTCGGCTGCATCAGGCATTGCCCGGGCGACGAGACCGATGATGACACCGAGTACGAGACCGGCGACGATCTGCGGTCCGAATGCCGTCGCCCAGGACGGAAAACGGGACGTGGACTTTTCCGGCACGCCGGTGGAGGTGGAGCTGGGCATGACTATGCCTTTCGAAAATCAAGGGAGCGAAACGCAGCGCGGCACCAGAGGCCGGGCAGATTCGAAGAAATGTTTCCTGGTACGCGTCAGGTCAGAGCGAGCGCGTACACATTGCGCTCGCCTGCAGGCGAAGGTCGACGTAACGCCGACTGGTCAGGAACAACACTGTCCACACACTACGCGCAGCTTCAACGATCAATCCCTCAGGGTCCGCTCCGCGAGTTCGCCTCGTAAATGTGGGGTGCTCCGCTGTGGGCATGTGACCGGAGCGTCGTCCGATCCGTGGTCAGGTGTTGTTTTGGTAAGATTGAGTACGGAGGTTTGTTGAGAAAAAGAAAATTGTCCGATATTTTGATCGATAAGTCCTATTAAGAATTTGTCTCTTTCTATGCAAACGTGATTGCAGTATTCTCGTCGAGATGAAGTTGATACGCGGAATGGGAAAAGCTCGTTTAGTGTCGCGCATGTTCGCTATTGCGGTGGCCGTTGCGATTGTGATTGGATTCTTCACTCCGTCAGCGATCGCGACGCCACCATCCCCTCCCTCAGGAAAGCATTGGGTCCCCGCACTTGCGGAGGAGTTCAACGGCTCTAGCCTAGATTCTTCCAGTTGGTCGACGTGTTACCACTGGTTCAACGCCCAGTATCAAGGGTGCACAAATGCTGGAAACAATGAGTTGGAATGGTACAAGTCGAGCCAGGTTTCCGTTGGAAATGGCCACGCCACGCTTACTGCAATGAATACCAGCACTACCGGCGTGGTTGAAGATTCACAAGGAAATGACGTGGTTAAGAATTTTCCCTACCGATCCGGGATGATATCGACGGGGGGATCTCAATGGATGGATACCGCAAAGCGTACGATGCTGTACGGATATATCGAGGCTCGAATTCGTGTACCCGAAGGACGGGGTCTTTGGCCTGCATTCTGGATGCTGTCGGCTGACTATGGTTGGCCTCCTGAGATCGATATCATGGAAATTCTTGGGCACGACACATCTACTACACACATGAATCTGCACTGGAACGATGCTGGGAATCACCAGCAAGCCGGTAGTTCGTTTTCAAACGGAATGCCGTTGAGCGGTGGATGGCATACCTTCGCGGTAGATTGGCAGCCAGGGAAGCTTATTTGGTATGTCGATGGCGTCCCCAGAAAAGCCTTGTCTTCCGCAGGTGTTCCCAATCGGCCGATGTACGTTTTGTTCAATCTCGCGGTTGGAGGCGACTGGCCAGGGTCACCCGATACGTCTACTGTCTTCCCTGCCAAAATGGATATTGATTACGTACGCACCTATGACTTGGTCGACGGAGCGTGACCGATCGCCGATGCGACCAACGCAGCGACCTGACGGCGTCTCTGAGCAGACTCGTTTTCGTGGGCAGGACGCCCTTCTAACACGAGTTCGCTTCGTGTTCGTCGGGCGTGCCCCGATCAGTCACTGTTGGTCGGTTGACTAGTCTCGACGATCAGTAGGTGCCGCACCGGCGCCTACGCGTCGGCAAGCGGAAGCGAGAGACCGATGAGCGTTCGGAATGCCGAGTACCCGCGTCCGAAGCATTTCCTGGTGCACCTCAGTGACACGCATCTGGTGGCTCAGGGGGAGTTGTACGACGCCGTGGATGCGTCGACGAGATTGCGGGAAGTGCTCAGCGGGATCGTGGCCTCGGGCGCACGCCCGGATGCACTGATATTCACCGGCGACCTGACCGACCAGGGACACCCCGACGCATACGCGGAATTGAAAGCCATCGTGGAACCCGTGGCGGCCGAGATCGATGCGCAGGTCATCTGGGCGATGGGCAACCACGACGACCGCTCTACTTTCAGATCTCTGCTGTTGGGCGAGGACGCCACCGATCATCCCGTCGACAACGTCTACGACCTTGACGGACTGCGGGTGATCACCCTGGATTCGTCGGTTCCCGGTCATCACTACGGTGAGATCTCGGATCGTCAATTGGATTGGCTACGCGCAGAATTGGCGGTGCCCGCGCCCGACGGAACAATTCTGGCGCTGCATCATCCGCCGGTTCCGTGCATTCAGGATCTCGCGGTTCTGGTGGAGTTGCGCGATCAGTCCCGGTTGGCAGACGTCTTGCGTGGCAGCGACGTCCGGGCGATTCTTGCTGGGCATCTGCACTATTCGACGACGGCGACGTTCGCCGGCATTCCGGTTTCCGTGGCGTCGTCGACGTGTTACACCCAGGACTTGAACGTGGAAGTCGGTGGGCAGCGTGGTCGCGACGGGGCTCAGGGGTGCAACCTGGTGCACGTGTACGACGAGACAATTGTTCATTCGGTCGTTCCACTCGGCGCGCACGTGACGGTCGGTGAGCCTGTCGACGCGGCCGAGGGAGCCCGGAGGCTCAGCGCTGCCGGTATTCGAATCCTCGAGAGCGAAAAGGCGGCACGCTCGATCATCTGAGGTGGCGGGCGGTTTCCGGCACTCCGGCGCAGTTCTGGGCGATTGCCGGGCTGTCGCGTACTCACTACCGTCGAGGTAGGTGCAGAGCTCCAGCAACAAGGACCGGCTAGCTGGACGGCAACCCTTCATGCCGATGGGGTGCCCCGGAATCACACCTGGCGATACGCGTGGTGCGTGTCGCAAGCGGCAGTCGCCACGAGAACCGTCAGTCGGGTGCTGACGGTTTCTGCGGTCGGCACTGTGCGCTCCCGAGTAGTTCTCGAACAGGAGTATGCGCCGATGACCTCCACCCCCTCCTCTCATCTTGCTCCGTTGCATCTCGCCGTAGCGCTGGACGGTGCCGGTTGGCACCATGCAGCCTGGCGAGAGCCACACTCGCGCCCGAGTGAGCTGTTCAGCGCGTCGTATTGGACTGACGTGGTGACGACCGCCGAGCGTGGTCTGCTCGATTTCGTCACCATCGAGGACAGTCTCTCGGTGCCGGCCAACCCACTCGAGCCCGTCGACGACGCGGTTGATCGGGTGCGCGCTCGGCTCGACGCGCATCTCGTGGCCGCCCGACTGGCACCGATCACGAGCAACATCGGCTTGATCCCGACGATCACCACCATTCACACCGAGCCGTTTCACGTGTCCAAAGCCGTTGCCACGCTGGATTACACCTCACGCGGTCGCGCCGGATGGCAGGTGAAGGTTTCGGCGTCGGAATCCGAGGCAGCACAGTTCGGGCGTCGCGACATCCCAGCGCTCACCGATGCCGACCGTCAGTCGATCGTTTCAGGCGTCCTCCCGGACTTCGTGCGCGACCTGTTCGACGAAGCTGCGGAGGCGGCTGACGTAATCCGGCGACTCTGGGACAGTTGGGAGGACGACGCCGAGATCCGTGATGTCGAACTGCGTCGATTCATCGACCGGGACAAGTTGCACTACATCGACTTCGAGGGAAAGTACCTCTCGGTCCGTGGACCGTCGGTGACCCCGCGCCCGCCGCAGGGGCATCCCGTCGTTACCGCGTTGGCACATCAGCGGGTCGCGTACGAACTGGCGGCGCGGACGGCCGATCTGGTGTTCGTGACGCCGTTCGACGAGGAGCAGGTCACGGCAATCCTGGGTGAAGTGCGAGCAGCCGAAGAACACGTGCAGCGCACCGGCGAACCTCTTCGGGTCTTCACCGACATCGTCGTCTTCTTCGATACGCCGGAAGAAACCGGAAAGGAACGGCTCGCTCGCCTCGACGCGCAGGCCGGCGCCGAATACCGTTCGGACGCGCTGACCTTCACCGGCACCGCGGCTGAGTTGGCAGATCTTCTGCTCCGGTGGCAGCAGTTGGGAATCGACGGCTTCCGGTTGCGGCCGGGCGTCGTCGTGGACGACCTCGACGCGATCGCAGGTGAGCTGGTACCTGAATTGCAGCGACGCAGCGTATTCCGCACCGAGTATCCGCAGACGAATCTTCGCGGACTGCTTGGCCTACCCATCGACGTTCCCAACCGCTACGCCGCCGGTACTCCGGCCGCCTGACAGACGAGGAATACATTTTCATGAGTTCTCAGAAGCGTAAGCAGGTCATCCTGGGTGCCTACCTCGGCGGCGTCAACCATCACACTGCATGGTGGGATCCGCAGGCGGGCAGCCAGATCGAGTTCGATTCCTTTGAACACACCGCTCGAACCGCCGAGCATGGGAAGTTCGACTTCTTCTTCCTCGCCGAAGGCCTTGCCCTTCGTGAGCGTGCAGGACAGATTTTCGATCAGGACATCATCGGTAGGCCGGACACCTTCACGGTCCTTGCATCGTTGGCGGCGGTAACCGAACACCTCGGATTGGCCGGCACTATCAATGCCACGTTCAACGAGCCGTACGAACTGGCCCGCCAATTCGCGACGCTCGATCAGTTGTCCGGAGGACGTGCCGCCTGGAACGTCGTCACCTCGTTCGACGCATTCACCGGCCAGAACTTTCGCCGCGGCGGATACCTCGACCGCGCGCAACGATACGAGCGTGCGGAGGAGACCGTAGCGCTGGTGCGTGAACTGTGGGATTCGTGGCGAAGCGACGACATCGTGGCCGACAAGGCATCAGGGCGCTTTCTCGCGCGACCGGATGCCGGTGAATTCGCTTTTCATGGATCGCATTTCGACGTGAACGGCCGATTCACAGTGCCGCGTAGCCCGCAAGGGCGCCCGGTTATTCTGCAGGCCGGGGTGTCGCCGCAGGGGCGCGATTTTGCTGCCGGCAATGCCGACGCGATCTTCTCACCGTACGGTCAGTTGCCCGAGGCGGCCGATTTCTATCGCGATATCAAAGCACGTGCCGTTGCGGCCGGACGTGACCCGGGTGACATCAAGATCCTGCCGTCGGCGAGTTTTGTTCTCGGCACCTCGGAGGCAGATGCGATCGAGAAGTACCGAGAGATTCGCGACCAGCAGGTCACCGGCCAGACCGCTTTGGTTCTGCTCGAACAGATCTGGAATCTCGATCTGTCGAAGTACGACCCCGAAGGGCCCCTACCCGATATCGCACCAGACCCCGAGGCTCCGCCGATCATCCAGGGGCGCGCCTTCATTCACCAGGATCGTTTCGCGACCGTGGCAAAATTGCGCGCGGTCGCCGAGAGCAAGAAGTTGAATCTGCGCGAAGTGGTGATCGATCAGTTCGAGCGTGGACCGATCGTGGGTACACCGCAGCAGGTTGCCGAGAAAATAGATTCGTTTGTCAGCAACGACGGTTCGGACGGATTCATCCTCGGGTCGCACCTCGTGCCGACCGGCCTCGACGAGTTCGTCGACGACGTGGTGCCGCTGCTGCAGGATCGAGGTGTTCTCCGCAGTGACTACGAAGGAACGACGTTGCGTGACAATCTCGGTCTGCCCATTCCGGTGCAACGGGAGCATGTGACAGCACGCTGATCGACCGAAGTAGCAAGGGCCCAGCCGAAATCGGCTGGGCCCTTGTTTCGTCTAGGCTTCCCAGGGCGCCGGGATGGGGTAGTAGCTCTCCAGGAACTCCGTGATCTTGCGTGTCCGAAGTTCCAGATCGATCTCCGGAGCGCTGCCGTCGTTGAGGCAGAAGAAGTCCATGGAGCGCTTGGCGAGCAGTGAGTCCATGTCGCGCAAACCGGCCTTGACCGTCGTGTCGACGTATTTGACGGCGGCGGACTTCTGCACCACCGACCGTCCACTCATGAGCGTGTAGTAGTGGTACAGCGAATTGGTCACCGAGATATTGGAACTCGCGCGGAAGGTGCTTGCTGCAGTGGCCGCGAAGTCTTCGGCGAACTCGCGTTCCATCTCGGCCATCACGCTCTTGCGTAGTGGCGTCGCTGCGTGCTCCAGATGTCTGGTGGTCATCAGACCGAAGCGGTCCTGCAGCAGACGGCGGTTGACGCGGGCCGCATTCTCGAACCCGCTGCGGTCGTTGTCGTTGTGTCCCAATCCGATTCTGGTGTCGGCCTCGATGAACATGCTGATCCCACCGGGGGAGAAGAACATGTCAGGGCCGACGGGGCGACCGAAGAACATGTCGTCATTGGAGTAGAGGAAATGCTCTGCCAGACCCGGAATATGGTGCAGCTGGCACTCGACAGCTTGAGAATTGTGGGTGGGCAACACACTTGGATCGGCGAAGAACTTTTCGCTGGGCATGAACGTGACTCGCGGATCGTCGGCAAGCCAGTCCGGACGATCGGAATCGGTTGCGACGAAGATCCGCCGGATCCACGGCGCGTACATGTGGATAGATCTAAGTGCGTATTTGAGCTCGTCGATCTGACGGAAGCGCGCTTCTGATTCGTCGCCCTCGCCGACGATGTAGTTCTGCATGCGCTTGGCGCGTTGAGCCTGAAACTCTTTGGAAGAACCGTCGACCCAGGAAAAGACAAGATCGATATCGAAGCTGATATCGGAGGCATGATCGGCGAACATGTTCTCGATGGTCGGCCAGATCCGGCCGAATCGCTCGACGGTTCCTCGGACAGCTTCTTCGGGGAGGACGGTTCGTCGTGTCAGTGAGTTCTCGACGGGTAGGACGATTTCTTCGTCGGAAATCGACCACAATTCGATCTGAACGCCGATGTTCGCGCCGTAGTTCATACCGCTTGCGACGTGAACCCTCGGACGGAACAAGCGGAAGATCCGTGACTTGTTGGTTTTCGACAGGGCACCGTCCGCGACAAGGAGCGCTGGACTCTTCTTCGCGTCGACGGTTTTGGAATAGAAGGGTGCGTTTGCGCATCCCTCGACAAGTGCCTGCCGCAGGTTCTTGCGTTCCGTCCAGCTGACCGCGATGACCGGGCGCTCGTCGTTTCCGCGGACGAGTAGATACTCGATTCCTGCGGCGTCGAGGATGTCGCGGATGAAGAGGAGATCTTCGACCATCGCTTCGAGCGGCGTGGTGGTCGTGATCGCGAGGGCAAAACGATTCTTGAATCGGACGGTCTCGGGTAGCTCGCCCATCCGTGCGCGTGACGCGGCCGACGCCGGCTCCACAGGATTGGGGCTGTCCTGCTCCGGAGGTACGAAGTAGATGTCGTGCGGAGCGGGAGATTCTGTAATGGGATGCCTTCCGATTCTGATCCAGCTGTGTATCTGTCGCCCCCGACGCTGCGAGAGCGTGGTGGCGACGAGCTCAGTCTATGCCGTCGGCGCCGAAAGTCGGACATGAGTGACGGGGATGGGTAGCGCGGGGCGAGTCGGGTACCCCGAGGACCGAAGCGAGAGTGAAGGAGGAGAACCGATGCGTGTGAAAGCGATGGTCGGAACAGGCGCGATGGCGGTTGCGCTGGCCGCCGGCCCAGTTGCGACAGCGTCTGCGGAGCGAACCGAGGCAGCGGGGTCGGAGGGTTCACCGGAGATGCTGACCTGCGAGGTTGTCTTCGATGCACTCGAAGACATGAGCCCGGAATGGACGGAAGAGGGGATCGATCAGGTCGAAGACTGGTGTGAGGCGATCACCGGCGAAGAAGACTGACACCAACTCGTCGGGGCGAGAATCGCATGAAAATAGGTGAAAGGAATCGGCGGATGAGTGTTGTGCTTATCCTCTACTGTTACTGAATCGATCGAGAATCATACTTTAGTACTACTTGTTGCGATGATTGTCGACGCGAACTTCCTCTCTTTTGCGGGTCGGCGCGAAATATGTCCGACACATGTGGTGATATGTCCTCGTGCAACTGCCATCGGTCGTCCAGCGGTGATCACTTTCTGACGCACGTAGTGAGACTATGTGGGAGACCGAGTGCCGTAGGCGGTCTGGACGACCTGTTGTTTCGAAAGCCCTCCAGTTTTGGAAGACCCGTTTCAATCATTCATTGCAAGGAGTGCTTCGTTGGCGAGTTCACCCGACCCGTTCGACTTCAGTGACTATTCGCGCCCGGAAACAGATTCGGGGACTCGGCGAGAGCCTGATTCGGCCGATTTCACCAGATTTTCGGGGGCGTTCGATCAAGATCCGGGCAATCACCGAGGCTTCGCGCCCTCGGAGTTGGCGCCCTCGGAGTTTGCGCAGTCAGGCTTGAGTCCACAATATTCGAGTAGTGGTCCGGGACCTTTCGGTTCTGACGTCGGACCGGCAACCGTTCGTGCCGTGACCCCGCCGGTCGTTTGGTTGAGCGCTGCGGGCTTTGTGGCGGTGGTCGGCGTTGTCATTGCGCTCTGCTCCTTCGCATCGGGGACTTTGGCCGTCGTTGCCTGGACTCTCAGCGGCATTGTCGCGATAGGCGTTCTCGCAGCATTCACAGTGCGTGATACCCGTGCACGAGCGAGTGCGTTCTACTCACAACCGGTGTGGATCCCATGGGTGGTCCGCGCTGTACTCGTCATTTCCTGTGCCGGCGTTTTGATCAGTGCATGGAATATCGCAGATTGGATTGGACGGCTGTGAGTAAAGTGCGCACCGGTGCGCTGTTGGTTTTCGGGTTACTCGCCCTCAATTTCGTGACCGGGACTGGTGCTGCATCGGCGCTGCCGTCCGACGGTTCAGATTCGGCGGTGGGGGACTTCGGTTCCTGCCTTGCATCCCAGCAAACCGGCGACCTGCTCCTCCTGATCGACGAATCGTCGAGTTTGCAGGCTTCCGATCCCGAAGCTGCGCGAGTAAGCGCCGCTAACTTTCTCCTGGATCGGCTGACCGCATTCGGTTCCACCGCAGCAGTCGATCTCAATGTCGCAATCGCAGGATTTTCCAGTGAGTACAACCTCCAATCGTCATGGACGCCACTGAACGCCGGTTCGCTCCCTGAATTGCAAAAGTCCGTGGATTCGTTTCGGAATCGAAACCAGGGCATCGACACGGACTACTGGAACGCCTTGGAGGGCGCGCGAGGAACGCTCGCCGACCGCCCGCGTACCTCGGATGGTTCCAACCGTTGCCAAGCCGTGGCGTGGTTCTCTGACGGAAAGCTCGATTTTTCGGAGCGCGACGAGAGCAAGCCGTATGCACCGGGGGCGTCTCTGAATTCGGGTATCGGAGTGAACCAAGTGATCGCGGCGGCGACTGAGTCGATTTGTCGCCCCGCTGGTATAGCCGACCAGCTTCGTAGTGTTGGTGTCAAGGTATTCGGAATCGGCCTTGCCGCGGGAACTTCCGTAGCCCAGGATTTCGACCTCATGCGATCGATCACCGCAGGTTTGGCTCCGGATAGCGCAACGTGCGGCAGGGTTCAGGCTCCATCGCCTGGAGAGTTCTTTCTCGCGGAGAACATCGACGATCTTCTTTTTGCCTTCGACACCTTGAGTACACCGGGCCAAGCACCGCTTTCACAGGAAAGCGGTGTCTGTTCGCGTGAAGTTTGCGAGGAAGGCAAGCACAGGTTTGTTCTCGACCGATCGATCAGCGCGGTTAACGTTCTAGGTTTCACTGACGCGGTTGGACTGGTTCCGACCCTGGTAGCGCCGAATAGTGAGAAGTTGCCGCTGCCTCTGACGGCCATTGGGGAGGACGGCCGTGGTCGTCTCGGCGGGGTCGAGGTCGAATACCGATGGGAATCTCCTAACTCGATCTCCTTTGCGATGTCTGACGCCGATTCGGTTCAGTGGCAGGGAGTGTGGGCTCTGGCATTCGTGGATCCGACCGGAGAAGCGTTGCAAGCTCGTTCGAAGTCGAACATCCACATCTCCGGAAACCTGTATCCCGCTTGGCTCGGGCAAAAAACGACGGCAGTTCATTCAGGGGAGAAGACGAGTGCTGTCGAACTTGGTGTCGTGGGGGCCGATCGCAAGCCGATTGACCCCGCGACTCTCCTCGGCAAAGCGCTCTTGTCTGTCGCGATTATTGATTCAGCAGGTCAGACGCATGAAGTCGCTGAGCCGCTCCTCAAAGATCGAATTGGAGACTCGGTAGAGCTGGACCTTTCAGAGGTGCCTGCCGGTAGTTCGATCTTGCGGCTCACATTGAATGTGACTACGGCAGACGCGACGCGGGCTGACGGCGGTGTCGAGCCCGGCACTGAGCTGACGCCTCAGTCAGTCGACATTCCGCTTCAGATCGCTCCACCTATAGGATATCCGTCGGTGCCAGCGCGTATCGATTTCGGCACGCTGGAGGGTGCCGGGAGCTTCGATCGCACGATCAGTGTGACAGGGCCAGGCTGCGTTCGTTTCGATCCAGGTACCCCTGTGGCGCTCACCGGCGTGCCAGACGGTATCGGAACATTCACTGTGGTTGGTGCGAACGGTGATGTGCGATCGGATTGCGCCGAATCCGACGCGGGACTGCCGGTCTCCCTGTCGATCGAGAACGCGGTTAACGGCACTGTCAGTGGAACACTTTCGCTGATGGTTTCACCTGAGGGCGAGAGCGACCGCGAGATCACGGTTCCGGTTCAATTCAGCGCGGACGTACAGAAGCCTGTCGATTCCGCACGCTTCTGGGTGACTCTTGTTTTAGCGTTGCTGCTCGGGCCGGGTATCCCGTTGGTGTTTTTGTACGGGGCGAAGTGGATGACCGCAAAGATTCCGGCAGTGGGACTCAAGGCCCGTCAGATTCCGATCGAAGTCCGCGAAGGGGCCATCCTTCGCGCGGGGCGTCCTTTCGAGTTGGATGAACGCGATTTGGTGGAATCGGTGCGTGGAATGCACAAGTCCGCACGGGTTCTGGACGCCGACGGGGTTCAGTTGCGGACGCGGATTGGATGGTCGCCAATAGGTGCCGGGTACGTGAGTGCGTCCGTGCCGGGAATGCGTGGCGCGTCGAGCGTTCTGCCCGCCACCGATCGACAAGGAGACGGACGACTTCCCTTGGCGGTTCACAACACTTGGGTTGTCTTCCACGATCCTTCAGGTCCCGCTGAGGCGGCGGTGCTCCTCTTGCTTGTAGGCACTGATTCCGATTCGGCTCGTGTGGACGCCTTGATCGAGGACGCCAGGCGGAGTGTTCCAGCGGCGGTCACACACTTGCGGACTCAGTTCGGTGAAGGATCGGGCTCCGACGGAGAATCGCCGGGTGCTGCATCCGAGCAGCAATATTCCCGACGGGGCGACCCATTCGGTGGGCCTTCCGGAGCACAAGGCGGTGGAACAGGCGGCGATACGGCCACGAGGATCACGGATGCTCCCGATCCTTTCGCGCCACCGAGCGGGTTCGACCCTTTCGCGCCACCGGATGGGCGTGTCAGGTAATGACGTTCAGCATCATCATTTCGAGAGGATCGGTATGAGGCGTTTCCTGGTAGTAGGTTGCGGTGGTTCGGGAGCAGTCACGCTGTCCTACATGATGGATCAGCTGCGCTCTGATCTCGCCGCCGCTGGTATCGAAAAGATCCCTGCCGGCTGGCAATTCGTGAGCCTCGATGTGCCGACTGCTCCAGAGACTGGGCCCGACGGTCTCAACAACGTGCGCGATCAGGGCGGCACATATTTCGGAAGCGGGCCGCAAGGAGATTCATATGCGGTCCTGGACAACGCACTCTCGAACCAGCTGGTCGCGCGTCAACAGTTGAGCTCGATCGCCACGTGGGCGCCCCGCGATCCGCGGAATGTGCCTGTGCCGATCGGTTCTGGCGCAGGTCAGTTCCGGGCTCTCGGCCGCATGATCACGTTGAGTAAGACAACCGGGATCAGCGAAGTGTTGCAGCGAGCTTGGGACACACTGTTCACGGTGGCGACCGAGACCGAAATGCGCGCGCTCGATGTCCCTGGTGGTGGTTCGTTCGACCCGGGCGAGTCCCCGATCGTACTTGTGGTCTCTTCAATGGCCGGCGGTGCGGGAGCGTCGATGGCTTTGGACGTCTGCCGACTTCTCACCCTCGTACCCCGTCTGGATCCTCGGATGATGGGTGTGTTCATGGTTGCCCCCGACATTTTCGACGGGTTGGGCAAAAGCGCCACTACCGGGGTGAGCGCCAACGCCCTCGCAATGCTCGGGGAAATCGTCGCGAGCCAAATGGGTTCCGCGCGTGAGCACGACGTTGCGATCCTGAAAGCTTTGGGCCAGCAGAACGGTGACGGAGCCGAAGTGCCCTTCGCTCGGGTTTTCCCAGTCGGCCGCCGAGTCGGAACCGAAGGCGCACCGTTCGGTGACGGTTCGCAGAACGCGATCTATCGCGGTCTGGGGCGAGGTCTCTCGGGTCTGATGATGAGTGGTGCCGCTACTCGGCAGTTTATCCAGTACGACTTGACCAACGGTGGTGGGTTGGCGGGGTTGCGCGAGCACATCGGATGGGGCGCCGGGGCATGGGACAGCCTGCCGTGGGGCACTTTCGGGTTCTCGAGTTTGAGTATGGGCCGCGACCGGTACGCCGAGTACGCCGCCCAGCGGCTCGCTCGCAGTAGTGTCGATCGACTGCTGGACGGTCACCTTCAGCGGGGTAACCCGGCGTCCGATGAAGAGCAGGTCAACTCCATCCTCGACAGTCAGTGGCCGTCGATCCTGGCACGTGTCGGACTGTCCGATCGGAATGCAGGAGGTGGTGCTTCACCTGCGAATGTCGGTGGATGGATTACCGGGACTGTGTTGCCTTGGGATGAGGTTGGTCGGATGTCTCGCCAGATCGTCGAAACGCAACTTCGCCCGTTCATTCCGTCCGGGGACGGCATGAACGCCAAGCAGTGGGTTCCCGATGTCCACCATGCTGTTCGTGGGCGTTCTACGGCCTTGCGGACAGCGTCTGACAACGCCGCACTTCTGTACGCTTTCGGGTGGCAAGATCGTATCGTCCACAACATTGAGTCTACGGTCGCCGAAGCCGTGGCCACTCTCGGATTGCCATACGCCACAGCCATTGTCAATCGTATTGCGGTCTATCTGCGCGACGTTATCCGTCCAGCCGCCGAAGATCTGTCGAAGTTGTCACCTGCAGACATCGCAGCTCCGACGCCCGGCGTAACGGGAACCCTCGCAAGCCTCAACGGTACGATCCCGATGAGCCGAGCAGTCATCGATTCTGTGGTCGTCGAATATCAACAGAATGTCAATCGGCAGATATATTCGACCCTCTCAGGCAAGGTCCGCGACGTTGCGGCAGCGCTGGTCCCCGAGATCATGACGCCGCTGTTGACTGCGCTCAACGAGTCTCAGACCGTGTTGCGAATCGCGAGTAAGTCGCCGGCTATCGATGTCGGGCTGGCACGATTGGAGACAGATCAGTACGCAGCGTGGCCGTCCGATGCCGCGGAACGTGTTCCGCAGCGATTTGCCGAGGCCAACAACGAGGTCATGCTGACGCCGTCATCGGAGTTCTTGTCGCAGTACCGAAGTGACCTTCCGATGGCGGTTGCGGACGACTCAGCCGTGCCACCTCCATTCGAATCTGCCGTCCAGATCGCAGCGAGGCGCGTCGTCACGGGACTCTGGCCCACGACTGACGGCTCGCGAGCGCCGGGCCAGGTCGTGCCGTTGATCGAACGGACCGCGACCTGGCGATCCAAAGCGTTTCCAGTCAATCCGTCAACCAACGAAGCGCTCATTCCCTCGGCTGCTCGCTACGACATTCACTTGCGTAGCGGTGAGTTGCTAGGACGTGCCAGGTCATATGTTTCACGGACAGGCGAATCTTTCGACCGGTTCTGCAAAGTCACATTGCGGGACTACATCGTGGCGGCCGGCGTGCCAGAATACGAACTGTCGCAACGAACTTCGCTTCTGATTTCGAAGTTCGGTGAAGCGCTTTCACTGGCTCGTCCTTTGGCCAGCGTCAACCAGCAGGCAATGGAAGCGCTCCATCCGGGTCAGCAGATCGCCTACCGATACAAGTTCTCCGCTGTGCCGTTTCTCAACTTGCCCGTCTCGGACTTGCTGGAGCAGGTGATCAGTCATAATCCGAAGATCGACCGTGAGACCGCGGACGGCTTCGGTCGTGTTCTGACTGACGAGGGCGGGCTCAAAAGGCTCGACATTTTTGGTTCGTACCCGAACTACTCACCGCTTGCTTACGACTCGGTACTCAAGCCGGCCGCGAAACAATGGGCTGACTCGACGCCCTCGCAGCAGGAGGCGTTCTGGTCTATGCGCCGGTCCAGGCCATTGGCAGCCTCGTTGCCGATGCACGAGAACGAGCGCCGTGCGATGACGGCAGGCTGGTTCCTCGGCTTGGTGCTCGGTCGGATCCGAATTCCAGCGCCGCCTTTTATTGAACCTGTCCGCGTGTGGTCAGCGTCCGACAGTGCATGGCTGGACTTCCCCAATCCGTTGCTTACACCTCCATCTCGTTTCGGCGCTAACAACGACTGGTTGCCGGCCGTCCTCGAGTCGGTGCTGCTGGCGATGGCTCAGTCGCATCAGCAGCCGGTGATGTCCTCGCTGTATCCGTATCGGGCGCTGAGATCGATTTATGATGCGACGCTGGAGGATCCGGCGCGCGGGATCAACGAAATCTCAGCAAAGGCCGCGATGACGGACTGGCTGCGCACAGGCGACACACAAACAGGGTGGCCATCAGCGGTACCTGAGTCCGGCCACGCTTCCACGATTGAGGAACGCAGCGCGAAGACTATCGAGTGGCTCGATCGCCTGAACGCATTTGCCGGCCATCACTACATGGCTCCAGGAGAAGGCGGAGCGGCCGGGGGTGGCACCTTTTCCCTGATTACATCTAGGGGTCAAGCTGCCAAGACCCCGATTTTTCGAGACCTCGCACCAGACGTCTTCTGGGCCACGGCCGAGTTGTCGTCGATGGTCAAGGAATGCGAAGAGGCAGCGCTCCGGCCGGTTCAAACCGGCATTCCCGCAATGCCTTCGGCCGGTTACGGAGACAACGACATCGTGATTCCCGACTTAGGACAGTTCTGACATGAGTGTGTTGACGGTTTTTCTCGCGTCGAACGGGCCGTCCGACGGCGTACGTGACGTCCTCACGGACCTGTCGGCAGCGGGGCTGCTCGACCCCTTCTTGTGGATCGACGAAGATGAAGGACTCTCCGGTGTCCCGGGTGTGCGTGCCCTGTCGGTCGAAGGCGGTGAGACAGCCAAGGTCGCATTACAGGACGTATTGGCGTCGACGAGGGTTGCGCGGGTCAGGCTCTGTGTCCTGGTGCCCTTCATCGAGGGTGCTCGGACGGTTCGAGTCGATTCCGAACGTGCGGTGGCGGATATGCTGGTGTCCAACTCGGGTAGCGCGCAGCTGGTTCGAATGAGGATGATACTTACTCGCGGTGGTTTACGGGTGCCGGACTCGGCGGCTCCGGCCCTCGCGGGTTGGCACAATCTGTTGATTGCTCCCGAGGATTCGAATGGTCCAGGCATGGGTCACGTATCCCTTTTCCCGACTACGGACCCGATCGAGATCGGACGAAGCGCGGCTCCGGTTGTCGCCGGAATCGCCGGTTTGTGGGCTCACGTTCATCATGCCCCGTTTGACGACATCCATATCGTTCCGGGCGATGCGATTCGCCTGGTGCGTTCGTTCTATCGGAGGTTGGAGACGTCGGGTGCCGAGCACGATCTGCGGGAGCGAGTACTCGATATAGGTGGGCCACTGCCGCTGCCTTTGGATGCGGGCGGCAGCGTGGTCTATGTCGAGGACGTTCCCTTGGCTACCGGGACGATGGCCCAGAACCTGTGGACAAAGCATCGCGGCATGCTCGTCGGGGTTCGTGTGCCGAAACCAACAGACGTGGGGTCGCAGGCGATCGGGCTGTGGCGAGCGTTGGTCATGTTCTTCAGTTTCATGGGTTCAGCTCTGCGCAACGCTCCGATGGCTTTCTACAACCGAGTGTCGAAGGGCATTTCGGGAGCTGTCGCGTCAACGGTCAACTCAGCGGTATTCGGTTCCGATTCATCTGCGTACACGATTGTCGTCAACGGTGTGGGACCCGATGGGCGTTCGGTGAAGTGGAACGATTTCAGTGAAGCGTCCCATCAGATGATGACGGCATTGGATCCAGGAACCGAGAGTCGTCACCACTCCGCAGCCACAGACCTCTCGAGGCTGTGGAACGACTATTGCGCTGGCGCCTTGACTTTGGCGGATGCGGGTGAGCGGTCACAGGGGTTGACACCCATTCAAGTCGGTGCAAATCGCGCCGTCATTCGCACTGCCAGCGATATTGTTCCGGGCAGGGCTCAACGATTCACCGAGGTACCAGGAATCATCGCGGCTAGTACCGGCGTCTCGAGCTTGGACGCTCACGACGTGCTGGCTATCTCCGAATTCCGTTCGCAGTTGCGTGAACTCGAGCAAGATCAAGTTCTGGGCTTGGAAGCTCGTCGAACAGCCAGCGCAGTCGATGCTTGGGGGCAGACCATTCGACGTTCGTACGGATTCGCTTTCGGCCAGATTCTGGCAGGCGGAATACACGCGGCACGTACAGAAGTCAGTGGCTTACTTTCGAGGTTGCGGGCGCACACCGGATTCGAGGACCAGTCCGAGGGCATAAGGATGCGTCAGCGCAGTCTCGCTCGATGGGCACAGGTCATCACCTTCGTCACCGTGCTCATTCTCGGCACTGCAGGGTACGCGACCTACCGTGAAGCGTTGCTTTGGTGGCATCTAACGCTGATCGTGTTGGTGACTGTGCTCGTTTGGTTTTCCAGCTTGTTCATTCTGTTCAACCGAAGCCAGCAAGAACTGTTCCAGATGATCAACAGACAACGAAGAGCTGCGGGTGAATTGGAAGCGGATCAGGTGAACCTTCGCACCGCACTGCGCGACTTGGATCGACTCTCCGCTGCCTATCGCCAGCACGTGTCCTGGAGTGCAGCACTCGGCTCCTTCTTGTCCGAGCCTCTCGGACGGGCGCCGGCAAGGTCGGGGTCGACGCGTCAAATCGACTGGGGGCTGCCACGTTCTGCTGGGATCGGATCAGCGCGACCGGCGCCGGGTCGAATTGCCGAGGTCGCCGAACGACTACGAAGTGAACTATTCACAGTTGGGTGGATGACGTCACCGTGGGACGGATTGACTCGCTCCGCCGGCGATCATGTGGGGGCGCTGGGTCTGGATGTTCGACAGAATCCGGAACTGCTTTATACCAAGCAGGGCACCGGTTCTGGTTCAGCTCTTGACGTGTGGTCTGACAAGTTGGCGGCCGGTGACGTTGTGCTGGACGGTGCGGATGTTGTCTGGGAACGAGCATTAGAAGAACTCGCCGGACCCAAGGCGTCTTTGATTCGCGACCTGGTGGCGTCGGTCGAGGTGCATGACGAGGGGCAGTCGACGATGCAGTCGATCGACGGTTTCATGGCCGGTGTTGGAGTTTCGGGTGAATTCGCGGAAGGCGGATACTTCGATCGGACGATGCTCACGGATCTCGCCTCGACAAGTGGACGCGCGGCGGTATGTGGTGGGCGAGCGAATCAGGTGCGCCTCGGACTGGGATTGATCGCGGTCACCACTCAGTTCAGTGAGGGTCTGTCGCGCGAGGAACTCGAATTCGGTGAGCCGTCCACAACCGTAGACGATGACTATTCGTACGAGATTCCCGTGTCTCCTGATTCTGAAGCACTCGGCGGATTCGGACGTTCGTCCATTGAATCACCTGTTTCCGATCCCTTCCGGGCGCCGTCAATTGACGGCATGAACTTCTGAGGAGTCGAGCGATGAGCGGTCAGGTGCTTGAAGCGCTCCTCCAGTGGAGGACGGGTGCAATTGCCGAAGATCAACTTCAAATCGGGGTGATCAAGGATGCGCATCTCACTCAGATTGCGCGCTCCAACAGGCGAACCACCTCGGAGATCGAATCGATGCTCCCACGCACGGCCAAACCAATGGCCGGCCACATCGCGAACGTAATCGCGGGGGTTCAAGAGAGCGGTTCGGACCGCGACTCAGCGAACCCGGCGCAGGTTTCGCAACCTGCGGAGGCAGTTTCGGCGCCGGCGTCGCCGATCATCGGCAACACGTTGGATCTGACGTCCGACGATTTTTGCGAATTCGACTACTCGACCGACGGGACAAGCGATGCCAAGTTACAGGCGAAGAGGTCCCGGGGTGGGTACCGCATCGCGTGGGAACCGTTTCAGGTCGCCGGAGATCAAGTAGTCGTCTATCGCGTCGTCTCCAGCGAAGAGCACGCCGCATACAAGCCAGAAGTTGGGGAATTACTCGGGTCGACCACGGAAACTTCGCTGACTGATTTGCGGCCACCGAGTTCTGCGGTGCGCTTTGTTCAGGTCTGGTGTCACGTCGGGCGAACTGTCGCCGATGCCGCCTCCGAGCAGCCGACGTTGTTGGGCACCGCTCAGATCATCAGTCCAGTAGTGGATTTGGCGATCTCAGAGGACGAAGGCACCATCATTGGTCGCTGGGACACTTGGCCGGGCGTGACAGTCGTTCGCGTGATGAGGACTTCTCTTTCGGGCGCCCTCGGGTCTGCCGGTCAGGTTCGACTTCACCCCGACGACGACAATCTCGGCGGGTTCGTGGACTCTACCGCCGAGCGTGGTCAGCGCTATCTATATCGGGCGATCTGTGAAGTCCCGGTTGGGAGCGGTACCGAGCTGTCTCCGCCAGTCGAGGAGGTTGTGCAGGTCTCGGTGATTCTGTCACCGGTACTCGATCTTTCGGTCGATACCTACGGCGACGCCGACGAACCACGCTTCGATCTGCAATGGAGCAGCCCTCCAGTTGGCAAGGTTGTCATCTACCGAACCGAAACAGGCCCGAAGCCGGGTGTCGAGGAATCGGTTTTGGCGGAGGGGGCGTTGGAGGCGTCCGGCGGGTTGCCGAGTGATGCTCGCCTGATTCATCCGATCAAGGGTGCACAAACCGGAAACTGCGTGATGGCCGAGGTGTCGTGGCCGCGTGGATGGACGCGCGCTTACTTCACACCAGTCACGACGCTCGACAACGCGGTCCAGGTTGGTAAGACAGTAACTGCCACAAGACCGTTGGGCGCCGTCCGGCATTTGCGTCTCGTAGAACGCTGTGCCGAGCAACTGCTGACCTTTGCCTGGCCGGAGGGTGCAGCAGCCATCGAGGTTCACGTCAGCAGTCGCGGCATGGATTCGGCAAGTGCGCTGGCACAGCCGGCCGGCCATGAAATCTCAAGGAGCAGATACGAGCGGGACGGGGGTTTGCATTTCCCATCTCAATTGCCCGCCAACGGTTGCTCGGTGCACGTAGTGCCCGTCTCGTACACGGCGGGTAACAAGGTGTTGGGTGCCCCGAGCGTAGTCGACTATCCAGGACTCCTTCGCGTGCAATACGACATCATCGCGCGCAGCGCAGGTTTGGTGCTCGACATTGCATTGGCTCCGGAGCGCGACACGCATGGTTCGCCACCATTCATCCTGGTCTACAACGCAAATCGACTGCCGCTGAGTTCGATGGACGGAACCGCGGTCGATGTGTGGGCAGCGGGTACGGACGGAGGTGGGCGTGCGAAGCAGTTCCAGCCGGTACAGCTCAATCGAGCGGACCGGGGAGTGACGTGGAGTGCCGACGTTCGAGGACTCTACGGTTACGTCCGTCTCTTTGCCGATCTACTGCCGACGCATCGAAGCACTTTTGCACTGATCGACCCAGCTGTCGAGAAGCTCTGGGTTGACGGACGCGAAATAGCGGGCGGGCAAACAGGATGACCACTGGCGGCTTCTCGGAAACCGACTTCACGACCGGAGCCCTGGCGGGCGATCAGCGAGCAGTCCCTCGTTTCGGTCAGTTGACATATACGTCGTTCGATCGACCGACGGCTGGACGGGGTCAGGTACTCGGCGGCTGGCAGGTCAAGGCTGTTGCAGGCGGGCTCGACGAGTTCGAGCAAGATGCGGTGCGCGTCGGTATCAACACCCGGTTCGAGACTGTGGTTGCGCTACCGACGTTTCCGACGCAAGAAGAAATCGAAGGTCGGCCACGGCGTTTGCACTACGGCCCACTGATCGGCGACAGCGTCGCATATTGGCATTCTGTGCAGGCGGGTTCCGACGCATCGGGTCGACCAGGCAACGTCTTTGTGCACGTGCTCGTCGATCGAGCCCCACTGCTTTCAGCGCTTCGCAGGCCGATTTCGCTGTGGCGCTCGTCGGGGTGGTTGACACCGTTCGGAGCAGAGCTCGTGGCTCGATCCGAACTCGTCGAGACAGAGCCTTTTCCGGAGGGGGAGGTCCTCGAGCTGTCGAGGATCGTGAACTTCGTGCTTGATCCGGGTGTGTGGCGGATCGGCGTGCTCTCTGTGTTGCTCGATGCCGTTCACGAAGCGATCGTCAAGCGGGGCACTGTCATTCTCGGCGTCGAGGATCCGGATCGTGGCGCGTTGTGGGTTGGCGCGGTGAGTGCCTTGATGGCGTCGTCAGCTGCTGCGCGATTCTACTTCTCGACCTACGAACGTCACCCAAGTCGGGAAGACCTCGAAGCATTGAACGCGCATCTGGTGTGTGTGCCGATTGAAGATCTTGCGGAGCTCGAGCTCCCGGGAAGTGTTGTCGTACTGAGCGAGCTCGAGACACCCTCGTTGGGCGAGTTGGATAGCTCGGACGGAGCCAACCACGAATCTCACCGCACCGAACGTGATGCAGAAGTCGAGGTGACGGAATGGTCGGTCTTAGCGCAGACGGTATTTCTGGACCCGGATACCGCAGTCGAGGCGTTGACGCAGTTGGATGACATCGCTGAAGCCGGCCCTGTTTCCATCGCTGAAACCGCGTGGCCATTGGCCGAGCTCGTCATGCGCAACGACATCTTCAGTGACGCTCAGAGCGAGGCACGCCGTGTGATCGATCGCGTTCAGGCACCAGTTCGCCGTATCGGATCCGAGCAACCGGTGGCTCTGTCGATTGCGCAAACCGGAACCGCATATCACGGATCTCGGCAGGACCCATTCGACGGTAGCGGCGGAGATGCTCCGTCAGTCGTGCCATCCGGCGCGATTCAACAGGAACAACGCGTTTCGGAGGGGTATCTTGGCATCCTCGCGATGCCGAATCTCACGCCGGAGCAATCCGAAGCGCGATGGTTTCGATTTCTCGGAATCGTTCGCGAAACCCCGGGATGGTCGACGAGAGGCTTCGATTTCCGGAACATCTTTGGAAGGCTGGACGCTCGGCCGACTCCCGAGCTGCTACGAACGGTGCAATCGGTCGCCCATGGTTTCCTCGATCAGCTGAGTATCAAGGCAATGCCTGCGCGGTCGGCTAATTCGCAGTCGGTGGAGATCGAAATCGTTCGTTTCGCTGACTTGATCATGAACGCGGGGTTGTTCGACGAAGGGATCGAAGCTCCCGTCCGGGCACTGATTGTCCGTGCGGTCGTTCCTTTGCTTCTCGATGAGTCGACAGTGCAGACATTCACCGCTTCAGTTGGTGCGATCAGCGTTCCGCTACGACAGCTGATCCGTGGGTGCGTTGTCGACGAGCGAGTGAATGGGTCATTTACTGTTCGGCCACTGGGCTTTCGGGTACCTCGTGCAGCGATCGTATGGATGCTGCCTACCGAAGATGTGCAAATTGACGGTGGGATTCGCGGTAACGCGACGGCGGTTGAGGAGCCGACAGTCGCGTTGGTGGCGGACCTGGTACTTCGTACGGTCGCGGATTCACCTCGCTGTCACCTAGGCGAGTGGTCTCCGTTTGTGCCTCTAGCGCTGTGGCGGGTGCTGTGGGAGAGCCGAACGAAGAATGACGCTGAAGCGGCCCAGTCGTACTTTGTAGGTGATGCGACGAGTTTGTTCTTGCCGGAGTACCTGCTGCACGAAGATTTGTTGACTCTTGCTCAACGATTCCCCGATGTTGTTCCTCCACGATACCTACAGTCGACGATTATCTCATCGCGGCAACCGCCTGAAATCGGTTTCGTCTGTGCGAATTTGGTGCGAGAAGCGGAGGTCGGACGATTGGCGTTGACGATTGGTCTGCGTGATGTCCACGGCGACGCGACGGCGCTGTCCTGGGCGCACGTACGACTGGTTGATCGATGGGCATCCTCGGGATTCGCGGAGTTGGAGCGGGTGGTGGACCTCATGCGCCCGGCGCTGATCAGCTTCTGCCGGATGAACGCCGCGGAGATCGCTGAATTGTCGAGAGACGTTCTGGATCGGTTGGTGGTGTTGCTTTTCGCTTCACGCTGGGCGCGCGATCGATGTGCTGCGCCACATGTTCCATTTGTGGGTGACGCACAGATCAGCGGCTTGAGACACTCGATTCTGGGGCCGAGCGACTACGCGAGATCGAACATCGCCGAGCTGATCAGGTCAGGAATTATCGATCGTGAGTGGCTCCTGGTGACCGTGATGTTTCTGACGGACGGCGCCCCAGGGCAGGCACGCCGTCGTCCCGACCTATTGACCAGTCTGGGGTTGGGTAGCGAGAACGGGGCCGGGTTGTTGGAATCCTTGGCGCGGGAATCGCTCTCGGATCTACGGGGGTTCGGCGATGAAGTGTTGTCCCCGATCGCAGATATGTTTCGTGAAGAAGTGCGCCGCAGGCCGAATGTGGATTCGCAAGCCGCAATCGCAAAGTACCGACCTTTTGTCTGGCAATGGTTCGAGCACTTGGTTATGCCCACATCTGAATGGGAACATTCGCAAGGCCCACTGGGTCGTCTCGGAAAGGACAAAACCTGATGCCTGCATATGTGCTTGATGGGGCTGGGAGAGTAGATCTCCCACGCCGGCCGTTGGCTGTCACTGCCGACGCAGGAGCAGTTAGTATAGAGCTTTCGGCGACGGCGCAATCCGGCGGATCGGCGGGTGCCGTGCATCCGCGGGCGGGGCTGATGATTCTTCCCCGTATTGCCGACGTGACAACCGTGTCCGCTCGACCAGGAAATGGACTCATCGCGTTTCCTCAGGGAACGATTCTGCGTGTGGCGATAAGCGTCGACAGTCAGAACGACCCGGATCCCGATCGTGCGGAACTTCGTCCAATGGATGTTTCGGGTCTGCATCGTGCCGATCTGGCAATTATCTCGGTGGGAGTATCCTCGCTTGAAATCGCCTCGAGGCGAACGGAAATCGATGTGGCCTTGGGTGAGTTGGCGGCAGTCGCGCGATCGAGTGCCCGTGGCGTACTGCGCACCGATCGACTTCGTGATGCCGATGGATACGCGGTGAGCATTGATATTGACAGTTCTATGTCGATGCTACCGAGATTCGATGATTTCAGTGCGGCGGCGATCGTCGATCTTCTGGCAGGTGTGTCCACCGTGCTGGGTGACACCGCGCCGATGGTTTCGATTCTGGGCGTGCGGTTGAATACAGTTCCCGAATGTGACCTGCGTGAGCTTCGTTCGGTCGTACAGGAGGTTTTGGATTCCGTACCCCTGGGAGTTGGATTCCGATCCGTACTTTCTGCGCAGGCAGCAACGGTGAGGCGCATGGTCTACACGATTACCGACGGTGTGCCTGCGGATCTCGGTATCGCCGAGGCTGATCCGCTGATCACCCGTGTCCTGGTGCTCCTTACGGAAGCAGTTCCGGAGGTTGTTCCTACTGGCGCTTCTATGGTTGTAATCTCTCCGCGGGTCGTATCGACACTCGCCTCGGACCCGAGTGAATTATCCCGGGTTGTAACACAATTACTGTCACCAGTCATGACTGGTTCGAATCCGGGTGGTTTCTCGTGAGTAAATGCCCACGCTGCTTCGTCAGCCTGACGCCTGATCACTTTGCCTGGACGCTGGTGTCTGGTACAGCTACCGAGGCGGACCCGATTGCCGGGGCTTTTCATGGTGGTCAAGTTCTTTCACGCAAGATCGTCAAACTGCGTCGACCGGCCGACGCCCACGCGGGCTGGGCGCCCCCGCCGCAATATGCCGAACTCGAACTCGGTGGACCCGCCCGCGAAGTATGTCCAACATGTCACTATGTCCTCGTCGACGGGTGGCGAAATGCACAAGTCACGTGTATCGCGATGGCCGGTGCGCGAGCGACGGGCAAGACGGTCTACATTGCAGTACTGATCAAGCAATTGCAGTTGCTGGGAGAATCTTTCAACGCCGTAGTCGAACCATTCGACAGCACAACGGAAGCCACGTATCGAGATCATTACGAAGCGCCGCTGTATGAGGCTCGTGGAATCCTGGAAGCCACCCCAGCCGCCCACACCGGAAATCCCTACCAGCGTGACCCGTTGATCTTCAGCCTCGGGCATTGGAACAACGTGTCCCAGATCCTGGTAATCCGTGACGTTGCGGGAGAGGATCTCGAGAACCCTGAGAATGCGCGGGCCCCATGGCTCCAGTTCTTCACACATGCCGACGGCGTACTTTTCATGTTCGATCCACTCAAGGTGGAGGCGGTCACCAACCAACTCCACGATCTCTTGCCTTCACAAGAGCGTGTCGGCGGAGATCCCAGGACGGTACTTCGCACTGTCCTCGGGATTGTTGGGCTGGGCACTCCCAATTTGGCTATTATCTTGTCGAAATTTGATGCACTGCAAGCCCTTCAGTACGTAGAAGGCAGCGAGTGGAGTCGAATCATGTCGAATCCGGGTGCCGCGTTCTCACGTGATTTCAGTCTCCGTCCGGCCCCCTACCACGACGGTGACGGCCAGCTTCTCAACCAGGAGGTTCGCAGTCTGCTCAAGAAGCTCGACGCAACGCCAATGGTGATGTCGGTGGACCAACCTCACACAGGTCGTCCATTGGCCAATCGATATTTCGCGGTCTCTGCATTGGGGGAGTCTCCGGTCGGTGACCGTTTGCATGCCAGCGGAATTACGCCTTTCAGATGTCTCGATCCGGTTCGCTGGGTGCTCGCAACCCGCGGCGTGTGGCACTGGCAGTGACCTCATGACTCAATCGGTTCCTGGGGCGAGTGCACCTACGAGCTCCCAGATTCTCGATTTCCTCCTCGAAGCGGGTACTTGGCGAACAGGCCTACTAAGTCTGCTGCTCGACGCCGTCGGCGCGGCAATGGACGGTGGTTCCGTTGTCGTTCTCGGTGTACGTGACGACACCGTAGCCGGGCTGTGGCGTGGAGCGGTGTCGATGTTTCTCGCTCCGAGTTCGGCCGAACAGTTCCGATGGCAGCACGCGGAGGGCCGTGGATCAGTGGGCGAGGAAGTGCACCTCGTTACGGTCGCGCTCACAGAGCTCACTGGATGGGCAGAAGCGAGCACCGGGGTGGTGATCGGCGAGGAGGACAATTGCAGTCTCGGGGAGTTGTCGGTCGACGGCCACCAGACTGAACGCGGGATGTCCGTGACCGTCACCCAGTGGTCCCTGCTGGCCGAGGCTCTGATCGTCGACCATGAAACTGCGCTTGCAGCGCTCGCTCTTCAGGAGAAGATCGATAAGAAGTTCGCAGACGAAAGTGTTTATCGATTGTGGCCATTGGCGATGACGGTGGCATCCACACCGGAGATGCACGATTCCATGTCCAGTGCGGCGAATGTCATACGCGCGCATTCGCCAAAGTCACTGTGTGGCGAGTCCGAATTGTTCAACATCGCAGTCGGAGCTGTGGCAAATGTGTACGGCCGCGAAAGTGCAGCCATGTGGCGCGACCAAATGGTCGCCCCGGCCATTCCTGAGCCGGTAGTGGCGAGTACGGCGGTCACTTCCTCCGGCGGCGTAAGCGGCAGTGAGGCTACGGATTCTGTTGCCAGCCAATCGAAACTCCGCAGTCTGGTGATGGGTGAGGTCATGGACCTTTCGCCGGACGCCCTTCGATGGGGTTGTTCGGTGTCGTGGACGCAGCCGGCGGTGAACTCGCTCGAGGTCGACGTCGTCGTGTTCCTCCTGGACGAGAACCGCAAGGTCAGCAATGACGAGGATTTTATCTTCTACAACGCTCCGGTAGGTGGGAACGGGGCCGTGAAACTTTCGGTGCTGCGCCCTGACATGCAGCGTGTGGATCTCGATCTCGGCGTGTTGGCCTCGCGGTATCACCGAGTGGCGCTGGGAATCGTCATCACCGGTGAAGGGTCGTTCAGTTCCTTGAACCCTTTGCGAATGATTCTGACGGACAACGAGGTCCCGATTGCAGACTCGTTCTGTGCGCACGGTACCACTGAGCAAGCGATGATCGTCGGCGAGTTCTACACCCGAGCCGGCCGCTGGCGTGTGCGTTCGGTATGGCAGGGCTTCGACGGAGGACTTGCCGAATTGGCAACATCATACGGCGTCGTCGTGGACGGCCACGGGTGATCGAGGCAGCTGTCCGCCGTCTGACCGCGATAGGTGGATACCTGGCCAACCCCTATTCGGCGTCTGTCTTGGTGGTCACGATGATGCCAGTGTTGTCGGTGATCGCACTCGGATCCCTCGTTTGGCGTCCTCTTGGATACATATTTGCTTTGTTCACACCCATCTACGTGCGAAACCTGCACCGCTGGATCAAATCCGGGCTGCAGAGGCTCGGTTCGAGAACAGGCGGCGGCACGACTCGTCGGGTGCTCACCTATGCAGTCCTTGTGGTTCTGGCCGGAGCACTGTCCATTCCTGTGGTGCAAGTGTTCTTCCGTGGCGATCTCGGAGCGATGTCTGCTCCATCGGTCGTGGCAGAGATGACCGACAAATGGAGAGATGATCAGACGCCACACGCAGTCTACGGCGCCACGCCGACGTGGCCGTCGTACGCACCTTGCCAGTTCATCCAGTCCTGGACTGGCCCGACCGCGGCCAGTTCCTGCTACTCGACTGTAGGGTATTTGCGATTGTGGCAGATGCCTACCGCGGTGCCGATGTTGTTCTCTCTCAGCATGATCTACGTTCTTTTCCCTCTCGCTCTGGCCAGATTCGGTCATCGCAACAAGTAGCCCGAGGATTTACTCGCAGGCATTGACCCGAGGATTTACTCGCAGGCATTGAAATGGATCGGTATGACTAAGAAGTATTATCTTGCGCGCCTAGCGGGCTCACGTGTCGATGTCTTGGCGAAGCTTCCAGGATCGGTTGCCAAGCAGACCGCGATGGGGTCGGTGTTGTTGACGACCGCGGGTTTTGCGGCGATCTCGGCTGCGTACGCGTTGTCTATCACCGGTATCGCAACTGGATGGGCGGCCATCGCGGGTGGTGTGGTGTGGGGACTTGCGATTCTCAATCTCGACCGACTCTTGGTGATCGGGTTATCGCACGAGAAGCGAATCGGCCGTAGTTTGATGCTCGCAATTCCTCGGGTCGTGTTGGCGATCGTCATCGGTTTCGTCATCTCAACTCCGTTGATGCTCAAGGTATTCGAGAGTGAGATCGAGACGCAGCTCAACCGCAATATACTCGCCTCGCAGGAAGAATTGCGGACGGATCTCAAGGATTCGACGTTGAGTTCCGACCTCGCGGACGCGGAGGCGCAACTGGCTCGAATGCGCGCACTAATCAATGCGGGGCCTACCGCCGATCCGGCGGCAAACACGGAGGTCGGATTGGTGCAGGCGGAGATAGACAAGCTCGGGGCGACCGCCTCAAAGCAGAAGGCAGATGCCGACAGTGCGCGCACACGAGCGCTCGCGGAAGAAGAAGGTTCAGCGGGTACCGGGGTGCCAGGATGTGCGGCGTTGTGTCTCGAGAAGAAACGACTCGCCGAAGACGCCGAGCGATTGTGGCAAGATACTCTCGAACAAATGAAGGTCAAGGAGGGCGAGAAAGCCAGCATCATCGAGCGGCTGAAAACGACTCTGTTGGAGGAAAGTACGAAGGCCGTAGCCGACGCGGAGAAGGATTTGCCGACTGCGGAGCAGAGTGTCGAGACGTTACGTTCTCAGGTCGACAGCGCACAGAACGGTTCCTACGTACTTGAACAGGCGAACAAGGGAATTATCGCCCGACTCAAGGCACTCAACGACCTGTCTGGTAGCGACGGAACGGCGAGCATGGCGCACTTGGCAGTGTCTATCCTCTTCATGCTTGTCGAACTTCTTCCGGTTTTATTCAAGGTGATGTCGAATGCGGGAACCCGCACGCCCTACGACGAATTGGTAGAAGCCTTCGAAGAGGAGGAAAAGCGTGATGCGACCGAGGACATCGATACCCGCAAGCGAGTGGCAGAGTTCCGCAGGGACGCCGAATTCGAGGCTGAACAAGATCGCATAAACAAGCAGCAAGAGACTGTTCTGAAAGTCAACGAGACCGTAGTCGCGCATCAAACGGAAGTTGTCGACGACGCTCTTGAGCAGTGGAGCCGTCACGCGAAGCGGGTATCTGCCGAGCGACTGAGGGAATGGGAGAGAGAGCTGGTGGGTGGACCACCAGTCCGGCCTGATGGCCACTCCGGCGCCGAAAGTGACCAGTCGAATTCTCGGATTGAAACGTCCCAGCCTGCCGCCGAGCAGACTGCCACGATGTGGCCGTTGGCTGCGACAGGACCAGTAGTGCTCGACAAGCCGCATGCTTCTTCATCCATCGGCACTGCCAGTCGAGTGGGCGGAAGCTACCCGCAAAGTCCCGCGCCAGGCGGTGTGTCCGCCGGTCCGTTGCCGCACTGGATGTCCGACACGACGTGGGCTAATGGCCCAGCAGCGCATCTGCAGCCACCGGAGTCGATGCAACAATGATCGAAGATTTCGAGATCGAGACGATGATCCGATCCCACATCGACGTTCGGTCCCTTGCGGATGATGGCATGTCACAGACTTTCGAATACATTGCACAACTGACTGACTGGTTCAGTGACGAGTGCGCCCGTCGGCCAATTTTGTCGGACCTGCTTGTGCTCAGCGTTTCTCGCTCCGGTGGAGGTGCGTCCTTCGACAGTCTCGTGGACTGTGTTTACGGCCATCCAGGGCCAAGGCGCCGAGATAAGGACTTCAGAACCGTGCTGTCAGTCGTTGTCGGTCCGGCTGACTCGATTCTTGCTCGCGCAGGCGATAGTGGGATCGACACGTTGACACCTTTGCTGGTTTGGGTTGTCGGGGACGGCTCGACGGATGCGTTGCTCACGGTGCATGAACGGTTTGATGCCATGACCCGTCGAACTGTGGCGGACGAGTCAACATCCCCACTCATGTTCATGAGTACCTGTCAAACATTGGTTCATCAGTTGGTTCGAGGGCTGATACGCGGTGTTCCCTCCCATCACGATTCTTCGTGTGGCTCGTTGGTAGAAAGCGCTTCGCTGAGTGCTCAGATGCGGGGTGTCGGTTATGCAGTGTCGTGATTGGAGAGATCTGTGGAGAGTCAGGGGATGAAGGTCGATATCGCTGAACTGAGCGTTCTCCGTAGTTTTGTTGCGCCGGACGGGAATCCGTCCAGTGAGGTTAAGGCCCCGAAAGGGGTTGGACGAGGATTTCGCTGTCTTTTCCGCGAATTCGACAATGCACACGGTGGTGCCGTCGCCAATGTTCAATCTCTGATCGATTTTCGACAGAAGTTGCCGCAAGCCGCGCGAGCGACGCTCGATGCGCTATTTCTGTGGCCGCTGGCGTTGGTCGAATCAGAAGGTCACTCCGTCGGATACCTCACCGCGGTCGTCAAACCACGTTTCGAAGAGCGCGTACGCACTCCGCATTCGGGAGAGGTCACAGTTCCCCGGACACTGGACTGGCTGAACAATCCTGATCATGCACGCGCTGTGGGTGCCTCAGTTGTGGTCGAATCACACGACATTATTCTGCGAGTGGCCTATTGCGCACAGATAGCGCGAGCGATTCATTTCGTGCATTCTCGCGGGGTGGTGTTCGGCGACCTCGGTCCCTTACAGGTGGTTACAAGTGATTCACCCATCGACGTGATGCTGGTCGGAACAGAGTTCATGCGTGTCGGGGGATTCTCTGGAGAGCAACAGAGGGTGCATTCAGTGGGCATGTGCCCGACTGAATGTGCCCGCGGGCAGACTGTGCACGACGTTGGCACTGATCGATTCAAACTTGCCGCGTTGTTCCGCCGCATTCTCGGTGAGGCCGAAGAGAGTCCGGCGCCTTTGTTCTCGCTGGGCGCCCGGATCGACAATGAGGGAATCGGTATGTTCGACCGAGGACTCGGGACAGACCCTCACGCTCGACCGTCGGCTTTCGAATGGTACTCGTATCTGTATTCCCAAACTGTCTCACATTCTGCCCCTCCGGTGATCGAGATGTTCGAGGTGCTTCCCGAACACGGGTTGCGCTATCAGTCCATCGAAGTCACTTGGCGCGTTAGGGGGCATCGACGGCTGAGTCTCGAATCGCCTTGGGGTGAAGTGCATGCGCTCGGAATTGGTGCGTCGCGGCACCGGCTGACGTTGAAGCAATCCGGTCAGTTTCGTCTCGTAGCTTCGAATGGTCACGGTACGACTGAGCAGTCGACCGATATCGTGTACGCCTTCGATCCGCCGGCAGTTAGATTTGTCGAAGTTCCGGAATTGGGCGACATTGCGACGGCGATGACGGGGCTCGATTCGACGTTCCTCGCGGAACAGGTTGTGCAAGGCCCCGAGTTCAACTGGCTCGACGGAAATTTTGGTGCAGTGGCCCTCCCAGAGCTACCGCGACTACCAGAACTTCCACAGTTCGATTCGGTGGAAGTTCCACTGCGCCAGATCGATTGGGAAGGACTGACCTCCGTCGTCGATCACGCAATGCGTACCGCCGAGAAGGAAGCCCGCTACGGCAACGCTGGTTTGTTGCTTCTTCGGCGGCGGGCCGGTGTGTTCTTCAGCCGCGCGAGATCACTCGTCGCGACAGTCGCCACCGCCCATCTTCGAGTTCGAACTCGTCGGCGTAGCTCCCGACGCCACTGAGCTTGGGAGTTGTGGTCGTGTCGACGTAGAACGTCCACACCGCATCCGCGCGGGCTGTAGTTTCCGAGGTCACGTCCACGGCGATCGCCGTGGTGACGTGACGCGTGAACGTGCCAGGCCCTTGAATTCCGGCCGCCCTGCGCTCGACTACTCCAGCAGCAATTTCTTCACGGCCACGTCGTACCTGTGCGGGGATACCGCGATCGGGATTGGCCGGCATGTTCCATTCGGCCCCGCGGGTGAACTGCTCCACGTAATCCTCGACCGAGCCGGTATCGGCAAGATGTGCGATGCGAGCGAGCGTTGAACGAATCTGTTCGGCAGGGCCCTCGGGTTGCATGCTGTTCTCCGTACGTGTGGGTGCTGTGGTGGATCGCAGGATATTGCCCGTGGACCGACCGAACACCGAGGCGTCCCAGTCAGTGGCAGCAGTTAAGAGAAATTCAGATCACCGTGAGTCCAACTATTTCCCCGATATCAGGGGAAATGGTTGAGTATCCCCTGAAGGCAAAAGCCTTAATTCCGACCGGGAGGTTTCACACCGTGTCCGTCGCTCCTCGATGTCGGCTCTGACTTCTTCAGCGCCACAACGACTGTCGTAGCAGCTCGCCTTTCTGAATTCCCGGGAGTGAGCATGTCGGAACGACACTCTTTCCCATTCTCGCAAGCGTGTGCCCTGAGAGTGCACAGCTGCGCACCTATTACGAAGGACAACACCTCCGTGAACTCGTCTCTTTCGACGGCCGGTCTCGACCGCCGTGCCTTCTTCCGTGGCAGTGCGATCGCCGCATTCGCCGTCTTCGGTAGCGGCTCACTGGCCGCGTGCTCCTCTGCAGTCGGCGAACAACGCTCGGACGCAGTTGAATCAGTCGAGCCGGTTCGAGGTGGGACGCTCACACTGGCGATACCGGACGACGTCAGCCCTGCGGCACTTTTGACCAGCACCACCGTTGCCGGTGTCACGATATCCGGGCTCGTGTACGAGACCCTGACCCGCTATCCACTCGATTCGGTAGTGCCACAGCCAGTTCTGGCCAAGGCCTGGAAGCTGTCCGACGACGGGTTGACGCTCACGCTCGATCTGCGCGATGACGTCACCTTCCACTCCGGCCGGCGCTTCACCTCCGCTGATGCGGAGTTCTCGCTACGCACCTATGCGGACCCGAAATTCTCGGCCCAGCTCAGGAGTACTGCGGCCGCCATCACCGGCTTCGACTCTTCGAATCCCAATACGCTGGTTCTCACCCTTGCACACCGAACCGGGAACATCTTCGATCTTCTCGATCTAGCGCCGATTTTCGACCCCGAAACGTTCGACAAGGCGGTGACCGGTGAATCCTTCGTTGGTACGGGCCCTTTCGTATTCACCTCACGCACCCCGAACAGTTCCATCTCCTTCGATCGGAACCCGGACTACTGGGTCGCCGAGCGGCCGTACCTCGATCACGTGGAAGCGCGGATCGTTCCGGACGCCCAAGCGCGCCTGACATCGCTGAAGTCCGGACAGGTCTCTCTTGTTGCTCCGGCGTCGTTGCCCTTCCGTGACTCACAGAACTTGGCCAAGACCAGCGGGTTCGCGACAACCTCGATCGAGGGTGCGGAATTACAGATATACCTGGGCGCAAACGTCACCGCCGACGGTCTGACCGATGTGCGGGCACGAAAGGCGTTGGCCTACGCGATCGATCGTGATCGCATCATGAGTGAGGTGTATCGCGATACCGGGTATGCGGCCAATCTGCCGTGGCCGAAGTCGTCGCCCGCCTACGACGCTGCCAAGAACGCGACCTACACCCGCGATGTCGGCAAGGCGCGCGCCCTGGTCGGCGATCTGGGCGCACTGCCGACCATTCCGTTGACCTACACAGGAGCGAGCCCGGATTTCGAAGCCGCCGCGCAGATCGTGCAGGCCAATCTCGCCGAGGCAGGGATCCGCGTCGAGTTGGACCCTGTCGAGGCATCCATCTTCGTCAAGCAGTTGATCGGCGCTGAGTTCAAAGGACTTTGGCTGACCAATCACACTTTTGCGCAATATGTTCCGTCAACCCTGACGGTCAGCGCCTACCCGTTCAACGCTGCACACAATGCCTCGAAGTTCAGTTCGCCGGCGTATTCCGCCGCAGCGGAGGGTGCGTGGCAGGTTCCCGACGGTTCGAGCGATGAGGCAAAGAAACTGTATGCCGAATTGGGCACGCAACTGTTGAACGAGTTGTTCTTGATCGAGGTCGGTGTTGTCGTGCCGCAGGTATCGGCGGCCGAGACCGTTCGTGGTCTGGCCTGGACAAAGGGTCGCCAGCCACAATTCGCCAACACATTCCTGGCGTAGGGGATTCGATGATTCGTTACATTGCGGGGCGACTACCGTCGGCGGTGGTGGTTCTCTTCCTCGCGTCGATATTGATCTTCTCGGTGATGCGTCTGGTGCCTGGCGACCCCGCGTTGGCTCTCGCCGGCCCCGATGCAACTCCGGAAGCGATTGCAGCCATTCGTCATTCGCTCGGTCTCGACAAGTCGATTCCCGCGCAGTACCTGACCTGGATCGGCGACGTACTGATATTGGATCTCGGGCGTTCGTTCGTTCTCGGCGGCCAGATTTCCGATCTGGTGCTGGCGGGGTTGGGGAACACCGCAGTTCTGGCGGGAAGTGCGTTGCTGCTGGCCGTCGTGTTGAGTCTGGTGCTCAGTGTTGCGGTGGTGGTGTGGCCGAAGAAATGGCTGACCTCGGTGGTGAACCTTCTGAACACTCTCTCGATTGCTCTGCCCAACTTCGTGACCGGTGTCCTTCTGGTTCTCGTCTTCGCGGTGCTGATTCCGGTTCTGCCATCCGGTGGTGTTCCACCAGGTGGGTATCTCGCTCGTCCCGACATCACGTTCCAGTACCTGTTGCTGCCGTCACTGTGCCTCGCACTTCCTGTCGCGGCCGCTCTCACCAGGTTCCTGTCCGAAGCGCTGCGCACCGAGATGGCGCAGCAGTACGTGATCACCGCTCGCGCAGCCGGTGTGCCACGGTGGAACTTGGTTACACGCAGTGCATTACGCAATGCACTGCCAACCATGCTCACCGTGCTCGGAATTCAGACCGGGCACCTTCTCGGCGGAGCCGTACTGGTTGAGGCGATCTTTGCCTGGCCTGGCATCGGCCAATTGATCGAGCAGGGAATCGGTCGGCGGGATTACCCGGTGGTGCAGGTGCTGCTCCTGCTGTCGGTCACGATCTTCGTTCTGATCCAACTTCTGACCGACATCGTGCATGCCTACCTCGACCCACGCATCCGAATCGGAGGGCAGCAATGACGGTGGCCGATCAGTCTGTTGACGAAAGGGTTTGGCGATCTCGTCCTGTGGGCGCTGCTCTGACGCACGGTCAGGGGCTGGCGGGTGTGTTGATCCTGTTGGTCATCGCAGTAGCGGGAATTGCTGCTCCACTGTTGACCCACTACGGGCCCAACGAGCAGATCGAGGGTGCAAATCTGCTGGGGGCCAGTGCACAGCACTGGTTCGGAACAGATCAGGTCAACCGCGACGTCTTCGCTCGTTCGCTCCACGGAATCCGGATCAACCTCGTAATCGTGCTCGTCGCGGTGCCAGTGGGTGCGATCATCGGTTCACTCGCAGGCCTGGTGTCGAGTATCAATTCGGTGGCAGATGTCATCGCACAGCGGATCTTCGATGTGATTCTTGCCTTCCCGCTGCTGATTCTGGCGATTACGTTGGTCGCGATCACGGGGCCAGGAGTAGCGCCGGTGATCGCGGTGATCGTGGCTGCTGAAATACCCTTGTTCGGGCGCCTGGTGCGAACGACGGTGTTGAAGGTGCGCGAACTCCCGTTCGTGGAGTCGGCCGAGGTAATCGGTGCGGGGCGGTGGTGGGTACTGCGTAAGCATGTGCTGCCCAACGCCGTAGAACCGCTGGGTGTGCAGATTGCGCTCTCCATGTCGGTTGCGGTGTTCGCCGAAAGTGCGATGAGCTTTCTCGGAATCGGCGTGCGCCCGCCGGATCCGTCTCTCGGTTCGATCATCGCGGGCGCCATTCCGAACCTCGATGCCAATCCGGCCTACGCGATCGGACCGTTGGTGATCGTCTCGGCGCTGGTCCTGAGCTTCCTGCTGATCGCCCAGGGACTGGGCAAGGCCCACCGAATCTGAAATCGCCACCGCCACCACCACTTCAAGGACGTAGTCATGAATGCAACACCCGCACAGGCAGTTCTCGCCATCCGGGATCTGGTGATCGAGTTCGATGCCGACGGTTCCGTTGGCTCGTCGACAACTGTGGTCGACCACGTCAACCTCGAATTGGGTTTCGGTGAGATATTGGCGTTGGTCGGCGAGTCCGGATCCGGTAAGTCGTTGACCGCACGCGCTGTTCTCGGGTTGTTACCGGACGGCGCGCAGGCCCGCGGGTTGATCCAACTCGGTGGCAAGCAGGTGCTCGGTGCCGACGAGGCGACGCTCAATCAATTGCGGGGGACTCGGGCCGCGATGGTTTTCCAGGAGCCTCAGACTGCACTGAATCCAGTGCAGAAGGTGGGTTGGCAGATCGCGCAGGCGCTGCGGGCACACGGTAAGGTCTCGCGTGCCGACGCTAGAGTTCGCGCAATCGATCTTCTACGGATGGTGGAGATTCCGGAACCGGAGCGTCGGGTCGACTGGTATCCGCATCAACTCTCGGGTGGACAGAAGCAGCGGGTTGTCATCGCGCTGGCGTTGTCGGGTTCTCCTGATTTACTCATCGCCGACGAACCGACTACTGCGCTCGACGTCACCGTGCAGGCCGAGATTCTGCAACTCCTGCGTAATCTGCGTGATCGTTCGGGCACTGCAATACTGCTCATCACACACAACATGGGTGTCGTTGCGGACATCGCAGATCGCGTGCTGGTGATGCGATCGGGCAGGGTCGTCGAGCAGCAGTCCGTCTTCGATCTCTTTGCGACGCCGCGTGAGTCGTACACAAAGGCTTTGCTTGCGGCCGTGCCACGTCTGCCGGAGGCCGACCAGCCGAAGCCTGTGGTTGCTCTGATCGATAGCGAAGGCGACGCGCTAGTCCCGCCGATCCTGCGGTTCGACGCGGCCTCCATTGTGTACCCGGCGAGGCTGGGCAACAGAGAGTTTCGTGCGGTCGATCAGGTGAGCCTGACGGTTCAGGCCGGCGAGGTTGTCGGACTGGTCGGTGAATCGGGATCAGGGAAGACAACTCTCGGCCGGGCCGCGCTCGGTGTTATCAGGGCCAGTAGTGGCATCGTTGCTTTCGACGGAACCGATCTCGGAAAGATCTCCGCCGCGAATCTTCGGGGCCTCCGCAAGGGAATGGCCTTGATTCATCAGGACCCTGCGGCATCTCTCGATCCGCGTCGGACGGTCGGACAAAGCGTCGGCGAGCCACTCGAAGTCCATCGCTTTGCCACCGGAGCACTGCTGCGAAACCGGGTGGGGGAGTTACTCGAATCAGTTCGCCTACCGAAGTCTTTTGCTCACCGGGCACCAGGAGAACTTTCCGGTGGTCAACGCCAGCGTGTTGCGCTGGCCCGAGCACTTGCCCTCGGACCGAGACTGCTGGTGGCCGATGAGCCGACCAGCGCTCTGGATGTTTCCGTCCAAGCCGATGTTCTTTCACTCTTTGCCGATCTCAGGGAGGAATACAACTTCGCATGTCTGTTCATCAGCCACGATCTTGCAGTCGTCAATCAGGTAGCCGACCGGGTAGCGGTACTTCGCAGCGGGGAGTTGGTCGAAGAGGGCCCCGCTGCAGAGGTATTCAGCTCGCCACGGCAGGACTACACACAACAGTTGGTTGCCGCGGTGCCTGTTCCAGATCCGCGTCGTCAGCGCGCCGGGCGGGAACGGGAATCACTGGTTCCCGACCTGACTGTTGCCGTTTGACCCGTCTCGACATCGAACAGCATTACCACCACTCAACCTTTTGCAGACTCATAGGAGCTTGACATGTCCATCACCGAACTCGAACGCGTCACTCAGACCCCGGAGCAGATCTACGCTGCCGGCGGAATCACTGTCCACAAGGTCGGTGAGCTGATCGGCGCCCGCATCGACGGCGTACACCTCTCTGGGGATCTGTCCGAAGAGACCGCCTACGCGATCAACTATGCGCTGGCAGCGCACAAGGTTGTGTTCTTCCGTGGGCAGCAGCATCTCGACGACACGTCGCAGTACGAATTCGCCGGAACCCTCGGCAGCCAGACCACCACGCATCCCACTCTCAAGTCCAAGGACAACAAGCTGTTGGTGCTCGACGGCGCTGCCAGCAGCTGGCACACCGACGTCACTTTCATCGATCGCATCCCGAAGGCATCGATCCTGCGCGCGACCACAATTCCCGAGTACGGCGGAGCCACCACGTGGGCGTCTACCACGGCTGCGTACAACCAACTGCCGCATTCGCTCAAGGTATTGGTCGAGAATCTGCGCGCTGTCCACACCAATGCATACGACTACGCCGAGATTATCGACAAGGTGAAGCAAGGCGACGCTCAGCGCGTGACGAACTACTCCGAATTCACCCGCGAAATCTACGAGACGGAGCATCCGGTGGTTCGGGTCCATCCTGCGACAGGGGAGAAGACTCTGCTTCTCGGTCACTTCGTCAAGGAGTTCGTCGGACTGAAGCCGTCGGAGTCGGTTGCTCTCTACCAGCTTCTGCAGGCACGAATCATCAAGTTGGAAAACACCGTTCGGTGGTCATGGGCTCCCGGTGATCTGGCGATCTGGGACAACCAGGCAACCCAGCACTACGGGATTTCCGATTACGGGACACAGGCGCGCAGCGTGCATCGCGTGACGTTGGCCGGCGACGTTCCCGTCGACGTCCACGGTGAGCAGAGCCGCATCATCAAGGGCGATGCATCCGAGTTCTCGATCATTGCAGACATCGACCGGCTTCCCGGCTTTGCCGCGAATTGATCAGTCGAGGTGCGGGTGATCCGGCGGGAACATCTGTCCCCATGAGTGACTGCACGCTCGGCACGTCCATTCCGGGGTGTCCGGTCCCACGACGCAGCCAGTTACGGCGAGCCACGGTAGGTGATCGAACGGATGGACCGGCATCCCCGGGGCACACTGAGCGGTTCTGTGTGCACCGCAGTGTGGGCACGGTGGATTTTTCGCCAGCATGTAGTCGATGAAGTTGGTGTGCCCAGACGTGGCCATCCTTCCGGTGCACTTGCGGCACAGGACGGCTGGGTAGTCGTCACCAGGTTCAGCCTGCCTGAAGATCCGTGATGCGGAATGAAAGTGAAGGCGATCGCTGCTGTTGAACTTTCGCAACGGCATCGGTGAGCCGCAACCGGTGCAGTTTCCCCGCTCGTTCATCAACGTTCGGGCGTGGGCAGCTGTGGACGTCAGATCCAGCGTGTCGATGTCGCCGAAGTAGTGCGCATAGTGTGACTGGCCGGCCGTGAGAATCCGGTCGGCCAGTGCGTCGTCGACCGGCCCAGGATCCGTGGGAAACGTGATGGACCATCGTTGTTCGAGTTCTGGAACGGTGGGCAAACCGTGGAGTTCGTACGGGCGTTCATCGACTTCCATCCGCGACGTGCCGTCGAAGGGCGCAGCCACGGTCTCGATGCAGAGCACCGCGCGAGGAGTGGTGTCGAGAACCGTGACCAGCAGGTCACCGATGGCCATCTTTCCGCGCATGATCCAGGGATCGACACGGGCCCGGGGTTCGAGAAACGCGACCACAGCATCGATCCATGGCGTGCCGAGTGCGATGAATACGTGCTGACCGGGGCTCCGCATGATCATCGAACGATTCTCGCAAGGGCTGCCGACAACGTCAGGCTTTGACCACCTTGCGCCCGAGCAGCGATGCAACCAGTCCGTCGACGAAGGTCGCCTGACGGCCGAGAGGATCGGAATCCGCTGCCGCGACGCTGCCGATCGAAATCGATCTCGTCAGGCCGGTCTCGCTGATGAATTCGGCGGCGAGGTGAGCCTCTCGGAACGTGAGGCCGCCCAGATGTGTCGTGTCGTCGACTCCGAGAACACGTCCGTCGATGATGTCCATGTCGAAGTGGACGTGGACGCCGTTCACACCCTGTCCCGCCGCGGCGAGAACGCGAGGCATCAAGGCCGCCATGCCATGGCGATCGATCTCGTCGATCGTCACCAGCAATACCCCGTACTCGTCGAGTGCGCGCTTGTGATCGACCGTGGCGTCCTTGACGCCCACCAAGACGGTGTTCTCCAAACTGGGGCCGTGCAGATCCGCCGCCGACGACAGCAATTGTTCGATATCGCCGTGGGAGGCGAAAATGATTGCACCCAAATCGGTTCCAGGTTCGGTGGCGATCGGAATTCTGGTGTTCTGCCAGGCTTCGGCAGTGAGCCACAGCGGCAGCGTTGTGAGATCCGCAGCGGCATTCTCGGCTTGAATGCAGTCGAAACCGATTCCGGACATGTCCTCACGTAGGCCGTGATCGAGGAGATGGCTTGCCAGCCCGGTAGTTTCGAGGTCGATCAATTCGACGGTCGCATTGGCATCGATCGGTTCGGTGCCCAGGACGTAGCGCTTTTCGACGTAGGGCGATGTCATCGCCATCAAGAGCGCGCCGTAATCGATCGTGAAGTCGACGGTGCCACCCAGTCGGTATTCGTCGCCTGTTTCTCCGGCGTCGACGAGGAGGTGATCGCTACTGGCGCTGATCACCTTCAGACGCGGATCGATCGGGGTCAAGCCTTCCGGCGAGATGTCCTCGCGGCCGATGGACAAGATCAGGCGTCGGCTCGGCTTGTCCTCGTTGTCGAAGACGGGGCGTCGGCCGAATGCGTCTTCGCCTGAGACGCCGTACGGCCGCGACGGCTTGACCTTGGCCTCGATGATGTCCGCGGTGAGAGTGAAGGCATCGTTGTTCAGCAGTTCGTACAGTCCGGGGGGAGTGGGTGATTCGGCCAGTACGATGCTGGCGCCCAAACGCAGATGGTTGATCCCCTCGGGCATCGTGCCCGTCTCGAGTAGTGGCAGCGAGAACGTATTGCCGCCGGAAACGATCGGCAGTTCGATCGAGAACCGCTTCGTGATTTCGTCGGCTAGGTAGACCAGATTCGACAGGTTGTCGACGGTCGGTTGGATGCCACCGACGCACGCGAGGTTCGCGCCGATTCCGATCAGTCTGATGCCCTCGATAGGAAGGATTTCAGCGACTACGTCCAGCGCCTCCGCCGGCAGGATTCCTTCGCGGAGATCTCCGAGGTCGATCATCAGCACGATGTCGTGGACTACGCCTCGCGTTTGTGCTGCTCTGCCCAGAGCAGCAATCGTCGTCAACTCGGAGTTGAGGCTGATGTCCGCGTAGCGGATCGTGTCGTCGATCTCGTTCAGCGACGGTGCGCGGATCAGCATCAGGGGAACGGTGATGCCGTCGCGGCGAATGCGGGCCAGGTTGTCCAGGCGGGAGTCGGCGATCTGCGTGACGCCGCCGCGGACCATTGCTCGTGCCACTTTGGGGGATCCGCACGTAGATTTGCTGACACCGGCCACCGATATACCGTGAGCGCTGGACGCCTCGACGAGGACGCGCGCATTCTGTTCGATACGACGCAGGTCGACGGTGATGGTCGGTCCGGTCATGATCTCCCCGTTTTCTCCGAAGGCGATTCACGATCCGGGCATTCCAGACCGGACGGTTGGCGTGAGCTGGGCAACTTTGCTCCAACTGTTGTGTCGCAGGACACTTACGTGCAGTATGAGGATACAACAGTTTCCTACCAGGCACTCTAGAGGAGCGTCGATGGCTACTCTCGTCAAACACGTACTTCGGCGCAAGCCGGCTTTGCAGATAGACCAGGAGACCGGCGCAGATACCAACGGCGGTGAGCTGACCCGCAGTATCGGTTTGGCGCAGTTGTCCATGTTCGGCATCGGCGCCACGATCGGCACCGGTATTTTCTTCGTCCTCTCGCAGGCGGTCCCGGTCGCCGGTCCGGCAGTGATCATCTCCTTCGTTGTTGCCGGTATCGTCGCGGGACTCACGGCGATCTGTTACGCGGAGTTGGCCGGAGCTGTCCCAGCGTCGGGCTCGTCGTATTCCTACGCTTACGCGACGCTCGGAGAGCTTCCGGCCATGGCCGTCGGCGCGTGTCTGCTTCTCGAGTACGGAGTCTCGGCCGCGGCGGTGTCCGTCGGATGGTCGCAATACTTGAACCAGCTGCTTGGCAACCTCTTCGGGTTCCAGATCCCCGACGCGTTGTCACAAGCGCCGGAGCAGGGCGGCATCATCAATCTGCCCGCAGTGATCCTGGTGTGCCTGTGCGGTGTTCTGCTCATCCGCGGCGCCAGTGAATCGGCCAAGGCCAACGCCATCATGGTCTCGATCAAACTCGCGATTCTGCTGCTCTTCATCGTGGTCGGCATCGCCGGATGGAACAGCAATCACTTCGCCGACTTCGCACCGTTCGGATTCAGCGGCGTCATGTCCGCCGCCGGAATCATCTTCTTCTCCTATATCGGCCTCGACGCAGTGTCCACCGCCGGTGAAGAAGTGAAGAACCCTCGTCGCAATCTCCCACTCGCGATCCTCATTGCACTTGTGTCCGTCACCGCGATCTACATCGCCGTTGTCGCCGTCGCGATCGGTGCACAGGATTCCGCATCGTTCGAAGGTCAGGAAGCCGGACTGTCCGCCATCCTCGAACAGGTGACCGGATCTACCTGGCCGGGAACACTTCTGGCCGCCGGTGCGGTGATCTCGATCTGCAGCGTCACGCTCGTGGTCATCTACGGTCAGACCCGCATCCTGTTCGCGATGTCACGCGACGGCATGATTCCGTCGATCTTCCACAAGGTGAACCCGCGGACTCTGACGCCGGTGCCCAACACCATCATCGTCTGCGTCGTCATCAGCATTCTGGCCGGTTTCATTCCGATCAACTTCCTCGCCGAAATGACCAGCATCGGAACTCTGGTGGCCTTCCTCGTGGTCTCGGTCGGGGTCATCATCCTGCGGCGCAGTGACCCGGACCTGCCGCGCAGCTTCAAAGTTCCCGGCTATCCGGTGACACCGATCCTCTCGATCCTGGGCTGCCTGTGGATCATCAAGGACCTCCGAACCGTCACGATCTACGTGTTCCTCGTTTGGGTGACCGTCGCGATCATCTGGTACTTCGCCTACGGTATGAAGCACTCGCGCCTCGGTGCGAAGAACCGCGCCGAGTTGGGATCGGAGTCCGAGTCATGACGCTGCTCGCGGGATACGCACCCGACGGGGACAGTTCCGGAACCGTCCATCTGGCAACGCTGTTGGCGCGCTCGTCCGGTGAACCGTTGGTGATCTGCGCGGTGATTCCCTCGCCGCCACCGCCCGGAATGGCGCGGGTCGACGCCGAATATCACCAGCAGTTGCGAGCCGAAGCCGAAGCGGCACTGGCCAAAGCGCGGGCAGACATGCCGTCCGACGTCGACGTGACCTACGTCGTGCATGAGGCTCAGTCGACGTCGAGTGGCCTGCTCGATCTCGTTCACGAGCACGAAGCCAAGATGATCGTCCTGGATTCGTCTACGGCCGGGGTGTTCGGTCACGTGGCTCTCGGCAGTGTCACCTCACGCTTGCTGCACAGCTCCGACGTTCCGGTCGCCCTGGCGCCGAGGGGATTTCGAACCAAGCCCGGTGAGGTGGTTCGCCGCGTCACCGCCGCATACTCGGGCACACCCGATCAAGACGATCTGGTGCTCGCCGCCGCGACCGTGGCTGCGCGTGTCGATGCCGGACTCAGACTGGCGGCGTTTGCAGTTCGCGCAAACGCGCAGTACACGACCACACTCGGGACCGAGGGGGATTCACCGATCATCTCTGAGTGGGCCGAGGTGGTCGAGCGCGAAACCAACGCTGCCTTCGAGCGCGTGCGTGCACTGCCCGAAATACCCGACGTCATGGAATCGGTTATCAGCCATGGTCGTAACTGGGCCGAGGCGCTCGAGGGCGTCGAGTGGGACCGAGGTGACGTTCTGACTGTCGGCTCGAGCAAGGCAGGTCCACTGGCGCGGGTGTTCCTCGGCAGTCGGGCAGCGAAGATCGTGCGGTACTCACCGGTTCCGGTGGTGGTGGTCCCGCGATCGGCGTCGACCCGAATAGTCGATCAGGCCGAAGCGGAATAGAGATCAGGGCCGACGAGCGGAGTGCTTGTCGGCCCTGATCTTTCAGATCGAGCGGGCGAAGAGCGCGGGCTCGGAGCCGGGGACCTGAGAGACCTGCTCTCGGGCAACCAGATGGCGAAGGTGAGCTGCGCCCTCGGAGAGCGCCATCGTCTTTCCCATCGGGGAGATCTCGGCCCACGGCTTGTACCACTTCATCTTTGCCGCGACGTCCCACACGGTGAGCTTGTCGTCGGCGAACTCCTGGAGCAGGTGATCGAGTCGTTCCTGGTGGTGCTCGATCAGCTCGCCGGCGCGACCTCCGACGTCGTCGATCGGAATGCCGTGAGCGCCGAGACCGCGGGTGATGTTCATGTTCTGCACTCGTGCGAGCGAGTCGAGGAAGTCGGCGAGGGCGTCACGCTCGTCGAGGGGGTACACGAAGTTGCCGACGTGCGGTGTCGTCTTCTGCAGGACGTGGTCGCCGGTGAACATGACGTCGGCGTCGTCGAGGTAGAAGCAGACGTGACCAGGCGTGTGGCCGGGGGTGTAGACAACGCGGAGGCCACGGCCGGTGAGTGCAATGATCTCGTCGTCCGCGAGAAGGCGGTCGGGGGCCGACTCGGGGCCCACGGGAGACTCGCCCGCGGCAGCAAGCCGGAATGCATCGCGGTCGGCTGCGGGTGCTCCAGCGCGTTCCATGTTCTCGAGCTGATATGCCATCCACTCGTCGTTACGCGCAGTCGACATCTGATCGAACAGGTAGTGGTCGTCCTCATGCATGGCGATCCAGGCGCCGGACGCCTCGCGGACCCGGCCGCACAGTCCAGTGTGGTCCGGATGGAAGTGCGTGACCACGACGCCCTCGATGTCGGTCACCGAATGCCCGATCTCGGCGAGCCCTGCGTTTAGGCCCTGCCAGCCGTTGTCGTCACCCCATCCGGCGTCGACCAAGATCAGTCCGCCGGGGGATTCCATGGCGTAGACGAGCGTGTGGCCGAGCGGGTTGTCCGTGATCGGGACAGGAATCTGAAATATGCCATCACCGATGGCTGCCGCACCGTTCATAACAAGTACCTCTTAACGATAAGGGAACGCACTCTTAGTACTTCATGTTTACCGTGCGCTCGATTGGTCGGTGACACAGGTCCTGCCTGGCGGGAGTTCGGCATGTTTTCGGTCGACTTCGGATCGGTGAGAGTTTTATCGACTGAATGGTCTCATTGAGGCGAAAAATGTTGCTGAATAGAGTGTTTCGCGAGTTCGTTGCGTTGGGCGCGTCCTCGGATGGCAGATCCGTCGTGCCGCCGCGCACTAGCCTCCGAGGGACAGGCGCGCTGTGCGGTTATCGAGAAAGACGGGTCATGCGTTTTCAGGTTCTGGACATCATTTTCAACCCACCCCATCCAGTGACCGGCGAGGAAGTTGCCCCATCCGATCGGCTCAACCGCGTCGTCGAACTGGCGGTTCTCGCCGAAGAACTAGGTATCGATTCGTTCTCGGTGGGTGAGCGCCACGCCGGGCCGGTTCTTTCGTCGGCGCCAACCGTCGTTTTGGGGGCAATTGCGCAGGCCACAGACAGAATCCTGCTCTCGACGGGTGTCACCGTTCTGTCGCTACTCGACCCGATTCGAGTCGCCGAAGATTTCGGAACCATCGATCAGCTGAGCCGGGGACGTCTCGAGATTGTGATCGGCAAGGGCAACGAGGTCCTTCAATATCCACTGCTCGGTCTGGACATCGCCAAGCAGTACGAATACCTCACCGAGAACTACGAACTCCTCAAACTGCTGATCAGCGAGGAGAACGTCAAGTGGGTGGGAACTCACCGACCATCGCTCGAGGACGCGACGACGCTACCGCGTCCTTACGACGGACCGTTCCGTATCTGGCACGGATCGGCTACCTCGTTCGAGGCCGTCGAACTCGCGGCGAAGTGGGGCGACCCCATCGTCACCGCCAACGCCTTCCAGCCTCGTGAGAACTACAAAGTGCTGATCGACCACTACCGCGAGCAGTACCTGGCGTACGGGCACGACCCGTCCAAGGCGTACGTCGGATCGGGTTCGGGCGGATTGTTCCTCGCCGACACGACCGAGCAGGCCATCGAAGAGTTCCGTCCGATCTACGAGGGCGCCGTTGCACAAGCTGACAAACGCAAGCACGACCCCAAAGCGGTCGGAAAGTCGACGAGCTTCCGGACGATCGAGGAAGCCGTCGACCGCGGGCCGGCGTTGGTCGGGTCTTCGGAGCGAGTCGCCGAGAAGATCCTCGATTACCACCAGAGCTACGGCCACGATTTCCAATCGGTGTCGGTCAATCACGTGCTCGACTTCGAGCAGCAGAAGGACACTCTGCGCCGCTTTGCCGAGGAGGTCATCCCGCTGGTGAAGGCCGAACTGTCGACGACGCTGTGGACGTCGGTCGACAAAGATCGGGCGAAGGGTTTCACCGCCGTCGACTGAGCGGAGAAAGTCTGACTGTCGGGTAAGCAGGTCCGGCGCTGCGACCGCTCACAAGCTGCAGTAACTTGTTACCGACATCGCGGTCGGTTTTGACCGCAATGAAGGTATCCGTGAGTGGGAGTAGTGCGTTGACGTTGGGTGTGAACTCGCTTCCCGCGAACGAGCTGAGTCAGACGCTGTGGGTCGATCTGTTTCCTTGGCTGGACGACTACGTATCCGATCGTGCTGCGCTGCTCGAGCCGCTGGCACCGTCACCTGATTGGTGGTTCAGCGAAGCGCCGTCGTTCACTGTTCTCGAGGTCGATCTCGAGAAGGTTCTCTCCGAGCTGGCGTCCCTCTACATCGCTCACCACGCGGCAGCGGTATTACAAGAGAGCTTTCCGCTCCTTGGTGAAGATCTCCCGCTGGAGGTGTTGAGTCTCGATACTCGCGCAGTGACGGCGTTGTCACGGCTCACCACCGACAAAGCAATCGGCGGTCTACTGACGCATACGACCGCTGAGATCTTCGGCGTGCGCGGAACGAGCGAACAGACGGTGCACGACATAGTGCTCAACCTGTTGGTCTGTGCGGTCATGACGACTCCGCTCGCCCGCGTCGAGACCGCTGAGGAATCAGTTGCCCCACCCGCGATCACAGCGCTGCTCGACGATCTCGCTCAGCTGGCAATGTGGCGACGGGTCCGAGGCCAGGACAGCAGACCACTCGTCACCGTCGAGATCGACGATGAATCTCCGGCCTCGATTCAGGAAGTTGCCGCCCGGATCTCGGCTCTGACGCCGAACGACTTGCCCGACACGGACCGTACTGACGCGATGGACGAGATCGACAATCTCTTCTCGCAGCTGGATGAGCGGGAGTCGTTGGTGTTGCGTGAGCGGATCGTGGCGCGAGTTCCGCAGCGCAGGGGAGCGATCGGAGCCAAGCTCGGTGTGGGCTCGGGGCGAGTCGGGCAGATCGAGGCCGACGTGAAAGCCAAACTCAACGCGGCGTGCGGATTCGGGACGGCGGTGGGGAACCTGCTTGCCAGCCTGCGCGTCGAGATTCAGCCGGTAGCTTCGCTTGATCGCCTCCTCGACGTGCATCCGAGCATCGCGGCGGAGGTGCCTGGTTACGGAGTTCCGCTGTGGTTGGTTCTGGACCGTCTCGACGACTACTTCGAGGTGACTGACGGTTGGGCTGCCGCTCCGGGCGTCGCAGAGGCCAAGAAACGGACTCAGACCTTGCTCGAGGACTTTGAGTCCCCGAACGGTGTGGTTGCACTCGACGACGTCGCCGAAGTGGTGTCGATGTCACGCGGCGAACTGGAGAAGTGGCTTGCGTGGTGCGGCGTTGTCGTTGTGGCGGAGTCTGCGCTGACGCGTGCGCGTCGGATCTCCGATCTGGCAGTCGGCGCGCTCGAAGCCGTCGGATCGCCGAAGTCCGTCGTCGAGCTAGTGGACTTACTGAAGTCCGATCGCAGTGAGCGGTCGATCGAGCGCGCGCTCGAGGCCGACGATCGCGTGGCGCTCGACGGCGCAGTGTGGCGGCTGCACGCCTGGGGAAGCGCGGATTCCGTTGGGGAGGAACCGGTTTCTTCGGGAGAGGCTGAAGAAGCCAGTGAGTTCAACATTGGTGGTGACGGGATAGTCCGGCGCAAGCGGACACGCAACACTGCGAAGACGCCAGAGTTGACTCGCCGCCTGTACCGGTCAGGTAGTACGTGGCGGTATCGACTGACCGTGACCTCCGATCATCTGCGGGGCTCCGGATTTGCTGTACCCGCCGGTGTTGCAGTCGCTGCCGGCTGTGTGCGCGGTGAGACCATCGAGTTGGAGAGCCACCTCGGCGTTCAAGCAGTTCGGTGGACCGGAGCGCAGCCGACGTTCGGCACTATCCGCCGATTCCTGCGTGAACTCTCCGCTGTGGAGGGCGAAGACGTGTTGCTCGAGCTGTGGCAAGACGGAACCTTCCGCGTGGTCCGACCGGCGATCGTTCACTCTGACATCGACCCACTACGTCAGGCACTTGCAGAGGTTGGCAATCGCGAGCCATTGCGAACTGCCGAGAGACATGTGGTGCGGATTCTCGCCGAAGCCGTGTGTCTGGACGGCGAAGACCGTCCACGAAAGATACTGCGCGCGTACGAAGATCGTGGTGAAGACGTGGTTTTGGACTTCCTGGAGGCGGCATGGAGGCGCGGCGAAGCATCCGAAATCGACGAGGTAGAGGGCAAGGATGCATCCCATGACTGACGTCGCGGACACCCGCATAGTGGGCACCAAGATCCTTGCTGCGGACGAGTCCCTCGCCGGCGCCATCGGCTTGCACCACACCATCGCGACAGCGCTCGCCGATCTGATCGACAACAGCCTCGACGCCGAGGCCTCCCACGTGCTGATCAGGTTCGTTCAGGACGGCACACGGATCGTGTCGATGATGGTGATCGACAACGGCTCCGGCATGGACAGTGACACCATTGATTCCGCGATGACCTACGGCCGCCGACGCGACTATGCCGCCGGGGACCTGGGTCATTTCGGTGTAGGGATGAAGGCGGCGTCGTTGAGTCAGGCTCGGTTGCTCCGAGTGTGGTCTCGAAAGTCCGGGCACCCGACGCAGGGCCGCGAGATCGACTCGGCCTCAGTGCAGGGGCGTCAGTCAGTTTCGGTGATCGAGGACCGGCAAGCCGAAGAATTCTTCGACGCAGTCACGCCCCGCTTTCCCTTCGACACCGGAAGTGTTGTCGAATGGCGCGGCATCACAACATTTCTCATGTCCGCGCACGCGGACGAGCAGACCAGCTGGCTCGAACAGACCATCAACGACGTGCGCAGTCACCTCGGCGTCGTATTTCACCGTCTCATCGAATCCGGCCGGATCGCTCTGACTGTGGATGTCTTCGACGTCGAAGCGGGACGCGCCGGCGCGCTGCGCACAGTCAGTGCCATCGACCCGTTCCGGTATCCGCGCACCGGCGACCCCAACTACCCTCGGACACTTACCGTGTCGATCGCCGGTGCCACAGTAACCGCCGAAGCTCACCTGTGGCCCGCCCGGAGCAATGCACCGGAATTTCGCATCCACGGCGCCCCCGGCCGCGACCAGCAGGGGCTCTACTTCTATCGGCACGATCGACTCCTGCAGATCGGCGGCTGGAACGCGATAGTGCGGGGCCGACCGGACTACGGATTGGCACGAATTGCTGTCGATCTGAACGATTCTCTGCTGCAGCACATCACCATCAATCCCGAGAAATCGGGGGTGACGCTCGACGCCACTGCGTCGGCTGCCGTCGACGGGGCCGTCTTCACGGATTGCAACGGTGGATTCCGTTCGTATCTGACCGATGCCGAGCGCGTCGTGCGGGCAGCCCGAAGTTCTGCACCTCGGCCGATTAGCGTCATCGAGCCGGCATCCGGCTTTCCGGAAGACGTGCTCGATTCCTTCAGCGACGCCTTCGAATTCAGCGTCGGTGATGATCCTGTTGCTGTGGGTTGGCGAGCCTTGGCGCGTGATCAGTTCTTCGAAGTCGACCTCAAGACTCGGACTTTGTGGATCAATGCGCGTTTTCGGCGTGATCTGCTCGGACGTCGCAGTCTCGACCCGGCTGATGCTCCGGTGCTCAAGACGCTTGTCTTCCTGTTGGTGAGTGAGATGTTCGAAGGAACGAGAATCGGCGCTCGTCAGAGGGAAAAGATGCAGGCGTGGCAGGAAGTGTTGATTTCCGCAGTGGCAGCGCACCGGGAGCAGGTAGTGCAGTGAGTGATGAAGTATTCCGTGCGGTTGCGCGTGAACTCGGTGACGGGTTTCCGCCCGAGAACGTGCTCTACCCGGTCAACGCGCGCCTGCGAGCGAGCTATCCGGATGGCCTGACCATCGCGGACATCATCGATGTGTTCCTCGATGAGAGTGCTGTCGGTGTACGAACGGCGCTCACCTCGCGTCTACGGCAGTGGGATGCGGAAAGTGTCGAGACGTGGGTAGGCTCGACTGTTCCGCAAAGTCCGGAACGGCGGGCTCGGATCTACGACTTGTTGGGATTGCCGGTCGACGCCCACGCCGAGATGGATGCGCACTTCCTTCGCGAAGGTGGGCCCGTTGTCATTGCGGCTCAGCAGCCGTGGGACCCCTGGTACACCTCCGAACGCCGCCGCGAGCACGACTTCTATTGGCGCGCTTACAAGCGAGTTCTAGCCGACAAGAACTGGGACGAGGCGACAATCGGAAAGCTGGACATTGCAACCACTGAGGTTGTGCACCGGCTTGCGGATCCGACGCGGCCCGAGCCGTATCAGTCCAAAGGTTTGGTGGTCGGCTACGTCCAGAGCGGGAAGACGGCGAATTTCAGCGGCGTGGTGGCCAAGGCGATCGACGCTGGGTACCGCTTGGTCATCGTGTTGACCGGCACGATCGAGATTCTCCGGAGCCAGACTCAGCGACGCCTCGACATGGAATTGGTCGGTCGTCAAAACATCAGTGCCGGTGTGGACGACGACTACGCCAACGACGAGGACTGGCGGGACGGGAACTTTCTCGAACACGAAATCGATCCGAACAAGACCAATGAAATCCCGGCTATCCGTCGACTCACCACCTCGACCTTTGACTACAAGAGCCTGCTCGCGGGCCTGAGCGCACTGCACTTCGAAACCGTGGATCACTCCCTTCCGCTGAATGATCCGAAGAATCTGTACCCCAGCAATATTCGCATCGCGGTCGTGAAGAAGAACGTCTCCAGCCTCAAGAAGCTGGTGGCCGATCTGAAGAAAGTGCCGACCGAACTCGATCAGATTCCTGCCCTGATCATCGACGACGAAGCCGATCAGGCATCGGTGAACACGATCGATCCGAAGAAGATGAAAACCGAGCAGGTCGAGCGGACGGCGATCAACGGTCAGATTGCTGAGATCCTCGGTCTACTCGAGCGTGCCCAGTACATCGGTTACACCGCAACACCTTTTGCCAATGTGTTTGTCGATCCGGAAGACAGCGTCAACGTCTTTCCTTCGGACTTCATCGTCAGTCTCGAGCGGCCCGGCCCGTACATGGGTGGTGCGGACTTCCACGATCTAGACGATCTCGAAGACGACGACAAGACTCCGGCCAATTCGAACCAGAAAGCGTACGTACGGGATCTCCGGGCCGAGTGCGACGAGGATCGCTCAGCCGAGCAGTTGCGAGCGCTCGACTCGTTTGTCCTGACCGGGGCGATCAAGCTATTCCGGGAATCGAAGGGCGCCAAGCCGTATCGGCACCACACGATGCTGGTGCACGAATCGGTGAAGCAGGCCGAGCATGACGCCGTAGCCGACGACTTCAAGGCCTTGTGGAAATCGGCCGGATACAGCCAGGCCAAGAGTCTTTCCCGGCTGGACAAGCTCTGGGCCGAAGACTTTGCGGTGGTGAGTGCGGCTCGGGGCAGTGAACTGGAGAATCCTGGTTCGTTTGCCGAGTTGGAGGAATTCATCGGCGCTGCCTACGACAAGATTTCCGAGGGAACCAGCCCCGTTATCGTGGTCAACGGTGCGGCCGAGAAGGACTACAAACAGGATTCCCTCGATTTCCAGGAACGCGGCGTGTGGAAGATTCTGGTCGGCGGCACGAAGCTGAGTCGCGGCTTCACGGTCGAGGGCCTGACCATCACTTATTACACGCGTCGAACGGGCCAAGCTGACACATTGATGCAGATGGGACGATGGTTCGGATTCCGCCCCGGGTACCGAGACTTGGTGCGCCTGTTCATCGGCCGCACGGTTGGCGGACCCGCCGGCGCGGACTACGACATGTACAAGGCGTTCGAGGCGATCGTTCGGGACGAGCAGGAGTTCCGGAACGAGCTCACTCGGTTCAGCGGCGTGAACGAGAAGGGCGAACCGTGGGTCACTCCACGCGATGTGCCGCCGATGGTGTTTCAGCAGCTGCCGTGGCTGAGGCCAACGGCTCGAAACAAGATGTTCAACGCCGATCTGGTTTATCGAGGCATGGGCGGTGAAAGTTTCAGCTTCACGATGCAGCCCCCGCGAGGTGACGGTTCGATCAACGCTCGGCACTTCGACGCGGTTGCACCATTATTGAAGTCGTTGGGCGAAACAGGGTCCTTCAATTTCGTTGACAAGGATGATGTTTCGCGATCGTTCACTGCGCGATACGGCATTGTCCCTGCCCATGTGGTGTTAGAGGCCGTCGACCAGTTCGAGTGGGCGAACGGGTGGGATTTCGGTCCCCACCGCGAAGCGCTCTCGACCGCAATCGAATCCGGATTGCTCGAAGACTTCGCAGTTCTGCTGCCGTACCCCAAGACCCGGGAGCCGATCGAGATCAAGGGTTGGCACGAGAAACTTCCGATCGTCAATCGCAAGCGTCAGGAACGCGAGTACCGAACAGGTTTCACCGGTACGGCCGTCCGTGAGCGCGATGCGATCGAGCACATTGCGGGCAGCCCGAAGAAGAACGGTGGACCGCTTGCGGGTGCACTTCATCGGAAGACTCGCGGTGCATTGATTCTGGTATTGGCGAACGATCCGGCTCCTCGTCAGTTGAAACGGGCACAGGCTGGTCCCGTGGACTCGCGCGATTTTGCGACGTTGTTCTCGTACGCGCTTCCGCACGCGGCGGAGCCGTTGGGGCGAATCGGTTTTCGGGTGAAGCAGTCAGGGACAGGGGCGATCGTCGATGCGAACTAGGTGTGTTGTGGTGGGAGACAGGAATGGGTTCTGATGGCTAAGACGATTGCGACGATCAACCTCAAGGGCGGCGTCGGTAAGACGACGATCACCGCGGGGTTGGCCGAGTTCATGTCGCTCGAATTCGGTCAGCGCGTGCTGTTGATCGACCTCGATGCGCAGATCAATCTCACGACGATGATGATCAGTGAGGATCACTGGCTCGAACTCAACAAGCAAGGGCTGACCAGCGCAACCATTTTCCGTGACGCTGTCGATGGCACGTCGAACTTCGATCTCGAAGCTTCGATTCAGCGCGGAGTCTCGCCGGTCAAGCGAGTGACGGGTGTGGATCTGCTTCCCTCATCTCTCGATTTGATCGAGCTGCAGGAGGAGATCAGTGCCCTTCGGGTTGCTGATCGGAACTCCACCAAGCCGGTTGAATTGTTGAGGGATGCCGTCGCCCCGGTGATGCCGTACTACGACTATGTTCTGATCGATTGCCCGCCGAATCTCGGGCCGATCACACTCAACGGATTGGCCATGGCTGACGGCTACGTGATCCCCACGATCCCGGATGTACTCTCCACGTACGGCATTCCGCAGATACAGACGCACATCGCGAAGTTCGGCAAAGAACTCGGCCGTGAACTCTTCGAACTCGGGTTGGTGATCACCAAGTACAAGTCCAACTCGGCGGTGCACCGCACGACTGTGCGAAATCTTCGGCGCGATCCCAACGTCCCACACGTATTGCCGGAATATCTCGCGGAGTCGAATCAGATTGCCGCGTCGGCGGAGTTTCACCCGTACAGCACTTTGAAGGTGAAGTACGGCAATGCAGGTCAGTTCGATCAGATGCGTGCAATTACGCAGAACATTCTCACGGAAGCGCAGGCGAAGCTATGAGTGCGGGTATCGATGAGGCGCGTCGTCGCGTGCAGGTGCAGGAGACCGGTGCCGCGCTCTTGAAGTTGGGTGCAACTAATGCCTCGGCCTCGGTGTTGCTGGCCAAGCTGGTTCAGGTCGTCGCGGAGGAAGCTGCCCGTACCCCGCGGTTCGCGAAGGCAATCGAAAGCGCTTTCGCAGTTCCGTCGGATGGATCCGCCGTTGTGGTACCTGCTTCTGCGCCGGCGCCGCGTCGTCGTGCTGCTGTACCGAAGGTGAAGCGGGAGCCGGGGGCTTTCGACCCGTTCGAGGTCTTCAAGCTTGATGGGGAAGAGGCTCTCTTGGAGCGTCTTTCGGCCCTCGATGCCGACGGGATCAAGGACATCATCGCGGAGCAGGAAATGGATACGCACAAGGAGACGGGTCGCAAGCGCAAAGTGGATGTGCTTGCGATCTGGACTGTCGAGCGGGTGAAGACTCTTACCTCGAAGGGGAGTGCGTTCAGGTAGGGGCCTGCGGCCCCTGTGCGCCTTTATGGTAGTGGGCGCCACCAGAAAGGCGCACGGGTTCGCGGGCCTGGTTTGCAATTGAGCATCAACTGTTTTCACTGCTACCTGCCAGAGGCATAGCTATGACAAGCACGCTTCGGCAAGCAGAGAGTCACCGACTGCCGGATCATCATCGCTGGTTGGTGGTCGATGTTGACACGTCAGGCGAACGGGCGTCACATCGCGTGCTCAGCATCGGTCCGTGGGCTGTGAACTAACTCTGTTCACACGTCGAATCCGGCGTGGACGAGCTGGACCGCTCATGCAATCGACACGCGCCCGCGAGTGATTCTTCGAGTATTGCCGAATAGGGGGTTATGCCGGCTGCCTCGGCTTTGGATGCGTGGTGGCGTCCGGAGGCGCATGATGCCACGGATTTGGGAGAGATCGTTACGGCAAGGTGCGGGTGTGTCATTTCGGGCGCCGGCTACTGTGTGAATGTTGCAGTCAACCTCGATGAGGGAAGTGGATCTTGGCGCCGTTGGCGATTTCTGAGTTTCTCGACCCGACACCAGCGGCTTTGTCAGAGCAGTGGACGTCGGTATTGGCACGCCAAATTCCTCCGCCAAAAACGAACCAAGTGAACTTTGTGCCATCCGAAGTGGTGCTGTCGCTATGCGCTTCCTTGTTGGTCGACCACAGCAGGTTCGGTAGCGGGTCCGCTCATCGTGCAGGCATGCCTGTGCAACACCTAGCGCGATTATTCAAGCGTCCACCGACCAGCTTCATCGCGAAGATGGCAAACCTCGACGGGAGTCGCAGCAACGGGGGTCGGCACGAAGTTGAAGTTGCGGCGCGGATGCTCTCAGACAGCGAGCTTCTTCAAGACGTCTACCTGCGAATCCTGCGGTCGGCCAGGCAACACGGAATCGACGAAGTTACTTTGCCGGACTTCCTGGGCCTCGAGCACGGCGAAATACTGTGGCTCGCGGGTCAAGAAGAGCTGGTGGAGAGCGAGATCGAAAAGTCATTGGAACTGACTCTCGAAAAGTGGTCTAAAGTGCGTGACGATATTCCGATAGAAACCACGCAGCGGTTGCTAACTTCCACCGTGCGTGTGGGGCAGCACCGTTTCGCAGAAGGCGTGCTTCGTAATCACCAGCACCGATGCGTGTTTTGCGGACTCAGCGCGAATATCGGCGGACGCCGCCGTCCACGACTTCTCACCGCGAGTCACATAAAACCTTGGCGTGACAGCACCGGTAGGGAACGCCTCGACCACCGGAATGGTTTCACCGCCTGCCCGACCCACGACGTCGCCTTTGACACAGGACTGATCACCGTCGACAAGGAACTCAACCTTCACTACGCACCTGGTGTCGAGAACGAGATGCTGACCGAAGGCCCGCTGCGCGCGGCGCTCGGAAAGCCACCCCTCACAGACCGTTTGATACTGCCCGATGCTGCCGACCGGCCAGACATCGCCTACCTGGACTGGCATCGTACGCAGATTTACGTCGCATCCTGAAGTTTAGGTTGTGGCCGATGAATTGGGCATCCAGGAGCAGCTTTCGCGGTGCCGGTGGAGAGCACCCCGATCTGGGTGGTGAGCTAGGTTGGCGGGCAACCGAAGTGGCATGCCATCGAGAGACTCGTACTCCGTGCCCGTCAGCTTGGGATCGACTCGGATAAGGAAATTCTCGTCCACCGTGATGCGTCGGAGATCGAACAACGTGTGGAGATCGGCACGCAGCAGAAGCCCGTTGGTTACGTGATGCGTGTTCTCACCAAAGTAGCGGTCGATATGAGCGGCTTCGAGCACTGATGGCACTGAGGTTGCGGTCATAGCGCAGGCACCGTGGTAGTTGTCCATGAGAGATTTCCGAAACGCACCCTGGCCTTGGCGAATCACGATCAAGCGCTCGGCTCGCTTGCGCATGTCCTCGCCTTGGACGTACGGGTCGTCGATTCGTGAGGGAACAACAGACGAGTCGACGGTGATAGTCGTCGCATACGGCCCGATGGTGCGGTCAGTTTGGGAGGCGAATAGTGATCGCAAGTAATCGACTTGCTGTGTGGTTTGGAATTCGCGGGGAGCTTGCGCCGTGAATGCGGTCCCGAGCAGCTTCTGCGCCTCGCCCCAGCGGGGGTCGACGGTTCTCTGTGTGTTGACCAGCTGGAAGTGGAACCTGTACTTGTAGCCGTAGTTCGGATCGGTCCAAGGAAGCGTGCTTGGATCCACGACTTCCACTCCCGAGGACACAATTCCCCAGCCGGCCATGCCTGCATGCGCGACCTTGGGCTTCTCGCCGGAAAGCCAGAAGAAAACGTCGTCGCCTTGTTGGATATTGAAACGCTTGGGCATGTCCCAGAAGCTATTGGCTTGGGCGATCTCCCAGTTCTCAAGCTTATCGCCGTCTATCGGAACTATCCAAGCGGACATTTAGTCATGCACCTATCCGGTATCGCACCGGGTGGAGGCATGTCCTGTGGCGGAAGCCTGTCGGGCCGAGCTCGTTTTCTGCTAGAAGTGTGTTTCGAACGGAAGGTCAGAGGTGTTCGCTCACCAACGAACGCAAAGCTTTTCGAGTTTCTTCGTCTGTCGAGTAGATGACAGTTCCAACCATGCCTCGGGTGAGCAGAACTTTGTAGATGTTGCGGATCAAGCGGTTGAACCGGACGTCGCCGATCTTCTTGGTGTTTTTGAGATCCGGGTCGCGGTTGGCGGTGCGTACCGTGGTGAATGCGCCGTTGCGCCAGACAATGTCAGGTCCAAGAATGACACCGTTCCAGTCGTATTCGAAACCCTGTGCGGTGTAGACGCATCCAACTTGCCCGAAACCGCCGTCTTCCGTAGCCCAAAGCGGGGCCGGAGGTGCGTCTCCGATTCGTCTGTCACTCTTGCTGTTCCAGGGACGGGACCAGTTGTCGATCTCTACGTCCGGCACGAGAGTGCCATCTTTCTCGGCGTTGCTCCATGGCCAGCAGTACCCGGCCGTCATGCGAGCCGAATATCCACGTTCGATCTGTTGTGACAGCAGATGTTCCATCTCCTGCGGTGTGTCGGCGATACGAACTGAGAACTGCGGATCGCCAGCCCAGGCTACGGGCTCACCTTCTGCCAGTCCGAGAAGCTGTTTGACCCAGAGAACGTACTCTTCGCTACCACCGCAACGGAATTGCTCACCGAGGTGAACGTGTTGCGTTTCCAATCCGAGAGACTTTGCATGTCGCTCGATCTGCTCCAGTGATCCCATCTCGCCGGGTCGCACCACCTGGTACTCGTCGAGCAGGAAAACGGGGACGCGTGCTGCTGCCATCAATTCGTCGAGCTGAGGACGCTCCGTTCGAAGCTCTGCCTTGGTGTAGCGGTCGACTGAGGTCTCACGGATACGGTGAGCTTCGTCGAGAACTAGTACGTCGAGTCCGTTGCGGTCAGCGGTCATGAATTGGTTGAAATACTTGAACATCTTCTGCACCCGTGGAGCGCGGGCGCCGGCGACCTTGCGAAGTGTCTGAGTGAAGGATCGGGAACCTGTGGCGTGCAATACCGTTCGACCGCGCCGCGCGAGTTCACCGACTAAGGACAGTGCGACGACACTTTTTCCACTGCCAGGCCCTCCGGTGACGATGATGATTCGCTTGTGATCGAGTTGGTGAGCTTGATCCACTGCGTGGAGTACGAGGTCGACAGCTAGTTGCTGCTCACCAAGGAGATGGAACTGCGGTCGATCGCGGACCTCGGCGGCAGCTACCTTGAGCAATTGTTGAGAGGGTGCCACTGCGGAACGGATCAAAGTATCACCGGCAGTGTGTCCGGAGGACTCAGTCGAGAGCCGAGATTTGAGGAAGGTTTGCATATCTCCGCGGTCGGCTCCGGTAAACAACCGGCCGCTGAGGGAGACGGGATACGACCGTAGTTCTGCGACGGCTGCGGGATCCGTGGCGTTGTGGAGGTAGGCCACGCCGGCAACCGCATCGGGCTGATCTGCAAGAGCCTTCGCGAAATCTGACAGATACTCGCAATAGCCCTTGACTTGTGCGACAGGGTGCAGTTTGGGGCCACCGGGCATCCCCGGCACATCGACGAGGTCAATGCTGCCTTCATATCGTTGGGCGGCCGACCATTGCTTGAGTTCCACCACGACATATGACGGTCGGCCGGTAGTCGGATGTAGTCCGGCCAGTACGACATCAGCGCGCTGAGACGTGAGAGGTAAGTGGTACTCGACCAACATCTCGACGCCGCCCAAACCGGCTTCGATCAAATCATTGGCTAGAACGGGAAGGCTGCGGCTCCACGACTTCTGCTCCGATTCACTTGCGCGCCGGCCGGTACGAAACAGCATTTGTTCCAACAGCTGTTCCACCAAGGAATCAGGATTCGCCATCGCGCCAATCCTGTTGGCAGAAGTACGAAGCAAGGTCACAGTGAGGTCCCCCAGGCAGCACGAATCGAGTCGTGCGGGTGGGGGCATGTCCGTGGCTGTGAATCACAGCGGAAGTCCGTCGGGCCGCGCTCAGTACATTAGCGGAAGCGCGGCCTGACGGATTGAGCGACTCGTGCCGCGCTACGATCCTGCGCGGTAGTGCTCATCGATCTTGATCAGCTGACCGGATTGAAGCCCGAGGTGAATGCAAGCGTCGAGTCGTTCCCGGGTTGGAGTGGTCAGTCGCTTCTGATTGAAGACTGCCAAAGTTCGACGATGCAGGGAGTCTACATCCGACTTGCTACCACAGACCGCCATCATGGCATTCACGATCTCCTCGGGCGCAATGTCCATCAAACTTCGCGTGATCTCGGCCGGGGTGGTGCGGTAGCCACGCCAGCCAATCGGGTTGAGTTCCTTCGGCCAGACAAAGTCGCCGAGTCCTGATTTTTTGATCAACTCGGCCGGAATGCAACGAACGATCGTCTCCCGTTTCCCGGCCGAGACACGGTCGAGACCGAAGCGCCGGCCGACGTCACGGGCCAAACGGTCCATCGAGATCGGGCCTTCGATGTTTACTGTTTCCCGCACTGCACTCAGGATCGTTTGCTGAACCGAGGGTGAATCCACGCGATCGAGATCACCGCGTGGTCCGAGCGTTGTTGTGGGCGCCTCCAGATACGTGGTTCCGCGTCCATCCCAATCCCGGGCAACAGGACTGGCAGGGGGCGTATCAGCTGCAGCCATCCGACCGATCAGGACGGGTTCGTCGGACACTTCAGCGGGGTGGTCGGGCTCATCCGATTTCAGCCAGCGGGTGTTGTCGGCTGAGAAGTCGACCGATATCGACACTTCGAGTTCAGCCAGCGCAGCGGCAGCGATAGCTTCGGCCTGAGCCAGTGCTGCGGCGTCGATCTGGGCTTGCCGTTCGGCCATGCGGAGCTTCGATCTGGTCAGCGCTTCCTTGACTTGTTGGACAACGGATTCGGGGTTGTCGATCCAATTGGGAAGCCACACGCGAACTGAAGCTCCCCAATGCATCATCGACTCGAGAAGCTGTGGTGTCAGATCGCGGTCAGCGACCGTCGGACGCTCAGCCCACGCCGGCCCGTCGAGCAGGATTGCGACCTGCCAACATTCGGATTCTGGTTCACGAAGAACAATGTCCAGAACAAAGTCTGACAGACCGTAATTTGCTTCGACTTCGTATCCCTGTTGGCGCAAGGCTTCACAGATCGACTCCTGGATCTGATCGGACGTGTTCTGGGGGCGTGGTTGGGACGAGGCGTTGCCGGAGCGATCAGGTTGTGCAGCGAGTTCCAGATATCCGCGAAGATGCGCCATTCCAACCGACTTGGTGCGTGAAAGATCGATGTCCGAAGGCTCGAACGAGGTGAAGATGACAACCTTTCGGCGGGCACGGGTAATGGCGACGTTCAATCGTTTCTCGCCACCAGTACGAGTCAGCGGACCGAAGTTGAGTGGCATCTTCGAATCGTCCTGCTTCTTCGAGAATGCCGTTGTGAAGAGAATGACATCTCGCTCGTCGCCCTGCACGTTCTCGAGATTCTTGACGAAGATTCCGTCTTCCTTGTCGGTGCGCAGTTGGTCGAGGACCAATGGGTCTCCGGTCTTCTCGAGCAAATCGAGCACCAGGGTCTGTTGCTGTGCGTTGAACGTGACGACGCCGATGCTTTGAGACGCCAGATTGGCATTCGACAGGCGCTGGCGAATCTCGGCCACAATCGCTTCCGCCTCGACAATGTTGGTTCGGTGCAGTTGTTTAGTCTCGCGATTGAAATGTCCCGGCACTCTTCGCCATTCGACGCCAGCTGTGGCATCGCCGCCAGGTGAAGGCAAACTCGCGAGGCGTCCCTCGTAGTACTTGCGGTTGGAGAAGGCGATCAGAGATTCGTCTTGACTCCGGTAATGCCAGGATAGCCACAGCCGTGGAACCCCAGATTCAACGGACTCCGTCAGAATGCTCTCGAGATCCTCCGGTATGACCTCGTCATCTTCAGTGACATCGTCGCCATCGCTTGCGGTCACCTGGCCGATTGCAGTCGGCGGCATTTGCTGCGAATCGCCGACGATCACGGCCGAGCGGGCGCGGCCCAGCGCGCCGATGGCTTGAGGGACAGTGACCTGCGAGGCCTCATCGAATACAACGACGTCGAATGTGGCTGATCCCGGCGGCACGAACTGAGCCAAGGACGTGGGGCTGACGAAGAAGCACGGCGTTGCTGCCAAAATGTGGTCTGAGTAGCGAGTCATCAACTGACGGAAGGTGGTTCCACCGCGCTTGGCATCGAGTTGGCGTCGAAGCTGCCCGATTTCGCCAGACAGCGCACCGGCCTTGAATAGGCGTCGGTCGAGCAATGCAGCGGGCAGGGCTGCGATCTGTTCCTCGCGTTGAGCCGCCGAGGCTCGGGCGTAGTCGAGAGTCTCGCCATCCTTGAGGGCCTTGTTGAAATTGGTGAGTCCCTGCGTTCTTCTGTGTTCGTTCAGCGAAGCAACTGCCAGGCCACGGATGAAAGCGACTTCAGCGTCCGAAGAGTTGATAGCGCCCGTGAGAAGTTCATGGGCAAAGACATTCAGCTCGGCAGTTTGCAGTGGCTCGAGGAATGTCGACATTGTCGACCACTTGCGAACGGACGCTCCCGCGTCTGCATCGATCGAAAATCTCCAGGCTTCTGAGTCGCGACCCCACGCGGACAGCCAATGGGACTCATCACACCAACGGTCGAACTCGGCGTCGCTGAACCCGAGGAGTTTCTTCCAGGTGAGCCACGCTTGTGACACCGCTGCGAGCGCATCGATGTTCTGTTGGGACACAAGACCGGACTCGACCAGGATCCGCCACATGCCCGGGTGTGCGCGGATGTAGTCACCTGACATATCGATGAAGTCGAACGCCGGCTGAAGTTGCTGTGCTGCGTCAGCGTTGAAAGGGTTCCAGACCGGGGGAGCAAATGGCCCGAGCAGGGTGCGCATGTGTTCGACAGTTTGTCGAGTCAATTCGCGTGCGCTGGAAATCGATCGCAACAACGGCAATGCGGTGTCCGGATCGATCGCCACGCCAGGCAATAGTGCCGGTGCAACATCGCGGATGAATTGCTCGGTTCGCTTCTTTTTGCCGAATATGCCCTTGCTGACCTCCTCGGCCGCTACGATTAATGGTTCGACGGAACCAGATCCGATGAAGTTCGGCATGAAAACTGCAGTGAGTGGCGCACATTGCTGTTGGAGCAGGGTCAGCTCACTGAGTAGTGAAGTGCGGGACGTTGTCCATTGGGTGCCCTGCATGCGCTCGACTACGGTCGGGTCGGCGATCATCCAGTTCGACTGCCGGCGGGCCTGCGGCAACAAGACCTCGATCTCGGCGGGAGTGCGCATCCGCTCGATGATCCGCAAAGCAGGCGGGGTCTGCTGTACGAGCGCAAGTGCGGAGTTCATCTGCGCCGAAGCGGAGCGGAACGAGTCTTCCGATGCTGCCGGATCGATCGCTCCGACGATGGTCCACGGATTGACGCGATTTATCGTGACCGACCGGGCAGCACGTTCGAATTGCTGCAATGCGTTGGTGACTGCTCGAACGCTGACCTTAGGGGACGCAACATAAGGCGCAGGAATTGTGGCCGTCGGGCCGTCGCCAAGGCTGAGGACTGTGTCGTAGGCAGTCCACAGTGTGTGCTCGACGCCGTTCTCGGTGTGAATCTTGGACGGATAGTCGTCGAGCGGGACGTGCTTGGCCCGCAACTCAGCGAGCTTTGCTGACCAGGCGCGCTGATTGTAGTGAACAGAATGATCGATCGCGGTCTTCAGCTGAGCGCGAATAGCGTTAGCGCTCTGACTCTTTCCATGTAGGTCCAGCGTGAATTCGGCCAGGCCGACCTTTGTCAGCCGCTTTTTCACCACCTCGAGGGCGGCTTGCTTCTCGGCTACGAACAACACGGTCTTGCCCTGAGCCAGAGTGTGCGCAATGAGGTTGGTGATGGTTTGTGACTTGCCGGTACCGGGAGGGCCCTCCAGGACGAAGGAGTGACCATCCGCTGCCAATGCCACTGCACGGAGCTGTGAGCCATCGGCAGGGATTGGGACGGGCACGTCGAGTTCTTTGACCGGTACAGCTTCAATCTCGGTACCGTCCGGGCGACGTGAATCTCGGAACGACTCACCAGCATGATGAGTCAGATGACGAACGATGGGGCTCTGCTCGAGAAGGTCCCAGTGATCGTCGAGGTCTTTCCACATGCCGAAAGTTCCGAACTGGCAAATGGCCAGTGACGCAGTTTCATCGATGCGGAAATCCAAGTTGTGCTCGATCATCGCCGAGCGAATGCCCTTGAGAGCTGCGTCGATGTCTATGCCGCTCTCATCGAGAGGTGGCGTCTCCAAAGAAGGAATCGAGACACTGTGCTTGAGCCGTAGCCACTCGACGAGGCAGTAGTTTGGTGTTGATGTGCCGGACGTGTCGACCACAATCCTGAAGGGGCTGCGCCCAGAGCCGCCAGTAACCTTGACGGGCAACAAAAATAGGGGAGCTCGCGCTGGCCGTCCGGTGCTGGTGGCATGCATCAATCCGCCGAATGTCAGATAGAGATTGGCGTTGCCGGTCTCCTCGAACATGGTGTGCGCGGTGCGTTGCAGGTGCTTGAGTCGGGCTGTATATACGTCGTGCTTGACGACTGCATAGATTCGCTTTCGGTCGCGTAAATAGTCGAGAACCGTTGCATCATCGATGTCTTGGGCTTGGCGTGCGCCTTGGAGTTCGTGGATCGAACTCAGTTCGTCGTGGGGAGTGAGCTCAATGGGAACGTCTGCATGCACCAAATCATCGAGTAATGCGAGTCCGCCGATGGGGACATGGAGATCGATAACTTCCCGCGACTCTTTCAAATTGAGCAGACGGTTCCGTGTACTGAGGTCAAGCAGGGATCGCTTCCATTTCTGAACTCGTGGGGGAGAAGCGTCAGTTGCATCGAAGACCGTGTCAACCGAATTCTGTTTAGTGAGAAGGTTATCGGGCAGGCTGAGGTCCGGCTGAATTTTGCCGGCGGCGGTGCGCTCGGATATTGGCGATGCGAATTCGTCGAAGGTTGGAAGCGGCCGCACACCGTCCTTGCGGGCGGATGCGATCGCGACAAGTCCATGGAGGTCGTCCGGCTGAGAGAAGTGGCGTCTAGCATGTGCCACAGCATTTTTGAAGGATCCTTCGGGGCTGCTGTCGTAGTATGCAGCTTCGACGGCTACGACTTTTCCGGAATCGAAGAGATTGGCTATCGCGTTCGACTCGAGAATGACGCTGTGTGAGAGGTGAGCTTCTTCTTGCATGAATCCAGCGAATGCATGTCCCTTGACAAGCCAGATGACCGGTCGCAGTCCGGCCGCTTCCAAACATGCTGCATAGGTGACTGCTAGATCGATGCACGTTCCGAAACGTTCATCGAGTACCTGTGCCGTCGTTCGGATCTTCTGGCCCGTTCCTTCGAACGAGGCAGGCGGATCGATATAGCGAATCTGACGGAGGCGTAGGGCTTCGTAGGTTGCTGCCGCGATCTCTGCAGCACGTTGTGGTCCGCGCTGATACCCCTCGAGTGAGGTGGAACCGGTGAGGTTGCCAAGAAGCTCGGACGCGGCGTCGAGAACATTGCTCACAGCTCGGGTGTTTGGCTGAACAAAGGCTGCCAGTGAATCGAAGAACTCGGGGGCATTGAACCACTCGTTGTGGGCTAGAACTCTAATCGGCACATTCAACGCGATGTCATCGCCCCAAAGGCGTGAGACGGTGACCGCGATGGTGGCAGGGTAGCTCTCGTTCAGTTCTCGAAGGTGCGGAACAGTTGGCACGACGGCCGCGTAGTCGTCCCAGAACGCCTCGTGACCGGGAGCGAGAGAACCGTCGACGATGTCAGTTCGAGCCGGTGAGAGTTCCTGGCCGGCGCCGTGCAGTTGTACGGTTGCTTTCATATCGACGACGGGCGAATCGGAGTTGTTAGTGATCGAGAGCCCCCGTACCAGCGGTACTCCGTTGTGGACCAGAGCCAGGTTCACGGCGGGGTGTGTATGAAGTTCGATGGAGATGCCATCAACTTCCGTACGGCATCGGTCCCGTGCTGATTCACGCTCGTTCACTTTTCCTCCGAATCGTATTCCACAATTTACCCGGACGAAGATTCCAACTCCGTACGATCAAATTAATTACGTTAGGGCATGGCACTGACTGGTCTGCAGTGTCTAGGCGTTTTGCGGCACATTCCCACTATCGTTTCGCATACTTTTCATGTGAGATCTCTTATTGTCTGTGACTGATGAACGAGGGATTGCGAATTTCAGAACAGGCTGGGCGTTGCGCATTCGCCCTGTCTGCGCCTCTTGAGAAATAGGGTCTAGACCCTGAAATATTCGATCCACAAGGCACAGCTACCTGACTCCGATACCTCGGCTAGCCAGATGAATGCTGCGAGGAGCGAAACTGCAACGCCGGGTGTCACGGTCGAGGATGCGCAGATCGTAGGTTCGCGCCTGGTACCAGCGAACGCGGCCGGCTGGCGGACCGTAACGAGATAGCCGCGCTTGCATTTCACGGTATCGACCGGAATAGCGTTCGCCGCCGAAGGCTGGATGTTGTCGCTTCCGGCGGTACTGGAAAGTGGCAACAAACGTCAGCGCGCGTGCATCTCTGCAATCGCAGAGATGCACGCGCGCAATACTAGCTGTACGAGGCACGGACGTTGGTTACGCGATGCTGGCGATAAGCAGCGGGCGGTCGTCCTCCGCGTGTTGAATGCGGTCGGTGATAATTGTAGTGAACGTTCCACACCTCAACGGCAGTACGTCGTTGCTCCTCGCTGGTGTACTCACGGGAGTACAGCAGCTCTTCGGCGAGGATGCGGTTGTAGCGTTCCACTTTCCCGTTGTGTTTCGGTGTGTACGGCTTGATGCGGTAGTGCCGCGCCTCTCGCAATGAAGCAGTGAAATCGGCTGCCCGATAGCATGATCCGTTGTCGGTGATCACGCGCTCGATCCGGTTGATGCCATGCGCCGCGAAGAAGACGCGGGCGTTGTTCATGAAATCGACGGCTGTTGCTGCGGTTTCGTTGTCGCGGGCCTCGGTGTACGCCAGGCGCGTATTGCCGTCGATCGCGGAATGCAGATAGGTGTAGCCGATGCGGGCCTGTTTGTTCCTCGTTTTCCGGCGCTGCGATCGCTTGGTCTGCTCGGAGCCTCGCCCGTGGGCACGCCACCCGCCACCGTCCGGAATTTTTCCGACTTTCTTGATGTCTACATGCACCATTTGACCAGGTCGTTTCGCGACGATGACCTGCGGTTTTCGGTTGGTTTCGCCGTTCGGGTCGATGAACCGGCGGCGGTGCAATCCCAGGTTCCGCAGGATTTTCGTGACAGACCGGCGAGCAATGGTGATGCCGTCGGTGCGCAGTTCGAACGTGATCCGCGAGGCCGACCACTTCCGGGCCCGTCGCATGGATTCGATCTCGGTCACGATCTCTGCTGCTGTGGCGGTCGGGTGGTGTTTCGGTGTGCTGGATCGGTCCTGTAATCCCAGGTCACCGTACTGACGATGTCTATTGACCCACTTGGAAGCGCATTGTCGGGAGATGCCCATTTCGGCGGCGACGTGGGCAATCGGACGACTCTGGCAGCGCTCGATCAAGCGTCGTCTTCCCTCCACAGTCAGCGGAGCATTACGGTGTGTCACAGGGCTGGTCCCTTTGCTGTTGATGGTCAGTTTCGCAACTTCCATCCTGCCGCGAAGGACCAGCCCGTCCACTTCAATCCCGCGTCAGCAACGTCCATACCCGCAACAACTAGCCGTGGGTTATTGCTTACTCGCTGGGCGTCGAGGTGACCGCCCTGATGCTGAGCTCGCCGTCTGCATCATCGCCGCACGCACAGTCACAGTCTCCGCCGCAGCCACCGGTGGTGCATTCGCCGGCGTAGCTGTCGTCATCCGCGTCGCAGTCGAGGGACCCTCCGAAGGATTCAGCAAAATCGTCGTCGAGTTCGTGAGTGAAGTCGTGAACCTCGTCGATCAGGTTCAGCAGATGCTGCGGAGCGAAGGGATCGGCGTCGAGCATCGTGGAGACCAGTAGGTGGTCGCCGCTGAAGGCGAAGCGCAGGCGTGGCCATTCCTGCGCGAGTTCGATCAGTCGAGTCGCAGCGTGCGAGGGATTGCCGAGGCCCGTCAGGACCGAGGACCAGACGTTGATCTGAGGGCCGTCATCCGCAACAGTTACGTAGACGACAAACCCGTGAACCGGCACGACAATGTCGCCGTCGTCATCGGTGGCAGGCTCACTGCCCAGTAGTTCGGCGAGAGTTTGAACGCACAGGCGAACCAATTCGTCGCGCTCGTCCGTCACCAAGGCAATTGCGCCGTTGATGTGGAGGGGCTGGTCGGCGGTCGTGTCTTGGTCGCTCATGGATCCTCATGTTCTGTGCCAGTCCGAGCAGGCGCTGGGCACTGTTTTCGTGCGGTAGCTGTCAGGTCTACGGTAATCGGCGCACACTATTGTCCGCGCAGTGGATGATTGAAAATGCCTGGGCAGGTCCGCGCGATCAGGACTTTAACAGCCGACCAGCGACGTGATGCGAGCCCCGACAAATCGGACAGCCTTGTGGCAGTGAGTATCTCGGCTGTCGGTAGGTAGATCTAGCCTCCATGCATGACGGGTCAGAGAGTTCGGCGAGCTTCACATCTGCGTTTGGTAGCTGCATATCAAGCGGCGCAAAGCCAGATGAAGGTCCTTACGCCGAGGCAGATGCGGAATCAGCGTCGACGGCCGGAGGCGGCGAACTTTGTCATGCGGATCGAACTCGATTGCATCACGCCGCCTATTTGGAGACGGTTTTCGGTTCCGTCGAATATCGAACTGGACCAACTTCATTCGATTGTGCAGGCGGTGATGGGGTGGGGAGATCAACACGCTCATCAGTGGGTGAGTGTCCATCATTCAACGGACAATGGCCCAGATCGGTATATCGCGCCAGATGTGATCGAGCGCGACGGATACCAGGAAGACGAGTTTGGTGAGGACGAAGTCCGGATCGACGAGGCAGTTACCGCGGTAGGGGAGTACGTCCGTTATGAGTACAACGCCCGCGCAAGGTGGAGTCACACGTTGGTTCTCGAGCAGATTGTCGAAGACCAGCCGATTCCTGAGCCATCCTGTCTCGACGGCGAGAGAGCGTGCCCGCCGGAGGATTCTGGCGGTCCGATCGGGTATCGCGAGTTCCTGAATGTGCAGGCGAGTACCGGACTGTTCGATCCCGAACGTTTTGTTCCCGCAGAGTCCGATGCAGCAGTCACCATTGCAGTGGCACTGCATAAGTCACCACCTGTGGGAAGCTCGTTGTTCGAGAAGTTCTTGCGCCGCCTGTCGGTTCATTCCGCACCGAAACTGTTTGCCGCAGTTGCCAAATCGGAGCTTCGTGGCGGATACGACAACTACTTCGAGGTGATGCGTGAAGGAGCAACCCGTCAACTGCTATGGCTGCTGAACTCCGCGCGAGGTGGTGGGATTGTTTTGACGGCGTTCGGGTCACTGCCTCCCGACCTTGTTGCGTCTGCCCGAGACGAACTCGATTGGGACAGTGAGTGGATCGGTGTCACGGCAGGGAGCGGCTCGCAATTAGCAGTACTCGTTGAAGTCGCAAAGACACTGAGATTTGTCCGGAAACTCCGAGGCACATTGCTTCTGACTCGTCTCGGCGCGTCAGTGCTTGCATATGAAGGCGAGCTGTGGCGTCACATCGTGACGGCCATGCCGTTGGGAAAGGGTGAGTTGGCGCAGGAAGCCGGCCGAATTCTGTTCCTTACGTTGGCTGCCGGCTTGTCGGAGTCCGAACGTAGTGAAGTCATGATCGAAGGCCTCACGGCATTGGGTTGGTCGACAACAGACGGAACACGACTCGGAGATGACGATTGGACGTGGATGGTGCGAGACACTCTCGTGTACCTGCGAATGATCGGGGCGATTGTCTCCAATCCGCTGGACGAGCATGTTTCCGCCGATCCCGAGTGGGGCCGACGGTTTGCCAGGATGGTGCTGTCGAAGTAGCTGAGCGCTCGAATCGAGCATCGATTTCAATCGATGCGGAGTTGTTATATGCGCTGGAAGCGCACGATTTTTTTGCTGCGGAATCATGAATATTTTCGGGTGGGAAAATATTGGAGTTTTTGTTCGAAATTGCCATCATGCTATGGTCGATTCTCAGTTGTTGAATTGCGTGGTCGAGCCAAAAGCTTGCGCAGAAGATTTATTTTGTGGAGGTTTGGTTTCCGAAAAGACGAAGTGCGTGTTGCTAGTCAATTGAATATGTGACCGGTGTTGGTATGGCGGTCGCTCCTAGGGCGTGCAGAAACGAAGCGCAAAGCTCCTGAACAGGGGTTTTGTGTTTCGTTCTGCCGATTATGTGCGAAGGATGTGGCATGTGACGGGGTCCGACATGGTCCAGTTCAGTACCTTGGTAATTGTTTCACTGCTTGTTGCTTTTTATGGTGGAACTTTTCTGATTTCTCTTCGTATTGGTAAGAAGCAGGAAAATGCCGACGGTTTTATGACCGCCGGAAACAAGTTAGGATTTGGTGTTTCGGCCGCGAGTATGACGGCCACCTGGATTTGGGCGTCGTCGATGTACGCATCTGCCACTTCTGGCTACACCTACGGAATCTCCGGCCCCATTCACTACGGTTTGTGGGGCGCGTTGATGATTCTCTTCATTTATCCGTTTGGCCAGCGAATTCGCAAAGTAGCGCCGAAAGCCCACACGCTGGCCGAGGTCATGTACGCGCGGCACGGACGCTCGAGTCAGCTGATGCTCGCGGGTTCCAATATCGTCGGTAGTCTCATCAGTTTGATGTCGAACTTCCTCGCTGGTGGTCTGCTGATCGCGTTGCTTTCGCCGTTCAACTTCATTCAGGGTGTGTTCATCGTCGCGTTGGGCGTTTTGCTGTACACGCTGTGGTCGGGCTTCCGCGCTTCGGTGTTGACCGACTTCGTTCAGCTGATCGGAATGCTCGGTGCGGTAGCGGTTTTGGTGCCGTTTATCTTCTTTGCGGCGGGGTTCCCGGCAGCCTTCGAATCCGGCGCAGGCAACCTCACCGCTGAGCAGGGCAACTTCTTCTCGAGCGTTGCCTTCTTCGAACAGGGGGCGCCGTACATCGCGGCAGTTCTTGCCTACGCAATCGGCAACCAGACCATTGCCCAACGTCTGTTCGCGGTCCGCGAAGACCTGATCAAGCCCACCTTCATCACCGCAACCGTGGGATACGGCGCAACGGTCATCGGCGTCGGAATGCTGGGTGTTCTCGCTCTATACCTCGGAATCGAGCCGATGGATGGTGACGTCAACAACCTGATTCCGCAGATGGCCGCGTCGTACCTGCCCGGAATTTTGCTGGCTGTCTTCTTTGTCATGATCATCGGCGCGCTGTCATCGACGGCGGACTCGGACCTTGCTGCGCTCTCGTCCATCGTGATGACCGACGTTTACGGCCAAGCCGTCGCAGGCAAGGCTAATGCGAACCCTCGACGGATGCTGCTTATCGGCCGAGTAACGATGATTGTTGCCACGGCGGCGGCTATCTCCTTGGCAAGTCTGCAATTGAGCATTCTGGATCTGTTGGTGTTCGTCGGCGCGCTGTGGGGCGCTTTGGTGTTCCCGGTTATTGCGAGCTTCTACTGGGGCAAGGTCACCAACAAAGCCTTCACTGTGTCGGTGCTGGTGGCTCTTGCTGCCTTCTTGCCCGTCCGATTCAGTTGGGTGCCGATGGATGGGATGTTCGGGATACTCTCCGACATCGTTGCCGTTGTCGGTATCGGAGTGGTGCTGGGGCTCATGACATTTGGATTCTTCGGTCTGAAGATTGCGCAGATCGTCGGTGGCCTGGCGATCGTGCTGTCCGCGCCGTTCGCGATCGGCTTCCTGCACGACTACCCAACGCTCAGCGGATCTTTGGTGGCCTATGCCGTCAGTACCGTCGTGTGCTTTGCGATGTCCGTCAATCAGCGTGAGACGTTCGATTTCGAACTCATCAAGCAGCGGACGGGAGACTTCGACGAGGAGGAGTTTCCTGCTGTCGGAGCGTCCGGAAAGTAACCGTCGAGACAAGTGGAAGGAATACGAATGAGTACAGCTCTACTGACCATTTATGTTCTGATCTGGCCGGCGTTGGTCTTGGTCGTGCTGGGAGTCATCAGCAAGGGATTCTTCAAGGATTGGGCAACTGCTCGCCGAAACGGTGAGGATCTGGTCTAACTTTTCACGCCGCCACCGACGGACTTCTTGTCGGTGGCGGCGGTCATATTGCAATCGGGACTAGGGGCAGCGTTATAGTTGCCCAGTGCAACACGACGGAGCAATGGCGCTCACCGGTCCACCAGCCGTTCATGACGAGCTGGTGCACCTGACGCGGCAGCTGATGACGGGGGATCGGCATTCCGATGATCACCCGTCGATCGCGCAGCATTCCTTCCTCTCCTTCATCGGCCGAAACGACGGCTGCAAGGCCACGGAGATCTCCGAAGTCTTCGGCGTCAACCGCTCGACCATCTCGCGCCAAGTTCGCGGCTGCATCGAGGCAGGCTGGGTGTATGCCGATCCGGGATCCGTTCGTCAGGGCAATCCATTGCACCTCACGGAGGCTGGCCGCAAATACCTCGACGCCGCCGACGCGCGTCGGCTCGACCAAGTCGCCGGCAGGCTGCACGATTGGACCGAGTCCGAGGTCGCAGACTTCGCCCGCGCACTCCACCGCTTCAGAATCAGCATCGAATCGCAGACCAACGGAGATGACACCCTGTGAGTGAGTACAGCGCCAAAGCCCAGTTCACCATCTCCGACAACGAGTCCGTGGTGCACACCGTCTTCACGCACGCCGAGCGCACACCAGATTTGACGGTGTTCTCCTGCCCCAAGGGCGAGGGTTGGGTAGATGTGACGGCAAAAGAGTTCGCCGAGCAGGTCACCGGCGTCGCAAACGGTCTCATCGCCGCTGGCGTGCAGGCAGGCGACCGCGTCGCACTCCTCTCCGCGACCCGATACGAGTGGACGCTCTTCGACTTCGCCATCTGGGCTGCCGGCGCGGCTACCGTCCCGATCTACGATTCGTCGTCTCAGGGCCAGGTCAGCTGGATCCTCGAAGACTCCGAGGCCGTCATCGCGATCGTCGAAACCGGCGCGCACGAGCAGCTGTTCCAGGACGCGCCAAGCTCTCTCAAGGCCGTCATGCAGATCAACGACGGAGCAGTCGAAAAGCTGACCGCACAGGGTGCCGACGTTGACGACACCGAGCTGAAGAAGCGACTCGCGGGCATCAAGGCCGACGATCTTGCGTCACTCGTCTACACCTCCGGCACGACAGGCCGTCCCAAGGGATGCATCCTCACGCACCGCAACTTCCTGTCCGAGGTGCGCGGGATTCTCACGGCATCGATCGGCAAGGTGGCGGTTCCGGGAAACCGAGTCCTGACCTTCCTGCCGCTGGCTCACGTGCTGGCTCGCGCGGTGTCCCTCGCGACGTTCGAAGCTGGCGCTTCGCAGGCACACTGGTCCGACTTCGCCACCATTACAACTCAATTCGAGCGCTACAAGCCCAACACCATCCTCGGTGTTCCGCGTGTCTTCGAAAAAGTTCGTGACGGCGCAGCACGCAAGGCGGAGTCCGGTGGAAAGATTCCGGGCGCGATCTTCGCTTTCGCAGAAGTCACTGCAAAGGAATATAGCCAAGCCCTCGACAAGGGCGGTCCCTCGCTGATCTTGAAGGCGAAGCACGCAGTGGCGGACAAGCTCGTGTACTCGAAGCTTCGTGAGGCTCTCGGGGGCGAGTGCTGGTTCGCGATCTCCGGCGGCGGCGCCCTCACTCCTGAACTGGGGCACTTCTTCCGTGGGCTCGGAGTTCCGATCTACGAAGGCTATGGCCTCACCGAAACCACAGCAGCGCACTGCGTCAACGTCCCGGGTGCTCAGAAGATCGGAACCGTCGGACAGCCGATGGGCGGCAACGGGGTACGCATCGCCGAGGATGGCGAGATCGAACTCAACGGCGGGGTTGTCTTCAAGGGCTACTGGAAGAACGACAAGGCCACCGAAGAGACATTCGTCAACGGCTGGATGCGAACCGGTGATCTCGGTGAACTCGACAGCGACGGTTACCTTTCCATCACCGGACGCAAGAAGGATCTTCTGGTGACGGCGGGCGGCAAGAACGTCTCGCCGGGCCCGATGGAAGACCGTATCCGTTCGCATTCCATCGTCTCGCAGGCAGTTGTCGTCGGCGACGGTAAGACCTACATCACGGCGCTGCTGACCGTCGACCCCGAGGTGTTCGAGAAGTGGAAGGCGGAGAACGGCAAGCCTTCTGGCGCGACCGTCGCCGAACTACGTGACGACAAGGACCTTCGAGCGGAGCTGCAGAAGGCTGTCGACGACGCCAATGCTGCCGTCTCGCATGCGGAGTCGATCAAGAAGTTCGTCATTCTCGATCGCGATCTGACCGAGGAAGACGGTGAGATGACAGCGACGCTCAAGATCAAGCGCAATGTCGTCGTCGATCGGTTCTCGAAGGAGATCGAAGGAATGTACGCGAAGAGCTAGGCGCGTTTGGGGAACTGCTCGCGGTAAGCCATCACGTCGTCGAGGCGGAACCTGCGGTGGGTGCCGCGTAGTTCGATCGGGAGTTTCCCGGCGTCGGCGAGTTTGCGCACATACGTGTCCGAAACGCCGAGGATCTCTGCTGCCTGCGAGGTGGTGAGGAGTTCTGCGACTGGCCCGAGGGCGACGCTGTCCCCGGCAGCGAGGTAGGTCAGGAGCTGCACGACGGCGTCGCCGACCGACGGTGGAATCTCGATCCGGACGCCGTCGAACACCAGCGTGGTCGTGTCCGTCGAGGTTGCGGCTCTCTGGGTCAGGGCCGTTTTGATTCGCTCGGCAGCATCGCCGTCGACTGCGGAAACGATGTGGTCGATGCTCACGCGGTATATCTCCGATCGAAGGCAGTGTTTCGCAAGCATAGACAGCGACAGTGTCCGTCGGCACGCTGGCTAGCGCCGTGTGCGTTGCATTACATGAGTGCCGTGAGTGGAAAACTATAAACCCACGTAGATCGGAATTCGAAGGTTTTGGCGCCCAAAGATATTCGACTCGACGCATATGTAACTCACCAAATTTGGTGTACCCGCAAGTAACATCCTGAGCGTGGCTAGACGATCGGTAACGGTGAGATTCGACGTAGAGGAACTGAGGGCCCTAGAGACCCTCCAAGAGCTCACGGGCGCGGACATTTCCAGCGTCATTCGTGAAGCTGTGATCGAGCATGCTCGTCGATGTGTTGCACAGGGAAAGCCCCGCGACATCGCCGAGCGACGCAAATCGCTGACCTTGCAGGAAGCCTTCGCCAAGTACTCCGCGTTGTGCACCGACGAGGAGCGGGAAGCGTCGTAGCGCTCTGTCGATGCAACGGTGAGCGGTTGAGTTCACAGTGATTCTGACTGTGGCGCTGGGTAGTTCGTCCGAGGAATATTACGGCAACAGAAGTGTTGCGTAGACCTCTGACAGGAGCTGGCCAGTGACGGACGTCCTCGAACTCTCCACCGATGTATTGGTGATCGGTGGTGGCCCCGCCGGCGCGTGGGCAGCGTTGCGCGCGGCCAAAGCCGGTGCAGACGTCGTCCTGGTCGACAAGGGCTACTGCGGAACGAGCGGCGCAACGGCCCCCTCCGGAACGGGTGTTTGGTACGTCGAACCGGATACGACTGCCCGTGAGCGGGCAAAGGCCGGTCGTGAGGCGCTCGGCGGATATCTTGCCGACCACCATTGGATGGACCGCGTCCTCGAGCAGACCTACTCCAACATGGATCTCCTCGCGGTGGAGGGCAGATATCCGTTCCCCGTCGACTCCAGCACGGGCAAGCAGATCCGCACCGGCTTGCAGGGGCCTGAGTACATGCGACGGATGCGCACCTGGATTCGTCGAACCGGTGTGCGGATCCTCGATCATTCGCCGGCGCTGGAGTTGTTGGTGGACGACGCCGGGCGAGTTCGCGGAGCGGCGGGCTACCAACGCCACGAGCAACAGGATTACCGAGTCTCGGCAGGCGCGGTAGTGGTCGCCAGCGGAGGTTGTGCGTTTCTGTCCGGTGCGTTGGGTACCAACGTCGATACCGGTGACGGTGCATTGATGGCAGCCGAAGTCGGAGCGGAGTTCTCTGGGATGGAGTTCTCCAACGCGTACGGAATCGCAGCGGCCGGATCGACGATCACCAAGACGGCTTACTACGCGTACGCGACGTTCTTTCACGCAGACGGAAGCGTGCTCGAAGGTGCCGGTTCGGCGAAGGGGAGGTCCGTCATCGCCAGCACGTTGCGGAACGAGCCGGTCTTCGCGCAGATCGATCGGGCCGACGCTGATGTACAGCGTCGAATGAGGCTGGGGCAACCCAACTTCTTCCTGCAATTCGATCGCCGCGGAATCGATCCCTTCACCGACAAATTCGAGGTCGGCATGCTCGCTGAAGGCACGGTGCGCGGCACTGGGGGAATCAACGTCGTCGATGACGATTGCGCGTCATCCGTTCCAGGACTGTTTGCCGCCGGGGACGCTGCGACCCGCGAGCGAATCTGCGGAGGGTTTACCGGCGGGGGAAGTCACAACGCCGCGTGGGCGATGTCTTCTGGTTCGTGGGCGGGAAGCGGTGCTGCGCGCTATGCGCTGTCGGTCGGACGTGGGTCTACCAGTGGTCTTCGCGGAGCCGGAACCGTCGGATTGCGTAATCCGGTACGAACCGGGTTTGCTGCCGACGATGTGGTGAAAGCTGCTCAGGCGCAGCTGATTCCCTTCGACAAGAACTACCTCCGCAGCGGTGATCGAGTATCCGCAGCGCTCGGTGAGCTCGAATCGCTGTGGGGTGGAGTGAGTGCGGATCTGGGCGCGGATCCAGCAGGTCGGATGGCGGCGCGGCAGGCTGCCGCGATCACGGCCGTCGGTCGCTGGATGTACCACTCGACGTTGGCGCGGACCGAGACTCGGGGAATGAGCAAGCGTGACGATTATCCCGAACTCGATGGAACGCAGCATCATCACGTTCTCACCGGAGGTTTGGATTCGGTGTGGACCCGAACGTCGGAACCTGTCGGGTCTGCATTGGTGGCGTCATGATCGAGCTGGTGTCCGCGCCTGACTGCATCGGTTGCGACAAGTGCGTAGACGTTTGTCCTACAGATGTTTTCGACCGGACGCCCTCGGGCGTCCCGGTGATTGCGCGCCAATCGGATTGCCAGACCTGCTTCATGTGTGAGGCATATTGCCCGACGGATGCGCTGTATGTGCATCCGCAATCCACACCATTGGAAACGGCCGATGTGATCGAGGACGATCACATCGGCCGCTACCGAGAGAAGATCGGATGGGGCAAAGGGCGGGCACCTGGGTCCCTGACTGCGGTGGGCCCGGAGGTGCCCCGTCCGGTTACGACCTGACGAGAATCTTGACTGCAGTGTCGTTGTGCTCGATCAGAGTGGTGAATCCTTCGGAGATCAATTCTTCGAGCTGAATACGACCGGTGATGAATGGCGCCAGATCGACGACACCGTCCTGGACCATCTTGATGACCGCTTCATGGTCGCGTACGTACGCGATGGTTCCGCGTAGGTCGATTTCCTTGAGGACCAGCTTCTGCATGTCAATGGTCGCGGGCTTGCCCCAAATCGACACGTTGACAACAACTCCAGCAGGCCTGACCGTGTCGAGCATGGTGTCGAGTACTGCGTTGACGCCTGCGCACTCGAAACCGATGTCTGCGCCGATGCCTCCGCTGAGTTCGAGGACGCGCGCTTTGACGTCTTCGGTGGTGGGATCGATGACGTAGTCGGCGACTCCACTGGAGAGGGCCTTGGCTTTGCGGGCCTCGCTGAGTTCGGTGACGATCGTCGTGACACCCAGACCCTTGAGGACTGCCGCAACGAGGAGTCCGATCGGTCCGGCTCCGCCCACGATGGCGACGGTGCCGCTTTCGGCTCCACTGCGTACGACGGCGTGATGGGCGACGCTCAACGGTTCGATGAGAGCTGCCTCGTCGAGCGGGATGTTGCCGATCTTGTGGATCCAGCGACGGTCGACGACGACCTTCTCGCTGAGTCCGCCACCGCCGCCGGCCAAGCCGATGAACCCCATCTTCGTACACAGGTGGTAGTTGCCCGCCTTGCACGGGGCGCACTCGTTGCAGACGAAGTACGGCTCGACGACAACATTTTCACCGACCTCGACGTCCGTGACACCTTCGCCGACCTCTTCGACGGTGCCGGAGAACTCGTGGCCCATCGTGACCGGCGCATTCTCGTGTGAGAGTGGATGCGGGTGGCCCGGTGCGGAGATGAAGATCGGTCCCTCGAGGTACTCGTGGAGATCGGTGCCGCAGATTCCGCACCATGCGACCTTCAGCTTGACTGTTCCTGGCCGCAATTCGGGCTCAGGGATCTCTTCGATCCGGATGTCTTTCTGCCCGTGGAACCGTGCTGCCTTCATTGATCCGCACCTCACTTCGTTGTGAATCCCCTGGTAGATCGACGCTAGGCCGATTATCGGCGTGGGTGAAGGGTTGCAACGGAATGCAATGGGGTGGAACCGATCGGTGCTGGCGAGCGTCCAATACTGTGAGCGGGCCGCGAACGAGGGGGAGTGCTGTGGGAGTGAGGGGTGCAGTGGTCCTGGTCGCGGCCGCGCTGTTAGTTGGGGGTTGTTCCTCGACCGTCGAGGGCGAGGCTTTCCCTGTCGATGTGATTGGGATGTTTGATCCGTGTGAGGTTCTCAGCAATGAGGAATTGGAGAGAGTCGGAGTTGACCCGGCAACAAAAGAGGTTGACATAGTCAACACCCATATCGATGGGTTCAATATATGCAAGTGGGAAGGATCTTGGTTCTTCCTCCGTCTGACTTCCACAACACACTCGCTTGCGGAAGTCGAAGCAAATCCGGTGATGCGCGATCTACATCGAATTCAACTCGCCGGCCGACAGGTCCTGATGTTCCAGGAACACAATGACAAGGCGGACACCGCGTGCAATATCGCCTTCGCGACTGCTCAGTCCACGGCGATGATTCGAGTGGGTGCGAAAGTCGGTGACCAGCGCCCCGAAACTCCGTGTGAACTGGTTGAGCGGGTCGGTCTGACCGTGTTACCGCTGCTTCCCGAATAACGCTCGGAAGAGATTCGACTCGTAGTGAATTGGAGTATGTGATGTCCGGTTTGTATCTGGAGAAGAGGGTCGCAGAGGATCTGGCGAAGGCGTGTGATGATCTAATTTCGCTGTTCAGGTCACTGTCGGACGATGCGAACTATCTCGGGCAAGTGGGAGGCTTCGGCACTCTCGGATCCGCCCGGGCACTGCAGGTTAAGTTCGAGGAAAAGGCGGTTGGCGGCCCGGATGCGCTCGTCGATGTGTTGGCGAGTCATATCGCGGTCGTGGAGGCGATGCAGGCTCAGTTTCAAGCCTGCATCGACAACGCATTGGATCAGGAGTCGTCGAACGCCTCGACTTTGAGGTCGATCGACCAACCGAACTGAGTCAGTGGATGTGTTGCTGCCAATCGGCTGGGACACGACCCTTAGGCCCCGGCGTCGGCTGATCTACGGGATGTGAAGTGGGCGCCGCCAATTCAGGTCCGTCGTACGCCTCGTTGGTTTCGAAGCTCCAGAACCAATCCTCACCGGGTTCGTAGCTCTGCATGAACGGATGCTTCGTCGAGGCCGCATGCTTGCTCGCGTGCTGTGACGGTGAGGAGTCGCAACACCCCACGTGACCGCATTGCGCGCATCGACGCAGGTGCACCCACCAACCGCCGCTCGCATCGCATTCGACGCATCCCGCGCCACTGGGCGGCACGCTCGGATCGATCCCCGCTGGAAGTCCGTCGGTCATGGTCCACCCTCTCGCTGACTGAAGTCGGTCATTTCATCGTGCGCTTTGCCTACCGGCCGTGCAAGGGCGACTAGTCGTCGCGCGTATCCCGCGGTGGGCCCGCAATGGGCAGCAAAACTCTGAACCGGGTGTTACCGGGCTCCGACGTGACCCGCAGCTCACCACGATGCTTGCCGACCACAATTCGCCATGAAATATCAAGGCCGAGACCGGTTCCCTCACCGACAGGCTTAGTCGTGAAGAAGGGTTCGAAGATCCTGTCGATGACGTCATCGGGAATCCCGGCGCCGGTGTCGCAGATCTCGATGCACACGCGGTCGCTATCGCGGCTTGTCCGAACGGTGAGTGTTCCCGATCCGTCCATGGCAGACACCGCATTGTCGATCAGGTTGGTCCACACCTGATTGAGTTCGGCGGCGTAGGCGTCGATCGGAGGCAACGCAAGGTCGTACTCCTTGACGACTTCGATTCCGCTTCCGATCTTTTGCCCCAACATGATCAACGTGCTGTCAAGCAATTCGTGGACATCGATGGTCTGGAAGGGTGCGCGGTCCATCTGAGAATACTGTTTGGCCGCACCGACGAGAGTCGAAATCCTCGTTGTGGAGTCGGCGATCTCGTTCATCAGGAGTTCGGATTCGATGGTGTAATTCAGCCAGCGAATTGCGCCTTCGAGTACGGACTCGTCAACGGCTGCAGCAACATTCTCGAGCCAAGCGGTGTCGAGACCAGCCTGCACGAAGGTCGGAGCCAGATCCCAACCTTCTCGAATCGAATGATCCTCGAACCATTCACCCAACGAATCCTCTCGATCCGAGGCTTCGAGGGGAGTGAGCGTCGGCGCCTTGGCGACAACCTCTGCAACTTCCTCTTGAAGTCGCATGAGAGTGACGAGGGCATCGCGGTCGTAGGTGCCCGATGCAACCATCCCCAGTTTGTGACGCATGCCTGCAACACGCTCGCGCAAAGAGGCTGTCGCTCGAACCGCTGCGGCTGCAGGGTTATTGAGCTCGTGAGTCAACCCGGCCGACAGTGATCCGAGTGCAAGGAGTCGCTCTCGTTGATCGATGATCTGCTGAGTGTTCTTATTGCCGAAGAAAACACCTTCGAGCAGATGAACCGCCATCGGAAACCACTCGCGCATCGCGTTGCCGAATTTGTCGGCGTCCAGGACGAAAAACGTCGAAGGAGTCGTCACTCGCATCGACCCCGCGTAGACCTGCGGTACACGATCGCCGAGATACGCCGTCCAGCCTCCCGAGTAGACGCCGCGCTGGGTGGTCCTGTTGATCTCGATGTCTTCGCCGCCCGACAGCTTGGACAGCACCACCTCGCCCTCGATGAGGACGTAGAAGCAGGTGGCAGGCTCACCTTCGAGGTAGACCTGACCTCGATCGATCTCGGTGATATGGCCTGCCTGGCACAGTGATTCGAGCTGATCGTCGGTGAGCTTCTCGAACAGGAACAGGGTGCGAAGCAAGTCTGGGCTGCATTCAGGAATGGACATCGAATCTCCCTATTGTTGAGCGAGATAGCGGTGGACGAACATCACGGCCATCGCGCCCTCTCCGACGGCCGACGCGACGCGCTTGGCCGATTCGGCGTGTACGTCCCCGGCGACAAACACTCCGGGGACACTGGTTTCGAGATGATGTGGTGCGCGATCAAGCGGCCACCCGTCCGGGGTGACACCTTCGGACGGAAGGTCCGGGCCGGCAAGAACGAAGCCATTCCCATCGCGGACCACCACGTCGCCGAGCCAGTCGGTGAGGGGAGCGGCTCCGATGAAGATGAACAACCACTGAGCATCGACAGTGTCTTCTTCTCCGGTGGCTCTGTTACGCAGCGTGATTCGTTCGAGGTGATCGTCACCCTCAGCGCCGACTACCTCCGTGCACGTGCGCACGGTGATCTTCGGATTCTTTTCGATCTGCTGAATCAGATAGTAGGACATCGAGGCTTCGAGCGAGTTGCCGCGAATGAGAATGGTGACGGACCTAGCTCCGCGGGAGAGATAGACCGCAGCTTGGCCGGCTGAATTGGCGCCGCCGACTATGTACACATCCTGCTCGCTGCACCGTGCAGCTTCGGTGACGGCCGATCCGTAGTAAACCCCTCGGCCGGTGTAGGTATCGAGCCCCGGCGCCGACAGTTGGCGATAGGAAACACCGGTCGCCAAGATGACCGAATGGGCGTCGACCGACGAACCGTCGTCGAAACGTACTGTGCGGGCCGAGCCGTTGATTTCCAAACCGGTGACGTCGCGAGCGGTGATGACCTCGGCGCCGAACTTGGTCGCCTGGCGCCTCGCCCGATCGGCCAACTGTGCGCCGGAAACTCCGTCGGGGAAGCCGAGGTAGTTCTCGATTCGTGAACTCTGGCCGGCCTGACCGCCGGTCGCTCGCCGTTCGATGAGGACCGTCCGAAGTCCCTCCGAAGCGCCGTACAGGGCAGCTCCCAGACCCGCAGGGCCGCCGCCGATGACAACGAGATCGTAAAAGTCTTCGGAGAGAGTAGTACTCAACCCGAGTTTGTCGGCAAGTTCGGCGTCAGTGGGCTCGACGAGGACATCCCCATTGGATGCGATGACGACGGGAAGCCGCAGTTCGTCGGTACCGGCAGCCGAGAGCAGTCGTTGGCCTTCCGGCTCGTCCGACATGTACCAGCGATAGGCAAGTTGGTTGCGTGCCAAGAACTCTCGAACGTCGGAGGATCGCTCGGACCAACGATGGCCGATCACCTTTGTTTCCTCGGCGGGGTGATGACTCGAGCTTGCCCAGGCATCGAGCAGCGCATCGATGACGGGGTACAGCTTCTCTTCCGGGGGATCCCAAGGCTTGAGGAGGTAGTGGTCGAGGTCAACGACGTTGATGGCGTCGATCGCAGCATCAGTATCGGCGTACGCGGTCAGTAGAACGCGCCGAGCTACGGGATACAGGTCCATTGCCTGTTCGAGGAACTCGATTCCACTCAAACCAGGCATGCGGTAATCGGCGACGATCACAGCGACTGCATCGCCGCGAAGTTTCATTTCACGCAAGGTTTCGAGAGCCTGGTCGCCGGACTCCGCGCGAATGATTCGGTACTTCTCGCCGTACCGTTTGCGAAGGTCTCGAACGACGGCACGCGAAACACCAGGATCGTCGTCGACGCTGAGGATCGCTGGTTTGGCCGGGGCTTTCGGTGCGCTCACTCGGTGCCTTCCCGAAGTTGTAGTCAACCTCTCCAGTATGCGACTGCTGAGCTGAGCGTCAATCGCTGACGATGCGCTCTGAGTGAACCGGCGAACCTGAACTGGGAATTTCAAGATTGCGGGAACCGATCGAGCCTCCGGTGCATCCAATACAGTGGGTCCACATCAACAGGGGGTGTCATGCGGGGGTCGGTGGGGGTTGGGCGACTGCTCATGGCTGGGGTGTTGGTGTGGGCTGCGGCAGGATGCAGCTCAGTCGTGGAGGGGGCGGCTGAGCCTGCATCCGGCCAAGAGGGTCTGTTCGATCCGTGCAAGGACATCCCGGACTCGGTGTTGGAAGAAGTGGGGCTTGATCCGGCTACCGAGGAAGTTGATATCGCGGGCGTTGAGCAGCCAGGATGGAAGATCTGTGGGTGGAGCGGGTCCTGGTACTTCTTAACCGTGTATTCAACAGCGCGCGCCGTCGACGATGTGCGACGGAATGCTGACTACCGAGGTGTCGAGGAACTGCGCGCCGGTTCACGGCACGGTATCCAATTCCAACGCGTTGACGATGTGGACGGTAATGGTTGTTATATTGCGTTCCCAGTCGAGCAAGGCTCAATCTGGGTCAATATCGAAAGAATGCTGTCCGAAGCTCAGGAAGAGCCCAGTTGTGTTGTAGCGCAGCGAGTATCGGTCGATATTGAACATGTCCTACCAAAGTGAGGTCTCTGTGACTAGATCAGGTTGGAACAATGTGACGGCGGGTTCTCAGTTGGACCTTGCTCCAGACGTTGCGCGGGATGTCGTGTTGGCGTGTGCTGAGTTTCTCGGCGTACTAAACGAGGCGCATAGGAATCTGTTGGGGATTGAGAATGTCTCAGGTATGGGGACACTCCAGTCTGGAATCAACCTCGCCGCGAAATTCTCCAAGAAGGCGGTAGGCGGTGAGGATTCGTTGGAGAAGTCGTTGAGCAGCCACATCCAGGTGATCACCGAGATGCGGGACTTCTTCCAGCAATGCGTCGACCGCTACGGCGAAGTCGACGACTCGAATGCCTCCGCACTGGCAAGCGTCGAGACCCCTCGATAGACACAAAAAATCTCGCTGAGCCGATGGCATTCGACTCAGCGAGACTTGGGTAACGACTAGTTGGTGGGCAGGGCCTTCAACGACTTGACGGTGACGTCGACCGCACGCGCAGCCTCGGCGCCCTTCTTCACGAAATGCGTGCTGAAGTAGTCGACGTGCTCGGCGTGCTCGTGGAAGTGATGCGGCGTCAAGACCACCGAGAAAACCGGAACGTCGGTGTCGAGCTGCACGCGCATCAGACCGTCGATGACAGCCGTCGCCACGAAGTCATGCCGGTAGATACCGCCGTCGACGACCAGACCTGCGGCAACGATCGCCTGGTAGCGGCCGGTCTTGGCCAACCGCCGGGCGTGCAGCGGGATCTCGAAAGCTCCCGGTACCTCGAAGAAATCAACCGTGTCCTTGGGGTAGCCGAGCTCGACGATCGCGTCGGTGAATCCGTCGCGTGCACGGTCGACGATGTTGCGATGCCACGTCGCCTGAATGAACGCGATGCGCTGTCCCTGGATCTCACTCATAACCATGAAACTAGCGCACTGGGAAGCATCGACGCGACCACCCGTCCTAGTCCTGCTGACGGGGGAAGGCGGTCGAACGACCCCAGCCGGCGTCATTGGTGAGGTGCTCGAGGAGAGGCTGAATTCGATACGGAAGGGGATTGGTCAGAGCGATGGTCGTGGTCGAATGCGTGACGCCTGGAAGTGACACGATCTGCTCGGCCAACTTCTGCAGGGCCGCGTGCGTCGAGGTGGCGACGCGAACGAGCAAATCCTCGCGACCGGTCGTGGCGTGAATTTCGATCACCTCGGGCAACTCGGTCAGACTCCGAGCGACTGCACTGATCTTGCCCTGCTCGAGTTCCAGACCGACAAATGCCTGAATCGGGATACCGACCTCGGGGAGATTGAGATTCGGCCGAAACCCGGTGAGAAGTCCGTTGGATTCCATGCGCTTCATTCGCGACTGGACGGTGTTGCGGGCGACGCCCAACGAGTTGGCCAACTCGGCCACACTCATCCTCGAGTCCTTGCTGAGCAGACCGAGCAACTGGACGTCGAGCTTGTCGATGCTGAGCACTTTGTGAACCTCTCCTCAGTGATATGAGTCACTGGATGATCGAATTGACTAGTTCAAGAGATTTGCATTGACCAAATCGTAACTCAGGCAGAGCATTGGTTCCACGAATTGCTCAGCGGGATTCTCTTTGGGTTATTTGTCCCCAATAGTACCCAACGGCCAATTCGTCCCAATATTTCGACTGCGCCCCGTTTATCCTTCGGAAAGGTCTATCCCACAATGACTCTCACCGCCGAGCCCGTGAACTCCGTTGTTTCCCATGACGACACTGCGGGCGTGTTCGATCGCGCCGACTACCTGCGCGATTACCCCCACGAGCAGGTGAGCTTCTTCCAGGATCCCGCGAGCGGCCTCAAGGCCATCGTCGCCATCCACTCCACGACGCTCGGTCCCGCGCTCGGCGGAACGCGCTTCTACCCGTACTCCGACGAATCTGCCGCAGTCACAGACGTTTTGCGCCTCTCGCGCGGCATGACCTACAAGGCTGCGGTTGCCGGCGTCGACCTCGGCGGCGGCAAGGCTGTCATCATCGGCGACCCCGCAACGGCCAAGACCGACGAATTGCTCGGCGCCTACGCAAAATTCGTCCAGACCCTCGGCGGTCGCTACATCACCGCTGGTGATGTCGGAACCAACTCCAACGATCTCGACATCATCGGTCGTAACACCGACTACGTCGTCGGCCGCAACGCTACGGTCGGCGGTTCCGGCGACAGCGCTCCGATGACGGCCCTCGGCGTATTCCAGTCGATGCGCGCCGCGGCACAGTCGCATTGGGGCACTCCGTCGCTCGCAGGCAAGACTGTTGGTGTCGAGGGCACAGGCAAGGTCGGCTACGAGCTGATCAAGCTTCTCCTCGCAGACGGCGCAACCGTGTTGGCGACTGACGTCAACGCCGGAGCGCTCGATCGCGTCAAGGCGGACTTCCCGCAGGTGAGCATCGTCGACAGCATCATCGACGCTGATCTCGACGTTTACGCACCGTGTGCGATGGGCGCAACACTCACCGACACGACCGCACGCTCGATCAAGGCCGAGGTTGTCTGCGGCGCTGCCAACAACCAGCTCACCGTGCCCGAGGTCGAGAACATCCTCCGCGACCGCGGCATCACCTGGACCCCCGATTACGTCGCCAACGGCGGCGGCCTCATCCAGGTTGCCGGCGAGCTGAAGGGCAACTCGGCCGAAGAGGTCAAGCTCAAGGTCGAGAAGATCTTCGACACGGTCACCGAGATCTTCGCGAAGTCGAAGAACGACGGAATCCTCGCCGGCGAGGCTGCTGACGCGGTCGCCGAGGCTCGGATCGCCGAGGTAGCTCGCGTAGCCAAGGGCTGACATCCCTCTCGCAGTCATGTAGCGCGGCCGGTCCCGACTAGTGTGGACACCAGACGAGCAGATTTTGCAGATCTGGACCACATCAGCCGGTAGACCGGCCGCTATGCGTCGGACGCCGGAAGGGCTTACATGACTGAACAATTCGCAGTGTGGACCGAGAACGACGTCGAGCAATCGGCCCGTTGGGGTTCGACGAGCAACGCCCCGGTGCCCAAGCGCATCGTTGTCGCCGACGACACGATGAAGGCCGACGACGCCTATCGCTTGGCATGCGAAGGCACGGCGTTGTTGTGGCGCGGAGATTTTCAGAACGCTCGCCAACTGTCGAAGGCCGTCGCGTCGCGCATCGACCGCAAGCCGCGCCGAGCGTCCGACGACCCAGCCAAAGCCTTCCATCTCCACCGGCAGACCCAAGGACGCCGCGCGCAGATCCTCGGCATGCTGCTCATTCCCTTGGATGCAGATCTGTCGATTCCACTCCGGCGAGCCCCGGACGCGCAAGTCGCGTTGACCGAAGCTTTCGGGATTACCGGTGAGCCTTCGGTTCGCTCGTTGCGTGACATCCTCGGCGCGATCGGCGCTCACGAGTGGCACCGCAAAGGTGTTTTCATCGAGGCTCTCGACGCACGAGTGCATCCCGCCTTCGGAGTGTTCTCACCCGTCCGCGGGGAGTATGTCGATCTTGTCGCGTCTGCGCCACTGCCGTCGACGGAATCGGCTTTCGACATCGGCACCGGCACCGGCGTTCTTGCTGCCGTACTGGCGCAGCGCGGTGTCAAGGCAGTGACGGCCACCGACCAGGACCCCCGGGCACTGCAATGCGCTCGTAGCAACCTCTCGCGGCTTGGCTACGGCGATCAGGTGACCGTGGTGGAAGCAGACCTCTTTCCCGAAGGCACCGCTCCGTTGGTGGTCTGCAATCCTCCCTGGATTCCGGCCAAGGCCACCTCGCCCATCGAATACGCCGTCTACGACCCCGCTGGAGCGATGCTGAAGGGCTTCCTGACTGGTGTCGCAGCGCATCTGGACGACGGGGGAGAAGCGTGGCTGATCCTCTCGGACATTGCCGAACACCTCGGTCTCCGAACGCGATCCGAACTACACGACCTGATTGCGGCCGGTGGACTCACTGTTGTCGATCGCATGGACGTCAAACCGACGCACGCAAAGGTCAGTGACCGAACCGATGCGCTTCACGCTGCCCGGGCACGAGAGACGACCTCGCTCTGGCGGCTTCGCCGTCGCTGAATTCATTCTCAGTCAGCGGTATTTCCTTGCCATGAAATGGTAATGAACGAGTAACAAATCGGGTCTAGCTTTCTTCGCAGTCGCACATCGTCACGCACTCCGGAGGAATCTCGATGGAATACACTCTTGCCCGCAACGCAGCCGAAGACCTGACGAAAGGTCTTGGCCGACGCGGATTCATGAGGGCAGTCGCTGCCCTCGGTGCGGGCGTAGGAGTTGCCGGTGTGGCTTCGGGATGCGCGCACTCGAACGCGTCACCGGCTGGATCGTCCTCCTCTGCACTACCGTTCGCCGATGGCATTCCGATTCTGCAACCGGGCAGCGGAAACGTCAGTGGCGATCACTATCTGAGTTCGGATCCGTCGGACGTCATGTGGGGTTATGTGCCCAACATCCACACCCGCGAGGTGATGCGGATGAAGTCGGGCCAGACCGTCACGATCGACGCCCTCTCGCACGAGGGAATTCTCGAGGATCAAGGGCGCAATCCTCTCGAATACTTCGGTAGCAAAGGCGTTTCCGAGAAGGACGTGCTCGAGGATGCGATTGCCGTTGCGGCCGAATACAACCGAACCGAACGAAACTTCGACAAGGACGGACCGCACGTCGTCACCGGCCCGGTCTTCGTCGAAGGCGCCCAGCCTGGAGACGTACTCAAGATCGAGACTCTCGAAGCCATTCCCCGCGTGCCGTACGGCGTTGTGTCGAGCAGACACGGCAAGGGCGCTCTCGCCGTCACAGCAGACGGAACCGCTCCAGCGGGAATCACTCTGGACGAAGTCATGCCGCCGGTCGCCACAGACGGGCGCGCAACAAAGGACCCGTTGAAGTACGGCGGTGTTTCCACTTTCACGGCGATCGAAGACGGCAAGGGCGTGATGCCTTTCGGACAGTCGAAGGTGCGGTTTCCCCTGCGGCCCTTCATGGGAATGATGGGAGTTGCCTATTCCTCGGATGCCGACCCGACATCCCCGTCGTCGAACTCCATTCCTCCGACGCTGGGCGGCGGAAACATCGACATCAGGCATCTCGGTGTTGGATCAACCTTCTATTTGCCGGTCTTTGCCGAAGGCGCCCTGTTCTACGTCGGTGACCCCCACATGGCGATGGGAGACGGTGAGGCAGCGTTGACCGCGATGGAAGGATCGCTGCGCGGCACGTTCCGACTCAGCGTGTGTAAGAAGGATTCCGGTGACGCTCCATCGGTGGCTTTCGGATACCCGTTCGCTGAGACCGAGGAGGCCTGGATTCCGATCGGCCTGTCCGACCCCAACGGTTCGGTCGATGGGCAGAACAGTGACCTCAACGGCGCCATGCGGCGCGCGGTGGTCAACGCGCTCGACTTCCTCGAGCATGATCGCGGAATGGATCGAGCGACGGCCTACGCCTATCTTTCTGCCGCAGCCGATTTCACGGTCTCGCAGGTAGTCGATCGAACCGTGGGCGTCCACGGACAGATCGTCAAATCCCACTTCGAATAGCGGGAAAGGCGATCCGTGTTATCAGGACGGATCGTCGAAGAGGCTCTGTTGCAAGGGATCGGCAAACAAGCCCATCTGCTCAGGTTGCGGCTTTGCCGGCGTCTCGGTCCGAGAATTGGGCAGGACCACCAGTCGCAAAGCCCCGCGCAGACGGTCGACCATGAGTTCCCACCCGCCGACCTGATCCTCGTAGCCCGCCGCCTCTTCGGCGTCCCCGCGACTGTGGGCGTCCACAGCCTGACTACGCAGCTGAATCTGCCATTCGTTGCTGATGTGGAGGAGCTGAAGAATCAGATCGCGATCACGACCGCAGACATCGGCTACCGCGTCGAGATCCTCGGCCACATCCAGATCGAGGTGCAGCAGGGTCTCGAGTTCGGGAGGCAGGTCCTCGGCTGTCAGATCGGGCTGCAGCGAGGAGGAATCACCGCTCTTGTTCGCGAAGAAGAGGTCTCCGCCGACGCGTGCGGCGAACTCGTCGTCCACGGTACGCAGGAACGATGTCAGGGCGGCGCACGTATCGGTGAGTTGCTTGGGAACGAATGGTGAACCCGCCACCTCGAGGAACACCGACAGACGGTCGTCGATCAAGACGAACTTGATGCGCGACCACTTGCGGTTGAGATCGGCGATGACCTCGGCTGCACGGGTGCGGTTGCTGATGTCCTGAACGAGCGGCGAGAACAACTGCACGTCCATGGACTCGGAAAGTGGACCGACGAACATGACAGTCGAACCGACACGAATGGGTATGTCGCCGTCGCTGTCTCGCTCGGGAAGAGTGCCGAGCATGGGAAGCAAAGCGAGAGTGACCAACTCCTTGAGATGGTCGATGTCGTTGGGCATGTAGGCCGCGGTGGGGTCGAGGGTCGGAAGTTCTGTCGACTCGACGACCGACGGATCGAAATCCGGAGTCTGCTCGTTGCCGGTGAGATCGCTGGATAGAAAAGCCGGGTGCTGCACACCGAACACATCACGGAATGCAGCGACAGTCATCGCTGCGAGCTGATCGGCCCAGTTCTGTGCCTTGTCGACGCAGAAGGCGGGGGAGTTGTTCGGATCCTCGAGATTCTCGGAAGGCGGATTCCAGCCGAGTGCGATCAACTTTTGTTCGTCGGCATCTTCGAGTCGATAGCGTGGATGAAGGAAGTCGTTGGAAGGAACCTCGCAGCGGACTGTGTTCTTGTCCCACACGAGGAACTGAACGCATGGCGCTGCGCCGTCAGCTGGATCGAAGTCGCCGGTGGACGATTCCACGGCAAGCACGTCGCCGTCGACCATGATGGAAATGTGATCGCCGAGGCGACGTTGAAATTCTGCCCACGCCCGGTCGACACTGACATCGAGATCGAAGCCCATTGCGCTCATCAGCCACCTCCTTCCGCAAAAGCTCAGACCTATACGGTATCGCGAGGCTCCGACAATGCTGCTGTCCTTTTCCGGTCGACCGGATTGCAGCGGACCACGAACCGTGACGGCGAGGAAGGTAGTCGCAGGTAGATCGGTTATTCGAGAGCGGCGACTGAAGTGTGCCTGTAACCGCCGTCACGCCAGGCGGTGTGCGGGCGAAAGGGCGAGGGTTATCCGGCGAGAACGGGCGAGACCTCGACGACGGGCGGCGTGGACCCGGTCGTGACAACGGGGGTGGTGCTGGTCTTGGTGGTTGTGGCCGTCGCGGTCGGTGACGAGGTCGCGGTAGCCGACGCAGTTGTGGTGGATGAGACGGGTGTTGTCGTACTGGTGGCCGTCGTAGTCGAGGTGGCGGAGCTCGTGCTTGTCGCGGTCACCACAAGCGGCTGATTGCGAGGAGCGGTCGTCTCGTCGGCGATTCGCCAGGTCGGCGTCGGCGGGATGACAACCGTGGGGACTGCAACCGAGCTGTAAAACGCGGCCGGTTCGATCCCGGCGACGGACTCCACGGAAACCGACGAGACCAGAGTGGGAGGCTTCACCACAGGGCCGCCGGCACCGAATGCGCCGGCTGCTCCGCCGAAAACGAGGCCTGATGTCAGAGAAAGAGCGGCCACTGCGACAGCGCCGATCATGACTGTTCTGTCTTTCATGCACACCTGTCCTTCGGGAGCAGTACGGAAGTACTGTAGGCGAAAAGATGCCGCAATGGAGTATCAGGGTCTGCTGGGCGGGACGCGAATCTGTGTGGCGTAGAACACAAAAGGCCCTGGGTGCCGACGCGGACGTCGGCACCCAGGGCCAGGTCAAGCAGTGAATCAGGCGGGGATCGTCAGTACCTGACCGGCGTTGATGAGATCCGGGTTCGGGATGCCGTTTGCATCCGCGATGCGCTGGTACTGGTTGCCGTCACCGTAGAAACGCTCTGCGATCGCCCACAGGGTGTCGCCGCTTTCGACGGTGTAGCTCTGCGCTGCCGGAGCGGCGGGGGCAGGCTCGGGCTCGGGTGCCGGAGCGGGCTCCGGGGCAGCCTCGGCGGCCGGCGCTGCGATTGCAGTGTCCGACGACCACAGAGCATTTCCGCCGGCGGACAGAACGACGTTGCGATCGTCTTGAACCGAGAGGGAGGCACCGTCGTTGCCTGCGGTCTGCGATGCCCACACGGCGTCGGAGTCCTTGTAGATGACGAAGTTTCCGTCAGCCTGCACCTCGGCGCGGTTGGCGCCGGATCCGTTGGTGCCTGCGGCCCAAACAGCCTGTCCGCCCTCGGACAGAACCAGGTTGCCGTCGTCCTGCAAGGTGAGGGTGTATGCGCCGTTGTCGGACTTGAGTTCCTGGCCGACTCCGAGGCTCTGACCTGACTGCAGTGTGCTCACGCTGTCCCTTTCCAAATCTGTTGCGATGACTGTGCCTCCACGATTCCGCTTTACCGTCCAGTTACCTTCTGGCCGTTGGTCTCGTAGGCGACCGAGTGTACGTTACCGAAGAGTACAGAGAATTGTGCAGCGTTGACGGATTGCGTGTCGAGCGTTCGGATCTTGCTGACATTAAGGCGTTTTGGGCGAACGCGCCGCGACATCCTACGCGAAGTTGCACCGTTGCGATGCACTTTCTCTTGAACGGCAGGTGAAATCGGCGCGCTCTCAGCGCATTGTCAGTAACCGCTAGGGGTGTAGCGACTTGCGAGTCTCGTCGTGGAGTACGGCAAGCAGCTCACGCTCGACGTCGGCGAACTCGGGCGAGGTGATCATGTCCAGTTCGCGTGGCCTCGGCAAGGGAACGTCGACGACGCACCTGACCGTTGCCGGCCTCGCCGACAGAACGACCACGCGATCGGACAGATAGATCGCTTCACGAATATCGTGCGTGATCATCAGCACGGTCCACCGGTACTGCTGCCACACGTCTTGTAACCAGGCCTGCATCTCGGTCCGAGTCAACGAGTCCAGTGCGCCGAACGGCTCGTCGAGCAGCAGGACAGGTTTGCCCTGAACAACGGTGCGCAGCATCGCCGCTCGCTGGCGCATGCCGCCGGACAGCTGTGACGGCCGGGCGTCCTCGAATCCGGACAGTCCGAACGCCGGGAACAACTCGCGAGCGCGCTCGCGTGCTTCCTTCTTGCCGACTCCCTGCACTTCCAAACCGAGGGCCGTGTTGTCCAATACCGAACGCCAAGGGAACAGAAGATCTTTCTGCGGCATGTACGCGGTATGCACCTCGGTGGCTGGTTCGGATTCCGTTGCGCGCGTGCCCACACGGACCGAACCCGCGGTCGGGGATTCGAGCCCGGCCAGGACGTTGAAGATCGTGCTCTTGCCGCAGCCGCTCGGCCCGATCACCGACACGAATTCGCCCGCGTCGGCGCCAAAGGACACCGAATCGAGCACGAGACGCGATTCTCCGGCCGTGTCGAACCTCTTGGTCAGGTCCTGGATTTCGACCATTGCATCCTCGACCATCGGGTCAGTCATGTCCGCGACCTTTCGTTCATCGCCCATGGTGCAACGATGCGCTCGATGGCGAACGTCAGCAAGTACAGCGTGACGCTGATCAACGCGGTCACCAGTACGGCCGCCAACACCAGGTCGGTGCGGAAGGAGTTCTTCTGGGTGCTCATGTAGATACCCAAACCGGAAGTAGCGCCGACGTATTCGGAGAACACCGCACCCACGACCGCATACGTGATGCCGATGCGCAGGGCAGTGAAGAATCGCGGAATTGCCGAAGGAAGGCGAACGTATCGGAACTCCTGCCAGCGAGTGCTGCCCATACTGCGCAGGAGAGCGCCCGCTTCCCGGTCGGCTGCGGCAAATCCCTCGATGAGTCCGATGGTCATGGGGAAGAACGTCGCAAGGGCGATCACCAACACCTTCGGCAACAGCCCGAAGCCGAACCAGATGATCATCAGCGGCGCGATGGCGATGATCGGCAGCGTCTGCGAGACGACGAAAAGTGGTACCAGCGCGCGTGACAACCACGGCGAAAAGTCCACGACCACGGCAAGAATCCAGGCCAACACCAATGAAACAGTGAAGCCGACCAACGTGACCTGCAATGTCGACCAGGCGTGGCCGGAGATGATCTCGCGGTTGTCCCACCCCTGGGACAGAACGCGCCCCGGAGACGGAAGTACTTGCGGCCGAATCCCACTGATCTCGACGTAGATCTGCCACGCCGCCACGAGGAGCACCACCACGGCGAGCGCGGGAAGCGCCCGCCGCATGGTCGAGACCAACCGTCCGCTCACGTCAGGACGCGTCGAGATACTCATTGGTGAAGTACTCCGACCAGTCCGGCTTCTGGGTCAACGGCTTCCCATCGGGTCCGGCGAGCAATCCGTTCTCGAAGAGGAATCCCGAGTAGCCCGACCAGGTTTCGAGATTCTGGGCGCCCACAACGCCGTTGGCGTCTTTCATGTAGTCGGCGGCGAGCATCCGCTGACTCTCACGCACGAGGTCTTCGTCGGTGAATGCTCCGGGGTTCGCGTCGATGAGATCCTGCGCGGCCTGGTCCGGGTTGTCGGCAGCAGTCTGATATCCGCGTTGAACGGCTTTGACGAACTTGCGTGCCTCGTCGGGATGGTCCTTCAACCACTGCTGGTTGCCGTTGATCACGATCGAATATGCATCGGGGAAGCCGTAATCGGTGTACTGGAAGTACCGCATCGGAGTTCCGTTTCGCTCCGCTTCGAGGCCTTCCCAAGCAAAGTAGGAGACGGTGAAGTCTGCCTGGCCCGAGTACACGGCTTCGTACGCGGAAGTTCCGAGCGTGACCGTCGTGAAGTTCCCGGTCCCGCCGTCGTTGCGGATGATCTGCTGCAGCGTTTCGACTTCGCCGGGATCACCGAACCCGGCGTACGTCTTCCCGTCGAGATCACGTGGGCGCGTGATGTCCGCACGATCCGCCTTCACGCCGATGCCGGTGGCGCGGTGCTGAAGTGGCGCGATGACGGACGTCGTGGCGGCGCCGGCTGCACGGGCGAACGTGGCCTGACTCTGTGTGCTGATGCCGAACTCCGCATTGCCGGCATCGACCAGGGTGTCGGGCGAGGTGTTGTTGTACGGCAGGATCGAGACGTCCAGGCCGGCGTCCTCGAAGTAGCCCTCTTGGAGTGCTACGTACAAACCGGTGTGGTTCGTGTTCGGTGTCCAGTCGAGTGCGAACCGAATGGTCCCGTCGGAAGAGCCGGTGTCAGAGGCGCATCCGGTCAGAACTGTGAACGCGGCTGCGATCGCGGCAGACGTGGCAAGCGTGCGGCGCAGCGCCGCAAACGACATCACGACGCCGGCCAAGGCTGCTGGTGGAGTGCGGAATCCCAGAACATCAGCTCATAGCGGCTGGCGATGCGGAATGCTTCACTCATCGCCTCACGCTCTGTCTCGGTGGCAGCTTCGGCCGCAGCATCGACCAGTACGCGGGCCTGCGCCACCGACTCGTGGAATTCGGGTGCGTCGTAGGTCGTGACCCACTGTGCGTACGGATGCGACGGATCGGCGTCGAGTACCTCGCGCGCTGAAGCGGCAAGATCGCGGCCGACCTCGGCGTAGATCCAGAAGCAGGGGAGTACTGCCGCTGCGGAGACCGGGTAAGGCGCAGTTGCTGCAGTCGCCGTCAGATACGAGACGTATCCCAGGCAGGCCTGCGAATGCTCGAGCCTTCCCGATCCCGCTGGAAGAATTCCACCGGTGAGAAGTCCGTCGTGAAGCGCAGATTCCACTGTCGCTGCCGTGGACGCGGAATTCGACCAGAAGCCCGCGGACTGCGGATCCGGGGCATGGGCCGCGACCAGGGACAACGCTTTCGAATACCCCTCGAGATAAAGCTTGTCTTGCTCGATGTACGTGCGGAACGCGTCGAGAGGCAATGTTCCGTCGCCGAGGCGGCGGAGGAACTCCAGTGAGTCGATCGACTCGCGGAGGGCCTTCGTCTCGGCCCAGAGTCGATCTGTGAACCGATCCGTCGACGGCGCTGTGGCCACCGAGTTTTCGGCAGAATTGTATGCAGGCTGCGTAGTAGCCATGACATCCCTTCGTCAGCATTACCTGATCAGGTTCCCGGGTGTGTTCTCAGCCCCGCCCATGCGGAGCACCCCGTGTCAGAACTAGGCGACCTTAACACCGAGGGGTTGTGTACTCGGCGCACACCCGTCCGAGATTGGTAGGTTTGGTCTTGATTGCCACACGCGCGGGTCGGGAGGGGATTCAGACATGGAGACCGACGTTCGACCAAATCTCGGCGAGGACGGAACTCTGGTGATCCGGGCGCGAGGCGGAGAAGCCCGCGGGTATCCGGATGGCGGTGTATTCGCGTGGAAGGGCATGCCCTACGCAGCGGCGCCGGTGGGTGAGCGGAGGTTCCGAGCGCCACAACCCGCACAGCCGTGGGACGGGGTGCGCGACTGTCGTGAGTTCGGGCCGATCGCGCCGCAAGGCCAGAGTCCGGCGGTTCCGATCGATCGGGCCTTCAAAATCGACGAGGACTGCCTGTCGATCAACGTCTGGGCCCCGCGACCCGACGGCACGCCGCGACCGGTGATGGTGTGGATTCACGGCGGCGCCTACTGCCTCGGATCCGCCGCCCAAACGATCTACGACGGCCGTCATCTGGCTGAAACCGGTGACGTCGTTCTCGTCTCCTTCAACTATCGCGTCGGCGCACTCGGATTCCTGGACCTGTCTGCATTCTCCACCGCGGATACTGTTTTCGAATCGAACTGTGGTCTGCGAGACCAGATTGCGGCACTCGAATGGGTTCGAGACAACATCGACGCCTTCGGTGGTGACCCGAGTGCGGTGACCGTGTTCGGTGAGTCCTCCGGCGCAGGATCCATCACGACGCTCATGACCTGTCCGAGCGCCGAAGGTCTGTTCCATCGTGCGATTGCCCAGAGTCCGCCCGCGACCTCCGTCTACGGGGCCGAGCGCGCCAAGACCGTGGCGGAGCGGTTTCTCGAACTGCTCTCGATCGACCCCGAAGACGCAGGCGATCTGCTGACCACGGATCTGGAACTGCTCGTCAAGGCAAGCGATGATTTGGTCAACGAAATTCCGACCCGGATTCCGGGAACTTTGGCGATGGCACCCGTTGTCGATCGCGATCTGGTGCCGCACTACCCGGTTGCGGCTTTCCAGAAGGGTTACGCGCACCGAATCCCACTGATCATCGGTTCCAACAAGGACGAGGCGTCGATCTTCAAGTTCATGAAGTCTCCGCTGATGCCGGTGAGTGCGCAGTCCGTCGAGGCAATGCTCCAATTACTGGCCGACGATCACCCCGACATCTCCGCGACCAAACTTGCCGAGATCATGTCGGCTTACCCTGACCATGCGAAACCGAGTGGCGCGCTGGCACTGTCACGGGACGCTGCGTTTCGCATGCCGACCCTCTGGATCGCCGACGCGCACTGCAGGCATTCCCCTACATGGGTCTACCGCTTCGATCACGCGACGCCGATGCTCAAGGCGGCGCGGATCGGCGCGGGCCACGCGACCGAATTACCTTATGTATTCGGCAATTTCGGAACCCTGAACGTCGACCCCACGTTCTGGCTCGGCGGTCGGAAGGCCGCGATGGAGGTGGCCGGCCGTATCCAACGGCGATGGTTGGCCTTCGCCAGGCATGCCGTGCCGGCGGCCCTCGACGGCTCGAAGCACTGGGCGCCGTACGAGGAAGAGAAGCGGTCGACGCTGTTGATCGACTCCGCCGACACCCTCGTCAGCGACCCCGATCACGGATTGCGCGTCGCCTGGGGCAACGACGTGATGGGGTTCAACTGACGTCGGTCGAGTGCCGCGGACGATCCAGTTCGCGAAGCACCGGCAGAGAGGCACAGACTGCGGCGATCAGGATGATCGGAATCGACAGGGCCACAAAGGTCGACGCGATTCCGAGTTGATCGAGCAGCGGGCCGACCGCGAGGTAGCCGAGCGGGCCTGCGGCGTAGGCCGTCGACGTCATGACACCGACGACGCGTCCACGCATGTGCTCCGGGCTGTGCGTCTGCATGGCGTAGTTGGCGATCGGGCCGACTGGTCCGTAGACGAGGCCCTGCAGTCCGGCAAGTACGAGGATCACCCACAGTGGAGGTAGGAGCGCCATGGCCAGCATCGCTATGCCGAGAACGGCGACGGCAAAAATCATGATCAGCCGCCGGGACATGATCGGCGCCAGTGGGGCGTAGGCGAGAGAGCCGATGATGCCGCCGATCGCCAAGGCCATCAACACCGATCCGAGTTGGGCCGGTTGATCCAACTCTGTGAAGTACACCGGGAACACGACACTCTCCACAGGCATGTAGAGCGCGACGACTGCCATGTCGATCAGCGCCAGGGTGCGCAGCAGTTTGTTGTTCCAGACGAACCGAAGACCGTCGAGTGTGCCGTGCCAGATCGATTTCGGACGGTGTTCGTGTTCGGGCACTCCGGCGCCGGGAAGCCGGATGAAGGCGACCACGACTATCGAGAACACAAAACCTGCCGCCGTGACCCAGAGCGTGTTCACCGCTCCGATCGTTGCGATGAGGACACCGCCGATGCCAGGGCCGATCAGATACGCGACGTTGAAGTTGGCCTCGTACACACTGTTGGTTCGATCGAGCTTCCACTTGGCGGTCCGAGTCGCTGCAGGCAGCATGGACTCCCTCGCCGCCATTCCGGCGGGGTCGAACACGGCGCCGAGTGCGGCCAACGCCGCGATCACCGGGATCGTCAAGCCCGCGGTGGCCGCGATGATCGGAATCGCTGCAACGGACATCGCAGAGAGAGCGTCGGAAATCATCGACGTTCGACGGCGTCCGAACTTGTCGACGAATGTCCCCGAAAACAGGCTCGACACGAGTAGCGGAATGGCTGCTGCGCCGGCAACTATCGCCGCGTCGGTAGCCTTACCGGTTCGTTCGAGAACCAGCCAGGGGAGCACGACGATGGCGATACCGTTGCCGATCGCCGAGAACAGCGTCGCGAGATTGACCAGTACGAGAGGGAGATAGCTGGGGATAACTACGTCCGTGGACGCAGGTGGACGCCGATCTGCTGAGGCGACCACGTTCTTTCCTTCCCCGAGATGGTGCCGCCCAGGATTTCGACGACGGCACCATCGACGCTAGCAGCGGGGTCTGCAGGTTCGCGACTGGTTTTTCGCCGGCCGTTCTCGTTCGGTTATGCCTGGTAGACGGGGTTCTCCGCAACAAACTTCTCGACGTACGAGCACGTCGGAAGGATCTTCAATCCCTCGTTCCGGGTCTGATCGAGCGCTTCACGCACCACGATGGCGGCAAGCCCGCGCCCACGAAACTGCGGATAGGTCACCGTGTGGTGGAAATCACGGACGCCGGAATGGTCCGAGTGCTCGGCGAAACCGGCGAGTTCGCCGTCGACTCGGATCTCGAAACGCGTTTCCGCGGGATTGTGCGCCACTGTCTCGGTCATCTTCGGGCTCCGTTTCGAAAGGGCGGCCGGTTGCGCCGCGCCGCGTCTACGTTCTCTGGAGCACGCTACCTGGCAGGCCGTCCGCAATATCGGTTGCCGACGTGGGATCCGTTACTTAGCGCAACTACAACTGGACGACCGTTCAAGGGACCTTCGTCGCCATGGAGAACGAACAAAACTGGTCTGTACGTGCCGATTTGCCCGTACTTTTGTGCCCACAACGGGTGATACATATGCATCACGATCGTAACTATCCCAATATGTGGGACCGGTCACAAAGTTTTTTGTCGTCTGTTCGGATGGATTAAGTGGAGGGCCTGAAACGGGCAAATTGCAGGTCAGCGGCGCGCTGGTTGCGTGTCGATGATGGGTGCGAGCGGCCGGAAACCCCAGGGGTATTGCGTTGGTCATCAGATCGTTTCTCGGACGTGATCCCAAAGACCCGCTCGGGGGGTTAGCGTTTGAATCGTCGGGGATAGAAGAAGCGTTACAACTTCGCCAAAAAAACTTTGGCGTCGCTGCTCAACGGTTCGATTTCGAGTCTTCGTCGGACAACTTCGAGGAAGGAACGCACATGATTTTCGGGCAGCGTGAGTCGAACAGTTACTTTGCCGCAATTTTTTCGTACGACTTCCTTGACGAAGGTCTGGGATACGAGACCATCGCACGGATTCACCGAGGCGAGATCTGCGAATGGATTCGTGATCTCGAGGCTTCCGGGTTGTTCTCGGCTGCGGAAGTCCATGCCGCTGAACTGGCATGGCGCGAAAATCCACGCCTGCTCCTCGACGCCCTTCTCGAGGACGCTGACGAGGTCTCTGTCAAGCGCTGGGAGATCGCGTGGACGAGGCTCGAGCGTCAGTCGCCGGCAGCCGGAACCGCGGTGGCAGAGCACGGCTGATCCGGTCGGGCCGAGTCGACTGCTCAGTCTGCGTCAAGATCAACTGTCTGCGTTACATCAACGGTCGACGAGTATCACCTCGTGATCTGTAAGCACGGTGAATTGCGAGCCCGCCGTGGTCAGGGTCGCAACCGTCCGCGCAGTCACCTGTGGATCTTCGAGTAGCGAATCGCCGCCGTGCGGCACTATCGCGAAGTCGATCAGCGCGAGCCCGGACCAGATCGGGTCGATACCGCACGTTGGCATGACTTCAGCGGGGTCGTCCGACGCGTCCAGCCCGATCAGAGTCGGAGTCGCCAGGCACGCTCCGGCGCTGTATCCCGCATAGGCCACGACGCCTGAACGAACCAGCATCTCGATGACCCTGTCAGCGCCACTTCGAGCTAGCTGAGCTCGCAGGACGAACGTGTTTCCGCCGCGAACCCACAGGCAGTCGAATTCGCGGAGCCGGAGTTCGAGTGCTTCCGATGCACCCAGGAAGTCTCGGACATCCACTTCCTCTGCGGTGAAGCCCGCTGCCCGTAGCGGAGTCAATTCGCTGGTGACTGCTGAACTGCGGGCATTGGCGGGCCACGAATCTGCAGCCGCGGCGATGACCGCGATGCGAGCGCCGCGGCCTACGAGATCGACAAAAGCCTCGCGGTGGTCGCCGAATCGGTAGGACGAGAGAAACAGTTTCACTTCTCAGTACCTTCGCGACCTACCCACCCAGCCCTCAAATCGTGAACGCCAGATTGTCGACGACGCGTGTGCCCACCGTGGTGTCACCGCGAAGCGAGATGTCGGTTCGGTGATCCGACGCGTGGACGCGGCCACCGGCAATTCGGGTGAAGAGCGGTGAGCTCATCGAGATGGTCGTGGTCGCCGGACCGTCCAACTCCGGGACGAGTGTTGCTCGCGCGTCGACCGAGACGTGAAGTGAACGGGCAAGTGGCCCTTCGAGTTCGAAAGTGATCCGTGCTCCCTCTGGCGCCTTTCCTCGTTTTCCGACGACGAATCCGAGCGCGCTGGTGATTTCGCCGAATGCAGTCTCCGCGCGCAATCCGCCTTCCTCACCCCGAATGCCAACTGCATCTCTGATGTCGAGTTCGTGCATCCAACAGTCGAAGGTCCGAATACGCATGAACCGGCCATAGGGCGCAAGACCGACCGGTGTTTGTGTCTCGGCGTCCCAGTCCGCGCTGGTCATCGAGCGCAGCGCTTCGGTTCGTTCGGCGGTGATCTCGCGATATCGGGTCAGCAGGTCCGAGTGCAGTGTCCGCCGCAGGCCTTCGACCCAGCGCTCGTTGAACGCCGCAATCTCGTTGTGGACGTGGGGCAATGCGTGCACGTCCAGATTGATCGACGGCGGATTGATGCCCGAGAGCAGTGATTCCGTACCGATCAGATGGGACACGATGTCGTGAACCGTCCACCCCGGAAGGTTCGACGGTGCCAACCACTGATCGCCGTCGAGTTCGGCCAGCAGTGCGTCGATGACTCTCCATTCCTCGGTCAATGCGTCGACTACTGAGTCCTGGGGCCAACCACTCATGTGGACATCTCCTGTTTCGGACGGTGCGGTTCTCCTCACTGTATGTCCCGGCGGATAAGTGAGCGGGCATTCCCATGCTTCGAGTCGGTGTCACCAAACCTCCGAGGGTGGCAGAGTTCCTGTGGTAGACCAGGATTGTCGACGCCGAAGCAGGCTCACGCGGCGTTGTCGTCACCGACAGAGGAGTCTTCGTGTTTCCAGGAAATTTTGTCCAGTCCACGCCGGACAAGCCCGCCGTCATTCGCCCTGCGACGGGTGAGTCCATCACCTATCGGGAACTCGACGAACGGTCGACGCAGTTGGCGCGATACTTCCGAAGTGTCGGTGCCAAGCCTGGGGACCACGTCGCTCTCATCTCGAACAACGATCTCCGGGCGTTCGAGGTGTACTGGGCAGCGTTGAGATCCGGCCTCTACATCACCGCGGTGAACTGGCATCTCACGGCTTCGGAGGCTGCCTACATCGTCGACGACTGCGAGGCGACAATTCTGGTGGCGTCGGGGCAGGCGTCCGCAGCAGTTCCGTTGGACGAGAAGCTGATTCCACGCGTGCGGCACCGATTGGTGTACGGCGGCGCCCTCGAGGGCTTCGACGACTACGAAGAAGCGGTCGATGCGCAGTCCACTGCTCCACTCGACTCGCAGCCGCGTGGGGCTGACATGCTGTATTCGTCGGGAACCACCGGCAGGCCGAAGGGGATCAAAGGAGATCTCCCGGAGGGTGAGGTGAACACCACCATGGATCCGTACACCGCGGTGTTCGCACCGATGTACGGGTTCGATTCCGACACAGTCTATTTGTGCCCGGCTCCGGTCTATCACGCGGCGCCCCTGCGTTTTTGCGGCGTGATCAATTCGGTCGGCGGAACCGTGATCTTGATGGATGCATTCGAAGCCGAAACCGCGCTGGAGTTGATCGGTAAATACGCTGTGACGCACAGTCAGTGGGTACCGACGATGTTCGTTCGAATGTTGAAACTTCCGAAGGAGACCCGTGATCGTTACGACGTCTCGACGGTGAAGGTCGCCATTCACGCTGCTGCTCCCTGCCCGCCCGAAGTGAAGACGGCAATGATCGACTGGTGGGGGCCGGTGATCTACGAGTACTACGCCTCGACCGAGGGTTCGGGCGCTACCTTCATCAACAGTGAGCAGGCCTTGTCGCATCCGGGTTCCGTCGGGCGTGACGGAGTGATGGGGATCGTGCACATCTGTGACGACGCCGGGCGCGATCTTCCGGTCGGCGAGATCGGTACCGTGTTCTGGGAGCGGGAGACTTTGCCGTTCCGGTACCACAATGATCCCGAGAAAACGGCTGCCGCGCAGCATCCGGATCATCCGACGTGGACGACGAGTGGAGATATCGGCTATATCGACTCCGAGCGTTTCCTTTATCTGACCGACCGCGCCGCGTTCACGATTATCTCCGGTGGTGTGAATATCTACCCACAGGAGTCCGAGAACATCCTTACTTTGCACCCGAAGGTGTTCGACGTGGCGGTCATCGGTGTTCCCGACGAGGAAATGGGTGAGCAGGTCAAGGCGGTTGTCCAACTAGCGGAGGGAATCGAGCCCGGTGCCCATGTCGCCGAGGAATTGCTGGAATACGTTCGCAGTCAGGTCGCACATTTCAAAGCTCCGAGAAGCATTGACTTTGCCGACGAATTGCCTCGGACCGCTACAGGAAAGCTCGTCAAGCACAAGTTGCGGTCTCAATATGTGAGCAATTGATGCTCTAGTGAAATGCTAGGACATCAGAGTAATTCTGCGAGATAGTCGGCAAGGACCTGCGCGTGACCGTACGGCAGGTCCTTGCTTGCTGTCAGTAGAACAACGGGTCGAGCATCCGAGGACGGTGCGAGGCGTACTGCAGGTTTTCGCGTTTGAGGCCGCGTGGCCGGAGTCGGTCTACGCGGAGTCGGACGGCGTTACATTCGGAAGCCGGTTCGTAAACTCGCTCGACGGTGATTATTCGGCGCGTCATTCTGATGCCTTTACGTCTTTCGGCCGTTTCAAATAGTGGAATAGTCCGCCATTCCGGTGTGATCGGCCTCACAGTAGGCTTCTTCAGGTATGTCCAAACATACTGTTCGGACTCGATTCAGATGGAGAAAGTGCGTCGTCGGTTTCCCTACGCCGCGTTAACTCTGGCTACTATCAGTCACCATTCACCCAAAAGCGGGTCATCTTCCGCTCATCACATGCTGGTTGCCGCTCGTCGCAGCAGGCGAACCACCAACCGCAGAAGGTAATGGAAAATGGAAACATCGAAGAGCGCACAAGTGCGTCCGTCGGTCGGCGTCCCTCGAGAATCGAGTGATGGTGAGCGTCGGGTCGCATTGGTGCCGAAAATTGTGTCCGCTTTGATCGGCAAGGGTGTCGACGTGGTCGTCGAGTCCGGGGCCGGTCTCGGGGCGTTGATTCCCGACGAGTTGTACACCGCTGCCGGCGCGAAGATCGGCGATCCGTGGACTGCTGACGTGGTCGTCAAGGTTGCGCCTCCGTCGACAGAAGAGATCGCCCGGATCAGTACCGGCGCGAAGCTCATCGGTTTCCTGAATCCGCGTAATGCGGACAACCGCATCGCCGAGTTGAAGGCCGCCGGCATCGAGGGATACGCCGTGGAGGCGATTCCTCGTATCTCCCGCGCGCAGGTGATGGACGCGTTGTCCTCGCAGGCGAACGTGTCCGGGTACAAGGCTGTTCTGTTGGCAGCATCGGAGTCGACGCGGTTCTTCCCGATGCTCACCACCGCTGCGGGCACGGTGAAGCCTGCGACGGTTCTGGTCCTCGGAGTGGGTGTGGCAGGTCTGCAGGCGCTGGCGACAGCCAAGCGTCTCGGTGGCCGCGCTACCGGGTACGACGTGCGTCCTGAGGTCGCCGACCAGGTGCGTTCGGTGGGTGCACAGTGGCTCGACCTCGGAATCGATGCGGCGGGCGAGGGTGGATACGCCCGCGAGTTGACCGACGACGAGCGAGCGAAGCAGCAGCAGGCACTCGAAGATGCGATCAAGGGCTTCGACGTTGTGATCACCACAGCTCTGGTTCCGGGTCGTCCCGCGCCGCGCCTGGTGACCGCTGCCGCGGTCGAAGGCATGAAGCCGGGCAGTGTCGTGGTCGACCTCGCGGGTGAAACCGGTGGTAACTGCGAGCTGACCGAGCCGGGTCAAACCGTCGTCAAGCACGGCGTGACCATTTGCTCTCCGCTGAATTTGCCGGCGTCCATGCCGGAGCATGCGTCCGAGTTGTACTCGAAGAACATTTCCGCGCTGATCGAACTCATGTTGGTGGAAGGTGCCTTGGCGCCTGATTTCTCCGACGAGGTTCTTGCCGGTGCGTGCGTCACCCGTGAAGAGAAGGGCGCCTGATGTACACATCACTGCTGGCGAACATCGCGATCCTGGTGTTGTCCGGGTTCGTCGGTTTCGCTGTGATCTCCAAAGTTCCGAACACCCTGCACACCCCGTTGATGTCCGGTACGAACGCCATCCACGGCATCGTCGTCCTGGGTGCGTTGGTCGTCCTGGGCAAGGTGCACGATCCCTCGATCGGGTTGCAGATCATCTTGTTCGTCGCGCTCGTCTTCGGAACCGTGAACGTTGTCGGTGGTTTTGTGGTCACGGACCGCATGTTGGCGATGTTCAAGGCCAAGCCGGCCGCCAAGTCTGTGTCGAAGGATGGTGACCAGTAATGGAATACCTGGTCAATGCGCTCTACATTGTCGCGTTCTCGATGTTCATCTACGGCCTCATGGGTCTTACCGGCCCGAAGACTGCAGTCCGCGGTAACCAGATCGCCGCGGTCGGCATGCTCATCGCCGTCGTTGCAACTCTGATCTCCATTCGTGATGCGGAGATGGGGAACTGGATCCTCATCGCTGCCGGCCTTGTCATCGGTGTCGTGCTCGGTGTGCCGCCGGCGCTCCGGACGAAGATGACGGCCATGCCGCAGTTGGTGGCGCTGTTCAATGGTGTGGGTGGCGGCACGGTCGCGTTGATCGCGTACGCGGAGTTCTTGGACTCGGACGGTTTCACGGCATTCCAGCACGGCGAGTCGCCGACGGTGCATATCGTCATCGCTTCGCTCTTTGCCGCGGTGATCGGATCGATCTCCTTCTGGGGCAGCGTGATCGCGTTCCTGAAGCTGCAGGAAACTCTGCCTGGTCGTCCGATCGGAATCGGTAAGCTCCAGCAGCCGCTCAATGCTCTGCTGCTCATTGCCGCCGTCGCGTTCTCGGTGATCATCGGTATCAAGGCGATCTCACCGGAAGGCCCGACCAGCTCACTGTGGATCGTCGGCGTGCTCGTGCTCTCGGGCATCCTCGGACTGATGGTTGTGCTGCCCATCGGCGGCGCGGACATGCCCGTCGTCATCTCGCTGCTCAACGCTCTGACCGGTTTGTCAGCTGCTGCTGCAGGTTTGGCGCTCAACAACCAGGCGATGATCGTCGCCGGCATGATCGTGGGTGCTTCGGGCACCATCTTGACCAACCTCATGGCCAAGGCCATGAACCGGTCCATCCCGGCCATCGTTGCCGGCGGCTTCGGTGGTGGTGGCGGTGAAGCCGCATCCTCCGACGGTGTCGTGCGCACGGCAAAGGCGACTTCGGCCGCCGACGCGGCTATCCAGATGGCCTACGCCAACCAGGTCATCGTCGTACCCGGCTACGGACTTGCGGTCGCGCAGGCTCAGCATGCCGTCAAGGACATGGCGAAGTTGCTCGAGTCGAAGGGTGTCGAGGTCAAGTACGCCATTCACCCGGTCGCCGGCCGTATGCCCGGTCACATGAACGTTCTTCTCGCAGAGGCGGATGTCTCGTACGACGCGATGAAGGAAATGGACGACATCAACGACGAGTTCTCTCGTACCGATGTCACCTTGGTGATCGGTGCGAACGATGTCACCAACCCGGCGGCGCGCAACGATCCGAGCTCACCGATTCACGGAATGCCGATCCTCAACGTCGACCAGTCGAAGTCGGTCATCGTGCTCAAGCGTTCGATGAACTCCGGTTTCGCCGGTATCGAGAACCCGCTCTTCTTCGCGGAGGGCACTTCGATGCTCTTCGGTGACGCCAAGAAGTCGGTCTCCGAAGTAACCGAGGAGCTCAAGGCGCTCTAGCGCTGGTACTCGGAAGGGGCGTCCACTCGCAGCTGCGAGTGGACGCCTTTTTTCGTGGCCGTGTGTTGCAAAGATGTCGTGTGTTGCAACGACTTCTTGTGCTGAAACGACTTCTTGTGCTGAAACGACAAAGGCGCCTGGTCCGAGACGAAACTCGGAACAGGCGCCTCTGGCGACGTTTTACGGAACCTCGGGGGTTTCGGGGTCGGAAGAGAAGCCGGAAAGTAGTTCGATCAACTTCTGGATCAGTTCGAGCGGGTTCAGATCTTCGAGGCTCACGGTAAAGACTCCTTCGCTGTGGAACTACTTGATTCGGACATTTCAGAACATACGTCATGTCCAACCGTGGCGGGAGAGCTATCGGCGAAAATCTCTGAATCCCAAAGATTTAGGACTAAAGTCGGATGCTCCGGTGCCTGGAGAACGCGATGGCTGCCGTATCTGGGCGCAGCTCTTCACGTTTCGCGGCGATGGGCGATCGTGCCATCAAAATGGCTGCGGCACAGGCCCATACCAGGGTGATCAGAATGCCAGCTATCACTCCGAAAAGGCCGCTCAGCTCGGCGGCGAGCGCGCTGGCACCGATCGCAGCAACTCCGACGAATCCGAGCCCGGCGACCACCGGACGCCACTGCGGGGCGGAGATCAAGATCGCCGAGCAGTACAGCGCGGTCGCCGCTGCGACGTGACCGCTGGGCAATAGGTCCTGGGGAACATCGGGGAGCCAGGAACCGAATGCCGCGTTGGTGAGATTGGCGCCCATTCCGAGGAGCAGGATCGCGCCGATGCCGTATGGCAGTCCGCGGACCATCGAGACGACGGCCAGAGCGGTAGTGGCTGCGAGTACAGCGGTGACGTCGAATCGGCCTACCGTCCACTCGGCAAGTGCGCGCACCTGTTCCGGGACGCTCAAACCGGGCGAGGTGGGTCGCACGAAATACAAGACGCCCAGCGCTACGACGGCGATCGCGGCAAGGACGAGGAAGCGAGTGGTTGTGGAGGGAGCGGGGTGCTGGGTGGAGGTCGAGACGGTCACGAGTACCAGCATCCTTGTTGAGTCTGTGCCGATCGTGAGGATCAGCTGTGAGGTCTGTAGGCGGTCGGAGAATCGCGCCGAACGACACCCGCACAACCAGCTGCGACCAGGACGCATGCAAACGGGATCAACATTGCTGTGGTGAGAGGCACAAGCTTGGTGACCCAGCCGATGGTTGCCGGACCGGCGAGGAATCCGATGTATCCCATGCCGACGACGCGAGACATGTTGGTGCCGGCCGAACCTGAGCCCAGATTTCCGGCCGTGGTGAAGATCTGCGGAATGCAGCCCGACAGGCCGGCGCCGAACAGGGCCCAACCGAGCAACGTCAGTGGTAGCCAGCCGGATACCACGACGGTCAGCATTCCGATGGACGACAGCAACGCACCGTAGCGAACCACTGCCACCGGGCCTACCGCCGCGCTGATCCGATCCGCGGTGAACCGGCCGACGGTCATCATGGCGGAGAATGCGCCGAACGACAGTGCGGCAACGGCATTCGAAACACCGAGATCTTCCTTGACCTGCAGCGCGCTCCAGTCGTTTGCCACTCCCTCGGCCAGCATCAGAACAAAGGCGAGGGTTCCGAGGGCAAGTACGCGAGCCGAGAATCTGCCGTGTGTCTTTCCGGTAGTCGACGCGGTTTCGGCATGCACGTCGACGTGAGGGAGAAGGGGTCGCGAGCACAACCAGACTGCCAGCAAGCCGATTGCCGACGCGATGCTGAGCGTGACATACGGCGGAAGATCCAGTGCGAGAGTGCCGAATCCGATGACAGAGCCCAATACGCCACCGACCGAGAACATGCCGTGAAAGGCCGCCATGATCGGGCGCCGGTACAACTGTTCGGCCTCGACGGCCTGCGAGTTCATCGACACGTCCAACGCGCCGTTCGCAAAGCCGAACACGACAAGTGCAGCGCCCAGTTGCCAGGTGTTCGTGGCAAACCCCGGGCCGAGAGTGGCGAATGCCAGCCCGCTACCCGCCAGGACGACCATGCGTCTGCTGCCGTATCGATCTGCGAGCGGACCGCTCAACTGCATGCCGGCAATGGCTCCGACTGCAAGAAGGAGAAGAAGTGAGCCGAGCGTCGAGTGACTGATTCCCACACGGTGTTCGATGGACGGAATGTGGACGACCCACATCGCGAGTAGAAATCCGTTGATGCCGAAGATGCCGAAGATGCCGGCCCGGGCGCGTACCAGGGCGGAGGTGGGGACTGCTCGGTCGGTGGGGTTGACGCTCACTCGTTCCTTTTTACAGGTGAGACAGCAACAGGTCCGGGTCCGCGAGCATCTGTGCGACAAATGAGAGGAATCTCGCGGCCTGCTCACCATCGAGTACCCGGTGGTCGAACGTCAACGTCAGTGTCGCGACGCTCCGCACTTCGATCTTGCGCTCGATCACCCACGGACGCTCGCTTACCGAGCCCAGGCAGAGGATGACGGCTTCTCCTGGATTGAGAAGCGGAATGCCGCCGTCGACGCCGAAGACTCCGACATTGGTGATCGTGACGGTGCCACCGGTCAGGTGACGGACGTCCGTCTTTCCCTCACGGGCAGCGACGGTCAGTTCGGTCACCGCGCGTGCGAGTTGGACCAGGCTCAGGGTCTGGGCGCTCTTGATGTTGGGCACGGACAGTCCACGTTCGGAGGCGACGGCGATGCCGAGATTCACGTGATCGTCGATGACGGCGCCGCCGCGGGCCTCGTCCCAATGCGCGTTCACCATCGGGTGCGAGGCGATGGCGGCCACCATTGCCTTGGCAGCGAGAGTCAGCGGAGTGAGGGACAGTCCGGTGAACGCCTCCGAGGAACGGAGCCTGCCGAGCAGTTCCATCGAAGGCGTGACATCAGCGGTGAGGAAGACGCTGGCCTGCGGAGCGCGGGTGCTGGCAACCATCGCCGACGCCATCTGTTTTCGTATGCCGGACGGGGCCAGGCGTGTCGCGTTATCCGAAGGCGCCTGCACGGTAAGCGCGTCTGCGACGTCAGCCGCGGTGACGGCACCGTCGAATCCGCTGCCGGTGATTTCGCTCAGATCGATGCCGGCTTCGCGGGCCGCGCGCCGCGCCGCGGGGGTTGCGGGCCGTCGCTCGGTACTCGCCGCGGATTGCGAGTCCGGCGTGATCCTGCTCCGTCGTCGGCTCGGTCTCTCGGCCGCGGGTCCGTACCCGACCAGCACACTCGGAGACTGCGAATCACTTGGAGACGGTGAATCTGAAGACTCCTCGATGCGGATGATCGGAGTGCCGACCGGGACGGTAGAGCCAGCTTCGACGAGGAGTGACCTGACAACGCCGACGTAGGGCGACGGTAGTTCGACAAGAGCTTTGGCTGTCTCTACCTGGGCGAGAACTTGATTGAGTGCCACAGTGTCGCCGACGCCGACCGCCCACTCGACCAGATCGGCGGACGTCAGGCCCTCGCCGAGATCCGGTAACCGGAATTCGTGCGCCGTGCTCATGCTGCCAGCGTTCGATCGAGCGCCGCGAGGATCCGGTCGGCGTCCGGAAGGTGAAATCGCTCGAGCTTGGCGGGCGGGTAGGGGATGTCGAATCCGGTGACCCGCAGGATCGGTGACTCCAGCTGATAGAAGCAGTGTTCCGCGACGTGTGCTGCGATTTCGGCGCCGACGCCGAGAAACTTCTGCGCCTCATGGACGACGACAAGCCGGCCTGTCTTGTTCACCGAAGCCTCGATCGTGTCGAAGTCGATGGGCGAGAGTGAACGCAGATCCACGACCTCCAGATCGTGGCCTTCTTCTTCGGAAATCCTCGCGGCGTCGAGCGCGGTGGCGACCATGGATCCGTACGCAACCACTGTCGCGTCGTTCCCCGAGCGGGCGACGCGAGCACGGTGGAGCGGAAGCTCGGGCGCGGCATCGGTATTCACGTCGGCGGTATCCCAGTAGCGCCGTTTGGGTTCGAGGAATATCACCGGGTCGTCGGCCGCAATGGATTGGCGGATCATGTGAAAACCGTCGATCGGATTGCTCGGGTACACCACCCGCAGTCCCGCGGTGTGAGCGAAGTACGCTTCGGGCGACTCCGAATGATGTTCCACCGCACCGATTCCGCCGCCACTGGGAATCCGAATCGTCAGTGGCGCAGAGGCAGCGCCTCGGGTGCGGTACTGGATCTTGGCCACCTGCGAGACGATCTGATCGAAAGCCGGGTAGACAAACCCGTCGAATTGAATTTCGCAGACAGGCCGATATCCGCGCAAGGCAAGCCCGAAAGCTGTTCCCACGATCCCTGATTCGGCGAGGGGCATGTCGATCACCCGAGTGTCGCCGAAGTCCTTCTGCAGGGCGTCGGTAACCCGGAATACGCCGCCGAGACGGCCGACGTCCTCGCCCATGATGACAACGCGACGATCGTCTTCGAGTGCGCGTCGAAGGCCGGTGTTGAGCGCGGTCACCAGATTCATGACGGTCATGACGAAGCCCCTTCCAGGCTGCCCAGATACGCGCGATGCTCTTCGCGTTCAGCGTCGACCAGTGGGTGTGCCTCGGCGTAGACGTGATCGAAGAGCGCTGACGGGGGCGGATCGGCGAGCGCGATGGTTGCGCGTCGCAGTCCAGCGGCGACGTCGTCGGCGGCTGCCGCGATGGTGCTGAGTTCGTTTTCTCCGAGAAGATCGCGACGGCCGAGGAGCAGACGCATTCGCTCGAGCGGATCGCGGCTTTTCCACTCCGACATATCCGTATCGGTGCGGTACCTGCTCGGATCGTCGGAGGTCGTGTGCGGGCCCATCCGGCAGGTGATCGCCTCGATGAACGTCGGGCCGCTGCCTTCGCGTGCGCGATAGAGCGCCGAGCGCGTCACGGCGAGCACGGCAAGGACGTCGTTACCGTCGACGCGGATCGCCGGAATACCGTAACCGATCGCCCGATGCGAGATGGGTGCACGGGACTGCAGGGATACCGGTTCACTGATTGCCCACTGGTTGTTCTGGCAGAAGAAGACAACGCCGACACGGAAACTGGCGGCAAATCCCATCGCCTCGGCGATGTCACCCTGACTTGTGGCGCCGTCGCCGAAGTACGCGATCGTTGCGATCTCGGCGCCGTCCAGGTGTGCGCCGAGTGCGTATCCGGTGGCGTGCAGCCCTTGGGAGCCGACGACGATCGCCGGATTGGTGACGTTGAATTGTTCTGGATCCCAACCGGAATGGGAGATTCCTCGCCACATGGTGGTCAGCAATTCGGGGGGAACACCCCGGCAGTACGCGACGGCATGTTCGCGGTAGCTGGTGAACGCGAAGTCGTCTGGGGCGAGCGCTCTCGCGGAACCGACCTGGGCGGCTTCTTGGCCTAGCATCGGAGCCCATAAACCGATTTCGCCTTGACGCTGCAGGGCAACAGCTTCGGTGTCGATGCGGCGACTCACGACGAGATCGCGATACAACGACAGCAGTTCGTCAGGCCCGATGTCTGTTATCAGGCGGTCGAATTCGGGACGGCACACCCGTGCGCCGTTCGGTTGGATGAGTTGGACCGGATAATCGAGGTTGTCGATCATCTTCGCTCACCTCGGTTTCTGCTCATGCCCGGCGCGCCTCGTGAGTACGCCGCACAATCCCGATGTGTCGTATGCAGTTGTCGCTCTACCATCAGGATCCCCCTGATTGGGAAATCCGCAAGTATTTTCACTGCCGTATCAAGACCTGAACTGCGAACTGGCGAGTAACAAACGTGTCGGTACGGCCAACCGATCGGACTTCAACCGCTAGCATCGGTGCGGTGACTGCAGTCGGTTTGAACGAAGAAGCTGTTTCCGCGTGGATCGCCGGACTGGGGGTCGGCGCCACGACACCACTGACTTTCGAGAGGATCGGTAACGGGCAATCGAACCTGACCTACTCCGTGACGGATGCGGGCGGAGGACGGTGGGTACTGCGCAGACCTCCACTCGGCACGTTGTTGGCGTCCGCGCACGACGTCGTTCGCGAGCACCGCATCCTGTCCTCGCTCCAGGGAACCAAAGTGCCGGTTCCGAAGATCCTCGGCATCACGGAAGATCCGGAGATCACGGACGCTCCGCTGGTCCTCATGAGCTACATCGACGGCGTTGTGATCGACGGCGTTCCGGTTGCTCAGAAGTTGACCGAGGACGAGCGTCGCGCGGTCGGCTTGGCGATGCCCAAAACCCTCGCCAGCATCCACGGAGTTGACCTGGAAGAGACCGGGCTGGACGACCTGGCCAGCCGCAAGCCTTTTGCCGAGCGTCAGCTCAAGCGGTGGTCGGCGCAGTGGGAGAAGTCGAAGACCCGCGATGTTCCGGATGTCGACCGATTGGCCGAGATTCTGCACCGAAACATTCCGGAACAGAACGAAGTGACGTTGGTTCACGGCGACTTCCACCTCAACAACGTCATCACCGATCCGGCCGAGGGGCGCATCGTTGCCGTCGTCGACTGGGAGCTGTGCACGTTGGGGGAGCCGCTCGCGGACCTCGGTGCGCTACTCGCGTACTGGCCGGAAGCCGGTGACAAGGTTGCCGGTCCGTTCATGGCGTCCACGCTGGAAGGCTTCCCGAACCGTGACGAGCTGGTCGCTGCCTACGTCGAGGCGACTGGCCGCGACGTGTCAGCGGTCGGATACTGGCACGTACTCGCTCTGTGGAAGCTCTCGATCATCGCGGAGGGCGTGCTGCGACGCATCCTCGACGATCCGCGCAACAAGGCCGAGCACGGCGGCCCGACCGTCGCGCTGATCGACGGAATCGTTGCACGCGCCGTCTTGACGGCAGATCAGCTCGGCCTGAGCTAGTTTTCGGTCAAGGTCCCGGCTGCCGATCTGATGGCCGCCGGGATCTCCACCGGCTTACGGGTGTCGGCGTCGACGTAGACGTGCACGAAGCGCCCGGTCGCGGCAGGTTCCCAATGGCCGCTTTCGACCTCGTGGAATATCGCCAGCGCGTAGACGATGCTCTTGGTGCCGAGCTTCTCGACGGAGATACCCACCTGCAACTGCTCGGGGAACGACAGCTCGCTCAGGTACCGGCACGACGTCTCGGCGACGACGCCGATGGCAGGCAGGGTGCGGATGTCGGTTCCAGTGGAAGACATCAGCCAGGCGTTGACCGCGGTGTCGAAGTACGAGTAGTAGGTCACGTTGTTGACGTGGCCGTAGTGATCGTTGTCGTCCCACCGCGTCGGGACGGGCCAGAGAACGGGAAACTCGCTGATCGACGGGGGCGTCTGCGCTGTGCTCACGGCTTCGACTGTAGTGAGGACTTTCGCGAGAGTGAGGGCAGGGTGGTGCCCTGTAGGACTGCACGCACGATCAGCCCCACCAACAGTGCCCAGAATGCCGAACCGATTCCCAGGATACTGACCCCGGATGCGGCGATCAGAAACGTGACCACGGCGCCTTCACGTTCACTCGCCTCGCTCAGCGCCGACGTGAGGGCGCCGGCAAGCGTTGCCAGGAGCGCCAGTCCGGCAACAGTTTCCACGACTCCGGCCGGTGCGGCGGCTACCAGAGCGGCCACCGCGGCCGCGCCGGCAGCGAGAACGAGATACGCCCAGCCTGCGGTGAAGGCAGCGATCCATCGACGTTTGGGATCCGGATGTGCGGTGGGGGCGGCGGCCAGGGCTGCGCTGATCGCCGCGAGGTTGATCGCATGGCCACCGGCCGGTGCGCCGACGATGGTGCCGATACCCGTCACGATCATCGACGGTCGCCAGGGAACGGTGTATCCGAACGAATTCATCACGGCCACACCGGGAATGTTCTGCGAAGCCATCGTGACGATGTAGAGGGGAATCGCAATGCCGATCATTGCCTGCCAGGTCCACGACGGCGCGGTGAGATCGATGCGGGGAATCATGGCGCCGGCGTCGAGCACTCGATCCGACGTGACGAGGCTGATCCCGATCACGACCGCGGCGGTGAGGAACGCGAGCGGAACCGCCCATCGCTTGGAGAAGCGCTGCGCGGCAAGCCAAACCAGGATGACGGGCGCGACCGCTGCGGGGGCGTCCCGGACGGCGATGATCGGCGCCAGGCACAACGGCATCAGAACCCCGGCGAGCATCGCCTGCGCGAGGGGCGTCGGGATTGCCGAGATGATCCTTCCGAGCGTCGGCCACAGTCCGGTCAGAACAATCGCGATTCCGACGACGATGAATGCTCCGACCGCCGCCGGCCACCCACCCTCGACGGCTCCGGCGCCGGCGAGCAGAGCGGCACCGGGAGTCGACCAGGCCAGGGTGATCGGCATCCGATACCGGCGTGAGAGCCAGAGCATTCCCAACGCTTGGGTCACACACAGAACCAGCAGTCCGGACGCCGCCTCGGTCGCGTCCGCGCCGACAGCGGCGAGGCCGGTGAGGACCACCGCGAACGAACTGGTGAAGCCGACGAGGGCCGTGACGATGCCTGCGCTCATCGGTTGCGAGTTGCTGCGAACGGCTTCCGGTTCGGTGGTATCTGTGGAGTCCGACATGGTCAGTGATTCTGCCCGACCCGCTCGAGGCCCGATTTACCTGTCCGGTCGGATGGGTGAGGTGACCGCTTTGCCGTAGATGAGGTGCGTTTGGGCGTGCCAGACCTCGGGATGTGCGGCGAGGTGGTCGATCAATACCCGTTGTAGATGAGCGCTGTCACGGACCGCGACGTGGAGGAAGAAGTCCTCGGGCCCCGAGACGTTGAAGAGCGCAAGCGTTTCCGGCAGCGCTAGCGCGTCGGCGGTGAACCGGTCGACGAGGTCGCGGCGGTGTGGTCGCAATTGAACGGCGATGATCGCCTGCATCGACCGGCCAACGGCTGCCGGATCGACAACCGCATGGATGCCGCTGATCGTGCCGTTGGCGCGTAGGCGTCGTACGCGCTCGTGGCACGAGGACGTCGCCAAACCGACTCGATCGGCCAACACCTTGTTGGTGATCGACGCGTCGTTCTGCAATTCGGCCAAAATCTTCCAGTCCACCGGATCCAGAGGCTCATTCTTCGTCATCTGCCGAACTATATCCGGAGTCGTTTTGAACTTCCCGGATCCAGTTGCACACTCCTGGCATGAACATGTGTCTCGAATCAGCTCGGGTGTGAGGTATTTCGGATGAGTGTCGGTCAATGGCTCGCTTTCGGCTCCCTGCTATCCATCGTCCTGTTCACGCCGGGACCGGATTTTGTCCTGATCCTGCGTCATTCTCTAGCAGATCGTCGGACCGGCGCGGTGGTGGCCGCCGGTGTGATTTCCGGGCTCTTCGTTCACACCGCTGCCGCGTCACTGGGTCTCTCCGCACTTGTGGCGACACGGCCACAGTTGCTCTCCGCGCTCACCTACGCCGGGGCGGCATATCTGACCTGGCTCGGCATCTCCGCGATTCGAAGTGCTTTCAAAGCCCGCGCCTCGGACGAGGGAATTCCGGCAGCGAAAGAACCGATCGCGGTCACCACGGCATTTCGCTACGGCTTCCTCTCGAACCTGCTGAACCCGAAGGCGTTGTTGTTCTTTCTCGGGCTACTCCCGCAATTCATCGAGCCGGGTGAAGGCGCAGGGCTGCGGACGTTGATGTTGGCGGGCGCGACGGTGGTCGCCGCGGCACTGTGGTGGGCGATCGTGGTGGTGTTGGCGGCCGGAGCCGGCAAGAAGCTGCGTCGCCCTGGCGTCGGGAAGCGAATCGACGTGGTGACGGGAGTGTTGTTGGTGGGCCTCGGTGCCTTCTTCGGGGTTGCATGAGTGGTCGTGTCAGGATGGGCTCATGACACTTCCCGTGCTGATCGACGTCGAAGAACTGTCCGCTCTCATCGAGGCCGGCGCTGCGCCGCGATTGCTCGATGTCCGATGGGCGCTGGGTGATTCGAACGGCGAGCAGCATTTTCGCGACGGCCATATTCCCGGTGCGGTATTCGTGAACCTCGACGAGGAACTTGCCTCGCCGCCGTCGCCGGACGAGGGGAGGCATCCGCTGCCGAGTCTCGAAGACCTGCAGGCCGCTGCGCGTCGTTGGGGAATCGACGACGGTGATTCGGTGGTGCTCTACGACGCCACCGGCAACACGGCCGCGGCCCGTGGTTGGTGGCTGCTGCGGTGGGCCGGGCTCTCGGACGTCCGACTGCTCGACGGCGGGCTGCAGGCCTGGGAGTCCGCAGGACTGCCGTTGGCGGCCGGTATCGGCGAGTCCGTCAGCCCGGGCAACGTGACTGTCACCGGCGGCAACATGCCGACTGTCGACATCGACGGTGTCGGCAACTGGACGAGCGAGGGCGGTGTCCTTCTCGACGCCCGAGCCGGGGAGCGGTACCGCGGCGAGGTCGAGCCGATGGATCCCGTCGCAGGGCACATCCCCGGTGCGGTGAACGCGCCGACCGCCGAGAACATCACCGGCGACGGGCGATTCCTGGATACGACCCACCTGCGTGAGCGATTCGCCGGACTGGGCGTCGGAGACAAGGTGGCGGTGTACTGCGGATCCGGAGTGACTGCCGCGCACGAGATCGCGGCGCTCGCGATCGCTGGTTACGACGCGACGCTGTTCCCGGGCTCGTGGTCACAGTGGTCCAACGACAGCACTCGCGCCGTCGACACCGGAGCCTGAGTCAGCTCTTGGTGCGATCGATGAATGACGGCACGAGAAACCACAGTGCCGTGAACATGATCGCGGCGCACGCTGCCAAAACCTTTGCGGCAACTCCGCCGACGGCGACCTCGGCGATCAACAGGACCGTGCCGGTCATGGAGGCGGCCAGAAAGGCTATGCCGCACAGGGCGAATCGGTTGGCCACGGGCAATATGTTCTCGCGGTGCCCACGGCGGAAAAGCATGCGATGCCAGACCGCGGGTGCCATCAGGAACCCGAACGAGATGGCAACAAGGATCACCGTCACCAAGTGGATGCCGCGGATGTACGCCGACGCTTCCTCGTAGCGTTCGGTGAATGCCACGGCTAGCAGGAAGGCAAACAGGATCTGCACACCAGAGAGCGCGACGCGCAGCTCTTGCAACAACTCGTTGAAGTTCCGCGCGAGTTGTTGAGGTGGAGTCTCCCCGGTCTCGTTCACGGCGACGTGGTTCCTACGCCCGTGAGTATTCCGACGCTCGCTGGATCTGCTCCGCGCTCGGACGCACACCGGTGTAGAGCACGAACTGCTCGGCGGCCTGAAGGGCAATGACTGACGCTCCTGTGATCGCCGTTTTGCCGAGTTCGGTCGCCAACGCGATCAGTGGCGTCTTCGCAGGCATCGCGACGACGTCGAAGACGACATCGGCGGCGCGCACTGCGTGCTCGGGGAACGACAGTGCATCTGCTTCTGCGCCGCCGGACATACCGATCGGGGTGGCGTTGATCAGCACACCGGGACGAAGCTCACCGAGTTCGGCCTGCCAGTCGAAGCCGTACTGCTTCGCAAGCGATGACCCCACTTGCTGGTTGCGGGCGATCACGGTGACGTCGGTGAATCCGGTGTCGCGCACCGCGGCGACGACTGCTTTTGCCATGCCACCGCTGCCGGCGACAGCGACGGACAGGCTCGTGTCGACGTTGTTGTCACGCAGTAGATCGGCCACCGCCTGATAGTCGGTGTTGTAGGCGTGCAGCACTCCGGACTCGTTGACGATCGTGTTGACGGAGTCGATGGCGCTGGCCGAATCATGCATGACGTCGATGTGCTCGATGACCTGTTCCTTGAACGGCATCGACACCCCACAGCCTCGAATCCCGAGTGCTCGTATGCCTGCGATCGCGGCTGGCACGTCTTCGGTGGTGAAGGCTTTGTAGACGAAGTTCAAGCCCAATTCTTCGTAGAGGTAATTGTGAAATCTGGTGCCGATGTTGCTCGGTCGCCCGGAGAGCGACATGCACAGGAGCGTGTCCTTGTTGAGGTCGACGGTCATCGTTCCCACTCTAATCGCGAGTTCGGAGTAGTTCTTGATGGAGGAGTGCACCCATCCGGATGGCCCGCAGCGCCGAATGTCGGGTATCCGATCGAAGCACCACTCGCACCGACAGAGCCGAGACGACATGGTCACACAGAACATCGACGAGCACCCGAGCACCGAATCTCGTCCACTGCGTCGTAGATGGGCTGCTCACGCGATCTCCGGGGTCTTGGCCGCGGCTGTCGTCCTGGGCGTCGGTGAACTGGTTGCGTTGCCGATCAACCCGGACGCGTCGCCCTTCTACGCGGTAGGTGCGACTACCGTCGACCGAACGCCGGCGTGGGCTCGCGAGTTCGCGATCGATACTTTCGGTACCAATGACAAGCCGGCGCTGTTCATCGGAATGTCGATCTTGATCGTTCTGCTCGGTGCGGTGGCCGGGCTCCTGGAACGGCGACGCCGCCCGATCGGCAGCGTCATTCTCGTTCTTCTGGGCGCGGTTGGTGTGTATGCGGCGATGCAGCGCCCGACTGCCGACGCGATGTACGTGTTCCCGACACTGGTCGGTGTGGTGGCGGGCGTCGCAACCTTGCGGTTGCTGATCACACAACTCGAAGTGCCGCTCTCGCCGGGCGTCGCCGACTCGTGGTTGCCTCGTCGTCAGTTCCTCCTGCTGGCAGGTGCGGCGTTGGCAGTGGCTGCGGCAGCGGGTGCGGCCGGGAAGTTCGTGGGGCAGAGAATCGCCGGAGCAGTAGCGAATCGTGAAGATTTTGTCGTGCCCACCGCCGCTGACCCGGCGCCGCCGATTCCGGCGGGTGCGGACATCGCGATTGCGGGTGCGTCGACATACATCACGCCCAACGACGACTTCTACCGAATCGACACGGCACTCCTCGTTCCGCAATTGACGACGGATTCGTGGGAACTGCGGATTCACGGAATGGTGGACCGCGAGATGACGTTGTCGTTCGACGATCTGGTGGCGCGAACGCCCATCGAGCGAGTCATCACGCTGACGTGTGTCTCGAACGAGGTGGGCGGCGTTCTGGCCGGGAACGCGAAGTGGATCGGTTATCCCATGAAGGACCTGCTCGACGAAGTCGGTGTCCATCCCGACGCCGACATGCTCCTCTCGACCAGCGTCGACGGCTTCACAGTCGGCACCCCGGTCGAGATAGTCACCGACGGCCGTGACGCGATTCTCGCCGTGGCGATGAACGGTGAGCCGTTGCCGTTCGAGCACGGCTATCCCGTTCGGCAGGTCGTTCCCGGTCTGTACGGTTTCGTCTCCGCCACCAAGTGGGTGACGGAGTGGGAACTCACGCGTTTCGACAAGGTCGAGGCCTATTGGACCCAGCGCGGTTGGGGTGCGCAGGCACCGATCAAGACGTCCTCGCGTATCGAGGTGCCGGCAGCTCTGGCTCCCATCGAGCCGGGCCAGGTGCTGGTGGCGGGAACGGCCTGGGCGCAGCATCGCGGGATCGAGAAGGTCGAGGTTCGCGTCGACAACGGTGAATGGCAACCGGCGACACTGGCGCAGGAGTACTCGATCGACACCTGGCGTCAATGGTCGTGGATGTGGGATGCAGGCTCGGGTTTGCACACGGTGCAGGTCAGAGCGACGGATTTGGACGGGAACGTTCAGGTGGAAGAGCGCACTCCGCCGATTCCCGGTGGTGCCACGGGATGGCACACCAGGTCGTTCACCGTGAAGTGACGTCGGAATCCGAATGAGGTTCGGTATACAGACGAACAACGCGTTGAGCCATCCATCCGGCGATCAGGGTTCGCAGGCCGAAGTCGAACGTGTCGTCGGTTCGCAGCGGGGTCGTAGCCTCGCGCGTGACCTCGCTCGGGTTCGAGGATTGAGTCCACGCGACATCCGGCGTCGAGAGTTTCACGACGGATCCGAGAACCAAACTGTCCAGCGTGGAGATTGCGTGACGAGTGTCGGTCGGATCGAAACCGCCGTCCGAAAATGCTTGAACCAGTGCAGTATCGATATCAAAAGTCACCTCGGTGCGGACGCTGCGTGTCATGAGTAGCGGGATGAGGCGCCAATGTTCGACGGCAGCTCGGCGATAGGCCCACCCCCACGCGCTGATCCGTTCGCTCCATCCTGGGGGTGGGTGGGGGACAGAGATCGACGACATCACGCGGATGCGCATGAGTTCGACGATCTCGGATCGACCCGAAATATGTGTGTAGAGCGAAGACGGAGTCACGTTCAATTGCTTGGCGATCCCGGGCATGGTGAAGTCGCCGGTCGCGTCGACAGCATCCAGAGCCGCGTCGGTGATGTTTCGCGTGGACAGTATCGGCTGGGTGGGACGCGGCATCGATTCTCCTGGTGAGGGATTCGTCAGCAATCTCGGACTTCATCGAGTGATGACAACTCCTTGATTTCGGGAGCCGATATGCATCATACTAACCGAACCCTATTCGGTATGTCGGCGGAATCTTCCGGCGATCGGTACACGTCGGAGGAACATTCAATATGTCTGTCGTATGGCTGACCGGTGCAACGATCATCGACGGGACGGGCGCCGACCCGATCGAGAACTGCGCTGTTGCTGTGGAAAACGGGCACATCAGTGCACTCGGTGGCACGCCACCCACGGGGGCGGAGGTGCTGGACTGCACCGGGCTGACAATCACGCCCGGCCTCATCGACGCACACGTTCATCTCGGTGGATCGAGCGATCTCGCACCGAGCCTGCGGCGTCAGATCTCGGTAGCCGAGCTCGCTGCAGACATGTTCGCGACCTGCGCATCGACCCTCGACGGGGGATTCACCACTGTTCGTGACTGCGGCGGAATCGACGGTGGACTCGCCGGAGTTGTCGCCTCGGGCAAGATTCCGGGTCCGCGGATCATTCAGTGCGGCCCGATCCAGTGCCAGACCGGTGGACACGGGCACCTGGCGGCCGAATGGGAGCCGACTTCGGACTGGTCCGATCATGACATCCCCGGATTACGTTGTATGTCTCTGCTTTCCGACGGTCCGCACGAAATGCGAAAGAACGTTCGCGAGACGTTCCGCAGGGGTGCGGACTTCCTCAAACTGTGTGTTACCGGGGGAGTGGTATCCACTCATGACAAGCTCACCGATACCCAGTTCACGGTCGACGAGATCGAAGTTGCCGTCGAGGAAGCCAATGCGCGCGGTACCTATGTCACGGTGCATGCTCACAACAACGAGGGAATCCGTAACGCTGTCACTGCCGGGGCAAAATGCGTCGAGCACGGCTCCGATATCGACGACGAGACCGCCAAGTTGATGGCCGAGCACGACGTCGCGTTGGTGCCGACGTTGGCTGTGGTGCAGGCGCTCTCGGACAGCGCGGCGTCAGCAGGTCTACCCGAATCGATTTCGGCTCGGATCGGCCAGATGATGCAGGGTCAGATCGACGGGCTTCTTGCTGCTCGAAATGCCGGCGTCAGAGTGGGATTGGGATCGGACCTCATCGGTACCGATCAAACGGGCCGGGGAATGGAGCTGGTCCTGCGCGCCAAGGTCGAAACCCCGATGGACGCATTGGTTTCCGCTACCCGGATCAACGCCGACATTCTCGGTATCGCCGACGAGGTCGGCACCATCGAAGTCGGCAAGTTCGCCGACCTCGTTGCATTCCGCGGCAATCCGTTGACGGATCCGTCCATCTTCGCCGATCGTGAGCGCATCGCACTCGTCATTCAGAGCGGTCGAGTGGTGAAGGACGGCCGGTAGCTCAACAGCGAGTGGCGAGTTCTGTCAACGCCGAGTGATCCGCCCGGCTGACCGGTAAGCCGTAGGAAATCGCGACGGTCAAGTACTTGCCGGCGTAAAAGCATCGGTACGCAGGATCGGGCGGCAACCACTCACTGGGCGTGCTGTCGCCTTTCGACTGGTTGTCGGGGCCGTTGACGGCCAACAGGTTCAGAGACATGTCGTTCGCGAACCTCATCCGCAACGCAGGAGTCCAGGAGTTCGCGCCGAAGTCCCAGGCCGCGGCGAGCGGGAAGACGTGGTCGATCTGGACGGACTTGGCCTGGCTGCGTTCGAATTCGATGCGATCTCCGGAGTACGGGTCGGTCATCGCGCCCGACAGTACGACGCAGTCACGTGTTCCCGGTTTGAACACCACGTCCGAGAGATCTTGGGCCAGAACGTTGTTGCGGGTATCGCACCCGTCGTGGCCACCAGGTGCGTCCTGGTCGTCGGACCACGCGGGGCCGAAGACGCAGGCTTCTCTGAACAAGAATTCAAGCTTGGTAATCATGTGGAAGTCCTTCCCGAGATCGATCCGAATCCAGGCATTCCGAGGTCAGTTGTTGCCGATCCTCGTTTCATCGTGGCATCGACCTGTGCGATCTTGTCCCTGACTCCGGTGTAGCTGACCTGCAGTCCTTCGACTTCACCCAGCCAGCCTTCCTGTTTGGCTTCGATGATGCGGGCTTCGAGGTTGTCTCGGATTTCTTCGAGCCTGCCTCGCTGCGTTGGATCCGGCCGCAGGAGTGAGCATCTGACGCAAGCATGCTCATGGATGCAGGGTGTGCCGAACGACCGTGCGCAGGTCCCGACCGATACTTTCCGCTTCTCGAAATGAGACAAGAACGCATCCCATTCCTCGTCGGTCGGTGTCCGGTATTCCTCACTGGGTCTCATCGAACGACGACGCGCGATGAACGCTCGATGCGCTTCGATCGTTTCCGAGGGGTAGACGGCCTTGTAGCCCATCGTCGTGTCAATTGTCTTGTGCCCGCAAATAACCTGTGCGATATGGGGTGGCAGGCCGTTCATGATCGCGTCGGTGACGAATATTCGCCGGAAGTCGTGGGGCTGAAACATCAACGGATCGCCACTGGCATCGGTGAGAGCTGCCACGGTGAGCGCATTGATGAGGAGCTTGCGGACGAAACTCGGTGGGATCGCTCGGCGTTCGTTTCCGATTCCCCGCTGAAAGAGCAGCGGCATCGGCGGATTCCACAGCTTCTCCTGCGTATCGTAGGCAGCCACGAGCGGTATCGATCCGTTGGGTTGCCGCGAACGCTGAACTACCGCACTGAGGACTTCCGCAAGCTCGGGACTGACCAAGATCAGCCGCTCGGTATCGGTCTTCGATGGAGCTATCTGCAGCAGCGGAACCAGTTCACCGGTACTAGGTAGTCGATATTCGGTGATGCTGTGGTGACTGAGCTCGAGGAGCTCTTCATGACGGATACCGCTGAGCCGCAACACTTCGATAGTGGCGAATGCCCAGAATGCTTCCTCGTCCTCGTAGGTGAGATCGCGGCGAACACCGGTAACAGTATTGTCGGCCCATACGACGCGGCCAGTTCCCCGACGGATCAAGGATCGTCGCAGTTCTCCGTCGGTTCCCGCGATCACCTCACCTGGTTCGGTGTTCTGCGCCGCAACAAGTAGAGCCGCTGCGGCCGCGCGGCGGTCAGCTGCGGACCGAACCAACTGCGACAGGACAGGCAATCGCTCGCGAGTGCGCTGATCCATCCGCGCTTTACGGTGTTTGAGTTCCTTGCCTCTTTTGACCTCGGCGTCGCTGATCGGGCAGGGCGCCACCCACTGCGCCCAGCGTGCCGGATCTTCGACGGCCCAGTGCGCGAGGTCGAGATAGAACGCACGCACTTGCAACAGATTGTCTTTGTAATTCTTTCGGGGCGAAGTTGTTTCGTGCTTTCGTCCCGCCGCGTCGACGGCGGTGCGTGTGATCGATCTCAGGTCGTCCTTCCATGCTCGGGCAACGTCAGGCGGCAGCGCCAGGGTGTCGATACCGGGGGCGAGTGTCTCGACGCGGCTCCAGAACAGCCCGGCGAGTCCTCGGGCACGAGAGTTGAGACTGGTGTAGTCCAGCGCGGGTTGACGCTCGCGCAGATAGTCGATGAGCAGAGCTCGGATCGGTTGGTTCTCGATCGGGTAGCGGTCGACGAGTTGTTCGATCGTCAACTGTCCGACCGGAGCGCCGAACGCACGGATGCTGTGTGGTGCATCCTCGGGAAAGATGCCCATCGCACGTAGTCGCAGGTAGAAATCGATCTTCTTCTGACCGCGGCGGGAGTGCACCTGCGCCATCGTTTCGATCAGCTCCACGCAATCGCCGACAGTGATCTCCGCGACCGTCCCGCCTTTGGATACCAGCAGGGTCGCGATTCTGGTCGCTGCGATTCGTGCATCGTCTCGCGAGGTATCCGGCTGAGTGGCAGCAAGCTCGTCCAACCGCGCGAATCCGTCCGGATCTCGCAGCTTTGCCATCATCGGCGCGAGAAACGGGTGCGCCCGGGAGAGCATCCACGGCAACTGCGGCCGGATCACGTCCAGGCACAGCAACATCAGCAGTCCTGCAGCCAGGTCGTTGCGATCATGTCTGACAGGGCGCCCGTGTCCGGCAATCCATTCCACCGGGAGATCGGCCCAGGAGGTTGTCGCGCCGTAACGAGACCCGCGGATGTTCTCGGCGCCGCTGGCGAGCCACCGGGCTTGCCAGGTATCGCCTGGCACCGAAGCCAACCAGGTCAGTATCTTGATCACGCCCCGGTGCCGTCCGGCTCGGGTGGTGACCGCAGCCTCAGCAAGCACCGAGCAGTTCAGTCGGGCCTCGACCTCCTCAGCAGAGGCAGCGGTGTGCGGCCACCAGAGTTCACCTTCGCGTGGTGGAAACTGTTTGTGCAGTTGGCGAATCCTCGAATGCGGCACCGGTGTGACCTCGAAGCGTTCCGGGCGGGTCATGTGCTTGACGGCAGTGCTCACAACGGCCTCCCGAACAGCACGCTCAACGCTGCCGGATCGTATCCAGGAGCAGGAGGCGGCGACGGAGCCCGCGGATGTTCCCGCTGATCAGCAGTACGAGCGTGGTGGGCCAGGACGCTGGCGATCACCTCGTCCTTATCGGGTGTCAGATAAATTTCGGTCGTCGACAAATGGGCGTGCCCCAACACCTCTTTGACCTCCACCAAGGACAAGTGCGGGTCGTTGGCCATCCGCCTCGCTGCACTGTGACGTAAGTCGTGCAGAGTCCAATCCGAACCGAGGGTAGCATTCGCACGCTCGAACATCCGATGCGCCGCATGGTAATTCAACGGGCGGCGAGGCCTTCGCAGTGTCCACCACAACGGTTGCATCCGTCCGAGTGGCACCTCGCCCCGCAACTGCTCCTGATACAACCGCAACCAGACGAACGCGTCCGCCGACGCGGGTACCTGCTCCACCGCACGTGTTCCCTTGCGCACCACAGTAATCAACTGCTGCCCCGGGTCGACATCGCACTCGCGGACTCCCAACAGCTCCGACGCTCGCACCCCCGATGAAATCCAGAACGCCACCAACGCCCGGTCCCGATCCGACGACAACGCCGCGAACAACTTATCGAACAGATCCTCGGGAATCGCTCGGGGAATCCGCTGCGAGACCCGAGGCCGGTAGCGCCCCACACGCTCAGGTGCCCAATGATCCATCGGATTGTGGTGCGCATGAGCCCGTCTCGACCGGCGAGAGAGATCGAGAGGGAACGGATTCAGAAGCGGGCCAGTCCCCGCGTCCCGATGAAAATCGTAGAAACTTCGCAGCACCGTCTCACTGTGCGCCACTGTCGCCGGCGAGTACCCGGCCCCCAGAGCCGGTTTGCCGGTGACAGGATTCGGCGATGCCGCAGCAGTAGCAGCCGCCTCGGCGCTGGCCGGCACCACTGATCCTTGTCGTGCCTTCGCCGTCAACTGGATCCAACAACTGAAATCGCGGGCATCGACCCGATCGGCACGATCCCACGCCACGTCCACAGCGTGAAGGAACCGCCACCATCTGAGCAGATCCATACCGTACGAACGCACCGTCGCCACCGACCTCCCGGAAGCGATCAGCTCCCGGAAGAACACCTCGACGGACTCCACTCGTTCACCGTCGCTGCCCTGCAAGACGTAAGGCTCCGCCGCCTGACCTGTCGCTATCAACCGACCCACTCGGGCCACCACAAGCCCCGACAGATCTCTCGAACTTTCCCCTTCGCTCATGTCCGCAAGCTACCGACCCACATCGACCCCACCCCTTCAGACCTGCACCATTCGGCATTTAGTTCAGTCAACGGGGCCTCGCCGTTACCGCAGCCGCGCTCGTATCCACCCGGATGTGGGCGGTTGTCGACAATCGCGGTCCGGGACAGCAGCGATTCGAGCTCCGATCGTGTCGGGCTGCCCGGGGCCGACTCGAGACGCTCGTCCCCGAACCATCCGCAGGACGCGACGAGACATACGAGCACGAGCGTCGACAGGATCGCAAATAACCGTGCAACCACCTGTGCCCCCGTCCGTCGTAGACGGTGATTCAACGCCGCCCGTCGTAGACGGTGATTCAACGCCGTCCGTCGTAGACGGTGATTGAACCATCGGGGGCCGACAGGAATCAGCCGAACTCGATCACTACTTTGCCGGCGGCATGGCCGTCTTCGACTGCAGCGAGCGCTTCCCCAGCGCGGGAGAATGGGTACCGCCCGGACACGGACGGGTCGAGGATCCCGTCGGCCACGAGCGCCGCGACCTCCGTGAATACTGCTGTAGTTCTTCGGCGTTCGACACCACCGCCGCCGAGTCGGCTCGCAGCCAGAGGATCGGCGATGCTCAGGATCGGTGCGTCCGGTCGGGCGAGCTCAGCGCCGCGAGTGAGAGTGTCCCCGCCGACCAGGTCGAAAACCGCGTCCACTCCGACTGGGGACAACGCGGACACGTCGTCTGCGAAGCCGTCCCCCGACGCAACCCAACGTGCTCCCGCTTCCTCGATCGCGGTTCTCTTGGACTCGCTCGCGACACCGATCACGTTGATACTCCGCGCCAGAGCAAGCGCGATCGTGCTGCGACCAACGCCGCCGCCGGCGCCGAGCAGCAGGAGTGTCGCCCCGGGTTTCAGACCGAGATCGTGGAGTGCGTCGTAGGCCGTTCCTGCCGCAACCGTCAGCACTGCGGCATCGGCCCAGGACACGGTAGGCGGCTTGTGTGCTGTCGAGGAGACGTTGAGCAATGTCGACGCGGCGTAGCCGCCGAAGCCGGTCGCGGTAGCGCCGAACACTTCGTCGCCGACCTCGAACTCGGTGACCCGCGGACCTACTCCGATGACAACACCGGACACTTCGCGGCCCAGAACCGCAGGCAGCGTCACCGGGACAGTATCTTTTCGAGTACCCGCGCGAACTTTCCAGTCAGCGGGGTTGACGCCCGCCGCTCGGACCGACACCAGCAGTTGGCCGGCACCCGGTGGGGGCAAGGTGACGTCGAAGTAGGATTGTGTGTCGGGTCCGCCGTACTCGGTGAAGCCGTATGCCGTCGTCATGCCTGCCAGCCTATTGCCCGGTAGGCGGGAAGTGGTGTCGGTGGCACCTGATTGGATGGTCGGATGCTGCATGGACTCTGGTCACCGGGATCGGGGCTCAAACTGTGGGTCGACGGGCACGACGGTGCCGGGACCGACGATCCCCGTGATCCGGTCAGTGCTGTCCTGCATCGCAAGTTCCGTCATCGTGTGAATGTCGCTATGCCGCCCGTACCTGGCGGGCCTTTGCAGAGTGAGTACGCAGCTGTTGCGTTAGCGCCGCCGGACGCAGTCGATCTCCTGCTGCGGTTCAAGGCCGACGATCAGCGAATTGCGGGAGACCTGCACTTTCTCGTACATGTGGCGCGAGGAATAGACCGTTGGGTGCGCGCCGGACGGGTGGTCCCCGCACTGACGCGGGCTGAAGGAAGTTGGTGGCCACGCTGGCAGTTGTCGGTGGGGGAACGCCAGCGCGCCTGGATCGGCGAATTGGTAGTGGCGATGCCGCCGGTGCAGCGGGCGGTCGGTTCGCCGAGGGCGACGATCGAAGACATCACGAACGAACTCACGGACCCGATCGTCCGTCGTGCTCTCGGGGACTCGCATCCGGTGGTGCAGACCCCGCTGTGGCAGGCCGTGTTGTCCGGGGATGCTTTCGACGACGTGTCGGTACGAGCGGCCGAGGGACTCGCCGAATGGGGGTCGACGTTCACCGCCGGAGAGCCGGACCTGGTTCTGCGGCTGATCGAGCCTGAACTCGACGACAATTCCGATCCCGACGACGATGCGCTGTGGCGTCTGCAAGTGTGTTTGCGTCCTGAAGGTGAAGCGCCCGAACGTGTTCGACTGCACCGGGCCGATCCCAAACGTATCCAGCTCGGCAGCCGCAAACTCGAAGAGGCAATCAAGGCTTACCCACGTTTTCGCGACGTGCCGCGCGACGAGGACAGTCTCGACCTGTTGCTGCCCACTCCTGTAGTGATGGACCTGGTCGGACACGGCGCGATAGTCCTGCGAGAGCGAGGGATCACGCTGCTGCTTCCGCGTGCCTGGAACGTGGTGTCTCCATCCCTGCGTGTGCGGGTGACCTCGGCGGCGTCTCCGATCGTTGCGGAGAATCGTACGGTCGGTATGGACCAATTGCTGGAATACGATTGGGAATTGGCGCTCGGAGACAAGGTACTCACCGCCGAGGAAATGACCCGACTGGTCGATGCGAAGTCCGATCTGGTCCAGTTGCGCGGCGAGTGGGTTCAGGCGGACAAAGACGTCCTGGCCCGCGCGGCTCGTTTTGTCAGTCAGCGGCATTCGAGCGGGGACCGAGCGATCGTCGATCTGATCAAGGACTTGATCGCCGACGACCTCAAAGACCTGCCGGTCGAGGAAGTGAAGGCAACCGGATGGGCCTCTGCACTGCTCGACCAGTCGGTGGCTCCGCGGCAGGTCGCGGTACCGTCGACGGTCAACGCGACTTTGCGTCCGTATCAACGACGCGGTCTCGACTGGTTGGCGTACATGAGTGCTCTCGGGCTCGGCGCTGTTCTGGCCGACGACATGGGTCTGGGTAAGACGCTGCAACTGTTGGCGTTACTTGCGCACGAGAAGTCCAAGACAGCAACCCTTTTGGTGTGCCCGATGTCGGTTGTGGGTAACTGGCAGCGTGAATCGGCGCGATTCGTGCCGAGCTTGCGCGTCTACGTTCATCACGGTTCGGATCGCGCTACCGGGGCGGAGTTGGAACAGGCAGTTCGTGAGAGTGACCTCGTGATCACCACCTACGCGCTCATGACCCGCGACGTCGCGGCCCTCAAGGATCTCGACTGGCGGCGCGTAGTGCTCGACGAGGCTCAACACATCAAGAACGCCAAAACATCTCAGGCGAGAGCTGCTCGCAGCATCCCCGCGGATCATCGCGTTGCTCTGACCGGAACGCCGGTGGAGAACCGACTGGACGAGCTGCGGTCAATCCTCGATTTTGCCAATCGCGGTGTACTCGGCTCGGAGCAGATGTTCCGCAAAAGGTTTGTCGTACCGATCGAGCGGGAAAAAGATCAGCTTGCCGTCTCGCGACTGCGAGCCGTCACGTCCCCCTTTGTGCTGCGGCGCGTGAAGACCGATCCCGCCGTGATCGCGGATCTCCCGGAGAAGTTGGAGATGACGGTTCGAGCGAATCTCAGCGAAGAGCAGGCCGCGTTGTACCGCGCCGTGGTGGACGAGATGATGGCGCAGATCAAGGGGACGGAAGGGATGAAGCGCAAGGGCGCCGTCCTGTCTGCGCTGACCAAACTCAAACAGGTGTGCAATCATCCCGCGCACTTCCTGCGCGACGGTTCGCCGGTGATGCGCCGCGGGCAACACCGTTCGGGAAAGCTCGGACTGGTCGAGGACATCGTCGAGTCGGTCATCGGCGACGACGAGAAGGTTCTGTTGTTCACACAGTTTCGTGAGTTCGGCGAATTGGTGGTGCCGTACCTGGCCGACCGGTTCACCACCGAAGTTCCGTTTCTCCACGGCGGAGTGTCGAAAGCCGGGCGCGACGCAATGGTCGAGGCATTTCAAGGTGAAGGCGGCCCGCCCATCATGGTGCTCTCGCTCAAGGCCGGCGGCACGGGTCTGAATCTCACGGCGGCCAACCATGTGGTTCACCTCGACAGATGGTGGAACCCGGCGGTAGAGAACCAGGCGACGGACCGTGTCTTCCGCATCGGTCAGAGAAAGAACGTTCAGGTACGCAAGATGGTGTGCGTCGGAACCTTGGAAGAGCGAATCGACACGATGATCGCGAGTAAAAGTGAACTCGCCGAACTTGCAGTCGGGACTGGTGAGAACTGGGTGACGGAGATGAGCGTCGAGCAACTGGACGAGTTGTTGCGACTCGGCGACGACGCGGTGGGCGAATGAGTCCGCGCGGTAAAGGCCCCGATTTCAGTGAGTACACCGGGCCTCGACGGCGAGCACCCGCGCCGGTCAAGCCTCGTCCAGCGTTCGGGAGGACGTTCTGGGGCAAGGCTTTTGTTCGGGTCGTCGAAGAGATCGGCGACAAACCTCGTGTCACGCGTGGGCGTACGTATGCGCGTTCGGGTCAGGTCTTGGCGCTCGACATCGAACCAGGAGTGGTGACGGCCGAGGTTCAGGGCAGCCAACTTCAACCGTTCGTTTCCACGCTGTCGATCGACACCCTTGACCAATCGGATATCGACGACATCATCACCAAGATCCGCCGCGTGCCGGGAAGTCTTGCCGCACTGGTGTCCGGCGTTGTCCCGGACATGCTTGCTGCTCAACTGATACCGGACGGCCCGTCGGCTTTTCGCTTCGACTGCACCTGCCCCGATGTCGGTTGGCCGTGCAAACACGCTGCGGCCGTGGCGTTCTTGACCGCGGAGCGAATCGACACCGATCCGCTCAGGTTGCTGAGACTTCGCGGGGTCGACCTGGAGCAGTTGATCGGGGGAGTGGAAGACGAGTCGACTGTTTCGGTGGACGTCGAGAATTGGTTCGGAATCGCGGCTGCCCTCCCTGCGCTACCGAAGGTGCCTTTTCGCGCGGCGATCGACGATCTGGATATCAGGCGGTTGCGCGAGGCGGTTGCGGCATTGGGATTGGACATGGCTCAGCAGAACGTCGCCTTGGACGAAATACGGTCCATCTACCGACGGTTGGACGGTTGAAATCGGACAACTCCGGACTGGTGCTAGTTTCCTGTCGTAAATTCCAGTATCGTTAATTGGACCGGTCCGGTCGGGACCTGCCTGCGATTTCAGGTCGTTGTCGTCGGCGAATAGACGACTATTCATTTCTCGGAGGGACAGTCGCTGTGATGCCCGTTCATTTGCGCGACAGCGCAATACCCAAACACGAACAGTTGCGCACCATTCTCCTGCGCAAGTGCACCCAAGAACTCCAGCCTGGCGACTTGATGACCAGCGAGCGAAACCTGATGCAGGACTACGGCGTCAGTCGGATCACCGTTCGCGAGGCAATCGGGCAACTGGTCAATGACGGACACCTCGTTCGCGTGCGTGGCAAGGGAACCTTCGTTGCGCACCGTGCTGTCCAATCCAAGCTGCACCTTGCATCCTTCACCGAGGAAATGCGCGCCCAGGGGCATCACCCCACGACAGTGGTCCTGGTCAGCGAACAGGGGCCGGTCCCCGAAAACACTGCTGCCGCACTGAATATGCGACCGGGTTCCGACGGTTACCACGTCAAGCGCTTGCGCCTTGCCGACGGCGAGCCGGTGAGCGTGGACGACGGCTGGTTCAATCCCGAACTGTTGCCGGGTTTACTCGACATGGACTTGACGGGTTCGATCTATCGGGCAACCGCCGACAAGTACGACAAGCCGATCGATCGGGCAGAGCAGACAGTCAGTGCCGATGGTGCCAGTACGGAGATCGCGACTCTCCTGGGCACTCGTAAGGGCGCTCCGGTTCTGTACTTCGATCGAGTGTCGTTCAGCGAGATCGCACCGGTCGAGCACACTCGCAGTTGGTACCGATCCGACCGCTACCAGTTGCAGATGGAAGTCCAGGGCCAAGCGCGGCCCAAAACGCGCGGCGACCAATAGTCATCGTTCGAAGCGAAAGGGCGAGCACACCTTCCGGTGTGCTCGCCCTTTGCGTTACGCCGACCAGTCGAACAGAGTGTCGCCAGTGGCGACGTCCCCACCGACGGAAGGGGATTCGACGGTGTCCGGTTTGGAATCCATTACGACAACCGGGCAGATCGCCGAGTAGCCGGTCGTGTCGATGTGCGCTGGATCGAAGCTGACAACGGGATCACCCGCATCGACGGTGTCACCCTCGGCGGCGATGAGCGTGAATCCGTCGCCTTCCAGCTTGACCGTGTCGATGCCGATATGGACCAGCACGCCGGTGGCCTTCTCGCCGAAGATCACAAACGCGTGGGGGTGCAGTTTCAGGATCTTTCCGCTGATCGGCGCCACGACCGTGAGCGGGCCTTGACCGCGGGCGGGTTCGATCGCGACGCCCGAGCCGACCATCTGCTGAGCGAACACCGGGTCCGGGACGTCCGCGAGTGCGACGACCCGGCCGGGCAGCGGGGCGAGGACGACCGTCACAGGATGTCCTCGATGTCCTCGGCAAGGGTGTCGGCCTCGGGCCCGACGATGACCTGGACAACCGTTCCGGCTTTGAGCACGCCGTGTGCGCCGGCAGCCTTGAGAGCGGACTCGTTCACCTTCGCTCCGTCCTTGACCTCGGTACGCAGGCGGGTGATGCAAGCCTCGATCTCGACGATGTTCTCTGCGCCGCCGAGGCCCTTGATGATTGCTTCCGCTTTCGACATTTGCTGCTCCTGATTGTCGGGTTGGTCGTGATCGTTGAACGGTCGTACAGGTGGGCTGACTAGTTGCTGGTCAAGGCTATCCCGGTTACGTATGTCACATTTGGGTGTTGACAACTCGCCTCCACCAGGTAAAACTACAACTGGTTATGACCGGACAGTACCCGTTGGAAGTCCGGCTCCACAACAGTTTCGACAAAACGGTTTCGGCCTCACTTCCGAGCAAGAACCGTGACCTGCATTTTCACGAAACCTGCACGTGTACGACACCCGAATTTCCAGAACCAGCGGCCGATCGCGACGCGGCCCGGCGAACGAAGAAGGTCCTTGATGACTCTCGAAGACACCCCGAAGAAGGAATCGAAAGTGTTCGCCGGGGTTCAACGCCTCGGCCGAAGCTTGATGCTTCCGATCGCCGTTCTGCCGGCTGCGGGAATCTTGCTCCGCCTCGGCCAGGACGACCTGCTCGGGCGATTCAGTTCGATGCACAGTGCTGCTGCAGTGATCTCTGCGGCAGGACAAGCAGTCTTCACGTGGCTGCCGCTGATCTTCGCCGTCGGTATCGCGATCGGCTGGGCCAAGAAGGCCGACGGATCGACTGCCTTGGCAGCCGTCGTCGGCTACATGGTGATCGACGGCGTGTTCAAGGCGATGTCGCCGATCGTCCTCGAAGGGAAGACGGACCCGAACGGGGATCAATCCCTGATCAACTACGGTGTGCTCGCCGGTATCGTGATGGGCTTGCTGTCGGCGATCTTGTGGCAGCGGTTCTATCGAACGAAGCTTCCCGATTATCTCGGGTTCTTCAACGGGCGCAGGCTCGTTCCCATCCTGACAGCGATCACCGGTCTTGTGGTCGGTGTCCTGATGGCATTCGTGTACCCCTTGTTCAACTCCGGCCTCAACTGGGTCGGTGAAGCAGTTGCTTCCAATACCGTTGTGGGCGGCGGCATTTACGGCGCAGCGAACCGCCTCCTGATCCCCACGGGCCTGCACCACATCTTGAACTCCGCCGTGTGGTTTCTGATCGGCGACTACCAGGACGCGAGCGGTCAGATCGTTCGCGGTGACCTCAACCGGTTCTTCGCCGGCGACCCCTCCGCCGGTACGTTCATGACCGGCTTCTTCCCGATCATGATGTTCGCCCTCCCCGCTGCAGCCTTCGCAATCTGGCGCAACGCCAAGCCTTCTCAGAAGAAGCTCGTCGGCGGCATCATGCTCTCCACCGGCCTGACCGCATTCCTCACCGGTATCACCGAGCCGCTCGAATTCTCCTTCATGTTCGTCGCGTGGCCCCTGTACGTCATCCACTCGCTCCTGACCGGAACGTCGATGGCCTTGGTCAATGCGCTCGGGATTCACGACGGATTCACGTTCTCCGCAGGCTTCTTCGACTACGTGTTGAACTTCGGCAAGGCAACCAACGCATGGATGTTGATCCCGATCGGACTCGGCTACGCCGTGATCTACTACTTCCTTTTCAGCTTCGTCATCAAGAAGTGGAATCTGCGCACGCCAGGACGAGAAGAAGAGGTCGAGGTGGCCGCAGGTGAGCCCGACCCAGCGCTGCTCGAGGCCGAACTGGCACTGGCTGCCGAAGGTGACAGCCGCACCGACGCCCCGCTCGTCGCCGAACTGGAAAACAAGCTCGACAAGGAACTGGAAGGACGCTGAACATGGCGATCGCAACCACGACAATCGGATCCCGCGTCGGACTCCACGCACGACCCGCAGCGCTCTTCGCGCGCGCCGCAGCCGATCTACCGGTAGACGTCACCATCGCGCTCGGCGACGGCGAACCCGTCGATGCCTCCAGCATGTTGTCTGTCATGACTCTCGGTGCAGCATTCGGGGATTCGGTGACCTTGCGTGCTGACGGTGACGGCGCCGACGCTGCGGTCGGTTCGCTCGCAGAGCTTCTCGCATCCGAACTGGACGAAGCCTGATGACGGCGAGTGTGGACAACCGCATCGCGGGTATCGGAGTGAGCGCGGGTTCGGTCTGCGCGCCGTGGTTGCGATTCTCCACGCCTGAGCCAACCTCGGCGGCGGACCCGATCACGGGCAGTCCCGAGGCGGAGCTGATCAGGATCCGTGAGGCACTGGACGCCGTCGCGGAGGAACTGCTCTCGCGTGCAAAGACAGTCGAGGGCGTCTCCGCGGAGATCCTGACGACGTCGGCTGCGATGGCGCGCGACGCGGGCATCGTGAAGGCGGCCAAGGCGAACCTGGAATCGGGGCTGCCGACCGCACACGCCGTCGCAGTTGCCTTCGACGCATTCTGTGAAAAGCTCACGGCGCTCGGTGGGTACATGGCCGAGCGGGCAACGGATTTGCGCGATCTCGGGCAGCGAGCCGTGGCCGTTCTTCGCGGGGAACCGATGCCCGGAATCCCCGCTCCCGGTCATCCGTACATCCTGGTGGCGCGCGACCTCGCTCCGGCGGATACAGCGACGTTGGGCACCAGTGACGTGGTCGGATTGTTGACTGCCGAAGGAGGTCCGACCAGCCACACCGCAATCTTGGCGAAGTCGCTCGGAATCCCGGCCGTGGTCAACTGCTCGGGAACCGATCTGCTGGCGGAGGGAAAACTTCTCATCCTCGACGGCACCACCGGGACGGTCACCATCGATCCCTCGGCAGAAATGCGCGAGCGCGCTGTCCTCGAAGCATCGTTCGTGGCAGAGCAGTCGGCTTCGGCACAGGGTCCAGGACGCACGCGTGACGGGTTCGCGGTGAGGTTGTCGGCCAACATCGGAACCCTCGAGGACGCCGCGCGGGCCGGAGCGGCGGATTGCGAGGGCGTCGGACTGTTCCGTACCGAATTCTCGTACCTCGGGCGTCACGACGCGCCGTCGGTGGAGGAGCAAGCACAGACGTACGCGTCGGTGCTCGGGCACTTCGCCGGACAGAAGGTGGTGGTCCGCACTCTCGATTCGGGTTCGGACAAGCCGTTGCCGTTTCTCGATCTCGGGGTCGAGGAGAATCCGGCCCTTGGTATCCGCGGGCTCCGTGTCGGCACGGTTTATCCCGACACGCTCATCAGCCAGCTCGACGCCCTCGCGGCGGCAGGCAATGCGACGGGTGCCGATCTGTGGGTCATGGCGCCGATGGTAGCTACGGCCGACGAGGCGAAAGACTTTGCAGAACTTGCGCGTTCGCGGGGGATCGGCAAGGTCGGAGCGATGATCGAGGTTCCAGCTGCAGCGTTGCGGGCGAAGGATATCCTCGAGCACCTCGATTTTGTCAGTATCGGTACCAATGATCTGAGCCAGTACACCTGCGCCGTGGATCGTATGGCCGGAGGCCTGGCGCAACTGCTCGATCCGTGGCAGCCGGCGGTCCTCGATCTGATCGCGATGGTCGGTCAGGCGGGCGCCGATGCCGGAAAACCTGTTGGTGTGTGCGGAGAATCCGCGTCTGACCCGCTGTTGGCTCCGGTTCTGGTCGGTTTGGGCGTGACGAGTCTGTCGATGTCGGTCCCGGCATTGGGCGCAGTTCGCGCGCAACTGGCCTCTCTCGATCTGGCGGTGTGCAAGGACATGGCCGCGGCGGCGCGGGGCGCGCGAAACCCGATCGAGGGTAGAGCGGCCGTCGCGCGGATTCGCGAGTCGGCATGAGTACATCAGGCTCGGCTGCTGCTGTCGGCGATCCGATCGTATTGCGGGGAACGGTGATCGGATCTCCGGCCGGGAAGATTCACGACGGAGTCGTCGTCGTGGACGGCGAAAAGATCAGTTGGGTCGGCTCGGCTGCGGACTACGTGGCTTCCGCACCCGTCGTCGTCATTCCGGAACGCACCGACACGGTGATCATGCCCGGCTTGATCGATGTCCACAGCCACGGCGCCGCGGGTGCTGGTTTCCCGAACACCGACGCCGATGGAGCGAGCCGCGCGGCGGCGCACCATTGTGAGCACGGCACGACCGGAATGCTGGCCAGCCTGGTCTCCGCACCGCGCGCAGATCTGGTGCGACAAGCAACGATGCTCGCCGATCTGGTCGAACGCGGAGAACTTCTGGGTATCCACCTCGAGGGGCCGTTCATCAACGGCGTCCGCTGCGGTGCCCAGGATCCGGCAGCGATCATTCCCGGTGATCCGGATCTGCTCGAAGCCGTGTGTGACGCTGCGCGGGGGACCGTGCGGTCCATGACCTTGGCGCCCGAGACCGAGAATTTCGAAGAGTTGCTCGCGATCATGCGTCATCGCAACATCGTGCCGAGTTTCGGTCACACCGATGCCGACGCGGCAACGACGTCGGCGCGCATCGATGCTGCGGTGCACGGGGATTGGGCCGGACAGATCAGCGCGACCCACCTCTTCAACGGGATGCCGCCCCTGCACCATCGATCTCCGGGTCCCGTCGCGGCGTGCCTGGCGGCTGCCGCGAGAGGCGAGATGGTGGTGGAACTGATCGCAGACGGTGTGCATCTTGCGCCCGAGACCGTGTCGATGGTCTTCGACGCTGTCGGACCGGACCAGATCGCCTTGGTCAGTGATTCGATGGCCGCGGCGGGAATGGACGACGGCGACTACCAACTCGGTGCGCTCGACGTCACCGTACAGGCGGGCGTCGCACGGCTCGCGACGACCGACGGCTCGGTCGGCGCGATCGCCGGAGGGACCGCGAGGTTGCTCGACGTCCTGCGCAGCACCGTCTTCGGCGGCGGCGTCGCGCTGGAAGATGCTGTCGCAGCGGCAACTCGGAGCCCAGCGCGTCTGCTGGGACTTGGCGACCTGATCGGATCGCTGGCCGTGGGCTGCCGAGCCGACATCGTGGTCACCGATCGTCAATTGCGCCTGGGGCGTGTACTACTCGGCGGAAAAGCCGCCGGAAAGGAAAAATCATGGAAATCGTAATTCAGCCGACACCCGCGGAGGTCGACTCGACCGTCGCGGACATCGTCGAAGGCTACGTCAGAGCCGGGGCGACGACGCTCGGTCTCGCAACGGGGTCGTCGCCGATCGGAACCTATCGTGAACTGGCAGCGAGGCATCGCGACGCCGAACTCGACTTCTCGCTGGCTCGGGCATTCCTGCTCGACGAGTACCTGGGATTGCCGAAACGCCATCCGCAGTCGTACTACTCGGTGATTCGGTCGGAGTTCGTCGATCACGTCAACCTGGATCCCGCGATGGTGTCCAGTCCCAACGGTGAAGCGCCGTGCCCGGAGCAGGAGATCGCCCGGTACGACCAGAGCATCGCGGCGGCCGGGGGAGTGGACGTGCAGTTGCTCGGCATCGGTACCGACGGCCACATCGGCTTCAACGAGCCCGGATCGTCGTTGACCTCGAGAACTCGCGTGAAGACGCTGACCGAGCAGACCCGGATCGACAACGCACGCTTCTTCGACGGTGTGGACGACGTCCCACATCACGTGCTCACCCAGGGCCTCGGAACCATCAGCGATGCAAGGCATCTGGTGATGATCGCGACCGGAGAAGGCAAGGCTGATGCGATCGCCGCTGCCGTCGAAGGTCCGTTGTCTGCTTTCTGCCCGGCTTCGGTGATGCAATTGCATCGCCATGTCACCGTCGTCATCGACGAAGCTGCGGCCAGTTCACTCAAACTTGCCGACTACTACCGGTATGCGCTCGAACACAAGCCGTCGTGGCAGCCCTTCTGACATGACGGTTCTGGAGCTGGCAGTGCAGGACGTGCGGGGGGCGAGGATCGCGCGTTCGGTGGGAGCGACTCGAGTCGAGTTGTGTGCGGCACTCGGCCCGACGGGGGGATTGACGCCCAGCATCGGAGTGATCGAGGCTGCGTCGGAAGTGGGGATCGCGGTTCACCCGCTGATCCGTCCGCGCGCCGGAGGTTTTGTGTTCTCACCCGACGAAGTGTGGGTGATGGAGCACGACGTACATGCTGCTGTGGCCGGTGGAGCTTCCGGCATCGTGATCGGCGCGCTGACAGAAGATTATTCGATCGACACCGTCGTGCTGCGCCGCATCATCGGATGCGTGGACCGTGCGCGGGTCGAGGTGACAGTACATCGTGCGATGGACGTGGTGACCGACCGTCTGACCGCGCTGGACGAACTGATCGACCTGGGCGTGACCCGCGTGCTGACGTCCGGGGGTGCGAACACTTGCAATGAGGGACTCGACGAGATCGGTCGAATGGTCGAACATGCCGCGGGCCGGATCCAGATCATGGCCGGTGGCGGAATAACCGTCGACGACATCCCGGCAATCGCTGCCGTCGGCGTCGATGCGGTGCATCTCTCGGCGCGCAAGGTTGTCGCAGTTTCCGGCGGACCTGGTGGGGGATCGGACGGATACGACGTCACCGATGCAGTAGTCGTGCAGGAAGCGGCAGCCGCGCTCCGCGCTGTGCGCCTTTATTAACCCCCCGCGGTTAATAAAGGCGCACAGCCCTTGGGCTCTAGACATACATGGACATCCAACTATAGGATGGTAGACATATTCACTGCTGCCTCCTGGGCGGTCCATACGAGCAAGGAACGGGTTAGCACAATGGTTGAAAATGCGACGGTTCACGAGTTGACGCACTTCGTCGGTGGCAAGCGTGTTCCCGGGACATCTGATCGATTTGCGGACGTGTTCGATCCCAACACCGGCAAGGTGCAGGCCCGCGTTCCCCTCGCGAGCAAGGCCGAGACCGAAGCCATCATCGCCAATGCCGAAGAGGCGCAGCAGGTGTGGGCAGCGTTCAACCCGCAGAAGCGTGCCCGCGTGCTGATGAAGTTCCTGCAGCTCGCCCAGGCCGAGATGGATTCTCTGGCCCGCCTCCTCTCGTCCGAGCACGGCAAGACCGTCGCCGACGCCAAGGGCGACATCCAGCGCGGCCTCGAGGTCATCGAGTTCGCCGTCGGCGCTCCGCACCTGCTCAAGGGTGAATTCACCGAGAGTGCCGGCACCGGCATCGACGTGTACTCCATGCGTCAGCCGCTCGGCGTCGTTGCCGGCATCACGCCCTTCAACTTCCCCGCGATGATCCCGCTGTGGAAGGCCGGCCCCGCCCTCGCCGCCGGTAACGCCTTCATCCTCAAGCCCTCCGAGCGCGACCCCTCCGTGCCGCTGCGCCTGGCCGAGTTGTTCCTCGAAGCGGGACTGCCCGCGGGTGTGTTCAACGTGGTCAACGGTGACAAGGAGGTTGTCGACGTTCTGCTCACCGACGATCGCATCAAGGCCGTCGGCTTCGTCGGCTCCACGCCGATCGCTCAGTACATCTACGAGACGGCCGCAGCTCACGGCAAGCGCGCACAGTGCTTCGGTGGCGCCAAGAACCACGCGATCGTCATGCCGGACGCCGACCTCGACGAGGTTGCCGACGCCCTGATCGGTGCGGGCTACGGCAGCGCCGGCGAGCGTTGCATGGCCATCTCGGTTGCCGTTCCCGTCGGCGAGGAGACCGCGGACTCTCTTGTCGCGAAGCTGAAGGAGCGCGTCGCGAAGCTCAAGATCGGTCGCAGTGACGACGAAGGCGTCGATTTCGGACCGCTCGTTTGCCAGGATGCCCTCGACCGCGTCAACAACTACGTGCAGATCGGCATCGACGAGGGCGCAACGGCAGTCGTCGACGGCCGCGGCTTCACCCTCGAAGGCCACGAAGGTGGATTCTTCGCCGGCGCAACCCTGTTCGACAACGTCACCTCGGACATGCGCATCTACAAGGAAGAGATCTTCGGACCCGTCCTTCAGGTGGTCCGCGCTGCCGATTACGAAGAGGCACTGCGTCTTCCGACCGAACACGAGTACGGCAACGGCGTCTCCATCTTCACCCGCGACGGCGACACCGCGCGTGACTTCACCGCTCGCGTCAACGTCGGCATGGTCGGCGTGAACGTGCCGATCCCGGTCCCGATCGCGTACCACACCTTCGGTGGCTGGAAGCGCTCCGGATTCGGTGACCTGAACCAGCACGGTCCCGACTCCTTCCGCTTCTACACCAAGACCAAGACCGTGACGCAGCGCTGGCCTTCCGGCAAGAAGGAAGAGACCAACCACTTCGTCATCCCCACGATGAACTGATCGGAACACTTTCCATGTTTACTCTGACCGATGACGAGCGGGCGATTCGTGACACTGCCCGCGACTTCGCGGCCGAGCATCTGGCGCCCAACGCAGTGGAGTGGGATCAGACCAAGCATTTCCCGGTGGACGTCCTCCGTAAGGCGGCGTCCCTGGGGATGGGCGGTATCTACATTCGTGAAGACGTGGGTGGCAGTGAACTGAGCCGCGTCGACGCTGCACGGATCTTCGAAGAGCTGGCCAAGGGCGATCCGTCGATCGCCGCGTACATCTCCATCCACAACATGGTCACGTGGATGATCGACCAGTTCGGCAACGACGAACAGCGCCACAAGTGGGTTCCCGGACTCTGCTCGATGGATCAACTGGGCAGCTACTGCCTCACCGAACCCGGCGCTGGCTCCGATGCTGCGGGCCTGAGCACCAAGGCCGTTCGTGACGGCGACGACTACATCCTCAATGGTGTCAAGCAGTTCATTTCCGGCGCAGGCACTTCCGACGTGTACGTCGTGATGGCACGCACCGGATCTGCCGGTGCCAAGGGGATCTCGGCGTTCATCGTGCCCAAGGATTCGCCCGGACTGTCGTTCGGTGCCAACGAGATCAAGATGGGCTGGAACGCGCAGCCCACCCGTCAGGTGATCTTCGAAGACGTGCGAGTTCCTGCCGCCAACATGCTCGGTGAAGAGGGCAGCGGATTCCGCATCGCCATGAAAGGTCTCAACGGCGGCCGGCTGAACATCGCCGCCTGTTCGGTCGGTGGGGCCCAGGCAGCGCTGGAGAAGGCAGTCGCATATCTGGTGGACCGCAAAGCTTTCGGTTCGGCACTGATCGAGTCGCAGGCCCTGCAGTTCCAGCTCGCCGACATGCGTACCGAACTCGAAGCGGCCAGGACGTTGCTGTGGCGCGCCGCTGCCGCACTCGAAGACGGAGCGTCCGACGTCGTGGAGTTGTGTGCGATGGCCAAGCGCTTTGCCACCGACACCGGATTCGACGTAGCCAACAAGGCCCTCCAGCTTCACGGCGGGTACGGCTATCTTGCTGAGTACGGGATCGAGAAGATCGTCCGCGATCTTCGGGTTCATCAGATCCTCGAAGGCAGCAACGAGATCATGAGGGTGGTCATCGCCCGCAGCGTGGTCGCATCAGGTCAGGGAAAGCAGGGAGCAGCATGAGCGACGAGCTCGAGGTATTGATCGAAAAGCGTGACGGGCTGGGGCTCATCACTCTCAACCGTCCCAAGGCGATCAATGCCCTCAACCACTCGATGGTCAAGGCGATGGCCAAGGCCCTCGAGGAATGGAAGTCCGACGACGACGTCAAGGCAGTCGCACTCACGGGCGCCGGCGAGCGTGGTCTGTGCGCCGGCGGCGACATCGTCTCGATCTACCATGACGCCAAGGACGGCAAGACCGGTTCGCTCGACTTCTGGCGTGAGGAGTACATCCTCAACTCCGAGATCGCGAACTACCCGAAGCCGTACGTCGCGATCATGGACGGGATCGTCATGGGCGGTGGCGTCGGAGTGTCCGCACACGGCGACATTCGCATCGTGACCGAGCGCTCGATGATCGGAATGCCCGAGACCGGAATCGGTTTCATTCCAGACGTGGGCGGAACTTACCTGCTCTCGCGTGCTCCCGGTGAACTCGGGACGCACATCGCGCTCACCACGGCGCGACTGAGCGCCGGCGATGCCATCGCAGCAGGTTTCGCTGACCACTTCATCCCGTCGGAGAACATCGAGACGTTCATCGCCGCACTCGCGTCGTCTTCGGTTGCCGACGCCGTGGCGCAGTACGCGGAGCCGGCTCCGGTGTCGGAACTGTTGGCCCAGCAGAGCTGGATCGACGCCGCGTACTCCGCCGACGACGTATCCACCATCGTCGAGTGTCTTCGCGCAAGTGGAATCCCCGAAGCGGAGAAGGCAGCGGAGCAGATTCTCGGCAAGTCCCCGATTGCACTGTCGGTGACCCTGCGATCCCTTCGACATGCCAAGGAAGCAGCAAGCTTGGAAGAAGTCCTCAACGAGGAGTTCCGGGTCTCGACCGCTGCGCTCGCCTCACATGATCTGGTCGAGGGCATTCGCGCCCAGGTCGTGGAGAAGGACCGAAACCCGAAGTGGTTGCCGGCAACTCTCGACGACGTCACGGCAGAATCCGTCGACGCCTACTTCGCCCCGCTGGGCGACAACGAGCTCGGACTCGCCCCTCAACCGCAAGGCAACTGATCACCGCCGAAGGAGCATCACTAATGAGCACCATTGGATTTATCGGACTCGGTCACATGGGTGGCCCGATGGCGGCCAATCTTGTCAAGGCCGGACACAAGGTCGTCGGTTTCGACCTGGCACCTGCGGCGCTGGAGCAGGCAGTCAAAGACGGTGCATCGGTGGCGGATTCGGCGGTCGACGCCGTTCGCGGTGCCGACGTCGTGATCACGATGCTGCCGAGCGGTAAGCACGTTCTGGGTCTGTACGAAGAGCTGCTGCCGGTGGCAACACCGGGCACCCTGTTCATCGACTGTTCCACCATCGACGTCGCCGTCGCCCGCGAGGCACACGACAAGGCCGAAGCAGCCGGTCACCGCAGCGTCGACGCACCGGTCTCCGGTGGAGTCGTCGGGGCTACCGCAGGCACGCTGGCATTCATGGTCGGCGGTTCCGAGGCTGACTTCCAAGCCGCGTCACCGTTGCTGGACGTGATGGGCCGCAAGGTTGTTCACTGCGGCGACGCCGGTGTCGGCCAGGCAGCCAAGATCTGCAACAACATGATCCTCGGCATTTCGATGATCGCGATCAGCGAGGCGTTCGTGTTGGGCGAAAAGCTCGGCCTGAGCAACCAGGCGCTCTTCGACGTGGCGTCCAACGCCTCGGGACAGTGCTGGGCACTGACCACCAACTGCCCGGTTCCGGGACCTGTGCCCACCAGCCCGGCCAACAACGACTACCAGCCTGGCTTTGCTGTTGCACTGATGGACAAGGACCTGGGTCTGGCAGCAAATGCGCTGCGCAACAACGGCGTCGATGCGGAGATCGGACTCAAGGCCGCCGAACTCTACAGTCGCTTCCATGCCGCGGGCGGTGGCGGTCAGGACTTCTCTGCCATCATCAACGACATCCGTGACCGTTCGACCGAAGGACAGTAGTGACCGACTTCAACACCATCATCCTCGAGCGTAAGGGTCGCGTCGGCGTCATCACGCTCAACCGCCCGAAGGCTCTCAACGCGCTGAACTCCGAGCTGATGAACGAGGTCGTCGCCGCGGTTGCCGACCTCGAGGCGGACAACGGCATCGGAGCCATCCTGATCACCGGTTCCGAGCGCGCCTTCGCCGCCGGTGCCGACATCAAGGAAATGCAGTCCAAGACGTACATGGACGCATACGTCGAGGATTTCTTCACCCCGTGGGATCGCGTCGCAGCAGCTCGTAAGCCGCTGATCGCCGCCGTCTCCGGATACGCGCTCGGTGGTGGCTGCGAACTGGCGATGCTCTGCGATTTCATCATCGCTTCGGATACCGCGAAGTTCGGCCAGCCCGAGATCAAGCTCGGTGTCATTCCGGGTATCGGTGGCTCGCAGCGCCTTACGCGCGCCGTGGGCAAGGCCAAGGCCATGGAGCTGTGCCTCACCGGCCGCAACATGGACGCAGAAGAAGCCGAACGTGCAGGCCTGGTTGCCCGGATCGTTCCGGCCGCCGATCTGCTCGACGATGCCCTGAAGACCGCAACCACCATCGCCGAGATGTCGCTGCCGATTGCGATGATGGCCAAGGAAGCAGTCAACCGCTCCTTCGAGACCACCCTCGCCGAGGGCGTCCGCTTCGAGCGTCGGGTGTTCCACTCGACCTTCGCGACGGAGGATCAGAAGGAAGGCATGACCGCGTTCGTGGAGAAGCGGTCGGCAGAATTCAAGCATCGCTGAATTTCAACAGCGCCGAATTTCAACAGCGCTGAAACTGCCCTCACACTCGTCGAGAGTGTGAGGGCAGTTTCTTTGTGTGTACGGGTGGTCGGTTCACCACTTGGTCGGTGCGCCGCCGGTGTCGAAGTCACCCGCAGTCTTGCGAAGTTCAGTGAGGATCGTCACCAATTGCTCGAGCTTGTCCTGCTGGAGTCCGGGGTGAGCGAACACCTTGCTGTTGAGCATTTCGGTGGCTTCGAGGGCCAGTGCGCGACCGGCGTCCGAGATCTCGATGAGCGTTGCACGGCGATCGCTGGGATGCGGGACCCGCCTGACCAACTCCGCTTTCTCCAAACGGTCGACGGCATTGGTGACGCTGGTGGGGTGAACCTGGAGTCGGGCACTTGCCTTGGCCATCGGGAGTGCGCCCGACCTGGTGAAGGTGAGAAGCGTCAGCAGTTCGTAGCGGGCGAAGGTCAGCCCGAGAGGCTTGAGTACCTCTTCGACCCGCGCCATCATGATCTGCTGCGCACGCATCACCGACGTGACCGCAGCCATACCGTCGGCGACATCGCTCCAACCGTGCTTCGTCCACTGACGATGCGCCTCTTCGATGGGGTCGAGGGGGAGCGGCGCGGGGGGAGACATAAGTTCGATCATCCCATGCTGGCAAGCGGTCGGGTGCCTTGTCTGATTGTGTGTCGCAGCCGCTTACGTCTGTAGAGTCCCACGGGTGATTTCAATCCTCGTAGCGGGTGGCGTCTCGTTGTTCGTCGCGCTCTTCCTGACTCCGTTTCTCATTCGTGTGCTTTCGCGGCAGGGGCTCGGGCACGAGATTCGGATCGAGGGTCCGCAGAGTCATCAGGGCAAGCGTGGCACCCCGTCGATGGGCGGGATCGCGATCATCGCCGGTATGTGGGCGGGCTACCTGGCGGCACACATCATCGGATTCGGCTCGCGGCTACCGCGGCTGTCTGCATCCGGTTGGCTGGTTCTCGCGCTCGCCACGTCACTGGGAATCGTCGGCTTTCTCGACGACTTCATCAAGATCCGTAAGAAGCGCAATCTCGGGCTCAACAAGACAGCGAAGACCGTCGGTCAGCTGGCGAGTGCCATCATCTTCGGCATTTTGTTCCTGCAGTTCTCCAACAACAACGGAGTCACTCCCGGAAGCCAGTACCTGTCCCATGTTCGTGACATCTCGGTGTTCTCCATGGGTGCCATCGGCTTTGTGGTCTTCTTCTGCATTCTGGTGTTCGCCTGGTCCAACGCCGTCAATTTCACCGACGGCCTCGACGGTCTCGCGGCCGGTTCGATGGGCATGATCCTGGGGACCTACGTCGTCATCGCCGGTTGGCAGTACCGGAACTCGTGTGTCCTCGAGCCTGCCGCCGGTTGCTACGACGTTCGTGACCCTCTCGATCTAGCGATCGTCGCTGCCGCCGCAGGCGGGGCGTGCCTCGGCTTCCTCTGGTGGAATGCCGCCCCGGCTCAGATCTTCATGGGCGACACCGGCTCCTTGGCACTCGGCGGCCTGGTTGTCGGCCTGTCCGTCACGACGCACACCGAGCTGCTGATGGTCATCATCGGCGCCCTGTTCGTCGCTGAGATCCTGTCGGTGATCATCCAGGTTCTGGTCTTCCGATCGTCCGGTCGACGCGTATTCAAGATGGCCCCGATCCATCATCACTTCGAGTTACTCGGTTGGCCGGAAACCGTCGTGATCGCAAGATTCTGGATCTTCGTCGCGATCTCGTGCGTCCTGGGACTTGCCACCTTCTACAGCGAGTGGTTCTCCGCTGCCGGTTAGACCGATTCACTCTTTCGGGTCGTAGCCAGAAGAGCGATCAGACCGAGCGACACACACGCCGTCATCGTGACGGCCAGGGCTGTGCTCGTGTTTCCCAGTAGGCCGACGGCCGGCGCGATGGCCGCACCGACGCCGAACTGGAATGCACCGAGCATTGCGGCGGCAGTACCGGCCGCTTCGCCGTGACGAGCGAGCGCCAGTGCCGGGGCGTTGGGCAGAACGAACCCGATGGCGCCGGCCATGACCCACAGTGCGATCACGAATCCAGCGAGCCCGCCCAGTTCCAGGACCGCGACAGCAATGACGACGGCCCCGGAGACAACGGCAGCCACGAGGGCCCACTTGGTGATCTGCTGAGGAGTCCACCGGTCGAGCAGTCGGACGTTGACCTGGGAAGCGCCGATCAACGCGATAGCGCCTGCGCTGAAGAGCAGCGCGAACTCCTGCTGGTTGAGGCCGTACTGATCCTGATAGACAAACGACGCGCCCGAGACATACGCGAACAACGACGCCATGCCGACGCTGGAGACGAGCGTGAGGACCATGAACGTGCGGTCGCCGAGCAGCGAACCGTAGGTACGGAGAACCGACGTCAATCCGCTCGGGCGACGCTTTTCCTTCGGCAATGTTTCGGACAGTCCGAACGCACCGATCATCGCCGTGCCGACGCCGATCAGTGCCAGGACGACGAAGATCCCGCGCCAGTCGAGGGCGACGAGGAGGGCGCCACCGATGCTGGGCGCCAGGATCGGCGCAACGCCGAGCACGAGCATCAGCCGGCTCATCACGACGGCAACGGTGTTACCGCTGTAGAGGTCGCGGACGATCGCCATGGTGACCACTGCCGCGGCCGCCGCGCCCATGCCCTGGAAAACCCGCAGGATGCCGAGGACAGCGATGCTCGGTGCGAAGACCGCCAGCAGCGAAGCCAGGATGTGCACACCGATCCCGGCGAGCAGCGGCTTCTTGCGGCCGAGAGTGTCCGAGAGCGGCCCGACCAACAGCTGTCCGAGTGCGAGGCCGATGAGGGTTCCGGTGATCGTCAGCTGAACCGTTGACGACGAGACTCCGAGATCGGCACCGATATCCGGCAGCGCGGGCAGGTACATGTCGATGGTGAAGGGCCCGAGCGCAGTCATGGAACCGAGGGCAAGAATCTTCCCGACGCTGGGCTTACGGTCGACACTGCTCATTTCCAGCGGGGCTGCCTCCAAGGGCGGAGCTGCCTTCACGGGCGGGGCAACGGCGGTGTTCTCGGCACTCATGAAACCTTCTGGGTTGTCTGGGTCTGGCGAACTGCTCGGTCGTTCGGTCGAATTTCGGGCCGCAATCGAATGACCTGCGCCCACCGAGGGAGTCAGCATCGAGACTGACCGATTTGTTCCCGAAGGGCTCACGGTTTTCCCAGAGACTGGAACAGTTGGTGGGATTGCACTCGAATCATGCTGAGCGGAACTGTGGTTCGGCGCCGCGACTCGGGGCAGAGTTACTCACTGACGCGGGTGTGGCTGAGTGGCTAGGCACCGGCCTGCAAAGCCGTTCACACGGGTTCGAGTCCCGTCATCCGCTCGTGTCGGAGACCGGCAGGCATATCGCCTGCCGGTCTCTCTTGTGTGGTCCCGGTTCGCGGGGTCGGCTGCGATAGTCTGGGCTGCCGGAGCGAGCGGACCACATGAGTGAGGCACTGAATTGATTTCGGGACAGGACCTGCGATCGCGGCGCTTGCACGTGGGGATCAGTCAGTTCCAGTTCGCCCGCCAGGCGGGAGTCTCGTCAGCAGTCGTCTCCGCGTGGGAACTCGACAAGGCATATCCGAAGCCACCGGTTGAGCGAGCAGTCCTCACGGCCCTCTCCGCGTTGGAAGCAGCCAAGCGTGAGGGCACGTACGCGGCCCCCCGGAAGCGATCGAGCGGTAGTACCCGTGCGCGTCGAGCGACACCGGTCAACGACCCCGCCTCGGTGGCCAGGCGTGCGGTCGCGGGGGCAGGAAACGGTGGCCCCACCGTATTGACGGCGTTCTCCGGTTGTGGCGGTATGGCCGAAGGCTTTCGGATGGCGGGGTTTTCGGTGGAGGGATACATCGAAGTCGTGCCGGAGGCGCGCGCGACCTTCGATCGGAACTTCCCCGGCGCGAAGTGCCTCGGTGAGGACATCCGGGCGATCGACGAAGCCCGTGTGAAAGATCTTCTGGCACAGGTGAATATCGATGTGTTGGCCGGGGGGCCGCCGTGTCAGGGTTTCAGTCTCGCCGGCCGGCGAGACCGCGACGATCCGCGTAACCATCTCTTCCGGAACCTACTCGAGCTCGCCGATCTGGTGAGGCCGAAGGTCGTGGTGATGGAAAATGTTCGGCTGCTGCTGAGCATGAAAGACCCGGACGGTGGGATGGTCGTCGACCGGATTCTCGGCGAGATGGCTGCATGCGGTTACGACGCGTCGGTCAACACGGTCAATGCGCAGGATTACGGCGTCCCGCAGTTCCGGGAACGAGTGTTCATCGTGGCGACCCGCCGCGACAGTGGTATCGGGCCGCTGCGTTTCCCGCCGAAGACTCACGGCGTGAATGATGTTGCGCCGCTGAGGACTTTCCGCGATGCCACCGTCGATCTGGCCCCGCTGGAATCCGGGCAGGCCTGCGAGACGGACCCGCTGCACTGGGCCGTCGAACATCCCGAGCACGTCTTGCGGTGGCTGCGTGATGTACCAGAAGGAATGTCGGCTCACGACAACGAAGATCCGGCCATGCGACCGTCGTCCGGATACAACACGACGTACAAGCGCCTCCGGTGGGACGAGCCGGCGTCCACGGTCGGAACCACTTTCGGGATGATCTCGGCTTCACGCAACGTGCATCCGAAACACACGCGATCGTTGACCGTTCGAGAAGCTGCTCGCCTCCAGACCTTTCCCGACGACTACGTCTTCGAGGGTAAGTGGGGAGCGGTGCGCACGATGATCGGCAATGCGGTGCCGCCGCAGCTGGCGTCGGTACTGGCAGGAGAGATCAAGAAGGCACTCGGCTGAGATAGGGCACCTACGGAAAATGGGGCCGACGATGTCGGCCCCATTTCGAGTTACGCCCTGGCAGGGGTGTGGTCCAAGCGAATCAGCTGAGGTTGAGCTTGGCGATCAACGGCTGGACGACCTTGATGATGTCGATGACGGCGCTGAGGGTGTTGATGGAACCCATGTTTCGGTCCTCCGTGTCGTATGTACAGGTTTGTATGTACAAGGTTGTGTCTGCGTGGTGTTTCTGTACGACCTTGTGTCGCAGACACAAGTTAGCAAACTGGACGCTTGTTTGGGTCGAAATGACCGCTTTGCGCTGAAGTTGCTGAAAAGTTCACGGATTGTTCAGGAACGTAAACAAAAAACAGGCCGGACTCCCCGAAGTCCGGCCTGTCGATGACGCTTTGCGATCAGCTGAATGCCGAAAGTGCGCTGATGAGGCCGATGCCCGCAACTGCGACCTTGAGGACACTCAAGACGTCTTCGAGCTTGACACCCTCGGGCAATACGTTTTCGACAGACTCCATGTTGGATCCTTCATGTGTTGGGGTCGTGGTCCAGTGCCACTGCAAGCAAGATACCCAATCGTGACCACCTGTGAAACCCCGGCACGAAGATCACAGTTGTGTTGCGCCGGACTCACTGGCCGTCGCGACAACGGTGGCTGCCACTATTTGCTCCACGCTGATGCCCGCTGCCGGTAGGCAGTGGTAGAAGATTCGTTCGCAGAGGTCGACCATTTCGCCTCGCTCGAGCGTCGGCTCGTCGATCCAGTTGACGACGATTTCCTCCATGAATGCCTGCCACCCGGCGATTGTCGCCTCCACGGTCGCATTCGATTCGATGTCTAGATTCGTCAGCGCAGCGACGATCCACGTGGTGAAAGTGCGGCGCATGCCTCGGTAGATCGTGCGCATTCGAACGTCGCCACTGCCGGCCATACGCATCACGGCGAGGTAAATGGTGGGGTGCTCGATAACGGCGTCGACGAATGTCTCGATACCTGAGCGCAGCTGGGACGTGATGGGTAGCTCGGGATCCGGTCGCATTCGATCTTCGAGATCGGCCGAGGCGGCCTCGAGGATGGCGTTCTGGAAACCCTTCTTGTTCTTGAAGTAGTGGAACAGCAGTGGCGGCGAGACACCGGCCTCGGCTGCGACGCGATCCATCGACAGTTGGTCGAAAGGCTCGGTCCGCAACATGTGTACTGCCACCTCGAGGATTTGCCTCTGACGGTCTTCGGGGGAGCGGGGGACTGCAGCCATTCCGTCATATTATGTATTGGTTCGAATGGTTCATTGACTTTTACTCAACGCTGTCTATAACGTGAGGTAACACATACGTGAGGCGAGGAGTCCGACAGTGTCTGCTTTCGACATCGTGGTCAACGACGGGTTGTGGTTCGACGGGACGGGGGCTCCAGGTCTGCGTCGTAATCTCGGAATTCGAGACGGCGTGGTCGCGGAGGTGTCCACGACGCGCCTCGAGATCGGGCCGGACACAGAAGTGATCGACGCGGCCGGCAAATGGGTTCTCCCCGGCTTTGTCGACGTCCACACGCACTACGACGCCGAAGCCTTGGTCAGTCCAGGGCTTCCGGAATCGGTTCGCCACGGCGTCACGACGGTCGTGCTCGGCAATTGCTCGCTGTCGACGGTGTATTCGACGCCGCGCGAGATCGCGGATCTGTTCAGCCGGGTCGAAGCAGTTCCCCACGACGCGGTGCTGCGCATCCTCGAAGCGAACAAGACCTGGACCGGTCCCGCGGCGTACACCGCCGCCCTCGAAGCCCTTCCCCTCGGACCCAATGTCGCGGCCTTCATCGGTCATTCCGACATCCGCACGCACGTACTCGGACTGGGGCGCGGCACCGACAAGAAGGTCAAGCCGACTCGCTCGGAACTCGGCCGGATGGGCTCGATGCTCGAGGATGCCATCGACGCTGGGATGCTCGGCCTGTCGTCGATGACCAATGCCCTCGACAAGATCGACGGCGACGAATATCGTTCTCGCTCTTTGCCGTCGACGTATGCACGGTGGAAAGAGTTCCGATTCCTCAATCGCATCCTTCGTGATCGCGGAAAGATCTTGCAGAGCGCTCCGACCATCAACCTGCATCCGAACGTCGCGGCGTTCTTCGCCGAAAGCTCCGCGATCGGACGCAAGAAGCCGCTCAAGACGTCGCTGCTCTCCGGCGCGGATTCGAAGGCCTACCCGGTGATCGTGTACTTCATGCTCGCTGCGGCCCCACTGCTCAATCGCTTCGCCAAGACCGATTTCAAGTGGCAGCACCTGCCGGTTCCCTTCACCGTCTACGCGGATGGAATCGACCTCGTCGTGTTCGAGGAGTTCGGCGCCGGCGCCGCCGCTTTGCACCTCAAGGACCAGGTGGAGCGCAACGAACTGCTCCAGGACGAGTCGTACCGTCGCGCATTCCGTAAGGACTACGACAACAAGTTCTCACCCCGCATCTGGCATCGCAATTTCTACGATGCGGTCATCGTGGGATGCCCGGACGAGACGTTGATCGGCAAGAACTTCGGTCAGGTCGGTGACATCCGCGGAGTGCACCCGGTGGACGCGTACCTCGACCTGGTGGTGAAGTACGGGCGAGATCTTCGCTGGCGCACCACCATTGCCAATCACCGGCCCAAGTTCGCGAAGAAACTCGCCGCGAGTTCCGGTGTGCAGATGGGCTTCGGCGATGCCGGCGCGCATCTGCGCAACATGGCGTTCTACAACTACCCGGTGCGACTCCTCAAGCGCGTCAAGGACGCTCAGAGTGACCGCAAGCCGTTCCTCACCATCGAGCGCGCAATCCACCGCCTGACGGGCGAACTGGCGGACTGGTACGGCATCGACGCCGGGCATCTACGCCAGGGTGACCGCGCGGACTTCGTTGTCATCGACCCGGCCGGGCTCGACGAGTCGGTGGACGGGTTGTTCGAGGCAAAGGTTCCCGAGTACGGCGGGATCAGCCGGATGGTCAACCGCAGCGACGACGCAGCGGTCGCTACGGTGATCAACGGCCGACTCGTCTACCTCGAAGGTGAATTCGCCCCCGGATTCGGAATCGAAAAGACAGGTCAGTTCCTGCGTGCCGGTGAAAAGGCTCCGGTTACCAGGGCCGCGAAGACTAGCGTGGCGCTATGACTACACCGGCGGATCGCCTCACCTCGTACTCCCGGTCCGGGCTGACCTTCGACGTACGCGACGAAGGACCCGCCGACGGTCCGGTCGTGGTTCTCCTGCACGGATTTCCGCAGGATTCGAGCTCGTGGGATCAGCTCGCACCGCTGCTGCACACCCGCGGCTTCCGCACGGTGGCGCCGGACCAGCGAGGGTACTCACCCGGTGCCCGGCCGAAAGCGCGCTGGGCCTACCGCGGGTCCGAACTCGCCGCCGACACTGTCGCGCTGATCGACGCACTCGGTGTGGGAAAGGTGCACCTGGTCGGCCACGACTGGGGTGCCGCAGTCGCATGGCAGGTGGCTGCCGAACGGCCGGATTTGCTCGATACCGTTACCACGGTGTCGGTTCCGCACCCGCTGGCCTTCATCAAGGCGATGGTGACCAGCACTCAGGGACTGAAATCGTGGTACATGGGGGCGTTCCAATTACCCTTCGTTCCTGAGAAGATTCTGGCCTCGTCATCGCTGGGCGCGAAGTTCCTGGTTTCGAGTGGGCAGACGCCGGAGAATGCGCGGCGCGATCTGAACGCCATGCTGGCTCCCGGCCGCCTGCGGGGTGGTCTGAACTGGTATCGCGCGATGTGGATGACCAAGCCGAACCCGGAAGCTGCCCGGGTCACCGTGCCGACCCTGCACGTCTGGAGTGACGGCGACGCCGCCATCGGACCCAAAGGGTCTGCGCTCACCCCCGCGTTTGTCGACGGTCCGTACCGGTTCGAAGTTCTCCGGGGTGTGAGCCACTGGATCCCCGACGAGGCGCCGACGGAGTTGGATCGGTTGCTCGGTGAGCATTTCAGCAGCTGACTGAATTTCGTACTGAAGCCCCCACCGTTCGGCGGGGGCTTCAGTCGTCAGCAAGGTCGTCGACCAACCGTGGTCAGCGAGCTCCGAATCGCTCTTCCACCTGCTCCTTCGTCAGGCCGAACTCCTCGAGCGTGTACTTGTGCGACGGTTTGCGAGCACCCGAGCGGCTTTCCTCGTGCATGGCCTCCATCGACTGCTGGGCGGTAGATGTCAACGGGATGTCGAAATGCGTGTAGATGTTCTCGACGGTTCCCAGTGGATCGGTGACGAAGTCCTGATAGTCGACGTCGATGAACTGCGCGGGATTGTGGTGTGCGCGTGCACTGTCGAACTGCTCGAGCCCCCTGGCCCACAATTCGAGCTGACTTTCGCCGATCACCTTGTCGGTGAACGTGTTCGACCAACCCTCTGTCGCCTGGGCGGCCAGGCTGCATACCGACGGAATGATCGTCGTAGGGGAGCGGTGAGTCTGGATGACGAGAGCGTCGGGGTACGCCTCCATCAATTCGTCGAGCGCGAACAGGTGGCTCGGGTTCTTGAGGACCCACCGTCGATCCTGATCGGGCAGACCGATCAGCTGCAGGTTCTTCTTGTGTCGTGCATAGGCGTTCGACCACTCCTGGTCCTTCAGCCATGCGGAGTACGTGGGTAGATTCGCCAGGCACTCGTACGACACGGACTTGAACGTCTGACGCAAGAGTTGCCAACATTCTTCGACTTCGCTGGCGGACATGTAGTGCACGCCCATGAATTCGGGATGCTCGACGTGGTGTTGACCGAATGTCTCCTCGATCTTGGCGAAGACCGGGTTCGATTCCCACGTATCGCGAGGCGGGCGAGGCTGAGGGAACTCGGTCAGCCACATCTCGAGGCCCTGGTGAGCCGGGTCGACCGTGAGGAGGCGGTGCAAGGCAGTGGTGCCCGTCCGTGGCAATCCGGTGACGAAGATCGGCCGCTCGATCTTGACGTCGGCGTGCTCCGGATGCTCCTTCCATGCAGATTCACTGAGCAGACGTGCCACCAGGGCGCCTCGAAGGAATACCCGAGAGATCTTGCTGCCGAAGGGCGTCAGATCCTCGTCGCGGTCGTAGGACTCGAGCAGGACCGACAGAGCTTCGGTGTAATCGTCGACGCCGAAGTCCGTCAGTCCGGTCATGCGCGTCGCCGAGGCGTGGAGATCCTCGACGGTGCCGACGTGAGTGCGTTCAGTCATGGTGCTCCTAGTGATGGAATTCGCCGCAGTTGACGTCGATGCATTGGCCGGTGATCGCGCTGGCCATCGGAGACGCCAGGAAGATCGCCGCGTCGGATACTTCATCCGTCGTCGGCAGGCGCTTGAGGTCGGTGTTCGACGCAGTGTGCTCGTAGATCTGCTCGACGGTCATGCCGAACTTCTCCGCCTGGTGCGCGAAGTATCCCTTGAGGGTGTCTCCCCAGATATAGCCGGGTGCAATCGAATTGACACGAATTCCCTGCGGGCCGAGTTCGGTGGCCAGGGACTGCGACATGGCGAGCAGGGCCGACTTCGCCATCTTGTAGCTGCCGTAACGCTCTTGCGAATGCCGCAACACCATCGAATTGATGTTCACCACGGAGCCGTCCGACTCGGCAAGTGCCGGCGTGAACAGCTGAGTCAGGCGCAACGCACCCAGTACGGTCAGTTCGATGCTGTCGCGGATGTGCTGGTAATCGGTGCGAGCCAACGGTTTCATCGACGGAATTGAGAATGCATTGTTGATCAGAGTGTCCACTTTGCCGTAGGCGGCAATGGACTCGGCCACCAGATTCTCGGCGGAAGCCTGGTCGGTGATGTCCGTGGCAACGGTGACGGCGCGCCCACCGGCATCGACTATTTCTTTCGCAACGTCGTCGAGTCGCGATTGCGTACGTGCTGCGAGAACAAGACTCGCGCCGGCCGACGCACATCGAAGGGCCAGAGCGCGGCCGAGTGCCGGGCCGACTCCGGAGATGACTACTACACGGTCTTCGAGCAAGGCGGTCATGATTACCCCAGCATTCGGTTGTCGATGGCGGCCTGGCGCTGGGCAATGCGTGCTGCCCAGTCCTCGGCGGTGATGGCGTTGGTGTCGAAATGCGGCAGGTGCTTCGCAATATCTGCGACGGCGACGATTTCGACGGTGGGACCGTCCTGCGGCGTCAGCTCGCGGGACACGCGCTGCCAACGGAACTGCAGAATGCCGCGCGGATGTCCGACGGTTTCGATCCAGTTGGTGACACCGGGGTTCTTCTCGCTGACCACCATTCGAACCATCCCGTCCGGATCGACCTGTGCCTGGCCGTTGTTGAGGGAGGTCTGATGATTGACGTAGTCCAGTGAGATGTACCAGAGGCTCCCCAGTTGGAAGCCGAGATACGGTGCGTCGGAGGCGGGAACGGTGATGATCATCGCCTGCTCGTCGGTGAGTTCGTAATGTCCCACCGACGAGTACTGCGTTGCCAGCCCGCCCGGTGTCAGGCGTGGTTCGGTCATGGTGTTGACCGTGAGCTTGAGGTAGAACCACTCCGGGAACTGGAGCCACGTCTTGACCCGCGTGACCAGTGCCTTCCCAGCCCGGGCGTAACGCTTCTCGGTCTCTTCGGCGGTGAGAGGTGGCGGCGCGATCCCGATCGAATCGGTGCGCTCGATGCGGATCACACCGCGCTGCTGACTCCAGTCGCTGTAGACCTCGCGAACGACCAGCTGCGAGGATCCGGGCGCCAGGGTGTAGTAGTTGGCTCGGCCGTCGGCAGGGCCGGGGCCGAACCAAGCGACGAAGTTACCGTCGTCGTCTATCTCCAGCTCGCGGTCGTCGAAGGCGATTTCGCTGCCGGGAACGTTCGAGTTGGTGTAGTTCCCACTCAACACCTGGAAGCTGAGATCGGCTGTGGTGCCGCGCTTTCCGGTGACCTTGTATTCCTTGTCGTCGTTGATACGGGCGCCGAAGTACAGAGTGTCGGGGTTGTCGAGGCCCATCTTGGTGAATGGTCCGGTGCCCTGGATGAAACTCGGATGGGTCTTTTCGCCGGCCCAGGCGGCATGCGTCGTCGCAATGATTCCGCCGGCCAGATATTGGTATCCCTCCAGTAGATCCTGTTCGGATCTGATGTGCGGCGCAGTCTCGATCAATTTCTCGGCTTCGGCGATCGCCTCGGCAAACGGGTCCGTCAGCACGCTGGCTCCTCACAGTTCCGACTATGTCGCCGGTCCAGAGCGTCGTGGTACAAATATGTACCTATTTGGTAGATGTTGGGTATTTCGACAATAGAACGCGTTCTAGGGAGTGGTCAATGGGTGGACCGGAGAAGGCGCCTGAAGCAGCACGCTCGAGGGGGAGGCAATCGCCTCCCACCGAACGGGTGGTTCAGGTGCTCGACTACCTCGTCGGCCGCCCTGATCAGCGGTTCGGGCTGTCGGAACTGGCCCGCGCGCTCGAGATCAGCAAGCCCACCTGCTTGGGAATCCTCACGGCGCTGGCTGATCGTGGATACCTGACTCGGGACGAGGTGTCGAAGACCTATGGGCTCGGTCCGGCCTTGATCGCGGCCGGACGTGCAGCTCAGCGGGGATTTGCCGTCGGACCCATTGCCCGCACCCATCTGGAGAAAGTGAGCACGGAGTTCGGGACGACGTGCACGGCGTCCGGTGTGATCGGTGATCAGATCAGCGTTCTCGAAGTGACCGGACCGATCGGCGCGCGTCGCGCCGCCAAGGTCGGTCAGGTGTACCCGTTCGCTCCACCGGTCGGACTGATGTACGTCCTCTGGGGTTCGGATCACGACATGGACAGTTGGCTGAGCAAAGAGCCGAGCCTACCGGTGCGCTTGGATCGCGAGCGTCTGTGGAACGTGGTCCGCGAGTGTCGGGCTGCGGGGTATCTGGTCGAGAGTCTGGATCCCGTCGGGCAGCGACTGCACACGCTGATGGCGGGCGTTGCGACGCACGATCTTCCGCCGGAGGTGCGTGAACTGCTCGGTGAGATGGTCTCGAGCCTGGGCGAGAGGGTGTATCTCGGACGCGACATCAGCTCTGACGACGAGCATCCGGTGAGTCTCATTGCCGCCCCGACCTACGACGCCGAGGGGCATCAGGCCCTTGTGCTCACTCTGTATGTGGGTGGGGCGATCACGGGCGCCGAGATCGAGCGCCGCGCCGCGGCGCTGGTTGCGGCGGCGGATGCGGTGACGGCGGAAGTTGGTGGCAGGAGTCCGGTTCGCGGTCTGTGACGTCTGATTGCCGGTCATTGACCTTTGGGTAGAACGAGTTCTATTCTGTGATTGCGTTCAATTTAGAACCAGTCCGGTACATAAATGTACCGATGCGGAAATGGTGTTCCGCACGGAGTACGTGATGCTCAGGAGCGAAAGACATGGCAACACTCCAGACCCCGCCCGCCTACGAGTTGTCGCATCTGCGAGCACTCGAAGCGGAGGCGGTCCATATTTTCCGCGAAGTCGCAGCGACTTTCGAAAAGCCGGTCCTCCTGTTCTCCGGAGGTAAGGATTCCGTCGTGATGCTGCACGTAGCGGCCAAGGCATTCTGGCCTGCCCCACTGCCGTTCGCTGTGATGCACGTCGACACCGGTCACAATTTCGACGAGGTGATCGAATTCCGCGACCAGACGGTCGATCGCTTCAACCTGCGTCTTGTCGTCTCCAGCGTGCAGGACGACATCGACGCCGGACGCGTCATCGAGGACACCGGAGTCGGTTCCAGTCGCAATCGCCTGCAGACGCACGCGTTGCTGCGCGGAATTCGCGACAACAAGTTCGACGCCGTGTTCGGTGGTGCTCGCCGAGACGAGGAGAAGGCGCGCGCCAAAGAGAGGGTGTTCAGCTTCCGGGACGAGTTCGGGCAATGGGATCCGAAGGTGCAGCGACCTGAACTGTGGAACCTGTACAACGGCAAACACCGTAAGGGCGAACATATTCGGATCTTCCCGCTCTCCAACTGGACAGAGCTCGACATCTGGCAGTACATCGAGAGCGAGCAGATCGACCTCCCCGGCATCTACTACGCCCATCGTCGCGAGGTGGTTCCACGCGACGGAATGTTGTTGGCACGCACCCGCTTCCTCGAGCTTCGCGCCGGCGAAGAGTCCTACGAGGCGTTGGTGCGCTTCCGTACGGTCGGCGACGCAACGTGTACCGGATGCGTCGAATCGTCGGCCGAAACACCGGGCGCTGTCGTGGAAGAAGTTGCGGCGAGCCGTATCACGGAGCGTGGCGCAACCAGAGCTGATGACCGGATTTCCGAAGCTGGCATGGAAGATCGTAAGAAAGAGGGGTACTTCTGATGCCGCAACTGCTGAGAGTCGCTACAGCGGGCAGTGTCGACGACGGAAAATCGACACTCATCGGCCGCTTGCTCTACGACTCCAAGTCGATCTTCGAGGACCAACTCGAGGCCGTGGAACGGAGCAGTCGAGAACGCGGCGACGAGTACGCCAACCTCGCGCTACTGACCGACGGATTGCGCGCCGAGCGTGAACAGGGCATCACGATCGACGTGGCCCACCGGTATTTCGCGACCCCTCATCGGAAGTTCATCATCGCGGACACTCCCGGGCACGAGCAGTACACCCGCAACATGGTGACCGGCGCGTCGACGGCCGACCTTGCCCTGATCCTGGTGGATGCTCGCAAAGGGGTGCTCGAACAGACGCGGCGGCACGCCTTCTTGTCCACTCTCCTGGGGATACCCCACCTCGTGCTGTGTGTGAACAAAATGGACCTGGTGGGCTGGTCTCAGGAACGGTTCGAGGAGATCAAGGAAGAATTCCGACAGTTCGCTATCAAGTTGGACGTTCACGACCTGACGTTCATTCCGGTCTCGGCGCTGTTGGGGGACAACATCGTTGCCCGGACCGAGAACATGTCCTGGTACGACGGGCCTTCTCTGCTGCACCATCTCGAGCAGGTGCACATCGCGTCGGATCGCAACTTGATCGACGCTCGGTTTCCGGTGCAGTACGTGATCCGTCCGCAGAAGCAAACCGACGCCGACCTCCACGATTTCCGTGGATACGCCGGAACGGTGGCCAGCGGCGTCTTCAAGCCCGGCGACGAAATCGTGGCTTTGCCTTCAGGATTCACCTCGACGGTGAAGGCAGTCCACGGGCCGGGCGGTGACGTGATCGACGAAGCGTTTGCGCCCTCGGCCGTATGCATCGAGCTGACCGACGATCTCGACGTCAGCCGCGGGGACCAATTGTGTCGGCTCAACAACCGGCCGCAGGTCGGGCAGGAAATCGATGCGATGGTCTGTTGGTTGACCGAACAGACAACTCTGTCGGAGAACAATCGCTACTCGTTGCTGCACACCACGCGCTCCACGAAAGCGCAGATCGTCAAGCTCGACTACCGGCTGGACGTCAATTCTCTGCACCGCGACGAGAAGGCAGAATCTCTGTCCCTCAACGAGATCGGCCGCATCTCGATCAAGACGCAGCAGCCGTTGATGTTCGATCCCTACCGCCGCAACCGCGTGACGGGCAGCTTCATTCTCGTGGACGAGACCACGGGCAATACCGTCGCCGCCGGAATGATCAACGGTCCGACGCTCAAGGAATCGCGCGTCGTCTGGCACAGTTCGGAGGTTTCTCGCGAGGAACGTGCGACTGCCGGCGCCACCGTGTGGCTCACCGGTCTCTCGGCCTCGGGTAAGTCGACGATCGCGGTGGAACTCGAACGCCGCTTGGTGGCCGCGGGTATCCCGGCGTACCGCCTCGACGGCGACAACCTCCGGCACGGATTGAACGCGGATCTGGGATTCAGTGCCGATGACCGCGCCGAGAACGTCCGCCGAGTCGGCTCGGTGGCGCAGTTGTTCGCTGATTCAGGTGCAGTGGCAGTGGCCTGCCTGATAAGCCCGTACCGCGAAGATCGTGATCGAGTGCGGGCGGCGCACGAGGCCGCCGGGCTGAAGTTCGTCGAGGTCTACGTCGACACCCCGATCGAGCAATGTGAAGCCCGAGACCCCAAGGGCATGTACGCCAAGGCCAGGGCCGGGGAAATCACGGGATTCACCGGAGTCGACGATCCCTACGAAGCTCCGACAAGTCCCGAGCTGGTGATCAGACCCGAAGACGGAACGCCTACCGAACTTGCGCTGCGAATTATGGAAGTGTTGGACCGGTGAGCGAATCCACACACAGCAGAATCGCCGACGAGGCACTCGCGGCGGAATTGGCGCAGGCCGCCGGTGCGATCCTCCTGGGGATCCGAGCCGAGGGTCTGGGTGTCGACGACGGTCGTGAACTGGGTCGCCGGGGCGACAAGGCCGCCGATTCCTACATCCTCGACCGGTTGGCTGCCGAGCGGCCGGGCGATGCCGTGCTCTCTGAGGAATCTGCCGACGATCGCAGTCGTCTGGATGCAGCTCGGGTCTGGATCATCGATCCGCTGGACGGCTCCAAGGAATACGGCTTGCCGAATCATGCGGATTGGGCAGTGCACGTGGCGCTTTGGGAGCGCGGTAGCGGAATTACCGCAGCCGCGGTTGCTCAGCCGGCGCTCGGAGCGGTGTACTCCAGTGGCGACGAGGCAGCTTCGGTTGCCGCCAACTCGCCGCTCCGCGTAGTAGTCAGCGGATCGCGACCACCCGCATTCACCGAAGCGGTGGCAGCCGAACTCGGCGCCGACGTGGTGCACATGGGATCGGCCGGCGCCAAGGCGATGGCGGTGGTGCGCGGCGAGGTCGACGCGTACCTGCACGCCGGTGGGCAGTGGGAATGGGATTCGGCTGCACCCGTCGGCGTCGCACAGGCGGCGGGACTGCATTGCAGCCGCATCGACGGTTCGCCGCTGCTCTACAACGAATCGCATCCGTACCTGCCGGATCTCGTGATCTGCCGACCGGAGTTGTCGGAGTCGATCCTGGGCGCAATTGCCAAGCACTCCACGGAGTCTGCGGTAAGCGGACGCGTCGCCATGGCGCGTGAATACGTGAACGCATTGCTCACTCATGACGCAACGAAGGTCCGCTTCGCCGCCGACGCCTGGCGGGTCGAGAACGGTCAGCGAACCGGTGACAGCGGAGCCTTCATCAGCAACGAGCTCGAACAAGGCCAGCAATATCGCGGAATCGTGGCGATACGTGAACTCGCGCTGCGTGAGTGGGGCGAGAGCGTCGTAGCCCGGTATCTGCTCGACCTCGGAACACCTGGCCAGGCACCGGCCGTCACAGTTTTCGTCACCGAGTACTTCGGGATACCGGCAGGCGAGATCGAAAGCATCCTGGCAATCATCGAACCCCACGAAGACGATTCGAAAGAGGCTGGAACACAATGACATCGGACAAACTGATCACCGATTTCTGTGCGCTGTGGGCAGACGCCGATGTTGCAAAGATCGTCGACTACTTCACCGATGACGTCGTTTATCACAACATCCCGATGGAGCCCGTGGTCGGTCGCGAGGCCGTCCGGGCGTTCATCGAGCAGTTTGTCGGTGCCTTCGGCAACATCGACTTTCAGATCAAGCGTCAGGTCGCGGACGGCAACACCGTCATGAACGAGCGCGTCGACGTTTTCACCATCAACGGCGCCGAGGTAGCGCTCCCGGTCATGGGGGTGTTCGAAGTCGAGGACGGAAAGGTCAAAGCCTGGCGCGACTATTTCGACATGGCGCCGATCAATGCGGCAGCCGGCCAGGCCTGATCGGGGCGCCTACTCCGCGATGACAGCGTGCGGGTAGTCCGACGAGCGGTGCTGGAAACGTGTGATGGCGGGATTCACGATGACGCCGTCCCGGATTTCGATGGCCCGATCGACGGTCTCGTCTGCCTTCCAGGCCGTCTCTCCTGCCATCACAGTGGGCAGGTAGGGAAGAAGTGATTCGCTGATCTCCCACGACGCGGAGTTCCACAGGTACGACGGGCTGTGATCGACGCCGTAGTAAGTGATGTTGTCGCCGACGATGAAGGTCGGATCCGCGAACGAGGTGGGACGAGCCCAGCTGAACCCCATGCCTTCGTCGCACGAGACGTCGACGATGAGGCTTCCCGGTTGGAAGTCCATGAGATCTTCCTCGGTCAGGAACGTCAGTGGGGCGTCCGTGTTCTGCAGTACGCAGTTGACGACGATGTCGTGCTCGGCCAAGAAGCCGGGCACCGGCACGCTGTGGTTGTCGAGCATGACGTGGCTGCCACGGACGTCACCGTTGTTGTTGTCGAACGAGACCATGCGCGCCGAGTGGATGGGAGAGCTGACGGCGGTGACTCCACGCTGGGTGAGGACGTCCACTTCGTGGATACCGTGCGCCTTGAGTGCTGTGACCGCGCCGCGTGCAGTGGCTCCGAAACCGATCACGGCAGCGGTGAGACGCCGGCCGTAGTCACCGGTGGAACCGATCAACTGCAGGGCGTGCAGTACCGAGCAATAACCGGCGAGCTCGTTGTTCTTGTGGAACACATGCAGATTGAACGATCCGTCGCTGTGCCAGAAGTTCATGGCCTCGAAGGCGATGAGAGTCAGTTTCTTGTCGATCGCGATCTGTGTCAGTTCGGTGTCCTGGACACAGTGCGGCCAGCCCCAGAGAACCTGACCTGACCGTAATTCGGCGAGGTCACGCACCAACGGCTTCGGTAGCAGAACCACATCGGTTTCCGCCAAAATCTGCTTGCGCGTGCGGATTCCGGCAACGAGGCGCGAGAGGTAGTCGTCGGAGTAGCCGAAGGGGTGGCCGTAGCCTTCTTCGAGGTAGATCCGAGAACGTAGTTCGGCATCGATGCGATCGAAATGCGCAGGATGGATCGGCAACCGGCGTTCTGCCGGTTTGCTCGACTGTCCGATGACTCCAAGGGTGCGTGCGTTGTTCAATTGTGTATCTCTCGATAGGAGCAGGTAGAGATGTCAGGCAGGAGCCTGAGGGACTAGTAGAAGCCGCAGGAACGCTGGCAGATTGCCTCGGCCAGGACCGCGTGAAAGCGTGCTGGCTGCGCTGCTGTCGATCGCCGACGGCAACAGAAAGGCGCGTCGGTATGTGCTCAGTCTAGTCCGGAACGGCCCTCGCCCGGTGGCCGGGCGCTGTGTCGTGCTCCGCTGACGTGTGGCTACTGCTCGCGCAGGCGTGAATCCAGTACGGCCAGTTGGATTTTGCTGGCGTCCGCGTGTACCTGACGTCCTTTGTCGGTGACGTCGACGAAGACTCCGCGCCGGTCGGCCTCGCACAGTGCTCGCTGAACCAGTCCGGCCTTCTCGAGACGGGCCACGCTACGGGAGAGCGCGCTGGGACTCAGGTACATCTCCGAGGCAAGCTCCTGCATGCGTGGACGTTCGCACGTGGCGTCCATGAGTCGGTCGAGAGCCTCGAAGTCGCTCATGCTCAGCCCATGCGCCGACTGCATCTGGCGATCGAGTTCGCACGCGATGTCGTTGTAGCTGGTCGACAGCGAGCGCCAGGTGTTGCGCAATTCGGATTCCGACGTCACGACCGCATTCTAGTTGAAGACTCGATTACGTGCAATTGCATTAAATGCTTGTGCATTATGTGCATGTGCATCTATTCTCGCTGACGTGACTTGCACAGACTCGACACTCAAACCATTCGATTCGCCGGAAGCCCCGGTTTCTACGGAATCCTCGGATCCGGCCACAGGGGAGGGCTGGTCCCTCAAGCTGTGGGGCATCCTCGCGGTGCTCTGCCTCGTGTTGTTCCTCGACGGTCTCGATGTGTCGATGGTGGGCGTCGCGCTTCCGTCCATCGGCAATGAACTGGGCCTGTCCACTACTTCGCTGCAGTGGATCATCAACGGCTACGTCCTCGGATTCGGCGGCCTGTTGCTACTCGGTGGACGTACCGCCGATCTTCTCGGGCGCAGGAAGGTCTTCCTGATCGCACTGACCGTGTTCGCAATCGCCTCGCTGGTCGGTGGCCTTGTCGACAACGGAACACTGCTGATCGCATCACGATTCGTGAAGGGATTGGCTGCGGCCTTCACCGCTCCGACCGCAATGTCCATTCTCACCACGACGTTCAAGGAAGGTCCGGCCCGTAACCGTGCCCTGTCGGTGTTCTCCGTGTTCGGCGCCAGTGGTTACTCGTCCGGTCTGATCCTCGGTGGGCTGTTGACCAGTGCCGGTTGGCGATTCACGTTCCTGATGCCGGTTCCGTTTGCCGTCATCGCGCTGATCGGTGGGTACTTCCTCATTCCGCGGGACCGTCCCGCAGATACCGGGGGACACGATCTCGTCGGCGCCGTCACCCTGGTGATGGGAATGCTTCTCACGGTGTACACGATGGTTTCGGCTCCGACCCGTGGATGGGCGCACCCGATGACGCTGGGTTCGTTCGCCGTCGCAGCCGTGCTTCTGGCGACGTTCTTCTTCGTGGAGAAGAAGGTGGCGCATCCGCTTGTGCGACTTGGGCTTCTGCGCGTCGGCACTATCGTTCGTGCGAATCTGGCCATCATCGCGCTCTTCGGTTCCTACCTGAGCTTCCAGTTCATGATGACGATCTTCCTGCAGTCGGCCCTCGGCTGGTCGCCCCTGAAGATGGCGATGGCACTGCTTCCCGCGGGCATCATCGTCGCATTCGGATCGCCGTTCGTCGGACGGTTGGTCGACCTGTACGGCAGTGCCAAGCTCATCATCGCGGCACTGACGTCGCTCAGCGTCGGGTACCTCTGGTTCCTCTTCGCGGGCAGCGATTCACCGTCGTACGTCGTGGCGATTCTGCCGAGCGTCATCCTGCTCGGACTCGGATTCGCGCTGGGGTACACCTCGATCATGGCCCAGGCCACCTCGGGTGTCGACGACTCGGAGCAGGGTTTGGCGTCCGGGCTGGTGAACACCTCCGCTCAGGTCGGTGCGGCGCTCGTGCTCGCTCTGACCACTGCCCTCGTAACCGCTGGATCGCACACCGCGTCCGGCGCCGGTACCGCCGGATTCGAGCAGTTCCATCCCGGACTGATCCTGGTCACCGGGGTCGCGCTGGTGGGCTTGGCGATCACCGTCTCGCCGCTGGTACGTGGAAGGTCGCAGCGGGGAAGATCCGTGCGTGAAATGCGCGCTGAGGAAGAAAAGGAATTGGCCGAGGTCAACTGAATACTCGCTTCATCCGCGAATGCGCTCGGCCGCGTAGGGGACAATCCTGCGCGGCCGAGTTGCTGTGTCTGAACTATCGGGTGGCAGATTTCAGGGCTGCGTCTTTCAGAGCAGCGTCTTTCAGTGCTACGTCGAAGCTCGTCGACGTAGCTTGCGAACCGAGAATCAAGGCAAGGCGCACCAACATGGCTTCGCGGTCGGACGGATCAGCCTGATCCAGTGCATTCGACAGTGCCAACCAGACGTGTTCGCGGTGGCCCTCGTCGTCGACCACCGCAGTTGTCGCCGACTGTGCCGTATCGAAGTGCGTCGGCGCAGTGCCGGCGGTGAGGTGTTTGGCCACGTCGTTCAATTGCGTGGGATCGCTGATGCGGCACAGCACCAATCCGTCGGGCCGAATCACGAAGATCTCGCCGACACGAGCGCCGAGGGCAGATGCGAGATTGCCTTCGGCATCGGGAACCGTGGAGTCGGTAGTTCCCACGGTGATCACGCGTACGGTTTCCGGTGCAAGGGCCTGAGCAAGGATTTCGGCTTGCGTGTCGAGTTCGGATACCAGCTCAGCTGACAGTCCGAAAGCCAGCAGGCCGAATCCAGTACCGCGCAGACTGTTCAAGGAGGTAGATGAACCGTCCGCCGAGACCTGGACGACCCTGTCTTCCAACGGATCGCCGGGTAGTACGCCCTCGGCGCCCGCAGCTGTGGGCCACGTCAGCGGGGAGAGCCGGGCGTGCGTCGCACTCGACTGGCGCGGGTTGATGAGGTGCGCGAATTCGCTTCGCTTGGTGGCGAGTTCGAGTACGGCATCGCGGGTGGTCCGGTAGCCGTGACTTCCCGGCGACATGATGAGCGTCGACTTGCCTGCGTTGTCGACGTTCTGCTGCCACGCGCTGCGACGTTCCTTCGAATACGCGTCGAGGATGGTGGAATCGGCAGCTCCGTTGATGACGGCGGCTAGTTGCCACACCAAGGTCTCGGCGTCTTCCATGCCCGAGTTCAGGCCGCGAACACCGAAGATCGGAACGAGATGCGCGGCGTCGCCGGCAAAAAGCACACGGCCGTGAGTGAAATCTTCCAGAGCGAGTGCGTGGGCGCGGTAGAAGCCGAACCATTCCAGGGTCCAGGGGATGTCGCTCTGGAGCCATTCGAGGTGACGCGTGATGCGGTCACGGATGCGATCTTCTTGCATCTCCGCTTCCGGATCGTCCGAGGCGTCGAGCTGGTAGTCGATGCGCCAGATGTCCCGTGGTTGGCGATGCATGATGATCGTGGACCCCGGGTTGCTGGGTGCGTCGAACCACACCAGACGCTCGGCCGGGAGTTCCGATTCCCAATGAATGTCGGCAATGACGTAGTTGCCCTCGTAGCTGTTGCCCTGCAAGCGGATTCCGCTGAGTTCGCGCATCTTGCTGCGTCCACCATCGGCGGCAACGACCCACGCCGCGCGCAGTTCGCGGGTTCCGAACGCGGTGTCGACGGTCAGAGTCACCTCGTTGTCACCGACGGAGATGCCGGCGATCGACGACGACCAGCGGAAGTTCACCAGTGGGTGAGCGAGCAGCTTGTCGGTCATGATCTGCTCGAACTCGGATTGCGAGACGTTGACCATGGGTCCACGCGCGTCGTGCTCGGCGGATGCCATGCGGAACTGCAGTACTTCCTGATCGCGGTAGTAACTCCGACCACCCACCCACGGCAGAACGATGTCTTCGAGCTCGGCACCGAAGCCGAGGCGTTCGGCAACTTCGAGGCTGTGGCGTGACACGCAGATCGCGCGACTGCCGAACGAGACCTGATCGGCCGCTTCGAGAATCGTGACGGCAATGCCGCGCTGCGCCAAGCCCATGGCTACGCCCATGCCGACGGGGCCGGCTCCGACGATCACGACGGGAAGTGCGTCGGCCGAAGGCGCCAGGGAGGCGAAGTCCTCGGGTGCGTACTTCTTCGGATGAAAGTAGGTCGACATGGTCACGAGGCTTTCTGTGCGGCAGTGTTTTTCGGGATCAATTGAGGTTCCGGGAGCAGCAGGATGGAAACCAGGCTGATCACGGCAATGATCACGAAGTAGGCGGTGATGGCGAACGAGGTGTCGAAGGCGGCGTAGAGCGCGGTGGCGATCATCGGGGCCAGACCGCCGCCGAGGATTGCGCCGATCTGGTAGCCGAGTGACGCTCCGCTGTAGCGGATGTGTGCGGGAAACAATTCGGCGAACAGTGCCGCTTGTGGGCCGGCGCAGCAGCCGAGCGTGAAGCCGAGGGCGATCATCGATACGAGCATCACCGGAACGATCGCTGTGTCGATCAGCGGAAAGAACACCGCTGCCGCCACTACCAGGGTGATCGAACTGCGGATGTAGACGGTCCGGCGTCCGAGAGTGTCCGACTTGTGAGCGCTGAAAGCCATTCCCGCCATCCAGAACGGGCAGGATGCGATGAGAAGAAAGAGCATCGTGGTCTTGCTGAAGCCGAGTTCGGTCTCGCCGTACTTGAGGACGTAAACCATGTACGCGTACGCGATTCCGTTGGTGGCGATGAAGGTTCCACCGGCGAGGAGCACAGTCTTCCAGTGTCTGGTGAGAACCTCGAGAATCGGCATGGACTCCGCCGGTGCCTCGGACTTCGACGCGGTGAACTCGTCACTTTCCTCGAGGCCGAGACGGATCCACATCGCAACGCCCACCAGAACTGCGCTGAGCAGGAACGGGATTCGCCATCCCCAGGAGTTGAATGCATCGTCGTCCATGAAGGCGGCGAGGGGGAGATAGACGAGATTGGCCACCAGTACGCCTGCGGGAACACCGATTTGTGGTGCGCTGCCGTACAGCCCCTTCCTGCCCTCCGGTGCGTTTTCGGTGGCGACCAGAACTGCGCCGCCCCACTCGCCGCCGACACCGAGTCCCTGAACGAATCGCAAGGTCACCAGGAGTATGGGGGCAAAGACGCCGATAGCGGCGTAGTTGGGTAGCAGCCCGATGGCAACGGTGGCGCAGCCCATCAGCATCAACGAGGTGACCAACATGGATTTGCGTCCGATGCGGTCGCCGAAGTGGCCCATCACGATTCCGCCGATGGGACGCGCGACGAATCCGACGGCGAGGGTGGCGAAGGCGGCGAGGGTGCCGGCCAGATCGGACGTGCCGGGGAAGAACTGCTTGCCGAGCACGAGTGCGGCGGCGGTGCCGTAGATGAAGAAGTCGTACCACTCGATGGCGGTGCCGACAAAGCTGCCGAGGGCGGCCTTACGCGCCTTGACCGTCGCGGCGGCGCGCGTTGCGGTCGGTGAGGCGATGGAGGTCATGAAGTGCCTTTCGAGATGAATGTGGCTTGAAGAAACAATGACGTGCGCCACAACAATTGAAAAGCGAAAGAATTGGAGGTTCTTGCACGGAAAATACGTGGAACCAGCTCCGCTGCCTGGTAGCGGGACTATTGGGCAGGTTCTGAGGGTGAAACGAATTCTATGAAAGCGCGTGCGACGCGGCTGAGGCGAGTGTTCTGGTGCCAAGCGAGAACTACGTGCACCGACGGCACTGCGGGGGAAGCGATGGTCTTGACGACCACCTCGAGCCCCTCGTACGTGACGTCGATCTTGGGCCGCTGGAGTAGCAGCGTCCAGCCGAGGCCACGGCCGACAAATGCCCTCGCCGTCTCGAAGTTCGCAGTTCTGTAGGCAACCTTCGGGGCGAATCCGCCTGCGCGACAGACGTCGAGCGCGTGTTTGGTGCTCGGCGGCGCGTCGAGGAGAACCATCGGGTGTTCCGCGAGGTCCGGAAGATGGATCGGTCGCTCGGACCGCGCGAGTGGGTGTTCTGCACCCAGGACGATCAAGGGTTCGCGGATGGCCAACGGAACTGTGCGCAATTGTGGAGACAGGTCCAGGTCGTAAGCGATCGCGAGGTCCAACTCGCCGTTCTCGAGATGTGTCTGGAGCCGATTCTGAGTGTCCTCGCGGAACTCCACCTGCGCGTCAGGATTCTCACGGGTGAACCCGGCGATCATCGACGGCAACACCGTCGGCCCCAGAGCGGGATAACAGCCGATCGCTATGGGCCCCGACACGCTTCCGCCGGTTCCGAGCGCATCGGATTCGAGTTCCCCGGCTTGCTGAAGTAGCGCCCGGGCGCGCACCAGAACCGCTTCACCGGTGCGGGTGAGTTGAATGCCGAATGAGCGACGGCGAACGCACAGTTGAACTTTGAGCGCGCGTTCGAGTTCGGTGAGCGCCGCGGACAGGGCGGAAGGAGAGAGGTGCAGGCGCTCGGCCGCGGCACTGATCGTTCCGGTCTCGGCTACCGCGACAAACGCGGCCAGCTGACGCATCGTGTACGTGGGAGCAGGATCGATGCGAGGCATGAGATCGACAGTAGTCGGGTAGATTGCCCTGAATATTTTGGTGTGGCACCGTGAAGAGGTCGACGATCAATCGCTGACCTGCGTCTTCGTGGTGCCCCCGGCAGGATTCGAACCTGCGACCTTTCGCTCCGGAGGCGAACGCTCTATCCCCTGAGCTACGGGGGCGCACCGAATACTCGGTGTGCCGATTGGGCTGCGTTAGCGTAGCGCATCACGGGGGGACAAGACCAAACCGGCACCCGCCTCGGCATGGCGTCGTCGCGGGAGGTAGTCGAGGATGCGGCCGGGGACCATGGTCGTCGAATCATCTGCACCGACTGACTCGGATGCTTTTTACGCCTAGGCTCGGCTCTGAGCACAGGCTCGGGCGGACTGCTCGGGCACCCTCGTGAGGTACGGGAGTCGTTGATGACCGATCACCACTATTCCGAAGACCAGCTCGCGCTCGACCTGAAGTGGTGGGCAGCGGCCAACTATCTGACCGTCGCGCAGATCTATCTGAAGGACAACACGCTTCTGCGGGAACCGTTGCGTGCCGAGCACATCAAGCCCCGACTGCTCGGGCACTGGGGGACCAGCCCCGGCTTGTCGATGATCTACACGCTCCTCAATCGGCACATCGTCGCCACCGGCGCAGACTGGCTTTACGTGACCGGTCCCGGGCACGGCGGTCCGGCGCTGGTCGCGTCGACGTATCTCGAGGGAACGTACTCGGAGATCTATCCGGAAGTCTCGGACGACGCCGAGGGCATCCACCGGATGTGTCGGCGATTCTCCGCTCCCGGCGGAGTGCCCAGCCATGTGAGTGTGCAGACACCCGGAAGCATCCACGAAGGCGGCGAGCTCGGCTACGCCCTTGCCCATGCGGCCGGCGCTGCCTTCGATCATCCGAACCTCGTGGTGGCCTGTGTGATCGGCGACGGCGAAGCGGAGACCGGGCCGTTGTCCGGTTCGTGGAAGCTCCCGGCGTTCCTGAATCCACGACGCGACGGCGCGGTGCTGCCGATCCTGCACGTGAACGGTGCCAAGATCGCCGGGCCGACGGTCTACGGACGCAGCAGCGACGAAGACATCCAGGCCTATCTTGGTGGACAGGGGTGGGCGCCGATCGTCGTCTCCGGTGACGACCCCGACGCGGTGTTTCCTCAGCTGTATCAAGCGATCTCGCAGGCGTACGAGAAGATCCGCGAGATGCAGGGTGCCGCACGCCGCGGAGAGGAGTGGACGGGTTCGTGGCCGGCAATCGTGTTGCGGACGCCGAAAGGATGGACCGGTCCACACACCGTCGACGGAATCTTGGTCGAGGGCACACATCGTGCGCACCAGGTGCCGTTGTCCGGCGTGCGAAGCAACGAATCACATCTGCGGCAACTCGAAGAGTGGATGCGGTCGTACCGTCCGGACGAGTTGTTCGACGCCAACGGATCACTCGTCGCGGAACTGGCGGCGCTGTCGCCGACGGGGGACAAGCGCATGGGGAGCACTCCCTACGCGAACGGTGGACGACTTCGCGTCGATCTCCCGATGCCGCCGCTCGAAAAGTACGCGCTTCCCATCCAATCCCCGGGTTCGACCTTCCACGAGACGACGCGAGTGCTCGGCGAGCTTCTGCGCGACATCTACGCCGCCACGGAAACCGAGGACAGCGGCGGGATCTTCCGACTCTTCTGTCCGGACGAGACGTCGAGCAATCGCCTCGGCGCCGTATTCGAGACAACCGATCGCTGCTGGCAACTGCCGATCACCGACTACGACGACGGGCTGTCCGCGGACGGTCGTGTCATGGAGGTCCTCAGCGAGCACCTCTGCGAGGGATGGCTCGAGGGCTATCTGCTGTCGGGCCGACACGGGATGTTCGCGAGCTACGAAGCATTTGCGATGGTGAGCGTGTCGATGCTCATCCAGCACGCCAAGTGGCTCCAACATGCCGTCGACCTGCCGTGGCGGGCGTCTGTTGCTTCGCTCAACGTGCTGCTGACCAGTACGTGCTGGCGCAACGATCACAACGGATTCAGTCATCAGGGCCCCGGCATGATCGACGCCGTTATTCCCCTGGCCCCCAGTGTGATCCGCGTGTGGTTGCCGCCGGATTCCAACACCTTGCTCTCGATCTCGGATCACTGCCTGCGTAGCACCGACCACGTCAACCTGATAGTCGTGGACAAGCAACCACACCTGCAGTACCTCACGCTCGAGCAAGCGCACGAGCACTGCGCGGCGGGCGCTTCGGTCTGGGAATGGGCCGGAACCGAGGCTCGCGGACAGGAACCGGACGTGGTCCTGGCCGCCGCGGGAGATGTGCCGACGCAGGAGATCCTGGCTGCTGCACAGTTGCTGCGCGATCACACACCCGAACTGATCACCCGCGTCGTCAACGTCGTCGATCTGATGGCCTTGCTGACGCCAACCGAGCATCCCCACGGATTCGGGGAGCGGGTCTTCCTCGATCTGTTCACCGCGCAGACCGACGTCGTGTTCGCATTCCACGGATACTCGCGTGCCGTGCACGAACTGATTCACGGGCGTCCGAGTCCCGAGCGCTTCCACGTTCGCGGATTCAGTGAACAGGGAACAACCACAACACCGTTCGACATGGTTGTCCTCAACAAGATGAGCCGCTACCACCTGGTGATCGAGGCGCTACGACGCTCCAAGCGTCGGCCGGCCGGGGCGTCCGAGTTGGCGGAGTTCTGCCGCACACAGCTCGAAAAGCACTCGCGTTACATCGTCGAGCACCTCGAAGACATGCCGGAAGTAGAAAACTGGACCTGGTCCTGAAATTGAGGACCAGGCCCAGTTGGGTCTGAACAATTTCGGCTCAGTTCAGTTCTGCTCAGTTCATGGGCAGTGGCACTGCGCCGCGAGCTGCCAACATGTCGGTCATCAGCTTGGACTCGCTCTGCTGCGTGTTGACCATCGTCTGCGCCAGGCTGCGCACCGGCCCCTCGGTGGCGTCGGCTGCTGCGTACTCCATCATCGGAAGCCCACCTTCGTGGTGACGAAGCATCAGCTGCAGGAACAAGGTGTCGAGTTGCAGACCTTCCGCTGCGCGGAGAGCCGCAAGGTCCTCGGGGGACGCCATGCCGGGCATGGTGTCGACCGGCCCGGAATGACTCATGTCCATCGTGGCCGAAGTCCCGTGCGATCCATGGCCGGAGCCCGAATCCGACGACATCCACTCCATGTACGGGCCCACCTTGGACAGCGGCTGATCCCACATGGTCAGCCACGCTTGCATCTGACCGAGCTGGTTCTGCTGCGTGGTCAAGATGTCGAACGCCAGCGTGCGTACGTCGTTGTCCGTGGACTTCGTCAGGGCGATGGACGCCATGTCGACGGCCTGGCTGTGATGCACGCTCATGTCCTGCGCGAAGCCCACGTCCACCGAATCCGAAGCCGGAACGGTCAGTGACGACTTCGCATCGGGTCCGAGGAGGTTGGTCAGTGCGCCGAGCGCAAAACCGACGGCGATCGCGCCGATCAGACCGATGATCAGCAGTGCGGTGCGCTGACTCGGCTTCGAAGACTGATCGGTGCTCGTCGAACTATCCACCGGCGGGAATCTGTTCGTCGGTGGCCGGGGTAGCGCCCGTGCCGTCCATCTGGATGGCGTCGGCGCCCGGAGGTGTCGGATCGAACGGCGACGTCGACGGAGTGAACAGCGGGTTGGTGCAGCTCGCGCCGACCTCGGGGTAGACGTTCGGGTTCTGGTTCAGCGCAGTGATGAACTGATCGATGCGATCGTCGTCGGCCTTGTCGATCTCGAGGCGATGGCCCCACGACTGCAGAGAAATGGGGCTGCTCTGACCGGGGTACGGCGACATCAGCATGTAGGACTTGCCGTTCACGCGTCCGGCGAGACTGTCGATCTGGTCCTGGTCGACGAGATCGGGGTTGTACGTGATCCAGATGGCGCCGTGCTCGAGCGAGTGGACGGCGTTCTCGGTGCGAATCGGGTCGGCGTACACGGTTCCGGTGCAGTTAGCCCAGGTGGCGTCGTGCGGGCCACCGAACGGCGGGGTCTGGTCGTACGCCACGCGCTGAGTGGAATCGACGTGCTGGCCGGCCGGGTACTCGATCTTGAGGACGCCGTCGATCTTGTCCGACGGATCCTTGTTCTCCGAGCTGTACTTGTACGGCTCGAGGGCCTGCCGCTCCTCGACCTTGGGCCACAGATTGATACCGAGCACGGCGATGAGTGCGAGCACAGCCACACCGGCGCCGATCGACAGCCAGGGGATCTGGCGGGGAGCGGGGACGCCGCCCTTGCCCTTCTTGGCCGGCCGACTGTTCTTGTTGGCGGCCTTGATGGCCTTGGCTGATTTGGCCCCGGAGTTCTTGTTGGGACCGCGACTATCGGAACCGCTTGGCATCGATTGGGCTCTTTCGGTGTGTGGGCTTGAGGTGTGGCGCGCCCGCGCATGAAGGTACGCGGTGGTAGCTCGGGCATTACCACTGTACTTTCCGAGTCTGAGGGCAAACTTTGAGAGTGGCGTGCGACACGCCACAGCGGCCCCGCGCACGTTCACGGAGAGCGAGGCGTGAGGCGAGTCTCCACTTCCGGTGTGCAGGCAATAGGATGAATACCTGTGACTCCAGCTGACCTTGCCGAACTGCTCCGCGGAACCGCAGCGAGCGTCCTTGCCGATCGTGGCCTCGACGTATCCGTGCTACCCGAAACCCTCACCGTCGAGCGACCACGCAACCCCGAGCACGGCGATTACGCCACCAACATTGCCATGCAGGTAGCCAAGAAGGTCGGCACGAATCCCCGCGAGCTGGCGGGCTGGATCGCCGAAGCCCTCACCGCTGCCGACGGAATCGAATCCGCCGAGATCGCCGGGCCCGGCTTCCTCAACATTCGGTTGGACAAGGACGCCCAGGGCGCGATCGTCGTGTCGGTTCTCGAAGCCGGTGCGTCGTACGGCTCGGGTGACTCCCTCGCCGGCAAGAAGATCAACCTCGAATTCGTCTCCGCCAACCCCACCGGACCGATTCACCTCGGTGGAACCCGTTGGGCCGCAGTCGGAGACGCGCTCGGACGCATTCTGTCCGCGCAGGGTGGTTTGGTAACACGTGAGTACTACTTCAACGATCACGGTGCCCAGATCGACCGCTTCTCGCGTTCGCTGATCGCTGCAGCGAAGGGTGAACCTGCTCCCGAAGACGGTTACGCCGGTGCATACATCGCCGACATCGCCGCCTCGGTTCTGAAGCAGCGTCCCGACGTCATGGATCTGCCTGCCGACGAGCAGCAGGAAACCTTCCGCGCCATCGGCGTCGAATTGATGTTCACGCACATCAAGCAGACCCTGCACGACTTCGGCGTCGACTTCGACGTCTACTTCCACGAGAACTCGCTCTTCGAATCCGGTGCGGTCGAGAAGGCCGTCGAATCCCTCAAGGGTTCGGGCAACCTCTTCCACGAAGACGGTGCGTGGTGGCTCAAGAGCACCGACTACGGCGACGACAAGGACCGCGTCGTCATCAAGAGCGATGGCAACGCCGCCTACATCGCCGGTGACATCGCCTACTTCCAGAACAAGCGCGCACGTGGGTTCGACCTCTGTATCTACATGCTCGGCGCCGACCATCACGGTTACATCGGCCGTCTCAAGGCTGCCGCTGCCGCATTCGGCGACGATCCGGACACCGTCGAGGTGCTGATCGGCCAGATGGTCAACCTCGTCAAGGACGGCACTGCCGTCAAGATGAGCAAGCGTGCAGGCACCGTCATCACCCTCGACGACCTGGTCGAGGCAATCGGCGTCGACGCCTCGCGTTACGTCATGATCCGCTCGTCGGTCGACTCGAGCATCGACATCGACCTCGACCTGTGGACCAAGACCAGCAGCGAGAACCCCGTCTACTACGTGCAGTACGCGCACGCACGCCTCTCGGCGATCGCTCGCAACGCCGCAGACCTCGGTCTGTCCGCCGACGCGAGCAACCTCGCCCTGCTCACCGTCGAGCAGGAGGGTGACCTCATCCGCACGATCGGCGAGTACCCACGCGTCGTGTCGAGCGCTGCGAATCTGCGTGAGCCGCACCGTATTGCCCGCTACCTCGAAGAACTCGCGGGTGCGTACCACCGCTTCTACGGCGCGTGCCGCATCCTTCCGCAAGGCGACGAAGACGCCACCGACGTGCACCGCGCGCGTCTGGCTCTCTGCGCCGCCACCCGACAGGTCCTGGCCAACGGTCTCGAACTGCTCGGCGTCACCGCACCGGAGCAAATGTGAACGCGCACCCCGCCGGCCCCAAGCACGCCGAGCAGTTGCAGGCCCCCGGCTTGCCCGACCGTCCGACCAGCCCCGAAGCCTTCGGCGAACTCTCACCGCAGGTGTGGCCGCGCAACGCTTCTCGTGGCGACGACGGTGAAGTGACCCTCGCGGGTGTCAAGGTCGGTGAACTTGCCGAGAAGTACGGCACTCCGTTGTTCGTCATCGACGAGGACGACTTCCGTTCACGCTGCCGTGACATGGCCCGCGCCTTCGGCCCGGATGCCAAGGTGCACTACGCATCCAAGGCATTCCTCTGTGGCGAGATCGCACGCTGGGTCGCCGACGAAGGCCTCTCGCTCGACGTCTGCTCCGGCGGCGAACTGGCGATCGCGTTGCACGCGGACTTCCCGGCCGAGCGAATTGCCATGCACGGCAACAACAAGTCAGTCGCCGAACTGGCCGCTGGTGTCGCCGCGGGCGTCGGACACGTCGTGCTCGACTCGTCGATCGAGATCGACCGACTCGATCGTGTCGCCGGTGAGGCCGGTGTCGTTCAGGACGTGTTGATCCGACTGACCGTCGGCGTCGAAGCGCATACCCACGAATTCATCTCCACCGCACACGAGGACCAGAAGTTCGGTTTCTCGCTGGCCGGGGGAGCGGCGATCGACGCGGTCCGTCGCGTCTTCGCTGCCGACAACTTGCGCCTGGTCGGCCTGCACAGCCACATCGGTTCGCAGATCTTCGACGTCGACGGTTTCGAGGTGGCAGCGCACCGCGTGATCGGTTTGCTCCGCGACGTCGTCACCGAGTTCGGAGTCGAGAAGACCAAGCAGATTTCGATCATCGACCTCGGCGGCGGCATGGGGATCTCGTATATCCCCTCCGACGACCCGCCGCCCGTCGACGAACTGGCAGCAAAGCTCGGCCACATCGTGCGCAACGAGTCCGCACTGGCCGGATTGCCGGAGCCGACGCTTGCCGTCGAACCCGGCCGCGCCATCGCCGGACCTGGCACGGTGACGCTCTACGAGGTCGGCACCATCAAGGACGTCACGGTGGGTAGCTCGCTGACACGCCGCTACATCAGCGTCGACGGCGGGATGAGCGACAACATCCGCACGTCCCTCTACGGTGCGGAGTACGAAGCCAAGTTGGTTTCGCGAACTTCCGAGGCTGATCCCGTCGTTGCACGTATCGTCGGTAAGCACTGCGAGTCCGGTGACGTGGTCATTCGGGACACCTGGATGCCCGAGGACGTCGGGCCCGGTGATTTACTAGCGGTAGCAGCGACCGGTGCATACTGCTATTCGATGTCGAGCAGGTACAACCTGCTCACCCGCCCAGCCGTGGTGGCGGTGCGTGACGGAGTCTCACGCGTGATTCTGCGGAGGGAAACAGTGGAAGATCTGCTCAGCTTGGAGGTATCGCAGTGACGAGCGAATCGGCGCATCGCGCTATCGGTGTGGCCGTTCTCGGCCTCGGCAACGTCGGGAGCGAGGTCGTCCGGATCATTCGTGAGCAGGCCGAGGAACTCGAAGCTCGCGTCGGCGCCCCGTTGGAACTGCGGGGGGTTGCCGTCCGCCGTATCGGCTCGGACCGCGGAATTCCCGAGGAACTGCAGACGACGGACGCCGAGTCCCTGGTCGGTCGTGACGACGTCGACATCGTGGTCGAGGTGATCGGCGGAATCGAGCTCCCTCGCAAGCTGATTCTCTCTTCCCTCAACTCCGGTAAGTCGGTCGTAACCGCCAACAAGGCGCTGCTCGCGGACCACACCGGTGAATTGGCGGAGGCTGCAGAGGCCAACTCTGTCGACCTGTACTTCGAGGCCGCTGTTGCCGGCGCGATCCCCGTGATCCGCCCGCTCACACAGTCGTTGGCCGGAGACCGTGTCAACAAGGTCGCCGGAATCGTGAACGGCACCACCAATTTCATCCTTTCGGCGATGGACGAGACCGGCGCCGACTACGAAGAGACCTTGGCCGAAGCCGGACGCCTCGGATACGCGGAAGCCGACCCGACCGCGGACGTCGAAGGCTACGACGCCGCGGCGAAGGCAGCGATCCTCGCGTCGATCGCGTTCCACACCCGCGTCACTGCCGCGGACGTGTACCGCGAAGGAATCTCCACGATCACCTCCGCCGACCTGGCTTCGGCGAAGGCACTCGACTGCACGATCAAGTTGCTCTCGATCTGCGAGCGAATCGTCACGCCCAAGGGCAAGGAGCGGATTTCCGCTCGCGTGTACCCGGCGCTGGTTCCGCTCAGCCATCCGCTGGCCTCGGTCAACGGCGCGTTCAACGCCGTTGTCGTGGAAGCAGAGAACGCCGGCCGGCTCATGTTCTACGGCCAGGGCGCAGGCGGCGCCCCCACAGCTTCCGCGGTGATGGGTGACCTGGTGATGGCTGCGCGCAACAAGGTTCACGGCGGCCGCGGCCCCCGCGAGTCCAAGTACGCCAAGCTCAAGGTCGCCCCGATGGGCGACATCCTCACGCGCTACTACGTGAACATGGAGGTCGCGGACAAGGAAGGTGTGCTGTCCGCAGTCGCCGCCGAGTTCGCCAAGCACGGCGTGAGCATCTCCGTCGTCCGCCAGGAGGGCGCCGGCGCCGGCGCGCGTCTGGTGGTCGTCACTCATGTAGCAACCGACGCGGCTCTCTCCGAGACCGTGGCGGCCCTCAACGAACTCGAATTCGTCACCGCTGTGACCAGCGTGCTGCGACTGGAAGGCACTGAACAATGACCGGCATCGTCAACCCCGTCCACAAGGCATGGCCGGGTCTCATCGAGGCATACCGGGACCGTCTCGCGATCGGTGACAACTGGAAGACCGTCACCCTGCGCGAAGGCGGCACCCCGCTCCTGCCGGCCGGCCACCTCTCCGAGATCACCGGCTGCGACGTCTACCTCAAGGTCGAGGGCCTCAACCCCACCGGTTCCTTCAAGGACCGCGGCATGACGATGGCCGTCACCGACGCCTTGGCCCGTGGCCAGCGCGCAGTTCTGTGCGCGTCCACCGGCAACACCTCCGCCTCGGCCGCTGCGTATGCAGCCAAGGCCGGCATGACCTGCGCCGTGCTCATCCCGCAGGGCAAGATCGCCATGGGCAAGCTTGCGCAGGCAGTCATGCACGGCGCCAAGATCATTCAGGTCCAGGGCAACTTCGACGACTGCCTCGAGCTGGCACGCAAGACCACGGCCGAATTCCCCACCATCGGTCTCGTCAACTCGGTCAACCCGGTGCGCATCGAAGGCCAGAAGACCGCGGCATTCGAGATCATGGACGTCCTCGGCAAGGCTCCCGACGTGCACGCACTCCCGGTCGGAAACGCCGGTAACATCACCGCGTACTGGCGCGGATACTCCGAGTACTACGCGGACGGTCTGACCACGGTCAAGCCCCGTATGCTCGGCGTCCAGGCAGCCGGTGCGGCTCCGCTGGTCAACGGTGCTCCCGTCAAGGATCCCGAAACCATCGCCACCGCAATCCGAATCGGTTCTCCCGCTTCCTGGAACGGCGCTGTCGCCGCGAAGGAAGAGTCGAACGGTGCATTCCGTGCCGCCACCGACGAGAAGATCCTCGAGGCTTACCGTCTGATCGCCGCCACCGAGGGCGTCTTCGTCGAACCGGCGTCGGCAGCCAGTGTCGCCGGCCTGCTCGCCGCACGTGCAGAGGGCTGGCTCGAGCCGGGCCTGACCGTCGTGTGCACGGTGACCGGTAACGGTCTCAAGGATCCTGACACGGCTTTGAAGGGTATGCCGAACGTCGAGCCGATCGGTGTCGATCCCGTTGCCGTCGCGGCTGCCCTCGAGCTTGCATAGTGTCCGTGGATTCATCGACCACTCCGCGGAATCCGGTGTCTGACATGACTATAACCCTGCCTATCGGCCTTTCGGTGACTGCTCGCGTCCCGGCCTCGAGTGCGAACTTGGGGCCGGGGTTCGACACCCTCGGTCTGGCGTTGGGGTTGTACGACGAAATCGTAGTCACCACAACGGATTCAGGCCTTCAGATCCGCGTCGAAGGTGAAGGCGCTGCCGACGTACCCTGGGGTCCTTCGCATCTCGTGGTCCGCGCCATCGAGCGTGGTCTCGAAGCGGCCGGAGTGTGGGCCAGTGGCCTGGACGTGTTGTGCCGCAACGCGATTCCACATTCGCGCGGGTTGGGATCCTCGGCTTCCGCGGCTGTCGGTGGATTGGCAGCAGCCAACGGTCTGGCGCGCGCTCTCGATGCCGAGATCGGCTTGACGGAAGAGCAGTTGGTTCAACTCTCGTCCGAGTTCGAAGGTCACCCGGACAACGCGTCTGCCAGTGTTCTCGGTGGCGCAGTCGTCTCGTGGAGTTGCCCACCGGCCGTCGAAGGCGACGAGCCGATCTACTCCGCGGCCAAACTCGACGTCCATCCCGACATCCGTGCTGTGGCACTGGTTCCCGAGGAGCGGTCGTCCACCGCACACACTCGCGGGCTCCTGCCCGAATTGGTTCCGCACCAGGATGCCTCGTTCAACGCGAGCCGCAGCGCGCTCGCCGTCGTTGCGCTCACTGCTCGGCCCGATCTGTTGATGGCGGCCACCGAGGATCGCCTGCATCAGGCACAGCGCGCACCCGCGCTTCCGCTCACGACGCGATGGATCGGGATCCTGCGCGAGGCGGGTATTGCTGCGACCGTTTCCGGAGCCGGCCCCACCGTGTTGGCGCTCAGCACAGAACCTTTCCCCGTCGAACTCGCGGAAGCGGCGCGGGCAGACGGACTACGTGTCCTCGAATTGGACATCGCCGACGGCGTCGAAGTATCCACGACGACGGTCTGATCCCTGCCTTGGTCCTGGTGATCGCCCACTACCGATCGGTAGTGAACTGACACACCCAGTCGTCCAAATTCTTGCCGGACTCAGGTTTGGGCGCTATCCTGGGCTATGTCCGTACATCGTGCGCGTCAGTCGCCGGTGCATCACCAGGGGGCAAAACTCCTTCCCAATCGGGGTCCACAGTCCTTGGCATGATTCTCGCAGGCATGATCCTCACGCTTGTACCTTCTCCGAAGGTTTGAATCCTCCGCGGATCGAACACTCAGAGGTTCCATCACTCTGGGGTTCAACACACGGGGGAGTGAATCGTCGACGAAGGCGCGTTGGGCAGGTTTGCGAGCGCATGAAAAGTTTGAGGCGAGAGTTTCCGACAATCATGTGACGGCGGACAAGCCGGCAGTTCTGGACAGCAACCACGTACGGCACCACCGAGTTCGGTATTCAATCGAACTGCGGGACGAACCCTCGACTTTGCGCAGTGCGAGTGAGGGAAGGAAAGGACCTCCGTGACCGATACGGACCTCATCGCCACTTCTGCACCCGCCGGGTCGGAATCAGGCGACAATTCTCAGGCGTCATCTTCAGCATCGAACGGTGCGGTGGCGACCTCCACGAAGCGTGCCGAAACGCGCCGTGGTGCCGGACTCTCCGGCATGGTGCTCACCGAACTCCGCACTCTTGCGGGTGAACTGGGCATCAAAGGCACTTCCGGCATGCGCAAGGGTGACCTGATCGCAGCCATCAAGGAGCGCCAGGGCGGCAGCGCAAAGGCTGCACCCGCACAGAGTGAACTCACTCTCGACGACGCACCCGTTGCGCGCACTCGTGCCAAGAGCACTCGCGCTGCACGCACCGAAACCCCCGCAGCCGAAACAGCTCCGGCAGCCGAGTCGGCTCCTGCCGAGGCCGCGCCTGCGCGTACCGAATCCGCCGAGGATTCCGATCAGAGCGCACCCCGTCGCGGACGTCAGCGTCGCGGCGCCGCTCGTCGTGCAGGTTCACCCGACCAGGGTGAACTGAGCATCGAGCAGGAAGCTCCTTCGGCGAAGTCCGACACGGACACCGCGAAGGCCGCCGATACTTCGAAGGTCGCCGAGACCGCCAAGGCCGAGGCTCCGGCCGAGCGTCCTGCGCGCACCGAGGGCAAGTCCGACGCTGATCAGGCTCCCGCCGAGCAGGGCAACGAGCGTCCCCGCCGCGAGCGAAACCGGGACAACCAGGGCCAGCGGGACAACCAGGGCCAGCGCGAGAACCAGGGCAACCGGGGCAACCAGGATCGCCAGGATCGCCAGGACCGTCAGGATCGCGGCAATCAGAACAACGCCGGCCAGAACAACGCCGGTCCTCGCACGGACAACCGCAACAACGGGCCGGACGACGACGAAGAGGGTGGACGCGGACGCCGGGGACGCCGTTTCCGCGAGCGCCGTGGCCGTGGTCGCGATCGCGGTGAGGGTGGTGCACCCAACGATTCGCGCGAGACCGAGATTCGTGAGGACGACGTCCTTCAGCCGGTCGCCGGCATCCTCGACGTCCTCGACAATTACGCCTTCGTGCGTACGTCCGGGTACCTCGCCGGTCCCAACGACGTCTACGTCTCCATGAACCTGATCCGCAAGAACGGCCTTCGCCGTGGCGACGCCATCACCGGTGCCGTCCGCGTCTCGCGTGACGGTGAGCAGGGCAGCCAGCGTCAGAAGTTCAACCCGCTGGTCCGTATCGACACGGTCAACGGCGGCGACGTCGAGGCCGCGAAGAAGCGCCCCGAGTTCAACAAGCTCACGCCGCTGTACCCGAACCAGCGTCTGCGCCTCGAGACCGAGCAGCACATTCTCACCACGCGTGTCATCGACCTGGTGATGCCCATCGGTAAGGGCCAGCGCGCCCTCATCGTGAGCCCGCCCAAGGCCGGTAAGACCAGCGTGTTGCAGGCGATCGCGAATGCCGTCGCCACCAACAATCCTGAGTGCTACCTGATGGTCATCCTCGTGGACGAGCGTCCCGAGGAAGTGACCGACATGCAGCGCAGCGTGAAGGGTGAGGTCATTTCCTCCACCTTCGACCGCCCGCCGGGAGATCACACCGCAGTTGCCGAGCTGGCAATCGAGCGTGCGAAGCGCCTGGTCGAGATGGGTAAGGACGTCGTCGTACTGCTCGACTCCATCACGCGTCTGGGTCGTGCGTACAACAACTCCTCGCCGGCGTCGGGACGCATCCTCTCCGGTGGTGTCGACTCGACGGCGCTCTACCCGCCGAAGCGTTTCCTCGGTGCTGCCCGCAACATCGAGAACGGTGGATCGCTCACCATCATCGCTACCGCAATGGTCGAGACCGGATCCACCGGCGACACCGTGATCTTCGAAGAGTTCAAGGGCACCGGCAACGCCGAGCTCAAGCTCGATCGCAAGATCGCCGAACGCCGCGTGTTCCCGGCCGTGGACGTCAACCCGTCCAGCACGCGTAAGGACGAGTTGCTCCTGAGCCCGGACGAAGCTGCGGTGCTGCACAAGCTCCGTCGCGTCCTGTCCGGTCTGGACTCGCATCAGGCCATCGATCTGCTGATCGATCGACTGAAGAAGAGCAAGAACAACCTCGAGTTCCTGATGCAGGTCTCCAAGACCGCACCGGGTGCGATCGACGACTGATCGATTCGACGTCGAAAGGCCCACAACCAGCTGGTTGTGGGCCTTTTGCGTGGGCGGAACAAAACCGAGCGACAGTGCGTTGACAACTTCGTACAGCCACCCCGAGGCGTGCGAGACGCGGATTATCCGGTGAGGTACCGCATCTGGCATACTGAACGGCCGAGTCCGGTTCCGGTTCACGATGTCGATTGGCGACGTCGACCCGGCGACCATTGAAAGGGACACCATGAAGGCAGGAATCCACCCAACCTACGTAGCGACCACCGTCGTCTGCGGTTGCGGTAACACGTTCGAGACCCACAGCACCAAGGAGTCCGGACGCATCAACGTCGAGGTTTGCTCGCAGTGCCACCCGTTCTACACGGGCAAGCAGAAGATTCTCGACACCGGTGGACGCGTCGCTCGCTTCGAGGCTCGCTACGGCAAGCGCGCAGACAGCAAGGTCCCGGCCACCGAGTCCTAGCTGTTCCGCCGACGCCCGATCTGCCATGCGCAGATCGGGCGTCGGCTTTTTTGTGCCTGCACTCGGTTTGCGCGTTTCCCGGGTCCCGGCGTCGAAATACCTTCAAGCGCGCACCGTAGGAATCGAAACTCAGAGCGGAGCGAACCATGGCAGGCGCAACCCAGCCCTCGGCCATCGACGACATCTTGGCGGAGCACGCCGGTCTCGAAGCACAGATGTCCGATCCGGCGCTGCACAACGACCCTGCCGCTGCCAGGCGCGTCGGTAAGCGGTTCTCCGAGCTCTCGCCGATCATGTCGACGTACAACAAGCTCACCGCTGCGCAGGACGATCTGGAAGCCGCGCGCGAACTAGCCGCCGACGATTCCAGCTTCGCCGCCGAGATCCCCGATCTCGAAGCCGAGGTCGCGCAGCTCGAGCAGACGCTTACCGATCAGTTGGCGCCGCGTGATCCGCATGACGGCGACGACATCGTCCTCGAAGTGAAGTCCGGTGAGGGCGGCGAAGAATCCGCGCTCTTCGCCTCGGACCTGGCCCGCATGTACGTCCGCTACGCGGAACGGCATGGCTGGCGCGTCGAGATTCTCGACGCGACGGTCTCCGATCTCGGCGGATACAAGGAAGCCACGCTGTCGATCAAGAGCAAGTCGGACACCCCGGACGGAGTGTGGGCGCGGCTGAAGTTCGAGGGCGGCGTTCACCGCGTCCAGCGAGTGCCCGTCACCGAATCCCAGGGACGCGTTCACACTTCGGCTGCCGGCGTTCTGGTCTACCCGGAGCCCGAAGAGGTCGAGCAGGTCCAGATCGACGAAAGTGACCTGCGTATCGACGTCTACCGTTCGTCCGGCAAGGGCGGTCAGGGCGTCAACACGACCGACTCTGCTGTCCGAATCACGCACCTTCCGACCGGCATCGTCGTCACCTGCCAGAACGAGCGTTCGCAGCTCCAGAACAAGGCGCGCGCCATGCAGGTCCTTGCAGCCCGTTTGCAGGTAGTCGCCGAGGAAGCCGCGGACGCTGAAGCGTCGGCAGGTCGCCAGAGTCAGGTTCGGACGGTGGACCGTTCGGAGCGCATCCGCACCTACAACTTCCCCGAGAACCGCATCACCGATCACCGCATCGGATTCAAGTCGCACAACCTCGACGCGGTGCTCGACGGTGAGCTCGACGCACTTCTCGATGCATTGGGCAAGGCGGACCGAGAGGCGCGTCTCGCGGCCGAGTAGATGCAGACCATGACTGACCTCCATCCCGCCGGGAACTCGGTGAACCGCGTGTCGGTCGAGCGTGGCAGGCTGTACCCGTGAGTCGACTTCCACTTCGTTTGGCGCTGATCGAAGCTGCAAAACAGCTCGACGCCGCAGGTGTGCCCAGCCCACGCACCGACGCCGAGTTGTTGGCATCCCACCTGCTCGGGGTCGAACGCACGCGTCTCGGACTGATTCCGTTGGTCGATCCCGAGGTCATCGCGGCGTTCGACGAGTTGGTTGCCCAACGGGTGAAGCGGATTCCGTTGCAGCACATCATCGGAGTCGCGTCGATGGGCAACATCGACGTCGCTGTCGGGCCGGGTGTCTTCATTCCGCGGCCGGAAACCGAACTGCTCATGGGTTGGGCACTCTCGTTCCTCGAAGGTTGCGGAAGCAAGCCGCCGGTAGTTCTGGACCTGTGTACGGGATCGGGTGTACTCGCGCTGTCCATCGCCGAGGCCCGTCCGGACGCCGTCGTTCACGCCGTGGAGAAGGAGCCCGCCGCGTTGGCGTGGGCGCGTCGTAATGCTGCCGACCGCGAGGCCGCCGGTGATACACCGATCCATCTGCATCAGGGCGATGTCACCGATCGGAACCTGTTGCCAGGGCTCGAGGGCGGCGTCGATCTGGTCGTGTCCAATCCGCCGTACATCCCCGAAGGCGTGCAATTGCAGCCTGAGGTCATGGATTACGACCCGCACACCGCGTTGTTCGGTGGCGTCGACGGTCTGTCCGTCATCAAACCCATGATCAGCAACATCGCGCGGTGGCTTCGAATCGGCGGCGCGGCAGGCATCGAGCACGACGACACCAACGGGGACGGCGTCGCTGCGCTGTTCTCGGCGCGCCGGGTATTCGGCGAGGTCGCGCAGCATCCAGATCTTGCCGGTCGTCCGCGATTCGTCGTCGCCAGACGTGTCGCCACCGACGTCGAAGCACAGCGGAATCGAACGCCCGAAGCGCAGAGTGAAAGGATGGCTGAGTGAGCACCGTGTACGACTGCAGTCAGACAGATTCCCGAACCGCAGGCTTGGCCGCCGCGAAGAACGCGCTCAAGGCCGGCCGACTCGTAGTTCTCCCTACCGACACCCTTTACGGACTCGCCGCCGACGCGTTCGACAGCGAAGCTGTCACGAGTCTTTTGCGCGCCAAGGGACGCGGGCGAGACATGCCCGTCCCGGTTCTGGTCGGATCGTGGAACACCATCGACGGGCTCGTCTACAGCGTGCGCCCGCAGGCACGGGATCTGATCCGCGCATTCTGGCCCGGCGGACTGAGCCTGGTCGTCGAGCAGGCGCCTTCACTTGCCTGGGACCTCGGTGATACCCGCGGAACCGTCATGCTCCGCATGCCCCTCCACCCGGTTGCCCTCGAACTGTTGCGCGATGTCGGACCGCTTGCCGTCTCGAGCGCCAACATCTCGGGGCGTCCGCCGGCAACTACCGTCGAGGAAGCCCGAGATCAGCTCGGCGGATCTGCCAGCGTGTATCTCGACGGGGGCAAGGCCGAACACGCCGTTGCTTCCACGATCGTCGACCTGACCGGCAATTCACCGCGTATCTTGCGAGTGGGTGCCGTCTCGGCAGAATCCATCGCCGAGGTATTGGGCACCAGTCCGGAAAGTCTCGTAGAGGGAGTTTCGTAACGATGGTCGGCGCCGGCGGCGAGCGCGCGGGGGAATCCACGTATTGGGGACCGGATTTCGGTGAGCTTGCCACGGCAGACCCCGAGATCGCGGCTGTTGCGCTGGCCGAACTCGAGCGTCAGCGCGACGGACTTCAACTCATCGCGAGCGAGAACTTCACCAGCCCCTCGGTACTGGCTGCCTTGGGTTCGACCCTGAGCAACAAGTACGCCGAGGGCTATCCGGGTCGGCGTTACTACGGCGGGTGCGAGTACGTCGACGTAGCCGAGAATCTGGCGATCGATCGGGCAAAGGCGCTGTTCGGCGCCGAGCACGTCAACGTCCAACCGCATTCGGGGGCCACTGCGAATCTCGCGGTGTACGCCGCATTCGCCAAGCCCGGCGACACCGTATTGGCGATGAGTCTGCCGCACGGTGGGCATCTGACTCACGGGTCTCGCGTCAGCTTTTCTGGGCAGTGGTTCACCACCGTTCCCTATCACGTCGATTCGGCCACCGAATTGATCGACTACGACGAGGTTCGCACCCTGGCTCTGGCGCACAAGCCGAAAATCATCGTCGCCGGCGCGACCGCGTACTCCCGCACCATCGACTTCGCAGCCTTCCGCTCGATCGCAGACGAGGTCGGTGCGATCCTGTGGGTCGACGCCGCCCACTTCATCGGACTGGTGGCAGGCCGGGCGATACCTTCGTGCGTTCCGTACGCCGACGTCGTCTCCGCGACGACGCACAAAGTCCTCAGAGGCCCGCGCGGCGGAATGATCCTGTGCCGCAGCGAGCATGCCTCGGCTGTAGATCGCGCGGTGTTCCCCTTCATTCAAGGCGGCCCGATGATGCATGCGATCGCCGGGAAAGCGGTTGCGTTCAAAGAGGCGTCGACGCCGGAATATCGTTGGTATGCACAGGAAGTGGTTGCCAACGCATCGGCGCTCGCGCTGTCGTTGGAAGCTCGCGGTCTGCGCACCGTGTCCGGTGGAACCGACACACATCTGGCGCTTCTCGACCTGCGCGCAAGCGGTGTCACCGGCGTCGACGCCGAGCGTAGGTGCGGACTGGCTTCGATCACGCTCAACAAGAACGCGATTCCGTTCGATCCGCAGTCGCCCGCCGTCACGTCCGGAATCCGCGTCGGGTCCGCGGCCGTGACGACCCAGGGTTTCAACCGCTCCGACATGAGCGTGGTGGGGGAGTTGATCGCGCGCGCAGTTGTCGCGGACCCCGCCACCACGTCAGGAGAGGCCGAGTTGGCAGCAGTTGCCGACGGCGTTCGCGAACTGGTCCGGGCAAAGCCTGCCTATGCCCGCCAGACGGGTGATCTCGAGCAGTGATCACTTCCTACGAGGCGACCACGTATCTGGCACAGGGTGGCGGGGGAGCGGGTGTTCCCATCCGTGAACTTTTGCTCGTGCTGTGTACGGCGGCGGTGGTGACCTACCTGGCGACTGGCGCAGTCCGGTTGTTGGCGCTGCGGTTCGGCGCTGTCGCGATTCCTCGTGATCGGGACGTTCACGTCGAGCCGATTCCGCGCCTCGGTGGCGTCGGAATGTATATCGGCATGGCTGTCGGTCTGCTGTTTGCGCAGCAATTACCCGCGCTCACAAGAGGTTTCGGCTTCGGCAGTCCTGACGTACACGCTGCGCTCGTAGCTGGCGCCGTCATCGTCCTCGTGGGTGTGATCGACGACAGGTGGGGCCTCGACGCCCTCACCAAATTTGTCGGTCAGGTGACTGCTGCCGGCGTTCTCGTGGTGATGGGCGTCAGCTGGTTCATCATCTACAACCCGTTCGGCGGTGACGGTGGGTCCACCATCATCCTCGATCAGATTCAATCCGGACTGTTCACCGTTGCTGTTGCCGTCGCGACCATCAACGCCATGAATTTTGTCGACGGTCTCGACGGATTGGCCGCCGGGTTGGGTCTGATCGCGGCGCTCGCCATCCTCATCTTCTCGATCGGTCTTCTCCACGATCAGGGCGGCGACGCGAGTGTCTACCCGCCGGCGATGATCGCGGCGGCTTTGGCAGGCGCTTGTCTCGGTTTTCTTCCACACAACTTCAATCCAGCGCGCATTTTCATGGGCGATTCCGGGTCGATGTTGATCGGTCTCATGCTGGCCGCGATCTCCACCAGCGCATCCGGTCGTATTCCGCTCACTGCCTACGGAACCCGCGACCTCGTCGGCCTCCTCGCGCCGTTGTTGCTGGTCGGGGCTGTGATGTTCATCCCGATGCTGGACATGCTCCTGGCCGTGATCCGCCGGACGAAAGCGGGCGTCAGTCCATTCAGTCCGGACAAGATGCACCTGCATCATCGCCTCTTGCAGATCGGACACACGCACCGACGAGTTGTGCTGGTCATCTACCTGTGGGTCAGCGTCCTGGCGTTCGGTGCCGTCGGATCCTCGCTGCTCAATCGTCAGCTGGTTGTTGTACTCGTCGCGGCCGGTTTGGTTCTTGCGTTGTTCTTCACTGCGGTGCCTTCGCTGATCGATCGCAAGCAGCAGCGTCGCTAGCCAAGTTTTCCGATCCATTACCCTTGGGCATCGTGACGAACACGCCGCAGCCTGTACCTGCCTCGCAACCCATCCCTGATTCGACCGCCGCCATGAAGTCGGCCGTGAAGTGGGGTGTGATGGGGCTGATCGCGCTGGCCGTGGTCGGCGCGCTCCTGGGTGGGCTCTTCGCCGGTAAGGAAGGCGTCTACGGCGCTCTGATCGGCGCAGCCGTCGGCGGCGGGTTCATCTTGTTCACGGCGTTGGGCGTGCTGCTCACAGCGAAGCTGCCTGCGCTCACGGCCGGTGCCGTTCTGCTCGGTACCTGGCTGCTGAAGATGATTCTCGCGATGGTGGTTCTCTTTGTCCTCTCGGACATGGATTTCTACAACAAGACCGCCCTCGTCCTGGTCATCATCATGTCGCTGGTCGTGGTGCTCGGTGCGGAGACTTACGGCGTCCTGGGAACCAAAACTCCGTACGTCGATCCCACTCCCAGCAGCAACGTCGACGACGACGAGTAGTACTACAAGAGGTAACTAATCGGACTTCCAGGTACCCCATCTACACAATGTCGTAGATGACTTGATAAGGTTCGGTTCAAGCGAGAGCAATGGTGGGCCGAGTAACACTCAGCCGACGATGCCATGTGCTCGCAGGTGGTCGAAATTCTGACCACTGAGTCGACGAGAGTCGCCGACACCGACAGACGCCAGGCCCCTCTAGGGTTCTCCAGCTGCTGACGAATGCGCGAGTCGAACTTGTCGACTTGTAGATCGTCAATGTCCGATCGAACCGCAGTCAATGATGGCTGCGGACCGACTACGGGAGAGAACGCTGAGCGTCACCACCCTGGCCGCGGATGAATTCCATGCGCCGTCACTAGACGATTTTTTCCCGCCCTCCGTGTTGATTCACGCGGGCCCCTTCGAGCTCGACCGTCTGATGCTGATTCGTCTGCTGATGTCGGTGCTGGTCGCAGCCTTCTTCGTGATCGCGATGCGCAGCCCTCGATTGGTTCCCCGCGGACTTCAGAACGCCGCTGAGCTTGCGCTCGACTTCGTTCGGATCAACATCGCCGAGGAGATCCTGGGCAAGGAACAGGGCAAGCGCTTCCTGCCGGTCATCACGACGATCTTCTTCATCGTGGTCGCCAGCAACCTGGCCAGCATCATTCCTTTCCTGAACATCTCGCCGAACGCACGAATCGGTATGCCCCTGGTACTCGCGGCGCTCGCCTACATCGTGTTCAACTACGTCGGAATCAAGAAGTACGGCTTCTTCAAGTACGTCAAGAGCAGCATCGTCGTTCCCGGCGTCCCGCTGCCCCTGCACTTCTTGTTGGTGCCCATCGAGTTCATCTCGACCTTCATCCTGCGCCCGTTCACGCTGATGGTTCGTCTCATGGCCAACATGTTGGCCGGCCACATCCTGCTGGTGCTGTTCTTCAGCGCGACGAACTACTTCTTCTTCGTGTCCGGCGGATTCCAGGCGATCTTCGGTGTTCCGTCGATCATTGCCGGTATCGCATTCACGTTCTTCGAGCTGCTGGTCATCTTCCTGCAGGCTTACGTGTTCGCGCTGCTGACCGCGGTGTACATCGATCTGGCGCTCCACGCCGACGAGCACTGACCTTTTACCTCCTCACCAGCTACACCAAGAACTGAGCCTCTTGCCGAATCCGGCGGAGGTCAACAGAAAGGGAATGGAACACCATGAGCATCGCTTACCTCGCTCAGGAAGTTGTCGAGACCAAGTCGCGCGGCTACGGAGCCATCGGCTACGGCCTCGCAGCAATCGGCCCCGGCATCGGCGTGGGCATCGTTGTGGGCAAGGCAATCGAAGGCATGGTCCGCCAGCCCGAGATGGCCGGCCAGGTTCGTACCACCATGTTCCTCGGTATTGCATTCACCGAGGCCCTCGCGCTGATCGGCCTCGTCGCCGGCTTCATCTTCTAAGACCGACATGGCAGCCACCATCGCAATTCTCGCGGCGGAGGGGACGACTGAACACAATCCCCTCATCCCCGAGACATACGACATCGTGTGGTCCGCGGTCGCGCTCGTAGTAGTTGGTTTCGTCTTCTGGAAGCTCGTTCTTCCGAAGTTCCAGAAGGTCTTGGCCGAACGCACCGAGCAGATCGAGGGCGGCATCAAGAAAGCCGAAGACGCACAGGCGGAGGCAGCAGCAGCGCTCGAGCAGTACCGCGCGCAGCTCGCCGAAGCTCGTACCGAGGCAGCGCAGATCCGTGAGGAAGCGCGTACCCAGGGTCAGCAGATCATCGCTGACATGAAGGTTCAGGCGCAGGACGAGAGCGACCGCATCGTGGCCGCAGGCCACAGCCAGCTCGTCGCCCAGCGTCAGCAGATTGTCGCTGAGCTCCGCTCGGATCTCGGCAAGACCGCTGTAGACCTGGCCGAGAAGGTCATCGGGGAGTCCCTCGCCGACGACGTGAAGCGCGCCGGAACGGTTGATCGTTTCCTCAACGAGCTCGACACCGTCAGCGCTGATTCAGCCAGGAAGTGAGCAACATGTACGCAGCGAGCCGTGAAGCCTTGGCGCAGACTCGTTCTGCGCTGAGCAGTGCCCTGGGCGCCGTCTCTGCAGGAGCCGCAACTGCTGCTTCTGCTCAGGCTGGGTCCGAGCTCTTCTCGGTGGTCGAGGTACTCGACGGCCAGCGCGCTCTTCGCAGCGCGCTGGCTGACGCTTCGGCACCGGCCGCTGGTCGCCAGGCTTTGGCAGAGCAGTTGTTCTCCGGAAAGGTCGGCGCCGAGGCGCTCGCCACCGTGAAGGCAGCTGCAGGCCAGGACTGGTCTGCGGCCCGCGACTTGGTCAACTCGCTCGAACTGCTCGGACGCGAAGCTCTGCTCCGCGCCGCAGCCGATCAGAGCCAGTTGGACACCGTTGAGGACGAGCTCTTCCGTCTCGGTCGCATCGTGGCAGGGGATCCCAGCCTGGAGCAGACGCTCTCGGATCTGTCGGTTCCCGCAGCCCGCAAGCGTGAGTTCCTCTCCCGCTTGCTCTACGGCAAGGTCACCGCGGTCACCGAGGCACTCGCCGGACAGGCTGTCGGCCGGTTGAAGTCTGCACCCGCAGACACTTTCGATCAGCTGTCGAATCTTGCCGCAGCGCAGCGCGATACCACCGTTGCTCACGTTCGCAGCGCCTCGGCGTTGAGCTCGGAGCAGTCGGATCGCTTAGCGAGCACTCTTACCCGCACCTACGGGAAGCCGGTAGCAGTGCACGTCGAGGTCGATCCAGAACTCCTCAGCGGCTTGGTCGTCCGGGTGGGCGACGAGGTTATCGACGGCAGCGCAGCGGGTCGACTCGCAGCACTGCGGAAGAACCTCAAGTAGTCCTTCAGCCGAACACATACTCCAGATCTTTTCGAAGACCAGACACCGAGAGCAGGAAAAACATGGCGGAGCTGACGATCTCCTCCGACGAGATCCGTAGCGCGATCGACAACTACACCGCGAGCTACTCCCCGGAGGCCTCCCGTGAGGAGGTCGGCACAGTGACCGACACCAGTGACGGCATTGCGCACGTCTCTGGCCTGCCTTCGGCTATGTCCAACGAGCTGTTGGAGTTCCCCGGTGGAATCGTCGGCGTCGCGCTCAACCTGGATGCCACCGAAATCGGTGCCGTCATCCTTGGCGATTACCAGAACATTCAAGAAGGCCAGGAAGTAAAGCGCACGGGCGACGTTCTGTCGGTTCCCGTCGGCGATGCTTTCCTCGGCCGTGTCATCGACCCGCTGGGTGCGCCCATCGACGGCCTCGGCGAGATCGAGAGCACCGAGAACCGCGCACTCGAGCTCCAGGCCGCTTCGGTGCTCGAGCGCCAGCCGGTCGAAGAGCCGCTCCAGACCGGTATCAAGGCTATCGACGCCATGACACCGATCGGCCGCGGCCAGCGCCAGCTCATCATCGGCGACCGCAAGACCGGCAAGACCGCGGTCTGCATCGACGCCATCCTGAACCAGAAGGCCAACTGGGATTCCGGCGATGTCAACAAGCAGGTGCGCTGCATCTACGTTGCCATCGGTCAGAAGGGTTCCACCATCGCGGGCGTCAAGGCTGCCCTCGAGGAGAAGGGCGCGATGGAATACACCACCATCGTTGCTGCTCCGGCATCTGATTCCGCAGGCTTCAAGTGGCTCGCACCGTACACCGGCTCGGCCATCGGCCAGCACTGGATGTACCAGGGCAAGCACGTTCTGGTCGTGTTCGACGACCTGACCAAGCAGGCAGAGGCGTACCGCGCCATCTCGCTGCTGCTGCGTCGCCCGCCGGGACGCGAGGCTTACCCCGGTGACGTCTTCTACTTGCACTCCCGTCTGCTGGAGCGTTCGGCGAAGCTGTCCGACGCACTCGGCGGTGGCTCGCTGACGGCTCTGCCGATCATCGAGACCAAGGCGAACGACGTCTCGGCTTACATCCCGACCAACGTCATCTCCATCACCGACGGTCAGGTGTTCCTCGAGTCCGACCTGTTCAACAAGGGCGTTCGCCCCGCGATCAACGTCGGTATCTCGGTCTCCCGCGTCGGTGGCGCTGCACAGACCAAGGGCATGAAGAAGGTTTCCGGTTCGCTGCGTCTGGAACTGGCTCAGTTCCGTGAGCTCGAAGCGTTCTCCGCCTTCGCTTCTGACCTCGACGCTGCCTCCAAGGCTCAGCTCGAGCGCGGCGCCCGTCTGGTCGAGCTGCTCAAGCAGGATCAGTACAGCCCGATCCCCGTCGAGGACCAGATCGTCTCGATCTACCTGGCCGGCGAAGGCATCTTCGACAGCGTTCCGATCGGCGACGTCCGTCGCTTCGAGAAGGAACTGCTCGAAGACCTCAAGCACTCGGCTGCTGGCGTCTACTCCAGCATCAACGGCGGTAAGGCACTCGATGCCGACAACGCTGCTGAGCTGATCGCCGCAACGAACAAGTTCAAGGAAGGCTTCATCGCATCCGACGGAAGCCGGGTCGTGAACGAAGCCGAGGCTGACGCTTTGGGCGCCGACGAGGTCGCGAACGAGCAGATCAACGTCAAGCGCAAGACCGTCAGCAAGTGACGTACGCGCCCATGTCACTGCGAATTCCGAAGGGAGAGTGATTGATCGATGGCGAGCATTCTCGAATTGCGGTCTCGTATCAAGTCGGTCAACTCGACCAAGAAGATCACCAAGGCACAGGAACTGATCGCGACTTCGCGTATCACCAAGGCTCAGATTCGCGTCGCCGCGTCCAAGCCGTATGCCGAGGAGATCACGAAGGTACTCACCGAATTGGCGAGTGCGTCTGCTTCGCTCGATCACCCGTTGCTCAACGAGCGTCCGGAGCCCAAGCGGGCAGCGGTCCTCGTTGTCACCAGTGACCGCGGCATGTGTGGTGGCTACAACTCCAACGTCCTCAAGCAGGCAGAAGAGCTCATGGCTCTCCTCCGCAGCGAGGGCAAGGAGCCGGTCGTGTACGTGCTCGGTTCCAAGGGGCTCGGCTACTACACGTTCCGCGGCCGCGACATCGGTGCTGCGTGGACGGGCTTCTCGCAGGATCCGGGTTACTCGGATGCAGCGAAGGCCAGCCGCCACCTGGTGGAGCTGTTCATGGCTGGTTCGGGTAACCAGGTTGCCGCTCCGAACGGTGAAGGCACGATCGAGGGCGTCGACGAACTCCATATCGTCTACACCCGCTTTGTGTCGATGCTGACGCAGACTCCCGAGGTTCGCCGTATGGCTCCTCTCGAGGTCTTCGTGTCGGAAGAGCGCATCGAACTCGGTGACGACATGCTGACCAACGGCCACGACGACGACCATGACAATGGCCCCGTCGCGGACTTCAGCTTCGAGCCCGAGCCCGAGAAGCTTCTCGGTGCTCTTCTCCCGAAGTACGTCAGCACTCGTATCTTCTCGTCGCTTCTCGATGCTGCGGCATCGGAGTCGGCAGCCCGTCGTACTGCCATGAAGGCCGCGACGGACAACGCAAACGAACTGGTGAACACGTTGAGCCGTCAGGCCAACCAGGCTCGCCAGGCCCAGATCACCCAGGAAATCAGCGAGATCGTCGGCGGCGCCAACGCGCTCGCCTCGAGCGCAGGAAGTGACTAGCACATGACCGCAGCAGTAACCGAAAACAACGGGGCAGGTTCGGCTTCGGCCGTAGCCGGCCGCGTCGTGCGGGTCATCGGTCCCGTCGTGGACGTTGAATTCCCGCGTGGCGCTGTTCCTGAACTGTTCAACGCCCTGAACGCCGAGATCACGCTTCCCTCGGTCGCCAAGACGCTGACGCTCGAGGTCGCACAGCACCTCGGTGACAACCTGGTCCGCACCGTCTCCATGCAGCCCACCGACGGACTCGTCCGCGGCACTGCAGTGACCGACTCGGGCAAGCCGATCTCGGTTCCCGTCGGTGACGTCGTCAAGGGCCACGTGTTCAACGCACTGGGCGATTGCCTCGACACCCCCGGCCTCGGCCGCGACGGCGAGCAGTGGGGCATCCACCGCAAGCCACCAGCCTTCGATCAGCTCGAAGGTAAGACCGAGATCCTCGAGACGGGCATCAAGGTCATCGACCTTCTCACCCCGTATGTCAAGGGTGGAAAGATCGGCCTGTTCGGTGGCGCCGGCGTCGGCAAGACCGTTCTGATCCAGGAAATGATCACGCGTATCGCTCGCGAGTTCTCGGGCACCTCGGTGTTCGCAGGCGTCGGTGAGCGTACCCGTGAGGGCACCGACCTCCACCTGGAAATGGAAGAGATGGGCGTCCTCCAGGACACCGCCCTTGTCTTCGGCCAGATGGACGAGCCGCCCGGAACGCGTATGCGCGTCGCCCTGTCCGCACTGACGATGGCGGAGTACTTCCGCGACGTCCAGGGCCAGGACGTTCTGCTGTTCATCGACAACATCTTCCGCTTCACGCAGGCAGGCTCCGAGGTTTCCACCCTCCTCGGCCGTATGCCTTCGGCAGTGGGCTACCAGCCCACGCTGGCGGACGAGATGGGTGAGCTCCAGGAGCGCATCACCTCGACTCGCGGTCGCTCGATCACCTCGCTGCAGGCTATTTACGTGCCGGCCGACGACTACACCGACCCCGCGCCGGCTACGACCTTCGCGCACCTCGATGCCACCACCGAGCTTTCGCGCCCGATTTCGCAGATGGGTATCTACCCCGCTGTGGATCCGCTGAGCTCGACCTCCCGCATCCTGGAGCCCGGCATCGTCGGTGCCGAGCACTTCCGCGTTGCCAACGAGGTCAAGCGCATCCTGCAGAAGTACAAGGAACTGCAGGACATCATCGCTATCCTCGGTATGGACGAGCTTCAGGAAGAGGACAAGGTCCTCGTCGGCCGCGCCCGTCGTATCCAGAAGTTCCTCGGCCAGAACTTCATCGTTGCCGAGAAGTTCACCGGTGAGCCCGGCTCCGTCGTGCCGCTCCGCGACACGATCGAAGCCTTCGACCGCGTCTGCAAGGGCGAGTTCGATCACCTGCCCGAGCAGGCATTCAACAGCTGCGGTGGACTCGACGACGTCGAGGCTGCAGCCAAGAAGATGGCCGGGAAGTAGTCCACGATGGCTGAGATGACCGTAGAACTCGTTGCCGTCGAGCAGCGCTTGTGGTCTGGTTCGGCGACGCTGGTCAGCGCTCAGACCACCGAGGGTGAAATCGGAATCATGCCTGGGCATGAGCCGGTCCTCGGCCAGCTGATCGAGGGCGGAACCGTGTCGATCACCTCGGTCGACGGCGAGCGTATCGTTGCTGCGGTACACGGAGGATTCCTCTCCGTCACTGCGACGACGGTGACGATCCTTGCCGAGTCCGCGGACATGGCACAGGACATCGACGTCGAGGCAGCCAAGGCTGTCTTGGCCGAGAACTCGGGCGACCTCGAAGCGATTGCGGTCGCCAAGGGTCAGCTCCGGGCCGTCGAGCGCGCGTAAGTTACTCGAGTAAAGCCGCGACGGGAGCCGACGAACAGTGACATTCGGAATGACTGTGTTGATCATTCTGGTTGTGCTGCTCGCGGTTCTCGTCGCGGCTTTTCTGTATCGTCTGCTGGTTCTGCGTCGCGGCGGTACCGCTGCACTGCTTCGTGTTCTGCCATCTCCGGGGGACAGCGGGTGGCGTCACGGAATCATTCGCTACGGCGAAAGCACCTTTGTCTTTTTCAAACTGTCGAGTCTGCGGCCGGGCCCGGACTCCAGGATCGATCGTCAAGGTATCGAGGTCGAGAGCCGTCGTTCTCCCTCGGGTACCGAATTCGACATCATGAGCGACGACATCGTCGTGGTCAAGGTCAATGACGGCTCGTCGGCCTACGAAATCGCTTTGGACAGTGGAGCATTGACAGCGTTCCTGTCCTGGGTGGAATCGCGGCCGGACGGGCGCGCCCGTAGGCGACGCACCGCCTGACCGGTCCCGCTCAAGCCCCGGCGCCGGGCTTCCAGAGCACATCGCCTTCAGGATTTGCCACTCTTCCCATGATGAAGAGCAGATCCGACAATCTGTTGAGGTATTTCGCGGGGAGCACGCTCGTGTCCTCCGGGTTCGTATCGATGGCGGACCAAGCCGCACGCTCAGCACGCCGCGAGACGGTTCTTGCTACGTGAAGCAGGGCTCCCAAGGCGGTACCGCCCGGCAGAATGAACGAATTCAACGGTGCCAGTTGCTCATTGAGTTCATCGCACCATC